>JARGPJ010000001.1:0-519446 GCA_029212615.1 Verrucomicrobiales bacterium
CAATTGAAATACTCGGCTCGATTTTTCTTAAAGATCATTATCTCGTCAGGCTCGTAAGAACTGTCAGAGTTACCCTCTTTCGGGCGGGCGGTGAATCTACGCGGTATTTTCAGAGGTTCAAGCCTTTAAGATACAAGTTTTCAATATTGCTGTGTTAGTCGGCTTATTTGGTGAGCGATTTTAAATCATAATAGCCTCATTTATTTTTGTAAATACCTTATTAGCAGCCAGTTATGAATCTTGCCCCAGGTTGCCTAAGAATATGAGATTATTAAGATGTCCGTTATAAATAGTTCGTTTTAGAGGGCGATTCCTAACGGATGGCAGGATAATTGATGCAGAGTCGGGTTCTTTTTCAGGGCTATCCTCAGCAAAGTAAGACGGCGGAAATTGAATTAACCCGAGTTCTTCGAGCACAATCCCGGTATGAATACGGCCATTTTCCCTGAACCGGGAAGAATTGAAATCAATGAGAAGCCGGTTTCCGGGGTGGGGCGAATGGTGAGCTTCTCCGCATGACGACGGCGGTTTGGGCGGCTGAGGCTCACTTTTTGAAAGGTGAGTATCCGGGGAGGGGACGGGATCGCATTGCTCAGGAGTCGATATCGAACTGTTTTTTGCCGCCGGATCAGGGGAAGTGGATTGTTCACTCATCCTGAAACGGGCCATCTCTCCACGTTTAGAAAGCAATCGAAACGGATTTTGTCCCGGTTCTGGAAGCAAAATCTTAAATTGGGACGTTGCGTCCATTCTCATCGAGACCGAGAATCGAACATGTCTCAGACCTCCCCTGCCGCTTCTTTGAACTGGAACTCCCGCTCGCTGACTTCGGGCTGGCAACGTGGCATCAATGCCTTCTACTGGGGACTGGGGTTTTCCCCTGAGGATTTTGAGAAAGCCCAGATCGGTATCGGCACCCCTCTGCTCGATGGAAATCTCTGTAACCTTCACGCCCACGAACTCGCAACACTCATTCGCGAGGGGTGTCACGAAGCAGGGTTGATTGGCTTTCCTTTCGGCGTCTCGCCGGTGAGTGACAACATCACTCAGGGACACGAGGGCGGGAGCGCCTCCCTGCCTTCCCGCAACCACATTGCCAATGGTACTGAAATGGTTTGCACCGCGCACTGCTACGACGCGATTGTCGGCCTACACCATTGCGACAAAAACGGCCCTGGATTCGCGATGGCCATGGCCCGGACCAACTACCCGGGTCTCATTGTCAACGGAGGCTCCATCCTGCCCGGCTGCCACAAGGGGCACGACACCACAATTCTGGATGTCTATGATGCAGCCGCAAAGGCGGCAAACGGCTCGATGGACTATGAGGAATCCGAGCAGATCATCCGGACCGCGTGCCCGGGGGCCGGCGGCTGTGGAATCGCTGCTTCGTTCAACACCTGGGGCGTCACGATGGAGGCGATTGGACTCAGTCTGCCGGACACCTCCTCGCGACCCGCAGTGGCGGAGGAAAAACGCGACGAATGTCGCCGCGTCGGCGCAGCGCTTCGCCTCCTTCTCGAGCGAAACATCCGTCCCCGCGACATTCTCACCCGCACCGCCTTCGTTAATGCCACGACCACGCTTGCGGCGATGGGCGGATCGACCAATGGAATCCTCCACATTCTGGCACTCGCCCGGGAGGCCGGAGTCGACTTCACCCTGCGGGACATCCAGGCAGTTTGCCGGAAGACCCCCGTCCTCTGCAACTTCGCTCCGCGCGGCAGCGGGACAATGAACGATCTCCATCGCCTCGGTGGCACTTCGGTGCTGTTGCGCCATCTCCTCGATGGCGGCTGGCTCGACGGCAGTTGTCTCACTGTCACCGGAAAAACCCTCGCGGAGAACCTTGCTTCAGCCTCTCCCGTGCCCGGGGATCAATCCTTGATTGCCCCGCTCGATGCGCCCTTCAAAGACTACGCAGACATTCAGATCTGTTTCGGAAATGTCGCGCCCGACGGCGTGGTTTTCAAAGTTTCCTCGCTCGATAATCCACGCTTCGAGGGGACCGCGATCTGCTTTGATGATTCCCGCGACGTTCACGAGGCGGCGGCTGAAGGACGAATTAAACCGGGCCATGTTGTCGTGATTCGTGGCTGTGGTCCGGTCGCCTCCGGTATGCCCGAGGTCCACGTCGCCAGTGCCGCCCTTGCCGTTCCGGAGTTGAAAGGGAAAGTCGCCCTGCTCTCTGACACTCGCGTCTCAGGCGTATCGGGAGGAGCCGTCGGTGTTCATTGCGCCCCCGAGGCAGCTGTCGGTGGACCGATCGCTGCGATGCGGGATGGAGACCCGATCATCTTTGACCTCCTCGCTGGCACCATCCACGTCGAGGCAGATCTTGACTCGCCGGAGCGGCTCACGAAGACCTCGACACCGCGTCACAAACGAGGCTACCTCGCTGATTTCGCCTCGACCGTCAGCCAGGCGAGCGAAGGGTGTGTGAGTCGCTGGGTTGTGGAGTAGAGAGGGCCCTTCATGCTCTCGTGGCACCATTGGGCTCAAACGCCCAAATGCAATAAGCTCGCATTAGATGGGCGCTCAGTTAAGGTTTCGGGTTCAATTGACCTGCGTCCCAAAAGTGAGACGTGCGTAAACTGAAGTTTTGCCTCAGAACAGAGAGTCCCGCGTCCACGGAAAAGAGAAGCAGATTCAGCGTAGAGAAGATCATCGGTCCGATGGAGAGAGCACCGTGAAAGCAGTGTGTGCGAAGCACAACATCAGCGACGCGACCTTTTACAACTGGAAGCGTAAGTATGGCGGCATGGATGTTGAGGAGGCACGACGACTGCGAGCGCTCGAAGACGAGAACGGGCGCCTGAAGCGTCTCGTGGCAGATCTCACCGTTCAGAACCAGATCCTCAAGGAGGTAAAATTAAAAAAATGGTAAGCTCGTCGGCCAAGCGTCGAGCCGTGACGTTTGCCGTCGAAGAGGGCCTGGGATGTTCGGCAGTCGCCTGTCGGGCTCTTGGGTTGCCCCGATCGACTTATTACCGCGTAAGTCAGATCAGTGAAGAGTTCCCTTGAGATGCAAAAAGAGATCCTCCGGTTGAGCCAGAAGCATCCAAGATACGGCTACCGTCGCATGACGGCGATGATGCGAAGAGATGGATACAAGATCAACGAGAAGCGAGTGCTTCGCGTCCGTCGTGAAGCTGGGTTCAAGGTTCGCAAAAAGCAGCGCCGAGCCCGGCGAGTCGGGCTTTCGACCGCGCGCAGAAGGAAGGCTGCGAACCGGGGTGATGTCTGGAGCTGGGACTTCGTGACTGACCAGACCGCTAATGGAAGCCACTTTCGGATACTCACTTTAATCGACGAACACACCCGTGAGTGTCTAGCGACTCACGCGAGTTGGTCAATCCGAGCCGTCGATGTGATCACCATCATCGAGGTGGCCATTGAGCGCTATGGCGCTCCGAAGCATATTCGCAGTGACAACGGGCCGGAGTTCATCGCCTATGCAGTTCAGGATTGGCTCAAGGATCTGGAGATCAAGATCCTCTACATCAAAAGTTCGGTTCGCCCCGGGAGAACGCCTACATCAAAAACTTCCCCGATAAGCTACCTGAAGAACTCTTGAGCCCTGAGATATTCAGATCGCTACGTGAAGGCTCAGATTATTCTGGACGAAAACAAGCGAAACAGCTTGCCGGGATATCAAACACCCTCCGAGTTCGCAGCCAGCTGCGAAATTCCGCATTGGCCTTCGGGCTCTGCTCCATTTCGCAGCGCAAACACCAATCCGTAGTCTCCTACCGAAACACAACCCCGGCAGAACTTCACTTTTGATCTATCTCATTTCAGAAATCAGATCAATAGAACCTGACTGTCTCTCGACTATCTAATCGTCAGCCGACGGCACTACCTCCCCGCCCAAGTGAAGCTGCTCAATTCCGGGGACTGAGCGCCTTACCGGCTTACCCGCCCCCGCAACGATCCACTTTCCCGCCGACGAAAAGGATCCGCCGACGAGCCTCAAGCACCCGCTCAACTTTAGAGTTGGGACTATGCCTAACCCGCAATGATCTGCTCCAATACATACGGCAGGATCCCGCCGGCATTGTAGTAGTCCACCTCGGCAGGTGTATCGAGACGCACCTTCAGCGGAACCTCAATCGTCGTTCCATCACTCCCGTGCGCCACCAGCGTAGCCGTCTGCATCGGCTTCAGCTCACCGGCGATACCCACGATGTCGAAGGTCGCATCCACGAGAGCTTTAACCTTCTCGTAGTCCGCCTTGTCGACGAAGTTCAATGGCAGGACACCCATGCCAATCAGGTTGGAACGGTGAATCCGCTCAAAGGACTTGGTCACAACGGCTTTTACCCCGAGAAGACGCGTTCCCTTCGCGGCCCAGTCACGACTTGATCCCATGCCGTAATCATCGCCACCAATGACGACGAGCGGAGTACCTTCACTCTGATACGCCATGCAGGCGTTGTAGATAAAAGTTGGCTTGGCGCTGCCGAAGGCTTCGATCGCGGTGTCGGGTGCAGGCACTTCTTCACTACCGAAATACTGCGTGTATCCGCCTTCAATACCGGGGCACATGAGGTTTTTGATGCGAACGTTCGCAAAGGTTCCGCGAGTCATGACGCGATCATTTCCGCGACGTGCGCCGTAGGAGTTGAAGGACGCCTTTTCAACGCCGTTCTCAAGGAGGTACTGCCCCGCGGGTGAAGTGTCCTTGATTGCTCCGGCAGGGGAAATGTGGTCGGTGGTGACGGAGTCACCGAAGATACCGAGCGGACGGGCGCCGACGATGTCTTCGCTGGCACCTTCTTTGGTGTCGAAGAAAGGAGGTGACTGCACGTAGGTCGAAGCGTCGTCCCAGGTGTAAGTCGCGCCGGTGGAACCTTTGATTTCGCCCCACTTCGGGTTGGCAGTATCAACGTTTCCGTAGAGCTTCTGGTAGACCTCAGGCTTTAGCGCTGCATCGAGCTGCTCGCGGACCTCTGCCTGTGTGGGCCAGAGATCAGCAAGAAAGACAGGTTCACCATTCGCATCCGTTCCGAGGGGTTCGGTTGTGAGATCGAGGTCGACGCGCCCCGCAAGAGCGTAGGCGACGACGAGTGGTGGCGACATGAGGAAATTCGCTTTGATCGAACCGTGGACGCGGGCTTCGAAGTTCCGGTTTCCGGAAAGGACCGACGCACAGACGAGATCACCTTCTTTGATCGCCCCTTCGATGGCGGGATGAAGCGGCCCTGAGTTTCCGATACAAGTGGTGCAACCGTAGCCGACTGTCTCGAAGCCGAGTTGATCGAGCTCAGTCTGAAGACCGGTCGCCTCGAGGTAATCAGTGACAACACGGGAGCCGGGTCCAAGGGAAGTCTTCACGAAAGGAGCAACGGTCAGGCCGCGTTCATTGGCTTTCTTCGCGACGAGTCCGGCCGCAAGCATGACGCTGGGGTTGGACGTGTTCGTGCAGCTCGTGATCGCAGCGATGAGCACCGATCCATGCTGGATCCGGGTATCGATGGGCTCAAAAGCTTCTCTCGTCAGGATCGAGTTCGGAGCGGGTCGATTGGAGGTCATTTCGACCTTGTCCCTGGGTGCTCCCGGCTCGACAGACTCCAGGAGCGATCCGACCGCCCAACCGGCCGGGTCGGGCATGGTAACGGAAACGCTCAGGTCCCGCTTTTCATCAGGGAGACCGAATCCACCGTCTGCGGTCGAGGCGGAGAAGAGAGAGTCAAACTTCTCGCCCAACTCGGGAACATCGATACGGTCCTGGGGACGCTTCGGTCCAGCGACGGCGGGAACGATCGTCGCCAGGTCCAATTCGAGAAGGTCGGTGTAGTCGCACTGATCCTTCTCAGGGATACCGAAGAGGCCTTGAGCTTTGTAGTAGTTTTCGACAGTGGTGCAGAGCTCCTCGGAACGCCCGGTGCCGCGAAGGTAGTTGATGGTTTCCTCATCGACAGGGAAGAATCCCATCGTGGCGCCATACTCAGGAGCCATGTTCGCAATCGTGGCACGATCAGGAAGAGAAAGCGCTCTCGCCCCGGGGCCGAAAAACTCGACGAACTTCCCGACAACGCCATGGGCGCGAAGCATCTCGGTGACTCGAAGGGTGAGGTCGGTCGCGGTAACGCCTTCGGCAAGGGAACCGTGGAGGTAAACACCCACCACTTCAGGGACGAGAAAAGTGACAGGCTGACCGAGCATTCCCGCCTCGGCTTCGATACCGCCAACCCCCCATCCGACAACGCCGACACCGTTGATCATCGTGGTGTGGGAGTCGGTTCCGACGAGAGTGTCGGGGTAATAGACGCCATCTTTAGAAAGGACACCTTTAGCAAGGTATTCGAGATTTACCTGGTGAACGATTCCAATGCCCGGAGGAACCACGGAAAAAGTATCGAAGGCCTGCTGCCCCCATTTGAGGAACTCATAACGTTCCCGGTTACGAATAAACTCAATCTCCATGTTACGGTCGAGGGCGGACTGGGAACCAGCAAAATCCACCTGCACCGAGTGGTCAACCACGAGGTCAACCGGAACAAGAGGCTCAACCTTGGCGGCTTCAGCACCGCGGGCAACGGCGGCGTCGCGCATGGCGGCAACATCGACGAGAAGAGGCACGCCGGTGAAATCCTGAAGGACAATGCGGGCGACCGTGAAAGGGATTTCGTATTCCCCTGGAGATTTGGCGTTCCATCCCGCAAGATTCTTAACGTCGTCTTCGCTGACCTTGCGACCGTCGACATTTCGGAGAACCGATTCGAGAACGATTCGAATACTGACAGGGAGACGGCTTAGATCAGGGGCAATTCCGGCTTCGGCGAGAGCGGGAAGAGAGTAATATTTGCCCTCGGCTCCGGAGCCGGTAGTGAAAGATCTTACAACGTCTAAACTCATCTTGGTCAGGTAATTTTCGGAGAGTAAACAGGGTTGAGTCGGTGACCTCACCCTGTTGGGTCCAGAGCGTTTTTGCTCCGGCTTATTTCGGGCCATCTGTACGATACGAAGCCTTGTGTTTCAAGGTTCCATTCTCGCAAAAAGCGGGCCGAACGGGATCAGTTTTGGCTGTTTGATCCCGGATGTCGGGGCTTTCGGGTGGATGCAGAAAGGATAGCAACCGCTCCAGGCCGCCAATTTCAGCGATTCCCGGAACGAAGGCGAAGAAAAGGCATCCGCGGCCCTCCGGTGTCCTTCCGGAAGGAATCTCAACCTCAGGACACAAAAAAAGCCCGGATCACACCGGGCCTTTTTAAAGATTCAGATCAGGAGCCGATCAGCGCAGAGCCTTCAATCCTCTGCCCCTCGACTCCCTCCCCTCACTGGGAAAGCTCACCGAGCTTCGCCTTGATCGCCTCGAAATCAGGGAGGTCACCCGGATTATCGCTGCTTTCGGCATATTGAATAACGCCGTCTTTATCGATGATGAAAGCAGAGCGCTTGGGAACACCGCCCATGTGGAGGTTCTTTGCCGGAAGAAAACTGTCGTAGGCAATGTCGTAAGCTTTGGCGACTTCGTGCTCGTAGTCACTCAGGAGCGTGATCTCAATCCCCTCTTTGTCTTTCCAGTTTTGCTGTGCAAAGGGGTTATCACCACTGATGCCGAACACCTTTGCGTTGAGGTCCGCGTACTCGCTGAGTTCGCTGGTGACGGAGCAAAACTCGGTCGTGCAGACGCCGGTGAAGGCCATCGGAACAAAAAGAAGAAGAACGCTGCCTTCGCCGGTCTGCTCACTGAGCTTGATGACTTCGGGGCCGTCAGCGCCGAGGGTGGTGAGTTCGAAATCGGGAGCGGTGGTGCCTACAGTGAGTGCCATGATAATTGAATATGGGATTTAGTGATTAGAGGATAACGGTAAGGAAACGATTCCATGGGTCAAGGCTGATTCCCGATGGGAACGACGTCAATCAGCGGAAGAGAGCGCACATCGAAAACCGGTGTGCCCGGTCGAGGAATCCGGCGTGTTCTTCGTTCTCGCTGAATTCCGGTAGCGATTGCAGTAGGAATCGTGACAGAGGTAGGATCCCCCGCGAATGACTCGCCCCGAGTCCGGACCGGCAAACCAGTCGGAAGTCCACTCCCATACATTCCCGACACAATGGTAGAGACCGTAGCCGTTCGCGCGGAAGCTCTTCGCCGGAGCCGTTCCGATATAGCCGTCCTCTCCCGTATCTTCCTGCGGAAACCGTCCCTGCCAGATATTGCAGCGATGCTTTCCCCCGGGCATGAGTTCATTCCCCCAGGGATAGATATTCTGCTCAAGTCCTCCCCGGGCCGCAAATTCCCACTCTGTTTCGGTAAGAAGGCGCTTTCCCATCCAGGAAGCATAGGCAAGCGCATCATTCCACGAAACATGGACAACCGGATGATGCCCTATTTTTTTCAAATGGCTTCCCGGACCACCCGGCTTCCGCCAATCCGCCTTTTCAAGCCGCGCCCACCAGGCCGTGCCCTCAACCGCAACCAGCTGAACATGTTTGCGGTGTTGTTTCGGAATCTGGTTATGGAAAACAAAGGACCATCCGAACCGCTCGGCCTCGGTAACATACCCGGTCGCTTCGACAAAGGAGGCAAACTGCTCATTTGTAACCGTGGTCTGATCAACCCAGAATGGTGCAACCGTCGCCTCGCGAACCGGTCCCTCCCTGTCGCCCGGCCAGGTCTCGGGCCCTTCAGCCCCCATGAGAAAACTTCCGCCGGGGAGTTCAACCATCCCCTCCTTTGACCCTGCATCGACGGATCTCCCGATCCGGTGCGGAAATTCACTCGAATCCCGTGATCCTCCGGAAGGTGCGCAGCAGGATTTCCCGTCCATCGTTATGACTCCTCGTCGGCCGCCGTGGGAACTTTCGTTTCCACCACGAGCGTGTCTCCTTCGGTGTAAACCGCCGCAACTGAACCGATATTCCGGGCAATGGCATCAAGCTCCGGATCAAGCCGGAAAAAATCGAGGACAGCGTAACTGTCGATAAACTGCTTCGGAACATCGCCGACAACCGGACGAATATCTACAACCTTAAACGCAAGGGTTCGCGCACGGAGTTCCGGCTTGAGAACAAAGGTCGCGTTAAGGTAATGGATGTCCTTTTTGATGAATCCTTTTCTCATCGGCTGAGCCATCTTCGCCACGATGCCCTGCGGCGAAATCCGCTCAATGAACGTCTGACCGCGAAAATCTTCCAGCTCGTCGATGCTCGCGATAAGAAGATTGAGATCCTTTGCCGTAAAAATAAGTCGCTCTGCCTTCCCGCCGGAGACGGCCTCGTCGATCTTCATCAGCTTGGCCTTCGCGGCAGCGGACTCCTCAGGAGTTGGCTCAAGGACCTTGATCACCGCCGGCTCCTCCTGAGTAAAGGTCGCAATTTCCTTCTGCTGATAGCGGCCGATCGTGGTGTAGAGAATGATGAGCCCTCCAAAGACGAGAACAATGGTGAACAAAATCGCGCACCCGGGATAGGGGGACGATTTCAGGCCGGGGTCAGTTGACGTTTCTCCTTCGGACATGGCTGGACTTTGCCTCCTCCGGGAGGAAACGCAAAGGCCGATTTCTGACGAAAGCGCGACTTCATTGACGGGATCACCCCCGCCCCTCACGCGATCTGAGCCGTGATCCCTACAAGGCAGGTCAGAGGTAAAGTCGCGAGGCGAATCGCCGGCTCTCGATCACAGGCATCATAAAAAAATCGAAACGCTTTCCATGACGAGGGGTTTCTAAAAGCGAACCACCTGAAAATCATGAAAACATCAATCTCTATTTTTCTGACCACCGCTCTCGCGCTCTGCCCGCTTCTGGCAGAGGAAAATACCCGCCCCGGCAAAGGGAAGGCGGATGGCTCATTCTTCAAATCCCTCGACACCAACAGCGATCAGGCAATCTCAAAAGAGGAAGCCGGCGACAAATGGGAGCACATGGGAAAACTCGACAAAGATGACGACGGCAAAGTCACGCTCCAGGAACTGGCTGCCGCCCGGGGAGGTGCCGCCGGGAAGCCGGGCGACAAACCCGGCAAAGGAGGACCGGGCAAAGGCGGTCCAGGCGAAATGTTCAAACGAGCCGACAAGAACGGCGACGGTAAACTTTCAAAAGATGAGGTCCCCGAAGCGATCTGGGATCGGCTGGGTAAACTCGATCAGGATGGCGACAACGCGATCAGCCATGAAGAAGCCAAAGCTGCCCGCCCTGACGGACCGGGCGCTCCCGGTGGCGGAGGAAAAGGCAAAGGTGGACCCGGCGAAATGCTCAAGAAAGCTGACCGGAACGGTGACGGCAATATTTCAAAGGATGAAGTTCCCGGGCAGGCCTGGGACCGCCTCGGCAAACTGGATACAGACAATGACGGCGTCGTCACCAAGGAGGAAATCGGAGCTGGAATGGCAGCAATGCGGGGCAAAGGAAAAGACGGAATGGCAGGCAAAGGAAAAGGGAAAAGCCAGCAGGGCGGGCAGGGTGCCATGTTTCTGAAGTTGGACAAAGACAAGGACGGTAAACTCGCTGAATCGGAAGTCCCGGCCGAGCTTTGGGGCAAGCTTCGCAAAGCCGATACCGATGCCGACGGCCTCGTGAGTAAAGAGGAGTTGGACAAGGTCTATAAAGCTCGTGAAGCCTACTCCCCTGCCTCAGCCTGAATTTCTTTCCTCTTCAAACTTTCGTAAGCAACGAAAAAGCCCGCTTCGAAAGAGGCGGGCTTTTTTATTCGTGACGCAACGCTTCAACCGGATTCATGTCAGCCGCCCGAAAGGCCGGATAAATGCCAAAGAGGACCCCGATCGTAACGGAGATACCAAAAGCGATCGTAGGAGCCCAAAACTGAATAATCGTCACCATGCCGGCGAAATAAGTCACCATGATGGGAACACCCAAACCAAGGGCAACACCAAGAATGCCACCGGCACCGGAAAGAATCACCGTCTCAATGAGAAACTGAAAGACGATGTCTTTTTTCTTCGCTCCGAGAGCACGTCGAATCCCGATTTCACGTGTTCGCTCCGTCACTGTCGCGAGCATGATATTCATGATCCCGATCCCGCCGACAAGGAGTGAAATAGCGGCAATAGATCCTAACACGATGTTAAAAATCTGTTTAGTCCGCTCAGCCCGTCGAAGCAAATCGAGCGGAACCGTCATCTTATAGTCCACTTCACTGTGGTTCCTTTCGAGAATATGCTGAATGGCGAGAGCCGCCGGCATGACCTGGTCCGGGTCTTCGATACGGGCGGTCACTTCATGCAACTCCACCTTCTCCGCTTCGAAGCTTCCGGAACGATACTTGAAAAGGACCTCGCCAAAGTGATCTTCGAGCGTTGAGATGGGAATCATCATTTCCATGCCCTCTCCGGATTCCGATGATCCTTTCATATCTTCCGAAGAAGCCGCCACGGCGGGATCATCTTCGATCACGCCAACCACTCGAAAATAGCTGGTCTGCATCCTCACCGTTTGGCCAACAGGATCTTTCAGCGGGTATAACTGACGAGCAAGACTCTCTGTCAAAACGCAAACCGGGGAACGGTCTTTCATCTCCATCTCTTTGAAAAAACGGCCCCGGACAAGGTCACGGTTTTTCATCGACGGAAACCAGGAAACCGTTCCCAGAGCAACACCATCAACACTGTTCGCTCCGCCCCAGAGGAAATCCTTGATACGCCGCCCCGGAACCGTCACGGAAACACCGGGAACAGTTGCCTGTATCTGCGTGATATCACGATAAGTAAGACCGTATTCGAGAATCAGCGACCGCTCCTGCTCTCCCGCAGTGGTCGTGTTAGTCGGCTTCACTGACTCAAGGATGATATTCTGACTGCCCAGCTCTTTGATCTGTTGCTGAGCCTCATAGCTTGCCCCCTCGCCGATTGCGAGCATCGAAATCACGGAGGCAACACCGAAAACAAT
Source organism: Verrucomicrobiales bacterium (assembly GCA_029212615.1). Lineage (GTDB taxonomy): Bacteria > Verrucomicrobiota > Verrucomicrobiia > Verrucomicrobiales > DEV007 > Arctic95D-9. The sequence goes on from JARGPJ010000001.1 coordinate 11,853, forward strand.
ACCAAGCGCCGTGAGGAAAGAACGGAGCTTGTGCATCCACAAACTCTTGATCCCGAGAATGACGGACCGCTTCAGTCGAAAGAAGGTGAGTTCACGGACAAAGGGAGCACTCATTTCTATCCGTGAATGTAGGTATCATATCCGATCTCACCATCCTTGAGACGGATCACGCGAGGGGTCCGCTTTGCCATTCCCTCATCGTGAGTGATCATGATAAGCGTCTTTCCCTCCGCATTGAGATCGTCAAAAATCTGAAGAATATCGCCACCTGATTTGGAATCGAGGTTTCCCGTCGCCTCATCAGCGAGGATCACCGAGGGATCATTGGACAGGGCCCGGGCGATCGCGACACGCTGCTGCTGCCCGCCGGAAAGCTCAGTCGGCTTGTGGTCGAGCCGCTTGCCGAGCCCCACTTTATTCGCCAACTCGATAGCAATTTCCCGACTTTCATCTTCGTGTACCCCCTGATAGTAGAGAGGCACTTCGATATTCTCGACAACCGACAGTTGCTGAATCAAATTATAACTTTGAAAGATAAACCCGAGTTTGTTTCCCCGCACCGCTGAGAGGTCGTCATCGGTAAGCTGAGCGACATCGAGACCGTCGAGAAGGTACTCGCCCACCGTAGGTTGATCGAGACAACCGAGGATGTTCAGCATCGTTGATTTACCACAACCGGAAGGGCCGAGGATAGAGATATAGTCGCCGGGCAGAATTTTGAGATCAATCCCCTTCAAGGCCTTCACGAGGAAGTCGCCCATCATATAGTGCTTCTCAACCGCACGAAGCTCGATCACCGGATCGGCGCTTCGGTCAACGTTCGACTTCGCTTGTTCTATCGGACCGGAATCAAGCATTCGTCGACGATTTAGGCTGCGGTTTAGCATCCTTCGCCGCTGTTTTACTCTCTGCCTTTTTCAAGCCGGGCTTCTCCGCGACTTGAATCTTGGGCGGCTCATAGTCGTCCGGCATTTTGAGGATCACTTCTTCACCCGGGCCAATTCCATCAATCACCTCGATAAAGTCACTGTTGTGCATCCCCACTTCAACGAGACGGCGCTCATACCCGTTCGAGGTCTTCAGAAAAACGAAACGCTCATCCTCTTCCACAAAGATTGATTGAACCGGGACGTATGTCACATCAGAAAGCTCCTTCACAATGATTTCCACTTTGGCGCTCATCCCGGGTTTGAGGAATTCATGAGTTCCTTCGATTTCCACCGTCGCAGGATACACTTTTAACGAAGGGTTGTAGCGGGAGGCATTGGAGTCGGGCAGGACCGCGACTTTCGTGATGCGACCTTCCAGCTTCATGTCAGGAACCGACTCGGCTGTGATGTAAGCCTTTTGTCCCAACTCAATCTTCTTGATGTGAGACTCGTGAATATTCACTTCGACGCCGAGTTCAGACATATTCGGAATCGTAATAATCGGCTGACCTGTCTTCAATGTCGCACCGGAGGCGATTCCATCGTAGTGACGCGAGGTATAGTAATTTGCCTGAGCACCGCCATAGGCAACGAGCCCGGGAAGCTCGGCTCGAATCACACAACTCGCGAGCTGCTCTTCGAGATTCTCGCGCTTCTTCAGCTGAAGTTCGTAGCGGCGCTTGGCGGAACGGAACTTGGCGTAAATCTGAGACATTTTCGCCATCTCCTCCCGCTTCGTGCGGATAAGTGAAAGCAGTGCCTCCTCGTAATTCGAGAGCATCTTCTCAGCCTCTTTCGGAAACTCGTAATCCCGGAAGAGCTCCAACTCAGTCTCGGAGCGCTGCAATGCCAACTTCGCTTTATCGAGACTGACAAGCTCATTATCGAGCGTTTGCCGGGTGATAAATTCACGCTCATGAAGTCGCTTCGCCCCTTCCACCGACTCCTCTTTCACGGAGAGCTCTGACGCAGCGACGAGAGCCTCGTCCTTCATTCGGCGAATGGTTTGCTCCGCTTCGCCGTCCCCGAGGACTTCATTTTGAAGAAAGGTACTGAAATCAACGTTGGAGGCGAGACTGCTCTCGGCCTCCAGCTCGAAAGGGTTCATGTCCTGTTCCGCTTTCGCACTTTCAGCAAGACGCTTCGCGTCGAAAGCTTTCACAATCAGCTCGGTCGCTTCCTCTTCGTAGCGGGTCAGGGACTCGGTATTGTAGGGAAGATTGAGGCGCTTCAAAGTCGCTTCCGCCGCTTCCGCCCCGACAAATTTTTGAAAATCGAGCAAATCGAAACGTAGAGCCTGACGAGCCGCCTTGATATCACTCAAGGCTTCACTTTCTTCGATTTCGATATTCTGCTTAGCCTCTGCGTAGGCGGCCTCAGTTTGCTGAAACTCCACATCGTGGTCGACGATCTCCTCCTCGAGCTGTGACTGATCAAGGCGAACGAGAACCTTTCCGTTTGCGACATCCTCCTCCGTCACCATGTAACCCTCATCGATGATTTCGAGAATTTTAACGCCACTGTTGTCCTTCACCTCGTTGCGAAACTCGAGGTAGTTGAGCGCTTGAATATTCCCGCCTTCAAGAACATCAATAACCAAATCGCCCCGCTGAACGGAGGCAACGGGTAGATCTTCGCTATTGGCTCCCTTGGAACCGGACCCAAAGATCCCCATCAAAGCGACTGCGACACCCGCAATCACCACTCCTGAAATCACCCATTTTTTCATACCTTAGCGAGGTTCGGCCTTGAGCACTGATGCCCAGGATCCATCCTTACGAATATACAAGATCCCCATGTCTCTCCAAAGGCGCAACCGCGCTAAGTTATGACTAACAACGGTTGACGTGCGTTGATTCTGAGCGCTAAGGAGGTCATTCTGAGCATCAACGAGATCCTGGGCGTCTCCGCGACCGAGCTCAGAAAGAAGAATTTGCTCTTCGAGTCGACGATTCGCCAGATCCACCTGCTGCTCGGCGACCTTAAAGTTCATCCGGGCCTGATCAATGGCACGCCATGCATCATAGATCTCGAGACGAGCACGATCCCGGGCCAATTCATCCGCTCTTTTTGCGCGTTCAAGATAGATGAATGACGCCCGATAGTCGTTTCGCTCTGCCTTGCGATCGAGCGGAAGGTCGAGGTCGAGCGTCGTATCCCAGCGCCTCCGATCGAAATTAATTCCAGGAGTGGTATCGCCAGGATCACTCAACGAATTGTAATCCATCGAGACATCGAGCCCGGGAAGGAGCCCGTTTTTAGCTACCTTGATCCGGCGCTCTGCATCATCCACAATGTCGGCCGAAGTAGCGAGATCCGGCCTCGTTACCAGTGCGATTTTAACGGCTTGTTCCCGCGTCACGTCCGGGTCAATGATTCCAAGCCTCCTCAACTCGGCGTCATCAAGAATCAATCGATCAGCAACGGGAACCCCGAGCGTCAGTTTAAATTGATCCAATTGCGTTTGGTAAGTTCGAATCGAATCGATCCAACGGCTTTCCGCTTGTAGCGCCGCCTGACGGAGTCGTCCCAGCTGAGTTTGCGTACGCAATCCCTCATCAGCCAATCCTTCCTCACGCTCGACGTTTTTCAAGAATCCCCGATACGCGACATAGTTGTTTTGCACACGGTCTCTCAAACTCAGGACATTGTAGTAGTCACTGACAATTTCGACGACAAAGTCACGACGGAAATTGGCAAAGTCGCGAAGGTCGTAGAGCAGATTTCGCTCTTCCTGCGTCAACGCTTCCATCGTCACTGTCGCCCCCCCACCCTGGAGCAGAGGCTGAACCACCGAAACGGCGAGATCGGAAGCATTCACCGAACGGTTACCGGTCGTAAACCGAAGAAAGTCACGGGTGAAATCAGCGGAAATCCTCGCTCCAGTTCGAGAGAGCCAGTTAAACCCGCCGCGACTGGTACGGGCAAAGGTGTTTGTCGCAACAAGATCAGTCGCCCCCTGCTGTAATTGCGCCCGCTGGCTGTCAGAAGCCCAGCCAACATCACCTCCTCCGGAAAAGATCGGGGCAAGTTGATAGCGGGCTAAGGTCAATTCCAAGGAGGAAAGAAACACCCTTTCTTTCTCGCTCAAATACTCCCGCCCATAGGTCACTCCGGTCTCAAGCGCTTTATCGAGCGAAAGAACCTTAGCTCCCCGCTCCGAGGTTGCGCCCGGTCCAAGAAAGCTGGCACCCCCTCCCGCTTTCCGAAGCGATGAAAGATTCATGGGCTCCGGCGAACTGATGTCCACATCACCCTCGTCCACATTTTCGACAGCAGGTGTTTTTTGAAAAATCGTTCCGTAGGCCTCTCTATCTGCCCTCGTATGATAAATATCAGGAGTACAACTGGAACTGATCACGGCAATAACCACCACCAAAAGTGACACCCATTTTAACCCGCAACGCATTCCCCGATCGGGGAATGATTGATAACTTTCCGATTTTATTTCTCGCATCCCGTGTCTGACCTAAGTGGCGCAAAGACATGAAATAAGCAAGGACGCTAACAAGCCATGAACCGACTTTATCGAGAAAAGCGACGCTGTCTAAAATCCAGCTCCATGCGAAAAGCAGCGGTTTCCACGGGAACTGCATAGCTCTAAACCACTCAAAGGTGACCCCGGGCCAGTCCATGCCGGGCACCCCCGGTTAAAAAAGTGAAACAGGCCTTCGTAAGCCGGATTCTGTTCACCCCGCCCCGCAAAAACGAGACGAAGTGGACGATCATTTATCTAACCGAATCAGCTCGAAAGCCTCTTCAGTCCCTCCCGGCCCGCAAAAACGGGATAGGATGGAGCGACTATTACCCGAGCACATTCCGCAAGCGGATCCGGACCGACTGCCCGTTTGCTCTGTTCTGCCTTGCACCACATGGGGTTTATCCTGCCTCCTCAGTCACCCTCGGAGCGGTGAGCTCTTACCTCGCCATTTCACCCTTACCCCCCTTCACCGGAGCGAAGAAAGGCGGTCTAATTTCTGCGACACTTTCCGTCGCCCAATCATTATAATCAGGCTCCCCGGCTTTCACCGGGCATGTTGTCGTATGGTGTCCGGACTTTCCTCCAATTCCCGAAGGAACCAGCGATCATCTCCGGCCTGTTTCGCGCTGAATTTACGCGAAAGTCCAGCAAATAGCTACGAGAGAATGAGGGTAAGAAACTCACTTCCTTTCGTCCACCCGATGAAGCCCCCGACGACCAGAAAAGCGACCACGGAAAGAATCAGCATCAAATCCCACAACCTTCCCGGACGGAGGGTGGGGTCAATCGTCCGAAATCGAAAATAGAGAGCTGCGACTCCGAGCATCGGCAGAAGCAATGCCTGCATGAGACCTGAGAGCAAAATCAACACAACCGGTTTTGGAAATATCGTATAAATAACGAAACACAGAATAGGGAATGCGACGCTGAAGAAACGGACCGATCTTTTTCTGGATTCCTCATCGGGAACCCGTCGCCATTTAAAAACATGAAGGGCGTCAGTCATGAGTCGGGCCTTCGTGGCATTCGAAACAAAGAAGGTGGAAAAGAGCACCGCAAAAGCACCAACAAGAAGAATCATTTTTCCGGCACTCCCGAAAACAGGGCCGTATATCTCAGCGAGCGTAGCGATCATTTCCGCCCCTGCCGGCACGAGGCCCATGCGGTGAAGCACCGCTGCCCCGAGCAGATAAAACGCGATGGTGCTTAAGGTATAAATGATCATCGAACCCCAGGCATCCCATTGGAGGACTCGCACCCACCCCCGGGCCCGATCATTCCATCCCGCATCACCACCTCGTGGACCTATCCATTTCCCATAGCCCTTTTCGAGGCACCAGTATGGATAGGCAACCAGCTCCGCCGCCCCGATCCCGATAATTCCGAAAGCAGCCAGGGCCGTGATGACAGCCCCGGCGGCATCCGGAATCCCGAAGGAAAGACCGGACCTGAGATCCGCCCAACTCATGGCCCACTCAGGTTCTGTCTGCAGAGCAAAGAGATTGCCGACGGTCAGAAAGGTGAATGAAGCCACCAGCGCCGTACAGAAGATTTCAATAAACGTAAATCCTCCCCGCAAAAGCATCCCCACCGTCGCAAGAGTGACGACAGCAGCCCAGAACTTATCGGAATGTTCTCCCATCACGGGAAGAAATATCGCCACTGCCTGCCCGACTCCGCCGACAATCCCTCCCAGCTGCCCCAGTCCCGTGAGAAAGGTGACAAACCAAAACCAGGCGATGAACGTCCCCACTTTCGGGATGCGATTGAGCGCCGTGACGGTCGTTTCCCCGTGCGTGATACAGTGACGGCAAATTTCAATCTGAGTGAAAACTTTGATGACGCAGCCCAGAATAATAAGCCAGAGAAAAGTAAACCCCGCCTCGGCCCCCGTTCGTGTTGTTGCCACGAGCTCACCCGACCCCACGATGGAAGCGGCGAGGATCAGCCCGGGGCCGAGCGATTTTAAAATCCCTTTTGCACTCGTCGGTGGCGATTTGATCTCAGGCATCATCGATGGGCAGCAAAAGTCTTCGAAGACGTCCTCCCCGTATCGATACGCCAGGCAAGAAGAGCCTCGCGCAACTCGTCCCGCACTGAAGCATGACTTGAAGAATCATAGAGATTGGTCAGTTCCATCGGATCATTCTCCAAATCAAACAGCATCCCTTCGCGCCCTCCTTCGACCTCATCCGAGCCGTAAAATTCAACGAGCTTCCATCTTTCCGATCGGGCCATGACCTGATAGTCGGCCGTCGTAAAATTACCATCTCGCGGGTGCTCTGCGAAGACGAGATCACGACCACGCCATTGATCATCTTCATTTAAAGCGGGCATCAAAGACTCCGCGGAAAAATGCGCCGGCACTTCGCACCCGGCCATTTCGAGGATCGTCGGGCCTACATCAAATAAAGAAACGAGTTCATCGACTTTACGCCCTTTGCCGAACCTTCCGTCAGGAGTCCATACAATCAGAGGGACCCGGATCACCTGCTCATACATCGTCCATTTCTGCGAATGCCCATGATCAGTGAGACAATCGCCGTGGTCACTCGTGAAAATGATCACCGAATTCTCCAGGTACCCCTGTTCGTCGAGCCGCTCCATGATTTGCCCAACCTGCTCATCAATCATCGAAACATTAGCGCAGTAATGACGCCGCTGATTGAGACGCTGCTCCTCCGTCGGCTCCATCGGCAGAACCACCGAATCGTGGTCGACTTCATGATTATGCACCCGCATCCCCCGGTAGGCCCGGGGCTGCCCTTCAAGATCTTCCTCCTTCAACGGATCAAGGGGGATCTCCCTCTCGCGATAAGGATCGAGCGCTTCCGGCGTCGGATCATAGGGGGGATGAGGCCCGGGAAATCCGATCTGAAGAAAGAGAGGTTCAATCGGCGGATAGGTCTTCGTCCACCATTGAGCCATGCCCCCAACGAAGTTATCCGACTGCATCTCTCCGGGGAGATCCCAGGTGAAGCTACCGATCGCCTCCGCATAGTCCTCCCGTTGTCGATAGAGTTCACGCTGCTGCTTCACAAGCCCGCGCGCCGCGAGAGCTTTGTCCCATTCATCGAAAAAATAGCGCCCCTCCAAAAATCGATCTTTGTTCTCAACGACATACCGCTGATGAAAACCACAGGGCGTCGTGAACGGCCAGGTATGCATTTTCCCAACATTCACGCTCTGATAACCGGATTCACTGAGATCTTCAACCCAGCTCCGGGTCCACTCATCCGCATTCTTCATGATACCGGTAGTGTGCGGATATTGACCGGTGAATAAACTGGCCCGCGAAGGAGCACAACTCGGAGCCGTGATATGACAATTCGTAAACGTCACTCCCTCATTCACGAGCCGGTCGAGATGCGGAGTATTCATATACGGATACCCCAACGCTGCGATCGTATCAAAGCGCTGCTGATCAGTAATGATGAAAATGATGTTTGGGCGTGCGTCGTTCATCGAAGGAGGTTATAAAGTCGACCTGCAATTCCGCCAACCATGAACTGTTTAAAATCCCTCATTTTAGTCGCCCTGCTTCATTCATCTCTTCTCTTCGCTCAAGACGGTGCCCCTACCGCGATTCGGGTCACTCACGGCCCCATGCTTGGTCGCCCCACCTCCTCATCGATGACGATCTGGGTGAGAACCAACGAAGCCGGACCTGTCACGATTTTCTATGGATCCGACGAGAAGAACCTCGACCAGGTCGCCCCGGAATTAACCACTTCGCTGGACATAGATAATACCGGAACCGTTACCCTCGAAAATCTGGAATCAAACACCCGCTACTACTATCGTATCAACGATCATCAGCTCGGTGGTTCTTTTGTCACGATGCCTGATCCCGCTCAGTTCAGGAATGCAGAGACAAATCCCAAAGGCTTATTTAACTTCAGCTTTGAGTTCGCCTGCGGAAACAATCAGCGGGGTGGAGGAGACAGCGTCGGCCCCCACCTCCCCGTTTACGATGTATTAAATGACGAATGGCGGGAAAAAATTCACTTCGCGATCCTGAACGGTGACTGGCTCTACGAAGACCGTCGTGAGTATCCTGCAGCGTCCTGGCTTCATCAGGTGGGGCTAGACAGCATGGACGAAGCTCCCCGCGTCGTACAGAAAGCACCAACAATTGCCGGTGTCTGGGAGAACTACAAAATCTTCCTCGAACGCGGTCGCAACCTCAGCGAGTGGCACCGGAACATCCCCACCTTCTATACGGCGGATGATCATGAACTTCTCAATGACATCTACGGCACGGCCGAAACCGGCTATGTCAACCGACGGGCGGTCTTTCGTGATATTGCCACTCAAGCATGGTTCGACTATCTCGCCTGGGCAAATCCCGTGACTCACAACTCACCCGCCTGGTTCGGCACCGGGGAGTTCACTGCCGGAAGCGATATCCTCAAAGATCCTGAAGCCGACTTTACAAAAATTGACCTCGAGGAGATGGCAAACCTGCATGTCCACTGGGGTACCGACACCGCCGGAGTTAGAGACGCTATTTTCGACTCACAAACCGGAGACCCTAACTCCGCTGTTTACGACATTGTTGAAGTGCTCGGACCCAACCAGGTCCGCATTTCTCCTGCGGCGAAGGCGGATGGAAGACAGACCTATTCGATTGGTCGACGTTGCTACGGAAAATTCACCGTCTCCAACTGTGACTTCTTCGTGCTCGATACCCGAACCCACCGCGACCTGCACGACGTCGATAATCCGGAAAAGCCCGGTGCCTCCATGCTGGGCAAGCAGCAGTTTAACTGGCTCAAGGAAGGCATCTCCAAAAGCGAGGCTGACTTCATCTTTATCGTTTCCTCCGTCAATTTCATGGTCCCTCACGTCGGAAGCGGAGGAGGCGATGACAAACAGTTGACCGTTAAGAAAGACGATGCCTGGACGGTATTCCTCGAAGAAAGAGAGGAACTCATCGAGCATTGCGACGCCCTCGACCAACCGGTTTTCGTTCTCACCGGAGACCTTCACAACTCCTTTGCGATCCGCGTGACTGACAACGTCTTTGAATTTGCGAGCGGACCACATAACTCAATCAATCACGCCCCGATGGCAGATGAGGGCGGACGCCCCGTAAACGGCAAGTTCAAATACGGCCCCCGCGAATGTGAGATCCGCTGGTCCAGCTACGCCATGGATGACATTCCCCGCGCTAACCGGGCTTTTCCTCATTTTTGTGTCGTCAGAATCAACAATGTCTTCAACAATCCCGTCGATAAGGATGGAAAACGGTGGTTCGCATTCCCGCACCCTCAAGTCGTCTTTCAATTCTACGATGCCTTGACTGGCGAATTCAGGTACTCTGAAACCATTGTGAAAGGGCTGCCTTAGTTGATTCTCGTTCTGTAACTTCCACACCCCCAGGCTTTTGAAAGGACATCTAAAACTAGTCGATACCGGCGAACTCCACGAACTTACGAACGTCTCGATCGTCGGTCGAAGCGATGAGTGTCAGATCGCCGTCCCTGATCCCCGGGTATCACGGAGACATGCCATGATCCGAAAGCAGGATGGAGGCTTCTACCTTTTTGATCTGGGCAGCTTTAACGGAAGCTATTTGAATGGCTCCCGGGTGACCGCGGCAAAACAACTGAAAAGCGGGGATATCATTTCCCTCGCCGAGCACGAATTCCAATTTCAGCAGGACGGCGGAACGATCACTGAAAACCTCGATGAACTGGGAGGTTCGACGATCGCGCTGATTCGCTCAACCCCGGTCATCATTCTGGTGAGTGATATCATGGGTTACACGGCGATGTCTGAAGCGATGGGAGCAGATGATCTCGCTCAAGTGATCGGCAGCTGGTATTCCGACGTTGAAGCTATTATCAGCAGTTCCGGAGGCACCGTAGACAAGTTTATCGGAGACTGCGTCCTCGCCTACTGGACAAAGGTCGACGAGGAATCCATCAAAGCCGCTCTGCAAACTGCGGCGAAGCTCTTCGAAAGCAGCGACCGCATCTACGGAATGCATTCAGAGATCTTCGACCAAATAGGGAGCCGCTTTAACCTCGGCCTGGCATTACACGCCGGTAAAGTGGCGTACGGAGGACTCAGCCAGGGGGAAAGCACGCTGGTGGGAGACCCCGTCAATCTTACCTTCCGTCTCGAGTCTCTGACGCGTGAGCTGAAACAGCAAGTGCTGCTAACAGGCGATTTTCAACGCCAGATTCCGGCTGACTTTGTCGAGACGAAAAACCTTGGTGTTCACAAAGTGAAGGGCCGGGCTCAGGGAGTTGAGGTCTTTGCTTTGACCTCGTTCCCTGCAAGCTGAGCCGGACCGGGCCGCCTTCGGCGATCAGCCGAAGCGTCCTGAAACGTAATCTTCAGTCTCCTTGCGGGAAGGGTTATTGAAGATCTTGATCGTGTCATCCATCTCGACGAGCTCACCGAGGTAGAAATAAGCGGTGCGATCAGAAACGCGTGTCGCCTGCTGCATGTTGTGCGTCACGATGACGATCGTAAACTCATCTTTCAACTGAGTGATGAGCTCCTCGATAATCGTGGTCGAGATAGGATCAAGAGCGGAGCAAGGCTCATCCATGAGGACGATCTTCGGCTGAACTGCGATCGTTCTTGCAATACAAAGACGCTGCTGCTGGCCACCGGAAAGACCGAGTCCGCTGGCATCGAGGCGGTCCTTCACCTCTTCCCAGAGACCGGCCAGCTTCAAGGAACGCTCAACCGCTTCATCGATCTCGGCCTTGTTCGAGATCCCCTGAATGCGGAGACCGAAAGCAACGTTCTCGTAAATGCTCTTCGGAAATGGATTGTACTTCTGAAAAACCATTCCAACGTGCTTACGAAGCTCGATCACATCCACCTGCGGATCGTAAATGTCCGTCCCGAGAATTCGGATATCACCCTTTGAAATCTCAGCCGTCGGAATGAGGTCGTTCATCCGGTTTAAACACCGGAGCAAAGTCGACTTACCACAGCCGGAGGGCCCGATAAACGCGGTGACCTCTCCCTTGTTGATCTGCATGGAGATGTCGCGCAGGACATCTTTGCCTTTCACATAGGCGAAATTAACATCATCCACTTCGATGACCGTATCAGCAGTGACTGGCCCGACCGCAGAAGATCCATTTGGATTATCCTCTACGGAAAGAGAACCTTCTCGCGTTTTGTCCGACATAATTGTTTTCATGTTTATTCCTGATCCAAAAAATTTCTATCATCGAAAGCCCCGCGAAAAGGGGGCCTGTTTATTCACCAATTCACGCACTTACGATAGCGAACCGCCGTGATAGTGCGCGAGAGCCACGAAAGCAGCAAATAGCACCACGTGGCAATCTTGTCACATTGAGCGTTTTCCTTTCGATGCCCTGATGCTTTCAACCCCTTCCCCGTGAACAGATTCAGGCAGCTGACTTCCTGCAACCATCCCTTCAGAATCTCACTTTCTCCGGGTTTTTGATTGCCGGAAGTTGCCTCATTTGAGAACATCAGTTCATGGAAGATACACCACCGCCTCCTCCGAAAAAGACCTCTGCCGGAAAAGTTGTCGCCTTTGTCGGATGCGGATGCCTCGGTCTCATCGCTCTCGCCGCCATTGGAGGCGCCATTATCTTCTTCAGCGTCATGGGAACCCTCAAGAGCAGCGCCGTCTACGGTGACACGCTTGCTATGATCCAGGCGAATCCGGAAGCGATTGAAGCACTCGGGAGCCCGATTGAACCGGGGTTCATGCTTTCGGGGGACATCAGCTTTAACAACGGAGTGGGAAAGGCAGACCTCACCGTGCCGGTTTCCGGCCCCGAAGGCAGTGGCAGTATTCACGTTGTCGCAGACAAAACAGGAGGTTCAAGCGCCTGGACGTACACCACGCGTGAACTCGTGATCGATGGTGAAGAAAATCGAGTCATCCAACTCGGGCCCTGATCGCAGTCTCCTCTTCACGTCCATTGCTGTGAGCCTGCGATGATGCAAGGGTGCGCCCTATGCAGATCTTTCTGTTCATCTTTGCGATAGCCCTTGCGATCACCTTCTGGGGTCGTGGCCGTTATGTAAAAATATACGGCCAGGAAACAGGAAACCGTCTCCCTTCGAGACTCTCCGGCAGTGAACTCGCCGGGAAAATCCTGAAATCCCGCGGTATCGAAGAGGTGACAGTGACTCGCAGCCGCAGTTTACTGGACGATTTTTACTCGCCCGAGAAAAAGCAAATCACCCTCTCTCCCTGCCATTTTGACGGCACTAATTTCTCCTCTCTGGCGATAGCCGCCCAGCAGGCCGGAAAAGCAATTCAAGACTACGAAGGGCATCGCCCTCTCCTCTGGCGAACCACCGCAATCCGCTGGACCGTCTACCTCAGTATCCCCCTCACGGTCATTGCCGTCGCGACCCTCCTTCTCGGCATGACCAAGACAATCCTGCCCATGGTTCTTCTCGGGTGGTCAATGATCGCTTTCTGGAACGTCGCGACCGTTCCCACTGAACTCGATGCCGGTGAACGGGCGAAAAAGCAGCTCGAAAAGCTCAAGGTGTTTCGCAACCTCGACGAACGCGTCGGCGTCGAGCGGGTCATGGGCGCCGCGAGCACCGCCTATCTCGACGGTTTTTTTACGGTCGGCTCATGGATCGCCCGCACCCTGGTGCCCTGGGCAAAGAAGCAGGTCGATCCGGAATCCTGAGTCAGTCCAGCGACTGAATCTTGATCTCCTTAAACGACACGACCTGCCCGTGGTTCTGAAAACCGATGTAGCCCTTCCGCGGCTTATCTTTGATCGCGACTTTGAATTTATTGTCCGTGCCGTCCGGATTCTTTCCGACCTCAGGCCAGTCGTTCACATCGACATCAAAAACTTCGACACCGTTGATATGACAAACAATTCGGGGCCCTACCGCCCGCAGCTTTAGAGTATCCCACTGCCCGACAGGATTGGCAGGATGCGCCGAGGGCCCCTTCCCCTCGTAAAATGAGCCGTTAAGTTTTCTCTCGTCTTTCTCCCCGTGAGTCTTCTGAAAGCCAACGTTATCCATGAGCTGAACTTCATGCCCGTGATGAACCGGGTCCTCTCTCGTGGAACGATAGAAGACTCCACTGTTCGCTCCTTCAGAAAGTTTATAGGAAAGGGTCAGCTCAAAATCGCCATATTCCTCCTTCGTCCAAAGATTGCCCATTCCCTGAACCTTCGGCTTTCCTTTCTTGTCCACTACCTCTTTCATCCTGCAAGTCACCGCCCCGTCAGATTCAATCACCCATCCCCCCTCTTCAAAATCGAAGGCTTCGAGGGAACTCCCGTCAAAAAGCACCGTAGGCGCGACTTTCTCTTCACCCGTGCCGCGGGAGAATATCAAGGCAAGGACAGTCAAAGCGATGTAGTGAGGTTTCATTCCGGAAACCTGACAGGCACTTCCCCCGCGGCCAAGCATAAGTTCCCTAGCGTATCTGCGGAATCGCACTGAGGAGCAGCTTTGTGGTCTCACTCTGAGGCGAATCAAAAACGGCGTCAGATTCACCGATCTCGACGATCTTACCTTCATCCATCACCGCGATGCGATCAGCGATATAGCGGACCACCGAAAGATCGTGGGAAATGAAAATCATCGTCAACTCAAGTTCATCCCTCAATTCGCGAAGCAAATTGAGGATCTGCGACTGAATAGAGACATCGAGCGCCGAAACCGGTTCATCAGCAAGAATCAGCTTCGGCTCAGGCCCCAGCGCCCGGGCGATCGCTATGCGCTGACGCTGCCCGCCGGAAAACTCGTGGGGGTATTTCCGGATGTAGCGGCTATCCAGCCCCACACGCTCCATCAGCCCGGAGACGGCAGCTTCCAACCCTTTCCGATCAGACTTCAGTTCAGTTTTCCGGGTTAAAATCGCCTCAGAGAGAGTGCTGAAGACCGTCATCCTCGGGTTCAGCGAGGCGTAGGGGTCCTGAAAGATCATTTGAAAATCCCGGCGCCGCTTCCGGATTTCGTTTGGAGGAAGGTCCGCAAGCCGCTCGCCTTCCAGGACGACACTTCCCGAGGTTGGGGTGAGCAATTGCATCACGAGGCGGGAAAGTGTCGATTTGCCACAGCCACTTTCACCAACGAGCCCCAGGATCTCACCCTTCTCAATTCTCAAGGAGACATCATCGACCGCCTTCACCGTGGTTGTCCCGCTCCCTATCCACCCCTCACGTTTGGTGAAGTGTTTCGTCAGGTTTTGAAGTTCAAGATAGGACATAGTCTGAAATTAAGCAGTCAACTTCACGGCAAGACACGCGGGACAATCCTGAACCCAGTGGCCGGGCTCCAGTTCGGTCAAAGCGGGTCGCACCGCAGAATGCTCCGGCATGCCCTCATGCTCCGGACAGCGTGGCGCAAACGCACACCCTTCTATTCCCTGAGCCAGGTTCGGAGGCAGTCCGGGAATCGTATAAAGCTTCCCCCCCCTGGATTGCAGGGCGGGGATGGAACGTTGTAGCGCCCTCGTATAAGCATGGCGTGGAGAACTGAAGAGGGTTTTTACGTCAGCCCGCTCCACAAACCGCCCCGCATACATCACATTCACCTGATCACAGACCTCGGAAACCACCGCGAGGTCATGCGTGATAAAAATCACGGCCGTCCCGAGTTCCTCCTGACGGGACTTGATCAGATCGAGGACCTGACGCTGGATCGTCACATCAAGCGCCGTTGTCGGCTCATCGGCGATTAAAATTTCAGGCCGGGTGATCAAAGCCATCGCAATCATGACACGCTGGCGCATCCCCCCGGAAAATTCGTGGGGATAACTGTGAATCCGCTTCTCAGGTTCAGGAATCCCCACGGCGTCAAGCTCGGCGATGGCACGCTCAAGAGCTTCCTTTTTTGAAATTTTGCCATGGATCAAGAGCGGTTCCATGAGTTGGGTCGAAATCTTGAGATAAGGATTCAGGGAGGTCATCGGATCCTGAAAAATCAGCCCGATACGCTTTCCCCTCACTTTCCGGATTTCGCTTTCGCCAAGAGAAAGCAAATCGAGATCGCCAAACTTCGCGGTGCCTCCCTCAATCCTGCCCGGCGGTTGCGGAATCAACTGAAGGAGAGAGTAGCAAGTCACCGACTTTCCGGAACCTGATTCCCCCACGATCCCGACGGTCTCACCCGCCTCTACCTTAAAAGAGACACCATCGACCGCCTTCACGACTCCTTCCCGAGTGTGAAAATAGGTTCTGAGATCGTTAACTTCGAGCAAGGCCATGAGCGAGAGATTAAGCCGTTTCAAGCCACTCCACGACCCGACAGCGGCTCATGTCGTAGGGGGAGAAATCAACCGTGACTGATTTCCCTATGGGGTCTCCGGCTTCGGGATGGGGCCCCTTGCGCTCGACGATCGCATAGGCACGATATCCATTTGCCATCTGAACTTCAAATAGCCGGTTCTTTTCATGCATTTGCGTGATGATTCCCTGAGCCCGTATCGGCGGTCGTTCTGCCATGAGTTCAGTCTCTCAGAAATTCAGGGCTTGGCAACGACAGAGCGGGTCATTTCGACAATTCCCGTGCTTACTCCGGGCACACAGAAACACCTCTGATCCAAAAAGATCGCAAAAAGTGCCAGGGGTGTGCAATGTTTCCGGGAATCCGATGAAAGTCTTCTGAAAAACCGTTTATTCACTCACCATTTTCTTTGAACACAGCGAAACAGCAGAGTGAGATTTCGATTGTCTTTCCCCTTCCCGACCATCGAGGTTACTTCGACGAAATTCTGGATAGCTGGCTTTCGGATCAAACCGCGCATCCAGCGGATTACGAGATCCTACTCGTCTCAGGGCCGGGTGATGCTGCACTTCTCCATTCTCTGAAACCACGTCTTCGGGAACACGATAAATCGTGGGTCGAAGACAGTGATGATATTTTATACCTGATGGACCGTGCAGCGCGAAAGGCACGCGGAAAGATCATCCTTTTCTCCGAGTCTCACTGTCTCGCTCATCCTGAGTGCGTGCAGATGGTAAACAGGCATTTCTCAGATGAATCGAAACAATTGGGACAGTGCTTTCACATCAATATTCTGGAAAATCGATACGCCGAGCTTGAGCAACGACTTGAAGGGGCGGGCACAGGCTCGATCGACGAACCCTATTGGAATCTGGTTCGAAAGCGCGGCTTTGCGATACGTCGTGAATTATATTTGTCAGTAGGAGGCTTCCCTCACGAATTCCGATATTTTTCCGAGAGAGCATTCGCCTACCTGTTATTTCGGGAAGGACATAAGTCGGAGTTCATCAAGGACGCCGTCATCTATCATTACAACACGTCCAGCCTTGCCCAAATGGCTGAGCATCACCAGGACTACGCTGAGGGAATGTGCCTCTATCGCGATACGATGCCATCCCGTGTTGCAGAAGAGGCATTCGGCCCCCTGCCAATTTGGGACGGCCGGGCATGGTATGACCATCACTCCCGAAGCAATGCACTCAGGGCAATTTTCCGCTCATGGCTTTCATCCGGTTTAGCCGGTGGAACCTCCTTCTTCCGATTCGCACTGAAAGCGTTTCGCCCCCTTAGCATCGACGCATCGGTCAATGAAGTGCGAATCATCGCTGCGGCAGTCTTGACCACTTTTTCGAAGGGGTCGTGTGACCGAGCCCTTCATTGGTATACTCGATATTGGAAAGGAATCGTAAAACGCATCCATCTGCGCACGATCTCCGAAAACAGCCGGAAGAATCACAATACGGCTCAGGCAAAGATTCCTCGCCATTTCAAATGGGGAGCTGGAAATTTGACTGACCTGCCTCATTGGGGGTTCCACTCACTGGAAACGCACGACAAAAGAGAAATGCGATGGACCGAACCATTTGCCCAGCTCATTATCCCGGTAGCGACCCCGGGAAAAGTGGAATTGATCATCACCTTACATTCAGCAGGCCCTGGTCCGGATGAAAGCAAACTCGATGTCCGACTTCGAAATCAAGCAATTCTCAGACTGGGAGAATGGGATGAAGAACGCCGAATCTGGCGCGGAGAGCTACACGCCGACAGCCATGAGCTCTCACTTACTTTCGTTTGCTGGAAGGCCCTGAATTTCCCGGGAGACGAACGCGAACTCGGCTTCGCAGTC
Source organism: Verrucomicrobiales bacterium (assembly GCA_029212615.1). Classification (GTDB taxonomy): domain Bacteria; phylum Verrucomicrobiota; class Verrucomicrobiia; order Verrucomicrobiales; family DEV007; genus Arctic95D-9. The sequence continues at coordinate 29,329 of JARGPJ010000001.1, forward strand.
GAGACAATTGAGGTAAGGCAGGAAAGATGAATAATCCTGATCCCCATGTCAGCGTAATTGTTTCTCTCGTGGACCATCGTGAAGAAGCGATTCCCTGCTTAACCTCACTGGCACGGGAGCAGAACGCTTCTCCGGAGAGCTTTGAGATCATCGTCGTTTCAGATGGCACGGAGCCGGATATGGATCAAAGAATTTCGCAGATTCTGAGAGTTCAAGATCAACTTCTAATTGAATCCTCGCGGAATGAATATCGCCTCTTCAACACAGGCGCGCGAGCAGCCCTTGGCGATGTTCTTATCATTATCGAATCACATTGTGTGGCCGACGCCGCATTTGTGAAACGTTTTATTGAAGCATTCCAGAACCCCGAATTGATAGCGGCACGATGCCGGACGGTCGGAGTGGCAAAGAGTCCGCTGGAGCATTTTGAACGGGAACTTTTCGAAAACTCGTTCGAGGTGGGATTGAAAGAAACGTGTTGGAATCGGGTGCTCATCCATGGGTTTGGCATCCGGCGTAAGACCTTTCTCGAGGATGGGGGGTTCCGCGAAAAGAGTGAAAATTTCGGCCCCTGGGAACTGGGCGCACGCCTGCATCGCCGTGGAGTGAATGTCGCCTACCTTGAGGGGGCCGTGGTGCACCATCGATACATGGGGGAGAAGGATGAACTCAGGGATTTCATCGTTCGGTTTTGCCTCGCCGAGTGGGAATATCAAGTCAACGGCGAACAGGATTTGATCCGGAGCTATTTCCCTCGCATACCGGATTGGGACACTCAGGGACAATCCTGTCGCAAGCAGGCCAAAGCCGTATTCGGTTCTCGCTCCGGAATAACGGCACTGTTTCGCATGGCAGTAAAAACCCCGCCATCGGTTTTTATGAAAACGTTGCGATCTGCCTGCAACAGAATCTTTTACTCTGAGCGGGCTCGCGAATCGCAACTCAGACTCATCAGTGATCTAGCCTGGGCTGAAGCCGAGGAACTTGAACAGCGGGATCTTTTCATCAACTTCTGGAAACGGTGCGTTGACCTGGGGCGCTGGAAAGCTCTTTGTCATCATGCATCGCACAGGTATCAGGATATCCAGATCGGAATCCCTTTGGCGGCTGAGGACATAGATCAACGCAGTCTTTACGGTTGGGGGGAGATCAATGAAAAAGATCGATCCCGCTGGGTCGAACCCTTGTCCGGGATTTCGGTAAAGCTTCCTCCGTCCCCGGTGTGCCTGATCTTGAATCTAGCCTCAAAAACAGGAGCCACCCCCCTTCAAATGCACGTTGCCGGCAAGGTGATCAAGGGGAGAATATTCAAAACAGAGGGAGAATCTATCTGCTTCGATTTTCCCTCTGAATGTTCAACATACGAGACTCTGGTCTTTGTCTCTCCTGCAACCGTCGAACCGGAAACAGGGAACCTGTTGGGAATGCTGCTGAAATCTATTTCCGTTGAAGCTTCAGCGATGAATGGTCGGTAACAGTGACCCGTTCATTTCAAGCAACGATCATTCGCTTCCGCAATGCCCATGAATCAAGGTTGAAGCCCCGTCACTACTATCTCGACGATCTTAAAAACGCAGCGCTCGCGAAAAATTCGTTGCTCTCTTCTCATCTTACCTCTCTATACAGGACAAAATAACCCATTTTCTGGACTCATGGCACGCATTAACGACAACTTCCTCAAACTCAAAGCCGGCTACCTCTTTCCCGAAATCGGGCGCCGTGTCGGCGCTTACACGTCTGCTCACCCCGAAGCCGCGGCCAAATTGATTCGCTGCGGAATTGGTGATGTCACTGAGCCACTTCCCCTCGCCTGTCGCGAAGCGATGCACGCGGCGGTCGACGAACAGGGCAACTCGGAAACATTTCGCGGCTACGGGCCCGAGCAGGGATATGATTTCCTCCGCGAAGCGATTGTTGAAAATCAGTTCGCAGGCCTCGGCATTGCCGCCGACGAAGTCTTCATCTCCGACGGCTCGAAATGCGACTCCGGCAACATTCTCGATATTTTCGGCCCCGGAAACAAAATCGCGATCACTGATCCGGTCTACCCCGTCTACGTCGATACCAACGTGATGATCGGAAACACAGGCGAAGCAGATGAAAACGGTGCCTACGCCGGACTCGTCTACCTTCCATGCACCGCTGAAAACCACTTCGTTCCCGCGATTCCCGACGAGAAAGTGGATCTCATTTACCTCTGCTACCCGAACAACCCGACCGGCGAAACGGCAACACGCGAACAACTCGAAGCCTGGGTTGCCTACGCCAAGGAGAATAAAGCCATCATCCTCTACGATGCCGCCTACGAGGCCTTCATTCAGGAAGACAATGTTCCTCACTCTATCTTCGAAATCGAAGGGGCTCACGATTGTGCGATCGAATTCCGCAGCTTTTCCAAGAACGGCGGATTCACCGGAACCCGCTGCGCTTATACCGTGATCCCGAAAACGCTCATGGGCTACACCGAAAGCGGCGAGGCACAGGCGATTCACCCGCTCTGGTCACGACGCCACAGCACCAAATTCAATGGAGCCAGCTATCCCGTCCAGCGGGGCGCCGCCGCTGTTTTCTCCGACGAAGGAAAAGCGCAGGTCGCCGCCCTCATTGAGGGCTACATGAGCAATGCCGCGCTCCTCCGTAAAGCCTGCGAAAAAATCGGCCTTTCTGTCTTCGGCGGTATCAACGCTCCTTATGTCTGGGTCAGTTGCCCGGAGGGCGTCAGCTCATGGGACATGTTCGACCGCATGCTGGAAGAGGCACAGGTCGTGATCACCCCCGGCGCCGGATTCGGTGCCGCCGGTGAAGGCTACTTCCGCATCTCGGCTTTCAACAGCCGGGAGAATGTCGAGGAAGTCTGCCGACGCATTCAGGAAAATCTCGGGTAATTCCGGGGCCCTGCGCCCCTCCAAAACCGCTCAATCCCTTGCGCCACCGCTTGTGAAATTTTTCACAAACGGGTTGCTCAGGGGCGCGGCGGACGTAACATCTGCTAATTACGCCGACGAAACGATGTCAGAATCGATAGAACAGCACGCCGCCTACGACTCCAAAGTCGAGGGGAATATTATTTTCACCCAGGCCGATGCCGCCATCAACTGGATGCGGAAAAACTCGCTCTGGCCCATGCCGATGGGGCTCGCCTGTTGTGCCATCGAGTTAATGGGATCGGCTTCCTCCCGTTTTGATATTTCGCGCTTTGGAGCAGAGGTGATGCGCTTCTCCCCCCGTCAGTCCGATGTCATGATCGTGGCCGGCACCGTCACTTACAAAATGGCACTCGCCGTGAAGCGTGTCTGGGACCAAATGCCCGAGCCGAAGTGGTGTATCGCCATGGGAGCCTGCGCCTCGTCAGGAGGCATGTATCGCAGTTACGCCGTCCTCCAGGGCATCGATAACCTCATCCCCGTCGACGTTTATATTTCCGGATGCCCTCCGCGTCCGGAGGCCCTCATCGAAGGTCTCATGAAACTTCAGGACAAGATTGAAAAATCAGAGTCTTCGAAAGAGCATTTCAAATCCGAAAAGACTGCTTGAGATGATCAGCTCCCTTACCACCCTTCAGGACCGTTTCGGTGAGTCCATTCTCGAAGTCGTCGAATTCCGCGGTGAGCAAACCCTCACTGTTGATCCAACCAGGGCAAAAGAGATCCTGAAATACTGTTTTGACGAGCTTGCCTTCGACTACCTGATCGACATCAGCAGCCTCGACAATCTCGGGACCGAGCCACGGTGGACCATGGTCTACGAAATCTACACGATGGCAAACCGGGCGAATCATCACCTCCGGATCAAATATGATCTCACCGAAGATTCAAAAGCTGATTCCGTCTCCGACATCTGGCCCACCGCCGGATGGCATGAGCGCGAGATCTACGACATGATGGGCATCGAGTTCAACGACCTCGCCGATCACCGTCGTATTTTGATGTGGGAGGGATATCCCTATTTCCCGCTTCGCAAAGACTTCCCTCTCGCAGGACGCCCCAGTGAAATGCCAGATGTGGCGTTCACCGAAAAGGCTCCTCTGGCAGGCGGTCCGTTTGTGACCTCGTCGACCTCGGCGACAACCGTTCATCGCGAGCCGCGCTCGCGCGAAATCGATTGATTCCGCTTCTCGCAAGCGGGACCCTTCCCGCCATGGAGTGGATCACCGACATTTGGAGCTGGGCAAAGGAACGGGAAACGCTCCTCGCGTGGATCGGTTCACTGTCTCTTCTGACACTCGTCGTCAGTGCCATCGTTGCCCCGATGATCATCCGGCGCATGCCTCACGACTATTTTCTCGAAAACGGTGAAAATACCGAAGCAATTCGCAAAGAGCACCCTGTGCTTCGCCTCCTCTTTCTAATCCTCAAAAATCTCGTCGGAGGAATCCTTTTTCTCGGCGGCATTATCATGCTGCTGACTCCCGGCCAGGGCGTGCTAACCCTGCTCATCGGCCTCATGATGATGAATTTCCCGGGGAAACGCCGCTTTGAAATCTGGCTCATCCGCCTCGGCCCGCTGAACCGCGCCATTAACTGGATTCGGGAAAAAGGAGGAAAAAAACCGCTCGAGCTTCCGGACTGATCGCTATCAATCGTCAGAGAGCACTCTCTTGTAAAAATTAAGCGTTCGCTCAGCTGTCGAACTCCAGGTAAAACCGGAAGCCCTCTCACGCCCTGCTCTCATGAGCTTCTTCACTGTTTCCGGTTCTTCCTGTATCCTGAGCATTGCCGACGCAATGGTGTCAGCCGAACCCGGGTCAATATAAAGTGCGGCCTTCCCCGCTACTTCCGGAATACTGGTATTGTGACTCGTGATGACCGGGCAGCCCGCAGACATGGCTTCCAAAACAGGCAGGCCAAATCCTTCATACCAGGAGGGAAAAAGCAGGGCGGTAGCTGAGAGATAAAGTTCGGACAATTCCTCTTCACTGACATAGCCAAGATACTCCACCATTCCGCGCGCCTCGAGGCGGTCAATCCGATCCTTAATGTGAGCGGTATGGGGTGTCTCGCCTCCGGCTATTTTCAACCGAATGGGATTCTCACTTTTTTCCCAATATATTTCGAGGGCGTCGAACATCCCTTCGAAATTTTTTCTCTCTTCCAGCGCACCGACTGAAAGCCAAAACTCCTCCCCCCGTGCCACTGGCACCCTCTCCTCCTGTTTCAACAATCGTTCGCCCCCGCCCAAGGCCGTCACCTCATGTGGAATACCCCGTTTTGCCAACCACCCTGGAAATAACCCTTCGAATTCATCACGGGCACTTTCGGAGATGAAAATCAGTCCATCCGCATTTTTCAATGCTTCCAGTGTACCTCGCTGACAAAAAAAACGGTTAGCCTCAGTAGTGTATTCCGGGACGATCCAATAGGTGATGTCAAAAACGGTATAAACCAGTTTCACCGGCGACAGCGGCGGAGCCTGAAAACTAGTAGAGTGGACAATCTCCAATCCATTCCCGATGCACGCTCCGCCTCGAATTGCCTCCCACATTTCGACCGATTGCGATGCATTGTACTGGTCAAACGGCGTTGAAACGTGACTTTCTGAAATTTGCGTCCCTTTTGCAGGATCACCTGCATTGACGCGATCAAAGTGATGCAGCAACGCATAGTGATGTTCCGGCGCCGCCGCGACCATGGCGCGAATCAACCTGTCCGCATACCACGCACAGCCGGTGCGAGTTTGACAGGTTGATGAGACATCGAATCCAATTCTCACAGCCTCCCTCCTCTGAGATGTCCCTCAAGTTCTTCGCACTCATCGAGCGATAACAAGATCCCGAACTCGTCAGCAAAGCGAAGAGTGCGCTCTACAAATTCCAAACTGAACTCAGCGGTTCCCGGCGGGCACCGGTCACCCATCTGCTCCTCGATACTAACGTGAGCCAGCGCCTTCAACCAGCGATAGGGTGGTTTTCTACAGTGGTTCAATGTCACCTTCAAAATTTCCCGGTGCGCCTCATATCGTTGCCCCATGGTCTTATTTGTTCCGTACATTCGTGAACCGGCAAGGGATGAACCTTCGATGTAATGAAACTCCAACTCCCTTCCTACCCGTAACCAATAATCGTAGTCCATCGCAAAGTTGAGCCGGTCATCAAATACCCCGAAGCGCTCGACCACCTCCCTCCTCCAGAAAGTGGTTGGCTGACAAATAAAGCAAACTTCACCCAGCCGTTCGTAGTCCCATGCCTCCGTAGGATAGCTTTCAACGAACCCGTCATGGACGTCGATATGTTCACCGTTTCCATAAACGATCTTAGATTCAGAATTCGCCAGAAAATGATCATGAACCCGCTTCAATGCCCCCTCGAAATAAACATCATCGGAATTCAAATACGCGAGAATATCTCCGTTTGCGCAGGCTAAGCCACGGTTGATCGCATCCGCCTGGCCTCCGTCTTTCTCTGAAACCCAGGAGACCCGACTGCCAAATTTTTCAAGAATCCCGAGGGTCTGATCAGAACTTCCGCCATCGACAACAAAGATCTCAAGATCCACTGATTCCTGAGTAAGGACACTCTGAAGCGTGCGTTCGATGAATTCACCCTGATTCAACGAAGGAATGATGATACTGAATTTCATTCTACAACTTGAAAAGGTCAACAGTTTCACCGGATTCACTCTTCAGGGTGACGGACAACAACCTCGCCCCGAGCAATCGTTTATCTTTCTCACTCAACCGGCAGGGGTCTGCCACATGAATATTTAAAACCCCGGCAGGATCTCTCATCCAAATCACGATTTCACGCTGATCCCAAACCGGAATCTCATGAGTCCCAAAAGAGTTCCCTGAACAAAAAACCGATAAAAATGTCGGGATATTTCGTCCGGAAACATTGATAGCGAGCCTCCACCGGCCCGACCGTTCGGGGATGCTGAGAAGCGCATCCTCTCCAATCCATCCATCTCCATATATTCCCTTTTGCCATTGAGCCCTGGGCTTTGCCGTCATCAATGCTTCATTAAGTTTCTCTATTTCACACGAAATAGTAAACTCACCTAATCGTTGAACCCCATTCTTCACAAGGCGCTCACGCAGCGACATATCCCGGTGGATTGACTCCATCGCCCCGGCGAGTTCAATTGGCTTCGTCGGATCGACATAAAGGCAGGCATCACCGCCCACTTCAGGAAGGCAGCAGGAATTACTGGAAATGACCGGCTTACCAAAATGCATTGCTTCCAACAAAGGGATTCCAAATCCTTCGTGCAAGGAGGGGAATACCAGGCAGGAACATTGGCTCCATATCTTTTTGAGAAAAGATTCGGCGACGAATCCGGGGAAATGAACCCGATCCGAAATCATCATTGCAGCCGCCAACTCCTGCATCTCAGTCTGACGCTCCCCCGATTCTCCCGTCAGAACAAGATCCCACGCATCCTCCTCTAACCTCGCGGAATAGAGCTGATAAGCGATCAGGAGAACCTCATGATTTTTATGAGGCCAAAAATTCGCCGGAAAAAAGAAATAATTCTCTATCGAAAGCTCCTCTTCACTTTCCGGAACATGAGAAAACCGGTTTTGAATCGCATTGTAGGTATGGAAGATGGTCCCCTCGAAATCCGGAAAGCTCTCCCTGACCCGGCCAGCAACATGCCGGCTGATACAATTCAGCGAGTCACTCACTTCCATTGTCTCCTTGAGATAAGCCTCTCGATAAGCGATTTCCGCCCCGGTTAAAGACATCGGATAGTCAAGGTGAATGAGGTCCACGATGCAGGCAACAGTGGGAATCCCGGGAGAAGCAAATGTAACCGCCCCAAATGGGCAATAGAGCACTTCAATGCCCAAACGAATCGGCAGCATCAAGTCTTCGCCATCCCCGATAGACTCGCGAACCGGGGCGATAACGGGACAAGGGAGCTCCTCCCGATCCGACGTCACCACACAAACCAGTTCATCACCCGCACTGGCTAATTTCCTCACTTCCCTGTGGGTCGCCGAATTAGTGAAAAAAACAAAAACCGCCTCTGACTTCAACTGCTCTGCAAGAATACTCAACGATTGAAGAATCAAAGGCTTCACTCCACCGTTTACCCCGCCACGATGCATTGGGGTAAGATCCACTCCAATTCGTCTCTTCGTGGCAGGCATAAGTTCCAAGTCTCCGGACATTCCCCTAGCACTCACGATCCACCTGAACCTGATTCAGAAGAAACTCCTCAGCAATTTTGATGCGCTCTCTGAGTTCGAGATGATGAGCTGAAGCACGTCGCTGCAGTTCTACAGAGTCCCGCGCGTGGCGACCCATCGCCCGTTGGAAAAGTTTTTTCATGAAACGAACGATCCGTCCCTTTTCCGCAAGCCTTTGCGCCAACTCCAGATTGGCCCCTGCCATTTCCACCATCCCGGCATTCTTGCAGTTAATGATATCCCTGAGATCCTTATTCGAGTATTCACGCTCTATCGGCTCCCCATGCTCATCGAGTCCCTGCATCTTGGATTCCCAGGTTGATTTGGGCTTTCCTTCCAGCAAATCGGCCGAAATACCAAGGCCTTCAACCAGCTCGCGGAGTGCTGCCAGCTGCTTTCCTGTCGCCTGCCAGCCTTCCTCAAGCGCTGTTATGTTCGCCCGTAGTTGTTGCTCATTAAACGTAGTAAAATGGTCGAAAAAGCAAGGTGGGTAGGCAAAGTCCTCAACCAACTCAGAATGCTCTTCGGCAACGTAGAAGCGATTCAATCCGTCAAAATAGGCAAACCGATAATTTTTCGAAGTCAGCCAGCCCTCCCACGCTTTGTGATTCTGCTTCGTGGAATTCGGGACAGTGGCCTCCACCACAATAATCCAGGGTCTAAAATCGCAAAACTCCTCCGATTCCAGAATAGACTTTTCAGCGCCTTCCGCGTCCAGCTTCATAAAATGCACCTCCGCAGCAACAATCTTATCAACAATTGCCGATAGGGGCCTGCACTCCACAACGCGTCGCTCAACCTTCCATCCCTCTTCGAGGTATTTCCTACCCAATTCGGGAAGGATTGTCGAATTCCCTGTATCCGCTACATCCCAAAATTCGATTTGCCCTGATTCAGACGAGACAGCACATGAAATATTCTGATCTTCAGGTCGTTCCTGCTGCAACAATTTCACATACTGAGTCGAGGGCTCAACATTGACGCCACGCCACCCGCGATCATAAAAAGCCTTGGTCACCGAATCGTAAACGGGATGCGCCGCACCAATATCTACGTAGCTTCCAGCCTCGATATGACCCAGCGCACGAAAGAGCATAACGTCTTCCATATTTTGAGCGAAAGAGACAAACCGGGGGGCTAACTTCATAACAAATTTTCTAGCTGACAGGAGAATAACAAGCACTAACCTACCCCCATTTACCACAGAATATTCACCTCTCCTTTAAGCGGTCAGGTCAACTATCCTCCTCAGTGAAAGCTGGATGCAACCAACCGCAGAAATGATGCGAGCACTGATCATCGGCCATACCGGACAGGATGGCCAACTCCTCTGGGAATTCCTGTCTGAAAAAAAATATCTACTGGCTGGTGTCAGCCGGAATTCCACCCGTGTCACGCCGGGTAGAGAGTGTCCGCCGCCTCCGCAAATCGGGGATGCCAAAACCTGGCCGGACTGGATCGAGAGGTTCGAGCCAGATGAGATCTACTACCTCGCAGCCTATCACTCCTCTTCAGAAGCCTTTTCGATCCACTCGCCCGAGAAAATCTCCGCCATCTCGACCGAAGTCCACGTGACTGGGCTTGAAAATATCTTAGCGGCCGTATTGAAGTCATCCCCTTCTGCGCGAGTCTTTTACGCCTCATCCTCATTTGTATTTGGCAATCCACCATCTCCGATTCAAACCGAAACTTCTCCCATGAAGGCAACGGACGCCTACGGAGCGTCAAAAATTGCCGGCACCCGAGTCTGTGAAAAATTCCGCGAACAATTTGGAGTCTTCGTATCCGTAGGAATCCTCTACAATCACGAATCGATCCTTCGAAAACCCAACTTCCTGAGCCAAAAAATCATCCAGGCAGCCATTCGAATCTCCAGGGGATCTGACGAAAAGCTCATCCTCGGAGATCTCACCAGTATAGTGGACTGGGGTTATGCTCCCGACTTTGTGCGCGCCTTCCATCTCATTCTCCAGGCAGAGAAGGCCGACAATTATATTGTCGCAACAGGGGAGGAACACACCGTTGCTGAATTCGCTGAGGTTGTCTTCGCCCATCTGGGACTGAAATGGAAAGACCACGTCGAAGAGGATCCTTCTATCCTGATTCGCCCTACAGTCACTCGGATTGGAGACTCGAGCCACCTTCGCAGAACCACTGGATGGAAACCCGCTCTTGGTTTCGAAGCATTCATTGCTGAGATCATAAATCGCGCGCTATTATGATATTTTCTCCTTATCAGATCATACAATCACCAGTAATCCGGGCAACGTAAACTCTTCAGCCGGTACGAATTTCGATTTGTGATTTTCCTATCGGCGTTCTTATTGCGCAAAACATGAGCGATCACATCAGACTCCACATCCCGGGACCCGTTGAGGTCTCATCAGGCACCTACGAAGCGATGGCGGCTCCCATGATCGGGCACCGCAGCAAAGACTTTGTAAACCTTTACGACGACATTCACCCGCGCCTTCAATCCCTCATGGGCACGACACAGCCGGTGTTCCTTTCCACCTCCTCCGCCTGGGGCGTCATGGAAGGGGCAGTTCGCAATCTCGTGAACAAGAAGGTCCTCTGCTGTTGTTCGGGCGCTTTTTCTGACAAATGGGTCGATGTCGCCCTTCGCTGCGGCAAAGAGGCGGAGGCCCTCCAATACGATTGGGGAACGCCGATTGACCCTGCCGACGTCGAGGCCAAACTCGCCACCGGCGAGTTTGATGTCGTCACCTTCATCCACAATGAAACCTCGACGGGGGTCATGAACCCTCTTGCTGAGGTCGCCGCCGTCGTGAACAAATACGATGACGTGCTTCTCGTCACTGACACCGTCTCCAGCTTCACCGTTGTCCCTATCGAGTTCGATAAGCTCGGGATCGACGTCCTCCTCACCGGCAGCCAGAAAGCTTTTGCCCTTCCTCCCGGACTCGGCATTTTCAGTGTCTCCGAAGCGGCCTTCGAACGTGCTGCGGCAATGAAAGATCGCGGTTACTACTTTGATTTCATCGAATTCAAAAAGAACCAGGAGAAATCCATGACGCCAAGCACGCCATGTATCGCCACAATCTACGGGCTCCGTCACCAGCTCGATGTTATTTTTGAGGAAGGCGTCGAAAACCGCTTCGCCCGCCACGAAAAGCTGAACGACATGGTTCACGACTGGATTCGCGCGAACGGGTTTGAGTTTTTCGCCCCGGAAGGTTTCCGCTCCAAATCCCTGACCTGCCTGGCGAACAACAAAGGGATTGATGTTGCTCAACTACAGAAAATCATGCGGGAGGATCACTCTCTCGCGATCGATGGCGGTTACGGCAAAATCAAAGGCTCTACTTTCCGCCTTTCCAACATGGGCGACGAGACCGAAGAGACGATCAGCAATCTCCTCAGCGCGCTCGACGACTCTCTTGCCAAGCTCTGAAGCGACCGGCATGACGACTTACCTTTTCCCGGAGAATCCCGGGCGAAGTGCGGTCAAAATTTGCGGCATCACAACCGGGAACCAGGCATCGGCGATCATTGATCTCGGTGCCGGCGCCCTTGGTATTAATTTCTGGCCAAAATCAAAACGCTACATCGCGCTGGCGGATGCCCTTCCCTGGCTTCTCGACCTCGCTGGAACCGTCCCGCGAGTTGCTGTAACCGTAAACGCGACGGACGACGAGTTGCTCGCGATTCACGAATCAGGCGGGATTGATTTCATTCAACTCCATGGCGACGAGACACCCCACAGGGTTAGGTCATTGACTCGACAGGGTTTGCCTGTCTTCAAAGCAATGGGAGTCAAAGACCGGGCCATGCTCCAATCGGCCGCAGACTACGATTCGCCCACCCTTCTCCTTGATGCCTACGCGCCCACGGAATACGGCGGAAGTGGCGAAACCATGGATTGGTCGCTCGGCGCCGAAGCGGTTAAACGGTGGCCGGAGCGTCAGGTTATTCTGGCCGGTGGCCTCACGGTCGGAAATGTCGCGGAAGCGATTCAACAGGTCCGCCCCGCCGGAGTCGATGTCGCAAGCGGGGTCGAGAAATGCCCCGGGGTGAAAGATCTCGACGCAGTGAAGGCCTTTATTGAAGCCGCTTCAGCACCTTACTGATCATCCGTCGTCAGACTCGTCCGCTCAACAATACTCCCCCGTTCCATGCGGATAGATTCGGTGCAAAAAGAGGTCAAAATCTCAGCATCATGAGAGGCAAGCACCAGAATGCCTGAGCGGAAGATGAGAGCCTTCATTCGCTCAATGGCCTTCTCCTTAAACTCGCGGTCCCCCACTCCGATCACTTCATCGATGAGAAGAATGTCAGCCGGCCTCGCCGTGATCACTCCAAAGCATAGCCTGAGCCTCATCCCGTCCGAGTATGTACGGACAGGGCGATCCAGAGCGCTCCCGAGATCGCAGAACTCCGCAACGTCTGCTTCGATGGCCGCAAGTTCCGATTTCGGATAGCCCAGAAGACGTGAGAGTATCTTAATATTCTCGTAGCCCGTTCCCTCTTCCTGAATCCCCGGGTTCAGCCCGAAAAGACAGCGAACACTTCCGTCGACCCGCGCAATACCATGGGTGGGCCAGTAGATTCCGGCAAGAAGGCGCAGGAGCGAAGACTTTCCCGCCCCGTTATGTCCCTGCAACCCGATCCTGTCCCCCGTTCCCAGAGACAGCGTGATGTCCCTCAGGACGGAAACGGAATCCTCAACAAATCGGCTTTTCCGATTTGGCAGAAAGCGCTGCACCAACTCGGCTCTCATGCTTCGAGTCGCTCCCCCGAAAACAGGAAGGTCGAGAGTAACCCCATCTAAATGAATTCCCAGTGAGTCAGACATATTAAACAGTTAAAAACTACAGCCAAAGGCTGACTTTTCGATGAGACAGGACAAAAGCGGCATAGCCCGCAAGAACCCCGAACAGGGCCGTCGCGAGGCTGATCAAAAGACTGTCCGGGCGAAAACTGGAATGCATGAGCGGATCACGAATCAAATTAATCCAATGATAGAAGGGGTTCCATTCAACGAGAAACTGCTTTTCCCCGAGGAGTTCCGGATTCCACATCACCGGAGTAACGATAAATAAAATCTTCAAGACACTCGCTACGAGAGGGCCAAAATCCCGATATCGTAACGAGGCAAGGGCGAAAAACATGCCGAAACCGACCAGATTAATTAGGATAACGACAGCCCCGCCTAACGCAATAAGGACGTCACTCCATTCCGTCGGAGCCTTATAGTATACCAACACTCCCGCAAGAATTACGAGATGGTGAACTAGAATCAGAGTATTGCGAAAAATCACCTCACAGACATGGGAAAGCAGGTAGCGGTCACCATCCTGAATCTTATGGGCCTTTTCAATCAAGGCGCTGCTCGATTCCTGAAGCGAAGTGCTAATCCAGGCGATAATCAAAATACCACTCGTGACAAAAGGCACGAACTCTGCGGCATTTGTCCGAAAAATTGTCCCGAAGACTGCCGCAATTACCACGATATAAACGGCCTGCGTCAGGGTAATCCAGAAAGGACCGAGAAAAGAGCGCTCGTAACGATGCTTAATTGAGAGGACAGCCTGCAGCCATGCCACAGGGATTCTCTTGAACGACTCCCGCAGTTCACGGTTTGCAGTCGCGATCAACGACGGCGGCAAACTAGTGTCTTTTCTCGACATCAATCCAGACCCTCCCTTCGACCAGTTCCTCTGACTTGCTCTGAATCACCAGAGTCATTCCATTCGCCTTTCCCAGTCGGTCCATGCTCACGTTAATCAGGCCCTGACCTGAAGCAATTTTTCGTCCACGCAGTTCCCGCATCCAGATTCGAATTGCCCCGATCACATCGGTGCGTGACGCAGAACTGAGGCGCAGCAGCCAGGACGCCAGCGATTCCCTCAAGGAAACTCCATGCCTCTTTCTCAACCCGAAAATCGAAAGCACACTCGCAAAAAACTTAACGAACCCGAATCCTCCAGTGCGCTTTTCAGACCAGCGCTTGGCGGTGAAATGCAGTTCTTTTTCTCCACATCCCACCGAGATCGCCTGAACCTTTGATTTATCGACGATAATTTGCATAACGATGGCCGATTCTTTAGCCCGGAATGCGAAAAGATCCCCGAAGACCCACGCTCCCTTCCCGGCAAAAGCGCTTTTCACACTGTAGTCGAGGGTTGATAGACGAACCTTCTTTTCGACCTGAGCAGGTTCAGGTAACTCAGGTTTAACAATTCCCAATTCCTCCATCAGCCAGGTGGCGTGAAAGAAATAGGTTTGCGCGTTGGTATGCAGCAAAGAATCTAACGAACCGTACTTCGACCTTTTGTCATCACCTCCGCTCAGATTGAGCAGGAGCGCAGTCTCCACAAACTTTCCGTAGCCTCTTGCAGCAGCCTCACGAACGCTGCCGGATACCATTGGTCCCATCGCCAAAGCGCTCAAGATTGACGGAAAACAATCAAAGGCCAGACCGGGATATCCCCAGGCGAGTAGAGTTTTCATTCCAGGCCCCCAAACCTCTTTCAAAAACGCCTGAAAAGACTTGTCGCCAAAGCGATAGAGGGCATTCCCGTTGAGGTGCTGCTCAAGTTCGGGACCGAGCCATGACCAGCCGTGATACCGACTGCCGACAACCCACGCATCGCTGTGGCGCTCCATTTCATTCCGAACGGCACTTCCCCATCCTGCACGCAGGGGAAGGCAATCCAACTCCATCAGAAAACACCAGTCGTATCGGGGCCCTATTGAACTTGCAATTTCGAAGAAGACACGGTTGGGCCCGGCAATGAATCCCTCGTCAGTAGGAGGCAATCCCCGGGGGTCCCGGATGTAATAATCAGAGGACTCCGGAATGCCGGCAAAATGCACTCTCACCTCGGCGAACATCGATCTCACCCCGCTCTCGTCGATGATGCCCTCGAGTTCACCTCGCTCGGCGGGATTCTCCGGGCCACTCAGTACATACACCAAATCCAGGGCAGCAACGGAATCGCCTCCGGTCACGGGAGGATTCCGATCCCTCCAGAACTTCAGAACCTTCTCCACCGTCGCAAAGTCAGAGGCGATGATCGGAACCACGACGGCATTTTTTGTTTCAGCCATGCAATACGAAAGAAGGCAGCCAAAAATGACTGCCATTAAAAATTAGAAAAGGGTAACAAAACTCGCCCCCCCCTGGGGGCCATCTGGTCACAATTGCGCAAATTCTAACAGAATCAATTTTTTGCATTCATATAAATTTCAATATTTTCCACACCCTTTAGTCGAGCCACACAGATGATGCGTCCCGAGAGTTTTTCTGACCACTGAAAAGCGTGCCACAGCACGACCCCCTGCCTTGCAAAGGCGCCGTATTACCCGGGGTCCCCCCCTGGATGCTCCGGTCTGAAACCTCACCCCGTGATAATGCCGCGCTCACGTCGCAGGATTCAGAGTGTTGGAAACAACTCAGAATAAGAGGAATTCATCCCCCCAAAAAGAGATGATATTAAACGATGTGCATCCGATCATCTTCCCGGTTCGACAATTTTTCAGGCAATCACAATGCCGGGACGGCTGCTCGAAGTAACCAGTCATTGAATCATCTCGCCTCGAGTGTGCCTTCAACCACTCCGATCCGGGAATCATATGGCAACTCAGAAGCTCCTCGCTCACCTGCTAAAATGCCGCGATAACTACCAATTAATCGAGAAGTCTGCCCTGCTGTTTCCCCTAACAACTCGACCCGGTAGATCTGCAAACCGGACTCACGAAGCGGCGCCATAAACCCCGCACCACTCTGTGCCCGCCCATTGAAGAGGGTGTTCCGACATCCTACATCAGCTTTGAGGGGATGAAGCTGGCCTACCCGGTCGCGAAGCTGTACCTCGTGCTTATCGCAGGGACGGCCGCAGTTGGTGAAATCAGTCCCCTCCGAAAGAAACGTGCAAAAGACGCAGTGCTCCATATGAAACATCGGCATGTGCTGATGGAAAGTAAGCTCAAACCACTCCGGAGGTGCGCCTCCCAGGAGGTCGAGAACCTGCTCGATGTTGAGATCATAGGAGATCGTTAGGTTTTTCATCCCCTGATCCATGAGCCGCGAGGCACTGATCGGATTGGAGACATTGAGAGAAAAGTCCCCCACCATCATCAAATCTGCGTGATCTCGAAAATGATTCACCCCGCCGAGATTGCGAACAAGAACGCCATCCGGCTTCGCCTTCTCGACCACGCGAAAAAGGCCGGCCTCCCCCGCTTTCTGAATGCGCGGCGTGGCGAGGAACAGCTTCGTCTCAGGATGATTTGCACGAACCCGCTTCACGAGCTCCTTGTAGCGACGCACATCCTCAAGATCCACGTAGAGCGTTTCAATGCCGCTCTCAACGGCCGCATCAACCTGCTCTTCCGTTCGGCAGAGCACGCGAAGTTCGAGCTCGCCCTCTGAGGCGGGAGCTTTGATCTCCGGAAGGAGTTCGCTCACCGACACGCCGGTGACGCGACGCTTCGCATACTTTTCGCCCCGTGCGCGATCCAGCTTTTCGACAAGAGCCCGGCGAAGGCGGTTCAACTCGCTCATCGGACACATGACCTCCCCCTCAAGATCAACGGTAAGACCGCCGAGTTCGTAAACAGTGTTCCCGAGGCGGGAAAGCTGTTTTGTCAGAACCTCTTCGTTGAGCGGCCGGTTCTCAGCCCGCGACATGACATCCAATGAGGAAACGCTCTCACCAAAGATAGAGTCGCTGATCACCAACTCTTCCCCGACACGCCCCCGCACGGTCCAGTGAACCAGCTTCTTCCGGGGCGGCAAAGTTTCTCTTTTAAAAGTCTTTTGAAGCTCCGCGTTAAGCGCCGGATCATCGGTTTTCCAGATCCGGTCACCGGCTCTGACCTTGGAAAAATCGATCTGACCTCGCTTCATCATGAGCCGGTCGCCTTCGACTCCATAGACACGACCGCCCTGCTCGCGATCAGTGTTTCCACCGGTGTCGAAAACGATGCCATCCCCGTTTATGACGTTGGCATCCCCTTCGAATTCGACCCAGTCATCCCCCGTTCGACGAACCCGCCCGACATAAGCTCCACGCTTTTTACCAAAACGGGCATGAACGAGTTTTTTGTTATCGATCCCCTTGAGCCACCCTGTCGAAAGCCCGCGGGAAAACGCCATTTCGAGCTCGTAGTGATCCTCAGGCGTCGAAACGTCGTTTTCTCCTGCCTGCGCGGCATCAATTGCTTTACGGTAGGCCCTTGTCACCGCCGCCACATACTCCGGAGTCTTGAGCCGACCTTCAATCTTGAAACTGACGACCCCCAGGCGAATGAGTTCAGGAATCTGATCGATCCCCGCGAGATCCTGCGGGGAAAGAAGATACTTCTGATCGCCCATCTCTCTTGTCTTGCCGTCTACAACCAGTTCGTACGGCATGCGACAGGCCTGAGCACATTCCCCGCGATTCGCACTACGCTGACCGAGAGATTCACTGGTGAGACACTGCCCTGAATATGCTACGCAAAGGGCGCCATGGACGAAGGTCTCCAGCTCAACAGAATCCGGCTCGTTCGCATGGAAGAGATGAATCTCCCGCATTGAATTCTCACGCGCGATCACAGCCCTATCGAGATCAAACAACTCGTCGGCAAAGGCGAGCGCCTCCGGCGAAGTGATTGTCATTTGAGTCGATGCGTGAACATTCAGGTCGGGCACTATCGCCCGGGCCATCGTCGCAAGGCCGAGATCCTGAACGATAATCGCATCCACGCCGGCTTCACTGAGGAGGCGCAACTGATCCGCCGCGGCTTCCAGTTCTGCCGGAAAAACGAGAACGTTAAACGCGACAAAGCCACGAACCCCGTGTTCATGGAGAAAGCGCATCAATTCCGGAAGATCGTCGGGCGTGAAGTTGTCCGCTCGAATCCGGGCATTGAAGCGGGGCATCCCGAAATAGATCGCGTCTGCTCCATTGGCGACAGCAGCGCGCGCACATTCCCAGTTTCCCGCCGGAGCGAGCAGTTCTGTCGGTCTTTGACCCATGCCGTTGATTCTATCACAGCCGCTGCGCTTCTCCTCTTGAATCTTAAAACAGCTGACCTGAAGCTGAAACATGGTCAAGAGACTCATCGTCGCCACTCACAACGCTCATAAAACAGGCGAAATCCAGGCAATCCTCGGGGACTTCTTCGATCTTATCGAAGACCTCACTTCAATACCCGATCTCAAGCCTCCGGTGGAGGACGCAGACACTTTCGCCGGAAATTCGGCAATCAAAGCACTCGCCGCGAGTATGGAACGTCCCGATGCTCTTATCATCGCCGACGATTCAGGATTGGAAGTGGATGCCCTGGGCGGGGCACCGGGGATCTATTCCTCCCGATTCTCAGGGGAGACGGCAACGGATGCCTCAAATCGGGAGAAGCTCCTTGCCGACCTCGCAGGCATCCCGGCACCGAGAACAGCCCGTTTTCGTTGCGTCGTCTCTGTTGCTCAAGGAAATAAGGTCATCGCCAGTTTCGACGGTAAAGTCGAAGGTGAAATCGCTGACTCCATGACCGGTGATGGCGGATTTGGGTACGATCCTCTCTTCATTCCGGAGGGACACGATCGCTCATTCGGCGAATTATCCGAAGAAATCAAAAACGGGATGAGTCACCGCGGCCGCGCCCTTGAGCAATTTAAGAAATGGCTGCAGGGACGTTCCTGACAGTCAATGCCAATCTCCCGGAATCCAACTTCCACGGCCCATGCCCGACGGTCGAAAACTCTTTCGACTAGCTGATCTCCAGCTGCACAGGGCAGTGGTCCGACCCCATCACCTCAGGAAGAATGATCGATGAATTCACGCGAGTCATGAGCGGTTGCGACACACAAAAGTAGTCAATTCTCCAGCCTACGTTTTTAGTCCGGGCGCCGCCCCGATAACTCCACCAACTGTAGTGCTCGGGCTCGTCCGGGTGAAAATGGCGGAAGGTATCGACAAATCCGGCGGCAATGATGTCATCAAATCCGGCCCGTTCTTCATCCGAAAATCCCGCGCTCTTTCGATTATTTTTCGGCCGGGCCAGATCGATTTCCTGATGAGCCACATTGAGGTCTCCTGTAAAAACAACCGGCTTTGATTTTTCAAGGCCTTTGACATGAGCAAGGAAAGCGGCATTCCACTCCAGCCGATAGGGTAGGCGACGAAGTTCATTCTGCGAATTCGGGGTGTAGACGTTCACGACGAAAAAGTCATCAAACTCCAGGGTGAGGACCCGGCCCTCCTGATCGTGCTCATCAACGCCGATTCCCGCCGTCACCGAGAGAGGTTCAACTTTACTGAGTGCCGCCACTCCGGAGTAGCCCTTCTTCACCGCGTGATTCCAACTCACATGCCAGCCGTTTTCCTCAAAGGGTTCGTCAACCTGGGCGCGCTCGGCTTTGACCTCCTGCAACAGCAGGACATCCGGATCATGCTCTTCGAGAAATTCGAGAAAGTTCTTCTTCAGCACCGCACGGATGCCGTTCACATTCCAACTGATCAGTTTCATTGTTCACTCTATTGCCGGAACGGCTTACGCCATGGCTTTACTATGTAAAGATTTTTCCTTGCGAATCCTCTGATCGCGAGGAAATACAGATGGCGCAAAACCCCCGAATTGGCGCGGAAAATATTCCGTTCAATTTTTGCGATTTTTTCAAACAAATCAGCGAACCCGTTTCGCTTGAACGTCCAAACCCAAGCGGTTTCAGCAATGATAGAAGTCGAAAATCTACACAAGCACTTTGGTGCAAAGGTCGCCGTTGATGGAGTATCCTTCACGGTGAAGAAAGGAGAAGTCCTCGGATTTCTCGGACCCAACGGAGCCGGAAAATCGACCACGATGCGAATGGTCACCGGTTTTCTTCCCGCGACCGAGGGGAGAATCTCAATCGGAGGAGCCGACATTGAAGAAAATGAGATCGCAGCCAAGGCCAAGATCGGCTACCTCCCGGAGGCCGCCCCGCTCTACTCCGACATGACGGTAGAAGATTTCCTCCGCTTTTCTGCAGAGCTTCGAGGCGTTCCTTCCTCCGAACTGAGCACAGCGGTGGACAAAGCGATTCAAACGACCTTCCTCGAGCCGGTTCGCCACCAAAGCGTTGACACCCTCTCAAAGGGATACCGCCACCGCACCTGTTTCGCCCAATCGATCATTCACGACCCTGAGGTCCTGATCCTCGATGAACCGACAGATGGTCTCGATCCCAATCAAAAGCACGAAGTCCGGCAGCTCATCAAACGAATGGGCGAAACGAAAGCGATTATCTTTTCAACCCACATTCTCGAAGAGGTCGAAGCCTCCTGTACTCGTGCCATCATCATCGACCGCGGCCGGGTCATTGCAGACGGCACCCCTGACGAGCTCAAAGCCAAGTCGAAAAATGCAGGTTCAGTATTCCTGACCGTTTCCGGACTCGCCGGCAGTGGAATCCAGTCTGAGCTCGAAAAATTAAGCGAAGCCGACTCAGTCAAGGTCATTGCCTCTTCTGATGACAGTCTTGAAGCCCGTGTCCTCCCCGCTAAAGGAAAAGCCGACGAGCTGAGCCCTGCGATCTATCAGCTCTGCAAAGACAAAGACCTGACAGTCTCCGAGTTACGGATCGATCAAGGTCGTCTCGACGAACTGTTCAGGGAAATCACGAAAACTGATTCCGAAGACTGAACGCTTCGTTCCCCTGTTTCACTGACTTTTACCTCATCATTTTAAGACATCATGGATGCCCTCATTACTTTGATACTGGAATTCGCAATCCCCACTCTCGTGGTTTCAGCGATTTTCATCGCGATCTTAACCTTCCTGCTTCCCCGTGAAGTACGCACGATCTTTAAGCGGGAATTGAAGAGCTATTTCGCTTCTCCTATCGCCTACGTTCTTTTTGTCGTTTTCCTCGGCATTTCGAACACTCTTTCGTTTTTCTTCACCGGAATCCTCGAAGGCGGCGAAGCAGACCTCTTCCTCCCCTACTTTCAATACCTTCCCTGGTATCTCGTCCTCATTGCCCCGGCCGTGGGAATGCGCCTCTGGTCCGAAGAACAACGCCTCGGCACCATGGAGCTTCTCCTTACGATGCCGATCGCTCCCTGGCACGCCATCCTCGGCAAATATCTCGCCGCTGCCGTTGTCCTCTTCGGCATGCTCGTCCTCTCCTTTCCTATCGTCTGGACAATCAACTACCTCGGTGATCCGGACAACGGAGTGATCATGGCCGGTTTTGTCGCAACGTTCTTTGTCGCCCTTTGCTTTCTCGCGGTCACTTCAGTGATCTCAGCGATGACTCGAAGCCAATTGGTTGCACTACTCGTCTCGGTTGCCCTTTGTATGGTTCTCTGGCTGGGAGGACTACCGAACATCAGCGAACTCCTCATGAACATGAAGGGTGGATGGCTCATTTTCTGGCCCATTGTTAAGCTCGTCAACGCTGTCGGCCTCATGCCGCACTTCTCCGAACTCGCCAAAGGCGTCCTCGGTTTCCGCGACATCATTTTCTTTCTCACGTTCATCGCCTTCTGCCTTTTTGCGACCTCTGTCGCAATCCGCCTGCGCAGAGCCTAATTCTTCTGTTTTCTGTAACCCTCTACTGCTTCTGATCATCCCATGAGTGAATCGAACCAGACACCCAAGTCCAATCTAAGCCGCCGCAACACCGCGCTCATCGGCCTCGCCGTCGTCTTTGTGATCGCGCTTCTCGTCAACTTTCTGGCGGGGAAAATGAGCTTTCGCGCTGACCTGACAGAATACAAAACCTTCACCCTTTCTGAAGGCACCAGGAACATCCTGCAACGACTCGAAACTCCAGTCGAGATCCGCTACTACGTCACCGATAGTAGCAAAGTCATGAGCCCGAGCGAACGTTCCAGCGCCCGGCGCGTTGAAGACCTTCTCAGTGAATTTGTCCAGGCGGCTCCAGTCAAGGAAGTTGAAATCACCAATGCAGACGGCGAGTTCGAAAAGAAACGGGTAAAGATGCTCTCGGTTAAAAAGCTCAATCCCGAGCCTAACACTGACGCCGAAGACTCCGCGATCATCGATGGCCTTCAGGCCGGATCTTCCGGGGAAACAGGGAATGAGCTCTACTTCGGCCTTTCCGTTCAGTGCCTTGATTCAAACGAAGCTATTCCGTTTATCCCCGCTCGCCCCGAGACGATGCTCGAATATGACATCTCCCGTGCGGTTTCAACCGTCCACGGTGGCCGCGCTAAGAAAATCGTGATGATGACCGGCATGTCTATCGGAGGCGGATTCGGAGGCAATTTCCAGGCTCCCCCCCAGCAGCCCTGGATGCTCTACGAGCAGCTCGTGCGTGACTACGATGTCGAAGTCATCCCAACCTCAGCAACTGAAATTCCGGCGGGCACGACCACTCTCATCGTGGTTCATCCCTATGATATCACCGATGAAGGTCAGTTCGCGATCGATCAATATCTCCTCGGCGGCGGAAATGTCTTTGCCTTCGTTGATCCGAATTTCTTCTACGCCCGGGCGCTCGCTCAGCAGCAGCCGCAGCAAATGCCCGGAATGCCACCGCAAGGGGGACCGGCTCCGACCTCGGACCTCGACAAACTCTTTCAAGCCTGGGGTGTTACCTACGACTCAAACCGGGTTCTTGCCGACCTCAGTTTCGGATCAGAGATCATCAGACGCGGCAACTTCTCGCCAACCTTCCTCACTCTGGACCGTAAAGCCCTCGGATCGGAAGCCTCCGACCCCGGCCTGAATGATCCCATGACCCAAATGCTAAATCAGCTCAACATGCTGACGCCCGGTGCCTTCGAAATCAATCCTCCGGAGGGGATCGAAGTTGACCGGCTGGTTCTTACTTCCAAAGAAAATCAGCTTGTCGGTTCTTTCGATGCTGATCCGACACAGGAAGGTGGCGCAGACCGTATTCGAGAAGACTTTGAACCTTACGGAAAGCGCCGGGTCCTCGTCGCCCGGCTCACAGGCGAATTTAAGACCGCTTTTCCCGAAGGAGACCCTTCCAAAGCCGCCGACGAAGCACCTGAAGAAGAAGACAAAGAGGAAGCAGCGGAGGACGAAGAGAAAGCAGAAGAGGTCGATGACTCCTTGAAAAAATCCACCACTCCCGGGCGTGTTATCATTGTCTCCGACGTTGATTTTATCTACGACGCCAATGTCGTTCGGAGGAGCCAGATTCCCGGCCTTAACATCGTCATTCCTGAGATGTTAAACGAGAACCTGACCCTTGTGCAGAACGCAGCCGAGCAACTTTCAGGTGACCCTGATCTGATCAACGTAAGGAGCCGGACTTCAGTCCGCCGCCCCTTCACCCGTCAGAACGAATGGTATCGCGAAGCCCAGGAAAAATATGCCGTCGAAGTGGAAAGCTTCAGCGAGAAGGCAGGTGAAGTCGAAGCCCGCCTCAACGAGATCCTTTCGCAGACCCCCGAAGACATCGATCAGGCCCTTCTTTCCCCGGAGGTTCAGTCTGAGATGCGGAAGCTTCAGGAACAGGAAGTCGAATTTCGCCGTCGGGAACGCGAGCTGCAAAAAGAAGTCACGAAAGAGTTCCGTCGCAAGCTTGCTACCTACAAATTCGGCAACGCGCTCCTCATGCCCGCCCTGGTCATCCTTTTTGGAATCGGTCTCGCCATTGCCCGTCGCAAGCGCATCGCAGCCCGCTAGTTTACAGCCCCCACCCTTTATTCATCATTCTTAAATCCAACTGTCATGGGAACTAAAACACTCATCCGACTTCTCATTATTCTTGCGATTATTGGAGGAATCGCGGCCATCTTTCACTTCGCGGGATCAGGAGGCAGCGTCGCAAAAGTCACTTCGACAACCAATAAGACCAAGGTCTTCAACGATTTCCCAATCAACGATATTGCTGAAATTCATCTCAAAACGACAGATGGCGAACTCACTCTTCAGAAGGGAGAGAAATCCTGGGTCGTCGCTGAGCGCGAAAACTACCCTGCTAATGCTGAGCCCATTGTCGAAATGCTTCGCAAAGTCTGGGACCTCAATATCGTTCAGCCGGTCACGATCGGTCGCAGTCAGTATGGTCGTCTCAATCTGATCGCGCCAGACGAAGCCACCTTGCCTGATCAAGCCGCTACCCTTGTCAGCTTCAAGGACAGCGAAGGGGAAAACCTTCACACCCTTTGGCTGGGAAAAATCTACGAACGTTCCGAAAATCGCCCCGATCCCATCGGAGGAGGAATGGCCACAAGCGAAGCAGGCCGCTACGTAAAAACCGGCAGCAGCAACTCGGTCTTCCTCGTCGGTGAAACCTTTAGCGATATTCAAACCGGGCCATCCGAATGGATCGACAAGTCCTTTTTCAAAGTCGAAGACATCAAATCCATCGAAATCGTGACCGGCGATAAAAAGGAAGACTGGAAGCTGACACGGAAAGATGTCTCGAGCGACTACGTCCTCGCAAAAGCGGCCAAAGGAGAGGAACTCGACCAGGCGAAGGTATCAAGCATGAAGAGCGCTTTTTCCAATGCACAGATGGAAGACGTCTTTGTTGGAGCTGAGTTGAAGGAGAACAAGCCCGAAGGAACGACTTTCAAAATCAGCACCTTTGACGGGTTCAACTACATCATCTCCACCGGTGAGAAAAATGACCTCAACGAACTTCCCCTCTCGATCAAAGTTTCCGGGAAGTTTGCAGAGAAACGCAAACAGGGCGAAGAGGAAAGCGACGAAGAAACAGCCCGCCTCGACAAAGCCTTTAACACAGAGCTCAAAGAACTGAAGGACAAGCTTGCCGCCGAGAAAGCTCTCGAAGGTCATGTCTTCAAGGTGAGAAGCTACCTTGTTGATTCGATCATCAAGAAGCGGTCCGAGCTTTTCGTCGAGAAAGAGGAACAATCGCCTGAGCAGGAAATCGCACCCGGCGTTTCTCTACCGGGACTCCCCCTTCAAGGGAACTGAGCCAGCTCACAAGAAGCTTCAATTTCACCTAAGCCGGAGGCGCATTCTGCCCTCCGGCTTTTTTATTGCCCGGGCAAGTTCAAAACAAGACTTGCGTAATTACCGTAATTAACATAAATTTAATAAAAGTGACTATTATACAACTTTGAAAAACCGGCCAACCAACACCAGCACAAGCGCGGAGGGAAAATTCTCTGTCGCCGCTGAGTCGCGCCCGGCACAGACTGAAAGTCACCATGCGGTTACCAAACCGAGTAGCGTAAGCAAAATCCCATCGTTTCCTCAGTCAGGAGAGAAAACTGTATGGCTTTCCAGGCTGAGGGACAGGCTCCAATCCTCAGGGATTATCCTGTGCTCATTCAGCCAGAAATCTTCAAGGTTTACCGAGGCATTTTCCAGCGATGACTCGCCGGCACCGAAGGCATCAAAGGCTATTATTGAATACGTCAAAGCACAGATCGATCCGGACCCTCTCCTTGAGAATCCGATTTATCAATGGTTTGAATACAAGGAAAAGGAAGAAGCGCTGATCCATCTTTTCGTTAATCTTGCGCCCTGCTCTGATCGTGAGAAAACGAAAATGGTGATCATCCTTTTCGCAGAGAAGCCCTCCCTCGAAATTTCCGAGGCTCTTCCTATCACTTCTGCATGGATTGTCAGCGAAGCACGCTTAACGCAGGAAACGCTCAGGCGAAGCGCGACGGAAGAGTTGTTCTATCACTCCCAGAAGCTGAACTGCGTGGGCCAACTTGCAGGCGGCATCGCCCATGACTTCAATAATCTTCTCACGGTTATTCAGGGCCATACCGCCTTCGTCGACATGGAGGCTCAGAAATGGAACGATCCAAAGGTCACGGAATCTCTCGACCTCATCAAAAGCGCGACATCGCAATCCATCGATCTTGTGATGCAGCTTCTGCTTTTCAGCAGAGATCAGAAAGCGAATTTCGAGCAAGTCGACCCCAACAAGATTGTCGGGGATTTTGCAAAAATGGTTCGTCGCATGATCGAAGAACATATCGAGATGCGAATCGAACTCGGTGAAGACATCAGACCGATCAAGGCCGACAAAGGAATGATCGGTCAAATCCTGATGAATCTTGTCGTTAATTCGCGGGATGCGATGCCCAATGGGGGGGAAATCCTCATTCGAACTTCGATGGTGCATCGGTCCGAAAAGCCCAATGAACAGCCCTTTCTCTCAATCCTCATCAGCGACACCGGAACCGGCATTTCGAAACTCAAGCTGACCAAAATCTTTGACCCTTTCTATACGACGAAGAAAAAGGGAGAAGGGACCGGCCTCGGCCTCGCCAATGTGGCTACACTTGTTCGACAGCATCAGGGCATCATCGATATATCGAGCGAGCTGGGGAAAGGAACGGAAATCGAAATCCTTTTTCCAACCGTTGCTGAAACCAAATCAAAGCCTCCTGCTGCAGAACCCAAGCCTGAAGGAAAAGTTGACCATCAAAGCATTCGAGGATCCAAAGTGCTTCTCGTCGAAGATGAATCAGCCGTCCGGAAACTGGTTCGAAAACTCCTCGAAATGCACGGCTGCTCCGTCATTGAAGCTCAATCAGGGAAAGAAGCACTGGATATCTGGCCAGACATCTGTGACGAGATTTCTGTCGTCGTGAGTGATATTATCATGCCCGAAGGCGTGTCAGGATGGGACCTCGCGCGGCACCTTCACGAAAGACATCCTAATCTGGGTATCCTCCTGACAAGCGGATACAATGAGAGGCCCGAAGACCACGGCTTCGGCAATGAACCCCAAATTGCATTCCTTCAGAAGCCTTACGAGTCAATAAAACTCAAAAGCAATCTCTTCGAATTAATTCAATCAAAACCGGCCGTCTAACCGTCGAGGCAAAAGCTTAGAAGAGCTCGAAATCGATCAAATCGTCGCCTACCGCCGGTTTCTGCACGG
The DNA here is from genome assembly GCA_029212615.1 of Verrucomicrobiales bacterium. GTDB lineage: Bacteria > Verrucomicrobiota > Verrucomicrobiia > Verrucomicrobiales > DEV007 > Arctic95D-9. Next base: position 56,267 of record JARGPJ010000001.1, read on the forward strand.
TCTCATCGTCCCGATTGGTTACCAGAACGGCAATCGATTGATTTTGCTGAACTTCGTCCACCTTGATCCAGCCCAAAATGTCGGCGCCCCTGCGGACGGCAAAACGCTGATCTTTTTTCACATTCTGCGACATACCCGCATCGAAAGTCACAATTCCCCAGTCACTGTCAAAACTTGTCACCCGGGCCAATGAAGGGGCCTGAATCACCTGATTTCTCATTCGGTCGAGTCTTTCTTCGACGGCAGGATTTCCTCCCGGAGGGTTTTCAACTGCTTCACGAAGAAAATCAGGCAGCTCTTCTGTGATTTCTGCAGCTGCCTGCACTCCTGCATCAACTGTGCCTCCAACGTTCCCACCGGTGATATCACGGAACTGCTCCTCCGTTCGGCGTGATTGCTCACGAACCTGCTCAAGCGAACTTCGAATCGAATCAAGCTCAGGGTCGACCGGTGCCGGCAGCGCTGACTCAATCTGCATCTCCGCGGCGTTCTGTGCCAAGGCAGGATTCACCGCAGCGGGCTGTGGCGCTTGCGCCGGAACTTGTTGAGCGCCCTGCTGCGGCTGAGCCTTCCCGGGGGGCGACTGATAATGAGGGGCCTGTCCCTGAATCGCCTGCTGACCATTCGTCGTAAAAGGAGCCACCGCGTAGCCATGACGAGCCAGGAGCTGGCGTTCCTTCTCCGCATACTCCTTCTCGTAGCTTGTCCGAACGAAATCACGATAACTCATTGCACCGACTATTAGCAGCAAGAGGGCTGCGATTCCCAGTGCAATGGTCGGTGTGTGATTCACCTGCCGACGCTCTCCCAAATCCTCGTGATCCATCATTATTAAACAATTATACCTTAGTGTGAACGTTCGGCCAATGACCGTCTTAGGAAATCACCGCCCGAAAGATGTCGACGGAACCGGCCCTAATAGAGCCTGAACGACGAACGAAAGGGAATCCGATAGGTCACCACCCCGGGAGGCCGGGCGGCCAAACCTGTGGTGATGAGAAAATCCTTCACCGCGAGAGCACGGCATTCAGGTACCGAAAGACACAGCGCCGGATCAAAACGGGACCAATGATTCGGCCAATCCTTTCGATATTGATGACAACCCGCCACTCCACTGTCATTCCAGCGAAAAAGGGGAAACTCGATGCGATTTGCCGCTGTCACTGTGACCTTCAGATTCCGAATCGTCTCGAGAGGAGACGAAACATCCCTTTCATCGCCGCCCATGCCCCCGGGTACCCCCTCCTCATCACCGACGGGTTCATAAAGCATCCTCAGGTTCATTGAAAGTTGCTGAAAATCGAGCTTCGCGATTCCGACCGCGTGACGAAAGAGAAGCCCATGGCGGTCTGAATTGAGGATTAAAATATTCCGATAAACACGACCGCTCTCCGTTTCGATTCTATCTAAATCGTAGATCGCATCGTCGGCTCCCACAGGCAGGATCACCGAACAAACGGTTGCCATCATCGCGAATTTGAGAACCTTCATAATAATGAGATTTATATCCGAGAAAACAGTTCAGTGAAAGCGGAAAATAGAGCCTTTCTCTTTTGAAGAGAATCAGCGTAGATTTCCCGACCCTCATCGATCGCGCAGGGCCGTAACCATTCCAAAGACGCCATCCCCCCCTTCTTATGACTGATTCTCTCGAAGACCTGAAGCAACGCCTCACTTCCGACCAATATCACATTGCCTGTGAAGGAGGCACCGAACCTCCTTTCAACAACGCCTACTGGGATCACAAAGAGCCCGGGGTCTACGTCGATGTCATCTCCGGAAAACCGCTTTTCTCTTCAGCCGCTAAATTTGACAGCGGTACCGGTTGGCCCAGTTTTTTTGCCCCGGTTGATGCCGAAGAAATCGTTGAAGTCGTCGATACCAGCCATGGCATGAGGCGAATCGAGGTGCGCTCCAAAACCAGCAACGCACACCTCGGTCATGTCTTTCCGGACGGTCCGGAACCGACCGGCCTGCGATACTGCATCAACTCAGCGTCCCTGAAATTCGTCCCGGAAGACAAAGCGGAAACCAGTTAGTTCATGCTCTCGGGTGAGTCTTTTCGTAGACCGTCTTCATCCTCTCGATCGACACGTGGGTGTAGATCTGGGTCGTCGAAAGGCTCGCGTGTCCCAGAAGGGTCTGGACACTCCGCAGATCCGCCCCGTGATCCAGAAGATGGGTCGCAAAGCTATGTCTCAGCTTATGCGGGCTGACGTTCACGGGAATGCTCGAAAGAGCGTGATATTTTTTAAAAACATCGGAAATGGCTCGCGGTGAAAGCCGGCGGCGGAGTTTACTGATAAACAGGGGCCCCTCCATGACTCTTGCCTTATTCCGGTAGGCATGGATCGCCTCAGCAGCCATCGACCCGACCGGGCAAATGCGCTCCTTACTCCCCTTTCCGAATACGCGAACGCATTCCTGATGAAAATCAAAGTCATCGATATTGAGAGATGCCAGTTCTGCCAGTCGCACCCCTGAACTGTAAAAGAGTTCAAGAATTGCAGCATCTCTCCAGGCCGTCCAATCCGCAGCCTGCCTGGGCTGCTCGGTCTTGAAAGGCATTTCCAGCAACTCAGTGACCTGGGCCTGGGTCAGAACGACGGGCAACTTCTTCTCAGCCTTCGGAAGCTGAACTTCCGCGACAGGGTTGATCGGCAAGCCCTCACGCCGGGTCAGATATTTATAGAAACTGCGGAGTGCCGCGAAGTGCAATCGAATCGTAGAGCGGGCCATTTCCGCTTTCATGCATTCGTAGAGGTAGTCCCGAAAATCATCCGGTCTCACCTCCTTCCACCCCTTGAACGAGGGATGCCATTCCCGAAACCGGTTCATGGCATGGTGGTAATTGGCGAGAGTCCGGTGCGAGCAATTTTTCTCGACCGATAAATACTCGAGAAACGCGTCGCAAAAAGCGTCAGCCGCGTCGTTTGGAGCCGATGGATCACTCACGGCAGGCCCCGGTTAATTCACCGAAGATCCGTATCCTTTAGGCCAGAAGTGTGCCCCGCGAAAGCTCATCGAACTGCTCATCGCACCCACAGAAGAATCAGGAAAATCAGGAAGCTTGATGGATTGCTCAAAGATCGGACGAAAGCCGTGCGTGTCCGACCAGCCGAGGGCGACCGTGTAATCGCGATCATCCGCAAGCAGCGGGACGATGAAGTGCCCTGACTCACGGTGAAGGATGATCGTCTCCTCAGCGTCTGATTCTTTTCCGTTAATTTGAAGGCAAAGCCGAACTTTAGAGGAAAACGGCTGTCGCTCACTCGTGAGATTCCAGTAAACCACTGCTGTGTCGCAGTTTCTCGGGATCACGGCAAAGGAGTCATCATAAAAGGACTCCGACGAGGAGGAAAGTTCAACTGCTGCAGACTCCATAATAATGATATCAAATTACCTAATAAAACTTAACCATTAATCGTTACAAATTACCAGAACTTTTGTGGAAATTATTCAAAATTTTTTCACTCATCTCTCAGCAAGAACGAATTGCGCTGCTATCTTGCCCCATGCTGACCAAGCGAATCATCCCCTGTTTAGACGTCACTGACGGTCGAGTTGTAAAAGGAACAAACTTCGTAAACCTGCGTGACGCGGGTGATCCAGTCGATTGTGCCGTCGAGTACAACCGCCAGGGTGCCGATGAACTGGTCTTCCTCGATATCACCGCCTCGTCCGATGAAAGAAAAACGATGGTCGATGTCGTGAGAAAAACCGCAGAACGCTGTTTTATGCCCGTCACTGTCGGGGGCGGAATCCGCACGGTGGAGGACATGCGGGAAATGCTCATGGCAGGCGCCGATAAAGTCGGCGTTAACACGGCTGCAGTGAGCAATCCGGAAGTCGTGTCCGCCGGATCAAAGGCCTTCGGAGCTCAATGTATCGTTGTCGCGATCGACGCGAAGCGGAGAAGCGGTGACCCGAAAGACGGCTGGGAGGTTTTCACCCACGGAGGCCGCACGCCGACAGGGCGGGATGCCATCGAATGGGCTCGCGAAGTTCACGACCGCGGGGCTGGCGAAATTCTACTCACGAGTATGGACGCCGATGGAACCGGAGCAGGTTACGACCTCGAACTTACCGCCGCTATTAGCGACGCCGTTACCATTCCTGTCATTGCCAGCGGCGGAGCCGGTAAAGACCTCAGTCACATGGTCGACGTTTTGGACAAGGGAAAGGCAGACGCCGTCCTCGCCGCGAGCATTTTTCACTTCGGCGAATATACCGTCGGTGATGTGAAGGAGTATCTAGGTAAACACGGCGTGCCGGTGAGGCCGCTTGTGTCCTGCCCTAGCACTTGAAGGTATCTTCAGCGACAGTCTCCCCTTCCTCACGGGTACAAAAGCCATTACCGGCCAGATGGTTCAGGCAGTGATACACCGCCTCCACCTCTCCCTCGCCAAGAGTTGATGCCATCTCATCAGCAGTCACTCCGGCGGAACCCGTCTCAGCGAGATGATTTTTCACTTTTGCGAGCAGATCGAGAAAATTACCGGCCGCCTTCTTACCGGCTTCCACTCCGGGCTGGTGGTAGGCGTTGATGTTGACGAGACTCGCGTAAAAAGAAACAGCCCGCTCGTAGAGGGCGATCAACATCCCGACCGAAAACGCATTAATTCGATCGAGTGAAATTGTGATCGAATGACGCCCGCTCTCGTAAAGAGCCCCTCGAGTCCCCCGAAGAAACCCCTGAAGAAAATCCTCGGCAGTGGAACCCATTTCATCCATCGCAAGCGACTGGCCTTCTCGTGTCGAACGCACTTCGATGAAGGTCACGAAAAAATTCGCAAGCCCGTCACGCAGTTGCTGAACATAGGCGTGCTGGTCCGTTGATCCTTTATTCCCGTATACGGCGATTCCCTGATTCACAACATTGCCGTCGAGATCGTGCTCTTTCCCGAGCGATTCCATCACGAGCTGCTGCAAGTACTTGCTCATGAGATCGAGTCGGTCGCTGTAGGGGAGGATGACCATGTCTTTCTTTCCGACACCATCACCGGCGTGATGCCACATCAGGGCGAGCTGCATCGCGGCGTTCGAATCGACCTCATCGACCCGCGTCTTTTCATCCATCGCTTTTGCTCCGGCAAGGAACTCGTCGATATCGATACCTAGAAGCGCTGCCGGAAGAAGACCCACCGCGCTCATGACTGAAGTCCGCCCGCCAATCCAGTCCGACATCGGGACCTGAGTGATCCAGCCCTTTTCCCCGGCATATTTCCCAAGCTTGCTGCCCTCGCCGGTTACCGCAATTGCCTGCTTCGGAAAATCAAGACCTCGAGCTGCAAAGGCCGCCTCTGTCTCGAGCATGCCGTTTCGTGTCTCCGCGGTGCCGCCGGATTTAGAAATCACAATCACCAGCGTTTCGGCAAGATCCGCCCCGAGCTGCTCAAAAGCGAAGTCCATCCCGCCGGGATCAGTGTTGTCGAGAAAGTGAATATCGACGGGCGCATTAGGGGGAAGCAATGCTTTCGAAACCAGCTGCGGGCCGAGCGCAGATCCGCCGATGCCGACGAGAAGAACATGCCGGAATGAATTCCCATTGGGCGCCTGAATTTCGCCTCCGAGAACCTGTTTCGCGATGTGCTTCACTTGATCAAGCACATCTGTGATCCACTTTCCCTCTTCCGCCGGAGCGAGGTCAGGATTCCGAAGCCAGTAATGACCCACCGCGCGACCCTCATCGGGATTCATGATCTCACCGGCTTCCGTCGCAGCACGATCTTTAAAAGCCCGCTCGATCTTACTCTGCATCTCCGGCGACCAACTCTCCGGCGCATCCATCCGACTGGAGTCGAGGGTGAAGCCGAGGTCAGAATATCTGAGGAGGGAATGTTGAAAAGTCTGCCAGTTGCTCATGGATGACATTTATGTTCGACAGAACCAATCTTTAAGCAAAAGGTTTCGGGATGAAATTTCTTCACCTTCCCGCCCTGTTTTTTTCATTATCCCTCTTCACCACATCCCTCATGGCTCAGGAACCTGAGAGTGCCCCATTCCGTCACGCCGTCTTTTTCCAGTTCAAAGAAACCGCGACCGACAATGACATTACCCGAATCGTCGATGAGTTCATGCTCCTGAAAGGTAAAATCGACACGATCGTCGATATCGAATGGGGATATTCCGAAAGCCTCGAGGGATTAAATGATGATTTCACCCATGCCTTTCTCGTTACCTTCAAAGACAAAGCCGGCCTCGAAGTCTATGCCCCCCACCCCGCTCACCAGGCTTTTGTAGAGATTCTAAAGCCGCAGTTAGAAAAGGTCTTCGTGTTTGACTACACCGCCAAAGACTGAAATCGGACCCTGCCTTTCATGTTTCAACAAGGACAACGCGTCGTCTGCATCGACGACTCTTTCGAACCGTGGGTGTTTGACCTTTTCAAATCCCTCCCCAGGAAAAACTCAGTCTATACGGTTCGCTCGGTGAAATCAGGGCGTTCAAATCCTCAGTTTGTCGTCGATGATGACGCCAACCTCTCGATTGGAGCGGCAGATTTTGACATTCTCATTCTCCTCGAAGAACTCCCGAATCCGAACGACCCCCATTCCAGCATTGAGCAGGAATTGGGGTTTCGTTCAGAACGCTTTGCCCCTCTGCAGGAAGATCTCGAGGAAAACGAGGAGGTCGCAGCTGTGGGCATTGAGAAAGAGGAAGCGGGTAACCCCTTCCTTTAGGACCCTCGACACTTTTCCCGGTGCCGCGACACTCAACAGCGGGCATCGCAGCACCGGGAACGACGCCGATCAAATTAATCCGCGAGTGATCCTGCCTACTCCCGCTCGATGCGGAAGATGTACTCGCCGGGACGCTGAAGCTGGAGGCGGTCACGAGCGACCGTCTCAAGATAATCTTTATCGGTTTTCAGGAGCCGATGCTCCTGGCTCAGTCTTTCGACTTGTTTTTTCTTTGCTGCTTCCACCTGTGTGAGACGATTGATCTCCGCTGTCAGCTCTTCCTGCCGGTTCAATTCCGGCCCGAAGAGCTTGTAGACGGAGAGCAAAAGAAGCAGATAAATCACCACCTCCATGCCCCGGGAAAGTCGCTGCCAGAGATTTGACTTCGGCTTTCCACCCTCTTCTTTAATATGGAGAGGAAGATCGGGATGATCCTGAAATTCGGGGTCACGCATGAGGGGATAAAACGGCTTTGCCGTGGAGAGTTAAACGCGGAGCTTTCCGCCATAGATCGCGTCTTCACCAAGCTCTTCCTCAATACGAAGGAGTTGGTTGTATTTCGCGATACGGTCGGAACGGCTCAATGAACCAGTCTTGATCTGACCGGCGTTGGTCGCGACCGCGATGTCAGCAATAGTGCTGTCTTCGGTCTCACCGGAGCGGTGGCTGATCACGCTGGTGTAACTGTTTTCCTTCGCCAACTCAACCGCATCGAGCGTCTCGGTCAGTGAACCAATCTGATTCACTTTAACGAGGATAGAGTTGGCAACACCGAGATCGATGCCCTTCTGGAGGAAGTCCGTGTTCGTCACAAAGAGATCATCTCCAACGAGCTGAGTCTTGTCACCCATCTTCTCAGTGATGACCTTCCAGCCATCCCAGTCATTTTCGTCGCAGCCATCTTCGATCGAGAGAATGGGGTAGCGGGACTGAAGGTCGAGGTAGTAATCAACAAGCTCTGTCGCCGATTTTTCGGAATTGTCTGACTTGTGGAAGACATACTTGCCCTTCTCTTTGTCATAAAACTCGGAAGAAGCGACGTCGAGTGCGATGAAGATCTCTTCGCCGAGCTTGTAACCGGCCTTATCAACCGCCTGAGCGATCACAGAAAGGGCGTCGTCGGCAGAGTCGAGATTGGGAGCAAAACCGCCCTCATCTCCAACAGCCGTGGAAAGACCGCGGTCCTTAAGCACTTTCTTAAGCGCGTGGAAAATTTCAGCCCCCTGACGAAGCGCCTCACGAAAGCTCGAAGCCCCTTTGGGCATGATCATGAACTCCTGAAAATCGATAGGAGCATCCGAGTGAGATCCGCCGTTGATGATGTTCATCATCGGAACAGGAAGCACCTTGGCATTAGGACCACCCATGTACTTGTAGAGAGGCATGCCGAGCTGATTTGCCGCCGCGTGAGCAGCCGCGAGAGAAACTCCGAGAATCGCGTTTGCTCCGAGTTCCTTCTTGTTTGCCGTGCCATCAAGTTCGAACATTGCCTTATCGACAACCGTCTGCTCAGTCGCATCAATACCGATGAGCTCAGGACAAATTTTGTCATTCACCGCCGCAACGGCTTTGAGGACACCTTTACCGAGATAACGACTGCTGTCTCCGTCACGAAGCTCCCAGGCCTCGTGCTCTCCGGTACTCGCTCCGCTTGGCACTGCAGCACGTCCAATAGCGCCGCCTTCAAGTTCGACGTCGACTTCAACAGTGGGGTTACCCCGGGAATCGACGATTTCGCGTCCGCGAATATTGGTGATGGTAGTTTCTAGCATGACTTGGTCTTGTTTAGTTTCCTATTATTTTAGAAATCTTCAATATCAAAAGGACTGAAATTATGGTGAGTCCGATTTATCTCTCGCGCAGCGGTAATCGAAACCGGTCAAAATGCAAGCATCAACCTTGGAACAGGAGGGCTCCGGAGACCCGAAATTTCTACGTTCTATCGTCATTAAAACCTCAACAGCAGCCTTGACCGACGAAAAAATCAAACACCCCGACTCTGAATCATTTCGCGAATCGGCGCTTCAAAAACAACCAGAATCCCCAGGACAATAATCGTGATGATCAGCCAAACATAACCAATTAACATTCCAATCGCCCCGAGAGTTTGCCCCGGAGCCGGCTGAACCGGGCTGCGTCTCGCCTTCGCCTGCGAAAGGTGACCGAAAATAATCGCAATCGGAGAAAAAAGAATGCCTCCCACCCCGCAAATAACAACACCGAGAACACTCGCTACCAGGGCGATCGCACCGGTGACAGGTGAGGGAACTACATCCAACTCCTCCCCTGTATTTTCATTTTCGCCGGAAGCCTCTGCTTCAGGCCTCTCCGGGGAACCTTCCTGACTCGCTTGCGGGGCGACATCATCAAAGTCGGGAAGTTCCTCAGAACTCTCCACCGGGACATCGCGCTGCTCCTCGACATATGCCTCTGTTCTCAGCTGACCGGTAGGAGCGGCACTTCGAGCTTCGCCCGGAAAGTGAATATCAGAACTGCAAATCGGACAGACAACGCGTGCTCCTGCAAAGGTCTCGTCGCCGGATACTTTCTGTCCACACTTGGGACACGCCACTTTGATGATTGCCATTCGCTTAAAATATTCGTCGGGAGCGACTACTCGGGACGCTAGCAAAGCGGAATCCCCTCTCTCTGCAAACAAAATTCAGTCAGAAGAGTTGCGCAAATATACTTGAAGCCCCGTATTTAGAGGGGAATGCTGCCCTTGTCATGAAACATGTCGCACTTCTTCTGGGCATCGCAGCCCAAATGTCAGCCTTTACCAGCTGCACCACCACTGCCGACAACGATTCACCGGTAACTGCCGGGGCGGTTCCCGCGGATTCATCCGCGCCGTCATTCAAAGCGACCGCCGAAGCAGATCGCGCAGCGAAAAAGACGGAGGCGACAATCACTCCATATCCGTTTGAGACCTGCGCGGTGCAATTTCACAAGCCTTTCAAAGACGGCATCCCCAAGCACCGCCGGGTTTACCAGGGGCAGGAAGTGCTTTTTTGCTGCACCCCCTGCGTCAAAGCTTTCGACATGAATCCAGATCCCTACATGCCGAGGATCGTCGCTGCCGCAAAAGCTCAGCAAACAGGGTCAAGTCAGTGACCCAACCCTGTCAGGTCCGATCGCAGGCCACTATTCCCGGGCTTCGACATCGATGATATCTGACTCTTCTTTCTTCTTCCGCCCGAAGAGCCCACCGATATCCACGCCAAAATAGGCAAGACAACTGATGAGTAGCGCAGCGGCGGCGGCTTCATCCAGATTCCCCACCACGGGGAGATTATCAGGAATCAGCTCCAGAAAGCCCGCTGTCGGGTTGAGGAGGTAGACCGCACTGAAAGCGCCCACCCCTCCGACAATGATCGAAGTGATGACACTTTTCTTTTCTTTGACCTCTCCATTGGCTGTTTCGTCTTTTTGCATGATTCCGATGTTCGATGATTAAGCGCTGAAAAACGACTATAATACGCCTTCCTTTTTGTAACGTATCAGCAGCCGGGGGACTTTGTGAAATTTTTCACAAACTCACCTTGAAACTCCAAAACGGCGCACCGATACTCGAATTTCTTCGGAGACCGATAGGTAATCGAAACGACGATCGCGACTCCCCTCCTGCCATGGCCACGACAACGAAAGAGCTCGAAATTCAGGACACTGCTGCACGCGCTGCTGCAGCGTCCGAGCTTGAGGGCTATCAGCAAACCACCGATGACCTCGTCGGTGAAAAACTGACCCTGAACATGGGTCCTTCCCACCCGGCGACTCACGGGGTGCTTCGCATCGTCCTTGAACTTGACGGGGAAGTAATCACCAAGGCCGACCCCGACGTGGGTTATCTGCATCGCGGCGATGAGAAGATCGCCGAGAACATGCAGTATAATCAATTCGTCCCCTACACGGACCGCCTCGATTACCTCGCACCTCTCGCCAACAACGTCGCCTACGCACTCGCCGTGGAAAAACTAATGGGGTGGGAACTCCCCGCCCGCGGCCAGACGATCCGCACCATTTCCTGCGAAATGGCCCGCATCTCCGCCCACCTTCTCGGCATCGGAGCCTACGCCATGGATGTCGGGGCGATGACCGTCTTCCTCTACACTTTCACGCAGCGCGAATCGATCTACAACCTCTGTGAGTTGCTCACCGGTGCCCGTTTCACGACCAGCTTCACCCGGGTTGGCGGCCAGATTCGCGATCTTCCCGAGGGATTCACCGGGCAACTCAGCAAGTTCTGCGACGAGTTTATCCCGGCACTGGATGAAATCGATACCCTCCTGACCCGGAACAAGATCTTTCTCGACCGAACGCGTGATATCGGCGTGATCTCCAAAGAAGATGCCATCGCCTGGGGATTGAGCGGGCCGAACCTTCGCGGCTCCGGTGTCGAGCACGACCTTCGCAAAGCGAACCCCTATCTCGACTACGCGAATTACGATTTCGACATTCCGATCGGTGAGCACGGCGACTGTTATGATCGCTACCTCGTCCGCATGGAGGAAATGCGCCAAAGCGTCCGCATTCTGAAGCAGGCCATCAAAAATCTTCCTGACGGCCCCATTAACGTGGTCGACTGCAAGCAGAAGCTTCCGGAGAAAGAGCGGGTCCTCATGAGCATGGAGGAACTCATTCATCACTTTATTCTCGTCACCGAAGGCCTCGATGCACCGGCAGGCGAAGTCTACTTCGGGGCGGAAAACCCGAAAGGCGAACTTGGTTTTTACATCCACTCCAAAGGCGGTGGCGTTCCCTACCGCCTCAAGATTCGCGCCCCCTCTTTTGTGAACCTGAGCATCCTGCCGAAACTCCTTGAAGGCAACATGATGAGTGACACCGTGGCAATCCTCGGCAGTCTCGACTTCGTCATGGGTGAATGTGACCGCTAATTTTCCTGACCATGTCTTTCGCTGTCCCATCCGATCTGGAAAAAGAAATCGACGACCGCATCACGCATTATCCCGTGAGCAAGCGTTCTGCCGTTCTTCCGGTACTTCACGCCCTTCAACATCACTTCGGCTTCATCGAAGACGCCGCGGTTGAATGGACCGCTGCCAAACTGGAATTGGAGCCGATTCAAGTGCTCGAGGTGGTTACTTTCTACCCCGGCTTCCGCCAGTCAGCCCCCGGCAAATGCCATATCCGGGTTTGCCGCACCCTCAGCTGCGCCATGGCGGGCAGCCACGAATTGATGGACGAAATCTGCGATAAAGCAGGCATTGATCGCTCCGGGGTGACACACCACGATCCTATCGCCGTCAGTGAAGACGGAAAGTTCAGCATCGAATTTGCCGAATGCCTCGCGAGTTGCGGCACCGGCCCTGTCTGCCTCATGAACGATGATTTTCACGAAGCAGTGACCGACGTTGACGGCCTTCTCAGCCAATATAAGTGATTGTTATGAGCGCGATTCAATACCGACCTGGCAAAGAGCCGCACGCCAAAGAGCACCGCGTCGTTTTCAAAAACGTCGACCGGGCGGATTGGAACACCTCGCTCAAAACATACGAGAGTGAAGGCGGCTACGAACAGTTAAAGAAGGCCCTCGGAATGGAGCCCAAAGCGATCACTGATGAAGTGAAAGCCGCCGGCCTGCGCGGTCGGGGAGGAGCAGGATTCCCCGCCGGTCTGAAATGGAGTTTTCTCCCGCCGAACAACGACAAGCCCGTCTACCTGATTTGCAACGCTGACGAGTCCGAGCCCGGAACGTTCAAGGATCGCTACATCATCCACCAGGATCCCCACCAGCTCATCGAAGGCATGTCGATTGCCTGCTTTGCCACAGGAGCCCACCTCGCCTACATTTACATTCGTGAAGAGTTTCCGGAAGGGGCTGAAATCCTCGAAAAAGCGATCGCGGAAGCGCACAAAGCCGGGTATCTCGGCAAAGACATTCAAGGCAGTGGATTTGATCTCGAAATCTATGTTCACCGCGGTGCCGGAGCCTACATCTGCGGAGAAGAAACCGGTTTGATCGAGTCCCTTGAAGGAAAGCGCCCCTACCCTCGAATCAAGCCGCCCTACTTCCCTGCGGCGATGGGACTTTATCTCTGCCCGACGATCGTGAACAATGTCGAAACGCTTTGCCACGTGAAGCATATTCTTGAAATCGGCAGTGAAGAGTGGGCTCAGACAGGGACACCAAACAACACCGGCACGCGGATTCTTTGTGTGAGCGGGGACGTGAAAAAGCCCGGCTACTACGAAGTACAGGTCGGCAAAGTCACGATGGGCGAACTCATCAACGACATGTGCGGCGGCCTGAAAGAAGGACGCGAGCTCAAGGCGGTGATCCCGGGTGGCTCCTCTGCAAAAGTGCTCCGCGCTGACGAAGTCTTTACGGTGGGGCGTGGCGACGATGCCCGCGAGCTCACAATTTGGGATATCCCGATGGATTTTGATACCCTTGCAGCGTGCGGTTCCATGGCCGGCTCCGGCGGTGTGATCGTGATCGACAACAGCCGTTCCATCAGCTGGGTCTTGAACAACATCAACAATTTCTATGCCCATGAGTCCTGCGGACAGTGCACCCCCTGCCGCGAAGGTTCTCTCTGGATGAAAAAAATCACTGATCGTGTCGTCGCCGGAAAGGCTTCCCCCACCGATATCGACACCCTCGACAACGTCGCCCGGAACATCGACGGCCGAACCATTTGCGCCTTCGGCGAAGCATCATCCTGGCCGACCGAAAGCTTTGTAGATAAATTCCGCGACGAACTGGTCGCTGATACTAACCCTGAGCTCGAGGACGACCTCCTTAACGCCGAGGCACTTACTGCTGCCGCCAACCTCAGATGAGCGAAGAAAAATCCGATTTGATAGACGTCCAGATCAACGGGGAATGGCATTCCTTCCCTAAAGGGACACGCATGATCGAAGCCTGCCGCGAGGCCGGAGTCGAAGTGCCGCATTACTGCTATCACCCCAAGCTGACCTCTCCCGGCAACTGCCGCATGTGTCTCGTCGAGATGGGCATGCCGCCGCGCCCGCGCCCCGGTGATGACCCGCCCGAGCCGGACGAAGAGGGCCACCTTCCCATTTCCTGGATTCCACGCCCTGCCATCGCCTGCGCGAATACCATCGCGCCCAACATGGGCATCCGCACCGAAAGCGAGATGACCGAAGAGTGTCGTAAAGGGGTCATGGAACTCCTCCTCGCGAACCACCCCCTCGATTGCCCGATCTGTGACCAGGCCGGCGAGTGCTCGCTGCAGGAGTTCAGTGTCGAACACGGAAAAGGAGAGTCCCGCTTCCGTGAACAGAAGGTCAAAAAACCGAAGAACGTTGAAGTAGGTCCCCGCATCCGCCTCGACGACGAACGCTGCATCATGTGCAGTCGCTGCATCCGTTTCACTGATGAAATCGCAGACGACCCCGTGCTCGGATTCACCGACCGCGGCAGCCACACCGTGCTCGCCGTCTATCCGGGACGCGAACTCGCGAACAATTACTCGCTCAACACCGTCGACATCTGCCCGGTTGGCGCCTTGACCTCCAACGACTTCCGTTTCCAGATGCGAGTCTGGTTCATGAAGGAGACAAAGACCATTGATACCAATTGTGCGACCGGCGCCAACATCACGGTCTTCAGTCGCGAAGACAAAATTTACCGCATCACTCCACGTCAGAACAACGACGTGAACTCCGACTGGATGCCGGACTCTCACCGCCTCAACTTTCACTGGATCGAAAGCGAAGCCCGCCTCACTGATCCGCTCGTGAAAAAGGGTGGAGTTCACGAACAGGCTGGCTGGCAGGAAGCGATCGCCACCTCGGCCGACAAACTTGCCGGACTCGAAGGCAGCGAAATCGCAATTATTGCTTCGGCGAGGATGACCAATGAGGAACTCCTCATGACAAATCGCCTCGTGAAGCATCTCAAGGCAGGTCACGTCGACACCGTCGCCCGCAACGGAGAAGCCGACGGCTACCTCATTTCTGCCGATCGCAATCCAAACACGAACGGAGTCAAACTGGTCCTGGGTCTCGATAATCCCGGCTCGCAGATTGAGGCGATCAAAAAAGGCATCGAACAGGGACGCATCAAAGCGGTCATCGCTCTTCAGGAAAACCTTGTCGACGATGCAGGATTCAGTGCCGAACTCCTCGCTAAGCTCGATTTCCTCTTCACCACATACCCGCTCGCCAACCCGACGGCGGACGCAGCCCACGTGGTGCTTCCCGGCGCAGGATGGGCGGAAAAATCCGGCACCATGATCAATGTCACCGGTCGACTTCAGCGACTCAACAAAGTGATCGACGGCCCCGGACAAACCCTCGAGCCCTGGGAGATCATCCGTGATCTTATTCAGGCTACCGGCGGTGGCAACGGCATCTACGCCGTCACTGACATCTTTAAACAGCTGACACAGGAAGTGTCGGAATTCAAAGACCTCACCTGGGGTCAAATCGGTGATCTGGGAATTCCTCTCATCGAAACCGGCGAAACGATTCCCCTGCTTGAGCGGGAGAAAGAGCGCGTCGCCAAGGGACTTATCGTCGGCTGACTTTTCTGAACATGGATTGGCAAATTATCATCGCAGCTTCCATCAAGATCGTGGTCTTCGTGTTTCTCGTCACGTTGCCGCTGGTCGCCATGTCCGTCTGGGCCGAGCGGCGCGTCAGCGCTGCGATCCAGGATCGCGTCGGGCCGAACCGGGTCGGACCGGCAGGCCTCCTTCAAGCGGTTGCTGACGGCATCAAATTCCTTCTCAAAGAAGACTTCACACCGGATCACGTTCGCAAAGGCTACTTCTGGCTCGCTCCCGCGCTGGTCATGGTCCCCGCGCTCATGACCTCAGCGGTTCTTCCTTTCGGAAGTTCCCTTTTCGGCGAGCGAATGGTCATCGCCGACCTCAATGTCGGTCCTCTTTTCGTTTTCGCGGTCGCCTCCCTTTCTGTCTACGGGATCGTTCTTGCCGGTTGGGCTTCCAACTCAAAATACCCCTTCCTTGGCGGCGTTCGCTCGACGAGCCAGATGATTTCATACGAAATTTCACTGGGGCTCTCCGTCGTTCCACTGATCATGATCTACGGTGAGCTGAATCTCAGTAGCATTGTTCAGTATCAAGCAGAGAACGGATGGGCCCTCCTTCCTCTCTGGGGTGAAGGCTTAAGCTTCAAGGGCTTCCTCCTCACTATTCCCATCGTGATCTCCTTCATCGTCTTCATGACGTCGATGTTTGCGGAAACGAACCGCCTTCCTTTCGATCTTCCCGAGTGTGAAACCGAACTCGTTGCCGGGTACCATACCGAATACAGCTCGATGAAATTCGCCCTCTTCTTCCTCGGCGAATACGCGGCGATGATCATCGGCTCCGGACTCGCGGTGACCCTTTTCTTCGGAGGATGGAGCCTTCCCTTCGGATGGCTCACCCCCGAAACTGTCGATGCAGCAGTGCCATGGTGGCATGGATTGATCCACATCGGGACTTTCTTCGCCAAGGTAATTGCCCTGATTCTCTTCTTTATTGTGATTCGCTGGACGCTCCCCCGTTTCCGCTACGACCAACTCATGCGCCTTGGTTGGGTTTTCTTCTTCGAAATCGCGCTGTTCAACGTGGTCTTAACCGCACTCCTTATGTGGTGGCTCGCCTAAACCCTTCGAATACTTCCTGATCTCATGGCAATTGTCGTTAAACGTCCAAAACTGAAATGGTGGGAACAACTCTATATTCCCGGAATCATTTCCGGAATGCGAGTGACTCTCGGCCACTTCATTAAGATCGTGTCCGGCAGAAAAAAGGTCACGATGCAGTATCCCGAAGAAAAATGGGATGACCAGCTCCCCGAGCACTACCGCGGAGCGCCTGCTCTCGTCACCGACGAACAGGATCGCGAACGTTGCGTTGCCTGCCAGCTTTGCGAATTCATCTGTCCTCCCCGCGCCATCACCATCAAACCTGAGGAGATCCCGGGCGACGACAAGTGGGCCAAAGTGGAGAAGCGCCCCAAAGCGTTCGACATCGACATGATCCGCTGTATTTATTGCGGCCTCTGCGAAGAGGTTTGCCCCGAACAGGCCATCTTCCTCCGTAAGGACTACGCCATTACCGGAACGAGCCGCGAAGAGATGGTCCACAACAAGAGTAAACTCTATGAAATCGGAGGCGTCCGCGTCGGCCTCGTCAACAAATGGAACGAATTGAAGTGATTGAGAATTTTCGATCCTGAAAATTTCAATCCAAAGAATACCTGCCGGGAAAACCGATTTCAAAAGACCAATACCCAAGATCTCTCAAGCATGACCTTCCTTTTTTACATCTTTGCTGCCCTTGCCCTCATCGGCGGCATCGGCGTGGTCGTGAACCGGAATCCTGTTTCGGCCGCTTTCGCGATGATTGTGTCCTTCCTTGGATTGGCCGCTCTTTTCATTCAGCTGGATGCCTATCTCGTCGGCGTCCTCCAGATCCTGGTCTACGCCGGAGCGATCATGGTGCTGTTTATCTTTATCATCATGCTCCTTGATGTTCAGGCAGAGGAGCGACGCAAGCTCCCTCTTTTCAGTGCTCTCGGAGCCGGCGGTGTAGCGGTTGCCTTTGCGGCCCTTCTCCTCGTGATCCTCACCCGCAGCGAGGTGGGAACCGCGTCGATCCCCGCATTGGAAGCCATTGAAGGCCCCGGAACCTCTGATGTGCATCGCATCGGTGAACTCCTTTTCAGTCAATATTGGTTCCCGATCCAGGTGGTCGGGATTCTCCTCCTCGTTGCCACGATTGGAGTGGTGGTTCTCAGTAAGAAAGAACTGAAGTAAGGCTGATTTAAACGATTGTTTGTGACTGTATGGAAACCGCTATCACCCTGAACCACTTTCTATTTGTCAGCGGATTGCTGTTCGCAATCGGGCTTGCCGGTGTTCTCGTGCGTCGCAACCTCATCATCATTTTCATGTGCCTCGAGCTCATGCTTGCGGCGGCAAACCTGACCCTGGTTGCCTTTTCCCGCTTTAATCTTCAGGACGGCCAGCCGGACTACGAAGGCCACGTTTTGCTCTTTTTTATCATTACCGTCGCGGCGGCTGAAGTCGCTGTCGGTCTCGCCATCATTGTTGCGCTCTTCCGATCCAAAGGAACCACCGACGTGACGAAGGTGGATACGATGAAACACTAGATTTTAGACCGCTTGTTTTAATGGATGTGAATACCACTGCCTGGACCGTTCTTCTGCTACCGCTCATGGTAGCAGCCCTGATCGTCGTCGGCCTGAAACGCTCGCCCGGACTTTCCTCGCTGCTCTCCACCGGATCTGCGCTGATCACTTTTATCCTCTGCGCCATGCTTGCAGGCGGCGAAGGCGGTGACGTCAAAGCGTTCCCCTGGATCGACATGGGAGACCTCCTGCGTGTCGAAATTGGTTTTCAACTCGACGAACTCAGCCGGGGAATGATGATGATCGTGACCTCGATCGGTCTCCTCGTTCACCTCTTCTCACTCGCCTACATGAAAGACGACAAGGGGAAAGCACGCTACTTCGCCGGCCTTTCACTCTTCATGTTTTCCATGACCGGCATTGTCCTCGCGAACAATTTCGTGATGATGTTCATCTTCTGGGAACTTGTAGGTGTCAGTTCCTACATCCTCATCGGTCACTGGTTTCACAAGGAATCTGCCGCCGATGCCGCCAAGAAAGCGTTCCTGACAAATAAGATCGGCGATTTCGGGTTCATGATCGGCATCCTCCTCGTGTGGGTCCTGACCGGCTCTATTTACTTTAACGAAATCAGCGAGGCCGTGGGGGGAATCACCAACACAGTCCTCCTCAATATCGCCGTCCTCTGTGTCTTCTGCGGTGCAATCGGTAAATCCGCGCAGCTCCCGCTACACGTCTGGCTTCCCGACGCAATGGAAGGCCCGACACCTGTCTCCGCACTCATTCACGCGGCAACCATGGTCGCCGCCGGTGTCTTCATGTTAGCACGTGTTGTTTTCCTCATCGAAGCGACCGAAATCGCCGCGCAATGGATCTCCTGGATCGGAGCCGCCACCGCGGTAGTCGCTGCGCTCATGGCGCTCCAGCAAAACGACATCAAGCGAATCCTCGCCTACTCAACACTGTCCCAGCTCGGTTACATGATCATGGCTCAGGGCATCGGCCATGGCGGTAGCGATGCGGGCATGTTTCACCTCTACACTCACGCCTTTTTCAAGGCCCTCCTCTTCCTCGGATCCGGCGCCGTCATCTACGCCTGCCACCACGAGCAGGATATCTGGAAGATGGGAGGCCTTCGCAGAAAGATGCCGATCACCTTTACCACTTTCGCTCTGGGCACCGCCGCACTCATCGCAGTGCCCTTCACCAGTGGATTCTGGAGTAAGGAAATGATCCTCGAAACGGCATATCACGAGGGCGCAATGTTTCCTTATGTGTGCGGCATCATCGTGGCTTTCCTCACTCCGTTCTACATGACACGCCTCGTCATCGTCGCATTCTTCGGCAAAAATCGCACGAAAGATGCCGATCACGCCAAAGAGGTCGGACCGCTCATGTGGGCACCGCTCGCGATTCTCGCCGTGATGGCCATCTTTTCCGCCTACAAACCGGTGTCCGGTCCACTTCTCGCCACCGGTTACGGTAGCGTTGAGCACCTCATCGAACATTTCGGCCTCACCGCAATCCTCTCGCTCATCGGCCTCGCCGTGGGTGTCATCGGCGCCATTCTTCTCTATAAAGGAAAAGACAGTGACCCGATCAACATTCCTCTTTTTGCGAACCGCTTCTACATCGATGAACTCTACATCGGTATCGTTCGGGTCTTTCAGGACGCCGTCGCTGCCGTTCTCGATATCGTTGACCGGTTCATCATCGATCCGATCGTGGTTCGCTTTCCGGCTCTCGCTGCCATGGGCACAGGATCCTTCCTTCGAATTTTTCAAATCGGCAACGTTCAGTCCTACGCGCTCTACTTCGGCATCGCAGTGATTGCTCTCATCCTCTTCCTCATTCTTTAGCAGAACTCTTTCCCCGGAATTACCGTGAGCTACCTCGAAATTATCGTTTTCCTGCCCCTGATCGCTGCCATCGCGATCGGACTCGGTGCACCGGCCCGCTTCACCGCCCTCGGTGCCGCCGCGATCGCTTTCATCGTCAGCCTCATTGTGGCGATTCAGTTCAATACCAATGTGGAGGGTGCCGTCCAGTTCGCCTCATCACACACCTTGATGGAGATGGAGGGTTTCCCGACCCTGAGTCTTGCCTTCGGCATTGACGGCATCAGCCTCGTTCTCCTCCTGCTCGCGACACTGGTGATGCTCGCCGCGGTTCTCGTTTCCCCTCCGGAGAACGACATCAAAGGCAGTGCAAAGCTCTACTATCTCTCGCTCCTTCTCATCGGCGGCGGAGCGATTGGTGCCTTCACCGCAACTGATCTCTTCTTCCTCTACGCTTTTCACGAACTCGCGCTCATCCCGACCTTTCTCATGATCGGAATCTTCGGCCACGGCGAAAACCGCGTCCGCACAGCTTGGACGATCACGGTCTACCTGGGAGTCGGCAGCCTTATTCTCCTCGTTGGTCTCATCATGGCCGTCTTCGCCCTCGGCGGTTCGACCTTTGCCATTGCCGACCTCATCGCAATCGCTAAAAATCCTGAAACGGGCATCGATCCGGGTCAGCAAACCTGGATCTTCGCTTTTCTGCTCGTCGGATTCGGCGCCCTCGTTTCACTCTTTCCTTTCCATAGCTGGGCCGCCCCTGCTTACGCTGAAGCGCCTGCTCCTGTCGCCATGCTTCATGCCGGCGTCCTGAAAAAGTTCGGCCTCTACGGTTTGATCCGTATCGCGATGCCAATCGTGCCCGAAGGGATGGCAGCCCTCCTCAATGTGGTCCTCGTCCTCCTCCTCGGAAACATCATTTACATCGGTCTTGTCACGATCGCGCAGAAGAAGCTCGACCGTATGCTCGGCTCCTCCAGTGTCATGCACATGGGCTACGTTTTCCTCGGACTGGCCACGATGAACCAGCTTGGCGTTTCCGGCGCCGTCCTTCTGATGTTTGCCCACGGCGTTTCAATCGCACTGCTTTTTGCTCTCTGTGGATGGATCCGCGAAAAATACGGCACCGTCAGCTTCGAAGAACTCGGCGGAATCGCGAGTCACCTCCCGAAGCTCGGCCTCCTTTTTGCTTTTGCCGCCTTCGCTTCCGCCGGTCTTCCCGGATTTGCGAACTTTGCCGCCGAGGTTTCGGTCTTCTTTGGTGCATTCAAAGAGACAGGGGATTCACTCGGCTGGCTCCAATGGACCACGATCATCGCCCTCTGGGGAGTCGTCATCTCCGCGGTCTACATGCTGAGAGCCTTCCGCAATCTCTTCCTCGGAACCCCTGAAGAGAAGATGAAGACGCCGACCGACATGACGATGGCCGCCCGCCTTCCCTACTTCCTGCTTCTTGCGACCCTGATCGCGGTTGGCTTTGTCCCCGAGATCCTCAACCAGTTTATCCGTCCCGCCGTCGAAGGTCTTTTCCTCACTACCGCCGGATGACCTAACCCTGTTGAGGGCCTCAAACCCTGTTGAATCCGTTTCTTCACTCTTTTTACTTCTTCTAACATGCCGGTCTATTTCCTGGAAATCATCGTTGTCTCCCTCGGCATCATCATGCTGCTGGTCGACGCTTTCGTGAAACTGGAAGACAAGCGTTCCATCGCCTGGCTCGGAATGCTCGGTCTGCTCGTCACTCTAGGACTTCTCTTTCGCGTGCAGTGGCCGGAGTCAACGGAAAGCCCCTTCTGGGACTTCTATACGACCGGCGACCAAATGGCCCTCTACTTCAAAGGGATCGCCATCCTCACCACTCTTGTTGTCCTCGTCATGGCGACGAGCTACACCCCCATCATTGTGGAACAAACCGCGCCGCCGGAAAAAGGAGCGCATCCCCAATCGGGACTCGGAGAATTTTTTGCTCTCCCCCTGTTCGCCTGTGCCGGCCTCATGCTGATGGCCTCAGCGAATCATCTCGTGAGCATTTTCGTCGCTCTCGAGACCGTCACGATCGCCTTCTACGTCATGGTTGCCTACCTTCGGCGGAACGTCGGCTCGCTTGAAGCAGGGGTTAAGTATCTGATCCTCGGAGCACTCTCGACCGGGTTTCTCGTCTACGGATTTGCCTGGCTTTACGGCATGACTGGCAGCATGCAACTCGACGAAATCAAAACCGCTCTTTCCAGCGACAGTGTCAATGTCACCGGTTCCCTTTTCGCCTTTGCCCTCATCCTCGTCGCCCTTGCCTTCAAAGTCGGCGGTGCTCCCTTTCACTTCTGGATTCCGGATGTCTACCAGGGTGCCCCGACTCCGATCACCGCTTTTCTTTCAGTAGGTTCAAAGGCCGCGGGATTCATCGTTCTCCTTCGTCTCATCGATCCCTTTCTCTCGAGTGGTGAGCTGGTCGGCAAAGTCGTTCTCGCGATCACCGTCATCGCCGTTTTGACCCTCATCGTCGGAAACCTCTCGGCTCTGCCTCAAAAGAATTTCAAGCGCCTTCTTGCCTATTCCAGCGTGGCACACGCTGGATTTCTTCTCATGGCCCTCGCCTGCACGCCAACTGCCGATGAGGCGGGTGCAATGCTTTCCCCCGCCAAGGTGATCGCTTTCTATCTCGGCGCCTACCTCCTCATGACCTTACTCGCTTTCCTCGTCATGACCGTGGTTCGCACCTCCGTCGCGGGCGAAGAACTCACCTCTTACAAAGGTCTCGCAAAGCGTTCCCCCTTCCTTGCCTTTGCGATGATTATTGCAATGGCGTCCCTTGCCGGCATTCCCCTCACGGCAGGATTTTTCGGAAAGTTCTTCGTCTTTCAGCTGGCCGTCCAGCAGCAGCAGTGGATTCTCCTCGCGGTAGGCCTGATTGGTGCCGGTGCAGGCTTCTACTATTACCTTAAGATTGCTGCTTCAATGTTTCTCAGTGAAGAAAGCCCAAAAGATGATGTCTCCGCGATTCCTGTTGGCAGCCTCGCTCGTTTCACGATGATCGTTCTCATCATCGCGATCATTCTCGGAGGCCTGAACCCGAATTTGATCATGGGACTTCTGTCCTGATCCCGCACCCGAGGTGACGTTGCGATCCGTCCTGAGGTCAGGTAAAGTGGGGAAATGAAACCCCTCTTCCCCTTTATTTGTGCTGCCATTCTCAGCGCTGCCGGCTTAGCCCATTCTCAGGATTTCAGGACTTTTACCAACACTGACGGTAAATCCATTGAAGCGAAAGTACAGTCTATCGATGGAAATCAGGTTACCATTGTCCTTCAGACGGGTGCACCCTTTACGATTCCTATCGCGTCACTCTCGCCTGCAGATCAGGAGTTTTTGAAAACATGGACGTCTTCACCCCTTCCCGCTTCGGGGGTAAACGCGGAAGCGATCAATGCTGCAATTGGGCAGCAACTCTTCGCAGAGACGCCGCTCTGGGAAAGCGAACCATCCTCAGTCGCCGCAAGACTCGGCTGGCCCCGTGAATCAGAAACCTTGATTTCGGAATCATACCGCGCCTACCCAAAAGAAGACTATCGCTTTCTCGGCGCCCGCCCTTTCTCCGCCGCGCTCTACGGCGAGAATAACAAAGTGACCGGCATTTCGATTGTTTTCGCCAATAAAGGAGACTCGTTCAGCGCAGCCGGTTCAGGAGAAGATCACTTCATCGAAGGAAAGCCTGTCCCCGGAGGAATGGACGGCGTTCGCGTTCTCATGGAACACGATGAGAGAACGATCGCCTCTCAACTCACCTCACTCCTCGGTGAACCTGAATCGACTAAATTCGGAGAAGGGGAATCCCGGGTCACTGCCGAGCGCTGGGACTGGGCAGGGCATTCCTTTCTCCTTTCACACGTCGAAGAGGAATATGTGTCACTCTCCATTCAAACAATCGATGCAGCCGACGATCGCGGACGCGCAGCGAAAATTTCTGACGCCGTCATTCGCGAACGCGTCAGAGGCTTTGTCGAAACCCGGGAGAACGGCGATGTTGTCGTGACGAACATTCCCATGGTTGATCAGGGCCCCAAGGGTTACTGCGTTCCCGCCACAGCAGAACGTATCATGCGTTTCCTCGGCATTCCCGCCGACATGTACTTGCTGGCGATGGCAGGGGAAACCCAGGCAGGCGGAGGGACTTCCGTCGATCTTCTCCTTTCGAACATCGGCAGCGACATTAAGCGGAAGGGGCGTTCTTTTGACATCGAAACAGGAAAGCTCAAAATGAGAGACATCAAACGCTCCATCGATGACGGAATCCCCATTATGTGGGCCTTGTTCAGCACCTCCCAGTTCAATGACACGGCCAGTGAAAGAACTAAAAAAAGAAACGCAGTATCCTGGGGCTCCTACCGGGAACAAGTTCTGGAAGCGGCAGAGAATCCATCACTCTCTCCCGATCGTGATCGGGGCCATGTCGTCATCATTATCGGTTACAACGAAGAAACCAACGAGATCGCCTTCAGCGATTCCTGGGGTGAACGCTATCTTGAACGCTGGATCACGATTCCTGAAGCCGAGCAAGTATCGCAAAGCCGATTCTACATCATTGGCCTCTGATGACGGACAGAGAGACGGGCAAAGACGCGATCGCCATCCTCGACGAGGCGTGGGCCGAAGAGAAGCGACCGCTACAGACAAAATGCCGGTGGGGTGGATACAACGATCCCACGCTGAGAGATGTGATTCAGCTTAGCTGTGGAGGCATTGCATTTCTGGTTCTCGCGATCGCCTATGCGTTGTTTGCCCCGGGCTCCCGGAATGAATCTCAACTCACGGTCTCACTTTATGTGCTGGGATTCGCCCTTGTTTCAGTGACCTACTTCATATTAGCGGCCGGAGTGAACAAACGACTGAAACTCTTCCGCATCGCGAAAGCGGATTACCTGAGAAAACGGGAATCACTGGAAAACATGATAAAACCTTAGTTCACTTCGGGAACGGTCCTCAACAGGCGAAATGCACGCGAGCTGACACGTGACGGTTGAGCACGGTGAATCGTCGATTTAGCTGTCGGCTGACGGCCGCGCTGATGAGTGACGTTTTCGAGAAGGAAATATGGCGGCTCCTCCTCCATCCCCTCCACGATCTTTCGTGCGGCCACGGTTGGAATATCTGCGACCCCACGCCCCAAAGGAAGTGGTGTCCCGATTGGCTGAAGTCGATGCAAAAAGCCCAACCCCAACGAAGCGCAATTCTTCCGGAAAGCGCGAAACTGACCGGCTTCGTGCGCCACGGGACGCTCCGCAATGTGATGCAGGAGCGTCACCTGCTCTTTTGAAACAGGCAGGAACCAGCACTCGACATAGCAATGACGATACTCAGTCTGGGTGTAGAGCCAGTCGTAAAGGTTTTCCACCGTCGCGCTGAGAAGGAGGCGGTTGTGAAGGTTCAACCCCTCTGTCGCGCGGGGCGGCCGGTCAAGACTCCATGGCGCCCGGAAATCAAACAGGAGATCCCCGTCCGCGTCTCCGCCTTTACTCCGAAGACCAAAACAAAAATGCCCCTTAGTCGTTTTTTTACCGAAGTGATCGTAGTGCAGGTTGATCACCATGAGATCATGGGAGGGATCCGGTGTTTGGGGCAAACCCATCCGCACCTTCCACCAGGCATCCAGCCAGGGATCAGGGGCTTCTCCTGCAGTCAGCTTCCGGGTTGCCAACTGAATAAAATCAGATTTCTCACTGATAAAAAGGCCATCCAGTCTGAGTCGTCTTTCATGCCAGTTCAAACTCTCCCGACTGAGAACTTTACGGTGAAAAGCTTTGGCGAGGACTTCCGCAGCTTTCTCTGACACTTCTTCATCCTCCCCCACTTTAAGAAAGAGTCTTCCATTGCCACCACGAGGGGTGAACCCCTCCCTGGGACGAAAAGCATTCATCCCTGAAAGCTTCCCCTCGCTCTTTAAGCCGTCTCGCGGCTCTATTTGAATCACCGGATCACCCGCAAAGGCGCGAAAAGCAGGCGGCAGAGTAAGAAGGTCCGATGCACGTTTCGGCGCCTCGGCGCAAACGAATCCAGTCGAAACAACCAAAAACAAGGCTGCCAATACTCCACTCTCTTTCATGCAGCACTCATGGCAAAGGTCAGGCCTTGATTCAAGGGTAGATTCTCCGCATAGGAACGCGCCATTGCCTCCGGTTCGGTTCCCCCTCATTCTTATTGAATGCTTCGCCCCCATTCTCTCCCCCTTCTTCTCGTTATCCCCGGCCTGCTGGCCGTTGCGGAGATCCAAGCACAACAACTGGCACATCTCGAAATCGATTCACCCTTTGGATCTTTTGTCGAAGAAGATTTCCCCTTTTTCACTCAAACATTGGATGCACGGGAGTTTGGAGCACAGCCTGAGCCTGCGAACCTGACCCCGCGGGGAATCATCGTGAAACTGGGCGAAGATCACTACGGCTGCTTTGACCCGGACCTGCTGCGCTGGGCCCTGATCTGGAGGGCAAACGACGAGGGGGAATTTATGACGATGGATGGAATGGCTCCCGGTAGCTACCGCCTCCCGAACCGCAAAGCCCCGGCGGGTCAGGAATCGCTACCCCGACCGATCGGAACACCATTGAGCGCAACACCCGCGCTTCCCGGCTGGTACCCAGGCAATCCCTCTTCTTCCGGAGATCCGAGAGACAGGGGAACATCAGATCCTGCCGAAACAGGGATCGGCCCGATCCCCGCTGAAATGGGACGCTTTCAGGGCATCGATATATCCAGCGGCGCAGCCACCCTTGTCTATCAGGTGGGAGAGAAAAAGGTTCGGGAAACGGCATCTGTCGAAATCATAGAGAGTAAGCCCTTTCTGCATCGTGACCTGGAGATACAGAACGCCACCGGAGAAACGCTTTCCGAAGATGAAGTCAGGGAATTCGTCTCCAGGTCAGCAAGCCCCTCAATGATCGAAACGAAATACACGAGCAACGAAGGCACCGCCGCTCAGAAAGAAGTGCCGCGACGTTGGACACAAACCATTACGTTACCACTGCCGAATCCCACTTCCGAAGGAGGAAGCCTCGTTTTTGATGACCTTCCCCTCCCCGTCTCCAATCCGTGGAAACGCAACGTGCGTCTCTCCGGATTCGATTTCTTTCCTGACGGACGTGCCGTCGCCTGCACCTTTGACGGCGATGTCTGGATTATCGATGGCCTCGAAGAATCCAGCAGTGAAACAAGCTGGCTACGCTTTGCCTCCGGCCTCCACGAGCCCCAAACGGTCTGCATCGTGGATCAGCAGATCTACGTTTCGGACCGCAACGGCATCACCCGCCTGCACGATACCGACGGCAACGGTGAAGCAGACTGGTATGAAAACTTTTCCAACATCGTGCCTCAGACTGCTGAGACACGCGAATTTGCGATGGACATGGTCGCAGCCAAAGGCGGAGGCTTCTATCTCGCCAAAGGGGGCCAGGTCGGAAACACAAAAGGCATCGCCAACGGCACCATCGTCAAGGTTTCTGCTGACGGCCTCTCCTACCAAATCATTGCCACGGGGCTACGCCAGCCGTATCTCGGCTACAATCACGAGTCGGGAATCTTAACGTCAAGCGATCAACAGGGACATTGGAAACCGGCCACGCCAATTTACCAGATTGAAGAAGGAAAATACTACGGGTTCCAACCCGCAAAATTCAAAGAAAAAGCCATTCACCCTGCTCCGATCGCTCCACCGGAGATTTGGATTCCTCACTTCATCAATCAATCAGGAGCCTCTCAGGTCTGGCTCCCCGGTGAGGCGAAAATGGGCGCGTTAAACGGCAGCCTCATTCATCTCGGCTACAACAGGCCGGAGATCTTCAAAATCTACCTCGATGAAGATCGGACTCAGGGAGCCGTTATTCCACTACTCTCAGGCTTCCCTGCGGGAATCCTGAAAGGCAGGGTGAATCCGCTCGATGGAAGACTCTACATCTGTGGATTCGAGGTCTGGGGGACCTCCGGAGAGCGTGTCAGCGGTTTATTCAGAATCCGGCCGGGAACACCGAACTCCTTTCTACCCACCAATATCAAAGCGACCCAAAGAGGCCTACTCTTGAACTTCAATGCCCCCCTTTCTCGCGATCTCGCCGGTGAAATCGGGCGCTATTCAGTCGATCGATGGAACTACGAACAAACGCATAACTACGGCTCGGGCAACTTTCGACTCGATGGAGAACCGGGTCAGGAGTCAGTCCCTGTCTCCAGCGCGATGCTCTCGAAAGATTTAAGGTCACTTTTCATCGGACTTCCCGACATGCAGCCTTCGCATTCCCTGAGGCTCACCTACCGACTCCCGCATTCGGATGTCACCGCGATCGAAAGCCTCTATCTAACGATTCATTCCCTCAAAAAGGTCGACCTTACTGAACTCGGTTTTGAGCACAATCAAGTCGATCTAAGAGTTCGCACCGGCCTGAGCCAGTCGAGCCCCGCCATCAAACCCACCCCTCAACTGGGGAAGGAAGTGGCGACCCGCTACGGATGCATTGCCTGCCACGCGACCGATAAATCGAAAGCTCCGGCAGCCCCCGCAAACAGCGCCGAAGGCGCTCTCGTGGCTGTTGGACCTCCCTGGACCGGACTCTGGAAGTCATACCGAACCTTCACCGATGGGTCATTTATCAAAAAAGTGGATGAAAGCTATCTCAGGGAATCAATCCTCGATCCGGGCCGTCGGGTCGCCGAAGGATATAACACAGAGAAAACCGGAGTCGGCATGCCTTCCTACCTCGGTGTCCTCAAAGATCACGAAATTGAGTCCATCATTCTATATATTCAGGCCCTAAAGTAGGAAAAGCCTCCCCGGAAACGCGCAAAACGGCTTGAACTGAAGGCGTTCCAAGGGAAGGAATAGGAGTGCGTACAATTCGGCACGCCCCCTTTTCAACCTACGATGCCTAAAACCAAAAACTGCGAAGACCGGGACAAAGATGCTCCGGCCTTCGAGGACGCCCTTTCCCAGTTGGAAGAGCTCGTTCGCGAGATGGAATCTGACCAGATGCCTCTCGAAGAGCTCATTAAAAACTACGAAAAAGGCACCCGGCTGTTCAAGGTTTGCGAAAAAAGGCTCGATGAGGCGCAGGGGCGTATCGAAATCATTCGAAAGAATCGCAGCGGACAGGGCGTAGTGGAACCCTTCGGCGACCAGGAAGCCGAAAAGGGAGCTGTATCAGCCGAAAAGGACGAATCCGATGAGCATGGAGAACTATTTTGAATTTCCCGAAATTCCGACTGCGGAATTACCAAAAGTCGATAACGCGACAGATCTGAAGAAGCTCCCTCTTGAGGAGCTTCCCAAGCTTGCTGAAAACATTCGGCGGACACTGATCAGCTCGCTCGCCAAGACCGGCGGCCACCTCGGCCCGAATCTGGGCGTCGTGGAGCTCTCCATCGCGCTGCACCGCATCTTCAATACGCCGGACGATAAGTTTGTCTTCGACGTCAGCCATCAGGGCTACGTGCATAAAATGCTCACGGGGCGCTGGGACGAAATCCATACCATCCGGCAATACGACGGCCTCAACGGCTTTCTTCTGCGAACCGAGAGCGAACACGACTGCTACGGCGCAGGTCACGCCGGAACAGCGGTTTCCGCCGCGCTGGGAATGGCTTCGGCCCGCGACGTGCTGAAAAAGGATGATCATGTCGTCGCGGTCGCAGGTGATGCCGCATTTACCTGCGGGCCGACGTTTGAAGCACTCAACAACATTGCGACAACCACTAAGAAGTTCATCCTCGTGCTGAACGACAACGAGTGGTCCATTGACCGGAATGTCGGGGCGATTGCGAAATACTTTCACGCGCTGCAAACCAGTTCGACCTATTCACACATCCACGAGAAAGCGGCGGAATTTGTCGAGCGGGTTGCCGGTAAAACCGGACGGGATCTCGTGCACAAGGTCGAACGCGGCGCCAAGAACCTTCTTTTCCCCAACGTGCTTTTCGAAAAGTTCGGGATGCGCTACTATGGTCCTATCGATGGCCACGACGTCGATCTGCTCGTGAAAACATTCGATTTTCTGAAAGAGCAGGAAGAGCCGGTCATTCTCCATATCATCACCGAGAAAGGTCGCGGCTACGAACCAGCCAAGGCCAACCCGATGAAATTTCACGGTCTCGGTCCCTACAAGACGGCGACCGGCGAGACCCCGGCTTCCGGTGCTCCCACCTTTTCCCAACTCTACGGGGAACACCTCGGCAAATTTGCGAAAGAGGATGAAAAAATCGTCGCGGTCACTGCGGCGATGCCCAGCGGCACCGGTCTCACCGGATTTCAGGCGCAAGTTCCGGAGCGCTACTACGATGTTGGCATCGCGGAAGAACACGCAGCTCTTTTTGCCTGCGGTCAAGCCGTTCAGGGCCTCAAGCCTTTCCTCACGATTTATTCGACCTTCTTCCAGCGTGCCTATGACATGGCAGTGCACGACATGGGGATTCAAAACCTCCCCGTTCGCCTCTGTATGGACCGTGCCGGGCTGAGCGGCGATGACGGACCGACTCACCACGGCCTCTTCGACATCGGCTTCATGCGCCACATCCCGAACTGGGTTTTCATGCAGCCGAAGGATGAAGACGAATTCGTCGACATGCTCTGGACCATGGCCAACTACGAAGACGGACCCATCGCGGTTCGCTACCCTCGTGGTGCAGGTGTCGGGGCAACGGTGAAGGAAACCCCTGAAATACTCGAAATCGGCAAAGCTGAAGTCCTTGAAGACGGCACTGACATTGCCCTTTTCGGCCTCGGGCACTTCTTCGAAATCGCTGAAGCGACCAAAGACGAGCTTGAGAAACTGGGCTACTCCGTCGCTCTCATCAATCCACGGTGGATCAAGCCACTCGACTCTGCCTGCATTGAAAAATTTGCCCGCCAGTGTCCTGTCGTGATGAGCTTTGAAGACCATGTGCTTCACAACGGATTCGGTGCCGCGATCATTGAACACCTCAACGACGCGGGCATTCAAACACCCGTCGAGCGTATTGGCTGGCCCGATGAGTTTGTCGAACACGGCAGCGTCGACATTCTTCGCGAGAAGCACGGTATTTCGGTGAAGCACGCCGTCGAAAAAGCACTCAAGCACCTTCCTGCTCCCCGGGAAGAGGCAATGGCGAGTTGAGACTAAGTTCTCCTTAACCACTTCCGTTCCTGTGGAAGCAGAGCATTAAAGGTCGATGCGGACGTCCTGAAAAACGCCGCGCCTCCGGCCTTCTTATAACCGGAAGGTCGCTTTTCAAGAAGGCGCTAGACCGTGATCTTGCGATGACGGAACAAGAGAGACAGGCGGGTAATTTACTCTACCGGAGTGAGGCGAATCTTACGCAAATCGAAGAGAGCCTCATCTATCTCACCAAGAGAGCGAACCACAATTTTATTATCGCCACCGGTTAGGCTCAACTCTCCGATAGAGATAGACTTATAAGTCTCCCATCCGCCCGTACTTTCGCTGGTAGCCTTTATGGCCTGCTCTCCGTTGACAAGTAATTGCCATTGATTTCCCGCAGATTTTGGCGAAACGGAATAGTCCAACTCTGCTGCAAATTTTCCCGGACGATCAAGAACGATGGTCCATTCGGCACGATCGCGCTCAGATGTCCACCAACCCAGCGCGTCGTGATCCGGCATAAATTCAAGACGGTCACCGGACACCCGGCACTTGGAGGCACGAAGCTCGATGATCCCCCGCTTATTCGGCGCAACTCTGGCCGAGAGAACAGATTCCGGCTCCTCAGCAGCCCCCCCGAGAGCGCCCAGGTAGGCGATCAAATCAGCCATCTGCTGCTTGGTCAAGGTTGCCTCAAGACCGTCGGGCATTAACGAAATCCCTGTGGACTGCATGGATGCAATATCGGCGCGAAGAAGCTTCTGCTCACTCCCGTCGCCACCTCGCAGTGTGATTCCCCCCGCACTCTCTTCGCTGATGAGCCCCACATGATGAACATCATCTTTTGTAGCGATTACATAATTCACATATTTGTCTTCGACGGCACGGTTCGGGTCGAGAATCGCGATCAGCATCGCCTCTGCTGATCGATCAGTGATCGCTGCCAAATCCGGACCAATTGGATTACCGACCCCTTCAAGGGCATGGCAGGCAATACAGGTCGTTGAAAACGCGGCCCGGCCGGCGGTAGCGTCGCCCTCCATTTGAAGAACATCAGCATACTCTTCAAGAACCTGGGCACGGCTGGCATTAGTGGCTGAATGGAACAAATCCCGGCTTCGTGTTTTGATTCCCTCATCGAATGATTCCGTCAGCTGCTGACGCGTCGTTGCATCAATCTGAGCGACAGGAATCTGATTTTCCTCAAGCCCGGAGAGTAGAAGCTTCGTCCATGTGGAACGACTTGAAAGAAGTTTGAGCGCTGTCGCCCTGTCCCCGGGGCTAAACGAACTCCATCTGGAAATAATTGCCTCAGCCACCTTCGGGTCAGACGACTTCCCTAAAGCTTCAAAAGCGGCCTTTCGAATCCCCGCTGAATGTTGCGGGCCAATCGATCCGGCAAAGAGATCGATATCGGTCGTTGCGTCAAAGACAGATCGACTGCTCAACAAACTCATTGCCTCAAGCCTTTGCCACTCGGCAAGCTTTTCATTTCCGACAACGCTCCTCGCCGCTTTGCAAATACTCCGCATCACTTTCTGATCAGCCTCATCATCACTGACATCCTCGATCGCAGCACCGTTCTCCAACAATCCAATCAGCATCGAAATCTGCCATACCTTTGGCGGCCCCTCGACACTGGCAATGGTCGAGGCCAGCTTCTTCATTCCCGACTGAGACTCCCAGCGGCTCGCCATTGAGGAAATATTTTTTACCTGGGAATTTGAAGGAGGCTTCACCGACGGAAAGTCAGCCAAAGTTTCCTGAAAACGACCCCTGTCGGTATAAGCGAGACTCAGGGTATCGATGACCGCTTCAATATTATCAGAATTAATTGAGCTATAGGCAATCGCAGAGACATAAGGTTCGGCACGATGTTGCAATATTATTCCGACGAGGGTTTGCACAGATTTGTCATCCTCAAACCCTCCAAGGACTCCGGCCAGCTCCTGTGCGACGAAGGGATCGGATAGGTGACTGCCAGAGGCGGCAATAATCTCCTCCCCCTTCAAATAACCCGCTGCAATCCGGATCGCGTTTTTCAAGACACCCGAATGGTCATCGCTCAGCGCGGTTCGGCAAATATCTGCATCAATCGAACCGAGACCATCCAGAACGGAAAGAGCATGGAGCCGTGCCGTCGGAAGCTTACCGTTCTCAACCAACCCGGTCAATGCAGGCACTGCGTCCTTCGCCTTTCGCCAGAGCAATATTTGATGGGCCATATCCCTTACGGTTCCATTTCCGCTTTCAAGGCGGGCTACCAGTTCGGTGTTGCTAAGCTCATCCAGCCTCGGGATCGCCCCCGGATTCTCCCCTTCGGGATAGATTCGATAAATCCTCCCCAACTCACTACCTCCCCGAAGATCTACTTTTTCCTGCCACTCGTGAGGAATCCATTCAGGGTGTTCTATCACGAGCCTGTACATATCGGCCACCCAGATTGCGCCATCCGGTCCAGTCTGAACGGAAACCGGCCGTGACCAGGTATCGGTAGAGGCCAGGAACTCACTCTCCATTTCATCGAACGCGCGATCAGAGCTGAAGGTGGCGCCGCGAGGCGATAAAACCTGTCGACTCACCAGATTGTGAACCGGCTCACACATAAATGCATTCCCTGAAAATTCGGAACCCAGCATGGAATCCCGATAAATAGCAGGGCCACACACTGAAGTGAAACGATTCGCCCGATCAGGCTGATTGAATCTCTCGAGAGTTGCACTCAGGGGGTAAATCGGAGCGGCACCGGGCTCAACAGGAACACTCACTGTGGCCGACGGGGGCGAAATCGCTGAATTACGTTTTAACAGCGAGTAGCGCATCGGGTAGTGCCACAATGGATTACTGTTATTACAGCCGAACCAGTTTCCCCAATCATCCCGATACCGGCCACACTGGGTTCTGCCTGAAAGCGGCTCATGCTCTTTGGTGAAAGGATTAATTCGCAAATCATGACCACGAATATCCACCTCATCCCGGGTTTCCTTTGAAAGAATGACACCTCCACCGTCACCGTTTGCGACATGCAACCAGTTGTCGAGCCCCCATGCGAGTCCGTTGACTCGATGCTGTTGATTCGATTTAGCAAACCCCTCATACCAGACCTTCTGAATATCCGCCTGACCGTCTCCATCTTCATCTTCAGCATAAATAATGTTCGGCGCTGCCGTTACGAGGACTCCCTTATCCCACACCTTTACTCCTGTGGGATAAGAGAGGTTATCGAGAAAGATATCCGCTTTATCATATCGCCCGTCACCATCGGTATCGGTCAATACCTTGACACGCCCGCCGGGAACATTGAGCGGATCATCAAGTCCATTCCAGGTTAACCCGTTAGGGTAGTCACGCATTTCAACAACCCAGAGCCTGCCATCCGGCCCCCAGTCGAAAGCAACAGGATCCATTACCAGCGGCTCCGCCGCTACCAGCTCAATCCTCAGTCCGGGCTTGGTGTGCATCGACGCCAGCGCCTCTTCCGGAGTCAATGGCTCTTCGTTAGGGCGTGGCCGTGGCGGAATAACTTCTCCTGTCTTGTCAGGGGATCCACCCGCGAGGTCAATCACCGTCTCAACGATGATATCTTCGGTCTCCGGAGCAAGAGGCGAGGGTTTATCGTAGGAGACCATGGACTTTTCGACCTCATAGCCACCTTCAATAATCTCTTTTTCAGTGGTAACATAACAAGGAGATTCATTGGCGTAGCCGATTACCCAGTTGTGTCGCTCACTCGTATTAAGTTCACTTTTAATCCGCAGGGAGTAGCCCGAGGTCACTTCTCCCGGCAGAAATGCAGTGGTGAGGCTCTGATTCTCTTCACCGGGAAATTGCCAGGTTTGAATAAGATAATCGAACTCTTTTGGAACTGTTTCCCCGTTATCGATTCGGTCGAGCCACATCTGACCATAAAAAGCCTTGCGATCGTCATCGCCAGCGACCCAGCTTTCGAAATCCTTACGGCCCGGTTGCGAGGCAAGAGGCAACTGGACGGTTCGTGTCTGACATATTGGCGGAGCCGTGAGTCGAACGGTGCGGTCGTGATCGCCAAGCAGGGCGTCGACCTGATCTGCGATTTCATTCCCATGCTCCACAATATATGGTGCAGCATCAGGTGTTCTGGGAGTTGGATTTGCATCGGCGCCACAACCGGCGGCAACGAGCGCAACACTGTCAGGATAACGGGATTCCACCGTCATCGCTGCGGCACCGGCCCAGTCGCCATGGAAACCCTCTTTGGGTGGCGCATAGGATGTGCAATGACAGGCGTAGCTCAAAAACACCCCGAGAACTCTTTCGTCGGCATCAGCGGAAGTCACCGTAAGAACCGGCACACTGTTGTCCACGCTCCCGGCCGGATTAGGTCTCATCGCAGCCCATTTACCATTCTTAATGAAACGCCGGTTCATCGCAAATCCTGCCCGCCCTTCACCCCAGCGCAGGGTTGCCGGCTCCCTCGCCTCCGCTGCCTGAATACCCACGGTGATCAAACGTTCCACTAGAACGTCCGTATACTCATCGATGTGTGCTTTTTCTTCCGGTGGCAGAATCTTACAGAAATGCGTTTCCTGCATGTAATCGCTCAACGATGGGCCTCCGTGAGTATGCGTCGCTGAGATAGCAAATTGTTCAGCACTGATTTCGAGTTTCTCTGAGAGCCCTTCAAAAACTCGATCCCGCAACGAGCGGGGAACTCCGATTAACTCGACCGTAATCATCAACGATCTCAGCTCCCCGTTGGAGTCACCAATCGCGAGAGCACGCGCAAAGAGCTTATTCTTATCCGGCGCTCCTTCATAACCACGGGAAGCGTAGCCAACCATTCGAACCGGGACATGGGGAGTCATGTCGATTCGTGCGAGACCCGCAGTCGTTTGCGACGTTGCCGCCTTATTCCGACTAATGGCGACAGCAACCAGAACCGTCAAAAGGATCAGTGGGATCCACAGCTGAAAGCCAAGGGATTTAAAGTGCTTCATTTTCATGGAAATTGATTAAGTATTCTTTTAGCAAGCCAGCATTCATTGATGGTCTCGCGCGTCTCTTCCTGAGCTGCTATCTTTTCCAAAACAGGGAGTAATGGCTCTGCGGATTCATCGACGCAGTCTAGCACGTTGAGTGCCAGAACACGGCTGTAGACCTGATCAGACGTGATCACGTTTTCTAAGGCTGAGAGAGCACTCTCCTTCTCCACTCCGATCTCAAGCAGAGACCAGGCGATGGCCGCCTTGACGTCAAAGTCAGTTTCCCCGGCGAGTCGCGCCGAGAGTGCCTCGGCATCTCTTGACCGAAGCGCCGCGTGATACCTGACCACCGCCGACTCGTCAGTAAGCGAGAGCCGGCCGGCTACGAGTTTCTTCAGTGGATAGAGCGATTCGTCGGCACAATATTCATAGACGCTTCCTGCAACTGCTTCAGCCGTGGAGAGTTGTTGTTCGGACAGGAAACCACTGTCACGTGTCTCAAGCATCCAGTCAGCGAGAGCACCTCGCAGCTTGATCAATACCTCCCGGTGATCCGGATCGTCAGCAAGATTGGTGAATTCATCCGGATCGACACTCAAATCGTAGAGCTCTTCTTTCGGTTTACTCTGTGCCAGAAAACTCTCAAAACGTCCTTCGTTTCGGGTCTCCTGAAGCTGACGGAAGGCTTTAGAACTCTCCAACTGCTCCATGTAAGTAAGCCAGGGGAACGAAGGGACCTGCGGCATGAAATTCCGGGTATATCGATAACGCCCGTCGCTCACCGTACGAATAAAATCGATCCGTTCATCCATCCTGTCGCGAATGAAGACCAGCTTATCACGCGGTGCCGGCGTGTTCTCTCCGAGGAAGGCCTGACCGTCCATCTGTTCGGGCACCTCAAGCCCTGCAAGGTTCAGGACACAAGGCCCAAGGTCCATCAAACTCACCAGTTGGTCGGATACCGTCCCGGGACTCGCCGGAGCCAGGTGTTGCCATTTTTCCGGAAAATGAACCAGGAGAGGAACTCGTGTTCCCGCATCAGTAACCCACTGCTTTCCTCGAGGGAAAGGAGCCCCGTGATCAGAGAAAAAGAAAACGATAGTATCGTCGGATACCCCTGTTCTTTCGAGACGTTTCAGGAGCGGCCGGATGTATTGATCATCCATCATAGAAATCAAATCCTGATGGCGCGCCCACTCTTTCCTGACTGAAGCAGAATCCGGCAACCAGCGAGGCGGACTGACTTTATCAGGGTCGTGTTGCTGTTGAGAGGTAAGTTTTTCTTGATCAAGAATACGGGTTTTACTTCCCTCCCAGAGCCGGCTTTCGTGCGTGTCAAAAAAATTATAAATCGCAAAAAACGGCTGCCCTTCCGCCTTGCGAGTCCAGTCCGCGGTCTTCCATTGTTTATCATCCCAGACCTCAGGTCCCGTCGTGAAATTAAAGTCTTCCTTTCCGCGATTGACACAATAGTAACCGGCTTTACGAAGGACAGCCGGGAACGGTTGAATCGATGTCGGAAGAAGCACCTCGCTCCGCATGTGCTGCGTTCCAATCGATGAGGGATGCATCCCCGTAATCAAAGAGGAGCGGGATGTTGCGCAAACACCAGTCGCGGAAAACGCCTGAGTGTAACGAATACTCCTGGTCGCGAAAGCATCAAGATGAGGCGTCCTTGCATCGGGATCTCCGTAACACCCCAGATTAGGGCTCATGTCCTCTGCAATAATAAACAGAAAACTGGGCCTCTCCCCCTCTTCAGAACGAACCCCCTGGAAAACCAGCAGCATCGTCGAAACGATCCACCCCTGTTGAATGAGGGAGCTAACCCTCTTGAATTGGCTGTGGATCATTTCTTTCTGTATTGCTCAAAGGTTGCCGGGCCGGGCCGCTCTCCACCCTGATCGGAGCTGTTCAGTCAAGACCGGTATCAATTCTTGAAATTCCGGAACACGAGCGAGATTTTTGTTCCCCTCTGGATCATTCTCAAGATCGTAAAGCTCCAACTGCCGGAAACTACGGTCCTCATTAAGCCACTCAGTAAAACGCCAGCGCTCCGTTCGCATCGATGTCCCCATGATTTTTCCGTACTGCTTCAAAAAGCGGGGGTATTGAGAGAAGGCGGCGGTTTTCCACTCCCTTTGCGGAGCATTCATCAAAGGAAGGAGACTTTCCCCTTCCGCGCCTTCATCCAAAGGCAGCCCGCAGGCTTCGGTCAGGGTAGGCAGAACATCAACCAACTCCACGAGGGCGTCGGTCCGCGCCCCCGGGGATTCCTGCCCGGGCACCTGAATAATCAAAGGGACACGGCATGAGATCTCATAATTGTTACGCTTGCACCACAAATTGTTCTCCCCGATGTGATATCCGTGATCCCCCCAGAAACAGATCACCGTATTCTCGCGCAACCCAAGCTCGTCCAGGGAAGCCAGAAGGCGCCCGACTTGAGCATCAATAAAACTCGCACAGGCATAATAGGCGCGTCTCATTTCCAGCCTGAGCTTTTCATCTGCGATGGCTTTGCCCCGTTCTTTGGGAATACCATGATAGACGCGCATCTCCGCTGAATCATAATGCGCAAACTCCGGGGATCCTTCAGGGTAGAAAAGGTTCGGTGCATCCGGGATACTTCCTTCGGGATAAAGATCGAAGTAGCGCTGAGGAGCAACGAAAGGAACGTGCGGCTTTAGAAACCCCACCGCTAGAAAGAACGGCTCGCCACTCTCAGCATGCTCGCGGAGGTGGTCGATCCCTTTACTCGCAATCTGCCCATCGGCGTGTTCCTCATCTTCGGTGGGAGAAGACTCCCATGGCAGTCCCCGAACGATAGCATCTTTCCAGGAGGCACCCGGCTCCCCCAATTCCGGATAGCCTTGCACCAGAGCCTCCCGATGATCGGCAAACCATTCCTCAGCAACCTCGATCCCTTCTGCCGAATGATAAAAGTTCGGCTGCGGGAACCATCCATCCTCACTCCAGGAGAGTTCGTCATCGATTCCATTGCCAAAAGCATGCCCCTTCGCCCCGTGGTAAATCTTACCTACCGCGAGGGAGCGATAACCAGCTTCCCTGAACTGTTGCGGCAAAGTTTTTACATCCGGCAAAGCGTCACGAAAGTGGCTCTTGAGATCAAATACTTTAGTAGTGTCAGGGCGGCGACCGGTCATGATCGACGCCCGGGAAGCGTTACAAACGGCTTGCTGACAGTAGGCGCGTAAGAATGTCGTCCCCTTCGCCGCGAGAGCATCAAGATTCGGAGTGACGGCAACGGCGTCATCATAACATCCCAATGTCGGCCTGAGATCGTCGACCGCAATGAAGAGGACATTGCGTCTCAATTCTTCCCCGTTTACGCTTTCAGGCTGATGCGCAGCGAAGGTCAGCAACAGTAACCAGAGGAATAAATGTGCCGTCGTCGCGAAGTATTTTTGAGTCGTCATTTATCCCCTTGTGCCCCTAACACATGTTTGTTGGGGCACTATAACGCTGGAAAATAAAAGTCAACTGGCGGTAAAACTTTTCTCACCATATCACCCCAGAGATAAAAATCGCCTCACCCATCAGACGCTAACATACCCAAAAAAGAACATCACTGCCCGCTTACCGGCAGCGGCTGACGTTCTTTATTTTGTTTCCCGAAGAGTTTCTGCCCCAATCGCTTCAGGGGTTGGTCCTCCATCTCAACTTCCTCAACCATCTCAGCGCGATGCTGAATTGTTGGAACACCCGGCTCCGGAAAAACCTCAGCGGCGGTCTCCCCTATCTCCGACCGCACATCCTCATCATAGCTCGTTGTCACCGCCTGCTGATTATCGTGAACCACGACCGGCTGGATGAAAATCATCAACTCACTACGGGTCGTCGACTTTTTAGTGTTCTTGGCGGCAGCCCCGATAAAAGGAAGGTCTTTGAGAATAGGAATACCCGAATCCTGCTCGTTCTGGGATTCCGAAATCAAACCACCCAGGACGATGGTGGATCGGTTCGCAACGGTGACAGTGGTGTTCAACTCCTGCTTGCCGATCACGGGGACTTCGTTCTGATCGATAATCGCCGTGGAAATGACCCGGTCATTGATCTGCACAATGTCGAGAGTGACTTCGTCATTTTCGTTAATCGTCGGCAAAACCTCCAACTTCAAGACGACGTCCTTGAAGTCAGTCGTTGACCGAATGGAGTTTGGATTGGTCGTATCCGAAACGGAACTCGCCGCAAAAGGGACCTCCTGACCCGATGTAATCTCAGCGCGCTTTCCATTCTGCGTGTAGACCACCGGTCGCGAAAGCACCTTGAAGCGGCTTGTCGATTCCAACGCCGTGATAATGACATCCAGCGACTCACCGATCTGCCCATAGATATTCAACCCGCTTGCCGGGCCGAAAGGAGTCGAGGTGATCATGTCAGCAAGGTTGGCAATATTGCCGGTCGTGTTGGTCGCTCCGATAATGTCATTCCGCCCATTAATGAGCCCGCCGGTAAATCCCCCTTCGCTTGCATCGCTCCCGCTCCAGGGCACAAATCGTTGCAGGTAATCGACGCCGAACTCAACATCATCAGAGAGAGTTAACTCTCCAATCACCGTAGCGAGATAAACCTGAACCGGCTTGTGATCGAGTCGATCAATCATATCAACCACGATGTCCTCCGCCTCATGCGTCCCCATGATAATGATGGAATTCGACTGCCGGTCGGCAATGATACGTGTTTTTCCAACCAGAACGGAGATAGGGGCAACCTCATCGATCGGAAAGGAAATCTGATCGGCCCGGCCACCCACCTCTTCTGTCGAAGTCTGCTGAGTGCGGTTCTGATTGTTCTGTGTGTTTTGATTTGTCCCCGTCAAAGTGGCAAGCTGGGACGATGTCACCGGTGTTGGTCGCGATTGAATCTGACGCCCCCCGGGGAGCTGCGTCTGCCCGGTTCCAGTATCCTGAAGAATATCGACAAGGACTGGGAGAATATCATTCGCCTTTACATAGCGCAGCTTTCTCTCAAGCGGCTTGTGGCCGTCGAGCGGCTGATCAAATTCGCGAATCAGCTGAAGGATGTAAGCCGCATCAGCAGGAGAGGCCACAACCATGATGCGATTCATTCGATCATCGGGAATCAGCTGAGCCGCCGGAAGATCAGCTGTGCCGACCCCGCTGAAAGAATTACCGCTGCTCCGGTTCTGATTGCTATTCGCACTCTGCTGTCGCTGGTTACCCCCATTGCCGTTGTTACCGTTGTTATTTCCATCTCCCTGCTCGTTCGAGCGGGCTTGCCCGGAGACCGATCCTCTGGCCTCACTCTGCCTCGAGCGTTCCTCCATACGTGCATCCATCGCGGCTTGAATGATCTGGGCAACAATATTGGCTTCCGCGTACTCCATGTGAACGAACTCAGTGATGAGCGGCGCATCGTGGACCGGATGATCTATGATTGATCGTAAGCGAATGAGCTGACGAACGATGGGCGTTGTCTCTGTGATGAGGAGACCGTGCGGATTTGAGACGGGAGTGATACGACCGAATTCATTCAACACGATGTGGTTCCCAAAAATCGTCGCCGCATCCTCCGGGTCGATAAACTCCAGCTCCATGAAGAATCCGACGAGGGATTCCCCGTCCGGAAGCGCATCGGCATCAGTATAGATAACAACACCTTCACTGAAAGAGGGACTGCCGCCGCCCTGACGCGCCCCGCCGAGAAGAACTTTCACACTTTCGTCCTCCGGCTCTGTAACGATGACATAGCCATTCACCAGAAGTGCCGCTTCAATCAGCCGAATCGCCTCTTCACGCGGAACTTCCCGTGGAGTGACCAGACTTACCTGCGGCCCTTCAAAAATCGAACTGTCTTTAACGATCGGCTTCTCGATCAATCGCTCATAAATATTGAGGATATCATTTACCGGGTTCAAAGGGAACTGCAGGCTCACTCCTCCATTGCCCCCTCCGGGGCCTCCGGGGCCTCCGGGACGCTGCAAGTTCGACGGCGCCTGTCGCGGTTCCGGCCGCTCCTCGTCCTGCGAAGAGGCAGGCAAGATCAATAGTAAACCGAAGATGATAATAGCGGCCGCCGGCGAAATTCTTCTCCGGAGCCTGTGTCTGAGCTCGCAATTCATGTCTGTGTGTTTCCCTGCCCCTGCCAAAGGGGCTGATGAAACACCGAAAATGCTTCATCGATTCTCTCTTTTGACAAAAAATTCAGGAATCCTTTTTTAACGCAATCGCCAGCTAACAACAACCTGCGAAACAACGATTCTGACTTTCGGCGATACGGGAATTCGAGCCAGTCTGAAAAGGTCGGACTTTTACTCAACGATACTCCCCACCTCACCATCAGCGAGTTGAGTAATGAGGCGGTCGCCTTTTTTCAGCGAGTCAGCACTTCTAACCGGGTTTCCCTCCTTATCAAGAGTCAGGGAAAAACCCCGCTTTACCGTCGCCTCCGGACTGAGGGAATGCAGCAATTGTCCAAGCCCCTGCGCCGCCCTCTTCCGGTCAGCAATATTCCGCGCCATGACCTGCTCCAGCCTTTCTTTCGCCTTCGATGACTCCTCTTTCGCCCGCTGCCATTCCAACTCCGGCTGTATTGTCTGGAGCAATCGCCCACTCCCGCGAAGCTCCCGCTGCATCTCCTGTAACCTTACCTCTATGAGCCCCTCAAGACGCTCACCGAGAAAATCAAGTGACTGCGCCCACGACTGAATCTTACGACCCGGCTCCCTCGCTTGAAGCTCGCGAAACAACGCCTCTGCCACTCGTTGATGATGGCTTAGATGACCCGCGACACGGTTGTCCAGAGAAGCACTGAGGTTCTCTAAATGGCGATGTAGAGTTTCACCGTCAGGCGTCGCATTCTCAGCCGCCGCGCTGGGCGTTGGCTCCCGGCGGTCAGCGACAAAGTCAGCAATGGTGAAATCAATTTCGTGGCCGACACCGGAAATCACCGGGATGGAACAATCCGCGATCGCTCTTGCGACGACCTCCTCATTAAACGACCAAAGATCCTCAATGCTCCCCCCTCCCCGGGAAACGATCACCAAATCAGGTTTCGGAACCAATTCCCCCGCATCAAAAGCCGCCACTCCGGCCGCGATTTCGGCAGCGGAGCCTTCGCCCTGGACCCTCGCCGGATAGATCACCACGCGAATCCACGGAGCCCGCCTGCCGAGAACCTGAAGCATATCCCGAATCGCGGCTCCGGTGGGCGAAGTGACCACTCCAATCGTCCCGGGAAACGCCGGAATCTCCTTCTTCCGGTCGGCAGCAAAGAGACCTTCCGCATCCAGTTTCCGCTTCAGAGCTTCGAACCTCGCCTGAAGATCGCCCGCTCCTTTCGCCTGAACTTTTCTCGCAATGAGCTGATATTGCCCACGCGCTTCGTAAACCGAAATGTCCCCCTTCACCTGAACCTGCAGACCGTCCCGGAGTTCGACCGGATTCTTTGCCGCCGCCCCTTTAAAAAAGACACAGGAAAGCTGCGCAAACGAATCCTTCAGCGTGAAATAGGAATGACCCGAACCCGGGCGCCGGAGATTGCTGATTTCGCCTTCAATCCAAAGGTCATGAAACTGATTTTCGAGGGTGCCCCGAATATCGGCGGTGATATCGGAGACGCTGTGAATTTTTTCAGGCATGCCGTTAACCGCGCATCTGCTTAACGGCCGAAGGCATATCCGGCGCTCCATAAAGGGCGGTTCCCGCCACCATCACGTTTGCTCCGTTTGCCGCGGCAATCTCGACCGTCGCGTGGTCGATCCCGCCATCAACCTGAATGTGAAACCCCAGGCCTTTTTCAGAGCGGATCCTCGCTGCCTCCGCCACTTTAGGCATTGTCTCCGCCTCCATGAAAGATTGCCCTCCAAAACCGGGCACCACTGTCATCACAAGAAGAAGATCAATCTGACCTAAAAACGGCTTCACCTCTTCCAACGAAGTCGCCGGGTTCAACGCGAGGCCACATTGCAATCCCGCCGCCCTGATATTTGCCAGGGTGTCCGCGACATCGTGTTCCGCCTCGACATGTACAGTGATGCGATCACAGCCGGCCTTGATAAACATTTCGAGATACTTATCCGGACGCGTGATCATGAGATGCGTATCGAGGGTTAGGGAAGTGTGAGGACGGACCGCCGACACAAATTGCGGGCCGAACGAAATATTCTCCACGAAATGTCCATCCATGACATCGAGGTGAAGCCAGTCGGACCCTG
The DNA here is from genome assembly GCA_029212615.1 of Verrucomicrobiales bacterium. Classification (GTDB taxonomy): domain Bacteria; phylum Verrucomicrobiota; class Verrucomicrobiia; order Verrucomicrobiales; family DEV007; genus Arctic95D-9. The sequence goes on from JARGPJ010000001.1 coordinate 100,157, forward strand.
CCTCATCCGCACGTCGCACTTCTTCGCCTACTTTCCCCCAGTCAGACGCGAGCAGAGAAGGGGCGATAATTCGGGTGTTGCAGTCACTCATTCAAGGGCATTATCTATACGCTTCGGCGTAACCGCAAAAACTTTGTCAGTCGAATCTCAATCATGGTTCAGGAAACCCCACCCACCCCCGATGACGAACCGTTCATCGACCTCGCCAGTGACACCTTTTTCATGAGCCAGGCGATGCGTCAGGCACAGAAGGCCTATCTCGCTGAGGAAGTCCCCGTGGGAGCTGTCATCGTGCAGAACGGGGCGATCGTCGCCCGCTCCCACAATCAGGTGGAAATGCTTCGTGATGCTACCGCTCATGCCGAAATGCTCGCCCTTACCCAGGCCCAGGAGTCCATGGGTGACTGGAGGCTGACAGACTGCGACCTCTACGTCACAAAAGAGCCCTGCCCCATGTGCGCCGGGGCGATCGTTCACTGTCGGATTCGACGAGTCATCTTCGGCTGCGGCGATGCGAAAGGAGGCGCTGCCGGAGGATTTATTAATCTCCTGCAACAGCCGACTCTGAACCATTTCAGCGAAGTCACGCCCGGAGTATTAGAGGAGGATTCCAAATTGCTCCTCAAAACGTTTTTCCATGAAGCCCGCTCCAAAAAGAAGGCTGGCATGGATTGAAGAACCGCGCCAAGGTCCACGACCTTTTGCTCTGATCTATGCTTTTCAAAAACCTGGCACGTTTTCCCGACATCGGATCGAATTCCTATCTTCTGGAGTTTGGTGAAACACGCATTGTCCTCGATGCAGGAACCCACCCGAAACATACCGGTCGCGATACCTTACCCAGATTTGAGGAGATAGAGCCTGATACGGTGGATGCCATTTTTGTGAGTCATCCTCACCTTGACCATATCGGAGGCCTCCCGGTCCTGATGCAGCAGCAGATCTCAGCCGCTGTCGCCATGACTGAACCGACAAGGGAAAGTGGATCCGCGCTCCTCCACAACTCGGTGAATGTCATGAAATCCCAGAAGCTGGAACTGGATGAACCCACTTACCCGCTCTACTCCCATCGCAGGGTAAACGAATACGAGCGGGTTTGGTTTACCCGGGAGATGCGGGAAACATTTTCAGTGGGATCGAAAGATCGCGTCGAGTGCGAGTTCTTTCGTGCCGGACACGTTCAAGGAGCGGTCGGGATCCGCATGGAAGGCGCCGGACATACCGCCTTTTACACAGGGGATGTTCACTTTGAGGATCAAACAATGACTAAAGCGGCGGACTTCCCGACGGAAACCGTTGATACCCTGATCGTTGAGACCACCCGCGGGGGATACGCAAGAGATCCGGAATACACGAGGGAGAAAGAGAAATGCCGCCTCGGGGAATCTATTCGGAAAACAATAGATCGGGGCGGCGCCGTATTGATCCCGGTTTTTGCCTTCGGTAAAACGCAGGAGTTACTGTGTATGTTACAGGAACTGCGTGACGACGAACTGATCCCGCATGTACCGGTACACATTGGAGGCTTGAGCACCCGCATGTCTCAAATTGCCGACAAATTCTGTGACAACAGTGAACGGCTCCACCGTGGAACCAGGCTCCTGGACGACTTTGAGGACCTTCACATCCTCCCGAGAGGACATCTCGAACCGGACTTTAAGCCCGGCCGGATCTATGCCCTCTCCAGCGGCATGATGTCTGAGCACACCGTTTCAAATCGCTTTGCCCGGCACATTCTCCGCTCCGACCTTCATTCACTTCTCTTTGTCGGCTATGCTGACAGCGAAACCCCGGCCGGCAAAATCCTGGAAGTCGGACAGGGAGGCCGCGTCCAGCTCGACAAGAAACGCGACCACGAAAGTGAAATTAAGTGTGAGGTTGAGCGATTCGATTTCAGCGGTCATGCGCCACGCGATCAAATTGCCGACTACGTCGTCGCGGTCGCACCAAAGAACGCCATCCTCGTTCACGGGGATCCGGCGGCGCGAGCCTGGTTTCAGGAGGAACTTTCAAGCCGCCTCCCTCAGAGTCGAATCATCCTGCCGAAGCCGGGCGAAGAGATTGACCTGGGCTGAATCCGACGATCAGCTTTCGGCACCCTCTTCCAGCTTCTTTACCCGCTTAAAGAGACTCCCCAACTGCTTGATTCGCATGCTTTCGCGGCGATCATCCTTTAAGGGGCGGGCAGGATAACCAAAATAGGTTCCACCGGGCTCTTTAATGGAAGCGATCACCCCGGAACGCCCCCCGCACGTCACCCGGTCAGCGATCGTGATATGCCCGGCAATGCCACACTGAGCTGCCAGCGTCACATAATCTCCGATTCTCGTGCTGCCCGAGATACCAGTCTGAGCAACGATCACGCAATGCTTTCCGATGATCACATTGTGACCGATCTGAACCTGGTTATCGATCTTTGTCCCTTCTCCAATGACCGTTTCTCCAAAACGCGCACGATCAATTGTCGTCGATGCACCGATCTCAACATCACTTTCCACCCGGACAATACCCAGTTGATCAATCTTCTGGTGACGCCCTTCGACAAATTCAAAACCAAAACCATCTCCACCGATCACCACTCCTGCATGAAGCACGATCCGGTCACCCAGAATACACCCTTCACGAATGGTCACATTCGGGCCAATTTCACAATCTTCGCCGATGACAACCCTTTCGCCAATGACGGCCCCGGAGCCGATTCGAGTACCAGCCCCTATTGACACCCCGGCAGAAACAGTCGCGTTGGCAAGCACGCTCACCTTCCCTGTTTCCAGGACCACATCAGGAGCGACCCAGGCCGTTTCGTGAATACCGGCCTCAAATGCCGGCGGCTTTATTCCAAAAGCTTTCACGATGGAATCGAAGGCCAGAATAGGATTGTCAACCAGGACAAGGGCCGCGGTTTCCGGAACCTCAACTGAATCGTCTGGCACGAGCACCAGACCGGCTTCAGTCGCCGCAAGCTGATCCTTGTATTTGGGATTCCCGAAGAAGCTTACGCAAGTTGCATCAGCCTGATCCAGCGCGGCAAAGTTCGTTAACTCAACCTCGCGAGCCCCCCTTATCAGCCTGCCTTTCACAAGATCAGCAATCTCTCCTACGGTCGTATTCATGAGTGATATGTGGACAAAAAAAAGCGGCGGTAAACCGCCGCTCGCGCGTTAGCTGTAAACCATTTCGAGGTTTAGTTCGAAGCTCCGGCATTCAACGCCCCGATCACTTCCTCAGTGAGGTCGACGACATTATCCGAAGTGTAGAGAATCGCTTTATTAGCCTTGGGAAGGAATGACTTATCAAAGACGAGGTCGTGCCCCTGCGCTTCGACAATGGCGTTTACAGCGTCTTTAATTTCACCAACGAGGGTCGCTTCCATTTCAGAGCGTGCCGTCATGACCTCAGAAGATGCCTTACGCTGCGCATCCGAGATTTCCTTACCCTTGGCACCCCGCTCATTAGCGAGCGCCTGAAGCTTCTCCATTGCCTCCTTGCGCTTGTCTTCAGCAAGCAGCGTGTCCCGAACTGTCTTATCCAGCTCAGTCATCTGATTAGTCATCTGCTGGTAGGCAGCTTGACGCTCATCGATGTTTTTCCGCTTCTCTTCAGCCATGCTGTTGATTTTTTCGACCTCAATCTCCGTTTTGTAATAGCGGTTGAGGGCGTCTTGCATATCGACAACTGCAATTTTAAGGCCCTGAGCAGAAGCGCTCATTCCAAATGAGGAAAGGAGAATTGCAGATACACAGAAGAGAGTAGGCAGGTTGAACTTCATGTTAGTCAGTTAAGTAAGGTAGAAAAGAAAGAGGGCTGAGTCGCAAATTGCCTGTCAGCCCTTCAAGAGACGGGAAAGAACCGGAGTTTATTAGAAAGTTTCCGGCAAGCGCCATTAAAACTGCGCACCCATCGTGAACTGAAAGCGTCCACCGTCATCATTAAATCCGTCAGACTGAAGCGGGAACGCGTAATCGAGGCGAACAGGAGCGCTTCCAAGAATGAAGAGTCTGAGACCAAGACCCCAGTCAGAATTCATCCCACCATCAACAGATCCAACCGGACCGTCGGAAACTTCACCCGCATCGTAGAATGCCGCGCCGCGAATTTTCTCGACGATAGGGAAGGTAACTTCAGCGGTGACATTCCAGGCCTGCTTACCACCAATCGTTTCGCCACTGTCCGGATCACGTGGACCCACATCACGGAAATCAAAGCCACGAAGATTGTTTGCCCCACCGAGGAAATGTCTCGTGAAGATATGATCACCATCCGCGGAGCGCTTGAAGGCACCGTTCACACTGAAGATGACGTCGTATGGCAAATCAAAGTATTGTGCCCCGCTCACCGTAGCAACCGTGTCTTCGACATCACCACCAATCCCTGCGAACTCAAAGCCTGCGTTAACTTTATGACCTTCGCGAGGCATGAAAACATTGTCACGGGTATCACGAGTGACATTCACACCCACACTACCCTTGAAGAAATCCCCACCTTCAGCAAGAAAGGCATCCGATGCGATCGTGTCAGGATCAATTTCAATCTGCTCACCGCGGAACTCCAGGACACCATAAGTAAACTCTCCGAGAGACTTACGAAGTGATACCGCCGCACCAGCTTCAGTTTGATCATACTGATCACTGTAATACAGAAGATTACGATAATATGCTTCAGTCGTAAGCGCGAGGCGCTGCCCCATAAACCATGGCTCCGTAATCGAGACACTCGCATCACGCGTCTCACTACCCGCCCGAACACTGAAGCGGAAACGCTGTCCAGCCCCGGTAAAGCTCGGCCAATCGAAAAGGTCAAAGTTCGTCTGGGTAACCTCCATGAAGCCGGTAAGGCTATCAATCGAGCTGAAACCTGCTCCGAAATTCACCGTTCCCGTAGGCTTCTCGACCACACGAATAAGGAGATCCTTTTCATCGAGGTAACTGGTATCAACAGGCATCAGCTCAACACTGCTGAAGTAATTCATGTTCTCAAGACGGCGCTTGGTAACATCCATACGGGTCGTGTCGTAAGGCTGACCGGGCTCAAGTGGAAGCTCGCGACGGATAACATGATCCCTCGTCTTATCATTCCCTTCGATCTGAATTTTACCGATCTTGTAAATATTCCCCTCTGTGACATCGAGAACAACTTTGACCCCTCCGTTACCGGCATCCTCAAGACGAGGAACAACACGGGCATCAGCATATCCACGCGATCCATACTGATCCGTAATTAACTTAATGTCTTCGGTCAGCTTATTCCCCGCAAACTGATCACCGGCCTTTGTCTTAAGATAAGGAAGAATATCTTCAGGCATCGAAAGAGACTGAACACCAACAATAGAAAGACTGTCGACCTGGTAAGTATCCCCTTCATCAATCGTAATCACGACATCCACATGCTTGGCGTCAGCGCGGACACGGGAGACGTTAACAACCCGTGCATTCAGGAAACCGTTATCACGGTAGAAATCCTCAATCGCACGAACATCCTGAGCGAGCGTCTCCGCATCAGTAGCCCCACCGGACCCGAAGATTGATTTAATCCCCTTCTCCTTCTGCGTCATGATGTCCTTCAGGCGAACAGACGGAAAGGAGACATTCCCAACAAAATCCACGTTACGCAGAACGCCCTGCGTCCCTTCATCAATCGTGTAAACCACTGTGGAATAGCCCTCTGCAGTGGGAGCCCCGATACGATAAGTAACCGTAGCCTCAGAGAAACCCTTCTTACGATACATCTCCTGCATCTCTTCACGGGCTGTCTTAAGAACGGACTCATCAATTGGCTTATTCACCCGGAGGTCGACCTTCTTTTTGAGCTTTGAAGAATCAATCAGGGTGTTACCGACAAATTGAACACCGCCGTATACCGCCCGTGTCTGAACAACAGCAATAAGTGCAACACCACCTGAAGCGCTCTCTGAAAGAATGCGGACATTCTCAACATCACCACTCGCATAGAGATTCTTCACATCCTCATCAACCTGAGCCAATGAAAGCGGCTCACCCACACGGGAAGCCATGTGAGAACGGATGCGGTCAGGCGAAACCGTCTGATTACCAACGTATTGCACATCGATTGATTTAATTGTCTTACCCTCCTGCGCTTGAAGGGGAGCGGCAGGGAGCGCAGCCATGGCGAGGAGCGCGAGCCCCAGGCCTGTAAGGCGGTGTTTTAGTCTTCTCGAAAGGTTCATACGAAGATAGGTAAGTCCGGTCTCGGTCGTTGGAAAGTCGTGCGGTTTAGTCGTGTAAGCGGGGTCCTCTTAGATAAGAGAATTCACCGCTTCGTCAAGCAGGAAATTAGCTCTTCTCAGTCTCCTTTGAAGGCTAATTTCGTGCCAAATAAAGGGCGAAAGTCCCGATGCTGCAATCGATTATCTCGGATCGAATCATTAGCAAGCAAAACATATCGACTTTTATAATTATTAGGATATCTTAAATATTCGTAATTACAAAGCAAAAGAGCCACTCTCCAGAGGTTTTCAACCTTTCATCCCCTCGACCACTTCCAGCTCGTGACTGAACCCTTTCCAACCGATCCCGCTGACACCCCGATGCAGGATTTCGAGCAAAGCCTTCGTCCGCCGGACTTTGAGGAGTTTTGCGGCCAGCAAAAGGTAAAAGACCGCCTCATGCTCATGATTGAGGCGGCAAAGCAACGCAACGATGCACTCGACCATGTCTTACTCTGTGGGCCTCCCGGACTCGGTAAAACCACCCTCGCCCACATTCTGTGCAGGGCCTTCGGCTCTGAAATGCACCTTACAAGCGGGCCTCAAATTGAGAAAGCAGGAGATCTTGCCGGCATTTTGACGACCATTCAGCACGGTGACTTTCTCTTTATCGATGAAATTCACCGCCTTCATCCAGCGATCGAGGAGTATCTTTATCCAGCGATGGAGGATTATAAGCTCGATATCATGATCGATCAGGGACCGAACGCCCGCTCGATTTCGCTCAATATCCCCAAATTCACTCTTGTCGGGGCGACAACGAAGGCGGGAATGCTGACCCGCCCCCTTCTTTCCCGCTTTGGAATCACCAATCGCCTCGACTATTACTCCCCTGAGGAGTTAATTATCATTATCACCAGGTCAGCACAGCTCCTCAACGTGGAGATCGAACGTGAGGGCGCCCTGGAAATAGGATCTCGTAGCCGTGGAACCCCGCGAATCGCGAACGGACTGTTGCGCTGGGTCCGCGACTACGCCCAGGTGAAAGCGGATAACATCATCACCAGCGCCGTCGCAAAGGCCGCACTGGCAATGCTCGATATCGACGAAGATGGTCTCGATGAAATGGATAAGAAGATCCTCGAGGCAGTCATCTACAAATATGACGGTGGCCCCGTCGGCCTGAATTCGATCGCCGTGGCCGTGGGAGAAGACGAAGCCACCATCAATGAAGTCTACGAACCGTTCCTGATTCTGAAAGGATTTCTGAAGCGAACCCCCCGGGGGCGCTCCGCCCTTCCCTCCGCCTACCGAAAACTAGGCATGACCCCTCCGTCCCGACACAACGACGATCAACCGGAACTGCTTTAACCACCCTTTAACCATGAGTGATTTCATTATCCAAATCGAAATGTTACTCACCGCCTTCGGTGACGCTGAATATCGCTACCTTCTCCTCGAACCCCTCATCTTCTATGGCATCCTCATTGGGGTCATCATGCTGGGGGTCGGCCTGTTTATGAAGGCCTCGAAGCTGCAGATCGCTGCACTTATCACGATCGGAGTTTCCGCGCTGTCTCATGTTCCCTATAAAGACGCCCGTCTTTCTGCCGCGCCTCGTATGGAACAAGTCTACAAGATAAGTTCCCCGGCAAGGATGAAAGGCTTTAATGAAAACACTCAGGCCTGGCTTGAGAACATCTGGCAATTCCGGCTCCTTGTCCTCCTCGCCGCTGCGGCGCTCATGATTGGGATCAATCGCAATCGCCTCGGATTCGGTCTCGGTATCGCCACGGCCCTGCTGGGTCTCCTCGTCGCCAAAAACGCAATGTGGCTTCACTACCAGGATGCAATCGCCTATCATCCGAATCTCAAGACACACGATGCTCCGATTGATCACCAGGTAAAAACATCAACGCCGCCAGTCGTGAAATCCGAGTGGACACCGGAACCCGCCAACAAGACCTTCACGACCCCGGCGGCTCAGGCACCGGCAACGCAACTCCTCTCGACTCGTTCTCAACCGCCTGCCGTTTCTTCGTTTCCTCCCGGAAGAATCCCTCCCCCGGAAGTGCCGGTCCGGCTCCAGGCGCGCCCCGTCACTCCGCTTCGCCGCTAAAGTGTAGACGGTCAGTCGGAAAGTGGCGCATTGAGCGATGGCACCACCGCAGCCTGCAGACGGCGCCTATCTCAGTGCCAGTCTATCCGGTCGAGAACCTTGCAAACAGCCACTTTCATACCGAGAGCCCGGGAAAGAACTCTGGCATCAGAAGAAGCGGCACGCTCCGTCCGCCGATAGTGGGATCGCTCCACTCTCGGGAATTTTGTTGTGGGAGAGGGAAAATCGAGCAATTTCCCGTAGAACACAACCCAACTGCCCACCGGAGGTCGATGAAATTCCGCATCATCAATTCGTAACTCCGGGTTCTGCGCTTCGTCGTTGCCCGCCCAAGTCCGAAGGTGCTCCATATCGAAGAGAACTTTTCGCCCCATGGGAATTTCATCTCTGTAAATCCTGACCCGTTCTTTCGGTTCCATCGGTTCAAGAAACGAACTGTGCCGACTCGCAATCATCAGGAAACACTTCCCCCGATCCTGATCTCCTTCCCGGGAGAAAATATCGCGAGGAGGTTGAACCGTTCGAGGCAACTGAATCAGCGAAGGCTCCATAAGCGTCTATACATGCATCCCTCCGAAATGTTCTGCAAGGCTTCGTTCCCCGGGCCTGCTCAGCATCGATACAGGCACGGTCGGAAATCACATTGTCGGGAATCGAAAAGCATCCCCCTCAAACCACCTCTCGAATGGGAAACGGAGATCCGGCACTATAGCTGAGCATCGAACGTATCAACAACCTCTCCCTTCACATCACGCAGCTCCAGAAGAAGAGACCTGTTCGGCCAGTCGATCGTGACAAGCCCGAAATTACGGCTTTGAAAATTGATGGGGCTGACCCGATGTCTATTAGGCTCCCCCTTTCGACCGCCGCCCGCATTGGTTAGTCCGCTTGAAGTGACTTCATAGACGGGAAACCCCGGGCTGAGAGGATCGCTTACCGCAAGCTCCATGATTTCCCCCATGTGGCGATCCCCGCTTAGAAACAGTACCGGACCGGTCTGCGCTGATTTTAAGAACTCGAGAAATCGCTTACGCTCGTGAGGCAGATTCTCCCACCGTTCCCACCGATGGTCCTGAGGAAGAAACTGAATGCTCGACATGATGATTCTGACGTCAGCAGGTTCGGTAAGCGTCTTTTCAAGCCAGCTCCATTGAGCTTCGCCGAGAACAGTCGCAGAGAGGTCATTATTCCGGTCATACGGTCCCTGAGGCGAGCGTTCGGGCAGCTCGACAAGCGGCCCTCTGAAGTAACGGGTGTCTAACAGGATGATTTGAAGCCGCTCTCCCTTCCCGCCGAAATACTTCACATCATAGGTGCCCGGATACTGCCTGACGGCAGCATCCGCGGGAGTACCGAAAAATTCATGAAAGACCTGCTCAGCCATCTCTCTCTCCGGATAGTCAGCCCCCCCGTCATTGACGCCGTAGTCATGATCATCCCAAACCGCGAGGACCGGTGTCTTTTCGATAAGTTTCTGATAACCGGTCTTTTCACCCAGCAAGCGATAAGCCTCACGGAACTCGCCGATGTCCTCGGTGTCGGCGTAAACATTATCCCCTAGAAAGAGAAAAAGATCAGGGGAGGTCTCGATGATGGGTTCCCAAATCGGGTGCGACCGCTTCTGATTCGCGCAGGACCCGAACGCAATCCTCGTCACTTTCTCTGGCAGCGGCGCGGAATGCGGCGGAAAAGTCACCTCCTCACTGCCCCTCTCTTCTGCACAAGCCCCTGAAAACACGAAACAAACCCACAAAATCGCGGATCGTGTGTGAGACTTGCCCCTCTTAACTCCCTGCCCTAACCCTATTGACGGTGAGGGCATTGCTCTAGCGGTCAGCAGGTCAGTAACGATCTTCATGGCACCAAGAGTAACCCAACCGTGCGGAAGCCAAGCAAAATGTTTTCGCTTTTCTCCGGAACGCCCTACTGTCAGCGCCAAGATGCCTCCATCCACGTCACTCACTAAAGCCCGCGAACTCGCAAAAGCGAATCTCGAGTCTCTCAAAGAGGGTTCAAAACGCCAGCCTCTCTCTATCTACAAAGAGTTTCTGAAGAGGGAACGAAAGGGAATCAAAGAGGCACATCAGAATGGTGCCAGCGGATTCGAAGTTTCCGAGAGGCGTGCCGCAATGGCTGATGCGCTCATCGGAGACATTTTCTATCACTTTCTCAACGAGACAGGTGCGATCAAGAAAACAGGAAAAGAGAATCCTATCACCCTCATCGCCAGTGGCGGCTACGGACGTGGTCATCTCAATCCCGGCAGCGATATCGATCTTCAATTCCTCGTTCCCGGCTCCTCCCATAAACTGGCCAAATGTCTTTCCGAACTGGTCAGCGGATTTTCTTTGATGCTTTTCGATCTCGGCCTCGACGTCAGCTACCCGGTCCGCTCCATCAAAGAAGCCTGTAAATTTGCGAACAAAGATCACCAAACCAAAACAACCCTTCTCGATGCAAGATTCATCGTAGGCGATGAGTCACTCTTCCAGGATTTTGAGGAAGCCTTCTTCGACTGCTGCATCCGCGGACACGAAAAGCAGTATCTCAGTGAGCGCAGTCGGGACATCCGCGCACGCCACAAGAAATACGGCGGCACCATTCACCTCCAGGAGCCGAATGTAAAAGAAGGCTGCGGAGGGCTCCGCGACTATCACAACCTCATCTGGGTGATCTGGGTACTTCGCAAGTCGAGAGACCTCAACGCTCTGGTTAAGGACCACCGCTTGACCCCTATTGCCTTTCAGGAGATCGAAGAGGCCGCCGAGTTTCTGCTTCGTGTTCGCAATGACCTCCATGTCGCTCAAAAAGGAAGCTCAGGTGATATCCTGACGCTTCGCCTTCAGGGGATCGTCGCCACAAACCTTTCCTACCCCGGCAAAAATATTCTTCGACGCAGTGAAGCGTTCATGAAGGACTATTACCGGCACACGAAGAGTATGTTCCATCACAGCACCTCGCTCATGCAAAGCTTTGAGCTGGAAGTTGTCGGTGACGACACCAAACGAATTCCCGTTTTCAACTTTCTCGCCCGGCAGACGACAGGAGAGGAAATCTTCGACGGGTTCTACGCTAAAGGCGGACTGATCTACCCCGAGCACGACAAGATTTTTGAAGAGGATCCGAAACGCCTCATGCGTTTCTTCCTCCACACCCAGAGACGACACCTCCGCACAAGCCCCGAAGTGAGAAGGCTGTTCAAATTGAGCTGGGGACTGATTGACGGGAACTTCCGTCGAAACAAGTCGAACCGAGAGACCTTCGAGGAGATCCTTCAAAATCGAGGGCAGGTTGCTCATATTCTGCGCCGCATGCATCGAAACGGATTTCTGGGGCGCTACATCCCTGAGTTCGGACGCCTCACTGACCTCGTGCAGCATGAGTTCTTCCACCGCTACTCCGCAGACGAACACACTCTGCGCTGTATTGACGTCCTTGATGAACTCATTCATGAAGAAGATCCGAAGAAAAGCTTCTTCCGGAAAATATTTCAGGAACTGGATGACCCCGTGGCGATGTATATCGCGCTCCTGATGCACGATACGGGACGTTCAGAAGAAGTTCGACATCATGAGGACGCCAGCGCGATTCTTGCCGCGAAGGTTTGCAAGCGCCTCAACTACACCGGCGACCGGCTTCGCCTGATCATGTTCCTCGTCGATCACCACCTGACTTTCTGGCGAACCTCAACGACAAAGGATATCAGCGATCCCAATACTATCTCCGACTTTGCCGGAGCGGTGAAGAATCCCCGATGGATGGAAGCACTCCACCTCTTTACCTACGTAGACTCAAAAGGCACCAACGACGAAGCCTGGAACGATTGGAAAGCTTCCCTCATGAAGCAGCTACATCGTTCGACAGACTCCTATTTCAGCGATCAAAAGCTCTTTCAAGAACAATTCAACCGCCCGGTTGCCGAAACCAAACAGAAGGTACTGGGGAAGTTACCGGAAGACTATCTGGAAGAGGTTGAGGCGCATTTCCAGGCGATGCCGGAGCGCTATTTCCGACACAGGGGGTCTTCAAGCATCGCCCGTCACGTCAAACTTTTCCGTCGCTTCTTTAAATCTATTCATCGCGTCACCCCGAACGAGTCGATGATTCCCAAGCTCGAATGGAAAGAGCGCCCTGACGAAGGTTACAGCCTCCTTGAAGTCGCCGGATGGAATCGCAAAATGCTTCTCTCAAAAATGGCGGGAGCGCTTGCGGCACGGAACCTGAACATTCTCTCTGCCGACCTCTTTACCCGCAGCGATGATCTTGTTCTCGATATCTTCCGCGTTTGCACGGCGACATTCAATCCCGTTCAGAATAAACGGGAAATCGAACGCATCGCGAAACTGATGGAAGACGAATTCTCCATCGCATCCAGCCGGGTTGACTTCCCTGCCCTCATTGAAAAACAGGAGACGCCATCCATCACTCAAGCCGAGCCTCCAAATTTCGATATTCCTCAACGCGTTTTCCTCACGAACGACGGAGACGATCCTGCAACCGTTCTCGAAATTCAGGCGCAGGATAGAATTGGCCTCCTCTACGACATTTTCACCCTCCTCGGAAATCTCAATGCCCAGGTGTTGAATGCCCGTATCAGCACCCAGGCCGGGGCGGCGATTGACCGCTTCCATATTGTCGATTCCAGCACAGAACAAAAAATCATCGATCCTGACCGTATTGAAAAAATACGCGTCGCGGTTGCCGAATGCCTCGACCACAAACCTGCGGTCGAGCCCATCGTCTAAGCGACATCAAGTGCCTTCCGTATCGCGCTCGCGATCATAAGCTTCGATAATTCGGGCCACCACAGGGTGGCGCACCACGTCTTCGCCCGAAAAACGGGTAAAAGCGATTCCCTCGACTCCCTGGAGAATCGATATCGCCTCAAGAAGGCCTGAATTCCGCTTTGGCCGAAGATCGATCTGCGATGGATCGCCCGTGATGATACAGGTCGAATCCTCACCCATTCGGGTCAAAAACATCAGCATCTGCTCTCGCGTCGCATTCTGTGCTTCGTCGAGAATGACACAGGCACGGTTCAAAGTCCGCCCGCGCATGTAGGCGAGCGGAGCAATCTCAATCAGATTCTTTTCCGCATAGCGAACTGCCTCAGCCCCGTCAAGCATGTCATTCATCGCATCATAGAGAGGGCGAAGATAGGGCAGGACTTTTTCTTCAAGCGCACCGGGAAGAAACCCCAGAGCCTCACCCGCTTCCACGGCAGGGCGGGTCAGCATGATACGCTCGATGCGGCGATTCTTGAGGAGGTCCAGTGCGTAGGCCATCGCGAGATATGTCTTTCCGGTTCCCGCCGGACCAATCCCGAAAACGACATCGTTCTGATTGAGTGCCTTGAGATAATCGAGCTGAGTCTGAGTTCTCGGCGTGACAGCAGGCTTCGCCCCGCCGGTTAGAAGCCGGTGCTCAAAAAGCTCACTGACTTTCGAATCTCTCCCTGATTGAGGACTCGATTGATCCTGCTTCTTTTCCATCGACTCTTTGACCGTTTTTATCGCGTAGCGAAAAGAATGAGGAGTGATTGCCCCGCCTTGTCGCCTCGCCGTTTCTAAATCTTCAAAAATCGCCGCGCCGGCCTGAACGGCACGGTCATCTCCATGAAGCTTCACCCAGGCATCACGCGTCGCGACACCGATTCCCAGCGCGTCCCCCATCTCGCGCAGAAGCGTTACATTGTCCGCAAAGAGACTGTGCAGAAAATGCGGGCTCTCAAATTCTATGGTCTGCTCAGGCATAGCGGAGAAATACGCTCATCGCCCCGTTCAGAAAAAACTAACGGTAGCCGTAGACAAGGCCCCAATCGAGCATTCCTGAAAATTCGCCGATCCCTTCGACGCCGGGATTCTCCGCCTCGATCTTTGCCGCGGCCTCCTCATCGTAGGAAACAACGACTCGAATCAGGTAAGTAGCCGTTTTTTCAGGCAGCGCACGGGCACCGGCGAAAGAATCCTTTTGAAAAGACTCAAGGCTCACCGGATTTCCTTCGATATCAAAAATATCCACTTTCACCGTCGCACCGGGCCAACTTGTCCCCGCCCAAAACCAGTATTCGTTACCGCGGAAAAGTTGATGCCTTACGAGGAGGGGCTTCATCGGAGCGACCTCACCCGACCAACTGTCTTCTCGAACTTCAAAACCTTGTTCAACATAAGGCGTCGCCGCTTCGAGGGCATAGGAGATGGCTTCGTTCACAAAAGCCTCAAGCCGGCTCAAAAACGGAAACGACATCGCAAACACCACCAGTAAAATGGTGACTCGCTTGTAGGAAGTATTGCCTGAATCTAACCTCATAAGAAAAATCGAAAGACCGGGTGACTAAGACTCCGCCTCCTCAAAGTAATATTGTTCTAACATCGCCTGACTGATGTCTCTCATATCATTAATATCCTCTTCGGAAATCACTTCTCCGTCTGAGACGATCGCTTCGAGACGGGCGAGGCCGGTGCTAATGGCGCGAATCTGAGGACTCGATTTAGACGGACCTGACATTGACTCCAGCATCTCGCGAAAATAAGTGATCAAACCCGGCTGATTGAGGAGCTCCGCCTTGTCTTCACTAAATGAGTCACTAATGAAAGAAGTGACAACATGGGTTCCGCGAAGCCACCCGCCAAGACTGACAAGACCTGAAAGCTCATCGTCCCGCAGCTTTTCCATCGTCATTCGAACCGTCTGCTGTGTCGCATCAAGCTCCTCGCGCACCCCTTCCCAATTTCGATCCGCCGCTTCATCAATGATACTCAGACTGTGCGGCTGAACCGCACTGGCCAACCCCAATGATTCGGATAGAGCCAGGACACGACGTCCAATCTGCTGAATATCATCGCCACTCTTCGCCTGAACCGCGATGAACCCCTCGCCAACAAGGCTTCCAAAAGTTAAAGCGAGAATTGCGCGATCAGTCGTCGTCTCATTCGACTCGGGGAGCTCAACCGCACTTTTCCACTCGGGTTCATCGAGTTTATCGAGCACCGCGAAGATCTCAGCCGGAATCGGAACCACTATTTTATCGACAATTTCCCCGGGAAAATTCGAAAGATCGATTCGCTCAGGAACCGACTCATCACCGGGCGCTAACGACGGAGCCGCAACAAGAATCGCGAAAGCGCCAACAACGCCTGCGATCACTGAGGGGTGTGATGAAGTAGGTGAAATCATAAGTTACCTAAGAGTATCGCAGAAATCCCGTCAGGATCAATGCAGCATCGAAGCAGAAAAGCGGTCCCTAATTCCGGCGAAAATCGTGAATCCGACGAAGCCGGTCAAGATATTCACTCATTCGGTGATCCGTGATCCAGGCAGGCGGGGCCTCGAATTCACGGGCCAGCGACTTAAGCTCAAAAGGAAGCCCTGCCTCTTCATCCATCGACACAAATGACCCGGGCTCTCCTTTTGAACCCAACCGGATCGCCTCTTTTCCATGCACCAATTGCCGGTCCGCAAGGCCGGGATCAGCCAGCGGGAGTCTTGGCACGAGGTCCTGATCATTGACGATCCGCCATACCGAATCGGCCTGCCTCAGCCCGTAAAAAGCCCGGTTTCCCACCTTGGGAGCCCCGAAGGTACAGACAAGATCCGGATGGGAAACCACGCTCGCTATCGTTGCAAGAGCACCTCCCAGAGAATGGCCGGTAAATATCCAGGGTCTCGGCAGCTCCTCCAGTGTCGGAAGCAACTTTGGCCAAACGCGCTTGAAGAAGACGTAGAACCCCGAGTGAACATAAGCATCTGCCGGGTCATCCGCCTGCCGGAACCGCTTCCATCCGTGAGGACGGATCACCGCATTCATGAGCCATTGTCGCGATTTGCTCGTTCCCCGAAAACAGACAATGGATCCACCTTCACCATCTCTCCGCCGATAAATCGATGCATGATTCCCGGTTTTATGAACCGAGAGTTCCTCGCGAAACGGGGAACGTTCTAAAAGAATCGGGCCTCTTCGCGGCAGGATCTCCCGCCTGTCCCGCAACACCTCCCGGTGATCCGGAGTGTAGGCCAGTCGACAAAGCTCTCCAAGCCACCACGCTGTCCCGACACACAACTCTCCTGTCTCATACCTGAAGTCAGGCATACTCCCGCTCCCGGCGAAAAAATCCTCCACCGGATCAAGGCCGAAAACACCCTCCCACTCCAGGAGCCGCGCCCGCAGGTCCGCCTTTCGCTTTCGGGTCCACGATTCCAGCCGCCTCATTCAAATCGAGTAAATCTCAAAGCGAGGCTTTTGACACAGCTATATTTCCTGAAAAGCAGACATCGACGTCACTTCCGGGCCGCCTCGGTCGCTCGTGATAGTCACCCACATACTGAATTTCATTGGCCCCAACGGTTTCATACGCAACCAGCAGGGGATGACGCTCCTGCTCGCAACGTTGTACAACCGGCTCAGGATCCCCCTCCGCAGGATGAGGTAAATTCACGGTCCAGAACTCCCCTTCGGCAGTCTCTTCTTCGATGAGACTTTCAAAACCGCGCTCAGCCCACTCCGCCGCGCGCGACCAATCGAGGGGGTTGCCACGTTTCATGAAATGAGAAAAGGCGACCCCGGGAATTCCGGCAAATGCAGCCTCCCGAACCGCCGCAACCGTTCCTGAAATAACAAAATCATGACGCCCCAAATTTCCACCATGATTGATCCCTGACAGAATCCAGTCAGGCTTTTCCGGCATCAAATGAGCAAGGGCAACGCGGGCACAGTCAGCCGGGGTTCCTCCCACGGCGAACCGGCGCTCCCCGCGTTCCTCAAAGCGAATTGTCTTCTGAGTAGTGACCCGGTGCCCGATTTCCGACATCTGATCCATCGGGGCAACGACCCAGACTTCCTTAAACCGCTTCTCTGCCAGGCCAACCAATGCAGCAAGCCCGTCAGCATCGATACCGTCGTCGTTTGTGATCAGTGCTCTCATCTCTCGTTCTCTGGCGGCTTCAATGCGAAAAATCCGTTGGCCCGTCCCGCCTGACGGGTCTATCTCTCAACCGTGGAACAAAGGCAAGAACTGGTTTACTTTGACCGTTACGATCAAACCCTCAAAACGGAGAGCATCTATGGCGAGAAACCGCTCCGCTGGGCCTATGAAACCCGGATAGGCAAGATAGCGCTCGAAGGGATCATCAAACACCGCTGGTTCTCCGGACTCTACGGAAAATGGGCAGACTGCAGTTGCTCCCGAAAAGAGATCCTTCCATTCATCGAACGATTTGGACTCGATCCGGATACATTTCTCCACCCTTTAGAGTCGCTCACCACTTTCAATGAATTCTTTCATCGTGAGTTGAAGCCCGCCTCCCGCCCTCTCGCCAGGGGGGGAAATACGCTCTCCTTCCCGGCTGACGGACGCCACCTTTTCATTCCGGACCTTTCCCGGTCACAGGCTATCTGGGCCAAAGGCCAACAGTTTGATCTGGCACGCCTCCTCAACGACTCCGATCTTTCCACACGGTTTGCAGACGGATCCGCTTTGATTTCCCGCCTTTGCCCGACGGACTATCATCGCTTTCACTTCCCTCTTGGCGGCACCCCTGCCGCGCCACACGGCATTAACGGATCCCTTTATTCCGTGAATCCCCTCGCCCTGTCGCGCTCACTTTCCTACCTCTGGGAAAACAAACGACGCATCACCCCGGTTCGCGATTCGCCGGTCGGCGATTACCTCTTCCTCGAAATTGGTGCCACCAATGTGGGTAATATTGTCGACACTTCTGAAGCAGACAAACCCGTCGAGCGCGGCGATGAAAAAGGATACTTCCGATTCGGCGGCTCCATGGTCATCATGATTTTTCCGAAAGGAAGAATCAAGCCGGCCCCCGACCTGATTGAACAATCCCGGCAGGGCATCGAACTCTACGCGCGCGTCAGAGACAAGGCCGGGACCGTGGAAACCTGATCGCTATTTCCTTTTCGTGCACTGAACCTTCAACTCATTCGTCTCTCTGGACCTTCAAGCATCGAAATGAGTAAAAACGTCGAAAAATTCGAATCATCCAAGTCAAAAGGAGCCGTCATTTTTGTCGCCGGCTTTACCGGTTTTCTGGGACTGATAAGCCTTCTTGCCTTTGCCAGGGCGATGCCCCACATCCAGGCCGACGAAATTTTCGTCCTCGTCTTTGCCTCTGCCTTGATCGCTTTCACGATCCTCTTTTTGAAATACTCCTTTGCCACTCCCTGGATGCTATCCAGCCGGGAACTCACGATACGACACTTCTTCGGAGCCCGCAGTATCCCCTACCACGAGATCTGTTCACTCGGGAATTTCAGTAAAACCTTTCGGCCGAATAAGCCGCGAGGCGGAAAAATGAACACGATCCTCACGACTCATCATCTTGTCATCGAAACACGGGACGGCAGAAGAAAAACCTACACCCTCCCCTCCTTCGGGGACAACTCAGCCCTTCTCAACTCGCTGGCAAAACGATCGGGCATCACCCTCAGGAAGCTTCCCGACAAAAGGGAGGACGGATTATCCTCCCCCTCCTGACTTCACCTTTAGCATAAAAAAGAGCGACCATCCGAAAGGAGGATCGCTCTTTGTATCGCTCACAACGAACGCCTACTTCGTGTAACCGTAACCGCCACTGTAGGATCCGGATGGATGAGTTGGATACGCAACCGGGTTCTTCGTGCAGCAGGATGGCTGCTTATTGCGATGCTTGCACGCCCCCGTGAAGAGTGAGACCGCAGCGAGAGTCAGAAAAAGTATCGAGAGTTTCATATCAGGTAATTAAGGAGTTCAGAGGTTTTTGAGAGCAAAATTCAACATTCTGCTCTCACGGATACGAAACGCTCCCCTCCCGTCTTTCATTAGAATGAAAAATTCATCGGGGCACAAAAAAACGCTCACCGGTTAGGGAGAGCGCCTCTTTGTTGATCAGGGCAAAACCTGATCGAAATTTGATCACCTTACTTCTGGCAGCAAGCAGTAGGCGCACAGCAAGCAGACTTAGCGGAAGGGCAAGTCTTACAAGCATTGAGAAAGAGAGAGGCGGATACGACGGCGAGGATAGCAAGTGTCTTGATCTTCATATAGAATAGGATTTGATGGTTGTTTGAGCAGCTCAGGTAATTGGCTGACACAGCTTACTGTGCCGCTATTTCCATTCGGTTGCAATCACTGGTAGAATACGTAAATTCGGCCCCTTAACAAATCGAAAATGAGCCATTCGCCAAAACACCTTGCCGTTGCGGGCGCGACCGGAGCCGTTGGAATTGAGATTCTTAAGTGCCTCGAACAGCGTGACTTCCCCCTCAGCGAACTGACCCTTCTCGCCTCAGCACGCTCCGCTGGAAAGACGCTTACGTTTCGCGGTGAAGAGCTCACGGTCAAAGAACTCACCCCTGACTCATTTTCAGGGGTAGATGTGGCTCTCTTCAGTGCCGGGGGAGGCATTTCAAAGACCTTCGCTCCTCATGCGGTCGAAGCGGGAGCAGTAGTGGTTGATAATTCCTCTGCCTTCCGCATGGACGAAGGAGTTCCTCTTATCGTTCCGGAAATCAACCCGGAGGATGCAGAGACTCATCATGGTATTATCGCAAATCCCAACTGCACCACCATCGTCACTCTCATGGCGCTGAATCCGATGCATCGAGCCTTTGGCGGAGTCAAAAGCGTCATCGCAAGCAGCTATCAGGCCGTTTCCGGAAGTGGCGCCCAGGGCATCGCGGAACTCGACGCTCAGGTCACCGCACTCAGCAAGGGTGAGCCTCTTCCCGCCCCGCAGGTCTACCCGAAGCAGATTGCCTTTAACGTCATTCCTCAGGTCGATGTCTTTCTGGAGAACGGCTACACGAAAGAGGAAATGAAGATGCATTTTGAGGGACAGAAGATCCTTCACGCACCCAACCTGAAGGCATCCGTTACCTGTGTTCGCGTGCCGGTCTTTCGTTCCCACGCCGTCTCTATCACGGCGGTCTTTGAGAATGAGCCAAGTGTCGAAGCGGCCCGCGAAGCAATCAATGCCGCGCCCGGCGTCCACGTCGTCGACGATCCTTTTGCCGACTCTCCCGAGTACCCAACACCGCTTGACTGTACCGACGGAGACGACTGCCTCGTCGGTCGCATTCGTAAAGACCTCGTCCTCGACAACGCCCTCACTTTTTGGGTCGTCGGTGATCAGGTTAGGAAAGGGGCCGCGCTCAACGCCGTGCAGATCGCAGAACTCCTGTAACAGCACATCACCCCGTTTCCCTTATGACTGAGGCACTGAAGCCCTACCTCAAAGAACGCGTCAAGATCGTCGATAAAGCGCTCAACGGCTTTCTACCTAAAGCCAATGTCCGTCCCGCGACCGTTCACGAGGCGATGCGGTACAGCCTCTTCGCCGGAGGAAAACGGCTCCGCCCCATCCTCTCCCTCGCCGCCGCCGAAGCCTGTGACGGCACCTGCGAAAATGCCCTCGCTCCCGCCGCCGCGGTTGAGTGTCTGCACACCTACACGCTCATTCACGATGACCTTCCCTGCATGGACGACGACGATCTCCGTCGCGGCATGCCGACCTGCCACGTCAAATATGGAGAAGGTGTCGCCGTCCTCGCCGGCGATGGACTGCTCACCATCTCTTTCGAGATCCTGGCCAAAACCCCTCCGACAAAACGCTACGATGTCGGCGCCTACGTGACCGAACTTGCTGTCGCCACTGGAAGTCGCCACCTCATCGGCGGGCAGATCCTCGACCTTGAAGGCGAAGGCAGCGATGTCCTCCTGACACCGGCACAACTGAAATTCATTCACCAGAGCAAAACCGCAGCCCTCTTAACGGCCTCAATTAAGCTCGGTGCCATGAGCGCCAACGCAACGCCGAAAAAACTCGACGCACTCACCACTTACGGCCAATCCCTCGGCCTCGCCTTTCAGGTCATCGACGACATCCTCGACGTCACTCAGACCAGCGAAAAGCTCGGTAAGAGCGCGGGGAAAGATGAGGCTTCAAACAAGTCCACCTACCCTGCCCTTTTCGGTTTGGAAAAGAGTCGCAAGGAAGCCGCGAGACTGACAAAAAAGGCACACGAAGCCCTCAAGCCGTTCGGAAAGAAGGGACAGCGCCTGAGCGACATAGCGGACTATTTGTTGGATCGGGAGTATTAAGCCAATCCGAAGCGCTACGCTTCGACAGTCGTTGCGCCGTCATTCCACCTCTCACGGCTCAAGCTCGCCCGGAGCATGACCGTGAATTCGTTCGTGGTCCTCGGCCGGCTCGAGATGAGAGGTCACGGTCGTTCCCGGTCCCAACGTCGCACGAACCGATCTTTCAATACGTGTCGCGATGTCGTGCGCCTCTTTGACGGAGGTGTCATCTTCGAAAACGAGGTGAAAATCGACCCAGTGTCCATCACCGAGATGACGATGGCGCAAGTGATGCCAGGTGATTCCGAACTGTTTTGTCGAGGCATCAAGGCTGGCTACCACCTCCTCCTTCACCGCGGGATCCGCACGATCCATCAATCCGTTCGCACTCTGCCACAGAAGCTTAACCCCATTCCGCAGAATATGCAGGGCCACGAAGATGGCGCACAGGGGATCCAGCCACGCCCAGTCGGTCAACCAGGTCAGGAGCAGACCGACAAGAACTCCCAGACTGGTCCACGCATCAACGAGGACATGCATCCCGTTTGACTCCAGAATGAGGGAACCGTTCCTCTTTCCGAGCTGAATCAAATACCACCCGAGCCATCCATTGATAAACAGCGAAGCGGCGATAAGCGCACTGCCAAACTCAAGATCATGAGGCTGCTCTCCTGCATTCCATTGCAGCGCCGCCTTGATCAAAATAAAAATTCCCGCCACGGAAATAAGCCCGCCTTCGAACCCGGCAGAGAAAAAGGAGATCTTGGCGTGTCCGTAGGGATGATCTTCATCCGGCGGCTTCTGGGAAAGGCGAAGGCTGTAGACGACAAAGGCCACTGCCGCAACGTGAACCACTGATTCAGCAGCGTCGCTCAAAATCGCCGACGACCGCGTTTGCCACCACGCCGCCATCTTGATAAAGAGCATGAGAACGCCAATCCAGAAAGAGAGCCAGCTGGCTTTTCTGAGGAGGACGGGGCTGGATCGATCATCTGACATCTTTAGATGAGAGAACCTATCAGAGAAGATCTATTTCCACACGCCGATTTCACGCAGTTGTGTGCTCGCCGAACCGGCCCAGTCACGATTCGCAGCCGGGCTTGCAGGGCTCGGGTGAAGAATTCTGCCAAAGGTAGCATCGTAGGAAATCGAATGAGCGATTCGTTTTAATCCGGTTTCGGCAAAAGCACCCACCCCGATCAGAAACTCGGGTTCCAGCTCGCGAATATGCTCAGCGACATAATCATCGCACGCCACCGACACCGGTGCCATCTCAGCGACGGGAAGCTTGTCCGGCGTCCGGTTCTTTCCACTTTCCTCCATCCAGACGAGCGGACAGTAATTAACGACGTAGTAGTCAGTAAAAAAGGCTTCTGCCTCGGGAAAGGTTTCTGAAAAAAGCCCCCAGAGCCGACGTCCGCTGACTTCTGATTTTTCGCAGTCAAATCCTGCGATGGGGCGCTTGGGATGTTCGTTCGCGGGCTTTCCCACCTCAGCAGAGATCCCCATCCAGTCTCTTACCATAGCAACTTCCCCGAATGGCACACCGGTTTGAGCCATGCCCCAGGGACCGGGATTCATCCCCATCATGAGAACCCGCTTTTTCGAATCCCCGAATTTTTTCACATACTGCTCGTGGGGCGCCCCGGCATATTCGAGCGGATTGTAAACATGAGTAACAGGAGACTCGAAGCTCAGACCACAAAGCCGGGAATTAAGCGAATCAGTAGCCTTGAGAAGAACGCTGGATCGGGACATACGCCATTCAAAGTGAGCAATCGTTTTCGTCAAGAACTAGCCGTTGCGAAGTTTCCCCGAAAAAGGTATGCAAAACGATATGGCTGAGATCAAAACCATCGCAATTGTCGGATCGGGCGCCGTGGGAGCCTACTACGGAGCGAGATTGGCACAGGGAAGCGAGGCGAAGGTATCTTTTCTCATGCGCCGGGACCTTGCCGCCGTCCGTGATCAGGGCCTGAGGATCAAGAGTATCGAAGGTGACTTCGTTGTGAATCCCGTTTCAGCCTTTGCCAGCACCGAAGAGATCGGGCCGGTCGATCTTGTCATCATCGCACTGAAGGCGACCTCCAATGACGCCCTGCCGGGCATCGTGCCGCCGCTCTTAAAGAAAGGGACCCGGCTTCTCACCCTGCAAAACGGACTCGGTAATGAAGAATTCCTAAGCAGGGAATTCCCGGAACATCCTATCCTCGGCGGCCTCTGCTTCGTCTGTATTAATCGAGGAGAGCCGGGCGTGATTCATCACCTCGCGCATGGCCGGGTCGAGATGGGTGAAATGACCGGAAGCAACTCAGCTGTCGATGTCCATGCCCTTTTTACGAGGGCGGGCCTCGAGGCCAGACTGCTTCCTGATCTCGGTCTCGCCCGATGGAGAAAGCTGATCTGGAACGTCCCGTTTAACGGACTTGCCATCGCCGGGGGTGGCATCGACACGGAAAGCATCCTTGCAGACCCGGCGAGGGTGGAGCGAGTGAGAGCACTCATGGATGAAGTCATCACAGCCGCCGCAGCCTTCGGCCATGAGATTGCCCCCTCCTTCGCCGAAGGGAACATCAAGAACACCGCAGAGATGGGAGCCTATAAACCATCGAGCCTGATTGATTTTGAAGCAGGTCAATCAGTTGAAATTGAACCGATCTGGGGAGAACCCCTGCGCCGCGCGGAGAAGCAGGGAATCGCCATGCCGGAACTGAAGCGTCTTTATCAGCAAATTTGCACAGCCGTGAAAACACGTTCATCTTAAGCCATGGGCGACCAGGAATTTCATTTACCCAAAAGCCTCGGAAACCACACCCCGAAGATCGGCCTGGTCCTCGGTTCCGGCCTCGGGAGTTTCGTGGATACCCTGGACGACAACGAACAGGTGGCATATTCCGACATTAAAGGCCTCCCGCAAAGCGGCGTCGAAGGGCACGCAGGAAAGCTTCACCTTGGAAAACTCGGCGGCATCGAGATCGCGATCGCTCAGGGCCGTGTCCATCTTTACGAAGGGTGGTCCGCCAAAGAAACGGCCTCGATGATTCGCCTCTTTCATCAAATCGGTATCACCACCGTCGTCCTGACCAATGCCGCCGGAATCGTGAATGCCAACTTCAAACCGGGCCGCTGGATGCTGATTTCAGACCACCTCAATTTGACCCGTCAATCGCCTCTTACCGGCGAAGCAACGTTCATCGACCAAACCGAAGTCTATTCACGTGCTCTGCGCGAAATGCTCAAATCAGAGGCTGCTGAAATCGCCTCCGCCTACCTCTTTGAAGGGGTTTACGCCTGGGTCAACGGTCCTGAATACGAAACCCCTGCCGAAGTGCGAATGCTTCGAGGGTACGGGGCTGATGCGGTCGGCATGTCAACCGTACCCGAAGCCATTCAAGCGAGAGCACTTGGAATGCGTGTCGTCGGACTCTCCTGCCTCACCAACTACGGCGCGGGCCTCACGGGACAAGCGCTCAGTCATGATGAAGTCATTGAAGTCGGCAGGCAGGCCGCAGGGGAACTCTTCACCCTTCTCGAAAACGCGGTGCCGGCGATGGTGGAGATTTGAGTATCGCAAGACCCATCGCCTCGATTCCCAAAACGCTCGATCCGTCACGGACGCATCCTGGCTTCAAGGGTCTTCATATTCTTCTGAATCCAGTACCCGAAATAATTCAACCAGGGCCCCGCTCTTTCTCCGGCGTCCACCTGTGCACGCGTTTCCGCCGCCCGAACGGCAAAGCTTGACCTCCTCTCACCGATATTGAACAAGGTCACGAGAAGAGGTGCATCGTCGCGGATCTGGAACCCCTCACTCTCGTAGCGGTTCGCCGCGTAATTCATGTAGGCACAAATAATGTTGATGGAACCTTTCCAACAATATTTGTCCATCTCATCTTCGGTAGCGTCGGGCCGGATTCGCTTGATCTCAGACTGCATCGCCGTGGCAATAAAAGGCTGGACCTGACCGGGACCGAAAGACGCGTCGCCACTTGCACCCCGGAACTTTACGTTCAAATTATTAACAAGGCTTTCCCCCGACTTTCCGAATTTTTTTCCGATTAAGTTGATTCCTGATTCGCCGACCTGCTTCAGGGTGCTGCGCTGATTCATGGAGTGTTCGCCCATGATCGCGCCGAACACCGCCAACGGAGACACTTCATAAACCTCAGCCATCTCAATGAGGTAGGTAAGGAGATCCGACTCTCCCTCCCCCACTACAAAATGCTTCTTGTAGAAAACTGTATTGAAGTGCTTGTCCGTCCGCGGATAAAATTGATCGCGCTGAATCTCCCGCATGTTCTCCCGCGAAATCTCCCGTCCCTCAATCGTAACAGCATGCACCGACCCAAACCCTAACACCGCTATAATAGAAATCAGGACGGCTTTCATTGCGGTGGAATTTTTCTTCATCAAAACAGACTCAGCTACATGACACCTTGCACTATCGCTGTCAATTCTGAGTGAGGAACCAGTTGATTGTCTTTCGCCAGTCAATCATGCGGATAGGCGTTCCATGAGTACCACTCTCAAACCGTTCGAATCGAATCGGATAGCCGGGACTTTTCTCCCGAATATGCAGGTAAAGCGAGTCCATCTTCTGAAGGTAGGAAACCCAGTCACGACTGCCGTGACCAATGTAGACCGGGACCCTCGATTCGAAAGCATCCGACCCGATGAATTGATTATTCGGAAACGAACCCAAAAGAATGAGACCACCCAATCGTTCCGCAAGATCACTCTGCCGACACAACTGATAGGAGACGACGCCTCCTGCGGAACCGCATGAAATAACTATCTTCGCCCGGGGCGAAAGCGCTGCATAATGCATCAGCATCCCATAAATCTGCTTCGCCCCGCGCCCGCTAAAACTGGCAATGTCAGGCGAGAGATAGAGTCCCCCGCTCTGCGCGACAAGATTTTTAAGACGGTTAAAATTGCCTCCGAAAGTCTTATCATCGACCCCCTGATCCCGACTTCCCCCTTTTCCATGCAGGTAGACCACAATGATGGACGCATTTGTCGTCGTCCCGACCGTGAAATGTCGGATCCACCCATGCCTGGTCTTCAGGCGTGTATCTGACTGCATCGAATTCACTTCGAGAGAAACCCGCTCAGGCTTGGCCTGCTTTTCCGGGATGGCATCCCGACCGTTGATGTCCCGGGAAGAGACATAGTCGAGGATGAGATAATCCCCGTCATGTCTCGACTCAAGGACCTTCGGAACCTTGAACATCTCGTCTTTCCACGGCACCAACTGAAGCGGCGCGGAAGCCTGGCCAAAAACGAGACTTTGAGAAACGGCGAACATCGCCAAAAAGACTAACTGCCGGATTTTCATTTTATCTCCATTCCAATCAGTGAACACAAATCGCGGGGTTCTTCCAGAATATATTCAGCTCCGGCATCACGGAGTTCCTCAACCGATCGAAAACCCCATGCCACTCCGATCGCATGCATTCCCGCGTTCACCGCTGTCATCATGTCGACGTCTGAATCTCCGATGAAGTAGCAGTCTGCGGGACGCAGACCGAGAATACCCGCCGCCTCAATCGCCCCCGCCGGATCCGGTTTCACGGGAACTCCTTCCCGGGCACCCAGAACGACATCCCATTTCCAGTCACTGAGGAAAGCCTCCACGCACTTCCCGGTAAAGTCGTGCGCTTTGTTGGAGAGCACCCCGATGGGCACCTCCGCTTTCGTCAGTTCATCCAGCAGCGCAGGGATCCCGGAAAACGTGACCGTGGTATTCTGCCACCTTTCTCCATAGTTCTCGCGATACTCAGCAAGGATCGTTTCAGCCTCCTCCCCCATCGCCGGGCGATGCTCTTCGGGAAAAATATCCCGCACCAGATTCATCATTCCGTTCCCGACAAAAGTACGGTAGGCATCAACCGGATGCGTCGGAAATCCGCGCGCTTCGAGAACCGCATTCCCTGAGTCAGCCAGATCCTGCAAAGTATCCAGAAGCGTTCCGTCGAGATCAAAGAGAATGCCACGACCGGAAGTCATCCCTCCTCCTTTCGAAGTAAATTCCAGGCACAGATAAGCGCCTTCAATCCCGCCATCTCGATGGAAGGATCAATCCCGCAACCCCAGAGGAGCTTTCCGGATTCGCCATGCTGAATCTGGACGTAGGCCGCTGAATCCGCATCAGATCCACCGCGAAGCGCCTGACTGCGATAATCAGTCACCTTGAAATCCTTATGGCCTGATTCCTCCAGGAAATGCACGAAAGAGTTGATCGGCCCATTGCCCTTCCCGGACCCTGAGACAACTTCACCGTCGATCTTCACCGTGGCCTGACAAACCACTTCGCCACGTGACATCGCGGTGTGATCGAGTTCGAAATTCTGGAGTTCGAGCGGCGCATCCTGATTCACAAAGTGCTCCAGAAAGATATCGCCAATCTCATCATTACTCAGCTCACGACCTTCCTCGTCGGCCCTGTCATAAACAAATTTCCCGACCTGAGGATGCATTGATTTCGGCAAATCAAATCCGTGCTCACGGTCAAGGATGTAGGCAACGCCACCCTTACCGCTCTGACTGTTAATGCGGATGATCGCCTCATAACTTCGCCCGATGTCCTGAGGGTCAATCGTGAGATAAGGCACGCCCCACGGGAAATCGGTTCCGGATTCGTCGACATCACGGCTGCGACGATCGAAGCCTTTCTTAATCGCATCCTGATGACTCCCTGAGAAAGCGGTAAACACCAACTCACCCGCGTAAGGCTGACGCTCGGGAACCGTGAGACGGGTCACCTCTTCGTATATCTGCCGCGTCGAAGACAGGTCTGAAAAATCGAGACCCGTCTCGATGCCGTGGCTGTTCATGTTCAACGCAACAATGACGATATCGAGATTTCCGGTCCGCTCTCCGTTTCCGAAAAGCGTTCCTTCGACCCGGTCGGCACCGGCGAGCAATCCAAGTTCGGTCGCGGCAACGCCGGTCCCGCGGTCGTTGTGCGTATGCAGGCTGATGATCGAATGCTCGCGGTTATCGACGTGCCGACAAAACCACTCGATCTGATCAGCATGTACATTCGGCGTCGACCACTCCACCGTTGCCGGGAGATTTAAAATAATTTTTCGATCTTTGTTAGGCTCCCAGATCGCGGAAACAGCATTACAGACCTCAAGCGCATAATCGAGTTCCGTATCTGAAAAGCTTTCCGGGGAATACTGCAAAGTGATTTCGGTATCCTGAAGCGTCGGAACCAGTTCCCTGATCAACTTTGCGCCTTCAATAGCAATGTCCCGGATCTTCTCTTTCGACGCATCCCCGAAAGTGACACGGCGCTGCAAGGGGGACGTCGAATTGTATAAATGCACAATTGCCTTTTTCACTCCTTCGAGACTTTCGAAGGTGCGTCGAATCAATGGCTCACGAGCCTGGACCAGCACCTGGATCGTGACGTCGTCGGGGATGCGATCCTGCTCAACGAGCGCGCGGAGAAAATTAAACTCCGTATCTGCCGCTGACGGAAACCCGACTTCGATCTGCTTGAACCCGATCCGGACCAACTCATCGAAAAGACGAAGCTTTTCGTCTACGCTCATAGGAACCGGTAGCGCCTGATTTCCGTCACGGAGATCGACACTTGCCCAGACGGGCGCTTGTGTGATGGTCCGGTCCGGCCAGGTACGGTCGGGTAATTCGACCGCCGGAAACGGTCGATATTTTTGGATGGATTCAGGTTTCATGGGGTTAATTAAAAGGGAAAGGCAAAAAAGGCGGAACGCAATACCCCCCCAAATGAACAATTCGGGGAGTTAGGAAAAGGGACAAATACTGAGCAGACTAGCCCAGTAGCACCAGCTCGAGAGCGAGCGGGAGAGAAAGAAAGGCGGTGCGATGTGTCGTGATTTTCATCCTTTGGCCTTAAACCTAGGGTCAAAGGCGGGCCTGTCCAGTCTCAATCTCTACGTTGGTGCAGGACACGGAAAGCTTCACCCACCCCGGAAGAGGCCATTTCATCGGCCCCTTCCCCGAAACGATGCAAAAATTCCGCCTGCGACTCTTCCCTGACCGACTCAAGATCAAAGTCTTCCCCCCACGAAATGAGATCGCCAAAATTCACATCGACAGTGAGATCCTGTTTTCCGAATCGCTGATAGACACCTCCCCCCTCGATTCTTTGCTGACGGTGATATGCCCGGAGGGTTCCGCCCGGGCGTCGATCGTAGAGTTCCGCGGCTCGACCTCCGTAATCGATCGTGAGAATTGATCCCTTCTCCAGATGCTCAGAAAGATTGGCAAGCCACCGCTGAAACAAGGGCTGAATCTCCACCCGCTGCCCACAGTCCGGTTCCTTCAGTGCAAGAGCTGAATAATCGTAATCGGGGAACCCTTTCGGCATCGGTTTAAATATTTCAGCAAGACCACTGTCGCGATTAAAGGTCACAAAAATTTCCAGCCAACATTTTTCGATCCCACTCCAGCGAAGCCATTTCGCCGGAAAGGCATCGACGAGCTCATTCGAAATGATAAGGGCTTCTCCACCCGTCGCCTCCAGGGCGGACGACACGCTCGCATGCCACTCCACGGAGTAGGATTTCAGCGCCGCCTCCTGCTTTTTTCGAAGCGGTGCTGAGACATCGACGATGTGATATTGAATCTGGCGGCGCTTCCACCACCCGAAAGACTTTAATATTTCGAGAGCCAGCTCCCCGTTACCGGCCCCGACCTCAATCACGGGAACGGAATGCTCCCATCCGTGATGTTCCCTCTCATCATGAATCCACCCTGCGATCGCCTTCGCGAGCCCGCTTGAAAGCGTCGCCGATGTCGCGAAGTCGCCCCGTGCGCCGCCCACATCCTCAATTCCGCTGGTGTAATACCCGAAAACAGGGTCATACAGTGCCATCGCCATGAATTGATCAAAAGGCATGGCTCCCCCTGCTTTTTGAAAAGTCTCGTGGAGAAAATCGCGTAAATCAGGCATAGTCGCGAGCGATTAAACAGGGTTTAGTCCCTCATTCAAGAGGGTTTGATCGCAAGCCTGACGTGTTTCTACCGTATTTTCACCTCCCCCTGACAGTCGCATGCTCCGCTTTTTCGCCGTCTTTTCCGTTCTCATTGGCACCCTCCTATCCTCTTGCGGACCGGACGGGGAAACAGAGAACGTCGAAACGGCGGTCGATTACTCCCCCTATCATGACGTCCCGGAGGCATCCTATGTCGGGCTGAAAAATTGCACTGCCTGCCATGAACAGGAATACGACGACTGGCTCCTCAGTGATCACCACCTCGCGATGAACCCGGCGACTGAAGAGTTTGTCCTGGGAGATTTCGACAATGCGGAGTTCGATCACTTCGGACAGAAGTTCCGCTTTTTCCGGAAGGGCGCTGAATACTGGGTCAACGCTCAGGACGAGAACGGCGAATACAAAGACATGAAGATCGAATACACCTTCGGTCACGAGCCATTGCAGCAGTATCTCATCCCCTTCGAGGGCGGCAAGTATCAGGCGCTTCAGGTTTGCTGGGACAGCCGCCCGGCGGAAGAAGGCGGTCAACGCTGGTACCATCTCTACCCTGATGAACCTGTCCCCGCCGACGACCTCCTTCACTGGACACGTCGTCACTTCAACTGGAACTACATGTGCGCAGACTGTCACTCCACCGATCTGAAAAAGAATTTTGATCCTGACACGCTCACCTACAACACGACCTGGTCAGACATGAACGTGACCTGCGAAGCCTGCCACGGCCCCGGTTCCGAACATGTAAAATGGGCCGAAGCCCATGGGAAAATCGAATCCGGCGAGGCCAGCGAAGCTGATTTTTCCGAGCTCAAGGACTACATCTCAGGCAAGGGGCTCGTCGTCACCCTCAAGGAGCCGGAGGAAGGAGCCTGGACAATCAACCCGGAGACAAACCTCCCTGTCCGGACACAGCCGATTGCCTCGGATGTGCAGATTGAAACCTGCGCCCGCTGTCACTCGCACCGCCAACTGCTCGAACCTCATCACACCGCCGGAGAGCCCTTCCACGACGGCTACCAGCCATCCGTTATCTCTGATCAACTTTATCATCACGACGGGCAGGTCGACGAAGAGGTCTACGTCTACGGTTCCTATGTTCAGAGTAAAATGTTCCACGCGGATGTTCGCTGTACGGATTGCCACAATCCGCACTCGATGAAACCGAAGCTACCCGGAAATTCACTCTGCCTGCAGTGTCATCAGGCCGACTACAACACACCGGCCCACCATTTCCACCCCATTGGAAGTACCGGCGCGAGCTGCGTCGATTGCCACATGCCTCACACCACTTACATGGGTGTCGATGACCGCCGCGACCACAGCATTCGTATTCCACGCCCTGATCTTGCCAAACAGCTCGGCACCCCCGATGCCTGCACCCAATGCCACGAAGACGAGGATCAGGACTGGGCCACGGAGCATTTCAAAAACTGGTGGGGCTCCGGCCCGAGGAACGCTCACTACGGTGAAATCCTCGCCTCGGCACGCCGCGGGCAACCCGGGTCAATGGATCGACTTCTCGCTCTCGCAAATGACGACGACCGTCCTGCCATCGTTCGCGCCGCGGCCGTCGAAACCATCGGCCAGCAAACCCCCGACCGCGAAACCATCCAGGCCATTATCGGAAGTCTCGACGACGAAAAACCGGAAGTTCGCATTCAGGGATTGAGCGCCCTGATCAATTACCCGGCAGAACAACGAACCCCCGCGATCGCCCTTCTCGATGATCCTTCCCGCGCAGTGCGGGCGCAGGCAGCGAGAACCGTGGCGCCCTTGAGCGCCCGGTTCGATGAAGCACAGCAAGCTTCGTTTAAACGGTCCGCTCAGGAATTTACGAAAAAGCAGGAAGCCATTTTCGACCGAGCCGCCGGACACCTCAACATGGCACTCTTCTACACAGATCTCGGCCAGCTCGACAAAGCGGAGGCCGCCTACCGCAACGCGACCCGGGTCGAGCCTGAATTTGTTCCCGCACGAGTGAATCTCGCCGAGCTGCTCTACCGTCAAAACCGCCCGCAGGAAGCCGAGGAGGAATTTCGAAAAGCCATCGACGAAGCGCTTCTTCCCGAAAACAAAGGCGTCGCTCGTGATGCCCTCGCCCGGTTTTTAATCCGCCTGAAGCGCTACGATGAAGGAATCGAAGAACTGCGACTGGCGACTGAGCTGATTCCGAATCACGCGCAGACACACTACTTTTACGGCGTCGCCCTGAATTCTCTCGGAAGAGTTGATGAGGCACTCCCCTACCTGCAACACGCGCAGCAACTCGACCCCTACAACGTCGAGTATCTCGTCGGCCTCGCCACGATCTGCCGCGACGCAGGGAAGGTCGACCTCGCGCGGAAATATGCACAGGAGGCACTTACCGCGCAGCCCGAAAATCAGCAACTGCAACAGTTGGTGCAGAGTTTGGGGGGAGGGTGAAGGAACTTACTTCCTCACATACCGGCGCAGTTCGAAGTCATCATCCTGATAGACAACTTCCTGCATCGTGAATTCGTCCTCGAACGCCGGCAGCGCCGTATCCCCTTCGTAGGGATGAAAGACATAGCTCAGCAACACTTCGTCGCAGAGCGGAAGCATTTCGGCGTAAATTTGCGCGCCACCGATGATACTGACTTTTTCTTCGCCTTCGAGCCCCTGAAGCGCTTCCTCGCAACTGCGAACGAGTTCGAATCCCTCAGGCAACTCCGTGGCACCTCTTGAAATCACGATATTCCGCCGCTTCGGAAGCGGGCCGCGAAGAGACTCCATCGTCTTGCGCCCCATCACGACGGGATGCCCCACGGTCATCTTTCTGAACCACTTCAGATCCTCCGACAATCGCCAGGGAAGATCACCGTCTTTCCCGATGATCCGGTTCGAGGCCATCGCGACCACGGCTTGAATGCGGGGACGACTCATACCGCGATAGGAGCTTTGATACCGGGATACGGATCGTAATCGACCAGCTCGAAATCGTCATAGGAGAACCCGTCAATCTCCTTGATCTCCGGATTGAGTTTCATGACCGGCAAAGGGCGTGGTTCACGGGTGAGTTGGAGTTTTGTTTGCTCCAGGTGATTCTGATAGAGATGCAGATCACCAAAGGTGTGAACAAAATCCCCCGGCTTCAACCCGCAAACCTGAGCCATCATCATGGTGAGCAGCGCGTAGGAGGCGATATTGAACGGCACACCGAGAAAAAGATCGGCACTCCGCTGATAGAGCTGACAGCTCAGTTCACCGCGTGTTGTGTCGACGTAAAACTGAAACATGGTATGGCAGGGCGGAAGCGCCATCTCATCGACATCGGCGGGATTCCAGGCACTCACGATATGGCGACGACTCGTCGGATTGGTCTTGATCGCCTCAACGACCCTGGCGAGCTGGTCGATGGACTCCCCTTCGTCACCGACAGCCCAGGAGCGCCACTGTTTCCCGTAAACGGGACCGAGATCCCCATTCTCATCCGCCCATTCATCCCAGATCGAAACTCCGTTTTCCTTGAGATAATTGATGTTTGTATCGCCGTTCAAAAACCAGAGAAGCTCATGTATAATCGAGCGCAGGTGCAGTTTCTTCGTCGTGAGACAGGGAAAGGATTCGCGCAGGTCGAAACGGGCCTGAGCACCGAAAACACCGATCGTGCCAACACCGGTGCGGTCGTCGCGTGCCGCGCCGTGATCAAGAACATGCTGGAGGAGGTCGTGGTAGGCCTTCATTTTCAGTAAAGAGAGGTTGAACCCGTCGCCGCCGCATCAGCGAGCGTTTCAACGAGATCGGCGATGTCATCAGAGACAATCAAATTTGCGGCATCTTCGGCCGTGATAAACCCGGCCTCGACCTGAGTCTTACCGCAGAATGAAATCAGTTCGTCGTAAAATCCATCGACATTAAGGATGCCGCTCGGCTTGTCGTGCTCCTGCAATCTGGACCAGGTCAGCATTTCAAACATTTCATCCAGCGTGCCAATGCCGCCCGGGAGGGAAATAAATCCATCGGAAAGGTCTGCCATGAGCTTTTTACGGGCCAGCATCGTGTCGACGACTTCCATGCGATGCGCGAGCGGATGAGCCAGCTCCCGCTCTTCTAAATAATGGGTGATCACGCCCACCATTTCGCCCCCGGCTTCAATACACCCATCCGCGACCGCCCCCATGAGTCCGAGGCTGCCCCCGCCGGTGACAAGACGGATCCCGTTCTCCGCGAAGTAGTGCCCGACGGCCCGCGCCGAGGCTTCAAAGGCCGGGTTCGTGCCTGAGTTCGCGCCGCAAAAAACGCAGAGTGACTGAAAAGAAGCCGACATCGGAAGCAGAAAGGAAAGTCTATCCTCATTCAAGCGGCCCTGTCTGCAACCAAATCCTCAACCAAAGGCCATTTTTCGAGCACGAATGCGCAGCGCACCCTCGAATGAAAAAGAAACAGCGCGAACTTCCAGAGACCGCACGCGTTTCCTTCTCCAAAATCTTCTCTTCATTCAGGCCGAAACCGGACCCGTAAAATTCGACCATACTTTTCTGAAAAATTATCGCTGCGAGGCCTCCTCTTTGCTAGGGTGCGCCATGACAGCGCGGCAATACATCTTCGCAGGTCGAGTGCAGGGCGTAGGCTTTCGTTACTCGACGAAGCGACTCGCCAAAGGGTTCGACGTTCTCGGCTGGGTGAAAAACCTTCCCGATGGCCGCGTCGAGCTTCAGATCATGGGCGAAGAGGAGGAATTAGATGAATTTCTCGAAGAACTGCACGACAGCCCCCTCGGGCACCACATTCAGGAACAGGAAGAAAGGACGGTGCCGCTTCTGGAGGACGTGAAAGGATTTTCGATTCAGGAATAGGAATGAGCGAACCAGCGGTAGAGGTAAAGAATCTGACCAAGGTCTTCAGCACCGGTCTCTCAAAAAACTACGTCGTCGCGGTCGACAACCTCTCCTTTGAGGTCGCCGCGGGTGAAGTCTACGGATTGATTGGTCCAAACGGCTCCGGCAAGTCCACCACGATGAAGGTGGTCCTCGGCCTCATGGCCGCCAGCAGCGGCTCGGCAAAAGTGTTCGGGCTCGACAGCGGTGATATCCGGGCACGGAATGAAATCGGATTTCTCCCTGAAAACCCGTATTTCTACAAGCATCTCTCCGGTGAAGAAACGCTGAAATTTTATGGCAAACTCTGCGGCATCAAAGGAAGCGAGTTAAAAGACCGCATCGCCGACCTCCTCAAACTGGTCGATCTCGAAAACGCCGCCAATCGACGACTCGGGGGTTACTCGAAAGGCATGCTGCAACGCATCGGCCTCGCCCAGACACTGATCCAGAATCCGCGCCTCGTCATCCTCGACGAACCCACCGCCGGGGTTGATCCGGTCGGCTCGCGACAAATCCGTGACCTCATTCTCAAGCTGAAAGAGGATGGCTACACCGTCTTTCTCTGTTCCCACCTCCTTGAGCAGGTTCAGGAAGTTTGCGACCGTGTCGGCATTATCTTCAAAGGTCGCATGCGCCGAGAAGGGACGCTCGATGAATTAATCCAGATTGATTCGCAAACGGCGATGACCCTGGAAAATGCCTCCCCCGAGCTAATGAGTAAAATCCATGACCTGATCGCTTCCGACGAAGCCGCCGGCATTATTGAAGAAGGCCATCCCCGCACCACTCTGGAGCGCCTCTTCATTCAAATCGCCGATCAGAACAAAAAGGAGGAATCCGCATGAGTGATTCGAAAACGACCCTTCAATCCCCCGCCCGCTCCGTCCCGCTGTTTTCCATCAGCCGCGTCTGGACCCTCGCGATCAGCACGCTCACTCAGCTGATCCGGATGAAGACCTTCTACTTCCTCTTCGCCTTTGCCGTGCTCCTCCTCGTCATCGGCAACTTTAACTTTGCCTCATCACCGGCCCAGGCTCTCTCGACCATTAAAAAAGTCTCCTTCGGTGCGATGGACCTTTTCGCCTGGCTCTTTGCGATCGTAGCGACCGCTCTACTGATCCCCCGCGATATCGAGGACCGCACCCTCTACACGATCCTCTCGAAACCGGTTCGCCGGATCGAGTACCTCCTCGGGAAACTCGGCGGCGTCCTCATCGTTATCGGCATCTCGCTCTCGGTGATGTTTCTCGTCTGCGCCGGCATGATTCAGTGGCAGGAAATGGGCTACATTGCTGATGAAGTCAGCGCTTCCCCAAACGGCATCAGCGATGAGACACGGCAGGCCATTCTCCTGATCGAAAAAAACGGCTTTCACTCCGACCTCGCAGTGGCAGCTCTCGCCTCGTTCATGAAAGCTGCGGTTGTCGCTTCGGTGACAATTCTGCTATCCACTTTCGCCTCCAGCTCGCTCTTCACGATCATCGTCAGCGTTCTCGTCTTCCTCGTCGGTCACGCCCACACCATGGCCACCAATTTCTGGCTCGCGGAAACCGATAATAACATGGTCGTGCAAATGCTTTTGAAGCTCTTCAAAATCATCATTCCAAACTTTCAAATTTTCTCTTTCAGCGAAGGCATCGTCCAGGGCGCTGCCCTTGTACCGGCGCTCATCTGGCAAATGACAGGACTAACCGGTGCCTACCTCGTCGTTTTCCTCCTCCTTTCTCTTCTCACCTTTGTCGATAAAGAATTTTAATCCGGTGAAGGCATTGTTTCAGAAATCCCCCAGATGGCTTCTCGTCCTCGTCGGCCTCGCCATTTTCGGAATCGTCCGGGCCCCCTTCGAGGAGCACACGCGTAAAAAACTGGTCGACTCACATCTTCTACTACCGCCACCGGCACAGGACGCCATTCAACAAATGAGCCAGTCAGCGCTCATGGGAACGCTGGGGGGGCTTCGAACACTCGTGAGTTCCTACCTCGTTCTCGAGGCGTTTGAACATTTTTCGAATAAAGAATGGGAGGAATTGCGAAGCGCCTACGCCATCGTAACCAGCCTCGAGCCGCGCGATGAAAATCACTGGCGTGACGTCGTCTGGCATCTCGGCATCAATGCGACTGCCAACATGCAGCTTGATGAGACAATCCCTGAGTTTGAACGGAAGCGCCGCTTCAATGAATACGCCCTCCTCGCTGTCGAGCTTGCAGAGCAGGGCATCGCTCAGAATCCTGATTCTGCAGTGATTCGCCAGCAGCTCGCCGAAGTATATAGAGAGAAACTGAAGGACGACTGCGCCACGGCCCGGGTTTATCAGGATCTCGTGGGACTTCCTGAAGCGCCGCAATATGCGGAGCGATTTGCCGGGTATTTTCTCGCCAAATGCCCCGGGCATGAGCAGGAAGCCTACGATCACCTTCTACGCCTCTACTACGAAGGAGAACATAACCACGTCGCCTCACTCATCATCACGATCAAAGACCTCGAAAAGCAGCTCGAAATCCCACGGAGCCTCCGCATTACCGAGCCTTATCCCGACCTGCCGGGACTCACGCAACCGTGATTGACACGGCCTTCTGTCGCCGCTGCCCCGTCAGGGTTTTGTCCCTCCGATGCGTTGCGAAAACCTTTTTCTATGTTTAGTTCATAGGCTTCCCGCTTTTCGAAAGCGCCCGCTGCTCAACCCCTGTAATGAAATACGCCATTTTCGGAGACATCCACGCTAATCTAGAGGCTTTCGAGACAGTCTTAGCAGATGCTCAGGAAATGGGATGCACCGACCACGTTTGTGTAGGTGATATCGTCGGCTACGCCGCCAATCCGAGGGAGTGCCTTCAGATTGTCCAGGAAATGGGATGCCCTGTCGTAAAAGGGAACCACGATGAGGAAGCAATTCTCGATACCTCGCTCGAAGGACTCAACCCCCTCGCCAAACAGGCGATGGAATGGACCCGGGCCCAGCTCAACCCGGAGGAACGCGAATTTCTCGGGAATCTCAAACTCGTCCGGCAGGTTCGCGATTTCACGATCGTACACGCCACCCTCGACACGCCCGG
Source organism: Verrucomicrobiales bacterium (assembly GCA_029212615.1). Classification (GTDB taxonomy): domain Bacteria; phylum Verrucomicrobiota; class Verrucomicrobiia; order Verrucomicrobiales; family DEV007; genus Arctic95D-9. Next base: position 138,397 of record JARGPJ010000001.1, read on the forward strand.
CGGCTGGACCTATGTGACGAATAAATTCGATGCGATGGCGAGCTTCAGCTATCAATTCACCCAGCTTTGCTTCTACGGCCACACGCACACCCCGCGAATCTACACCAAAGGCGACAGCGTCGAGCCTTCTGAAGAGCTCAGCGTAAAGCTTGAGATGGGACGAAAATATTTCATCAACGTGGGCAGCACAGGTCAGCCTCGCGACGGTGACTGGCGCGCCTCGTATGCCATCTACGACGTCGAGAATCAGGAAGTGAGTATCCGCCGCCTTGAGTACGACGTTCAAAAGGCTCAGGACAAGATCATCGAAGCCGGCCTCCCTGAGATGTTGGCCCATCGCCTTTCACTGGGAAAATAAAGTGGAACTCAAAGGCAGCGAACGCATCCTCGTGGTTAAACCGAGTTCGCTCGGCGATATTGTTCACGCTCTCCCCGCTGTTGCGGCGATCAAACGCCAGTACCCCGGCGTCAAAATCGACTGGCTCGCGAACACGGAGTGGACTCCCATCCTCGAAGGATCGCCCTCTCTTGAGAATGTGATCCCGTTTCCAAGGCGTCAACTCCGCGGGCTTCCCGGGCTCTTCCGCGCGAAAACCTGGGCCGGAAACGAGCTGAAACCACTCGCCTACGATCTCGCCATCGATTTCCAGGGCCTCCTCCGGAGTGCCCTCCTCTCAAGACTTTCAGGAGCAAAGAAGGTGATCGGATTTCAAGAGGCGAGAGAAGGTGCCCCCCTTTTCTACGACCGTAAAATTCATGTTCCGGACTGGCATCGCACCCACGCCATCGATCGGAACCGGGCGCTCGTCGACGCGCTCGGCATTGAAACTGCCCCGGTTGATTTTGCGCTACCTGCCGGCCTCCCCCTTGAGCCTGAGCCGGTTCTCGACGCCCCCGCGCTATTGCTCCACCCTTTCTCTCGAGGCGTGGGAAAATCTCTTTCGAAAGTCGAAGTCCGCGAACTCTGCGAAGCGCTGAGTCCCATCCCCGTATGGCTTGCCGGGGTCGCCGATACAAAACTCGCCTCAGAGGAATGGCCGGAGAACGTCACCAGCTTTCTGAACAAGACATCACTCCCTCAGCTGATCCACCTCCTTCGATCCGCTTCATGGACCGTCAGCGTCGATAGTGGCCCGATGCATCTTGCCGCCGGAATCAACGACCGGATTCTCAGCATTCACACCTGGTCTGACCCTCTCATGGTCGGCCCCTGGCACCCGAACGCATGGATTTGGAGAAACGGTCAGATCCGCGAGATGAAATCCATTTCCCCCGGCGAGTTTCCGGAAGAACGGTCGAAAAGGGGGCAGTTCGAATCGAGAACCCGCACTCTCAGCAGCGAAGACATTAGCGCTCTTGCCGTGTTTCTAAAGCCTCACCTCCATTCATGAAACAAGTCGAGATTTACACAGACGGATCTTCACGCGGCAATCCCGGCCCCGGCGGCTATGGAACCGTCGTTAAATTCGGGCCTCACACGAGAGAACTCGCGCAGGGTTTTAAGAAGACGACCAACAACCGCATGGAGATTCTTGCCGCCGTGGCTGGACTGGAGATCCTGAAGGAACCCTGCGAGGTCACCGTCTTCTCAGACTCACGCTATCTCGTCGACGCCCAGACAAAAGGATGGGTCGCCGGCTGGAAGGCCCGGGGCTGGATTAAGAAGGACAAAAAGGAGGTCAAAAATATCGATCTCTGGAAACGACTTGAAAGCGCCGCGGCCGGTCATCGAATCGACTGGCAATGGGTCAAAGGCCACGCCGGACATGAGATGAACGAGCGTTGCGACCTCCTCGCCACAGAAGCTGCCGACGGTGAACGGGGCGGCCTCATCCCTGACGATGGATTTGCCGGCTAAGGCAAATGTTTCAAATACCGCCAGAGATCCATCGTTTTTTCATCGCTTTCCGGATCATCCCCGAACGCGGGTTCCATCGGAACTCCCGGCTGAGTATACTGAGGGCTGAGAATCATTGATCGAAAATAGGGATACTGCAGCCGCTCCGGAGAGGTCTTCAGATTAATACCCGGAAACTCAGTCGATGCCTTTTCCCCTGCGCCGTGACAACGCCGACAGTCAGCTTCCCCCTCACCCGGCCATTGCTCACCATTTCTTCGCGGAAACTTCAATAGTTGATGAGGATTCGGCTCACTGAGATCGAATTGTCGAAATAAGCTCTCGAGAGGCTTCACCCGCCCCCCGGCATAGCGGGGCATCCGGGTCGACTGATAATGCCGGACTTTCGTTTTGCCGCCCTCTCCATGCAAAACCTCGTGAAGCCAATCATGACGGAGCCTTGACCCGACTTCATCCAGGTTGGGCGGAAGATTCCCCCACCGTCCCAGTTCGACCGCTTTCCCGCTCTCGAATCCGAAATAGACTTCACGGGCCGTCTCCGGACCACCGACACCACTCCGCTCGTGACAGGCGTAACAATTTAAACTTTTCATCCGCCAGTCAATCTCAGCAGCTCCGCTCAATACCTCCTGATCGCTGAGCCGGACCAGGGCCGCTGATATGGCCCGTTTCTGTACCTCATCCAGCCCGTAAAAGGGCACTCCTCCTCCCGTCGGCCGGTCCGAGAGACAGTCCCGCCATTCCGCGACATCAAGTTTTTGAAGAGGAATCGATGAATGAAGATCACGACGCCGGTTTCGATCCGGCACCGTATGGCAGGCAGAACAACTCTTACTGACAAAGAGCGATTCCCCTCTCCCGGCGAGAGCAGGATCCAGCTCAAAAGGCTTCGAACGGGTCAGGGCTTCAGTGATATTGTCAGGAAGCTCCAGATCCGGCCCCGCTTTGAGATAAGCCGCCAAGTTCGCCGCCTCTTCGACCGTTAGATGAAACTCCGGCATGCGCCCTGACGGCCGATGAGTGTTGGGCGTAAGAAGAAAGTGAGTCAGCGAATCCAACTCATACAGGTCGGCAAGGTTCATGGGAACGCTCGGGAGCCCCGCCATCTCGATCTCCGCATTCTCCGGAACCCGGGGCGGGCGGTATCCCACCTCGGGAGCATGGCAGGCAGCGCAGCCCACACGGTGATAGAAGGCTCTCCCTTCATCAATATCACCCAGCGGGTAGCCCGGCACCTCCTCTTTGAAGGTCGCAAGATAGTGCTTCAACGCCGTCACTTCATCGAGGTCCCGGTCCGGCCCCGCAAAAAGGCTTGGCATTGTCGTGTCCTTCTTCACGAAACGGGGATTCCGAATCATGATTTCCAAATCGATGTCACCGAGACGCGAAGCGACACCCTCCAAATTCGTCGCCTCCACCCCCTGTAACTGATTCTTCAATCTCGACGGCGGCTCATGACAGGCCACGCAGTTCAGTTCATTCAACAAAATCATGCCCCCCTGGGCGAGATACTCATCGTCATCGAGGCTCGAGTGAAAACGCTCGAAACCCACGACATAGGGATAATTGACCGGCTTCGCATGAGCAGGGTGCCCCTGCACCTCCTGCTGACAAAGAAAAGAAGCGAGGCAACAAATGAAACTTAACCCTGTTAGGTCCTTCATCATACCCTGTTTGATCCTACCGGGGAACCACAGGCCCGTCTCCAGCCTTTTCACTCGCCGATATCATCGGAGATAATGACGCCATCGACGAGCGTAATGGTGCGATCACCAATCCTTGCCAACGACTTGTCGTGAGTCACCACAAGAAGTGTGCGCTCTTCTTCGTCGGCCAAATCCATGAGTAGATCCATCACCGCAATGCCCGTCTTTGAATCGAGGTTTCCAGTCGGCTCATCGGCAAAGAGAATCTTTGGATCGTTCATGAGCGACCGGGCGATGGCGACACGTTGTTGCTCGCCACCGGAAAGCTCGTTCGGCAAGTGCGCAATGCGAGCACCCAGGCCAACGCGTTCCAGAAGGCTCGCGGCACGCTCTTTCGCCCGTTTCCCACGAATCAACGAAGGGACCATGACATTCTCAAGAGCCGTCAGCTCGGGCATCAGAAAAAAGCTCTGAAAGACGTAGCCCATCGTCTCGTTCCTGACACGTGCCTGCTCCTTTCGACTGAGACGATAAAGGGATCGCCCGTCGATAAGCACATCACCATCGTTAGGTTTTTCCAGACCGGCGAGGGTATAAAGAAGCGAAGTCTTTCCCGCTCCGGAAGGACCGACGAGAAACAACTTTTCACCACGCCTGGCATCAAGGGAAACATCCTTCAGCACTTCGATTCGGCTTTCACCGATCTCGAAGGTCCGAACGATATTTTTTGCTTCGACAGCTGTTTCCACCGCAATGGAGTTTGAATCAGAGGTAACCACGCCGAAACATGGCCCCTGATTGCATGAAGGACGAATGAATTTTCAGCCGAAAACCGGTTTCCTACCGCTTTCCTTTGAGGCCGTCACGGCGGGCTTTTTTGGCCATTTCAAGAGCCTTCTCGCTGCCGTAGCGTTTGATCGAAAACTTAGCCGTTTTACGCTTCCCTTCACCGTCGAGCCAGGCAGCCTGCCAATACTCGTAATTTTTTTCTTTGGGAGACTTGGAAACGACGTGCGTCACACCAACTACCCCGGATTGTTTGATGCGTCGCTTCTTCTTCGCGGCAGCTTCCTGCTTGTACTTCGGCATCTTCGAAAGCAACTTATCACGATGCTCTTTGGCCGCTTTCAGGGCCTTTGTTTTGCCACCTGAAGCCTTATCGGGAAAGTACTTCTGGTGGCTTTTGCCACGATGCGTAATGCGAACGTAGAAGCCGTGATTTTTTTTCTCAGGCTGATCAATGCGGGTAATACCGTAGTTAGGACGGGAAGCCACCATAGGGAAACAAGGGTTACAAGTTAGTCACAGGGAAACTGCATAACGTTTTTTTAAAAACGCCACAAGCCAAAATGCGCTACTTCCGGTCTAATGAGTCGGATTTGTTGTATTTAGTCGTAATTTCACCCGCATTACCCTGAAGTTTTTCTTTCAACGACAATTAATTTGTCGAATGGCATCTAACAGGACAACCCCTGTGGACACTGCAAGATTCAAACTTCGGCCTCTCGTTTGGGGTATCGTGAGGGTCCTGTCACTGTTCGAATGCAAAAGACTTTCAGGCAACCCGCGTGTCTCCGGGCCGAAAACGAGATAATCGTTCTTCTGAAATTCCGCCGCCCAATACGGGCGATCAGTCTTCGTTGTCAGGAAATAGGTCGACGTGTCAGGTTCTGCTGAGGAAAGACATTCCTCCAGCGAAGACCAAAAGAGCGGATTCAATTCTTTCCAATAGTCGAGCCCGGCGCGCTTCAATGCCCGGTCATCTGTCGAGAAGCCAAGCGGCTCAATTAAATGCAAGCGGGCGCCTGTCGCATGACAAAGACGCCCGATCGTGCCGGTATTGGGGGGGATCTCCGGCTCAAACAAAACGACGTTCAACATCGAACGCCCTTCTGCTTAATCCCTGTGAGCCGCCAAAGCCTACGCTTCGACAGCATCAACGTTGACGCGGCGACCATTACGGTCAAAGCGAACGCTGCCCTCAACGAGGGAGAAAATAGTGTAATCGCGGCCGAGACCGACGTTCTTACCGGGCTGCCACTTCGTTCCGCACTGACGGAGGATGATGTTACCGGGGATGACGTGCTCGCCACCAAATTTTTTCACACCACGACGCTTACTATTGCTATCGCGGCCGTTCTTGACGCTTCCTTGTCCCTTCTTATGAGCCATGAGAAATTTAGAGTAAAAATTTAAATTAAAGATCACACAGAAGTGATCTCAAGACGGGTAAGATGACGACGATGTCCCTTGGTTTTATGGTAGCCTTTGCGACGCTTGAACTTAAACGCGATCACTTTTTTAGCGCGATACTGGTCGACTACTTTCGCAGTGACCTTAGCGCCATCAATGAACGGAGCACCAACGGTGAGGCCGTCTCCACTGCCGGAGGCAAGGACTTCTTCGAAGGTGACGGTATCACCGACTTCAGCGCTTAGCTTTTCGACGTCGATCTTGTCGCCTGCTTCTACGCGGTATTGTTTTCCGCCGGTTTTGATTATTGCGTATGCCATCTTTCTCTCCCTAGGTTGAGGGCGGGGAATGTTCCATCGCTCACCCTGATCAGCAAGCTGTTTTTTTAAAATCAATTTCAGGATAGGGATCCGCGATTTTACTCACTGAAATCCCGACCCTGAAAGAACAGAAAACCATTCGTATCGATCACCGCCTCTCTTGGCCCCGGAAGCCAATTCCCTTCGCTCATTTCCTCTCCAACAGGATCAAAACGAAGCCAAAGTTGACCGTCTCTAATTCTCGGGGCAATCCCGGGCAGAAAAAGCCCCACCGACTTCGCATGGCGGCCATGCTGATGCGCATGATGCGCGATGTTCGCTTCATTGGGGTCCGTGCGGCTCATCGTCACGACACGTCCATGAGCTTCCCAGGCTCTTGCGAGGGGCAACTCAGTCACTTCCTCCCAATCTTCGATTTCCCAATGATTGGCGCGACCGATTAAAATTCCAAATTTCAGTGATCGAATACTGAGGGGCTGCCGGATCTGCTCGTAAAATTCCCGGGATCCCACCGTGATTCCGACTGAATGATCGAGAATTGCCCGCTCCAGCAAATCGAAATCCTCCCGCATCGAAAAGGAGCGGGCCACGACTTTACCTTTCGCAAGTGCCGGCGACCAGCACCCCATCATTAGCCCTGCCGGAGTGCATAGCGACTGCTCAGAAAACAGGATTTCATCGGCATCCAGAAAACTCGCCGCGGTAACTTGTTTAGCATTTTTCAATAACTCCCGCGCCGTCAAAAGGATGGGTGGCTCTCCCGGCTTTCTGACCATCCCGACAGCTTCCCGGTCGAGGGAGCGCCCCTTCAAATCAAGCCTCCAGCAAGTCATCCAGGCAGGCTCGAGCAGGGCCCGCATCCGCTCAAAAAAGGCGACGCCCACCCCCGGTGAGGTGATCACCGATTTCATGTCGATGAAAACGCCTTCATCCCCCTGCCAGAAATCCATGAGGTGAGGCATGAAGGCCCGCGAGGTAATCACCGTGCGAATACCAAGCGGGGCAATGGAAGTCGCGACCGCTTCAGTCTCCCGTTGATCGATTGTAAAAGGGAGGTTCACCGGCGTTTTCCCGGCGAGAAAGAGACCGTAATTAATCATCGCGGACATCGGCCCCGGCGGGAGAAGAATCCCAATTCGATCCCCTTCCTCCGGCGGCTGATTCATCCATCGACGGGCCATCGCGGTTGCGAGGCCGAGAGTATAAGCCCTCGACCAGTCCCGCGGACCGTTCCTGGAATACTCGACGAGAAAGGACTTCCTACGGCCCTTTTTCAGTCCTTTGATGAGAGCCATTTCGAGTGACTCATCGAAGACGCGGCGGAGATCGAAGGCCTCTGAACTTTGCTCCAGCACAGCTTCTCTAACGCGATCCACCGTGGCCTCCCCCGCAGGAATAGGTCGCCCGAAAGCAACCTGCAACGGACAGCTCAGGCCATGCGGCCATTTCTTGAAATACTTATCCCGTTCGAAGGAAAAAATCGAATTCCAGAGCCCGTCCATGTAGACCGGGACAACCGGGCAACCGGATTTCCGAACGATCAGTTCGAATCCTTTTTTAAGCTCGTAAATCACGCCCAAACGAGTCAGTCCCCCCTCAGGAAAGAGGCAAACCACATCCCCTTCATTCAAAGCCGCGACCGTTCGGGTGATCGCCTCTTTCGCATGGGTTTTGCGAATCGGAATCGCCCCGAAGAGCTTCAGAAACCAGGCAATGGGCTTCACCCTGACATAAGCCTCAAGGACAACAAAACGAACCGGTCTCGGTGATGTCAGATAGATGATAAACGCGTCGATGTAACTCACGTGATTCGCGAGCATGAGCACCCCTCCTTCACGCGGCACAAATCCCACACCGGTTCGCCGGACCCGGTAAATGAGCTGCACCAGAGGCAGCATCGTGATTCTAAAAAACAAACGGCCCAATGTCTTCATTCAGCGGCAGGAGGGGAGACGTTGAGAAGACGGTTCAAAAGGAAGCTCACCGCAATCACCAGGGGCACAAAAATAAGCACCTGAGTGGAGATTGAAAGACCGGAAAGTTTCATCAAAGAGCTGGCTGCAATCGCCATGATTCCGGAAAGGGATCCAAGCAGGTTCTGGGCCGAAAGAACGCGACCTCGATGATCTTCATCAATCTGATCCTGAAGGTGAGCATTGAGAGGCACGATAAAAAACCCGCTCGCATAGCCCATTGCGCCAACACAGGCAAACCAGGCAGTCGACTCAGGAGTCAATAATCCCATCCCAAGCAGCCCCATCGCCATTCCGAACCCGCCAAGGATCGACAAAGCACGCTTGTTTCCTCCCCGGGTAAGGTAGGAAACCGTCAAGCTGCCCACGATCAATCCGATACCAACAACGATGAACATTCGCCCTGACGAACTGCTGACCCCGCCTTCAGCAACATCAGGATTCAGCTCCTTCGCGAAACCAAAAAATGCGAGGCCCATGAAGTTTGCAACGAGCCAGTAAAACGCGATGAGAAGGCCGGTGCGGCGAAGAACCTGATGACTGAAGAGATAGCGCAGGTCGAGAAAGTGACTCCAGAAGATCTTCTTTTTGAAAGTTGCCTCGGGATGATCCGGAGTACGCACGATAAACAGCCCGATCACCAAGGGCAGTATCGATGCCACTCCGATCGCGATGACCGGCACGGTCGCAGCGCGCCAGGCGTTTGACGCATCCACTCCCTCCGCTTCATTGATTCTCATCAGGCCCGCATCAAACCATTCTCCCCCGAGAGCCATGCCCCCGAGAATACCCGCCATCGTCAGCATCTGCATGAGGCCGTTGGCGAGACCTAATTTCTTCGACCCGATGACCTCTTTGAGAATTCCCTGCTTCGCGGGTGAAAACAAAGTCGACTGAACCGCGAGAAGAAAATACCCGAAAATCGCGAGCTGCACCGAACGCAGATAGAGGCTCCCGACGATGAGTGAGAATATGAGAAGCTGGGAAATCAGGCAGAGAAAAATAACGCGACTCTTCGAAAAACGATCCGAAAACCAGCCGGCAACCGGTGCAAGCAGCACAAAAGGCAGCGGAATCATGGCTGCGAGAACAAACTCAATATTATCCCCGATCGTCGTCCCCGCCGCCACCGTCACCGCGAGACCAATGAGGGCGAGCTTAACAAAATTATCGTTAAAAGCATTCTGGGCCTGAACGATCAGAACCGCCCAGAGAGAAACCCAGGATCGCCCTGAAATGGAGTTATCATTGTCCAGTGAAGCCATGTTCGTTTTAAGATAAATTCAAATGAGAGCGAAATCCTGACCAACAAATCAGTCCATCTCGACTGAATACAGTCCAAAAGCCTGTTTCAAAGCAGCAAGGCGGTTCCCCCATTTTCCGGCATATGGTCGCGGAGGAGTCATCGTTCGCCAACCTTTTTCCAGACCAACTCTCTCAAGCTTCTCTCCGGGGTGAATCATGACGCCGTGTTCGACGATGGAAAGGAGCGGAATATCCGCAGAACTGTCAGAGTAAGCCCATGAGTCAGGGAGAAGAACATGGTCCTCCTCTATTTCCTCAGGGATCAATTCCCGCTCTTTCATCGCGATGACTTTGGCTCCGTGCTTATTATTCGGCCCCGAAATTCGCGGGAGGAACGCCATTTTTTTCCCCACCTCCATGTCAGTGCCGATGAAATGATCAAAGCCGAGCTTCCCGGCAATCCCCCGCAGATAAAACTCCGGACTCGCACTGTTAAGAATAAGGATCCGACCCTCCGCGCGGTTCCGCTCCAGTTCTGCGACGACCGAAGGATAAAGCGCCTCTTGAAAGTCCTCCTCGAGGAAGGCCTCCACATGCGCTTCGAGCGTTTCCCGTTTCATTCCGACGAGATAACTCGAAAAGACCCGCTTCATCGTGCGCAGACTGATGAGCCGGATCGCAGCAAACGGAACACAGAGAAAAAACCAAAGCAGATAAACCCGCCGCCACCCTTCGCGACGCAGCACAAAATTGCAGAACAAGGCCTGCGTATCGTGCGGAAGAAGAGTGTGATCGAGATCAAAAAGCGCAAAGCCCCGGGACATGGCGCAAACGATACCCCGTTCCACCTGATTCGCCAGCCATGGCGGTTATAGAATTTGCGTTGCAGGATGAAACTTTACTGGCACACTCTCGGAAGTGTCGCTGAACTTACTACGGTGATCTTAAACAATCCTCCATTCATGAAAGCCTACGAGATTTTTCAGGAAGTCGCTCCTGCGACAGCTGCTTCTATTTTCCAGTACCTCCGCGACGAACAGCGCGAGGTTTACACCGTGTCGCTCTCAACCCTCGCGGCCAACCGCAAGCTCCGTCCGGTGTTTGTGCAGCGGAAGCCGGTCCCCGCCCAAATCGAGTGGCTCGTCAAAAACGTGAAGCTCAAAGCTTCCGATGAAATCGCTGAGCACGTCATCCAGCTCTGGCTCATGAAGGCTCATCAAACCGTCCTCGTTGAGTTTCTCGACGGCGTCGGAATCGAACACGATGGAGAAGGAGCCGCAGAAGACATTCCCGAGAAGATCAATGCGAAGAAGCTCAAATCGACAGTGGAGAAGCTTCTGAAAGACCACGATCCGGAAGTAATCCGCGTCTACCTCCACGTGTTCCAGAAGCAACGCGCAGAAGGCTGGCCTGAAATCACCTCCCTTATCGAGGCGACTCCGGCCCTTCAATTCGGTGAGCCTGAAGAGCCCCCCGCTAAAGAAACGCCTGCTGAAACCGAAAAACCTGCGCCCGCCAAAGAAACGGCGCAAGAGGACGAGGCCGGCGAAGAAGAGTAGTCATCTCTCCTGCATCGAACTTCCCATGAAAAGCGCCTACGAACTCGCGATGGAACGTCTCGGCGGAGGAGAGCCGGAAGCAGCTCTCTCCGACGAGCAGAAGGCGGCCCTCGCAGCCGTTGACGACAAGTTCAAAGCAAAGGTCGCGGAGCGTGAATTGTTCCTCGGCGACCTTATCGCCAAAGCAACTTCAAGCGGCAACTACGCGGAGTTAGCTGAGCTCGAAACGCAGAAGACCCGGGAGATCGCATCGCTCAAGTCCCAAGGCGAAGCGGAAAAGGAACAGCTGAGGAACGGGTGGTAGGCCCCACTCGCTGCGCCAATCCTCCGGCACAGCGCCCTACTTAAACTCTTTCTTCAAGCTCTCGACTTCCTTCTTGAGCAGACTACCGACGCGGTGTTTCGCGAGGTAGACCTGAGACTGGCTCACTCCGAGTTCTTTTTTAACTCGTGAAACCTCCCATTCCTTGATCACATAGGCGTGGAAAATCTGATACTGCTTCGGTGAAACGAGTTTTTTGACCCGTTCGATTGCCACCTCGGAGAGGTTATACATCCACTCGTTCTCCCAGAGACGCTCGAGAACTTCCTCACCGTCCTCTCCCTGCATCCGCTCAATCGTCGCGGTCCGGCGCATCTCACCGTCCCCGTCAGGGGTTCCACCCGCCTGATTCATTGCCGCCGGATTGCGCTGTTTCTTCCGGAACTGATCGAAGATTCGCCAGCGCGTGATGTTCATCAACCAGGTTTTAAAAGAACCTTTCGCGGGATCATACTGCTGCCCTTTTTTCCACTGCTTGGCAACGGAGAGCACCGTCTCCTGAACCACGTCGAAGGCTTCGTCCGGGCTGAGTCCCGATTTCACCGACACGCTGTAGATAAGCCTCCAGTAGGTCTGATAAAAGTCGTCCCACGACCGTTGATCCTCCCAGTCAGCAAGACGTTCGATCAAACTCATGCGAGTCTTTTCGAACTGTCGTTTTACGTCTGTTTTTTCCATCGTTTCCATACCTTATGATTCCCGTCCTGACCGGTCCACGCTTTTCGCTTTGCCATTCTACGGGTGCCTCCTAGAATTCTTTCATGATTCGTATTGGAATTGTCGGTTGCGGCAGAATTCTCGCCGCTCACCTGGAAGGTTACAGACTCCTCAAAGAGGCGGGTGTTGATAATTTTGAAATCACGGCGCTCTGCTCCCGCAAGGCGAATGATGCCCAAAGCTACATCAAACGGGGGGAAGGACCGCCCCAACGGGCAGCCGTTTCTGAGATCCCGGGCGATCCGCTCGCCGTCAGCGATCAATTTCTCTCTGATTTTCAACCCGATACCCCGGTCGATATTTTTACCGACTACCGGGACCTCATCGCTTCAAACCGGGTCGACGCGATCAACGATTTCACGATTCACAGTCTGCATCATCAAATTGCCGAACTTGCCTTCGCTGCTCGAAAGCCGGTCCTTTCACAAAAACCACTCGCGGTCACCATGGCCGGCGCCCGCCAAATGTGCGAGCAGGCGAGGGCGGCGGGTGTCACCTTCGGGGTGTTCGAAAACCTGCGCTTTGATCAAGGCGTAAGGCATCAGCACTGGGCATTCAGCGATGAGGGACCCGCCGGAAAACTCCAGATGGCTGTGATGGGAAATATCGGAACCTGGTGGGCCCCTGACCTCATCGTGGCAGAAACCCCGTGGCGCCACGAACTTGTGCAGGGTGGTGGCATGGCCCTCGATTTGGGCCCCCACTTCTTTGACATGATCCGCTACATCGGCGGCAGCGAGGTCGAAACGGTAACCGCTCAGACCCGGGTCGTGGAACCGACACGCTATCTCCTGCGAAACGGCGAGCGGGTCGAACCGGTCTCCTGTGATGCCGATGACACTTTCTATGCACATTTTGAACTCCATTCCGGGGTCGCCGGCACTATGTTTGGAAGCTGGGGCGGGCACGGCACCGCTACATCCGTCGGGGACGGTCCCGTTTTCTACGGAACGAAAGGCCGGGTCACCGGCGATCGCATTCAACTCGATGGTGGCGAAGAACAATCGCTCGCGAAGCTCTACGACGCACACGCTCCGACGACGATGAAAGAGAAGCATTTCCCCCTCGGGCTCACCAATGACTTCGCACTCTCGCAACTCGACTGGCTCGAAGCCGTCGCTTCAGGCGATCAACCGGAATGCTCTGGCGAAGAAGGACTCCGGGATCTCGCCTGCGCCTATGCGGTGGTAGAATCCGCGAAAGCAGGGCGAAAGGTATCGGTCGAAGAAGTACTGAGCGGGTCTCTGAGAGACTATCAGAAACCTATCGATGAACGCTTTGCCCTGACCTGACCCTCTTTTCCCTCACGCTCTCAGGAGAGGAAAAAGACGGTGAAAATGAAAAGGAATAGAAGGAGACTGAATTCATGAAACGCATCGCCACCCTCGGGCTTCATCACGACCATGTCTGGAGCAACCTCCATCAGTTGCAGGAAACCGGCGGGGCGGAACTCGTCGCTGCCGCAGACGAAGACGAGGCCCTTCTCGACAAGTATCGCTCAGAGCTTCCCGGGAAAACCTACGCTTCTTACGAAGCCCTTCTCGACGAGGAGGATCTCGATGCCGTTTACCTTTTCGGAAGCAACCGCCTCAACGAGGACCTCACCGTCATGGCTTGCAAAAGGGGGCTCCACTGCCTTGTCGAAAAACCGATGGCCTCAACCCTCGCCGGAGCAGAACGCATGCTCGCAGCCGCAACAGGGGCAGGTGTCAGGCTCATGATCAACTGGCCCTTCGCGTGGTGGCCACAGCTTCGTCATGGCATTGCGATGGCTCAAGCCGGGGAAATCGGACAACTCTGGCAGGTCAAATACCGGGCCGCTCATCAGGGGCCCGTCGAACTCGGCTGCTCGGCCCAATTCTGCGAGTGGCTCTACGATACCGAACTCAACGGAGCCGGCGCGCTCATGGACTACTGCTGTTACGGGGCGGTCCTCGCCGATGTTCTCCTCGGCAAGCCCGATTCCGTCAGCGGCACGATCATCAGCACCGGCCTGAAACCGGACCTGCAACTCGAAGACAACGCCATCCTTGTCCTCAGCTATCCTCACGCCCTTGCCACAACCGAAGCAAGCTGGACGCAAATCGGTTCGCTGACCTCTTATGGCACAACGCTTTATGGCAGCAAAGGAACTCTCGTGATTGAGCCGGACCATGAAGGAAAGATCATTCTCGCCACGGCGGAACATCCCGCGGGCCGGATCCTGGAGATCCCGCCTCAGCCCGATCACCTCGACAACTCAGCGACCCACTTTCTAGCGGCAATCAACGATCCGGGGATCGAAATTCACCCTCTCTGCGACGCCCGGCATGGACTCGGTGCCCAATGGATCCTCGAAGAAGGGATCCAGTCTACCAGGTGACAGCCTAGGCCGCCTCAGCCTCGTCATCCGGGTCTTTCTTCTTCTGCTGAATGACCTTCGGCTCTTTAGTCCCTTCGACCACTTCACGGTCAACCGTGACCTGAGAGAATCCATCGAGACTTGGCGCGTCATACATCACCTCGAGCATCAGCTTTTCAAAGATGGAGCGAAGGGCACGGGCGCCGGTTCCTCTTTCGATCGCCTCTTCGGCCATGGCTTCGAGACCATCTTCAGTGATGTCGAGATCAACCCCGTCCATTGCGAGAAGCTTGCTGTATTGCTTCACCATCGCATTCTTCGGCTCAGTGAGGACATGAATCAGCTCAGCAATCTTGAGCGGGCGAAGTGTCGAAACGATAGGCAGACGTCCCACAAATTCAGGAATCAAGCCGAAGCCATGAAGGTCTTCGGGTGAGACATTTCGAAGCTGCTTTTCAATCTCGCTTTCACTCGCCACCGTCGTGGTCTCTTCACCAAATCCGAGAACTTTTTTGCCAAGACGACGTCCCACGATCTCTTCAAGTCCGACGAACGCACCGCCGCAGACAAAGAGAATCCGCTCTGTATTCACCTGGATATACTCCTGCTGAGGATGCTTGCGCCCCCCCTGTGGCGGGACATTACAGACGGTCCCTTCGAGCATTTTCAGAAGAGCCTGCTGGACCCCCTCACCGGAAACGTCACGGGTGATACTGACATTCTCCGTTTTCCGGCCAATTTTATCGATTTCATCGATGTAAATAATGCCCATTTCAGCACGCTTCACATCGTAATCCGCGGACTGAAGGAGGCGGAGAATAATGTTTTCAACATCCTCACCCACATAACCCGCTTCGGTTAAAGTCGTCGCGTCAGCGATACAAAAGGGAACGTTGAGAACTTTCGCCAGCGTCTTCGCGAGGAGCGTCTTTCCGGAACCCGTCGGACCGATCAGTAGAATGTTACTCTTTTCAATCTCGACGTCTTCAAACTGGGAAAACTTGCCGTGCGCACGGACCTTCGCCGGAGCTGAAAACTGCTGTAGACGCTTGTAGTGGTTGTGAACCGCCACGGAAAGAACCTTCTTCGCATGGTCCTGGCCGATCACATATTGATTCAACTGCTCCAGGAGCTCCTTCGGCTTCGGAACGCTGAGTTCAGTCGAAACCTCTTCCTCATCTTCGTGAAGCTCCTTCTCCAGAATCCCCTGACAAACGTTGATGCAGCCGTCACAGATGTAGACGCCGGGACCGGCAATCAGCTTTTTAACTTCTGCGTGGCTCTTGCCGCAGAAGGAACACATCGTGAGATTGGACGCTCTAGCCATGAAATTCGAAGGGTCGTGCAAGCCACCGGAAAAGCGCCCGCAATAGTAGGGTTGGAAAACTTACTCTATACATCCGGCATGTAAAAGCCAGTGAGAATTTAAATTTTCAGAACTATAAAAGTTTTTCTAAGATTTTAATAATTTCACCAGTTCCGCTCAAGGTATGATCAGCAGGCGTCCCGACCGGTTTTTCTCCAAGGATTCGAATTGTTCCGGCGAGACCGGCCGCTTTCCCCATTTCGATATCGCGATCCGCATCACCGATCATCCATGATTGACGAAGGTCGATAAAAAAACTTTCAGCCGCCGAGTGTATCATCTCAGGATCAGGCTTCGGCAAGTGCGGGCAATCAATCGTGCCGGTGTAGGCATAAATGGCATCAAAAGCCCCCCCCGCCAGGCGAAGTTCATCCTGCATTTTCCGGTGAATGGCCCCGAGGTCAGCCTCTGTCATGAGTCCTTTCCCCACGCCTTTCTGGCTGGTCACGAGAATCGCAAGGATCCCCTTCCTCCGAAGCCAGGCGAGAGCTTCAGGGATCCCGGGATTGAGATGGAAATCCTCATGCCGCAGCACATAGCCGCTGCCAGGAGAGCGATTCACGACGCCATCACGGTCAAAAAAGACACACCGGTGACCACTCAGTTCCCCTTTCACCTGCTTCCATTCCGCTTCCGTATCCACATCGATGCGCGAGGGGAGTTGAACAACACTCAGCCCCGCCGACTCCGCCGCTGAAATACACGTCTCAAGGGTGTTTTCCGCGCTCCATGGGATGTCGCGAAAAAGAACCGGCTGCGAATCCTTCATCGCCACCAGGTAATAACCACCGTCTTCCGTCGGGCCGAAAACAACATCCGCACCGCTCTCAAGCTTCTCATGAGTCGACTCAAAAAGTGAGGCATCGAGGTGGACGCAGTCCGTTCCAATCACACTGAGGTATGCCCCGGGAAAACGCTCAAATACAGAAACTGTCGCCGCCTCAAGCCGGCTTCCAAGATCACCATCGACCTGAGGTATCCAGAGAACCTCTCCTGAAAAGGCAGATAAACAGGGCTGTAACCACTCCTTTACCGCTGTCCGTTTCTCAACAGGATCGAAAGCAATCGCGATAACATCGGGCTCAGAGCAGGAAATCCGGCTGAAGACCCCGGCCACCATCTGCCGATAGGCAAGGAGGGCCGCTTCCCCGCCGATTCCGCCAGCAAGGCGGGTTTTGACCCGCCCCTCCTCAGGAAACTTTACAAAAACAAGAACAACCCGCTTCATTCCCCGCCTTCGAAGGGAAGCGAATACGACTTCACCATGGTCGACTCTTCCGTGAACGTAATGTGATCAAAAGGGATCGGACCACCTTGCAGAAAATCACAGAATTCATCTTCGGGACCGGCGGTAAACTCACAGGCGGGACTGGAGACTCCTGAATGAAAAACGCCATCATGAAACAGCTTGAGCCCCCGATGAAGGTGGCCGGTAAAAACACCCCGCAATTGGCTCCCTGCAGCGTCGAGCAATCGCGTCTGAAACTCGATCCCGTTTTTTGTCAGCAATTTTTCATCGATCCAGGGAGAACCAATCGGCACGAGAGGGTAGTGTAAAAAGACGGCAACCGGCTTCTCCCCGCTGATATCCGACAGCACCGCCTCAATTTGATTCTCACTGAGAAATCCGTGCGGCCCCTCCGTCGGTGGAACCCACCCGTCGAGGACGTAAAATTGAACCTTCTCCTCTGCGGCACCACCGATACGATAGCACATTTGATTATCTGAATCAGGAACAAGATCCACCCTATCGCCAAAACTCAGCGCGCTTCTCATCATGGAAACGTCGTCGTGATTTCCGGTGGCATAGTAGACCGGAGCCTTGAGTTCCGAGAGTATCTCTTCAGCGAGCGCATAAGCTTTGTCGTGCGGGTCGTTGGCAACATCTCCGGTGTGGACAATAAAATCAGGCTGAAAAGCCAGCTCATTTACGGCTTTTACGAGTGCTTCAGCATGAGCACAGGCGTTTGCACCGCGGATGTCGAGAGAACGATCCGGGCCGAAATGAGTATCGCTGATATGAATGACTTCCAGCACGCTTACGAGTCAGTTGGTGGAATCTTCACCCTGATGCTGAGAAAGCATCCAGGTATAGAGTTCCGGGTTGTTATACGAAGCTGTCCAGGAATCATGCCCGATTTCCGGATAAACCGTGAATTTTACGTTTTGATTGTTCAACGCCCTCAGCGCTTTGACGAGGCGTGCTGAATCCTCAAGGGGAACGACCGGATCGGCATCCCCGTGAAAGGCCCACACCGGCAGATGTTTAATCCACCGCATTTTATAAGGCACTCCGCCGCCACAAACGGGCACAATCGCCGCGAAGCGGTGCGGTGCCTCCCCCGCAAAATGCCAGGTCCCGTATCCACCCATGCTTAGCCCGGTGAGATAAATGCGGGAGGCATCGATTCGATAGGTCTCTTCGAGAAAATCGATCAACTCAAGCACAGGTTGCTCAGTCCACCACTCCTCCTCCGGACACTGGGGCGAGGCGAGGATAAACGGAAAAGATTCGCCCTCGAGAACACGAAGAGGCGGTCCATTCCGGCTCACTTTCGACAAATCATTTCCGCGTTCTCCAGCTCCGTGAAGAAAAACGACGAGCGGCCAATCCTTCTTTTCATCCCCCTCATACCCTTCAGGAAGAGAGAGTAGAAAGTCGAGGGCGAGCGTTTTGGTGACCTCCTTTTCAAAGCGCTGAGAGCTTTGTCCACCAACTGCCAAAGAAGCTGCCGAAACGAAAAACAGCGCAATGACGACAAACAGGGGGGCTTTCGGCATGCAAAAACCTAGCACCACCACTTTGTCCTGCCAGCTAAATCATCGCGCTTTGGAATCGATTCCCCGAGAAATCGCGTTGCTTCCCCCCTCATTTTCCCGAATCGTAAGGCATGAGTGAACATAAAACCTCCCTGGAATGGAATCGCGGCGACAAAGGATTTGGCTACAAAGAGTTTTCGCGCGCGCACCAATGGACCTTCCCCCGCAGTGGACAATCCCTCAATGCCTCCGCCGCACCTGACTATCTTGGCGATGCCGACTGCACCGATCCCGAGGAAGCATATTCCGCTGCACTCACCAGCTGCCACATGCTGACCTTTCTCGCGATCGCTTCGATGAGCGGATACGTTGTCGATTCCTACAAAGACGACGCCGTCGGTCATCTGGCGAAGGCAGACGACGGCAAACCGTGGCTCGCAAAGTTGGAAATGCATCCGGAAATCGTTTTCTCCGGAGAGAAGCAACCCACCGCAGAGCAACTCAATGCGCTCCATGAAAAAGCGCATCATGAGTGCTTTCTCGCCAGATCCGTAAAGACTGAGATCACCTGGAGCTGAACCCAAACGCATTGATTGCGCCCTTGCCCTGCCCTCGTTCCCTTGGCTAACTACGCGCCATGAAACGACTTTCCCTACTTGCCGCCCTCGTCGCCCTGGCTGCCGCACCGGTGCTGCGCGCCCACGAGGCGGCAACCGAAATGGCCGATGCCGCCTCGCTCTGGCTTTCAACGCTGAGCGAAGAGCAGAAAGCACTCGCCACCTTTGAAGTGACCGACGAAGAGCGCGAGAACTGGCATTTCATTCCAAAACCCTTCGAGGGGAAAGGTATGCGTGGTGGCTTGCCCTTAAAAGAGATGAGACCCGACCAGCGCCATCTGGCTTACGGGCTCCTCTGCTCCGGCCTGAGCCATCGGGGTTTCCTCACCGCGGTTCAGATCATGAGCCTGGAACAAGTCCTCTGGGAGCTCGAGAACGACCCGAAACGAAATACGCTCATGTATTACGTCTCCATTTTCGGCAAGCCGGGTTCAGAAGCCTGGGGCTGGCGCGTTGAGGGGCACCACCTCTCAATGAACTTCACGATCGCCGATGGAGAGGTCGTTTCATCGACACCGAACTTCTTTGCTTCCAATCCCGGAAAAGTTCTCGAAGGCCCGCGCAAAGGGCTTCGGGTTCTTGCTGCAGAGGAAGATCTCGCCCGTGATCTCATCAAATCGCTCTCTGATGATCAACGCGCAAAAACCATCGTTGAGGAGAAAGCGCCCTACGAAATTTTCACTGCCGCCGAATCTACGGTGGCGTCACTCGGTGAAGCTGGACTCTCCTGGGGGGAACTTGAAAAAGAACAACGCCGGAAACTCCGCTCACTCATCAACGTCTATGTGAACCGTCTCCGCCCCGACGTGGCAAAGGCGGATCTTGCCACGATCAAAGAAGCCGGATTTGACCAAATCATCTTCGCCTGGGCGGGAGGAATTGAAAAAGGTGAACCTCACTACTATCGAGTGCAGGGCCCGACCTTCATTCTTGAATATGCCAACACTCAGAACGACGCGAACCACGTCCACGCTGTCTGGCGTGACTTCGAAGGCGATTTCGGGCGCGACATTCTGAGAGAACACTACGTGGCAAACCACGCAGCGGAATAAGCCCGAACGATGTCTGACCGCTTCAAAGCAGAAACCGAAGAGGACCTCAGGAGACTTCGCAAGATGCTCCAAAAGGTCACCGCGGGTGATGATGAAACCGTCCGGCGCCGCCTTGCGGAGAAAGATGAGGCCCGCATTCTTGACCTGGCCTGTGGCGATTGCCGCGAAGCCGAAGTCCTGACCGATTTCATTGCCGACCTCAAAGGCGAGCGCGACGAAAGCGCCGTCAAGCTGACCGGTATTGACGTCCGCGCCCGTGAAATCGCAGACGCCAACCGTCGATTTGGCGGAAAAAAAACAGCCCCGGGAAAATCAGGCTCAAGGGAATTCGACTTCTTTACCGGCGACGCCGGCAAGCTCAATGGACACGAAGAGCTCGGCGAAGACTTTGATCTCGTCTTCATGCGTCATCAGAACTACTGGAATGGGGCCAAAACGTGGGAGAAAATCTACGATCAGGCCCTCGATAAGCTGGACAATGACGGGCGGCTCATCATCACGAGCTATTTCGATAGAGAACATCAGCTCGCTCTCGAAGCAATTCAACGACTCGGTGGAGAGTTAATCAAAACCGAGTTCAACGGGGAAACGCGCGAACTGCAGACCGAAGGAAAGTCAGTCGATCGACACGTCGCCATCTTCCGCCGAAAGAAGTGAGCGAAGCAACGCTTATTTCCCCTTTCTCACCGCACCGTCGCGAACTATCGTAGTTCCCTATTCATGAGTGAACTTTTCATCATTCTTGGCGTTCTCGCCCTCTCTTTCGGTCTTCGCAGCTTTCAAGTGAAGTTCCTCCGCAAACTGGGAGCTCTCGGTATTCTTGCGGCGACCTTTCTTGCCTTCTATCTGCCTACAGGAAGCTATGTTGCCGGTACCGGAGGTCTCCTCATGTGGTTTCTTCTCCCCTGGGTCGAGTTGCTGACCCGCATTCGTCAGTTGCGACTTCCTGTCGAAAAGGAACTTGAGAAAGCGACCCCACCCAACCGTTCCAAATTTCCAGCTCTTGCCGACATGACGGACGAAGTCGAAGCCGAAGGGTTCGAATACATCTCCGACAACGCCTGGGAGTGGGACGGCATGTATCAGTTTTTCCGGATATTCTATCATCAGGATCGGCGGGAGCAGGCCGCGATTTGCTTCACCGAGCAGGAAGGAATCTCGTGGGCCTGCCTCACCCTGACTTCACGGCATCCCCGCGGCACCACTTACCGGACGACCAATATGCCATTCAGCACTCCGATGAAGAGTCTACCCGAGGTCGTCCTGCGCCAGGCTCCGGAGGCAAACTCGTTCAGCGCTCTCCTTACCGAGCACGAAATCTGGATGTCCGGCCTCGCCTTTGAAGCAGAGGATTTTGTGGAGGAAAATCCCGAAGAACTCACTGGTCTGATCGAGAAAGAAACCGGGCGACAAATTAAATTCAATCTGGAGGCCGGGCTCATTCGCCTCGCAGAAAAAGCAGGCACCTTCCGCTATTCCTGGCGCGGACTTTTTTACCTCTACTTTCAGCTCGTCAAAGATATGGTGAAAATGTGCTGAGGTCCCGGTCATGTCATTCCTTTTGAAATCTCCCGTCCCCCGGATCGACCAGGTTGGCGTCGAAGAACGCGCTAACACGTTTAAAAAGCGTTCGATTAAAAATGAAGCCAAAGCGCTTGGCCTCAAAATGACGGTCTCGATGATGGACCTCACCACTCTTGAGGGTGCTGATACAAAGGGCAAAGTCTCCCGCCTCTGCCGCAAAGCAAGGCAACCCATGGCAAGTCGCTACGACTGCCCTCCGTGCGGTGCTGTCTGCGTGTATCCCATCCAGGTCGCCCACGCGGTGAAAGAACTCGAAGGCACGCCCATCCCCGTCGCTTCCGTTGCAACAGGGTTCCCCAGCGGACAGTACCCTCTTAAGCTAAGGCTTGCCGACGTGAAAGGCGCAGTTCAGTCAGGGGCTCGTGAAATCGATATGGTGATCAGTCGCGGCACTTTCCTTGAGGGAAAACTGGCCGAAGTCAGCGATGAAATCTCCGCCGTGAAAGCGGTTTGCGGGGATGCCCACCTTAAAGTCATTTTTGAAACCGGAGAGCTTCAGACATATGATCATGTCAGGCTTGTCAGCCAACTCGCGATCGAAGCCGGAGGAGATTTCATCAAGACCTCGACAGGCAAAGTTTCACCTGCTGCAACTTTGCCGGTGACCCTCGTCATGCTCGAGACAGTGAGAGACCACTTTCTCGAAACCGGTCGGAAGATCGGAGTCAAACCCGCCGGGGGAATTCGCACTGCGAAAGAAGCCCTGCAGTACCTCGCCATGGTCAGCGAAACCCTCGGCGATGACTGGCTCACTCCGGAGCTGTTCCGCTTCGGGGCAAGCTCACTTCTCGGAGACGTCGAACTCCAACTCGCTAAACTGATCGAAGGCAATTACCAGAGCGCTGACTATTTCTCCAATAGTTAGTGAAACGTTAGGATGAATAAGAAGAAACATCACCTCAATTTCGGGAGTGCCTTCGACTACGCGCCAGCCCCTGAGACCACTCCGGTTGATCTGAAGAAGCAATACGAACTCTTCATCAACGGTGAGTTCGTTGCCCCTGAATCAGGCCGCTACTTTAACTCAACAAACCCGGCGACTGGAAAGCAACTTTCCCGCATCGCAAAAGCCGAGGCGTCAGATGTCGACCTTGCCGTCAAAAGTGCACGGAGAGCCTACGAAAAAGTATGGGGGCCGATGGCACCTTCGGAGCGTGGAAAGTATCTCTTCCGCATCGCACGCCTTATTCAGGAGAAATCACGTGAGCTCGCGATCCTCGAATCGATGGACGGAGGTAAGCCGATCAAGGAAAGCCGTGACATTGATCTCCCCCTCGTCGCTGCTCACTTTTTCTACTACGCCGGCTGGGCTGACAAATTGACCTTCGCCTTCCCCGGCCGTGCCCCCTCGCCCATTGGAGTCGCCGCTCAGGTCATCCCGTGGAACTTTCCACTCCTCATGGCCGCGTGGAAAATGGCCCCGGCCCTCGCCTGCGGAAATACCGTTGTCATCAAACCTGCCGAAACAACTTCAATTACCGCGATGCATCTTGCGGAAATTTTTCAGGAAGCAGACCTTCCCGCCGGCGTCGTCAACATCATCACCGGAGCCGGAGACACCGGAACAGCACTCGTCGAACATGACGGCATCGACAAAATCGCTTTCACCGGATCAACCGATGTTGGCAAAAAAATCGCGCAAAGCGTAGCCGGTTCCACAAAAAAACTCACGCTCGAACTGGGAGGAAAAGCAGCGAACATTGTGTTCGACGACGCACCAATCGAACAGGCCGTCGAGGGCGTCATCAACGGCATCTATTTCAACCAGGGTCACGTTTGCTGCGCCGGAAGCCGCCTTCTCGTTCAGGAATCGATCCATGACGATTTTGTGGAGCGACTCACCCGCCGCCTCGCCACCCTCAGAGTCGGAGACCCTCTTGATAAAAACACAGACGTTGGCGCGATCAATTCGAAGGCCCAACTCAAACGTATCAAGGCACTGATCGAGACCGGAAAAGACGAAGGCGCCGAGCTACACGAATCATCCTGTGCGATTCCGGATGATGGATTCTGGTGCCGCCCCTCATTTTTCACAGGTGTGACGCCAAGTCACCGCATCGCACGCGAAGAAATTTTCGGCCCTGTTCTCAGTATCCTCACCTTCCGGACGCCGGCCGAGGCTGTCACCCTCGCAAATGACACCTGCTACGGACTCAGCGCCGGGGTCTGGACCGACAAGGGGAGCAAAATTTTCAGTATCGCCGATCAACTCAAGGCCGGGGTGATCTGGGCAAACACTTTCAACCGGTTCGATCCAACGAGCCCCTTCGGCGGATACAAAGAGAGTGGATTCGGGCGGGAAGGCGGCCTTCAGGGATTAGCGGCCTACCTGAAACAGGACCACTGCTAATTCAGCCATACTCAGAGATTCTCCGGAAAAAGCCGGATGTTTGAGACGGTCCGCAACTTCTCCATGAGCACCTTGATCGTATCGACGGTGCGCTCTGTTTCGAGATGATGACGAATTTCAGTTTTCATCTCTTCCAGTGAAACGGGCCGCTCGTCCTGATGCCCTTCGACTTTCACAATATGCCAGCCTATCGAGCTTCGAAAAGGCTCACTGAGCTCATCGACCTCCAGAGCAAAAACGACGTCCGCGAAGTCTTCGGGAACACGGTCGCGCGCAAACCAGTTTAAATCCCCTCCCCGTTTCTTCGTCCTCAGGTCTTCAGAGTATTCGGCTGCATAAGCTTCGAATCGACCTTCCCCCTCGCTGATCTGACGATGAATATCACGAATTAAGGCTTCGCGGGTCTCATCATCAATTGTCACGGTACTCAGAAAAATGTGGCGGGCCCTCACTTTTTCAGGCTCCACAAACCCTTCTCCACTCTCCCGGTTCGCCTCAAACCATGCCTTGATCTCATCATCGGTGAGATCGATCCCCGGAGCAATGCGTTGCTCCAACCATTTCTTCTCAGAAAGAATGCGGCCCAACTCCCGGCGACGCGCCTCCGCAGAAAGGTTCTGCATAGCGGACCGCTCGATAAGCCCGTCCGAAGTCTCAAACTGTGCCTCCCAGGTCTCAACAAACGCATCCACTTCTTCATCCGGAGCGGCAGTTCTGTCCCCGCGCGCGAACTGTTTCACGAGAAGATCTTCGATCAGAGACTGAAGCACGGCACGCCGAATCATCTTCCGATTCACTTCGGGGATCTCTTCATCCTCTTTCCCCCGCTGATAGAGGTAACGATACTCGGCGAGATCCAGCTGCTCAGATGAGATCGGCTCCTGATTCACGAGCGCCACCCACTGATTCTTCTCCGCCGCCTCAAGCAGGGTATCCTGCCGCTGAAGAAATGATCGCCTCAAAGGCCCCTGACAAACCTTTAAATCGAGAAGCAAATATAAAAGAAACGCCACATAGAGGACGATGCGCCAGGGGAAACCCTTCATCAAAAACCTAACAGGCGGCGAGCGATGGCGAAGTCTTGAGACCCAGATTCGCGTAGATCTCACGCGTCGCATGTGACTGGTTCAAAGTATAAAAATGAATGCCCGCCACATCGTGTTCCAACAAATCGACACACTGCTGAGTGGCGTAGTGGATACCGACTTTTTCGACCGCGGCTGAGTCATCACCTGCCCGCATCAGCGATCGAAGCAGCTTCGCCGGATAGCGGGCTCCGGCGGCAAGGTCAGCCATGCGCGCCATGCCCTTCGTCGACGTCACCGGCATGATACCGGCAATGATCGGAACATTGATCCCCGCGAGCGAACAACGATCCCGGTAATCGTGAAAATCGTCATTACTGAAGAAAAGCTGCGTCACAATGTAGTCAGCCCCTTCATCAACTTTCGCCTTAAGGTAATCCATCTCTTTGAGACGATTAGGCGTCGCCGGATGCCCCTCCGGAAACCCGGCCACTCCAATACCGAAACCCCGGGAATCAGGATGCCCTTTAAAATTCCGGATGTAGCGAACCAGGTCCGCCGCTTGCTGAAAAGCATCGTCAGCTTTCACGTAATTGGCCAAATCACGGGGGGGATCACCCCCAAGCGCGAGAATATTGCTGACACCCTCCTCGGCATAACGGGTGAGAATAGATTCAATATCGCTCTCCTGATGGCAGACGCAGGTGAGGTGCGGAATCGGATCGAGTGATGTTGACGTCTTCAGCCGAACCACAAGATCGTTAGTCAACTCACGCGTCGAACCGCCCGCTCCATAGGTGACACTGACAAAGGCAGGGTCATAGGACTCCAGCTCCGAGATCGTCTCATAAAGAGCCTCGGAAGCTTTCTCGCTTTTCGGTGGGAAGAATTCGAATGAAAAAGTCGTTTTCCCTTGTCCCAGAATGTCCTGAATGTGCATGAGTTGGCTATTGTCGCACGGAATTTGCGGGACGGGAACGATTTTTGCCGTCGATTTCGACATCTTCCCCATCACAACCAATTGCTTCGACGGGACACTCTTCCACCGCTTCCCGGCAAAGCGCGATCTCTTCCTCTAAAGTCGGCTGTCGATGAACATAAGAGTGAGCCCCCTCGTCATCGCGAGCGAAAAATTGAGGGGCGTTGAGACGACACATGTCGCAATCGATGCATTGTTCATCGACGTAGAAAGCTCCGGGAGCGTTGGTGGGGTATCGATCCTGATAATCTGCCATAGTGGCAGACAGATACGGCTCCGCTCACTTTTTCTTTCCGTTCTTTTTCTTCCCGTTCGGCCAGTGTTTTTTCTCGAGGGCAATTCGCTCTTCTTCAGTAAGGCGACCGGGCTCGCGGGTCCCAACGCCTTCTCTACCTGTCAATTTATCCCCCAGTTCCACTCGCGCAGCTTCAGCAAATTCCATGAGCTCAGCGACCTTTTCAGGCATCGACTCAGCGAGGTTTTCCTTTTCCCCCATATCTTTACTGAGATCATAAAGTTCGAGCCCCGACTTCACATTGTCATACTTGATCGGAAGCCCGTCATCAGTGCATTCACGCCCCCCCAGAGTTCGGTAGAGGTGAGGTAGAACCAACTTCCAGTCACCGCTCACGATCGCCTGAAGCTCGTTCTGCTTGTAATAAACCCAATAGGCATCGTGTGGATTCTCAGCCCCTTCTTCACCCGAAATAATGGGCCAGATATCGAGCCCATCGATGTCTTTTTCGGGGAGCTCCGCACCGATCAATTTCGCAAAGGTAGGTAGAAGATCAATATTCATGCCCGGAGTGTCCGTGACCGTTCCTGCCGGAATCGTTCCGGGCCACCGCATGATACATGGTTCACGGTTGCCCCCTTCCCACGCGGTTCCTTTTCCCTCCCGCAAGGGACCGGCAGATCCGGCATGAGCTCCGTAGGAGAGCCATGGGCCATTGTCACTGGTGAAAACCACGAGGGTGTTCTCATCGAGACCATTCGTACTGATGGCGTTAAGAATCTCTCCCACCGACCAGTCAATCTCAGCAATAACATCGCCGTAGAGCCCATTTTCCGTGGTACCGGCAAAACGGTCGCTGACGTAGAGAGGCACGTGCGGCTGAGGATGTGGAACATAAAGAAAGAAGGGATTCTTGCGGTTCCGGTTGATAAAGTCGACCGCCTTCGAGGTGAGCCATGTTGTCATCATTTTCTGATCATGCTCATCCGCATGACGAAGCCACTCATTTCCTTCAATCAGCGGAAGAGGGGGAAACTGCGTCGCCGTCGGATGCATCGGCCACATGTCATTGGAATAAGGGATGCCGAAATACTCATCAAACCCCTGATTCAAAGGCAGGAACTTTTCGTGATCCCCGAGGTGCCATTTGCCGAATATTCCGGTGGCATAGCCCTTTGACTTAAACACTTCAGCCATTGTTGTCTCTTCAGGATTGAGGCCGTGAGCGCTTCCCGGCCCGAGAGCTCCGTGCATGCCGAGACGATTGGGATAGCATCCGGTTAACATTCCGGTTCGGGAGGCTGAACAGACAGCTTGAGCCGCATACCACTGGGTAAACATCCGTCCCTCCGCAGCCATTCTATCGAGATTCGGCGTCTCATAACCTTCGGCTCCGAACACGCCGACATCGCCGTATCCCTGGTCATCCGTAAAGACAACAACAACATTAGGTGGGCGCGAATCCTCCGCCTGAAGGGTCAGATTCAGAAAAAAGGCAACAATTACAACGCAGAGGGTGACGGATTTACTCATAAGAAACATTGGAAATTCGAGAGTGAAGTTCCTATCATACCACTGCACCACTTGCGACAACGCAAACGCGGCCCCTCTTCCGTTATGATCTCCCGCCCTCTTCTTCACGTCCTCGTTTTTGTATTGGTTGCCGGAGGAAGTTTTGCGACGACGGCAGAAGCTCAGATCGGATTTCGAAGCAATCGCATCAACGACACCCTCCGCCGCCAGGAGCGCCGACAGCTCTACCGTCCAAACATTCATGTCACTCGCGGTGCAAGCGGCTCAAAAGTTTTTCACGCCGGCACCTCGATCCCTTTCGAATATCGAACGAAACAGGGCTTCGTCTCAAAAATTGAGATTCGCTCCGGACTTAAGGTCATCAAAACAATCCACCCGGGCCAGTCTTCGAGTGGTCGCGGAAGCTTCACCCTCACGGCTGCCGACTTTGCCAAAGCCGGAAAAACCGGTTCAAAGTTAAAATTCAAACTCTGGGGCTGGCAGGGACGCAACGGAATGCAAAGCGTCCACGGGGAATCAATCGGCTACACTCTTATCCCCTGATCCCTTTCCTTTCTTTATCATGGAAATCAAAACTGACTCCTACGAAAAACTCGGCAAATTTTACCTCGGCCGCGAATACGATCTCGCCGAAAAAGAATTGGAGGACGATCTCGTCCTTTACGATTCCAAGGATCTCGTGACCCACGGGGTCGTCCTCGGCATGACCGGCTCAGGTAAGACGGGTCTCTGCATGGCCCTTCTTGAAGAGGCCGCGATGGATAATATCCCCGCAATCGTTATCGACCCGAAAGGGGATATCGCGAACCTCCTCCTCACCTTTCCCAATCTTGCCCCTGAGGATTTCCGCCCCTGGATCAACGAAGACGACGCCCTCAAGAAAGGAATCACCCCTGATGAACATGCCGCCAAAACCGCTGGAATGTGGAAAGACGGACTCGCGAGCTGGGGTCAGGGTCCTGAGCGAATTCAGTCTTTCCGGGACAAGGTAGACCTCACGGTTTACACGCCGGGTTCGAATGCCGGCCTTCCTGTTTCGATTCTCAGTTCGCTCGATGTTCCCGAATTCGAGGTCCTCGACGACGGTGAAGCCTTTGCTGAGCGGATCGAATCAACGGTCTCCAGCCTGCTCTCCCTTGTCGGCGTCGAAGCCGACCCCATTCAGGATCCGGAGCACATTCTGCTCTCCAACATTTTCAGCCACGCCTGGCGCGCCGGGCAGGGAATCACTCTCGAAAGTCTTATTCGCCACATCCAGGTCCCGCCTTTTGAAAAAATCGGCGTCATGAATCTCGAGACGGTCTGCCCTGAGAAAGATCGACGGGCCCTGGCCATGAAAATGAACAACCTCCTCGCCTCGCCCGGTTTCTCAACCTGGCTCGAAGGCGAGCCGCTCAACATCAAACGTATGATGCACACCGCGGAGGGAAAACCGCGCATCTCAATCTTCTCGATCGCCCACCTCAGCGATTCGGAACGCATGTTTTTTGTCTCACTCCTCCTCAACCAGATGCTCGGCTGGATGCGTTCGCAGACCGGCACGACAAGCCTCCGGGCGATGCTCTACATGGACGAGATCTACGGCTACCTGCCACCTTCAGCAATGCCACCGTCGAAGAAGCCGATGATGACCATGTTGAAACAGGCCCGCGCCTTCGGCCTCGGTGTCCTCCTCGCCACCCAGAACCCCGTTGATCTCGACTATAAAGCTCTCTCCAATATCGGAACATGGTGGCTCGGCCGGCTCCAAACCGAACGCGATAAAGCAAGGGTTCTCGACGGCCTCGAAGGAGCAGCCTCAAGCAATGACAGCGGATTTGATCGAGGGAAGATGGAGCAACTTCTCGCCGGGCTCGGAAGCCGCGTCTTCCTCATGAATAATGTTCACGAAGACGCTCCGGTCGTTTTTCATGTCCGCTGGGTCATGAGTTACCTCACCGGTCCGATTGCACGTCGCCAGATCAAAAAACTCATGGCTGGAAAACGCGCTGAAGTGGAAGCCCTTCAGGCCGCAAAGCCCACACCGGAAACGGAAAGTCCCAAGCCCTCTCAAGCTGAGAAAATGCGGCCGCGCCTTCCCCGTGGAGCAGCAGATTTTTTCATTCCGGCCGGCCCTGATGTACCTGCCGAAGAAATCAATTACGTTCCCGCCGTGATTCGCGTCGGAGAGGTAAGGTATCAGGACAGCAAAAAAGGAATCTCCGGCACGGAAGCAGTCGCGATGATCAACAAGATCGATCCGGATTCAGGTGAAGTGGACTGGTCACAAAATCTTGAATTACCTAATCAGCTTCAAGTCAGCCAACTGGGGCGGGAACCAGTCAACGGTGCTTCCTTCTCCCCTTTACCTCAAACCATGCTGAATTCAAAACTCTGGACCAGCCTCGGCAAAGAACTCATCGACCACCTCTACGGCAATCACAACATCACGATTTTCAAAAGCCCCCTGACAGGCCAATATTCGAATCTCGGTGAATCGGAAGGAGACTTCCGCGCCCGCCTCGTACACGCCGCTCACGAGATTCGTGACGAAAAAGTGGAAGAGCTTCAGGACAACTACGAGAAAAAGATCAAAACGATCGAAGACCGCATCGCGCGCGCCATGGATACCGTTGCCGAACAGCAGGCTCAGGCCAGCAGCGCAAAAATGGACACCGCCATGCGAATCGGAAGCACCATCCTTGGTGCCGTGTTAGGCCGCAGCACCTCATCGAGGCGAAGCAGCGCGATGTCGGGAGCCTCACGCGCCTGGAAAGAGAGCCGCGATGTGGCGAGAGCTCAGGAAAAGGTCGACGACTATCAGGAAGACCTCGAAGAGCTTGAGCGCGAGTGCGAAGAGGAAGTTGAAGAGCTCAAGAAGGCCATGGACCCCATGAGCGAAAAGCTGGAGACACTTAACCTCTCGCCCTTAAAGAAAAATTGCTCATCGATGGCGGTCGGTATCGTCTGGATGCCCTACCGGGTGAACCCGCAGCCCCGGCTCGGAGCCGCGTGGTAATTTCCTCCGCGACTCCCGATTAAATGTCCCATCAGACCGCTCATCTTCGACAGCTCGACAAGGAACACCTCTGGCACCCCTTCACGCAAATGCAGGCGTGGCGTGAGTCAGAGAGTGATCCGCTCATCATCGCGTCCGGCGAGGGCGTCCACCTGACCGACTCTGAAGGGCGGACCTACCTTGACGGGAACAGCTCCATCTGGACCAATATCCATGGCCACGGACATCCAACGATCGATGCCGCAATTCGAAACCAGC
Organism: Verrucomicrobiales bacterium; assembly: GCA_029212615.1. GTDB lineage: Bacteria > Verrucomicrobiota > Verrucomicrobiia > Verrucomicrobiales > DEV007 > Arctic95D-9. Next base: position 169,328 of record JARGPJ010000001.1, read on the forward strand.
TCGATCAAATCGCTCACTGCTCTGCGCTCGGTTTTTCCAATGAGCCGGCAATTCTTCTGGCGGAAAAGCTCACCGGACTCTTTCCGGAAAACACCCTGAACAAAGCCTTCTTCTCCGACAACGGCTCCACTGCGATCGAATGTGCCTGCAAGATGTCGATTCAATACCGGCAACTCGTCGGCGAGGAATCCCGTCATGAATTCATCGCCTTCGGGGGAGCCTATCACGGCGATACCGTCGGTGCGGCTTCTCTCGGGGGGATCGGCGTTTTCCAGGACCGATTCTCCTCACACGGATACAAGGTCCACCGGATCGAATCCCTCGACGATCTCGAATCATTACCGGCAGGCACGATCGATTCAGTAAATGCCATCATCATTGAACCACTCATTCAAGGCGCTGCCGGAATGAAAACCTGGCCACCGGGAATGCTTCGGTCCATGCGAGAGTGGTGCGACCGAAACGGCATTTTTCTGATCCTTGATGAGGTCATGACCGGCTTCGGCCGGACCGGAAGAATGTTCGCCTGCGAACACGAGGGCGTCATCCCTGATTTCCTCTGCCTCGCCAAGGGGCTTACCGGAGGATACCTTCCACTCGCGGCGACGCTGACGCATGACCGGATCTACAACGCCTTCCTGGGAGAATACGAAGAGCTGAAGACTTTTTTCTACGGACACAGCTATTGCGCCAATCCACTGGGGTGTGCCGCCGCACTCGGCAGCCTTCAAGTCTTCAAGGAGGAAGGGGTCATCGATTCGCTCGCTCCTAAAATCGAAGCTTTTTCCGCCCGGCTCCGGGAGGCCGCCGAAACATGCCGACACTATGGAGAACTGCGCCAGGTCGGGCTCATTGCCGGAATCGATTTAATTGATCACCAAACCGGAGGACCCCTGGACTGGAAAGCGGAAACCGGTGGGCGCATTTGCCGGGCCGCACGAAGGCACGGGCTCCTCACCCGTCCTGTCAGGGACACCCTGACCTTAATGCCGCCACTCGCGATCTCTGAAAATGAAATCAGCCAGGCAATCGACGCGCTCGTTAAAGCAACGCACGATGTGCTTGGCTGAGAAAAAACGCCCCGAAAGAGGCGTTCAGAAGGAACAAGGAATTAGCAACCGCAGCCGCCGCCACCGCAGCAGCCGCCTTCTTCCATGTCTTCAGGCTCAGGAAGACGACCGAGTTCAAGCGTCTTACCGACCGTCTTGGAAATCTGAGCAACCATGCCATTGAGAGTCTCTTCGGCCTGCATGAACGCACCCGTGACAGAGTCGGCCTTCAGTGCTTTGAGTTTTTCGTCGTAGCCGGCAACATCTTCGTCAGAGAGAGCACCTGCCTGCTGCTTCTGGTGGAGTGACTCACCCAGGGCGACAAATTCCTTGTAGGAGGACTGAGCTTCCTCATTCTTGAAGAAGGCTTCGATTTTACTGACATTCTCCTGATACTCTCCGGACTGGAGAATGAGCGAGCAAAGCTCACGGGTTTTGTCGAGGATAGCTGAGTTAGGGGAGAGAACTTCCATGAGACACCCATACGACACTTTTCCGAAACCCTCAAGAAGGGGTTCGTATCGAGCGAAACGGGATGCCGTGACGCGGCGGCTTCTGCAAAACCGAAGCAGGTAGCTCCGGAAGTGAAGCGAGAGGACTCCTCCGGTCCCGGGCCGCAAGCTCTCGCGAGGCAGCCTCCTTTAGCTCCCTCCACCTGGGATTCTCCAAATCCGGAGCATGTCTAATATGCCGAAGAAGGCTCAGCCACTCAACAAAGGCCCGTTCGACATCACCGGCACCGAATTCCAGCGAGTCGGCCTGTGCCAGAAGCGTAAAGAGTTTACCCTCCAGCATCAGTGAGATCACCTCCGCCGCCCCCTCGCCATACTGCACCGGCAAGCCGAGACGCAAATAGCCCTCATGATCAACCGCCCCGTGCGCCTGCCGACAGGCAGCGGCGAGACGTTCGCTCCCTACTGATTCCACAAGCCGACCGGCATTCGGGACGCTATCCAGTTCAAATCGATGTCCCGCCCGCAGGTTCGAGAGATGAAGAATAATCTCATCCACCGGGTAATGGGGATCCTCCAGAGCCGCGGCGACGGCAAGGCCCTCGCCGCCCTGAAAAAAGCTGAAAAGGACGCCCCGTGAGGTAGGCGTCCCGCTTTCATCAATGAGGCGAAGCTTCCTCCAGGCATGAGCCGCTGTCCCCGGCGCCGTTTCAATGACCTCGCCCGAAACCTCGTCAGTGAGATGAGTTGTCGTCTCGATCTCCACGGTCCGCCTCTCCGGGTTCACCAGTGGCCGCCCTCCTGAATCCAGGTAAACATCCACCTCCACTGACCTGAAATGAGCGGTCAGATAAAGCCCGTTGCCACGCTGAACGAGCCGGTCAAAAATGCCGGGGGCGATGACACCGGAAAGCGCTTCCGGAAGAAGACTTTCAGCTTCTTCGATCGAATAGGATGACTCACCTTTGCCGCCCCCAATGTATTTCCGAACCGCTTTGGTGAGGGAAAAAAAACCTTCCTCATTTCCCGTCGCCACCGCGAGATCAAGTCCATAGCGCCGATATTTTTCGCCCTTCGCGTCGAGACGACACAACCTGGTGCGTTCGGGGAGCAGTCGGGAAACCAGCTTACTGTCACCCTCAGCAGGCTCATATCGCCCCCGGTTCCAACTCAGTGCATTCTCCAGCGAAACCCTGGCCTCCCTCCCCGCTCTCACCGGCTCCCATTCACCTCCTCCATTTCTAATTTCTTTTCGCGTCGGCGTCAGTCCAAAGAGCGACTCCCCTTCAGCCGCCCCCGTTTCAAAAGGCGACCGGAATCCGAGTTTAATTTGCTGCCTGGAAAAAAGTCGATCCCGCAACTCGCGCGCCGCCTCTATGGGGGACTCCCCCGCCTCATCCGCGTAGAACATACGGCGAATCAAGGTCGGCCAGTCGAGTTCATTCTGCCGGTGAAGCTCAAGAGGGTGAGCGTCATGGATCCGGGGACTGCGATCTCCGCAAACCACATAACCGGTCTTATCCAGTCCGCGCCGTCCCGCCCGGCCGAACATCTGTAACAATTCGTCAGGACTGACATCGCGCTGAAACGGTCCATCCTGATAGTGAGTATCTGAAACGAAAACAGACCGCACTGAAAAATTTATACCCGCGGCCAGCCCCATCGTTGCGACAATGACATGCAACTGCCCGGCTTTCGCGAGAGGCTCCACAACTGCTGCGCGCTCAGCAAAACCCAATCCCGAATGATGAAACGCAACCCGTTTCCTGATGAGTCGCCGAATGTCCCCGGAGCAAATGGACTCCATCTCCCTGTCCCCGACGCGAACAGGGTCATCTTCAGGCAGCACCTCAGCCACCTTCCACGCAATCTTCTCTGCGGCCCTGCGATGAGGAGCAAAAATAAGAAGAGGCCCTCGATCCGACAGCAGTGTGTTCAGGGCAAGCCGCTGCCAGAAGTTCCGGTATTTTCCGGGGGCTGTGTTCGGCAGAGCCTCGATCGGAACCTCATCCAGCGGCACCGGACGGGTCTTTGTCTCAACAATCTCCGCCGGACGACCGAGGCGCTCCAACCATTCGTGAACGCGTTTCGGATTACTGACACTGCCACTCATGAGAAGCAATCGCGTGTCCTCCGGAGCGAGCGCGACAGCTAACTCATAGTGGAGCCCGCGCCGTCGGTCACCTATCATTTGGTATTCGTCGATGACGAGTAACCACGGCCCGTTTCCTGATAAGAAACGCTCCCGCTGAGTTTCGAGCGTCGCAACAATGACCGGCGCCTCAAGATTCTCGGCCAGGTCCCCCGTGGCAATGCCTACATTCCATCCGGCACTTTTCCACTCCCGCCACTTATCATTGGCCAGAGCCCGTGTCGGCACGGTAAAGACCGCCTGCCGGCCCTGCGGATGTGGCTTTCCCTCATTGGCGAGGACTTCAAACACAAAGGTCTTCCCCGCGCCGGTCGGCGCCGACACGATGACATCGTTCCCTTCACGAAGAGAACGAATCGCTTTCTGCTGCCACAGATCAGGAATCCGCAGATGTGTCTGCAGCCCTTCAAGTGCTTCTTCGAGACCGCCGAACATGACGGAAAGGATACGCCCGCCACCGTCTGCGTGACAGATTTATCAGACAGACAGTGCGGTGAATATCAACTCAGTTTGCCTGAGCCCCTCCGCCGTTCTGCGCGGGAACAGCGACAGCATCGTCGCGAACCATTGCCTTCGCTTCAGAGATATTGACCGGCTGACCGGTTTCAGAAATCGCGATAAGATCCTGCATGATCTGAACCGTTTCACGCTCGTAAGGATCAAACTTGTGCGGGTACTCAAGCGCTTTGATTTCCTCGTCTTTCTCTTTTTCATCGCCGCGTGACATACCGCTGAGATCTTCAGCAGTGAGATCATCACGAAGAGTGAGACCTTCATCCAGAACATTGTCCTGAGTCAGCTTATAGATCGTAAACAGATCTTTCTCCTCTTCGCGAATCCTCGCAAAACGTTCGATCCGCTCTTTCTTACGCTGCTCACCCTCTGCCTTGTCCTCCTCGACCTCGCGTTTCCGCTCTTCAAGATTCAGGGAAATCCTATTCTCTTCGATGCGCTTCTTCTCCTCTTCAATATCACTGAGGATATACTCAAACGCCTGACCGGTGCTGACGCGTCCCGCCGAGGCCTGACGCAAGAGCTCAAAAGGAAGAGGCTGATCAAAATAGAGCTGGTAGTTGCTTGGCTGAATCGGCTGCACATCAAGCGCAAATGGCAGGGTTGCCTCGCCAATTTCAGCGACATCGAGGATCGATGGAAGCTGAACGTCAGGAACGACTCCGTCGCGTTGAGTTGAATACCCATTGATCCGGTAAAATGTCTGAATCGTCAGCTTCAGCGCCCCCTGCTGGTTCGTCTCCCGGTTGAAAGGAAGCACCAGGCGATTGGAAAGAACCGGGCGAAGCTGCTGCACGGTGCCTTTTCCAAAGGTCGATCCGTCACCGACGATGACAGCGCGCCCATAATCCTGAAGCGCCGCTGCAAAAATCTCAGAAGCACTCGCACTGGCATGATTCACGAGAACGATGAGTGGTCCGGCGTAGACGGCATTCGAATTGCTGGAAGCTTTCTGGCTGCGTCGGCCGCGTGAATCCACCGCCTGAACGACAGGGCCACGACGAATGAAAAGGCCCGTCATGTTGATCGCCTCTTCCAGCGATCCCCCACCATTATCACGAAGGTCAACGACGAGACCATCAACGCCTTCAATCGTAAGGCGAGTAAGGAGATTGCGAACATCCATTGTCGTGCTCGTCGAACCACCATCCATGTCTGCATAGAAACTCGGAAGCGTAATCCAGCCGAGCTTCTGCTCTTCGCCAGCCGGATCCTGTGTGATGATCAGGTCAGCAGTCGCAAGACTGTCTTTCAGATCAATTTTATCTCGCTGAATGTCGACGAGTTTGACGCCACTCGTTTTGCCTGCCGGCACCACTTTGAGGCGTACCTTGCTACCCACTTCGCCACGAATGAGATCCACGATGTCTGAGAGCTTCATCTCGACGACATCGACAAACTCCCCTTCCCCCTGCGCCACGCCAATGACGCGATCCTTCACTTCGAGATTGCCGACTTTAAAGGCCGGACCTCCCACGACGAGACCTTCAATCGTCGCGCCGCCCTGATCTTCATCCTTCTGCAGCATCGCACCGATGCCAGTGAGAGACTTGTTCATTCCAATACGGAAATTGTCATACTGCTGTTGCGAAAAATACTCGGAGTGTGGATCGTAAGCCCGCGCGATCGACTTGATGAACAGCGTCGCCACGTCCTCGGTCTGGTTCTCGTTGACCCGCTTCTGGATGCGATCGTAGCGGTCAGACACTTTTTCGTAGATCGACTTACTGTCCTCCTTCTCAGCCTCAGGAGACTTTTCTTCGATCTCCTCGCCATTCTTGAGCTTTTCAGCCCTGTCCTCGGCTTCTTCAGCGGCCACCGCATCTGCGATCAGTTTTTCACGAATAAGATCCCCCTCGATGAGGTTTTTCCAGAGCTGATCGTGCTTCTCTCCCGCCGGCGCCCAATCAGAATCCTTTCGTGAAATTTGAACATTTCGATCCGAGTCGTAGGTGAAATTACCTTTCTGAGCGAGCTTTTTGGCCATCTTCACGCGGCTCGAAATCCGCTCTTGATAGACCGCGTAGATTTCAAAGGCCGCCGGGATCGCCTCGTTCCGCACCTGGTCATCAATCGTCAATTCATGGCGCTTGCGAAAACCTTCGACATCCTCCTTCGTGAAGTAGATCCGACTGAAGTCCAGCATCTCGAGATATCCCTCGAGAACCCGCTTGGACATCTTGTCATTAAACGGCTCTTGGAGAAAGTGCTCCTCTTCCAGCATCTGAACGACCTTATAGGCGAGATCACCATACTGAGTCTCGGCACGGAGACTGGTGGATCCCGCAACCGTCACGGCGAGGAAAAGAAGGATAATTGGCAGGCGTTTAAAAAACATGAGAAAAGTCAGAATCTGATTTGGCAGGAGCAGTATCCCTTGTTGGAGGGGATACGGCGTGGAACCTTACACTGTTAAGATAACGGGGAAAAGCCTTTTGTCAGACGCAGTAAGGGCACACCAAAAGCGCCGGAGACGTTGCAAAGGCGCCGCTTTTCGCGTATCAGCCAGTCATGCAGAAACCGACCTTCCGGCAGTCCGGCGCGTTCAAAATTCTAGTATTTTTGTCAGGGATCGTGATTCTGTCTGCCCTTCTTGCTCCGCCATTGTATTTTGCCGGGAAACATATTGTTGCCCAGGGCTGGCTTGAAGGGGGCTTCCTTGAGGGGCTCAATGGATCCCTCGACCGCGCCAAATTTTCCCGCTATTTCAACCGCGCCGTTCTCCTCGCGGCCCTCCTCCTCCTCCGCCCCACCTTGAAGTGGATGAATGCAGGAAAGGAAAAGAAGACCGGTCTTCGTGAATTCCTCAATCTCGACCCGAATCCGGCCTGGTGGAAGCACTGCCTCTTCGGATTCCTTGCCGCCGGAGGCACCCTCCTGCTTCTCGGTACTTTCTACGTCCATCAGGGGTGGTATGAAACCCGCGACCCCGGAAAAACGCTGTTCAGCATCCTCCTACAAGCGCTTGGGACCGGTTTTGCCGTCGGATTTCTCGAGGAATTTGTCTTTCGTGGCGCTCTCCAGGCTGTTCTCGCCAAAGTGTTGAAGCCAATCCCGCTCTTCTTTACAATCGCGGTTTTCTTCGCCGTAATCCACTTTTTCAACGCCCCGCGTGACCTTGAGATCGGAGCGGTGACTTATGGAACCGGATTCTGGATGGTCGGTCGGATTTTCGAGTACTTCTTCTCTCAGTTTGCCGACCCCTACTTTCTCCTGGCCGAGTTCGCGGTCCTTTTTGCCATCGGGATCGTTCTCGGCTACACCCGGATGAAAACCGGTTCGCTCTGGCTGGGGATCGGACTGCACGCCGGCTGGGTTTTCGGCGTTAAAACCCTCAGCCCGATAACAACGATCGCCTTCAAACGTGCAGAAATGATGCCCTGGCTCGGTGATTCTCTCCGCGTCGGCCTCATTTCCACCCTCATCGTTTCGCTGACCGGCCTTGCCGTTTGGGCAGCTCTGCGCCGATCTCCGCGCGATCCTTTTGCTCCTGATTCAAAATGACTGGTGCGACCAGGTTTCGACAGGCGGCACTCGGCTGGATCTATCCTCCGCTTTGCGCCGGATGCGAAACCCCTCTCGACTCCGGCAGGCAGATCGAGATGCCCTTCCTCTGCCACGAATGCGAGGAAACACTGGTCCCCATCCCTGAAGGTTACTGCCAGGTCTGCGGCCAGAGCTACGAAACCTCCATGATTTCGACGGCACACTGCGGCAACTGTGGTGATCGCGAACTCGCCTTTGACTTTGCCGTGAGCGCCTACCGCAGCACCGGCGGGGCCCGGGAGATCATGCACGCCTACAAATACGGAAGACAGCTTCACCTCTCCCGCCTCATGGGCCATCTCATGCAACGCGTCTGGGCCGACACACGACTTCAGGAAACCAGGTCCTGGCTCGTCGTTCCGGTCCCCCTTTTCTCACGACGACAACGGAAGCGGGGCTTCAATCAGGCGCACGAAATTGCCCGTGAATTTATCCGGAGCGCGCCGAAAGACTACCAACTGCACCTCGCTCCTCTATTGCGACGGAACCAACACACCGTTCGCCAGGCCCAACTCGACCGGAAAGAACGCCTCGAAAACCTCACCGGAGCCTTCAAAATCCGAAAGAAACACCTCCCGGAGCCCGATGAAAATCAGGGAATTCTCATCGTCGACGACGTCATGACAACCGGAACGACGGTCTCGGAATGTGCCGCCGTTTTGAGAGAGGCATCAGAAGATTCCCCGACAGAATGGGCCACTCTCGCCGGACTTTCCGTACTACGTGGTTAGCGGCGGAATCGAGGAAAAGGGTTGAGAAAGGGCTATTACTCGCTAATCTTGCGGTTACACAACACCCCGGATTCGTCCGGTTTTTGAAACACACTCACACTCAACCTCCCGGCTTCCAACCATGGGTATCTTTAAAAAGCGCTCGATCAAAACACTTGGGAAAAAGAAATCCGACATGCCGGAAGGCCTGTGGAATAAATGTCCCTCCTGTGGTGCGATTGTTGATGAAATCACCCTGAAACAGCGCCATCGCGTCTGCACCAAGTGTGATCACCACTTCACGCTGACTTCACAGGAACGCGTGCAGATGCTGCTCGACCCCGATTCTTTCGACGAACTCGACGCCACCCTTGAACCGATCGATGCACTCGGCTTCAAAGGATATGGAGATAAAATCAAAGCGAACCAGAAAAAGACCGGACTCAAAGAAGGTGTCCTCACCGGTCGCGGCGTGATCCTCGGGAATCCCGTCACCCTCAGCGTCATCGATTTCCGCTTCCTCGGCGGCAGCCTCAGTTCCGCCGTCGGTGAAAAGCTCACACGAGCGATCGAGACGGCGACCGAAGAAAAACGCGGGACGATCATTGTCAGTGCTTCCGGGGGTGCCCGCATGCACGAAGGCATTCTCAGCCTCATGCAAATGGCGAAGACGAGTGGTGCTCTCGCCCGCCATCACGCCGCAGGGCTCCCTTATATTTCCGTCCTCACCCATCCGACCACCGGCGGTGTCACCGCCAGCTTTGCCACTCTCGGCGACATCAACATGGCTGAGCCCAACTGCATGATCGGTTTCGCCGGTCCACGCGTCATCAAAGAGACCACCCACCAGGATCTCCCTGCCGGCTTTCAAACCGCCGAGTTCCTCCTCGAACACGGTCTCATCGACGTCATCACCCCGCGCTCCCAGATGCGCGAGCGACTCGGTCAACTGCTGACCTACATGATGCCCAACCAGGGCGCCGCGTAGGCTTCACCTCACCGGGAGATTAAAATTCAGGGGCGGCTTTCTTCGGATTGCCGCCCTTTTTTTGAGTATTTCGCTTCTCTGCATCCGCAAAGCAACGCCGAGAGCAGAGAGAGAGCAGAGAGAGAGCAGAGAGAGAGCAGAGAGGGACAGGTTAATAATCGGGTTAATAACGGCGCCGCCTCAATAAATAACCTGTCCCTGCAGATATAATTGCAGATATGTGTGTCCCTGCGGATACGTGAAACGGCAGGCTAAATGGCTAACCAGTTCATCAAGCTGAATACACCCGCTCCACCCCACATTCTTCAGAGAGAGAGCAGAGAGGGACAGGTTAATAATCGGGTTAATAACGGCGCCGCCTCAATAAATAACCTGTCCCTGCAGATATAATTGCAGATATGTGTGTCCCTGCGGATACGTGAAACGGCAGGCTAAATGGCTAACCAGTTCATCAAGCTGAATACACCCGCTCCACCCCACATTCTTCAGAGACCCGGAAAAGAATCCACGTACTTAATGGTGAAGTCCGGAAAGGATTCAACAATCTTGATCTTAAAATCCGGGAACGAATCCACAATCTTCCATTTCCCGGGCGCAGTAGGAAAGCTATCAACTTCCTCCACCCTGAGGTCGGCGAACGAATCCACCACCTTCACCTCGTAATCCGGAAAAGAATCCACGTATTTAATCTTACCGAATATCTTACTTACATCTGGCTTGCTCATTAACACTTTCAGCTGGAATTCAATTTTCCGACACCTTGTAAACCACCCCGACTCAAGGGCATTGTGCTGCTGAAATACTATCACCTCAATCAAAGAAAAGAAGGGACAGGTTATTTATTGTTCAAAATAGCAGTTGAAGTATAAGTGTTCACTTTTACACTTTTAGCATGAGGTATTCCCGGATCAAAGGTGAAGGACTCAGTTACTTTCACTGCATCTCCCGTGTCGTTGACCGGCGGTTCATTTTTAACGATGCCGAAAAGGAACATTTTGTCTCTCTTATGCGGAAACTGGAAGCCTTTCACGGCATGCGGGTGGTCACCTATTGCGTCATGTCGAACCACTTCCACCTGCTCATCGAGGAGCCGGATCGCGAGACGCTCCCGCCTCTCGACCGGGAAACCCTCCTCAAGCGCATGGGCTTTCTCTACAAGGCGCACACCATCCGAACCGTCCGCGAAGAACTGAATCGTGCCGCCCAATCAGGCAACACCCAATGGGAACAGGAAATTCTGGACCGCTACCGCCGTCGCATGGGCGACCTCTCCGCCTTCATGAAAGACCTCAAACAGCGGTTTTCCCAATGGTACAACCGTCGTGAAGGTCGGCGCGGCACCCTATGGGAAGATCGCTTTAAGAGCCTCCTCGTTGAAGGTGACACCAAAGCACTCATGACCGTCGCTGCCTACATCGATCTGAATCCGATTCGTGCCGGCATCGTTGAAAAAGTGGAATCCTATCGCTGGTGCGGCTATGCCTCGGCCGTGGCAGGAAACCGCTGGGCCCGTGAGGGGCTGAGACGGATCTGGGGACAATCTCCGGCCATCAGCGCCGGGGAAGACGAACTGGATTGGGACACGGTGAGCCCTCAATACCGACTCTGGTTGTATCAGGAAGGGGTCGAAAAGAAGCAGGCTGAGACCGGAAAGAAAGCCAGGCGCAAAGGCTTCACCGAAGAGGAGCTTGAAGAAACGATCGCGTCAGGCGGGCAACTTCCCCTGCCGTCTGTCCTGAGAAAACGAGTGCGTTACTTCAGTGACGGAGCCGTTCTCGGCAGTGCTGATTTTGTAAATCGAATCTTCGCGCATCAAAGGGAAAAGCACGGGCTGAAGCGAAAGACCGGAGCGAGGCGGATGAAAGACGCCGCCTGGGAGGGACTTCATGTCATGCGCGACCTCACCGTCGACCGGATTGGCTGAAAAAAGGTTTAAGCGGAGGATAAAAGGAGCACTTCCCGGGGATACCAGTGCCTGGACGTCTGTTCCAGTGCGACTGAGGTGGCTGAGGGCTGCCTTATTGAGGGATTATCGCGCTCAGGCAGGAGAAAAATTGCATTATTCGTCGGGGCCGAGTCGATGTTCGCTGCGTCGAAGCAATATGGAATAGAGCCGCATCAGGAGAAGCGTGAGGGCTCAATAGATAACCTGTCCCTGTGCATTCATGTCCCTGTGCATTCATGTCCCTGTGCATTCATTCGTGTCCCTGCGCATTGCTTGCTTTGCATTACTGAAAAAACGGAAAGGTCATCTCCCGTTGGATACGTTCTTGCTTTGCTGAAAGCATCATTGACGCTGCGCGTCCCAACTTTTCCGCCCTGGTGAACTATCATGTTGATTTTCGATGCCCATCTTGACCTCAGCATGAACGCTCTCGAGTGGAACCGCGACTACACTCGGCCACTTAGTGAAATCCGGGCCCGTGAAGCGGGAATGTCCGATCGAATCGACCGAAACAATAATACCGTCTGTTTCCCCGAGATGCACAAAGGCCATGTCGGTATCTGCGTTGCCACAATCCTCGCACGCTATGTCAAGCCGGGGAATCCGCTCCGCGGATGGCATTCTCCAGAGCAAGCATGGGCTCAGACACAAGGACAGCTGGCATGGTATCGTGCAATGGAAGAGCGGGGAAAGCTGTCGCCCATCACAACCCTCGCGGATCTCAATGCCGCCGTCGAACTTTGGAAAGATGGGCCATCGGCCGATTCTGCGATTTCATATTTACTCAGTCTTGAGGGCGCGGATTCACTTGTCACGCTCAAGCATGTTGAGCGGGCCTATGAGAATGGGCTGCGTGCGATTGGCCCTGCAAACTTCGGTCCCGGCACCTATGCCCAGGGCACCCGGGCAACTGGAGGCATCGGCGCAAAAGGAGCTGATCTACTTAGGGAAATGTATCGCCTTGAGATGATTCTGGACGTCTCTCACCTCTGTGATGATTCATACCGCGAATCGCTTGATGTGTTTCAGGGAAAGGTCTGGGCAAGCCATTCGAATTGTCGAGAACTTGTTCCTCATGAACGGCAATTCACTGACGAACAGCTTCGGGAACTGATTGAACGAGGCGCTGTCATTGGCACCTCAGCTAATGCCTGGATGCTGGTTCCCGGCTGGGTCCTTTCCCGAACGACCCCCGGGGAAGCACAGGTGAAGATTGCGCATCTCGCCGATCATATTGATCATATATGCCAGCTCTCAGGAAACTCACTGCACGCCGGAATTGGTTCGGACCTGGATGGAGGCTTTGGCCTTGAAGAATCACCGATGGATCTCAACTCAATTGCCGACATGCAGGTCCTGCCCGGGATCTTACAGTCTCGTGGCTATAGCCACGAAGACATCACAAACATCATGCACGGAAATTTTCTCCGATTTCTTCGCGAAGCACTGCCTTAAGGGGACTCATGACCTTGGTGATAAACGGCGAAGTCATGGCCCGAAGAAGAGCACTGTAATTGATTTGAAACGAAATTTCACCGCCGACAGTCAGTAACTCACCAGAGCCGGTCGACTCAACCACGAGATGATCGCTGCTTGCTCCAAGAATCTCGATACCTGGCGGCGGAATGAGACCCTCAGGATCAATGTCCTGACGCCCGACCGCAAGAATCGATTGGACAATGTCGCCCCTATCGCTCACGGACGGCACTTCCCCGAAGGCCGCCTGAGCAATTTTCCCCCAGGGCTGTGAGGGCTTCCTCTTTGATTCGATCACTTCAGTGACAAGGCGAATCGCATCGGTATGAAGCCCCGGAATTGGTTCCCGTTGAAGAGGGTCAACACCGAGGAGTAGAGACTCGCCGAGACGAAGATCGTTAATACGCCCTGTATCAACCCCGCTCAGTGCCCAGCTGAGACTTGCCGAATTCCCTCCGGAAACCACTTCAACGACAGGGCCAAAAGCTGAGTCAATATCGTCGGCGAAAGAGGAAAGAGCTGTCATATTGACGATGTCCGGCGAGACCCCGCTGCGGCAAGCAAGGTTGGCGCCGATACCTTTGAAGGTAATGTTGGGGAATTGGAGCACCTCCCGCACCGTTTGCTCAAGAAGGGCGGGCATGATGCCTTCCCGCAGATCACCCAATTCAACCATGAGCACAACCGCATGAGTGCGACCTAACCTTTTTGCCACAGAAGACAACTCACGGATAACTTCTAGCTCAGTGTTTAGACTTACATCAGCAAGGCAAACGACTTGTTCAGCCTGGCTTAGCATAGGTGACCTCACGAGTGTCATTAAAGTCGGAATACCGGCCGCACGCATTGCCCGGACATTCTCGATGCGGGAGTCACCGAGTCCACTGACGCCCGCCTGCTGCCATATCTCCGCTATTTCCGGAGCACCAAGAATCGCTTTTGTAACAGCAGTTACCGCGATACCGCGATACCGAAGCCGAGCCACCAGCGTGCGGGCATTTTGATAGATCTTATCGAGATCGATCTCAAGCCGGGGTATGGCTATGCAACACCGTTTAATACGCGTCTCCCTATTTGAGGGAATGCCGTGAGCACCATTTCCACTAATCGATCAGGGGACCGTGTCAGAGCATCAGTAACCGGAATCTTGAGTTCCCGCTCATACTTCATGATCGAAGAGGATACTTCGTCGTCACTCATATATTCGTGATTAATAGTCATACCAATCACTTTCGTGTCGGCGAAGGTCTCGATAAGGTGGATCTCCGAAGCTGGTGTCGGCATACTCATTTGCTCAAAATCACAACGATGTGTTCGCCCCGGCGCATGCTGCAGAACAACTCCATCCGGGCAACTCCCTCGAATGATAAAACTGGAAGTAGAGTAGGCTGGATGACTCAGTGAACCCTGCCCTTCAATTAAGATCACATCAGGATCCTCACCTTCGAATGCTTCGAGGATTGTCGCTTCTAATTCTCCAGCACAAAACTGTGAGGGAACCGCGTCCATCGCAACCCCGTAACGAGCGCCCTGCATTAAACCGGTTTGACCGGTTCCAATCAAAACAGCTTTAATGCCCTCATCGATAAGCGCTTGCGTGATAACCGTGGCGGTAGTGCGTTTTCCAATCGCACAGTCCGTGCCCAGTACAGCAATCCGGGGGCAAGCGACCTCATTGATCCGACCACTAAAGACACGAAGATCTTTTTTGTCCCGAGGGCGCCGGACATCACGTATTGTGACATTAGCTTTCGCCGCGGCGGCGGAAAACTCGGGGTCATCATTAAGAAACTCATGAAGTCCAATTACGATATTCATCCCGCAATTAATTGCTCTAAGCACAACCTGCCGCTCAATCGAGGATAGCATCCCTGTTGCGGGGGCGATTCCAAATATAAAGTAATCAGGGACGCGATCCGCCTGCTTAAGAGCATCGGTGAGCCCCCCATGAATCAGGATATTATTGGGAACACCATCGAGGACCGAACCGGCATCCTGGCCAACTTTGGCACTGTCAATGATTGAGAGAATCTCGTAGCGCTGTGAATGACGGACCAATCCATTGGCCGTCTTGCCATCAATCTTCCCGAACTGACCTTCACAATAAACGATGGCAGTAGCCGGCGCATCACGATCAGGAAGCACTCGCAATGGAGATTGCTTGGCAGGAATGGGCGGGGAAGCACAATCAGACGACAGTTTTTCAAATGACGGCGAGACATCAGTCATCACCGTAGCGGTAAGCGGGGGTATTATCGGCATGGGCATTCCTCGAGCTAAGCTCAGAGGAGGCGCCGGGATCAGACCAGCCGGAAGTGGCCAAGAGTCATCGAGAGGTCCCCGCTAAGTTGGACTTGCGGAGATGATAATACCACAGGTATTCGCTGAACCTAGGGATCTTTTCCGATAGATTGGGAAACGGAGCTTCAGAATTCGCCTCTTTCACTGCCCCGGGCATAGCATCACTTTGTATTCATGCCACGCGAACATCATTACTCTCTGCCCTCCACCGCTGGAATTACACCGCTTCCTTTTCGAAGCTGATCACTACTCGAACATTTCAGCCCGGGAAGCAGGCCGGCAGTAGCGGATTCTTCCGCTTTGACTCATTTACTCCAATTCCTCAGCGATCTCGCGCACAAGAGTCGCACCGCGATAAATCAAGCCGCTATACACCTGCACCAGCGAAGCTCCCGCATCAAACTTCGCCCTTGCATCAGCCGGTGACATCACCCCGCCGGATCCGATGATGGGGATCGCGTCATCCATTTCGCTTCTGAGTAGAGCAAGAATCTCCGTTGCCTTTTCGGTAAGAGGAGCACCACTCAATCCTCCGGCTTCCTTGGCATATTCATGACCGGAAACGCCCGCCCGCTCGATCGTAGTATTGGTGGTGATCACACCATCAATCCTCGTCTCTGAAAACACCGCAGCGAGTGCCTTCACCGCATCCTCAGCAAGATCAGGTGCTATCTTAATCACAAAGGGAACATACTTCCCGTCGTTTTCACCCTTCAATTTCTCCCGCCTCTCCTGCATGCGTAGAATTAACTCGCGGCAGTTGCTTTCGCTTTGAAGATCACGCAATCCTTTCGTGTTCGGTGAGGACAAATTTGCAGTGATGTAATCGGCAGCTTGATAAACCCCTTCAAGGCACTTCAAATAGTCATCGATAAAGCCTTCGTTCGGCGTGTCTTTATTCTTACCAATATTGATACCTAGAATGCCTCTAAAACCCCGCCTCGACTTGCCGATATTCTCCATCATTGAGGGCACACCGGGATTGTTAAACCCCATGCGATTGATGATTGCCTCGTGCTCTTTGAGTCGAAAGAGACGTGGCTTATCATTCCCGGACTGTGCCATCGGGGTCACGGTCCCCACTTCGACATGGCCGAACCCGAGGTTTCCGAATGCGCTGATCGCCTCCCCTTTCTTGTCGAGCCCCGCAGCAAGTCCAACACGATTGGGAAAGGTGAGCCCCATGACCTCAACCTCGCGGGAAGCAACAGGGTCGGGTCCCTCATCCAACCCTGCTAGCTGACCGAGAACCCCGAAGGCGTCGGCGGTTTTCATCATCGCGAGGGTGGCGTGATGTGCAGCTTCCGCGTCGAGAGAAAAGAGAATGCGGCGGGCAATCGGATAGAAATCAGGCATGAGGATTCATAGACCGCCCCCCGCGTCGCAGCAAGTCAAGGGAAGAAAAACTCCGTATTGCCCCGAAGCGGAACCTACAGGAGATTATCCCCCGTTACTTATGAACCGAATTGTCACCGGCGCCGCTTGTTTAAACCAGACCCCTCTCGACTGGGAGGGCAATCTCCGCCGTGCTGTTGATGCGGTCGATGAAGCGCGTGAAAAGGGCGTCGGCTTTCTCTGTCTCCCCGAGCTGGCGATCACAGGTTACGGCTGTGAGGACATGTTTCTCTCGCCTGAGATCGGGGAACAGGCGATGAACTCGCTTCTGGCGCTCGCGCCGAAATGCAAGGGCATCGTGGTCGCAGCGGGACTTCCGATCTGGTTCGAGAGTTGCGTGTTCAATGCGGTCGCTCTGATTGCGGATGGAGAAATCGTCGGTATTGTCGCCAAGCAGAATCTGGCCGGTGACGGACTCCACTACGAGCCCCGCTGGTTCAAGCCCTGGACAGAGGGCCAGGTCGAACGCTTCGTGATCGATGGCAAGGCGGTCCCGCTGGGGGATCTCGTTTTCGATATTGGCGGGGTCCGCCTCGGCTTTGAAATCTGTGAAGATGCCTGGGTCGCCAACCGGCCCGGGACGCGACTGGCGCGCCGCGGGGTGGATCTGATTTTCAATCCCAGCGCGAGTCACTTTGCCTTCGGCAAACAAATGGTCCGGGAGCGCTTCGTCCTCGAGGGCTCGCGTGCTTTCGCCTGTGGCTATGTCTACGCGAACCTTCTCGGCAATGAAGCAGGGCGTGTCATTTACGACGGTGGCACGGTGATCGCCTGCGGCGGCGAATATGTCGCGGAGGGGCGACGTTTCTCTTTTCACGATCACATCCTCACGGCAGCGACGATCGATTTGAACCTGACAAGGCTGCATCAGGCGCGGCAGGTGAGCCATCGACCCATCCTCGGTGAGAATGACGACCTCACGGTGAAGGTCGATTTTTCACCCACCTGGAAAGGGCCCTACACCACTGAGTTCAGTCACGCCGATCTCGCCGCTGATTCGAAGGAGGAGGAGTTTACCCGGACGATGGCGCTCGGCCTCTTTGATTACCTGAGAAAGAGCTACTCGGGTGGGTTTGTCGTATCCCTAAGCGGAGGCGCGGACTCGGCCGCCACCGCTACACTGGTGAAGCTCATGGCTGATCTGGCGATCGACGATCTCGGCGAGGCGGGTTTTAGAAGGAAGCTTGGACACATTCAGTTCGATGACCGTCCGCTCATGTCCCAACTTCTCTCCTGTGTTTATCAAAGCACGCGGAACAGTTCCGAGACGACTCGAAGCGCCGCTGAAGCCGTCGCGAAAGCGCTCGAGGCGGATTATCAGGAATGGGACGTCGATGCGCTCGTGGAGGGCTACCGCGGAATCGTCGAGAAAGGGCTTGGCCGCAAACTGAGCTGGGAGACGGATGATCTGCCGCTGCAGAACATCCAGGCCCGCGTCCGCGCCCCCGGTGTCTGGATGCTGACGAACATTCGTAACGCGCTGCTCCTTTCGACGAGCAATCGCTCTGAAGCGGCGGTGGGCTATGCGACGATGGATGGTGACACGAGTGGCGGCCTCAGCCCGATTTCCGGGATCGACAAGGCATTTTTGCGGCAGTGGCTTTGCTGGATGGAATCGGAAGGCTGCGAGCCGGACATCAAGCCGGTTCCCGAGCTGAAGGTCATCAACGTCCAGGCGCCGACTGCTGAGCTCCGACCGTCTGAAGACAAACAGACCGACGAGTCGGATCTCATGCCTTACCCGGTCCTCGACGCGATCGAAAAATTGGCGATACGCGACAAGAAGCTGCCTGTCGAGGTTTGGGAATTCATGTGTGAATCACACCCTGACTACGATGCGGAAACGCTGAAGGCGTGG
Source organism: Verrucomicrobiales bacterium (assembly GCA_029212615.1). Classification (GTDB taxonomy): domain Bacteria; phylum Verrucomicrobiota; class Verrucomicrobiia; order Verrucomicrobiales; family DEV007; genus Arctic95D-9. Next base: position 187,713 of record JARGPJ010000001.1, read on the forward strand.
GTCACCAAATTTTTCCGGCTCTGGAGCCGCAATCAATGGAAGCGGGAGCGCTATGCGCCCGGGTTTCATCTCGATGATAAAAACCTGGATCCCAAGACCTGGTGCCGCTTTCCTATTCTCAGCAGCGGTTTTCAGTCCGAGCTGAAAGATTTGGAGAATCGATAGTCAGTCGGTCATCGGCCGGCACGCGGAAGTGAAGCAGTTTGCGGTCAGCCTTTGGATTTCGGGCCTGTCGGCAGGGCTATTGCGGATAACGTGGAATTTACCCCTCCATGGAACCTGTCCCTCTCCTGCTTATAAATAGCCTGTCCCTCCATTGGGCTCCTCTCAGGCTTTGTCCCTCTCAGGCTTGGGGCTCCAATAAATAGCCTGTCCCTCTATTGGGTCGAAAAATCGATAAATAACCTGTCCCTCTATTGAGGTGGACGTGAACAAGGGGAGATGTGGGCCGGGTGGATCAACGGGGTCGGCCATCTATTTTCCTCGGCGATGACTTTAACCACTGTAAAAGTAAGCAATAATTAGTTTGTATATCTTAGAAATCAGAATATTCTAATTTTTATGGTATTGAACCAAAATGCGGCTGGTTATAGCTTCACTGACTTCAAGTTCGCGCTGCGGGCCCGGTGGACGACGGTTGTTCTCCTTGGGGCAATCCTTCTCACGGCGGGTTCTTATCTAACCGTCAAGAAACCAATCAGTTACCGCGCGGTTTCAAATCTTGCTTTTGCCGAAGACGTGCAGGCCATCCCGGTCTTCCGCTCGAGCACAGACGTGAGACCGATGACAATTGACGTCAAAAAGCAGGCCCGTACTGAACTCATGAGTGGGGTTCTTTTTCTGAAAGTCGCAGACAAATACGATCTCCCGGAGCGCTGGCAGATGAGAAACCGGGCTGCCACCCTCGAGAGAATGCGACGCCAGATCGAGATCGTCTATGACCCGAAGGCTGACCTCGTTCAAGTGATCGCCCACGACGACACTGACGAGGGCGCTGCGATGCTGGCCAACGCGATCGCCATGGAATTCGTTGACCAGAAGAAATTCGAGGCCCGCCTCAAGGCGGAGGAGAGAATCAGAAATCTAAACTTTGAGCTCGAGAGCCGACGCGAGGAAGTCGTCTCCGTCGAGGGCGAAATCGCCTCGCTACGTGCCCTCGAGAATCCCCCGGTTGAGCAAATCGAGAATCTACGCCGGGGTCTGGTGCAGGACGCTCACCTCATCCGCTCGCTCGAAGCCAAACACCAGCTCGCTGTCATTGAACAACGTGAGGCGGCACCCGCTGTCTCACTTCTCACGAAGGCGGTTCCGGAAGAGACGGCTCTTGTCAGTCAGCGTTGGTATCTCCCGACGATGCTTGGTCTCCTCGGCGTCGCCCTCGGCGTGATTTTCATCGGGTTGTTCGCGGTTCGCGGAACACAATTGCAGATCGCCGCAAACCTCAAGAATACGCTCGACCTCCATCTCATCGGGTTTGCCCCGGTCGTCAGCTACCCGCTGGTTCGACTTAAGCGCATCGCCGACAAAATTGTCGAGCCGTATCGCTACCTACGCGAAAGCATCAGGAAACTTCCGGCGGCCGATTCCTCATTCATCCAGGCCATTTCCGCGAACTCTGATTCTCAGCTCGCCGACGTTATCAGTAATCTCTGCGTCGTCATGGCGGAAGCGGGGAGCTCGGTCATGCTTATCGACGGAAACCTGCGCGACCCGCAACTCTACAAACTTTTCGATGCGGCAAATCATCCGGGTCTCTCCGACTATCTCACCGGCGAAATGCGCCTTGAAGAAACGGTCGTGAAATCCCGGAAGAATAACCTCTGGTTCATGCCAAGCGGCCCGCCAAGAGAGGACCCTTCAAGCCTCTTTTCAGGAAAGCGGATGGAAGATCTTGTCTACGACATGAAGTCGCGCTTCGACTATCTGATCATGACGTGCCCCTCCCCCCTGTCTTTCTCTGAAACAGGGATTGTCGCAGGTATCGCCGACCACACGATAGCGGTTTCGTCCTACCAGAAGCATTCTGAAAAAACGCTCTCTCAAATCAAACAATCACTCGAGTCCTCGGGCGGTTTGCTCTCCGGCGTTATTTTGAGCCAGTCGATCGCGGTCCCCATCAAGAAGAAGCCCGCTCAAAACCGCAGAGAGAAAGCTCTAGCGTGAAGTACGTCTAACAGGATCAAGTCTGCTGCAAACTCGATGAATCAGCACTTTCACTGAACTCATCAAAGCGGTGCCGGAGAATATGCGGGACGATGGCCGAGAGAATGACGTCATTCCCCTCGTAGTCGGTGCTGAGAATTTTGGCTTCGCGATGAAGGAGGGCAACAAGATCCTGCCGCGCCTGAGGGATACGCAGAGTGAGTCGCGCCACACGATCCACCATCATTTCACAGAGACGTCCCACGAGCGTATCGAGCCCCTCGCCGGTCGCTGCTGAAATGAATACCGATCGCTCGTCGAAATGCCCCTTCAATTCATGAAGTCGATCAGGGTCATGCGAAATGAGATCCACTTTGTTTAACACTGTAATCATCGGCTTATCGATCGCACCGAGTTCCCTCAGCACGGAAAGCGTCGTCTCGTGAAACTCGAAGATCTCAGGAGCACTGGCATCAAGCACGTGAATCAAAAAGTCAGAAATAACAGCTTCCTCGAGCGTGGCTTTAAATGCCTCGACCAATCGGTGGGGAAGATTGCGAACGAACCCCACGGTGTCCGTCATGAGGAGTGGCTGTCCGTCAGGCAATTCGATGCGACGGGTCGTCGGATCGAGCGTCGCGAAGAGTTTGTCTTCCGCGAGAACCTCGGAACCGGCCAGAATATTCAGGAGCGAACTCTTTCCTGCATTGGTGTAACCGACAATTGAGGCCTGACCGATGCCTTCATCAGCACGTTGCTTTCGCTGCGTTTGGCGATTTCGGCGAACTTCATCGAGCTCCGACTTGATCCGCTCGATCCGCTTGCGCGCGAGACGGCGGTCGACCTCGATCTGCTGTTCACCTTCACCCCGCGCAGCTCCACCACCACCGCCGCCACCTGATCCGCGCTGACGGTCAAGGTGGGTCCACATCCGTGCAAGTCGCGGCAACGAATACTGCATCCGGGCCAGTTCCACCTGCAGGCTCGCCTCCTTCGTCTGCGCCCGCATTTTGAAAATATCGAGAATAACCTCCTCGCGATCAATCACGGTAAGGTCCCCTTCCTCCTCCCAGGTTCGCTGCTGGGAGGGCGACAGTTCGTTATCAAAGATGATGCAGTCTGCGTCATACTCGCCCGCCTCGGCAATGAGCTCAGCTGCTTTTCCGGAACCGGTGAGGTAACGCTTATTTCGATCCCGAATAAATACACACCTCGTCGCGACAATCCCGATGCCCAGAGTGCCGACCAACTCGACCAGCTCTTCGAGGAGATTCTGCGCTTCGGCCTCATCGGCCCGGTCGAAGTAGGCGCCTATCAGAAAGGCGCGCTCCACCATTTGTGGTTTATCGCGGGTATCAAACATCAGGAAAGTAATTCTTTCAGCGTCGCAAAGTCTTCATCGATCGCCTTAAGAACGGTAGGAACCATGTCAGGATCCTTATGCCCGAGATACTCAACGTGCAAGCTGATCGGCCCTGAAAAATCACTCTTCTTAAGAAGCTTAAAGAAAGATTGATCGACGGCACCTTCGCCAACCGGCCCCCATGAGAGCTCATTATCATCCCAGGCGGGCTCCTTAACGTAGACCGTATCCAGGTACGGCCGGATTCGCGCAAAATTCAGCGGCCAGGCCTTTGCCCCCTCCACCGTGGCGTGCCCGATATCAAAGGCGACGCCGATTTCGGAGGGCTCAAAAGATTCGAGGGCTCCTGCAAGATCCCAGATCGGCCCTCCGAAATAATTTTTACCGGAGTGGTTTTGATACACAGGTTTGATCCCCAGTTCATTTGTTAAAGCGACGAGGTCTTTGAGGCGCTCGACAAATTCACCGACCTGAGGAGCGATAGGCCTGTCCATCTCATACTTGTAGTATCCCATGCGGAAACGCTCCACCCCCAACTCCGCTGCCGTTCTCAGAACCTGCTCGGTGTATTGCTCATCGCTCACCTCATTGATCGCTGAAGTCATCACCGTCATCTTGAGACCGTTTGCTTTGAGGGTTTCCATTTGCCTGGGAAGGTCCTCTTCAACGCGCTCAGGAAGGACATGTCCTCCCGGTCTTACGGCGCCTTCGATGCCGTCAAACCCCATCGCGGCGATCTTGATTGCCAGGTCCTCGTAGCTGAGATGCTGAAGCGCTTTCGTGAAGGTGCAGAATTCGAAACGGCTCTTTTCCTTCGCGAAAAGATTCGAGGTAAAGAGCGGTGAAAGCGCCATGGCTGCAGGCGCCAGCTTTAGAAGATCCCGGCGACCGGGCAGCGAAGATTGACTCATGAGCGTATGCTATCGAAGCTTGCCCGCCCCGGCAAGAGTTGAGATAATCGCAGTCACGTAATACTTCTGAATCAAAATCACGATAGAATCACGAATCTACTGCGCCTCTTTGAATCCGGGAAGCAGACACGGTTTTCCGTGTTAGAGATCCCGTTGAACGACGCCTGAAGATTGATCTTCCCCCTCATGAAAACACCCCTTCCCCTTCTCATTGGTTTCGCCACCTTGCTCTGCTCATCGACTTTCGCCCAGATCGGAAGCGATGGCGAAGGCTGGTCTATTCAAGGTACCGATCCGATCAAAATCTACTACGGCGGGGAGCACATCACGAGCTATGAGCCCGGCGTTGAAGCCGGGAGACCTTATTTTTATCCCATCATCGGGCCGACGGGAGAGAACCTGACTCGGAACTGGCCCATGAAAGAAGGCTTCGACGATGAGGCAACCGATCACATTCATCACCGCGGGATGTGGTATGGCCTCGGGAATGTGAACGGCCTCGATTTCTGGCACTTCTCCGAAGACGAGAAAAAACAGGGCAAAACCTTCGGCACGATCCGTCACCGCGGAATGAACAGCGCGCAGATCTCAAAAGATGATCTCATTTTCAGAACGAAATCAGAATGGCTCGCGCTCGATGACGAAACGCAGCGGGTCATGTCAGATAAACGGGAATTCCGCTTGTTCTACGACGGCAACGGATCACTCGTGCTTGACTTGACGCTGACCCTCATCGCCGATGCCGGAGACGTCACGATTAACGATGACAAAGAAGGCGCCTGGTCGATCCGGACCATTCCAACGCTCAGACTCGAAGGCGATCACGCGAAAGGAAACATCATCAACAGCGAAGGACTCGAGGGACGCGAGGCATGGGGCAAACGGGCGAGCTGGGTTGATTACTTCGGCGTTGACCGGGCGGGCAATCCCGTCGGAATCGCAATCTTTGATCACCCCTCGAATTTTCGCCACCCGACCTGGTGGCACGCCCGCCACTACGGCCTCTTCACGGCGAATCCGTTCGGGCAGAGCAACTTTGAAAAGAACGTGCCGAAAGAGTCCGGCAAACATGTGATCCACAATGGTGAGGAATTGACCTTTCGTTATCGGACTCTTTTCCACAAAGGCACTCCCGGGGAAGCCAATCTCGACATCGCCTACGAAGCGTTCACGCTGAAATAGTCGATCCCTCGAAGCTGTTGATACGAAAAAAGCCGTTCCGCTGAGGCGGAAACGGCTTTTCACACAAACTGATTAAATCCCGAAAATCAGGCGCCGCTCCAACTGCTGTAGACGTTAACACGGGTCCCGTAAGTCGTGTTATCGAAAATGACCTGAGCGGATTGAGCGGGAAGACGAATGCAGCCAGCCGAGGCCGGATAGCCGGGAAGATGTCCGGCGTGAACACCGTAGGCACTCCCGCTAAGACGCATCCAGTAGGGCATTTCAACCCCGTAGATGGTGGAAATTTTTCCAGTCCTTACCCTCTGCGTCATGTTAAAACTTCCCCGGGGCGTCCACTTCCCGGGGCGGGCAGTGGAGACAGGGGTATCGACCGCAATCTTCCCATCAACAAGCAAATAACCCCGCTGATCCGCGATATCGATCACGACACGGGTATTGCTCTTATTGCTCTGTGAAAGCACGCCCGGGTTTACCCGCGCACCACTCCTGTGGCGCTCGATGGAAGGCTTTGGCTTAAGAGCGGTCCGGAAAGAACTGCCGTTACGTTCCGCCGAGGCAGAATCATTGGTAGATGTGCACGCCGAAAACATCGAAGCCCCCATAATAAGGGACGCCGAAAGAGCGCACGAGAGTACTCTTCTCATTATAACTGTCTGTGTCTGTTGTTTGTGTGTGTTTAGCGTGGTGTGTTAATTCACGCTACACAGAATATAACAGATCCAAACAGTTATGGAAATTATATTTTTGGTTTTCCGGTATTATTCGGAAGGAAGAGGTCTTTCAGGATTCGTATCCTTTTCGTAATCAACACCTTCCAAACCAAACCCAAAGAGTCTTAGGAATTCATTCTTGTATCCTGAAAAGTCAGAGAGATCCGAAAGGTTCTCAGTGGTGACTTTCTCCCAGGCATCGGCAACGGCCGCCTGAATGTTATCCTTCATCTCCCAGTCATCAATTCGGATGCGCCCCTTCTCATCGAGAGTGGCGCCTTCTTCACTACCGAGATGGTCAGCAAACAGTCGCTGAATCTGTTCGATCGTTCCCTCGTGAAGGTCAGCTTCTTTCATGACCTTGTAGAGAAGGGAGATGTAGAGAGGCACCACAGGAATGGCGGAGCTCGCCTGAGTCACGAGGGCTTTGTTCACCGAAACATAGGCCGTGCCCTCGCCAAACTCGCTGTTCATTCTCGCGGTGGATTCTTCGAGATGCTCCTTCGCTTTGCCTATCGTTCCGTTCGTGTAAATAGGATAGGTGAGGTCCGGTCCGATGTATGAGTAGGCTACGGTCGTGAACCCTTCCGCGAGAACACCCGCTTCCTTCAGCGCGGCGATCCAAAGTTCCCAGTCTTCCCCACCCATGACTTTCACCGTGTGAGCAATTTCATCGTCCACCGCGGGCTCGATCGAGACGCTGTTGACCTCACCGGTGTCGGTGTTGAGATTCTTCTGAGAATAGGGCTGACCGATTGGTTTGAGGACTGAGCGGTAGGTCTCGCCATCGGTCGGATCAGTCCGGCGCGGTGACGCAAGGCTGTATACGATGGAATCGACCTGCCCGAGATCCGCTTTAATCGTCTCGATCACTGAGGCCTTCATCTCGTTGGAGAAAGCATCGCCGTTGAAACTTTTCGCGTAGAGCCCTGCTTCAGCTGCGGCCTCCTCGAAAGCGACCGAGTTGTACCAACCGGCGCTGCCGGTTTTACGCTCCGTTCCCGGCTTTTCGAAGAAAACACCGATCGTCGCAGCACCGCCACTGAATGCCGGCACGATTCGCGAAGCGAGGCCATATCCGGTCGAAGCGCCAATCACGAGCACCTTCTTCGGTGGATTGGCGATCGGAGGACAGGACTTCACGTAATCAATCTGTGACTGCACGTTGGCGGCGCACCCCTCAGGGTGAGCAGTGGTGCAGATAAATCCTCGCGTTTTAGGGGTAATAATCATGTCGATAAAAAGTCAGTGATTTCAGAGAGCGTTAGCAGGAGGAGCAAGGGAAAACAACCGGTTTGTGGGTATCTGAGCGGGAAAAGAAAAACCCGCAACCGATCAAATCGGGAGCGGGTTTTCGCAAAATCGGCGGGTGAAGCGGATTACTTCAGCTCCTGAGTATGAAAGATTGCCCAGTCGTCAAGATTGTTCAGATTGACGGCATCCTTGATCGTGCCGTCGTCTTCACGTCCCGCAGCGTCGAGGATCTCTTTGCGAGTTCCATCGTCGTGAATGTAACCGGTGATCGCTGCGTTTAATTTATCGACCGCATCCTGATCGAGAGAACCTCCCTTTTGCTGAAGAATCCAGTTCTCCAACTCGATATAGGATGGCTTGGAGTCCGCGATGAAAGCTTCGAAGTCAGCCTTGTCGATCCCGATTCCGTCGAGGACCATTTGATCGTAGCCCGCCCCGATCGCAGGGTAGTCAGCGTGAAGCTTACCGGCAGCACCGAGAGAGGCTTTCATCCAGAGACGTGGAAGATGAAGAACGCCGAGAGGGCCTGCTGTTCCGGAACTGATGGTTGGGACAATGTTGCTCATAAATTATAATCGATTCTTTTCTTAAAACGCGCCGGAATGCTATCCACCAACGCAACGGGAAATTACAAGATCCCCGCCCCGCCTTCAAACTCTTTCCATCCTTGAACCCGTGCCGTAATCGACTCATTTTTTCCGTAAGGATAATCAGCACCTGCTGTAAGTTCGATTCAGTGACTTAAACGACCATGAGCATCCAATTCAAAGCCGCCCTGACAGACATCTTCAAAACGGAGAAAAAGTGGATGACAGTCCTCGGACTGTCCGTCTCGATTCTAATTCCCGTCGTGGGCCCCATGGTCTCCTTCGGCTACCTCCTCCGCCGCTTCACTCGCGAACGCGAAGGCCGCGCCATCGAGGATTTCGATTTCAACCATTTCAGCGAATACCTGAAAATCGGCCTCTGGCCCACCCTTGCCATGCTCGCGATGTCAGCCCTCATCATCCCCATCGTAGTCCTGTTCAGCATCGCTCCGGCGGTGATGATCCCCCTCGCTGAAAGTGGCAACGAAACGGCCATGGTGATCATAGGCATTGTCGGCTTTCTCCTCTACCTGGCCTCTCTCGCAGCCTTCACCGTTTTATCCTACCCCGTCATGCTCCGATCCGGTTTGACGATGGATTTCAAATCAGGCTTTTCATGGACCTTCATGAAAAGTTTCGCCGCCAAAGTCGGGCTGAGTCTCATCGGCTACTTCATTCTCCTCACCATCGTCTCAATCCCCTTCGTGCTCCTCGGCTACCTGGCTCTCTTCATCGGCGTCTATGTCGTCGCCGCCTGGATGCAAATGGCGTTGATACACCTCGTCTATCAACACTACGATCTCATGGTCGAACGCGGCGGTGAGCGCATCGAAGTGAATCCTGAAGTGACAAAAAACTTCGGCAAACCACCTCTCCCCACTACTCCCGCTGAGGAGATTACGCCTTCCTAACTGTCCTCACGCCCGAAGTCTTTCGCCGTGATCCCGAGCTCACTGCGAAACTGGGCGTTCATTTGGCGCGTTCCGCTGTAGCCACAGCGGCGCGCGATTTCCCCCTGCGCGAGATCGGCCTCTTCTACGAGGAGCCGCTGTGCTTCACGCATTCGAAGACGGAAAATGAATGCCCGCGGCGTGCACCCGAGGCTGTCGAGGAAAGCATCCTCCAGCCACCGCCGGGATCGTGGCGTCGCATCGACAAGGTCATTCACCCCGATCGGCTCATGAAAGTGGGAACGCGCAAACTCAACTGCTGAGAGTAAATCCGGATGATCCACCGCGAGACTGTCAGTCGAGGCGCGATCCTTAATCTCTCCGGGAAGGACCACGCACTCATCACTCGTGATCACTTTCCCCTGGATCAAACGATCAAGCATCCGAGCCGCTTCCAGTCCAATCTCGGCATCGTTCCGCTCGATACTGGTCAAAGGAGGGCGACAGGATTCGCAGGCAACTGTGTCGTTGTTCACCCCGATCACGGCGACATCCTCCGGAACCCGCAGGCCGACCCGCTCGCATGCCCGGATCACCATCGCAGCGCGTGGATCGTGAGCTGCCATGACGGCAAAGGGTGGCGTTAATGTTCCAAGCCAAAGCTCAAGCTCTCCCTGTCCCACATCCCACCTCGTCTTGGCTCCAATCGTTCCCGGAACCTGTAAAATCGAACAATCGAACCCTTTTCGATCAAGTTCCTGCGAAAAGCCTACTTCATAACATTTCGAGTACCAGATATCGGAGATGCCATAAAAACCGAACCGCCGGTAACCACGGTCAAGAAGGTGCCAGGCTCCCATTTTTCCCAACTGCTCATAGTCCGGCCTCACCCGGGGAAATGGAGTCTCCGCGACCGCCCCGGAAAGATTCACAACCGGGCACTTCAACGACTTCAGCACCGCAATATCTTCCGCCGTATTTGCAAGGGCGATGACACCATTGCCCTGCCACCCCTCCAGCGCCGTCGGTGACAGATGATGCGTTTCCGGACTGATGAGAAAACGCCAGCTCGTATGTCTCTCCGCATATTCACGAATCCCGCGAACAACCCGCTCGAGGTGGGTGATTCCGACATTGATCGCAAGAGCAATCTCTAAAGGTTGGCGCCGACTCATTGTTGCGCAAAAGTGCACCTTCATGAGCGAAATGTCCATTGTGCGTTTTTACAATTCAGAGTTTACCTTTTTCCCATTCATTTGAATAATCCCTGCATGCGACTCCTGACCCCTCTCCTCGCTCTGATTCTCTCCGCCGGCACCGTGCTGGCTCAGAAAGTTGATACGCCCCCGCCCACGAAACCACCGCTGATCGAGTCAGACATCGGCCTGCTTCCGGAAGGCACAGACCATCTCGATCTCATCCTCCTGATCGGACAATCAAACATGAAAGGACGTGGCTTCATGCCCGCGGAACCGCTCAACGACCCGCGCTTTATCATGATGCATCTGCGGAACGATCAATGGTATCACGCGCGACACCCTCTTCATCTCACCGGTCACCCTGAAACCTTCAAAGGACATGACAACGCAGGCGTCGGCCCGGGCCTCGCTTTTGCTCAAACCATCGCCGCCGAGTCTCCTGCGGCAAGAATCGGACTTCTCCCCTGTGCCAAAGGCGGCTCCCCGATCAGTCTCTGGAGCAAAAACGGAAATCTTTATGCTGAAGCGATCCGAAGAGCACGCCTCGCCCTCAAACGCGGTCCAAGAGGAAAAACGCGGCTTCGAGCCGTTCTCTGGCTGCAAGGCGAGGCGGATTCAAAAGTCGCAAAACTTCCCACCTATGCGGACTCTCTCAACGATCTCGTGGATCGCCTCAGAAAGGACCTCAAGAGCCCGGACCTCCCGTTTATCGCCTGCACCATCGGGGAAATGAATAAGGACACCGCCGAAGTCAACAGGGCGGAAATGAACAAACTGCTCCTCGACCTCCCCAATCAGCGCAAACACACAGCCTGTGTCGATGCCCGCGATCTCACGGGACACATCGGCGACTCTGTCCACTTCAATACTCAGAGCCAGGAGGAAATCGGCCGACGCTATGCCGCAAAGCTCCTCGAACTCGAATCTCAAGCACGGGACTGACATCTCTCAACCGGGCAATGCCTACCCCGAGCACGCGGATAAAACCATTCGAATGAATGGCGTTGCCCGGCACACACGCAAAAAATGAAAGCTCTCTTTTTCCTCAGCGTCTCGTTGCTCCTCATCCAGTCAGGCATGGCCGATACCCCGGGTAGCTGGCCGATCGAACGCCTCAAAACGGAAGTTCCCGCCTATCACATAGAGGACGAAACCGCCCCCATTCAATCGCTGATCTACGAAGGCGAGCCAGTCGATGGTAAACCTACCGAAGTGTTTGCCTTCTACGCTTCCCCCAAAACCCTCGGCACCCTGAAAGAAGCGGAGAAAGTTCCTGCCGTTGTTCTCATTCACGGCGGCGGGGGAACCGCTTTCTCCGATTGGGTCTGGCTCTGGGCACAACGCGGCTATGCCGCCATCGCCATGGATCTGTCAGGACGGCGCCCACCCGCTCCGACCTTCGATGAGAATGGAAACAAAATTCCCGATGCCCGCCACCCCAAAGAAGCCCGCGTCCGTCTCGAAAAAGGGGGACTCGATCACACCGGAGTGGAAAAATTCGAAAGCATCGGTGGCAATAGGGATGACGACTGGCCCTTTCACGCCGTCGCCAATGTCATGAAGGCGCACACCCTGATCAGAAGTCTCCCTGAGGTCGACCCCGACAAAACCGCCGTCACCGGGATCAGCTGGGGCGGCTACACAACCTGCCTCGCAGCCTCACTCGATGACCGGTTCAAAGCGGCCGTCCCCGTCTACGGCTGCGGATTCCTCTTCGAAGGGGAGTCCGTGCAAAAGCCATCCATCGACGCTCTCGACGACCGCCGTGAGGCCTGGATCGCCGCTTATGATCCTTCGAGCCATCTCGGCAAGTGCACGGTTCCGACCCTCTGGGTGAACGGCACCCACGACAACCACTACGTCCTCGACAGCTACGCCAAATCCTACTCACTCGTTCAGGGGCCCGGGACTATTCGAATTGAGCCTCGCATGCGACACGGCCACCAACCGGGATGGGAACCAAAAGAAATCGGAATCTTCGTCGATTCACTCCTCATTGGCGGGACACCCCTGCCGAAAGTCGGCGAGATGTCCGTCTCCGACGACGGTGAAGTTTCGGTGGAGTATCAGTCTGGCATTCCCATAAAAACAGCAGAGCTTTACTACACCTCAGACGAAGGCCTCCGCACTGAACGAAAGTGGAAGAGCCTCGCGGCCTCGATTGAGGATGGAAAAGTCAACGCGGAAGGTCTCCCGGCAACGGCCAATACCTGGATCCTGACACTCACCGATGAAAGGGATGCCATGGTGAGCAGTAAGGTGGGTTTCCGGTAGCAGCCTGAAAAAATTTGTCACTCCCGACTCAGTGTATCAGACCACTTTGTCTATTCCCCTCACGATCAAGCCCTTAAAACTGCCTCCGCCACGAGTAAATCGGCCGGCACGGTGATTTTAAGATTCGGCTCACGATTCTCTACGAGACGAACCTTTTCCCCCAGCGCTTCGATCGCGGAAACTTCATCAGTGACGAGCGCCCCCTGTGCCAACACCTCGGCATAAGCCCGGCGCAATAAACTGACATTAAAGATCTGAGGTGTCTCCATCGCCCAGAGATCCTCACGCGCCACGGCTCCGCAAACATCCCCTTCAGCATCAGCGCGCTTCAGGGTATCCGCGATGCGATGAGCGAGACTCGCCGCTCCCGTTTCCATCGCGACTGCCGCGCACTGCGAGATTGCTTCCGGACTCACAAGGGGCCGCGCTCCGTCGTGAACAGCGACAAGATCAGATTCCGGCCCGACCCGGGAAAGTCCGGCATTTACCGAGAGGTGACGCTCAGCCCCCCCTTCGATCGCTTCGACGAATTTGGTGATCCCGAGCCTTTCTGCATCAGCGGTGACGGCATCTAACTTTTCAGCTGATGTGACGACGCGGATTTCAACGACTTCAGGACAAGCTTGAAAAGCAAGGATGGAGCGACTCAGCACCGACTCACCGGCGAGATCAGCCGCGAGCTTGTCAAAGCCCATGCGGCGACTGCTGCCGGCAGCGACAATGATCGCAGAGATTTTCATGGGTGAGTTTTCAGGCCACGAATGAAAACGAATGCCGGGGAAAGGGACGAATCAAAGACTCAGCCGTTCGTGGCCATTCCCATTCATTCGTGAAGGCGCAGCGCATTCGTGTTTTCAAGCTGGCGGCGGGGATCCAGATCAGGAAAGTTTCGCCATGACAGCCTGCGAGAGCGTCTTGCCATCCGCACGCCCGGCGGTCTTTTCCTGAACGATTTTCATGACTTGTCCCATCTCCTTTCGGGAAGTCGCCCCGACCTCCGCGATCGCGGCATCGATGATCTCAGCGATTTTGTCTTCGCCCAGGGGCTCAGGAAGATAGCCGTTGAGGACAGCCATTTCAGCTTCCTCCTGCTCAACCAGCTCCTGACGATCAGCAGTCTTGTATTGCTCAATGGAATCCTGGCGTTTCTTCACTTCTTTCCGAATCACGGCCACGACCTCGGGGTCGGTGAGTTCAGCGTCCGCACCGCCTTTTTCGATCGCCGCATTCTTCACGGCAGACTTCAGCATCCGAATCGTATTCAACGCGAGCGTGTTTTTCTCACGCATTGCTGTTTTCATGTCTTCCGTAATCTGTTGGGATAATTCGCTCATGCGCTAAGCTACGCACGATCAATCATTTCGCGACGTAAAAAGCACCTCTGACATGTCATCCTCCCGCCCTCCTCTCAATCTCGCCGGCCGCCTTTGGAAAATTGCGATGGGCCTCGTTCTCGTTACCGTCGGCAGTCTTTTTGTCTACTACCTTTGGGGCTCCTACGAGAGGGCTGCCAAAATGGATCTCTGGGTCGAAACACCCTGCCTCATCACGTCAATGAGCGTCGATGACAGTGAGCTGAACCAACGGGGCATGCCGAAATATATCATGGAGGTTCGATACGCCTACGAATTCGGGGGAAAGGAATTCACCGGGGACCGGATCAAGCGACTCCCCATTGAAGCGAGTGACCCGAGAAAATTGAAAAAGCATATCGAACGATATCAGAAAAACACACAGTTGGTTTGCTTCGTAGATCCAGCCGAACCGTCTTCAGCCGTATTAAAAAAGGACACCAAAGCGGCTCTTTACTCGATCTGGTTCCCCGGCTTGTTCATCCTCGGAGGAGGCGGTATGATTTTGTCCGCTCTCTTTCGACGATCTTCATGAAGACCGGACTGCTCCTCGACGACACCTTCACCGAACACGATCCGGGGGATCATCATCCCGAAGCCCCCGGCAGGATCAAAGCGATCATCGCGGAGCTGAACCGGTCCCGCCTGTCAGAATCCTGCCACCTCCTGCCGGGACGAAGCGTCACTGACGACGAGATTCGCCTCGCACACACCGACGGCTACCTCAAGACTGTGCTGAGGGAACTGAACGGTACCAGCGGGCAGCTCAGTACCGGCGACACAAATTTCGGACCACACTCCCTGCGGGTTGCCCGCGAGGCTGTCGGCGGTGTCCTCAATGCCGTCGACGGAGTCATTTCCGGCGAGCTGAAAAACGCTTTCTGTGCAGTCCGCCCTCCCGGGCACCACGCCACGTCCGATCGAGGGATGGGATTTTGCCTCTTTAACAACGCGGCCATCGCCGCCCGATACGCGCAGCAACATTATGGTATCGAGCGGGTCGTCATCATTGACTGGGATGTGCATCACGGAAACGGCACGCAGGATATTTTCTACGACGATGGAAGCGTCTTCTACTTTTCCACCCACCAGCACCCCTGGTACCCGGGGACTGGCAGCAAGGACGAAACGGGAGCGGGAAAAGGGAAAAAAACGAACTTAAATATCCCCCTTCCCGCAGAGTCCGGGATGGCTGAAATCGGAGGCGCCTTCCGGGGACCTTTCTCAGCGAAAATGAAGGAGTTCAAACCTGAACTCGTCATTATCTCCGCCGGGTTCGACAGCCGAATCGGGGATCCCCTCGGCCAATTGGCCTTAACTGACAGGGATTTTGCAGAGCTCACTCAGATTCTTTCCGCGATGGCGAATGAATTCGCCGACGGAAGGCTCGTCTCGGTGCTCGAGGGTGGTTACAATCAGTCCGGCCTTGCCCTCGCCGTTCAACATCACCTCAAAGCCCTGCAATCCAGTTCATGACGATGCGTTTTCTTCTTCTCACTTTCACTCTGGGGCTTTTCGCACCGCTGCAAGCAGGTGAGCGCCCCAATTTGATCATCATCATGGTCGATGACATGGGCTACGCGGGCCTCAGTTGTTTCGGAAATCCCTACTTTAATACCCCGGAACTGGATCGACTTGCCGCGGAGGGAATGCGTTTCACCGACTTCCATTCCTCGGGGACGATGTGTTCCCCTACCCGGGCGGGACTGCTCACGGGACGCTACCAGCAGCGGGCCGGCATCGAAGCCGTGATTCACCCGAAATCGGACCACCCGGAACACCGGAAAGGGCTGCAATTGTCAGAAACGACTTTTGCCGAGGTCCTCAGGGAAGCAGGATACACCACTGGACTCGTAGGGAAGTGGCATCAGGGCTACCCTCAGAATTCCGGAGACTTTCACCCGCAACATCACGGCTTCGACGAATTCGTAGGCTACCACAGCGGCAATATCGATTTCATCAGCCACGTTGGAGACCACAGGCGACACGACTGGTGGCACGGCAAAAAGCGCACGGAGGAGGAAGGATACAGCACCCACCTGATCAACGAATACGCAGACGACTTTGTGAGGCGTCACGCCCTGTCTGATAAGCCTTTCTGCCTCTACATCGCCCACGAAGCGATTCACAACCCCATCCAGGTGCCCGGCGACCCCGTCCGCCGCACCGAGGACGAATGGACGAGATGGGACTGGCGTAGTGCCCCCCAAGAGGCCGTCATTGAAAAGTATCGAGGCATGACTCTTCCCGTCGATAAAGGTCTCGGGCAGCTCCGCCAAACCCTGGCGGAACTGGGAGAAACAGAAAACACCTTCATCTTCTTTTTCTCAGACAACGGCGGGGCAAAGGAGTTTCCAAGCAACAGCCCTCAGTTTCGGGGACAAAAAGGATCCGTCTACGAAGGAGGGCACCGCGTCCCGGCCATCGCCCATTGGCCCGGAAGAATTCAACCGGGCACAGTCAGTGACCAAACCCTGTTCAGCCTCGACCTCATGCCGACGATGCTCTCTCTCGCCGGCGCCGAAGATGAAAACCTGCCACTCGATGGCGTTGATCTCTCCCCTCTTCTCTTCGAAGAGAAAGCTCTGAAATACCGGACACTCTTCTGGGCATCCCTTGGAAATGGGGGCGACCGCGCAGAAGCCGTGCGGTCCGGTCCATGGAAGCTGGTCGTCCATCATCCGGAGGCGGCCCCGGGAACTTTCGAAAACGGAAGGCCCGAGCTCTACCACCTGGGCGATGACCCCGCCGAAACCACCGACCTTCACCTCACGCACCCTGACAGATCTGCCAACATGCTCGGAGAATTAAAAGCCTGGTATGCGGACACGCAGAAAGGCGCGACGCCACAATCCGGCGGCTGGCCCGCCCTCTAGGGCAAATCACTCATCATTCGTCATTTGCATCCCCAAAGTTCCCACCTTTCTTAGATTATGTCCCGCCTCTCCAGTCTCGCCCTTCTCCTCCTCATCTGCTGCTCCTACGCTCAGGCAGGCAGCCCCGAAGAAGTCATTGCCGAGATGGAAAAAATTCAGAACGAGTCAGCAACCCGAACGGCCTCGATCGGACTTTGCTTCATTCCGCTCGACGGGGAACTCTCCGATGCGCAGGGCTACCGGATCGACACAGGACTGATCCCCGCCTCAACGATGAAGGCGATCACTACCGCCACGGCCAATGAAACCCTTGGCCCTGACTTTACCTTTCAAACCCGCCTCGAGACCGCCGGCACAGTGAATGAAGCGGGCACACTCAACGGGCATCTTATCGTTCGAGGTGGTGGCGACCCCACCCTGGCTGAGTCAGGCATTTCTTCGACGTTCTCAAAATGGAAGGCAGCAATGCTCGAAGCAGGCATCAAAAAAATCGAAGGATCCATCGTCGGGGACGCCTCCATTTTCGGAACGAAGCGGGTTTCAGACTCCTGGCCCTGGAATGACTTCGGGAACTACTACGGGTCCGGACCGTGCGGTCTAACATTCCACCAGAACCAGTTCTTCGCCTCCTTCAGCACTCCAAGCGTCGGAGGACCGGCTCCGCTTATCGGCACCGACCCGAAACTTCCTGACGTAAAATTTTTCAACGAGATGCGGGTGGGATCCTCAGGCTCCGGAGACAACGGCTACATTTACGGAGCGCCCTATGGCAAAACCATCTACCTGAGAGGCACCGTTCCCAACACCGGCTCGAGCTTCACAATCAAAGGTGCCCTCCCCGACCCTGCCTTTTTCTGCGCGCGGGCATTCACGAAGTATCTCTCCGGCGGTGGCTTCGAAGTCACCGGCGACCCGACCACTATCCGCCTCATGACTGATGCGGGGGAATCTCCCGCCGCCCGGAAAATCATTCACGAGCAGGAGTCCTCCTCACTGAAAGATATCATGTATTCGACAAACATGAAATCGGTCAACCTGCGCGCCGAATGCATCTTCAGAATGATCGGACACGATGCCTCCGGAAAGGGTACCATCGATGCTTCAGCCAAAGCGGTCCGCGATCACTGGTCTGCGAAGGGAGTCGACATGACCGGCTACTACATGGACGACGGCGCGGGTCTCTCGCGAGCGAACACCGTGACCCCCCGACAAATGGCGGGCATCCTCTATCTCGCGGCTCAAGGCAACGACTTTGATGCCTTCAAATACACCCTCCCTGTCGCCGGCCAGTCGGGAACTTTACGCAGCATCGGCGGAGGCACCGCCGCATCGGGGCGGGTGCGGGCCAAAAGCGGGACAATCGGACGAGTACGGAACTACGCCGGTTATCTCGATGCACGTTCCGGAAAAAAATATGCCTTCGCCATTTTCATGACCAACTACTCCGGCGACCTCAGCACCATTAAATCCCGGATCGTCCGGGTATGGAGTAAAATGGTGGCAATGTGAAATCCGGCATCACTGACAGGCACCCCGCCCCCCTCAAGACTTTCCGTCCAGATACTTCCAGGCCCCCTTATAACGCCGGAACCGCGAACGCTCGTGTAACTCCTGCGGCTCATCGTTGTAGTAATACTGAGCGACGAACTCCACTTTTCCGACCTTGTCATCCTTCCCCCCCTTCACGACATCGAGGATTTCGAGACCGCTCCAATTCACTTCCCGGATATTGCTCTCCAACTCCTCCTTCAACCGGGGAGTCCGTGTATCGGGGTGAGTCGACTCAACAAGGTAATCCGTGAGCCGGAAAAAATACGCGCTGTATCGCGACCGCATCAACTGCTCTGCCGTATCCGGCTTCGCCCGACCGTAGTGATAGGGCATGCAACAAGCTTCATACTTCTGCCAGCTTTTGCACGGGCAAAGAGAGACTTCACGCTCGCGGGGCACCCAGTTGGGATCATTACTCATGCCTTCTTTGTCCCATGCACACCTCTAAAAATCCAATGCAAAACCACGAAGAGATGATGATTGATAAGCCTTCCTCCCTGTTGACAGAAGGGATTCTCTAGCGGAAATAGGCATTGCCAAACCGCAGCGAGTGGCCTTTCGGGGTCACTCCATGTGCTGAAGCCCCGGTGTTCTCCCACCGGGGTTTCTTTTTGCCCGCTAATCCAGCCATCCTAACTCAACCAGAAAGGTATCGAGTTGGGCCAGGGTTTGAGGCAATGCCGGCTCATTTCCCCCGGCCGGTTTCTTTCCTGCATTGAAAAACCCGTGCCCCTCTCCGTCATACCCGTGCAGGACACAGATCACTCCGGCTTCCTGCATTTCCGAGGCAAAGAGTTCAGCCGTTGCATAAGGAACGGTATCGTCCGCTTTCCCATGAAAAATAATGCAGGGCGGCGCTTCTTTCGAAACATGATGGACCGGAGACAGGGATTCAGGCTCGACTCCCATTCGCTCTTTCATTTCCTCACTTCGATCCTCGCCCCAGAAATCTTTCCCTTCGAAGGGGGCAATCACACAGGCTGGATTAAATAGAGCAAGAAGCTCAGGTTTCGAACCCGGGTCGTCCGGAATCACGCCGAGACAAGCAGCAATGTGCCCCCCGGCGCTTCCCCCGCCGGCACCAACCCGTCCCGGATCAACCCCCAGCTCCGCTGCATTTTTCCGGATGAATCGCATCGCATCACGGGCATCTTCAACACAATCTTTAGCGAGAGTTCCATGACGTGTCGCGACACGATAATCGGCGACAAAGGCAACCATTCCTCTATCAGCCAGATACTCCGCATGTGTCTCAAACTGAGCAGGGGAACCGGCATTCCACCCCCCGCCGAAGAAAAAAACAATCGCAGGGCGGGCATCGGAAGGCTTCCAGTCATGAGGTCGGAAAGACCACATCTTCAAGGGAACGTCTCCCGCGGTTTGGTAGACATACTCAGTGGCATCCTCAAAAACAGGCGGATAATCAAACGCATCCGAGGCGGTCACAAAAAACGAGAATAAACAGAACAGGGCCGAAAAGAATTTCATCCGGAAAGTCTACTGATTCCCCCGCAATGAAACAACTCCGCTCATGCGTATGATCAAACCCGCAGGGCCGTCGAGCCCCAACTCCTCTAAGCCTTCAGGATACAAATCACTGGTGTTTCGCTATTCCACCGGCTCCACCGATTCAGCAAAGTAACGAGGCAGGTCCTGCCGAAACAGATCATCAAGTTGCGTTGCATGGGAAATCGCTCCCGATGAGGGAAAGGGCACCAGGGTGAATCGATAGCGCCGCCCCTTTTTAAGTCCCGCCGTCGATGCGAGCGTCCGGTCCTGAAAGGCCCAGAGGAAAACAAAGGCTTCACCTTCGCTGTACTCCCCGCTCTCCATCGCAATCTCACCGACGAGCACAGAGTAGATCGCGGAATCATACGCCGTCTCGAGAGGGTCACCTATCCTTGAGCGATCATGCACGACACCGGTTAACGTCATCACATCAGGACGAACACTCCCTGATCGCGACCGTGGATTGAACTCCACTCTTTCCCACCGAACCCCGGCCCGCCGCCCCGGGATCTCCGCGAGGAGGAGATCCCGGGCCGAGAAAACCCAGATCACCTTTTTCTTCTTCGCGACGACATCGAGTGGCAGTGCCGCGAAAGCTTTCCGGGCTCCACTTGCCCCGCCCCCGTTGATAGCAATCACATGAAACTGAAGGCCTGACTGTCCTGAAAGATGGCTTGCCAGCCCTGCACCAATCCTTTCCTCACCACTCTCACCAAACCCCAATGAAGGATCATCGTAAATGTTCACGAAACTATCACCCAGCAGAGCATAAGGGGACTCCGGGTTCGGAGCGACCGGATTTCCGAGCTCCGCATCGATCACCTGCACCAGGGGCTGCGACTCTTCCGGAAAACAACCATCGGCCTCCCCCAGGCCTAACATATCAACTAAGTCGCCTCGATTTTCGCGTTCAACTTCCCGCATCCCTGTAACAAGCCCACCCTTCGGCAACGCCGCTGCGTCGGCGATCAAAACAGCCGCCTTCTGCACCGCCCCGGAACTCCAATGGGTGTCCTGATCCAGAAAGGGCTCAGCCCCTTCGAGCGCCGGCATCAAATCCACAAAGGTGATTCCCGCCTCTGAAATCCGCTCTTTCATCAAATGCCAGAAAGCCGGAACCGAATCATGATTTATACCGCGGACCGACACCTTCATTGATTTCGTCGGCACCGGCACCACAAGCAATTCAATACCCCGTTCACGAAGCTGATCCGAGAATTCAAGAATGACCGGCAACGGGTCCTGCCAGGGAGTTCCCCCCGGAGCCCGGGCCACCGAAGTGGGCTCCCTGTAGAACGGTCCTTTTCCGATCACGGAATCGATATCGGGACGGTAATGGAGAGTTCCCTGCCCCCCCATGACAACACGGGAATTCCCTTCCCGCAAACCACAGCTCAGGATTGACTGATCCCTCTCCCGCCACTGCTGAAAGACAGTCGCGTCAGAAAATGCCGAATCGATATCCCGCAAAACACTGCGAAAAGACTTACCTTGTTCCGGCTTGGACAGAGCCAAGTCAAAGGAGCTCAATGAAAGAATCAACGGAACGACGAGAAAGAGAATAAACGTCGTGATTCCGACTAAAAGAGTGATTGGTCCCGGCACTACTTCCTCTCTCAGGTCCTCTTTCGAATAGGGATTCTTCATCTTAAAACTGGAAATAGAGAAACGGGTTAAACCCCTGAAGAGACATTACCCTGACACTAATAAAAGTAAGACCAAGTCCTGCAGCCACCTTCCACCAAACAAGCCTTTCAAGGAACTCTCTGCTATTCGGAAAGAATAGCGCAATGATTAAGCAGACACACAACTGCCCGAGCTCGACCGGGCGGAGGATGAGTTCATGAAGCAATCCCTGTTCTTCTCCTGCCTCACCAAATCCGCTCATGGCTTTGAGATAGTTCACCGCCACCCCACATGACTCTGACCGGAAGAATACCCAGGTAACGAGCAGCAAGACCCCGGTGACGGCTCGCCCGATTACTCGTGGAATCGGCAGATTGAATCGCTCCCTCCCCCATCGTTCCAACGCGAGAATAGCACCGTGCAATGCCCCCCAGATCACAAAGGTCCATTGAGCACCGTGCCATACTCCTCCGATCAACATGACGAGAAGTAGATTCAAATAGGTTCTCGCTCGGCCCCGCCGGTTTCCACCCAGCGGAATATAAAGGTAGTCCCGGAGAAATCCGGAGAGCGATATATGCCACCGTCGCCAGAACTCCGTCAAACTCGTACTTTTGTATGGCGAATCAAAATTCTCCATGAACCGGAACCCCATCATGCGGCCTAATCCCAGGGCCATATCGGAATAAGCCGAGAAGTCGAAGTATATCTGGAGTGCATAGGTCACTGCCCCCACCCAGGCCGCTAGAGCACTGAGCGATCCGCCCCCTGCCTCAAAGCAGGTATCGGCAATTTGCCCCATTGGATTCGCGAGAAGAATCTTCTTGGCGAAGCCGTAATTAAACCGGGTCATCCCGGCAGCAAATCCCTGCATGGTATGACTTCGGTTTCTCAACTGCTCCGAGATCGCCCCGTAACGAACGATGGGACCGGCAACCAACTGCGGGAACATCGATACATAACAGGCGAAATCGGCAAAATTTTTCGCCGCCTTCGCATGCCCCCGATATAGATCGATGCTGTAACTCATCGATTGAAAGGTGTAGAAAGAAATCCCCACCGGCAGCACGATATACCTCAGGAAATCCGGCGCCCCGACTGGTTCCCACCCCATCCATGTCGCAAGTCCCCCGATACTATCCGAAACGAAAATAGCGTATTTGAAAAAACCGAGAGACAATAGATTCACCGAAATCGAAACCCACAACGCAGTTTTCCCCGCCAACGGTGACTGCCCTTCTTTCGAGATGACACCACCGCAGAGGTAATCCACAAGGGTCGATCCGAACATCAGGAGAACGAACCACGGATTCCACCATCCGTAGAACACATAACTGAGCAAGGTGAGCGTGATCGACTTCCATCTAAATGGAGTCAAATAATAGAGCAGCAACGCAATCGGCAGGAACCCGAAGAGAAAGATATGGGAGGAGAAGACCAAAATGAAGAGGCTTCGTATTATTCCCGACAGATCATTTTCAGCAAGAGGATTCAGGTTTGTGGTGACAAACGAATCACTGTTTTATAATGGGACGCGAAACGTTGAACTGTCACTATCTCCGCATGGAAAACCGCCCTATCGAATTTGTTACCCCAAGCAAACGCGCTTTCGAGCGAATGAAAGACATTCTCTTTCGCCCTTTTGATATGCAAAAGTGGTTTATCCTTGGTTTCAGCGCCTGGCTTGCCACCCTCGTTGAAGGAGGAGGATCCTCGGGGTCCGGCGGAGGAGGAGATACTTCAGGATTCGAAACGGACGATTTTTCCCTCTCCGATACCTTGAGTAAAATGAGCTCGTGGATACAGGAGCATCTCATGATCATCCTGATCATCGGAGGAGTCGTTCTCCTGCTCATTGCCGTCGTAGTGGTTGCGCTGACCTGGGTTCAATCCCGCGGAAAACTGATGTTCATCGACAACGTCATGAACAACCGGGCCCGAATCAGTGAACCCTGGAAAGACTTTCGAGGGCCTGCTAACTCGCTCTTTGTCTGGCTGCTTGTTTACGGAGGCATTGTTTTCCTCTCCCTTACCCTTCTCATCGGCTGCGCCCTGTTCACCGCCTGGCCGATGATGAAATCCGGGAGTTTTGATACCGGAACCATTCCGGTTTTTGTCGGCCTCGGAGCGATCTTAATCGCGATGAGTCTTGCCGCCGCCTACATCAACGTACTGCTCGAGAATTTTATTATTCCTCTAATGCACCATGACCGGATCTGCACAACGGAGGCATGGAAAAGATTTCTTTCTCTGCATTCCCGCCGAACAGGTTCATTCGTTCTCTTCTTCCTCTGGACACTCCTCCTCCGTACCGCCTCCGCTTTTATCATCCTCGCTCTCGTCCTGGGAACTTGCTGCATCGCCTTGATCCCACTGATCATCCCCTACCTCGGAACGGTGATTCTCCTACCCGTTTTTGTATTCTTCAGGCTTCTTGGCCCGGAGTTCCTGAAACAGTTCGGCGACGAATTTGATACCATGATCGACGGGAGGGAACCGCCCTCTCTGCCTGCTTAATTCACTTCGCCTTCGGCGTCGTGATATAGGGCGCCCTCAGATAGTGCGGCTCGAGAACCACGTCCCTCGACCATTCCGAAAGAGCTGTTGCCTGTGCCCGGATCGCGACCCCGACCGCCGTGGGATAGGAGAGGCGCACCCCGTCAATAGCATCCGCCACCTTTCGATCGGCGGTGAAACAGTCGCCCTCTCCTGCTTCCATTGACCGACCCACCTGTTCGATGACGACATCTTCAGGAAGCAGTTCGGGGTCGCACTGGAGAACCCTCGAGACAAGCCGGGCGACAAAGAAGGTCTTACGACGGGCATCACCCAGAACCGTGTAGTCCGCTTCATCCGACTTCCATGCCTCAAGGGAAGAGACCCCCAACAACGGAACATCAAGGATCATGCTCAAACCGTTGGCAACAGCAATCCCAACCCTGACACCACCATACGAACCGGGCCCAAGACCAACCGCAATACCGCTAATTTCCTCCCGGTAGCGACTCAACATTTCTGATACCGGGTCGAAAATCACAGCATTGTGTGCCCTCTCAGTTTCAAACGAAGCCTCCCAGACCGGTGCTTCCGCCCCTCCGTCAAGCAAAGCCAGTGACGCCCGCGGCGTCGATGTTTCTATCCCCAAAATCATCTTTTCCGAAGCGTTCGCACCTGATCCTCACCGACCGTAAAATCATATCTAATCACTTCCTCAGGCAACAAACCCGGGAACTTGTCCGCCCACTCAACGATAACAACCCCTTCCTCGTCAAGGTAGTCATCCCAACCGATCTGGATCAACTCATCAGCTGATTCGAGGCGGTAGAAATCAAAATGAAAGACCGGAAGCCTCCCGCTTCGATATTCATTCACCAGAGAAAAGGTAGGACTACTGACGGCATCATCCGCTCCTATTCCGGAAACGATCCCTTTACTGAAATGTGTCTTGCCGGCACCGAGATCACCACAGAGCGCCACGACACTGCCCGCTTCGAGAGACGCACCCAGGTCAGCACCGGCAGCGATCATTCCGGCCTCATCAGAAATGGACAGACAATCACTCATTCGTTTTAAAATGCTCCCATCCCCGGGAAAGCTCGAGGGGGGTATCCTCTGTGACTTCGCCGATGATGGTCAGGGCAACTTCCGGAAAGGCATTCGCCCAGGCAACCATTAACATTCCCGTCTTCTCCGGCGCTATCGTAAAGAGTAGCTCATAATCCTCTCCGTCGGAAACCGCCTCCTGTGTGGATACCCCCTCATGACAGGGCAATCGATCCGGCGAAACCGTGTATCCTTCGCCGCTGGCCTGAGCGAGACGCGGCAGATCAGAACCGAGGCCATCGCTCAGATCCATCATCGCTGAAGGCCGGTGATTCGAGACAAGCCATTGCGCTTCACGAATTCGAGGAGTGAAGCGCAGATGCCGCCCACTCTCAAACGATCCCCCGAGCCGTCCGGAAACAAGGATCAAATCTCCGCGCCGGGCCCCTGACCGCAGAACGCAATGTTCCGGGAGAACCTCTCCGGTCATCGCAATCGAAATAACGGCTCCTTCGCCCGGCAGCCTTGAGGTTTCCCCCCCCACCACCACACAATCAAATGAGGCCGCGACGGCAGCCATGCCCGCGTACCATCCGGAGACTTCGTCGACTGAGCGGGAGTCATTGAGCGCGAGGGTGACAAGAGCATGTTTCGGAGTACCTCCCATCGCCGCGATGTCGCTGACAACCCGTTTCATGGCTTTCTCCCCAACGAGATGAGCGTCCGTCCCCCTCGCAAAGTGAACCGCTTCAATGAGGCAATCCGTCTTCAAGAGTAGATGGCGTTCAGCTCCCGTATCGATCACCGCGCAGTCATCCCCCGGACCCACAACGACATTACCTCCCGTAGGAAGACCCGCGACAAGACGCTCAATGAGCCTGTCCTCGCCAAGCTCAGCCACCGTTTCCGTTCTATCGTTTCCCCCGTCCATGTTCTACTCAGCTGACGACGGGATGAGCATGAAAACAATATTCGCGGCATTGAAAAAAGCATGCATCCCGATGGGCACCCAGAGAGATCGACTCCATTCGTAGGCAAGACAAAGCAGAATCGAAAAGGCCCACAACGGAAGCAAGGCAGGCAGATTGCCATGAACCGCAGCAAAAAGCGCTCCGATCACGACCGCCGCAAAAACCGGATTGGTGGCGCGCTTCAAAGCTCCGTACATGTAGCCGCGAAAGAGCAATTCTTCGACAACAGGCGCCGCGACACATGCCATCACGATAGTCAAACCGATGAAAAGGGCCGATTGATTTTCCTGCAGCGTTTGCACTGACTCCTGGATCGCAAGATCAGAGAAAACACGATCGAGCATCACTTGCGAAACGCCGCCCAGTGCCCAGGCGCAGATCACGAGAGAAGCGACACCTCCGAGAATCGTGTAAACAACGATGAGAGGAAGCCCCAGCTTCTTCAGGCCGAACAATTCAACCACACGCCGATTCCGAACCCATTCAATGATCCCGTAGGTCATCACTCCGACAAAGAAAAAGTAGGCAATATTCACGAGAAGAGAACCAAGCTCACTTCCGCCGCCTTCCGCCTTCTTTTCTCCACCGCCATTCTGAGCAACCATGACCTCAATCATCGGATTGCTGAGAAAGAGCAATGACGGGAAAAACATCAAGGCAAGGTCATACCCATCAAAATCAGGGGAGGCCAAGGCTTCAGATACCCCCCTCCTTCGAACCAATGCAAAAGCAATCACCCCCGCAAAAAGGGTGATGAGAGCAATAATTTCGAAGTCGAGAAGGACTTGCTTCGCGGCGAGTTCGTCCATTAAAGGAATCGCTCGCCTAGACTGTCAACGGTGGCAAATGCCAAATCTCGTCGGCATACTCCTGAATTGTCCGGTCGCTGGAGAATTTTCCAACGCGCGCGGTGTTCAAAATCGCCATTTTCGCCCAGTTGGATTGATCGCGATAGGCGAGGTCCACCTTATCCTGAGCCTCGATGTAGGAGCGGTAATCAGCGAGAACGAGATAAGGATCCCCTCCGTCGAGAAGGCTGCGGCGAATGCTGTCAAAGGAGCCCTTCGGGGCAAATGAATCCGAACTGAGCCAGTCGATCACAGCGCGAAGCTCCTCGTCAGCCCAGTATTCGTCGATCGAGCAGTAACCACCCTTCCAGAGAGACTCCACTTCCTCGACGGTGAGGCCAAAGATGAAAATGTTCTCGTCTCCGACTTCTTCCTTAATCTCAACATTCGCACCATCCAGGGTTCCCAGAGTAAGCGATCCGTTGAGGGCAAGCTTCATATTACCCGTTCCCGATGCTTCTTTACCGGCCGTCGAGATCTGCTCAGAAATATCGGAAGCAGGAATGATGATCTCGGCAGAACTCACTCCGTAGTTGGGAATGAAGGCAACCTTCAGTTTTCCGCCGATACGCTCATCGTTATTGATCACCTCGCCGATCGCATTGATTGCGTGAATGATTTCTTTCGCGAGGACGTACCCGGGAGCGGCTTTTGCTCCAAAAACGAAAACACGCGGGACAACATCGAGGTCCGGATTCTGAAGCAGGCGACGATACTGCGTGAGGATATTCAGGAGATTCAAATGCTGACGCTTGTACTCGTGAAGACGCTTAATCTGAACATCAAAGAGCGCGGAAGGATCCACTTCGATACCACAACGCTCCTTGATAAGGGCCGCCAAATTCTCTTTGTTCCGGTGCTTGATCGCCATGAACTCCTTCTGAAAATCCGGATCGTCCGCAAATTTTTCAAGGCCGCGAAGCTTATCCAGATTCGCAGGCCAGTCGTCCCCGATCGAACCGTCAATGAGACCGGAGAGCTCCGGGTTGCAGGCCTTGAGCCAGCGACGCGGCGTGATCCCGTTTGTCTTATTCTGAAAACGATCAGGGAACAACGCATAGAAATTACTGAAGAGATGTTTCTTGAGCAGATCGGTGTGAAGCGCAGCAACACCATTGGTCGTGTGACTGCCCACCACCGCGAGATACGCCATCCGGATCTGCTTCGGCGCACCTTCTTCGATGAGAGACATTTCCGCCTTCTTGTGCTGGTCGCCCGGCCACTTCGCCTCGACAAAGTCTTCGAGGAAACGTTTGTTGATTTCAAAAATGATCTGGAGATGACGGGGGAGAACTTTCTCAAAGAGAGGAACACTCCACTTTTCCAAGGCCTCCGGCAGGAGCGTGTGGTTGGTGTAGGAGAAAACCTTCTGACAGATTCCCCACGCCTGATCCCAGGGCAGCATCTCGTCGTCGATGAGAATCCGCATCAGCTCAGGCACCGCAATCGCCGGGTGTGTGTCATTCAGCTGAATCGCCGCTTTATCGACTAAACTGTCCCAGGTGTCGTTCGAACGGCGATGACGCTTCACAATATCCTGCAATGAACAGGCGACGAAGAAGTACTGCTGCACAAGGCGCAGCTCCTTTCCTGCTTCAGTCGAGTCATTCGGATAGAGAACCTTCGAAATTGACTCGCTCTCCGCTTTTTCGCGCACCGCTTCGACGTAACCACCGCGGTTGAAGATATCGAGATCGAAATCGCGTGACGCTTTACTCTCCCAGAGCCGAAGGTAATTAATCGTCGATCCCGTATAACCAACGACGGGCACATCCCAGGGGACACCAAGGATAGAACGGGTGTTTGTCCAGACAGGGCGCCCCTGACCCAACTCATCAAACTGATTCTCGACATGCCCGTAGAGAGGAATCTCAACGGCATATTCGGGACGGCAGATCTCCCATGGATTACCAAAGCGACGCCATTCATCCGGCGACTCCATCTGCTCACCATCAATGAACTTCTGACGGAAAAGACCAAACTCATAGTTGATCCCATACCCGACCGCCGGAAGATCAAGGGTCGCAAGCGAATCCATGAAGCAGGCCGCCAGTCGACCCAGTCCACCATTTCCAAGCCCTAGATCAGGGCCCTGCTCGAAAAGCTCGTCCATATCGAGACCCAATTCCGAAATCGCATCACGGCAGGATTCAAGGAGCCCCAGATTAACGAGGTTGTTCTCAAGAAGGCGTCCCATGAGATACTCGAGAGAGAGATAGTAAACCCGGCGCACATTCTTCTTATGGTGCGCGGTGTGAACCTCACAGGCGCGCTCCAGCATGCGCCCCCGAACGGCGAGACAAATGGCACGCCACCAATCCCCGTGCGTCGCTGTTTCGACGCTATGAGCCTGATTCTTGATCAAATTTGAAATGATCTCCTGCTTCAGAAGCTCAGTTTCGGAGAGACTTCCCGCGTCGGCGGTCGATTCACTTGTTTGCGTTTCCATAGTTCTGTTAAATTAAGTCACTTCCGAATGCGCCATCAAGGACAGAGCGGACGAAATCAGTCATCCCGGCTTCGGTAGATTCCCGTGGACCGGCGACATTCAGGGTTTCAATAAATTGTTTCTCCACAAATTCCTTCAACTCTCGTGAAGGCTCTTCAGTCATTTCTTCCACAATGACTAAGCAGGGACGGTTCCATTTTGACGTAAATTTCTTCGTTAGCTTCGTCCCGCCAACGATTTTCCGCGATCTCAGAAAAAGCACGGTTCCGTCACTATCGCGAACATTCCACTCCGTTCGCTGAGAATACCCTTCGCCCGGTGTTTCGATCAACGGAAAACGCCCGTCAATGGAACCATCCTCAGCCAACCGTCCGGCAGGGCACCAGCCTCCGCAGGAGACTTCTGCATCAAGAGCCCACTCCAACGCCGCTCGATCCACCCCGGTTTGACCTCCTGAAACGATTTTTGGCAACATAACGAGGCCGCGAGGAGACCCGACAGGGTTAAATGACCGACTCAACAGGGTTGAGTCGGCCGATCAAAGACTACTCGATTTCGAGAAGCTCGACCTCAAACACAAGCGTGCTGTAGGGTTTGATATCGGCACCGGCACCGCGGGACCCGTAGGCGAGATTGTAGGGGATAGTGAAGCGAAACTTAGATCCGAGTGGCATCAGCTGAACGCCTTCAGTCCAACCGGGAATCACACGATTAAGGGGAAACGAAGTCGGCTCACCACGATCAACACTGCTGTCGAAGACGGTCCCGTCGAGAAGTGTCCCGTGATAGTGCACGGTCACGTTGTCAGTCGCTCCGGGCTTTTTCCCGTCACCTTCTTCGAGGATTTCATACTGAAGACCGGATTCCGTGACTTCAACGCCTTCTTTCTTCGCGTTCTCTTCGAGGTATTTCTGACCTGCTTCGAGATTTGCTTTGTCCTCTCCCTGCGCGGACTTGGCATCGACCATCTTCTGGCTCTCTTCGAAGGCTGAAGCCACTTCGTCTTCAGAAAGGATGGGTTCACCGCCGGCGTTCACTGTTTTGAAAGCGGCAAGAAACTGATCAATGTCGATTTCGACACCGCGCTCACCAAGTTGACGCGCGATCATGAGCCCGTAGGCGTAGCTCACGCGCTCTTCGAGAGATTCAGGTTTTTTTATTTCTTCGGCATTCATATTGAGGCAGGTAAAAAACACGCCCGCTATGGCCATCATGTAAGTAAGTGCGCGCATCTGGATGATATAGTTGAGTTTAATTCTGGCGGGATGAATGGATCAGGTCCCGCGGGGGCGGTGAACCTAAGGCCGAAAGGACACCGGTCAAGCGGGGGCTGCGGGAGCGCTCCCCCCCCATTGATTGCGCCTAAGATTCAGCCACGATCTTCGTTCTAGAGAATGTAAAGGGGTGCTGCATACAGCTCAGAATGATTCGTCCAAAAGAAGTAATTTTCATCTCTTGATAACTAAATGAGGCGGAAATTATAAAATTTTTTGAAAAAATTTGAAGAATATTTAAAAACATTTATCTTTTTGAGTTCCGCCTGATCATGTCCACCCTTCGCATCTCACCTATCCTCCTCATTCTATCCTGCCTTTTCCTGGCAGGGGTGAATCAGGCTTTTGCTTTTAAAACGGTGATCATCGATCCCGGTCACGGCGGGCGCGACCTCGGAGCAGCCGACTCGTATGTCTATGAGAAGCACATCAATCTCGATGTCTCCCGCCGCCTTGAGCGCGCCCTTAAAGAAGCGGGCTTCAAAACGGTGATGACACGCACCCGCGACGAATTTATCGCGCTCTCAGAGAGGTCCTCCCATGCGAATCGCTACCGCAACGCTGTTTTCGTGAGCGTCCACTTTAACTCTGCCTACCGCACCGCCGCACTGGGCATTGAAACCTTCTATCGAAGTTCCACCTCGGAAAAGTTCGCCCGTTTCGTTCAAACGGAGCTGATTAAGAACGTCGGGGCAACGGATCGGGGCGTCAAAACCGGCAATTTCTCCGTCCTCCGCCATACGAAGCATCCCTCTATTCTCGTTGAAGGTGGATTCATCAGTAATAAAGATGAGCGTTCCGCCATGCTCGACCCTCAGTATCGACAAGTCGTCGCCGACAGCATTGCCCGCGGAATTATCCAGTTCAACCGCCGCCGTTTGTAGTCTATCCTGTGACCCATGCTGGTCACCTGCAAACAAATGGCCGCTGCTGAGGAGCAGCTTTTCTCGACGGGGGTTTCCGCCGAATCATTAATGGACAAAGCCGGGCACCTCTGTGCTCTCGCGATTCAACGGTTTTTCCCCTGCCCCGGTCGGGCGATCATTTTTTGCGGCAAAGGCAACAACGGCGGTGACGCCCTCGTCGTTGCCCGCTGGCTGAAGCGATCCGGCTGGCTCGTCGAAGTGCGTTACTCGCACGGGCGCGATGAACTCTCGCCTCTCGGCCTCAAGAAACGGGACGAATGGGAAGCAGAAGGGAACGCGCTGAAGAACCCAACCGGGCCTGCCTTCGTCCTCGTCGACGGCCTCCTTGGCATCGGAGCCTGCGGCCCCTTACGTGGCCGCATTCTCGAATCGGCCTCGGAAATGAGGCGACTCCGTGACGAGCAATTCGGCACCTGCTTTGCGATCGATATTCCAACCGGGCTGAACGCAGATACCGGTGAACCCGGAGCAGGCACGATCATCGCTGACTATACCCTCTCAATATGTGCACCAAAGACTGGATTCACCTGTCGTGAAGCGGTCAACTTTCTCGGCCGGCTCATTGAAATCCCGCTCGACATCCCTGTCCCGGAAGCCAATTCAGCGATTCGATTCCTTTTTCCCTCCCAACTTCGCTGCCGATATCCACGACGCGATTTCGATACGCACAAAGGATCCGCCGGACGTGTCCTCATCATTGCCGGTTCCCGTGGGCTGAGCGGTGCCGCCGTATTGGCCTCTCTGGGTGCCTCCCGATCCGGAGCGGGCCTCATCACCGTCTGTGTCCCGGAAGAAATCTATGCCATCGTCGCCAGCCAATGCCCCGCTGAAGTGATGGTTCGCCCCGTTTCCTCGATTCAGGAAGCCCTCTCTTTTCCTCACGATGTCGTCGCGATCGGCCCGGGACTCGGCCGGGAGCAGGATCAATCCATCGTTCGCGCATTGAGGCATCACGAAAGAGACATGGTCGTCGATGCCGACGCTCTCAACGCGCTCGCCTCTTCCGGGATCTCACCGGTAAGCCTTCCGGCGAATCGCCTCCTCACTCCTCACCCCGGAGAGCTTGCCCGCCTCACTGATACCACCGGCACCCGCTGCGAAGTAACCAGAAAGCTGGCGGACGAATGGAACGTAAGCCTGCTTCACAAAGGAACACGCACCGCAATCGCCACCCCCGGATATCCTCTCGAACTCAATACTACCGGTCATCCCGGAATGGCCAGCGGCGGGATGGGAGACGTCCTCACCGGGATGTGTGCCAGCCTCATTGCTCAGGGGCTTAATCTCCACGATGCCGCCTGCGTCGGAAGCTGGCTTCTCGGTCGTGCTGCTGAGATAGTGCGGGATAAATCCTCCTTCGCTCCGGAATCGATCAACGCGGTCCAGGTCGCCCGGTCTCTGGGACGGGCAATCTTTGAACTTCGTCACGATCCGGTCTGAGCGGAGCAGGCGCCAACCAGGAGAAGGGCTTTCGTGGAATATTTCTGACGACGCCGAAAATCACGACCAGGGTGATCAGGGCAACCGAGTAGCCATATTTCCACGAAAAGGGCAACGGCTTCAGGCTCCCCGGAAAGACCCAGCTGCACCAAAGTCGTCCGGCACCGAAAAGAAGGAAGGGCAACGCGATCACAAAGGCAACGTTCTGCTGGATCGCCCCATACAAGTCGCCCCGCAAGAGTGCTTGAGTGGCCCTCGTGTTACCGCACCCGGGGCAATGAAGTCCGGTCAAATGATGAAGGGTGCACCGGGGCAGCCACCGGACTTGATCCCCCTCCGGAACCTGAGTGAGCTGAAAAGCGGCAACAAGTCCTCCCAACACCGCGACGGCGGTGAGAGAAACTTTGAAAGCCGTCGACATGCCCTTCAGGTCTGCTCCGCGATAGCACCGACCACTCCGATCGCGAAGAAAGCAATGTTAGCGATCAGTCCGAGTCCAAAAGCAATCCAGCACCACATTCTCGCCAGCCGTGACGCTTCTTTTGCCTCATCGATTTCCCCTTTCTCAAGTGCCGGCCCCACTTTGACGGCAAAAATGAGCGCAGGGATCGCAGCGGGGAGACAACAAAGAACGAGGCAAACAATGGACTGCCAGAGGTAGCTGGGAACTTTCTCAGTGCTGCCGGCAGAAGGGCGAGTCACCGGAGAGAGCGTGGAAGAAGTCACCGGGGCTTCCTCAACCATCGGCGGAGGGGCCGTAGACTCCTCCTGACTCTCGACAACAGGTTCCGGTGAAACATTTAACTCAGGCACCGAGCGATAGGCAACCCAGTCAGGCATCGCCTCATTCCAGACTAGATCCGACGCTCTGACGTCACCCTTTTCAAAAAGACTCACCAGCTCCTCTTGAGAAACCGGACCGTTCTGCTGTCCATTCGTTGCGTAGTACCAATCCATAATCACCGAAAACCTACCTCAACTTTCAGACTCTCCGAGTAATAATTCCTGAAGAATCCTATCCTGACAACGGTGCATCACCTCGCGCTCTTTTTCAGCAAGATCTGTGTGACCATTGAGATGAAGCAACCCGTGAATCAAATAAAGGAGTGTTTCCTCAGCGATAGAGTGCCCATGTTCCGGCCCCTCCCTCTCCGCCGTATCAACGCTGATCAAAATTTCACCGTGATGAAAAGTGATCACATCCGTCGCCGTCGGATCATCCATAAAAT
Organism: Verrucomicrobiales bacterium; assembly: GCA_029212615.1. Lineage (GTDB taxonomy): Bacteria > Verrucomicrobiota > Verrucomicrobiia > Verrucomicrobiales > DEV007 > Arctic95D-9. The sequence continues at coordinate 221,822 of JARGPJ010000001.1, forward strand.
CTGCGTGCACCTGCGCAATCGCTTCATCTGAAATGAGCGATACCTCGACTTCGGCCAGCCCCGGAAGAACCGGCGTCTCGGTACCGACCTCATTCAAACAGAGAGGAACCGCGAGATTCCCAAGCCGTTCGAGCCACTTCAAATCGATCCGCGCCTCTTCGAGATGGTCAAAGACCTCAATAGCGGGAAGTGCGTCAGGGGCGGCCATTAACAACGGTAGTTTTATCCAAACAGCATTGCCCGCCTAGGTGGACGGCACCTTATCCGATCCCTCTTTTCCGCTCGTCGAAGGAGACTCGGTTGCCGCCGACTTTTTCTTTTTCGAAGACTTCGGCTTATCGGCTCCTTCTTCGATCTTCGGATACTCGATGCGGGTATGCATCATGCTGCGAAGCGTTTTTGAAAAGCTGTTCTTAATCGTCGCGAGATCGGACAGGGTCAGCGCAGCATCATCAAGTTGCCCGTCGTTGAGGCGGTCGCGGAAAATATCATCGATGAGCTCATTGATCTTCTTCACCGTCGGCTTCTGCAGGCTTCGTGACGCACTCTCGACGGAATCAGCGAGACTGATGATCGCACTCTCCCGCGTTCTCGGCTTCGGACCGGCGTAGCGAAAGGATTCCATTTTCACCTCGGGGATATCTTCCTCATGGGCTTTCCCCTCCTCAAACTGTTGCCGGATTTCGTCGCGGAGCTTCAAGGCCCGATGATAGAAAAAGCGGATCAGCGAAGTCCCGTGATGCTCACGGATCACATTCACAATCTCCGCATTGAGCTTATGCTTGATCGCCATGTCGACCCCGTCTTTGACGTGGGCCATCACGATGAGCGCACTCATGTTGGGTGTCAGTTCATCATGCGGATTGTGCCCGTCACCGATATTCTCCACAAAGTATGCGGGCTTTTTCATCTTCCCGATATCGTGAAAATAGGAGCAAACCCGACACATCACGGAACGTGCCCCGATCGCTTCGGCTGCTGTTTCAGCAAGAGTCGCGACGACGAGACTGTGGTGATAGGTCCCCGGTGCTTCTATCGTCATTTTCTTGAGGAGCGGATGATTCAAATCCGCCAACTCGATCCAGGAGACGTCCGTCGTGATGCGAAACGCTGCTTCGATCAAGGGGAGAAGTCCGCTCACAACAATCGCCGTGAGCGTCGATACCAAAATGGCCGAGAGGGCCTGCTTACCGAGCATTTCCCACTGCCCGGGCCCCGCATCGAAACCCGGCCACTCAATCTGTCCAAGAGTGAAGGCCAGAAAAACACAGGCAAGACCGGAGTACGCTCCGGCCATGACGAGGCGCGAACGCTTCCTCACCTGATTCGTCAGGTAGATCGCGACAAAGCCGCAGATCATGGAAAAAATAATGAACAGAAACGCCTCCTCGTTCGCCACCGTCATTCCCCCGAAAAGACTCGCATAGACAACGGCAAAGGTTCCGTGCCGGCGGCCCACGAGAAGTGACACCACAATGGGCGCAAAGATATAGGGCTCCACGAGGAAACGAAAACCTCCTCCCGGCGCGAAAGTCGTCGCCACATACTCACTCAACTTCACCAGAAGAAGCTGAGTCAGAATAATCGTCAGCATGAGCGTGACCGTGGAATTCTGTCGAAAAGTCTGCGGCAGACTCACATGCCAGTGGACCATGAAGGTCGCACAAATAACCGTGACAACGACAAATGCCTGGATCGGGTTCCCCGCAAAAATCGAAGTGCCACTCGAGCTGAAGACAATCCAGGAGGAAACCAGTGCTGCGAAGAGAATAAAGAGGAGGCCACAAATCTGCCACCCCGACCGCATCATTGCTGTGGCGGCGGTTTCGTTCGGCTTGCGACGCTTCTGACCGCTGGAAAAACCACGGCTTTGAAGTCGCTTCTGCGAGAAAAAATGGAACATGTGCGGTCTGTCTTCTCGTCGGTCCTGATCAGATGATTTCCCCGATGAGATCGTGTGTGTGGAAGACAGTTAGCCCTTATTTGCCCCCGCTACAACTGCGAAATGCAGCCAATTTTGTTCAAATGATCACCATGCAATCACCGTAGCTGAAGAAGCGATACCGTTCCTCAACCGCTTTGGCATAGGCCTCCATCATGAGATTTTTTCCGGCAAGCGCTGCGACGAGCATCAAGAGAGTTGACTTGGGAAGATGAAAATTGGTGAGGAGCGCATCGACAACCTTGAACTGATAAGGGGGATAGATGAAAATATCAGTTTCCCCCTTCCCTGCTACGAGGACGGATTCCCCACTTCCCCCGGCACAACTTTCAAGGACACGGACCACGGTTGTCCCGATCGCTATGGTCCGTTTCGCCGCCCCGATCGCCTTCACCGTTGATGCCTCCAGCTCATAATGCTCGCTGTGCATGTGATGTTTAGTCATGTCTTCCTCCGATACAGGACGAAACGTTCCGATCCCGACATGAAGCGTGACGAAAGAATGCGGCAGGGTCGAAAGCATCTCGTCGGAGAAATGGAGGCCGGCGGTCGGCGCGGCAATTGCCCCGGCCTTTTTCGCAAAGACCGTCTGATATCGCTCGGTATCGGTCGAGTCGTCGGGACGGGCAATATAGGGAGGCAGGGCAAGGTGACCGTGCACATCCTCGTCCGGTTCAACGTCGAATTCGATGATGCGTTCACCTCCCTCTTCGCAGATCTCAATGACAGTGCCGATAGAGGTTCCAATATCAACGGTGCGCCCGACTTTGAAGCGCTTGCCCGGACGAACCAGGCATTTCCAGCGACGGGGGCCAACAATATCAACCCGCAGTATCTCACGGGTTTCATCATTGGAAAAAAAGCGGGCCGGAACCACCCGGGTATCGTTCATGACAAGGAGGTCGTCTTTCTCGACTAGGTCGGGAAAATCCGCAAACCGCGCGTGTTCGATCGTCCCTTCGTCGCGGCGGACGATCATCATCCTCGATTCATTCCGCTGCTCAAGCGGACGCTGCGCGATGAGTTCCTCGGGCAAATGATAGTCAAAGTCACTTGTCTTCATGAGGGAATGCTTCGTCCAAAATCTCCCGAAAGAAAGAACCGATTCCATGCCTGAGAACAGCGCAGCTCTGTCACTCCCCCCGCCTAACGGTGATACGGCTCGCCCCTCATCACCGTATGGACACGATAGATCTGCTCCAGCAGGACGAGCAAAGCCAGCTCATGCTGAAGGGTGAATCCACTCATCGAAATGACATGGTCAGCTGCCTTTCTCGTCTCCGCAGCATGACCATCCGCCCCGCCAATCAGAATCGAGACCCGCTTCACCCCGTGAAGCTGCCACTTTTCCACCCGCTTCACGAACTGATCAGTCGTCCAGCTCTCTCCACGCTCATCGAAAACAATCCGGAGTGAACCTTCGCTCTTTGCCAGAAGCTGGAGGCCGTTCTCTTTCTGCCCGAGATCCTTTGGAAGAAGGTCGAGAGAAACCGGGGCATAGCGGCGCAGGCGCTTTTGATATTCCTCCACGCCCTGTTTAGCATAGGCGAGCGAGGGTTTTCCGACTGCTGTGATCTGCCACTTCATTGTTTCTTCAAAGAACCGAAGCTCAACTTGCAACGAGCCATGCATGAACGCAAGATCACGCTCATTGAACAAAGAACTGCCATCAGCCTATCTCGATCGATTTTCAGGAATCGCCCGACTCTACGGAAGCGGAGCCCTGCCCAAACTCCGGAGCGCACATGTCGCCGTCATCGGCGTTGGAGGCGTCGGTTCCTGGACCGCTGAAGCGCTTGCCCGAAGTGGCGTCGGCGAAGTCAGCCTGGTCGATCTCGATGAAGTCTGCATCACCAATGTAAACCGCCAGCTCCCCGCTCTCGATGGCGCGGTCGGAAAATTCAAGGTAGCGGCACTGGCGGAAAGAATGCGCCTCATCAATCCGGAGCTCAAGGTCCACGAAACACTCGCTTTCTTTACCGAAAACACCGCCGACCGACTTCTTGAAACCGGCTTTGATGTCATCGTCGATGCCATCGATGCGGTCAACGAGAAGGCATTTCTCATCGCGACCTGTCGCGACCGTGGCATCCCTCTCGTCGTCGCCGGCGGAGCAGGAGGAAAGAGCAATCCAGCCAACGTCAGTTCTGACGACCTTGCTTTCGCGACCAACGACAGACTTCTCCGGCTCGTTCGGAAAAATTTACGCAAGGACCATGGATTTCCCAGAGAAGACGCCAAAGCGCCTTTCGGGATTCGCGCTGTTTTCAGCACTGAAAATGCCAGGTTCCCCTGGGCCGACGGCAGCGTGAGAGAAGATCCCGAACCCGGAAGCCATCTCCGTCTTAATTGTGCTACCGGGTTCGGAACGGCTACGCCCGTGACAGGAACCTTCGGATTCACGGCCGCCGCAGAAGCAATCAGCCTGATTCTACAACAGCAGCTGCCCCCGGTCAGTTAAGTGCCACCAATACTCTGATCTGATCCACCTCAAGCGTCCCGCCCTTGAGTTTGAGATTCAAGGTGTGTCGATCATCGCTGAGCAAAATTTCATCACTGCCCATATCAAGACCCCGGCCCCGATTGAACTCAGCCCCGACATGTGCAAGCGAGGTGCCCACTGATTGATCAGAGCTTGTGAGCCGATCCGATGAGTAGATGAGCCCGACCACTTCGTGATCAAATGTCAGGGAAGCTTCCACCTCCTCACCGTCCACTCCGTTGGTCGGCCACAACTGGAGCAGGTAACTGCGAAGCTCTCCGCGAGATTGAAGTGCCTGACCGGGATTCGCCTCGGCTGCCGCAAATTGACCAACCTGAATTTGATCCACCTCCATCTCAAACTCAGGACGGAAGGACTCATTTTCGACAAAAACCTGGACCTCGCCTTCCTGATCAGTGGACTTGATTTCAGACCCCGGCATTTCGATGCGAACGGAACCAAGGTTTTTCTCCACCCCTGAAAGCAACTCCCATCCACCCAGGAATGGCTGTGGATTGTAGGGAATATCCACCAGCTTTTCACGGGTCAAATCAGCCTTCACCGCTTCCAGTTTAAAAAGTGATCGACAGCCTCCATCCTGTAAACAAACTCCTCCATCACCTTCAAAAACGATCGCATCGGTAGAGTATTCCGATCTCGCATCAATCCCGATCAACGGCACGGGCTCCGTGACACTGAGACCTTTCGACTGCAAAGTGATCCCGGCATTGGCCGGGCTGTTTCTCGCCATCGCGACCCCGTGAAAAACGTGAGCCGTCGCATCATCTTTCACCTCAAATTTGGCAGGACCTTCGACTGTCATCTCACCGCCCGCGGCAAAGGTTAAGGCGACGATTCCTTTTTCCAGTTCATAGATCCCCGACTTCACCTCACCCTTCGCACCCGGCATTAAATCTCCGGCCCACTTCGCGTCCACACTCGCCTTCGTTACGATGGCCAATGAAGAATTCGCAGGCAATCGCTCAACGCCCTGCTGCGCGATGAAAAAAGCTCCGACAGCGACAGCCGCCGCAATCGCTGCCATCTTCAAAACAGTAGGTGTCCAGGAAACAGGCATCTCAACCACCTTACCGTTTTCCTCCCCCGCCCCGGAGAACTCACGAACAAGCCGGTCCTCCAGGTCATCGACAAAATGATCGCGAGTCGTTTCCGCCCACATCCGTGTCTCGAGCGCTTCAATGAACGCCGCCTCACTCCGTGACTCGGCAACCGCTTCCCGAATCCACTCTTCCTCGGCGAGATATCTCTTTACCGAAGCAATTTCCGCAGGTGAATCGAGGAGGTGCTTTGCCAACTGATCCCCCTCCGCTGAGGTGATCTCCCCCTCGCAAACCCTCGCAACGAGCGTTTCAGGTGACTGCTCAAATGCATCCTTCGCAGAACGAAAAAGCGTCTCACTCCGTTCCGGACCATCAGTGAGGACCTGCCGGATCATCTCCGCAAACTCCAGTTCCCCCCCCAGCTTCTCAGCGAGTCTCGAATCCTCTTTCGCGAGAACAGCCAACTCCGACAAAAGCTCAGCGGAGATATCTCCGCTGAGAAAATTGGCCAGAAGCTGGTCTTTTCTATCGCTTGGATTCATGATTCAGAGAGCTTCCGGCATCGGGGTTGACTCCATGCGTTTATCCATGCACTTGCGCAAGGCACCCCTGACCCGCTCAAGTGCTTTCCTCACGGCGGGGGGATTCATTTCAAATTGATCCGCGATATCAAGTGCCGAATTCTCGTCCTCGTACCGGGACCGCAAAAGCTGCAGGCTCTTCTCCGGTAACTCCGAAACACAGGCGCGCAAGGCATTCAGCTTGGCAAGCCCGCGATCACCGATTTCTTCGTCTTCGTGATCACTGGCGGAAGAACTCGATAACAATACGTCCGTCAAATTATCAGAAAGGATCCTTTTCCGCCTCGCATCCTTGCGGCGCTCGTTAATCACAAGATTTCTCGCAATCCCCCGCAGCCAGGCTCCGAAATCGCGCTCGCGGTCAAACTCATCGAGCCGGTTGTAGGCAACGATAAACGCCTCCTGAGCCACATCATCAACCCAGAGAGGGTCCACCCCGAGCGCACGAACGAAGCCCCGCAAGCCCGCATGGTGCTCGCGGACCTGCTCGATAAACAGCTCCTGCGTGGTTTGATCCATCTCTTTAGTTACCCAATATTGCCATCAAAAGAACAAATGTGACGCCCCTCTGACAATAAATTTCACCCCTGAAAACCTATTTCGAGAACCACCCGGACGAATTGACACCGCAACCATTTCGACTAGATTCGCGGTCCGTCACTTTTTGAAGGCGGATTTCCCCGCCACTGTAGCTCAGGGGTAGAGCAATTCACTCGTAATGAATAGGTCGTCGGTTCAATTCCGACCAGTGGCTTCCCCCCCCCTTTTTTCGCTCATTGATTCGGTCAGACCGCCTCCCGTCAAAGGGCTCACTCCCCGGAAGCTCAGCCACTTTCGCCAAGCGCCTGAAGTGAACAACTCCTGCCGAAGGCGACAGCCGTTTGATCCCCTGACCTTCTAGATCACCCGCCTTCTGCGATCTTCTTTATCGTCTCAAGGAACTTTTTGGGATCGTCCGTGCCCACGGAATCCGGTTGATGGCGGAGCAGACTGAGCGTTTGGTCCCATTCACCAGTCGCCTGATTAAGATGCAGTTTCGCACCCGCAGCGCGAACTCTTTTCACCGCTCCATCTCCCTCAGCGAGCCACCTGGACCAAATTAAAATAAAATCGGCACCCGCCCCCGCAAACGCCTCCAGGTCATCAACGGCCGGCATTATTGCCAACTGTTTTGCCTCCGGAAGCAGTTCCCGGAAACGCCTCGCCTGCTCAAGGCTATGCGGCCCCACCAGAGTGCCCGCCGGGTCTCCATGCTCGCGAATTACCTCCGCAACCTTCCGGTCATAAGCGGCACCCTGTTCTTTCAGGTCGAGAAAAAGATCAACTTTACCCCGGCAAATCCCGGCGACTTCAATGAGCGAAGGAATTCGTTCTCCACGATACTTCTCATCAAAATGTGAACCTGCATCAAGTTGCCGGAGTTCAGCTAAAGTCAGGGAATTCGCCGGCCCTTTTCCATTTGTCGTCCGGTCAAGAGTCCGGTCATGCAGAATAAACAACTGGCCGTCTTTACTGACACGCACATCGACCTCGACCGCCGTGGCACCCACCTGGATGGCTCGATTCACAGAGGCCAGCGTGCATTCGGGGCGCTCCGCGCTTGCGCCGCGATGTGCAATCACTTGAGAAACCCGGCCGGCAGCGATCGCGATCTCAGGATCCACAGGATTTTCTTCCGAAAATGAAACGGTGCAAAATATCACACCCAGCAGAAGAATGAGAGACGCAGGAGGCACCGCCTCATTGGCAGGAAAAGGAGTATTCATATTTTTCTCTTATCAGGTTGAAAGGGAGATGCCCGTTCCCGTCGCTTCGATGAGAGCAGCGCTCCGCCCTCGACCGGACAGCGGCCCACTCTCACCAGGGCAGACCTTTCCGGTCAATTCGTGTTCCTGCTCAATCAAGGGGTACAGGAGTCGGGAATAACAGCGACTACTCATGTATTTAGTCGTTGTGAGCCATTCCAAACAACGCTTTTCTTATCATTCAGCCCTCGCTGCTCCGCGCCCCCTGATTCCACGGCATAAAAAGGCGATTCAACCCCGGAAATCATGGCGTCTTCCGGTCCCCGCTGTGTCGCAGAACGGAAAACAGTGCTCTATTACCACTCGATGGAACTCAATCAGTTTACGGATTACTCGCTGCGAACATTGATCGTCGCAGCTCTGAAAAATGGTGATCTGACTTCGGTCCGTGAGGTCGCTGCGTCCTTTTCTATTTCCGAAAATCATCTCGTAAAGGTTGTTCACAAACTATCAAAACTCGGATACCTCGAAACAATCCGGGGGCGCTCGGGAGGCATTCGACTGGCAAAAGCCCCTGAATCCATCCCGATCGGGGAAGTCGTCCGTGCGGTTGAGTCATTTACCCTCGTTGACTGTATGCCGCCGCGTACAGGCGAATGCCGGATTGCGGGAGTCTGCCGTCTTCAGGGACTTTTGCACCGCGCATCAGCCGCATTTTTCAGAGAACTCGACTCACAAACGCTCGCCGACCTCGTCGCAAACGAAGTCGAATTGCGGGACCGGCTGGGCATGTAGGGATTTATTCGTCGAAGAACTGAGCGACCTCGGAATAGCCGGGGAGTAATTCAGCCAAAGAAGGCACCACCTCTTCTTCACCTTCCGCTCCTCTCATTTGTCTCAGCAAAATCTTTAACCCGGCTGAGCATAACCGCTGCAATATCTTCAGCAATGCGTTTCAAATGCTCTGCGTTCTCTCCCGTAAAGTGGAGGTCGACAGATTGCGCAAACAGTTTCAGGCATCGCTGAAACCGCTCAGAGCTCATCTCTGTTTTGAGACTCAGCTGTAGGTGAGGCTTCAATGGATTACCCCGATAATTCCCGCCTCTGAACATGGCCCTCTCCCAGAAGTCCACGATCTTCGGGATGTGGGTTCCCCAATCAACTTTTGCAATCTCATCAAAAACGGGGCCGAGCAGTTCATCCTCCCGCACTTGGGAATAGAAATATATAACGATGACTTCGAGATCAGCTCTTCCCTCTATATCCCTGCTTTCGCTCATTGCACTCCCCCGGACTTTTCAGACTCCTCGACCGGATCAAAATTCACAGGCATGGAAATGGCCAGGCCGGCGACACGGGAATCAAGATTGCTCCGGTAGGGGACGTGACACTTCAGGCATTGATTGTGAAGTGTAATCGCTCCGACAAACCGGTACCTGCCGTCCTCCATCCCGTAAAACTCTTCAGCTCCTTTCTTGAGAGCATCGGCCGCTCTTTGCTCAAATTCATCTTGAGGGTCATGCCCCTTGTCCTTTGTAGCATTTACACCGAGCCACCGGATATCGACCATCCATGACCGTGACATTTCTTTAAACACGTCTTCCAGAGACTGAGAGGGAAGAGCAAGAGCGCCACTCTCACCGTCATCTCCATCACCGAAAAAATCCCGGTGCATCACCTGAAGGGCTCCATGCATCGCTTCGTGCATCCAGCGGGCCCGGCCACGCGCCTCACTTTCGCTGGAAGGTAGATTCTCTTTCGCTTTCTCCGGAATCCCTTCCAGGGACTCAGCTGCGACATCATCTTCCGCCCGCAACAACCAGCCGCCGACCGCGCTGAATGCCAGTGTGACGATCATCAAAATGATCACGGAAAATGAAGGACTAATTTTCATGACTTGAAATAAAGATGTAAAACAAGTACATGATTTAAGATTTATCGCAATAACACCTCCCACGATTCAGGTAGCGTTTACACGTCCCGTCGAAACCGTGGGAACAACATCACCGACTTTCCACATGAGTTCACACGCTCACCGCAACTCAGATTCCGGGCCCGGCATTCAAACCCTGGCAATTCATGCGGGAGAGCACCCGGACCCGGTGACGAAAGCCTCTTCGCCCAATCTGGTGATGTCTTCGACTTTTCTCGCTGACCCTGATGCCTCCTTCTCAGCTGAAGGAAGCCATGAGGACGAAGGCTACTTTTACTCCCGGTGGTCCAACCCGACAGTCGCTCAACTGGAGAGCAAGCTCGCAGCCCTCGAAGGTACGGAATCCGCAATGGCCTTTGCTTCCGGGATGGCAGCGGTCAACGCGCTCTTTCTTCACTGTTTGCGTCCCGGTGATCACCTCGTAATGGGAGATATCGTGTATGCAGCTGTATCAGAGACCGCAAATGATCTCCTTCTGGAACTCGGTATAAAAATATCGCGAGTCGATACTTCCGATCCCGCTGCCGTCGAAACGGCTCTACGGGAGAACACCCGGCTCGTTTATATCGAATCGCCATGCAATCCCATTCTCCGTCTCACCGATATCGCTGCGATAGCGAAGCTGCTCCGCGGCACGAAGGCGCGGCTCGCAGTAGACTCGACTTTTGCCACACCGGTGGCGACTCGCCCCACCGACTACGGCGCCGACTTTGTGATTCATTCACTTACCAAATACCTCGGTGGTCACGGCGATGCCGTAGGAGGCGCCCTGCTCGGCCCAACTGAAGACATCACGGAGATACGCCGGAAAGCAGGAATTCGCATGGGGGGCGTCCTCAGCCCCTTCAACGCCTGGCTGATTCTGAGAGGTCTCGCTACTTTCCCACTTCGGATGCGCGCCCATGAATCAGCGGCGATGGACGTGGGACGCTTCCTCGAAAATCACCCATTGATTAGTCGCGTCTACTATCCGGGATTCGAATCCCATCCTCAGCATGAACTTGCTGCGCGCCAGATGAACAATTTTTCCGGGATGCTCACCTTCCAGACGGAAAGGCATGCCGAACTCCCGCACCTCTTGGCGGAAAATCTGGAAATCATCCACTACGCCGTCTCCCTCGGACATCACCGTTCCCTCATTTTTTACATACCTACTGAGGAGATCCTGAAGACATCCTTCAAACTAACAGAACAACAGAACGAAGCTTATCGTGAATTCGCGGGAGATGCTATCTTCCGACTATCTGTTGGAATTGAAGATTCAAAGGATCTCTGTGCAGACCTTGAAAGAGTATTCTCGAAACTCACTTGATCTGATCGTGGACGAGCACCTCCGCGCCGTCGGACCCCGATCGAGACGACGAACGGCATGAATGAATTGCCGGGATAACGACAGAAGACGGCACGCCCGTCAAGATGCGGCAAGGAGGGATCCCCGGTTCTACCTGGAGCCTTCCGCCCATCAAAAACCTAAAACCGCTGTGACCGGATAATGATCCGAAGGGAGCCTCCCTTCCTTTCGATAACGATCAATTGCCGCAAACCTTACCTCAAATAACGGGGAACAAATCACCCAATCAAGTCGCCGCCCGTCATCGGCATCTTTAAACCCGGTAAATGTGCCTTCCTTCCCGGGCAGGACCTCGGGATTAAGATGGCGAAAAGTATCAACGAACGCCCCATCATCTCCAATCAGCGTCGCATGAGGCGCACTGCCATCCGCGCAATTGAAGTCCCCCGTGATGATAAACGGGTTCTCTCCCGCGATCCCGGGAATGCGCTTGCGGATCAATTTCGCCGATTCTTCACGTGCCATCGCACCTCGATGATCAAAATGAGTATTCGCAAATACGACCCTTTTCCCGGATCCCCTCTCTTTGAGACGCACCCAGCTCACGATACGGGGCAAACTCGAATCCCAACTCTTCGAGGCAACCACTTCCGGTTCTTCACTGAGCCAGAAAGTGCCCTTGTCGAGCAGCTCAAACCGGCTCTTCCGGTAGAAAATCGCACAGGACTCCCCTCCATCCGGGGTTCTCGGAACTTCATACACCTCATACTCCGGCAAATTTTCGCTGAGGAATTCAACCTGAAAACTGAGTGACTCCTGCAATCCCAACAAATCCGGTGAGGTCCGTACAACGGTCTCCACGACCAAATCTTTTCGATGGGGCCAGGCATTGTCACCATCTTTCGCTGAGCCAAAACGAATGTTAAAAGACATCACCGAAAGGTCTTCACCAAATAAGGAGGAAGAGCAGAGAAGAAAGCACAGAACCAATGCCAAGTTGAAAATTCGATTCATCGTCAAACACTCTGAAGTGCGATCCTGCCTCAATCAACTCCGCGAAACGGACCCCTCCTTCACCGGCCATACCTTGCACCCCGCAGACGAACCAGCCTCTCCAAATACAGGCTATTTCCGCCCCCTTACAGTGGCCGGGAAACACTCCTTCCGGATCTTCAGCCGGGCAAGGGCAGGCTCGAATGAAGTTCCCCCCTCTGTCAGCGCATTGCTCACCCTCGAGTGAAAGGAGTGGAAAATTACCCTTCCCTCCTCTATAAAAAGAAATTCGGGCGTCAAGCCCGCGAATCCCGGTTGAACATATATAGCCGGATGATCTTCAGCTGAGTCAGAATGGACTGAAGTCCGGCCCATTTTCCCGAATCCCCCCCCTCTCATACATCATGGAAGAAGACGAAGTATTCAAAGTTTATGTCAAGCCGGGATGCCCCTGGTGCGTCGATGCGATCGCCTACCTCAAAAAGGGAGGCTACCATTTTGAAGAAATTGATGTCACCTCGGACCCTGTTGCTTTTGCGAAAATGCAGGAGATTTCAGGGCAAACCTCGGCGCCGACGATGACAGTGGGAAATTTACTGCTCGCGGATTTCGGGGTCGAAGAACTGGTTCCCTTTCTCGAAGAACACGGGCTCCTGAGGTAGACCCTTCCGCAGAAATCCTTAACGGAATCGCCGGAGACCTTGTCAAATCATCCGGCGGAATAAAAAAGCACCCGACGGTTTCCCGGCGAGTGCTTCGATCAGCAGAATGGCAGGACTGCCCTGCCTTGAATCAGCTGGCTTTTGCAGGAGCGACCGAATCGGCCTTGTTGTGCTCGTGAACAACATCGACTTTCTTTCCATCAAGGTCGGCGATGTCAGTTTCCTTTCCGTCAGCATCTTTCACTTCCGTGGTCGCCTGAAGCTGAATCGGCTTAGTCGTGCCTTCGATAGCGAGTGATTTAGTGTCCTTGTCATAGGACAGCGTACCGGTAACGGTCGTCTTTTTGCCGCAACCGGCGTATGCGGAGCCTGCTGCGATGGCAACAGCTGCAATAATTCCGAGGATCTGTTTCATGAATTCAATGGGTGGATAGTTAGTTGTCAGATTCGATTCATTCCGATACAACCATTCATGCATTGAAGTGTTTCCGCTTCTATATGACAAGCTTATTCTGAGCCACCTGAACATGCCATCCCCCAGACTCAAGATTCATAGACGCGGCGGAATCCCTGCCGCCCTCTTCAGCATTCTGTTTTTTACCAGTCAGCTCGCAACAGGGCATCCGCTTCCGGAAATCCCGGTCTGGGCCTTTTTTGAGAAAGATGGTTCAGCGCGTTTTGAAATCGAGGTAGACCCCCGCTGTTTTGTGGAAAACCCCGAAGATGAACTCTACATGCTTCATTGGTATCTTCAGCGCTGTGACAAGGAGGAAAAAAATGAAATGTTTGAGCAGGCCAAGGCATTTATTCCTACCCGTGTCGATCTTGTCTTTGGCCCGGATAATTGGAAGATTGATCCGGATTACCACTGTGAGTTCACCACGCGGGGCGGCAAGCCTCTCAGGAAGCTCGATGACCCGGTCATGATTCGCGTGTCCTTTGAGACCAGGATCCCCCGATCAGTAAAGACCTATCAGCTCCACGCTCATGACGTGGGAATTTTCAGCGTATTGTTTTTGAATCATTTCAACGACGCTGCAGTACCCCGGATTCAAACTCTGTTCCCGGGTGAAAAGAGCTACGCGCTCAGTCTTGAGCAGCCCCCCGAAAAATAAACCTGATCGAATCAGCCCGTCGACGGGGGGGGAATGGCAACGTTTTCGCCCCGCACCGCATGATCCAAAAGAAAAAACTTCATTCTGAAGTCACATTTTACACTGGTAGCAGCCAATGAATTCTGGCTTAATGCCGCCCTTCTTTAAATATTTCCGCCAGCGATCTCCATGACAATTCCAGAACTCCAGTCGGCACTTGATGCTAATCCCGAAAATTGGGAGCTTCGCCTCACCCTCGTGCAAACGCTCGTTGCCGAGGGACGTCACGATGCCGCTGTCGAGATCGTCAACAACGGACAGGCCCTCCCCCGCGAACCCGCCCCCTGGCTTGATGCTGCCAAATGTTATGCGGCGGTAGGCGCTCTTGAGCAGGCGCGAGGCCTTATCGCCAGCTCACTCGAGATTGATCCCGCATACGGACCCTCACTGACCTATCAGCAGGAAATCGAGCAACAAATTGCCGCGGCCGCCGCTCCAGTGCCCGTGGCCCTATCCGCTGATGATATCGATGAAGAAGTCGAGGAGGCGTCCCCTCCTCCTCCGAGCGCAACCATTGTCGAAGCCCTCAAAGCTGAAGGCGGATCCAACGATCCGATTGCCCTTCCGAAAGTGTCCTTTTCCAGCGATGAGATGGATGCGCTTCACGCCGCAGAGCTTGAAGCAAAGAGACTGCGCGAAGCTTCCATCAAACGGGATAAGTACAATTCTATCATCATCACTGTCCTGCTTCACGTCGCGATCTTTGCTCTTCTGATCTCAGTGGCAACGAAGATCCCGCCAAGCACTCCTCCACAGATCGTGGCCTCCTCCGCCGCTGAGCAGCAGGAGGAAACCATTGACGACACCACGATGGAGAAACCGACGGTCGATCCAACAACGGCCGTCAACACCGCTGTGACCGATATTATTTCCGTCTCTGCCGAATCGAGCCTTTCCGTCTCCAGCCTCGACATCCCTGTCGCTGACATGGCCATGGAAAACATCGTATCCTTTAATCCTTCCATGAGCCTCGGCATGCCGACTTCATCGGAATCCAAGATGATGTTTGGTCAGGAAATGGAGGGTGAAGTTCTCGGCGTTGTTCTCGATGTCTCCGGCTCCATGGCGGAATACCTCCCCATGGTCGTCCGTGAGGTCGATAAGAATTTCAAGGACTCTCCTGTCGTCTATTTACGAAACATGGTTATCAGGAAGGAAAAGAATGTTGATCCTCTTACTGACGTCATGATCATTGTCCCGGAAGAAGTGATTCCCTTTGATCAGGAATTAAAAACCCGAACTCCCTATTGGTTTCTTTGGCACGATCTCCCGAAGAAAGCCCCCCAACGATATGTTGATCGACTCATTGAAACATTCAAAACAAGGCCGAATCAGTTTCTTTCAGCGGGAGGAAGGGGAGCGAATAACAGCCGGGTTCAGGCGGCGATCGAATTTGTGATGGAAGAGAAAATTGATTCTCTCTACATTTTTTCCGACTTTGAAGACTTCGTCGATGAAGATGCCGCCCTTACGATCGGCCAAATGCTGGGGCGCAGAAAAATCCGCACCTACATTCAACCAGCGGAGAAAAAGACAGAGTCTCTTTCAATCGTGACCAATAAGATCGCAAACCGCACTCTCGGACGCCAGCTCCCGACACTGGTTTCCATTCTCAGCGGAGGGGACAGTGAGGAGAAGCCGACATCTCTACTTCCTCCCAATCCGAAGGACAAGAAGATGGCCACCGACATCGACTTCACCTATGCCACTCCCCGCCCTGAAATCACGAGCAAGGAGTTCTACGGATTTCGCCCCGCGAAAGGTTGGAATGAGATTCATCGGATCGTTGAGCCGGAGTACGAGGCTGTCTTCTACGGCCCTCAAGCCAATGCCTTTATTTTCCTGAAAGACAACGACGGGAATTTCATTCAGAACCCGATACACTTCGACTACCACAGTTGGAAATATGTCCCCGATGCCCCGGATCCCCGCTCACGCCTTCGGCGGCGGAAATTCCTCCGACTCCAGGAGGAGCCCTCATTTGACGGGAAGGAGATCGTTTGGAAAATGGTCCTCGAAGATGAAGTCAAATTCGATGTGCACCTTTACCTCGGTCGAAAAGGTATGAATGCGACCTACGTAGCTGAGTTTCCGGAAGACAAAGAAAACGCCAGTCGTGACTGGGCGCACATTCACTTCAAAATCCCCGCGCTCGCATCAGAGAAAAGCGACCGGTTCTTCGGCTATGATTTCCCGGCGGAAGGGGTCAAACTGGATGATGTCCGCGCTGTCGTCGAACCTAATGAGCTTATCGTCAACCTTCCCCGGCAGGATAGAGACAAGTATGCTCAGGGATGGAAGGAGCTCGGATTTGAACCGGGTTACAACACCCGAAAATTTGATGAACTCAGTCGCCGGCTTCCCAACAACATTCGCGACATGGAGGTCAAAGGACCTTCGTGGGGCGGTCGCACCATGAGCTTCCGGACGACAAGCAGCAAAATCCTTCTCGACGGCGGCCAGCCTCGAGCTGACACCGAACCATGGGAGGGCTTCAACGCCCGTCTCATTCGTCGAGGAGAGACTCGCGAACGCTTCACCAAAACCGAAGCTATCGAGATCGAGATTAAGTAATCCCACGCGAGAGCAACAAGGCCTCAGCGGTCGCCACGCCGAATCTCTGAGCCTTCGAAGTACACGCGGATGCGATAAGTCGTATTCGGACGAAATTCGATCTCACCCGTCTTAACATCGAAGCGCTGAGGCACTTTTGAAAGCTGCTTGTCGACCACTGCGTGATAGCCGCGGTCCGAGAAAATGTCGATCAACATGGCCAGCGCGAGGGGGTTCGCCAAAACCTCATCCTCATTATTGATCACCGCTCGACCCGAAATCGCATGGCGCTCGATGATGGGGATAAACTTGTTCGTAATGAGATCGACGACCTCCTGAAACAAACTCTGGTCCTGCCTGACATAGCTATCCAGTCGGCGAACAAGTTCCTGCCGTGCATGCAGTACCAATTCGCTTGCGAGAGGAATCTCACGGATCATCGAAAAGGTTTCAGGCTCAAGCTCAAGCGAGCTCTGATACTGAAGCTCCTGAAGAATATTCTCTTCAACCTCGGAAACAGAACCTTGCGCGTTAATCAGGTGATAGAAAAAGACCTCACGAAGTGACTGCAGGGCATCCCAGGTACTTTCCTTAAAGACACGGTAGCGGTGCTTTGCTGCCTCAACATCCAAATCCGTCGGGCGAAGTTCCTGAACTTCGCCGACACCGGTCATCCGAACTTCCTCATTGTGCTTTGCGATTTCGCGACCGCGATAGAGCTGACGCTCAACACTCGTTTTCTCGTCCACAAACAGGACCATGACGTGAATCGTCGGAAGCCTGAAAAATTCAGCAAGATGCGTGTGCGCATAATCCCGGTGCATCTTCCCGATTCTCTTGACGAGAAGCTTCATGCACTCAACCTGAATCTTTGTCCTCGGAAAACCATCGAGAACAGCGCCATCGCGAAACTCCGCTCCCAGCATCTGGCGGAGAAGAATCCCCATCACTTCACGGTCCCCCACCAACTGCCCATTATCCTTTAACGCTTTCGCTTCAGGACTGTCGAGCAGGGAACTCACCACAATCGGCGGACAGGTGAAACCCCGCGCTTTCATGATGAATCCAGTGTTCGTCCCTTTACCGGAACCGGGAGCACCACCCAGGAGAATAATCTCTTTGGGAAAGCGCAAATTTTCGAGCCCAATTTCGTCGACCAACCCCTTCCAGACGGCATTAAAAATCAACTGGGCGTCCTTAATCTCGACGTCCTTCAGGCCACTCGCCTCATCAGCGGCAGGTTTGGGTTCACTCATGCAAATCTCGTCCGCTCGAATCATGCTTGCCGCAAGTCGAATTCGAGGCACCCGTTCACTATTCTCGATAATTCACCGACAAACAGCGACGGACGGGGAGTCACCCCATCCACACACAAGAGGGTTATCTCACTGACTTTACCCTGTTCAATCCAGCTTCAGCCATTGCACGGCATCAATAATGACATGTCCTTCCGTGCCCTCGTTACTGATGGTCACCGTGGATGTTTCGCCGGCTGAATAGGTGAAGGTCCCGATTTCATGAAAAGGAGGATGAGAGGGCTTCTCCTTTTGACTGAGCATCAGTGCCGTAGTTCCCTCCGCCGTTTCGACCGCAACCGGAACAGCTGACGCCCGATTGTGATTCGGCGGATAGGCAACGCGAACCGCATACTCACCCGCTTCTTCCAACACTGTTGTAAAGGCTGCCGTCGCCTCCCCTTTCTGCTGATTATCATCATGTCGATAACCGAAACCAACAAAAGGACCATTCGATGAACTGGTCTTCGAGAAACCGGTCAGCGTTGCTTTTTCATCATCAACCACAATCCCGTCGAGATCAGTCACAGCAGTCCCTTTTCCACCCGAGACCGGACCGTCATAATGCAGGACCTGGCCCTCTTCAAGAAGACGTGCTTTGAGCTCTTCATAGGGAACATCCTGCACATCGAGTCCACCGTCGATTGCCATGGCAGCAGCCGTTGCCGCACTTTGTCCCAGAATCATGAAAACGGGTTCCATCCGGATCGACCCGAAGGCGATGTGAGTGCTGGAGACACAAACCGGAGCGAAAAGATTAGTGCACTGATCCCGCTTCGGAACCAACGAACCGTAGGCAATCTCGTATGGGCCACGAGTGCTCACTCCGATATCACCTTCGTTCTGGACATAACCATTATCATCAATGTGGCGCTGCGTATTGTGGGAGTCGATCGCATAGGAGCCCATGCCAACAGAGTCAGGAGTAGGGTTAACCTTTCTCAGTTCGTTTTCCGTCATGACAAAGTCACCGATCATGCGACGAGCCTCACGAATATAGAGCTGATGCGACCAGTTTCCGTTCTCCTGAAATTCATCCTTAGGCAGCCCCCAGTTATTCATTTCATCCTGCACTTCCTTGGGAACACGAGGATCATTGGCGATAAAGTAGAGAAGGCCGAGCTGATAGGTTTCATGCTCCGCAATGATCTCACGGCGCTCTTCATAACTGCCCTCGGGATAGCCATAGTTGTAACCAATATTATCGAAACTGAAGGGACCGTGATTGTTCGTGTCGGTTTTGTGATTAGGAACCACATCAAATTTATTGAAAACCTCCATTCCCCAACCCGCTTCAAAACAGCGAACCAAGAGCTCGTATTGATTCGGATCATAGCCATTCGGCTTCGTAAACGGAATCCGGTTCTCAGGATGGTTGGTTAAGCACATGCGGAAACAATAAGCCTGCACACGATGATCACCTTCACCCCGCTCACCCGGAGGATCGGTGCTGATTCGTGCAAGGACACCGCTCGAGGGGTCACCGGGAACAAGATAGGCGCTGACCGGACGGTCGAGGAGTTGAAAGTGATGCTTGTGGTGATCCACCTCGGTCTGAACGCCGTTCCAATTCTCATTATAATCAGCGTTCGCCTCCCGACCGACATGATAATCGACCCCGGAAGCAGCGATGAGATCTCCCTCATATGTCGTATCAAGAAACATCTTCCCCGAAAATTTCTTCCCGCTCAAGGTGGTGATGGATACGATTCTTCCATCCTTCATCTCCACCCCATTCTCACGATCGAGCCACTCATCGCGGTGCACCGTGAGGCCAAATTCAGCGACGTAATCCTCAAAGACTTTCCGGGCAACGCTGGGCTCAAAAACCCACATTGTCCGGTTCTTTCCATCCATCGCGGGGGTTCCCTGACCCGTATTTCCGTAGTCTTCCGGCTTCTCCCACTTCCAGGTTTCCGGCTTTTGATATTCCTTCCATACCCGATGATAGAAGTCACGGGACAGCCCTCCAATAACCGCCTTATTACCTGTATCTGTCCATCCAAGCCCACCACTGGAAAGACCGCCAAGGATAGTATCCGGACTGACGATTACGACAGATTTCCCCATCTTCTTTGCCTGCACCCCGGCGATGACGGCAGCGCAGGTCCCGCCATAGATCACGACATCATGTTCAACATTCTCGTCCGCCGAAGCCGGTGAGAGAAAAGCCAGTGAGGCCGATAGAAGCAAAGAAAGAGTGAGCAGGGATTTTTCCATGCTCAAAGTTTAACGAATGCTCCCAAAGCGACAAGACACCGTTCGCGCCAAAAAAAAGGTGACCACTTTCAAAGCGAAGGCTATCCAAGGAGACTACCTCCAAAAAGAATCTGCTTCTATGCCAGCAGATCTTTGACCACCGATCCGTGAACATCAGTGAGACGGAAGTCCCGACCGGAGAATCGATAGGTCAGTTTTTCATGATCGAATCCGAGTAGATGCAACATCGTCGCGTGCAGATCGTGAACATGAACAGGATTGGAGGCCACGGATAACCCGAAGTCGTCCGTCTCACCATAGGCCATGCCACCCTTGACGCCTCCACCGGCCATCCAGACGGTAAATCCATCCACGTGATGGTCACGCCCGATACGGTTCACATCTTTCTTCGCCACTTTCTGAATAGTGGAGGTCCGCCCCATCTCGCCACCCCAGACAACAAGCGTGTCTTCCAACATTCCACGCGCCTCAAGATCCTCTAACAAAGCAGCAATCGGCTGATCTGACTCCCTCGCAAGGCGCTGGTGGTTCGGCAGTAATCCGGCATGACTGTCCCACGGCTGGCCAGCCCCGTGATAACACTGAACATAGCGAACCCCCCGCTCCACGAGACGACGGGCCATGAGGAGGTTTCGTCCCACCGGCGTGTCCCCGTAACTCTCCCGAACTACTTCGGGTTCTTTCGAGACATCAAAAGCATCCGTCGCTTCGCTCTGCATGCGGAAAGCCAACTCCATCGAATGGATTCTCGAATTCAAACGTTCATCACCCTCCCTGATCGAGGCATGCCCCTCATTAAGAGCTTTCGTGAGCCGAAGCAGATTCCTTTGCGTGCCAGTACCGATGTCATCGCGACGAAGATGCGGGATCATTTCCCCTGCCTTGCGATTCGTCTCAATGTGCGTCCCCTGATAAACCCCCGGAAGAAAGGAACTTGTCCAGTTTCTGGACTGCGCTGTAGGCATTCCGTTAGGCATCAAGACCACATAGCCGGGGAGATCCTCGCTCTCAGTTCCCAGTCCATAAAGAACCCATGAACCGATACTGGGACGTGCCAGAACCGGGTTTCCGCAATTCATCATGAGGAGTCCCGGCGAGTGATTGGCTATCTCACTCTGCATCGATCGAATCACACAAAGCTTGTCAGCATGTTTCGCCACATTGGGATACAACTCGGAAATTTCGAGACCGCTCTCGCCGTGCTTTGAAAACTCAAATGGAGATGCCCAGATTTCCCCGACACGATTCCTTTGCGTATTCTGCAAGGTCTTCTTAATCGATTCAGGCAACTCCTGTCCATCAAGCTTCTTAAGCTCCGGCTTATAGTCGAAGGTATCAATCTGCGACGGACCTCCATTCATGAAAAGATGAATGACCCGCTTTGCCTTAGCGGGGAAATGCGGCTGCCTGGCAGCGAGCGGTGAATCAAGCGGACCCTGTCCGTGCACGCTCGAGAGCAGATCCGAAGCTGCGATGGCGCCCATGCCAAAACCAAGCCGCTGGAGAGCGGAGCGTCGTGAAAGATGAAATTCGTTGCTCATGATTCAGTCCACGTAAAGAAACTCATTCGACATGCATAGCGATTGAGCAATGAGAGCCCAGGGGGGAATATTCCGCCCTTCTTCGATCTCTGCGAAGCGCTCAACCCGGTCTACCTCTACGGGTGTCGGTGGCCGTTGCAACACCCTTTCAAAAACCGCCTCGATACGCTCGTTGCGATCATCGATTTTATCGAGCCCGACATCGTCAATGAGAGCTTCCGACTGCTCAATCATGAAAGGCGAGTTCATGAGAAATAAAGCCTGGGGGGAAACAATATTATCGGTGCGTGAACCCTGTGTTTGCACCGGAGAGGGGAAATCAAAGTTCCGCAGAGTCGGGTCAAGGTTGAAACGGTTTACGTAGCCGTAAACACTGCGACGCCTCGTGTAGTCATCGCCCCACATCTGCCCCGGCCGACCCCGCATACTGAGGTCGAGCTGACCGGCAACCGCGAGTAGAGAGTCACGAAGCTCTTCGATACGAAGCCGGGAACGATTCGATCTCCAAAAGAACTCATTTTCCGGATCAATCGCCACCATCTCATCCCGATTCAGGCTCGCCTGCTGAAAGGTCTTCGACGTCACGATGAGGCGAACCAGCTTTTTCGTAGACCAGCCTTCCTCAATAAACCAGCTCGCCAGAAAATCGAGCAACTCCGGGTGGCTTGGCGCTTCACCCTGAAGCCCGAAATCGGACGGTGTATCAACGATCGGGTCGCCCATCAACATTGCCCAGACCCGATTCACATAAACACGCGCCGTGAGCGGATTCTCAGGATCGACCATCTTTTCCGCGAGCTCAAGGCGCCCACTGTCCTTTGCATTGAAGGGCTTCTGCTCCGGATCAATGATTTTCAAAAAGCGCCGGGGAACGCGTTCCCCCTTATTCGATGGCTCTCCGCGAATGAATACGGCAGGTTCAGCTGGCTTTCCTTTTTCAGACACCGTCATGGCCCGGGTCGGTGCCCCCCTGTTGAAAAGTAAGAGTTCGGCCAGATCAGTCTGCTCTATCTCAGCAGCAAGCGAACGATTGTTCCCTTTCACTTTTTCACCGGCCTCTTTGATTTCCCGATCAATTTCAGCTCTTGCTTTCGTATATTCCGCCACTTCCCCGGCCCCGGCCTCGTAACCTTTAATTACCGGAAAGGCATTTAGCTTCCAGGGCTCAGGACGACTCAATGAATTGAACACCCCATACAAAGAATAGTAATCAGCCGTCGGAACCGGTTCGAATTTGTGATCGTGACAACGGGAACAGGAAACTGTCATCCCGAGAATTCCCCGGGTCGTCACATCAATGACATCATCCACAAAATCGTGGGACATGTTCCGGTAGGGTGAAACGGCGATAAACCCGAGCGCAGCGAGGGTGGGATCGTTTTTCCCTTTCACAAAGAGATCAGCAGCAAGCTGCTCTTTCACGAAGAGATCAAAGGGCTTATCCTCGTTGAATGAATCGATCACATAGTCGCGATACGTGAACGCATACGGATAATAGTGCGGTGTCTTGGTATCCGGCCGATAAGTGATTGCGGTGTCAGCGTAGCGGGCGATATCCAGCCAGAATCGCCCGACGTGCTCACCAAAGCGGGGCGAGGCCATAAGTTCCTCGAGATAAGCATCGTAATTCTTATCCTTCAGACCACCTTCTACCGGCGGCAATCCCGTCAACTTGTAGCTCAAGCGTCGCATCAAGGTTCGTTTATCTGCGACAGGCGATGGAGTAAGTCCATTCTCTTCCAATTTCGCCCAAACAAACTGATCAACCGGATTTTCGTTCCAAACCGGATCAGTTACCTCTGGAGGAGTGATTTTTTGTACCGGCTGAAAAGACCAATGATCCTTCGCCTTCTCGAAAATCACGTCCTGATCACCCAACTGGGAAAACTCAGTCTCCCCCATATCTTCAGCCGGACCTGCAGCCCCGTCACGTATCCACTTCTTCAGGATGGCTACTTCTTCTGCCTCCAACTGATACTTAGGGGGCATCTCAACATTCGGATCGGTGTAGGCAACGGCGGTGATGAGCAGGGATCCCTTAAGGTTTCCGGGGATCACCGCTTTGCCACTGTCCCCCCCTTCAAGCCAACCGGATTCCCGATCCAGAAGAAGTCCGCCTTTCTGGGAGCCTTCCGCTTCTGAATGGCAATCGTAGCAATGTTTCACGAGAAGAGGACGAACCCGCCGCTCAAAAAACTCGGTACCACTCATTTCACCCGACGGCTGTGCGCCAACACTCAGCGGCAAGCTCGAGAGCAGAATCGAAAGAAGGAGGATAAAGGAGGACTTCACTATCTGAAACATAAGCGATTTAACGCTCCCGTCATGAAGTGCTGACAGCGGGATTACGTGAAGGCGAAAAACCCGCCAAAGCCAGCTATTTCAGGACATTTCGGCACCGGAGAGGTTTCACCCTTCCCTCTGAAAGGCTCTCTCTCCTGAGCTGAACCGGCACAATCATCCGGCTTCTCAACTTCAATCCACCCCCGGGAGGGCCTTAAATACCTGTATTTTACAAGTAATGTATGTTACAGATAATAGATGTCAGTCCGATTCAATGAGTCCCCGGGGTTTTTGATCGACCGTAGCGCGCACATGCTACGCATGCGAGCCAGAGCAAAACTTGCCGATTTGGGAATTGATCTGACCACTGAGGAAATGATCATTCTTGTTGCCCTCAACAAAAATGATGGCCAACGCATCGGAGACCTCGCCGCCCTCCTCCAACGCGACAACACAACCTTGACCCGCCAAATTGAAAGCCTTGAAAAAAAGGGCTGCGTCCGCCGGAAATCCGCTCCTGACGACCGCCGCGCCGTCCAGGTATTCCTGAAGAAAAAGGGCGTTCGCTACTTCGAGAGTTTTGATCCTGAAATGCGCGCCTTTCGCGATCAAATGCTTTCAGGCCTTTCCGAAACGGAGCAAAAACTACTCACCGCCTGCCTTCGTAAGATCCAGGCCAACCTATCGTCCCTGTAATCACGCAGCCCCATTTATTAGCCATGAATCGTCTTCACTCCCCCCTTTTTCTGATCCCACTGCTGGCACTCTCCGCCTGCGATTCCGGTGCTTCAAAAACTCCCCCCGGCATGGGTGCCACTCCAAATGTCACCGTCGCTGCGGTCGAAGAACGAATGATCCCCGACGAACTGAGCTTCGTTGCCCGTGTCGCAGCGAAAGATCGTGTTGATATCCGGGCTCAGGTCAGCGGCATTCTCATTGAACAAAAATTCGAAGATGGGGCCGATGTCAAAAAAGGAGACCTTCTGTTTGTGATTGAACCTGACGAATATGAGACAGCCCTCGCTTCAGCAGAGGCGGAAGTAGCCAGCGCTGTCGCTCAGCAGGATAACGCCGAAAGATACTACAAACGCCTCAAAACAGTAGGATCAACCGGCGTTTCGGCGACCGAAATCGAACAGGCGGAAATCGACACGCGCATCGCCACCGCTGCCGTGGACCGCGCTGTCGCAACCCGAAGCACCGCCGAACTCAACCTTAAGCGGACCCGCATTTATGCACCGATCGACGGACAGATCGGCAAAGCGATGGTCGATGCCGGCAACCTTGTCGATGCCAGCACCGGCACCCTCGCCACCATCGTTCAGGTTGATCCTATCCGGGTGAAACATTCTCTCAGCGAAAAATTCTTCACCGAGGAAACGGAACAACTCGTCGATCGCGATCCTTCCCTGCCACCCATTCGTGACACTCTGATCCCGAGAATCGTCCTATCGACCGGGCAACACTACGCTCACGATGGAAAGATCGTGTTCCTCGACAACGAAATTGCCAGCACCACAGGAACAATCCAGGCCGAAGCTGAATTCTCGAATCCCGACGGCATCCTGAAACCGGGGCAGTTCGTCGACCTCCTCGTCCAGCGGGGCGAACCGGTAAAACGACTAACTGTCCCACAATCCGCGATCCAGCAGGATCAACAGGGTCACTTCGCTCTGGTCGTGGACGAGGAAGGTAATGTCATGCAGCGGCGCATCACCACCGGGGACCGAATCGGTGTCGACTGGACGGTCGAAGAGGGGCTGAACGCGAACGAAAAAGTCATCATTCAGGGAATCGAGAAAGTACGCCCCGGCTCAAAAGTCAACGCACTCGAATTTACGGATCAAGCGCCTTCCCAAACAGAAGCTCCCGAAGAGAAAACTGCTGAAGGTAAAACTGCACCCTCCACCTCCCCTCAAGCGAATCCGGAACCTGCTCCCGCCGGGGACGCTTGATCGATCTGCCCGGTGTCACGCCCTTTCATCTTTCCCTGCCCCCTATGTCATCCCTTTTCTTTATCGACCGGCCGCGCTTTGCGTTTGTCATCTCCATCGTCATCACCCTGGCAGGCCTCATTGCCCTTAGGCAACTGCCGATTGAGCAATATCCAAGTATCACCCCTCCGCAGGTAAAAGTCTCCGCCACCTATCCCGGCGCCAGCGCAGAAGTCATCGAAAACACCGTTGCCACCATTATCGAAGGGGAAGTCAACGGCGTCGAAGGCATGAGCTATATGTCATCGACTTCAACCAATAGTGGCGGATACACCTTGACCGTCACTTTCGATCTTGAGACTGATCCTGACCTCGCAACCGTCAACGTGCAAAACCGTGTCGCCCAGGCCACTTCGCGCCTCCCCACTGCGGTAACCGATCAGGGAGTCGTGGTCGAAAAAAGCTCGAGCGATATGCTTCTGATTTATGCCGTTACT
Organism: Verrucomicrobiales bacterium; assembly: GCA_029212615.1. GTDB lineage: Bacteria > Verrucomicrobiota > Verrucomicrobiia > Verrucomicrobiales > DEV007 > Arctic95D-9. The sequence goes on from JARGPJ010000001.1 coordinate 247,989, forward strand.
TCGCCCGGGGGATCCTCAGGCGTCCTCGAACTTGCCAACTACGTCACGATCAATATTACCGACAGCCTCTCACGCGTAAACGGCGTCGGCAGCACCAACGTCTTCGGTGCCGCCGACTATGGCATGCGGGTCTGGCTCGACCCGAATCGACTCGCCAACCTCAACCTCTCCCCTGACGACATCGCCGCGGTCATTCGAGCGCAGAACATCCAGGCCGCCGCCGGCGGCATCGGTCAGGCACCAACCTCAGACGAACAGCAACTCGCCTACTCGATCCAGGCACAAGGTCGCTACACGACCGTCGAAGAATTCGAAAATATCGTCATCCGGGGTGAATCCGATGGCAGCCTTCTGAGATTGCGCGATGTCGCCCGCGTCGAACTCGGCCGCCAAAGCTACACCGGAACGAATACCCTCAATGGGAATCCGGCCGTGATTTTCGCCGTCTATCAGACCCCCGGATCAAATGCTCTCGAAGTCGCCGAGAATGTGAAGTCGAAAATGATCGAGATCTTCGATACCGCGCCCGCGGACATGAAATACACCCTCGTGAACGACTCGACCGAATTCATCGCCGTCTCACTTGAGGAACTGGTCGTCACTTTAATGGTTGCCCTCGCTCTTGTCATCCTCGTGGTCTTCGTCTTTCTACAGGACTGGCGCGCCACCCTTGTTCCTGTCATCGCGATTCCGGTGTCACTCATTGGAACTTTTGCGGTGTTCTCTATGATCGGCTTTTCGATCAACACCATCTCACTGTTCGGCCTCGTCCTTGCCATTGGCGTAGTCGTGGACGACGCCATCGTTGTCATTGAGAATGTGAAGCGACACCTCAGCGACGGACTCTCAGCCATCGAAGCGACCCGCACCACGATGAAAGAGGTTCAATCCCCTATCATTGCGACAACACTTGTCCTCATGGCCGTCTTCGTTCCCGTCGCCTTCGCCGGCGGCATCGAGGGACGTCTCTACCAGCAGTTCGCCCTCACCATCGCGATTGCCGTTGGCATTTCCTCCATCAATGCGTTGACCCTTTCCCCTGCTCTCTGCGCAACCTTCCTCAAGGCCGACGATCCGAAGAAACGGAAGTTCATTTTTTTTCGCTGGTTTGACAAGCTGTTCGACAAAGTCACCGGAGGCTTTGTCTCCAGCTCCGCTTTCTTTGCTAAACGCCGGATCGCCACCGTTCTGGTTCTCGCGATTATCAGTGCCGTGGCCGTGATGATTTTTCAACGCACTCCGACCGGATTCATTCCGAACGAAGATCAGGGCGTTGTCTTCGTCGATGTGCAACTACCGAATGGCGCTTCGCTTGCCCGCACGGACGCATTCATGAGCGAAATCGAATCGCGCATGATGCAAATGCCCGGTGTGCAAAACGTTATTGCGGTGCGCAATTTTTCCATCCTCGCCGGTACTGCATCGAACGTTGGATTTGCAGTGGCCGAGCTTGAACACTGGGAGAAGCGCACGGATCCGGGCCTCAGTAGTGACGCTGCCATCGGGCGCCTCTTTGCCGAGCTCGGTACCATACCCGGCGCGACGGTCCTTGCTTTCAGCCCGCCTCCGATTCGCGGCATGGGCAGCAGCGCCGGCTGGGAAGCTGTCGTTCAGGATACTCAGGCAAGGGCACCCGATGAACTTGCCGCCGCCGTGGGTGCCGTCGTTTACGAAGCCAATCAAAATCCTAAAATCTCCCGCGCCTCCAGCACCTGGAAAGCGAACGTCCCGCAGATCAAAATCAGTGTTGACCGTGACCGTGCCCAACTCCTCGGCGTCCAGACCGCCTCGATTTTCGACACCCTCGGTGCCTATCTCGGTGGCCAGTACGTAAACGACTTCACCCAGGTCGGACGCGTCTACCAAGTCATGATGCAGGCCGACGAAGAATTCCGGAATGATCCCGACGATATCGGAGACCTCTATACACAGAACGCCGCAGGGGAAATGGTCCCCCTCTCCGCTCTTGTCGACATCAGTGATACTCTCGGACCGGAAACGATCACCCGCTACAACCTCTTTCGGTCCGCCTCATTACGCGGATCACCGGGTGCCGGCGCCAGTTCCGGCGACGCCATGAGCGCCGTTACCGAGACCATGAATGACACCCTACCCGAAGGCATGACCTTCAGCTGGACGGGTGCCTCGCTGCAGGAAATCAATTCCGCGAGTATCGCCCCTCTCCTGCTCATCTGCCTTGTCGCCGTCTACCTTTTTCTCGTCGCTCAATATGAAAGCTGGTCTATTCCGATGTCAGTTCTCTTCATCACGCCGATAGCCGTAGTCGGCGCGCTGCTTGCCTTACTGATGCGCCACCTCGCGATGGACCTCTACGGCCAGATCGGGTTGATCATGCTCGTCGGCCTCACCACCAAACAGGCCATCCTCATGGTTGAGTTCGCCAAAGAAGCCAACGAACGCGATGGGCTCAGTGTGATCGAAGCCGCGAAGCAGGCCGCCCGCCTCCGCTTTCGCTCAGTCATGATGACCGCCCTCTCCTTCATCCTCGGTGTCTTCCCCCTTGTTATCGCCTCCGGCGCCGGTGCCAATTCAAGGCAATCCCTCGGCACCGTTGTCTGCGGGGGCATGCTTCTCGCTTCGTTTTTTGGGACGCTCTTGATCCCGGGCTTCTTTACGCTGATGCGCCGGGATAAAAAAGTGATTGAGGAGTAGAGTGTTGGTCGCGCGAAAACCAGGCCCTACCGCCTTTCCTCTATAAGTTCCCTCAAGGGAAGATAATTGCCACGGTTCATTCACTGATACAGAGGACACCGCAGGTTTACCTAGCCGGGAATTCTAACATACCAATAATACTGTCGCCAGAAATCCATGAAATCCACTCTCTCAATCCTAATCTTCTCGACGCTTTTTCTTTCCCCTTGTCGAGCGGCAGATGAAAATCGACCGAACTTCGTGTTCATTCTAACCGACGACCAATCCTACGGGATGATGGGCTGCGACGGCAACAAAATCACCCAAACGCCGAACCTGGACCAACTTGCGAAAGACGGCGTATTCTTCGACCGCGCCTACATTACCAGTGCAATCTGCACGCCCAGCCGAATCTCGATCTTCCTGAGTCAGTTCGAACGCAAGCACGGGGTGAATTTTAACTCGGGCACAAGCGTTGCCCCGGAAGCGTGGGCAAAGTCCTATCCCCTCGTAATGCGCGACCACGGCTACTATACGGGCTACGTCGGCAAGAACCACGCGCCGATTGGCGAAGGCGGCTATGATAGCGGATTGATGGAGGAATCGTTCGATTACTTCTACGCGGGACATGGACACATCGGCTTCTACCCGAAAGATAAACACGAAATTTTCGACGGAGCAAAGTCGGACACGCAAGTGGAGATCATTCAGGAAAGCATCGATGATTTCCTTTCCAACAAACACCGCCTCGACGGCGCGATTCATTTTCTGGAGAACCGCCCCGACGACCAACCGTTCTGCCTCAGTATCTGCTTCAACCTTCCTCACGGAGCAGGAACGAGCACGATGCGAATGCGCGAAACCGATGATGAAATCTACAAAACGCTTTACCGCGACATCGAAATCCCCATGCCGGAGCACTACGTGGCAAAGGCGGATATCCAAACACCAAAACTTCCTGATCATGTCCTCAAAGTCGAAGAACGTCAGACGGGTTACGATTACGTGAATGAGCCTGAAACGAACCGGGAGCGGATTATACGTCAGATGGAGGCGATGACGGGAATTGATCGGCTCGTCGGAAAAATGCGGGCCAAGCTCAGCGCTGAAGGCCTTGATGAAAATACGATTCTTATTTTCACCTCCGACCACGGCCTCTTCATGGGCGAGCAGGGGCTTGGCGGAAAGGCTTTGTGCTATGAAAAGACAACGCACGTACCTCTGATTGTATTCAATCCTACTGGACCTTCGAATTCACACGGCCGCCGATCAGATGAGTTTGCCCAGAGTATTGACATCGCCCCCACGATACTGGACTACGCAGGGATTGAATCGCCCGGGGAATTTCAAGGAAAGAGCATCCGTGAACTGGTCGATCGAAAGGGTGCTCCCGTTCACGACTTCATTTTCACCGAGAATCTCTGGTCCACCCATTTCGGGAACCCACGCGTCGAAGCGGTCCAGGACAAAGAATGGAAATACATTCGCTACTACGCCAATGAGAGTTTTCCCGCGTCGAAAAAAATGAGTGTTGCGAAGGAAATGGGATTTCCGGTGAACAGGATCCTCTATGCCGTTTCTGATGAATACATCGCGACATACCGGCACTACGCAGAGTCATCACTCGCCGGAGCAAAACCGATTCATGAAGAGCTCTATTACCTCGCTGATGACCCCACCGAACTTCACAATGTGATCAATGACCCGAGCAACGCCGCAGAGCTTAAGCGACTCCTCGGCGCCTGGAAAGAACGCCTCACCTACGCACGCGGCACAGCTTCACCTAAAGTGCTTCGCTACACCGAACTCAGTGAACTCGAGCGTAAACTTGATGCATTGAAAGCGGATAAGTTAACAAACAAAAAGTAGCATCCAGTGCCCGGACCACGGAGCAAAGATTTCGTTTCGGAACAGGTGAACCCGTGCACGATGAACGCCGCCTCCCGCTACTTCTTCCGCTCAGTGCCGGATACTTTGCGGTAGTAGGACGGCGATTCGCCTGTGATTCGTTTAAAGACAACCGCCATTCGTTCGGGATCGTTGAAACCCGAGAGTTCGGCGATCAGCGAAACCGGGTGATTGGTTTCAGCAAGGAGGCGCTTCGCCCGGTTGACTCGCAACTGGCAGATCATTTCCCAGGGCGTGCAGCGGTAGTGCTCGTTGAACTTTCGTTCAAGGGTACGACGGGCGACCCTCAGTTCATCACACATTTTGCCAACACTGATGGAATCCTGAACCCGCTCGGAGAGAAAGGACATCGCTCGACGAAGCAGAGGATCATCAACCGCAAAGTGATTGGCCGAGTGTCGCATGACGACTCCTCCGGGAGCAATCAGGAGCGCTCTTTCTGTGTTCAAAATTTCCCCCGAGGTAAGCCGTTGCATCGATTCTCCCACGACTTCTCCGAGCGCACCCCAGGGGATCGCGACGCTCGACAGCATAGGGTGAGTCAAACCACAGACGAGTTCGTCGTTGTTGGCCCCGATCACGGAAACTTCTTCAGGAACCTTCAGCGCGGCCTGCTGGCAGGCACCACACAGAAATCGTCCGAGCGGATCGTGAACCGCGAACACTCCCACCGGCTTCGGCAGGGAGGCAATCCAGCGCTCCAACTCGCCGCTGGGCCGGACAAATGATTCACTGTAGCGCGTGTCCTCAAAACCGGTCTCGGTGTGAATTGAAAACTCCATCCCTTTTTCCAGCGCGGCCGCGAACCCTTCGATTCTCTGATCCGAATACGGCAGCCCGTTGCCGAGACAGGCGAAGCTGCGGTAGCCGGTTCGAAGGAAGGTCTGAGCAGCCTCGCGTCCTACCGCCCAGTCATCGACGTCGACACTGACGACGCCGGGATAGGAGAAATCGGTATCGACAATCACCGTCGGAATCTTCAACCCCAGATTGAGGAGCGCCTCCGTCGTTTCCGGCAGCCATTCAGTGATCAGACCGACAGGCTGCATCTCTGTGAGCAGCTTCTCCAGCTCCTCGATCGAACGGTGAATGCTCAAGACTCTATAGTCCTGCTGGCGACGGACAAAAGGCGCCAGGGATGGTGTCAATCTACGGAGAAAGACTTCGGACATGACGATGGCGACCTGGTGATTCATGCAAATTCACCGTCGGCAAGGATTGACGCAAATCAACAGAATCAATACTTAGGTGCGGATTCAATCGCGGGCACACCCAATTCAAAACCCCCTGCTCACTCAATCGCCGAAGGCCGCTTTGCCGAGGGTTTGGCCGAACGAGGGAATATCCCGGTAATACGGTCCCACTCGTGAACATTATCCCCCTCATCACAAATTTTGCGCAAGCATCCCCAATGGAAGAGTTGCTCCCGGCTCTCTTATTCCTCATACTGCCACAACACCCGATGTTCGATCTCCGCTTCCGGAATCGACACTTAGGTCAAAACACAACCCACCTAATTCTTCATGAAATCCGGGGAACCAGAAGAAAAATCCACAACAGAAAAGGATGGCGAAAAAACCATCCAGCCAACGATTGCGGAATGGAAGGCTGCCATATTAGAATTTCAAAAACCGAATGCATGGCGAGCGAGCTGGCAGATCCTCAATACGATCGGAGGCTACGCAGGACTCTGGGTAATCATGTATTTCAGCATCTCCTTCTCATGGTGGCTCACGATCCCTCTCGCGATTGTCGCAGGAGGCTTTCTTATCCGAATTTTCATTATTTTTCACGACTGCGGACATGGCTCATTTTTCAAGTCACGCACGGCCAATGATATATGGGGCTTTATCACGGGAGTGATTACCTCCACTCCCTACTACCAGTGGCGCTTTGATCACGCCGTCCACCACGCCACCACGGGGCACCTGGATCGGCGTGGCGTCGGCGATATCTGGACCCTGACAGTCGAGGAATACCTGAAATCATCTCGATGGAAGAAATTCTCCTATCGCCTTGCAAGGAATCCGATCGTGCTGTTCGTCATCGCGCCTCTCGTCATCTTCGTAATTCTACAGCGCATCCCCTCACCCGGCGCCAAACCACGCGAAAAAACATCTGTCTGGATCATGAATGCGGCCGTCGTAGCTCTCGCGGTCGGGTTGATTTCAATATTCGGCTTTCTCCCCTGGCTCTTCATTCAACTGACGATCATGTCGGTAGGAGGGGCCGCTGGAGTCTGGCTTTTTTATGTCCAACACCAATTCGAAGATACCTACTGGGAATCCTCCGGCGACTGGGACTACACTGCCGCGGCCCTTCAGGGCAGCTCCTTCTACCGGCTTCCGCGCATCCTTCAATGGTTCTCCGGCAATATTGGGTTTCACCATATCCACCACCTCAGTCCAAGAATTCCAAACTACAATCTTGAGCGCTGCCACCATTCGCACCCCATGTTCTCCAGCGTCCAACCCACCACGCTTTTCGGCAGTCTCAAATCTTTGACCTTCCGTCTTTGGGACGAGAAGACGAGAAAACTGATCAGTTTCCGAGAGCTCAAGAGACAAAGAATGAAGGAGAAATCAAAAATAAATCACGATGACCAAGCTAATCCGTGAAAGCCTCCGTCTTATCATCGGCTTCCCGCGCCGCACCAGCGGGCTTTCTTCCTCAGGAAAGAGCGGTTGTCCTTCGCCACTCCCGGTTTGTAATCCCATTAGCAGGCAAAAATAACCAGGAGCTTTTTGCCTCAGAGGTTCGGTAAAAACATACAAAATCAAGCTACAAGGAACAGACATTCAACTTGCTGCCGATTATTACATAAAGCTCCACATTACCCCGGAATGACCTGCATATCTCGCCGGGTGAATAGTCGGAAGCCTTTCTCTATCACTCAAAATAAATCAACCGACTGAGAAAAGAGTTCGAAAGAACCTCGTTGAAATGAATCACCCCGCCTCCTGCGACGAGAAAGTATAGCATCAATACCCACAAAATTGCACCCCCTACCTCCTTCAGATACCAGGGATTACCCAACAGCGCCGGGCCCGTCCGCCGACGCGTTCTCACGGATTTCGACGATTTTCGTTTCCGGCGTTTTCCCTTCTTCCCCGACGAAGTCAATAAAGTGGCAAAAACGGCAAACGCGCCACGAGTGATCCCCCATCCCAGCAAAAATACACCTTTAACTAACAAAAACACCACCAGGCCAGCCAGCAAAAGCACCTGAAGAGGAAGCCTGAGAAGAGGTCGAATCAGACAATGGAAAACCCAAAGCGCAGCACTGCGAAGGTAGTAAACAATACCTCCGGTGCGCCCCCCGGACCGGGCAATAGCACGCCGCGCTATTCGGATAGCCTCGTCGAGCTCCAGTTCAAAAAATTCACGTGTTGTGTTCGTCCGATACTGATCAAGCTGGCGGTGCAGAAGGGTCTCCGCAAGATGGCAGTCGACCGACTCACTCCACCAGACGACTTCGAAGGGCGTTGGCACTCCGGTCGCACTCGAAATTTCGGCCGCCCGCGCATTCGGATCGCGCTCTGTCCTGCCTATTTTTAAATGAAATTCCGAGAGCGACGGATTCTGAAGAATGTAAATGTATCCGGGATTCACGGGGCGAGGAAACAGGGTCAGTAGACAATACCCTCAAAGAGTGGATTTCACCAGCCCGAGGGAAACCTGACTCAACAGATTCAACGTTCAGAATCAGGAATCGGAATCTCCCATCCCCCACCGAGAGCCTCGATCAACTGCACGGTGGCGAGAAGTCTTGCTGATCTCGCTTGAACAAGACTTCGCTTCTCAGTAAGAGCGGTACGCTCAGCATCGACTACCTCAAGGTAGCTCACAAGTCCTCCATCGTAGCGCTTCTGCGAAAGCCTTGCGGCCCGGTCGGCTGATGAAGAGGCCTGAAGATGAGCGGCTATCTCACGGTCGAGAAAACGAATCCCGGAGAGCGCATCCTCCACATCGCGAAATGCGCCGAGAACGGTTTCCCGATAGATTGCGACAGCCTCATCCGAATCAGCAAAAGCACGATTCTCCTCCCAGGCAGATCGACCTGCATTGTAGATCGGCACTCTGATCTGTGGACCAATACTGCCGAAAAAACTCGTTGGATCAAAAAAATCAGCCAACTCCAGACTCGAAAGCCCGCCCACGCCGACCAAATTGATGCTGGGCAAGTAGGAAGCCCGCACCGCGCCGATACGGGCGGCGGCCGCTCTCATCCGGGAATCAGCTGCAGCAATATCAGGACGGCGGGACAACAACTCGGAGGGCAGGCCGGAAGGGATCTGCGGCGGCGATTGAATCCCGCCGGAAGGAAGCTCAAACGATCCCGGGACTTCGCCGCAAAGAAAGGCGAGAGCATTAAAATAGGTTGCCCGGGTTCGCTGAAGTCCGAGGAGCTGGGCCCGGGTCGTCTCCAACTCTGTTTCTGCTCTCGCAAGATCCAGATCTGTCGTTTCGCCACCACGAACCCGCGCGTCAATGAGCCTCCAGTTCTCCCTCCTCAATTCAACACTCTGCTTCAGCACTGCAATCTCTGAATCGATGAAGCGAAGGTTGAAATAAGTCCGTGCCAATTCGGACCGCAGGGACAACTTTGCCGCTGCCCAGTCAGCCTCAGCCGCTTCCGTCTCGGCGATCGAGGCCTCCACCGTCCTCCTGACACGTCCCCAAAGGTCAATCTCGTATTCGAGATTCAGCGCACTTCGGAATTCATTGTAAGTGAGATCAGGAGGCACAAAAACTCCGCTGGCAGAATCCCGCTTATTCGTCACCGAAGTATCTCCGTAAATGGTCGGAAGCTGATCCGCTTTTGCGAGGCCCAACTCTGTTCGCGTGCGATCATATCTGGCGAGTGCCGCCGCGAGGGAAGGGTTGTCTTTATCCAGCTTCTCAATCAGGCGCCTGAGCCCGGCATCATCGAAACAGTCCCACCAGCGCCCTGCAGGAAGCAGGGCATATCGAGTCGACCCGTTTTGATACGACTCCCCTGCCGGAATGCTTGAGTCCCCCAACTCGGAAGGGTCCACGACACAACCACCCGTTCCCAGTGCAAGAACTAGAGCAATACTTAAAGTGGCGAAGGAGCGAAACATGAATTCAAAAACTTAGACAGCTGCCATCTCACTGGAAGCATCGGCCCCGGTCTCCGGCAGATCATCCCCGTCCCGGCGGATCGCGAACATCGCACTGAGCACCGTGGGAACAAGAAAAAGAGTGAATACGGTCGAGACAATAAGACCGCCGACGACGACGGCGCCAAGACCGCGATACAACTCCGAGCCGGCCCCGGGGAGAAGAACAAGCGGAAGCATCCCGCCGACACTGGTCAAGGTACTCATCAAAATCGGACGGACCCGGCTTTTGACTGATTCCTGAATCGCCTCGAGCGGATCCAGGTCCGGATCATCGCGCATGAAGTTCAAGGTCTGGTGCACGATAAGAATCGCATTGTTCACCACCACCCCGGCAAGAATGACAAAACCGAGAATACTGAGCATGTCGAGGTTCTGAATCGGCGCATAGCGGTCGACGACGCTGACCCAGTGAACGAGGGCGAGCCCGACAAAGCCGCCAAAGGTGGCAAGCGGAACACTGATCATGATTACCAGCGGATAGGTCCAGCTTTGAAACAGAATAACAAGGAGAAGGTAGATCACGAAGAAGGCGAGAAATAGAGTACTCGAGACAGTGCCGAGGAGGCTGCCATCACCCAGCAAAACAGTCTTGATTTCATTAAGCTTGCCCGCCGAACCGGACAGATTAACTCCCACCGAGGCCGGAATCACTCCCCCCTCGCGCAAACCTCCGACGGTTCCCTCAACCTGCTGAATCGCATTCTCTAGCGGCATCCCGGGAGGCGGGGTCAGTTCGATCGTGACGGCACGCAATCGATCAACATGACGAATCTCATCTGGACCTCGAACCCGCTGAAGGGAAGCCACACTGGCAAAATCAACCACGGCTCCTCCCGGCGTTGCCACCGGCGCCTCAAGAAGTTGTTCCAAAGCATCCTTTCCCCGTGAATAGCGGCTCAGGATCTTGATATCTTTCAATTCACCGCTCTCCTCGTAGTCGCGAAAAAGGAGAATGCCGTCGCCGTTTGCCTGCACCGCAAGCCCCAGATCTGTCCGGGTCATTCCGAGTTCACGCAGTCGCTCATCATTTGGAATAATCCGGAGCTCTGCCAGCGGCAGGGAGAAATTTGGCGGCTCAGGCTTTAAAGTTCCCGGTCCGAACTGGCCCATCAAGGCACCGAAAAGCGCTCCAGCCGAACCGCTCACCTGATCGAGGTTGTCTCCGGTCAGGTCAATTTTGATCGCCGACCCGGTCGCCCCCCCGACTCGAAACAGAGGCATTTGAAAAGCAAAGGCGATCGTATCCGGCGCCGATACTCCCGAGGTCGCATAGTTCATCAGCGGCACCGCGTCCTTCGCTCGCTTCTTGTCCTGTGAAATCGCTCCGTGAAACATCCGACCCTCAAAACTGACAAGAAAGTAATGCTCGAGAGGAGGCGGCATCACCGTGGACTCAGGAGGAGCACCCATCCCGATCGGAACAGGCTCACGTTCATCATATGGCTCCAACCTGTCTCCGTTCGCTGCTTCAACGACCTCTTCAATTCCGAATTTGTTCTCTGTCGTCTCCCAGGAAGGCTTCATTCTGGCCTCGATCCGCTCACCCATTTCAGAAAGTTGATTCAGGTTATAGCCCGGCGGAGGAAAAAGCAGACCAAAGGCTATGTTCCGGTTACCCGTCGGGAGATAATCAAGCGGCGGCAGAAGCACGCGTGTTCCGAGGATAGTAACGAGACTGAAAATTCCGATGATGGCAATACGACGGGTCCACGTCTTTGTCCCCATCGCGACAAGTGTGGCGATTTGAAGCGGCAAAGCCTCGATCAAACGAATAAGGGGATCCAGAATCGCGGAGAAAAACCGGCCAATGGCCGTCTTCGACCCTGAATTATTTACATCACTCCGATGCAGAAACCGGGCGGAAGCAGCGGGAATCACCGAAATCGAGACGATCATGCTGAGACCAACCGCAGCCATGATTGCGAGGGCGATATCACGGAAAAGCTGTCCCGCAGTTTCCTGAATTAAAAGAATCGGAAAAAAGACCGCAAGGGTTGTCAGAGTCGAGGCGACTACCGCCCCGGCGACCTCGCGCGTGCCGTCAAGCGCAGCGACGGGAGCTCTTTTTCCCATCTCGAGATGACGATAAATGTTTTCGATCACGACAATCGCATTGTCGACGACCATCCCCACGGCGAAAGCAAGCCCTGCCAGGGAAATAATGTTAATAGAGCGCCCCAGGGCCACAAGGACGACAAAGGAGGCAATCACCGAAACAGGGATCGCAATTGCAATGATGCCGACACTTCGAAATGAGCGGAGGAAAAAGAGAAGCGTGAAAGTCGCCAGCAATCCCCCGAGGAGAAGGTTGGATTGCACGAGGTCCACCGCGTCACGAACATAGGTGGTTGAGTCGTAGGTATTGATCAATTCAAGGCGTCCATTGAGCCCCAGCTCCTGCGCTTTTTGCTCCAGTAATCCACCGGGAGCATTGAGCGCATCCACTTCGCTGAGGAGAGCCCCCATCGTCTCGAGGAGGTTGGCTCCACGCTCCAGCTGAAAATTAAAAAACGGCATTTTATAGCCGCGAGCCCTCGCCCAACTCGACGGTTCCTTGTATGCCGATTCGACCGTTGCAATATCACGGAGAAAAACCGGCCCTCCCTCATTCCTCGAAAGCACCATTGCCTCTACATCTTCAGGACTCTGGAAACGGCCCATGCTGCGAACCCGGATATCACGCTTTCCCTCTTCAATCCGACCGGCAGAGATATCCACATTCGCCGATTCGATTGCCGCTTTCAGATCCGAATAGGTAATCCGCCGATTGGCCATCGCAATCGGGTCGACATTGATGTGCAGTTCCGATTGCACCGCGCCCCGAATACCGACCTGGGAGATGCCGGGGACTCGATCGAAACGCGGTTGAAGGCGACGCTCCATGAAATCGAACAAGAGCGATGAATCATACTCAGGATCAGTCGAAGCTAATCCGATCCAGGAAATATAATCCACCGACTCCGGGTCGACCCCCTCCACAACCGGCTGGAGCACTCCATCCGGATAGCCCGGGACTTCGTCCAGTTTTTGCAACACTTCGGAGAGCGCTCCGTCAATATCTGTCCCCGTTTCAAATTCCAGCCTCACCGTCCCCTGCCCCGCAGCGCTGATCGACGTCATCGCAGAGAGCCCCGTCACCTCGCCGAGAACTTTCTCCTGTTCCTCCACGATATCACTTTCAATCTCCTCCGCCGACGCGCTTTCCCAACTCGTGACCACTGACACGACTACGGATTCGACCTCCGGAGTCATCCGGATCGGCACCTCAGTTACCGCAAGTAATCCTGCAAAAACGCTGAGGAGAACCGCGACGGCAACGGTGATAGGTTGCTGGATAGCCTTTTCAATCATCTTCTCTCGTCCGCTACTAAGGCTTTATCTCTGACCGCCCTTCAGGAGCTGAATCCGGCTCCGAAATCATGAGTGGTGTTCCCGGAAAAAGTCGTTCATTCCCTTCAACCACGACACGGTCACCGGGCTTCAATTGCTCCGAAGTCAAAAACGCGAGGTCGCCTTTTCGAAAGATTACCGCAACCGGAACCTTCACTGCGACCGGCAACCCCTCAGCGGGGGCGGCCTTGTACACCGAAGCCCCCGTGATGGTTTCAATCACCGCATCCACCGGTACCGCGAGGCGCTCCTCTTTTGCTCCCACCGGAATTTCCGCCCGCACAGAAAGGCCGGGGACAAGCACGCCATCGAGGTCATCGATCTCGGCAATAACAGGAAAGAGTCGGGTTGTTATATCAACATCAGCAACTTGTCGGATCGACTTCGCCTCTACCCGCAGTCCACTGCCGTCCGCCACGATCTCCAACGAGGCATCACTTGAATTAATTTGCCCCGCAAACCTCTCCGGAACATTGATCCACGCCTCCACTGTTCCCGTCGAAACAAGAGTCACCACCGCCTCACCCGGCGCAAGCCACTCTCCTGCATCGACGTGACGCTCCACCACTATACCATCGAAGGGCGCTTTAACCGAAAGGTCCTCCAATCGAACACGTAAAAGTTCGAGAGCACTCTCGGAGGCCTTCTGCTCGTCCCCGGCAGCCTTTGCCCGCGCTTCCGCCACCGAAGCTTCCCGCTTTGAATCAAGAAACTCGCGCTCGGAAACAGCGCGCTGCGCAAAAAGACCTTCTTTCATTTTAAGGTCGCGCGTCGCCCGCTCCGCTTCCGCGATTCGTTCTTCGACCCTCGCGGCGGCAGCCGTCGCCATCGCCTCGCGCTCCTGCAGTTCAGCCTTCATGCGTCGTGCATCGACTCTCAACAACGGCGCGCCCTGTTTCACTTTATCCCCCACATCGACGAGTACCTCGTCCACCTTGCCGGATTCCTGAGCAGCAACAGCGGCACGGTCCACCGCCCGCAGGCTTCCAGTCACCTCCCGACGCTGTTGAACCGGCTGTAAGGTTACCGGCGCGACAAACACAGTCGCCGGTGGAAACCCCTGTGGCGCCCCTCCTGCAGGTGCTGATGCTCCGACAGGCTCCGCTTTCCTCAAGGCCTGAATCCCGAGCCAAAGTCCCGCAAAAACGACAATAGCCAATACAATCCATCGCCAGGAGCCGCCTCCTGATTTCTGCTTTTTCCCGGATAAATTCTCTTCTTTCAACTCACTGCACTTGGTTTGGATTCTTCGGGCTGCTACTTTCAATCGATACGAAGCTGATACAAGCGGAAGCCTTTCATTTTGAAAAAACGGTAAACCAACTGACAGTGAGATCAATATGGCACCGGAAGACAATAAAAACGTCCTTGGAGGAGAGTTAATCCCCTGCAGCATGGAACCCCTCACCGGCTTCTACCGCAATGGCCAATGCCAGGTTGGACCTGAAGATCACGGCTGCCATGCCGTTTGCTGCGAACTCACCGAAGAATTCCTGGCCTACAGCAAGTCAGCAGGGAATGACCTTTCAACACCCATGCCTATGTACGGCTTTCCCGGTCTGAAACCGGGAGATCACTGGTGCGTCTGTGCCGGCCGCTGGAAAGAAGCCCTCGATGCCGGCTACGCCTGCCCGATTATTCTTGAGGCCACTTCCGAAGCCGCGCTCAAGTATGTGTCCCGAAGTATTCTCGAAGAGTATGCCGTGATTGAAGAGGTCTGATTATTCTGAAACGTAATCCAGCGTCAGTTGCTCCATTCCGGGCTTCAATTCAAGTTCGACAGGAGATTCGTCCTCCGGACTCAGCGAATCGAGAGTGACTGATTCATCTGTCGGATCTCCCGTTGACTCCCATATACTTCCTTCGAAAGAAATCCTCGCCTTGCCTGCGACCGGGCCAAGGTCTGCCGGAGCTGCAAATTTACCCCGTCTCACGCGAATCGAGGTAATTGGGAAATGCTCGTTTTCAGGATAGAAAGTCAACATCCCCCAACTGACGGGCTCACCATCCAGCGTCACGACTCCCTGAAGTGGCAGCCGGGGCTGCGAAGGTGAGAAGAAAGAACTAGCTCGCAACCAGTTGGCGAGCAGCCCGGACCACGTCCCCAGGACAGGATCTCCACGATAGAGGCCGACGCCGTGGGGACCATCCTGATAACAATGAAGCTCAGCCGAAACCCCGTTTTCGCGAAGCGCGAGATAGAACCGCACCGCATTCTCGGCGGGAACCGCGGTATCAGCATCGGTTTGGAACAAAAAGGTTGGAGGCGTTTCGGCGGTGACGTTCTTCTCCGAGGAAACCGAAGCGGCGAGCCTTTCATCGCCCGCCTTCTCCGTCCCCAGCAAATTCCTCCGGGAACCACTGTGAGTAATTTCGCCATCCATGCTGATGACAGGATAGCAAAGAACCGCAAAATCCGGGCGGGCGCTCACCTCGTCGACCGCATCCTGCGCCTCATACACCTCACGATCATACAAGGTCGCAGCCATACTCGCGAGATGGCCTCCCGCGGAAAATCCCATCACCGCAATACGATTCGGGTCGAGTCCATACTCTGCAGCATGCGCACGAACATAACGGATCGCACGTTGCACATCAGCAAGCTGGGCGGGGTAATGATAGCCCTGCGATCCGAGACGATAGTGCAACACAAACGCAGAGACACCCTGTTCATTAAACCACTTCGCCGGCTGATGCCCTTCATGATCAATGGCCAGCCCCCCGTACCCTCCCCCGGGACATATCACAACAGCGGCGCCGCTGTGATTGTCACGCCCGTCTGTTGAATACAACTGAAGCGAAGGTAAAGCCGGCTTCTCTGTTCCAGCCTCCTCCTCATTTTGAAACGGCATTTCACCGCTGCTCCACAACCATACCTTCTCCTGTCCCTGAGCCGTCAAGCCGACTGACAGGACAATCCAAATACCAAAAAGAGATAAATTTAATTTCATACGCCCAGGTTCGATTTGAGCTCTTCCATTTCAGACTTGAGGCTGAGCAGCTCTGATTTCAACGACTGAATCTCCTCCTCCATCTCCTCTCTCCAGATCGATACCGGAACAGCCGCTTCGCCCTTAACCGGGACTTCCGCGGCAACTGCCGATGGAGCTACCTCACCACACCAGGTGTGGTTGTAGGTAACGACACGACGTCCACCCCCGGCAGGAATCCTCTTCACAAGCGGCTCCGGCTCATACTCCTCCATCAGTGCCAGAGCGGATTCGACTTTCTCGA
The DNA here is from genome assembly GCA_029212615.1 of Verrucomicrobiales bacterium. Taxonomy (GTDB): domain Bacteria; phylum Verrucomicrobiota; class Verrucomicrobiia; order Verrucomicrobiales; family DEV007; genus Arctic95D-9. Next base: position 264,320 of record JARGPJ010000001.1, read on the forward strand.
CATCAACAAAAGAATGAAGCCTCTCGGTACGCTGCCTCAGTTCGCCCGCAGTTTGCTGCCCCCGAAGCAAAAGCACACAGAGAAGAGCCTGCTGCCCCCTCGTGATGTACGGAAGTTTATTCTCCAGCGTATGCCGGCACTTTGGAACGCGGGCTCCTGACTGATGCACAAGAATCGCCAGCTTCTTATAGCGGAGACCCTCCATCGCTTCCTCCACCTCATCCGTTCCCAGGTCCATGACCGGCTCACGATTACTGGACTGATTGCACGCAGAATGAAGGCTGTTCGGAGTCAGCGGATAGTGATCCGGAGTCGTCGCCTCTTTCTCAAGAAGACAGCCGAGGACCCTTGCCTCGTTCAAAGTCAAAAAGGGTTCGTCAACCGATCGTTCGACCGGCTCGCCATTGGGGGTTTCGTCTGACATAAAAAGGAGGCTATTCGATAAACTTACCTGGATTTAAGATTCCGTTAGGATCAAGAGTCTTCTTGAGCTGTCGATGAACGTCGACCGCCACGGGGGAAACGGCATCCTTGAACCACCGCTTCTTCGCGAGACCGACACCGTGCTCTCCCGTGATTTTCCCATCATTTTCAATGATCCAACGAAAGAGAATATCCAGCGCTGCGTCCGCCTTCTCGCGTGCCGCTTTGTCGGTATCGTAATCCTTCACCATCAGGTTAGTGTGAATATTTCCATCCCCGGCATGACCGAAACAGGCAACCGGGATGCCGGTGTCTTCCTCCAACTTCCGGGCAAACTTAACCAACTCAACCAGCTTGGACCTCGGGACGACAATGTCTTCATTGAGCTTGATCAGTCCGGTCGCGCGAAGGGAATAGGAAAACTCGCGGCGCAATTGCCAGATTGCTTCACAGGATTCCCTGTCACGCGCCTCATCCACCGCCAAAGCACCTGAAGAAGCCACCAATTCGTGAAGCTTCTCAAGATCCTGCAAGACCGTCTCCCTGCGCCCGTCGAGTTCCACTATGAGGTGTGCATTTCCCTCCGGCAGCGTTTCCGGCCCGAGATAATCACGGGCGGCCTTGAGAGTAAATCCATCCGTGATCTCCAGACCGGACGGCTGCCACCCGGAATTCAGGATCGTCTGCACCGCTTCGGCCGCCTCTTCAAACTCAGCAAAAGTAGCCGTCAGCATCGCCCGCGCCTCCGGGTGGGGAATGAGACGCAGGGTCGCTTTCGTGACCACACCCAGCAATCCTTCCGAACCCACAAACATTCCGATCAAATCGAGCCCGGTTTTATTTTTATGGCAACGACCTCCGGTTTCCAGAACCTCGCCATTCGGCAGCACCACCTCAAGCCCGAGAATGTAGTGCCTCGTCACGCCATATTTAACGCACCGGGGACCGCCTGCATTCGTCGCGATCGTTCCCCCGATCGAACATTCCTTCAGGCTCGCCGGATCCGGCGGGTAGTACCAGCCCTTCTCCCGGGCCGCCTCGAGAATGTCATTGAGGATCACGCCGGGTTCGACCACAGCGACCCCGTCCGACGGATTTATCTCCAGAATTCGATCCATCTTTCGAACCGACAACAAAATCCCACCCTGCACCGGGACACAGCCGCCAACGTAACCGACCCCCGCACCTCGAGTCGTTACCGGAATCCGCCTCTCATTGGCAAACTTCAAGGTCGCGACCACATCATCACGATTCTGAGCATGAACGACCACATCAGGAAGAGAAGCGGCATGCCAGCGGTCTTTTCCAAATTCCTCTCTGACCGAATCCGAAGTGACAACCTTGTCCTCACCCAGGACCGCGACCAATTCATCAACCCACTCCGCTTTCAACTTTTCGATAACCACTCCCATAATTTTGGCAAATAGACGATAACTCCCACCGATGCCGCTGCAACTGATGCAATGAGGACTCCCCCTGCCGCCGCATCTTTAGCCCGACGGACACCCGGATCCATTTCGGGGTGCGCGACATCAGCAAGGTACTCGATTGACGTATTCAAGACCTCTGCGACGAGCACAAATCCCATGCAGAGAATAATCGCAAGCCATTCAAAGGAGGAGATCTTCAAAACAAAACCTAACACAATCACCGCCACAGCCACAGCGAGATGAATTCGAAAATTACGCTCACTCTTAAAGACGGATTCGATCCCCCGCAAGGCATCCACAAAACACCTTACTAAATTTGTTTGGCCTGATGACTCACTCATAAATAGCTTGGCGGGAAAGGGGATTCAGTTACACCTTTAAGAAACCTTGAATAAGAGAAGATAAGCCCATGAGTAAAAAAACTGCAAAGAAGAAAACGGCCCGTCGTCCCGGCACGAAAAAAATCGGATTTGTCGGTGTCGGAAGAATGGGAGCCAACATGGCCCGTCACCTCAATGACCTCAACTACAACGTCACTGCCGTTTATGACGTTTATCGGCCGGCGGCAAATGAACTGGCAGACGAGATCGGCGCAACGGCATTCACGAAACTTGCCGACGTCACCGCCAATGCAGACATCATTTTCACCGTCGTGACCGACGACGCGGCGATGAAAAAAATCTTCACGGGCAAAGCAGACAACCTTCTCACCAAGGCCGCAGGAAAAACCTTCATCAACTGCGCCACTCTCAGCCCTGAGACACAAAAAGCAGTGGCGACAGCCGCGAAACGGCGCAAGGCCAGCTCCATCGAAGCCTGCATGGCGAGCAGCATCAGCCATGCTCGTAACGGGGAACTTTACCTCATGATTGGCGCCGATGACGACGTCTTCACAAAGAACAAGAAGCTTCTCGATGATCTCAGCCTGAACCTTCGACACATCGGAAAGATCGGAAAAGCCGCCGAGGTCAAAGCCCTCGTCAACATGGTCATGAACATCAACACGGCCGGCCTTGCTGAAGGCCTTGGTCTCGCCAAGTCTCTCGGGCATGATCTGAAAATGATCTGCGAAGTCTTTTCACAGACCGGTGCCAATTCCCGCGTCCTCGAAACAGACGCGGACGACATGATCGATCGTGATCACGAATGCTGGTTCTCTGCCTCTCACGCGGCAAAAGACTCCGGGATTGCCGGGGGACTCGCCCGATCGAAGAAGCTTAATCTTCCGCTCAACGCAGCCACGACCGCTCAGTACAAACGCATGATCGAGCTCGGGCTTGGCGATCTCGACAAGTCCGGCATTGCTGAACTCACCTTTCCCGGACGTGCCGGCACGAAGAAAAAAACCGCCAAACGCAAAACAGCGGCGAAAAAGAAGGTGACCACGAAAAAAGCAGTGAAAAAATAGTGCCTCTCAGCGGGCAGCAATGAATCAATCCGACAGGCGCATCCACGGTTGCGCCTGTTATTTTTGCAACATCTTGTCTAACATACCGCTCATCATCTTGCCCATCTCCTCGCGGGGGACATCAGGGTTCTTCTCCCGGAATTCCCTCATCTTACTGAAGAGTTTATCCCGCTGATCTTCGGAAAGGCTCATCATTTTCTCGCGCACCTCGGGAGATGGTCCTCGACCTTTTCCGTCGCCTTTGCCTTTCCCTTTGCCGTCACCTCTCTCTCGACCATCCCCGCGGGATCCGGCCCCGGGCTTCGATTCCCCGGGCTTCAATTGCCACTCAGCGTAACGCACCGTCACGACCTCACCCCCGTCGACAGAGACTTTCGCCGCCACTTTTTCAAGGTCCTCGTCTGACTTTAACTCAACCATTTTCCAGCCCTGGGAATTGAGCTGACTCGAGACGACATAAGACTCTTTCGTCTCTTTATTAATCAAGGTGGCAACCTGGTCATCATCGACCCTCGCAATACCGGTCAAAATAAGGGAATCACTCAAATTTATCGACCGGGAAAAGGGGGACTGCCCCTCTAGATCTTTGAAATCACCTTCGCCGACTCCGGCGGGCAAAAAGGAATCATTCGCCTCCAATGAAGCGAATAACAAAAGGGTGAAAACGATCCATGGCGCGTTTTTCATCATGCCCATTAAACTCCTCTTTCGCCGAAGGGTTTCAATTCGGGGGAATAATCACGAAAAACATCCGGCACAAAATCGAGATCACTGGCTTCCTTCACGGCGAGACCGATCTGAAAATCCATGATCTCTTTGGGGATTGGATTCTGGTATTCATCGAGACAATCACGCAAGGCTTCTGTCGCGCTCAAGCTCTCGGTCCTTACCTGACGATATACTTTCACTGCAATCGATTCCGCAGCACCGGGAGTCACTAACGATGGCACCAAAGGCAGGATCTCCTCTGGACAGACTTCAGGAAGGTCCAGGTCATGTTTTCGAGCGAGAGCACGAATGAGAAGATAAGCCTCACTCGCCTCATGCGCGGGAAACAACGGAATTTTCACATCGACGCGACCGGGGCGTTTCAGATCGACTTCAATCAGGTCAGGTCGACTCGACGCGAGGATCCAGAGAATGCGCCCCCGGTTCGAGCTGTTACTCATCTCTTTCGCCATCATCGAATAGACCCTCCCGGAGACACCTGAATCGCCTGATCCGGAGTCGCGACTGCCGAGGGCTTGATCCGCCTCATCGATGAAAACAACACAGCGACCGAGTGCATGAAGGAGACCGAAAATCTTCTCGAGATTCCCCTCAGTGCTCCCCACCCAGCGATCACGAAAATTCTTCAATTTCACGACGGGAACACCTGCCTCACCGGCAAGACATTCGACGAGGTAGGTTTTCCCGGTTCCGACCGGACCACAAAGTAAATAGCCCATCGGCATCGCCGCAAGATCATTGCGGTGCCACAGCGCAATATCCTGACGAACCCATGTTTTCACCCCCTCACTTCCGTAGACATCATCCAATGTGCGCGTCGGCTCGAGAAACTCAATCAAGCCCCTCGCATCGCGCTCGACGAGAGATTTCTTCAGGTCCGCGAGATCGGTTTCTTTCAGCGCTGCCTTCTCGTATTCTCTGCGCTTCAAAAGAGATTCGATCGAACTCACTGTTGCCCCCGCGAGTCGTGATGCCGGCACCTCAGGATTCCCCGAAAACTCACTCAGCGCATTCGGAAAGGCCTCTTCGAAATAGCTGAACGCCTCAATCAACTGCGCGGGTTCGGGCATCGGGATCTCAATCCGCGCAGCCCGCTGATTGTGCGCAAGCAGGTGGTTAAGATCATTCAAGTTCTCTGAAACAAGAAAGACCGCGAGATTCTGATCCACGAAATGAGTCTCATGCGACCACGAGCGCACCACTGAAGCCATCGAGTTTAACTGATAATCACGCGTCTGTTTGGAAACCGGAAAAACCAACTCCGCAGACTTGATGATCACAGCGATTGAGTGATTCCGCCCTACTGTCGCTGAACTTTTCTCTGTGCCGGGAGACAAACCACGCAGGTTCACGCAGAAACGTAAAAACTGATCAATGTAGCCAATGGCGTTCGGCGGGTCATTCGGCATTTCACCGGCAAAAGACAGCGTCTCAAACCATTCTCCCCCAGCCTCGATACGAAGCCCGGCCCCCAACTCGTAACTGAGGACGAGATCAAATTTCTCAAGTTGTACTCCGGTAAGGTAATCGATCAGATTCCCGATCCCGGAAGATCCGCCCTCCTTCGAGGGCAGAAGGAGCCGATCACTGACATTGCCATGAATCACAAATTGATTCGCCGCGCTCGACAGATAGAGATCGCGTATTTCTTCGGCCCAGGCAGGTTTCGTTTTTTCCTCACTCATTGCTTCCCTCGAGCCTAGCCGATCAATTCGGGCGCGTAAATGATTTCACAAAGGCTTCAAATGATTCCCGCTCCTCGACCGCTTCCTCCATGATTTCCTCAAGCTCACGGCGCTGTCGCTTCGTCGGTCTCCCTGAGCCACTCTCACGCCGGGGAGTAGCTTCCCGCGCCTGCGCCATTGCCTCAGCGGCCGCGTCGTAGACCTCCTGCGGGGTATGATCGATCAGGAAATCGTCCACCACCGCTGCACCGACCCGTTTCGACAGGATCGCTCTCACTTCAAGCGAACGGGTCAAGATTCCCCGACGAACCTCCAATCGATCACCCACTCTGACATGACGCGAGGGCCGACAACGCTGACCATTGATCACGATCTGTTCTTTCTTACAGGCAGCCCCGGCCAGATCCCGGGTCTTATACAGCCTCACCGCCCAGGTCCACACATCAACCCGCACACTTTCCCCGTCTGTCTTTCCCCTACCCACAATTCAATGATTAGACAGTTCGACCAAGATAAGTCCAGGTATTGCTTCCATATCGCTCCATTGCAGCGGCCTCTAACTCATTCCCGTTCGTCCCCTCATCAAGAATCGCCAGCATGGTCGATCCCGATCCCGAAAGCAGAGAGCCAACGACCCCGGGACGTGAGGAAAGCCAATGCTTCATTTCCCCGAGAACGGGAAACTTTTCAAAAACCGGCCTTTCAAGGTCATTCGTCAATGCACCCCACTCAAACTTCTGAGGCTCGTAGGAGAACCCCTCATATTCACCGGAATTCGCCCAGTGTTGATAGGCCCACGCCGCGGCAATACCGAAGGCAGGCTTGACGAGGAAAACACGCAAAGAAGGCATCACCTCATCCACCGGTTTGACAATTTCCCCCCGTCCCCCGCAATCGCACGGACGATTGTATACGAAAAAAGGCACGTCTGATCCGATCCTTGCTCCGACTTCCGCGAGTTCCTCTTCAGACAAAGTTAATGCCGCCATCTCATTCAAGGCTCTCAGGACCGCGGCGGCGTCACTGCTCCCTCCTCCGAGTCCGGCCCCCGACGGAATATTTTTTTCGAGGTCGATTGAGACAGCGAGCGTTTTCCCTACCTTCTCCTCGAGTGCTCGAACCGCCTTCACGACAAGGTTGTCTTCCCCCGCAGGAAGCGACGGATCTGAACAGCGCAACACCACATCGTTATCTTCGCGCCATTGCAGTTTGAGGTAATCGCAAAGCGTCAAAGCCACCATTCGAGTCTCAATCTCATGGAATCCATCATCACGTTTCCCCATGACCCTGAGCCAAAGGTTCGTTTTCGCCGGAGCCTCGATCTCAAAAGCACCGCTCATGTCAGGGAATTCATTCATGCCTCCCAACCAATAACGGCAAAGAGCCGTCCCGTCTGCCCCATTTCAATTCGGTAACTGTAATATCGCTCCAGGTCCGAGCTCGTACAAACACCGCAGTCGTAAACCTGTGAAGCCGGCACTCCCGCCGCAACGCAATCATCAACGATCTGTGCGGCAAAATCGATCTCGTATGCAGGCGGGCGAATACACGGGGCGATCTGGACCACGATATCTCCGGGATTCGACCCATATTTTTCCTGCATCACCCTGATCGCTTCGGGGGCGATTCCCAATTCGGTCCCCTTCTTTCCGGAATGCACCACCGCAGCAACCCGCATCACCGGATCAGCTAGAAAGACCGCACCACAGTCCGCCACAAAGATTCCCAGATACTGACCCGCTGTTCCCGTCGTCAGCCCGTCGGTTTCGCCAAACCGGTTCGCTTCCGGTGCCTCCGCCGGATCAATCGCAGCCACTGATTTTCCGTGGACCTGCTCCCCGGTGGTGAGATGATTGCGGTCAATGCCGAGTTCACGAAGCTGATTGACGTGATGTTCCTCCAGTCGCAGCAATGCTGTTTCCCGGTCAGTCTTAACATCAATGTCAGGGTGACGGGTAATGAAACCATGAGTAAGACCACTGATCGCTGAAAGCGCAGGATAGGTCTCAATAAACGGGGAATCGATCATACGTTGGAACAGAAGAGGGTCAGGTCATTCACCCTACCCTGTTGGACAAAGTTAGCAGATCACTGCTTCATACGATATTTATACGTTTTAATTGCCAACTCCAGTTCGGCAATTTCCTTCTGAACCCGACCAAGTTGCTCGACACGGCTTTGATGCAGCAAATCATTCAGCGTCTTTGAGGATATCTCCTCAAGGATAACCTGTTTTTTAATTTTAAGATCCTCGATCGCTTTTCGTCGTGTCACCACATAGTTGTCTTCCTTCGGCTCAACCTTCTCCACTTTTTCAATTTTCGGTGGAGCCTCAGACTCGCGCAAACCAAGGCAGAAAAGGCGATCTTTCAGCGAGAGCGTTTCAATCGGAATCTCGAAACGCTCACCTCCGGGTACTCGATCCACTGTGATAGTTCCCCCCTCATGCCCTAAAATCAGAACTTTAATTTCTCTACCGTCCTCATTCTGCAGCGTCCTCTCGATCGGGTAACCCGGACGAGTATACTCAACCATGAGAAACCCCACTCCTGTGATAAAAATCGCGATCAACAGTAGCTTGCCCAGTCTCATGATGAAAGCATGGCTTGAGCCTTGATCCCAGGCAAGAGAAACTCCAGTAAACAGTTGAAGGCCCACGCCGTTCGAACTTTTGCTCCCGACCGGAGCGCCCGCGTGCAAAGCTGGCGAGATCTCCATTCTGCGCTACCTTCCGGCCCCTTATGTTAGCAGTCGACAAAGTTTCCATCGAGTACGGAGCACGCTCCCTCTTCAAAGATCTCTCCTTCACGGTCAGAGCGAAAGAGCGCTGGTCTCTCGCCGGACCGAACGGAGCCGGGAAATCCACTCTCATGAAGATCATCGCGGGGATCGAGCAGGCTGATCGCGGCCGGATCACGAAAGCGAAACAAACGACTGTCGGCTACCTTCCTCAGGAAGGCGTCCACCACAAAGGGACCACCGTCTTTGAAGAAGTGGAAAAAGCATTCGACGACGTAAAGCAGCTCCAGGACGAACTAGCTGAGGTTGAATCCCAACTCGAAACAGCCGACCCGCAATCAGACGCTTATGGCGACCTTCTTGAGGTGTTCGGGGACATTCAGCTCCGGCTTGAACACCACGACATAAGCAAAATGAAGCCCCGTATTGCAACCGTGCTCGGCGGCCTCGGCTTCAAGGAAAAGGACTTCGGGCGCCAAACCGGGGAGTTCAGTGGCGGCTGGCAAATGCGGATCGCGATGGCAAAGCTTCTCCTTCAGGAGCCTTCAGTGCTTCTTCTCGACGAACCGACAAACCACCTAGACATCGAAACGGTCCAGTGGCTCGAACAATGGCTGCGCCAGTACGGAGGAGCCATGATCCTGATCTCGCACGACCGGAGCATGCTGGACAATCTCACGAATCGGACCCTGGCTTTTGAAAACGGAGGCGTCGAGCAATACTCCGGTAACTACTCTTTCTATCTCCGTGAACGGGAAGCCCGGAAAGAACAAACGCTCCGCGCCTACAGCAATCAGCAGAAGGAAATCGAAAAAGCGGAAAAACTCATCAATCGTTTCCGGGCGAAGGCCTCAAAAGCGAAGATGGTGCAGTCCCGCATCAAGCAACTCGACAAGATCGAACGGATCGAAATTGAAGACGAAGCCGCCACGGTCGACTTCCGCTTTCCTCAACCCGAACGAAGTGGTCAAACCGTCGTTAAATTCGAGAATCTAGAGAAGCACTACGGCACGAATAAAGTCATCGACGGATTCAACTTTGCAATCGAACGGGGTGACAAGATCGCCATCGTCGGGGTGAACGGAGCCGGAAAATCAACTTTCTCCCGCATCGCTGCCGGAACCGAAGAAGCCACCGGCGGCACCCGCACCGAAGGGCACAATGTCAGCATCGCCTATTTCTCGCAAACGCACGCTGACGAACTCGACCCCGACAAAACGGTGCTCGAAACGATGGAAGGCAACGTCACCAAACAGGCGGCGGGCAATCTGCGGACACTCCTCGGAGCCTTTCTTTTCCGCGGCGATGACGTCTTTAAGAAAGTAAGCGTCCTCTCCGGCGGCGAGCGCGGTCGTCTCGCCCTCGCCAGAATGCTCCTCCAGCCGGCCAACTTCCTGATCCTCGATGAGCCGACCAACCACCTTGACCTGCACTCGCAGGAGGTATTGCAGAAGGCGCTTCTCGACTACACCGGCGCCTATGCCATCGTCTCTCACAACCGGTCCTTTCTTGACCCCGTCGTCACCAAGGTGCTTGAGTTCATCCCCAACCAGCCCCCGAAAGTTTATTACGGCAATGTCAGCGCCTACCTCGAAAAGAAACATGCTGACATCGAGGCGGCAAAGGCACGTCACGGCGGGTCAGCCCGAAGCAATGCCAAAACCGCTGAAAGCTCAGGAGGAGGGAACCGGAAAGAACAGCGACGGCTGGAAGCGCAGGCCCGCGAAGCACGCAACGCAAAACTGAAGCCCCTTAAAACTGAATTTGAGACGATCGAAAGCGAGATCAGCCAATTCGAGGAGGAGAAAGAAAAACTGACAAACAAACTCGCCGATCCTGAATTCTTCAAACAGGGCGAGGCGTCTGCCGCGGCAATGAAACGCTTCTCGGAAATTGAAGCCCTGCTTGAGACCCGTTACTCCAAATGGGAAGATCTCAGCACCAAAATCGAAAAGTTGGAATCGAACTGATTCCCGTATTCAACAGCGCCCGGCTTCATCCTTCCTGCCCCTTGGCCTATTTTCCCGCCGGTCACCGGTGAATACAGTCATCCCGTCACAGCCACCGCTCCAGACCGCTTGAGCTTCGGTTATTGCAATAGTAAATGATTGTTGAATTTATATTGAATCTGGATATGGTAATTTAGAAATATTTTGATATGAAACTCACTCTTGCCGCACTTTTTGCCCTGACTCTGATTTCCTGTCAGAATCGTGACACCGCCGTCCCTTACGGTGCGGGAGAAACCCCTCCCACTAACTACGGTGATTCGGTCCCTCAAGGAGCCCGCCAACCAACAACAAGAGATCACCGTCGAGGTGTCCATGACGGGAAATTCGACGCCCGTAACGGCTACCGCTATGCGATCCGGGGCGGTAACAGCGGAAACGAGGCCTATGTTGACGGTTACGCCGAAGGCTACCGCTCATTCGGGCAGTAAACGGCTCTCCCCCGGCTCCCTTCGGAATCCTTAGAAATCCCCTTGTCAGAGCGACATGGGTCGGTACTCTTGCCGAATGGCATCCCCCTCGAAACGTCTCTTCCTGCTCGATGGGATGGCTCTCATCTATCGAGCCCACTTTGCTCTGATCCGAAGCCCCATCTACACTTCGGCAAGGGTCAACACCTCGGCTACCTACGGCTTTGCCATGGTCCTCCTCGATCTCCTCGAGAAGCAGAAGCCAACACATCTCGCGGTCGCCTTTGACACGAGCGACCCGACGCCGCGACATGAAATCTACCCGGAGTACAAAGCAAACCGGGATGCGATGCCGGAGGACCTCGCCCTCCAGCTTCCCCACGTGAAACGCCTCGTGCGCGCCTTCAACATTCCTGTCATCGAATGCCCCGGCTGGGAAGCAGACGATGTCATCGGAACCCTCTCCCGTCAGGCCGACTCGCTCGGTGACTACGAGACCTTCATGGTGACACCGGACAAAGATTTCGCCCAGCTGGTTACTCCCACGACAAAAATCTACAAACCCGGCCGCCAGGGTTCAGAAGTTGAAATTCTAGACGTCGCGGCGATTTGCGAAAACTGGCAGGTCGAAGATCCACTCCAGACCATCGACATCCTCGGACTCTGGGGAGATGCTTCGGACAATATTCCGGGCGTTCCCGGGATCGGTGAAAAGACCGCTAAGAAACTTGTCGCTCAGTTTGGCAGTATCGAAGGACTTCTCGAACATACCGATCAGCTCAAGGGAAAGCAGAAGGAGAACGTCGAAGGCAACCGCGAGCAGGCCCTGCTCTCCAAAAAGCTGGTCACGATCATGACTGACGCCCCCGTCGGGGTCACCTTTGATGAAATCGAAATCAGTGAGCGAAACGATGAAGAGCTGAAATCACTTTTCGTGGAGTTCGAATTCAACTCTCTGGGCAAACGTCTTTTCGGAAGCGATTTTGAGGCCGGCCGTGGTCATACTACCAGCGAATCAGAGGACGGACTCAGCGCAGAGTTGAAGACCGTTACCGATTTCAAAAAGAGCTATCACTTTCTGAGAAGTGAGGACAACGAAGGGAGGAAACACCTGATTAATCTCCTCGATGCTCAACCCTCTTTCTGCTTTGACCTCGAAACCGATTCGCTCGACGAAAAGACAGCGGCCGTCATCGGGCTCGCCTTTTCTTGGAAGGATCATGAAGCTTACTATGTCGAGGTTCCTTCCGGCAAGGCCGGTAGATCTGTCCTCGAAGAATTTCGAAGCCTCTTCGCTGATCCATCGAAAGAAAAAGTCGGCCACAACCTGAAGTTCGACATCGGGGTCTTGCAATGGCGGGGATTCTCTGTCGTCACTCCCGTCTTCGACACCATGCTTGCCCATACCGTGATCGAACCGGATCAACGGCACAAGATGGACTACCTCGCTGAATCGATGCTGGGCTACAAGCCGATCGCATTCGATGAAGTCTTCGGAAAAAGCAGCGAAAAAACCGGCCAAATGAGTCTCTTCGACGAAGCCGAAATGTCAGGAGCTGACGAAGACACCGGCCCTGACTTCGAAAAGATCGCTGAGTATGCCTGCGAAGATGCTGACATCACCTGGCAACTTGCAAAACTCCTTCGCGGGAAGATTCGTGAGGTTCATCAGGAGCCGGTTCTCAACGAAATCGAATGCCCTCTCATTCCGGTACTGGTGGAAATGGAAGCCGAAGGAATTCGGGTAGATCCCGCCACCCTCAAAGACATAGGCGTCATCCTCGGCGATAAAATTGAAAGCTTCCAGAAGGCGGTCTTTGAAGCAGCCGGCAGCGAGTTTAACATCAACTCACCCAAGCAGGTCGGGGAGATCCTGTTCGACAAACTCAAACTGGTCGAGAAGCCGAAAAAGACCAAGACGGGCCAATATAAAACTGACGAACAAACCCTGACTTCGCTCGCGGTAAGTCATCAAATCGTTCGGGATCTTCTCGCGCATCGTGAAGCGGCAAAATTGAAAAGCACCTACGTCGACGCCCTTCCCAATGCGATCTTTCCGGGAACCGGAAGAATTCATACGACCTTTCATCAACTGATGACAGCAACGGGCCGACTTGCCTCGAACAATCCCAACCTTCAAAACATCCCGATTCGTTCCGAGCAGGGGCGTGAAATTCGCCGCGCCTTCGTGCCGCGGGATGATTCATTCACCCTCCTCGCTGCTGATTACTCACAAATCGAACTCCGCGTCATGGCTTCACTTTGTCAGGATCCGGCCATGATCGAAGCCTTTCAGAACGATCAGGACATTCACACAACGACAGCGGCTCGCGTTTTTGGCGTCACCAATGATGAAGTCACCTCTGACATGCGCCGTACCGCCAAGATGGTGAACTTCGGAATCATCTATGGCATCTCCGCCTTTGGGCTTTCCCAACGTCTCAACGGCGAAGTTTCGCGCAGCGAAGCTTCGCAGATCATCGACGAGTATTTCCGTCAATATCCCGGCGTGAAGCAGTTTCAGGAAAAGACCATTGAGCAGGCGAAAACCGACGGTTATGTCGAAACCCTGAGCGGACGCCGCCGTTATCTTCGGGACATCGATTCCCGCAACGGCATGATCCGCTCCGCCGCCGAACGAACCGCAATCAACACCCCGATCCAGGGAACGGCCGCCGACATGATCAAGATCGCGATGGTTCGGGTCGCCAACCTGCTCAAAGAAGGTGGCTACGAAACCAAAATGCTTCTCCAGGTTCATGATGAACTTGTCTTCGACCTTAAAAAGAAAGAAGCGGATGAATTGATCCCCAAAATCGAATCCGCAATGAAAGAAGCCCTGCCGTTAAGCGTACCCATCGTCGTCGAATCAGGGACCGGAGAGAACTGGTTGGAGGCGCATTAGCGCACCAGCCTCCCGTGAATCGCGTCGCTTGAAATCCGAAATAACGACGAGTATCTTCTGCGAAGTTCACTTTACTTTCCTGTCCACGACACATGCCTTTCCCGCATTCCGATTCGCGGCTTTCACGCCGCCGCGCCCTCTCTCTCGCGGGAGGGACAGGTGCTGCCCTTTTTCTCAGTCATTGCCGGACCATGACCGACGGGGGGTCAGCGACAGCCGTTTTGCGTCCACCAAGACTACCCTGGTCAACGGTATTTAAAGGCGATGGCAAATTTAAGGAACTCTGTGGAAAGGCGAAAAGAGAACAGTGGGCCTCCCTGCCGATTAACGCCCGCACCGCCGCCTTCGGGAAGGCACTTTGCGGCACAGCCTACGTGAACTACACGCTTGAAGTCGACGACCGGATCGAGTCACCCACGGTGAATTTTGAGGGACTCGATTGCTGGACGTTCTACGAAACCTCTCTCGCGATGGCACGACTCGTGAAGAACCCTCCTTCACTCTGGACACGTGAAGCGCTTCTTCACTACATCGAACTGGAACGATATCGCAACGGCCGATGCGACGGCACCTACGTGAGCCGGATGCATCACCTCGAAGAGGTATTTGCGAACAATGAACAACGCGGTCTCGGGAAGAATGTCACCGCTTCCCTGGGTGGCATCCCCCTGCGCCGACGGGTCAAGTACATGCAAACAGGAGCCGCAGTTCGCAGTTCACGCTACCTGCGAAACGATCCGTCAATGGTCACCGCCATGGCAAAAATAGAAGACCAGATTTCCACTCTGCCCGTGACCTACATTCCAAACTCCAGGGTCGCCTCAATCGAATCGAAGATACAGGATGGTGATGTCCTCGCGATCGTCTCGAACTGGCATTCGACCTACACCTCACACGTCGGGCTTGCGAAGCGTGACGGCGCCACCTGCCGCTTTATGCACGCCTGCTCATCCCGCAGTAAAGGGCGCTGCTGCATCGTGGATACGCGCATCTCACAATACCTCCGGGAGAAGAGCACAAACATCGGCCTGATCGTGTTTCGCCCCGGCGAAGCCCCCATGATCGGCTGAAGGCTCAGCCCCCTCTTCGCCTCATTAACCGGGCTTCGTTTCAAAATCCTCTGCCTCGTTTACTACCGCCCCGTCGAGAAAGGACTCGAGGTTTCCGAAGGTGGTATCGATCAAACGGCCAATCGAAGCGGTCGTCGCCCAGGCGACATGCGGGGTGATGATGCAGTTCGGCGCTTTCAGTAGAGGATTGCTCTCGGGCGGAGGTTCGTAGGAAAGAACATCCACCGCTGCCGCCCGGATGTGCCCCGACTCGAGGGCGGAGGCGAGGGCCGCCTCGTCAATCAACTCACCCCGACCCGCATTAATCACACGGCTCCCCTTTTTCATGAGGGACAAGCGCTCTTCATTGAGAAGGCGGGAGGTCTGTGAAGTCAACGGACAGTGCAGGGTCACCACATCACAGCTCTCCAGGAGTTTCTCGAGATTCATCGCCGTAAATCCATCCCGATCGCCCTGCCCTTCTCTCGATCGAATGATGACCTCCATGCCGAAAGCAGAAGCGATTTTTGCCACTTCCTGCCCGATTCTCCCATAGCCGATGATCCCCAGACGCAGGCCCGCTAACTCCTCCAGCGGCTCGTCCCAGAAACAGAAATCGGTCGCGGCTGACCACCGCCCCTCATGCACACTGGCGGAAAGTGAGCCGGCGTGATTCGTCATTTCCAGCAGCAAAGCAAAAACATGCTGAGCCGTGGCGGCGGTACAATAGTCCGGGACGCTCGTGACGGTTATGCCCCTCTCTCGTGCCGCCGCAATATCAATCATGTCGTAGCCGGTTCCAAGAACCCCCACGTATTTCAACTTCGGCAGCCGGTCGAAGAGTTCCGCATCAAAGGGGCATTTGGTCGTGATAACCATCTCGGCATCACAGGCTCTTTCATACATCTCCGATGGCGCGCTGCGATCATACGAAGTGACCTCCCCCATCGTACCAAGCCAGGCACGCTGCCTTTCTGTCATGCTGAGTGTTCCAATATCAAGGATAACGATGCGGGGCTTCTTCATTTCTAGATCCGTAGAGAGTCTTACCGCTTGAGAACGCAGTAATGGTGCCGTTAGACCACAAAAAAACCCGACCTCGTTTCCGAAGTCGGGCTCTTTGAAAGTTTTGCTCTTAGCAAAAGGCTTAGCCTTCAACCTCTTCACCAACGGCAAATCGGGCGAATTTAGTGACCGTGATCTCGTCACCGGACTCTTTCGCAACCGCGTCGATGAGGCTCTGGATTGACTTGTCACCGTCTTTGATGAAAGCCTGCTCAAGAAGGCAGTTGGTGCTGTAGAATTTACCCATTTTACCACCGATGATTTTTTCGATGATTTCAGCAGGCTTGTCCTTCATTTGCTCACGGAAGATATCCTTCTCGTTCTCGACAAGCGCTTCAGGCACTTCGTCACGAGTGATGCAGATTGGCTGTGCCGCTGCAATTTGAAGAGTGAGGTCCTTGGCCAGAGTGCGGAAGCCTTCACTCTGAGCGGTGTCAGCCTTTCCGGCAGTCATCTCAAGGAGCACACCAACGCGGCCTGCCATGTGAATATAGGAAGCAACAGCGCCTTCACCGGCGAGTTCATACTTGGCAAAACGGGCAAGCCCCATGTTTTCGCCGAGTTGACCAACCTTGGCCTTGATGAATTCGTCGAGTGTGTCCGCATCACCAGCGTATGGCTGTGCGAGAAGCTCTTCAACCGTCGCGACAGAATCGCTTGTCGCGATGTGGTCGATGATCGCTTCAACGAAGCTGGTGAAGTTTTCATTTTTAGCCACGAAGTCTGTTTCGCAGTTCACTTCGACGAGGATGCCCGTCTTCTCGCCATCAATGATGCGGGAAGCGATCACGCCCTCTTTCGCCGCACGGCCTGCTTTCTTCTCAGCGTCAGCAATCCCTTTCTTACGAAGGATTGTTTCCGCTTCAGCAATGTCGCCATCTGCCTCAGCGAGAGCAGATTTGCAGTCCATCATGCCCGCATTCGTTTTATCACGAAGTGTTTTAATCAGTTGAACAGTAATTTCAGCCATAGTCTTAGGATGTGTGAAGGTAATCAATCGCCGGAGCGGATTCCGCAACTGGGAGTCCGTGGCAATTTTGTTGGATGAGATTCCGAATCGGAATTATCGAGCGACCGCGACGACAGGCTCGATGAGCTTCTTGAGCACGACACGAATCGAACGGATCGCATCGTCATTTGAAACGATGGGATAGTCGATGATGTCAGGATCAGCATTTGAGTCGACCATTGCCACGATCGGGATGCGAAGCTTACGGGCTTCATTGATCGCGTTGTACTCGCGTGCAGAGTCGACGATGACAACAGCATCAGGAAGATTCGCCATCTTGCGAATACCGGAAAGACGAAGACGAAGCTTACCCTTCTCACGGTTGAGGGAAGCGAGCTCTTTCTTGCTCATCTTTTTGAAATCAGGGGACTTCTCGAGGTTTTCGAGAGACTCCATCCGTCCAACAGAGCGACGAACTGTCTCGCTGTTGGTGAGCGTTCCACCCAACCAGCGGTGGTTGATGTAAAACTGGTTGGTTGCTTCAGCCGCCTCGCGGACAGCATCCTGCGCCTGGCGCTTACATCCAACAAAAAGGATTTTCTTGTTCTTGGAAACGAGATCGGCAAGGAACTTACCGGCTGTATCGATCTGCTCGATCGTTTGCTCGAGGTCGATAAGGTGAACGTTGTGCTTTTCACCAAGAAGATAGCTGCGCATCTTCGGATTCCATTTGCGGGACTGGTGACCAAAGTGGACGCCCGCTTCGACGAGTTCAGTAATGAGTTCGTTTGACATATTTTTAAGTCGGCCCTTTTAGCAGGTAACCGAAGGTATTTCGAAAAGCGCCATCGTTAGCCTTATGACTCCCCGACCCGCTTTA
The DNA here is from genome assembly GCA_029212615.1 of Verrucomicrobiales bacterium. Classification (GTDB taxonomy): domain Bacteria; phylum Verrucomicrobiota; class Verrucomicrobiia; order Verrucomicrobiales; family DEV007; genus Arctic95D-9. The sequence continues at coordinate 282,001 of JARGPJ010000001.1, forward strand.
AGACAGGTCGTTCGCTTCTCTTTTCTTGTTATTTCGATGGACAGGAAGGGGCGCCACTAAAGCGGCAATTCCCCTGTTTTCAAGGGAAAAACGGGGTGCCGGCTCTCACCGGCACCCCGCTTCCAAACTAGATAAGAGACTCAGGCGAGTTCTTCGACGGTCTCCTCTTCGTCCGCAGTCTCTTCAACCGCCGGAATGAGGTCTTCCGCCTTGGCGTATTCCTCGACCTGAATGTTCCGCGTCGTGTGGAAACCACTTCCCGCAGGAATAAGGTGTCCCATGATGACGTTCTCTTTGAATCCAAGAAGGTAATCAATCTTACCAAGCGTGGATGCCTCAGTGAGAACCCGTGTCGTGTCCTGGAAGGAAGCCGCAGAGATGAAGCTGTCCGTCTCAAGAGACGCTTTGGTGATACCGAGAAGAACCGGCTCACCTTCAGCAGGCTTACCACCCTGTTCCACGATGTCAGCATTGATTGCCTCGAAATTAGCCTTCTCGATTTGATCACCCCAGAGGAACTGCGTATCGCCCGGATCTGTGATCCGAATCTTACGAAGCATCTGGCGAATGATGATCTCGATGTGCTTATCGTTGATCTCAACACCCTGGAGACGGTAAACGTCCTGAACCTCGCTAACGAGGTGTTCCATGAGCGCGTGTGGCCCTAAAATCTCAAGAATGTCATGCGGGATGACCGCTCCTTCAGTCAGCTTCTGGCCTTTATGGACGGTATCACCCGGCTGGATGAGATAATGCTTACCCAGTGGGATAAGGTGCTCTTCCTGTTCACCGGTGTCCGGATCAGTGACGAGAAGCTTACGCTTCGCACGAACCGTTCCACCGAGTGAAACCTCACCGTCGATCTTAGCGATCTCAGCAACTTCTTTCGGCTTCCGTGCTTCGAAAAGCTCAGCAACACGCGGAAGACCACCGGTAATATCCTTTGTCTCGGAAACCTTACGCGGCGTCTTCGCCAGCTGACCACCACCGTCCACTTTCTGACCTTCCTTCACCGAGAGGTGAGCACCGGTCGGAATAGAGTAGGTCGCAAGCTCGTCACCCGACTTCGGATCAACGATGAGAATCTGCGGGTGCAGGTCCTCTTTGTGCTCAATCACAACCAATCCCTTGGTATTCGTTTCCTTATCGATCTCAGTGTCGAGCGTAATGCCCTGAATCATGTCGCGGAAGACGATCTTACCGGCTTTCTCCGTGATGACTGGAACACTGTAGGGATCCCATGTCGCCAAGGTCTCGCCTTTCTTGATCTCTGCATTGTCAGGAATCCGAATTTCCGATCCACTGACGACATTGTATGACTCAAGCTCGATACCATCTTTGCCATGGATCGAAATCGTTCCATTCTTGTTCAGCGCGACGAAAGTCTTGTCAGGTGTCTCAACCGTTCTCAGGTTGTTGTAGTGAACGACACCCTTGGCTTTCACCTTAATAATCGGCTGCTTGAATGTTCCTGAAGCAACACCACCCACGTGGAAAGTACGCATCGTGAGCTGTGTTCCCGGCTCACCGATGGACTGTGCGGCAATAATTCCGACTGCCTCACCATCTTTCGCCATGACATTGGTTGCGAGGTTCATGCCGTAGCACTTCGCACAACAACCGCGTCGGCTTTCACAGGTAAGAACCGAACGGATCTTCAGCTGTTCGTGACCGATATTGTAAAGCTTAAGTGCGACATCTTCGTCGATCATGTCACCCGGCTTCACGACCGTCTCATCTCCGTTGACTACTTTCTCAGCGGCAACACGACCGTAGATTCGAGTCTTCAGATCAACCACTTCCTCATCACCCTCGTAGATCGACTTCACGGTAATTCCGTTCGCCGTTCCACAATCAGTTTCGGTAATGATCACATCCTGAGCCACATCAACCAACTTACGGGTCATGTAGCCTGAGTCAGCCGTCTTAAGCGCGGTATCCGCAAGTCCCTTACGGGCACCGTGCGTCGAGATGAAATACTCGAGAACGGAAAGACCGGAACGGAAGTTCGAAATAATCGGACGTTCAATAATCTCACCGGAAGGCTTAGCCATGAGACCTCGCATGCCGGAAAGCTGCTTAATCTGTTGACGGTTACCACGGGCCCCGGAATCGACCATCATGAAGAGCGGGCTCGGAAGGTCCTTACCATCATTGTGCTCAATCGTGCGGAAAAGTGCCTTCGTGATCTCGTCACCGGCGTGAGTCCAGATATCAACGATCTTGTTGTATCGCTCCTTATTGGTGATGACACCGGCACGATACTGATCATTCGCCTTCTGAACCTCTGCAGTTGCCTGGGCAACCTCCGTTTCTTTCTCGTCAGGAATGATCATGTCGAAGATACCGACAGAAATTCCGGAGCGGGAAGCTTCTTTGAAACCGAGAGACTTAAGCAAGTCGAGAGACTTCACGGTGCCGTCCTGACCAGCGGTCTGGTAACAACGCCAAATGATGTCCGAGAGCTGTTTCTTACCAGCCGTCTCATTGAAAAAACCGAGCTCTTCAGGCCAAATTTCGTTGAAACGCACACGACCTGCGGTCGTGATAAGAATCTTGCGCTCCGTATCTCCGTAGCGACGACCTTCGGTGCCGAAATCCGGGTTCCGCATGCGGATCGGATCATGCATGTCGATCGAGCGGTTTGCGACCGCAAATTCGACTTCGGAAGTATCAGCAAACAAAGGAAGTGTCTGCTCCTTGTCCGGATCACGGAGAGGAATCTGACGGCAGTAGGTCAGGAAGTAACTACCGAGAGTAATATCCTGAGAAGGCGTCGTGATCGGCTTACCACTCGAAGGAGTGAAGATGTTGTTCGGAGCCAGCATGAGCATGCGTGCTTCCATTTGCGCCTCAACGGAAAGAGGCACGTGAACCGCCATCTGGTCTCCATCAAAGTCAGCGTTATACGCCGTGCAAACAAGTGGGTGAACGCGAATCGCAGACCCCTCAATGAGAACAGGCTCGAATGCCTGAATTGAAAGGCGGTGAAGAGTCGGCGCACGGTTCAGGAGAACCGGATGCCCCTTGGTAACTTCTTCAAGAATATCCCAAACCTCAGGCGTCTTGCGCTCGATGAGCTTCTTCGCACTGCGAACCGTGTGAACATATCCCAGCTCCTTGAGTCGACGAATGATGAATGGCTCGAACAGAACGAGAGCCATTTTCTTCGGAAGACCGCACTGGTGAAGACCGAGGTCCGGTCCAATCACGATGACGGAACGCCCGGAGTAATCAACACGCTTACCGAGAAGGTTCTGACGGAAACGTCCACCCTTACCTTTGAGCATATCGGAAAGAGATTTAAGCGCACGGTTTCCGGCTCCTGTCACGGCGCGTCCATGACGACCGTTATCAAAAAGGGCGTCAACCGCCTCCTGAAGCATGCGTTTCTCGTTTCGGATAATCACATCAGGAGTCTTCAGTTGAAGAAGATTCTTGAGACGGTTGTTCCGGTTGATGACACGTCGATAGAGATCGTTCAGGTCGGACGTCGCAAAACGACCGCCTTCAAGTGGAACGAGAGGACGAAGATCAGGAGGAATAACAGGAAGCACCTCAAGAATCATCCATTCAGGACGAGTCTTCGAGTAGTGGAATCCCTGAGCAAGCTTGAGTCGCTTCGCCAGCTTCTTTCGAACCTGCTTCGAGCGGGTTTTACCCATGGCCTCTTCCAACTCGACAATAACGTCGGGAAGATTAATACGGCTGAGGAGGTCACGGACGGCTTCCGCACCCATACCGGCCTGGAAGTCATTCACCCCGTACTCTTCCTCCGCATCGCGGAATTCGAGTTCCGTCAGAAGCTGACCCGGCTCGAGCGGTGTACTTCCCGGCTCGATAACAATGTAATCTTCGTAGTAGATGACGCGCTCCAGCTGGCGGGCACTCATGTCGAGCATGAGACCGATGCGTGAAGGCATGCACTTGTAAAACCAGATGTGGCTGACAGCGACAGCAAGCTCGATGTGCCCCATCCGCTCACGACGAACGCGGCTGAGGGTCACTTCGACACCACAACGGTCACAGACGGTGCCCTTGTGTTTGATTCGCTTGTATTTTCCGCAGGCACACTCCCAGTCCTTGGTAGGACCGAAGATGCGTTCGCAGAAAAGACCGCCTTTTTCAGGCTTGAAGGTCCGGTAGTTAATTGTTTCCGGATTCTTCACTTCTCCGCGACTCCAGGCACGAATCGTTTCAGGATTCGCGACCGTAATGCGGACGTGGTCGAAACTGTCGGACTTGCGTTCAAGACCGAAGATTTCGTCCAGATGGGTTTCAGAGCTGAGTGTTGGGACTGACACGGTACTAATGGGCTAAGGTTCGGAAAGGTGGACTGAAAAAAGGAGGATTAAATATTGATCGCAAGGCTGTCGGAAAGGATGTCTTCCGGGGAGCGCTCGGATGAGCCGACGCGAACGTCGAGACCGAGACTCTGCATCTCTTTGATCAACACGTTGAATGACTCAGGGGTTCCTGCGTCGAGGGTGTTATCCCCTTTCACAATGGACTCGTAAATTCGAGTTCGACCCTGAACATCATCGGACTTAACCGTGAGAAGTTCCTGCAAGGTGTAGGCGGCGCCATAGGCTTCAAGAGCCCAGACTTCCATCTCACCAAATCGCTGTCCACCATACTGGGCTTTACCACCCAGAGGCTGCTGAGTCACCAGCGAGTATGGACCGACCGCACGAGCGTGGATCTTGTCCTGAACGAGGTGACCGAGCTTCAGCATGTAAATGATACCAACGACGATATCCTGATAAAAGGCCTCACCGGTTCGACCATCGTAGAGAGTCGATTTACCGTTGGTGCCGATCCATTCAAATCCTTCAGTCGCTTTCGCTTCTTCCAGATACTCGACAATCTGCGCCTCGGGAATACCGTCAAACACGGGAGTCGCGACCTTGAAGCCAAGAGCTTTCGCAGCTACTCCAAGGTGAGTCTCGAGCATCTGCCCGACGTTCATTCGGCTCGGAACACCGAGTGGGTTCAGACAAATATCGATCGGTGTTCCGTCTTCGAGGAATGGCATGTCCTCTTCAGGAACGATCGTTGCGACAACCCCTTTGTTACCGTGGCGACCCGCCATTTTGTCACCGACAGAAAGCTTGCGCTTCTTGGCGACGTAGACTTTGACCTCCTTGATGACGCCCGGGTCGACCTCATCACCGGATTCGATCCGGTCGAGTTGGCGTTCCCGCTCCATGTCGATGTCAGCAAACTTCTGCTCGTAGCTCGAAATAATGTCGAGGATCTTGTTACGGATCGGACTCGGATCAATTTCAACATTGGAGTAATTATCAGCAAGCTTACGAAGAAGCGTCTTCGTGATTTTACGGTTCGCAGGGATGATGATCTCACCGGTGCGTCCGTTGACGACATCGAGCGGAATTTTTTCGCCGAGAAGGACATCGGAAAGCTTTTCCGTGAGCTGCTCAGTAAGCTCTTCCTGACGACGCCTGTGCTCGTCAATGATTTGCTTCTGCTGCTTCTGCTGCTCCTTGGGATCAAGCTTCTCTTTAGAAGTCGAGTTACGGGAAGAAACCCGGACATCCATGACAATACCCACACAACCCGATGGAACCCGGAGCGAAGTGTCTTTCACGTCAGCCGCTTTCTCACCGAAGATGGCGCGAAGGAGGCGCTCTTCCGGAGCCAGCTCAGTTTCGCTCTTCGGCGTGATCTTACCGACAAGAATGTCACCGGGCTTCACTTCTGCACCGACCCGGATAACGCCGTCAGGACCGAGATCCTTGAGCGCTTCTTCACCGACGTTTGGAATATCACGAGTGATCTCCTCAGGACCGAGCTTGGTGTCACGGGCCCCGATGTTAAACTCATCAACGTGGATCGAAGTGTAGACGTCCTCTTTCACAATGCGCTCAGAGATGACGATGGCATCCTCGAAGTTGTATCCGTTCCAGGGCATGAAAGCGACCAGCACATTCTTACCGAGTGCGAGCTCACCATTTTCGGTGTTCGGTCCGTCTGCAAGCACGGTACCGGCCTTTACCTTGTCCCCACGGAAGACGATCGGCTTCTGATTGATGCAGGTTCCGGCGTTCGAACGCATGAACTTGCGAAGAGGATAAACATAGGTGCCATTCTCAGGATCACTCTTCAGCTTGAGAGGATTCGTGAGAAATTGCGCCTCGGAGCATGGAAGCTCGCCGTCCTTCGTAATCACGATGATCTCAGCCGTGGCTGCCGCGATCGTTCCGTTACCCTCAGCAACGACAACGGCGCGTGAATCACGGGCAACCTTTCCCTCCATCCCCGTGCCAATGTAAGGCGACTCGGAAACGAGGAGAGGAACCCCCTGACGTTGCATGTTTGAACCCATGAGCGCGCGGTTCGCATCATCGTGCTCAAGGAATGGAATCAGACTCGCAGCGACTGAAACAAGCTGCTTCGGAGAAACATCCATGTAGGTCGATTCAGTCGGGACCACTTCGATAAATTCGCCGAGATGTCGTACTGTAATCAGTTCAGTAAGGAAATTACCTTTCTCATCAATCGGGTTATTCGCCTGGGCAATAAGGTAGCTTTCCTCCTGATCGGCCGTGAGGTAATCAATCTTCTTGGAAACCTTGCCTTTAATGATACGGCGGTAAGGAGTCTCAATGAAACCAAACTCGTTGATCCGGGCATAACAACTCATTGAGTTAATCAGACCAATGTTTGGTCCCTCCGGAGTCTCAATCGGGCAGATACGACCGTAGTGGGACGGGTGGACATCTCGAACTTCGAATCCGGCACGATCACGGTTCAGACCACCGGGTCCGAGCGCGGAAAGACGACGCTTGTGAGTCAACTCGGACAAGGGGTTGATCTGATCCATGAACTGACTCAACTGAGAACGGCCGAAGAAGTCACGGACAACGGCAGCCAGCGCTTTTGGATTCACCAACTTCGAAGGCGTCATGCCATCGAGGTTAATGTCGAACAAAGTCATGCGCTCTTTGACGAGACGCTCGGTACGGGCAAGACCGACGCGGCACTGGTTGGCGAGAAGCTCACCTACTGCACGAATACGACGACTACCAAGGTGATCGATATCATCAAGGACACCTTCTCCCCGGCGAAGGCCGAAGAGGTAGGACATCGCAGCGATGAAGTCATCATGAGTGATGACGCGCTCATTCTCGTCGACCGGAAGACCAAGCTTCTGGTTGATCTTGTAACGTCCCACACGAGTGAGGTCGTATTTCTTAGGATCAAAGAAAAGTCGCTTCAGAAGCGCACGGGCATTAGCCACGGTTGGTGGATCACCAGGGCGAAGACGACGATAAATATCTTTCAACGCCTCCTCTTCGTTACAGGCGGGATCTTTCTTCAGCGACTTGATGAGAAGATCATCATGAGAAGTTGTCACCACTGGAAGAGACTTAACCCCGAGACCGTGAAGCTGGGCAATAACCGCTTCAGTAAGCGGCTCGTATGCCTTCGCCACAATCATATCACCATCGCAAACGTCTTCAAAAATGACCTTATTTGCGAGTTCCGCCTCATCCATCTTCGGATCGACCTTCAACTTATCGATATCGAAGAACTGACGAATGATGTCTTCGTCGGTCGGGTAACCGATCGCGCGCAGGAACGTCGTCGCGAGGAACTTACGACGGCGGCGGCGACGGTCGAGGTAAACATAAAGCAAGTCGTTCGTATCGAACTGCACTTCCATCCAGGAACCACGGTCAGGAATGATGCGGAAACCGTAAAGAGTTTTACCATTGAGGTGAAGGTTCGTCTCGAAGCAAACACCGGGTGAACGGTGAAGCTGGCTGACAACAACACGCTCAGCACCATTGATGACGAAGGTTCCGCGGAGAGTCATCATCGGAAGCTCACCCATGTAAACACGTTCCTCTTTCGTTCCCGACTCATCCGTGAGCGCGAAGGTCACATAAAGAGGAGCACTGAATGTCTCACCATCGCGAAGGGCTTCGAGAGCCGTCAACTTAGGCTCACCGACTTCGTAACGGGAAAAATCGAGCGTAAACTTCTCGTCATAACTCTGAATAGGGAAAACCTCCTGAAACACAGACTGAAGTCCCGTCGATACTCGATCAGTAGGTGCGACCTCCTGTTGCAGAAACTCTTTATAGGAATCGAGTTGGACCTCAATGAGGTTAGGCGTGTCGACCGCCTCTTCGATCTCCCCGAAATACTTACGTTCAAGCTTCTTAGCTGCTGCTGACATGTTGGGCGTGGTAGTTATGTGTAAAAAGTCGAATTAGCGGCTGCGGCCTTCCTTTCTTTCAACGTCGGATCGTGATTTCCGTACACGACAAAACGTTGATAGGCTGGAAGCCCGTCCGTCTAACAACCGCAAGACGACGAAGCCCGGCCGCTTCTAAGCAACCGGGATTCGACGTCTAAACTAAATTTGCGATGACTTGGATGACACTTGGTCTGCTGTGATTACGGTTCAGTATCAGTATTTATTAAATAAATTTGAGAAAAAGTTCGATCCGCAGCGGGAAATCCACCGCGGATCGAACCGTAAATCCTCGTTTACTTGAGTTCGATGGTCGCACCAGCTTCTTCAAGCTTGGACTTCATCTCCTCAGCTTCGTCCTTGGAAGCGCCCTCTTTGAGTGGTGCAGGAGCACTCTCAACAAGCTTCTTCGCGTCAGCAAGACCAAGACCGGCAACCGCTTCGCGGACCGCCTTAATTACTGCAATCTTATTCTCACCGAAGGAAGTGATCATCACGTCAAAGGAGTCTTTCTCCTCTGCCGCTGCTTCACCGCCACCAGCAGGACCAGCGACGGCCACGGCTGCAGGTGCTGCGGCGCTAACGCCCCACTTTTCTTCGAGAGCTTTAACAAGGTCAGCAACCTCAAGGACAGTAAGTCCGCTCAACTGTTCTACTAATGTATCTGTATCTGCCATTTTTTTAGTTGGGTATCGCCGCGACGGAAAGCGTTCCGACAATTAAGTTGCTGCGCTCAGCATTCGGCAAGGAACCCGGTTTGTTTTTTGGATAAGCGGGCCACTCATTGAAAGTGACCCGAAAGTATAAAAGGTGAATTATCCCTGATCGGCTTTTGCCTGAAGGACACGGGCAACAGATGAACCCGGCTCGTTGAGGACCCGGGCAAGCATTGTGCCGGGCTGATTGAGAACTCCGAGAAGAGTCGCCTGAAGAACTTCCATCGGCGGAAGATCAGCGAGCGCCTTCACTTTCGCTTCATCGAGGAGCTCACCATCGAGCACTCCACCGCGAATACCGGGCTTCTCATTTTCTTTTGCAAAATCCTTCAGCGCCTTCGCTGCCGCACAAACATCGCTTTCGCCAGTGACGACCGCGGTTTGACCGGTAAGGAATTCGCTTAGACCCTCAGGATACTCAGCGCTGTTAGCCGCCTGGCGAACAAAGGTGTTCTTAGCGACCTGAAACTTCGCTCCCTGAGCTTTGAGACGCTTTCGCAAATCTTCAAACTGAGGAACCGTCATGCCTGAATAATCAGCCACGAGGAGAAATGGGGATTCGTTGATCTTGGTCAGGATCTCGTCAATAATGACCTGCTTGACTTCTTTCATCGTCTTGAAATAGGTAAAATTTAAGTAGTAGCTACCGGCTGATTAATTCCAAGCCGAGACATCAATTGTCACGCCCGGGCTCATGGTGCCCGCAAGAGCGCCATTCACGATGAAAACACCCTTGGCCGTTGCCGGACGGGCACCATTAACTGACTCGATAACGGCACGACCGTTTTCGACGAGGTCAGCCTCTTCAAAAGAGACCTTCCCGATGGGAACGGAAATGTTCCCGTTCTTATCAAGCTTAAAGTCAACACGACCAGCCTTCACTGCCTTCACCGCACCGGCAGTATCGTCAGTCACCGTTCCCGTCTTGGGATTCGGCATAAGACCGCGAGGCCCGAGCTGCCTACCAAGCTTACGAACTTCGGACATGGCCGCCGGAGTAGCGACAACAGCGTCGAAATCCATCATACCACCTTGAACCTCTTTGATGAGAGCCTCAAATCCAACATGATCCGCTCCGGCGTTTTTCGCCTGAGTCGCCGCATCGCCTTCCGCGAAGACAAGCACCTTAACATCCTTACCGCTACCATTAGGAAGCGGACAAGTGCCACGGACCATTTGATCCGATTGACGGGGATCAACCCCCATGCGGAAGGTGAGAGTGACCGACTGGTCAAACTTCGGGGCCGGGAATTTCTTCACCAGTGAAACCGCCTCTTCGATGGAGTAGACATTTTCCCTGTCTACCATCTCAGCGGCCTTAAGGTATCGCTTACTTCTGTGTTTTGCCATTATATAGGGTGCAGTTCAAACGGGCGCTTAACCCTCCTGCGATTTGGATTTAACTCCGAAAAATTAGTCGACGATTTCGAGACCCATCTGACGGGCCGTGCCGGCAAGGATGCGACAGGCCATCTCCTCGTCATCAGTGTTCATGTCTTCGATCTTCACTTTAACCACCTCAAGAAGTTTGGCACGACTGAGCGTCCCAACCTTCACCTTGTGAGGCTCACCGGAACCGGAAGCAATATTTGCCGCCTTCTTGAGAAGCACCGCTGCCGGCGGCTTCTTGGTCACAAACGTGAAACTCTTATCCGCATAGACACTGATTACGACAGGAAGAAGATCCCCTGCGCTCTGCTGTGTCTCGGCGTTGAACGCCTTACAGAACTCCATGATATTGACCCCGGCCTGACCGAGCGCCGGACCAACGGGAGGCGACGGGTTCGCCTGACCTGCAGGAATCTGCAATTTCAACTGTTTTACAACTTCTTTAGCCATCGTGCTTTCTTGTTTAAAAATTAACTGTTTACTGATCAAACAGGATCAACCACTCAACTCTACAGGGTTGAGCAGCCCCTCCCGATCAGCCATTTTCCACTTGCCAATATTCGAGGGGGACCAGGGTCTCCCGTCCGAAAATATTCACCGATACCATGACCTCGCCCTTCTCCTCGTTGACCTCGGCGATAATTCCCGTCTGACCCTGGAAAGGACCATCAGAGACCAATACCGTATCACCAACCTCATAAGCAACCGCCGGCATCACACTGCCCTCGCGCTCCTTAATCTGAGCAAGCATCCCCTCAACCTCATGCATCGGCATTGGCATCGGGTAAGTCTTCGTTCCCGCAAAATTGATCACCCCGTCCGTTTCCTGAATAAAATACCAGGATCGATCAACGAGCGTGTTGTCATCGTGAAGCAAATGCATGTTCACGATAATGTAACCCGGGTAGAACTTGCGATTCGCCTCGCGCTTCTGCCCTGACTTAACCTCTGAGACCCTCTCCTCCGGGACAAGAACCTCGAAAATCACATCACCAAGCTCCTCTGCTTCGATGCGCCGCTCAATGCTGTCACGCACCTTCAACTCCTGTCCGGAGAGAACGTGAATCACATACCATTGATCTTTGGGGGCTGGAATAGTCGGCATAGCGAACGGTTACAAAAAATTAAAATCCGGTGGTGAGAAAGGTCATGAACTGGCGCATCGCAAAATCGACTGTCGCCACATAAGCCCCCAGAAGAACCATCGCAATCATGACCACAACGGTTGAGTCAATGAGCTGCTTATACTTCTTGAAGCCCTTCTCCTTAGGATCCCACGGCCACGTAGCCTTCTTGAGCTCCGAGCGAACCTCACCAAAATATTTTCCCAGTTTGTTCATATCAATTTGTGAATCGGATTTCGAAGGTCGGCCAATAATGGCAGGGCAGCCGAGACTCGAACTCGGAACCAACGGTTTTGGAGACCGCTACTCTACCAATTGAGCTACTACCCTATCTAAAAAAAATTCTTCTATCGGCGGAAAGAGGGGAGCCGACGAATCGGCCCCCCTCCAACACCTAAATTAAAAAGCCCGGGCAACTCAAGCCGCCCGAACCGCAATGAGATGATTAGTCAAGAATCTCGGAAACACGACCCGCACCAACAGTGCGTCCACCCTCGCGAATCGCGAATCGGATCGTCTTCTCCATCGCAATTGGAGTAATCAACTCAACAGTGATAGCTACATTATCGCCAGGCATCACCATCTCAACACCTTCAGGAAGGTCAACAGAACCAGTCACATCCGTGGTACGGAAGTAGAACTGAGGACGGTAGTTGTTGAAGAAAGGAGTGTGACGACCACCCTCATCCTTTGAAAGAACATAGACCTCAGCCTTGAACTTTTTGTGAGGAGTAATGGAACCGGGCTTAGCAATAACCTGACCACGCTCGAGCTCGTCTTTCTTAAGACCGCGAACAAGCAGACCAACATTATCACCGGCACGACCTTCGTCGAGAAGCTTACGGAACATCTCGATGTCAGTAACCGTTGTCTTTTGAGTGTCACGAATACCGACAATCTCAACTTCTTCCATCTTCTTCACGATACCACGCTCAACACGACCGGTTGCAACCGTTCCGCGACCCTCGATCGAGAACACGTCTTCGATAGGCATAAGGAAGTCCTGATCAACAGGGCGCTCAGGAAGAGGAATATACTCATCAACAGCCTCCATAAGCTTGGCGATGTTTTCCTGATGAGTCGCATCACCCTCAAGAGCCTTGAGAGCAGAACCGCGAACGATTGGGATATCGTCACCCGGGAACTCATACTGGCTGAGAAGCTCACGAACTTCCATCTCAACGAGATCGAGAAGCTCTTCGTCATCAACCTGATCAACCTTGTTCAGGAACACCACGAGAGCAGGAACACCGACCTGACGGGCAAGAAGGATGTGCTCACGAGTCTGAGGCATTGGACCATCAGCAGCAGAAACCACGAGGATCCCGCCGTCCATTTGCGCCGCACCAGTGATCATGTTCTTCACATAATCAGCGTGTCCCGGGCAGTCCACGTGTGCGTAGTGACGATTATCCGTCTCATACTCAACGTGAGCTGTTGAAATTGTAATACCGCGCTCGCGCTCCTCAGGAGCACCGTCGATCTCGTCATAGGCACGCTTCTCGGCGAAACCCTTCTCAGCGAGCGTCGTAGTGATCGCCGCGGTGAGAGTCGTCTTGCCGTGGTCAACGTGGCCGATCGTGCCCACGTTTACGTGAGGCTTGTTACGTTCGAATGATTCTTTAGCCATTGTCGTTTGGTTTTTTTAGGTTGTTGTTGTCGTTTAAATTCGACTATCCAGCGACAGCCGGTCATTTAAACTACCGCTGCGGATTCGCTTCGTATTGGTCTCGTCTTGTTTTTTCCTGTGACTCTAAGTAGATGGAGCTCTTGTCGGGATTTGAACCCGAGACCTCTTCCTTACCAAGGAAGTGCTCTACCCCTGAGCTACAAGAGCCTTTCAGCACCTTGAGCATCAGGAACTAAAAGTCCCATAACTCAGGCTGCCATTTTTGCAAAAAAGCCAATAAGCCTCAGGCAACCTTACCTTTCGGGAAGGGAGCTTTGAGGCCGCAGAGCATTCCAGCAAAATTAGCCGCGAAAACTACTCGACCGGATCGATCTGTCAAAAAATTATTGCCAATTCCTTAAAAATTTCGTTGGAGGGCCGGAAACAGGGCGTTCCGGCCAGCTCATTTTGCCTCAAGAGGCGGGATATCGCGGCTAAATCGAGTGATTTCAAGAGCCGCCCCGCTCTCTTCATCCACTCCGATGATAGCTCCCCGGAGGCCCACAATCCCTTTCGCGACGGGGAATCGCCTCGGCATCGACGTTTTGAAACGCTCGACGATCGGCTCCACCTCGCGCCCGAGCACCGAATGCAGCGGCCCACACATGCCCGCATCCGTGAGATACGCGGTTCCCCCTTCGAAAATCTGCTCATCAGCGGTTTGAACGTGCGTATGAGTGCCCACTACTGCCGAAACAAGGCCATCGAGACATCTTCCCATCGCAATCTTCTCGCTCGTTGTTTCAGCATGGAAGTCGAGAAAAATGACTTTTACGCCCTCCTCTTCACGCAACCGGCGCGCTTCCGCCTCAGTGGCGGAGAACGGATTCTCCAAAGGCGGTTGAATAAACGTCCTCCCCTGAGCATTCATCACCGCAACCGGCCCCTTCGATGTTTCAAGAACCATGGTGCCACCCCCCGGGGTTCCCTCCGGATAGTTCATCGGCCTCAAAACTCGGGGTTCCAGGCTGAGAAAATCAATAATCTCAGGTTGGTCCCAGATATGATCTCCGGTCGTAATGACCGCGATACCCGCCCTCATCAAATCAATGGCAATTTTTGGAGTTATCCCGCGCCCACCGGCAGCGTTCTCTCCATTTGCGACGATGAAATCGATCCCCTCCTCCTCTTTGATTCCCGCCAAATTCGAAATAACGGCCTTTCGGCCCGGTTCCCCGACAATATCTCCTAGAAATAAAATCCTCAGCATGCTTCACTTCCTTCGACGGAAATTCGTTCCGTGGAAACCAAAATCTTCAGCGCGATGCGTCCGGCTCAATTCCAGTTCCATCCTACCGGCCCGCTCTATGCCTGCTGTCTCGGATTGATTTTGCTAGCGAACCTTCAAGCGCTCCCCGCAGAAGATCCCCCTCCCCCGCTTCCGACCGTCCCTCCGACAGACTTCTCGCCACCCCCGCCCTACATTGCAAGGCTCGGCACCTCGCCGGACTGGTCGAGACTTGATGAATTTCAGGAGACAATCAGCCGGGAGGAATTCGTCTACCTCCTTGATCACTGCTACGCAAGAAGCCGTGAAGAGTACTCCGGATTGATTCATATTCAGGCCGACCGCGCCCTGATCATGAAGCAGTCGACCTTTCCCGAGGCGGGATGGTATGAGCTCAAGTTCCGAAATCAAAATCACCTCTCCTCGGCAGCTCCGGTCTACTGGAGAGATCCCACTGAATTGCCCGACCTCGCGGCGAATTCACCCCGCCCCCTCGCCGGCATCAACATCGCGATCGATCCCGGTCACATCGGCGGAAAATGGGTCACCTGGGACGATCGACATTTTCGTATAGGCAAAGACACCATCGAAATTCGTGAAGGCGAAATGACGCTCAAGGTCGCCCGCATCCTCCACCGGGACCTTTCCATTCTCGGAGCGAATGTCTTTTTGACGAGGGACTCAAATGAGCCGGTCACGAGGGACAGAGTCGACACCCTGCAGGAGGAAGCCCGTCTTTATCTCCACAGCCGCAACAAAGTGCCATCAAGCGGACTTATCGCGAGCACGTCAAAGGCCATGTTCGCCATTTCGAGCGAAATCAGAGCACGCGCGGACATCCTCAATGAGAGCATCCAGCCCGATCTCGCGCTCTGCCTGCACTTCAACGCCTCCCCATGGACATCGCGACGACCATCCTTCCGCTCCCCCAACCATCTGCACCTCCTCATTAACGGCTGCTACTCCGGGGGAGAAATGAAAGAGGACGATACGCGATATGAAATGATCCTGAGAATCCTGAATCGGGTCTATCACGAGGAGCTGGCACTTGCCGATGAAATTTCAAAAACGATGGAAACAGAAACCCGCCTTCCTGCTTTCCACTATGACGGAACCAACGGGATGGCCATCAATGACAACGACCTCGTCTGGGCACGCAACCTGCTCGCGAACCGGGCCTTTTATTGCCCCGTGATCTTTTTCGAACCCTATTGCATGAACCACCGCGAGATCCACGCCCGCGTTCAGGAGGGCGAATATCCCGCCCTTCGTGATATCAACGGGATCTACCGCAAAAACATCTACCAGGAATATGCTGACGGCATCACCGCGGGATTAGTAAACTACTACCGCGGTAAACGCTGACAGCAGCAACTCCCTCCTCACGGGTATAATTCAGGTTCAACCCCAATCGAACCGGTAATTCTCTGAATATACAGCTCCGGGTTAGCTTCAGAATCAGCCAGTGATGCCCGCGTCTCTTCAAGCCGTGTCGCGAGACCGAGGCGTTCGGCCTCTTTCGCATAATTTTCCTTTTCAATAAATTCCTCGAGACAGCGCACATGATCTCTGATCATTTTCAGCCTCAGGTCTTTCTTCGCAACAAGTCGCGCGCGATACCAATCACTGGCAAGCACCCTCTCACGCTCGAAAAGCTGGCGAACTTCGGGATCATGGATGGATTTTCCTTCAAAGTCTCCGTGAGCCATGATGTGGAGAAGGGCCTTAAGCGGAGGAATTGCCAGATCAATCCCACCATCTTCAAAGTAGCTCTGCGCCACCTTCTGGTGAGTCTCCGTGATGTTTTTGATGCCATCAACAAACTGCTCATGACTCTGAAGTTCAGGCCGTAGCATTTCCTCGGTGAACACGCTGCGCGGTTCCGCAAACATCCTGCCGAAGAATGTCTCAACAAATTTCCAGGTAATGCGATAACCGAGTCGGCTCGCCTCAATCGATTCCCCCTCTTCGTCAAAATCCCTCAGCGCTTCGAGATAACCTTCTTTGATCAGAAACTTCGGGCATCGCTCATGCAAAAACATCCGACTCCAGACTTCCGGGACAACCAGGCTGATATCATGATCAACCCGATAGTTCGGACCAATATATCCTGCCGCCGTGCTGAATCCTTCATAGCCACTTACGATATAGCCTAACAAAGCAGCATTTAAATCCACTACCGGGAGCAGCGCATTGAACGGCCCTTTTGTTAAAGCCCCTTCAGAACCGGCTCCGGTCGTCGAAGGCGATTTGCCGGTCAGACTCGCGACGAAATCCATGAACAACTCAGGAAGCTCCTGATAATGAATCGGACCGAAAACAGCGAGCGGTCGAATCCCGTTTTCATAGTCAGCAGGGTTGTTGCGCCGACCGGGCAAAACTGCATGCACTGGATTCAAGACCGGTGTTTCGGTTCCGAGGCGGCGATAAAGCCTTGAACCGAGATCGCCGAGATACTCCCCCCTCGGATTCTCAAGGTCGGGACGATTTTGAAGATAGCGAGGATTCTGACTCGGCTTACCATCGACCAACCGGGGGTGCGCCGAACTGATGATGTATTCCGGGCTGCTTTTCGCTTTCACGAAATCCTTGAAGATCTTCTTAATCGGCTTGGTGAACTGATCGAAGCGAATCGCATCTTCCACGATCGCTTTTCCATCCTCGCGGGATTTCGGCTCGTAATTGGAAAAGAAATTCCCCCCCTTCGAAAAGTCGATTTCCGTTTGCTTGTCATAGCCCCGGTGAATCGCTTCGTCCGGGCGCTGAAAAAGTCGATACTCACAGTTCACCGAAAATTTGTAACTGGGAAATCGAACATCGGGATGGAGGAGCGATTCATCGATCCCGGATCCCGGCACCGTAAGTGACGCTGTAATATCGTCCTCCCGCTGAAGTTTCGTCGCAGCCGCAAAGTCTTTCCGCAGTCCGAACATTCGCCACGAACCATCTTTCATGTAACCCACCCTGAGATAGCGCGTCATCACCGCATCGAGCCGGTATTTCAGGAGAAATCCGGACTCACCGTTCACCATATCGACGCGAAAACGGCTTCGCCAGTTGTCTCCCCAGGTTGGCTTCCAGTATCGCTTCAGGGTTAAGATAAAATCCCTAACGGTCCGTGGAATCGTCGCGATGAATTCATTGTAGTCGTCGGTGAAGGCGTCACTCTGAGAAAAAAGTCGCATGACCGAGCCTAAAGAACGCTCAGGGTCAAGGATGTTGCGGCTTGCTTTGCCGGGTTCATTGGGATGCTGAAAACGATCGCCATAATCACGCTTAAGCAGCTGCTCGACGAGGAACATGTCCTGTTCGAAGCGAGGCATGATGACCGGCCCCTCTTCCATCGCATCGGCAAGGGACTTTGAAATTTCAGATTTACCGCCCCCGGAAACGGTACAGGGCTTGTGGCAAAACGTTCCCTCCGCATTTGTTCCCACGAGTCGCCAGCGAGTCCCCGCCGAAGGCTTTTTCATCTCCACTTTGTAGCCGGAAGGCAAAAGATAGGTAATCTCCGGCTGCAAGGGGATGCTTTGAGGTTCACCGCCTTTCGTCCAACTCACCGTCTGCTGATGCAGATCCAAATAGGCATCTTCAGGCACATAGACAATGTCAGAATAGTTAAGATCGATGGCATATCCCTCCTCTTTGACCTCAATTTGATCCGCATACCTCTCCACCACTTCAGCAAAAGTATGGTCCACTTCACGGCGGAAATCACTGAGAGAAAAATGCTCGCCCAGATCAAAGCTTGGAAACACAAGGGCGCCGCCGGCGTGCTCTTCCTCAGCGAGGCCGTAAAGATTGGTCGCATAGCTGATCTGAGTCTTCACCTCCTTCTTGCAATAACCGAAGTAGTTGTCAGCAATCAGCGTCACAACGACCCCCTTTTCATCACGTGTCGTCAGCTTGAAGGCCGAACCGTTATTGTAGCACTCATCTTCCGACTCCCAGCACATCCCCTGCGCCTTTTGCTGATCGGTCGCCTCTGAAATATGGGGAAGGCCCACGTCCTTCTTCTTAATCGTGGTGAGATGCGGAGCCAGAATCACGCAACCGGAGTGCCCAGACCAATGACGAACATCAAGACGAGCATCGTTTTCAGGAAGAAATGGATCACCCGCATTCCCGAAAATAGTCTCTACGAAGTCGAGATTGCTGACGAGATTTCCGGGGACAAAAAACCGGGTCTCCATCGTCTTCTCTTCCGAAAATCCGGGCACCTCAGGGCTGATAATCGGTCGCAGCATGAGTGAAACAAACGCCTTCACCGGCTCTTTCTCTTCTGCCGTGAACGGAATCGTCATAAGACTCTCAGGAGGATTCAGCGCCGCCTTGAGCATGAGTCCAAACGTCTTCCTGGGGACTACCAGTTTATCAGCGGCGATAGGAAGGCCGCCCTCAGCGACGTGAAAGACACCTTTTGTCGTTCGACGGTCACTCGCCGGATTGTGGCAGACGCCCTGCCAGGTCCGGAAACTCGACACAATATCAGATTCGAATTTATCGCCATCAGCCGGAAGTGAGAGAAGCCGTGCAAGTCCGTGCCGTTCAAGAACCAACGCATTAGGGAGCATTGATTCATCAGCGGCAAAGGTATCCGTGCCCTCCAGATACCCCGTCAGCCAATCACAAATGTGTTGATCGACCGGACAGCGATAATTGTCTAACACCCGAAGTCTCTCCTGGAAATTCAGGATGAGCGACCGCGCCATATCAAGGAATGGATAATCCTCTTCTTCTCCCACAATGGGAAAACCGCGTGAAGCCAATTTTAAATTGATGTAGTCACGAGCGCGGCTGTCATTTTGCTTTCCGGGCTTTTCCGACTTCCCGTCGAAGCCTATGCGATCTTTGAGAGATTTTTTCTTCATCGTGAGAGTTTGAGAGGATTCATGCGCAAATCCCATGCCTATCCATGAACGAAAACAGGACGATAAGCCAAGCTAATTTTGAAACAATGTGTGCGGAAATCGGCACAATCTCATTCGACGGATTTATTCGTCTCCTGAAAGGTCATGACCGTCTTTCGAAAAAGCGGAAAATGCGTCAATTTCGTCTCCCGTAACGTCCAGGTAAGGACCTGATGGAAATGATCCTTACCTTCGATGAACGTATTCAGGTAAGCGATTCCAGTGCCATCGATATTGCCCTCAAGCTCGTTCTGCAAAGCCGTGAGTCCACCCACTTCCAGCGAAAGCAACTCCGTCTCAATCGCGTCGACGAGCACTTCCTTCATCTGCTCATTGATCGTCCCGGCATAGTCGCGAATACTGAACTCGTCGACAAATTCGCTCTTCTCTTCAGAAATCACGATGAGAAACTGTGACCCGATGAGGTTACCGATCTGGAGACTCGCGACCTCATTCTCGAGGTTTCTCACGCTCCAACTTCCCGGAGCCATGATCTCGACGAGCCCGTCCTCGCTCACGAAAGGACGCGGCTCGTTCATTTCCGCAAACTCGGCAGCCCCCTTCTTCCCAGCGTACACCAATGAAGTCACTAGAGCTGCCAATCCGAGTAAACCGGCCAGGACCGCTACCACAGTCCACCCCGTTGACTTTCTCGTGATCGCCAGAGTCAAGGCAACCACAAACAGAATCGGCAGGGCAACCATGAGCATGCACCCAACGATGATGAATATGGAAACAACCTCCATTCAGACAGAAAAGCGCCTTTACCGGACAGTGTAAAGATTCCTCTTGAAGCCACTTGCGAAAAGGCTCACTGACAGGGACATTCGTCTCCCCCTGAAATCCCATGTCCTATCGTATTTGCAGAATCTTTGAGATCGAAAATGGTCACATGTTAAGCAAGCACCCTGATAAGTGCCGCTTCCCCCACGGCCATTCCCGCAAGGTCGAATGTGTTCTCGAAGCACCCGATCTCGATGAACGGGAAATGGTCTGCGATTTCAAAGTCGTGAAGCTTATCCTCAGCGACTATCTCGATCAATACGATCATGCGATGTGCATGAACACCGACGACCCCGCCTATGCGGAGTTCAAAGAACGCTATGGTGATCGCGTTATCGGCTACCAGTCAGAGGATCCCACGACCGAAATTCTGGCGCGGGACATTTTCAAACACCTTAGCGATTCACTGGACTTATACCGTTCAGGCGAGACAAAAGAATTCCCCCTCCGGGATTCTGTCAGGGTTGTTCATGTGAAAGTCTGGGAGACGTCCAGCTCCTGGGCCGAATATTCCGGGTAAGCCCGGGTTCAAATCTCAGCCCGCGCTTTCAGGAACTCCGCCTTCAGCACCTCGTAGTCCGTCGCAACCGGAAACTGCGGGAATTCATCGATCACGTTTTGCGGGGGGCAATAGAGGATTCCCCGATCCGCCTCGGTGAGCATCGTTGTATCATTGTAGGAATCACCGGAGGCGATCACTTTAAAATTGATCTCGTGAAAGCGCTTCACCGCCTCCCGTTTCTGGTCCGCCATACGGAGATGGTAATCCGTGATCGTTCCGTCTTCATCCAGCCCGAGCTTATGGCAAAAGAGAGTCGGGTAATCGAGCTGCCTCATCAATGGTTTGGCAAACTCGTAGAAAGTGTCGGAAAGGATCACGACCTGAAACTCTGACTTCAACCAATCGAGAAATTCTTTGGCTCCATCGAGCGGCGTCAGGGTATCAATCACCTGCTGCACATCATGAATCGTGAGATCATTCGCGGCGAGAATATCGAGGCGCTGGCGCATGAGCACATCGTAATCGGGAATATCACGGGTCGTCGCGAGCAACTCTTTGATGCCGGTTTTTTCAGCGACGTTGATCCAGATTTCAGGGATGAGGACTCCCTCGAGGTCTAAGCAGGCAATTTCCACGATTCGATACAGGTTAGTTCAAAGGACGTTTCCTCTATCCTACCGCGAAATTCAATCTGATTCTCCCGTGACCGCCTCATGACCAAGTTCAACATCTATCGGTAGATTCCCTTGATTAATGCCCGAATCTCGACTTCGTGAAGGTTGATCATGTCGACTGAAACGAAACAAGTCCTCGGTGTTATTCCTGCTCGCTGGGGATCGACCCGCTTTCCAGGGAAACCTCTGCACCTCATTGCCGGTAAAGCACTCGTGCAGCATGTCTGGGATCGCTGCCTCGAGTGTAAAAATCTCTCGCACCTTACCGTCGCGACCGACGATGACCGCATCGCAGACGCGGTTCGCGCCTTTGGAGGGCATGTCACGCTCACGCGATCTGATCACCCCAGCGGTACCGACCGGGCCGCCGAGGTCGCCACCGCTTTTCCTGAGATGAGCCACATCATCAACATTCAGGGAGATGAGCCACTGATCAACACAGAGCTGATTGATCGGCTCGCCGGCGACCTTCTCGCCCAACCCGGCCTTCCCATGATCACGGCGGCCAACCCTATTTCCCCCGGCGACCCCGTCCTTGAGGATTCGAACGTGGTCAAAGTCACGATCGATGCCAACGGCAACGCCCTTTACTTCTCCCGGAGCCTGATCCCCCACCCGCGGAACACCCCGCCGGGTCTCATGTATTTCCGACACAAGGGTATTTATGGTTTCCGCCGGGACTTCCTCTTCGACTTTGTCAGCTGGGAACCCTCTCTTTTAGAGCAAACCGAAGGACTCGAACAGCTGCGCGCCCTTGAAAATGGCGGGCGCATCCGGGTCGTTTTAACCGACGACGAGTCGCCCGGCATTGACACACCAGAGCAGGCGGCGATACTCCACCAACAATTGACTCAATGAAGTACATCTTCGTCACAGGAGGAGTGGTAAGCTCCCTCGGAAAAGGACTCGCAGCAGCCGCTCTCGGCACGCTGCTGGAGCAGCGTGGACTCAAGGTCCTCATGCAAAAGTTCGACCCCTATCTCAACGTTGACCCGGGCACAATGAGCCCGTTTCAGCATGGCGAGGTCTACGTTCTCGATGATGGAGCGGAGACCGACCTCGATCTCGGGCACTATGAGCGCTTCACAAGCGGACGCCTTTCCCAGCTGAACAACCTCACCAGTGGACAGGTCTACGAAAACGTAATCAAAAAGGAGCGAAAAGGCGACTATCTCGGCGCAACCGTCCAGGTAATTCCTCACGTCACCGACGAGATCAAACAACGAATTTATGATGTCGTCGAATCCACAGATGTCGACATCATCATCACTGAGATTGGCGGTACCACCGGCGACATCGAAGGCTTGCCCTTCCTCGAGGCCATTCGCCAGTTCAAAGACGAAGTCGGCCACGAGAACGTCGCCTACATGCACGCAACCCTGATTCCTTTTATCAAGGCGGCAGAGGAGCTGAAAACAAAGCCGACTCAACAGTCAGTGGCAAAATTGCGTGAAATCGGTATCGCGCCCGACGTCATCATCTGTCGCTCCGAGTACCCCATCGATAGCGAGATCAAACGCAAGATCTCAATGTTTTGCAACATCAAGCCCGAGGCGGTCGTTCCCTTTGTCGATATTCACGGCTCCATCTACGAAGCGCCGTTGAAACTCTACGATCAGCATCTCGACTCCATCATTTGCGAACGCCTCGGGCTCGAAACCGAAGAACCGGACCTTATTGAGTGGCGGAACATGGTCGACCGTATCGTCAATCCCACTCACACCGTCAGAATCGGTGTGGTGGGCAAATACATTGAGTTGCAGGACGCCTACAAATCCATCTATGAGTCCCTCACTCATGCCGGTGCCGCAAATGATACGAAAGTTGAAGTCGTCCGCATCGACTCCGGCGACATCGAAGAACATGGCCCCGAGAAATACCTCGACGATGTGGCCGCCATTCTCATTCCCGGTGGCTTCGGCGATCGAGGCATCGAAGGTAAAATCACGGCAGCCCAGTATGCCCGCGAAAACAACCTTCCGTTCTTTGGCATTTGCCTCGGCATGCAAATTGCGACCATCGAATTTGCAAGGAATGCCTGCGGTCTCGTCGGAGCCCACAGCACTGAGTTCGAACCCCTCACCCCGCATCCTGTCATCGGCCTGCTCGAAGAGCAGAAAGAAATCGAAAACATGGGAGCCACGATGCGACTTGGCACCTGGGAGGCAAAGCTTTCTGAAGGCAGTCGCTCTGCAGAACTCTACGGTGCCAACACCGTGAACGAGCGCCACCGCCACCGCTACGAATTCAATCAAAATTACAAGAGCCAACTGGAAGACAAAGGATTCCGCCTCGTCGGCACCTCGCCTGACGGACTTCTCGGAGAGATCATCGAGATTCCCGATCACCCCTTCTTCATTGCTGTTCAATTTCACCCCGAGTTCCAGAGCAAGCCCACCAAGCCACATCCTCTTTTCAAAGGGTTTGTTGCCGCGGCCCTGGAGAACAGGAAGTGATCCGGCTTTAAGCAAAGTAAGCAAAGGCGGGCCGAACGCTTCGCCGGCTATACCGAAAAGGTCAGATCCCGGAAGATTGTGGCGTTCCAGAAAGAGGCATTCCAGGCTCATCCCCGGGCCCGGAATACGCCCTCTTCAACTCTTCCCGAGCCCCCTGACTACAACAGGAAGCCCCCACATGAAATCGAGGGCAACGGGTGAACCGAATGCCCCCTCTTCGATTTCAGCTGAAGCCCTCGCACGGACACGTCAAGCGACCAGACCGCTTCGCTCCAACAATGCATTCAGATCCGGATCACGCCCCATGAAATCACGAAACAACTCCCCGGCTTCCCGGGAATTTCCGCGACTGAGAATCCTGGATCGAAATTCTTTTCCAACCTCCGGACTGAGAACGCCTGCCGCTGCGAAGCGGGTGAAAGCATCAGCGTCGAGCACTTCAGCCCACTTGTAGGAGTAATACCCGGCGGCATACCCTGTTGCACTCGCAAAGAGATGCGTGAAGCGACGCGCCATCGTCGGTGGATTTGTCGCAAAAGGCATGAGGTAGCCGTTGAGAATCTCTCGAACCAACTCATCCAGATCTTCACATTCCACCACTTCTTCAGATCGAATGTGCAATTCCAGATCCATCTTTCCAAAAGCGAGCTGGCGCATTTGCCCCATTGCCGACTGAAAATTTCTCGCCCCGAGCATCTTCTGAAACAACTCTTCCGGAATCAGTTCACCCGTTTCATAGTGCTTGGCAAAGAAATCGAGACTGACTCGCGACCAACAAAAATTCTCCATGATCTGAGACGGCAATTCCACAAAATCCCACACTACATTCACCCCGTTGAGCGACTTGATCTCGACTTCACCCAGGAGATGATGCAGGAGATGGCCGAACTCATGAAATACCGTCTCAACCTCACGATGAGTCAGCAGAGCAGGCTTGTTGGCTGATGATGGCGTGAGATTCCCACAGATCAAGCCAAGGTGCGGAACACGCGGCTTCCCGTCCTTCGCCGGTGCACCGGTACGCAAATAGTTCATCCAGGCCCCGCCACGCTTTTCTTCACGCGGATGCCAGTCGGCGTAGAAGGAACCCAACAGCTCACCGCTCTCTTCATCGCGCAGCTCGTAAAATTTCACTTCAGGATGCCAAACCTCGACCCCTTCGCCGGACGGAGACTCGCCCGGCTTCGCATAGACAGAGTCTCTCTCAACGATTTTGAAACCGAAAATCTGCTCGGTAAGCCGGAACATCCCCTCGATCACATTACCGATCGCAAAATAAGGCCTCACCTCCTCCTCGTCGAAATCATACTGCGCCTTGCGAAGTTTTTCCGCCCAGAACGCGACGTCCCACGGCTCGAAAACGCCACCCCAGTCAGGTTCATTCTCAAGACGAAATACCTTTAACTCCTCGAGCTCACGCTCAAAAAACGGCATCGTCTTCCGGGCAAGATCCTCGACAAAATGAAGCGCTGTCTCACCTGTTTTTGCCATGCGTTCTTCGAGAACCTGATCCGCAAAATTATCCTTCCCGAGGAGCTTTGCTTTCTCCTGCCGCAACCTCAGAATCCCCCGAATGAAATCCGAATTATCGAACTCCCCTCCCCGACCCACCGTGATGCTGCCGCGCCAAACCTCTTCACGAAGCGACGCGTCCTCCGCATACTCAAGGATCGGGAAATACACCGGAGCTTTCAAGGTGATCCGGTAAACCGGATTCTCCTCACTCCCGAGCCCCTTTGCTTCAGCCTCTGACTGAAGAACAGCCTTTGCTGTTTCGGGAAGCCCTTTGAGACGGGAATCATCTTCAAGAACGAGATCCCAGGCATTGGTCGAATCGAGCACATTCTCCGAAAATTTCTGCGTCATTTCCGCTAACTCAGACTGGACTTCTTCGAGATTGGTCTTTTTAGCCGCTGGCAGATCGGCACCACTTCTCACAAAGTCTTTCACCGTCTCATCAAGATATCGGGCACGCACCCCCTCAAGAGCCTTTGCCTCCTCCGTCTCTGAATAGGCTTTGATCCGTTTCCAGAGAGCATCATTCAACGCGATACGGGAATAGAATTGAGTCACCTTGGGCAACATCGCATTGTAGGCTTCGCGAAGCGCATTGCTGTTTCTCACCGAATCAAGATGACCCACCAGCCCCCAGCTGCGCGACAACTCCTCAGTCGCCTGCTCAAGAGCCAGAAGCGTGTTGTCAAAAGTCAGATCCGCCGGGTCAAAGTCTTCACAGAGAGCATCAATACGCTTTTGAGCTTCGTCGAGCGCCAACTGAATATCAGCTTGAATCGCCTCCGGAACGAGAGTGGACCACTGAAAATGAAAATCGTCCTGCAGGAAAGGATGTAGGGGTTGAGACATGGCCAAAGATGAAGCCTGTCTCGGGCCGCGTAAAGGGGCGGCCGCAAGAATTATGCAGGACGTTCAGCAACAGCTGATTCAACACCGGAACGCGTCCGACCGAGCAGGACAACAAGTCCTGCGATGCCACACCAGATTGAATCGGCAATAAGCGCATTACGCAAAAACATCCACGCCGGAGGATTGATACCGGGAACACCCGATGTCTGTGCCTGCCACCATCCCGCGAGCGATTTCTCATAGCCTGCAAAAACCATCCAACTGAAGGTATTGGCGAACACGTAAAACAAAACGCTGCAGAGCATGGTCCCGCACCACATCATCGGCCAAATTTTACCCGACCGTCCGGCACGACCCGCGAGCCAGGCGACGGCGAGGTAGAAAACCGCTGACATGAGCGTGTATCGGCCGATCCCACCGCTCCCGTGCCACACCCCTAAAATGAGATCGCTTGCTACCAATAGCACTACCGGAATCCACCAGAAACGAGCACCGAGCAGGAGCGCTCCTCCAAAGGCAATCGCCATGAGAGGCGCTGTATTGCCGAGAAAATCGACGTGGGAAACGGCGACCCGGTAAACTACCGTGAGGAGGAGAAGAGAGCCGATCAAAGCAATGCTTCGACGGGAAAGAGGAGTTTCCGTGGCGGATCCGATCATGCTTAAAACTTAACAGAGTTCAGTCAACGACTTTACCCTGTTAAGGAAAAAGGTCTAGGCGAGAGAATTCAGTTTCTCGATGATCGCATCCTTCATCATGATGCCGGTCTTGGTTTCTTTTACCTCTCCGTCTTTCATGAAAATCAGCGTCGGAACCGCACGAATACCGAACTTCATCGCCAACTCACGCTGGTCCATGACGTCGACTTTAGTGACCTTGCCTGCTTCGCCGATTTCAGCAGCAACTTCGTCGAGAACCGGGGCAAGCATCTTGCAGGGTCCACAATGCTCAGACCAAAAATCGATAACGACTGGGGTGGAAACGCCTTCCGCCTCTGTGGCGAAGTTATCACTGGTGAGATTTACGATAGATTCGTGAGCCATGGTATGTTGTAAGTAAATTGCGTGTAAACGGAACAGGTCGCCCGCCTATGGATTCAGTCCTATAAAAACAGGAACCGGGCAAGCACGAATACGACGCTTAACCCAGAAAGAACCTTTCAAAAAAGCTACAAAAAAGCAGCAAAGCGCCCTGCTGGAGACACTCCTGCTAATGAGATGAATTGACCGACTGAGATCAGCCGCCTGCACCCATCTTGGTGAACAACTCGATACCGAGTACCAAAAGGGCGAGGATGAGAACAATGATTGCAAATGGCATGAGTCCGGATTCTTCGTATTCTTCCTCCCATTCCTCCTCCACCTCTTCGGCGGTCGATTGAATGTTAGGCTTATCAGAAAGAGGGCGAGTCGCCGGGCCGCCAGCGGCACCGGGCTTAGTCATCTTAACCGTCGCTTGAGGCAATGGCCTCGCGGCACCCGGCTGCTGAGGAGCAGCAACAGGTCCAGGGCCTCGGCCCGGCGTTTTCGAAAGCGGAATGGTCTTCGCTCCGACAGGTGCTGCAGGTGCGGCGGCGGCGACAGGAGCAGGTGCTGCAGCCGCGGCTGCAACCGAGACAGGAGCAGTTGCCCCCATTGGATCAGGCCCTTTTGCCGGCCCTACCGGTGCCGTTTTACCTAATGGGTCGGGCCCTCTCGTCAAAGGAATCGTCTTCGCAGCACCCGGCGGCGGCGTCGGTGCGGCAGGAGGAAGAATCCCCCCGGTACCACCGCCACTTGGGGCCGGGGCCGGGGGCGGAGTGGGAGCCGCAGGCGGCGTCGGCGCGGCAGGTGCTGTGGGAGCACTTGGCGATGGAGGAGTGGAAACCCCGGCAATGGGAGCCGTCGTCGGCGCATCGGCAGGAAGAGGCCGGGTTGCGTCAATCGGAGCTGTCGACGAAGTATCGGCAGGCAGAGGTGTGGTCGCGTCAATCGGATCAGTTTTCGGACTCGACGGTGGAACCGGAGCAGTAGATGGCCCACCGGCAGGAAGAGGCGCGGTCGATCCCTTAGGCGCCACTGGCCCTGAATCTTCTGTTTGTGCACGCAAGCTGATACGGACTGTTTCCTTCTTCAATGGAACAGTCGATGTGCTAACCGATGGCTTCGGTGGTTTCTGATCGCTCATACAAACAAGTTTTAAAAATTTAGCCTATCATTAAGGCCTGCTAGGCCGCTTCATGTCAACAGCTTAATCCGAACTAAGACTCGAAAATGCTCTTTTTCGCAACGAAATCTGGATGATTGTACAATCAACGCCCCGAGGGCAAGACTATTCATGATCACCGCCACTTCCGCTACCGGGCTACTGCAAGAATTCATCCGCATTCCCAGTGTCAATCCTGATGGAGCTCCCGGGCAAAACGCCACCGGCGAAGCCGCGATGGCGAAAGCCGTAGGGGACTTCCTTATCGGATGCGGTGCCGAAGTGATCTTTGAAGAGGTCCTGCCGGGCCGTCCCAATGTGATCGGACACTTTCCGGGGCGATCAACCGGCCCGGGCCTCCTCTTCGCCCCCCACACCGATACCGTCAGCGTTCAGGGAATGACCATTGACCCCTTCGCTGCAGAAATCCGCGATGATAAAATCTTTGGCCGCGGAGCCTCCGACACGAAAGGAACCATGGCAGCAATGCTTTGGGCCCTCTACGAATTAAAGGATCAGCTACCCACGCTGAAGCTACCGGTCAGCTTCGTCGGCCTCATGGGCGAGGAAGCCGGGCAACCCGGCTCAAAACATTTCGCACGTGCCCATGCTCAGGATTACTCCTTCGCGATAGTGGGAGAACCTACCGAACTGGAAACTGTCCATGCCCATAAAGGCTGCGTATGGATCGAACTGTCGACAGCAGGCCGCTCCTGCCACGGCTCGACCCCCGAACTCGGAGAGAATGCGATACGAAAAATGATGCCTCTCCTCATGAACCTGCTCGAACAACTGGAAAACGCACTCAGCGACTACGCTGACCCGACCCTGGGTGCTTCGACTGTCAGCCTCGGCAAAATGGAAGGCGGGACCAGCCCTAACATTGTCCCCTCATTGTGCCGTGCCATCCTCGACTTCCGCGAGACTCCCGCCCTCCATGCCGCAGGTGGAAGTGTTGAGCTCGTTAAATCCATCCTTAAAACGCTCGACCCCTCAGGAAGCATCCGGCTTAACGTGATAGGAGACTCCGTCCCCCTTCTCACCGATCCCGGCATTGAAGGGGTCAAGCGCCTTCAATCGATCGGTTCAAAAATTACAACCGCACCCTGGTTTTGTGATGCAGGCCGCCTTGGCGAATGCGGGCTTGCTGCCGTCGCCTGTGGCCCGGGAAGTATCGCCCAGGCACACACCAAAGACGAATTTCTCAGCATCAATGACCTCAACGCAGGCGTGGCATTCTATCGTCAGTTCCTCGAAACCTACTCAGCAACGACTTCCTGATCAGGCAGAATCCGGCACTCCCTATACAAAAAAAGCCGCCCTCTCGGACGGCTTTTTTAAAATCTCTGAAGAAAACCTACCAGGTCCTTCCGCGCGTGTAGCCCGGAGTGGTAAGAAATCCGATTTGCGGAGGAAATTCCTCATAACCGGACATCGGAAGGTAATTGATGCTTTCCATCGCCGGGCGGTAGCTGTCTTTGTAAAGCGGACGCTGCCAATTGATCACCTCGTAAAAGCCATACTTAAGCCGGGCACCTGTCCTCTGGACCCCAACGAAGAAGCCTGCGGTGAAAATTCCCACATTCTGCTCCGTGTGCAGCTGCTGCCACTCCATCATCGTCGTCGGAATCTCCTGCCAGCCGTATACGATGTTCGCCACTCCACGGCTGAATTTACGCGTCTTCGTGTACTTGGACTTCGGGGGCTCGTGGATGTCGGCCAGACCGATGGAACCCACTGCAACCAGCAATAAAACGGCTAAAATTTTCTTCATAATTAGAACGGAGATTAGGCAGGGGGTATTAAATTGGCAACCAAAAAAAATTTTCACTTGGAATGACCCTGCTTCTTCATATGTTGAGGGTCCATGCATCCCGATTTAGAAAAGTTAGTTTCCCGAGGAAAAATCGATCCCGACACTGCTGAGCAGCTAGAGACCCTCCCGCCCGGCACGTATTGTCAGCATAAAAGTTGGGGGGCAGGTCAGATCGCAGACTGGGATCGCCTCAATCTCAAAGTCGTCGTCGATTTTGAAGATAAGCCCGGCCATGAAATGGGAATGAAGTTCGCAGGAATTTCGCTCACCCCAATCGCCGAAGACTCTTTTCTCGCGAAGAGACTTTCCACGCTCGAAGAACTTCAGGCCATGTCAAAGGAGGATCCTGTTGGTCTTGTCACTCTCGCGCTGAGCAGCCACAACGACCGCCTCTACCTCGATCACCTTGAAGATCTCGTAAAAGGCCGCGTCGTTGCCGAAGGGAAATACAAAAGCTGGTGGGAAAGCACCAAAAAGAAACTTCGCGATAACAACCAGTTCATCGTTCCCGCAAAACGAACCGAACCGCTCGAAATGCGCGAGGAGGACTTCGATCCATCAGAAGGACTCATCGCCGACTTCCGTGAAGCCCGTGACCTCAAAGCAAAAGTAAAAGCGGTCGAAGCCGTCATCAAAGACATCGGCGCCTTTAAAGAGGAACAGCAGAAACTCAAAGACCTCGCCGACGAAATCACGGACATCGCTAAAAAAGGGGTGAAGCTCCAATATGCCCCCGCCGTGGAACTGATTCTTATCCGCGAGGAACTTCAGAGCAAAATCAAAGCCTACGAAGCTCCTGAATCGCAAATCACAGTCGCAGAAATCCTCGCTGCGGACGAACCGGCGATCCCCGGACTTTTCGAAGACCTCTCCCTCACCCGCCTTCGCCAGGTGCTGAAGAGCTTCCCTGCCGCTTTCGGCGACGAATGGGTGGAGAAGATTCTCGGACTGATCCCTGTTTGCAACCTTCGCTCGATCGCAGAAATCGCGAGCTTCCTCGATGCATCCGATCAACGCGAGGCCCTTACCGGATACATGTCCGAGGGACTTCAGCAGCGCAGCCTTTCTTCCGACGCCCTTGCCTGGATTTGTCGCGAACGCAAAGGACTCGGCCAGTCTCTTTTCAGCGACACACTGAGCCTCAATGTGATGAGCTCTCTTGAGTCTGACCAGTTGAACGACGAAGGAGCGGTCCGCTCAGCGAACCGTCTTCGTGACCTCGTCGGAGACGACCGCAACCTCATTCCGGACCTGATCGCCGGAGCCAACATCAACACGATCCGCAACTTTGCCGGTCGCCTCCTCAACAGCGCGTCATTCGATGAACTGACAAGGAAATCGCTCATGGCCCGCGTCGTGAAACTTCACCCTGAAATCCAGGACCTCCTCATGGGCCGCGAAACTCAGGTCGAAGAATCTCTCATCGTTTCCGAGGAAAGCCTCACCGAGCGCAAAGCCGCCTACGACAAGTTGATCAAAGAGGAAATCCCGCAGAACCGCGAAGACATCAAGATTGCCCGTTCCTACGGCGACCTTCGCGAGAACTTCGAGTACAAATCTTCCAAAGAGTACCAGCGTGTCCTTATGAAGAAGCAGGGAGACTGGGAAAAAGAACTCAAAATCGCACAGCCGACCGACTTTGCCGATCCTGACACTTCGAAAGTTTCGATTGGCACAATAGTTACCCTTGAGCCGGTCGATGGCGCCGGAGATCCACTTACCTACACCATTCTTGGCGCCTGGGACTCTGATCCTGATAAGGGAATCATCGCCTACCTTTCTGAGCGTGGTAACGAGATCCTCGACAAAGTGATCGGAGACGAAGTGGAATTCCCGCTTGGTGACGGCGAAACGAAGCGCTACCGCGTCACGTCGATCAGTCCCTACAAAAAGTAAGGAATCTTCGATAAAGTCGGCAGTATGAACAACTGCCGGCTTTTTTTGTGTACATTTTTCGGGCTCATTCTCCCTCTCTTTGCTCAAAGCGAAGAGACATCCCTCCCCAACATCCTCTTCATTAACGCGGATGATTTGACGCACAGCGACCTGAGCGTCTATGGCGGACAGGCTCATACGCCCAATTTCGAGCGCCTCGCCGCCGAAGGCATGCAGTTTTCCAACTGCTTTCAAACCGCTCCCATGTGCTCGCCGACGCGACACAATCTCTACACCGGCATCTATCCGGTGAAAACGGGAGCATATCCAAACCACACCTTCGCAAAAGAGGGTACGAAAAGCATCGTTCACCACCTCAAACCACTTGGCTACCGCGTCGCCCTTAGCGGAAAGAAGCACATTGCTCCCGAGTCTGTTTTTCCTTTCGAATACTCTTCGGTAAAAAGGAATCCCGACATGGAAGCCATTGATCAGCTAATGGCTGAATCAAAAGAAGCCGGAAATCCATTCTGTCTCTTTGCCTGCTCCAACGAACCTCACACACCGTGGAATCATGGAGATCCATCACAGTACCCGCTCGATGAAATCAAGCTCCCCCCCTATTTCGTCGACACCAAAGAAACCCGCCGGGGAATGGCCGCCTACCTCGCCGAAATCACTTATTACGACGGGCAGGTGGGACAACTACTCGACCTCCTCGACAAACACAACCTCGCCGAAAACACTATCGTAATGCTGTCCAGCGAACAGGGAAACAGCATGCCCTTCGCCAAATGGACCCTCTACGATCCGGGCCTTCAGACCGCCCTCATCGCCCGCTGGCCCGGCAAAATCGCCCCCGGATCGAAGACGGAAGCGATGGTCGAGTACGTTGATGTCGTCCCCACTCTCATCGACGCAATCGATGGTAAGCTCCTCGGACCAGTCGATGGATCCAGCTTCCTCCCTGTCCTCCTCGGTGAATCCACCGAACATAAGTCCCACGTCTATGGCATCATGACGACCAACGGAATCAACAATGGTTCCGATGCCTTCGGCATACGAAGTGTTCGGAGCAAAACGCATCAGCTCATCATTAATTTGAATCACGAGGAAAAATTCACGAATGCCTGCACCCAATCCCCTGAATTTCGCTCATGGATAAAGCGGGCCGGGAAGGGAAAAGAGCGTGCCCGAAATCTGGTCAACCATTACCACTACCGCCCGGAGGTTGAACTCTACGACGTGACCGGCGACTGGCACCACTGGAAGAACCTCGCCACAGCTCCCGAACATGCTGAGACCCGCAAAGAACTCAAGGCTAAGCTCGACGCCTGGATGGAAGACCAGGGAGATAAAGGCCTACCGACCGAACTCGCCGCGCCCGAACATCAGACCAGGAAGTAAGAAAGCAAAAAGAAGGCCTGAGCGACACTTAGCAGCTAAAGCCCATCTTCAATACTGCTCCTCCTTCTTCACCATCCTCGAGCGAAGCCTTACCACCGTGAAGTTCTACCGTGGCGCGGACAAAGGTTAATCCGATTCCCGAGCCCTTGCGACCGGTGGCTTCATTCCTCAAGGAATAGAACCTGTCAAACAACCGCCCTTTCGCATACGCGGGAAGGCCGGGGCCTTGATCTCGTATCGTCAGTTCGACAAGGCCATCACGAATTCGAAATTCTAGTTCCACCTCTCCCCCTGCCGGCGAAAAATCAAAGGCGTTATTCAACCCGTTACGCAGAGCGATTCGAAGCATCATTGAATCGCCTGTAACAACAAAATCTTCATCAAATCCGCACTGCTTGATCACCAGCTGCTTTGTTTCAATCACAGACTGAAAAGTGTTTAGCTCATCTCTCAAAATCCCCGGCAAAGACACCTCTTCACGCTGCGACAAACTTGACTGACTTTCGACTGAAGCCAATTGCACGAGGCGGCGAACCATGTCCTCGCTGCGGGAGGTTTCGTTCAGAATGTTATCGAGAAACCGCCGCCGCTTTTCCCCGGGCATCGACTCATCGATCAATTCAGCCGCTCCCCGAATCGCCGCAAGCGGGCTCTTCAGCTCATGCGTCAGCGCCTGAACATAATTCTCAACGTAATGCTTTCCTTCCAACTCGCGGCGCATCTCTTCCAGAGCGAGGCTGAGACTCCGGAGTTCCCCCACCCCGGAAGGGGGAAGGGATTCCTGTTCCCCCTCTGCAATCCGCAGCGCCTGCCTCGTGATATTTCTAATGGGATGCAAAATGAGATAAGCCCAAAGTATGCCTAATACGAAAACTAAAACAGCGGTAAGAATCCCGACTCGAATCACCAGTTTTTTCGACTCCTCCGCAAACGGAGCCATCGCCGTTTCCGGACGCGATACAGACAGCGTCCCAATCAGTTCCCCTTCATGAAAAACCGGTGCCGCGACATAAAAAACAGTCGACCTTGAATCATCCGGATCCGTTCGTGAAGCACGGACACCATATTCTCCCTGCCCCGCGAGAAAGACATCGTTGTAGTCAGAGTAATCCTCCCCTTCTCTTTTACCTCTTTCAGAATCAAAAACCACGATACCCTCCTCATTGGTCACATAAACGTGAGTGTGAATATCCCGCTTTTCCAACCGATAGATCCGGGCAAGAAATTCGCGTTCATAAGCATTGGAAAAACCTTCGCGAAATCGCTCCACCCGGATGACGCCTTCTTCGACATCCTGCTCTAACAAGGAAGCGAAGAGATGGGCGAAATCCACGAGAGGTTCCTCTGAAGCCTGTGAATATTGACGCTCAACATCTTCACTGATCGTCTTCATCAAAAAGAAGAACCCACCTCCGGCGATGAGGAGAAACCCGACGATAATGAGCAAGGTGATTCTCATGAAAGATCCTGCTGCCAACTGTATCCGATTCCCCGATGGGTCCTTACCGGATCAAACGATTCATCGATTTCGTGAAATTTTCGACGGAGCGTTTTAATGTGAGCATCAACCGTCCGGTCCGAAGCG
Source organism: Verrucomicrobiales bacterium (assembly GCA_029212615.1). Taxonomy (GTDB): domain Bacteria; phylum Verrucomicrobiota; class Verrucomicrobiia; order Verrucomicrobiales; family DEV007; genus Arctic95D-9. The sequence goes on from JARGPJ010000001.1 coordinate 316,907, forward strand.
GATTCGGGTTCATCCCACACGAGTTCCATGAGTTGATCGCGCGTATACACACGGCCCGGGTGACGCAGAAAGACGTTAAGCATGCCGAACTCATAACGCGCAAGGTCCAGGATTTCTCCATCGAGCCGCGCTTCGTATCGGTCGAATAAAAGAGTGAGCCGGCCTTCCGTGAGTATTTCGTCCTCTTTGGTCTGGACCTCAGCGGCCCGCTCAGAACGCTGCCCCCGACGCAGTATGGCCTGAACCCTCGCCGTCAACTCACGTGGACTGAAAGGTTTAACGACATAGTCATCCCCACCGATTTCCAGCCCGACGACACGATCAATCTCTCCTTCCCGGGCCGTCAGAAAAAGAATCGGAACATCGGAAGTTTTTCGAATCTCACGACACACCTCAAAGCCGGTGATATCCGGCAGCCCGACATCGAGCACCACAAAGTCGATTCGATTTTTTTTAAGAAGAGCGAGCGCTTCGTTTCCCGTCCCCACATGAAGCACACGATAGCCCTCCGTCTCCAGAGAATAAATCAGCGTCTCTGCAATCGCCGGTTCGTCCTCCACAATCAGAACAGAAAGCTGAGGCGATGGCATCGAATGCAGAAGAGAGACTTAACAGGGTTGGGGCAATGCCCAAACAGGGTCCAGCCCGGCCCTAGAAAAGAGGGGGATGCTTTGGAGGAAGACGGCGCGGGCTGTATTGCTCACCCGGCCAGAAAACAAATCCCGGATTCTTATTGATGAGTTCATACTTCGAAAGCCTGAACTCTGGAATTCGAAAATTGGAATTCGGATCGTAGACAGTCACCCCGGTGTAGGAACCCCAGATGCGATACTCGTAGTTATGATCAAATCCATGCACTTGCGCAGCCCCCTCTTCCGGCATCCGGTCAGGTTGCTTGGTAATGCTTTCATTCATGATAACAAGCTTGGCTTCCGACCACGGCTGACCGGGCTTTCGCAAGTACCCCCAAAAGCGAGTACCGTCAGTCCACCACCGTCGACCGATAAAGTAGGTGCCCGGCGGCTCCTGTGCGATCTGAGCGTTTCGCGCCTGAACTGCAGGGTGGTTCAGAGCAGAAGAGGGCAAATTACCCGCGCCACTCCCCGTCGAAGTCGTGGTGCACGACGTAAAAATCAAAGCGGAGAGAGAAGCAAGAAGGCCGCAAACGAGGCCGTGCACCGTGAACGTGGCGCGTATCGTGTCGTGTTTCATAAAGTCGTCTTAACAAAAAGGCGGCAGGCAAGTGAAGAACGTTAACGTCTCGCTTTTCATTAGTAAAATCCTGTTTTTTTATAAAAAAGCCGGAATTATCGCTGTTTTTTCTCCTGTTTTTGAAAAAGCGGCAAAATTTCCGCCTCGATCCAATTAAATGCTGCCTCGAGATCACCCTCCCCATATATTGTTCCAATCTTTGCCTCCACCGAGGTCGGATTTCCGAAGCACGCGAGAAACTGGTTCGAAGTCATTCGTCTCAGCATTTCGCCACAAACGGTCCCATGGTTTTCAAGAATCCACGTCCTCGCAAAGAGGTCGAGAACGGTGTCACCGATCCACGCGAGTTCCTGCTCCCGCCGCATCGCCTCCGATTTTTTTGACGCTTTCATGAATTTTCCTCCATATAGGCCTCGAGCGCTTCACGGGTAATCGCATACTTTGCCCCGCAACGCGGGCAGCTCGTTGGGACCACTTCGCCCCCCTCAAAGATCCCGGCGATTGTTTCCGGACCCATCCCTGCGAGAATCGGAAAGATCCTATCCTGGCTGCATCCACACTCAAAACGATAACTCCTCGTTTCGAGGAGACTTAAGGTCTCTTTTTCATCCAACTCGCGAATCGCCACCTCATCAAGTCCGGCGAGCCATTCCTCATCACAGTCCGGCTGGGCGGTGATGAGGAGGAAATCCTCTTCAGAGTGCTTAAAATATCGTCCGAGGCGCTGCTCACTCTGCTCGTAGTAGTTCTCGCCGACTTCAAACAGGTTCGTCGAGAGCAACTCGATCATGCTCTGACGGGACTCCTCTCCTTCAACCGATATCTGGGAGAAAAAAAGATCACTGTCGCGCTCACGAATATCTTCGGTGAAGAGACGTCCCGTAACGGTTCCGGTTCGATTACTTCCCGTAAGGAAGAGGTTCTGAAGTGGATTCTGCCAACTCAAGGTCCAGGCAACCGCTTCATTACGTGGCCTCGACGCAAGATGGAGGGCCAAGGTAGCGAGGCCGTCTTTCATTGATTGATCCTGTTCGCCGGTATAGCGAATTTTGTGCTCCATGAGATGGATGTAATAATCCGTATAAACCGGCGTGAATGAAGCCCTCACCGCCAACGCATTCCGCTCACGCACAAAGTAGCATTTCACCTCAATAGCCTCATTTTCGGGCTCCAACATTGGTTCTTCATCCATAGAATCGAATTTTCGGCGCAAGATTAGCCAGTTCCCGCCAATTCGCGAATGGCAATTCCGCAGGGAATTGCCATACTAGGAAACCCCAAGCGGGATAGAATCATGGAACATACAGAGCTGGTCAGCCTCTTAAGCAAAAACGACGCCTTCGAATCGGCACCTCCGGAAGCCCTGAGGACGCTCGTCGAGGAATCCGAAATGACGGAACTCCCCGATGCTACATATCTCATCCAGCAGGGGAATACAGGGGAATCTATTTGGCTCCTCATTTCCGGGGAACTCGATATCCTGGTCGATGACGATATCGTCAATCACATGTCTCTCCGCGGTGAAGTCGTCGGTGAAATCAGTGCCGTTTCCCTGACTCCCGCAACCGCTACGGTGAGAAGCAAGGGAGACGTGATCGCCTTGAGAATTCCGCAGGAAGCTCTTCACGACGTGATGAAGACCAACCCGGAACTCGCCTCGTCAATGCTTCGCTCGATGGCAAAATATCTCGGACGACGTTGATCAATCGGTCGCTTCCTTCATCTCCTGAGAGAGTTGAAAGAGGCGCTGAACCTGCTTCAACGGAATGTGGCACACATCGACCCGCTTTTCGCCACCGAGGAGGATCGAAAAAGTTCCGAGGCCTTTTCCCTCATCACGCATCAAGGTATTCGTGATCGACTTCCAGAGATGGGCCTCCAACTCGTAACCCGCCCGCTTTTCGTGAAGAAGGTAAATATGCTTATTGGTAATGACGACGCACTGCTTTGTCTTGCTTAGCAAGCCCGCCTTTTCCTGCACCGCGATATAAAAAATATTTTCGGAATCTCCAACAATGCCGGTCACCTCCCTGAAAGCGTTCGCAACCTTCTCAGTATCCTGGCCATCATCCACAAAGTGACTGATCTGCTCCTGAATCTCAAAGACATCTCCGAGGGGCTTCCATTCTCCAAGCCCTTCGTAGAAAACAAGATCAGAAACAGAAACTCTCCTTTCATTTAAAAGCTGAAGGATATCCTGATCGGTGAAAGGACCTTCAGGATCGCGGGATCCGCGACGGAGGATGGAAAATTGTATTCCAGGGGTGTCTTCAGCTGGGGCACTACTCATGAGGAAATGGGGTGGATGTATTTACATTGTGAATTACAGGCAAAAATTCAGCAAGCTGAAATTTACCTTCATGAATCAATGAAACCCAGCCACTCGGAAGGAGTTCTGCGAGGTCTTCCTGAAGGCATCTGAACCAGGGCTGCAATTTGTTTCGCTTCAGCGATTAATTTTCCATTCTCAACACATTCTCCTATCCATAACCTGAACTCACAGGTCACCTTCACCTTCTGAACTTCACTCAGACTTGCCGTGATATTCACGACATCACCGAGCCTCGCCGGAAAACGATAATCAATCTCCGTTCTGATCACCGCAGGGAAAAGCTGACTTTCGTTCATAGCCGCGATGTCCATTCCCATCTCTGCAAAGAGCGCTGATCTCGCCCGTTCGACGAAACGAAGATACGCAATGTTAGAGACCACGCCCCCACAGTCGGTGTCATAGAACATGACCGTTTCAGAAATAGAGATTTGCTTCATTGAAAAGGGAAGCGATGACATCGTAGACAAGTCTCGCCCTTTGATGATAGCATCACCTACGCAAGTGATTGAATGAAATTCCCACGCTTTTCCCCCTCGCTACTCTGCTTCATTGCAGCGAACCTGCTCTGCATGGCAAGCCCGGCTCAGGGATATGATGAACCGGCTTTCAGCAAGGCCCCCTTCGATGCAGACGGAATTTTCCTCAGCCAGGCGGAACGTCAGATTGCCCTCGAAGCGATGGCGTCGATCGCCTGCAACTTTCAGGGAAGTCATCATGTCGACAGCGATCTCATTGAAAAATCTCTCGCCATCGCCCTGAGTCTTGCGCCCTTTCACAAGCATGCACGTCAAGCTCACGAGGCCCTCGTAGACGGGCGGGCTCCTGAAACAACCACTTTCTTTGATTCACGCAGTGCCATCTCAGAAGCACTCTGGAGGCTGGCGTCCGACATGACCTCACCGCCCGCCGAGCCGGAAGAGTTAAAACTCGCCCCTCTCCTCATGGAGATATCCCTCCTCACCCACCCTGAGCCGACCACGGAGCGCCTCCTCTTTTACAAAACGTTTTCGGGGGGGAAACGCAACCCGTGGGCAGGGTTCGTCTCTCTGCAACCGGACCTCTATGATTCGAATAAACGCTTAGAGAACCTCAAACGGGAAGCAAAGAATGTGAAGAGAAATGCTCCTGCCCTTTCGGGAGCTGCATCTGAACCCGACTCCGCGACCATGCCCGAAACAGAAACACCTGCGAATCCAAAGCCTGATATCAAGTTATCGAAAATTCGGGAGGAGATTCGCAACCTCACCGGGGTATTTCCCAACGCAGACTATTTTCCCGCCGGCACATTCACGCTTCACGTTCGCGCGCCGACCGGCCCCGTCGAGAATTCGCGCTTTCCTTTTCTCACTGAACGAACCGTCAAGAACTACCCCATCCTTCCGCTTTTGCCGGCCCCGGACAATTCCCCGACGTTGATCGGGATTAATTTTCCCATGGAAAAAGCCCTGAGTTATGGCGCTACCTGGCAGCAGGGAGCTATCGGTGAAGTTTCGTTCAAACCAATCCTTCCCCTGCTGGAAGAAGAAAGGGCATCCAAAGTACGGTCAGCGCTCCAGGTTACCCTGTCTCTAAAGTCCATCACCAACGCCACCCCTTTCAACCCTTCAATCGGCGTTCTCGGAGCCTATGAACTGGCAAGCGAATCGGTCAGGCCGGTCGAAGACCCTGCCGCCCTGCTCCGTGCCGCGAAATCACTCGATCTGCCCTATTTATTGATTCCCGCCAATGCGCTTACACCGCTCCTCGAAACGCTCTCCAGCAGTGAAGAACTTGAGCTCCTTTTCTTTTCCGAACTCCTTTCCTACAACACTCTCGATGAGGCCTATCGCGTCATTACCCTTCCTGAAATTTCACCGGCGATGCATGAAGCAAGCCTGATCTTTGCGGAAATCGAAGCGGTCTCCGTGCGAATGCCACTCCCTGAACTCGCCCGCAATATCAAAGTTCAGGAGCGCCTTGAAAGCATTCTCAAATTGGTTCCCCATCATTTCTCCGCCCTTGCGATGCATAAGTTTGGTCAAAGCCCTTCTCCCGGAACGAGCGAGGCCCTTTCTGACATCGAACGAATTGACGAACTCATTCTACCTTACCTTGCGTTAAGAGATGAACAAAGCACTGACGAAAATGCTCTTCGAAATGCCCTCGACAATACCGATATAGAACTGGCGAGAATTCGCGCTGATCTTCAGGATGAAACGAGAGGCTACCACACGATGGCCGCTGATCTGCTCGAAGCCGCTGAAATTTATCTCGGTCTGACGAATACGACCTCCGCCATCGCTGAGCAGCGACTCCGGGAATTCCTTGTAATCGCTGACGATTTAAATCGTGAACGCGAGCAGCTTGGCCTCCCTGCCCTGTCTGCTGAGGATTGAACATTCGCCCCTTCGTTCAGGGCATGGGCGACGAATCGACGCTGCATCCCGTCCGGCCATTCTCCAAAATTCGCAGGCAACACTGCCTGATGGGGAATTGCACTCATCAGCAGAGACTGCGTAAAAGTTGATCCCGCCTCTGACGTGCCGTCTCAACCTCTCTGGTTTTGAGAGAAACCCTGATTCGTTCTGAGGTATAATCTTCGCGGTGAACGGTAAAATGGCACCACCAGGTTCCACGATTATTCCATAGATGGTGATTCGGGTTCTCTTCATTCACTCGCGAAACAAGTCGAGTGCGTTCGCCTGCCTGAGGTAAGTCGACAAACCGGGATTCATTGAGGTCTTTCATGTTTGATGTAGTTGCTGAAGTTTTCAGTGACCACATCAGGTCGGACTTTTCGCCCGAGAGAAATTCTGTTCGGACTTTTTCATCCGCACATCGAGAGCTCCGTGAATTTCTAAAGAAATTCTTCGTCGCTTTCAAGGCACCTTGGCTTCTCCAAACCAGGTTGCCGGATTCCACTTTCGCGAAACCACTCCTGATGCTGTTGGAAAAATAAGGCCCCGGGAACAAATCGCAAGCGCATCCTGTGTCATACAAACGCGGAAAGAGAAAAAGGAGCCTCATCAACAGGCTGATTCTTCGCCGTTATAATTCGTGTCCTCCTGCTTGAAACAGTTTCTATCAAAAAACGCTTGCACGGCCTTGCTACCGCAATTAAAACAAATCTATGAATCAAGATTTGTTGATACGAACATTTTCCATTGTCCTTTTAACCTCCTCCCTCGCTCATGCACAGGAGGACACAGCATCAACCTTGAGCGATGATGTCGCCACCCTCGACGTCACCTACCTCAAGGAAGACTCATCTGCCCGATCCGTGATCATTCGTGAAGAAGTTGCTCAGCAACTGGTCGTTCCGAGTATCGCGACGCGAACCGTGCTCACCGAAGACGAAAAAGAAACTGCTCTCCTGCCTTCGGTCGATACGATCGCCGGCTCTGAAATCCGAACCCATCAGCGCTACGATTTAGCCTCGGTCCTCCGGCAGTCGGCTGGCGTCAGCGTCGCTTCAACTGGTGGCGAAGGAACCCAGACTTCCATCTTTGTGCGTGGCATGGAAAGCGATCACACCGTCGTGCTTCTCAACGGACGCCGACTTCCGCGCGGTCTCGCCGGCCTCTACCATGTTGAGTTTCTCGACGTCTCAAATCTTGAGTCTGTTCAATTTTCACGCGGCGCCGCGAGTTCTCTCTACGGCTCTGATGCCATTGCCGGAGCAATTGACCTTCGCTCGACCGACGCGCGCTTCGTGGAGTCCAACACTCTCTCCACCTACGCGGAGGGCGGCTCCTTCAACACTTTTCGCAGCGGCACCAAAGTCACTCTTCGCGACGGAGCGGTCGGCATCGCCCTCGACGGGAGTTTCCTCGACACCAAGAACGACCGCATCCAGTCCGACTATGACAACGCCACCTTCCGTGGAAACGTTGCCGTGGAACTCGGTGACGGTATTTACTTCGATATCCTCGGCTCGGTTCAAAACGCCTTCCTCGAAGTACCGGGATCCCGCTTCGCCTTTGATGGCACTCCCAATCCCGGCTTTCCGGAGCAGCAGACGAATGAAAACCAGTCCGGCCTCTTCTCCCCGAGAATTTCTGTGATTCGTGATGACTGGGATTTCACGACTTTCTACAGCTATACCACGAATGAACTCACCGCTCTTCAAACGCCGTTCTTCAATGACAACTTTCTTGAGCAGGACGGCAGCGAATTCGAAGCCGTCTTCAACTACCACCCTTCGGACGACCTTACCCTGAGTCTCGGGGGAGGCAGCTACGAATATCGATTCGACCGGACGCCGCTCCCCGCCGGCCCCTTCAATTTGCCGTCAAACTTCGAATATGGGTTCAGCAGTGTCTTTGCTCAAGCTGACCTCGCCCTCCCCGCAAATTTTCACCTCCTCACGTCGGGCCGCTACGATGACCACGACACCTACGAAAGCAAAGGCACCTACACCGCGCAACTGAGCCACAAAATCGAGCCAACCGGGACAACCGTTTTCGGAAAGGTAGCGACCGGCTACAAAGCCCCCACAGGACAGGATCTTCTGTTTACTAGCAGCCTCACGAGCGCTTCCGATCTCATGCCGGAGGAAAGCCTGACCTATGAATTCGGCATTCAACAGGAAGTGTTCAGCGGCGAAGGGCTTGTCAGCCTCACCTACTTTAACAATGAGATCGAAAACCTTGTCGATAACGACCCCATCACCTTCGGCGCCGCTCAGGTTGACACCGAATCAGACGGCTTCGAGTTCGAATTTCAGATCGCAGCGACGGACCGTCTTAACCTCTACGCCAACTACACCTATCTCAACGCCCGCGTCACCGACGGCTCCTACCTCCTTGCCTACCAGCCCGGATCACGCCTCATTCGCCGTCCCCGCCACACCCTCGGAGCAGGTGCCGTCTACTCTGCGGATCGCTGGCAGGTCGGAGCGGAAATCACCGGTGCCTATGACCGCACCGACAGTGGGGTTTTCGGAGGGCCTGCTCAGCAGGATCTGGGCGGCTACACCGTCGCCCGGTTCTTCGGCAACTACCAGGTGAACGACAACATTGAAATCTACGCCCGCCTCGAGAACGCCTTTGATGAAGAATACGACTATGTATCCGGATACGAAGCCCCGGGTGCCGGAGCCTTCATCGGTGCCCGATTCCTCATCGGACAATAATTTCCCGGAAAAGAAATGCTCAAGCCTCATTCGCAGCCCTCAGAGAAGTTGTTTTCCAACAAAGAGGTTCACTGATCGCGAATGGGGCAACGATCGACTTCGAGCCTGCGAAAGCAGCAATACCTTCATCGCAAGCCTCAACAGTCCCCCGAGCTACTTTCCTACTTTCCTACTTTCTTCCCGCAAACAACCCTGTTTAGTTCCGCGCCATGTCATCTGAACTCGAAAAAGAAATCCGCTCGGCGCTGAAAGAACGCATCTTCGTCCTCGACGGGGCGATGGGAACCACCATCCGTGGTTACGGGCTGGAGGAAAAGGATGCACGGGGCGAACGGTTTCAGAGCAATGAGAAAGATCTCCTCAACAACGGAGACATCCTTTCCCTCACCAAACCCGATGTCATTGGTGACATTCACAAGCGCTTCCTCGAAGCCGGCTCCGATATCATCGAGACGAACACATTCTCCGCGACCTACCTCGCCCAGAGTGAATTCTTTGTCGAAGACCCCCGGGAGAAAGGCAAAGGCCGGAAGGACCCCGAATTTTTCGACCGGGACGTCGTCAACAACCCCTTCCTGAAAGACCTCGCCTGGGAACTCAACGTTGAGTCTGCAAAGCTCTGCCGAAAATGGTGCGATCGCATCGGGGAGGAAACCGGACGGAAGCGATATGTCGCGGGAGCAATCGGGCCGATGACGGTATCGCTCACAAACTCCCCCGACGCTGAAGACGCCGGCTTCCGGGTCGTGACCTTCGACCAGGTTCGCGACGCCTACAAACATCAGATCAGAGCCCTCATCGAAGGCGGCACTGACATCATGATGGTTGAAACCATCTTCGACTCTCTCAACGCCAAGGCGGCCATGGTCGCCCTGCGGGAAGTCTACGATGAGGACATGGTCGAATTCCCTGTGATCGTATCCGCCGCAGTCGGACGCGGAGGCGAAACCATGATCTCAGCACAGAAAGTCGAAGCGATGTGGAATGCCGTCTCTCATGTCAAACCTCTCGCAATCGGGCTGAACTGCTCGCTCGGCCCTGACCTTATCGAACCCCATCTCGCCGAACTCGCGAAGGTCGCGGAAACCAACGTTTCGGTTTACCCGAACGCCGGCCTCCCCAATCCGCTCGCCCCTACCGGATTCGACCTTGAGCCTCAGCATATGGAGGATTTTCTCGGGAAATTCGCCGACCAGGGCCTCGTCAATCTGATCGGAGGGTGCTGCGGCAATACTCCGGAGCATGTCGCCGCAATCGCCAACGTATCGAAACATTTCGCCCCGAGAGAGATTCCAGTCGCGGAGCCGGTGATGCGCCTCTCCGGATCAGAAGCCTACAACCATACCTCAGAGAAAAATTTTCTGATGATTGGTGAACGGACCAACGTAGCCGGCTCTCCTCGTTTTAAGAAACTCATCAAAGAAGACAAGCTCGAGGAAGCAGTCGCGATTGCCCGTCAACAGGTCGAAAACGGCGCGCCCGTGATCGACGTCTGCATGGACGAAGGAATGATCGAAGGGGTCCCGACGATGACCCGCTTCCTCAATCTTCTTGCCGCAGAGCCTGATGTCGCGGCAGTCCCCATCATGGTGGACTCTTCCAAAGGTGAAATCATCGAGGCCGGGCTCAAATGCCTTCAGGGGAAAGGCATCGCCAATTCAATCTCTCTCAAAGAGGGTGAAGAAGCGTTCAAGAAGAATGCCCGCACTGTCATGAAATACGGCGCTGCCGTCGTCGTCATGGCATTCGATGAAAATGGTCAGGCTGACAGCTACGAGAGTAAAATCCGAATCTGTGAACGGGCCTATCGAATCCTTGTTGATGAAGTTGGTTTCAATGCTGAAGACATCATCTTCGATCCTAACATTCTCACTGTCGCCACAGGAATGGAGGAGCACAATAACTATGCAGTCGACTTCATCAATGCGACCCGCTGGATCAAAGAAAACCTCCCCGGTGCAAAAGTGAGCGGCGGCGTCTCCAATATTTCTTTCAGCTTCCGTGGAAACAATGTGGTCCGCGAAGCAATGCACGCCGCCTTTCTCTACCACGCGGGCAAAGCCGGCATGGATATGGGGATCGTGAATCCGGGAATGCTTGAAGTCTACGACGAGGTCGAACCGGGGCTTCTGAAACTGGTAGAGGATGTTCTTCTCAACCGCGACCCCGGCGCTACCGAAGCTCTCATTGATCACGCGGAAGCGCTCAAAGCCGCCGGCGTCACCGGGGGGAGCAAAAACACCGGGCCGGACCTCAGCTGGCGCGAGGGGGCAGTCGGCGATCGCATCTCCCACGCACTCGTCAAAGGGATCACTGATTTCATTGAAGAGGATACGGAAGAAGCCCGCCGGAACCTCGGAAAACCCCTCGAAGTTATCGAAGGGCCACTCATGGCGGGCATGGGGGTCGTCGGAGAACTGTTCGGGGCCGGGAAAATGTTTCTCCCTCAGGTCGTTAAAAGCGCCCGGGTCATGAAGAAGGCTGTTGCCTACCTGCTTCCCTACATGGAAGCCGAAAAGGAAGAAGGCGCCGAAGACAGTGCGCCCGTCTTCGTCATTGCAACGGTCAAAGGCGATGTCCACGACATCGGAAAAAATATCGTGGGGGTCGTCCTGGGCTGCAATGGTTACAAGGTCATCGATCTCGGCGTCATGGTTGACTGCGAGAAAATCATGACAGCAGCCCTTGAGCACAAGGCCGATATTGTCGGCATGTCAGGACTGATCACACCGTCACTCGACGAAATGATTTACAATGCCAAAGAATTCGAGAAAAAAGGCTGGAAGGTCCCGCTTCTCCTCGGTGGAGCAACGACTTCCCGTGCCCACACCGCGATCAAGATCAGCGAACATTACAGCGAACCTGTCATCCACGTCGGTGACGCTTCGCTCGTCGTGAGTGTCTGCAACAAGCTCCTTTCGGATAACATGCGTGACGAATTCCTTGCCGAACACGAGGCGCGGGAAATTCAGGAACGCGAACTTCATGCCGGGAAAGGCTCCACCGCCGTCTACCTTCCCTTTGAAGAAGCACAGAAACAATCCTATCGGATTGACTGGACAACAAGTGACCTGGCCATCCCCGAAGCGATCGGCCAGTTCGATTGGGAAAGAGTCCCCCTCGCCGACATCGTCGAAGTCTTTGACTGGTCCCCTTTCTTCCACGCCTGGGAACTGCGGGGCGTTTACCCGAAGATTTTCGAACACAAAAATCACGGCGAAGAAGCGAAAAAGCTCTTCGATGACGCCCAGCGCATTCTTACCGATCTCGTCGAGAATGAGCGCGTCCACTGCCGCGCAACCTGGGGAGTTTTCCCCGCTCACTCAACCGGGGAAGATGTCGAGCTTTTCTCCACTGAGGAGAAGGATGAAAAACTCACCACCTTTCACTTTCTGCGGCAGCAGAAGGAAAAGATTAAAGAAGGAACACCCTACCAGAGCCTCGCGGACTTCATCGCTCCCGCCGACTGCGACCGCGCCGACCATATCGGAGCTTTCGCTGTGACTGCCGGCAATGAGATTGAAGAATACGCAAAAACCTTCAAGGACGCCGGAGATGACTACACCGCGATTATTATTCAGGCCCTCGCCGACCGCTTTGCTGAAGGCCTCGCCGAGCTCCTTCACCGGCACGTGCGGCGGTTCATGGGCTTTGGCAAAGAGGAAAACTTACAGGTCGAAGACTTCATCAAAGAGCGCTACCGGGGAATCCGTCCTGCAGCAGGCTACCCCGCCTGCCCCGATCACACCGAGAAAGCCACCCTCTGGGATCTTCTTGATGTCGAAGCGAGGACCGGCATGCAACTGACTACAAGCTATGCCATGTTTCCGCCGAGCTCTGTCAGCGGACTCTTCTTCTTCAACGAAGAAGCCCGCTACTTCAACGTAGGTAAAATCGAACGTGACCAGTTAGAGAACTACGCGGCAAGGAAGAAGATGAGTATCGAAGAAGCTGAGAAATGGCTCGCTCCTAATCTGGCGGATTGAGAACGGTAATCGGCTCCCCTCGACCTGTCGTGTAGACCGCCCGTATGAATTCTCTGGAAGAGCGGGCCAAAAAGCGCACCATCCGGGCTGCTCGAAAGTTCGAAAACCGCGAAGAGATGCGTCGACAGCAGATGCAGGAGGACTCGAGCGAAGCGAAACTTGATCCAAACTTGGTTTGTTCAGTATCCCTGTACTGAACTCATTTCTCCATTTCTGAGTTCACAGTCAAATACGCTGCGATTACTTAAGAAACTCCAGGGAGCAGTGCTCTCTATCTGAACTCAGCGCCACTGGAAAAGCTTGATTTTTCGTGATATCCCCCCCCCATTTACCCAAACCTCTGATTGCGCGATGCTGAGTGACGCCGCCGGCCATTCACCTCCTTTTGATTTGAATCTTCTCGCTCATCTTCATTTATCCCATGGATGCTGCCCCGACACGCTGACGGGGAATGTCATGGCTGACTATCTTGGCCGATATGAACCTGTCGATCAGTTGTCGGAGTCAATGCGGGAGCGGCTCATGCCGGGGATTCTGCTTCATCGGGAGATTGACCAGTTCACCGATCAGCATCCAGTTGTCGCACGAGCTTGCGAGCACATTTCGCCCGACCGAAGAAGGCTGGGAGGGATTATCCTTGATATCGCGTTCGATTATTATCTAACCCGACACTGGGAGAAGTTCTCAGCGGAAAAGCGAGAGAACACGATCTCGCGGGGGTACGCCACCATCGCGATGGTCGCTTCCACCGGATTGAGCAAGAGAACCGAAACGCTGATCTCTAAAATGAGGATGGGCGACTGGCTCACGGCTTACGGTACGCTCGAAGGGCAGGCGCTCACTTTTCGGAGAGTGAGCCGCTTCAGTCCGGCCCTCGCCAACCTCAAAAGCGCTGAAGAGGAAATTGTCGCAAACGATTCTGTTTTTGAGCAATGCTTTCTGCAATTCTACCCTGATCTTATCGATAGAGTCTCCAAGGTCCGCGACAATAGTTAGCCATGGCGGACTGCGATCCAGAAGTTACGCTCGCAGCCTGAAGAAGACCATTTCCCCGCAGCAGCCGTAGTCAGCGACCAGTTCATGAACATCCGATTTCCAGTCCTTGTTTCTTCGCTGCTCTTCCTCGGAGGTTGCTCAGAGGAGTCGGCGACCGAAGAGATCCCACAGGCTTCGTCCGGCGCCACCACTCCGGCAACCCGCCCCAAAGGCATGGTCTTAATTCCCGGCGGCTCATTCCTCCGCGGGGGCGACGCAGGTGAAATGGGTGGAGACTCCTTTTCACATCAATCTGCTTATCCCGTCCATGAAGTTCATGTCGATGCTTTCTGGATCGATGAGGCTGAAGTGACGAACCGTGAGTTCATGAAGTTTGTGAAAGCGACAGGCTACAAGACCTTCGCAGAACGCCCTCTCCCTGAAGTCCGGGTACAGGAACTCCGGGAAAATGCCCGGAGGAACCTGGCTCGCCTGGAACTTCTGGTGACCCGGGCAACCGGCAAGGAGCGAGAAGAGATGCTCGCTTCGATCGAACGATTACGGGAAGCTTCGGAATTTGCTCCTCAAGCCGGATCGATGATCTTTGCAAAACCAAAAGGCGAACTGGACGATCCGCAGGATATTTCGCAGTGGTGGAAACTGGATCCAGCCGCTAACTGGAGAACACCGGGTGGCACAGGAACAACGCTCGAGGGATTGGACGATCATCCTGTCGTCAACGTCACACATGAGGATGCCGCTGCCTACGCAAGGTGGGCCGGGAAACGGCTTCCGACTGAAGCGGAATGGGAGAAGGCAGCCCGCGGCGGACTTGATCATCAACCCTATACCTGGGGCAGCGAAATGTTTCCGAAGGGAGAGAATGTCTGGATGGCAAACATTTGGCAGGGCGAGTGGCCCCGGGAAAATACCGAGAAGGACGGATTCTACACCACCGCTCCGGTAAAGCGCTTTCCCCCGAATCGATACGGCCTCTTCGATATGTCCGGAAATGTCTGGGAGGTGGTAGCAGACCTCTTTCACCCTGACGCCTACAGGCTGCCTTCTGCGACCGTTCCCAACCCGGGCGGACCGCCCGCAGAGATCGCAGTACCACCGGGTTCAGAAGTTACCCCCTACGTTACAAAAGGAGGATCCTTTCTATGCTCCGACGTTTGGTGCAAAGGTTACCAGCCGGGCTCCAGACAACAGATCGACAACGAATCACCTTCGAATCACACCGGGTTTAGGTGTGCCATGAATGCCGTAAAAGCGGAGTGAAACAAGCGCGAAGCCGACCCGCTTCAATCCGAAGCAGATATCTCGACCAAATCTCCCCGTTGAACAACATCGACGAGAATTGAAAGGTCTGCCTTTCCGACATTAATACATCCACCCGTGGCGCATTCTCCGATGCGTTCCTCGTCCTGAGTTCCATGGATGGCATAGGAATACCAGCGAAAGACCCCCTTGTACTCGCCAAAGTGAAAAGGTTGGCCCGCATCCAAATCATCGATTGGTTCCAACCCGATGAACGCGTCACCATATTCACCTCCTGCCCCGTCCCCGTCGAAGTCGATTGCACTCATGTTCGCAAAGAGATTTTTTTTAAGCCATTCACGAGATCTGCCTGACTCCGAAATGAGTTCATCTGTCATTTCAAAACGAGTCGCACTGAGGATGGCGTTGACCTTAAATCGGCCAAGAAGTGAGGAACCGCCGACAAAAGCAGATCCGGGCGGGAGAAATCCATCACGGCCAAAACCGACCTGAAATGACCTGCCGTCCCGGAAGATCCCATGACTGTTACCCGGATCCTCGCGGTCGAGGACTACCGTCAGAACAGGCTCATCAATTTCTACGCCCATCGCAGGAATCACGGATGCTCCCAGGCCCTGAAGCCAAAATCGACGATTCATGCCTTACAAACGCCCGGCCACATCCTTCGCAAAATAAGTCAGAATCATATCGGCCCCGGCGCGCTTGATCCCTAACAAAGACTCCATCGCAACCTTATCCTCATCGATCCATCCGTCACGGGCAGCGGATTTAATCATGAGATACTCGCCGCTGACCTGGTAAGCCGCAACAGGCACATCAACGGCATCACGAACCAACGAAATTATATCAAGGTATGGCCCGGCCGGCTTCACCATGACCATATCGGCTCCCTCGGCGATATCGAGATCAGCTTCACGGAGAGCTTCGCGACTGTTTGCTGGATCCATCTGGTAAGTTTTCTTGTCTCCGTCTTTGGGAGCAGAATCCAGCGCTCCGCGAAATGGTCCATAGAATGCGGAGGCGTACTTGACGGCGTAACTGAGAATGCTTACCTCCTCGTGACCCGCGGCATCAAGCGCACTCCGGATCGCACCAATTCGGCCATCCATCATGTCACTGGGAGAAATGATATCGGCTCCGGCTTCGGCGTGAGAGACTGCCTGCTGACAGAGAACAGCCACCGTTTCATCGTTGAGAATCTTTAACTCTCCATTGCTCTGTTTCTCCACGATACCATCGTGCCCGTCTGAGTTATAAGGGTCGAGTGCCACGTCAGTGATGACAGCCATATCCGGGTAGGCAGCCTTCACTGCTTTGATGGCACGCGGAACGAGCCCGTCAGGATTGAAACACTCTTCACCACTGGAGGTTTTAAGAGATTCTTCAATCTTCGGAAAAAAAACGATCGCCCGAACCCCCGCGACGTAGGCGCGGCCCACTTCCTCAACAAGACCCGGCAGGCTCCAACGATGACAGCCGGGCATTGACTCGATCGCTACATCCTCCCTGTCTTCGTGAATGAAAAGCGGATAGATCAGATCCGATGGAGATAAGAGCGTTTCCTTGACCAGTCCGCGGACGGCAGCGCTCTTGCGATTTCGACGGGGGCGAATGAGGAGATTCAATTTTTCGGGCATAACTCGTATCCTTCTTTGGTGTCTTTGATTTCCCAACCGGCATCGGCCAGCTCATCTCTTAAACGATCCGCTTCGCCCCAATCTTTGTCCTGTTTTGCCTGCCAACGGGCCTGCGCCATCTCTGCAATCCCTGCCGGAACCTCGGCTTTCACCTTCTCTTCAACGACAGGAAGCTTCAATCCAAGCGCCCCCATTATCACTGACAAGCCCATAAACTCACGCCTCGCTTCCACCTCGGAAAGTTCGTCAGGCTTGATTCCTTTCATCGCCGAAAAAACCTGACCGAGAGCATCCGGAGTATTGAGATCATCTAACAAACCATCAAACGCAGCTGCGAAGGAACCCAGGTCGGTGACGTCTTTCAGGGCATCAAACCCGACCGGGGTGTCGACCTTCCCCTGTTGCTTAAGCACATGGGCAAACTTTGCAATCTTTTGTAAAGCCTGCCCCGCTCCAGCGAGAGCGGGAAAACTTTCCTTCCCGTCCTTGTCCTTCGCGACAAAATTCAGGGGCTGTCGATAGTGCGCGGATATAAGAACGTAGCGAAGCTCAGCCGGGGAAAACCCTGCCTCTACCAGCTGGGTCAGCGTGTAGAAATTCCCGGCACTTTTCGACATTTTTCCGCCATCAACGAGAAGGTGGGTTAGATGAAACCAATGATCCGCCATCGAGTGACCGCTGCATGCCTCGCTTTGGGCAATTTCGTTTTCGTGATGCGGAAAGACAAGATCAACGCCCCCGGAATGGAGATCAAAAGAGTCACCCAGATACTCACGACACATGGCAGAACACTCGAGATGCCAACCGGGACGCCCCTCGCCCCACGGACTGCTCCAGTAGTTCTCCCCGTCATCTTCACGGCGGCTTTTCCAAAGCGCGAAATCTGAGACCGAATCCTTCTCGTATTCATCATCCGAGACCGCACCGGAAGCACCAGCTCTTAACTCCCTCTGATCAAGCCGGGAAAGACGCCCGTATCCCTCAAAGCTGGAAACCTTATAGTAAACCGAACCGTCGTCGCTGCGATAAGCATGCCCCTTTTCCATGAGTTCCTCAATCATCGCAATTTGATGAGGAATATGTTCAACCGCACTCGGCTCAAGATGCGGCTCCAGATTATTCAGCTGATTGCAATCATCGTGAAATCGGTCCCGCCAGAAATCGGTAAACTCCTTCAAGGTCTTTCCCGCCGCTTCCGCGTCGCGAATCGTCTTGTCATCCACATCAGTAAGATTGCGCACGTGATAGGTGGGCATTCCTGACAGCTCCAAAGTGCGCCTGAAGACATCCTGAAGGACAAAGGTCCGGAAGTTCCCGATATGTGCGGGCCCGTAAACGGTCGGTCCGCAGCAGTAAAAACGGAAGGTTTTGCCGTCAGAAGATTGGAGGTCTTTCACCTCGCGCGACATGGTGTCGAAGAGTCTCATCGTTTTCAAGGGCACAAAAGAGGTCCCTTGAGCTGATTTTGCAAGTGATTCAAAAAGTTCATCAAATTTTCAGATGACTACTCTTGAATCTCAATTATTATAAAATTCGCAAAATTGATACTTTCCAACAAGCTGTTTGAACTTTGCCTGCTGCATCGAATCTGCTATTATTCCCGCCCTCGCTATAAAACAAACAGATGGCCCTGAAACTCGTAGTCACGACAAACGTTAACGGAGACGTTTTCGAACTTATTTTAAAAAAGTCGAAGTATCGCGTCGGACGTCGACACGACAATGATTTGCGAATCAAAGAGACTTATATCTCCGGCTATCATTCCGAACTGAATCGCAATGATGCAGGAGATTACGAACTCAGCGATATGGGTTCCAGCAACGGTACTTTTCTGAACGGCCGCCAGGTCGATGGCTCTGCTACGGTTAAAGCAGGCGATTTTATCAAGTTCGGCATTCTCAAAGTAGCCGTCGAGGAGCATGAGGACACAGGACCAAAAATCGTCTCACTGAAGGATCGCCCCGCTTTCGCACGGAAACAGAACGACCTCACTTCATCCATCTCTGTCGCCGGAAACACCGGAGCGATCGCTTCGGCAGATGTGATTTCAGGCCCAACAGATGCCACTTCAAGCAATCAAACCGTCTCGTCTGATAAGGAGGCCAAAAAGCTTCAGGCTCTTCTCAAGACAGAACAGGAGAAAGTGAAGTCACTTGAAAAGCTTCTTAACGAAGAACAAAGCAGCAAAGAAAAGCTGAGTGCAAAAATTGACGGCCTGAGAGGTCAGGCTGAAGCCGGGGCAAAGCTTGCCCCTCTTGAGACCAGCCTCGCCGAAAGCAAATCGGAGATCGCCTCACTCACGGCAGAACTGGATTCCTTTCAACAACAGCAAAAGAACTTAGAGAAATCTCTCGCTGAAGAAAAATCGACAAGGGAAGAGGCCGAGAAAGCCAATTCCTCTACCGACAGTAAGATCAAAGACCTCGAAGCATCTGTCGAAAAATTTCGCCGTGAATCAACTGAGCTTGAAACACAGCTGTCTGAAGCGAAGAAAGAAAGTGAGTCGGTGAGGAATGATGCTGATTCTTCGCAGGAAGAAATTAAGAGCCTCAGAAAAGAAATCGCCGAGCTCACCGCCGGATCTGAGGCGTCAAACAACAGCCTCGCGGAATTGGAAAAACAACGCGACGCGAAACTCAAGGAAAACGAAACTACCATTACCCGGCTGGAGGCCGAAATCGGGGCACTTAAAGAGGGGCTCAGCGGCAAGGAGTCCGCCCTTCAGGAAACGGCAAAAGAAGCCGCAAAACTCGCGGTCCTTGCAAAAACTGTCGACTCTCTGAACGACGAGCTGAGCGTTGCCAAATCTCTCTCCGGGAACCTTGAATCTGAAAAAGCAGAAGCGGAGAAACTGGCGCAGACAAGGGAGAGAGAACTCAAAGATCTACAGGATCAACTTGCCGGCAGGGAAAATGAAATTTCAGACCTCTCAAAGGACCGCGAAGAACTGATTCATCTCAAAGGTGAGCTGGAAAATTTCCGGACGAAAGCAGAAGAAGCCTCACAGGCAGCCCTTGAGGATAAGAAACGATTTGAAACCGAAATTGCAGCGAAAGAAGAATCGGCCAGGTCCCTGGAAGCTGAATTGATACAGGCGAAGGCTGATCTTGAGAAAGAGAGAAGCTCTCTCACTTCAGATATCACGTCAGCAAGCAAAGAAAGAGAGAAACTCGCCGCCTCACTTGAGACAAAGGAGGCTCTCATTGCGAAGCAGAAGGAAGAAATCGCAAACGTTAAGAGTGAAATCAAAGCTCAGGCTGCCGAAGTAAAATCGACAGAAGCTGAAGCTAAGCAAGCCCGGAAGCTTTCCGCGGAAGTGGAATCCCTGAAGGAACAACTCAGTGCGTCGAAGGCTACCCTTAAAGAAGCTTCCTCCTCTGAGAAGTCGATTCAAACTCAACTCGCAAAACAGGAATCTGAATTGGAGTCGCTTCGCAAAGAGCTCGCCAATGAATCAGCGGAGAAGGATTCGCTCAACGAAACTCTCGCGGCAGATCGCGGGGAGCTGCAGAAGAAGGAACAGGAAACGATCGAATTGCGCGGTGAAATTGAACAGCTCCGCACCAATGCAGGCAAAGCCGAGCAGGAAACGATTTCCAGGCTTGAGGCAAAACTTTCTGACTCGGAAGCCGAGCTGAAAGCAAAGGCGGAAACAGCAGACCAGTCATCCAGCGAACTGGCCACCGCACTCGCCAGCGTCGCCGCGATCACCACCGCAAAAGCCGCCCTTCAATCCGAAGTCGATGCCTTTCGGGAATCGAGTGGTTCAGCTACCCGCGAAGCGTCTGACGCAAGGCAGGAGCTGAACGCCCGGAACGCCGAGCTTGCCAAGGTAACGACTCAACTCAAGCAGCAGTCTGATGCACTTCAGGAGGCGAAGTCGGAAGCAAACAAACTCCGCATTGATCTTCAGAAATCCCGGGAGGAAGCAGCCAAAAACTACAGTGCGACCGAACAGGAACTCTCTTCAAAAATCGCTGAACTCGAAACGGCTCTTGCTTCCGAGAAGGTTCGCGCCGGTGACGCCAGGTCGAAAAACGATGAATACAAAGCGGAAATCGATAAGCTCGCCGATCTCTCACGTGGAACCGCCAGTGAAGCAGAGCAACTCCGCAAGCGGGTCGAGGAGATCTCTAAGAATAACGGGCAGCTTCAAGCTCAACTGAACAAGGAAAGCGCCGAGGCAACGCAACTTCGAGGACAACTGGAGGAATCGGGCAACAACCTCAGCGCCCTGCGCGCCAAGATCGACAACCTGGAAAAAGAAGTCTCACGAAAAGACCTTGCTCTCGAAGAGAAAGATCAGGAGCACGCCCGGAGCGAAAGCGATACCATCGTTCAGATCAAACGTGAACTGGGGGAGTCGGAAGCCAACAGGAAGAATGCTGAAGAAAAAGCCGATCAGCTTTCCAAAGATAAAGCGTCACTGAACAGTGCTTTCGAACGTCTCAAGGAACAACTCAAGGCACTTGAAATTGCGAACAAAGAAGCAAAAGAGCGCGAGGAATCTTTCAATCACGACAAAGGGCTTCTGGCCCGTCGCCTTGAAAAGGCGGAAGCAAGCAACAGTGAACTGGCGGCACGGATCAAGGAAGATGCAGCGGCAGCTATTTCCAATAACGAACTGATTCAGAAGCTGGAGTCACAACTTCAAGCCAACGAATCTGAAGCGGTTCGTATCGAACGGGAGCGCTCTTCATCTCTGAAAACGGAGATCAGCAAGCTGGAACGAATCAACCGAGACCACGTCACGAACGTGGAGCAACTCGGCGCGCAAATCGTCAGCCTCACCAGCGTAAAAGAATCCGGCGAGGAGCAGATTCTCAAACTAAACGAACGCATCGTGGCGCTGGAAAGCGAGGAAGCCTCGATGAAATCGTTGCTGCAGGATGCCGAAAAGAAACGGGCTGAGCTCACCTCTTCACTCACCGAACAGAGCGAACTGGCCGCTCAACGTGAAACCACCATCGCCGAACAGAAGCAGGAACTTGCGGATACGGTTAGTCGATTCAGAAGCGCCGAAACCAGCCTCCTTGAAAAGCATCGCAGCGAACTCGACGCACTGCACAATGAACTCCGCGACCAGCGCAAGTACAGTACCGACCTGGAAGCAAATCTGGAAAACACGAGGGTCGGCCTCTCCGACGCCCTCCGCTCAGCAAGGGACCAGGCGGAGCAGGACCGCTCCAAAATCCTTGCCGAAGGCAACACAAAACTCTCACAGATCGAAGACGAACTCAGCCTGGCGATCAATTCCCGTGAAGAGATTGAGCGATCGCGGAATCTTCTTGAAGATGAACTCAACGAACGCGACGAGCGCATCGAGAAACTGGTCGAACACGTTGAGGACCTTGAACTGAAGATCAGCGACGTCAACGAAGCCCGGGAACAGGACCGCGATACCCTTGAAAAAACGAAGGCAGGATTCTCCAGCGCCCTGCACTCTAATTGGCAACACCTTTCAATCGCCAGAGAATCATCCACAACGGAACGCGCCGCCAAAGAGAAAGCCGAAGCTGAGATCGAGGCCGCAAGATCAGAAATTCAGCAACTTGAATCAGAAGCGGAGAAAGCCCGCGCGAAGTACGAAGAGGAGATCCGCGATTGGGAGAAGCGATTCGATCAACTTCGCGAGGAGAAACTCACGCTTGCCTCAGAAGACGCCAACCTCAAGCGTATCAGGGATCAAATCCTCGAAGCTCAGTCCGAAAAGAAATCGATCGAATCAGAGCTGTCCAAATTGAGCGCCGGAATGAAAAATTTCCAACAGCAGTCTGAGGACCTCTCCGGGCAGAAGGAAGCTCTCCTCAGCGAAAGGGAAGAGCTCAAAGCCAACCTCAATGCCGCGAGACAGGAACTGGAAAGTATTCAGCGACGCTGCTCAGAATCTCAGAACCACGAAGAAAAACTTGCCGAGACAATCGATTCCGCTGAGCGGCGAATCCAGTCACTTAAGAAACTGGAATCCCAAATGGAACAGGCCGTCGAGCGTAAACGACAGTCCGGGATCCTGAGCCGCAGCGACGTTTTCAGTTCAAGTGATGCCAAGGTAGAACCGGTGAACGGTGACTTTTCCGAAGAGGAATTTTACCGGAAGCTCATTGGCAAACTCGACCTCATTGATGACCTCTCGAAGCGCTACGATAATCGCTGGCGGTATCCGAAGGTCGGCGACCAGCTCTTGATCCTGAAAAGCAGCTTCCTTGATTTTCTCCATGATCACTCCGTCCGTGAGTTCCGACTCGACCCGGGAACAGTACTCTCAGTCGAAGAACGCAAGCGGATCAAACTGGTTCCGCCCGATCAGACAAGCAGCCGAAAGGGGGCTCCCCCGACAATCGTTCAGAACGGAAACAGTTCACGCGTTGTTGAAACCGTGCGACCCGGATACATCTACCGAAACGGATCTTCTGACGTCGTCATTCGCAAGGCGGAAGTCATCGTTGGATAAGTTCTCAATTAATTCACTCAATTTTTATAATTACTCTAGCAAGATAGCCTGCCTATTGTATTATCTGTCTCACGCAAACTCACTCTGACTTTTACCCTCCTAAAAGTTAATCATGGCAGATAAATTGGCTCGATATGTCGGAATTGATCTCGGCACCAGCACCTCCGCTCTCGCACACGTTCGGGAAGACGGAAATCCGGAAATCGTTCCCAATAGTGACGGGGAACGTCTAACACCTTCGGTCGTTTTCTTCGATCAGTTTGAAGGCGTTAAACTGGTCGGATCAGCAGCCAAAGACGGCGGCGATCCTGAACGAACCGTGCGTCACATCAAAAAGCACATGGATGACCCGACCTACGTCGTGGAGATCGATGGAGAACGATGGACCCCAACTGAAATTTCCGCGCTGTTTCTCGCCAAGCTGAGAAACGAATGCTCCCGTCTCGCCGGTAAGATCGATGAAGTTGTCATCACCGTGCCGGCAAACTTCAATGAGCTGGCGCGCAAAGCGACAGTCACCGCAGGACGTCTCGCGGGCCTAACTGTGAAACGCATCGTCAATGAGCCAACTGCCGCGGCTCTCTTCTATGCTCATACTCAGTCCATCAAAGGGCGCATCCTCGTCTATGACTTGGGAGGCGGGACCCTTGATATCACGATTCTCGATGTCGAAAATGATCAGGTCGATATTCTACTCAGTGAAGGAGCACGGCATCTCGGCGGATCTGATTTCGACAGTATCCTTATCGAACTGATCGGGGAACAATACAAAGCCCAAAACGGCAAAGAGCTGATTCTCGACGACACGCAACGCCGACGACTCCTCGCCGGTGCGGAAGATACAAAGAAACGCCTTTCCAAACTGAACACTGTCTCGGAGAAAATCGGCAGTGAAGATTTCGGCCTGGCTGAAATTGAACTTTCCCGGGATGCCTTTGAAACGGCAATTCGCGGACTCCTGACCCGTACTGTCATGCTCGTCGAGCAGGCACTCGACAATCTCGACATGACACCGGATGACATCGACCACGTCGTGCTCGTCGGTGGCAGCACCCGAATTCCTAAAGTTCAGGAACTGCTCACAACGCAATTTGGAAAGCCGCCCATTTCATGCGGCAACGTCGATGAGTGCGTCGCCCTCGGAGCGGCTCTCTTTGCCCAGCGTGCCCGTCGTGTCTCGGAAGTCTGCAATCACAGCTATGGAACGCTCGCGATCATCGAAGACGCCACTACCGGTGAAGCAACAGTCCAAAATTCCGTCGTGATTCCGAAAAACACACCGATCCCCTGCTCGATGTCACAGACTTACATGACCTCAGAAGACAATGAGGAAATCATCGAAGTCGAAATCACACAGGGCGAAGATCATGACCCCCGCTACGTCGATATCGTAGGGAAGATCAGTTTAAAAGTGCCTCCGGGGCGCGCCGCCGGCTGTCAGGTCACGGTAACCTACAGCTATGACGAGAACCAACGCGTTCGAGCCCAGATATACGACGAAGACTCCGGGCTTCGCAAAGATATCGATATTGAATACCAGGGAGAGGGCGTTCTCGCCGACATTGAAATTGAGAGAAAATCAGCTTATCTCAAACAGGTTAAAATCGCCTAACCCCCGAAAA
Source organism: Verrucomicrobiales bacterium (assembly GCA_029212615.1). Lineage (GTDB taxonomy): Bacteria > Verrucomicrobiota > Verrucomicrobiia > Verrucomicrobiales > DEV007 > Arctic95D-9. The sequence goes on from JARGPJ010000001.1 coordinate 341,516, forward strand.
AGATATGTTTAAAAGACTCGTCAATTGGCTTTCAGGAAAACCCGAAGCACCTTCTCCCGGATCCAATCTGGACGGCATCTTCGGAAAGATGACCCCCGAGTCGCTTTGCGGCATCGACCCCGCGGAAATGGACCGGGAAGAGATCAGGAAAACGCTCGCCCAGCTTTACAAACGTCACAATCAAGCTGCCGGAAGTCTGAATCCCGAGTTGCGCGAGGAAGCTGAACGCATGCTCGATGCAGTCGTCCACTGCCGGGAGAAGTATGTCGATGGGGCGGCTCAGTAGCCCTCTTCTCCGCTCAACCGCTTCAAATCTCCGTCAGTCACCTCTCTTACCCTGATGTAGGTGCCATCAAAGTAGGCGCGTGCGCCATGGTAGTATCCGGTGTTCTCTCCGAAGACCTCGAGCCTGCCTCCCTCAAGATGAAACGTGAGCCAGGTCTCGTCATCCGACCGCTCTCCTTTGTCAGAAAAACGAGCCATTGAACCGTTCACTTCGACGGTTCCACCGATAAAGCCCTGATGATAGGTTGGCCCGCGTACGACGGTGAGAATAAATTCAACGCCTTCACCCTTTGTTTCAGAGATAATTAGCTCTCCACCAACTCCATCGATCCAGACTCCTTCCCAATCCTTCGTAAAGTCATCGATCATCGTCCAGGCATTCACGATATCCGTGCGAGTCTCAGTCAGATAGGCCATCGCCATCCAATAATCCGGGCTGGCCTCCTCCTTGCCCTCCTCTGCCTGCCCATCGAAACGAGCTGCCAGCTTCGCCCGATAGTCCCGGTAGTCGACCCACTCCCGCTGGTCTTTCTGTAACTCAGAGAACCGCCACTCAGCCAATGTTGCTTTCGCTCCTTGATAGGCCTCGTTCAGCTTGTCGTCAGCCTCCGCATACCGCGCCTGCGACTCAGCTAAAGATTCGGCTTTCACGGGTGAACTGAGCAGAACGAGAATCCATCCGGATAAGATTAGCGCCTTTTTCATGGGTGAAGCGTAAACTGAAGAAATCAAGCACCGCAAGCAGGGATGGTTACTTTCTCGACAGGTAATCGGGAACTGATTTACTGAGACCAGAATTAAAACACCCCCCCTTCCATGAAAAAACTCATTCAGAAAGCCACCTTCCCCGGTTCCCACGACCACCTCAGTTCGCTCGGTCTGCTCATTCTCCGAGTCCTGCTCGGAGGCTTCATGCTTTTCGGTCATGGCTGGGGCAAGCTTGCTACTTTTTCAGAAAAGAGCGCACAATTCCCCGATCCGCTCGGAGTCGGAAGCACTCCCAGTCTCGCTCTAGCCGTGTTTGCTGAGGTTTTCTGCGCAGCTGCCCTGATCCTTGGTTTTTTTACTCGCGCAGCCGTGATTCCGCTGCTCACCACCATGGTCGTCGCTGCTTTCATCATTCATGGAGACGACCCTTTTCAGAGAAAAGAATTCGCGCTTCTCTATGCGATTCCTTTTCTTGCCTTGATGCTCACCGGTGCAGGGGCCTTTTCGATCGACGCAAAGTTGAAACGCTAGCCGCGCTGCCGGGAATCTAGAGGCGACCAGCGCGTTCGGCATCTATCTCCGCTCTGAGCTGCGGCATGTATGCTTGCAGTTCAGGATAAAACTCGAGGAAGTGGCTCTCGATGACTTCGAGATTCTCCTGAAGAATTTCTGCCGCGTCAAAAATTGGCTCCAGTATAGGAGAACGAAATGAGACGCGACGAAGCGTTAAGTCGATCCCTTCGAGGGTGGCATATTCCTTCAGCCACCCCTGCCTGATCATCGAGGCGATCGCTTCTGCTGCCTCAGGAGGAGCCACGTCCGCAACGGCTTCCAGTTGAGAATGCACGGAAGAAATAAAGTGATCGAGAGGTTCCCCGTGAGAGAAGTTCTCCCAATACCGGTGCAGGAAAAAATCGTAGAAGATATCGATCACGATTCCGGCAAAGCGGCGCATCTCTGAAGGGAGAATTTCCCGGCTCTTTTGCCACGAAGGGTGCGAATCTGTAAAGGCATCAACATGGCGATGTTCGACGATCCCCTTCCACACCGCCTCAGGGTACCGCTCGTCCCACGGATAGCCCCGGACAAAATCGCCGAGGAGACTACCCATCCTTGAAGCAGGGGTAGGCTCAGCCAGGTGAAGGTGGGCCAGGAAGTTCATCAGCGGTTCGCAATCAAAACACTCCCCTTACTCTCAACCTATTTCCACCGTCAAACGAACGAACTTCTATCGCCCGAAAAAGGGATTGGAAGAACTCTGTACTGAACCGTCCGGCATCAGCATGTGGGCCCCACCTCCGTGAAAGCTTCCCCGTTCGATTAGCCACGGTTGATTCCATTTAAAAGGACTCTGCGACTTCGCATCAAACCTGGTGACCGCATAAGAGCCGATAGTCCCCAGTTCGTCTCCTTCAAGTCGTCGTTCGAGTCGCCTGTCTTCTGGACAAATCCAAGTGTCAGGTCCCGCGCCATACGGCTCAGTTGCCGCGAGCCAAAATTTGAAGAACTCCTCTTCAGAGTACTTATATTCCCCCTCTTCGAGTTGGGGCCACTTTCCGTGTTCTGTCCAATAGGCCATCAACGAGGAGTGCAAACTCCTCATCTGTGACATGCACTGAACCTTACGCGCCCGTTGCTTGAATTTTTCGTATGAAATGGCTCCAATTGATACAAGTAACAATACAATTGCTACAGAAACGAAGAGCTCCACGATTGTGAAGCCCCGAACGGCACCAGCATGTCTACTCCTGACCATACTGCACCGGAAAAAAGAGGATTGGAGAGATCAAGAGGACTTTAAAGTCCAAACAGGATCGAATCAGATACCTTGGAACCGAATACGGTAAATCCGAAGAAAGAAATCGTGGTGCCGTCGTCGATGGCTCCCTCTCCAACTCCCGTAAAAGAACTGGAAGGAAGGAACTGCCCACTTCGATTAAGTGCGCCCTGGAAGGCGGAGCTGAGTGCTGCCGTTCCGGCTCCATCCGAAGCCGTACCGACCGCAAAAACCGCTCCCGAAACAGAATCCACATTCCCCAACGTCGACCCGGTGTAGGAAACACCCTCCACAAACCAGATATTGGTAGTCGAACCAAATCCACCGATCGCAAGGTTACCCGAGTTAATTCCAGGCGTGGTGATAGTGGTGATCGGAACACCGAAGACGTCATAAATGACAGTTTCGGTAGCGTCAGTGGCAATCTCCTGAGATCCTGCAAAATTGTTGGCCACCGTAAAGCGGAAAAGACCAATCGCATTAGGACCTGAAGCAGACGCGGAATAAACACCATCGTCTCCGTTCTCACCAAAGAAGGTGTTATTACTAAACGGTCCGCCAATCCAAGCGTGTGCCGAAAACGATGGCAGAAGGACAAGAGCGCAGAAGAGAGCGAAGAGCTGTTTCATGATTACAAGTGTTTAGGTAATATTGAGTCGGTTTACCGCGTCTAAGCAAGTAGGAAATTTAAAAAAATGCCCCTTCCTTTTTCCTCGTAAAGTTCAGAGAACGACCAGATTAAAGAGAATTCAGGGCCACCGTAAAGCGATTCAGCAAATCGTCCGGATCTTCCAAACCGATCCACACCCTGAGGAGATGGCGCCCCGCACCTCTCGCCGCGGCCCACTCCAGTTCTCCGTAATGGGCGAGCAAGGTGTAGGGACAGATTAGACTGAAATCAGTTCCCAGACTGGGCCCCTTGGAAATCTCGAGAACGTCGTAGAACTTTTTCGCGGCTTCCTCTCCTCCCTTGAGAACAAAGGAAATGAGTGCGCCATACCCTCCATCAGGCTTTCGAAGCTGATCATACCGCTCACGGCACTGGGTCGATGGATGCCAGAGGCTCTCTATTTCAGGTCGGTTCGAAAGCATACCGAAGACCGCTTCGGCAATTTCATTGGTTGCCCGGACCCGCTCTTCATAATGGCGCGAGTTGAATTCGAGAACAATTGCGTCACGGACAAAGAGCGGGCTCGCCGACTCCTCCGAAGGTAATGCCTCTTTCATCATTTCGTAACCAGTAGTGCCCGACTTCAGCACCACGGCTCCCGCCGCGACATCGCCCGCTCCGGAAAAAATTTTGGTAAGGCTGGTCGTCACGACATCTGCGAAGCGAAAAGGATCCACGTTCACCGATGTGGCAATCGTATCATCAACCACGAGAGGGATGCCATGCTCTTTCAAAAGCGGCGAAATGCCGGCAAGATCAGCAGTCCTGAGCAGAGGATTGCTGGGAAGCTCCGTGAAAACGGCGCTGGCAGCGTTTCCAGCGCCCAGCCATTCACGGGTCTCTGCGACTCCCCCGCTCTCCGTCACCGAAAGGTCGACTACTCCCCCTCCGAACTGTTCCTGCAGCTTAAAGGAATCCAGGTAGGGAAATTCAATTTGCAAAGTCGGAGCGTCATCGCCGGCAGCGGCAATGACCCGGTGAACCGCCGCAACCGCCGCCATCCCGGAAGAAAACAGAAACACATCACTGCCCTCTACTCCGGGGTAGAACGAGGCAATTCTTTCCCGAATCACCGCTGAAGCTTCATGCCCTGCTTTGACGACCGCTTCATCGACGGGCTCATCCATGAGCGCGGACTCCGCCTCCCGGCTGCTGACGATTTCCCCGCTGTGCTGCCAGTATTTCCACGCAGCGCCGTAATATTCTTCGCTGAGGAGAACCACCGTGAGCCCCTCCCATCCATAGGACTCGAGTCGACAACTCGCTCCCGACCGCCTTTTCACATACTCAGCACAGCGCCATGCCGCGGCAAGAGAAGGAAAAACAAGCGCCACTTCATTCTTTTTAGCAAACTCCTCCTGCGCCGCGTAAAAAAGCTCATCGACAAAAGGATGAGGTACAAATCGGGGGTAACCGCACTCAAAAGTATCAACGACAGCAGGATCCCCCTCTTCGTATCCAATGACATGCTCCCACCTGGGAAGGCACACCGACACGGCATGATCACTCTCCGGAAGGGCCTTTCCCAGATCGCTCTCTTTGCAAAACGGCTGTGTGTAAGCGTCTCTCATCTCAGTCGCATCTACGCCTCCAGCGCCCGGGCAACATCGCTGATTAAGTCATCAATCGACTCAATCCCCACCGAAAATCTAACGAGCGAATCCGTGATCCCCACCGACTCGCGCGTCTCTTTCGGCACGCTCGCATGAGTCATTGATGCAGGATGGCAGGATAACGACTCGACTCCGCCCAGACTCTCCGCTTTCGGAAAATAGCGGAGATTCTCCACAAATCGAAGCGTGTCCTCCAGATTTCGCCCCAAATCCACGGTGACGATCCCCGACCCTCCGCTCATCTGGCGTTTCGCGAGTTCGTATTGAGGATGAGAGGGTAAAAAAGGATACCTCACCATCTTCGCATCCGTCTCAGCTTCCAGATACTGAGCGAGTGCAAGGGCATTTGCGCTGTGTCGCTCCATTCGCAAGGCCTCAGTCTTCGCTCCGCGCATCGTAAGCCAGCAATCCATCGGCGCGGGCTGAAGCCCCAGCGCCTTCTGAGCAAACACCATCTTTTCACTCCAGGACTCATCATTCGTACAGACAGCTCCCACGAGCGCATCGGAATGCCCGTTGGTGTATTTTGTCAGGGAAACGAGTGAAAGATCAGCACCCCACTCAATAGGGCGTTGCAAATAGCTGCTCGCGAAGGTGTTATCAACGATCAATGGCGCTCCCGCGGCGTGAGCAGAGGACGCGACTGCTGCGATATCGATGATTTTTAAATTTGGATTCGTCGGCGATTCGATCCAGACAAGAGCAGGCTGATGGGACGCCAATACTTCAAGCGATTCGGGGCGGGTAAAATCGAGATAGCGAATCTCAACCCCGAACTTCGCGAAAACTTGAGCAAAGAGGCGAAACGTGCAGCCGTAGATATTCTCCTCAGCAACCACAACATCCCCGCTCTTCAATGTCGAAACGACAGCCGTGATGGCTGAAACCCCGCTGCCAAAACAAGTCGCAAACTTCGCTCCCTCCAGACTCGCAATGGTACGGTCAAGCAGGGTGAAATTCGGATTTCCTGAACGCGTGTAGTCAAATCCGTTCGGGTTGCCGTATTCAAAGGTGGAGGTGAGCCAGACAGGCGGCGTCACTGCTCCGGTCTCACCGACAAAATCCCGTCCCTGATGAATGGCCCGTGTTTCGAACCCCTCCTGCTCTTTTTTACTCATGTTTATCGAATCAACAGGGTTAGATCACACAGTCAACCCTGTTGAGTGTCATGATTTCACCCTCCTCCGAGATAAACACTTGCTGAAAGGCCTCACTTTTTGCCACCTTCCCTCCCGTGAATTTCGGTCTCATTCCTACTCCCCCTGAACTGTTCCGTCAGTTTGAACGCGGCGACATCAGTCGGGAGGAACTCCAGGCGACAATGGCCTTGCACGCCCGTGGGCTCATCACAGAAATGGAAACGGAGCAAAAGAATCCGAAAACCTCCTACATCGAGAGACTGCGAAATTTCGCAGCAGCGCGCAAACTGGCCAAAAAACATGGCACAGCAAAACTCCGCGAAACGCTTGCAGCAATGGGGCGCATCGAAGGATTTCCCCCCGCTCAAATCCTCTGGAACGCCGGCCATTCTGATGTGCCCTTACACTGCTTCTTTCGCTCTCGAATCGAACCTGTTTTTCGAATCACGCGCATGGAAATAACAGCCATGAAAGTCGAGGTCGACATCGAATACGGACCGCACGACAAAAAGTCGACCATCCGCGAGTCACTCACTCTCCAGCGGGATGCCGCACTCAATCTCGAAATGTCCGAACGAACGAAGAGATAGAGAAACAGCGCACTGTCACCTATGACTTCAACTCGAGCTCCTGCTGCTCTTCAATCCGGGCAAACTTCAGGATCGCCTTTTCATCTTTGAATTCGAGGACCTGCACCCCGAGTTGCTCGAGGCCGTCGCAAATCTCATTCGCAGCAGCGTGGCACTCGGGATCTTCCGGCTTTTTGACGACGAAGAGAAACCCCTTCGGGAGGCTCTCAATTCGCTGGAGGCGACGAATTTTCGAAATCCACTCATCACCGCGGGTATATACCTTCGTTGGCGTCGACTGGGCGAGGTTAAGCGGCTTGATCGCTTTCTCAGGCAGTTCCGCGCCTTTCGGCGTAAAAGCGAGAGGTACCCCGACATGGTAAACATCCGTCCCCACCCATGGTGCCTCCCGATAGAGGCGGTCGAGGCGATCGGATTGAAGTAATTTCCTGAGATCACGCGTCAGCTTTTTCTCCTCGTAATCCACCGGCGTCAGATTCCAATGCTCAACATAACGCTTGTATAACTCGTCGAGACATTGATCGATGTCATCGGTGAGACGTGTGCCCCGCGCTCCGTAAAAAAAGGTCGAAGCCTGCGACGAAGTGAGGCGACGAAAGAGCTCCATGTCGCCGGACTCAACGAAAAGGTCTGCCTGCGAAGGATGATTTTTTCCAGCCTGCCTCGCATCGTCGGCCCAGAGATTTGTCTCTATCGACAGAGCGGAGAGTTCATTCTCAAGTCGACGAATCCCGCTCTTAAAAATCGTAAGATCAAGCTCCGGAAAGCAGGCTGAAATACGTTTCGTCTTTTGTGGAGAGACCAGTCGGTAAGTGAGAAAACGGCTCTTTGCCTCCACTGCAACAAGGCCGACATTCACAAACTCACCCAACTCCCGGTAGGGACGAAATCCAATGGCGGCAAAATTGACGACTAAATTCATAGGGTGAATCGGTTTAACCGGGCAAAATGCCATCAGCCGGCAGGGCGGGTTTGATAAGACGGGCCTCGATCCCCTGACACGTCAATGAGGTTTCAGCATCGACCCATTCCGTTGGCATCTCTTTCCAGATGTCCCCCAGGTTGTAGATCGTAGACTCAAATTTTGTCCGCCACTTTTTGTAAAAGGCCTTTTCGATAAAGGGCCGGACATCACGAAAGGCGTGTTCCTGAATAAAGAGCGTTTCATCAAAATCCGCAGCAAGGCAGCTGTCGTGATCGATTAAAACCGGATTTTGAAGCACGGGATCCCAAAGCAAATTGGGATCGCCCCCGAGAAGATCAAGGCGCCGGTCCGGATTCCGCACCCACCAGTCAAAACAAAGGCACCGAATCCTGGTTTCCTCTTCAATCTGCCGAAGGTGCGAGGTTCTCAATTCGTCAGCAAAAGGCACCCGCTGAGAGCCGAAGGCGATACCTGCCGTGAATTGATCGGGCTCATCGATGAGCGAATACTGAGCCAGTTCCCCGGGAACGACCACGAGCTGCACCGGGGCGACCGGTAATCCACACTCCTCAGCAAGCCGACTGATAACATACTCAGTGATCCGCTGATCCGCGGTGAGGTTTGCACTTTTCACGAAATAACAGTGACCATCGTCCCCCTCACAGAAAAACGGGCCGCTCGTGCCATGTTCTGCTCTTCCATTGATGCTGACAATCGTGACCGACATATTCGTAATTCCGAGGCGGAAAAGTTTCGATAATCGCGTCTCAGGAGGGTGTCAAAAAAGTTTAGCGCTGCGACTGACTCGTCGTTTTCAGGGAAATCCAGATCTTGCACTGCAGCATTTCACGCTGACCTTTCAGCGTATCCCCCCTCTGATGCCAGCTTTTGACGCCGAACAACTCCGATCCGACTTCCCCATTCTCACCACCGAAGTGGCAGGCAAACCTCTGGCCTATCTCGACAACGGGGCAACCTCTCAGAAGCCAAAGTGCGTCATCGACCTGATCGACCGTTTCTACGCGGAGGGAAATGCGAATATCCACCGCGGCGTTCACTTTCTGAGTCGAACCGCGACGGAAGCCTACGAAGAGGCCCGCCGCTCGATCAAAGCCTCCCTCAATACTCCGGATTCTCACGAACTCGTCTTCCTGCGCGGGGCCACGGAAGGTATCAACCTGGTCACGAACGGCCTCGAAGCGCAGCTTCAGGAAGGCGACGAGATTGTTCTCACAATCATGGAGCATCACGCGAACTTTGTCCCATGGCAGGTTCTCGCGAAGCGGAAAGGCCTCAAACTGCATTTCGTCGGCATCCACGATGACGGATCACTCGACCTCGACGCATGGAAAGCTGCCTTCAATCCCCGCACCCGCATCGCGGCTTTCACTCATATTTCGAATGTTCTCGGGACAATCAACCCGGTCACAGAAATGACTGCCTTTGCTCATGAACATGGCGCACAAGTTCTTGTCGATGGAGCGCAGGCCCTTCCCCACGGTCCCGCCGACCTCACCGCAATCGGTGCGGATTTCTATGTGTTTTCCGGTCACAAGGTCTTCGCCCCTGACGGAATCGGCGTACTTGTCGGGTCAAAAGAAGCTCTCAACAGCTTCCGCCCCTACCAGACCGGCGGCGACATGATCGATCGAGTCTCGATTGATGGAACCACGTTCCGGGACGCCCCGGAACGCTTTGAAGCAGGAACCCCGAACATCTCGGGAGCACTGGGATTGGCCGAAGCCTTTCGCTACCTGGGTGAGATCGACTGGAGTGCCGCCGCGAAACACGAAGGCCATCTTGCCGATCTCGCAACGCAGGAATTAAAGGCCCTGGGCAACGTCCGCTTTTTCGGGACGGCGGAAAACAAAACCGCAATTGTCTCCTTTCTCTATGACCTCGCCCACCCGCACGACGTCGCAACCATTCTTGATACAGAAGGCGTTGCGGTGAGGGACGGCCATCACTGCGCTCAACCGCTCATGGACTACCTCGAAGTCTCGGCGACAGTTCGTGCCTCCTTTGCCTTTTACAACAATGAAGCCGACGTCGACGCCTTCATGCGCGGCATGCACAAAGCGAAACGCTTTTTCGGCTGAGGCCGATGCGTTGATTTGCTTGCTTTCAAAGGCCTTCGTGGCTAGATAGCGGACTTCAAAATTTGAAAAGGAATGAGTGATGCCCCCCTCCAAATCTTAATCGACGGTGAATTTTTTCCGGAAGGAGAAGCGAAAGTCTCAGTTTTTGACCATGGCCTTCTCTATGGTGACGGCGTTTTTGAGGGGATCCGCTTTTACAACGACCGTGTTTTCCGCCTCGAACAGCACATCGACCGGATCTTTGACTCAGCGAAAGCGATCCACCTCGAAATTCCCGCCACTCGCGAGGAATTGTCGGAAATGGTGATCTCCACGATCCGCAAAAACGACCTTCATGATGGCTATGTCCGCCTCATCATTACACGCGGCGTCGGCGGCCTCGGCCTCAGCCCCTACCGGTGCGAAAAGGCTTCGATCATCGTCATCGCTTCCACGATCTCCCTTTATCCTGAGGAAAAATACGAAAAAGGGCTCATTCTCTCGACCTGCGCGACGCGCCGCCCCACGCACGACTCCCTTTCCCCTGCCGTTAAATCGCTGAATTATCTCAGTAATGTCATGGCCAAGGTCGAAGCGATCGCCTCGGGAGCTGAGGAAGGTGTCATGCTCAATACCGAAGGGTATGTCGCCGAATGCACAGGCGATAATATCTTCATCGTCAAGGAAGGTATCATCTACACCCCCACTGTGGCCTCAGGTTCTCTCTACGGAATCACCCGGCGCGTCGTGATCGAGCTCGCTCTCGAAGCAGGGTACGAGCTGAAAGAGGTCCAGATGACCCGCTATGATCTCTATACGGCGGACGAGCTCTTTCTCACCGGAACGGCCGCGGAAGTAGTGCCCGTCGCCGAATATGACAAACGGGTGATCGGAGAGGGTGAGCCCGGCCCGGTCACTAAAAAACTCATCGCCGCTTTTCGAGAACTTGTGGAATCTACGGGGACACCGATTTACTAATCGAAATTCCTATCGTAGATTCTCTGCTGTAGGGTTTTCGATCTGCTGACAATGGCGGCGAAAATCTTCTCCTTGAGATGAATTGCGACGTCTGCCAGAAAGAAAAAGCGACAGTATTTTTTAGCCAGGTTGTGGATGGAAATCTGCAAAAGGTGAATCTTTGCAAGTGCTGTGCTGATGACAAAGGGGTGACCGACCCGACTGGCTTCGCCCTCGCTGATATGCTCGAAGGCATGGGAGAGGAAACCGCAACAGAAACTGCTGTCGCGACCGACGAACTTTCCTGCCCGAGCTGCGGTTTCTCACAGACGGACTTTAAGAAAACCGGTCGTTTCGGCTGTGCGGACTGCTACCACGTCTTTGATGAAGGGCTCGACGGCCTGCTCGAAGCGATGCACAAGCACACCCAGCATCGCGGTAAAGTACCCTCCACCTTTCCGGACCTTCCCGAAGCCGAAATCAATCCTCTTCCCGAAGAGCCGATGGCACCGAGCCCGCTGGATAAATTGAGCGAATTGAAGGTCTCGCTGTCTAAATCTGTCGAAGACGAAGATTACGAAGAAGCCGCACGACTAAGGGATCAAATCTCCCAGCTTGAGTCTCAGATGGGCGATTCCTAATCAATTTAATCCGAGCTGGCATTCTGTATGCTGTCTCAAACCCTTAGAAACTGTTGTGTCGATGCGCTTTTCAACTTTGCTCAAAAAGCCCGCCGAGTGGATGCGATCCCCCGGGCCTCAGAGCGATATTGTCATGACAAGCCGGGTCAGGCTTGCCCGAAACCTGGTCGGCCATCCATTCCCCGGTTGGGCACGGAAAGAAGACCGCTCTGTCATCATGGAAGAGGTTCGCCCCCCCCTTGAAGAATTGAGTGAAATGAAAGACTCATTCTCCGAGGAGATGACGAAGCTGACCGCTCTCGAAAAACAGGTTCTCGTCGAACGCCACCTTATCAGCCGGGAACACGCCGCGAAAGGTCCCGGATGCGGCACTGTCATGAATCGCTCGCAGACGATCAGCGTCATGGTCAATGAAGAGGATCACCTCCGCATGCAGGCCATCCGCCCCGGACTGCAGCTTATGTCAGCCTATCGATCCCTCGATCAGATCGATAGTTCACTCGAAAAAGAGCTGCCCTACGCCTTCGACCACCAGTATGGCTATCTCACGGCCTGCCCGACCAATCTCGGCACGGGAATGCGGGCTTCCGCCATGCTCCACCTCCCCGGACTGGTTCTCGGAGAGCAAATCAACCAAACGATCCAGGGGGCGAACAAAATCGGCCTCGCGGTCCGCGGGCTCTACGGAGAGGGCACCGAAGCGCTTGCCAACCTTTTCCAAATTTCAAATCAGAACACTCTGGGTACCGATGAGGGTGAAATCATTGAACATCTCGACCGCGTCATCACTCAGATGATCGAAAACGAGAAAAATGCGCGGATGAAGATCCTCGAGGACAAGCCCACCATGATGCAGGATCAGATCGGTCGCGCCTACGCCGTCTTGAAATATGCGCACATCATTACGTCGAAAGAGGCACTAAATTATCTTTCCATGATTCGCCTGGGCTGTGATCTTGGCTTTGTGCCGGAAGAGGAACGGGAGACCATCAATGTTCTCCTCACTGAGATTCAACCGGCTCATCTCCAAATCTCCGCAAAGCGTAAATTATCCCCGGAAGAACGGGATATCTTGCGCGCCGACATAATCCGTACGAGTTTAAATAGGCTGACGCCTCCCGATTTTTCCACTATACTCACCGAAAGGGACGACGATGAATAACTTTACCCCCCGCGCTCAACAAGTTCTCGCACTGGCCCGTAAGGAAGCCGACCGGTTTAACCACAATTACGTTGGGACCGAACACCTCCTTCTCGGACTGATTAAACTCGGTCAGGGAGTGGCCGTTAACGTGTTACAGAAAATGAACCTCGACTTGGAGACCGTGCGTCTCGAAGTCGAAAAGCAGGTTGGAAATGGCCCCGAGACCAAAATGGTCGGGAACATTCCCTACACTCCCCGCGTTAAAAAGGTTCTCGCTCTTGCCGGCAAAGAAGCAAAAGCGCTCAATCACAGCTATGTCGGGACGGAGCACATCCTCCTCGGCCTGCTTCGTGAGGGTGACGGAGTCGCTGCCCGCGTCCTTAAGAATCTGGAAGTCGACATCGAGCGCACCCGCAACGAGATCCTGCATGAACTCGATCCAAACTTTGCCGGTGGAAACATCGAGGACGAAGAGGGTGAATTTGAAGAAATGAGTGGTGGCGGAAGTCGCAAGGAAGGCAAAACGCCTGCGCTCAAAGCTTTTGGCCGTGACCTGACGGAACTGGCCCACAATGCGGATCTCGATCCTGTGATCGGACGCAGCTCGGAGATTGAGCGCGTTATTCAGATTCTCTGCCGCCGCACGAAGAACAACCCAGTTCTCATCGGTGAGGCGGGTGTCGGAAAAACGGCGATTGCTGAAGGGCTCGCTCAGGAAATTGCTTCAGGGAACGTCCCCGAGCTGCTTCGCGACAAAAAAGTGATCACCCTGGACCTCGCCCTCATGGTTGCCGGGACCAAGTATCGCGGTCAGTTTGAAGAGCGGATCAAAGCCGTCATGGACGAGATCAAACGCTCCAAGAATGTCATTCTTTTCATCGATGAGTTGCACACCATCGTAGGTGCCGGCTCCGCCGAAGGAGCCATGGACGCTTCGAACATCATCAAACCGGCCCTGAGCCGTGGTGAACTTCAGTGCATCGGCGCGACAACGATGAACGAATACCGCAAGTTCATCGAAAAAGACGCCGCACTTGAGCGCCGTTTTCAGCAGGTTAAAGTCGAAGAGCCCAGCGAAGAGGACGCGATCCTTATTCTTCAAGGGCTGCGCTCCAAATATGAGGCGCACCACAAGGCTGACTTCACGAATGAAGCGATCGAAGCCTGCGTGAAACTCTCGGCCCGCTACCTCACCGGACGTTTCCTCCCCGACAAAGCCATCGACATTCTCGATGAAGCCGGCGCCCGCGCCCGCATCTCTTCACTGACCCGCCCGCCGGCGATCCGTGATCTTGAAACTGAGATCGAGGAAATCGTCGTCGAAAAAGAAGCGGCGATTAAAGACCAGGACTTCGAAAACGCTGCCGCTCTCCGCGATAAGGAGAAAAACAAGCGTCAGGAAATGGATGAAATTCTCGAAGAGTGGCGAAACACGAACGAAGAGAAAATCGTGACGATTGAGGAAGACGACATCATGTCTGTCGTCGCAAAGTGGACCGGTGTCCCTCTCCAGCGCATGGAGGAAAAGGAAACCGAGAAACTCCTCAAAATGGAAGAGGAACTCAAGCGTCGTGTCATTGGGCAGGACGAAGCGGTCACCGCGATTTCAAAAGCACTGCGCCGCAGCCGGGCCGATCTTAAAGATCCCCGTCGCCCCATCGGCTCATTCGTATTCCTCGGACCGACCGGTGTCGGTAAAACCTACCTCGCCCGCAATCTTGCCGACTTTATGTTCGGTGATCCGGAAGCGCTCATTCAAATCGACATGTCTGAGTACATGGAGAAATTCACGAGCAGCCGACTGATTGGATCGCCTCCCGGCTATGTCGGATACGAAGAAGGTGGCCAGCTTTCCGAAGCCGTTCGCCGACGCCCTTACTCCGTTGTTCTTTTCGACGAGATTGAAAAAGCTCACCCGGACGTCATGAATCTTCTTCTCCAGATTCTGGAAGAAGGCATGATCACTGACAGCCTCGGTCGTAAAATCGATTTCCGTAACACCATCATCATTCTCACCTCGAACGTTGGTGCCGACGTCATCAAGCGTCAGGTCAACATGGGCTTCGGTAACATGAGCGGTGGCGACGAAAATTACGAAGGCATGCGCGACAAGATTCTTGAGCGCGCCAAAGATGCCTTCAAGCCCGAGTTCCTCAATCGACTCGACGAGAAAATCGTCTTCCACGTGCTTGATCGCGAGAATCTGACCAAGATCGTCGACCTCGAGATCAACACCGTGACGAAGCGCCTCGCCGAGAAGAATATTCAAATCAAACTCGACAAGAAGGCCAAGGAATTCCTCATCGAAGAGGGATACGACCCCAACTATGGCGCCCGCCCTATGCGCCGCACCGTGGAACGTCACATCGAGGACCCGCTTGCTGAGCACCTCCTTCGTGGCGACGTCCAAAGCGGACAACTGGTCAAAGTCAGCCACAAGAAGGATGAGAAGTTCCTCTCCTTCAAAGCGGAAGACATTGACGACGGGGACAAAGAAAACGTTGAGCCGGTTAGCTCAGTCGAAAGCTGAGGCCCCAGATTATTTCATACAAAAAAAGCCGTCCCGCGAAAGTGGGTCGGCTTTTTTGTTAACCCGATCGCCGGATCGTTTATCAGCAATCCGAAAGCATCTTGCGATTCTTCCAGACATAGCTGCAACCGGACCAGAGCGTGAGGATCAGGCTCAGCCAGATCAGGACAAGGCCAAGATGATCCGGCCCGAGATAGAACGACTCGAAGACCGGTTTCAAAAAGGATAGAATCTTGTCCGTTGAGGCAAGGAAAAGCAGAAAGTAGATCACAGTCACGATCTGAAAAATCGTCTTATACTTGCCGAGGTTCTCAGCCGCAAGGACAACACCCTCCGCTGAGGCAAGGAGTCTGAGACCGGTGACAAGAAATTCACGGCTCAGAATCACAACCACAATCCAGGCAGGAATGAGTTCGAGACGGGTCAAAAGAACGAACCCCGCACACATCAGCACTTTATCCGCGAGCGGATCCATGAGCTTTCCGAAATTGGTGATCAGGCCGTGCTTTCTCGCGAGATGACCATCAAGGAAATCGGTAAATGCCGCGATCGAAAAGACCAGTAAAGCAGCCGTCCGGGTGAACTCGACCCCTTCGATGGAGAGGAGAGCAACGAAAACGAAAGAAAGAAAAAGGCGGGCAACCGTCAGTTGGTTGGGCAGGTTCATAAGGAATAAAGGCCGAGCATAGCCCCCCCTCTTCCAACCGGCAAACAGATCAAACCAACAATTTGTTCAAGTTGCACGTTTTCCCGGACTGCGAATTCGAATCGCCGCGCAGGAATTGCTGTGATTGGCAAAGACGAGCCAGCCTCCCTCTCACATTCCAGAGCCCGCCCGGACTCACGATCGACTCAAGGGACGGATCTCGCGAATGTTCAGGGGAGTGACGACTTTGGTCGACTTCCTCTGAACACTCTCAGCGGGAGCGTCGGCTTCAACCGCGGCCTCTTCGACAGGTTCGGCGACCACCCTTGCGGACGTGTATTCTTCAAGTTCAGGCCGATGAATCCGGCCCGCAAAGACGCGGACATCCGTCACCGCTTTGATTGAGTCCATTTCTTTTTCAAGATCTATAAACTTCCCGGGGGACTCAGCGGGAAGAGTTGAAACCGTCTCTTCTACAAGTTCAGTCGAGGGCTCACTGAGAGTTTCCTCCACTTCTGCGAGGACAGGAGAACTGACTTCCTCAGCCGGGGAAAAATCCTCCGCCCTGCCTTGCTTAACGAGGACAGTCTCAACGAATCCATCGAGTTCCAAGCCATCAAAGAATTTAGAAGCTTCGAGCGTCGCCGGCTTCATCACCAGAATGGCGGCGACATGCACAGCAGTCACGACAGAACCGACAAGAAGAGTTTGATAAGAAATGTTCATCATTACGGAATATCTGATTCGAATTCTTCAGGCTTTCGCACCAGCCGTCTGCCGGGCGATCGGGTTGACACTCAATTGATTGAAGTCGTCGTCAGAGGAAGGCGGACGCAAGAGCCGTTCGCGAATGGAGTGATACTGTTTTTTCCCGTGAGAAGTAATTGGCAGCTCGCGACTGACCGGAGCTGGCCGTTTCACAAAAATTTCTTCATCCTCTCCAAACTGAGAGTCACCTTCATCGCTGACGGGCTCTCCTTCTGGCGGCGAAGGCCGCGACATCAGGCTGCTATCGATGAACTTCCGTTCAAAAAGACGGGCAATGTCCTCTTTAAATTTAGCAATCCCGAACTCCAGCTTGTCAGTCTGAATCCCAAAGGCAATTCGCGCCAGAAATGCCGGTGTCGCCACCGTCAGGGAAATGAATACGAACCCGAGAGCACTGCCGAGGACCGGCCCGAGACTCGCACCCGCCTCGAGGTGATCAAAACCATCCATGAGCGTCCATACGCTTCCGATCATTCCCAGAAACAGAGCAGCCGCCCCGATGAAGCGGAGCCCCCCCACCCCGGAAGCTGCTTTCATTGATGCCAGCCGGAATCCCGACTCAAAAGCACGATCGAGAATTTTTGCTTTTCCGGCCGGAAGAAGGCCTGCGTGTCGGACGCGCTCTTCCATCCCCTCAACAGGCGCTCTTGACCCAAGAAGCTGAAACGCTGTTTCCCGCGCTCCCGCGAGGTAGATCAAAAATTGCAGTGAATCTTCATCGTGCCAACCATCCTCGAATAACTCCAGAGTCGTCCTCGATTGACGGAGACGTTCCGAGAAAAGTCGATCTGCCTTATTCACCTTCAACAGCTGAAGCCATTTCGACACGATTTTCACCCAGCTGATGATCGAAAGCATCAGCAAAATCCAGATAAGAACCTTCCCGGGAAAAAGCGGCTGGTCGAGAGCGGTTTGAATGCTCCCGACATGGGTGGCGGTGGAAAGGGCGGAAATCATAACCGGAACGGACAACTGAAATTTTATTAATTAGACTAAAATATCTACTTAATTTAATAAAAAACAACCATTCCCCTGCTAAAAAACACATTTCTTTTTCTCCCTCCACGCGGAAAATCAAAAATCAGTCCCGTTTTATAATCGCCGATTCGTTGACGATTGATCATCTTGTGATTCGATTTTTCTGAAACCAAACGTTTATTCTTTGAACCATGACCACCCTTCTGATCATCCTTGCCGTTCTCGCGATCCTCTTGATTCCCGTCTTTTTTGTCGTCGGCCTTTACAACGGCCTCGTAAAAAAACGAAACCTCTATCGTAATCAATTCTCACAGATCGACGTGCAATTGAAACGCCGCCATGATCTCATTCCCAACCTCGTCGAAACAGCGAAGTCCTACATGGAGCATGAAAGGGAAACGCTCGAGGCCGTGATCAAAGCACGCAATGCAGCGGAATCCGCCCGTAGCAGTGCCTCTCCGGAGCCCGGCAGCGGGGAATCTGTCGCCGCGCTTGCCGCCGCCGAATCCGGTCTCGGAGGAACCCTCGGCAGACTTTTTGCCCTTTCCGAGAACTACCCCGAGCTTCGCAGTAATCAGAATATGTTACAGCTCCAGGAAGAACTCACCTCAACTGAATCCCGGGTCGCCTTTGCCCGTCAGGGATATAACGATGCGGTGATGGCCTTCAACAACAAGCTCGAAACCTTTCCTTCAAATATCGTAGCCGGCATGTTCAACTTTGTTCAGGCCACACTCTTCGAAGTCTCGGATGACTCCGAGCGCGAGGTCGTTGAAGTGAAATTCTAAAACTCGACCTGACCCGAACAGGATCGATGGATTTTTTCGAGCACCAGGAGCAGGCTCGCCGGAAAACCGGCGTCCTCATCTTCTACTTTATTCTCGCGGTCGTCGGGATCATTCTCGCGGTGTACTTTCTCACCACCGTGATCTTGACCTTCCTCGATGACGGCCGGGGTCACGGCGGTACCAATCCATTCTGGAGACCCGAAGTCCTGATCTACACCGGGATTGGAACCTTACTCATTGTCTTTCTCACCAGCGCCTTCAAGACGGCCCAACTCTCCGGTGGCGGCGCTGTCGTAGCTCGCGAACTGGGTGGACGGGAAATCGATCTGAATACCACGGATTTCCACGAGCGACGACTGCTCAACGTCGTCGAGGAAATGGCAATCGCTTCAGGAGTTCCTGTCCCTACCGTTTTCGTGATGGACCGGGAGGATTCGATCAACGCTTTTGCCGCCGGCAAAACAACGAGCGACGCCGTCGTCGGAGTCACGCGCGGATGCATGACCCTCCTGACCCGTGATGAACTTCAGGGGGTCATCGCCCACGAATTCTCCCACATTCTTAACGGTGACATGCGGTTGAATATCCGCCTCATGGCCCTCCTCTACGGCATCCTTTTCCTCGCGCTGATGGGGGAACTCATTCTTCGATTTGGAGTCCGCGGAGGGCTTCAGTCGAACCGGAAAGAAGGAGCCGGAGCAGCACTCGTGATGCTCCTTGCCGGGGTCGGGCTTCTGGCCATCGGTTACATCGGCAGCTTTTTTGGAAACCTCATTAAAGCCTCCGTTTCGCGGCAGCGGGAATATTTGGCTGACGCTTCCGCCGTTCAGTTCACACGAAATCCTGAAGGCCTCGCCGGGGCTCTCATCAAGATTGGAGGGCTGAAATCCGGTTCTGAAATGTCCCACCCAATGGCCCGCGATTGCAGCCATCTCTTTTTCAGCAGCGGATTGCGTTCCCAAATGCTGGCGACTCATCCCCCACTGAAAACCCGCATCGACCGACTCCTCCCCGGCTGGAACGGAGAATTCAGTGCTTCGATACTCCCCGCCATCACTCAAAAATCCGATCGAAACTCCTCTCACCTTTCCAGTGCCTCCGTATCGATGATCGATAGCAACGACGCCTCGGTCTCACTCAGTGAACCGGAAGCGATCGAAAGCATGCGCACGCTTCACCCCGAACAAGTCGAATTGGGACAGGATGTCCACCGCAGCCTGCCCCCACACTGGATCGAGGCCTGCCATTCACATCACGGGGCTCAGGCGATGGTTTTCGCCCTCCTTTTGGCGCAGGATGAGGCCCTTCGAAATGCAGAGCTGAGCCAGCTCCGCCAATCCTGCGACGAAGATACCTACGCTGCCGTCTCGAGTCTTTTTCGCGATGTCGGCTCACTCCACTCCACCATCAAATTCAGCCTTATCGATCTGGCGATTCCGACGCTGAGACACCTTTCCCGGAACGAATACGAGCAATTCCGCTCCACCACCGACGAGCTCATCGCCAGCGACCGTCAGGTTAATCTCTTCGAATTTGCCCTTTTAAAGGTCATCCAACGCCACCTCGACGCCTTCTTTCAGCGATCCCGTCCGCCGAAAATGAAGTATCGAAACCTGAGACAACTGGCCGATGAAACCGCTGTCCTCCTCTCCACCCTCGCTGCCATGAGTCACAACGGTGACCCTGCCGCGACTCGTGCCGCTTTTGAAAAAGCCGGGAACTACTTAAAAAGCAACTCCCGGACGATTGTGACACTCAAAGAAGCTTCTGCCTGCGGCCTGAAAGAAATAGACAATGCGCTCTCTAAATTTAACGAAGCAGCTCCACCGGTTAAACGTGTTCTTCTTGAAGCAGCAAGCCAAAGTGTTCTCGAAGACAACGCGGTTTCGAGCCGTGAAGCCGAGCTGATCCGCGCGATCGCCGATGCGATCGGCTGTGCCATCCCCCCGTTCGTGAGAACTGCGCCAATTCTTTAAAGAAACACTGAACCTTTTACGCTCCGCCTGCGACTCCCTATCGAATGGATAGAGCAATACGGCGGAACACCGGGGAGATCACTGACGAGTGGCTCGTCCTCCGAAGTCAGGAAGGATCTCCCGGCGCGTTGAACCTTTTGCTCAAGCGGTGGCAACCAAAGCTTGCCGCGAGAGCCTATCACCTCACCGGCGCGATTGATGCCGCCGCGGACATATCGCAGGAAACGCTCATCGGAATCTCCAACGGCATCAGGCGATTGCGCGATCCAAACAGTTTTCGGAGCTGGGCATTTTCCATCGTTTCCAATAAGAGCCGCGACTGGATCCGCAAACAAACAAGAGAAAGAACGCTTTCGGACCCCATGAAAGCGAATCCGGAAACCATCATTGAGACATCACTTGATGAATCCGGAGAACTCCTTCGGGAAGCCCTTTCCCTTCTTGAGAGGGACGACCGCGAACTGCTTCGCCTCCACTACTACGAAGGGCTCTCCATCATCGAAATTTCGAACATTGAAAGCATTCCGGCCGGTACCGTCAAATCCCGCCTTTTCACCGCAAGAGAACACCTGCGACGAAAACTCAATCCCAATACCTGAATAGAATGAAAGAAGAAGAACTCGACCAACTCCTGAAGGACTCGTTTTCGGAAGAAGACCGGACCCTGCTTAAGAAACTATCTCACGACCCCTCTATCTTCGAAATGATCGGGGATTCCTTTCGCGGTCGAAACCGCTGGCTCACCGTTTACGCAACCATTTGGATCTTCGCCTTCCTCGGAGGAGCCGTCTGGTGCGGAATCCAGTTCGCCAGCCCGGATACCGACACCACCAAGGAGATTGTCGGCTGGGCGATTGGAACGGCCTTCTGCATCATGATTGTCGGTCTCATCAAAATGTGGTTCTGGCTCGATATGCACCGCAACGCGATCACCCGTGAAATCAAGCGACTCGAACTGACCATCGCCGCACTCTCAGAGAAGTGACCTGAAAGATTTCTCATAAAACAGCCGTATGAGTCGTCTCACTTTTAGGAACCCCACTTCTCATGAAACCGCTGTGTCTACTTCTCGCCTTCTTTTCCATTCTTCTCCACCCCTCCCTCAAGGCTCAGGAAACGGGAAAACAATCACTGACTTACTCTCAGTACCCTTCTCGCTTCGATTCGAACAACCCGCTGAAACCCGACTCTCCCATTCTCCTTCAATTCAGCGAGCCTGTTGAGCCCGACTTAATCAGCCGTTTTTTCCAACTCTACGACAAAACGAACGAACGCTTTGCAGCGATCACAGCGTCTGCTCCCACCGAGAAAGAGGTGAGAGCATTAAAAAATGATCAGGGAAAACTGGCCCCTCTGGACACCTTTGTCATCATCAAGCCAAGCGTTGAGCTTCCCCTGGGAGGGAATTGGTATCTCAATGGTCGCAAAGGGATGAAAAGCCTGGAGGGAAAACATGAACTCGTCGAAAGCCAACTCAAATACATCGGAAATCTCGCTGCTTTTGTCGTCGACAAGCTCTATACGCGGAATGAATACGATGAGGAAAAAGCCATCCAGATCCGCCTGAACAAGAAAGAGCTTAACAGCACATTCACGCCGGAGGCATTAAGTGAATTTGTCAGTGTTTCCCCGCTCCCGGACAACTTCAAGATCGAGCTCAGTTCCTATCGCATCAACCTCGCCGGGGATTTTCAGTTCGGAATTGACTACCGCGTCAGTTTGAAAAACGGACTCATTGCCTACGACACCACCCAACTAAACCAGGACTTTACCGATACCGTTCAGTTCATCCCTAATCCGGGGTTCATCACCTTCCCTGCCTTTACGACGACTCAAAACGCGTCAGGTCACCGCCGATTTGATGTTAAAACCGGCAACCTCACCGGACTTAGGACCCGCGTTAAAAAGCTCACCGGAGACGAGCTGATTCTTGCCATTCGTGAATACGATGATCACTATGAGGGCTGGGGCGAGAATCAGTCTCTCGCCTTCGCCAATGTTGCCGGAACCACCATTTATGATCAGTTTCGTGGATCAACTTCAGTGATAGATCACACGGAAACAGTTTCACTGAATTGGAGTGATCTTACCGAGAATGCACAAACCGGGGCCTACTACCTCTGCTCCGAAGGCAGGTCATCAACCCGTGAACAGCTCGAAGTGGGGGCACAGTCACTCATTCAGCTGACCGATATCGGCCTTGTCTGGAAACAGTCCCCTGAAGGAACCACGGTCTACAGCTTCTCGTTAAAAAGCGGAGAGCCTCTTCCTGACACTACCATTCGTCTCGTCGATGAAAATGCCACCCCCCTCGTTGAGATCACCACCAACGAGGCTGCCATTGCCACTTTCTCGAGTGCTCTATACAAAGATCGCAGCAACGAGCGCTTCTTCCTCGATGCCAGCCTCGGAAAGGATCGCCACGTCATTCGCTTCTCCGAAGACCTCAATTCACTCGGGCTCTGGAGTTTCTCCATTGATCAGCGCTACGACGAATTGCTCGACGGGGAACGACGCACCCTTCTCTTCACCGACCGGAATATCTATAAGCCGGGAGATGAAGTGAATATCAAAGGCATTTCCCGCTTCGTCGACGTCGATAAACTCCTCGGGCCCGGCCAGGGAAACGCCCGCCTCCGCATTTTTGATGCGCGCCGAAGAAAGCTCCTCGATCGCGAAGTCACGCTGAGTGAAACCGGAAGCTTTGATGATTCCTTTACCCTGCCTTCCGCCGGAATGGGCTGGCACACCGTCGAACTCGATTTCAACCCGGTCGACGTGGACCACCCTGACTGGCGCCTAAAAAAATCTACCTCTTTTCAAGTCGAAGAATACCGTGTCAACACCTTCGAAATCGAATTTGAGAACGAACCGGCCTACATCACCTCAGATGACATCGACGTCAATATTCAGGCAGCCTACTACATGGGCAAACCGCTCTCAAAAGCTGAATTGCGCTGGAATACCTATGCCTACAGCCAATACCCCCGACCCAGGGGATTCGACGAGTTCGGCTTCGGCGACCTCACCGTTGACCGGGAGAATTTTTCAACGAGCGGAAAATCCCCTCTCAGTTCAAAAGGGGCCGCCAGCATATCGATCAATCTTCCGGAGCAAACCTTGAACCCCGGACCCCGGAAAGTCTCCGTAAGCGCTCAGGTCACTGACGCGAATCAACAAACCATTTCAAATTCCACACAGTTCACGGTTCACAGTTCAGATTTTTACCTTGGGCTTCGAAAACCCGATGGCGTTCACCGGGCCGGTGACACCGCAACCTTCTCGATTGCTGCTGTTTCGACAGAGGGGGAAGCGTACACACCTAATGTGCCTGTTCGAGTCCTTGTCGAAAAAGAAGTCTGGAACACAGTCAAAGTGCTGGGAGCGAACGGGAAAATGACTCACCGAAATGACCGTCATCTCCAGATGGTGAGCGAAAGCACCATTGACCTCGCCACGAAGGTTGATTCCGGGACAGGACTGACACTTGCACAGCCTCACCAAATTTCTTTCCCTGAGGCCGGTGATTTCCTGATCACTCTTACAGCACGCGATGAACAGGGACGCCCCGTCGTCACAAAAAGCCGCTTCACCCTCATTGGCGCAGAGGAACCTTCATGGTCCTGGTATGACGTCATTCGAATTGATCTCATCCCTGACAAAACCACTTACGAACCGGGTGATACCGCAAAACTCCTCGTTCGTTCTCCCGTCTTTGGGCATGCCCTCCTCTCTACCGAACGCGGCGGTGTTCGCTCGACAGAGTCACTCGTCATCGACCAGTACGAAACCGTCATCGACATCCCCATTTCTCAAGGAGACGCCCCAAACGTATTTGCATCCGTCATGATCATCCGGGGTTCCGACGAAAGCCCCCACATTCACACCTCAGCCGACTACCGCCTCGGCTACTGCCAACTTGATATTAACGATCCCGCCAGTCACCTTGAGGTGACGATTGATTCAGGCGATGCCGAATACTATCAGCCGGCGGAGGAAGTCGACGTGTCTATCGAAGTTACCACT
Source organism: Verrucomicrobiales bacterium (assembly GCA_029212615.1). Taxonomy (GTDB): domain Bacteria; phylum Verrucomicrobiota; class Verrucomicrobiia; order Verrucomicrobiales; family DEV007; genus Arctic95D-9. The sequence goes on from JARGPJ010000001.1 coordinate 365,755, forward strand.
GACAAAGGAATCGCCGTTCCCGGCGCTGAAGTCACTTTCTACGCCGTCGATGAAGGCGTCCTCAGCCTCACCGGGCACAAAACCCCGGACCCTCACCATCTTTTCCACGCCACCTTTCCTCTCGCCGTGATGACAGGGCAAAGCCTTGGCAACCTTCTGCCGGAAAACCCTCTTGAACAGGATTTCGTGAACAAAGGCTATGTCATTGGCGGAGGCAGCTCGAAGAAGGGGCTCGACCCGGACCGCGTTCGTAAAGACTTTAAAGCGCTTGCGATCTGGGAGCCCTCCCTGACCACCGATGAAAATGGCATCGCAACCGCGCGATTCACCGCACCGGACAACCTCACCGAGTTTCGACTCATGGCCGTCGTCGCCGAAGGAAATCGCTTCGGCCACAAAGAGTCCCCACTTGTCATCAACAAGCCACTCATCATCGAACCGGCTCTTCCTGTATTCACCAACCTAACGGACCAGATCGACGTTTCCGCGGTTCTGCACAACAACACGACAGAAGCACAGGAAATCGAGATCGTGGTCAAACTTGACGAACACGCGACCTTCATTTCCGAAATCGGAGCAGAGCTGACCGCTCTCTCAGACGAAGATCCGGAGACCACACAGGCGGTAAAAGCTATCCTTAATCCGGGAGCGACTGAAACCGTCAGTTTTCCGATCGCCCTCACCAAAGTAGGAGAGGCAAAATGGAACTGGTCCGTTCGATCCATCACTGATCAAAAACTTCGGGATGCAACTGAGTCAACCACACAAGTCGGGTATCCTCTCCCGCTCCTCCGTGAATCTCATAGTTTCACCCTTCGTAAGGAAGGTGACTTCTCCAAAGCCCTTCAGAAAGTGGAGGATCGCCTCCTCAGCGGCCATGGTTCAGTCGAAGTCCGCGTTTCCAACTCCCGCCTCATCGAGGCTGCCGACGGGCTCGACTATCTCCTTCGCTATCCCTACGGGTGTGTCGAGCAAACGACCTCATCTCTCATTCCCTGGCTCAGCACACAACAGCTCAGAAAAGTATTACCTGAACTGGATCAGTCTGAAGAGGATGTCGCCGCCACCATTGAGAAGGGAATCGCACGCCTCTTTTCGATGCAGACCGGAGACGGCGGACTCGGCTATTGGCCGGGGTCCTCACAATCAGTTCTCTGGGGAAGTGCCTATGGCGGAGTTGCAATTGCCCTTGCCGAGAAACAGGGCATCAAAGTTCCCGCCGCTCAGGCGGAAGCCCTCTGGCAGTATCTTGCCAAGAATCTTCGCAACAGCAGCGAATTGACCAAGGCCTACGACCTCTCCCAAAGATGTCTCGCGAGCTACACGCTGGCTCTCGCCGGCGTCAACGAGACCAGCTATCACGAAGTTCTCTATAACAAAACAGCACAACTTTCCGGCGAAGCTCGGGCTCTTCTCGCTCTCGCCATGATTGAAAGCGGATCCGGCGATTCAACCCGCATCGAAACGCTTCTTTCTCCGGACAAAATAGTCCCTGTCGCTGAAGTTTCCTGGTACAGGCAACCCTACATCGCCGCTACCCGCCTCCTCGCTCAAGTCAAATATGCACCGCGCAGCGATCTCGCCGATACCCTCGTCGATGACCTCATGAAACTGCGCCACCCCCGGAACGGATGGGGAAGCACTTACTCAAATGCCTGGCCGCTCATCGCGCTCGCTTCCTACAGTGAATCGGTCGAGGGAAGCTTGACCGGCAACAAGGTCCTGATGTCTTTCAGAGACAGCCAGTCAACTGTCAGTCTCCCCTCCGAACCCGGCAGCGGCTCGGCGAAATTTGACTTCGACGGCCAGGTCGGAAAGAATCATCTCGTTGTTGCTCCCGAATCGGATTCCCCCGTATACGTGTCGATGACAATCGAAACCCGCCCGGAGCTGATCCCGATTGAGCCTGAAAATCGCGGCTTCTCCATCCAGCGAACCTACGGGAAAGTCGAGGTAGACGGATCCCTGACAGAAGCAGAAAATCTTCGCGTCGGGGATCTCATCCTTGTCACTCTGGAAATGAATATTCCGGCCCAGCGGGAGTCCTATCTGGCAATCGATGATCCTCTCCCTGCCATTTTTGAAGCGATCAATCCGAACTTCAAATCTCAAGCCACACAGAAAGTAAATGCAGTTCAGAAAAACCGGTCGCTCTACACGAACTATCGGGAGATCCGGAAAGACCGTGTCCTCTTCTTTGCCGATAGTGTTTACAACAGCGGCGACTACTCCTTGCAATATCTCGCACGAGTCGTCGCGCCGGGTGAAGTGACCGCCCCGCCTGCCAAAATCGAAGCAATGTATGAGCCTCAGCGCTTTGGCCTCAGCGGGACAGAACGCATCTCCGCCAAGGCACTACCGCTCGGCAACCAGGAAGTCGCCGCTCGCTGAACTCTTCCGGCCACTTCTCGTGACATGGGAAAACGTCTTCTCCAGATTCTCTTCGCCGCCTTCCTCGTCGGAGGCACAGGGTTCTATGTCGTGCCGCTATTCTTCAGTCTCCCTGCGGAATTGGAGAAAGGCCCACCCCGTGGACTGCTTTTCGTCGATCGAAATAATCAACCCATCCGCCGACTTCTCGATGGGGACCTTCGGGCGGAAGATCCCGCGAGCTTTGATGAGTTTCCCAAGGTCCTCATTGACGCGACTGTTGCTGTCGAAGACTCCCGATTCTTCTCTCACCCCGGAATCGATTTCATCGGAATCGGCAGGGCAGTTTGGGACGGAATCGCAAACCAACGTTTTGTATCCGGTGCTTCAACGGTGACCCAGCAAACCATTAAGATCTACTCTCCTCCCCGACCGAGGAACCTGCGCACCAAGGTGGTCGAAATGTTCAAAGCGAGAAAACTGGAAATGTTTTCGGACAAAGAGACAATCCTTACTGCCTATTTTAACAAGCTCCCCTACGGAAACCAATACACAGGGGCACGAGCCGCCGCACATGGCTATTTCGGAAAACCCCTCGGAGACCTTTCCGCCCCGGAAGCAGCAATGCTCGCAGGAATCCCTAACAAGCCCACTCGATTCAACCCCTGGCGTAGCCGGGAAGAGGCAAAAGCGAGGCAGCTCTGGGTGTTGAAACGAATGAAGGAGGAGGGCTATCTCACTGAAGCTGAGTTCACCAGTTCACTCATTGAAGCACTGAACTTCCTTCCCGGACCGGCGCAGACCTTTCACGCCCCTCACTTCGTCAGTCTCGTCGAGAGCCATGAAGCAGGTCTCGTCGCCGGGGCAAAAGCGAAGGGAACACCGATCCGAACCACCCTCGATCTCGACCTTCAACACTTTGTTGAAGCGACGATGACGGCAGAGCTCAGTCGCCTTTCTCACGAAGCGGGGGAATCAAATGACATCCAGGCCGCCGCCGTCATCATTGAGAACTCCACGGGTGATATTCTGGCTCTCTCCGGTTCACGCTCCTTCTTCGGCTCACTTGCGGGACAGATGAACGGCGCCTGGACTCCACGATCCGCTGGATCAACCTTGAAACCGTTCACTTATCTCATGGCTCTGGAACAGGGTAAAACAGCAGCCTCGGTTATTGCTGACACCCCCATCGAATACATCACCTCAACCGGCACCTATCAGCCCGTGAACTTTGATCGCCGCTTCCATGGGCCTGTCTCGATTCGTCACGCACTCGCCAACTCGCTCAACGTTCCCGCGGTCAAGCTTCTCAACGAAATCGGCGGCCCGACACGACTGCATGAACTCATGCAAGATCATCTCCATTTTTCCAGCCTGAACACAGATGTCGCTGAATATGGCCTGGGACTCACCCTCGGAAACGCAGAGGTACGTCTGTTGGAACTCACCAATGCCTATGCCTGTCTCGCCAGGCTCGGGGAGTTTCGTCCTTATCGGTTTATTCAACAGGGTCAGGCCGGTGACCTAACCCTGCCAGAAAGCGAAACGATGCAGATTTTCGATCAGGCATCCACCTGGCTCATTGCAGACATTCTCTCGGATACCGATGCGCGAGCAGATGCTTTCGGGCTCAGCTCCCCCCTGAACCTTCCCTTTCGCTGCGCGGCAAAAACCGGAACATCGACGGACTTCCGGGATAACTGGACGATCGGTTTCACTCCTGACTACACTGTCGGCGTCTGGATGGGGTGCTTTACAAACCGACCGCTGAAGGAAATCTCCGGAGCAATGGGAGCCGCGCCCATCTTTCACCGGCTCATGGTGGAAGTCCACCGGGGTCAGGAGCCGCGCTGGTATGAACCACCCGGATCGGCCACGCAAAGACAGATCAACCCGCTGAATGGCCATGCGGCGGCTGCAGATCTCGCGAGAGACCGCGCGCACGTGGAATGGTTCGTGAACGGCCACCTCCCGCCCCCTGCGTCAAAGGATGACTACTCCGCAGATGGCAGGACACTTCTCCCTCTGACCTACGCGAACTGGTGGCGGAGCAATGAAAACAAATTGAAAGACGTCGCCGCTCTCACGCCCATTGCTGAGAACGAATCACCTCCACCGTTTCGTATCCTGAGCCCACTCGATGGGACTGTCGCCTTTCTTGACCCGGACCTTCCCGAACACGGTTCGAGATTCCCTCTCCGCATCGCCGGGAGCGGTGAAGAAACAATTCAGTGGAAAAGCGAAAGCCTCGATATCGAGCTCGAGGGCGACACTTTTTGGGTAATCCTTCGCCCCGGCAAACACGCCATTGAAGCGTTGGATGCCGGAACCGGCCGGATTGCCACAAGCACGCTCGTCGTTGAGGCTCTCTAGACAGGAGAAGAGCCGCTACTCTTCGGCTTTCCCCTATCCTTCTTTCCGCTTCAATTGTGGAAAGAGAACCACGTCACGAATTGACTCCGCACCGGTCAACATCATGACAAGGCGATCGATTCCGATACCGATTCCACCTGCTGGCGGCATGCCATACTCGAGCGCGAGAAGGAAGTCTTCGTCGATCTTCTGGATCTCTTCCCCCGCCTGCTCTTCGAGGCGCTTTCGCTGAACGTCAGGGTCGTTGAGCTCTGAGTAACCCGGGGAGATTTCCGCCCCGTTGATGATCAACTCATACACATCGACCACCGAATCATCGCTCGTGTTCTGCTTCGCGAGCGGAACAAGCTCCTTCGATACGTGAGTAACAAAGATCGGATCGATCGACTTCTCTTCGACCAGTTTCTCGAAAACCTGCTGAGAGATTTCGTAATCCTCCATATCGGGAGAAATCTCAACACCGAGTTCTTTACAGCGGGCGCGCCGTCCATCCAGATCGAGGTCCCACCAATCACCACCTGCCGCTTCTGCGACCAGTTCCTTGTAGGGGGCGCGCTTCCAGGGACGGCTCAGGTTGATCGTCTTCGTGACGTTTCCTTCCGCATCTTTGTGATCAATCTTTAACCCACCACAGTATTTTTCCGCCAGCGTGCAAATAAGATCCTCAACCATGTCGGCCATTTTCTCGAAATCGGCGTAGGCCCAGTATGCCTCCAACATCGTAAACTCAGGATTGTGCCGACGGCTGATACCTTCGTTTCGGAAACTGCGATTCAGCTCGAACACTTTATCAAAACCACCGACAAGGAGTCGCTTTAAATAGAGCTCCGGCGCGATTCGCAAATACATGTCCATGCTCAGCGCATTGTGACGGGTCTCAAAAGGCTGGGCCGCCGCGCCGCCGGGAACATCCTGCAACATTGGCGTTTCGACTTCGAGAAAGCCTTTCTCACCTAAATAGCGGCGAATCTCTGCAACCATATTGCATCGTTGCTTAAAAATTTCACGGGAACGCTCGTTCGCGATGAGATCTAGGTAGCGCTGACGATACTTGATCTGAGGATCGACAACTCCGTGCCACTTCGAGGGCATCGGGCGAAGGGACTTCGAAAGCACCGTGACCGTTTTTGCCTTAACCGACGGCTCTCCCACCTTCGTCGTAAACGTTTCACCGTCGATCCCGATCCAATCACCGATATCAAGCTGCTTGTAGGCGGCCCATTGCTCGTCACCGATCGCTTTCTGGTTCACGAAAATCTGGATGCGACCGTTGATATCGGAAATATCGAGAAAATTACTTTTCCCCATGTCGCGGAGCGCGGTGATGCGACCGGCAAGGCGTACGGGCTGCTCTTCTTCAAAGTTTTCACGCAACTCACCGGGTGAAACCGTCGTTTCGTAGAAACCTCCGAATGGATCGACCCCAAGCTCGCGAAGGGTATCAAGTTTCTCACGGCGAACGCGCAAAAGTTCACCAAGATCTTCGGTCTGTGTGGGATCGTTTTCCTCTGACATGAAATTCGTGTAGAAATAGGTTAATGGGACAGGACGCTAGAATGATCGACCCCGCTGAAAAATCAACTGAAGGTTCCACTGTCGCCTCTGCTGAGGTTTTTCCGGGGGTGATCCTTGATTCGAGGCTCGCGCTCTTTCATGAAGGCGAAAAATGGCTCGCCCTCTCTGATTTACACTACGGCTACGAAGTGAGTCGGCGCGCTGACGGCGGGCTCTGGCCACTCTGGGGCATGGCTTCACTTCGCGAACGCCTCGCAGCCCTTATTGCAACGTGGAAGCCTCAAACCCTCATTTTAGTCGGCGACATCGTCGATAGCAGTGCCGCCCCCACTGAAGCGATCGAATGGCTTGAACAAATCGGGGAGCTTTGCCCGCAACTCGTTCTCATCGAAGGAAACCATGACCGGGGGGAGGTGAGGCGCCACTTTCCTTTTGTCTCCTGTTTTAAAACCGGAGCCTTTTTCTTTCATCATGGTCATGAACAGCCAACCGTGACGGGAGGCATTGAAATCACCGGTCACCTGCATCCTTCGACACGCCTCAGGGATGGTGCCGGAACCTCACTGAAACTTCCGACTTTTACCCGCGAACATCTTGGCGAAGGGCGGGAAAAATGGGTCCTGCCGGCCTTTTCCCCCTGGGCGGGAGGTCATCCTGCTGAACTGGCTGATACTGCCCATCCGTATCAACAATGGGCCTGTGGAAAAGAACGGGTCTTCGAAGTCGCCTGAATTACCACCTCATGGAAAAACACGTCCTCATCATCGGCCACGGCTACCTTGGCTCAGCGCTTGCAAAGCAATTGCACGCCGGCGGGGCCACCGTCACCGCGATCAATCGCAGCGCCGATACCGGGACCGAATATACTCTCCTCGAAGGCGACGTGAGCGATACGGCTTCGCTCCAGGCAATCAAGGCGAGGCTCGCTTCCGAACCGGACTACCTCATCCACTGCGCAAGTTCGGGGCGCGGCGGAGCTGATGCCTACCGCTCCGTTTTCATCGAAGGAACCAAAAACCTCCAAACCACATTTCCGGGGGTTCCCGTGATTTTCACGAGCAGCTCAAGTGTCTACGGACAAACGGACGGCTCGACGGTGACGGAGACCTCTCCTACGGAACCGGATCGGGAAACGAGCCGGATTCTTGTCGAAGCTGAGGATCTTGTCTGCTCAAAAGGAGGTATCGCCCTGCGGCTCGCCGGCATCTACGGACCGGGGCGCTCAGTCTACCTGAAGCGAATCCTCAACGGCAGCGCTGCAATTGAAGCGGGAGAAGTGAGCCGCTACTTGAATCAGATTCATCGCGACGATGCGGTGGAGGCGATCCTGCACTTGATCAACTACCCGAAAGAGGAAGCAGCAGGTCATATTTTCAATCTCAGTGACGACGAACCAATCACCCAAAGGCAATGCTATGAAAGACTGGCTGAGTTTTTCGCCGTGCCCACCCCACCCGGGGTTCCGCCCGACAAAGACCGGAAACGAGCCTGGACTCACAAAATCGTATGCAACGACAAGCTCAAGACGCTCGGCTGGAGTCCGCAATACCCATCTTTCATCGGAGCGTTGACCAGGGATGCGCAGCTCGTGGATTCGATGCGCTAGCGTGGTAGGCACCCGGGCAGAAAAGGGGAAGAGTCAGGAAAACAGGCGCTGGCGATTCAGATCAAACCCTAGAGCAACTTCACTCCCGGCAGCCCTTATTCGCTGCAGCTCTCGATCCAACACTTCCCGATCCTCCCGTAACTTTCGAAGGCGGGTTTTCAACTCCTCCAATTCGGTTTCCAAACGCTTCACCTCGCCGGATTGCCGCTCCTTAGACAAACCGGCTTTGCTAATCGTTTTAATGAGACGAAATCGATCCTCAGCGGTTTGTTGAATCCTGTCTTTCACGATTTCCGTGTGGAATTCAGGATAATCCAGAATCAAACGCTTAAAATAGCTGAAGGCCTCATCGAGCGCATTCAGCCCATCGGGCTCCCGCTCCTGCTGAATGAGCTCCTCAGCGCTTTGAACAGCGAGGAAACCTCGATACCAGAGGTCGGCGGGATCCTCACTCTCTTCACCCGGCAGATTTGCACCGGGAAAGAATAATCCGAGCAGTGAAATGAGCAGGATTTTCATGATGCCATGTATCCTGAAGTGACAACGGGCTGAACTCAAGCCAATTAAACCGGGGTCCTCCGGGGTCTGTCCCTCTATGGCGGATTGGGGGTCTGTCCCTCTATGGTATTGTCCCCCAGGGTCTGTCTCCCTATTGGCGCTCCCGGGGTCTGTCCCTCTATTGATACTGAAGAGCCTGAGTCAGGCCATCCCTCTACTCAGCTCCGCCATTTTGAACTGCGTCCCCATCATCCCCGGATGAGTCAGGGTCTGGAACTGCCTCAATCGTTTCTCGGTTTCCAGATTAGAGGTCTGTCCCTCTATTGATAAAAGCCAGTCACGCGCTGCTTCGATCAGGAAATGGTGCTGATCGCTGAACTGGTACCATTTAAGCCCTGCCTCCTCTGCCGCCGACCGGACATGGGTGAAATTCACGTGCGCGGTGATGTCTGTCTCTCCCGGAAAACGGAAAGGATCCTCGGTCGCCTGATGATTCCGGTAACAGCGGAACGTCCCGTCTTTCCGGTGAGGGGCGAAATAGTCACCGGATTCGTACCCATAGTCGATAAGCCACCAGAATCCTTTATCAAAAAGGGTCGCAGCTTCCCTCATCCAACTATCAACGGCAGGACACACCTCGGTCGTGTAACCATCGTCGAAATCTCTTCCCAACTCATCAGCATAACGCTGAAGTTCAGGGGCGAGGGGTCGACTTACCCAGACGGGAAGATCACCCACTCTCCCAACCTGAAGCTCCAGCCATTCACCCTTATCGAACTTGAGCCTTCGAAAAGGAAAGGCATCGAGAAGCTCGTTACTGAGAAAGATGCCCTGCCCGGCTTTTGCTTCGTCCAACGATTCCACAATTTTCACCGAATCTCTAAAACCGGCCTCATTGAAGCGATTCTCAAGCCAACGACGCGTCTCCGGCCTCGGATCAACAATTCGATACTCGATATCTGTGATACCCAACTTCCTCAACCCCTCGAGAATATCGAGAGCCAACTGCCCGTCGTGAGCCCCTTGTTCAACGACAGTGAACGGTTCAGCTGAATTAAATTGTGAATCTCGAACAGCGGCAATCTTCTGCGCGAGAAGAAAGCCAAACATCCCCCCAACGGAGACGCTCGTGAAAAAATCGCCTTTTCGACCCACGATTCGCCTTTCCGGATGGGCATAATATCCATGATTTCCCTCATAGAGAGCGACGTCCATGTATTCCGAAAAAGGGATCGAATGTTCAGGACTTTTCTGAATTCTTTGAAAGACGACTTCAAAAAGAGGCGTATCGTCAAGACGAAGAGGGTTTTCGAACTCAGGGTGCATTGTGCCCATCGTAAACTCGCCTAACCATTTTGACAAAAGCCTTCCGTGTCCAACGACTTAGAAGACAACGATTTCGAAGCGATCGGCAGTGGTGGCAGTCCAAAAGAGACTGTCATTAAACTCCCTCCGCTCAGCGAAAAAGCGAAGCAGAAAGCCAAAAAGCGCCGTCGGCTCATTTTCTGGGCGAAATTTACCGGCGTTTGCCTTGTTCTCCTGCTTGTGATGGGAATCATCGGCCTCGCGGGAGCCTTCTTCTATTGCAAACCGCGATATGATCTCGCGCACTCCTTTGATCTTTCGGAACTGGAGAAAGTCGAGGTCGCCAGCCGGATATTTGATCGAACCGGCGATGAACTGGGCCGAATTTTTGTCCAGAACCGTCGACCCGTCACTATTGACAATGTCTCTGACAACTTTGTCGAAGCGCTTCTCGCGGCAGAGGACAGCCGCTTCTATCAACACAACGGGGTCGATTACTGGGGCATTCTCCGGGCTTTTTACTACGCAGCCCGCTCGAAGGAATGGAATCAGGGAGCCTCAACGATCACCCAGCAGCTCGCCAAACAGACCTTTGAGCTGAAAGACCGAACCATGAGCCGGAAGGTGACCGAGGTTTTTCTCGCTCAACGCATCGAGCAGGCGCTTGGCAGTAAGCAGAAAATTCTCGAACTCTACTTAAATCGCATTTATTTCGGCAGCGGCTATTACGGAATTGCCTCCGCTGCGGAAGGGTATTTCGGGAAGGATCCTTCACGCCTCTCTGTCGTCGAAGGAGCGACCCTCGCTGCCTGTATCCCGAACCCCTATCATCGTTCTCCAAGGTCATTCCCGGAAACGTCAAAACGCTGGAGAAACCATGTCCTCACTCGCATGGAAGCAGAGGGGTACATCGATAAAAACACACTGAAACGCTCCCTTGAAGTCGCCATCCGAACCGAGGAGAAAAAGAACATCACGGGTAAATCCGCCTTCGTTTACGAGAAAGTCCGCCAGGAAGTGATCGATTTGCTCGGATATGAGACCGTCTCGAAAGGCGGCTTTCACATCCACACCACCATCGACGGATCAATCCAGAATGTCGCCGAAACAACCTTGCAGCAGCAACTCAGCAACATCGAGCAACATCCTAAATTCAGTCACTCGACTCTCGCCGAATACAAAGCCAAGAAAGCCGAATTCAGAAAGTCAGCCCTCCCCGATCAGACGTTTCCCGCTCCGGAGTATCTCCAGGGCGCGATTCTACTAATCGAAAACAAGACAGGGTCAATCATCGCCCAGGTCGGTGGTCGAGACTTCAGCGACAGCATGTTCGACCGCGTGAACCAGGGAAGCCGCCCGACCGGAACCGCGTTTAAACCCTTCGTTTATGCCGCGGCTTTTGAGTCCGGTCTTTTTCCCGGAACCCTGGTCGATGACACGCCCATGGACACTCGTCAGGTCATGGTTGGAGGCACCACTGGAATCCTTGGTGAATGGGGACCCGAAAGTTTTGATAACACTTACGAAAACCGGATTACGGCAAGGACAGCCCTGGCAAAGTCGAAAAACGCTGCCTCAGTCCGCCTCGGTCAGAAAGTAGGCACCACTGCCGTCGTCAATCTGGCGGAAGCCGCCGGTTTAAAATTTCAGGGAGACCTGAAAAAGTTCAACGCAACCTTCCTCGGTCGAAACCCCTCTTCACCTGAGGACCTCTGCCTCGCTTATACCATCTTTCCGAACAACGGAAGGCGACCTGAAAAAACTCACATTATTTCCAACATCAAAGACTCGATCGGGAATTTGATCTACTCGCCAAGTATCAATATTAAGAACGAAGCAGTTATCGATCGCTACACCGCCTACCAGATCAACAGCATTCTTGAGGACACCTTTGATTTCGGCACCGGCGTCAAAGCCCGCGAAAAGTATCAATTGGGTGACTACCCCGTCGCCGGTAAGTCCGGCACGGAGTATAACTTCACTGATAACTGGTTTGTCGGCTACACCTCCGAAGTAACCTGTGTGGTCTGGGCGGGATTCGATCAGAGTGATACCATTTTCCCCGGCGCTTTCAGCTCGGATACCGTTCTTCCGGTTTGGACAAAAATCATGAACGCAGCTGCAGCCCGTTTTGAGCCGAGAGCCTTCCTTCCACCGCCCGATGCTCAGCAAGTGGAAATCTGCCTCAAGTCCGGGGAGTTAGCCTCCAACAACTGCTACGAAACCGTCGACAAAGGTGACGGCACCAGCTCTCAGATCCGCTGCACCTACCTGGAGTATTTAAGACCGAATACAGATCTTGAAATGATCTGCCACATTCACGGGCGTGGCGGAAATCGCCTCAAAAACCTGACCAAACAGCCTAAGAACGGCCCAATCAGGCCCAACTTTATTGTCACGGCGGACGCATCACCTGTATTCCCTGTTTCTCCGACGGTCGTTGGCACAGATGACCCTTATTCTTCCGTTGCACCTTTACTCAGAGCCCGGGTTGCCCCGACCACCACGATCACAGCAACTCCGGTGGAGGATGAAGAACCGGCTGAAGCGGTCGACGGAAACGGTATCCCTGTCGCCCGCCCTGTCATGACCCGTTCAGAGGCGGAGCCCATTCCCGTCCAACGGGTTCAATTGCCGCCTCCTCGCGCGATCGAGTTTGATTGAGGAATGACAAGACGCATGACTTCGCCGTAGGCTTTCGTCATGCTCACCGTCATCAAGCTGATCATTTCAGCCGCACTGATCTACTTCGTCAACGAAATCGTGATCACTCGCAGCCGACCGCTTCTCGGCAGCATGATCGCTTCTCTCCCCCTTGTCTCTATCATCACCTTCATCTGGATCTGGACCGGGCTTAAGGAATCCCCCTCCGAACAGGTTGAAAAACTGGCTGCGCATTCCACCGGAGTTTTCTGGTTTGTGCTCCCGAGCCTCCCGATGTTTCTGATTTTCCCCGTTTTACTGAAGAAGGGAATGTCGTTTTGGCCCTCGATCCTGATCTGCTGCCTCATCACGATGGCTCTTTATGCAGCAATGACGGTGCTCTTAAAACGCTTCGGAATGGATTTATGAAAGTGGGCGCCCTCTTTTTGCTCCTGCTCAGCCCTCTCATCACCCTTAAAGCGGAAGAGCGTCCTCCGAACTTTATCGTCATCTTCTGCGATAACCTCGGGTATGGCGACATCGAACCCTTCGGTTCAACGATTCATCGCACCCCGCACCTCAACCGCATGGCAGAGGAAGGGCGAAAATTCACTCACTTCTGCGTCACCGCAGGCGTCTGCACGCCCTCCCGGGCCAGCCTCATCAGCGGAGCATACGCCCAGCGGGTCGGAATGCATCTGAACAGACGGGATCACCATGTCCTGCGGCCCGTCTCACCTTTCGGCCTGCACCCTGATGAAGTCACGATCGCAGAGGAGCTGAAAGAACTCGGCTATCGAACTGCCATGGTCGGCAAATGGCATCTCGGCGATCAGGAACCCTTTCTCCCGACCCGTCAGGGCTTCGATTATTTCTTCGGCGTCCCCTACTCCGACGACATGACTGAACGCCTCTGGGATCAGGATGGAACACGCTGGCCACCCCTCCCCCTCATGGAAAATGAAAAGGTCATTGAGGCTCCTGCGGAGCGGAACGGCCTGACAAAACGCTATACCGAAGTGGCGATGAAATGGATTAAGGAAAACCATGAAACCCCCTTTTTCCTCTACTTTCCGCAGGCAATGCCGGGGAGCACCGAAACACCCTTTTCCAGTGAAGCCTTCCGGGGTAAGAGCGCAAACGGTCCCTGGGGTGACTCGATTGAAGAGCTCGACTGGTCGACCGGCCAGCTCCTTGATCAACTCGAAGAACTCGGTATTGCAGAAGACACCCTTGTGGTGTGGACTTCAGATAACGGCGCCCCCATTCAACGAACTGCCGGAGATTTCACCAGAGGCTCCAATCAACCCCTCCATGGACGCGGATACACGACCAGTGAAGGCGCCTTTCGCGTGCCCACCCTGATATGGCAGCCCGGTAAAGTGCCTGCCAAGACAACTTGCGAAGAATTCTCCACCACCATGGATCTGCTGCCGACCTTTGTCGCCATGGCAGGAGGAAATCCCGTCTCCAAATTAAAACGGGATGGCTACGACATCTCCGATCTCATCCTTGGAACGGAAAAGGCCAAAACCCCCTACCCCTATTTTGCCTACTACTACCTCGATCAACTCCAGGCAATCAGATCAGGCCCCTGGAAGCTATTTCTACCTCTGAATGCTTTCCCGAGACACCCTCACTACAAGAGGAGCCATCAAAAAAGCGGCCCTCTTCTATTTAACGTCGTCGAAGATGTCGCCAGTGAAATCAATGTAGCGGATCAACATCCGGAAATCGTTGCGAGGCTCTCAGCCTACGCTGACGCGATGAGAGCCGACCTCGGGGATCGCGATGCCCCGGGACCCGGGATGAGAAAACCGGGGAAAGTTGAGACCCCGCTTCCCATCGTAATGACCGGAGAATAAGGCTTTTTCCCGCCGCGCAACCGCGAGAGAAGGAAAAGCCGGGGGACCGGACCGCTACGCTGCAAAACTCTCGCCACAGGAACAAGTCACGACCGCATTCGGGTTCGTCACCTTAAAGCCGCCCTGTTGAAGATCCTCGCTGAAATCCAGTTCAGAGCCCGTCACAAATAGAGCACTCTTCGGATCGATGACGACGCGGACCTCGTTCGACTCAACCATGATATCCCGGTTCGCCGGACCGTCGACAAGATCCATCTTGTATTGTAATCCTGAGCATCCCCCGCCAATGACAGCGACACGAAGCGCTCCATGATCGAGACGTCCCTGCTTTTTCAAGAGGGAACGAAGCTTGTTCGATGCCCCATCGAGGACCTTGATAAGGGTTTCATTACCCAGCTTAAAATTGACTTCACTCACTGGGGAAATTCCGGCAGAGACGCCCCTTCTGCAAGCACAGAAAGAGGTCTTATGACGACAACATCGACTTCATCTGCTCGAAATAATCCGCCGCAAACTCTTCATCCACCGGAGCTGAGGCAAGCGTGTCGTGATCTGTTTCGATCAACTCTTCTTTATCCAGCTCCTTAAAAAACGAACTCGGCTGACAGGGAAGGTTGTCCCCGTATCGCCGGCGACTGTGGCACCAGCTGATAGTCAGGTCCTCTTTTGCCCGCGTGATCCCCACGTAAAAGAGTCGCCGCTCTTCGTCCCGGCTCCCCTCTTCGATGGAACGGGAGTGAGGTAGAATTCCGTCCTCGACGCCAATAATGAAACAAACCGGAAACTCAAGTCCCTTCGCGGCATGCATCGTGATCAGTGAGACTCCCTGTCCCTGATCGTCCTCTTTCTCGCGATCCTGCATCAAGGCAACACTGTCGAGAAATCCACGAAGCCCCTTTTTTGACTTCTCCACATGCGCGTGCATGCCGTCGATCAGCTCCGCGACATTTTTACGCCGATTGTCCACTTCCTCAGGCGTCTTGCAATTTCTCTTCACATAGTCGGAGTAGTTGAGTTCTTTCAACAACTCCTCTGTCATTGCCGCATAATTCGCGCCTGTTGTATGAGCGCTGTCCGTGTAGCGGTGAATGAAAGACACAAATTCCTCGATTGCGTTCTGCGCGCGCTTCGTCAGCGTCGCAAGAAACTCCATGTCATTGAGGGCCTCAAAAACACTCATTTGGTGTTCGATGCTGAACTGCGTCGCAAGAGCAATGGTTCCCTGCCCAATCCCGCGCGGAGGGGTCGCGATAACGCGAAGAAGACTGACGTCGTCTTCATGATTCATGAAGAGCGCAAGGTATCCCAGAATATCTTTGATTTCACGCCGCTCATAAAACGACTGCCCTCCGATCAGTTTATAGGGAATATCATTCTCCCGGAGACGCTCCTCCATGAGGCGTGACTGGGTGTTCATCCGGAAAAGAATCGCCATGTCATCGTAAGGCCGGCGATCAATCCGGTGACATTCGAGAATTTCTGAAATCACCCAATCAGCTTCTGTCTCCGCATCCGGCATTGAAACAAGACGGATCTTTTCACCATCACCAAGACTGCTCCACAGCGTTTTCTCGCGACGGGTCTCATTGTGTCGAATGAGGCTGTTAGCGAGGCGGAGAATTCGATTCGTCGAACGATAATTCTCTTCCAGCTTAATCACTGTCGCATTCTTAAAGAAGCGCTCAAAATCGAGGATGTTTGAAATGTCGGCACCACGCCAGCCGTAGATACTCTGATCATCATCGCCGACCACACAGATGTTCTGCTCCTCACTCACCAGCATCCGGAGAAGCTGCATCTGTAGATTATTCGTGTCCTGAAATTCATCGACCATGATGAAGCGGAAACGTCGCTGCCACTCTTTCTGAATATCAGGATTCTCCTCCAGACCCCGAACTGCAAGAATCAGGAGGTCATCAAAATCGACTGCATTGAGCGCTTTCAGCTCCTTCTGGTAGGTTCGGTAAACTTCATTGATGAGAGCGTCTTCCTGCTCACCCGGCATCGTCCCGGTGTTCTTCGCCTGGCTGATGAGCATGTTCGCGAGCTTTGGCTCAAGTGACTCATCTTTACCTAACTTCCGTACAATGATACGACGAAGAAGGCCCAATTGATCACTCTGAGTATAGATCGAGAACGTCCGCTTGTATCCCAGCCGCTCAATACAGGTTCTCAGGATCCGAACACAAAGAGAGTGGAAGGTACAAATAGTCGCATCCTCCGACATGCCCGGGTCCACCATCGAACCAACGCGCTCGCGCATTTCGTTGGCCGCCTTGTTAGTGAACGTCACCGCCAGAATCTGACTGGCGGGCACATCATTGTAGAGCATTCCCGCAATGCGGGTCGTAACTACACGCGTTTTTCCTGTCCCCGCCCCTGCAAGGATAAGAACAGGCCCATAAATCTGCTCAGCGGCGGCACGCTGAGGCGGATTCAGGGCCAGGAAGCCCTTCTGAATAGACATTGCGGTGCGAAACGCGGTCGGAAGGTGAAGAAAGGAAACTTAGCTGACAAGGCGAAGCGCAAAGGGGTAGCGATAAGCAATACCTTTGTTCGCTTCGATACAGCCGAGGATACCAAAAATGAGGGAGGCGATCCCGATCGCCGGGTAAAGAAGGGCAGCAACACATCCAATCACCGGAATCATCGCAATGATTGAAGAAGCCACGTACCCGATCAGTACCGTGATCTGAAAATTAAGCGCCTCTTTTCCCTGATCATCGACAAAAGGACTCTCCTCCCGCTTGATCAGCCAAATGATTAGTGGCCCCACGAAAGTTGTCACAGCTCCGAGAAGATGACAAAGGAGACCCATCGTCTTCTCCTCATTCTCAGCCATCTTACCCTGTCCCAATCCGATTCCGGCGGTGGAAGGTGCCTCCGTCGGCAACGAGTCCATGACAGAACCTTCAGAAGTCGGTTCCTTCGGCGGCGGAGCATCTTCTCCGGAAGAATTTTCATCCATGGGTGGCGGAGTGTCCTGATCGCTCATGGGTATGAGATAAATCGAAAATCCTGCTTCATCAAGCAAATTGACTGAGGAAAACATCCTGCTTCACCACTTTAGTTGCGTCATTGACCCTCGATCCCGGTGACCGATATAGTTAAAGCATCCCCCGGATGAAAATTCTCGTTGTTTCCGACATTCACTACAGCCTCCAGCAATATGATTGGCTCACCGCGAAAAGCAGCACATACGATCTCATCATCATTGCGGGTGATCTGATGGAACTGGCTTCGACGGTTGATCTCGACACTCAGGCTTCTGTCGTCTCACAATACTTCCGCCGGATCAGTGCGCAGGTTCCGCTCGTCGTCTGTTCCGGAAACCATGATCTGCTGGAGGACTACGCCGGGGTCCGCTCCGCTGAGTGGCTCGAAGACCTCACTATTCCCGGGCTCACCGTCGATCACGGATCCTTCGAAAACGAAGTGCTCAGAATCCTCTCTTTTCCCTGGTGGGAAACAGAAGAGGAAAAAAGGCGCATTGAATCCTGGCTGGAAAACCAATCAAACCTCGACGACCCGCGCCCTGTATTCTGGGTTCATCACGCTCCCCCGCTCGGGGCAAAGACAAGTTGGAATGGAAAGCGTGACCTCGGCGACAAGTCACTCGTAGAGTGGATTGAACGCTACGCGCCCGATGTCGTTTTTTCCGGCCATGTCCACAACGCCCCCTACTACGGACCGAAAGGGTCGTGGATCGATCGTGTCGGTTCCACCGTGGTCATCAATGGAGGCCGTCAGACCGGTGCGCGACCGGCCACCGTCGAACTGGAATTTGAAGACGGCCTTCTCACCTGGTGTGGCATGGAGGGTTGTGAAGAGCGATCACTTGCGACGGCCTAAAGCTTCTTTTTCAAATCCCGGTACAGAATTGAATCGAGCACCCCGTCAACCATCCCGACGTGGTCTGAACAGTCTTTAAGCTGATCTTTCACATCGACCAGATACTGAGTTGCCGCCGTGAGACGTGAAGCAAGCAACACGGAAACGTGAAGCGTCACCTCAGGATGCTCTTTGAGGAAATTGAGAGGGTCGGCGCACTCATACAGCTCCACCTCATCAAGCGCCAGCACCGTAGCCGTCGACGGCTGATGAAGCAGAATTGAGATTTCACCGAGAACACTGCCCGGAGTCTTAATCAAATTTACCCGGATCCCGTCACGGGCGACTTCGAGGCGCCCCGACTTGAGAAAATATATCCGATCAAGCCTCGCTCCTTCTGAAATAATTTCAGCCCCGGCAGGAACCGAGATCACCGGAAGGCTGGATATGGAGGCTTCGATGCTCACGAAAGGATGGTAGCCCCACTTCCGCGAGGGTGGTAGCAAATTGTCGGCAGAGGAGGAAGGGGGGGCGGCTCCGTCGACCGTGCCTCCCGCTTGTAGAGCCGATCACAGAAGAACACTCTGCATTGCAGCCGGGCTTCTGCGGACACGGGGGACCGTGTCCTTCCACGCCATATCCAAACGCAGTGGAAAAGCTTCGGTCCCGGGGTTTAATCCTCGTAAAGAGTCCCGTCGACCAACTTCGCCAACATGAAGGCCTCTTTACGCTCGACACAGGTACCGCACTTTCCGCAGTGCACCTCTCCTCCCTTATAACAAGACCAGGTCTCGCTGAAATCGATACCGAGTTCATGTCCCATCACCGCAATGTCCTCTTTCCGTTGCGCGATAAACGGTCGCAGAACTTGAAGATCAACGTCTGTTCCCTGCGCAATCGCTTCCGCCATCGGGCTCATGAATTCTTCACGGCAGTCCGCGTAAATCGCATGATCACCTGAGTGAGCGGCAATCACGAGCGCATCGGCCCCCACACTTTCCGCAAAACCTGCCGAAATCGCAAGCATGATCCCATTCCGAAAAGGGACCACGGTTTGCTTCATGTTGGAAGCTTCGTAATGCCCTTCAGGAATCGCTCCCCCGCTTTGAAGAAGATCACTTTTAAACAAATCATTCATGAACCCGAGGGAAACGACTTCGTGTTTCACCCCCAACCTGTTGCAGTGCAAAGCCGCAAAAGGAATCTCGCGATGATTGTGCTTGGATCCGTAATCGAAGCTCAATCCCGCTACGATTTCATGGTCGCGTTTTGCCTGATATAACGCGGTGACGGAGTCCATTCCCCCGCTGACAAGAACCACCACTTTCATGAAACTTCCTCAAGACCGGCATCTGGGTAGGAAGCGGTCGCGGTGAGTTGCACGCCCCCCCTCGGGGAAAATTTTCCGCGCACAATCATGCGGCGGGGATCACAGGCCGCAGCGAGTTCATCGAGAATCCGGTTCACGATCTCTTCATTGAAGGAAGGCGTGTTTCGAAACGAAGCGAGATAGAATTTAAGCGATTTCGTTTCGACACATTTTTCACCCGGGATGTATTTGATCGTCAGATGCGCCGTATCCGGCTGGCCCGTCACAGGACAAAGCGAACTGAACTCAGGGTAATCGAGCTCGATCCAGTAGTTGCGATCCGCACTCCGGTTGGGAAATACTTCAAGCGTCGCCTCGTCCGGTGAACCGGGAAGCCGGTTTTCGCTGTGGCCGAGAAGGGTCAGATCTTTGACTGATGAAGACATCTTATTAGAAGGAGAATTAGATTAGGGCAGGAATGGATTAAAGAATGGGAAGAGCCATACCGAAAGCAGAAATTCTCGACCTCTTTGCTTCCCCGATCCGCTTATCAGTTCTTCCGAACAACGATCTCAACGCGACGGTTCAAGGCCTGATCATCAGCCGTCCCGTCAATTGAGACAATAGGGCGCTCCTTACCGAGACCCACGGTTTGAATATTTCCAGCATCAATTCTAAGGCGATCAACAAGCCACTGGCGCACCGCTTTTGCCCGCTTCAAACTCAGCTCACGATTAAAGTCCTCCCCACCGAAACTGTCGGTGTGGCCCTCGATAATAAAAGTCGCATCGGGATTTGTCTGCACCACAAAGGCGAGCTTCATCATGCTGAGGCGGGCTTCCTCTTTCAGCTCGAATTCATTGTATTCGAAAAGAATGTCGGTCGGGAGCGCGATTTTTTCCTCACCGGAAGGCATGCCGCCCGATCGCCCGATCATTTCGTCGAGAGTGGAGTAACCCTGAATCAATTCATCAGCCCCGTTACCGAGCGCCTTCGCGGCCGCTTCTTTGAAAAACTCGTCCGTATCGACGCTGCTGCCGATGTCCTCAGTTTGATTCAGCTCCAGAGTTGGTTGCGCCACCGAAACGGTCGCCGAAGAATCAATGAGCTTGTTGCGCATGTCATCGAGGTCTTTCGAAAGCATCTCAGCGACGGGGATATCAAGCCCACCCGCCGCAATATCCAGCGCTTCACCGGGTGCTTTAGGTGCCTCGGCTGAAAAAATCTGCGGCGTTTCGATCGGCGCCATCCGGATCGTCTCGTCTTTCATCTCCTCCATGAGATCAAACTCGTCGAGCGACTTGTCGACCAAATCAAGATCACTCAATTTCTCCGGTTCGAGGGCCGTCTCTTCAGGGATAAACGGCTCCTCCAGCAGTTTATTCAGCTTCTCCTGATCGATTGAAATTTGCTCTCTCTTGCTACGCCAGACAATAGATTCATCAGTTGAAACAAGTCCGCTCCTTTCGATTCCCGCAAGAATGATGTAAAGACAGATGTGAATGATGACGGAAACCAGGATCGCCAAAACCACCCACCACCCGAGATTGCGGTTTTTCACTTTGAAGACCGATTGGCCTTTGGTGGACGGATGCCAGTCGAAAGAAGAAGACATGGTAGAATTACTCTTAAGATAAGCGCATTTTCTCATTTCAGCAAAGGGGCACTCCCACTATAAAAACTGTGAAAAACTTCGATTGGCAGACAATTTTCGGACTCGATCTCGACCGGCATCGCATCGGGCGATCCTTCATGATTCGCGGCCTGGGAGTCATTTATCTCATCGCAATTTGCTCGTGGTGGACACAGGTCGCCCTCCTCGTCGGGGAAAACGGGCTCTCCCCTGCTGGAAATTTGCACGAAATCCTTCGCGAACGACTCGGTTCAGCCGGTGAGAGCACTTTCCTCGCCCTCCCCAACCTCTTCTGGGTCCTGGGTACTACCGATTTTGCCTTTCACTTTATCTGCTTCATCGGGGCAATGCTCGCCGGACTCGTCATCATCGGCCGCTTCACCGGCTTTGCGCTTACCGGGCTCTGGTCGATCTATCTTTCGCTCGTAAATACCGGAGGCGTTTTCATGAGCTTTCAGTGGGATATTCTCCTTCTCGAAGTCGGCTTCCTTGCGCTCTTCCTGACTGACTGGAAGCTGAAAAGCAGTTGGCGCGACCCCGCTCCCCTGAGCACCATCAATCAGATTGCCCTCATTTGGTCCTGGCTCCTCATCGCCAAACTCATGTTCTTTTCCGGATGGGTAAAGCTGGCCTGGGCGGGGGATGCCAGTCCGGAATGGTGGCCGGAGCGTTCCGCGATGCTCTATCACTACATGACGCAGCCGATCCCTTCGTGGACCTCCTGGCACGTCCACCACTGGCCCGAAGGCTTTCATTACCTTTCGATCTGGCCCATGTTTTTCATCGAACTCGTCCTCCCTTTTGCGATTACCTTCGGTCGCTTCGGCAGGCTTACTGCAGCGATCGGATTCACCCTCCTGATGATCCTCATCCTCGCGACGGGAAACTACACCTACTTCAACTGGCTCACCATCCTGCTCTGCTTTCCTCTCGTACAGGACCGCCTCTGGCCGCAATGGCTTCGCAAAGGAATCGGATTCCAACCGCTGGGACTCATCCCGCCCGCGGCTAAAAAGCCGCTCCTCATCAAACTTTCGCTTATCTCACCGTTCCTCGTCACCGTGCTGCTTCTGAATTTCCAAATTGTCGCCGGAGATCTGCATCGGGCACCGAAACCGGGACTCAAATTTGATCTCACCCCCGGATGGCTCGATAGTTTCCGAAATAAAATGGAACCTTTCCGCCTTGCTTCCGGCTATGGGCTGTTCAGGACCATGACAACACAACGCCCTGAAATCATTTTAGAAGGAAGCTGGGACGGCATCACCTGGTTCGAATACGACTTTGTCTGGAAAGTTGACGAACTCTCGGACCCACCCAAATTCGTCGCCCCCCATCAACCCCGTGTCGCCTGGCAGTTCTGGTTCGCCGCGCTTGAACAAAGATTCAATCCCCGAAGCCGAAATGCGAAATGGATCGAATCCATCGTGATCAAACTCCTTCAAGACGACCCTGACGTTGAAAAATTAATCAAACGGAACCCGTTTCCTCATTCGCCCCCCCGGTTGATTCGAGCGAGACTATTTAACTATCAGTTCACTACCCCCGAAGAACGAAAGCAATCCGGTGACTGGTGGAAGCGCGTCGCCGCAGGAGAATACCTCAGCCCCGTCAGTCTGAGCCAACCCGAAACATCACCCTGACAAATCACCTGATTTGAAAACCTTTTTTACCAGGACCTTTGTTCCACTTATTCTCCCTCTCGGCACTCATTGGGCCGAGCGGCAGGAGTCGTTAATCCTCCGTGAAGGGCGCCCACTCAGCGAATGGGAAACGATGTGGGCCACTGATGTCGGCGTGAAAAAACCGGAATCCGTTCGCATCCTCCCCGTCCCCCGAATTCCTACGCCCGGATCCTGGTTCACGAGACTCCTTCGAATCTTCACGGAAGGCCCCACGGGAATGGCCGTAAACTACGGCATTTACCTCGAAGCATCGCAGGCGACCAATCCTTCGCTGCTCGTTCACGAACTCACGCACGTCGCTCAATTCGAACGCCTCGGCGGCATCGAATCCTTTCTCCGGGAATACATCACGCAGTGTGTTCGCGACGGTTACTGGGAATCCGACTTAGAGAAGGAAGCCCGTGAAGCGGCCGCTCCCTTTTCCCGCCCGCCGGGAGGATAGTTATTCATTTTGATAACAAAGACAGAAAGAGGAGCTTTCAATCCGACCCGCACTCCTCACTTGTTATTACCACACCTTTCGAGCACTATTCCCCACCATGGAGTCACACGAAGTCTTGAAGAAAGCGTTTGATCGGTCAAACACGAGCCCGAAGGAGATTGCCTCCGACCTGGGGGTTTCCCTTTCCCTCGTTTACAAATGGGCACAGCCGAATTCAGAGACCGGATCAGGAAGTCGAAACCCACTCGATCGAATCGAGAAACTCATCGAATTGACGCAGGACCCGGAAATTCTTGAATGGCTCTCTCAAAAGGCGGGAGGCTACTTCGTCATGAATCCGAAAAGCTCCTGCGAGCAGGGCTATGAGGTCGTTCCCGCGACCCACGTCATCGTCCAGCAATTTGCCGGCCTCCTCGATGTCGTTTCAAAAGCAGCGCAGGACAACACGATTGACCCGGACGAGTCCGCTCAGATCCGGATCGTTTGGGACAAATTGAAATCCTACTGCGAGGGATTTGTGCGTTGCTGCGAGGAGGGTGATTTCGAACAAATTCAGAGAGATCTCAACGTAAAGTAGCGTATCAACCGCATGACTTTATCGTCTTCTGACGCGACGCAACTCCGCTGCTGGGCGGAGATCGACCTCGAGATACTCCGCGAAAACGCGAGAGCTTGCAGCATTCTGGCAGGCGGACAATGCGGCCTCATGGCAATCGTGAAGGCTGATGCCTACGGCCACGGCCTTGAGCATGTCGTTACCGCTCTCGCCAACGAAGTCGATTGGTTTGGCGTCGCCAATGTCCGGGAGGCTCAGCGTGCACGTATCGCCGCCGGAAGCGACGTTTCGGTTCTCATTCTGAGCCCGCCGACTCCTGCCGAAATCGAAGCCATCGTCGCGGGTCGCTTCTCCGCCTCCGTTTCATCAGAGCAGGAAGTTACCGCCTTTTCAGAAGCAGCTCAAAGAAC
Source organism: Verrucomicrobiales bacterium (assembly GCA_029212615.1). GTDB lineage: Bacteria > Verrucomicrobiota > Verrucomicrobiia > Verrucomicrobiales > DEV007 > Arctic95D-9. The sequence goes on from JARGPJ010000001.1 coordinate 389,796, forward strand.
CGGAAGCGTGGCCAAACTCCACGCGGTCGCCGACACCGGCATGGGCCGAATGGGTGCCCAGGGAAATGATTTTTTGAAGCTTGCGAAAGCTATCCGGGACACCCCCCACTGCACCCTTGAAGGGCTCGAGACTCATTTCCCGTCCGCCGATGAGGACCCGGAATTCACGGCGAATCAGATCGACAGGTTTCAACACCTCATCGAACAGATCGAGCGTGACTCCGGATGCGAGATTCATCTTGGAAACAGCGCCGGTCTCCTGGGATTTCATCAGACGACTCCCTTCGCGACACTGGCACGCCCCGGACTTGCTCTGTACGGGGTCTCCCCTTTCGAAGAGCCGGATTCCACGCTGCATCCCGCCCTTTCTCTCAAGTCGCGAATCACACTGATTCGCAACGTCCCTGCAGGAACCAGTATCAGCTATGGCCGAACTTTTATCGCAGACAAGGCGATGACCGTGGCGACGCTCGGGGTGGGCTACGGTGATGGTTACCCCCGCCACCTTTCAGGATCCAATACAGATGTTCTCATCGGCGGAGAACGATGCCGCCTTCTCGGCCGGGTCACGATGGACCAAATCATGGTCGATGTTACCCCCCTCGAAAAACAACCGAACTGCGGCGACGAAGTGGTTCTTATAGGACGCCAGGGTGAAGAGGAAATCACCGCCTGCGAAATGGCAGAAAAAGCCGGAACCATCCCATGGGAAATTCTCACCGGAATCACAAGCCGGGTCGTTAGAATCTATCACGGCGGCTAGGAAACCGCGGCTCCATCAACATGGAGGCGCATGGCGTCATCGAACCGATCGTCGAGCCAATCCAGATTCGTCGTCGTGATCAACTTCTGAGACGCTTCCGGCCACGCCGCCATCAGTGCATTCCGCCTCGCCGGGTCCAGCTCTCCGAATACATCATCAATCAGGAGAACCGGCGGTTGTTCCCGTGTCTTAAGGAAAAGATGGGTTTGCCCCAGCTTTAACGCTAAAGCAACGGTCCTCTGCTGCCCTTCACTCGCAAACTTGGCCGCAGGCATGCCGTTAAGATTTAAACTGAGATCATCGCGATGAGGGCCGGCGAAAGTCTGGCGCTTCTTATACTCATCATCCCGATGATCCGTAAGATACTGAAAAAGATCGCTCGAATCAGCAGAGCCGCATTCATATTGAATGTCGAGATTCTCATTTGTTCCACTGATCTCCTGCTGCGCCTCCGCCGTTTTAGGGCTCAGATGCGCAACCAGTTCACGGCGCAGCGAAGAGAGAATACGCCCCTGCTCACTGAGAATTTTCGTGTAGGCATCAATCTCCGGCCACTTTGGGCTCGCGTCCCGTTTCAGGAGATAGTTGCGGGTTCGCAGTGCCTTGTCATAAGTGCGCAGTGCCTGCAGATAACCGGGGTAGAGCTGCGAGGCCATGAAGTCGAGGTAGCGCCTTCGGCTCTCTCCCCCACCTCGAACGAGGATCAAATCGTCATTTGCCATCCAGACTACGAGGGAACTGTGACGCAAATAGTCAGCCCCCCTCTTCTGCGTTTCCCCGTCTACAATCAGACGACGTCCCGATTCGCGGTACTGAAGGCGAAGCTCCGAAGAATCACCACCCTCCAACTTCCCCCCGATCGCAAAAGCTTTCTCCGAGAACCGGATACAATCAGCCAACTTCGACGCCCGGGGGCTTTGCAGACGCATCAGAACACAGGCAGCCTCAAGGATCGAAGTCTTTCCCTGTGCATTGTTTCCATGGAAAAGAGTGACCTCCGGCGACAACGACAACTGCATCGATTCGAAGCAGCGGAAATGATTCAGGTTGAGCGAGCGGAGAAACATAGAGAGCAGCCCCACTCAACAGGGTTTAGTCGATGATTCAACAGGGTTAAGCAGCGAATCAAAGACCGCGGTGTTCATTCGTGGCCTTCCTAAAACACCGGCTCGATCATTTCTTCATCGAGGGCCTCCCATTCCTCCACGAGGTTTTCAAGAATCTCCTGCTCCTCTTCAGCAAGGTCCTTGCTCTCACCAATGTCCTCCTTCAAATGGTAGAGTTCCCAGGGGCCGGGCTTCCCACGCTGCCGATCCCTGACAATCTTCCAATCCCCCTTGCGAAAGGCCGCCCGGTCCCCCACCCGCCAGAAAAGCGATTCATGCGGAGCACCTGCATCACCACCCGAAAGGTAGGGAAGTAAATCGACCCCGTCGGTTTCACGATTCACTTTCAACCCGGCCATGGCCAGACTTGTCGGAAAAAGATCGAGCGAGGTAACCGGTTTCTCGTAGAGCGTTCCCGCATCGATCATTCCCGGATACTGAATAAGAAACGGAACCCGGATCCCTCCCTCGTTGAGACGCCCCTTCTCCCCGCGAAGGGGAAGATTGCTACTCGTGAGCTCCCTCGTTGGTCCTCCGTTATCGCTCAGAAAAACAATCATCGTATTCTCCCAAATTCCCTCCGCTTTAACCACCTCAAGGAGCCGGCCGACACCATCATCGAGATGACCTAACATTGCCGCAAAAATACGCCGCTGAATATCTTCAATACCGGCGTATTTCTCCATATAACTTGCCTCTCCCTGAAGCGGACTGTGCACTGCGTTATACGCCAGATAGAGAAAGAAAGGGCGCTCATCACTGCATCGCTGAACAAAGCTGACTGCCTCCCTTGTCATCGCATCCGTGAGGTTTTCCGCTTCATCAACAGGTTGACCATTGCGATAAATAGGATTGTCAGCGTCATAGTCAGGCTCATTGCCCCCCATGTGAGTTGAATAAATGAGTTGTCCATCATTAGAGGTCCAGCGGCCTGTCTTCCCGCCCGGCAATACTTTGCGCCGCAGCCAGGTCGTCATGCCCTCATACGGCAGCGGCCTGAAGTAATGCCCTTCGTGAAGGAAGCCGTAGAACTCGTCGAAGCCACGGCGAATCGGATTAAAATGCGCGGTTCCCCCGAGGTGCCATTTTCCGATCATCGCCGTGCTGTAGCCCGCCTCATCGCGCAACAGGTCGGCAAGAGTGACCTCCTTTGGCGGCAATCCTGCATCAGGGTCCTCGTTACGGGGGCCGATTGGATTAAACTCAAAGCCGAAGCGAGTCTGATATCGCCCTGTGATCAGGCCGGCGCGGGAGGCAGCACAGAAAGGGGCTGAAACATACCCGTCTGTGAACCGCACCCCGTTCGCAGCAATGGAATCAATGTGAGGTGTCGGCACATCGGTGTCCGGATTCTGAACGCTCAGCTCCCCGTAGCCGAGGTCGTCCGCAATGATGAAAATGATATTGGGCAGGTCAGCTGACCGCACGAATACCGGGAAAAAAATGAGCACGCAAACAAGTAGCAATCGCATCCCAAGGCTTTCCCTAAATGCGGACACGAAACAAGAGGCGGAATTGCGTTTCAATTCCCCCAGGCGGGAGAAAGGCGCGGCAGTGTTTCGGAGATAATTTCGAAAATATGTTCCCGCTCTGAAGGACTGAGGTGCCCGAAATCCGGATGCGAAGCCGGCTCCGTGAGAATCCCGTGAAGCCGATCAAGAACCGCGACACGAATCTCATCAGGAAGTTGATCAAACGCATCACTGTAAATGAGATGACTGCATCGGTATTTCATGAGCCGCTCATACAGCCGAAAGTCCTTCAGAGATCGACCCGCCGTAGATTTTCGCTCATTTCTCTGAAAGCCTTCCTGAAAACTCTCGCTGCCTTCAACGCCTCCCGGCAGGACGAATTCATCGACGTACAAAATCTGTTTGAGGACCCGCTCCGCCATGTTGTCGAGAATCCGGCGGTTCGTCTCAGAGAGAGGGCCATCAACCGGCTCACCAAATGCCTTCTGCATTTCGGCATGACGATGCAACGTCGTTCGAGTCGTTAAATTTGCCTCAATGAGGGCGTTGTGAACACCGACCTGATGTTCAAGTACCATCAAGGCGACGGCATCACTTTGGCCACCATGCAGATAGGGCTCAGCATTCACGATCCCGTCGAGCGTCGTCAGATTCGTTTCGGAGAGAGAGTGAAGCGTCACTTCGTTGCCGGAGCGATCTCCCTGAGCGAACTGATTCCCCAGGTGGGTGCTCTCATCGACAGACCCTGTCACATACCACCCGCCCCAACGCTCTTCGATCGGACTGTCCTGGCGAGTGTGAAACGTTCCCGCCTGAAAAAGCGGCTGACCGGTCTCGGCCGGATAAACGGAGCGCACCATGAGTCCCGGCAGATTTTGATTCGATGAGCCTGCATGACAGTTCAAGCAGGATCGTGCACGAGTGAGCTTCGGCGGATGATCCTCTTCCCGGCTGGACAACTCGACGAGATGAAAAACCAACCCGAGTTTCCTATCGAAACTCGCCACCTCGATTTCTCCTCCCTGCACCCAGCCAACATAGGTGTTATCGGAAAAATAAATGGCCCGCGGCGTTTGCGGCGAAATACGGCTGTTCTGCTCACTGGTCTTTGAAAACACGAGCACCTGCGACTCGATCGGAACCTCGAGGGCCCTGAGAAGATTCGCCAGAATCTCCCGGTCCGTCCCCCTTGCCAGCGGCCCACCCGACTCCGCCTTCGCGAGGAGACGCGTTAAATTCGTGTCAGCTTCCGTCTCATGGTAATAAATCGGAGCCCGCTCATACAGCGGCTCGAACGCTAATAATGAGGCGATCGCAAGGAAATTTGAGAGGAAAAGAATGGAGAGATATCGGCTCATCACGAGTCGTCAGTCTCTCACTTTCAACGATATCAATCAGATCGCCATGCCGCAATTGCGACTCTCTCCGCATCTCTTGAAAAGCTCATTTATCGAAATTTTCTCTGCGATTACAAAGCTTTCACCCGTTTGTAATAGGTGAAGAGGCAAAGGCATGGTGTCATGCTGACGTCCCTTATTAACCCACCTCATTGATCTTATGGAAGTCCTCGAAACACTTGCCGTTGCCCTCGGGTTTGCCACCCTCGCGGGCTTGAACCTTTATCTTGTCGTTCTCGTGACCGGCCTCGCCATCAATCAGGGCTGGGTCGATGTCTCCGCGACTTATCCGGACCTGATGGTCCTCGGCGATCCAGCCGTCGTCACTGTCGCCGGTGTCTTCTTCTGCATGGAGTTCTTTTCCGATAAAGTCCCCTGGGTCGATTCTCTATGGGACACGGTCCACACCCTTGTCCGCCCCGTCGGCGGCTCCCTGCTTGCGATTCACACGCTCGGGCCGACCGAACCGGCCTTCGAAGTCATCATCGCACTCCTTGCCGGAGGAACCACCATGGTCGCCCATGGATTCAAATCCGGAACACGCCTTGCCATCAACGCCTCCCCCGAACCGATTTCCAATGTCGCGGCCAGCGTCACCGAAGACATCGCCGTGCTCGGCGGGCTCGCACTCCTCAGCGTGAACCCCCTTCTCGCGGCCGCCTTCTGTCTCGTCTTTCTCGGGATCAGCGCCTGGCTCACGCCGAAGCTGTTCCGCCGCATCAAAGCATTCGTCTGGCTCGTCAGCAGCAAACTTTCCGCCCTCGTTTCGCCACCGAATGAAGAGCGATCACTCAATGCGGGACTCTCCTCCTCCGAAAATCAAATGCTCGGGGCCGTGATCGGCGGGCGGCAGCCCGATCCGGTCTGGTCCGCGAAAGTACTCGTCGGAAAAGCCCGGCTCATGCCCGGCTTCATTCCAATGACCTTCGGACGTCTCATCGCCGAAGGAGATTCTCTCGGGTCACTCCATTTCGTGGGACGCCGTTTCTGGCGAAACTACTACACCTACCTCAATCTCGACGGCCTTGAGATCAACCATGAGACCCGCCTCTTCAGCGAGGACATTGTCCTCTACGACATGATGGGATCGAGGAAGCTGATTCTACGCCTCCCCTCCGGCCATCGTGAAATGGCAAACCGCGTCGTCGAAAGTCTCAAGGCTATCCGGAATCGAAACATCACGCAGATGCCGGATGACCGCGTTCTGATGGCATAGGTGACCGCCTAGACAATCACTTCACCGGCAACCAGGTCGTCCATTGTCTGGCGCCGGCGGATGACGTGAGCCTGTTCCCCATCGACGAGAATCTCGGCGGGAAGCGGGCGTGAATTGTAGTTCGACGCCATCACGAATCCATATGCCCCTGCACTGAGAAGCGCAATGCGATCTCCCGCATCCAATCCGGGGAGTTCACGGTTCTGAGCAAAAAAATCTCCGCTTTCACAAACCGGCCCGACGATGTCAACGATCTCGTTATCCTCCCCGGTCGGTTCCTTGAGACGGGCGATATCATGATGTCCTTCGTAGAGCGCCGGACGAATGAGGTCATTCATCGCCGCATCGATAATCTTGAAAGTCTTTGCTGAGCCGCGCTTTTCATAGAGCACTTCAGTGATGAGAACCCCGGCGTTACCGACCATGAAACGGCCAGGTTCAAGAATAATCTTGAGCCCGAGAGGTTTCAGAAGCGGCACCAGCTGCGAAGCATACTCCTCAATCGTGAGCGGCTTTTCCTCCTGCGCCTCCCACCAGCTGTCACTTCCACTCGCCAGCGTGTCTTCGTAAACGATCCCGATTCCGCCACCAATGCTGAAAAATTCGATATTGTATTTCTCTTTCAACGCCTCCACGAACGGACGCACTTTTTCGACCGCCTCGACGAAGGGTTTTACCGAGGTGAGCTGAGATCCGATATGCATCTGGAGGCCGCGAATCTTCACATTCGGGAGCGCGGCGGCACGCTCATAAGCTTTCTCAATGACTTCAAAATCAATTCCGAACTTATTCTCACTCTTTCCCGTCGAAATGTATTTGTGAGTCTTCGCATCCACATTTGGATTCACCCGCAGTGCGATCGGCGCGACTTTTCCCAGTTCTCCGGCGACCTGATTGATAAATGCGACTTCGGCTTCGCTTTCGGCGTTAAAAGAGTAAATCCCCTTCTCAAGCCCCAGCTCGATCTCCGCACGGGTCTTTCCGACCCCGGCAAAAGTACACTTCCCGGGAGCGCCCCCCGCTTTCTCCACGCGGAAAATCTCTCCTCCGGAAACGACATCGAACCCGGCGCCCTCCTTGGCGAGCAGGTTGAGCACTGAAAGGTTCGAATTCGCCTTCGTCGCGTAGCAGATCTGGCAATCAAGTTCGCTCATCCCCGCAGCAAGACGACGGTAATGATCTACGATCGTCGCCTTACTGTAAACATAGAGGGGTGTTCCCTGCTCATCAGCCAGGGTATTCAAATTGACGCCTTCACAATGCAGCGCGCCGTTCTCGTAATGAAAGGAATGCATGGCCGCGAAGATAGGCGGGAAAATCGCGCTCGCAACGGAGAAGGCAAGCGATGAGAGAGGGATTACCGATCCACCTTTTCAGCGAAATATTGTCTTAATCCGCTCGAAAATAAGAGCCCCTCAATCACAAATACCGGGAACAGGACTCGAACCTGCACACCTTGCGGCACCTGAACCTAAATCAGGCGTGTCTACCAATTTCACCATCCCGGCATGAATGGTCCACACTGTGACATGAAGAAGCCGGGAAAACAAGAGGCCTGAACAGCAAAAAATCGCTGCAGGCCGGGCCGTCCCGCGCTAAGGCTTCCCCCCATCATTCCATGAGTAACCCTGTCACCCTGAGCCGAAAATTTCTCGCCGAAACAGGCGGTTGGAAAGAGATGAAAGAGGCCCGCTCGATTCACGCCGCAGGGCGGGTTTCAGAAGCAAAATACGAGAATGGCCTTCTTGAGGGCTTCGTTCGAACCGGCGAAAAAACACTGAAGGTCCGCCTCGAGATTCAGACGCGCATCGATGTCATCAATCACTGCCCCTGCTTTCGAACCCGGCGCGACGGCATTATTTGCGCGCACGCCCTCGCCGTCGGCCTTGAATTTCTCGAACCCTCCGAAAAGGCGAAACCGGTAACGAAGGAGTCAGCCACCCCGAAAGAAAAGGCAATCCCACTGAGTCCCGACTGGCCGAAGTTCACCGAAACACCGGAGGAATCAGCCGACGCGGCAAGCCTGTACCTCGTCCTCGCTCCGAACCTCGCTGACGCCTGGTACAAAGGCCGGGTAACCACTGGGATCGAGGTCGAAATAGAGGGACGTCGTCAGCTTCTTTCATCTGTGCCCCCCGCGACACGACTCTTTCTCGACTCGGCTGACGCAGCCCTCATACGGGTGCTTCAGGAAATTTCTCCGGCAACGGTCCCGGGGATGCTCCCTTTGTCCACGGACCATCTTGCCCGGATTTTTTCCACGATCCCGGGCCATCGCGGCGTGACTCTTGGAAAAAAGACGGCGCTTCGTCTCTCCTACCTTGCCTACCGACCGGCGATTCGCCGCACGAAGGGGCTCCATTTCAAAGTCGATTGGCCGGGCGAAATCGTTCCCCTGATCTCGTCACGAGGTGTCTGGGCGATGACCGAAGCCGACCTCATTCAACCGGTTGCCCCCGGCCTGGAGAGCCGCTGGCAGGCGGTCATGGTCGGCGGCTTGACCGTCGAACCGGCTGACTTCGCTTCTGCTTTTCCCGCCCTGCAAAATCATTTCGAAACAGAAGAGATAGAGATCATTCGACCGAAAGCAGAGGTCAAACTTGAACTGGAGGGATCCTTAAACCACCTCGACGCAGATCTCAGCTTCATCTACGGAGACAAAACGATTCCCGCCGCCTCGAATCGCCCCGCGGTGGTGGAAGATCACGGGAAACTGCGAGCCTCCGATACATTGACCGAATCAGAAGCGATCCGTGAGCTGGAAGCCGCAGGATTCTCACGCCGCGGGGAGGAGGGCCGCTGGGTCCTCAAAGACAAGGCCGCGATTCTGCAATTTCTCGGTCATGGCTACACAACCGTTCAACCCTCCTGGCAAATGAAAACAGGAGAGCGCTTCGACCATGCCCTCAGCCAGGTGGAACCGATTGAAACCAACCTGAACTTCCGAAGCAGTGGCGAAGACTGGTTCTCAATGGAAGTGGGCTTCGGTACCAGCTCCGGGGAATCTGTCCCCCGTCAGGAGATTGAGCGCCTCCTCCAAATGGGACAATCCAGCAAGCCGCTGGCGAATGGAAAAATTGCGGTCCTGAATACGAATGTCGCCGAGCATTTCGGGGAGATTATCAGCGATTGCGAACCGGAGCAAATGCAGGGCGGAGTCTACCGCATTGATCAATCACAAGCCGGCTATCTCCGCGAAACGGCAAAGGATTTTGCCTTTCAAACCACGGGGGCTGTTCCCTGGCAAACATCGGAAGAGGGCATTGAATTTTACGACCTCTCCGACGATCTCAGCAAAACACTTCGCCCCTACCAGCTCGAAGGCTTCGAGTGGATGCAGCACCTGGCTGCACAGGGCATGGGCGGCATTCTCGCCGATGACATGGGACTTGGAAAAACGCTCCAGACCCTGTCCTTTCTCTACTCGGTTGGAGGAACCACCCTCGTAATCTGCCCGTCCTCACTTGTCTTCAACTGGGTCGCTGAAGCCGAAAAATTTACCCCCGAGCTGAAAGCCGTTGCGATCGAAGGCCCTCACCGTGCCAAAGTTTTAGCTGAAAATGAAGACGCTGATATCTTCGTCACAAGCTACGCCCTGCTCCGGCGCGATGAAAAAATCTGGCAGTCACGGGACTTCGATGTCGTGATTCTTGATGAAGCGCAGCATATCAAAAATCCGGATGCTCAAGTCACCAAAGCAGCCCACCGCTTAAAAGGAACCTATCGATTTGCCCTCACCGGAACACCGATCGAGAACTCAGTCCGCGATCTCTGGTCGATTTCACAATACGCCCTGCCCGGCTATCTCGGGAGTCGCAAAGATTTTGCCGAACGCTTCGAAAAACCGCTCTCCTCAAATCAACCTGACAACTCGATCCGGGAACGACTCTCGCGCCGCCTCAAGCCGATCATTCTTCGCCGCCTCAAGAAAGAAGTCGCCAAAGACCTTCCCGACAAAATCGAACAAATTGTTTACTGCGATCTCAAACCGAAACAGAAAGAAGTTTACGAAAAGCTTCTCAGAGAGAGCAAAGCCTCAATCCTTGAAGCCGACGGAGGAAAACAACGTATGCTCGCTCTCACCGCACTGCTGCGACTTCGGCAAACCTGCTGCGATCTACGTTTGCTGGGAATGCAGGACATCAAAGACGAAGACGCCTCGGTGAAAGCGGAGACACTGAATGAACTTCTCGATGAAGCGATTGAAGGCGGGCACCGGGTGCTCATTTTCAGCCAGTTTGTCGAAATGCTTCAGGTTCTCGTCCCTGATCTCGCCGCAAAGAAAATTGATTTCTGCTACCTCGACGGGCAGACCAAAAATCGCGGAGAAGTTGTGAAGCGCTTTCAGGAAAGAGACGTGCCCGTTTTCCTCATCAGCCTCAAAGCCGGCGGCGTCGGCCTGAACCTGACTGCCGCCGATACCGTGATCCACATCGACCCCTGGTGGAACCCGGCTGTCGAAGCCCAGGCCACTGACCGCGCCCACCGGATTGGACAAAGCAATGTGGTCACGAGCTACAAGCTGATCACCCGCGGAACCGTCGAAGAGAAAATACTTTCTCTCCAGAACAGAAAGCGGGCCATGACTGAATCACTGCTCTCCGAAACCGGCGATGCAAAACTCAGCGGATCAGAGCTCATGAGTCTCTTCGACTGATAGAACTATCGAGGCAGACCCGGGCCGCCGGGCACCTTTTTCGGCGTCGGCGCATCCGCAGAATTGCTCGGCTCAACAGGCTTCACCGACTTTAAATACTTGAAGAGGTCACTGTCAGTCGTCAGCACCACAGTGCTGTCACCCAGAACATCGCTGTAGAGCTCAAGCGTCCTCACAAACTCATAAAACTCAGCCGCTTCAGGCGACTGGTTGTATGCCTTAGCGTATATTTCAGTCGCAGTGGCATCCGCTTCACCCATCGTCACCTGAACGGTCTTGTAAGCCTCTGATTCGATCTTTCTCAGATCTCGCTCCATGTCTCCGAGAATCTTGGCCGCTTCGCCGGCACCCTCGGAACGGAATCGTTCCGCGATCTGCTGACGCTCAGAAATCATTCGATCATAAATACGCTCCTGCACACTTTGATTGTAATTGATGCGCTTGAATCGTGCATCGAGCAGCTCGATTCCAAATTCGCGCAACTTTGCCCTCGCCGTTTTGTAGATATCGCTCTCGAGAGCGCTGCGACCGCGACGGATTGGAATAAGCTTCCCGACGGAACCGGAAAGATCCGCTTCGACAAGATCTTCGTCGACGGTTTCTTTGCGGTCTTTTGTCGTGCGAATCACCTCGATCAACTCATGTTTAGCGACAGCATTCCTCACTTCCGAGCCAAGAATATCATCAAGACGTGACTGGGCGCTTCGTTCATCCCGGAGCTTTTCAAAATACCGTAGCGGGTCGGTAATCATCCAACGTGCATAGGTATCAACCATGATATAAGTCTTATCCTTGGTCGGCATTTCAGTCGCGCGGCCGTCCCACTCAAGAATTCGCTTATCGAACCGATTCACCTTCTGGAGGAACGGAATCTTAAATTTCAATCCCGGTTCCTTAACAGGATCACCTACCGGCTCACCAAATTGAGTGACAATGATCTGCTCTGTTTCAAGCACAGTATAAATGCCGCCGGAAGCGACCACAAAAACAGCCAAGGCAGCGAGAGCAACAAGGCATCCAAATCCAGTTTTCTTCATGGGAAATTAGAGGGGGTAAAATTATTTCGCGCGAGTCACTTCCGGAGTTGGCGTAAGTGGTAAAAAGGGAAGGACCTGGCTTGCGCCTTCATCCAAAATCACCTTTTTGCCCAGTCGCGGCATCACTTCCTCCATCGTCTCAAGATAGATGCGTCGACGGGTAACCTCCGAAGCTTTCTGATATTCGGTGAAAAGCGCATTAAACCGCTCCGCATCACCTTCAGCCTCATTTATTCGCATCGTTGCGTAACCCTCCGCTTCGGAAATAGTTTTCTCCGCCTCACCGCGCGCACGCGGCACTGCCCGATTATACTCGCCATTCGCTACGTTGATCGATTTCTCTTTCTCCTGTTGAGCCTGATTCACTTCGTTGAAGGAAGCCTGGACCGGCTGAGGAGGATCGACGTCCTTCAACTGAATCTGATCAATTGTAAAACCCAATTCATAGAGGTCGACCAAAGCTTTGAGCTTCTCATTACATTCCGACTCGATCTCCTGTCGTCCGATCGTGATAACTTCATCAACGGTGCGATCTCCAACTACTTCACGCATCACCGCCTCACTTGCGGCGCGAAGAGTGGCGTCCGCATTCCTGACCTGAAAAAGATACTTTTCCGGTTCGGTGATACGATACTGGATGACCCACTCCACAAGCGCGGCGTTGAGATCACCTGTTACCATGTTTTTTTCAAGCTCCATTTCGGCAGGACTCGCCCACTGACTGGAATTTGAGTTGCCGGCGGTTCCAAAGCCAAACTCCTGTTTCTGCTGACGACGAACCGGAACGGTAATGTGCTGATCAATTCCGAAAGGGAGTTTAAAATGCAAGCCCGGTTCAACCGTATCAATGTGTTTTCCAAATCGAAGGACGACTCCTGCCTCCTCCACTTGAACTGTGTAGAAGGAGCCGAGTGCTCCGATCACGAGGACAATCGCCGCGATCACTCCGAAAATGGCTTTCGGACTGAAAGACGGCGGTTTCAGTTCAACAATTTCGTTTCCAACCTGAATGCGCATATTAAGTAGGGTAAACGGGTAATCGATACGATCCAGTGACAATTCATGTCACCTTTTGGAATCTCTCTTAAAGATAAATTAACGGGCGCGAATCTTGCTCATCATTAAAAAAACCTTCATGCTCAATGAATCACCGATTCACTGAGAGAAAACGAAGTCACTCATGAAGACGAAAGAAAAGCATGCTCATTCGCCTCCTGCCCCGGAAAAGGGTCAGTTGCGAAATGGCTTTTCACTCGTAGAACTGCTCATCGTCATGGCAGTGGTTGGTCTTCTCCTCGCGCTTACCGCTCCCAACATGCTGGACCTGAGCCCCTCCCGGAAAGCAGCGGCGATCGAGTTGGCAGGCTTTCTTGAAAGAGCGAGATCGAAAGCTCTCTCCACAGAGGATGAAGTGTTCGTCGCCTTCGCCAATAAAAACCATCCTGTCGAGTCATTGCGTTTTCGCTCCTACGCCTATTTCACGAAGGAAATTGATTCTGATCCCGAAACCTCTCTGGCCACCCGCCCCCTGAGACAGATTTCGGAATGGCTTGAGCTTCCTCCGGGGATGGTCTTTGGAAACGCCTCACACTTCTCCGCTGAAGCTGAGTATCCCATTCGAACGATTCATGATCTGCCCTATCTCCGCGACTTTTCGGTTCAAAGTGACTCTGGCGGCGCCCGGACGGTCCAATTCCCTTATTTAGTTTTCGCACCTTCAGGTCAAGTGATCGTCCCCTCGTTTGCCAATGCTGACGGCCTCAATCTCGCTGTTCTGGAAGGAATGGTGAGTGCGAATGGACAAAATATTAAACCGTTCGGCGCTGAAAGTAAATCAGGAGCCGGCAAAGGGGAACTCCTTCAGATTTCCTATTACACCGGCAGGGCCAGCATATTGACCGACTAGCGATGAACATACTTCCGACCAGAGATCGCAGACCATTCCAGCACGGCTTCAGCCTTGCGGAGGTCACGATTTCAATCGGGATTGTTTCAGCGATCCTCCTTCCCATCATTGGCCTTCTTGCGACAGGCACCCAACTCGCCACCGTCTCTCAGGACCAGCAAACTTCATCCCGTATTGCAGACCTTGTCTCCGAAAGCATTAAAGCGGAAGGCGGGATCCACCTCATCCTACTGGGAGAACATTCCAGCGGCTTCCCGCTCGACAGCAGCGGACAGGAAACCCTCCTGACATTTTCTACCGATGGGGAATTTTTAAGGGAAGTCACCCCTTCAGATTACTCATCCGGTGTTCAAGATGATGAAAAGGCGGCCTACCTGGTGAGCGCATCCCTGACTCCTGTTATTCCCGTGAGCGGTTCGATACCCAGATCAGTACCCATCTTGCAAGTCGAAATAGAAGTGCAACATCCCGCCGTCACAGCCGAAGATGATCGAACCGGGCAGCGCTTCACTTCACGTGTTGTTGCTCCATGAAAACATCGCGGACCATCTTCAATTCGGGCGCCACCCTCATTGAGTTGATCACCGCAATGTCCATCCTCCTCGTCATTCTGTTGATGTTGAGCACCGCTCTGGACGCCTCTCTCGGCCAATTTCGCCAGAGCACGGACCGCACCGCGAAACGAACTTCAGCCAGAGCTGCCCTGCAATGGCTGGAACGGGATTTGGAGACAGTGCTCCTTCCCCGACCGGCCCGACTCTCACCACTCCCCGATTCAGCAACAACAGCGCAACGGGAATTCTTTGAAAGCCGCCTTTTCTATCCAACCGAAATCAATCGATCTCAACACTCCGGTGACAAGCAAAGCCTGCCCAACGCTTCAGACAAATTTGACCGCCTCTGTTTTGTCTCCCAGATCCCGGGGACTCCACAGCTGGACCCTGCCTTGAACTCCAATACACGTCGTGCAGACCCGGCCCCGTCCATCGTCGGCTACTATGTGGCCTACACTCGCAATTCACCGTTAAAAGGAGACACCCTTGCAAGCATGAAACTCTTCCGGCATTTCAGACCCGGAAGCTCAGTGAGTGGGCAGCGATACGCCAACGAATTCCTTTCCTACTGCGCTACAGAAATCAACAGCCGCAGCGAACTCGGCCAACCCCTCTCAGCTCCCAATTCTGCCGCCGTTCGAAAAGGACTCTTTTCCAATACGGAACTCCCTTCACTTCTCGGCATGAGGCTGCCCAACGATCCTTCAGCCTCCCCGGAAGAAAGCGATGCCGCGTGGCCGGTATTTCCTCTTACCAACTACCTTACCGAACCGCCACCGGCCCTGAACCCAAACCGGGGTAACCTCAACGATTGGGAGAATCCGGATCATTCTGTCCACCATACTGTTTTTCCGGATGAATCGCTCTGCCGAAATGTCGTTCGTTTCGAAGTCAGGCCGGAACGACGCGTTGAAACCTCCCCCGGCGTATTCGAGACACTTGAAGCCTCTGAAATCAATACCCATCTCGGCCTGAGCAACGGAGATGAATGGCCTTGTCTCGTCGTCCCCGACTATCTCTATATCACGGTCGGAGTCATCAATGAAGCAACTGCCCGAACCCTCACTCGATACGAAGACTGGCTTGTTGACTGGAAGATCACCGACCCTTCTGATTGGTCCGAAACCCGGACAAAAATCGAGCGAAGCCTTCAGACGTTTCAGCTCAAAGTCAAACTGAGGAGGGCCGCGACATGAAGCCTGACACAATCCAAAGTTCGAAAGCAGGAGCAGCCCTCATCACCACTTTGATTCTCGTCTCGGCCATAGCGCTCATTGTTGTCAGCCTCTTTGCTGTCAACCGCCAGGAAATCGAGTCCACCGGATCGAACCTCGCAAAAACACGCGCTAAACTTGCAGAATCAGCTGCTTTCGAAGACGCGTCCAGCCTCCTGCGCAGCTTCACTGAAACCGACAATTATCTCATCACGGCGACCACTGAGGGAAGCGGCAGCGATCTAACCCGGTACTACTATGTATCAACTCCCCAATCTGATTCGTTGATCCATACCCCTCTCTTCGTCGGCGGCAAAACGGAGAACACTTCCATGCCGAATCTGGACACAAAGGAAACATCCCGGTTGGCATCCAGCCCGGTCGGCCCGCCACCGCTTCAATTTTCCAGTCGGGAAGCCGAAGGCAGGATCGAACTTCCTCCCCTCACCCACCTTGCCGCCAATGGAGAAACATTTCCGGAAAACAGGTTTCCGACCACGGGCTTCATCGAACTCGATCAAGCTGCCAGCCCATCACTCGATCCGCGCAACAGGAACCCCGGGGCACGCTACACCTACTGGATCGAAGACCTTGAGGGCTACCCAAACCTCGATGCCATTATATCGCGAACCGATCACCACCTCACCGACGAGGGAACCCCTTACCCCGACTTCTTCCGGGGAGGCTACCCGGAAGACGACTCTCGAACCGATCTCTCGTCCAGCGGCGACGAGGGCCTCCGTCTATGTTCTGCGGAGAACTCCTCCGTCTTCTACCAGTTTCCTAAAGCCTACCGTGGACAGAAACGAGCCGGACAAATCGCCCCGGGTCTCAGCGCCTCCGACTTTTCACCCCTACCCTGGTCCACCCCTACGCTTGGTTTTAATGACCATCCCTACGCAAGAATCAAAGAGTTGGCGAATCACCCGATCCACCACCTGCCACTCCTGCCCGGGAAAACCGCACCTGAGGTGAACCGGTTTTCATCGGGACTCTCCCCATGGCTCCAACGCCCCATGATTCCCTATGGGCACGGCTACTCCGATGAAGGGCTCCCACGTTTCAACATCAACGAACTCGTTGCGACCAGCGACATGTCGTTGGCGACCATCATCGAGCGGAACCTCCCCAACTTCGAGAATCGCAGGGGTGGCTTTCCGGAAAACCCGGTCAATCCAGCGACCGGCGATTACACTGCCACCATTGCCGCGAGCCTCATCGACTACGCGGATAAGGATGACCTCCCTTCGACGCCGGACAATACCATTAACACGACAGGACAAGTCTTCCGAGGTGTCGATAGCTACTGTCCAGTGAATGAGTTCTTCATCAAGTTCGAGTATCATGGATACCAACACTCGGGAAGCAACTATACCCTTATCTTCAGAGGTGAAGTATTCGCCGAATTCTGGAACACCTTCAATGTTACCGCAAAAATGAACGAAGTAGGCGTCGACTTTCAGTTTCTGGATGACCCTCAGTTCACCTGCTTCACGTCGGCCTGGATTCTGGAACCCTCAGCGATCACCAAGAACGAACCCCTCGATCTGCCAGTCCCATCAATCAGCGTCGCCCCCAACGAGATCAAAGTAGTCAGTTTCGGCGAAATCGAATGGAGAGTCTCCGTGAGCGATACAGGAGGACTGCCTGTTGCATTTCCTGTTGTCGAAGACTTCAAAGCACAAGCGTCCGCTGGAAATGTTAATCCACGCGCGACATACACACTCAAACTTGCGAACATCACCGCTGACTCAAGCGGGAGGAGTCCCGCAGGTTTTGATGATGCGCACGGATTCTTCTTCTATCAGGAAAGCAGACTGGCTCAAAACGATCCAGTCATGAGAGTCGGCGGCTCCGTCCCAAGGCACAAAGCGCACGGGTCAGGCACCAGTGCCCCCGGCAGCAGTGAACATGGGATCCAGGGGACTACCCTGGGCGATCCATGGATGAATTATTACACCACTTCCACGGTCGATAACTACCGGTTCCGGGGATCCGAGTACAGAAACCACGCATCCCCCGGCTCGAGAAATCTCTCGCAATCTGCCGTGCCCTCCAGCCGCGAAGATTGTTTCAGCGATCAGGCACGAATCCGCGACTGGCCGGACCGGGGTTACGAAAATCCAATCGGAATCAGCCCGTCTTCTGACTCCGTCCTACCTGACGACCCTTCCTTTATCCTACCGACCGACCCGCGGCGCGCCCCGTGGAGGATCTCCAATGAGGGACGGTTTTTCTCGATCACCGAACTGGGGAATATTCACGACCCCGTGATGTGGGTTTATGGAGACGACACTGCGACGACAGTTCTCGGAGGTCAAAACTACCGGGACCCGATTGATCGAAGTATCCTCAACCCCTACCTCGTCAGTCTACCTTCCAATGCGAAAGCCAACCCCAGATATGGAGGAGGAAACACTTTGCGCATAGGAAGGCCGGAGCATGAGAAATTCGACCAGCCCGGAATGCGCGCAAGCCAACTCCTCGACCTCTTCCACGCCGCATCGAACGGCTCCAATCTCTCCACCGTCTCCTCAAGTGAGATCGATCTTCTCTACGAGAATTTTTCCCCCGCCGATCACCGGGATCCGCCCACGGCCGGGGATGAGAATAAGGCACAACGTGAACCTTTCCTTTCCCTATATGACCCCGAGAGGCATGCCCTCGGAGATCTGGAATCACAATGGGGGAAACTGAATATAAACACAGCCCCCACCTTATTCGAAATTGAGGCGCTGCTAAGAGGGCCTCTCGTGTCCTCAGATTTAGTCGTTGAGGCGGGAACGGAAGATCACCCGATCAGCCCGGACTACAGTGACGAAGGAACCCTGGGCGAACTCACTAAGAGCCTCGATCGCGAAGCGATTCCGCTTATCGCACTGGGACTCTACGAGGCGAGACCATTTTACAACCCGTCACATCTCGCCCGGGTCCTCTCAGAATTGATCAAACAACACGACGCGCTTCCTCATCACCACAACGATGCCGAAGCAGAGGAAACTTTCGCGCGCATCTTCAATACGACCTCCTTCAACAGTCGTCACTTTCGCATCTACACATACGCTGAAACCTATCAAACCACGACAGGTGCCATTCTCTCGCGCGACAGCAAAGCATACGAAGTCTTTATCGAACCGGAACGCGATGAGAATGGCGACATCGTATCAAACACGCTTCGCCTCCTTAAAGTGTCCAACCCCTGAGAACATGATTCGTCTGCTAACCGCTCTCGCTCTTCCCGGAATTTCGGCACTTCCTACTCTTTCTGCCCAGGAAGACTTCACGGACCAGGCCGGAATACTTCAAGTCATGAACCTGGTCTCCTTAAAAACACCAACCTACATGTCGCTTGATGCTTTCAAGTTTAACCGGGGAGAACCTGTCGAAATAGGTTCGGGCTCAGGGAGCCTCGCCCTGCGACCCGGTGAGCTGACTTTCTCAATTGCAAACCCCGGGGCGAAGCCGGCGACCGCCACTCTCCCCATCAACATCGAGAACGGAAAGTCAGTCGTCGTCATTTGCTATGACGAAGTGAAGTCGTTCAAAGACGGGAGCGAAGAAGCCAGGCTTCGCTTCAGTGTCCTGACTGAAGCACCTCCAACAACGGTGCCCGAGCTCACTCTGGTATCTCTCATGACAGAGGAAAGTATTTCTCTCTCGATCGAAGGCCGGCCCTACCGGGTAAAACCGAAATCTCCCGTCGATATCGACATCGCCGACAAAGAAACTGTCGCCATTAAATCGGGAAAGAAAACGTTAATCGATTTTGAATCGGAACGTCCCGGCCACTACATTGTCTTCCTCTTTCAAGACCCCGAAGCAGGCGAACCCTCCGCTTCACTCGTTCACAACGAAACGCTTGAATATCATCCTCCACGGGAAGAGGACGACGAAGATCCTGATCAGTGACGGATCGCGGCAATGACGCGCACGCTGTCAGCGACAGCTTTGACGTGATGAACACGAAAGATGTCCGCCTTTGCAACGAGCCCGCGAACGAGACAGGCTATCGTTCCCGCATCCCGATCTGCCGGGTTCTCAATTCCTAACACCTCGCCGATCACCGTCTTTCTGGAAATAGGAAGAAGCACTGGAAGATCGCAGGCGACGAGGCGTTCGAGTTCACGGTAGATTGAAAGATTATCATCCCGCTGTTTCGCAAAATCGATCCCCGGATCGAGGATGATCTGGTCATCGCTCAATCCTATCCGCCGCGCTCTGGCGATACGGTCGTTAAAGAACTCCATCATCGTTTCCCAGATATTTTCATATCTCTGCGTGAGATGCGGCACCTTGGGCTCTCCGACAGTGTGCATGATCAAAAGCGTCGCCCCGAATTCGAAACAGAGCCGGGCATTGGTATCTTCGACAAGGCCGCCAATGTCGTTGATAATATCCACCTTCCCGGTCTTCAGCACGGCGGCCACGATATCAGGACGCCAGGTATTCACCGAAAGAAGCGGAGGCCAAATTTGCAACTCATCGCGCGGCTGAAGCTCTTCACAGGCTGCGGAGAACGCCTCGATAAATGGAGCAAGCCGATCAATCTCCGCATTCGGAGAAATAGCCTCCCGGTTCGTTCGCGCACTTTCCGCCCCGACATCGATGATGTCAGCACCGTCGAGAACCATCTGGACGGCCTGATGAAGCGCTGCCTCTATATCGAGAGTGCCGTCACCGGAAAAAGAATCATCATTAATGTTAACGATCCCCATGACCCGGGGAAAAGACCGGAGAAGGTCTTTCATGCTCTTGCCCCCCCGTTGCTCAAAAAGCAGCGCACGCACGCTTTGAAAAACTCCGTAAAGCCCTTCAAATCACCAGTCGCGACATCTTTCATCTTTGCCAGTGGATGAAAAAGAGCCACTTACTTCAACTCTAAAAGCGAGATTCTCGCGCTATCAAACTAAGCAACCCGAACACTGCGCTTCTTATTGAGCTTCAAAACCTGCCCCGGAGAAAGGGCTGGCTCACTCTTCGGGTCGGAGAGTTTTTCGCCATCAAGTTGAATACTGCCCTGTTGAATCAGACGCCTCACATCAGATCCCGACTTAGGCTCCTCCAGAGAAGCAAAGGCAGCCTGAACAATTCCAAGAAGATCTTTTCGATCAGCAGGAAGGGAAAATTCCGGAAGTTCCACCGCATCCAGCTTTCCGCGATTATTCCAGTTGGTGAGTGCCTGATCAGCAGCTTCTGCGGAGTGGTAGCGAGCCACAATTTTTGCAGCAAGAGCCTTTTTCGCTTCTACCGGATGCTCCGACGGGTCGATTTCTTCCCCAATCAGTAAAACAGCATAACGAGCCATGAGGTCGTCGGAAATACTCATGATTTTCCCGAACATCTCTCCAGCCGGCTCCGTGATGCCGACATAATTGTTGAGGCTCTTACTCATCTTCTGAACCCCGTCGAGGCCTTCGAGAATAGGCAGGCACATCACGACTTGAGGATCCATTCCTTTCGTTTTCTGCAAATCGCGACCGACGAGAATATTGAAAAGCTGATCTGTTCCCCCGAGTTCGACATCGGCTCGAACCTCCACTGAATCCCACCCCTGCACGATCGGATACTGAATCTCATGCAGCCGAACCTCCTGATCCTTCGCGATCCGGTTCTTGAAATCCTCCCGCTGCAACATCTGCTGCATCGTGACTCTCGCATTTAACTGGATCACTTCGGAAAAAGTCATCTTGTTGAACCAGGTCCCGTTGTAAACGATCTCAGTCTTGTCCCGATCAAGGATGCGGAAAGCCTGCTCCTGATACGTTTCCGCATTGGCGAGAATCTCTTCACGGGAAAGAGGAGGCCGGGTCTTTGATCGACCCGTTGGATCACCGATCTGAGCGGTGAAATCACCGATAATTAAGACAGCCTGATGACCCAGTTCCTGAAACTGGCGAAGCTTCTCGAGGACAACGCTGTGTCCGAGATGTAGATCAGGCGATGTCGGGTCCACTCCAAGCTTCACGCGAAGCGGCTCGCCTTTTTCCAATTTTTTCAGGAGTTCGGCATCGCTGAGAACTTTTGCGGTTCCGCGAGTGAGTATTTCAAGCTGTTCGGCAGGCGACTTCATAAAGGGCAAAAGGCGCCAAGAAACATGCCTCAGCAAGGATGATCAAGCCCCTTCTTTGTCGGGAAGCGCCTCTGCGACTGCTTTTACCGGACCAAATTTTTCCCGATAGACCGAAGGCGGAATGTCGAAGATCGACTCGAACTCACGGTTGAACTCGCTCATCGATCCGAAACCGAGCGCTTTTGAAATTTTTCGCGGCTCATCCTCACTGAAAAGGAGATGACAGGCCGCGTAAAAGACCCGGCGGCGATGAGCGTAATCCATCATCGTCATGCCGGTGATCTCTTCAAAAGCGCGCTCAATCGCCAATTTTTCGAATCCACCCCGCGGCATCGATGAAGCATCAAAAGCCTCCGCCCGCCGCGTTGCTCCCTCGATCTGGTCAAGGGCATGTTTTGCCTCAGGTAAAAACTCGACCTCGGTGACACCTCGCCAGAAACGGTGGTGCTCATCCGCAAGAAGCATCATGAGTTTGAGAACGGAAACCCGCGCGACCGGCTCGAGCTGCCTCTTATCCTTCAGCAGCTGCCCCAGATAGTCGAGCTCAGCGCGTACCCTGGCGCCCCCTTCACTCCGGGTCGTGAACACATGGAGATTTTCATCGCGCGGATAACGAAACCACGACTGATCAAAAAAGAGCGAAAGCACATTGGGCGAATTCGCGATGAGATCATACTCCAGGGTGAGCCACTCCGGCAGATACCGAACACGAGTGAGAACCACTTCCTCCGGCTTCTTAATCGTGTGACGATGACCGGGATTGACGACGACGACGGCCCCTTCACGAACCGCCTGCGTACCGATATCGGTTTCGTGAAGAAAGTTTCCCTCCCGAACAAAAAAGATCTCGGGAAAGTTCGTCGCCGGAAATTCGTATTCGTCGATCAAATAGAAATGCGTCAAGCGCACCGGCCAGCGACCGGCATTCTCGATACGATTATCTGTGATGGAGGATTTTTTGAAAAACAGTCCCATGAGAAATGGAAAAGGGATTGAGGTTCGACGTATTACTCGGCCGGGTAATGCACAGACTGCAATGACAGTCCATCAGGGGGAGCGCAGTACGGAGCTTTCGTCGCCCCCTGCTCTTTGAGCAGCTGATCAATTTCGCTCATGGAAACCCGACCTTCAACACAATACACCGCTGTTCCGACAAGGAAACGGACCATTTTATAAAGAAATCCATTCCCGTGAAAGTGGAGGTCAAGCTGATGATCTCCACTTTCGACGACCGAAGCCTCAAAAATCGTTCGCTCCGCGTCGCGCGTTTCGTCCTTTCCATCATTCCTGTTTGCCGCAAACAAACGGAACTGATGAGTGCCTTCGTAGAGCCCTAAAACCTCGGAAAGACGTTCTTTTCCCGCCAGACCGCGTCGATGCCAGGCCAGACCGACCTGCAGAGGCGGCAGGACATCACCCGTCGCGATCCGATAGCGATAACATTTCCCGATCGCGCCGAAACGTGCGTGAAAATCCCCGGGAACCTCGACAGCGGCGAGGATTCGAATCGTTGGCGGAATCTTGGTATTGAGCGCCTTACGCCATTCGTCACCCCCCATTCGCCATTCCCCGGGAGTGTCGAAGTGCGCCACCTGTCCTTCCGCCGAGACGCCGGCATCAGTCCGCCCCGATCCCTGAATCATTTTCACCGCCGGACAAATCGACTGAAGGCCGGCGAGAAGAATATCCTGAATCGTATTTCCCGAAACCTGACTCTGCCAGCCGTCATAAGGACGCCCGTCATAGGCGATGACCAGCTTGAACCGTCTCTTTTCATTTTCTGCACCCATCCTTGACCGCATTCATCGCCCCCATCATCCGGAGGGGCAAGTTCCACCTTGCCTGCCAGAATCACCTCATGAAATTCCCTTGTGAGAAAGGTAAAACGTTTGAAGCTATACTCTCGCCGTGAAGAAAATCCCCTATCTCGATCTCAAACAACACTGGAAAGAATGGCATCAGCTCGCTCTGCCACTCTTCGTCGTCATCTCGGCGGTGATTCTGGTGCTGTTTCTCATGGGTCGAACCAGAGATCAGGCTCGCCAATGGCATGAAGACCTCACCGCGGCAAAACGACTGGGCCTCATCGAAATTAAACCGGATGCGATTTTTGATCCTGCCTTTGCAGTCGCTTCGCCGATCGAACTCGTCAAAGCACCTACCTCAGATCATTTTGATTTCCCTGTCGGGAGCCGGCTCGGGGCACTCACCTACAACGCTCAGCCATTTTTCACCAACCGCCATCTCGGTGATGACCTGAACGGCATCGGAGGGCAAAATTCCGATCTCGGAGACCCCGTCTACGCTATTTCCGATGGCCTCGTTCTCTTTGCCGGTTGGCCCTCCGACGGATGGGGAAACGTCATCATCCTGCAACACGAGTTAACAAACGGACAGCTCATTCAGACCTTCTACGGCCACCTCGACACCATGAAAGTGCCGGTTGGCTCCCTCGTGAGACGCGGAGAGGAAATCGGCACCATCGGAACCGCGAACGGTCGATACCTCGCCCACCTGCATCTCGAGGTGCGGCGCTACCCGACGATCGATGTCGGCGTCGGCTACTCAGACTCCCGGCTCGGACGCATCGCCGGAGAACTGGCCCTTTCGAAATGGCGCTCCCGCCCCGACGACTCTCTGGTCGCCGCTCCCGTCGGACCGCCGCCGGAGCCCAAATCGCTCCAACTCGATGTGGAAGCGATCACAGCCCCGACTCCTTAAGAAAATGGATCCCATCATCCCTTTTCTGGCAGTGATTCTCTTCGCTGCTGCCTTTTTACAATCGGCGACGGGCTTTGGCATGGCCCTCGTTTGCACCGCACTCATCCCCCTCTTTCTACCGGTCAAAGAGGCCATTGCCTTCGTCTCAATCTCCTGTTTTATCGCCACGATTTTTATCATGCTGGCGAATCACAGCGGGCTTTCCTTTCGTCATGCCGGGCCACTTGCCCTTGGCATGTTTATCGGCGTTCCCATTGGCTACTACGGGCTGCATTCTGTCGACGGCACTCTCGTCGTGCGCATCCTCGGTATCACCCTCATGTTGATCGCCCTCGCGGAATTCTTTCAATCCCGATACAAAGGGAGCAGAAAAATTCCCGAAAAATCAGCGGGGATCTTCGGCCTCATCGGCGGGGTAATCAGTGGAGCCTTCAATGTCGGAGGCCCTCCTGTCGTGATCTACGCCTACTCCCGTGCGTGGTCAAAAACAGAAACCGTCGCCATTCTTCAATCGGTCTTCCTCACCGGCAGCATCACGAGGAATATCCTCATGTGGCAGGCCGGTGAATATACAAAAGATCTCCTCTTCCTCGTCCTTTGCTCGATCCCAACCGCGCTGGTCGGAATCTGGCTCGGGAAAAAGACTCTCGACCGCTTGCCCCAGGTCTGGCTCCGGCGGGTCGTTTTTGCGCTGATCTTTGTGATCGGTCTGAATTATGTGATCACCGCCTAGGCCGGCGCGTTCCAGAGCCTCCGCCGACATTCATTCTCTCAGGCAATGAATGCGAAGCCCTCCCGATATTCTTTAAAATTTTGTTAATATACCTTAATAAAAGATATTGAAATTATAAAATAATGAAATAATTTTATACATGAGCCCGTTTTCAACCCTGCGCGTCTTTTCTTTATTAATTTTTCCAACCACTTTCCTCCTTGGAGGAGATCCCCTTTTCCCAATCGATAAGGAAATCATCCCACAGGATAATCCAACCCGTGTCATTTATCAGGACTTTGAATACTCTGAAACGATCCTGGACTGGCAGGAGGACGTGACCTTCAAACCTCTCCGAATGCTCGAATTCGGGCAGGCCGGCATCCCCACCGCCCCCGGGCTCGTTTTCTCCGGCGCATTCTGGGGCAACTGGCTGCAGGAAGAAACGAGCGACGCCGGTAAATTCCCCATTCTCTCCCGTTTTCCCGATGAGCGGGGCAACGTCTCAACCTCAACGGACCGCTGGGTCGCAAGCAACGCCGCTCTCGCGATCACAGCCCGCCCCGTGAACTGGATCACCGCCTACGCCCAGATGGAATACTCGGAAGTTGAATTTCCGGGGCAGGAAGACTGGCAGTACCGGAAAGCCTTCGTCATGTTTGGTGACCTCGAGCAATCCCCCTTCTACGGATACTTTGGACGCAACACCGTCGACTTCGGCTGGCTCGACGGATACAACCCCTTCACCCACACGGTCAACAACCACTCTTTCCGCGTCGACAGTGATGACCCTGTCATTGCCATGGGATACGCAAAGGGAGGGCTCGACCTCATCGGCACCTTGATACCTTCCGGACGCCAACTCCGCGTCGCCGACACACAGGATGACGATGGCTATAGCAATGGTGCCTTCATGGGCAGCTACACCTTCGGAGACCTCGAGGAAAACGGTCGTCAGCTTCGTGTCGGTGGTGGTTACCTCCACAGCACAATCTACAACAATGACTTCCCCCATCACCCCGGCCCGACCTTTGTAATGTCCCGCGCCGCGAGTCCAAACCTCACTCGAAACGCTGCCTACGATGTCTTCGCTGAATACATTCACGGGCCGCTTCGCTTCGGAATTGAGCACACTACCACCGCGGAACCGTGGCCTGCAACCGGAGTCGACGTCTCAGCGACCAACCTTCAGGCAGCCTACGACTTCGACCTCTTTGATCGTCCGAGCCGCTTCTCCATCGTCTACGGCGTCAACGAACAGGGACCGGATGGAGCGGAGTACGAAGACCTCACCCAGCTCGTGATCGGATTTGAAACTCAGGTCACTGATTTCCTCCGCCTCTCCGCCGAGTATGTCAGAAATGAGGCCTTTGTTCCCCTCGTAAACATCCGCAACGTCGCGGATGGATCGGTGACCGCGAATGCCTTCATCGTCGGGGGCAAGGTGAACTTCTAGGCCCCCATTCCGACGATGACAAAAGCCCGCCTCCTTCCGGAAGCGGGCTCTTTTAAAATCAATTCTATCGCCGCAGAAGAGACGATCCGAATCCTGCAAGAAATAGTTTCAATCCTTCTTCGGCTTGTGATCCGAATGGCAGCCCTTGCAATTGGAGGCACTATCCAATCGATCAATCGCCGGACCGCTCATGTCACCACCTGCGATCGCGTCGATCGCTGCGATCAACTCCGCAACCTTGTCATCGTAGGCATCCTGATCTCCTACCGGGGCCTCTGTCCCCTCCATCGTCTTGATCAATGATGCCAGGGAAGTCACCTCCTCTTCGGTCGCTGACTCCTCGAGAATTTTTGCCAGTGGACTGTCGTCCCCCTTCAAGCCTTCCTTCATCACTTTTTCGATAATTTCATGATTTTCGTCCGCAAACGAGATCGCGGCGCTGGAGAAAGAAAGGGTGAGGATGGCAGCAAAGAAGCAAGTCAATTTCATAGGCCCTAAAATCACCGATACCCCTGCTACTGTCCAAGCCCAAAACAACAAAAAAGCCCGCCTCCTTCCGGAAGCGGGCTTTTTTCAAAGTTGATTCAAAGACTCTGAACCAGGTATCGAGTCAGGCTGATCAGCCTGCGATTCCCGCCTTCACGATTTCAGCGAAGCTGGTTGGATCGAGGGCCGCACCACCGACGAGGAAACCGTCGATGTCAGGCTGAGCGATGAGCTCACCGGCGTTACCGGGCTTCACGCTGCCGCCGTACTGAATACGAGTCGCTCCGGCAACATCCGCGCCGAAAAGCTTCTCGAGAACACTGCGAACGAACTTCTGTGTCTCCTGTGCCTGCCCGGAAGTTGCCGTGACACCGGTTCCAATGGCCCAAACGGGCTCATAGGCGATCACAACATTTGCCATTTGATCGGCACTGACATCGGCAAGACTTCCTTCGAGCTGGCTCGTGAGAACACTCTCAAGCTTTCCGCCTTCACGTTCTTCGAGGGATTCACCGATGCAGAGGATCGGCTTCATGCCCGCAGCAAGTGTCGCGTGAACTTTTTTGTTAATGACAGAGTCGCACTCATTATAGAGAGAGCGGCGCTCGCTGTGTCCGAGGATGACGTATTCGCAGCCCAGATCGAGTAGCATGGCCGCGCTGGTTTCTCCGGTGAAGGCACCGGAAGCTTCGTGCGACATATTCTGCGCGGAGAGGGAAACGGCAGGATTCGGAGTGATCTCCTCTGACGCTTTCGCAAGAGAAACAAAGGATGGAGCAATGACGATGTCGCAATCGACGGCGTCGCTGAAGGTAGTGAGAAAAGGATCGAGGAACGCGGCCGTCTCTGTCGGCGTCATGTTCATCTTCCAGTTGGCTGCGATGATGTTTTTACGGCTCATGATTTTGAAGTAGGAGAGAATGAAAAAAGTTTAGGAGTAGAGAATCCAACAGGGTCAGGTCGTCGACCTAACCCTGTTGAAATTGGATTATTTGTCGTCGAGAGCGGCGATGCCGGGAAGTTCTTTCCCTTCGAGAAGTTCGAGGGACGCGCCCCCACCCGTGGACATATGGTCCATTTTCTCGCCGAATCCGAACTGGTTCGCCGCCGTGACAGAGTCACCTCCGCCAACGATGGTGATCGCCGCTTCATTGGCAGCAATCGCAGCACCGACGGCTTTGGTTCCAATATCGAAGCCACGCTTTTCGAACACACCCATGGGGCCGTTCCAGATCACGGTACCGGCTTCAGCGATGACTTTGGTGAAGTCTTCGATCGCCTTGTCACCGATGTCGATACCTTCACGGTCAGCAGGAACAGCAGTGCCCTCCTCACCCCAGATACCGGTGCACTCGGTCGGGGCGTCGTCAGCAAAATCTTTGGTATACCGGGTGTCCGCAGGAAGGTGAAACGGAGTGCCGTTCGCTTCCGCTGTTTTGAGAATGCCGCGGGCCATCTCGAGAGCTTCCTCTTTGCGCTCCGCAAAGCTGTTCCCCATCTCGTAGCCCTGCGCGAGGCGGAAGGTATTTGCCATCGCTCCACCAATGATGAAGGCATCAGCCTTTTCCATGAGGCGCTCAAGAATTTGAATCTTATCCGAGACCTTCGCTCCCCCCATGATAACCACGAAAGGACGCTGGGGCTCTTCAAGCTTGGTCACGAGATACTCGAGTTCTTTCTCGATCAAAAATCCCATGACAGAAGTGTCAATAAACGCAGTCACTCCGGCAGTGGAAGCGTGGGCGCGGTGAGCGGTGCCGAAGGCATCGTTCACATAGATGTCACCATGAGCAGCGAGCTGCCTGGAGAAATCGGCATCATTATCAGTCTCGCCCGCATAGAAACGCACGTTTTCGAGAAGCAGCACTTCGCCATCCTTGAGGTCAGCGACAGCAGCCTCAGCACTTGCCCCGACACAGTCATCGACGAATTTCACCGGAGCGGAAATCAACTCACCGAGACGGTCAGCAGCAGGCTTGAGCGAAAATTCAGGATTCTTTTCCCCTTTGGGGCGTCCGAGGTGGGACATAAGAATGACCCGTCCACCTGCATTAGTGAGATGCTCAATCGAGGGAATCGCCCCCTTGATGCGGCTGTCATCGGTGATTTTGCCGTCATCATCAAGCGGCACGTTAAAATCGACACGCATGAGAACGCGCTTCCCTGCTGGATCGATGTCGCGAATGGATTTTTTCATCAGTAAAATTCTAAGTCCTCTTCTTCTTTGGTTCTTTGCTATTCAACAAAAAGCGCCCGCCAACTGAGACAGTCGGGGGCGCTTCGTAAATCAAAAATTGATTTCGTGAGAGGTCACCCGATTAGAGGCTGCCTCCAACAAGCTCCATGGCGTCAACCGCACGGTTGGAGTAACCCCACTCGTTGTCATACCAGCCAACAACCTTCACGAAGTTGCCCTGGGCCATGGTGGTCAAACCGTCAAGGATACAGGAGTGAGGATCACCGACGATGTCCTTAAGGACGAGAGGATCTTCGCTGTAGTGGAAGATACCCTTGAGTGGACCTTCAGCAGCAGCTTTGAAAGCGGCGTTGATTTCCTCAACCGTAGTGTCCTTTGAAAGGATTGCGCTGAAGTCAGTAACAGAACCGGTTGGAGTTGGAACGCGGAACGCTCCACCCTGAAGCTTACCATTGAGCTCAGGGATAACGAGGCCGATTGCCTTCGCTGCTCCTGTGCTGGATGGAATGATGTTCTCTGCTGCGGTGCGTGCACGGCGAAGATCGCTGTGAGGCGCATCGAGAACAACCTGGTCACCTGTGTAGGAGTGAATCGTGCTCATGAAGCCCTTTTCGACGCCAAAGGAATCGTTAAGGACCTTCACCATTGGCGCGAGGCAGTTTGTCGTACAGGAAGCGTTGGAAATGATGTGGTGCTCAGCAGGATTGTAGAGCTCGTGGTTGATACCGATGCAGAAAGTCAGATCAGGCTCTTTCGCGGGAGCGGAGATGATGACCTTCTTGGCACCTGCCTCAATGTGCTTACCAGCACCGGCGCGGTCGATAAAGAATCCGGTGGACTCGAGAACGACATCGACACCTTTACCACCCCAGTCGAGGTTCGCAGGGTCACGCTCAGCAGTCGCGATGATGCGGTGACCATTCACCGTGATTGACTCTTCGTCATACTCAACCGTTCCGTCGAAACGGCCCGCTGTTGAGTCGTACTTAAGCAAGTGAGACAGAGTCTTGTTGTCAGTCAGGTCGTTAATCGCAACGACTTTCTTGAGCTGTTCATCGGTCATCGCACGCAAAACGTTGCGTCCGATCCGTCCAAATCCGTTAATTCCGTAGGATGCCATAATGGGTATAATAAGCGTGTTTCGTTCCAAACGAGGGTGTCCGTGCAATCTACACGGACTTTTTTAGCTCCACCCGTAGGCGGCAGCCGCGGCAACCTATTGATGATTGTTCATCCGTCAAAGGAAAAGCCCATGCCAAAAATGATACAGGATTCGAGGATCGCGCCGGGAATTTGATACCCTGGAGGACCACTCGTGAGCGTGAAATCAGGACAGAAGCCTTTTAAAAAAGGCTTCGCTCAACAATCGAGACCAGCTCGTCGTAAAAAATGAACGTTTTATCATAAGACATGGTCTCAACACGTCGATCACGAGTGGCTCGAAAGCCGTATCGAAATCAACACAAACAAACTCCTCCCAATGGACTGCCTTTATAAGCATTCCTAAATATTTTAAAAATCTTAAACTTTTATCTTGCTGTCTAAATTATAAAATTTATAGTCAAACTGTAAATTCGACCTGCCATGAAAAAACTTATCGTCGTTGTCAATGATCTGGAGCGCTCAGGGAAATCCGCCCTCGCACGCGCTATCGCCCACCATCTCAATGAATCCGAGGTGAAAAATCTCCTCGTGACTTCCAATGAGATGGACATGTCGGACTCCTATCAGGGAGAATTCTGGGACCTCGAGGACCAGTTCGATGTTTCGCTCCTCATTGGAGCCCTCGACAACTTCGATGCGATCGTTCTCGACGTTCATACCGGAGCCGCCCGCAACTGGGGTGAGTTTTGTGAAAACGAAGATCTCGAAAACCTCCTTGCTGAGTTGGATGCCGAAATGACCATGGTCATTCCGAACAATCAAAGCGAACGCTGCAACGAAGAGATCTCCGACCTCGCTGAAATTTTTGCTGACCAGGCCGATTACGTTGTCGCTCAACTTCCGGGTGATGACCGTTCCGTGAAGTGGAAAGCAAGCCCTGCTGAAAAAGCACTTCGCTACCTCGGTGCCTCCGAAGTCAGTTTCCCCGGCATGACAGACGATCTCGTGACTGCCCTCGAGACTTCCGAAGTCGCTTTTGCCAACGCCCTCAACAATCCTTCCGAACTTCCCCGCTTTGCCGAGGTCCAGGTCACACAGTGGCTTGAGAAAGCAAACGAGGCACTCATTGCCGGTCAGGATTACCTCCTTCCGGAAGCAGTCGTCGAAGTGGCTCTCGACTACTGATTTCAGACGAGTCAAATTTACCTCCCAACCTAACAAAGGGCTTCTTCCGAAAGGAAGAGGCCCTTTTGTTTGAGAGAAATGAGGCTCCCTGCTATTTTAAGGCCTGCGCGATACGCTTCTTGAGTTCAGCCCGTGCTTTGGCGAGGTCTTCCGTGTGGTTCTCACTCCAGATCAAATTGCTCTCCTCCCCGGGGTCGACGACCAGGTCCGTGAGCACCGGAGGCTCCGCCTCCCCTTCTTCGTCGTGCCACTCGGTGTAACGAAAGGCACCCATCCGAATGCTATGCCCCATCATTTCCCCGTGTGGATACGAGCTGTAGGCGCTGGAGCGATGCTCTTTTGAAAGGTCACTCAGGAGCGGAACAAAACTTTCTCCCTGGAGGTGATGCGGCACCGGAATACCGGTCAGTTCGCAAAGAGTTGGGTATAGATCAATCAGCTCAACCAGCGCATTCGTCGCACCGGTTTCTTTTCCAGGCACCCGCATCATGAGCGGGACCCGTGTATCGACTTCGAAGTTCGTGTGCTTACACCAACTGGAGTGATCACCAAGCTTCCACCCATGATCCCCCCAAAACACAACGATGGTATTCCCCGCCGCACCGGAAGCCTCGAGCGCATCGAGCACTTTGCCGATATTCGCATCAGTGTAGCTGACACAGGCAGCATAGCCGTGAAGGAGCCTCTGATTCAGGTCGTCAGAAAAATCGACGGGCGATTTCCCTTCGTAATCTGAATATTTTGACATTTCTCCGGCCTTGGCATTTCTCGCCTTTTCCGGGTATCCCGGCGGCCAGGATCGATTCTCGGGCATTGAAAATGAATCTCTCTCATAGAGATCCCAATACCGTTTCGGAGCGATGAAAGGCAGATGCGGCTTGATAAACCCCACCGCGAAAAAGAACGGCTCTTCTCCCGCAGCCAGCTCGCTGATTTTTTCCGCCGCGGCCACGGCCCGGGCGCCGTCTCGATAGGTTTCATCGGAAACATCAGCGCTCTCTGTTGTCCTTCCCCGAAAACTGGAAGGATCCTTCCCGGGATTCGCCTTTCGGCGCCGCTTCATTTCCGCAGTACTTTCATCGAGAACATAGGAGGCCCCTTTTGCTTCGAGCCACTCATCCCAGTTTTTTGCCTCAATTTTCCCGCCATTCGTACCATGATAAACTTTCCCGATGCCAAGAGTGCGATATCCATTCGCGCGGAAATGCTGATTCATCGTCAGCATTTCCGGGTGCCTCTTTCTCCAGTCCGTGACATGAAAAGTCTGCTCGCCCGTTTTTGTCGGATAGAGCCCGCCCATGAGAGACAGTCTCGAAGCACCGCAGACAGCCTGATTACAATACGCCCGGTCAAAACGGACCCCGCTTGCAGCAAGACGATCCAGGTTCGGCGTTTGCACTTCCGCTCCGTAGGTCGCCAGTTCCGGACGGAGATCATCGACCGCAATAAAAAGCACATTCGGCCGATCCGCCGCGCCAAGAACTGAAGTTAAAGAGAGGGCGACAGAAAGAAGAATGATTTTCATGAGGGCTATTTGAAAACCGCGTCGATGCCCATGGCGCTCTTTCTCGCAATTTTCGGAACCATCTTCGGACGCGAACGCTTCAACGTAAAATACGCGATCGAGAGAAGCCTGAGACCGATGATACGATCCACGATTCGATAACTCGGATTCCTGCGAACGAGATGATTGAAGAAAATCCCGATGTAACGCCCGTTCATTTTGAAGGGTTTGAAATCGAGGTTCACGGTATAACGAAAACGGGTTCCTTTCGGGTAGCGTTTTTTGTAAGCCTTCTTCGCTTTCTTGAGCCGGGACTTAATCTCCTTATCGAACGGTCGGAAAAAATACTCCCGGGCCAGCGCAATGATCCCGAAAGTATATTCCATGTACTCGATGTCCTCCTCAGGAAGCCCGCATTCCAGCGCGAGGGTTCTCATTCTCCGAATCTTCACCATCGCAGCGTGCGCCGAACGGATCGACGCCTCTCCGTCTTCAACAAAGTAGTTCAGCATCTTTTTCAAAGAGTGCGCCACAAAGATATGGTGCCAGTATACGCCGATGAGCGGCGGTATGCGGACCCGCCGAAAATACAATCGCCGCCGCGCAAAATCGGGCAGGTAGAGAAGATCGGTGACGACCTCTTCGGAAAGGCGAAGAAGTTCATGGAGCGCGGGAGAATTACTGACTCCCGGCAAATGGGAAATTGCTTCCTCGACGAGTTCACCATGCTTAAAAAGACGAAGCGCAACAAAGGTATTAATTTCCGTCCAGATACTGGAGCCTTCAAGAAAGGCGAGACGACGAAACGGCGTCCAGCCGCCGGTCTGACACCACACTGAAATACCCACGACATTGGGCGCGTCTCGCAGTTCAATCGCAAGCTGTTCGTAATCATGGCCGATAAAACTGGGATACTCTCCACAGCCTTCGTACTCCCGGCGCGTCTGCAGTTCGACAATAGTGGGTATATCAGTGACAAAGAAATTCCGGTTCAAAGAGAGGTAACGAAAGAAATCCGACTCCCCGTATTTCATCGAAAGAACGAGAGCCGGGCTCGTGATTCCCGCGACCGTTTTTTCCAACGTCGCGTGGTGCCAAATCAAGTCACCGACTTCATGGGCACCCACGGTCCACGTACGAAAGATGCAGCGGCGCCCGTGTTTTTCAAAAATCGGCAGGACCGCCTTCAAGCAGCGGTTTACCATCGCCGAATTCTTAAGAACAAGTTTACTCCTGAACTGCTCCTTGATATCGAGCCCGTCGCTTTCCCCAATCCGGAGAACGACGCCGGCGACCTCAGGAAAGTCCGTAAAGAATTTGTCGAGAAGTTCCGCGAGAAAGAGGCGCATCTTTCTCTCACTCTTTCCGATCCGCTTTTCGAGAGCCGGCGTGAACGTGAGAATATCCATCGTGAGATAGATGTGCATCCCCTCTTCGTGCATGACCCGGAAAAGCTCGCGGAACTTCCGCTGATACACCCCAATTTGTTCGCGGACACTCTCCTCGTAATAGTCGTGATCCGCGAGATGCGGCACGTCGTCCAGCGTGACCCCGTTATAGCCAATCTGCGAAACGCTTCGGCAAAACGATTTCATGTCAGCACGGACACGCACGAATGCTTCATCCAGTTCCGGCTGATCCATCCCTTCGAAACGCATCCAGGGAAGCTTTGACCAATTGATCCGAAAGCGGTCGTAGCCCGGAAAGAATGGGCCGATCGCATCGATGAGATAGAGAGAGGAATTGAGGGCAGGGAGGTCCAAAACAAAGCATTGTCTTAACTGATGCGTGAACCATCTGCAAAGCCTTACTTCCCGTTCAACCCTCACCAGGGTGACAAAATCGTCAGGCTGAGAAGCACGGGAAAAGGCCAGCAAAAAACTCGCCCAAGCTCTCCCCGATGCGCATAGTGTCCGCCATGAAATCTCACTGCGCTCATTCAACGCCCCGGTTGACTCCGTTTTTAGCCCCCGCACTGGCCCTCGCATGCCTTTCCTTTATTGCCCTGGCAATGGTTGGCTGCGGCGACAGCACTGCGGCAAAATCTGCCGACTCTACGAAAATCATCTTCATTTCGGGCCAACCCAGTCACCCCTCCGGCCAGCATGAATTTTTTGCAGGTGCCACCATTCTTGCAAACGCACTGGAAAATGAAAGCGGCCTTCCCCTCGACGTCGAAGTGATTCGGCATGGCTGGCCCGAAGACGATGCGACTTTCGACGGCGCCGATGCCGTCATCATTTACTCAGACGGGAATTCAAAGCATCCTGTGAACGGCCATGAGGAAAAAATGGATGCCCTCGCGAAAAGCGGAGTAGGCATCATGTTCATGCACTACGGCGTTGAAGTCCCGAAAGGTGAGCAGGGTGACTACTTCAAACAATGGATCGGCGGACACTATGAAGCCGGATTCTCAGTGAACCCTCACTGGACCGCTGAGGTCGAGCTCGACGCCGACCACCCCATAAGCAAAGGTGTCCCCGGGTTCACCGCGAATGACGAATGGTATTACAACATGCGTTTTGCCGACCCCGATTCCTCAGCGCACATCCTCACCGCGGTCCCGACGACTGATCGCATCAATCGCTACATTCACTGGACACCCGCCGGAAAAGCAGGGCTGGGCAAACGTCAGACAATGATGTGGGCGGTCACCCGCGCAGACGGCGGGCGCGGAGTTGGATTCACCGGCGGACACTGGCATCGCAACTGGGCCCTCGACGATTTTCGAAAGGTTGTCCTCAATGCCATCGTATGGGTGGCGAAAGGTGAGGTGCCGGAGAGCGGTGTCCGCTCCAACGCTCTCACCGAAGCGCAACTCAATGAAAACCTCGACGAGAAAGAGGACATGGTTCACGTCGCTCTGCCATCTGAAGCCGACCTCACGCAGCCTCCTGCGGAAGAGAAGCAATTTCACTGGCCCGGAAAGCCGAAGCCTGAACCCAAAGGAAAAGGTAAGGGTAAAACCAAGGCCAAAGGAAAAGGGTAACACAACGGGAACGCTCTCGTGAAAATTGGCCTCTTAGACTCTGGCGTCGGCGGGTTCTCCGTTCTTCGGGAAATCCATCAATTGATCCCCGGAGCACAGCTTCACTACGTCGCCGACTCCTCCTGGTGCCCCTACGGAAACAAACCGGGACACATCATCTGTGAGCGAGTCACCGGTATCGCCGATTATCTTCTCGAAGCCGGTGCTGAGGTTCTCGTGATCGCCTGCAACTCCGCGACGATTCACGCGGTCGGTTCCCTTCGGGCGACCTATCCGCTCCCTGTTGTAGGCATGGAGCCGGCGGTAAAACCCGCTGCGGAACTCACTCGCACCGGGGTCGTCGGAGTCCTTGCGACCGAGGCTTCCATTGCCGGGGAAAAATTTCACCAACTCGTCAACACTCACGCCAGAGGCGTCCGGGTCATCACTCGCCCCTGCCCCAGATTTGTCGAACTGGTCGAGTCCGGTACTCTTCAGGGGGACGAAGTCAATGAGGCGATCGATGAAGCTATCACGCCACTCATCGCATCCGATGCTGATGTGCTTGTCCTCGGCTGCACCCACTACCCTTTCCTCCGGCCCGCCATCGAGCAGCGACTTCCCGAGGGAATCACTCTCATCGATACAGGCCCTGCTGTCGCCAAACGAGTCGCAAGCCTAATTCCGGAACTGTCCGATCTCTCAAAAGAACCGACCAATATCCACATTGAAACAACGGGATCTTTGGAGCAGCTCGACTTACTCTTGCCAAAACTTCTCCCCGATCTCACCGCCTCAACTTCAGAGGCGGGATTCTGACGACCATGAAAGCGATTCTCTACTCCTTTGCTTCCTTCATCCTCTTTTCCTTCGCCGCGAATGCGACGCCTCAGCCCAATTTTCTCATCATTATCGGGGACGACTGCACCTACAATGACCTGCCTCTCTACGGAGGGGAAAATGCAAAAACGCCAAACCTTGACGCGCTTGCTGCACGCGGCCTGACATTCAATCAGGCATATGTTGCCTCCGCGATGTGCCAACCCTGCCGTGCTGAACTTTACTCGGGCCAGTATCCGATGAGTAACGGTTGTGCGTGGAACCATTCGGCAAGCCGTCCGGAAACAAGAAGCCTCCCCCACTACCTCAAGCCTCTTGGCTATCGCGTTGGAATCGCAGGGAAAGTTCATGTGAAACCTGACGCCAATTTCCCTTTCGATCCCGTCGAAGGTTTTGACAAAAGCTGCGTCCGGAATCCCACTCAGCCACACGACCTCACCGGAATGAAGAGATACCTCTCCGGGGATGATCCGTTCTGCCTCGTGATAGGGCTAACCGAACCACATATTCCGTGGGTCATGGGCGATGCCTCACGGTACCCGTTAAAAGAAATCAAACTCCCGCCCAATCTTGCCGACACCCCTGAGACCCGGAAGCACTTCGCAGACTACCTCGCCGAGATTACCTACATGGATTCTCAAGTCGGGGACATTCTCGAGGCTCTCGAAGCATCCGGAAAAGCAGACGAAACGCTCGTCCTCTTCACCTCCGAGCAGGGTTCACAGTTTCCCGGCTGCAAGTGGACCAACTGGAATACCGGCCTCCACACCGCTTTCATCGCCGCCCGGGCAGGAAAGGTGCCCGAAGGTAAACGCACTGACGCCCTCATTCAATATGCCGACGTTGCCCCCACCCTCGTTGATCTTGCAGGAGGAGAAATTGAATCACAAGTCGACGGCAGCAGCTTTGCTGAAGTACTTCGGGGAAAGGCTGACAAACATCGCGACTTCGCCTACGGGATACACAACAACCTTCCCGAAGGCCCCCGTTATCCGATCCGTTCGGTCACCAACGGACAGTTCCGTTACATCCGGAACCTTCTCCCTAAAGAAATCTACATCGAGAAACATCTCATGGGTGGCGGCAAGTTGAACAACCCCTACTGGGCAACCTGGATGGGAGATGATCCGATGACTCAGCCGAACAGCTACGCAAAGATCAAGCGCTACATGAGCCGCCCCTTCGTGCAGCTCTACTTTTCTCTCGAAGACTCCTACGAGTTGGAGAACCTCGCCGGAGACGAAGGGTATGCCGAAGTCAAAGCGAAGCTCAGCTCAGCCCTGGACAACTGGATGGAATCCGAAGGCGACCCCGGTGCTCCCGTCGATACGGTCAAAGCTTTGAGTGCTTCACGAAAAGGCGAGCATATCTACGGGAAGTTTCGTTGAAAGCTTCATTAGCTTCGAACAATCTGATTTCCAGCGGCTTACATCGATCTTACTCAGCAGTAATGAACTGCTTTCATAAACCTGATGAGTAACTTCCTGCTCTTCATCCTCTAATTCTGTAGCTGAATGGACACAAACCCGCTCCCTTGGCATACAGATGAAATCGACACATACTTCACTGATCGCCATTGCAGCCCTCATGCTTCCGGCTTTCATCGGGCAGGCCGGAGACTATTCCGGCAAGGCATTAGTGCTAAATGACAAGGAGCCATCCCTCGTTGAAATCTCCCTCAACACGCGACTTCGCTATGAGTACGGAGAACTGAACGGACTCGACGTCTCTCACGCATGGACCGTAAGGAACCGGCTCGGACTGCTCAGCAGAAAAACGGCCGGCTTTCAGGCCTATGCTGAATACGAAGGCAATGTCGCTGCCGACCGCGACCAGTACTTCGCCCCTGGTACTGAACCCGCAACTGGACAGACGCCTATCGCGGATGCTGAATCACACGAATTAAACCAGGCATGGGTTTCCTACACCACAATGGATGACGTCTGGGGATTGAAAGTCGGCCGCCAGGCAATCAATCTAGACGGGCAACGATTTATCGGGACAGTCGGCTGGAGGCAGAACATGCAAACCTATGATGCCGCAACGCTCACCTGGAATCCCAATTCAGATCTCAGCGTTCTCTACTCCTACGTTTCCGGGGTTGAGCGCATCTTCGGGTCTGAAACCGTGATTCCTGGATTCGACGATTTTGAGGGCAGCTCACACCTTTTCAACGCGAAATACAAAGGCCTGCCTTTTGGAATCTTAACAGGCTACGTCTACTCGCTGGATCTCCACAACGGTGCCGGAGACGCCAACAGCAGCGATACTTTCGGCTTCAGCCTGGCCGGTGAATTTATCGGTGAATCTGCGTATTACCTCGAGTATGCGTATCAGACAAACGCCTACAGCAACCCAAATGACTACGCTGCCAACTACGTACATACCAGCCTCGCCAAGAGCTTCCTTCCCGGCGTAAAAACGACGGTCGGCTACGAATATCTTGGCTCTGACAATAGGATTGGCTTCGCGACCCCGCTGGGAACTCTTCACAAGTTCAATGGCTTCGCGGACCAGTTCCTCACCACTCCTGCCAGCGGCCTTTCAGACGCATACCTCTCCGTCAGCACCAAACTGGCTGAAATCAATTTTGCCGCCGCCTACCACTACTTCTGGGATGACGGGTTCGACGTCTCCCTTGGACAGGAAATCGACCTCATCGCCTCTAAAGCCCTCACAGATGAGATTAGCATCCTCGCTAAAGCTGCCTTCTACGACGGAATGGCCGGAACCGCTGCAGGCACCGCGGGATTCCCTGCTCTCGATGCTACTCGCTTCATCCTCGAGATGAACATCAACTACTGAATCTATTTTTGATCGTCAATTTTCTGCAGCCAACAGCGTTCGATATCACTCCTGGACCCTGTTCGAATTTCAACTAGGATGCCTTACGTATCTCGAGGAGGCGCTCCGTTCGCAGAGTCAGCGTGTTCACCACATTCCGTGTGATTCCGGCAAAAACCTCTTCAATCATTTGCGGCTCATGACGCGGGTCACGATGAATAGCCCATCGCCGCTTCCGGTTCTTCCAGGGAAGCTTGCGAAAGACAAGTGATCCCTGCGCGACCTCATGCTCAGCAACCCATGGCGAGAGTAAACCGATTCCCATTCCGATTTTCGCCATCTCTTTAATGGCTGCCATACTACCAACCTGCATCGCCGTTTTTAATCGAATGCCACTGCTCAGCGATTCGTTTTCAAGAACCCGGAAAGTTTCACTGGCCTGGTTGTAAAAAATAAAGCTCTCTTCAAGGATATCCTCAGCTTTCACTTTCGCCTTCGAAGCAAGCGGGTGCAAAGGAGACAGCGCCATTTGAATATGATCCTCGAAGAGCGTCTCACATTTCAACGAATCTGAAAATGAAGTCTCCAGGGCGACGGCGACATCTATCTCTCCGGCTTCAACAAGAGACATCAATCCCCTCGAATCATCTGTCGTCACCGCGATATCAAAAGCAGGAAAGCTCTCCCGCAATTCCCGAAGCACTGAAGGTAGCACGTACTGGCTGATCGTCACCGTCGCCCCAATCCGGAGTCGACCATAACCGGGACGCTCCAACTGCTTCAACTCTTCCTGAGCCCGCACCATTCGAGATAGAATCTGATCGGCTTGAGGCAATAAAGCTTCTCCCGCCCGGGTTAATCTGACGGTCTTCCCAAGCCGTTCGAACAGAACAATTTCAAGAGAACGTTCCAGCGCTTTGATTGAATGGCTCACCGCCGATTGAGTGAGGTTTAACGCCTTCGCCGCTGCCGTAAAACTGCCATTCCTGGCAAGCTCCTGAAATGCACGAAGTTGTCGGCTATCGAGTAATTCCATCGCCTTTAGATATGAGTTTCATTCATCGTTTTCATGAAACTATTGAAAGCAGCTTTTAGACCAGAATCGCACAAATGGCACAAAAAGGGCTTTCCAGTAGGGCATGCAAAGCCATCGAAAACGCCACTCTGATACTATCCGCCTCGGGTTTGTCCCGCTGGTAGATTGCGCTTCGATCGCCGTAGCATATGAAACCGGCCTCTTCCAAAAACGGGGTCTGAATGTCGAACTGATGCGTGAACCGGGCTGGGCGACGATTCGTGACAAAATGGCCTACGGTGAACTCGAAGCTGTTCACGCGCCTGTCGGCTTAGCATTCGCACTCAACTGGGGTCTGGGCGTACTCAAACACCCCTGTTCCACCGGCTACCTTCTGAACTCGAACGGGGATGCCATCACGATCTCGAAAAGCCTGCATGATGAAGGCATCGTCGACCCGGAATCTCTTGCTCACCGCCTCAAAACAACCCGGCAAGAGCGCCCTTTCACCTTCGGCGTACCACATCTTTTCAGCACGCATCATTTCCTTCTCCTTCAATGGCTGCGGCCTGCCGGCATCCTGGCGAACCATCACATAGATATCGCAGTCCTCCCCCCTTCCCTCATGACGTCCTGTCTCGCCGCAGGAAACATCGACGGCTACTGCGTCGGTGAACCTTTCAATACCATGGCAGTGCGTGAGGGCTCCGGGGTGATTCTCGCAGAATCAGCAGATCTCTCACCGATGCACCCTGAAAAGGCGCTCATCGTCAGTGATGACTTCAACGCGTTGGAGCACGAAACCCATCTCGAAATGATTCGGGCCATCGATGAAGCAGCGGTGCTTTGCGAAACTCATGACGGCAGAGAGCAAGCTGTCGAAATTCTTTCCCAACCTCACTATCTCGGCATCGAACCCGGCCTCATTCGCTCCAGTCTTTTCGCCGGTGAAGATAGCGAAGTCTCAAGCGAGTCCTTTCATATTTTCTCCCATCCCGATGTAAACCGACCGGACGCCGACAAGGCAAACTGGCTCGTCGCCCAGATGAGGAATGCTGGGCTTCTCAACCTCGTCAATACCAAGGCCGGCCCGCCACTCAGCCACATTTTCCGGGAGGATCTTTTTGATGAAGCCATGTCTTCACTTACTCCCGCATCCTAACGCTCTCACCCTCCTAACGGACCCCACCCCATGAAAACCAAACCTATCATCACGATCGCTTTTGCCGCCTGTCTTCTTGCCGGAACAGCTTTATCTCATGCTGACCTTCTCGATGTAGAAAAGGACACGCTCAAATTCGGTTTCATCAAACTGACGGACTGCGCCCCCATCGTGATCGCCAAAGAAAAAGGCTATTTTGATGACGAGGGCCTGAGCGTCACGGTCGAAGCCCAGGGGAACTGGAAAGAGTTACTGAACAGGGTCATCACGGGTGACCTCGACGGCGCCCACATGCTCGCAGGCCAACCCATCGGAGCCACCGTCGGATTCGGCACTCAAGCCGAAATCATGACGGCCTACAGTCTCGACTACAACGGGAACGGAATCACGGTTTCGAACGATCTCTGGGCCCGAATGAAGCCTGGGATTCCCGCCGATGCTGACGGGTCACCGATCCACCCTATCACCGCCGACAGTCTCAAACCAATTTCAGATGCCTCCCTCGCCGCAAATAACAAACTTAAAATGGGCATGGTGTTTCCCGTTTCGACACACAACTATGAAATCCGCTACTGGCTCGCAGCTGCAGGTATCAGGCCCGGTTTCTACTACGACCCTACCACAGGACAAGTCGATGTTCCGGGCTTCCTGAATGGGGACGTCGAACTCTCTGTGACCCCGCCCCCTCAAATGCCGCAGACTCTCGAGCAGGGAACTATCGCCGGCTACTGCGTCGGTGAACCCTGGAATCAGCAGGCGGTCGTCAAAGGAATCGGTGTTCCCGTGACGACCAACTACGACATCTGGAAGAACAATCCTGAAAAAGTCTTCGGGGTCTCGAGGGAGTGGGCGGAAGCAAATCCCAATACCTGGATCGCCGTCACGAAAGCTCTTATCCGGGCCGGCCATTGGCTGGACGCAGCACGCGGGAACCGGGTCGAAGCGGCAAAGATCCTCTCTAAACCCAACTACGTAGGGGCCCCTTTCGAGGTGATCAGCAACAGCATGACCGGAACCTTCGAATTCGAGAAAGGAGACAAACGCGAAATGCCTGACTTTAACGTATTTTTCCGCCACAACGCCAGCTTCCCCTACTACAGCGACTGCGTCTGGTTCCTCACTCAAATGATCCGGTGGGGCCAAATTACAGAGCAGCAGCCTGACAGCTACTTCGAGGAAATGGCCCGGAGAATCTACCGTCCTGATGTCTACATGGAAGCAGTCAAAGAACTCATCGACGACGGCGAGTTTACCGAAGACGATTTTGCAGATGCATTCTTCGCTTTCGAAAACGGAGGCTACAAGCCTTCAACCACCGACTTCATCGACGGCAAAGAATACGACGGCACAAAGCCAAACGAATACATCCAGTCATTTGAAATCGGGCTGAAATAGCCGGCACAAAGAGAACTCTTCCCACTCCCTGAAAAGAAAAGCAGACCGGGGATTCTATCAGACCAACATCTACCCGCGAGAAGCACATGGAAACAACCGCAACAGCAGGCGTGACGCCAAACGATTCAAAACCCGGAAAGGCAAAATTCACCTTCAATCCGAACCGGGTCGCTCACAACCTGAACAAATTGGGCCTCGGATACTTCTCGCCTTTTGCCCGACTCATCGCCAAAGACGAGCCGGCAAAACAGATAAAAGAAATAGCAACGAACACCATTCTTCCCATCATTGCCTTCCTCATCTTCGTCGCGTTATGGGCAATTACCGCCAAAGCAGTCAAAACAGATAGCGTACAAATTCCAAGTCCACACCAATCCTGGTATGCACTGACGGGAACGGCCCTTCCCGGATTCTCCCACCCCTTCCCTGAAAGCATTGAAGGCCTTGAGAAACCATTCTTTGAAGACAATGCAGGAATGGATCCCAAATCGATCAACGGTTTCGCCCAGGCGGAGACCGTTGCCAGGGAAACCTATCAAACAGCCAGGCAGGAACGTGTCGACAAGTACATGAGCCGTTCCAACGAGGCGGCGGCATCGGGGGATCTCGAGAAAGCGGAAAAATACAAAGGGAACGCTGAGATGTTCGCGTCAAAAACCTACGCGGGTAACAAGACTTTCTACGACCAGATCTGGATCTCTCTCCTCACGGTCTCAATCGGTTTCGTCATCGCCACTCTCATCGCGGT
This sequence comes from Verrucomicrobiales bacterium, assembly GCA_029212615.1. Taxonomy (GTDB): domain Bacteria; phylum Verrucomicrobiota; class Verrucomicrobiia; order Verrucomicrobiales; family DEV007; genus Arctic95D-9. The sequence continues at coordinate 433,465 of JARGPJ010000001.1, forward strand.
CCCAATCGGAGTCCTCTGTGGGATCTCACCCATGTTCAACACCGCAGTGAATCCACTCATTCAGCTCTTCAAGCCGGTGAGTCCTCTCGCCTGGTTTCCCATTGTCTTTGTGATCACAACCTGGGGAATCGAAGCACCTCCATCGGACTCAATCTGGCAACGCGCTCTTTTTACCTCTGCAGGAGTCGTCATGCTTTGTTCACTCTGGCCGACCCTCATCAACACCGCGGTCGGCGTAGCCTCGGTTGACAAAGATCACCTCAATGTCGCCAAAGTGTTGAAACTGGGTTGGTTCAAAAGGATCTGGAAAATTATTCTCCCGGCTTCGCTTCCACTCATCTTCACCGGCCTCCGCCTTTCCATCGGGGTGGGCTGGATGGTCCTGATCGCCGCAGATATGATGGCTCAGAACCAGGGTCTCGGGAAGTTTGTCTGGGACATGTACCAGAACGGAGACACCATGAGCACCGCTCAGATCATCGTCGCCGTATTCGTCATCGGGGCAGTAGGATTCGCGCTCGACCGCATCATGCTCGTGTGCCAGCGACTCGTTACTTTCGAAGAACAGTCCATCTAGTTCACCTCAATGAAATTCATACCATGGCATATATAGAACTGAACAATGTCTCAGTAGGGTTCGGATCAGGAACAAACCGTTCCGAAGTCCTAACCGATATTAATCTCCACATGGAGAAGGGTGAATTCGTCGCCATTCTGGGATATTCAGGCACAGGCAAATCAACGATCATGAACCTGATCGCCGGACTCGTAAAACCGGATAAAGGGGAAGTGCTCGTTGATGGAAAAAAGGTCGCAGGACCGGGCCCCGATCGCGGCCTCGTTTTCCAAAATTATTCACTACTTCCGTGGTTTGACGTCTATACAAACGTCGGACTCGCCGTCAATGAAGTCTACCCGGATAAGTCTTCGAAAACGAAGGACATGCTCATTCGCGAAGCGATTGACAGAGTCAACCTGACCGATGCCATTCACAAAAAGCCGGGCGAACTCTCCGGAGGGATGCGCCAGCGGAACTCGGTCGCAAGAACCCTCTCAATGAACCCTGAGGTGCTCTTGTTAGATGAACCGTTGAGCGCCCTTGACGCCCTCACTCGTTCCGTCATTCAGGACGAGATCCTGAAGATTTGGAAGGAACTGGGGCAGACCATCATCCTCATCACCAATGACGTGGATGAAGGCCTCTACATGGCCGACCGGATCATTCCTCTCAGCGTAGGGCCGCCTGCAACCTTTGGCCCCGAGACCATCGTTCAAAAAGAAAGACCTCGCGACCGTAGAGCAATCACTACCGGGTCCGAGTATCACCCTCTGCGACAAGAAGTCATCGAATTCCTCCTCGGAGAGAAGGAAAAAGAACGCGCCGGCTCAGAAAGCAAAGCCGTCTCGCTTCCTAACATCAGCCCAATGGACATCAGCCGGCACAAGCCAAGCTGGTTCCTCGGACTTCGACCCAAAGCTAGAAAAGCCATCAACGCCGCGTGAATTATGTCCTATTTCGAAGCCATTAACCTAGGTAAAACCTACAAGACGCCCTCCGGGGACGCCGTCATTGTAGAAGGGTTTGACCTCAAGATGAAGAAGGGTGAATTCGTCTGTGTCCTCGGTCATTCAGGGTGCGGAAAATCGACGGTGCTCTCGATGGTCGCCGGATTGAACGATATCAGTAACGGCAGCGTTCTCCTCGACCACCGGGAAATCGAGGGAGCCGGTCCCGACCGGGGCGTCGTTTTCCAATCCCCCTGCCTCCTGCCCTGGATGACCACCCGGGATAATGTCATGCTGGGCGTTGAACAAGTCTACTATCATGCGACCACGGAAGAACGGCACAGAATCGTTGATTACTACCTCGCTGCAGTCGGACTAACCGAAGCAGCTGACAAGCGCCCTGCCGAACTCTCGGGAGGGATGCGCCAGCGAGTTGGCCTAGCCCGCGCTTTTGCCTTGAACCCCAAAATGTTGCTCCTGGATGAGCCGTTCGGCATGCTCGACAAACTCACCAAGTTCGAGCTCCAGCAAGTCCTCATTGATCTTTGGAATCGGGAACGACTTACGGCAATGATGATCACTCACGATGTCGATGAAGCCATCTACCTCGCCGACAGAATCGTCATGATGACAAACGGTCCCGCCGCCCGTGTTGGAGAAATCGTGACGATCGACTTCGAACGTCCCCGTGATCGTCGCGACATCATGGCAGATCTCAAGTACCTCGAATACCGGGAACAGCTCATCAGCTTTCTTGAAGAACGTGTCTACCTACTGGACAAAGCCGCCTAACCGACAAGCTGTGATGAAAGCCCTGCCATCCATTCCACCCTCATCGCCATTTTCCGAAGACCAGCGCCTCTGGCTCAACGGATACATTGCCGGTATGATCTCAGAAGCGGAGGATTCTCCGCCGCTTTCGAGCACTCCGAAAGTCCGCGTTCCGGTGATGTATGCAAGCCAGTCCGGCAACAGTGAAGGTCTCGCTGAGAGCTTCGCCGGACAACTCTCAGAAGCCGGCTTTGATGCGCCCTGTGTCAGTACCGATGACTATACTGAAATTGATCTGACCTCTGAAGAGTTGCTCATTCTCGTCTCAAGCACCTGGGGAGAGGGCGATCCGCCAGACAGCGCCGTGGAGTTCTGGAACAACCTTCAATCGGATGACCACCCGCGTTTAGAGAACCTGAGCTTTGGCGTTCTCGCCCTAGGGGACAGTAACTATCTCGGATTCTGCGCTCAGGGCAAGGCGTTCGACAAACGGCTGGAGGAGCTCGGCGCAACACGCATCATCGATCGTGCCGACTGCGATACTGACTTCGAAGAGATGGCCGAAGCCTGGTTTCAATCGGTTCGGGAATCGATCACCAAAGAGGAGGGAGAGCTCTCACCGGCTCCCGCAGCAAAAAGCACCCCGTCCACCGCAGTCGGGCCGAAATGGTCGAAGAAGAATCCCTTCCCTGCCCGGCTCCTCATGAACCGTCGCCTCAACAGCGAAGATTCCCCCCGCGACACCCGACACTTTGAGATCGAGCTTACCGGTTCAGGCCTCAGCTACGAAGTCGGTGACGTGATTGGACTCTACGGGCATAATCACCCCCAGGCCGTCGACGAGCTCACCGCAATGCTTGCTTTTGATGGTCACGGCACGGTCTGCCTGCCCGACGGTGAACCTCTTTCTCTGCGCGAGGCATTGATCGAACGCTACGATATTCGAACGGTGAATCGCCCCCTCCTTGAAGCATGGTCGCAAGTATCAGAATCGGAGAAACTCGGAAATCTGCTTGCAGATGAGTCAGATCCCTCTGCTATATCCGACTACTTGCGGGGGCGCGAGATTATCGACCTCGTCGCTGAACATCGGCCGCGTTTTTCTGATCCCCTCGATTTCCTTGCCCTGCTTCGCAAACTCAGTCCACGACTCTACTCAATTTCGTCGAGTCCAAAAGCACATCCTGACGAAGTACACCTCACGATTGCCCGAGTCAGTTACGAAGCCCATGGCCGCCGTCGCTTCGGGGTCTGTTCAACCTACCTCTCAGATCGTGTTTACCCCGAAGGAGAGCTCAAAGTATTCCTTCAAGAAGCCAAACATTTTAAGCTCCCGTCGAATCCCGACACCCCGATTATCATGGTTGGGCCGGGCACCGGAATCGCCCCTTTTCGAGCCTTCCTTGAGGAAAGGGAGGCGACCAATGCTTCTGGACTCAATTGGCTCTTCTTCGGAAATCCCCATGAATCGAAAGATTTCCTCTACCGCGACCAACTCGAAGAGATGCAGCGCACCGGCGTCCTAACTCGCCTCGAGACCGCCTGGTCACGGGATCAGGAGGAGAAAATCTATGTCCAACACCGCATGATCGAATCCGGATCAGAACTTTGGAAATGGCTCGAAGAAGGAGCGCACTTCTACGTTTGCGGCGATGCCAAACGCATGGCCAAAGACGTCGATGATGCCCTTCATGCCATCGTCACCCAACACGGGGGAAAATCCGCAACCGAAGCTGCCAGCTATCTTTCAGTGATGAAAAAGGAGAAGCGATATCAGCGTGATGTCTACTGAGTCACAAACATGAACACCCATGAGTCACGCTCATTCCGGCGATCAAATTTTTTCCACCACGTGAGCCCGTTACAAACACCCGGCGGCACAGCCACTGCTTTTTTAAACTACGCCCTCTCCCATTCATGAGTATCCTTCCCAAAACAGTCGCCGGCACTCCGATTTCTTCGGAACAGGAACAATATCTCGATGGATTCTTCGCCGGAATGAAAAACCGGGGACTGAGCTTCTCTGACGCTGCCCCCGAAGACGGCCCGAAGCCAAAGAGGAAACTTACGGTGGAAGAGCAAATCAAACAGGATCTAAACCCCTTTGATGCTCTCCCTGAGCTTCGCGCCAAAGCGAAGACGAACACCGCACCGGAGAAAGAGGACATCTTCCGTTTTAAATGGAACGGGCTCTTCTGGCTTGCTCCGGTTCACGAGGGGTACATGTGTCGCCTTCGTATTCCCGGCGGAGAGATTACGACAGATCAGTTGCGTGAACTAGCCTCCATTGCAGATGACATCGCGAGCGGATACCTCCAACTCACGACGCGTAACAATCTTCAACTACGTATCATCCAACCAAAAGACACGCTCGAACTACTCCAGCGGGTGGAAGCCTGCGGACTGAAGTCACGCGGATCAGGAGCCGATAACTTGAGGAACTTCACCTCGAACCCCGCCTCCGGTCTCGACCCTTATGAACTCATCGACGTGCTCCCTTACATTCACGATCTTGCTCATATGGTACAGAACTCCGCCGAGTTTTATGACTTGCCCCGAAAATTCAATATTTCCTACGACAACGGCGGATTAATCGGCGTCGCAGAAGACACCAACGACATTGGAATGCGCGCCGTAAAGATGGACGGAAAAGTATATTTTCGCATCCTGTTAGGTGGCGTGACCGGACATAAGGAGTTCGCCGAAGATTGCGGATTTCTATGTAAACCTGAAGACTCCGTCGATGTCTGCGCAGCCCTCACCCGTGTCTGGATGCAGAATGGAAGTCGTGCGAGCCGCAGCAAATCGAGGATGATTTACCTGATCAAAGAATGGGGGTATAAAAAATACATAGAAGAAGCTCAGAAGCTGCTCGGATTCGATTTAATCCCGCTCGACGAGAGCAAACTTGAGGTTATCGAGAAACCCCGGAAGCCGCACCCTCAGATTGGGGCATACCCACAAAAGCAACAAGGACTCAATTACCTGGGCATCTATGTTCCCGTCGGCAACATGCCCACGGAAGACGCCCGTGCCATCGCGGAGATCGCTGACGAATTCGGGAACGGAGAGCTTCGCCTCACCATTTTTCAAAACCTTCTCATTCCGAATATTCCGGACGAAAAACTGGATGCTGCCAGGACCGCACTCACTGCCGCCGGTATCGGATATGAAGCCAGCTACATTCGTGGCGGAGCCGCCGCTTGCACCGGAAGCCGCTACTGCAAATACGCGAGCGCTGACACCAAGGGAAACACCATGTCTCTGATCGATTACCTCGAGTCAAAAATGACTCTCGATCAACCCATTAACATCCACACCACGGGCTGCCCGCACTCATGCGCTCAGCACTACATCGGCGACCTCGGGCTACTCGCCTGCAAAGTCAAAGTGGATGACCAGCCGGATCCTGTCGAAGGCTACCACGTCTTTGTAGGAGGAGGATTCGGAGCCGGGAAAAAGAAACTCGGGCGTCAACTTTGGAAAAGTGTTCCGGCCGGCCCCGCACTCAACGAGAAAGTGGAAGCCCTACTCAAAGCCTACCTCGAGAAACGGGAGAACAACGAAAACTTCCAATCTTTCACGACACGTCATTCAGTTGAAGAACTCGACGCTCTCGCCTCCCCTGTTACCGCATGAGTCTAGCCCCTTCGAGAAACCTGATCGACGAACTGTTGGAAGACCAGCAGTCACTCAACGCCGTCGAACGCTTCTCTCAGGCCCACCGGAATACCACCACTCCGGCTCTGGAATCTCACTACCGGAGCCTCATCCCGCTCAGTAAACCCGGAGCAGGAGAACAATACAGCTTCGAAGTCGATCTCGACGCCTGCAGCGGATGCAAAGCCTGCGTCACGGCCTGCCACAGCCTCAACGGACTCGACGACGGTGAATCCTGGCGCGACGTCGGGGCGCTGATCACTCCCGCGATTCCCGAAGCCGCGCAACAAACAGTAACGACCGCCTGCCATCACTGCAGCGACCCCGCCTGCGCCAACGGGTGTCCCACGCTCGCCTACGAGAAGGACGACGAAACAGGCATTGTCAGGCATCTCGATGATCAGTGCATTGGGTGCCAGTATTGCACCATGACATGTCCCTACGACGTACCGAAATACAACGACCGTCTTGGTATTGTCCGGAAGTGTGACATGTGTCAGTCACGACTCAAAGAGGGCGAAGCCCCCGCTTGCGTCCAGGCCTGTCCGAGTGAGGCCATTCGCATTCGCATCGTCCCGGTTGAGGTGATTCACAATCGAGCAGATAAGGGCAACACTCTCGTTCCCGGCGCGGCTCCCTCCACGATCACAAAACCCTCGACGACTTTTCTCAATCTTCGACAATCGGAAAACTCAGCCACTGTCTCCGCCGACGAGGGCAACCTCACTCCGGCACACGCCCACCTTCCCCTGGTGATCATGCTAGTGTTGACACAAGTCGCCGCAGGAGTTCTTCTCTTCGATGTCATCACGAGAATCACTTCGGGAGAAGCAGGCAGTCCCGGTAAATGGCACGCCATTCTCGGAGCAGGTCTCGCGATGGCAGGATTGATCGCCGCCACCCTTCACCTCGGTCGCCCCCTTCAGGCGTGGAAGAGTTTTCTGGGATGGAGAAAGTCATGGCTCAGCCGCGAGATCCTCGTCTTCGGAGTCTGGTCAGGTGCCGCCTTTGCCTATGTCGCAACGCTCTGGCTCGACCTGCCTGCCTTCATCGAAAACGGAGTCGCTCTTGGCGCTGCATTGAGCGGCCTTTCCGGCGTCTTCTGCTCAGTTATGGTTTATGTTTTCACGAAGCGCCCCTTCTGGAGCCTGTCTCAAACAGGAACCCGATTCGGACTCACCCTCGTCGCCGCAGGCAGCAGCTTCACTTTTCCCGCCCTCAGCCTCATTGCCCTTTCCGCGAAACTCGGATTTGAATTCTATCTTCGCAACGAAGCGCGTTCGCCTTTCCCACACTCCGCCAAAACCATCAACGGACCGCTGCGAAATCTATGGGAGAACCGGGTCATCTGCGGAATAGCTGCTCTCGCACTGATTGCGGGTTCGATCGCGGTTCCAGCACTCGCTCTCCCCGGATTCATCACTTTAGTCGCCGGAGAACTTCTTGCGAGAGCGCTCTATTTCCAGGCGGTCAAAGAACCCAAAATGCCGGGCAACATCACAGGATCATGAGCACCTTTACCCGCGCCAACGAAGAAATTCAAAAACGCATCCGGGCCTTTTCCGGGCCTCTCACCGAATCACTCGTGCGCGAACCTGGAGCCTACGGTCTCGGGCAGGTACCCTCCTCGGTAGCCCCTGACGCTACCACTGCCATGGTATGCGGTTTTTGCGCGACAGGCTGTTCGCTGAACATTCATCTTCGCCGCGGAGAAGCGACCAACCTCACCGCCAACTTTGACTACCCCGTGAACCGGGGAATGGCCTGTCCTAAAGGGTGGGAAGCGCTCGCTCCATTGGAGTCGGCGGAACGGGCAACGACACCAATGCTTCGCACGAAACGGAGTGACGCACCTCAGACAATCGATTGGCAAACCGCAGCCGAAACGTTTCGCGATCGCTTCAAGCCCATCATTGAGAAGCACGGCCCCGAATCAGTCGCTTTCCTCAGTACCGGTCAGATTTGCAGCGAAGAAATGGCTTTTCTCGGGTCATTCGCCAAGTTTGGAATGGGAGTCATTCACGGCGACGGCAACACCCGCCAGTGCATGGCCACCGCGGTGCGCGCTTACAAAGAATCATTCGGATTCGACGCGCCGCCCTACACTTACGAAGACTTTGAAGAATCCGACGTCATTGTCCTCGTCGGCTCTAACATGTGCATTGCCCACCCCATCATGTGGCAACGCGTTCTCCAGAATACGCGAGATCCTGAGATCGTCGTGATCGACCCGAGGCGAACCGAAACAGCAATGCAAGCGACGCAGCACCTTGCGATCAAACCGAAATCGGACCTGACATTCTTCTACGGCCTTGCTTACCTTCTCATTGAAAAAGGGCTACTCGACGAAGTTTTCATCAAGGAACACTGCGACGATTTCGAAACCTTCGAAGCACATGTCAAAGACTTCGACACCGCACGTGTCGCTGAAGAAAGCGGCATCGATGCGGAGGGCCTGAACGCACTTGCAGAGTTAATCGGCAGCGGAAAGCGCGTCTCCTTCTGGTGGACGATGGGAGTCAACCAAAGCTACGAAGCGACCCGCACCGCGCAGGCCATTATCAATCTTGCGCTCATGACCGGTAATATTGGAAAGCCCGGAACCGGAGCCAATTCCATCACCGGTCAGTGCAACGCGATGGGTTCCCGCCTTTTCAGCAACACGACCAATCTTCTCGGGGGGCACGATTTTGAAAAAGCTGCAGACCGGGAGAAAGTGGCAGAGATTCTTAAGATCCCTGTTGAGCGCATCCCCGATCAAAACAGTCTCCCCTACCACGCCATCATTGAAGGTGTCGAAAGCGGGGAAATTAAAGGCCTCTGGATCATCGCGACGAATCCCGCCCACTCATGGATCGGACGCGAAGACTTTTCCGCGGTTCTCAACAAGCTCGATTTTCTCGTCGTGCAGGACATGTATTCAACCACGGAAACGGCGGCCTGCGCCGATTTGATTCTTCCTGCTGCCGGATGGGGAGAAAAAGACGGAACCCTTATCAATTCAGAACGTCGCATCGGAATTGTCAAAAAAGTCGCAAAGGCTCCGGGACAGGCCCTCGCCGACTTTTCCATCGTCAAACTGCTCGCCAACGTCTGGGGCTGTGGAGACTGGTTCAAACAATGGCAGAGCCCGGAGGCGGCCTTTAGAATCCTTCAGGAACTCAGTGAAGGGCAAGCTTGCGACATCAGTGGCATCGACGGCTACCGCCAGATCGACGAAGAAGGTGGAGTCCAGTGGCCCTTTCCAAAAGGAACGACTGACACCGCAAAACAACGTCGCCTCTTTTCGGACGGACAGTTTTTCACTCCGAATCAAAAGGCCCGCTTCGTCTACGAGACGATCCAGAAAGATCCCGAACCGCCCTGCAACAATTACCCGATTCGCCTTCTCACCGGACGAGGCAGCTCCTCACAGTGGCACACCCAAACGCGAACCCGGCAGTCCGCTGTCCTTCGCAAACTCGGCCCAAAAGAAAACTACGTCGAAATTCATCCCGCAGACGCCGGAGCCCTCGGTATCAGTTCAGGTCAGATTATCTCAGTAGCCTCGCGTCGCGGTCGCATAGAGATCAAGGCTTTCGTCACTTCAACCGTTCAAAAGGGGACGGTTTTCATCCCCATGCACGAGGAAACAACAAACCAGCTCACCTTGCCGTCCTTTGACCCTCACTCCCATCAGCCCAACTATAAAAGCTGCGCCGTAAAGGTGACTCCGGTCAGTTTTTGAGGATGCGATCTTGATCCAGCTGCAGGATGACGCAATGCTTGCGTCATGACTCCCGAAAACACCGTCTCGATCCATCCCTATTTCAAGCCTCACGAAGGCAAACTCGATGAGTTCATTGCCGGAATGTCTGCGTTCATTGAGCGCACTTCCAGTGAGGAAGGGGTCCTCTTTTATGGCTTCACCGTGAGCAATGACGGCATCGTCTTTTGTAGGGAGGCCTACGTTGGCGGAGAAGGAGCACTCGCCCACCTCGGTAACGTAGATGACCTCTTGAAGGCCGCCCTCGAAATCTCCGACCTCCTTCGTCTCGAGATTCACGGCCCCGCTACTGAACTCGATAAAATGCGCGAGCCGCTCGCCGAGCTACCTGTCGACTGGTTTGTGCTGGAAACCCAGCTCGTGAAGTAGAATCTGTTTCTCTTTGTCCTCATTTCTGAGGTTTCAGGAGAAAGAACAGGAGTGCTCTCTCAACAGCCTGCTATCCCGTCAACCTGCCGGAAACCCGGTCAGGACAGAGAGGTGGTGGCAAGATCAATGAGTCATCGCTTGAGATAACGCCAGCTTGAGAACAGCTGAAAACACGAATTTAGTGACACGCTTTACAAGGCCTGACTAAGGTGCGTCAGTTGTCCCGGGAGCCGGAGACTTCCACCATGCCATTCCCCCAACCTGATCGAGTCCCTCATGAATACGAGCCCGGAACCTTCCAATAAACAGCCCTTACCAAGCATCGAACGCCTCCTGACAGAGAGACCGAAATGGGGATTCATGAGCAATCATACCTACGTCCTTGTTTGCCTTCACCACGATCCTGAAATGCGCTTGTCAGAAATTTCCTACCGGGTGGGACTCACCCTTCGGATCGTCCAGAAAATCATCAAAGAACTTTCCGAGGAAGGCATTGTTTCCATTGAGAAAATCGGACGTCGAAACCGCTACCAAATTAACCGGGAATACTGCCTGCGTCATCCCCTCGTGAAGCAGCACACCATCGGCGAACTCATCGACGCGATCACGAGCGATTAGTGGCCGCCCTTCAATCCTCTTCTTTTTCGATCTCTCTCGCCGTCGCGAGAGCAGAGGCAAACAGGCCCGTCGGCACGGCGACGATGCCCAGCCCAATCACAAGAACGAAAAATGTGAAAATCTTTCCTCCTACTGTCGTTGGTGAAATATCTCCGTAGCCAACAGTTGTCAGTGTTGTCACCGACCACCAAAGGGAATGAAAGATCGAACCGAAGGCCTCCGGCTGGGCGTCTCTTTCACAGTAGTAGATACCAACAGCAGAAAGATAGAGAACGATGACAGCCGTCGCGCCGAACAAGATTAATTCCTCGCGCGCGATAACGAAGGCCCTTTGAATTCGCTGCATCGCACGACTATAGCGGGCGAGCTTGAGAAGCCTGAACAACCTCAGAAGCCTGAACGCTCTCACTGCACGCAAATCCAGTCCCGTAGACAAATAGAACGGAAGAATAGCCAATAAATCGACGATCCCGAAAAACGAAAAGGCGTAAGAAAATCTTGGGCTCCCCAGCCATAGCCGAATCAGATACTCCACCGTAAAAATAGAAACGGTGACGGTTTCAAAAACGGAAAGAACCGACCTCTCCCGCTCAGACAACCCCGGGAGTGTTTCCAAAGCAAAAGCAATCAGGCTCAACACGATCAACGCCTGAATAAAGAAATCCCAGCGGCCGAATTCGACCTGACCATTCTTATCATTCCGGCTCATATTCTCCCATCTATCCATCAATGCGATAGATTCGTTGAACCAGGATCATTCCCAGCGCCATCGCCGGAACAAAGACGAACGACTCGCTTCTCAAGGCGCCGAAGTTGGCGATCGCAGGCCCCGGGCAGAACCCGCCCAGGCCCCAACCGATCCCGAAAAGGATCGCCCCGAGAACCAGATTTGACGAGATTTTCTCACCCGGGTTTGCCGGCAGTTCCAGCGTTCCCCGGAGAAGAAAATAGCCGGTGGTAAAAACGAGGAGTGCTCCGCCCATAACGAAGGCCAGGGTGGGATCCCAGAATCCGAAAACGTCGAGAAAGGCAGTCACCTTGAGCGGGTCAGTCATCCCCGAGAGAGCGAGACCCGCCCCGAAAAAGGCGCCGGCGATAAATGTCAGGATACCGTTTTTCATGAAGTGAGAAAACGAAAGACAGTCACCGTGACGATTCCGGCGGCCATGAACACGGCGGTAGCCAGCATGGAGTCCCGTGCCCCCATCCCCATGCCGCAAACACCGTGCCCACTTGTGCAACCGCCACCAAGCCGGGTTCCGAAGCCAACGACAAGTCCTGCCATGGCATAAACGAACCAACTTCGACCGTCCGGAAGGCGATAAATCGAGGCCTGCTCTGACAGGGCAAAGAGGAGGCCTGCTCCCGTGATAAGACCGAAGAGGAAGATAAGACGCCAGTGGATCTCATTCTCCTTCGGCTTTAATAAGCGGCCAAAGACACCGGAGACACCGGGGATTTTTCCCGTCACGATGAGCGCCAGCAAGCTGCCACCACCAATGAGGCATCCCCCGAGGAAACCATAGAGATAGTCAGAATTCATAAACGAAGATACACCACGAACCGGTGCCCTGCCAGGGAGGCAGAAACGCATCTCCGGCGAAGCCGACGCCTCAACTACCCCGGGGCCCCGCCGCTTCCGCAACAGCCCGCGCCACCATCGGAGCAACCGTGGCATTCAACGGCGATGGAAGGATTTTATCTGCCGAAAGTTCATCGACGGCACCGGCGAGGGCATGAGCGGCAGCCAACTTCATTTCGGGAGTGATCCTCGGCGCTTGTGCATCGAGCGCCCCTCGAAAGATCCCCGGAAAAGCGAGCACATTATTGACCTGGTTCGGAAAATCACTCCGCCCGGTTCCGACGACAGCAGCACCGCCGGCCTTTGCCTCATCCGGCATGATCTCCGGCGTCGGATTCGACATCGCAAGGATAATGGCATCATCAGCCATCCTTGCGACATCATGCCGATCAATGAGATTTCCTTTACTCACACCGACAAAGACATCAGCTCCTTTCAGGACAGTCTTAAGATCACCGCTGCGATTCTCCCGGTTCGTGAAAGGAAGGAGCGCCCGCTTCTGCGGATTCAGATCCTCTCGGGCTTCATGAATAGCCCCCTTGCTATCACAGACAATGACATCAGCAACCGGCACACACACCGTGGGATCCTGGTCAATACACTGAAGCAGCTTCGCGATGGCAGTCCCTGCCGCACCTGCTCCGTTGATCACGATTTTAAGGTCGGCAGGATTCTTCCCGATCAGCTTCGCCGCATTGAGCATCGCCGCGAGAAGCACAATTGCCGTGCCATGCTGATCATCATGAAAGACAGGTATCCCGAGATCCTGCAATCGATCCTCCACTTCGAAACAACGCGGTGCTGAAATATCCTCAAGATTCACTCCGCCGAATACCGGAGCGATCCGCCTCACTGTTTCCACGATTTCATCCGAGTCCTGTGTGTCCAGGCAGATGGGCCAGGCATCTATGTTCGCGTATTGCTTGAACAAAACTGCCTTGCCCTCCATCACTGGAATCGCTGCGAGCGGACCGATATTCCCAAGTCCGAGAACAGACGATCCATCGCTGACAACCGCGACAGCGTTGCGCTTCAGGGTCAAGTCACGGGCCCTGCCCGGGTTCTCGGCAATCACTTCACAGGGCGTGGCGACGCCGGGCGTGTAGGCAATCGAAAGGTCATCCTGCGTTTCAATTGGCAACTTTGAACTCACCGCAATTTTACCGCGGAGCTGTTCGTGAATGATGAGAGAGCGTTCGCCATAGTCCATGATTGAACCATAGACTGAAACCCGCAGGGAAAGGACAATGAATTCCGGTGAAGTTTTTGATGGATAGAAAGCGGAGCGAGAGCAGACCACCAGGTTCGGAGGAGCCTCACCTCATCACACCGGCCACCTTTTCGCAACCTGCGCCGATGAACTCCTCCGTCACGCGAAGAGGAACACAATAAGGTGGCAAGCCCTTTCCGGACGGGACTATAATCAGCAGCCCGACTTACTCTCTCTATATCTTCATGGCTGAATCCGCATAAAAATTGTCTATCCTGATCAAGCATTGTTACCCCCTGCCCGCCAAGCTCTTTCCATCATGAAATCCCCCTTTCTGCTTTGTCTAGCCATCCTTCCCGGCATACTTTTCAATGAAGTCGCCGTGGCTGCATCGGGTGAAGGAGCTGTCAGAGTGCTTTTTGTCGGACACGACTCCGATAAGCATAACAGCAATCTCTACTTTCCGATCCTTGCCAAAGCGCTCGGACGCGAGGCTGTCTACTTCGACTATGTCACCACCACCGAAGCGGCCTTCGGCGATGCCGACTACCTCGATCGCTTCGATACGGTCCTTCTCTACGCAAACCACAAAGAGATCGATCCGGAGCATTGGGGGAACCTGAAGTCATTCATTGAAAAGGGAGGTGGATTTGTTCCCGTGCATTGCGCGAGCTGGTGCTTTCAAAACATTCCGGAGTTCGACCAGGTCGTGGGTGGACGATTTAAGGAACACCGCGCATCCATTTTCCGCCCCAAAACGATCGCACCCGATCATGCCGCAATCAAAGGGGTGCCCGCCTTCGAAGCCTGGGACGAGACCTACCTGCACACCCATCACAACCCCGAAGGGCGGACTGTCCTGCAGGTCCGCGAAGTGGCGGAAGAGGACAACATCACCGAACCGGAACCCTGGACCTGGATTCGCACGCAGGGGAAAGGCCGTGTATTTTACACTGCGTCCGGACACGATGAGCGCGTCTGGGGTCTTCCTGAATTCCAGCAACTCCTGAAGCGAGGCATTCTCTGGAGCATCGGGGACGAGCGCCTTGCCTCCTACAAAACGTTCCTTTCACAACGCACTCCGCTCACTTACGAAAAACGGGACAACATCCCCAACTACGAAAAGCGGCCCGAGCCACTTCCCTACCAGCACCCGCTCAGTGCAGAAGACTCGATGGACTATCTGCGGACGCCTGCTGATTTCAGCATTGAACTATTCGCTGCAGATCCGGACATCGTGAACCCCATCTACCTTGCCTGGGATGAACGGGGCCGACTCTGGGTCACCGAAACGGTCGACTACCCGAACGAAGTCAGACAGGGCAGCGGCAACGACACCATCAAGATCCTTGAAGACACCACCGGGGACGGCAAAGCGGATAAAATCACCGTGTTTGCTGAAGGCCTCAATATTCCAACCTCCCTCACTTTCTGGAACGACGGAGTCATCGTGGCACAAGCCCCCGATTTTCTTTTCCTCAAAGACGAAGACGGAGACGACAAGGCTGACCTGAAAGAAGTCCTTTTCACCGGCTGGGGCATTCGAGACACTCACGCCGGCCCCTCCAACCTTCGCTACGGAATCGACAACTGGATCTACGGAGCGGTCGGCTACTCAGGATTTGAAGGCACGGTCGGAGGCGAGGACCTGACGTTTGGCTCGGGGATTTTCCGCTTTCAACCCGATGGGTCAAAGTTGGAATTCCTCTATCAATTTAACAACAATACCTGGGGGCTGGGCTTCAATGCGGCCGGGGATGTCTTCGGCTCCACTGCCAACAACAACCCCGGCTTTCACGGAGTCCTCCCTGCCACGATCTACCGCACCGGCGCGCCAGGCCTCAGCGCGAGCATGATCGCCGACACCCCTGCCTTTCATCCAATCACTCCCAGAATTCGCCAGGTCGATGCCTTCGGCGCCTACACTGCCGGAGCCGGTCACGCCCTTGCCACTTCGTCGAATTTCCCTGAATCCATGCGGGACCATACCGCTTTTATCTGCGGGCCGACCGGAAATCTCCTGGGGCAGTTTTCGCTTTCAAAAAAGGCACATCGTTACGAATCAAAGAACCAGTTTGCCCTCGTCGCCAGCGCTGACGAATGGTTCTCACCGGTTGCTGCGGAAGTTGGACCTGACGGAAATCTCTGGATCGCGGACTGGTATAACTTCATCATCCAACACAACCCCACCCCGACCACAGTTCGAGCCGGATACGATGCCGTGACCGGCCCCGGAAACGCTCACGAAAACCCTAACCGTGATCGACAGCACGGCCGGATCTATCGCCTGAAATGGAACGGGGCCAGGGAGTCTTCGCTCAGCTCTCTCGCCGGAGCCAGTGACGAATCATTGATTGCCGCGTTGAGTCATGACAATCAGTTCTGGCGGCTCACGGCACAGAGACTAATCGTTTCGCAGTCGAGGAAAAACTCCGCACCTGCTCTTCGCAAAATGGTCAAGGAGGGGGGCACCACTGCGATACATGCCCTCTGGTCCCTCGAAGGGATTGACGAACTCGATCCGGAAACACACCAACTGGCCTTACTCAGCAAGGATACTGACCTACAGAAGAACGCCCTCCGCGCCCTCGCTAATGACGAAGCCTCACGTCAGCTCCTTTTCGACTCCGCCCTGATTACCTCGAAAAATCTCGCGGTGCGTCTTGAAGCAATTATCAAACTGGCTCAATTCCCCAAAAACGAGGCAACCGGCCTCGCGGTGACACAGTTGTTGAAAGACAGGAAAAACCGCACCGATGAAATACTATCCGCAGCACTGAAAGCGGCCGCGCAGAATCAGGACGTCAAGGGCCCCGCCACCTATGGGGAGAACATTCTCTCAAACGCCTCCTTTGAAGAAGCCGCTCAAGTGAAAATTCACCCGGCGCTCTGGGAAATGAGAACCTACGAAGGGGAAGCCGAATTCCTCATGTCTCCCAAAACCGTAAAAAGCGGGAACTCCAGTGTTCGCATCACCTCGAAGGAAGGGGCCGACGCAAGCTACACCATGAAGGTATCCGTGAAGCCGAACACCGACTATCAACTCAGTGGCTGGATCAAAACTTCCGGTGTTGCCAGTGCTCAGGGCGCTCTTTTCAACGTCCACGATACCGAGGTCAAAACGCGGGGCCTGAGAAAACGGAATGACTGGACCCTTCTCGAAATAGAGTTCAATAGCGGCGAGAAAAAGGAATTGCTCATTAACTGCCGCTACGGTGGATGGGGCCTCTCCACAGGTTCCGCCTGGTTTGACGATGTCGCCCTCCGGGAAGTGATTTATGAAAGCGATGAAGGATCCTTGACGGGCGACCCCGCGCGCGGCGAATCCCTTTTTAGCACCCACCAGGTAGCGGCCTGCATCCGGTGTCACCAGGTAAACGGTAAAGGAGAAGGCGTCATCGGTCCGGCCCTGGATGGCATCGCCACCCGGAAAAGTCGTGACTACATTCATGAAAGCCTCGTCGATCCCGGAGCCGCCCTCGCCGAAGGATTTCCTGCTCAAGTCTCTCCGATGCCGCCAATGGGCGTCCTCCTGAAACCACAGGAACTGGCCGACATCATGGCCTACCTGATGACACTCACCGAATAGAGGAAAGCGAGAGCCTTACCGCCTACGGGGCACCCTTCGGGACATCTTAAGAATTCACCAGACGCGGGATCCAGCTCACCCCGAAAGCTGGAAGGGCGACTTCCACGTCGCCCGCGGAGCCCCAGCCACTCATCCAACGCGGACAGGGCGGAGCCTGTCCCTCCATCAGAAGTCGCGCTTACTACCTCGACGTCTTCAAATGCGCAATGAGCGCCTCGCGGTCCTCCGGATTCAGCAAACCCTGAAATTCCATTTTCGTTCCCGGAGCGAAGCGTTTCGGCGCGGTGAGAAATTGATCCAGCAATTCCGGGGTCCACCTTTCATTTCCACCACGACGTACATTAGTCAGGGCAGCAGAATATTCAAATGATGGACCCGAGGCAATCTCACGATCCCAGAATCCATCAAGGCTTGGCGCGGGGAACCCGACTCGATGCATTCCCGGCGCTCCATGACACCCCGAGCAGAGAATCGAAAGAGCTGCGCCCCGCTCCTCCATATTCATTGATGCGACCTGGCTCTCATCAATGACATATTCACCGCGCATCGTCATCAGGGCCGAAACCTGTTCATCACTCATCGAAGCCCTGATTGCCCGGTACGCCTCCGCCTCCATCCAGGCTGCCTCAATCTCCAGCCGCCCCATCTCACGGGAAAGACGGTCCACATAATCCCGATCGAACCGGGATGGGTCTGAACGAAGCGTACCCAACTGGCTCAGAAATTCATGACGATTCTCAAGGAACTCACGGACCACCGGAACTTGTGATTCGACCGCCTTTTCGATAATACTCTGTTGCTCCGCATCGAGAAGGTTCATAAAATTTTTCGAAATATCACCCCGACTCGCCGCATGCCCGCTTTTGTGCCGGATGGAAACAAACCCGAAGAACTGCGCCGGCTGTCCGATCGGGATGATCTCATTATCCTCCGGTTTTCCAGTGAGCCAGGAAAATGACTTCGCGTAGAGATCTTCGAGTTGCTTGTTCAATTCCCGATCCACGCCCACCGCCTCTACCCTGACACTCTTTCCATACGAAACGGCACTTTCAGCGTTCTCCCGCCACCCCCTGAGAAGAGCTGCATGCTCGCTGTTCAGAGAATCTTCGAAAGCGGCAAAAGCATTCGCTTCAACAAGAGCCACTTCCGAATTGAGAAGCGAGAACTGCACCCCGAGAGCCGTGATTTTCTCCCGGTCAATCGGAAGGCCTGTGTAGAGGTGATCTTCAAGCAATGTCAGGATTTCCTCCCTCACTTCCCACCATTGGTTCAGCGCTGCCTGTTCCTGCACGACCGCTTCCGCAAACACTTCCCTCTGTTTCTCATTGGCAATCGAGAATACGGCACGTCCCAGAGTCCCGCGATTAGCGGCCCGGCCGCTCTGATAGCGCAAGGCGACAAAACCGAAGAACTGAGCATTCTTTCCGACCGATAATTTTTCATTATCCGCGGGAGACCCTGAGAGCCAGGCAAACCCTTTTGAAGCCAGCGCCGCACGAAGGTCTTTCTCACCCCGAAGCCCGCTATACTCTTCCGCACTCCAGGTGTCAGCATCTTTACTGTCGGGTTTATTTTTGCCCCCCTTCTTCCCCTTTTGAGCCATAGTCGGCGAAACGGAAGACACGATCAATGCAGCGAATAGCGACAAGATTTTGGCAGTGTAGCTGTATAGTGATTTCATAGCATATTATTTCGTTAGATTTTCAGGAATAAAGTTACCTCACCGGTTCTTTCCCTTACCTCCGCGCCCCTCCTTCGCTTTTCTGAGCGATCGCTGATTGTCAGGATCATAGTTCGGATTCTTTTCCGGCATTTGAGCATTAAGCTCCTTCAAGTAGGCAAAGAGCTTCGCCTCCATCGCCGCGGCCACCTCAGGTTGCTGCCCCCCAAGGTCGCGGGACTCACCTATATCCGCCTCGATATCAAAAAGGTGAGTTTCACCGGTCTCATAGAAATGCACGATCTTCATTTCATCGACCAGCAGCACCGAATGCGGAGCATCGCCCTGATAATGGGGGAAGTGAAAGACAAGCCCCTCCCGGGTTCTTGCGACAGCTTTGTCTTCCCCCTTGAACAGATGAGTCAGGGAACCGCCTTCTATCGTCGCCGGAAGAGATTCAGTAACACCGGCCAGCTCACAGAAAGTTGGGTAAAAGTCATAACCGACAACGCGCTGGTGACACCAGCTGTTTTCCTCTATTCCCGGACCACGAACAATCAAGGGCACTCGAATTCCACCTTCCCACACTCCGCCTTTTCCACCACGCAGCAGCCTCTTTGTCGATGATCCGTTATCTGACATGTAGATCACATAGGTATGTTCTGCTATGCCCAGTGCTCTTAATTTCGCTAAGAGCTTACCGACCCCCCGGTCCAACGCTTCACTCATCGCGGCGCGACTGATCTCTTTTCCGTTCCCTCCCGGAATCAATCCTTCATACTTCTCAACGAGATCCCCGGGAGCGTTCTCCGGATAATGCAACGCATGGTAGGACATCTGAATAAAGAATGGTTTCTGCGCCTGAACCGAGTCCTCCATCACCCTCATTGCCCGCTCACCCATTCCGAATATATCGACCGGATTCGGCTCAACGAAAGAAGCTGCCGCTTCATTTCCGGTATCGCCGTCACTCTGGTCATAGCCATGGTTCTGTGGCCCCCCGCCTCCGATATGCCATTTCCCGAAGTGCGCCGTGGTGTAACCAACTGATTGAAGCAATTCAGCGACCGTAATTTCGTGCGACTCGATACCACGCCGGTTCTGAGGCGGGATCAATTTGAAACCGTCCGCTGCCGTCATTGATCCTGCCGCCTTTGTCCAATGGCACTGGGCGGGACTCTTCCCTGTCTGCAGACTGATCCGCGTCGGGGCACAGACGGAGGCCGGAGAATAGGCAGCGCTGAATCGCATTCCCTCACTCGCCAACCGCGCGATGTTTGGCGTCTCAATGACCCGGCTCTTCGAAGACTCCATCTCCGGATGCATCGCACAGGAAAGCCCATTCCATGCCTGGTCATCAGACAACAGAAAGAGGACGTTCGGTTGACCTTCAGCCATTCCCTCGACGGAGATCGCAATCAGTATAGCTGGGAGGAGGGTCTTCATTGAAATGAGGCAATTCAGAAGTAAACCATCCGAATCTTTCACAAGTGTTACCGAATCATTTCATCGCTGTAATATTTACTGACAACACGGTACCTCGCCGAAGTGCTTTGGCGCCTACATAGACTATGCAATGCCGTCTCAGTATACAATGGGTCAAAACCGGTTCACACTACTCTCAGAATCAACGTGTACTATCGCCTTATTGCCGGCACTCTTGATGCAGCATGTAATTGGTTACGTGCCGGATTTCAGCCGTCCCGGGAGGAGATACCAAGGAACAAACTAATTGGAAAGAACCGGACATCGCAGTGCCCCATTGTGATGACCTGAACCCGTCCCACACTGAATTCGGAGGAGATTCTGACGCCCCTCTATCCTGATACCCTCTCAACCGAGAGCATTTACTTCACGCAATACTACACCACGAGCCCCGTTTGCATGTCGTCGCTCACTGGAGCGTCACCGGCCTTTACCCTCGTAAAACTGGCGTCCGGCGAATCCGGACGATCTGTTCGTAGCCCGGAGAAGCGATCGACGGCGAAGGAACATGAGCATCAGGATTCGGGTTCTTGCCGGGATTCATGTCCGCTTGATCTACAACGCCCTCACTTTTCCGGCGGCGTCTTGAACCAGACACAAAACCCGGTCATTTCATCATCCCGGTTCTGAATGGAAACCCGCCCGCCATGCGCGACAACAATCTCTTTGACGAGACTTAGTCCAAGTCCCGCTCCGCTGTCGGAAGAAGGCATGCGCTCGAAGCGCTCGAAGAGACGCTCGTGATCCACCTCGGCGATCGTTTCTCCCGTGTTCGCAATCACCCATTCAACTCCCTGATCAACGCGACGGAGACAGGACTCAATCCTGCCTCCACTATGATTGTAGCGTACCGCATTACTAAGCAGATTGTGAGCTACCCGTTGAAGCATGATGGCATCCCCCTCCATTTCAATACCGGGCTCTATCTCACTTTGAATAGCGATATCCTTTTCTTCGGCGAGGAAACTTGCGTCTTCCATCCACGTTTCAAGGAGGGAGCTCAATTCGACCGTTTCCATACTGAGCTCAAGACGTCCCGCATCGGCGCGCGCCAGCAGGAGAAGACTTTCAAGAATCGCCCCCTGCCTTCCGGTCTGTTCGAGAAGGTCCGAAAAAACCTCCTGCGCTTCTTCTTCAGTCCCGGATGAGGACAGCCCCCGCTCAAGGGTTCCTCTCATGATCGCAAGCGGGGTCTTCAACTCGTGAGAAACATCTGCACTGAATCGGTTCGCTTGATGAAAGCTTCGCTCAAGCCGCTCTAACATTGAATTATATACCTCAATAATTCTCGCAAACTCAACATCTGCGTTTCCCGCTTCGAGGCGTTGATTCAAATCCCTCACTGAGAGGCTCCTCATATCCTCTTCGAGAACGCGAATTGGCCGGAGCGCTTTCCTGCCAAGCCACCAGGCCCCGAACGCGATCACCGCAAGCGCCGCCGGGAGTGCGATGAGAAATGCTTTCCGAAGCTGGATGACATCCTGCGAAAACTGATCGAGATCGGCGCCGCTCGCGAGAACCACATCAGCGTTTCGAAAGACGCCTATTCGATAACGAAGGCCATCATGATTGACGGTGTAGAATCGAGGCTCGTAGACCGGCCTGAGACGGCGCTTCGGCTGCACTTCCCCGGGCTTTGGACTCATGACAACGAATTCAGGCTGTGAATCCATGACCTCATGAGAAGGAGGGAACCGCGTCGGGTCCAATCCTCTCGGCCACCCCGGTGAAGCTGAAACCGGCTTCCCGTTTCGATTCAGAATGTGAAAGAAGCGGTAGGGTGCAACTTCCGTTCCAACCATGCTCTCGAGGGTCTCCTGTTGACGCTCGACCACGACCCCCGGTCCCGATCGACTCGCAAAACGAAAGCCGAAGTTTGACAATTCCTGATCAAGCGAGCTCACTCTAGCCCGGGAAAGCACTGCCCACGCCACGAGCCCGAAAACAAGGAGAACGAGGCCTGACAGACCCATCGAAATCAAAGCGAGGCGAAAACGGAAG
This sequence comes from Verrucomicrobiales bacterium, assembly GCA_029212615.1. GTDB lineage: Bacteria > Verrucomicrobiota > Verrucomicrobiia > Verrucomicrobiales > DEV007 > Arctic95D-9. Next base: position 455,682 of record JARGPJ010000001.1, read on the forward strand.
GAACGTCGCTTCATGGCTTTTCCTTCATTCGATACCCGACCCCGCGAACCGTGTCGATCAACTTTGCCTCACCCGGCCCTTCGATCTTCTTTCGCAAGCGGGTCACAGCGACATCAACCATGTTAGTGCCAGTGTCGAAATGCGTATTCCAAACATGCTCACATATCCGGGAACGGGAAAAGACACGCCCCGGTGAACGCATCAGGTATTCGAGCAAGGCAAACTCCCGCTGGCTCAGCTCAATCTCACGCCCCCCGCGTTTCGCCTCTCGCTTAATGAGGTCGAGCGAAAGATCGCCGACCTGAAGGACAGTCAATGCAGTTCCCGAAGACCTTCTCAAGAGCGCCTGAATACGGGCCACTAACTCTTCAACAAAGAAGGGTTTCGTGAGGTAGTCATCTGCGCCGAGGTTCAGCCCTTCGATTCGTTCGTTTAATTCGTTGCGCGCCGTCAGTAGAATCACCGGAAGAGTCACGCGGCGCTCCCTAAGGCTGCGAAGAATGCTCAGCCCGTCCCGCCCCGGAAGCATGATATCGAGCAACATGACATCGAATGACTCTGAGGTAGCCAACTCAAAGCCCTCCTCACCGGTCCGGCAAACCACAACTGCGAATCCTGATTCTTCGAGGCCGGATTGGATGAATCCGGCGATCTGAGGCTGATCTTCGACAACGAGGACTCGCATGAATCACTATCTTGGATCGCGCCTCTCTTTTTTACCACCTTTTACTCCACCCTCTTCCGGTCGGGGAGGACGTGCTCCCCTCTCAGGGCGGCGCTCATGGGATTCCCGGCGAACCGTTCCGTCGGGATCAGTGAAAGTAAACTCCACCCCGCCGGAGCTTTGGCTGCGATAGGCGATAACGCCCTCCCTGCCATTCACTTCGTAGGTAAGCTTGTATCCATCAGCAAGGCTCCCTTCAAAGGCCGTAATTTCCGCGCCGCGAAGCGGCTGCAAATGGGGTCTCACCCCAAGTGTCGGTGGCCGGTCTTCCAAGTCCGCCTGTCCACGGAAGAAGGACATGACGTAGGGCGGCTTCAATTCGCCGACATAGCGATAGTTCCCTTCCTCGTCGAAGTACCCGTGACACTCATCCAGCGGCTTGTCTCTGGACGGGTCAGCTAAATAGACAGGATAGCCATCGAGACCGAATGCGACTGGATTTCCCTTTCCCACGAACGATTCAAGGTGCGCCGGCGCGATGTGATAATGATAGTCATCAGCACGTCCGCAATGGCCACCCCACTGATCCAGCTCCCCCTCGGCGTAGGCGTCTTTGCCACTTTGAGTGAGCGCATGGAAAATCGGGATCCCGTTCACGGCGAGTGCGATTGGCCCCATCAAAGTTAACTCGCCTGGTTCCTCCAAATATTCGGGCTGCAGCGGTAGTTTAAAACGATGTTCGCCTGTGAAGTCGTGCGGAATAGGGACTTGCTGCTGCCAGGCAGTAATTCCGGCCATCATGGGATGATCGGGCAGTCCATTCCCTTCCACGTAGAGAAATTCCTCATCCCAGGAAATACCCAGCGTTTCCTGAAAAGGAGCAAAGGCCTTAACCAACTTCGGAATTTCCCCTCCCGGATTCTCAAGGGTGTGTTCCCCCGGAAAAGCAGCCGTATAAGGCGCCAACCCCGGCGAAACAGCCGCGACGGTGACAGGAATCACGACAACGCTGAAGAGCATGGCGAGGGGAACAATCCCCCACTCCTTCAAACCCGCTTCAACCCTCTTGAGTCGATGACCTGACCCTGTTGTTTTGCTCATGATGTAAAGGGAGACAGGATCAGCTCAACGGTTTGAGGCATCAATCTTTCCACGAGGCCAGTCCCGGGGGGCCGGATCCCCGTTGGGGGGGCTCTCAATCACTTTCCGGAAAAGGACCGTATTATCCAGCGCAAGATCCTTTGTCCAAATCCATTTGGCCCCCGCAAAATCATTTTCATAAAAGGGCGACTTCGGATCGACAGCTTCCTCACTGTGCTCAACCGCGTGCTCCCATTCACTGTCATCAAAATCGACCTCGAACCAGTCAGCCGGTATCGCGACGTGCCGCGTCTCCGGAGTCTTCATGTCGCGATCTACCGGGCCGTGAAAAAAGTCTTTCGCCTTCCAGGATCCGTCGCTCACGGTACCGTCTCCAAATTTCAGAATGAATCCGGCGTCACCAATGTTTGAGTCGTCATATTCGAGGCCGGTGACAGGGTCCGCATTATCCTTCGCCATCACCGCGATCGTCATCGGGTACTCAGGCAGAATATCGACCGAGATAACGTTGTGTGGAATAAAGGAAATGGAATCCACCGCGACCAAATTCCCATTCAGATAAAGTTTAAACCAGTTATCGGCGTAAATATTGGCTTTCACCGTATCCGTGATGCGCGGCTTCGCGATTTTGGGTCCACCGCCTTTGCCTTTCCCCTGAGCACAAAGGTTGGATCCGGATAATCCCAGAAGGAGAGCGAGAATCGAAGACATTACTATTTTCATGATGATGGATGAAGTTTGCTGCCTCCCAGTAAACCACCGCAAGATGGCTTTTCGGTTACCCCAAGATTACAATGGCGTAATTTTTCATCTCATCCGGAAACCCGACCGAAAAAGGAGAGCTTCCCCGATCTATCACGCTATCCGGCAGGCCACTGACCTCGCCAGTGCACAAAAAAGCCCGCATCCTGGAGAGGCGGGCCTTCTTGAAAGATGGAAAGTGGCTCGACCCAGATTTGAACTGGGGACACAAGGATTTTCAGTCCTCTGCTCTACCAACTGAGCTATCGAGCCATTCCACCCATTGCGAAGCTCCGAGGGCCGGAATTTCGCGGGGAGGAAAGTAATACCAGCCAAAACCGGAAAAACAACCGGAAAATGTCGGCTTTAACGGTTTCCGGTCACCTACAAAGGTTTGACCGCGATACGCTCGTAATGCGTCACGCTGTCAGGATCGTGCGCCTGGATGGCGAAAGTGCCGCTATCAAGCTTCCGACCGGGCGATTTTTCGGGATCGGGACCACCTTCAGGTTCGGTATACTCAACCGTAATCTCGCCGTTCACTTTGAGCGTGATTTGCTTCCCCTGGACAATAATATCATAGTCGAACCACTCTCCATCCGTACTTGGTGCTACCTCGCGCACCTCGAAATCACCTTTCTTAGGCGGCTCCTCCCCCTCAGCAAGTACGACGATATTCTTCACTGCGTAAAGACTCCCGGTCTTCTTGGGGTCCTTCTGCGTGGAATTTACCTGGCACTCATACCCCTTGTCGGGCCACCCTTCTTCCTGATACGCCGTGTGAAAATAAACGCCCCCGTTTGCTCCCGGGAAAGTTTTCGCGCGGACCTTAAGGTGAAAATTTTTGAAATCGGCACCATTCACCTCACCTGTGTAGAAAAGGTGACTTCTCCCACTGTCGACGATGAGCGTTCCGTCGACGACGGAAAATGACTCCGGTGTCTCCTTCGAAGGGGTCCATCCCTCGAGATTTTTACCATTAAAGAGCTCAACGAAGCCGTCATCCGCATCGACAGTCGCTTCAGCAACGGGCTCATCAGTGCAGGAAGTCATCGTGATCGAGACCAGGGCGGCCAGAGCCGCCGGAATGAGTTTTCTTTTCATGAATGCCAGTAGACAGGTTCAATAGCACGATGCAAGCGCACAAACGCGTCCCCTTTCCTCATTAAATGATGAGCGAATGAAAGAAATATCCATTTGCGATTCATGCTCCCAAGTCCTTCTTTTCCACCAATGTCCGCCCCCTCCCTAAAAATCGGCCTCGCAGGCTTCGGCAACGTTGGTGCCGGTGTTTACAAAAACATTGAGAAGAACCGTCACCTCCTTCGTGAACGGACGGGGCGTGATATCTCCGTGAGTCGAATAGCAGTGAAAGACCTCAACAAGGCTCGACCGATTGAACTCCCTGCGAATATCGTCACGACCGACCTCGATGCCCTGACCTCGGACGCCGAAATCGATGTGATCGTCGAACTGATCGGGGGAATCGACCGTGCTTTTGAGCTCGTCAAAACATCACTGGAGAATGGCAAAGCCGTTGTCACCGGAAACAAAGCGCTTCTCGCGGAGCGCGGTCAGGAACTCTTCGCGATTGCGGAGAAACACGGCAAACCCATTTACTACGAAGCAGCCGTCGCCGGGGGAATCCCCATCATCAAGACAGTTCAGGAATCCCTTATCGGCAATCATATCCAATCAGTGGCAGGAATCATCAACGGCACCTGCAACTATATCCTCACACGGATGTCCGAAGCCGGGCTCGGCTACGAAGAAGCCCTCGGTGAAGCTCAGGCGCTCGGCTACGCGGAGGCGGACCCGACCCTCGATGTGAACGGATGGGACGCGGCTCATAAGGCAATCATAATCGCCTCGCTCAGCTACGGATGCTGGGTTCCCTGCGACCAAATTCATGTCGAAGGCATCGAAAACATCACCGCGACTGACATTGGCTTCGCCGACAAACTGGGATACTCAATCAAGTTGCTCGGCATCATCCAGCTCCACGAGGAAAATGGATCTATCGAGGTTCGCGTGCAGCCCTCATTGATCGCTAAAGATCACATCCTCGCTTCGGTGAAGGGAGTCTTTAATGCCATCATGGTGCAGGGAGATGTGGTTGGTGAAACTCTTTTCTACGGGTCAGGGGCAGGGCAGGATCCTACCTCGAGTTCCGTTATTGCCGATATTGCCGACGCATCAAACGACATCGACAGCAGCGACGGTTCAGGTTTTGTGACCCACGGTCTCTATGGCAAACCTCTCCCCATTGAAGAAACAGTTTCAAAATATTATCTGCGTGTTGAAGCAGAGGATCGCCCGGGAGTTCTCGCTCGTATTGCCACTGTTCTCGGCAACTATGATATTGGCATCCTCTCCGTGATCCAGCCGGAAGATCACGAAGAGAAGTATGCCCCCATCGTTCTCATGCTTCACTTTGCCCCATTTGGAAAAGTTCGCGAAGCCATTGGCGAGATCAGCGCGATGGACTGCATCCGCGACGAACCCGTTCTTCTCCGCGTTGAGGATTTAGGTTAATCAACTCTTCCGAATTTCCCGTTTTAATCCCCCAAAATTCCCCTAGCTTTCATCATGCAATTTGTTTCGACACGAGGTGGTTCTGATCCCGTCGGTTTTTTCGACGCCTTCGCCAATGGCCTCGCCCCTGACGGCGGACTCTACGTCCCCAAAAACCTTCCTCTCCTTCCCAGCGATCTCCTTGTTGACGATGCGCTCCCCTACCCCGCCCTTGCCTGGGATATCCTCGGCCTCTTTGATTCCGATCACGACCCTGATCACCTCATTGAACTGGTCGACAAAAGCTACGGCGATTTCAGCGACACCATGAGCGCCCCTCTGCAACAAATTGCAGAGAACCTCTTCGTCCTTGAGCTGTTCCACGGCCCGACTCTTTCCTTCAAGGATTTCGGCCTCCAGCTGATCGGCAACCTTTTTGAAGAGCAGATTGCCCGCACCGGGCAGACGATCAATGTGCTGGGCGCGACTTCAGGCGACACCGGTTCCGCTGCGATCAGCGGCCTCGCCGGAAAGAAAGGGGTGAATGTCTTCGTGCTTTATCCCAAGGGCCGCATCTCAAAACTCCAGGAACGTCAGATGACCTGCACTGGAGCAGAAAACATCTTTCCGATCGCAATCGAAGGTAGCTTTGATGATGCTCAGGCCATCGTCAAAGATCTCATGGGCGACCTCGCCTTGAAAGAGGAGCTTCACCTTTCAGCAATCAACTCAATCAACATCGTTCGCGTCCTCGCCCAGGCAGTTTACTACGTTCATGCCTACATGCAGCTTCCGCCTGAGAATCGTGATGACGTCAACTTCGTCGTGCCAACGGGTAACTTCGGAAACATCTTCGCCGGATGGATGATTCACCAAATGGGCCTGCCTGTGGATGAATTCGTCGTCGCAACAAACCAGAACGACATTCTTTACCGCCTTTTCAATACCGGCGAATACAGCCCTGAAACGGTGAATCCAAGCCTGGCCCCGAGCATGGATATCCAGGTCGCTTCCAATTTCGAGCGCTTCCTCTACTACCACAACGAGAAGAACGCAGACGCGACACTCAGCCAGATGGCCGAATTCATGGGGAGCGGATCCATTGAAATTCCGAACTTCAATGCGAGCAATTTCTCAGCGTCAAAAAGCACCGACGAAGATATCATCGCCAATATCAAGCGCGTGAAAGAGGAATACGATTACATCGTTGATCCTCATACCGCCTGTGGATTTCAAGATATCGACAGTACCAAGACTCACGTCGTCCTCGCGACAGCTCATCCGGCGAAGTTTCCTGAAGTGATGAAGAAAGCTCTTGGCGAAGCGCCGACAGAGGAATCACTGGAAGCACTCAAGAAGAAAAAGATCGTTAACTACGATGTCGAGGCAACGCCGGCGGCGGTGCAAAAATTCATCGAAGATCATCAGGCCTAAGCCGGGATTCCACCGAGGAAGCAGCCTTTCCGAAACCGGCTATCGAACCGGTTCGACCTGGGCTGCCCCGTGACCGATCTTTTTCCCCAATGGTGATGAGGGCTTCGGCACTCGTCAGGCCGGCGCATAAGGTTGGACCGGTCGATCCCTGTGGCAGGACGTCTTTCGTCCCTGGTGACGGAGTTTTGTGTCGCGCGGGAGGAAAACAGCTTCGCGGCCCTGTCTCGATAGTCGGAATGCCCCTGAACTTGTCGGCGATATCGAAGACCGAACTGAGCGGCCAGAACAAAAGGACCCTGCCTCAAGCGAAGTGTTTGATGAATGCGATAGCCTTTCGGCGTAGTCCTCAACGCCGCCACCAATTGATGGCGGAGCGAAGCCAGGCCGCGTTTCAAGATTCCGACCCTGAAACGGACATCCAGGCAAGCCCGCTTCAGGCAGCCCCTTTCCGATAGACTGTTTATTCAAGTCAGCGGAGCTATGATACTACCACTCAACCTATCAATCATCCGCCCCGGCTTACTACACAGCCCTACGACCCTACAGCTAAGAAGCATCGGCACTCTGCATCGCCGCCTTCACCTCGGCCTCGACTTCGGCATACAGTGCTTCATCATTCTTGAGTGCTTCTTTTGCGGCATCGCGACCCTGAGCGACCTGGGAGCCCTTGTAGCTGACCCACGATCCACGCTTTTGGAGAATGTCGTGTTCGACCGCGAGGTCAAACAAAGACCCCACCGCTGAAATCCCTTCGTTAAACATGATATCGAACTCAGCTTCGCCATATGGTGGCGCTACTTTGTTCTTCACCACTTTCAGCTTGGTGCGATTTCCGCTCACAGAACCATCAGAGGCTTTGATGCTACCAGTCCGGCGAATATCGCAGCGAACAGAACTGTAAAATTTGAGGGCACGACCACCCGGCTGCGTTTCAGGGCTACCGAACATGACCCCGACTTTTTCACGAATCTGGTTTGTGAAGATCACTACGGTGCGGGCTTTAGAGATAATCGCGGTAAGCTTTCTCAAGGCTGCGCTCATGAGACGGGCCTGAGCGCCCACGGTGGCATCGCCGATCTCACCATCCAGTTCCTGACGCGTCACGAGAGCCGCGACTGAATCGAGGACAATGACATCGAGCGCATTGGAGCGCACCAATGTCTCAACAATACGAAGGGCTTCTTCACCGGAACTTGGCTGGGAAAGAAGGAGATTATCGAGGTCAACCCCGAGACGTTTCGCATACTGAGGATCAAGAGCGTGCTCAACGTCAACAAAAGCGGCGAGTCCACCGGCCTTCTGAGCTTGAGCAACAGCCGTCAGGGTCAGGGTCGTTTTACCGGAAGATTCAGGTCCGTATACTTCGACGATCCGTCCTCTTGGAAACCCTCCGGCACCAAGGGCGCGGTCAATAATGAGATTTCCGGTCGGAATGACTTCGACATCGAGATGAGTGTCCGTTCCCAGCCGCATGATCGCTGTTTCCCCGAAATCTTTCTGGATTTGAGAGATCGCGAGATCAAGATTCTTCGCTCGCGCTTCGGCGATACGGTTCGTTTCTTTATCGTTACTTTTTGAGGAGGCTGCCATCGAATTGCGTGGATCAGGTTTGTCGGATTTCCCGGCCTTTTTGGTGGTGGCTTTAGGAGAGGAATTTGGAGAAGAACTTGTTTTAGGGGAGGATTTCCTCGAGACGGAGGATTTTGCTTTTGGCGCAGCCGGTTCAGTTTCTGCAACACTTGTTCCGCCTGAATTATCCGGCGTTTCTGCCTTTTCTTGAGGTGGAGTGTCTTGTGGAGAAGCAGCCTGAGCTTCGTTCGCAGCAGCTTCGTTGTCTTTAGGAGATAGCAGTTCAACCATAATATGCCAAAGGATTTCCCTTAGAATAAGGCATACTGTTCGTTCGTCCAGTAAAAAAGTGAACAGCCCGCTTTATTCCGTAATATTGCTCCTGAGTTTGATTTCAGGAGCAGGCTGTCGGATGATTGGCGAATCGCCATGAGGCGTCATTTTACCATGCGTATTTTATCCGGCATTCAACCCAGCGGACGTCCCCACATCGGGAACTACTTCGGCATGATGCAGCCTTCGATCAAACTGCAGGACGAGGGGGATGCATTCTACTTCATGGCTGATTATCATTCCCTTACCTCGACACACGATCCGGAAGTACTCCGCCGGAATGTGCAGAATATGGCGATCGATTTTCTTGCCTGCGGTCTCGACCCTGAGAAGGCAACCTTTTGGAAACAATCCGACGTCCCCGAGGTGACTGAACTGTCCTGGATCCTGAGCTGTGTCACTCCCATGGGAATGCTGGAGCGCTGCGTTTCCTACAAGGATAAAATCAGTCAGGGGATCTCCCCGTCCCACGGTCTTTTCGCCTACCCGGTTCTTCAGGCGGCGGATATCATCCTCTTTGATTCGAATATTGTTCCGGTCGGAAAAGACCAGAAGCAGCACCTCGAACTGACCCGGGATGTCGCGAATAAACTCAATGATCGCTACGGTGAAGACCTCGTCGTTGTCCCCGAACCCCGGATCCGCGAGTCTGCGGCCACAGTCCCGGGCCTCGACGGTCGAAAGATGAGTAAGAGCTACGACAACACCATCGACATCTTCGAAGAAACCGAGAAGAAGCTCCGGAAGAAGGTCATGAAGATCGTGACGGATTCCACGGCCGTGGAAGATCCGAAAGATCCATCCGACAGCTATATCGTCCAACTTTACAAGCTCTTCGCGACCCCCGAAGAGGTCGCTGAGATGGAGCATTCCTTCCGCGCCGGCGGCCAGGGCTACGGATACTACAAGCAGGCGCTGTTTGAGAGCATCCGTGATCATTTCGCCCCGATGAGAGAAAAGCGCGAAGCCTTAGCGCAGGACATCAGCTACGTCGAAGACGTCCTTGCAGAGGGAGCTAAGAAAGCCCGCGCCCAGGCACAGGAGGTGATCGACCGGGTTCGGTCCGCGGTGGGACTTCGCCGCTGATCAATCAAAGAACTCGGAGGGATCGACCGGTGGCTTCCGCTTCGGCTCCTCTTCGGGTGGAGCCTGTTCCGACATTTCTCCGGACACTTTCGTTGTTGCCGCGGGCACCACTTTCTCTGGTTTCCCGGTGACCGGGGGAAAAACCTCTTCAGCGGTGAGGATCGTGACCTGGTCGGGGCTGGTCAGCTTGATTTGAGGTTTTCCCCGATAAATGGAAATGGCACCCTCCACCGCGACACGTTTTCCATCGAACAGCTCAAACGGCTCGCCTTCGGCAAACTGATCAATATCACTCTTAAACGTGACAAGAAGAAAGTCAGCCCCTTTGAAATTCACAAAATTCGCTCCGGAGGCCGATTTCGCTGAATTCTCTGTCTCTCCGTAGACAATCACTATCTGACCCTCTTTAGCGACCAGTGAATCTGTATCAGTAGCCTTGAGGTAGAGCTGAGATTCCCCCTCCTCCGCATCAAGGAATGAGGCAAAAATGAGGAGGGAAACAATCAGCAGGGACTTCGCTTTCATGGCGACTGGTAATCGGGATTGTGAATCGATTTTACGGTGCCGTCGGCATAAACAACCGCGATCTCTTTGACCGTCGAAGGGGCGATTTCCTGAATCACAATCACTGAGTCAGCAATGGCATCGAGAACCGGTCGGTCATGCGGCACCAGCTCAAAAGCAATATTGCTGCCACCTTCGTAGGGGCTCTGCAGTGCGTCACGAAGCTCCTTTCCCCCGATAAAACGGCCCGAAAGAGCCTTCAGCTCAGCCGGATAGCGGCCGCGATTTGAACGGGAGTATGCCTCACAAGCCAGAAAGAGTCGTGAAGCCTGCACCTGACTCGACTCCCGCTGACTGGCATTTCGCTCTGACTGCCACATCGAAAACGCAGGAAAGGAAAGCGACGCGACGATAAGAAGAACGGGAAAGGAAAGCATCGAAAAATAACTCGCGAAGACACCGAAGGTGGCGAGACGGCGCCCACGTATCCCTCCTTCCAGAGTATCAAACCGGGCGACATGCCCACACACTGCGCCGGCAGCGGCAAGAAACAAACCGATTACCAGCCAGAGGGAGGCGAACCCCATTACCGCGAGAACCGCACTGGCAATCGCGGTTCGAGACCAATGCAGCGGAGTCGAAGATGGAGTGGTGGACTTAGTCATCTGATAAGGTTTCTCTGGTTTATCATGACGCGCCCTCCGGGGAAACTTCAATTTCGCTTCGGGGTGGAATTCTGGCAAAAAGGAAAGTGATGACTAAGAAAGCCATCGTCGCGAGGGCCGCCCCGTAAACGAATCCTCCCTCTAATCCGAAACGGGAAACGACGAGCCCGGCCACCATCGCCCCGACGACCCGGGCGACCCCTCCGATCGCCATCGTAAAGACACCTTGAATCGAATTTCGAAAACCATCCGTCGCAAGGCGATCCAGAAACATGACCGGTCCGATAAACAGTGCGAGCACTTCCATGCCGTGACAGAGTTGAACGACAAGGGCAATCCAGGGGGAGGGAAACGCAGCGAGAAGTATCATTCTCATGAGCATCGCAAACAAGCCGATCACCATGATCCCTTTGAGGTGCATGACCCGCTGCATCCACGGCATCATCAAAGTGAATCCGATTTCAAGCACCACGCCAAGATTGATCATCAGGCCAATGTGTTTCTTCGGTATTCCAACGACCTCATCCAGGTAGTTCCCGATGAATGCGTAGTATGTCGAGGCCGCCATGAATCCAAAGAACAAGCCGACAGAAAGCCAGCGGGCCTTTGGCTGAAAAATGGCTTTCAACGCAGCCAGCGTCGGAAGCTTTCCGGAAACGCCGGCAGGCTTCTGAATTTTGGAAAGCGTGAAACTGTTCGCGAGGCTGAGAAGACAAAATCCGACCGCACAGGGCAGAATGGAATTCGCAGGAGCTCCTTTCGAAAGCGGATAATAGAGAATCAAACTCGGCAAAATGAATCCCACGGTTCCCCAAACACGAACCAGTGGATAAGTCGGGATCACCTCCCCTCTTTTCCTTGCCTCTTCAGACAGCGAAAAATAGTAGCCGTCCTGAAGCGGAAGCATCGCAACGAAGGAAAGCCCGTGAAAGACGAAGAGGGTCAAGGTCAGGACAATCGAATCCGAGAAATAGAGAGCCGAGAGGACCAGGGCGCTGCAACTGTAGGCGACCGCAAGAATCCGCCGCGAGTCAGAATTGCGATCAGCAAGCAAGGTGATCAACGCCGGCGAACACAGCATCGGTACGCTCATGAGCGACATCGCCAGTCCGATTTGCCAAAAATCAAAACCTCCCTGCTCACGCAAAAAAACCGTCATCAGGGGCATTACGCTCCCAATGACGGCATAACTGAGAAAATACTGTCGGCGAAGAGGAGTCATGAGGAGGCGGAACCCCGCCTGACGAAGATACAGAGTCTCCGGTTATCTCCTTGATACCTTCCCGCCAACAGAGTGCGAGAGGAATTACTGAGCAGGCGCTTTTTCCTTTGCTTTGGCCTTCGCTTTTCCAGGCCCCTTATTGCCTTTTGCTTTTCCCTTCGGCTTCCTGGGCGGGTTGACCGGCTTGGCATCAGCAGGAACCGGAGTCGCCTCTGCGGCGATCACGTCAGCCCCGGGCAGGCGCTTCAGTGTCACCTTGCGAATCTCCACTTTCATGGCCGGCCCTTTGTGTATCTGAAAAGCAATCACGCCACTCATATCGCGCTCAGCTTCCTGATGATCATAAACATCGACAGTCTGCACACCGTTCACTTCGTGTGTGAGGTGGTTCCCCTTAGCGGTGATCTTATAGGTGCTCCACTCGCCGGTGTTGAACTCAGGCGTCATGGAAAGGTCGCCGACCTGCATCGCCTTGCCTTCCGGTGTGATCACAACCTTCATGCCGCGCTTCGCGACGATCCCGCGACCCTTTTCGTCATAGAGCATGCCGTTTGCCCAAACAAAGGGATGCATGTCGCACTGATAACCACTCACGACATGATCACCCAGATCAGGGCGAAGTTGCGCCCGGTATTGAATACCCGAGTTGTTCCCGTCGCTGGTCAGCTTGAGTTCAGCCGTCAATTCAAAGTCTTCAACCGGATCACCTTCGTAAATAAGAAACTGATTGTAGGGAAGAGGGCTCTCATCCGTTGTTGTCCCGACGATTGTTCCATCAACGACAGACCAGTTTTCCAGATTCCCCTTCCATCCGGTGAGATCCGTTCCATTGAAGATGATTTCCGCTTCGTCCCCGGAGGAAACGTTCGCACTGTCCGGTCCGCCGCACCCGGCGAGGAATCCCACTGCCACGATGGACAGCCCTGTCATGAAGGTAGATGAAATTTTCATTCCCCCTTCGGTATCGCATGACCGCAATGATTACGAGTCCCGATTCGGGTCAAAAGTGACCGCTACCGGAAAACAAAATGCCCGATCAGGCGAACCTGGTCGGGCATTGTTACAGGGGTTTAACCTTCTCAATTATTCAGGAAGAAGGACGTTGTCCTGCTTCGTGTCGAGGTAACCGCCAGAGCTTTCCCCGTCACCGGATGACTGGCGTTCTTCGAAAATGTTTTCAGTGAGACCATCACGGCTGCGAATCGTCGCACCGGCTTCGTTGGAAGTCAGGCGCTCCTCGGAAACGTGACCGCCGCAATACCCGACGATCGCCTTCTTGGAACGAAGCCATGGGTGATATTCACCATATTCACCGATCCCGTCCATGAGGCCGTCGGCGACAAGAGGAGAACGACTGAAGCTGGTGTCAGTCTGGTTCACGACATAACAATAGACATTTTCCTCGTCCTCAAGTTCGCCATCTTCACGTGGAGGGCGAATTTTGTCAGGGTGTCTGGTCTGTGTCCAAAAGATAGATTCCGTATCGATGTAGTCAGGAATAAGAACATTGAATGCATCCGTAGAAGTGCCGAATTCAGTGTCTTCACCGCCACCGCTCGTATCCTCATCAGGATCGAATGAAGGGTAGAGACCTTCCCAATCTGCAGCGAAAGCACGGCAGGCAAGGGTGATGTTCTTCAAATTACTGACTGACTTGATGCGCTTTCCGCGCTCCTGAATGCCGTTGTATGCAGGCATCGCCGTGCTGGCAAGAATACCGATGATCGTGATCACGATCAGCAGCTCGATGAGAGTAAACGCTCTCTGCGTCGCTTGATTAATTTTCATGGGATTCGATTTTATTAGTTTATGATGTGCTCCCCCTGCCAAAACAGGGATTGCGTATTTAATGCAGGAAATGACGATGTAAATACATCACTTCCATCCTCAGAATGGCATTTTTCAGATTTTGAGACAAGAAAAATTCTTAATTCGTGTGATTTTCCTGCCGCGCCCCTGAACTGCCTATTTCCATGAGCCTACCCATTCCTATTGAAGATTTTTTTGAAGACATCATTGCCAAGGCGATGAGAGGTCACCACATCTCCATCTCAGAGTTGGCTGAGAAGACAGGCGTCGTCGATGACGTTCTTCAACGCCTCATCCGCGGCGAATTTTGCGACGAACCGGCGCTCATCAAAGTCGCGAAGGCCCTTAAGCTCGATCCTCAGGCTCTCACGATGTCCGCCTCGAAAGTCTGGAGCCCGCGATCTGTCACCCTCGATGGCGTCGCTCAGTTCAATACCCCTTATCGCGACATGCGCGTAAACGCTTTCCTGATATGGGATCCGGATTCCAACATCGGCGCAGCTTTTGATACCGGAACCGACAGTTCACTCATCACCGCAAGAGCGACTGAGCTAGGCGTGACCATCGAACATATTTTTCTCACCCATACGCACAACGATCACATCGCTGATTTGGACCGACTTAAATCGAACAGTGGATCTCCCGCCACCTGGTCAAACGAAGCCGAACCCTGGCCCGGCACTGAAACCTTCAGCGAAGGTAAGACCTTCTCCATCGGCGCCCTGAGAGTCTCCACCTTCACCACGAGCGGCCATTCACCCGGAGGCACCACCTACTATATCGAAGGCCTCGAACGCCCTGTCGCTGTCGCCGGCGACGCCCTATTTGCCGGTTCCATGGGCGGCGGAATCTGCTCCTTTGAAGATGCCTGGCGGAACAACCGCAAAAAGATCCTCACGCTCCCTGACGAGACGGTGATCTGCCCGGGACATGGACCGATGACGTCAGTCGGTGAGGAAAAGCGCAACAACCCGTTCTTCGCCGGCGAATTTCGCGCATGAGTGATTCCCCCCGCCTTATCCTCGCCTCCGGTTCGCCCCGCCGCCGCGACCTGCTCGACGAAGCCGGCTACTCATTTGAAGTGATTAAACCGGACATTGAAGAAATCGAAGACGGCTCCCTCCCGATCCGGGAAGTGACGGCAGACAATGCCGCGCTCAAAGCGGAAGCCGTTTCGCGGACTCACCCCGACGCGGTCATCATCGCAGCCGACACCCTCGTGCTCCTGGGAGAACGGAACCTGAGTAAACCCCTCGACAAGGCTGAGGCCACTTCAATGCTCAACTCCCTCAACGGAAAATCGCACCAGGTCTTCACTGCCGTAACCCTGATGCGGACCGCGCCGGAGAAACGGCACCGCTTTACAATCGCGACGGACGTGCACTTCAAAACTCTCTCCGAAGATGAAATGGCAGCCTACCATGACCGTATCAACCCCATGGACAAAGCCGGAGCCTACGCCGCGCAGGAACACGGGGAACTCATCATCGAACGAATCGAAGGCTCGATGACAAACGTGATCGGCCTCCCCATGGACGAGGTAAAAGCAGCGCTCGAATCCGAATTCGGAATCACGCCCCGTCCTTAGGGGGGGAACTCCAGAAATAAAACCCCGGCGCGACGCCGCGCATGCACATCGTTCGGCAGATTAACCTTCGCAGGGCGTTCATCGCTGAGCAATAATTCAGCAAGCCGTGAAACCTCGGCGCCCCCACAATCGGGAACGCCGCTCTCACGCAACCAGCGCAAGAGAATCCGGTCACGACGTCCCGGCGCCATCGCGCGCAGGACAGAGACGTCGACTCCATTTTCCTTCGCAGGAATCCCGCCTTCCTCTCCTGCCATCCAGGCTTCGTTGATCCTCGCCCGCTCCGCAGCCCGGAGAATCGATCCTCTCACATCGCGCTCAAAGACCTCGCCCAACACCGGCATGAGCGTGTTCCGCACCCGGTTGCGCAAAGCAAAATCATCGAAATTGGATTCGTCCTCCCGAAAAGAAATTTCATTTTCAGAAGCATAAGTTTCCAATTCCTCCCGGGTCACCGAAAGGAGAGGTCGAAAAATATTCAGTGCCGTCCCGTCGATTTCACGGCTCGATTTAACATCCATTCCGGAAAGGCCCCGTTCGCCGCTTCCGCGGAAAAGATTCATGAGAATCGTTTCGACCTGATCATCGGCATGATGAGCCGTCACCAGATTCGGGCATTGACGCCGCGCGGCAATCGCGGCGAGAGCCGCATATCGAAGGTCCCGGGCCGCCGCCTCAATCGAAGACTTTTGATCTACCACCGCCGAGCGCACATCGACCGTTTCCCCTTCAAAATCAACACCTTGCTCCGCCGCCGCCGCCGCAACAAAGGCCGCGTCGAGATCTGATTCACGACCGCGCAGCTGATGATTCACGTGACATACGGTCAAGGCCCTGTAGCCGGCATTTTTCAAAAAGTGCAGCAAAACCATCGAATCAAGCCCGCCCGAAACCGCAATGAGCCAGGGCTCTGACTTCGGCATCAGAGGCTCCAAAGAAGCAGCAAACGCTTCATTCATCCGGATTTTGGCGGCCATGGGTTGATAAAACTTCACTCAACAGGGTTGAATCGCGGAGTCAACCCTGTTCAATTCGACATCGTTTCCCTGCTTGCATTCCGGCATTTCGAGTGGTCATTCCCGCCGATATGTCAGACACCGCTATTACTCCGGATCGCATCCGCAACATCGCCATCATCGCTCACGTTGATCATGGCAAAACCACGCTCGTGGACGAGATGCTCAAACAGGCCGGATCCTTCCGCGAAAACCAGGCCGTCGACGAACGCGCGATGGACTCAATGGATCAGGAACGCGAACGCGGCATCACGATCAAAGCAAAGAACACCTCTGTCCGCTGGGGCGAGAATCTCGTGAACATCGTCGACACTCCCGGCCACGCCGACTTCGGTGGCGAAGTGGAGCGAATCATGAAAATGGTCGACGGCGTCATGCTGGTCGTCGATGCCTACGAAGGCCCGCAGGCGCAGACTCGTTTCGTCCTCAAGAAAGCACTCGCCGCAGGACTGACGCCAATCGTGTTCGTGAACAAGATCGACCGCCCCAATGCGGAGCCGCTTGAAATGCACGACCGCGTGCTTGAACTCTTCCTCGAGCTCGAAGCCAGTGAAGAGCAGTTCGAAGCCCCTTTCCTCTACGGCAGTGCCAAGAACGGCTACGCTTCAAAAACCCCGGATCAGAATGCTCCGGACATGATTCCCCTTTTCGAAGCGATCATGGAGAACATCCCCGCACCGGATGTCGATCTCGATGCAGACTTTAAAATGCTTGTTTCCAATATCGACTGGTCAGACTACGTCGGTCGAATCGCGATTGGAAAAATTCTCTCCGGTCGCGTCAAGCTCGGCGACACCGTCTGGCGCCTCATGAAGGACCAGAAGCCGCAGCGCGCCAAGATCAGCAAAATCTTTGAATACAGCGCCCTCGCAACCCGTGAGGTTGATGACGCAGTTGCCGGAAACATTGTCGGCCTCTCAGGATTCGAAGACGTCGATATCAGCGAAACGATTGCGCAGGATCAGGATTCCGAGCCCCTTCCATTCGTCGACATCGATCCACCCACCGTCATGATGTCTTTCGCGGTGAACGACGGACCCTTCGCCGGACTCGAAGGAGATCGTGTTACTTCCCGTGAAATTCGCGACCGCCTCATTCGTGAAGGCCGCACCAATGTCTCCATCAAAGTCGAAGAAACCGACGCTGCCGGCGTTTTCAAGGTAAGTGCCCGGGGAGCCATGCAAGTGGCCGTCGTCGTCGAGCAAATGCGCCGCGAAGGATACGAAGTCCTCGTTTCCCGCCCGACGGTGATCAAAAAGGAAATCAACGGTAAAGCGCATGAGCCGTTTGAAACGCTCTACCTCGAAGTTCCCGACGAAGCAGTCGGTGGCTGCATGCAAAGCCTTGCGACCCGTAAGGGCAAGGTTGAGGCGATGAATGCCAAAAACGGCCGCACCAACATGGAGATCGACATTCCGACCCGTGGCCTTATCGGATTCGAATTTGAACTGCTCAACCTGACAAGCGGTGAAGGCATTATGTCGCACCTCTTCAAAGAGTATCGACCTGACTCAGGAGACATCCGGACACGCCAGACGGGAACTCTCGTCTCCATGGAAAAAGGAGAGGCAATGACCTACTCACTGCTCAACATCGAGACCCGGGGCAAACTTTTCGTCGGCCCCGGCGATCAGGTTTATGAAGGCATGATCATCGGAGAGAACCCGAGAACAGACGACCTTCCCGTGAACCCGACCAAGGCAAAGCAGCTCACAAACCACCGCGCCTCAGGCAGCGACAAGACCGTGACGCTGACTCCTGCGCTCCGCTTTTCACTCGAGCGTGCCATCGAATACATCGCCCCCGATGAACTCGTTGAAGCAACACCGCAAAACATTCGCCTTCGCAAACGCATCCTCGACAGCAATGCCCGGAAGCGAGCCGCGAAAAAGGGCGAGGACAGCTGAGCGAAGCCTCTCCCGCGGCCGATTTCTCAACTGAACAGGGTTTCCTCACGTAACCCTGTTCAGATATGAGTACCCCCACCACAGAAGAAGTCGTCAAAGAAATGACAGGACACATCTCCCAGTTCAAGGAGATGTCTCACCGTGCCAAGCTTCGAATCGAAAAGCTGGCCCAGCTCTCACTGGTCATCGAAGATGACCTGAAGCAGAAAGAATACGCTGATCGTGTCAGCGAACTTTTCGGCATTGCCGCCTCATTCGAAGAGAAGCTGGACTCGCTCATTCACGACTACGAGATTGAGCGAAACCGCATTCAGAACGAAGAGCTCTAACGCATCCTTACTCGCTTAAAAGCGGGTTCGCCATTTTTTCAGGTCCCAGCAAATCATCCAGCTGCACCTTGGAGATCCAGCCTTTCTCGAGGACGAGGTCGTAGACACTTGCACCCGTCGCCAATGCCTCTTTCGCGATCGAAGCAGACTTTTCGTAGCCGAGAACTGGATTCAAGGCCGTCACAATTCCGATGGAATTCCTGACGTAATCTGCGCATTTTTCACGGTTTGCGGTGATCCCGCTAACACAACGGCTGGAGAGAACAATTGCTGCATTCTTCAGCAACATGAGACTGCTCAGAAGATTGTAAGTCATGATCGGCTCCGCCATGTTCAGCTCGAACTCGCTCGCCTCAGCCGCCATCGAAACGGTGAGATCGGAACCGATAATCTGGTAACAGATCTGATTCACCACTTCAGGGATTACCGGATTCACCTTTCCCGGCATGATCGATGATCCTGGCTGCATCGGCGGAAGATTAATTTCACCCAGCCCGCATCGTGGTCCTGAAGACCCCCATCGCAGATCATTACAAATTTTTGAGATCTGGATGGCAGTCACTTTGAGGCCACTACTCATCTCCGCGAAGTCTCCCGCATCCTGCGTCGCCTCAACGAGGTTGTGAGCAAGTTTCACGTGAAGGCCGCTGAATTCGTTCAGCTTGCGAGTGCACAGCTCGGCATAGCCCTTTGGACTGTTAAGACCTGTCCCGATAGCCGTAGCGCCCATATTCACAATAAGGAGCTCCTCCGAGATACGCTCAAGGCGACGAATTCCGTCGTTCACCATGACGGCATAGGCGGCAAACTCCTGCCCAAGCGTCATCGGAACCGCATCCTGATTCTCGGTCCGTCCCATTTTAATCACGTCGGAGAACTCTTCCGCTTTCTCAGCAAAAGCCTTCTTCAAAACTTTTAAGGCGGAAACGGTCTCGTGAGTGGAAGCGACCACTGCGATTTTCACCGCCGTCGGGTAGGCATCATTCGTCGATTGAGAGCAGTTCACATGATCATTGGGATGACAGTACTGATACTCACCCTTCCGGTGCCCCATGATCTCCAGAGCAACGTTCGCAATGACTTCGTTTGCGTTCATGTTAGAAGAAGTCCCGGCTCCTCCCTGTACCATATCGACCGCAAAGTGTTCGTGAAATTCGCCCGCAAGAATACGATCACAAGCTGCGCAAATGACTTCCGCAATCTTGGGATCAAGCACTCCGAGAATAGAATTCGCGGTCGCGGCGGCCTTTTTAACAAAGGCAAAGGCGTTCACAAGATGCTGATAGTGGGAAAGCTTTACACCGGAGAAGGTGAAATTTTCCATCGCCCGCACCGTTTGAACGCCGTAGTAATGTGCATTCGATACCTCGCGGTCTCCCAACGAATCATGCTCACGCCGGTAGTCGGTAATGTCGCTGCGCTGATGTTCGGAATGCAACAGCATCTCCGTTGTTTCCCTCAGGCGCGCACTGGTGCGGCGGGCGGCACGGCGCACAATGTGGTAATAGATTTCAGCCTTTTCCTCCTTAAACCGATCGATTGCCTCCTTCGGAATCGCCCAGACATGAACCTCCTCCAGGGCAAGGCCGGATACGCTGTGATCAAGATCATCGATGAACAAAGATTCCCCGATCACCGCCCCTTCACTGAGACAGGCAATCGTGACATTCCGGCCCGCGAGACCTCTCTGAAGATTGATCTTCCCCTCAAGGACGATCCCGAACCAGCGCCGGGGGGCTGACTCGTGAAACAGGTAATCCCCCTGAGGGAACACTTTCTCATTCCCCAAGGCGGCGAAATTTTCCAATTCCTCATAGGACACTTCCATGTCACCGGCAACGCGTTCGATGACTTCTCTCGTGATTTTCATGGATTGGCAGGGGGTTAGGGACAGGGGGAACCGGAAGAGTATGGACGATTTCACCACGGTTCCGAGTCATTTTTCCGCAGGATCTTTTTTCTTATGCGCCGTTGCTTAGATCCCTATCTTTCGCTAAATCCTAGCCTATGGGAAAAACGGGATACGATTACGCACCGTCGTCGAAAACACTGCCCCCGGTCGTGAAACCGGGTGAATTTGTGTTCTCGGTCACAGGACTGGACCACGGTCACATCTTTGGTCAGACCAACGGTCTCATCGATGCCGGAGCCACCCTCAAGTACGTTTACGATCCGGATCCGGAAAAGCTCGATGATTTCATGGAGCGATACCCTGACGCGACCCGCGCAGATTCCCTGGAACAGATCCTGAACGACGACGAAACGATTTGTGTGGCCTCTGCCTGCATCCCCTGCGATCGCGGCCCCCTCGGCGTGAAAGTTATCGAAGCCGGAAAGCACTACTTCACGGACAAATCCCCCTTCACCACGCTCGACCAGCTCGAGGAGGCGAAGAAAGCCGTCGCCGCTTCCGGCAAGCGCTACATGGTCTACTACTCCGAACGCCTCCACAACGAGTCCTCGATGAAAGCGACCGAGCTGATTCAAAGCGGAGCGATAGGCCGGGTCCTGCAAGTCATCAACCTAGCTCCGCACCGCATGTCAAAAGATGCCCGGCCTGACTGGTTTTTCGAAAAAGAGAAATACGGCGGCATCCTCACCGATATCGGATCACATCAGTTCGAACAATTTCTCGCTTTCACCGGAGCAAAAGACGGAGCGGTCAATTTTGCCCGCGTCGAAAATTTCACCGCACCTGACAAGCCCGGCCTCGAGGATTTTGGAGAATGCTCTCTCACGATGGACACAGGTGCCTCCTGCTATTGCCGCATCGACTGGCTCACACCCGATGGGCTTCGTGTCTGGGGTGACGGACGCGTCTTTGTCGTCGGCACCAGTGGCACCATCGAAATCCGGAAATACATCGCCCTCGCCCGCCAGGAACCCGGAAACAAGCTCTTCCTCGTGAACGGCGAAGAAGAGCAGGAAATCGATTGCGACGGATCGACCGGTTTTCCCTTCTTCGGTGAAATGATTCTCGATCTCCTCAACGGCACCGAGAAAGCGATGACGCAGGATCACATCTTCAAGTCCGCCGAACTATCCATGGTCGCCCAGGAAATGGCCGACGCCGGCTGACTTGCAAAACAATACGGGAAGGAACCTCAGCCGCCTCCACCGCCCTTCGCCATCACCTCACAGTTCTTGATATCGAGCTTTCCGCTCGCGAGAATAGGGATGGCTTCTACGTCGACGATTTTCTTAGGCACCCAGAGCGCCGGAATGCCCTCTCCAGTGAGCTTCCCCCTCAGTTCGTGAAGATCAATCTCCGGATCGGAGCTGAGGAGAATAAGTGCTTCACCCTTCGCTTCGTCAGGCACGCCGACGATCGCAATTTTTCTTTCGTCATCGGTAGTGCCAAGCGCCTTGTTGATGTGATCTTCGACAGTCTCGTGCGGCACCATCTCCCCCCCGATTTTGGAAAAACGGGATAGACGCCCTTCGATGTAGAGGAATCCATCTTCATCAATGCGCCCGATGTCACCGGTCATGAACCAGCCGTTCTGAATGACCTCAGCGGTCTTCTCCGGCTCATTGAGATAGCCTTCAAAGATATTCGCGCCCTTCAACCAGATCATACCGGAGGAATGCACCGGCAATGGTTCCTGCGTATCAGGATCTTTAATTTTCACCGCGATACCGGGGATGAACAACCCGACCGACCCGTAGCGATGGTTCGGAACCTCAGGCACTCCGTCATCGAATTTTTCATCCGGCAGATTAAAGTTTGTCACCGGAGAGGTTTCCGTCAGTCCGTAACCTTCTAGGACAGGCTTTCCAAACCGTGACTCAAAACTCTCCGCCACCTTCTTCGGCAACTTCTCAGCCCCCGTCACGACGAGTTTAACACTCTCAAGTTGCTCCTTCTTTGCGCGGCGAAGATAACCCCGGAGAAAAGTGGGGGTAGCCAGAAGCAGACTGACTTGATGTTTCTCGATCAATTCAGCGAGCTTCGCCGTTTCGAGTGGACTTGGGTAAGTCACGACACTAACCCCTTCAATCATGGGGTACCACATCGTCACCGTGCAGCCGAAACTATGGAAAAGTGGAAGGCAGCCGAGAACTTTGTCCGTCGACTTCAGATCAACCCGTGAACCGAACTGATTCACATTGGCCAGCATATTACGATGGGAAAGAACCACCCCCTTCGGCTCTCCCGAACTACCGCTGGTAAACAGGAGAACGGCCTCCTCTGCGCCGCCCTTTTTCGGAACGCCGAGAAGAGTGGCCAGCATCGACGGAGAGAAGATCTTCGACAGGCCCAGCCAGACAACAATCTTTGCCTTTACCGCAGGAAGGACGCGGTCGAGCAGAATCAGCTCCCGGTTTGGAGGCCAGTTGAACGAACTCATCTTTCGGACGAACGGATCGGCCGTGATAAATTTATCCAGATCCGCCTGCCGGATACTGGACTCGACCGCTTTGTCTCCCGCGGTGAAATTCAAATTAACGGGCACCCTGCCGGCGAGGAGAACCGCCACATTTGCAATAATCCCCCCTTTGCCGGGCGGAAGAATGATGCCGACTCTCTTTTTCGACGTTTCTTTCTTAACAATCTTCGAAAGAACAATCGCCGCGGCGAGAAGCTTATCGAATCGGAGCTCCCCCCCGTCAAAACCGTCGATGTATTTATTTGTCGTCCCGTTTTTCTTAAGCCCCTTTAGAATTTCGTAAGCGAGATGACTCCGTAGAAGCGGCCTCTCCGCAAAAGCTTTTTCCGAGGCGATAAGAAGATTCTCCGTAAAATTTGCAAGATTTGCGGCCTCACGTTGCAAAAGGGATCCGAAAGAAAGAACGATCCGCTCCACGCTCTGGCGATCTTCCACACTCAGGGCCGAGTCTTCCGGATGATCGACAAAAAGGGGCAACACCGGGGCACCCGCACTCGTCAAAAATTGCAGAATTTTCGAGGGAACTTGCACCACCTGTGCCGCGCGCACATGTGAGACGCCCGGAATGAACACGACAATACTTCCGTCAGCGAGGCACTGATGAAGTTCCTTTTTAAAGATATCTCTCGAAGCCTCATCAGAGGAAAACTCCATCGCCTCGACATCCACCTTGTCGAGATGCGCCTGCAGCAAAGGATCGTAGTCGAGACCGCGCTCGATGAGGTAAACCAACTTGCGACCTTCCAGCAACTTCTCCAGATGAAGGAGATCTTCAAAGGAAAGCCGGTTAGTGACCACAAGGACACCATCATCCGGGATGTTCTCCACCCCGTGGAGTTCGAGTTTGTCGCTTTCTCTGGCCATGATCACAAATTGTCGCGTGTTTTTATCGGAATTCGACCAGTTTAGCCATTTTACCCTTCAAAAACAGTCTCCTTTTCCCTTAAGTGACTGGCTCAATCACGGATTCGCTACCTTGCGCGATCTGGGCTAACGGAACCCCCTTTAAAAAACTTCATGGCTGACGATCAAACTACTTCCAACCGTGCCTACTGGCGCGCCAACCTGAAATGGGTCGGAATTCTCATGACGATCTGGTTTGTGGTGTCCTATGGATGCGGCATTCTTTTTGTGAATCAACTCAATCAGATCGAACTTGGCGGGTTTAAGCTTGGTTTCTGGTTTGCTCAACAGGGAAGTATCTATGTTTTTGTCATTCTTATCGCCGTCTACGTCAAAGTCATGAACGGACTTGATCACAAATACGGCGCGAAGAAATCCTGATACCGATTCGCTACTCTTTCCCTTTCCTGCTTTTCTCTACTTTCCAAAATGGACGTTCAAACCTGGACCTATCTTCTCGTCGGCATCACCTTCGCGCTCTACATCGGCATCGCGATCTGGGCCCGCGCCGGCTCTACCGGTGAATTCTACGTCGCCGGAGGCGGCGTCCCCGCTCTTGCCAACGGCATGGCCACCGCTGCTGACTGGATGTCTGCAGCCTCCTTTATCTCCATGGCCGGCATCATCTCTTTCACCGGGTATGATGGATCCGTCTACCTCATGGGCTGGACCGGTGGATATGTCCTCCTCGCCCTCCTCCTCGCCCCCTATCTGCGAAAATTCGGCAAGTTCACCGTCCCGGATTTTGTCGGCGACCGCTACTACTCAAAGACGGCCCGCCTCGTTGCTCTGATCTGCGCGATCTTTATCTCCTTCACCTATGTCTGCGGCCAAATGCGAGGCGTCGGCGTGGTCTTCTCACGCTTCCTCAGTGTCGAGATTGAAATGGGTGTCATCATCGGCATGACGATCGTCTTTTTCTACGCCGTCCTCGGCGGGATGAAAGGCATCACCTACACACAGGTCGCGCAGTACTGCGTCCTCATTTTCGCTTTCATGGTTCCCGCCATCTTCATCTCTCTGATGATGACCGGGAACCCCGTCCCCCAGCTCGGATTCGGTTCGGAAGTGACGGGTGAAGGTGTCTTCCTCCTCGATAAACTCGACGGCCTCAGTCAGGATCTCGGCTTTGCCCCCTATACCGACGGGTCGAAAGGGATGGTGGATATATTCTTTATCACAATGGCACTTATGGTAGGCACCGCCGGCCTCCCGCATGTCATCATTCGTTTCTACACCGTGAAGAAAGTGAGCGCCGCCCGCGTTTCCGCCTTCTGGGCCCTGCTCTTCATTGCGATCCTCTACACGACCGCACCCGCCGTTGCCGTCTTCGCCCGCACCAACCTGCTTGAGAGCGTGCCGAACAAACCCTACGCGGAAGCACCCGGCTGGATCAAATCCTGGGAGGAAGCCGGTCTCATCGCCTGGCTCGATAAAAACAAAGACGGAAAAATTCAATACGCCCCCGGCAAGCCCTTCGAAGGAAAGCTCACCTATGACGAAAAAAATCGCGGGGAAAACGGGGAACGTCTCATCACCAATCCTCCCTCAGACGGACCCAACGAACTCTATGTTGATCGTGACATCATGGTCCTCGCCAACCCCGAAATCGCGCAACTCCCGAACTGGGTTGTCGCCCTCGTTGCTGCCGGGGGACTCGCTGCCGCCCTTTCAACTGCCGCCGGCTTGCTCCTCGTGATCTCGACCTCGGTCGCCCATGATCTCGTGAAAAAGACATTCGTCCCCGGGCTCGATGACAAGAAGGAACTCCTTATTGCCCGTTGCGCCGCCGGCTTCGCCGTCGTCATCGCCGGCTATTTCGGAATCAATCCGCCCGGCTTCGTCGCGGAAGTCGTCGCCTTTGCTTTCGGCCTTGCCGCCTCGAGTTTCTTTCCCGTGATCATCCTCGGCATCTTCAGCACCCGCATGAACCGGGAAGGCGCAATCTCCGGCATGATCACCGGCATCGTCTTTACCACGGCCTATATCATTTACTTCAAGTTCATCAACCCGACCGCAAACTCGGTTGAAAACTGGTGGTTCGGCATTTCCCCCGAAGGCATCGGAACCCTCGGCATGATCATCAACTTCGCCGTCGCTTTCATCATCAGCGGATTGACAAAGCGCCCGCCGCAGGACGTCGTCGACATGGTCGAAGGCATCCGCGAGCCGGAGGCTGAAGGCGAAGAACTGGCCGTATCGGATCACTGATACGAACAGGGTAAGGTCGGCGACCTGACCCTGTCAGGTTTGAATCCTGAGTGAAAGGAATCTGCACGAATTGGCGAAAAGCCATTCGCGGCAATTCTTTTCCATTCCTCCCCTTTCGTGTCCTCATCAAACACAGACAAGACTTTCCCTGAGTTTCGGATAAACTGCCGACATGATTCAGGTCATCGATCACCCCATCATTCGCGAACGGCTCACTCATATCCGTTCTGTCGATTCGGACACAGCCGCCTTTCGGCATGCGCTCCACGACATTGCCCGGCTCATGTGTTTCGAAGTGACACGCAACATTGAAACCACCCCGACCGAAGTGGTAACCCCGCTCAAAAAAACGGAGGGCCACAAACTCGCCAGACCTGTCATTCTCGTTCCCATTCTCCGCGCCGGGGTCGGGCTTATGAACGGCTTTGCCGAGATTCTCACTGAAGCGTCCGTCGGCTACATCGGCCTCTACCGCGACGAAGAAACTCACCAACCCCACAGTTACTACTGCAAACTTCCGGCACACATCGCCGACAGTGAAGTAATCCTCATCGATCCAATGCTTGCGACCGGCGGCAGTGCCGCTGACGCCGCCGACGAACTCAAAAAAGCGGGAGCCCGACGCATCCGCTTTGCCTGCCTCATTGCCGCGCCGGAGGGAGTAGCGGCGTTCGAAGAACGTCACCCTGACATTCCTGTCTTTACTGCTTCACTCGATGAAAAACTGAATGAGGATGCCTACATCGTTCCCGGCTTAGGTGACGCGGGAGACCGGTATTTCGGGACTTGAGCTACCCCTTCAACGACTGCAAAAACGCGATCATGTCGCGAAGCTCATTCTTTTTAAGGATAAAACCCATCGGAGGCATCGTCGAAACAACAGGGCTGCGTTCTGCGATATCGCTGACCTGAAACTTCGTCTCAACATTCTCGGCGTCCCGGATCGTCACAAAACCATCCTTTTCGTTTCGAAACTGACCCGCGACGCTGGACCCGTCTTTCAGAGTCAGCGAAATATTCCCATACCCTTTTGCCACGACCTTCTGTGGACTGATGAGGCTCTCAAGAAGATAGGCAGCATCTTTCTTTTTTCCGATCTCTTTCAGGTTCGGCCCGACGTTGCTACCCTTGCCATCCTGCACCTTGTGACAACGGATACATTGGGCCGCCGCATGATTCATGAAAAGAGAGCGCCCCCGCTCAGGATTCCCTCCTGACATAGCGACACGAAAAGGAGCTTCCATGTCAGTCGCCATTGCGGCCTGCCATTCAGCCTCCAGTTTCTGAACAGGATCAATGATCGTTTTGATTTCAGCAAAGGCCGGATCCTTTGAGACTTCAATAACATCGAGCTGCAAAGCGGGGGTGAGAGATCCATTAACAAGGCGACTCACAAGTCCCTCCATTGCCGACCTTCCGCCAAGCTTCGGCAGCAGCCTGATCGCGTGCTGCTGCTCCGGCACCGCACCTGAGACGATCACCTTGCCGACACGGTCAAGAGCTGCTTCGACATCCCCTCCGGCCAGAAGTTCCAGGCCAGCCATGCGAACGACAGCCGACTCATCAGAGAGAGCCTCTTCGATATACTCCCCGACCGACGCCGCCATCTGTGCAGAGAGAGACCGCAGCGCCTGAGACCTGACCCCTTCACTGGCGTCTTTATTCTGAAATAAAGCGGCAAGGGTTACATTTGCGATCGCAAGATCATTCTCTGTCGCCAGAGCCATGGCACGCTGACGAACAGAAGCAAAGCCGGACAACAACATGGCATCGAGGTGATCCTGAAGAGCTGTCGCGACGATGGAGGGATCACGCGACTCAATCGGTCGATGCCGTCCTACAACAAGATCCAGAACCGGCGGATCAGTCCAGTTTTCCAGTGCTTCAAGACCCGCTTTCATTACCACTTCGCCTCCCTCTCCCGCCGCGACAAACGCCGCGACACGCTCCGCGGCGGCGGCATCTCCCATTCTCAGGTTGGCATTGATTGCCCGCCGCGAAAGGGGCTCATTACCTGCCTGGTCACCCAATGCCTCCGCCAGGGAGGGAAGCGCGGAGGGAATCATCCAGTCATCGTGAATCGCACGGGCGGCATCCGCGGCAATGACAGGGTCTTCGTCCCTCAGAAAACGCGCAACCGCTTCATGCCCGCGACGCCGCAAGGCGATGACAGCGCATGTCCGAACCACCGGGGAAACATGGCTGCTCAATCCGGCGATCACATCAATCTCCGCCGCGCCGGCAAGAGCGATGACACCCGCATGGCGAAGGTAAGTCATCGCAAGCGTATGATTCTCTGAGGCGAGAAAATCGATGATCGCTTCAGCCGCAACCGGATCACCGATACGCCCCAGCCCGATCAACGCCTGAAGCTGCACCCGCTGTGCGGCATCGCTCAACAGGGCTACGAGCGGCTCGGTGAGCACATGCCCCTCCGCTACCGGTCCCGAAATCCGATCGAGCCCGAGACGACGTCCATAACGATCAGTCACTGTCCTGATCACTTGAGCTTTCACTTCAGGATCCGCGTCGGAAAACAAATCAACGAGGACCGAATCATCCGCCTCCTCAGCCCGGACCAATTGACCAAGCCCCCAAATCGCATGCACTCGTGCCAGCTGGCCGGCACCCTCATCCCCGGCTACCTCCGTGAAGACTTTCACCTTTCCACGCCCCGCCAGCTCCCACTGTGCTTTGAGCCGGATTCTCCGGTCAACACTCGAAAGCAGCCCTGCCAGTTCTTTCACTCCTTTTTCCGTGAAGTCCGCCGCAAGCAGCGCTTTGATACGCTCCCGATCCGGATGAGCCTGAGCCTCCGGCACGTCAATCCTCCAAACCGCCCCACTCTCATTGAGCGGATACCCCCCACCCCAGTCAACGCCGTAGAGCGCACCGTCCGGCGCAAAATTCAACCCGACAAGCGCGATGCCTTCGCCGATCTTGTGATCGTTCACCATTTCGAAAGCATCACCTTTCGGCCTTACCTGAAACGCCCACTGCTCCCCCCTCGGGGCGCTTGTCAGGAAAAAGTAATTCGCATAATCAGCACTGAGGGCCGCACCGGGATTAAATTTAAATCCTGCCGGTCCGTTCTCGTAGTTGTTCAGGGGCGGCGTGAACCAACGGGCCTGAGCGTCGTGATACGGAACGTGCATGAGACCATCATTCCAGGGATTGTAGTCTTCCCTGAGGTATTGCCAGTTCGAGCGCCAGCCGCTGTCGAGATACTGCTCGATATAGACCAGTCGCTCTTTCTCACCCTCAAAGTCCGCGTCATTATCGACACCGAAGAAGTTTCCGAATTGGTCAAAGGAGACCTCCTGAACATTACGCAAGCCGTGGGCAAAGACTTCAAAATTGGAACCATCAAGTTCACAACGCATGAGCCCTCCCTGGCTCGGAAACCGATAGTCGAGTCCATCCGCCGTTCTCACGCGAATCCCCTTGTCACCAATCGACCAGTAGAGGCGACCATCGGGCCCCATGAAGAGCCCGTGCATGTCATGACCCGCATAGGCGAGATGCACGCCGAAACCTGAAGCAATCACCTCACGGGTATCAGCCTGATTATCTCCGTTCGTGTCCCTGAACTTCACCACCTCGGGAACGGGACTCACGTAGACGTCCCCTTCATGAAAAAGGACCCCTCCGGCGACGCCGCCGATGAGATGATCCAGCTGCTCGGCATAGAGATAGATGTTGTCGGCAAATCCATCCCCGTCTTCATCTGAGATAAGATGAATGCGCTCCGACAGCACGGTAAGATCTTTGATATCATGGATTCCGTCACCATTCAGATCTTTGACCCGCTCAGCATTCGCGGCACTGTTTTCAGGCGTAAACTGTTCGCGATAAAAGTTCTCTTTGTCCTCAGTCGACGTGAAACTCAGGTCGTTCGGAATCCAGTCTGAATTGGGCCGGATATCGAGATCGTTGGCTTTACGTCGCTGCGTTTGCGTGACATAGGCGCGCCCCTGTGAATCAAAGGAAATGGCGACCGGATCAGGAACCGCAAAATCCGGCGTCCATTTGGTAAACTGAAGCTGCCCGGAGGCGGGATGCTCAGCCTGTCCGGAGGAAATCAACAAAGCGCAGCTCAAAACAAGCAGGGGGAGTTTTCGCATGGCTCACCTTCTCACATTCGCCAACCCGAATCCAGCTTCCACCCCTTGGGAACAGCTCCGCAAACGGGCATGGGAAATCTGCGCGTTTTGGGATGCAGAAAGGCGCGGTGCCGGGAATTCAGCCCGAAGGCAACAGCGCTCCTCCGTTCACCGCCCTCGCCCGGGAAGAAACTTAACAGTGCTCATTTGCCTTCTGAATAAAGGTCGGCCAAATAACGCTGCCCCCCCTCAACAGCATGCCGGGCCATCACCGCCCGGCGAACAACAGTCACCGGCCTCTGACGTCGCCTCGTAATCCGCCCCCTTCGTTTCACGGGGATTTCGAATCTCAGCTTTTGAGCAGTCGAAAATTTCCGCCGCCTCTATGGGAATCTCCGCATGTGGCTCCACAAATTCAAACATCCCGGCGTAGCATGGGCTCTGGTAAAGATTAAAAATCTTGTCGCAAACAGCATAGCGCTTACCTCGCTCCATCGCGCGGCCGTCATCATCCAACACCTTCTTAAAAGGCCCTTTGTAAATCACCGCCTGATGACGCTCGAGGCAGACACCCTCTTTGCCTTTATAGGCTTCAATCGTCATGCTGCGAAATTCGATCCCCTTCACCGTCTGCCAGGGTTCCTTGTCGAGCTTCAAAATTCGAACGCCGTAGAATCCGGCGTCTTCGAAGGCCTGTAGAAATTCATCTTCAAGAAATGCTCCTGAGATACAACCACTCCAAAGCTCAGCGTCATTCTGTAAATCCTGCGGAACCTCTTCGTCACAGACGATATCGGAAATGACAGCACGACCACCCCGCCTGAGAACGCGGTGGATCTCCGAAAACATCTCACGCCGATTCTTCTTCGAAACGAGATTGAGCACGCAGTTGGACACGACCACATCGATCGAATCGCTTTCAACGAGCGGTTGCGTCACTTTCAACTCCTCCGCCATTTCCTCCATTTCGAGAAAGCCGTTGGCGTCGCTGACAGGCTTTTCCGCCAACCGCGATTCAAGGGCTTCCAAATCGAGGGCGAGGTCCTGGATGCGCCCTTTACGAAACTCAACATTGTCATAGCCAACCCGCTCCGCAATGACCGGCTGATGACGCCGGGCCACCTCCAGCATGTCATCGGTCATGTCGATTCCGATGACTTTTCCCTGCGCTCCAACGACCTGGCTTGCAATGAAACAAATCTTTCCCGTACCACTGCCGAGATCGAGCACTGTCTCCCCTTCTTTCACGTATTTGCTGGGATCACCACAACCGTAGTCACGCTCGATCACCTCTTGGGGAATGATTTCGAGATACCTCGCATCGTATTCAACCGGACAGCAAAGCGCCTCTTCGCGGGCGTTAGCACCTTCGGCGTAGCGGCTTTTGACAATGGATTCTGTCTTCATCGGTTCAGGGGATAATTGAGGGGACAGAGAAAGGGGCGCGGAGCCGTAGCTGAGGTTGATTTTTTTCTCCATGAGATTCAGGACAGAGATCCCCCGCATGAGCTGCCGCTGCCGGCGGTGCAGGCAAAACAATGGTTTCCAGTACGAATGGGTTGATTCAAAAAAGCGTCGAGGTCGAGGTCCCAGACCTTGGTCGACTTAGCCCCGGTGGCAGAATTCCCGAGAGGCATCTTCATCATCTGATTGAAGTCGCAGTCGTAAATCTCGCCCTCCCAACTCACATTGATTGTATCACGACACATGAGGCTGCCAACCGTCTCAGGATTATAACTCTGACGAAGTAAATCCATGTAGGGCTGCAATTCCCCCTCACGCTTGAGGTAACTCGCGAAACGCGAGATAGGCATGTTAGCGATGCAGTAAAGCGCGTTGAAATCGATGTCGAAATGCTCCTTCATCTCGCGCTTATAGTCCGCCTCGAGCCCGGCTTGTTCAGGGGGGAGAAAACCACCGTTCGGATTATAGACAAAGTTCAGGATCAATTTCGGATCACGCCCGTAGCCCAGTTCATTCAGCTGTTGAAACGCTTCGATACTGCGATCAAAAACGCCATCGCCGCGCTGTTCATTCACATTATCCGGCGCATAGCACGGCATGCTCGCGATGATTTCAACTTCATGTTCGGCGAGAAATTCAGGAACCCACTCGTATCCCGGCTCGTTTATAATAGTGGCATTGAGTCGATCCATGACCCTCCGCGGCTCATCAAACGCGCGGACCGTTTTCACGAGTCTCTTAAAATCCGGAATCATTTCCGGCGTGCCCCCCGTCATGTCGAGAATGGGGATATCAGTCTGATCAAACCACTCGAGAATACGATCAATCGTTTCCCCGGTGATGATCTCTTTCCGCTTCGGTCCTGCATTCACATGGCAATGCACGCAGGTGAGGTTGCAGAGTTTTCCGACATTAATCTGTAAAATTTCAGATTTAGCCCGACGAAGCAGCTTACCGCTCTCTTCCAGAGCAAGGTTAAAGTCATTGCGGGCATCAGAAACTATCATAAGTGGCGGAACTACAGATACGGATGGGACGGGAAGAAAAGCTCCCGCTTACACAGAAATGCGACAAAATGGCCACAAAAGGCCTGAAATTTGTCCCGCGAATACCTCAGCTTTTCCTTGGAAAGCCGTCCTCTCTGCTTAGGGTTGGCAAACTCAATGAATTGCGGACAACAGAATATCGTCGACGGGCTTGTCTCGTCGTATCACGAAATCGGCGGCATCAACCGCATCGATAGCGCCAATCTCCCCTCAAAACGCACGATCATCTCAACCTGTGAAGCCCTCCTTCAGCTGCTCTTCCCGGGATATCACGACGAAGACCCGATCCCTGCTGAAGAGTTGGAAATGATCACCGGCGAGCGAATTGCGACGCTTGTCGAGACACTCGAGGTCGAAGTGGCGAAGGTTTTGCGCCTCCGCGATTCGGACACCGAAGACGCCGGCCCGGTCCTGCGCCAACAGGCCAATGAGCTGGTTTGCCGTTTTCTTGCCGACCTGCCTGAGATCCGCACGCTACTCCAAACCGACGTTGAAGCGGCCTACGAGGGTGACCCCGCAGCAAAGAATTTTGACGAGATCATCCTTGCTTACCCGTGCATCGAAGCGATCGCGATCCAGCGCTGCGCGCACTGCCTCTACGAACTCGACATCCCGCTGATTCCCAGAATCATGACGGAATACGCCCACAGTCTCACCGGTATCGACATTCACCCCGGCGCGACGATCGGCTCACATTTCTTCATTGATCACGGCACCGGGGTCGTGATCGGTGAAACCTGCGTCATCGGAAACTACGTGAAACTTTATCACGGCGTCACCCTCGGGGCCCGTAACTTTCCCAAGGACGAGAACGGACGCATCGTCAAAGGAAACAAACGTCATCCGAATGTCGAAGACAAAGTTGTGATTTACCCTCATGCCACCGTTCTAGGCGGTAAAACAACACTTGGCGAAGGGTCAACGATCGGAGCCAATGTCTTTCTCCGCGAAAGCATTGCGCCATCCTCTTTTGTCACGACGAAAGGGGAAGAGTTGATTATTTACAACAAGATCACCGGGGAGACTGTCGAACAACACAGCCCGAAAGACGACTAGGAAAATGGCGGAACAGTTGGAGTTGTTTGGCAAAAGTGAAGAGCCGGAAGAACGCCCTGCTCCCCCTTTTTCCGAGCCCGCCCACCCCTCACACGGAGTGGATGAGGCCTTGACCGAAATCGCGGCCAAATTCGGTCGTGGATTAAAACTCCCGGGTCTCGCCGACACCGTGAAAGTTCAATGGAACGCCCGCATGCGGACAGCTGCGGGACGGGCGTTTTTCAAGACAAACACCATCGAGCTCAACCCGAAGCTACAGGCCCTTCCCGAAGAGAAACGTTCGCACGAAATTCAGAACACCTTTCTCCACGAACTCGCCCACCTCGTCTCTTTTGCCCGCTCAAAAGGAAAACGCATTCAGCCTCACGGGCCGGAGTGGAAACAGGCTTGCGCCGACCTCGGGATCCCGGGGGAAGACCGTTGTCATGCCCTCGACTTTAAGCCGCGGCGGATGAAAAAACGCTTCGCCTATGAATGCCGGCACTGCGGCACCGTCGTGGAGAGAGTCAGAAAACTGAAACGCACCGTGGCCTGCTTCCATTGCTGCAAAGCCCACAACAAAGGCCGCTTCGACAGACGGTTTCTTCTCATTGAGAAACCTCTCAGCTGAGCAATTCCTCAAGGGAGGCTCATCAGGCAGAGCGTGAAAACGATCGGCGAATCACGTGATCATTGCGGAGTTTGCCCTTTGCTCCGGAATTCAATCCGCTACCGTTGTCACGATGAAACCCTCACTCCTGCTCACCTCCCTATTCCTCTCTCTCCCGGCGATCGTCCCCGCCGGCGAATGGGTGAATCTTTTTAACGGAAAAGATCTCGAAGGGTGGACCGCACGAGCCGAAGTGGAGACGCTCGAAGCGGTCCATGGCGAGATCCACCTTCTCTCCACTGAAAACGTGTGGGTCATATCAGACCTCTCGATGAATGATTTTGAGGTGGAGTTGGAAGTTCTCCTTCCCGACGACGCGGCGGAAACCAAACTCAACACGGGACTCGCCTTTCGACTCCATGGCGAAACAGGAAAGCCAAAAGGCTACCAATGCGAAATCGAAGCTCCCTCCCCCG
This sequence comes from Verrucomicrobiales bacterium, assembly GCA_029212615.1. Taxonomy (GTDB): domain Bacteria; phylum Verrucomicrobiota; class Verrucomicrobiia; order Verrucomicrobiales; family DEV007; genus Arctic95D-9. The sequence continues at coordinate 490,403 of JARGPJ010000001.1, forward strand.
GCCAGAACGGAGCCGTCTACGGAATCGGCCTGGGCGGCTGGCTCTATCCGGAAAACGGAAAAGGAGCGGCCTTCGATCAATCCATCAGCGGAGTCATTAAAGACGGGGACTGGAACACCTATAAGGTGGTCTGTCAGGGTCCATCAATCACCACCTATGTGAACGGAAAACAAATTTCAGCCTTTGAGGACAGCCAGCAACTCGAGGGCTACTTCGGCATCCAGCACCATGGCAAAGGAGGCATGATCCGCTTTCGAAACGTTCGCGCAAGAGAACTGCCCTCCCCCTCTCCCGCAACCGCCGGATCTGACCAGCCTAATATTCTCTGGATCACCGCTGAAGACATGAGCCCCACTCTCGGCGCTTATGGAGATACGTATGCGACTACGCCGAATCTCGATGCTTTTGCCAAGGAGAGCGTTCGCTATACCAACGCCTTCGCCGCTGCTCCGGTCTGCTCCCCTTCGCGATCGACTCTCATCACCGGGATGTGGGCGGCAAGCACCGGAACCAGTCAAATGCGCTCAGCCTTTCACCTTCCCGGGGAAGTGAAAGGATTTCCCTCCTACCTCCGCGAAGCCGGCTACTTCACCTCGAATGCGGTGAAGACGGACTACAACACCGGAGACATTGACCGACTCATCCGGGAATCGTGGACGGCGATCAGCCCCGAAGCGCATTGGCGGGACGCAAAACGGGAGAACGGCCAGCCCTTCTTTTCAGTCTTCAATCAAATGCTTTCCCACCAGTCCCGCACCGCCGTCTGGCCGTATGAAGCCTTTCAGGAGCACGTCCAGTCCAGCCTTTCCGCCACAGAGATTCACAATCCTGACAAGGCCCCCATTCCGCCCTATTACCCTGACACGGCTGCCGTGCGAAAAACCGTCGCCCGCTTCTACGATTGCGTCTCGGTCATGGATCAACAAGTCGGCCGCATCCTGAGCGAACTCGAAGATGACGGCCTCGCCGACGACACCATTGTCTTCTTCTACTCTGACCACGGCTCCGGAATGCCGCGCCACAAGCGCCTCCTCCATGACTCCGGCATGAAAGTGCCGCTCATGGTCCGCTTCCCCGAGAAGTATCAGCACCTTGCTCCGGCCGAACCGGGACAGACCATTGACCGCCTTGTCACCTTCGTTGATCTCCCTAAGACCGTCCTCAGCCTGGCAGGCCTCGAGGCCCCCGAGTACATGCAGGGCGATATTTTCCTGGGGGAGGCATCCGCCGAACCGGCCGACTATGTCTACGGATTCCGTGACCGCGTCGACGAAGCCTTCGACTGCTCCCGCTCTGTCCGCAGCACCGATTACCTCTACATCCGGAACTACCTGCCCCATCTCTCCTGGAACCAGCCGAGCGTCTTCTCAGACCTCGCTGAAATTCGGCAGGAAATCACACGCTACGCCAGCGAACATGGCGATACCCTCACCGTTGCCCAACGCGGATACGCCGGACCTTTCAAAGCGTTCGAAGAATTCTATGACGTCTCCGCCGATCCTGAAAACATCAACAACCTCGCCCTCGGCGAGCTGACCACCGAACAGCAACTCGCGATCGACGCACATCGCGCCGAACTCAAACGCATGCGCATGGAAATTCTCGACGTCGGCATCCTTCCTGAATCGATCATGGCGGACTACATCAATGAAGAGGACGCCCCCATCCGCGACATCACCACCGGGAAAACCAACCATCGCCCGGACCTCGAGTCCGTCTGGGCCGCCGCCGACCTCGTTGGATTCGGCACCCGCGAGGAGCTCCTGTCACTCACTGAATCCGGAGATGATGCGGTTCGCTTCTGGGGAATCATCGGTCTCCGCTACGCCTTCCCCAACGACGAGTCATTGCTTGAAGAACTCTATGACTTCATGGACGACATCTCGCCTGACGTCCGCATCGAGATGGCTCACTGGATGGCAGACGCCTCTGAAATTCACCGGGGCGACGCCCTCAAAGTGCTTCTCGCCGAACTGGACAACCCTCATTGGTGGACTGCCCTTCGCGCCTGCCGTTCCATCGAATTGCTCGGGGAGAAAGCAAAATCACTCCGACTCTTCATGAAGCGCCTCTATCGCGAGACCCGCCACGCCTCCGGCGACGAAAATTTCTTCATCGCCTTCAGTGCCGGCGCCTACCTCAATAAGCTGGGCGAGAAAACTGAGCCCTGGGACTTCACCCCCGCTGCCGGCAGTTTCTCCGCCGATCCCGAGCCTGAAGAGGATGTCGAACCGTAGCGGGATTCGGAAGCTACATGGTTGCGTGGTTGACCCTGAGAGCAGACTTCCCCATCTTTCCGCCATGAAGCTCTTCTCCCTTTTGGCCGCCTTCATCAGCACCGCCAGCCTCGCTCACGCCCAATGGCCGGAGTTCCGTGGCCCCAACATGGACGGCTCCGTCGATGGAGCTCTCCCCACCGAGTGGTCGGAAGAAAGCCATGTCACCTGGAAGAAAGAAATCCACGGCACGGGCTGGTCCAGCCCGATCATTTCGGAAGGAAAAATCTGGGTCACGACCGCCACCGAAAACGGGCGGAAAAAGTCAGTTCTCTGCTTCGATGAGAAATCAGGAGAGCTGCTCCTCGACCGGGTAATCATCACGACCGACAATCCGGAACCACTCGCAAACCCGATGAACACCTACGCCTCATCGACCGGTGTCGTCGAAGAGGGGCGGGTCTATCTTCATTTCGGCTCCTACGGCACCCTGTGCCTCGACACGGAATCCTTCGAAACCATCTGGGAGCGGCGCGACATCACTTGCAGCCACTGGCGCGGACCTGCCTCTTCGATCGCCAAGTGGGAGAATAAGCTCATCCTCACGCTGGAAGGGGCCGATCAGCAATACCTTCTCGCTCTCGACAAAGAAACCGGCGAGACTCTCTGGAGGCGGGATCGCTCAACCAACTACGATGACGAAACCGACGGTGTCCCCGCTAACAGTGGCGACATGCGAAAAGCCTTCGGCACTCCTATTTTCGTGAAAGTCGGCAATGTCGTGCAAGTGATCAGCAACGGATCAAAAGCCGCCTGGGCTTACAATGTCGAAACAGGCGAGGAAATCTGGAATGTTCACTACCCGACTCACTCCCCTTCTTCACGCACCGTTTACAGCGAGGAGACCGGGATGGTTTACCTCAACACCGGCCTGGGCAAACCTGAGATCTGGGCGGTGAAACTCGATCCTGAAGCTCGCGGCGACATTTCGGAAACCCATGTCGCCTGGAAAATTTTTCAGCGCACCCCGAAGCGCATGTCACCGGTCATTGCGAACGGAATTCTCTTCATGGCCAATGGCGGGGTCGTCAGCGGAGTTGATGCCGAAACCGGGGATGTTCTCTGGGCCGAACGCGGCGGCGGGGAGTTTTCAGCCTCTTCACTGGCCGCGAATGGCTTGATCTACCACTTCGACGAAGAAGGGCTTTGTCTCATTTTAAAGGCCGACCGCGAATATGAAGTTGTCGCCGCGAACTCCCTGGACGGCGGGTTCATGGCCTCGCCTGCAGTGACTTCCGACCATGCGCTGATCCTGCGAACGAAGACAAGTTTGTACCGGGTGGACTGAAGCCCCCTCTTTTCCCGGGAACAAAACGGGGAAACCCTCTCCTTCAAACCCTGTTGACTCCCTCACCCAACCCTGTTGAGTCTCCCCATGGCTCGATCCACTCTTTTTCACGCCAAACTCTACGGCATCGTAGACCTGGGCTACGCCTCTCCTGACGATCTCCCGCACGCCACCCGTGAGATGATCGCCGGGGGGATCGACGTGATCCAATTACGCGCCAAAGGTCATCCCGAATCCGCAATCGAAGCCTGGGGGCGGACACTGCTTCCTCTCTGCCGCGACGGCGGAGTTCCTTTCATCATCAACGACCACGCCCGAATCGCCGCCGACATCGAAGCAGACGGCGTCCACGTAGGCCAGGATGACGCCCCCATGGATGAAGTCCGCGCCATCGTCGGCGATGACATGCTCGTGGGCCGCTCGACCCACAGTGTCGAACAGGCAGCCCTCGCCGCTTCGGATCCACGCACTGATTGCATCGGATTCGGCCCGCTCTTCTCCACACCTACCAAACCGACCTATCCCCCGATTGGAACGGCTGAGATCCAGCAGGTGCACGAATCGCACCCCGACCTCCCCATTTTCTGCATCGGCGGCATTAAAAAAGAGAACCTCTCTGACGTCGTTTCCGCCGGCGCAAAAAGGGCCGTGATCGTCTCTGGCATCTTGCAAGCGGCCGATATCACTGCTTATGTCCGCGAAGCAAAAGCAATTTTAGAATAAACCCATCACGATACTTTGATATGAGCGTTCTTGTTTCCGGATCCATCGCCATCGACAACGTCAAGACGCAGAAAGCGTCACAGGAAAACCTCCTCGGAGGTTCGGCGTCTTATGCCGCCATTGCCGCGAGCTTCTTTTCTCCATCACATATCGTCGGGGTCGTCGGTCACGATTTCCCTCAGGAGCACCTCGACCTCCTCAAGAGCCGCGACATCAACCTTGATGGCATTGAATTCTCCAAAGGCGAAACCTTCCGCTGGTCCGGCGAATACATGGAAGACATGAATGACCGTGAGACGCTGGAGGTAGCCCTCAACGTTCTCGAATCGTGGCAACCTGCGGTCGCCGAATCTCAAAAAGGTGCCACGATCAACCTCCTCGCAAACGCGCACCCTCTGAATCAGCATGCCGTCATCGATCAGGCGGGCGATACTCCCTCCTTTACCATCGCTGACACGATGGATCTCTGGATCCAGATTTCCCGTGACGAACTGGAAAACCTGCTGAAGCGCATCGACCTGCTCGTCCTCAACGACAGTGAAGCCAAACTGATGATGGACACCTCCAATGTCGTCGCAGCCGGAAAGGCGCTTCGCGAGATGGGGCCTAAGTATGTCATCGTTAAGAAAGGTGAACACGGCGCAATGCTCTTCAGTGAGGACAATTTCTTCACCTGCCCTGCCTTCCCTCTTCACGACGTCTTCGATCCTACCGGTGCCGGTGATTCCTTTATTGGCGGATTTGCAGGATATCTCGCCAGCCTTGGGAAGAACGAATACGCCTTCGAAGACCTCACCAGCGCAATCGCACGCGGCACCATCCTCGCCAGCTACACTTGTGAAAGCTTCAGCACCCATTCGCTGCAGTCACTCACCCGTGAAGCCTTTGATGAGCGACTCGCGACCTTCCGCGATCACTGCACCTTTTCGTGATTCCTTTTCGCCAAAAGGGGCTGGATCCACTACGATTCGGTGACCTATGCAATGGTTCTACGCAGACAAAGCTGACAAGCAGCACGAGTTCCCGGAAGAGAGCTTTCCCTCTCTGATTTCAGACAATCTGATCGCCCGTGATACACTGGTCTGGAATGAAACGATGCCGGATTGGCAGCCTTGCGTCGACGTTCGTCCCGACTTGTTCGACGGCATCCCCCTTCCCCCGGCACTCACCCCGGCGCAGCAAAAACAGGTTCGCACCGCTCAACCTGAAGTATCCAATGGACCTCCATCCCTCGATACGGTTGCCCTCTGCGCCCTTATCTTCGGCGTTCTGGGACTGGTCTGTTTTCAACTCTTTGCCATTCCCGCCGTGATTTGCGGACACATCGGACTGAAACGGGCCAACGACGAGCCCGGAAATTCCTCGAACAAAGGTTTCTCCATCGCCGGGATCATCACTGGTTATCTGGGGATTTTGATTCTTGTCGCGATCATCATTTTTTATGGAGCCGCATTCGCAATCGGTATCTCCGAATCGATGAATGACTCCGGGTGAGTTAAACAAGTCTATCCAGATTGCCGGATACAGCCGGGATCCGGACGCTCAATCATCACTGAGTTCGACGGCCCGGCTCACGATACGCTCGGCGGTTCCGTCTTCCAGCATCGCAAGAAGCCCTCCCGGACTGAAACGATCAATGCGGATCATCATCGTCAGAAAGGACCTCACCTTCCCGAGAGGGAGCTCCTCAATCTGCGCACGCAGGTCCCCGTTCATGTGCTTAATGTAGTCCGCCCGATGCCAGGGTGAACCACTGATGTATCCGGTAAAGTCTCGAAACGCTTCGGGATAGATCGGATAACCGCCGGCATAGCGAACCTCTGACTTCGCCGACAGAGCCGCCTGCAGCGCCTTCCGCAATTGCTCAGCATCCTCAGGAGTGGGGGAAGCGTTCATGACTCTCCCGAGTATACGTTGAATCCCCGTTCCCGCAAAAAGCCAATCAAGGTCTGCCCGCTTTTCGCCGCTAAATCGACCGCTAAACTGGTGGGAGCCGAAATGCCCGCTATCATCGATATTCCGGCCGCGAGTGCTTTCTGAGTAAGCTCAAAAGAGATTCTGCCACTCACTAGCAGGATAACCTCCCGGAAGGGAACGTCCTCACGCAAACCGTGACCGATCACTTTATCGAGCGCGTTATGACGCCCCACATCTTCGCGAAGAATAAGCAATTCGCCCTCGCGGGAAAACAGCGCCGAAGCATGAAGCCCCCCGGTTTTCTCGAAGGTCTTCTGGGCTGACCGGAGAGTCCCCGGCAGGCTGAGTATCACCTCGGGATCAATTTTCAAAGCGGATGATAAAGGGGGGAACTGCTGAAAAACGGAGTCGATTGTCGCCTTACCACACACCCCGCAGCTACTCGAAGTGAATACATGCCGAGTCAGATCCTTTAAATCGGGTTCACCGGCGAGACAAACATTGATCGTATTTCCAACACTTTCCCGATCAAGATCCGACGAGTGTTCAATCGAGATGATCTCCGCGGCTGATTGAATCATGCTTTCGGTGAAAAGAAATCCGGTGACGAGCTCTTCGTCACAGCCGGGGGTGCGCATCATCACCGCCACGCTCCGGTCGTTCACTCGAATCTCGAGCGGTTCTTCGGCCGCTACAAAGTCGCTCTCCGTGCGAAAAGAACCATCACGGTATCGCCTAATTTGAACCATATCATCCGTACGATTGGGATCGATCTCCCTCAAATCAGTCGTCGAATTCAGATTAGTGAAAAGCAGCTTATCCGATAGAGAAACCGGAAGAGCCTCAACCAGTCCCCCTGCTTCCGCCTGATCCAGAAGATGCTGGAGTTTTCGATCCCCCTCCGAAAAGGCTCTCTCAAGAAGCGCGAGCATTTCAACCCGCGGATAGATCGCCGCGAGTGGCTCCCAAAACCGATCCGTCTTCGGGACTACGCCCTTCCGACCTGTGATCAAGCCCTGTAGAAAACCACCTTCCATGAGCGGAAGATCAACGCCAAGCACCAGAATCCAATCCGCCGCACTCTGACGAAAGACAGTGAGCATCCCTCCGAGCGGGCCCTCATCCAATTCGTCATCGACAAGGACCGTCACACCTTCCCGGACGGGAAAATCCTGATCCTCATTGGCGGATATCCAAACCGCGGCCGGCTCCAACCTTTGAAGCAGAGCCAGCTGGCGCTCAAACAAAGGTTCGCCCCGCCACTTCAGAAATGCCTTATCCGATCCAAAACGCCGGGAACGCCCTCCGGCAAGGAGTGCCGCATCGAATGATCGAATCTCAGCCATAGAGAAATACCCTAGGGCACGCGATTCGTTGTCCCAAGCAAATCATTGACCGCTTTGTTCGCGACCCGGATGATGTATTTATTCGGCTGGTCTGCCAGTCCCGCCTCCAGCGAGCTCAAAGCAGGACGAGCCACTTCATCAAGCTCATCCAGCACAATCGTCGCCTCAAGCCTCGCCCATTCTCCCCCGCCCCTCATTTCGTCAGCAACGACTTCAAGAGCAGGGTCAACCGCACCCATGCGACAGAGCGCTCTTCCCGCCGCGATCCGCACGGTCGGAGAGGAATCCTTTAAAGTCGCCTCAAGCTTTTCGACCACCCCCGCGAAGCTTTTCGCCTCCTCTGCAAAGTTTCCGAGGCCGGTGGCCCCCCAATAACGAATCGTCGAATCTTTATGCCCCAGCGCTTTCAGTAAATCAGGAAAGGCTGCCGGCCCCTCTGAAGCTTTCGTTGCGATCGAGGTCAGCTCCTGAATAAAAACACTTTGATCAGTCTCGCCATGAAGGATGGCGTAGGTGGAACCTGCCTCATCCTCACGAACCTCAATCTCCGACTCCGGAATGAGTCCAAGATCGCCGATCTCCAACTGCCATTCGAACAGGGCCTTTTTCATCTCAGCCAACTTTTCACGATAAGCAGGATCACCGGCAAGATTATTGACCTCGTGAGGGTCCTCCTCGAGGTCATAGAGTTCTTCCACCGGTTTCGATCCCGCCGAGAAAAGAGCCAACGCCCCTGACAAATCACCCTCAGCTTCGGCGAGACGAATCTCATTCATCGTTGCCCCTTTTTCCGGAGTGTTCATGTACTGGTAATAAGGCTTAAGCGGCTCGAAATTCCTTACATAACGGAAACGCTTATCGCGAACCGCTCGAATGATGTCGTAACGCTCATCCATTCTATCCCGGGCTCCATAAACATAATTTCTTTCCGGTCCTTCACTGAGAAAGGAAACTCCGTGCTGAAAATCAGGTGCCTCAACCCCGGCGAGGTCCAACACAGTTGGGCCAAAATCCACGGAGTTCACGAGCCGGTCATCAACCGCTTCAGGCGAGCGCCCCTTCCACTTCTCAGGCAAACGGAGAATCATCGGGACATGGGTTCCGGAATCATACAGCCAGCGTTTCGCACGCGGTAGGCCAATCCCGTGATCGGACCAGAACATGACAATGGTATTCTCCCATTCTCCCGCCGCCTTCACCTCTTCAATCAAGCGCCCCGCCCAGGCGTCCATTGCCGTGATCAACTCATAATTACGCTTCCAATCCTCACGAACCGTCGGTGTGTCAGGATAATAGGGCGGCAAATTATCAAAGGCTTCCGGGTCCTGCCGCTCGGTCCCTGAAAGCCCCCCGGTGACACTTTGATACTTCTTCTTGTCAGCAATGCCGCTTTCGTGGCAACCGGTGAAATTGTAGACCGCGAAGAAGGGGGCTCCATCGGGGCGGTCTTTCCAATGGGCTTTAGACGAACTGGCATCCCAGATTTCCTTCGAAGAGGGTTTGCTGAACTGATAGTCCGTTTTGCTGTTGTTCGTACAATAGTAGCCGGCCTCGCGCAAATACATCGGAAAAGGCTTCAGCCAGTCCGGTAGCGTCGCATTGCACCGCATATGATGGGTGCCGACAGAGTTCTGGTACATCCCAGTGATAATCCCGGATCGACACGGCGCACATACTCCCGCTGTCGTGTAAACATTAGTGAAACGGGTTCCCTTCTCCGCGAGGGCATCAAGATTTGGCGTGATCGCATACGGGTCACCATAACACCCGAAATGAGCGCTGATATCCTCAGCCGACAGCCAGAGGATATTCGGCCGCTCGTCAGCAAGGAGCGGACAAATCCAAACAGATAGAACGAAGAAGAGCAATGATCGACGCATCCTCACATTTCGCGTTTCATGCGAAATGTGACAAGGAACGCGTTCAGGAGAAACGCGCTGCGCAAGAACGCTAGGCTTCGGCCAGCCCGAAAGCAGCATGCATCACCTTCGCCGCATCATCAATCTGCGCCTCCGAAACGGTGACGGTGATTTTGATTTCAGAAGTCGAAATCATCTCGATGTTAATTCCCGCGTCAGAGAGCGCTTTGAACATCTCAGCGGCGACACCGGAATGAGAACGCATCCCGATTCCGACGACACTGAGCTTGGCGATACCGTCTTCCGCTTCAATTTTCACTCCGTCCCCCAGATCAACGAGAACCGGATTGAGAACAGACTCCGCTTTAGCGACGTCGTCTTTGTGAACCGTAAAAGAGATATCAGTGATTCCGGTTTTTGAGACATTCTGAACGATCATGTCGACGAGAATGTTTGCTTCCGATACCGCTCCGAAAATGCGGCTGGCGGATCCCGGTAAATCTTTGACTCCGGAAATGGTGACCTTTGCCTGGGCGCGCTCCAGACTGACACCGCGAATGACGACGGATTCCATGCTCATGGTTTCTTCTTTAACAAGAGTTCCCGGGTTGGTATTTAGACTACTTCTCACTTCAAAACGAACGCCGAACTTTTTGGCAAATTCGACCGAGCGGGACTGCATCACCTTCGTCCCTGAACTCGCCATCTCGAGAAGTTCATCATAACTGATCTCGTCGATCTTTTTCGCCTCGGGAACGACCCGTGGATCGCAGGTATAGACGCCATCCACATCGGTAAAAATCTGACAAAGGTCTGCTTCAATAGCAGCAGCCATGGCAATCGCCGTCAAGTCTGATCCACCGCGTCCGAGCGTCGTGATCTTTCCATCAGGGGTCTTCCCCTGAAAACCGGCCAGAATAACAATGTTCCCGTCATCGAGCAGTTCGTGAACCCCCGCGGGCGAAATATTCGAAATCCGCGCCTTCGTGTGAACCCCGTCCGTCTCGATCCCCGCCTGCGCTCCGGTAAGGGAAACAGCCTTGGCATCCATCGAATTCAACGCCATTGCCGTCAACGCAATCGTGGTTTGCTCGCCGGTGGAGAGCAACACATCCATCTCACGCTCGGTCGGCTCTCCCGCCCCGGTTACCTGATCAGCCAGTTCAATCAGCTTATTGGTCACCCCCGACATCGCGGAAACAACCGCCACGACCTGATGACCTTGTTCTTTCGTTTCAAGAATACGCTTCGCTACATTGACGATGCGTTCTGGTGTTCCGACAGAAGTTCCGCCGTATTTCTGGACGATGAGGCTCACGATATAAGGTGACGTAAAATGGGACCGGAGACTTATGCCCAAGGATGGCACTTTGTCCAACGGCATTGCCAAACCACTCAGGATCCTGTTTGGCGTCGAACCCAGTCAAAATAACCCGCAGATCCCGCTTCGACCGGTAAAACCAGGAACTCAGGCTCTTCATACGGATGGTTCTTCTGCACCCATGCCTCCAGCTTCCCCAGCCGTTCCCGCGTCGTCTTCATGAGAACGAGACATTCCCCCTCAACCTCCAGATCCCCCTTCCACTGATAGATGGATTCCACTCCGGGAAGCAGATTGACACAGGCAACCAATTGCATTTCAACGAGACGTGTGCCAAATTGACGCGCCTTCTCAGCTTCTGACATCGTGGTAATCACCATGACAACGGATTCCGTGGAGCCTTTTTGTCTCTCAATCATTTCCCCGCCAGCATACATGAAACCGGGCATTATCGACAGACTCATTGATCGCCTCGACAAACTGGAACCCGAGGAGATCCAGAGCCTTGTCCTCAAAGCGGTTCAGGAAAAAGGTTTTCTCGAGCGGGTCTTTGATGTCCTCCGGGAAGGAATCATCGTCACCGGCGCACGGGGATCGATCACCTATATCAACGATACCGCCTGCAAATTCTTCGGGCTCGACCGGAAATCGGCTTCAGGAAATTCAGTCACGGAGTTGTTTCCCGGAATCCCCTGGGAGGAAGTCGTCGAGTCAGGAGGAGTCATCAATCGCGATTTGCTTGTTCGCTATCCCGAAATGCGGCTGCTCAACTTCTATATCTCCCCTCTCGCCAATCAGGACGCTGAGGATCCCGGCGAAGAGGATCTCGTCGGCTACGTTATCATCCTCCGGGACAACACCCGAAACCGTGAACGACACATTCGCGAAATTGAGTCTGAGAAAATTCAGGCAGTACAAAGTCTTGCCGCCGGTGTCGCCCATGAAATCGGCAACCCTCTGAATTCGCTGAACATCCACCTCCAGGTCATCGAGCGAAAAGTAAAGAAGCGGGCGGACCCTGAACTGGCCGCGGAACTGCTCGAATCACTTGAGATCACACGAAACGAAATCAAGCGACTGGACTTCATCGTCGAAGATTTCCTGAATGCAGTTCGCCCGACTCAACCTGTCCCCGAAGCGACCGACCTCAATGAACTGCTCAATGAAGCCCTCACCTTCATCGCCCCGGAAATGGCGGACCGTCGCATCTCCATCGTCCTCGAACTGACTGAAGATCTCCCCCTGATTCAGGTCGACCGCGATCAAATGAAACAGGTCTTTTACAACCTGATCCGGAACAGTAGCCAGGCCATTGGTTCGGACGGGGAGATCATTGTGAAAACCGGCTTCAATGATGAAAACGTCTCCTTCACTTTCGCAGACAATGGACCGGGCATTCCGGCCGACCAGGTGAGCCGCGTTTTCGAGCCCTATTACACCACGAAAAAAGCGGGCTCCGGACTCGGCCTCATGATTGTGCACCGCATCATCCACGAACATGCCGGCGAATTGCAGTTCCAGAGTCAGGTCGGCATGGGCACGGAAGTGACCGTCTTCCTTCCCAGGGCCGAGCGGCTCATGCGCTTTCTTCCTGAGAAATCGGAATCCCCGGTAATTGACATCGACCCAATAGCCTAACATTATCTCATGGAGTTTCTGGACAACACCATTCTCATTGTCGACGACGAGAAAAACACCCGGGAAGGGCTCCGCCTCTCTCTCGAAGACGAGTTCGATGTCTACATCGCCGCCAACATTGCCGAAGCGGAGGAGATCCTGAAGAATGAAGCGGTTGATGTCATGCTCACTGACCTCCGGATCGGCGGGGAAAACGGCATGGAACTCATCGAAAAAACGCTCGCCCGCTCGAAGCCGCCAGTCTGTATCCTCATGACCGCCTATGGCTCCGTCGACGTCGCTGTCGAAGCGATGAAAAAGGGCGCCTACGACTACGTAAGCAAACCGCTCAATATCGACGAACTCGAGATCGTCATCAAACGCGCGATCCGAAGTCGAACCGTGGAAGAGGAAGTCGTCGCTCTGAAGGCTCAAGTAACGGAGCGCTACGGCCTCGAAAATATCATCGGCCATTCCGCGGCAATGGAACCTGTCTTTGATACGATCCGACAGGTTGCCCCGTCCCGCGCCACCGTCTTAATCGAGGGTGAAAGCGGAACCGGTAAAGAACTCGTCGGTCGCGCTATCCACCATCTCAGCGGAAGACCGAAATCAAAACTCGTCACCGTCCACTGCGCCGCCCTCAGTGAACAACTTCTCGAAAGCGAACTTTTCGGCCATGAACGGGGTGCCTTTACCGGCGCGATGGAGCGACGCATGGGACGCTTCGAAGAAGCCAACGGCGGCACCCTTTTCCTCGACGAGATCGGGGAGATTGATCTGAACACCCAGGTGAAACTTCTTCGTGCCATCGGAGAACGCACCATCGAACGACTGGGATCCAACAAGCCACAAAAAGTCGATGTTCGCGTCGTCGCGGCAACGAACAAAGACCTCAGCGAAATGGTTCGCGAGGGCACCTTTCGTGATGACCTCTTCTTCCGCCTCAATGTCGTGGCCATTTCAATGCCTCCACTCCGTGCGAGAAAAGAAGATATCATTTTGCTGGTCGAAGCATTCCTCAAAGAATTCGGAGAGGAGAACGGCAAGCACGGCATTGAACTGACGAACGAATCCCTGCAGCTGCTCCTCGACTACGACTGGCCCGGCAACGTCCGCGAACTCCGCACCGCCATCGAGCATGGAGTCGTCATGGCAAACGGAAGCAAAATCGGGGTGCGCCACCTTCCGCTTTTTCTCCGTGACGGATCGCATGAGGGCTTCCGCGGAGGCAATTCATCACCCGACACTCCCCCTGCCGGCGAAGCCGTCAGGGACGAAGACCTCAACCTTGCCAGAGTAGAGGAGAAAATGATCAGGCTTGCGCTCAAGCGAACCGGCGACAACCGCACTGAAGCCGCTCAACTGCTGGGAATATCCCGGCGAACGATGCAGCGAAAACTCAAGGAAATGGGCCTGACCGAGAGCTGAAAAAGGCATCCCGAGATCAATCCGGTCACCCTACGAGATCATGAATAACATGCCCCTCCACCTCACTCAGCCTGACGTCGCGACCTGCATACCTGAAGGTTAAATCTTCATGCTCGACCCCCATGAGGTGAAGAACTGTCGCCCAGAGATCGTAAACCGTCATTTTTCCGTCGACGACGTGGTAGCCAAAGTCATCGGTGGCTCCATAGATGCTCCCCGCTTTGCAACCACCCCCGGCAAGCCAAATACTGAATCCAAAGGGATTGTGATCACGACCATCGCTCCCCTGTGAAAAAGGAGTCCGTCCGAACTCACCTGCAAAAATCACCAGGGTCTCATCGAGCAGGCCGCGCTGCTTCAGGTCCATGAGCAAGCCCGCAATGGGTTGGTCCACTTGATTCGCCATCGCGGCGTGACCCTGTTCCAGTTTACCGTGCTGGTCCCATGGATTGGCAATCTGTCCACTCCCCGGGTTCTGAGGCAGGCAGGTCAACTCGACGAACCGGGCTCCCCGCTCGACGAGTCGGCGGGCTAGAATCGCCTGTCTCGCGTAGTCCCGGGTCATCGGATTCTTTGCCTCAAAACCATAGAGCCTTTTCGTCGCTTCGGACTCTCCGCTGATATCACATAATTCAGGCACTGCGGACTGCATGCGGTAGGCCGTCTCGTAATTCTTAATCGCGGCTTCCACTGCTGAGTCGTGATGTGTCTTTTCCACAAATTCCCGGTCGATCGCACGAATAAAATCAAGACGCGACTGCTGAATGCCGTCCCCTTCTCGCGGGATCACATTCCGGACAGGTTCGTCCGCATCCGCCTGTATCACCGAAGCCTGATGCTGCGCCGGCAGAAAGCCGCTACTCCACTGACCGACCCCTCCATGAGGAACCCCGGAGACACCGCTCTTCAGAACCACATAGCCGGGGAGATTCTGATTCTCCGTCCCTAGGCCATAACTGCACCAGGCCCCCGCACTGGGATGCCCGATGAACGGAAAACCGGTATGAAAAAAGAAATTCCCCTGAGCGTGTTCATTCACCGTGCTCGTCATTGAGCGAATCACCGCGAGATCATCAACACAATTCTCACGCAGGCAGGGAAAGAGATCTGAAATCGGCGTGCCACTCTCTCCGCTCTGCTTGAATTCGAACGGGCTCGCAAAGACATTGCCGTTGTTGTTAAACTGCGTCCGCTCCACTTTCACCGGCATCGGCTTCCCCTGGAAATCAAGCAACCTTGGCTTTGGATCAAAACTATCAACCTGGGAAACGCCACCTGACATGTAACAAAGGATAACGTGCTTGGCCTTCGGCTGAAAATCAGGTTGAGGGAGGGCCCCGGGAGCACCCGGTAACGCAGCGTGGCCTTTCTCAGCCATCATTCCTGACAAAGCCATCATTCCGAATCCCGAGGAAATCCGGTTCAAGGCTTCACGCCGCGAAAATGAAATCTGTGGGTTCATCTTATTGGAGGTAAATAAATTCCTTAAGGTTGAAAATCGCGTGAGCCAGATCCTGCCACCTGCGACTCTGATCTTGGTCATCAGCTGAAAACGCGGAAAGCCCGGCTCTCACTTCGGCGAGACCGGCTTCGACCGACTGCAGACGCTTGCGCTGCTCCTCAGTGAGCGCATTCATCACCATTTCACGCGAAACCCGGGGCCCCTTATTTTTCATCGAGAGCTGGACCTCAAGAGGGGAAAGCGCCCGATCATAGAGAGCCGCCTCGTAGATCCGACCTTTTAAGGAACGGTTTGTCCCGACGCCCCTTCCATGCCGAAGTCCTAATAATACTTCTGCACTTCCCGCTTCATACCCCTGCAAGGCCGCCTTCCGTATCGATTGCCCCCATCGCTCACCATTCCGGTAACAGCGAATCGTACCGTCTTTTTCATAAACCAACGTCACCCTCACCGCTTCCTCCACCGCTTCAATTTCATCTTCAGCATCGAAATCCATCGTTCGCACATGACGATTGCTTCCTGCGAGCCAGCGCCGCGAACGCCTTTCCGAAAAGACAAGGCTGTCGAAAGGCGTTCCTTTTCTGTCCTGAATCGTGATCACTCCCCCGCCTCTTTGATCAAGCGAATCCAGTCGAACAAGGGCCTCCAGCGTCTTCTCACGTAAATCCACCGTGAGCGGCGGCGTTGAGGCGTAGCCGGAACCGTCGAGAATAAGGGCCCCCTTACTCACTTTAGCAGAGCCGTGTAAACTCAAGCTCAATTCCCCGACAAGGTCAGACAGGCCGTGCTTGAATTCCCAACGGGAAACTGGCGCGAGGTCAGGAACCACCTCTCTGTCGCCTCCCCGGGCAGCTATCTGTTCATCCAGCAACCGCTGCCGAACCGGCTCGAGGAGGTTCTCTTTTTCTCTTTCGATACGCGTCAATTTCTGTTCCAGATCATCGCGCCTGCCGGCTTCCTCCTCATACTGATCATCCAGCGTGCTGAGAAAACTGCGAGCTCCATTCAGCTCGGCATCAGTCGCAGGCCGGTTGAGCGCCGTGAGGAAAAACCATTCAATCAATTCACCCTCATCGGCATCAGCCCCGAGCTCCGCGATCGCCCGCAGCGCCGCTCCCCGGGCCCGCCCTGCGATGAAGGGATCATTCAGCAAGGTGAGCGATTGAGCAGGAACATTCGTCGCGTCGCGTTTCCCGACGGTGGACGCCGGAACCGGAAAATCAAAGGTGCTTAAAAAAGGGTTCAACTTGTTGCGAACCACTTTTAAATAAACCGCCCGACGCGTTGAACTCTCTCCCTGCGGCAGGCCGAATGTTCTTCCGTCGAGTTCACCGGAAACAGAAAGCAACGAATCCCGAATCGCCTCGGCGTCGAGACGGCGCACCGGAAAACTCGAAAGCAATCGATTGTCAGGATCGATCGCCGCCACGCCATCCACCGGAACCGAAGATTGCTGAAAGGTATCACTCAATACAATCTCCCGAATAAGGGCTTTGATCGACCACCCCATCCCGCCTTTAAATTTCGTCGCGAGGTGATCAAGTAATTCGGGGTGCGACGGTTCCTCTCCGAGTCGGCCAAAATTATCCACTGTCGCAACGAGACCATCCCCGAAGAGATGGGTCCAGATGCGATTGACCGCTACCCGGGCAGTAAAGGGATTATCCTCGCGGAAAAAGTCTTCAACCAGTTCGAGACGTCCCGACCCTTCCCCCTTGTATAGCGTTTGATCAATCGCCTCGAGAAACCGTCGAGGAACGGGTTCGCCCGCCTCCTTATGGTTCCCCCTTACATAAAGAGCCTGATCCCGACCCGGTCGATCCACAATCCCGGGGGCCCGGGTCGGCTCAGCAATCATAGATTCGACATCACGATACCCGACTAGAAGGGAAACGACAGATTCGGGCAGTTCCGCTGTCTTGTTAGGGAAATAGTGATGCGCTCTCAGATCCTCAAGCAAAAGAGCCCCGGCGTCACTCATCCCCCCACCCGTTCTCCATTGAACCAGCAAACGGCGAACCGTTTCCTCAAAGAGGCCCATCACTTCTTCAGGTGTCCGGGGAGTTCTCTCCCCCCCCGTCGCAAAGATTGCCCCCATCCACTCATCGGCGACACGGGCAGGTGAAGGACTGCCTTTTTTCACGAGAACAGCTTCCCGAATTCCGAACCACGATCGGTCCGCCCTTTTCACGAGAATCGGAGCCTCTGCCGCCGTGGCGAGTTCGAGATGAATTTCATCGCCATTCCAGTAGTCAATACGATCATGTTTTGCCCACTGCCATTTTCCTTCCTCCAGATCCGTGACCGGATAGACCGTCCCTTTTCGGGGATAGTGCTGCACCGAAAATCGAGCCGAGGACTTGTCGCCAACCACATTGAAATAGAGGTCATATTCCCCGTCGAGAAGCTGAGGCGGAGAGGCGATGAACCCCCGATGCTTCGTGGAGAGGCGGTGAGAATAGATGCCACCCGGAAAAATTTGATCCACCGCCTGCGACATCCCCACCACAAAGTCACCGGCCCCGAAAGACTCCGCCTCTTCCATCCCTTCACCCACCCGGGTCCAGGCGGAGACCTCCTCCGCATCGGAGAGGTTCCAGACACGACGTGATTCATCCCTCACCTTTTTCACTTCAGCTGTGCGGGAATCAAAATCCCTGCGAAGACGATTCCACTCAGCGGCGACATCTTCTTTCGCCGCTATTTGCCGGATAAAATTGAGCGATTGCGCCGGGGACTTCACACCGGGCGAATCACCATTCAGGGAATCGATCCAGAACGCCGCGATCTCTTGCCTAATCGCCTCCTTCAGGCTCGACAGTTCTTCCCGTTGTGCACCAAGCACGCCCGGCGCATCAACCGCCACCGTCGCAGGCAGGCTGCTCGCAAAGATGCCGAACATCGCATAGTAATCCGCCTGGCTGATCGCATCGAACTTGTGATCATGACAACGGGCACAGGACACGGTGAGACCGAGGAAGGCCTTCGTCACGGTATTGATCTGATCATCGGTAAATTTCACTTTCTCATCGAGAGCATCCGTCGGCGCGAATCCATGAAAGACCATTCGATAATGAGCAGGACCGATCGCACTCTCATTCAACTTCAATGCCTCATTAATTCTCGGTTCAGCAAGCAAATCACCCGCAAGATGCTCTCTGACTAACTGATCATATGGGACATCGCCGTTGAGGGCCCGAATCAAATAATCCCTGTATTGCCAGGCATGAGGTATCGCCGGATCGCCCTCACTGCCGTGCGTTTCAGCATATCGCATCCAGTCCATCCAGTGACGCGCCCAGCGCTCGCCGAACGCGGAACCCGCCATGAGGCGATCGACTAAAGCCGTAATAGCACGATCAGAATCCTCGTTCCACAAAGCGATAAAATCTTCCGCTTCCTGCACTGTTGGAGGAAGCCCGACAAGCGCAAAAGACAAACGGCGGTGCAAGGTGCGCGGGTCAGCAGGACCAGCCGGTGTGAGTCCCGACTCAACTAATCGCGTCCGAATGAAACGATCCACCGGCTTCTCCACCCCGGCTACCTCAGGCACCTCCGGATCCTGAATCGGCTGAAAACTCCACCACCCTTTACGACGGTCCCGAATCGCCTCCCAGTTCGTATCGTTAGAAAGCTGTTCCGGAGACGGCGGCTCTTCGCGCGGGTCGGGAGCTCCCATCGCTATCCACTCACGAAAGTCCTCAATCAACTGAGGTTCCAGCTGAGCACCGGCTTTCGGCATTTTGAGATCCTCTCCCTCATGAGTAATCGAGATGAACAAAGGACTTTGATCCGGCTTCCCCGGCACAATCGCGGGGCCTGAATCGCCGCCTTTCTTCCACCCGGCCCGCGTGTCGAGAAGCAACCCTCCTTTCGCCTTCGTTGCCTCTGAATGGCATTCGTAGCACTCCTGCGCAAGGATCGGACGGATCTTAAACTCAAAGAATTCCCGCTCCGCATCGCTCATTGCCCCCGACAATGACGTTCCGGAAAACCATCCTAACAAAAACAAAATAGAAAATGTTCGCCAAGTGCTCATGCTCGAAGTTTGATTTCAATACTCGACTTAGCCTCGTAACAACGTTCAGCGTACGTTGCGAAGTCCGCCTCGGGCATCCGCGTCAGTGGCGCCATCACCGTAATCGCCCCGAGAGGTTGTCCGTAGGTATCGTGGATCGGTACCGCAACACAGTGAATCCCTTCGATTCCTTCAGCCCTGTCTTCCGCATAACCCAGCTCGCGGATACGCCTGATCTCCTCCTCAAGCCGTTCACGGGTCGACAGAGTTGTCTTCGTATACGACTTCAGCTTCCGCCCCTTTCCGGAGAACCACTCCTCACGCTTCACTTCCCCCCAACTCGCGAGGATCGCCTTGCCCGGCGCACAGGAATAGAGAGGGACGCGCATTCCGACTTCACCACTCACTTGCAAAGGGTATGTGCCGCGGAATTGCTCTAGAACAAGCAGCTTACCTCCGCTCTCAATTGCCAGCTGCACGGTCTCGCCCGTTTCGTCACGCAGACGGCGAAGCGCTTCGTTCGCACAAAATACGAGACTCTTTTCTCCAGAGCGGGGTCCGGAAAGCTCGAGAAGGCGGTTAGTGAGGACGTAGGCCTTTCGATCCTCTCTTTGCATAGCATAGCCAAGAGCCACCAGCGTTTTAAGAATTCGGAAAACCAAATTCTGAGTAAATCCCGATTCCCGCGCCGCTTCTGCCGCCGTAAGCCCTTCAGAATGGCGTGAAAGAAGATCGAGAAGAATCAAGGTCTTCGCCCCGGTGGGAGATGGCATCGAATCAATGTCTTCAGGCGACGTTTCAGCTGGCGAAGAATAAATCATCGTATAATAGAGTGTAACCCCATATAAGAACACCGAACAATGGCGCGATAATGGAGCCCATTTGAAAGCATCATGCCGAAATGTCAGAATTGTGTCACTCAAATCCGATTGACGGTTTCAGCGGCCATCGTGAAGCTGCCGGCCAATGAACGATTCCATACCACCCACTTCTGCCGCACGGCGCCTCACCGCGTATTCTTTCCTCGCGGTTTTTGCCAACGACGGGACGATTGACGACGGCGAACTCAAGATGCTGGAAAAGATCGCCCTCGAAGACGGACAGATCGATGCGGAAGAAAAACGGGTTCTCAGCTATCTTTTCGGTCGGGTCAGCGAATCCACCGTCACTGAAACCGTCTGGAAGGAGATCCAGCGCCTGCGCCGGGAATACGACATCGTCCAGCCGGACTGAAGAGGGTTGGGTCCGACACTCAACCCTGTGAGGCGGGCTCTATACTAAATCAACGATCGAACCAAAATCCGCGTCAAAAAGACGGCGGTAGGTTCGGCTCGCGATGCCATCGGTCATCTTGGCAAGCACATCACAGACAACCCGGGCGCGGGCCTCGATCGTTTCCTGGGAGAAAATAAGCGATTCCTCCTCATCTGAAAGGAGACGAAAATGGCTGTTTCCGGGTTCCGATGGATGAATATACAATTCTGCAAACACTTCAAACAGCCGGGTCAGAATGAAATCTGACTTCCGGTCGAGCTGTTGAAGCTGCTGGCTTTTGAAGACCAGATCGAGAGACAAGCCTTTATAAACTCCACAAGCCTGCTGAATCTCAGGATCAATGACGAGGCGGTACTGGTGTCGGGCCGTTGCCCCGCTGAGAAAACCACCCGCCTTCTCCAAGGTGGCTGCGGCAATGAATGATCCGATCTTTTTACCGATCGTAGATTCAACGCGTCCCCGGCGAATCGCCTCGAGCAATTCCTCCAACACCTTCGACTCTTCAGCATTGAGTGACTTCGACTCAGCCCAGCGCTCGGCTTTATCGACGTTAATGAAACCCGCGTGGATTCCATCAGCAATGTCATTGAGAGAATAGGCGGTGTCGTCAGCCCAATCCATCATCTGGCATTCAATGGAACGGAAACCGTTTCTCAATTTCCCCGGAGTCAACGTTTCGGGAAATAGATTCCCATCCGTGACAAAGCCCAGAACATCGGCCTGCTCCGCGTAGAGAAAATGATTCTTCTGCGATTCGACCTCTCCGAAAAGCGTCTTGTATTTCAACACACTGTCAATGAAAGCCCGGCTCGGATTCATCCCCCGCTCCGGCCCGAAAAGAATCGAAGTCAGAATGCGCAGCGTTTGCGCATTTCCCTCGAAACCACCATACGGCACCATCAATCGATGGAGAGTTCTTTCGCCGGTATGCCCGAAAGGAGGATGTCCAATGTCATGCGAAAGGCAGGCCGCCTCCACCAGGTCGGCATCAACGAAATACTCCGGATCAAGTAAATCCGAAGTCTGATTGAGACGATTGCAAATACTCCGGCCTATCTGGGCAACCTCGATCGAATGAGTCAGCCGCGTTCGATAAAAGTCGTATTCGCCACTAAAAAATACCTGCGTTTTATTCTGAAGTCGTCGAAAAGCCGAGGTATGGATTATCCGGTCCCGGTCAATTTGAAACGCGGTACGATACTCCCCTTCATGAATGCGCTCATCGGAAACAAGTCGCTCTTGATCGAAACTTTGATAAAACTGATTCTCCATCGGAATAGCTCAAACCGTAACGGTGTCCACCCATCCGGCAAAGAGTTGATATAGCAGCTATAAACCTAATTTTCTTTAATCTTTTGGTAATTATGGAAATTGATGTTAACATCTTCACTTAACGCACGATGCCGGATCGTTATGAAATCAAAGGCCGAATTGGTCGAGGTGGTGTGGGAGCTATTTACAAGGCTTTCGACCGACGCCTCGAGCGCGACGTCGCGATCAAACGGCTTCTCCCCATCGAGGAAA
This sequence comes from Verrucomicrobiales bacterium, assembly GCA_029212615.1. Taxonomy (GTDB): domain Bacteria; phylum Verrucomicrobiota; class Verrucomicrobiia; order Verrucomicrobiales; family DEV007; genus Arctic95D-9. The sequence goes on from JARGPJ010000001.1 coordinate 512,460, forward strand.
CGCAACTCAACGAGGCGGTCGACGGTTCTCTGGAGAACGAAGCCCGTGCCCTTGCTAAGTTTCAGCACCCGAATGTCGTTTCAATCTACGAATTTTCCGAGGATGACGAAGGCCCTTTCGTCGTCTTTGAATTGATCAAAGGCGACACACTGAAAGAAATCGTCAAACGAGTCGCTTTTTCAGTCGAAGACTTCCTCGACCTCGCGGAACAAATTCTGGAGCCGCTCATGAGCGCGAAGGAGATGGACATTCTCCACCGGGATATCAAACCGGGGAATATCATGATGACCTGGCTCCCTTCGGAACGCTTCCAGGTTAAACTCCTCGACTTCGGCCTTGCCAAGTTCAGTCAGAAGCCTTCGATGCAGACGCTGGACCAAAGCGGATCATTTCTCGGATCGATCGACTATATTGCTCCTGAGCAGATTGAAGTTCAGCCACTCGATCAGCGCACTGATCTCTACTCGCTCGGGTGCGTCTTCTATTTTGCCCTCACTCAGCGACCTCCCTTCACCGGCAAGTCAATAGCTGAGACAATGACCAATCATTTGTCTCACCAATTTATCCCCCTCGCAGAGCTCCGGCCTGATCTACCCAAGCCAATCGCTGAATGGGTCACCAGGCTAATCTCGAGACAGCCCCGGGATCGACCCGCCGACGCAATCGCTGCCTACCACCAATTCAAAGCAGCAAAGAAAGCCGTAGAGAACTCAGAGGCTGACGAGAACGTTCCCGTTGCAAAAGCTATTCCTCTTTCAGAAGTCGCCCCCACCGTTAAAAAACCAAAATGGGAGACAACACGACACCAGGTCGCACGCCCCCTGAATACAGAGCCGCTGAAACATACGCGTCCCCACCGGCGACCACTTCCATCTAAATCAGCTCCCCGCCAGGATAGCACAGCTCACTACTCCGCCGCAGAACCAGGTCGCAAAAAGCAACTGATTCTCGCCGCCATGGTTATTGTCGCCTTAGTCATTGGCGCGGTTCTTCTCATCAGTATCCAACCTGAAAAGGAAAAGGAGAATGCCGTCGCAAAAATTGCCGAGGCGAATGCAAAAACCGGCGAAACAGCCAGTCAGACAAAACCCGAGATTGAACCGCCGAAAGAACCGGAGCCGGAAGTTATCGTTCTGAGGGCTTCCAATTCGCCATTCTCAAATGCCGATGCCAAACCGGTCTTCGTCCCCCCTCTGAAGAACAAAGTTCCACTGATATCGGCTTATGTTGTCGATTCACTGGGAATTCTCAACGAAGCAGGTGAACCTGCAACGGTCCCCAACGAGAACGTTTTCGGAATACAAAATCGTGTCGATGAGCGCAGCGTAGATCACCTCCTCCTAAGTGTTCCGCGTGATGAAGTCTATCCCCGCTATCGATTGTGGAGAACCACCTCTAAACAAATCACCTTCGCACCGGGAGTGAAAATGACAGCGTCAGAGAAAGAAGTCAGAGATGAGCTCATCATCTCCGACCAGTTCACCTTCGCCTTTCGCATCCGCACCGAATCAAAAGTGTCCGGCGACATCGCTCGTTTCCACCTCTTCGGCCCCGGTGGAAACAACGATCGCGGCTATCTTCGCATCGCCCGTTGGGGCTCGAAATTTTTTATGGCGACCATGAAAAAGCGGGAGGGACAGAGGGTTTTTGTAGCGACCCCTAAAACAATCGAAACCGCCGTGATGATGATATGGGACGGGAAACAAGGCACCCAACAGTTACTCTGCCGCCAACGGAACGCGGGAGTTGTTGTCGGAAAACGAATCAAAACCACCATCACCGGAAACCAAATGCTGGGCGGGTATGAAATCGGAAACATAGCTTCAGAGAAAGGAAAAGCAGCTAACCAATCAGTTCATTTAGGAGATCTATTGATCTTCCGGGGCATTGTTCAGCCTTCCGAACGGCAAAAAATCCTGAACCACCTCCTGCGGGAATCTTAAACAGGAATTTCGATTGCAGAAGCCGCCTCGTGAGTGTTTGAGTGACTAACCGCTCATTGAATGCCCTTTCAACCGCTACCTGACACCGGGCCAGGAAAACCGAAACCTTCTGATTTCGGTCTTCTCCTCATCCGCATCCTCGCTGCCGCGACGTTCTCTTACTACCAGCTTTTCCAGCAATTGTGCCTCGCCGGTAAGTACGTCTGGGAAAAAGAACCCTGGGATCTTATGGAGCAACTCAGTGCTCAAGGCCTCTTCTACTCAGGACCAGTTGCCGTGGCAATGGTCGCCGCGCTCACCCTGAGTTTCGTCGGCCTCGTCTTTGGTATTTTCACGAGAATCAATTCGCTCCTCCTCCTTATTCTCACCGGTTTCATTTTCATCACCCCTCTCGAACTCTCCCACACGCTGAATCCCCAGTCACTGGTCCTCTATCTGACCCTTTTTCTGGCCTTTGCCTGCGGCGGAGCCGGTCGAATCTCGCTGGATTACTTCATGATGGGAAAAAAGGTGAAACGGAAAAACGGTTGAAACTGCGCATAATTCCCCTTGAAAGAGCGGGTTGGAGCCTCCTTGGTCAACCATGTCTTCATTTGATGAACTAGGATTATCCGGAGCCGTTCTCCGCGCAGTCAAACGAGCCGGTTACGACGCTCCCACCCCCGTTCAGGCCCAGGCCATCCCTATCGCTCTCGAAGGTCGGGATATCGTAGGCGCGTCTCAGACCGGAACCGGTAAAACTGCAGCCTTCGCGCTGCCTATCGTTTCCACGATGGGTCGCTCAACTAAGCCACAGTGTCTTGTCCTTGAGCCAACCCGGGAGCTTGCTGCTCAGGTTGAGGATCAGATGAATGTGTTCTCCTATTACAAGCCACTCAATGTCATGCTCCTGCATGGCGGCGTCGGCTACGGACACCAGATCGAAGCACTCGAGAGCAAGCCGGATATCATCATCGCGACTCCCGGTCGTCTTCTCGATCATATCGAGAAAGGCAATCTCGATCTCAGCAATATCCAGTATCTCGTTCTCGACGAAGTCGACCGCATGCTCGACATGGGATTCCTCCCCGACGTGAAGAAAATCATCGACCGCTGCCCTCCGGGACGTCAGACCCTTTTCTTCTCCGCCACCATGCCGGGAGCAATCGAGACACTTGCCAACTGGGCGCTAAAAGAGCCCGCCGAAGTAGAGATCGGTGGACGCCGCTCCCCTGCTGAGACCGTGAGCCATGCTTTTTATCCCGTCGGCATGGATCAGCGCGACGAACTCATCCTTGAATTGGTGAAACGCACCAGCTTCGACAGCATGATGATTTTCACCCGGACGAAGAAGGAAGCCGATTCGCTCCTTCCCCGCATCCAAGAAATTGAAGGCACTAAACCGACAGCTCTTCACTCCGACATTCGTCAAAGCGACCGGACAAAAGCGCTCCAGGGATTCCGCGACGGGACCTTCAACGTCATCGTTGCCACCGATATCGCGGCCCGGGGACTCGACGTCTCCGGCGTGACTCATGTCATCAACTATCGTGTCCCTGAAAACCCGGAAGACTACGTCCACCGTATCGGCCGAACCGGTCGGGCCCAGATGGAAGGAGACGCGTTTACGATCCTCACCGCCGACGAACTCGAAAATGCGGCGGCGGTTGAGCACTACGTGGATCAGAAAATCGAACGCCGGAAGCTGGATAATTTCGATTATCACTACACCGCGCTTCTGGAGGAGAATCCAAAGCCACTCCGCAAGCGCCGCCCCTCCGGGCGCCGCCGTTAATTCGACCTGCTGCCCCTCGAGGGAGAACAATGAAATACGCGATCTGCAACGAGACCTTCCAGGACTGGCCGTTTGAAAAAGCCTTCTCCTACGCTCGCTCAGTCGGCTACACCGGCATCGAGATCGCCCCTTTCACCCTCGCTCCCAGTGCCACCGAAGTAACGCCGGAGCAACGGAGAACGGTAAAGCAGCAAATCAAAGACGCCGACCTCGAATGCGTTGGCCTTCATTGGCTCCTTGCCAAAACCGAAGGGTTCTACCTCACCACACCCGACGACGCCGTCCGGCAGCGCACCGGCGAATATCTCATGGAACTGGCGAGACTCTGCCGGGACCTCGATGGATCTATCATGGTCCTCGGCTCCCCGCAGCAGCGGAACCTTCCCGAAGGCGTCAGCCACGAACAGGGAATGGCATATGCCGCCGATGCGATCAAATCCGCGATGCCCGTTCTCGAAGACTGCGGCGTGACCCTTGCCCTTGAACCTCTCGGGCGTGCCGAAGGGGATTTTCTCAACACCGCCGCAAGTGGTGTGGAGCTCGCGCAGCTGGTCGACTCTCCAAACTGCCGCCTTCATCTCGACGTCAAAGCGATGTCCGACGAAGACAAGCCGATCGCCGACATCATTCGCGACAGCAAAGACTGGACCGCCCATTTTCACGCAAACGACCCCAATCTCCTCGGGCCGGGCATGGGTGAGGTCGAGTTTGATCCCATTTTCGCCGCACTCAAAGAGACTGGCTACAAAGGCTGGACCAGCGTCGAAGTCTTCCGCTACGAGCCCGGGATCGAAACGATCTGTGAGGAAAGCATGCGCTACATGCGCGAAGTGGCGGGACGAGTGTGAGCCACAGCAGAGAACCTGCTGAATGGCTTCATTGAGTGTAGTAGCGCTCCGACCCGGCCTCATTCAACACCGTCATTAAGCTGGCTCCCGCCCGCGTCGGCCCGACCCTTCCGGAAAAGAGAATCTGATCCAGCGAAGCTCCATAGAGCGTTTCATTCTTTTTCTTCGCTTCCACAATGGCACCCGCCTGAAAAGCAGCCCCGATGAAAGCCCCCTTCGCGTCGCTGTAAACCAGGATCGGCTTGAGCAGAGAATGACTGTCAAAATCGCCGCCGGCATCGTGCGGACCGGCTACAGCCTCCACCGAGAGACCTACATTTCCCGAGCCGCCACCCTGGAGAAGCTTCAAACTTTCATCCGTCATTAGAAGCATGATCGTGACCACCTCGTTCGCTCCAATCTGAAAACCGTAGGATCCTTTCGAAAGAGAAACAAAACCCGGGGTCCCCCATGTGCCATCCGCCCGCTTCACCGAGGCAACTCCATTGCCAAACTCAGCCCCGACTCCGAGCCCCGCCTTGACCTGGTGCATGATCACAATTCCCCTCGCCGCATTCATTACCCGCCACGGGATAGCCTCACTCGCCCGTTGCTGACGCCTTTCAAACCTCCTTTGATTTTCGACAATACGCAGCTCAAGATCCTCCCGCGATTTTTTGAAGGGATTCGCCGATGCGGCTCCCGGGAAACAGAGGATAAGAACGAATGCGGCGAGAGAACGAAAGGATGTTTTCATCATGAAATATTCAACAGAAGCTAAGTAAACTAGAATCCCTTTTCCATCACCCTGCAACAGATCTGTCTTTGCCCGGCAAAGCGAAACCATCATGGCGGCTTGAGCACTGCCCGCTCTTTGCCTACCCTTACTCATGTTCGTCAACGATCAGTTCATCACCTACAGCTCACCGCCTCACAAGCGCAGGACCGCCCGCCCTTTGGCCGTGGTTTCGTCGGTGATCCTCGTCCTGATTCTTTTCTCCATTCTCTCAAACTACCGGACCCGACTCGCGGCAGGCTATGACCCGCTGCCTCCTTCTTCACTCGTGCTGCCGATTGCCCCGCTGATGCTGATCGGAATCGGACTCTGGATCGGCTGGGGACAGACCCGCATAGATCTTCGTCGCGGGGTCGTCGAACGCCGCCCGCTCGGGCTTCCTCGGCCTGCCAAAATCATCCAGCTCAAGGACGCAAACCGCCTCTACGTCGGCTACTACCTTCCCCCGAAGATGGTCAATACCCCGAATGCTCCCGTTTTATACAAACCTTCATCGAACAACACAAAATTCTGGTTTGTTCGACTGGAAGGGGAAAATTCGAAAATCATGCTCATTGTGCAACGTTCCCGCGAAGAAGCCTTGGCATTCGCAAGGCTGGTGAGAGAAGAAACCGGCCTGGACGTGAATGTTCAAGCTCTTCCGAAGACTCCATGAAGGTCTCCGCATCAAATCACGCCTTCTTCTCAAAAAGGTGCTTCTGAAATCTGACAGACACTCCGCGGATCCGTGGACTCCAACCCGGTTTCGCTTCGCGTCGGGGATCCCCCGGCCTTGGCGTCTACTACTCTTTTCCAGAGACGGGAGTCCAGTCCTCACTGCCGGCCTCCGTTCGAATCGATTTCACCATTCGTACTGGCCGCCGACCGGGAGGCCATATCCACGAAGCAAAAGAGAATGACTACTACGGTTGCGTGGCTGAAATGAAGGTGCAGGCTACGGGCGTGCCAGCCGCATTTTGGATATCAAGAGGGCCGAGTGTTTCGGGAGAGGCGAGACGCACCTTGTGGACCTATTTTGATAGCGGCGCTACTGTCCAGGGAAGAATGGCGAATGCAGTGAGATGCCTCCAGTCACCACCTCCATCTTCACAGACCATTATCGAGTGACACGACTCCGGCCTCAGCGAAGCTCCGGGTCTCGTCTATTGACAGCCGCGCTACGGGAAGAATGACCGTGAAAGGGGAAGTCGCCCCTTCCCTCGCCTTCAGAACTGACCCGTAACGTCATCGTTTCCTGACCGCCGCATGACATGATCCTCACGGCGCCGGACTATTGGTTGTCTCGGATTCGCAGGTGGCGCTGCGTGGCCATTCCTCCTCGGCGTTTCGGGAGACTCGTCTGGATTGTGTGCTTTCAAACGCTTAATTTCACGCATCGCGCTTTCAAGCTGCGCGGTGAGATTCTGAAACTTCGATCTGAAATTTTCACTGGTTGCTGGCTCTGCTCCCTCCCGTAAATCCGCTTCAGCATGCTCAGCTTCTCTGGCACGTTCGATCTGTTGCACTCGTTCGACCTCCCTTGCTCGTTCGGCTTCCCTAGCACGCTGGACCTGTTGCACTCGTTCGGCTTCTCTGACTCGCTCGATTTGCTGTGCCCGTTCGGCTTCCCTCGCACGCTGAACCTGTTGCACTCGTTCGGCCTCTCTG
>JARGPJ010000001.1:519546-715438 GCA_029212615.1 Verrucomicrobiales bacterium
TGCCCGTTCGGCTTCCCTCGCACGCTGAACCTGTTGCACTCGTTCGGCCTCTCTGGCACGCTCGATTTGCTGTACCCGTTCGGCTTCCCTCACACGCTGGATCTGTTGCACTCGTTCAGCCTCTCTGGCACGCTCGATTTGCTGTGCCCGTTCGGCTTCCCTCGCACGCTGAACCTGTTGCACTCGCTCGGCCTCTCTGGCACGCTCGATTTGCTGTGCCCGTTCGGCTTCCCTCGCACGCTGAACCTGTTGCACTCGCTCGGCCTCTCTGGCACGCTCGATTTGCTGTGCCCGTTCGGCTTCCCTCGCACGCTGAACCTGTTGCACTCGTTCGGCCTCTCTGGCACGCTCGATTTGCTGTGCCCGTTCGGCTTCTCTCGCACGCTCGATTTGCTGCACTCGTTCAGCCTCTCTGGCACGTTCGGTTTGCTGTGCCCGTTCGGCTTCTCTCGCACGCTGGATCTGCTGCACTCGTTCAGCCTCTCTGACACGTTCGGTTTGCTGTGCGGCGATTCCAGATTCAGGATCAGGCTCTTCCTCTTCCATTCTGCCCGGGTGCTTGAGAACTTCGCTGACATTTCCGATCGCCGGTGGAGTTCTGATTGGAGTGATGGGATTCGTGTAGAAACTCTCCTCGCTTGTGAAGTCGAATTCTTCCTTCAATGAAATGAATTTGCCTGGGTATCCCCTGGGAAAGGATTCGTTTTCCGAGTGAAGAACCATCTCGACGTGTTCTTCGACCGCGATCAGCAGATCTCCGAGCTTCAGTTGATCGCCCGGCTTCACTTTAACAAATGAGGTCACCCGGCGATCGTTAAGAAACGTGCCATTGGTCGAATGGAGATCGCTAATAGCGTATCCTCCATCGGCTGTCTGCTTTAGTTCGGCATGGTATCCAGAGACACAATCAATCTGAATGCTCAAATCGTTGTCGTGCATGCGTCCGATGTCATGAGAGCTTTCGCTGAGAAGCAGTTCTTCGGGTTCACATGATGCCTCCGATTTGACGACAAGTTTCAAGGTCATTGCTGAGTGGATTCGGTGTTTTCGTGCCTGGAACTCAACTATACTAGATTATGGAAATTATAAAAGGGGCGAATTTCATTCAGAATTCGACCTGAACTATGAATAAAGGGACAGACATGTGAAGCGGAGACCTTGCATTCGATCGTGTCCGGTGATTCGGCACACACTTTGAATCCCTTCAGATACGGTAAATGATCCTCATTGAGAAAATCAACGAGATCCGCCGCCCGTCAGCGCCGCATCGTGATCAGGCACCCCGTTAGCTTTCTTCGGGGACGCCCCAAGAGGAGCAACGATACGCTGCATCAAGACTGGAGGCGTAATCCCCGCTAACCGATTCAGCCCGCTCAGCCCTGTCCCGATCCAGATCTTCGAGCTGCTTCAAAGAAAGAAGCCACAAAGTCTGCTCGGTGTACTCGACCTCCCGGAAACAGCCGCCTCCTTCCGGAGAACCTCGTCGAGGTTTTTGAAGGTTTGTCCGAACATGGAAAGAAAGAAACGGGATTCCACCTGACATGGTTCTATAGCGGAACTCAGAAATGCATGTCGCAGCGACCTACTCGAAAACAGATCACCCGATCCCGAGGGAACTCCGAAGCAACCAGGGACGGCCCGACAATGAAATCACAAGGGGCTTAGATCGAAAGATGAAACGCATCCAGTTCCGGGCTTACGGCCACAAGCACTTCGAATACCACCGCTTGAGAGTCTTCGCGGAGTGCTACTAAAATAGAATGTCCCCAAACTTTGGTGGAAACCCTGAAAACAAAGAATAAGCCATCTGTCGGATTAAGTGAATAAAGGGACAGACATGTGGAGCGCCAAAATTCTTTCACGTGAGGAAACCTCTGGGCATTTCTGGGAGGATTCAATCCACACTGGAATGATGCTTCCTGCAGAATTGAGAAATTGGCTCTCGCTTGGCTTTTGACTCCAAGTATCAGGCTGGGAGATTTCACCGAGAGCATTCCCTATCGGTCCATGGTTGTAGATGTGGAGAAACAGGACAGATTCCAGCCCTGCAATTGCGTCTACGAATCCTGTGGTGACTTGGTGTTTTCCGCCTGCGATAGGCTCGGATCCTTTGGTGAAAAACTGGATGCCAAAACCGGTTCGCTCAGAAAAATCTTGGAACCCCGGATTCTCTGCCCACCTGGCAGCGTTTGCTCGAAGTGGTGTAGCCTCGATTTGTTCGAGAACTCTTTCTGCGGCTGAGTTGAGGGGGACATAACAGATTGGAATTTTCTATTTAAAGAAGTTCTTATCGGGGCGTCGGTTCTACCGGGATTGAGGGAGTGCAAGTGGAGGAAGGGTGACAATTCGTCTTCGTGGAGAGATTTGGCAACGAAAACAAGCTAAGGTCAAGGCTATGAGCCGGGGATCTAAAGGATCGCTCTCCAAAGCCCGTGCCAGCGCAGAAAAAATTCGATCTCCTCAAAACGAACGATTGTGCCGACGTTGTTCGTGTTGCCTTTGCAGCAGGGGTACCGCTGCGGGTCTTTTCCCGAGGTCTTCAGAATCAGATCGCGCCAGACCTGTCCCGGCATATGGAACATGTTTACTGGCTTCAAGGCTTCTCACAGCCTAATCAGCGATCCAAAAGCAATTCAGGACTTCGGAAGTGTTACAACAGCCAAGATCGATGGGGATCCCGACGAGATTTAACTCGGTCAAGGTATGGGGAAGCCATCTGTCGGATTAAGGGGCCCTTTGCCCCTTCTGCAGGTCCCGATGCTTCGCATCGAGATTCATCAACCGCTTCGCGGTGAGTGGCAGGCGAACCTCTTTTCGGTTCTCGCCCGCCAGCAGCCTCTCTTTTTCAAAGAGAGCCATCTGTCGGACTCGAACCGACGACCTGCAGATTACAAATCAGCTGCTCTACCAACTGAGCTAAGATGGCGACTTCAACGCGCCTTTTGACGCGGGCGGGAATTTAACCTCGGAATAGCGTCCTGCAAGGGGTCGTTTTCGAATTTTTCTTATTTTCTGATCCATTGCATCCCCGTGATGATTCGAGCCCCGCGGCGATATCTCACATAGGCATAGAACCACTGCGAAAGCACCGCGAGCCGATTCTTAAATCCAACGAGGAACATGAGGTGCACAAAGAGCCACATGAGCCAGGCGATATAGCCTTTGAATTTCAGGCCCATGCTTTCAGCAACGGCATGACTCCGGCCGATCGTGGCCATGCTGCCTTTGTCAAAATAGGTAAACTGACGGCGAACCGGATAGTTCTTCGAATTCCTGCCTTCAATCTCATCAATAATCACTTTGGCGGAATGCTTACCCATCTGCATTGCCGCAGGGCTTAGCCCGGGAACCCTTACCCCGGCATGATCGACGCAATGAGCGAGGTCACCGGCAACAAAGACTTCAGGATGATCAGGAATGCTGAGATCGGTTTCAACCATGATCCGTCCGCCCCGATCCACTTCGATCCCGAGAGTTTTCGTGAAAGGAGGAGCCTCGACCCCGGCAGCCCAGACAACATTGCCGACCTGTAGAGTTTCATCAGCCAGTTCAATCTCGCCTTCACGAATCTCTTTCACCGGGCTGCCGGTCTTAACGGTCACGCCCATCCCCTCGAGTGCCTCCTTGGTGTAATTAGAAAGGTCCTCGTCATACATCGTGAGAAGACGCGGAGCAGCCTCGATGAGGAAAATTTTCGCTTCGTTAGTGTCGATGTGTTTAAAGTCCCTTACCAGAACATGAGAAGCGAGTTCAGCGAATGATCCGGCAAGTTCGACCCCGGTGGGTCCTCCTCCGATCACGCCCACCGTCATGAGCCGCTCACGCTCAACCGGATCTTCGCAGCTCTCCGCCCGTTCAAAGGCCAGCAATAAATCGCGACGAATCGCCATCGCATCATCAAGGCTCTTAAGCCCCCTCGCATGCTTCTTCCAACCATCATTTCCGAAGTAACCGGTCTTCACCCCGAGACCGATAACGAGGTAATCATAGGCGATCGGGCCATTTTCCGTTTCGATGGCTTTGCCGGCCAGGTCAATGCCGGTGACTTCATCCATGAGGACCTTCACGTTATCCTGCCCCGAAAAAATGCTCCGTATCGGATGAGCGATTTCAGGAGCCGCGAGACCGGCCGAGGCGACCTGATAAAGAAGCGGCTGGAAGAGGTGATGGTTCTGTCGATCAATCAGAAGAACATCGACGTTTTTTCGTTTGAATGTTTTGGCGCATTCGATCCCGGCGAATCCTCCACCGAGAATAACCACTTTTGGTTTTGTCATGATAAGTAGAACATTGAGTCAGGTAAAAGGTGAAGGCTCTCAGGCCCAAAAAGAAGAGGATCGCCTGAGGCAGGATGATTTCCTGCTCGAACGTCCGCCATGCCTGCTTCTTCACCCCGACTCTCACAGCGGGACAAAAAATCGTATGAATACAAATGATTCATCAAATCGTGGTAACGAGTTCTAAACGATCACCGATACTCGGACCTTTCAAGAGATATCATTGCGATTAAGCTGCGAAAGATGTTTCCACTCCGACAATCATTTATCGCCCCCCTTCTTGCCTGCGCCTGCCTTTCCGTAAAGGGAGAGGAATCTGTGAGTACGGCGCCACGTCCTGCCGTCACTCGAATCGGAGAACACCAATACCGTTTGGGGGAGATCGAAATTGATTCCAGGAAGCGCGAGATCTCTTTTCCCGTCGTCGTGAACATGCGGGAAGGCGGCCCCCTGGAGTATGTGCTGGTGCACGAACACGGCAAAGTTCATGAGTCGATTTTTACCACTGTTATTTCTCCGCTCCAACTCCAGGTCGCTCTTAAACTGGTGAAGTACCAGTCAGGTTTCGGCGACGTTTTCAATCTCCTTCTCGCCCCTGAAGTTCTTGAGAAAGAAGGCGGCACGATTGCTGATCGAGGCGATGCAATTGAGTTCTCCTTTATCGCTGAAGGCAAGGCCGAGCCGGTCCCTGTCTTCGACTTCGTCCTCGACGGACTAACGTCCACCGCGATGAAAGGCGCACCCTGGATTTACACGGGGTCAAAAATTGAAGACGGCACCTTCATGGCAGAGGCGGAAGGCTCTATCATTGCGATCTACCTCGACCATCTCGCGATCTTTAACATGACGATCGAAGGAGCCGATACAGATGAACGCTGGGGAGCTAACTCCAAAATGATTCCCGAAATTGGAACCGCGGGGAAACTGATCATCGCGCCTGCTCAAAACTGAAAGAAGCTTTCCCCCCCAAAATTTAGCCTAGGCATCCCCCGGCTTGATCCGTTAAGAAAAGATGATCACCTTTTTTCAGGACTGTGAAACCCGATCCTGAATCCCCCCCTTTACTATGAGCACCTCTCACTCCCTTTCTACCGCCCTTCTAATTGTCATCAGTCTGAGCACCGCCCACTCACAGGAGACAATCGCTAACATCGGAGACACAAACCTTTCGCTAAAACTCGAAATTGAGCGCGCCATTTCCAGCGGGGTCACCTTCCTCGAAGCAGAACAAAACCCCGAAACCGGCGCATGGAGCGATCCGACACTCCCGGCCATCACCGCCTTATCTATTTCCTCAATTCTCGGCGACCCCGCTCTGGGGGATGCCACGACACTTCCTGATTCGGCTGAAAAAGGATACGAGTTTCTTCTCAGTCAGGTGAAATCCGATGGGGGAATCTACGGGAAAGGTCTCGCGACTTACAACACCGCGCTTTCGATCATGGCACTGGTACAGTCGGGCGAGGAAGAGCATCTCCCTGTTATCGCAAAAGCGAGGCGACTACTCATCAATCAACAGCAGGATTTTGACAGGCGCGGTGCTACCGACAATCTCTTCGACGGTGGCATCGGCTACGGCGGCAGCTACGCCCACTCTGATCTCTCAAACACTCACCTTGCGATGGAAGCCCTCTACTACTCAAAGAAGGCCCTTTCCGACACGGCCTACGATGATTCCTCTGAGTTCGATCTCGACTGGGACGCGGCGATCGACTTTGTGAGCCTCGCACAAAATTCGAAAGCAACCGTTGATCGCCTCGGTGAGAAAGTCGGACTTCGCGAAGAAGACGAAGGCGGATTCATCTATTTCCCCGGCGACACCAAATCGGATGAAGTCATGATTCAAGGGGATGACGGCACGAAACGAACCGCGCTGCGAAGCTACGGCAGCATGAGCTACGCCGGCCTCCTCGCTTTTATCTACGCCGACATGAATCGCGACGATCCACGTATCGCCTCAGTGATGAGCTGGCTGGAAAGAAACTTCACGCTCGAGGAAAACCCCGGGATGAATGCACAGGGCCTTTTCTACTACTACCACACGATGTCGAAGGCTCTCGGGATCACCGGAACGAATTACCTTGTCACCCCGGACGGGGAGAAAATCGACTGGAAAGAAGACCTCGCACTCGAAGTGATGAGCCGTCAGCAATCCGACGGGGCATGGATGAATGAAGACTCCAATCGCTGGATGGAAGATAATCGGGTCCTCGTGACAGCCTATTCCCTCCTCACATTACAACAAGTCTATCGATCACTCTGAAGCGCTTACCCGACCGGAATCGTCAATACCGGGGCCGCTTTCTTTATATCGCCGGCAAGGAGATTAAACAGCTGGTTGAGCAGCATAAAGGTCGACTTCGACTCGAGGTCATTGTCCTCAATGTAAAACCAGTTCCCGCGATACCGAAGTTTAACGAAAGCGTTAATCGGCGGCGCGGGAGATGACTTCACTTGAAGAAGATCCCCTGTCACCAGATTCCAGTCAAATATCTCACCGTTGCTTTCCCGCGTCACCGTGACCAGCCCCTGATCAATATGGCTCTGAGGCACCTCGACGTTGTGTGAGAGAAAGAAAAGAATTCCACTGACCGAACGCGTCTGCAGATATAAATCATCAGGCCCCCGGCGGCGCTGCGGCTTATCGGTGAGAATGACCTGACTGCCCCGCGGATCAAGACGAAGCATCCGCCTGACCTCCAATCCATCCTCACGCGTGATGCGGGCAGAATCAATGATCATCGCTACCTCCTCACTTTCCAGAGCGACATCAAGCCCATGAGTCTCCTGCAGAACAGCAAGCTTAGCCGTCATCTCTTTAAACTCCCGGTACTCCGGCGGGCGCTTTGGTGTCGGGCCTGATGCTGTCGGTGCATTGTGAATACTATTCGCCTGTTCCACCGCCAGGCGCATGACTCGTTCAATTCTCCACCCGGACTGCGTCAGTTTCAAAATTCCCTGAATGGGAACAGGAGCCATGAGCTTCTGGATAAACTCCTCCCCCTGCAAGGGCTGGTAGGAAATAGTCGGACTGTCTGAAAAGCTCGAACCCGCAGATAACCCGATGTTCCGAAGCCTCGGCAACGCTCCCGACGCTCCGATCGACCCCTCAATCGACTGACTCGACGTAATACTACTCACCTCGATAAAATAGGGATTATCACGATACTTCAGTCTAACAAGGTTCAAGAGAAGTTGCTCGTTCAATGTCTCTATCACCGAATCGTTATAAGGGCGATGCGATTGCTTGATCGATCCCGGCCCAAGACGAGTCGCACATCCTGCGACGCAGACAGCGACCAGACCCCCTAATATCCAAAAGACACGATTCATTCCTATGCCTTTTGAAACTTTTCGGCAATTCGCAACAGAATTCTGAAGTTTTAAACTTCGGAACTCCTAACAATCATATAAAATGAATAATTCTACCTCAGCTCCCGCCACTGCGTCGGAGTGCTTCCTGAGTGTTTTCGAAACCATCTTGAAAAGTAATTCTGGTCATCCATGCCGACGCATGCACCGACCTCACCCATTGAAAGGTTTGTTTCCTTCAACAGCCTCCCGGCCTCCTTCAATCTCTCTCCCGAAATGAGATCTCCCAGCGATTTACCACAGTCTCTTTTCAATTGGCGATTGAGATGATCGAGGGAGCATCCCAATGCTTCGGCGATCTTTCTCGGGGATGAGTCGATCAGTCCGACCCTTTCGATGCTACGCCCCACTTTTGCTTCAACCGGACCTACTGGTGGAGTATTCTTTCCGTCGACAAAAGAAGCCTCTATCAGCGCCAGTATTTGAAGAATGAGCGATGCGCGAACCACTGGACTCCCCTGCTCATTTCGATCTTCTGCATTCAGGAGGACAAGGATCTGTTCAATCTTCAGGAGACTCTCATTCTGCATAAAAGCTCCCCTCGATGAGTGAGCCGGCTCTCCCGCCTCAAAATCTATCACGAGGCAAACAGGCCTGACCTCCGATTCATTAATGAAACGGTGAGGCTGGCCCTGCTTTACGGCAACAACGGTACCGCGACGAACAAGGAGGGGCGCCTCTTCAACGATTTGCATCCCCTGCCCCCGCAAATAAAGCAGCCACTGATGATACTTGTGAACGTGCTCACTGAGCTTCTCAACTCTGGGCATGTGTTGATTCAGGGCAACCCGACGCACGACAAAATCCGGCAGAGAAATCTCTACATCTTCCAGAAGTATGGATTGAAGTTCCTGCACGCAGACAAAATCGACATCGCTTTTGTGCTAAATCAATCGTTTTTGTTCTGACTTGTTTCCGGGCATGAAGGTATCCTCCCCGATACCATGATCACACAGGCCCACGAACTCACCCCTGACACCACCTGGAACAACACGATCTGGGCGCACACTCCGGAAGAATCTCTCGTGGATCATCAAAGGAGCAGCCGGCTTTGCGTAGCGACCCTGCTGCCATTTAAGAACGGGGAACCGGACTGGGAAGGGTTTGAAAGCAGTATCCGCTGGATGCTTGCCGCCGGCGAAGCCTACGGAATTGAACTCGTCTTCGTTCTCAATGCCGACACCGGATATATTTTTCAACTCAGCGAAGAACTTTACGCTGAAGTGATCCGCCGCTTCCGCGCAGCCTTTCCCGAACCGAGAATCATCTGTGGAACAACCGCCGTTGGCGCTTCGGGAGAAAAATTCCAACCCTCATGGTATCAGCCTCACCTCGAAATCGCTCAGAGTTTTGACAATGTCGAAGTCATGCTGATGACTTCGAAACTCCTCAATGAACTACCGGACGAAAAGCGCCGCGATGCCTATTTCGAGATCGCGGAAATGCTCACTGTTCCCGGCATCGTTCATGCGCTCGAACCTTCCTTTGTCCCGTGGGCCACACCTTTCAGCCCCTGGCTCCTCAAAGAGCTGGCACAGCATGAAAAGTTCATCGGAGGCAAGATTTCGACCCTGGACGAACCACATTTTCTCTACTGGTCCGCAATGTGCAGGGATCTCGGTTTCGACTTCGCACCTCACAGTGGAGATGACTACGGAATCCCGACTGCGATTCGACTGGGCGAGTCACTCCTCATTGGAGCCGGTGTCTCTGCCTGCCCCTTGATCTGTGCCGCCAGGCAAATGTGGACGAAGTCACCCCTCGACACCCGGGTCTACAAACTCTTCGAATCCCTTCAATCACTCGAGGATGCCGTCTTTCGCCTGAATGAGAACGGAAGCGCCGCCGCCTACAAACACAGTACGGCCCATGTCCTCAAGCATCTCGGTCTCATCGACTCACCCGAAATCCACCCCGCCTGCAACGACCGGCGCGGCGACGATGAAGCACTGAGAATGGCTGAAGCGATGCAACGCCCCCTCCGAATCGCAGACCGCCTTGATATCGATCTCTTCTCTCTGCCATCATGAGCAGCCTGTCTGACTACTCAAAACTTGCTGTCCACACCATCACGACAAAGCCCTGGTCGGTGGAGGAAGCAATGGACCACTATGCCGCCGCCGGAATCGGAGGCATCACCGTCTGGCGACAATGGCTCGACGGCCGAAATATCGAGGAAACGGGTCAAGCACTGCGTTCCCGGAATCTTGAGATCGTTTCACTCTGTCGTGGCGGGTTCTTTCCCGCGCCTGATCAGGCCGGCCTCGAATCAGCCATTGAAGACAATCGCCTCGCGATTCGGGAAGCGGCTTCGCTCGGTGCTCCGATGATCGTCCTCGTCTGTGGGTCCGTCCCCGGACAGCCTCTCGAGGAATCACGGAAACAGATTGCTGACGGCATCGAAGCGGTCCTTCCACACGCGGAGGAGTACGGGATCAAACTGGCGATTGAACCACTCCACCCGATGTATGCGGATGACCGGAGCGCCATCAATACGATGGCCTCTGCCAATGCTGTCTGCGACCAACTCGATCACCCCCTTGTCGGTATCGCCGCCGATGTCTACCACATTTGGTGGGACCCGGACCTGGAAGAACAAATCCGCCTGACCGGGGAAAAGAACCGCCTCTTTGCCTTTCATCTTTGTGACTGGATGACACCGACAACAGACCTGCTCAACGATCGCGGGCTCATGGGGGAAGGCTGCATCGATCTCAAGGGCATTCGGAGAATGGTCGAGGCAACCGGCTTCAAGGGATTCAACGAAGTCGAAATATTTTCAGAGCGATGGTGGGCGCGGGATCAAATCGAGTTCCTCGAAGAGATCAAGCGATCATATGTAAAGTTCTGTTAGGATCCGGACTTGGGAGAAACAGGGTTCCAACGCGAATGAAACGAAATAGGACAGGCAGAGAAAAACAGACTTTATGAAAATCGGTATCATCATGAATGGCGTCACGGGGCGCATGGGAACAAATCAGCACCTCGTGCGCTCGATCCTCGCGATTCGGGATCAGGGAGGCATTGAGATCGCTCCCGGGCAGGTGATCGAAGTGGATCCCATCCTGACAGGTCGCAATGAACATAAACTGAAGACCCTCGCCGAAAAATACGGTGTCGAAAAATGGACAACTGATCTCGAAAGCGCTCTCGCAGACGATAGCAATCAGATCTTTTTCGACGCCAGTTCAACCCTTCACCGGGCACGCTTCGTCGAGATGGCGGTGAAGGCCGGCAAGGCGATCTATTGTGAGAAACCCACTGCTGTCGAAACCGGGGAGGCGGTTCGACTCGCAAAACTGTGCCGTGACGCCGGAGTCAAAAATGGAGTGGTCCAGGACAAGCTCTGGCTCACCGGAATCCGAAAACTGAAGACCCTCATCGATCAGGACTTCTTCGGTGAAATTCTCTCGGTTCGTGGTGAATTCGGCTATTGGGTTTTCACCGGACATGACGGGGATCAGCCGGCCCAACGTCCGAGCTGGAACTACCGGAAAGAGGACGGAGGAGGCATCATCATCGACATGCTTTGCCACTGGCGATACCTCATCGATCACGTTTTTGGAAAAATCGAAAGCGTCTCCTGCCTCGGGGCGACCCATATCGACAAGCGCATCGATGAAAGCGGCAACGAATACAAGGCGACCGCCGATGACAGCTGCTACGCCACCTTCCAGTTGGAAAACGGGATCGTCTGCCAGTTTAACAGTTCCTGGGACGTCCGCGTACGGCGCGATGATTTATTCGTCATGAACGTCGACGGCTCGAAAGGCTCCGCCACCGTCGGCTTAAGAAAATGTTGGGTTCAGTCACTCGGTACAACACCAAAGCCTGTCTGGAATCCTGACATTGATCAGCCGATCGACTTCTATGAAGGATGGCAGGAAGTCCCCGATGCGATTGACTATGACAATGCGTTTAAGATCCAATGGGAAATGTTCATCCGTCACGTCGCTCTCGATGAACCTTTCCCCTACGATCTCATGGAAGGCGCCAAAGGGGTCCAACTCGCGGAGGCGGGGTTGCAGAGTTGGGCAGACCGGAAATGGGTGGATCTGGAGAAACTGAGTTGAACCGTCAGAAACACGACTTCAACACTCTCCGGAGAATGACAGCGCTCCGCATCTGCAGAGCATCTCTCAAATCCCGCCGAAACGCCGCTGCCGGCCTTGAAAATCAGCCACCGCTTCGAGTAACTGATCCCGCCCGAAATCGGGCCAGTAGTCTTTGGTGATATAAATCTCCGCGTAGCTGATCTGCCAGAGGAGAAAATTCGAAAGGCGGGATTCGCCACTCGTCCGGATGAGTAAATCCGGATCAGGCATTCCCGCCGTGTCGAGTGAAGCGGAGAACCTCTCCTCCGTCAGGTCCTCCGGTCTGATTTGCCCATCGACTGCCGCCTGCATCAGTTTGCGAGTCGCCCCGACAATTTCCTCGCGCGAGCCATAGCTGAGTGCGACGACAAGGGTGAGCCCGTCATTCTCCGCCGTCACCGCCATTGTCTTCTCAAGGGCACGTCGATTCGAGGCAGGAAGCCGCTCAATCTGACCGATGACCTGCAACCTGATGTTGTTCTTCATCAGGGTGGGCGTCTTTTCCTTCAGGAAATGAGCCAGCAACCCCATCAGAGCTGTGACTTCCGCCTCGGGGCGCTTCCAGTTCTCAGAGCTGAATGCATACAAAGTCAGATACTCGACACCTATCTCGCCGCAGGTCTCAAGACTGGATTCGACGGAAGCGGCACCGGCACGATGACCTTCGCGACGCGGGAGGTCACGGGCTTTTGCCCAGCGACCATTGCCATCCATGATGATGGCGATGTGCCGCGGGATCACTTTCTCCGGATCAAACGCAGCCATTTTCTTTCGACTTATCGAATGATCGTCTGGTCCCGGGAGGGACCAACGCCAACCATACTCACCCGCGTTTCGGTCTCCTCTTCGATTCGCGCAAGATAAGCGCGGGCGTTCTCAGGGAGATCGTCGTAGCTCTCGACCGCAGTGGTATCGGACTGCCAGCCCGGAAGCGTGACGTAAACAGGAACAACGCGATCAAAGTCCTTTGCCGACGCCGGAGGAAGCAAAAGCTTCTCCCCATCAAGTTCGTAGTGGGTGCAAACCGGAATCTCCTCACAATCATCGAGACCATCGAGAATCGTGATCGCAAGATCATCGAAGCCGTTCACCATCGCGGCGTAACGCACGAGGACAAGGTCGAGCCAACCGCAGCGGCGCTTGCGCCCCGTCGTGGCACCGAACTCACGACCCATCTTGTGAAAACGATCAGCAAGGGTGTCATTCTGAGTCGGGAAAGGACCCTCCCCGACACGGGTGGTGTAGGCTTTGGTGACACCGACAACACGATCAATTTTCTGAGGGGGCACACCGGAACCGGTGCAGGCACCGCCTGAGGTCGTGTTCGAAGAAGTAACGTAAGGATACGTCCCCTGATCCACGTCAAGATAGGTCCCCTGAGCTCCTTCAAAGAGCAGTGACTTACCCTCTTTCATCGCCTGATGAAGAAAGCCAACGGTGTCGGCGCAATACGGAGCGAGACGCTCAGCCGCAGCGAGGAGATCTTTTCCGATCGATTCCGCGTCGAGCTTTTCCATGCCGACGGATTCAAAGAGTGTGTTGCAGTCACTGATCCTCGCGTAAAGACGCTCGGTGAAATTCACCGGATCCCCGACCAGGTCGTGAAGACGAAATCCGATCCGGTCGATCTTATCCCCGTAGGTCGGGCCGATACCGCGTTTCGTGGTACCAATCTTCCCGTCGCCCTTGCAGGCTTCCCGGTAAGCATCCATTTCGCGATGAAAAGGCATCACGAGGTGGGCCCGCGAAGAAATCATCATGTTGTCCGGAGTTACCGGAATCCCTTTTTCAGCGAGACCGTCGATTTCACCGAGAAGCGCGATGGGATCCATGACCACACCATTTCCAATCACGCACTGTTTCCCCGGCCAGAGAATGCCGGAAGGAATAAGGTGAAGGATGTATTCGACCCCATCACTGATCACCGTGTGACCGGCGTTGTTACCGCCCTGCGGCCGCACCACGACGTCCGTTTTTTCTGTGAGAAGATCAACGATCTTCCCCTTCCCTTCATCGCCCCATTGGGCACCAATCACAATCGTGTTCGACATTAGAAATCCTTTAAAGATACAAACAAAGTTAGCCCGGACTTTCGGGCAGGGCGGAAAACATTCCGGCCGCCCCTTCCGGGAGTAATCCACGCTAGTCAGCGTTCAAGAAAAAGCAGAGAGAATAAGGTAATCAAGCGGACATTGATGCCGAGACGACGATGAGCCCGATTGCGGCGAGAACTCCGATGGCGCCCACGATCATCCCAATAAGACCGACCGTGTCCTTTTTGACGACTTTTTCGATGGGGGAAAGATTCACAAATCCATCCGGCCTACTGGAAGTCTCTGCCAGATGAGCTTGATGAGAAACATGTCCGGACTCAGCAACACCTGACTCAGCAGGAGCAGCAGCGCCACCATCACTGAAAACGGAATCCACACTGCCGAAAAGAACACGCGTCCCCTCTACCAGCGGCGCCTCAGTGATCTGCTCACCATTAACAAAAGTCCCGTTCGTAGAACCAAGATCAGTGACCTTGAAAGAACCGCCCTCATTCTGGATCACCGCATGCGAGCCTGAAAGAGAAACATGATCGAGAACGAGGTCGTTATCGGGACCGCGTCCAATCGTAATCTGCTCGTAAGCGTCGAGTTCAATCGCGATCGGATCCTGCTCGGGAACGTAAAGGGTGATGCTTGCCATGTTGGTTTCGGTTTTACTACGAATTAACGCGTTTGATCAATGAGATTAGCAAATTCCTGGAAGAAATATGAGGCATCGTTCGGCCCCGGGGCCGCCTCAGGGTGGTATTGAACGGAGAAAACAGGGTAGTCACGATGACGCATTCCTTCGACCGTATCATCGTTGAGATTGATGTGAGTCACTTCGATGTGCGAGGGAAGCGCGTCCCCGTCAGCCGCAAAACCGTGGTTCTGCGACGTGATCGCGATCTTGCCGGAGCGAAGATCTTTGACCGGGTGATTTCCACCGCGATGACCGAACTTCAATTTAAAGGTCTTTCCGCCGAAGGCATGCGCCAGAACCTGATGGCCGAGACAGATGCCGAAGACCGGCTTCTTATCGATAATCTGCTTCACCTCGTCGTGAATATAATCCAATGCCGCCGGATCACCGGGGCCGTTGGAAAGGAAAACACCATCCGGGTTTTTCGCGAGGACCTCAGAGGCGGGCGTCCGGGAATTAACCACTTCCACCTCAAATCCTTTCTGCCGGAGACTGCGGAGGATATTGCGTTTGATGCCGAAATCGTATGCGACAATGCGATACTTCGGATCCGCAAGCTTGCGGAACATTTCCCCGTTTTCCTCTTCGAGCACCTCATCGACGCTCGGATTCACGATGGTCCATTCGCGACTGAGCTTACTCTCCGGGTCCCACTGATAGCCGTCAGGGGTAGTGACCTCTTTCACAAAATCGGAACCCGCCATGGGATCAGCCTCTTTCGCCGCGGCGACCGCTGCCGCGGCATCGAGACTTCCATCTGTGCAAAGAGTGGCGCGCATGGACCCCACTTCGCGAAGTCGCTTCGTGAGGGCACGCGTATCAACACCTTCGATGCCCGGCACACCCGATCCTGCCAGATAATCATGCAGAGACTGCTCGCTGCGCCAGCTACTCGGGACATCGCAAAGCTCTTCAATGACGAAACCTCGAACGTGAACCTGCGAACTCTCGGCATCGACCTCACTGACCCCGTAGTTCCCGATCAGCGGGCAGGTCATGGTGACGAATTGACCACGGTAGGAAGGATCAGTAAGAATCTCCTGATACCCTGTCATGGAGGTATTGAAGCAAATTTCGCCGGTTTGAGTCGTTTCCGCTCCAAAACCGATTCCTTCAAAGACTGTTCCGTCTTCAAGTGCCAGGACTGCCCGTTTCCGTGTTCTTCCCATATCTAAAAGGTGGCTCGTTTAAGTAAGGAACCTTTGGAGGATGCCAGAAAAGCGAGGCCTTTCAAATGGTTTTCCCCAACCCCGACGATGATCCGCCCATTTCCACGCGCTTCACGGGATGATCCACCTGCACCGACAGGCAGGGTCTCCGATTCGAAACCGGAAGTCGCCCTCTCCGAATTGCCCCCTTTTCTTTGTCACTCTTCATCTCAAGGCACAATCAGGCAGGGTGACAACGCCGGGACGACCAGCGTATGTTCGCGACATGAAATTCGCCGCCGTCGCCACTCTCTTCGCCTCGCTCCTCTCGATCGCAACCGCTGGAAATTCACTTGAAGCGCTCATGGTCGAAACGAACGAAACCGTTATCGAGACCGACTTCTCGACGCCGTCAAAAAAACTCGACCGGGATCTCTACACGATGCGTCAGGCAACCCGCTGGGAGATCATCGACGGCGTTCTTTCCGGCCTTCCTTCATCAGCCGAAACACAGGCCGCCAGGGCGCATCACAAGGGGCTTGAACCACGTCTCAGCGTTCCCGTTACCCCGGCCGAATCCGCGACTCGTTTCTCGATCCGCTTTCTTGAAGGCGAAGAAACGGCGATCGTTCCCTTCGTCGAATTTGGCCATCACGTCATTCGCCTCCGCTTCAGCCTCACTGAAGGCGTTTCCCTGCTCGCGGACTACGAATCGATGAAGGTGGCTGAAGACAGAACCTACCTCTACGAACCGGGCAAGTGGATCCATCTTTTCGCCGAGTTGAAAGGCGATGAGTTTGTCATTCAAATTCAGGACGGCCCCACCCTCTACGCCAAACATCCCGTTATTTCCCGACCTGCCCCCAGCGGTGGAAACGGGCTCGGAGTCGCCGGCCCAACCGGGGGAAAAGTGGAGATCGACGACCTCACGATCTGGTCCGTCAAAGAGAACGCCCAAACGAGCTGGAAGGAGACAAAAACAGAATTCCCCGCATTCGAACCGGTTCAAGTGAGGGAGAAACCCGTGAAAGGCTAAATCAGGCCGTTTTGCCCGCTCTCACCGGCTAATCCTTTGATTTCATCCCCATTTTAGAGTATCGCGAGACTTCCCGGACCACTGACCGGTCCGCCTTTAAACCACGCATTTCACGACTCACATTATGGCGCCACGCATCATTTACACGAAGACTGACGAAGCTCCCGCTCTCGCGACTTACTCACTGCTTCCTATTATTCAGGCATTCACCAAATCGAGCGGCGTCTCCGTGGAAACCCGCGACATCTCACTTGCCGGTCGAATCCTCTCTCAATTTCCCGAACACCTCACCGAAGAACAGCGTGTCTCTGACGCCCTCGCTGAACTCGGTGCTCTCGCGAAAACACCTGAAGCCAACATCGTCAAGCTGCCGAACGTCAGCGCTTCGATCCCGCAGCTGAAAGCCGCGATCAGTGAACTCCAGGGGAAAGGCTACTCGCTCCCTGATTATCCGGAAGAACCGGCCAACGATGCAGAGGCGGAGATCAAAAAGAAATACGATGCCGTCAAAGGCTCTGCAGTGAACCCGGTGCTTCGCGAAGGAAACTCCGATCGTCGCGCCCCGAAAGCGGTGAAAGAATACGCCCGCCAAAACCCGCACTCGATGGGCGCATGGTCGAAAGATTCAAAAACGTCCGTCGCAAACATGACGGCAGATGACTTCTGCTCGAACGAAAAATCAGTAGTCATCGCAGCGGACACAGATGTCCGCATCGAGCATGTCGCGACTGATGGATCCGTCACCGTGTTGAAGGAATCCACCCCTCTCCTCGCCGGTGAAATCATCGACGGCACCGTGATGCGGAAAGCGGCTCTGGTTGCTTTCCTCGAAGAGCAAATCGCTGCGGCAAAAGCCTCAGGCGTTCTCTTTTCGCTGCACATGAAGGCGACGATGATGAAAGTCTCCGATCCGATCATCTTCGGACACGCAGTGGAAGTCTACTTCAAGGACGTCGTCACGAAACACGCCAAGGTCATCAAGGAACTGGGCGTCGATTTCAAAAACGGCCTGGGCGACCTCATCGCAAAAATCAGTGAGCTTCCCGCGGAACAGAAAGCAGAAATCGAAGCGGATCTTGAAAAAGCCTACGAAGACGGGCCGGATCTCGCGATGGTCAATTCCGATCTCGGGATCACCAACCTTCACGTGCCTTCCGACATCATCATTGACGCCTCCATGCCCGCCATGATCCGGACATCCGGCCAGATGTGGAACAAAGACGGAAAGCCTCAGGATTCTCTCTGCGCCATTCCCGACAGCAGCTACTCCGGGGTTTACGCCGCGACGATCGATTTCTGCCGCGAGAACGGCGCCTTCGATCCCACGACGATGGGAACGGTTCCAAACGTCGGGCTCATGGCTCAGAAAGCCGAGGAATACGGCTCACACGACAAGACTTTCGAAATCCCCGCGGATGGCACCGTGCGCGTTGTCGACAGCTCGGGAACGACCCTCTTCGAGCACGAAGTGGCCGAAGGTGATATCTGGCGCGCCTGCCAGGCTAAAGATGCCCCGATCCGTGACTGGGTGAAGCTCGCTGTGAATCGCGCCCGCGCCACTGGCTGGCCCACTATTTTCTGGCTCGACGAAAACCGTGCGCACGACGCGAATTTGATCGCAAAAGTGAACACTTACCTCGCCGATCACGACACCAACGGCCTCGACATTCAAATCATGTCCCCGGTCGATGCGACGAATTACACGCTGAAACGCCTCAAGGCCGGAGAAAATACGATTTCCGTGACCGGAAACGTGCTGCGCGACTACCTCACTGACCTCTTCCCCATTCTGGAGCTCGGCACGAGTGCGAAGATGCTCTCGATCGTTCCCCTCATGAACGGAGGAGGCCTTTTTGAAACCGGAGCCGGAGGTTCCGCGCCCAAGCACGTTCAACAGTTTGTCGCCGAGAATTACCTTCGTTGGGATTCCCTCGGTGAGTTCCTCGCCCTCGCAGTGTCGCTCGAGCACCTCAGCGACACCTTCGACAATCCCAAGGCAAAAATCCTGGGTAAAACTCTCGACGACGCGACAAGCAAATTTCTCATCGAGGATAAGTCGCCGACCCGTCGCCTCGGCGGCATCGACAACCGGGGCAGCCACTTTTACCTCGCCCTCTACTGGGCGGAAGCTCTTGCAAATCAGGACGAGGATCAGGATCTCAAAGCCGAGTTCGACCCCATCCATCACGCGCTCCTCGAGCACGAAAACCGCATCGTCGAAGAGCTCCTCGAAGTTCAGGGCAAGCCGGTCGATATTGGCGGATACTATGAACCTGCAGAAACCATGATCTCTGAGGCAATGCGTGCCAGCGCGACGCTCAACAAGATCATCGACGGGATCTAAGCGTTACCTTAGACCAATAAATCCTCATGCGTCCTGCGCGTGTGAGGATCTCTCAGCTTCGCGTCTCCAGTTTTCCTGCCGTAGCGCTGAAGCTGCTTCGCGAGAAACTTCCGGATCTGCTTTTCTCCAGGATCGTCGATCACGTTGACGAGCTCATCCGGATCCTTCTCCAGATTCAAGAGCCAGGCCTCATCTTCACTGGAAAGGATCAGTTTGTGGGTCGGCGTCACTGCCGCAATCCAACCGGAAGTGTCATCCACGGCCCTGGTCGTTCCCCGCATAAAGGTGACATCTGCTCCTTTCACCTCTCCCCCGGCAAAGGTGGCACTAAGATCCCGCCCTTCCTCTTCTCCGGAAGGCTGACCTCCCATCATTGCGAGAATCGTGGGCATGAAGTCCGTCGTGTTCATGGCACGATCGATTCTCGACCCTCCCGTAATTGACTCAGGCCAGCGAATCACGAAAGGCACCTTCCCCGATGCCTCCATCGGAACGCCTTTATTCTGCCTCCCGTGCTCACCCCGCATATCTCCGTGATCGGCAGTGAAAATAAAGATCGTGTTGTCGTAGATACCCCGTTCTTTCAATACCGAAATGAGCCGGCCGACGTTGTCGTCGATGCATTTGATCATTCCATGATATGAAGCCATCTCCCAGGTGCATTGCTCAGCCGGCTTTGCCCAACTCGGCGCTGAAGCAGCATCTTTGTCGTAGGTGCGAGGCTTCTGCACTTTCGAATCGTCATACATGGAATCGTATGGCGCGCGAACCGTATCCGGCCCGTGAGGATCAGGAATGCTCACCATATAGGCGAATGGTTCATCCTGATGCTCATCGATGAAATCAATCGTTCGATCCGTGAGCCAGTCCGTCGCGAAACTTTTCTCATCGGCACCACTGACCGCATAGCTCGGCTCGCCCTTTTTGTCTCGTGCCTTGACCCGGGGGCCCTCCTCAGTCAGCTCAAACTGCTTCCAATGACCTCGATTAAACATGTAGCGATTGTCCTCAAATCCAAAATTCCGTTCGGGACCCCATTGAGGCTTCCCTCCACCATCGAGATGCCACTTGCCGGCATATCCCGTCGCGTAACCTGCCTTTCCCAACTGGTGCGCAAAGGTAGTAATCCCGTCTTTGATATGGACACTGTTATTCGTCACTCCCGTGTTCTGGGGATAGCGCCCCGAAATCAGGGAGGATCTTGATGGCGAACAAACCGGTGTCGCCGCATAGAACTTGGTACAAATCGCACCCTCTCCGGCGATCGAATCGATATGCGGCGTTTCGCAAACCGCGTCCGGCCCCCACATGAACGCCTGCTCCGGAGACAGCGTCTCCCGGTAACATCCAATCGTTCGAAAATTCAACTCATCACAATGGATGATAACAAGGTTCGGCTTGGAAGAAGACTCCTGCCCCAAAGCGGAGACTCCCAGGGCGGAAGCAGCAGCTCCCGTCGTTTTAATAAAATCTCTGCGAATCATGGTCCGGAAAATAGACAACGATCATTTTTCAAACCAGCAAATTCACTGACGGGATCACGACCTATTCACGGCGGACGACAATGCGCACGCAATGCTGCCCTTTTCAAAATCCGGCTTTTCCTCTTCAATGGAAAAATGAAAGACCGTCATCTCAATCGCCGCCGTTTCGCTAAATCTCTCGCGACCGGCGCCGCGATGGTTGCCGCCGGATCCGGAACGGGCCTCACTCAGGAAAAAGTGAACCCGGAGAACCGCCCCGTTCCCCTGCGTCGCCTCCGCCCCGGAGACAAAGCCGGCACTTTCGGCACCAGTGACCGTCTTCATCTCCGCACCTCCGGAACGATTCACGACGACTGGTTCCACGAAGATCGGCGGGAGATACCTCTGACAGGCGATTACGATGTCATTGTCGCCGGGGGAGGCCCCGCCGGGTTTGCCGCCGCCCTCGGCGCCGCGCGGTCCGGTGCCCGCACTCTCCTTCTCGAACTCCACGGATGCATCGGCGGGGTCTGGACCGCCGGCATGCTCTGCTGGATTCTTGATGCCTTCAACAAACCGGGAATCATGGCCGAACTGCTCGTTCGTCTCGAACAGGAAAAAAACGGCCAGACTTTTACCCGTCAAAGCGGCAGTCGAACCGTTCAGGGGCGAACCTATCATCCGGAAGCGATGAAAGTGCTGCTCGAGGAAATGCTCGTCGAGGCAGGAGTCGAAGTGAGACTTTTCACCCGTATCGTCGGCGCAGTGCCCGACGAGAAGAACCGCCTTGCCGCAGTCGTCACCGAATCAAAGTCCGGACGTGAAGCCTACACCGCGAAAACTTTCATCGATGCCACCGGGGATGGAGATCTCGCGGCCCAGGCAGGATGCGGCTTTGACTTTGGCCGGCCCGGCGATGGCATCACTCAACCTTTCAGCCTCATGGCGCTTTTTCACGGAGTGAATTCAAAGGACATTGCCCCTTTCATCAATCACTACGCCGAGATCCGAAACCTCGGCTCCGCGAAAGGCAACCTGCTCGCTGAGTTTCGCCTCGCCGGCATCGACCCTTCCTATGGCGGGCCCTCGATCTTCGAAATCCACGATGGTCTCTATGCCCTCATGGCAAACCATCAGTATGGCGTCTCTGCCATCAACGGAAGTGATCTCTCCCGCGCCACGATCGAAGCGAGGCGGGAAAACCATGCCTTGATCAAAGCGCTTCGCAGCAAAGGCGGACCATGGAAAGGGATCGAACTTATTGCCACGGGGGAGCAGATCGGAACCCGCGAGGCAAGACGCGTCCATGGCCGCTATACCGTCAGCAACGATGACCTGAAGAACGGTTCACGCTTCGACGATGGCATCTGCCGCGTCACCTTTCCGATCGACGTTCATGCGACCGATCCTAACGTCACCAAAGAGATTGAAAGCAAACCGTTTTCTTCAAAGCATTACGACATCCCTTTAAGAGCTCTCCACGCGAAAGACATCGATGGGCTCATGCTCGCCGGGCGATGCATCAGCGGCAGCTTCTATGCTCACAGCAATTATCGTGTCACCGGAAATGCGGTCGCCATGGGTGAAGCCGCCGGCGTGACCTGCGCCTTCGCGGCCCGCGAAGGCCTCCTGCCGCACGAAGTTCCCTTCGCCGAACTCGGTGTCGTTCCGGTCGCATGATCGACAGATCGTCACTCTCTTCGAATATGAAGGTCCAAAGATAAACCTTGAGCGTTGAAGGATCGTAGAAGCGAGCCACCTTATCGCAATGATCCGCTTCCTTCTTGTCGCATCACTCCTTCTTTTCCCCTGCTTCGTCCCGGGACAGGAGAGCAGCTCCTCAAACACCACTCAGATCGAGGTGGAGGAAATCACTTCAGACACCGCGATCAAAAGGCGGATTCGTGAAATTTACGACGCCGTGGGCGGATTTGACTCAGTCGAAATCACGGTGAGATCCGGAGTCGTGACCTTGAGCGGAGAAGTGCCGACTTCAAAAATCCAGAACGATGCCGTTTCCCTTTCGGACCGCACTGACGGGGTCGTTCTCACCATCAACCGCCTCTCGGAACCGGTTGAGATTACGAGTCAGTTCGCTCCGGCCTATGAAAAACTCCAACAGATGGGACGCGGCATCGTCGTTAAATTGCCGCTCCTGGCAGCCGCCCTCCTTATCCTGATCCTCACCGGCTATTTAGCCAAACTCGTAGGCCGGAGGCACCGCTGGCTCGACAAACTCCCCTTTTCCTCACTTGGCAAACAGCTCGCCCTTCGGGCGGTAAGAGCCGTCATCGTCATCTTCGGAATTCTCTTCGCCCTCGAGTTGCTTGATGCCACTGCGATCGTCGGAGCGGTCATGGGAGCAGCCGGACTCGCCGGGCTGGCGCTTGGCTTTGCCTTTAAGAGCATCGTCGAAAATTACCTCGCCGGCATTCTGCTGAGCACCCGGAATCCTTTCGAGATCGGTGATGCTGTCGAAATCGACGGACAGGTCGGTAAAGTTGCCCGTCTCACCTCACGAGACACTGTCCTTGTGACTCTCGATGGAAATCATCTCCGGATTCCCAATGCAAAAGTGATGAATTCCGTCCTCCTGAATTTTTCACGCAACCCGATTCGCCGCTTCGATTTCTACGTCGGTGTTTCGACCGAATTCGATCTCGCCGAAATAAAACGAATCGCGCTCGAAACCCTCAAACAGAATCCCGCCGTGCTCACTGATCCCGCCCCGATGGTGGTCATCGACAGCCTCGGTGACAGCTCTGTGATGATCCGCTTTTTCGCCTGGCTCGACCAAAACAAGCACAGTTATCTCAAAGTAAAGAGCGAATCGATCCGGCTCATTAAGGAAACCTTCGACGAAGCGGGTATCGAAATGCCGGAGCCCATCTACCGGGTCCATATGCGCAGCGGAGCGATTCCTCAGGAGAAAATTCCGTCAGTCAGTAACCCCGTCGAACCCGTCAGCACGACTCCCGTGGCGGAAGGCGACCTCATCGCCGATAGCACAATCGATGATCAAATCGAAGCCGAAGCCATGGACTCGAACGAGGAAAACCTTCTCAAAGCGACGCCTGACCCTGAAAATAGTCCGTGAGATTGTGACTCTTTTTGTCGTATCCTTTCGGTTATGCAACGCGACACCGAAGAATTTATTGAACTGCTGACGGGATCTCAAAGCGCCGTTTTCGGCTATATCATGTCGCTGTGCCACGATCACGCGCGGGCTCAGGATGTCTTGCAGGAAACAAACATCACGCTCTGGCGCAAAGCTGAAGATTTTGAAGCCGGCACCAATTTCACGGCCTGGGCCTGCCGCACCGCCTATTTTCATGTCCTGAATTTGAGAAGAAAACAAAGCCGGGAACAACTCGTCTTCGACGAAGACGTCCTCGACTTTCTCGCAGAACGCCAGGAAGAGCGGACACTTCACTCTCATGATAGAATTTCCGCCCTCCGGGGATGCCTTGAAAAACTTCCCCAGGAACAACGTCAACTTGTCGATCGTCGCTATGAGCCGGGAGCGACAGTGCAGGCGATCGCCGAAAATGAAGGGAAGTCAGAAGGTGCCATTTCCCAGGCACTCTACCGAATTCGCGCAGCCCTCCAGCAGTGCGTCGAAAAACAACTCACAAAAGAAAGTCTCGCATGAACCGGAACCAGCGCCTCAAGCGAGTCAATGAACTCACTTCCCTCCTTCTCGATAGAGCCCTCGACGAATCAGGACAAAAAGAACTGAATGAGATTCTTCGGGGTGATCCCGACGCCTGCGAACGCTATCTCGATCTCAGTGAAGCTCATGCCGCCTTGATCCATGATCACCTCGGGGATGAACTCATCCCCGAACTGTCCGAAAAAATTTCTCCTTTCCCAAGGACAAAGAAACTTCCCGTGTGGATTTGGGCCGCGGCCGCGGCGATTGCCTTTCTCGCGCTGAATACGGCGGCCATCTACTCCCTCGGGTTCCACGTAGCAGCCGAACCCCGGGCCGAGGACGACTGGGTTGCTGTCGTGAGCCGGGCAGTAGACCCGGTCTGGAATGACTCAGCGACACCCATCGAAGAAGGCGATGCGCTTCCGGCGGGAAAGCTCTCTCTCGAATCGGGGCTGGTTCAAATTGAATTCTTCAGTGGAGCGTCTGTCATCGTCGAAGGCCCCGCCAGCCTGGACCTTCGGTCTCCATGGCTCATGGAATGCACTCACGGTCGCCTCCGAACTTTTGTTCCGGAGCCAGCGCAGGGATTCACCATCGTCACCCCGGAGTATCACGCCGTCGATCTGGGCACTGAATTCGCTCTCAGTGTTTCCGAAAACGGTCAAAGCGAACTTCACGTCGTCGACGGCGAAGTCCGGCTCGACAATGCCTCCGGTGAGGAGATCGAGCGAATTGAAGGAGGAGGCGGCATTCGCTCCTCCGATGGAAAATTTGAGAACGTGAGTGGTGGTGGCGGAGACTTCATCGGTAGAGAGCGCCTCCTCGATCTTGCCGCAGAAGACCGCCGGTCCCGCCTTCAGGAATGGCGAATGATGAGACGCGAGATCAGCACTGACCCTGACACTCTCGTCTTTTTTGATTTTGAAGACCAAAAGCCATGGGATCGCCAACTTACTAACAAAGCAGCAAACGGATCCCACGCCGCCATCATTGGTGCGGAGTGGTCCGAGGGTCGATGGCCCGGTAAAGGAGCTCTCGCCTTCAAGCGAATCACTGACCGGGTCCGACTGGAGATTCCCGGAAAATTCGATGCCCTCACCTATTCCGCCTGGGTTCGCATCGAAGGACTCGACCGCTGGCTCAGTTCACTCATGCTGACCGATGGATTTGAAAAAGGAGAGGTCCACTGGCAAATCAGTGATTCAGGAGAACTCGTCACCGGCATTAAAACAAACCGCCGGAATCCCAATACCACGTCACCGCCCCTTATTAAGCCGGAGGATCTCGGCCGCTGGATACATCTCGCCACTACGCTGGATCGAAACAAGCAGGAGGTCATCCACTACCTGGACGGAGAAGCGGTCATCATCGACCATAGAACCGACCTCCCCCCATTGACCCTCGGCGCTTCTGAGATCGGCAATTGGCAACCTGTCAACCGCGACAATGAAAATCACCAACCCCTGAGAAGCTTCAACGGCCGAATCGACGAATTCACGGTGCTGAAGCGAGCCCTCACTCCGACAGAGGTGGCAACGCTGTTCGAAGCCGGCAAATAAAAGCCTATATCATCGAAGCAATGACGAGCGCCACCACGCTCATGAGCTTGAGAAGAATATTCAAAGAGGGGCCCGAAGTATCTTTGAAAGGATCGCCGACGGTATCACCGACGACAGCAGCCTTGTGAGCTTCCGAGCCTTTCGCCAGGACGACGCCATCAACCTCAAAGCCCTCTTCGATCATCTTTTTAGCATTGTCCCATGCCCCGCCTGCATTCGATTGAAAGAGGGCGAGGAGAACCCCGGTCACAGTCACGCCCACGAGCAAACCACCCAGCATTTCGGCTCCGCCAAAGAATCCCATTGCCACTGGCGCCGCCACCGCTAGCACACCCGGCTTCACCATTTCCTTAATCGCCGCTTTGGTGGAAATTTCGACGCACTTTCCATACTCGGCCTGCGTCAGCGCCTCTCCGTAGATCCCTCTGTCCTCCTCAGACCAGGTCTCTACGCTCCTCCCCTCGTTCCGGTTCATCGCCTCGAGTCCGGCCTTCAACCCGGGAATCTCGCGAAACTGACGCCTTACCTCTTCGATCATCGACATAGCGGCCCGCCCCACCGCTTCCATCGACAGTGCCGAAAACAGAAAGGGCAGCATTCCTCCGACGAACAGAGCCGCCACCACTTTCGGATCCGTCACTTCGATCACCAGTTTTGCTCCATGGGTCTGCTCCCAGGTTGTCTTGAAGGCCGCAAAAAGCGCCAGTGCGGTGAGGGCTGCGGAACCAATCGCAAAGCCTTTTCCAATCGCCGCCGTCGTATTCCCCACGGCATCCAGTTTATCCGTCCTCTGACGGACCTCTTTAGGCAGTTCCGCCATCTCAGCGATACCGCCGGCATTGTCGGAAATCGGGCCGTAGGCATCGACGGCTAGCTGAATCCCCGTGTTGGAAAGCATACCGACCGCTGCGATCGCAATCCCGTAGAGCCCTGCCAATTCATAAGAACCCAGAATCGCGATCGCGAGGACAATAATCGGAGCGGCGGTCGAAAGCATGCCCACCCCAAGACCTGAAATGATGTTCGTCGCTGCTCCTGTCATCGACTGCCTCACAATACCAATGACCGGCTTCTTACCTGTCCCCGTGTAGTGCTCGGTAATGTATCCAATCACAATTCCGGAAACCAGTCCGAGCGCAATCGCCCCGAAAACACCCAGTGAGGAAAACTCCCGGCCATCAAACGTCCACGTCTCAGGAAGGATTCGGCCAATGATTAAAAATGCCCCGACAAGCAATATAGCACCGGCGACCAGCTCACCGAGATTGAGCGCCTTTTGAGGATCGCCCCCGTCTTTCACCTTCACCAGAAACGTCCCGATAATTGAAGCAAAAATCCCCAAACCGGCAAGTAAGAGAGGAAGGAGCACCCCGCCGAGAGGCATCCCCTCAAATTCAGGCATAACCATGAAAACCGTACCCAGGACCATCGTTCCAATGATTGATCCGACATAGGACTCAAACAAATCCGCTCCCATCCCCGCAACATCCCCCACATTGTCCCCCACGTTGTCGGCGATCGTCGCGGGATTCAAAGGATGATCTTCAGGAATCCCTGCTTCGACTTTCCCAACCAGATCTGCGCCGACATCGGCCGCTTTTGTGTAGATACCGCCACCCACTCGAGCAAAGAGCGCGATCGATGACGCTCCAAAAGAGAACCCGGTGATGATCGTCATGACCCGGCCAATGGATTCTGCATCTGTACCGATCGCCGACCCGAAAATCAGGAGAAGCAAGCCCAGGCCCAACAGGCCCAAACCGACAACTCCGAGCCCCATCACCGAACCACCGGCGAAAGCGACTCGCAGTCCTTCTCCAAGACTTGTTCTTGCCCCGTGAGTCGTTCTGACATTCGCCTTCGTCGCCACCCGCATTCCGATGAACCCGGCGAGTGCTGAGCAAACAGCCCCCACGATAAACGAGACCGCGATAAACGGAGAACTGTTCACCGGATCGCGGAAACCTCCAAACGCGAGAAGCGCGGCAATGCAAACGACGAAAACAGCGAGCACCCGGTACTCCGCTCTCAGAAAAGCCATCGCGCCGACCGCAATATTCTCAGCGATCGTCTTCATTTCCTCGGTCCCTGAATCCTGCCTCGCAACCCAGGCGGACTTCCAGAACGTAAAAGCGAGGGCGATAACCCCGAACAGGGGGATAAGAACGAGCAAGGTATTCATAGGGGAAACAAGGGCTGAATTTTACGGGGATTTCATGATCATGAATCCGACACGGAAAAGCAAGACCACCGGTAAAAAACTTCCCGGCATACCGGGATCAAAAACACCCTCTCATGGAATATCTATATAGAAGAATAGCCCCTCCGGGATCAATGGCTTCACTCAATGCTTCACGCGGCCGATATCCGGAAAGACCAGCTGCTGAAGCCCGTCAGGCACGACATTGGCCCCATCGATTCGATCGTGTAATCTCTCCGCCATCATGGAAATGATCTCAGCATGTGCTTCACTCTCATGAGCCAGATTATGCAACTCCTCCGGATCAGTTTTATGATCATAGAGCTCCGCTCCATCTTTACCCTGCTCTCCCCACTCCGTATATCGATACCGGTCAGAGCGGAGGCTGTAGCCTGAGGAATACTGGCTCAAGGCATCCTCACGAGGAGTTGCCGAGACATCGTTCAATGCCGGGACAAGACTAACTCCCGACAAATACTCCGGCTGTTTCAATCCGCAAAGCTCAGCAAGCGTCGGGTAGATATCAAGCATCTCAGCAGGGGAAGTTGAAACCTCACCCACCATTTTCTGGCCGGGTGAAGAAATGATCAAAGGGACTCGAGTGGCATTCTCAAACAGAGTCGTCTTCTGCCAATGGCCATGCTCACCCATGTGATAACCGTGATCCGAAGTGAAAACGACGACCGTATTTTCGGCCAGACCTGTCGCTTCAAGACTATCTAGAATTTTACCCAACTGGGCGTCAGCGAAAGTGATTGAGGCGTAGTATGCCTGAATTGCCTGACGGGCAAGGCGGTCTTCGAGATCAAGTTGGTCCTTCTTTCGGCGGATCGACTTAAGAGCAGATGCAGGGAGCGTCTCGTCATAACCCTCCGGAACGGTCGGCACGTCTATCTCATCGAGTGGATATAGATCGAAATACTCCTTAGGGGCGACATAGGGGGTATGAGGACGGAACAACCCCACCGCGAGAAAGAAGGCCCGGTCCTCTTTGCTGTATTTCTCCAGCTCTTTCACCGCTGCGGCCGCCGCCAGCCCGTCCGTCTGCTCCTCATCCGTTCCCTCAGCAGCCAACCAGCTGAGCGTTCCACCATAGCTACCGGGGATGAGCGAGAAAATCTTATCCTCCTCTTCAACATCCCGTCCGCGGGGATTAATCGTGTAGTCCCATGAGTAGGGGTCATCATGACCCGCTGTTCCAATATGTTTCGGGACCTGGTAATGGTATAGCTTTCCAATCCGGGTGGAGAAGTAATCATTCTCCCGAAAGAGCTGCGGCATCGTTGTCAGATTCGGCGTGTGCTCACGGACGTAGATCGAATTGGTGTGAACCAGGGTCTGATCAGGATAAAGACCCGTCAGAAAAGAAGCGCGGCTGGGCCCGCAAAGAGCATACTGGCAGTGGGCATTATCGAATCGCACCCCACTTGCCGCGAGACGATCAATGTTGGGTGTTTTAACCAGAGGATGGCC
The DNA here is from genome assembly GCA_029212615.1 of Verrucomicrobiales bacterium. Classification (GTDB taxonomy): domain Bacteria; phylum Verrucomicrobiota; class Verrucomicrobiia; order Verrucomicrobiales; family DEV007; genus Arctic95D-9. The sequence goes on from JARGPJ010000001.1 coordinate 548,904, forward strand.
ATAGCTGCCAATGTCGCAGTTTAAGTCATCGCAGATCAGGAAGAGCACATTCGGCTGCTCAGCGCGGAGTGAGAGCGGGGCAATAACCAAAAATAAAACCAGAAAACAAAGAACGGGGGATTTCATCCGCCTGTTATAATCCTCCGCCCGCTTTCCTGCAATGGCGGCTTCAGGGAAGGAAGGCCGAACCGGTAGGGTGAACGCCCTCCATTCGACGACAGCCTACCCGAAGAGCATCATCTGAGGATCGTCTCCATCCGGCTCTTCACGGGCTTTAGCAGGCTTCTTCGCCGGTGGAGTGGATTCAGCGGTCGGCGGCGCTTCGCCTTCAAGTCCGGCGAGAATCTGCTTTGCACGATCAATGATCGAGTCAGGCAAACCGGCAAGCCGGGCAACCTGAATACCGTAGCTCTTATCAGCAGCGCCGGGCACGATCTGCCTGAGAAAAATAATCTGATCATTCCACTCCCGGACCGCGATGTTGTAGTTATTCACCGCGGGACGGCTCCCCGCCAACTGGGTGAGCTCATGGTAGTGGGTTGCGAAAAGAGTTCGACACCCCACTTCATCGTGAAGGTGCTCAACGACACTCCACGCAATGGAAAGACCATCATAGGTAGCCGTCCCCCGGCCAATCTCATCCAGAATGACAAGGCTGTGTTCCGTCGCATTGTTCGCAATCAGAGCAGTCTCAGTCATTTCGACCATAAAGGTCGACTGCCCTTTTGCGAGATCGTCGCTTGCTCCGACCCGGGTAAAGATACGATCGACCAAACCGACTTCCGCACTCTCGGCCGGTACAAAACTCCCGATCTGAGCCATGAGCGTGATAAGGGCAACCTGTCGAATGTATGTCGATTTACCCGCCATGTTCGGCCCGGTGATAAGCATGAACCGATTCTCCACCGGATGAATCTCTGTATCATTCGGAACAAATTTCTCCTCCCCGATGTTCTGATCGAGCACCGGATGCCGTCCCTTCTTAATCACAAGATTCTGCGTCTCATTGAGAAAGGGGCGGCAATAGCCAAACAACCTGGAAGTCTCTGCAAAACTGGTGAGCACATCAATCTCCGCGAGTGCTGCCGCCGTTTCCTGAATCGCTTCGAGATACTCGAGAACACTCTCGCGAAGGTTCAGAAATTCATCATACTCAAGCGTCCGCAATCTCTCGTCCGCGCCGAGGATCTTATTCTCGACCTCTTTCAGCTCAGGGGTGATGAACCGCTCGGCATTCGCCATGGTTTGCTTTCGCGTGTACTCAGGCGGGGTCTTCTCGAGATGACTTTTCGTTATTTCGATGAAGTATCCAAAGACGGCGTTGTATTTTATCTTGAGGGAGGGAATCCCGGTTCGCTCCTGCTCACGAGCCTGCAAATCGGCAACCCACTGTTTGCCCTCGCTGGTGGCGCGACGCAATTCATCAATCGCTTCACTGTAACCGTCCGCGAAAATCCCGCCGTCCTTCAGCTGAGCGGGCGGCTCATCACAGATCGCTCTCCCTAACATATCAACCAAATCATTAAAATCACCAAGACGACGACTCAACTCTCCCACGAGCGAGGCGTCACCGAGAGCGGCGATATGCTCTCTGACCTCCGGAACTTTTCTGAGGGAAACTTCAAGAGCCTTAAGATCACGCGCATTGCCCGACCCCTGGCTGAGGCGGCTGATCGTCCTTTCCACATCACGAACCTCGGCAAAAGACTCCCGAATCTGGTTGAGCACAAATGGCTCGCGAATGAGAGACTCAACAACATCCTGCCGCGCGACAAGCGTTTCGAGGTCCCGAATGGGGTGAAGAACCCAGTTTCGCAGCTTACGGGCCCCCATCGGCGTGGAAGTCCGGTCAATCGCCCCGAGGAGCGATGCTTTCACTCCCCCGGATCGACTTGTGACAAGATCGAGATTCGCCTGACTCGCGGCATCGATGAGCACGTAGGAATCCGTTTGGTACGCCTGAAGTGAACGGAGATGACTGACGCTGCGACGCAACTGAGTCTCTACATAATGGAGAACCGCTCCGGCAGCGCCGATCGCCGGAAGAAGATCCTGACAACCAAACCCGTCGAGCGATTGCACTTTAAAATGCTGCTTCAGCGTGTATTCCGCCTGGTCGATCAGGAAAGTGTAACCATCGTAATCCTGAGCGTTCGGAAGGAGATCGAATTCGGAGGCCTGCTCCTCTGAAAACAGAAGCTCACTGGGCCGGAGCCGATTCAATTCGTCTTCGAAAGCAGCGCGGTCCGTAAACTCGGTGACACGAAATTCGCCGGTCGTGTGTTCGATATAAGCCAGGCCAATTCGACCCTTCAACTGAAAAGCCGCTGCCAGATAATTGGAGCGGGCTGAATCAAGAAGATTTAAATCATCGATCGTTCCCGCACTGATGATTTGCTTAATCTCACGCTCAACAATTTTCCCGGGCTGCGGCTCAGTCGTTTGCTCAGCAAGAGCAATGCGCTTGCCCGCTTTGATGAGTTTAGCCATGTAACCTTCCGCGGCGTGATGCGGCACCCCGCACATCGGCATGCCGTTTCTTTTCGTGAGCGCCACGTTGAGAATCGGGGATGCCACCTGCGCGTCCTCAAAAAAGAGCTCGTAGAAATCACCCAGCCGATAGAGAAGGAGGACATCATCAGGCAGCTCACGGCGCATCGCCTGATACTGCTGCATCATGGGTGTCAGCTTGCCCCCGGAGTTTCCGCTTTTTCCTGCCATTTCGTGGCCATCACCTTAGAGCGACGGAGTAGGGCGGCAAGAGGAAGTTAACCGCTCATTTGAAGCGCTTGAAAAGATCAACCGCTCCACCCGGCCCTTCGTCCGGTAAACCTCAACTCTCAATCGATTGACGCCATGCCCGGAAAGCCCTCTCTCTCGGAGCCATGTAATCCTTCATTTCGGTAAAACTGACCGGCAGGTACCCGGTCGCATCGACTCCGACATCACGGGTAAGGAGCTTCGGATTCTCAGCATCCTCCTTTGTGAGCCGTCCATGAACGTGGCCATAGAGATGCCAGGCCCCGTGGAACGCTTTGTCCCAACTGCGCATGGGATAATGGTTCAGCCAGATCTTTTTCCCTTCATGCTTGATCATCCCCTGGTCGATCACGCTGTCGAAAAGCGAATCATAAGACGGGAGATCATGATTTCCGCGGACAAAATTGACCCGGGGGCAATGAATCCGGTCACGATAAGCAGCCGCCTCATCGTGGGAGCCGAGGCAAAAATCCCCGAGAATCCAAAGCGTGTCGTTCATCCCGACCCGCTCATTGATCGCCTCAATGAGTCCGGCATCATGACGCTCAACCGTTTCAGCTGAAACCTTCCACAATCCGCGCCCCTCTCCCTCTGCCCGGCGCTGCTCAGCCTCCGATAAAAAGGGCCGGTTACAGTATTTGATAATGTTCCCGTGTCCAAAGTGGAGGTCGGCAGTAAACCAGAGTTCAGGCATGATGAAACAAATTTGCCACCGAAAAAGAAATCGGAAAAAACGATGCTCGTGATCAGCGGGATCGAAAAACAGATCCCGCGTCATCATGAATTTGCAAGATGCCGTGTCATGTATTTTGATGCCAGTCCGATGCCCCGTTCCGCACAACTGGACATCCCCGCCGATGTCTTTGAAGCCGGATCACTGTATCTTTTTAAAGACGTCGTGGAGATGCGTCTCACCGCCACACCCGTTCCGAGGGCGGTGAGACGCCAGGGGGCGGGGCAGGCATGGGTGCCGTTTATCCCCGAGTTTCGCGTCGTGCACCCCTACCGCCCCCGCAGGGCCCCGGTGAAGAAGTCGGAAAATCCGGACCAACTTGCCTTCGATTTCTTTGGCGAAACCTTCACCCCTGAGTCTCCTGTCCGCGAAACTCCGGCACAGCGGAGGCGGCGTGCCTTTGATCAGTTCCGCTTTTCGATGCCGAAAGCATTTGCGAAAGTGATAGAACCCTTCAAAACACATCAATGGCCGCTCCTCGTCCTCCTGAGCCACGATGAACTCGCCCTTGAACTGGCCTCAAGCAATCCGGCCCTCGCTTTTTTCCTCGCTCAGAAAATAGGAGGCGACGTCCCCATGATTCAAGCCCTGCGTTGCTGTTCCATGCGCCAGCGGGATCTCATGGATGTCCTCGACCTGCCAAACACCAACGGCGCGGTGAAACTTTTCCGGAAAATTGAGCCGGCGTCCCTAAATGGTGATAACTGGCCCTCCATGCTCGAGATTTTCAGTCGGGAACTCTCCAATATAAAATCCCCGCTGAATCACCTCGAGGCAATCAATTCCGGCGTCATCGAAATCCTTTCAAATCCAGCCGCCGCACGAGCAGTCGCCCCTTCCCTTCTCGAAGAAGTGGCCCGGGACAAAGCCGAAAACCACCGGGGGAGAATCATTCATATGATCACCGGGACACTGCAAATGCAGGAGGAATTACGCGACGATGGCAGCAGTCACGCCAAGCGAACCCACTTCACCAGCCTTAGCCGCCTGAAGGAAACCCACGAAGAGGTCACGAAACGATACCGGCGGCGAATCAGACAGCTCATCGAGGCTAATCAGCACGATACCGAGCACTTCAGGCGCCCTCCTCTCCCCGGCATCCCCGGAAAGATTGAACCGATCACGAGCCCTGAGGGACTTGTCAACGAAGGCGAGGAGCAGGGCAACTGCGTCGCAAGCTACGCCGAACGGGTGAGACAGGGCTCCACCTTCATTTACCGGGTTCTTCAACCGGAGCGCGCCACCCTTTCCCTCGTCAAGCGATCTCCCTTTTCCGATTGGCAAATCGGTGAGTTGGAATCGAAATACAACACCGATGTTCAAGGCGAAACCGAGGATTTTGTTGAAGCATGGCTTGTCCGCCATCAGAGCATGATTTGAAGAAATTTGAACTTTCCCGCTTTTCACTCGTCCAATAGAAAAACCATCCTTAGATATGAAAAGAAAATTCTTCCTCCTCGCCCTTCCCCTCGCCGCTGCCGGAGCCTTCCTCCTCCAGGGGAACGCCAACTCAGCCGAACAATCCGATCTCCGAATTCTGAAATTCGAAGCAGACTGGTGCGGCCCCTGCCAGCAAATGAAACCCATTTTCGAAAAGGTCTCAAAAAGCCTCAGCAGCAAAGCCAGCTTTCAGACGATTAACGTCGATAAACAGCCCGGCCTTGCTGACCGCTATAAGGTCAGCGTGCTTCCTACCGTCATCGCCGTTAAGGGAGGCAAAGAAGTCGATCGCACGACGGGCTACATGAACAACCTCCGCCTGAAGGGATTCGTTCAGAAGAATCTCTAATCAAACGGATGCCTCAACGGGGTTGGGAACAACCCCGGTCAGGGTGACCGCCCGATCACCCCAGCATCAAGCGATCGATCATCGCGTTCAGCTTCTTCGATCCGAGGCCGGGCACTTTTTCAACATCGTCAAAGGTCTCAAACGGGCGGTGATCAATGATCGCTTCAGCCATTTTCGGGCCCACTCCGGGCAGGCTCACGAGTTCTTCAACACTCGCATGATTCAGATCCACAATCGGACCTGATGGCGCACAGGCCTCGTCGTCTTTGAAGGTATCGTCTTCGACGACTTCCTCTTCTTTCACCGGAGACAAGTCCTCTTTTTCCGCATGGTCGCTCTCCATGCCGTGATGAGGATCATGCTCATCCATGTGATGATGCGGGTCATCTTCGTGACCGTCATGCCAGTAATGGCCATCTTCGTGCCAACTTTCGTCGTGCTCATGATCATGATACGGATCACTTCCGTGAAGGCCGTCACGGGCAACTCCTCCCGTGCCACCATGATCACTTTCCGCCTCATAGAGATGAGCGTGCTCTCTCTCATACTGCTCGATCTCGGCCTGATGAATCTCAGCTTTTTCCTCCTCGGTCAGTTCGTCGGACGGTTTTGAATAAAGTCGCTCCAGACGTGTCTTCCGTGCCTCCTCCTCCGCACGCTCCTTTTTCTCGCGGGAACGCTCCAACATTGAGGCGATGAGAATACAAATCTCGTAGAGGAAAATCATCGGACCGCCGAGAAGCCCGAGCGTCATGATATCCGGCGGAGTCAATATCGCAGCCGCAACGAGGATAATGATCCATGCGTAGGTCCTCGTTGAACGCATCACCCGTGCCGTGAGGAGCTCCAGTTTCACCAGAATCGTCACCACCACCGGCAACTGAAAACTGATCCCGAAGACAAGCATGAGCCGTGAGATGAAATTGATGTATTCGCCGATGCGATAGACACTCCGCCCCCCCTTTGTCTCGACGATGACCAGCTTCTCTCTCGTCTCATCATAGCGCAGCGCCAGGTTCGAAGCCTCCACCGTGGTAAAACTGTTCCGGATCATGTCACGGACTTCGGATCGCATCTCCGGCGTGAGATTCGATTTTTCGGGTGCCTCCTTTTTCTCACCTTCTTTCAACGGCGTGTAGACTTGTCCGTCAATCCCGACCAATGACAGCTCACCGATCGATTTCTCCATCGCCTGCTTCGTCGGATCAATGTTCGAAATCCGCTCATTCTCGAACACATAGAAGAATTTCAAGGCCACCGGGGCCGCGAGAAAAAAGGCAAAGGCAACGCCGACCAGGAAAAGAACAAATCCCACCGCAGCACCGGGAATGACGGCCTTTTTCTCAACCTGCCGCAAGCCGGGAAGGATGAACTGAAACAAAAAGTAGACCGTAAAGGGGAACGTCAGAATCACCCCGCTGAAGAACGACAGCTTCAGCATGAGGACGATAAACTCCGGCGGACTCAGGGTAATCAGATCAAGCCTCTCCCATAAAGAAACCCCGTCAGATATCTGAGCCAGAGGCATCTTTGCCGGAATCTGAATCAGTTCGAAAATTTGAGTGTGAAAGGCAAAACAGGCAAAGGTGGAAACCGAAAGCGTGATCCCTATCTTGATCAAAGTGGATCGTAGATCCTCCAGATGATCCAGAAACGGCTTTTCATGGGCGTCGAATCCTTCATCCGCACCAACACGGGCACGGGAAGCGTCTTCGCGCAGTTTGAACAGTTTTTCGAAGGCAGTTTTCAGCATGACAATCGACCGTGAATTCGGAAGGTTGGAATAGTAGCCCGAAATTTGAAAACGGCAAAGACCACGCTTAGAGGCCCCGAATCGCGTCCCCCCTTATTCTGTTACAGAAAAAAAATCGCTTTTGCGTGAGCGTCCACACTTGAAAAGGCAGCCCTCAGTGATAATTAGCCTAACCCGAATAGCGGGTAGTGCGGCGCCAATGGCCGCAAGATGGAATATAAAGGAGGAAAGATAACGCCATGTTCGGCAACGACGGAGATAATCAAAGATCGGATAATCAACCGATTCACACGGAAAAAGTGGTCGCAGACCGAAAGATATTCTTTCTCGACCTCAAAGAAAACGACCGCGGTCAGTTCGTAAAAATCACGGAGGACGTCCGCGGGAGAAGGGATACGATCATGGTACCCGGCGAAATCCTCGACGATTTCATCGACGCGCTCATCGCGGTGAAAGAAGCAGCGGACGCTTAAAGCGTTCGCTTGAAGCGTTCGCTTGAGTCTGGATTTTTCCCGCGATACGCGCACTGTGCCCGATGCGTAGTATGACTGGATTTGGTCGCGGCGAAGCCGCGACCGACGAATGGAAGATTGAAATCGAGCTCTCCGGGGTAAACCGGAAGCAACTTGATATCGGGATCAACCTCCCTTCCACCCTCTCGGAACTTGAGGGCGAGGCGAAACGGCTTATTTCCGAGGCCATCTCGAGAGGGCGCATCGGCGGAAAAGTGACGCTCAGTCATACCGGCGGCACGAGCAGCCACCTCGTCTTCGACGAAAGTCTCGCGCAGCAATACATCGCCGCCGCAAAAACCCTTTCCGAAAAGGGCGGAATCGAAACCCGCCTCACTGCTGCCGATCTTTTCCGGGCCCCCGGCCTTTTCAAAATCGAAGAATGCAACGCTTCAGCCGACGATTTGCGGGATCCTCTCCTCGCCGCGCTTAACGAAGCCGTCGCCCAACTGACCTCGATGCAGGAAAGTGAGGGGGAGCACCTTCGCAGCGACCTCCTCGCCCGGCTTGATGCCATCATGGGAGAGGTCGACGTGATTCGCGAGCTCGCACTCGGGGTTCCTGTATCCCACCGCGAACACCTTCGTAAACGCCTGCAGGAATCAGGACTCGAAATTGACCTCAACGACGACCGCATCCTCCGCGAGATCGGTCTCTATGCGGAACGCTGTGACATCACTGAAGAATTGACCCGCATCGACAGTCACGCCGTTCAATTCCGCTCCTACCTCGAAAGCAACGAACCGGTCGGGCGCCCCCTCGATTTCCTCTGCCAGGAGTTCAATCGCGAACTGAATACCATCGGAAGCAAAGCGAACCACGCCGATATCGCTCAACGGATTGTAAACTCGAAAACCGAACTCGAAAAAATCCGCGAGCAGGTACAGAATGTGCAATGATCCAACAGGGTTTGATCACTGACTCAACCCTGTTAAATCAAACAATTCATGAGTAATCTGGCACTCAAACGTCGCGGTCTTTTATGCGTGGTTTCCGGCCCCTCCGGCTCCGGAAAGACCACCCTGTGCCGTCGTTTCTCTGAGACGGACAGCGCTGCGGTCTACGCGACTTCCGCGACGACAAGAGCTGCCCGCGAAGGCGAGACAGACGGGGTCGATTACTACTTTTTAGCTCGAGAAGAGTTTGAAGAACGCGCCACCCGGGGGGAATTCCTCGAGTTTGCCGAGGTCCACGGAAACCTCTACGGCACCCTGAAAAGCGAAGTCATTGCCCACATCGAAGCAGGACGGGACGTCCTCATGGATCTCGACGTTCAGGGAGCGGAAAATATCCGAAACCGCGAAGACCCCCAGATCGAGGAAGCGCTCGTGGACATTTTTATCCTCCTTCCGAGCGATGATGAACTGCTTCGCCGCCTCGGTGGTCGCGGCACCGAAACAGAAGAGCAAACGCGCCTGCGCCTCGCCAACGCTCATGAAGAAATCCATCATTGGCCGAAGTACCGCTACACTCTCGTGAGCTGCGACAAGGAAACCGATTTTGACACATTCAGCGCGATCATCGCGGGGGAACGATGCCGGTCCACCCGGCTCACCGCGGATCAGGAAGCAACGGCCGAGCAACCTGAACTGGGCCTCTGAGCTTCTTTCGTCATGAAATTTCTCATCACTGCCGGACCGACGAGAGAAGCGATCGATCCGGTTCGCTACCTCTCAAACCGTTCCTCCGGCAAGATGGGATATGCCCTCGCAAAAGCAGCCCTCGAAGAGGGGCATGAAGTGTCACTCATCAGCGGACCGGTCTCTTTAAGCACCCCCGGAAGCGCCAACCTCGTTTGCATCGAATCGGCCAGGGAAATGTTCGACGCGGTCAAAACACGGATCAATGAAGCCGACGTCGCCATTTTTTGCGCCGCCGTTTCGGATTATCGCGTCGCCGACATCGCGGCGGAGAAGATCAAAAAAAACAACGACGAGCTGTTACTGAAACTGGTGAAGAATCCGGATATCCTCGGAAGCGCCCGACAAGAGTTCGGATTCACCGGCATCCTCGTCGGCTTCGCTGCGGAGACAGAAAACATCGAGGCTAACGCAAAGGGAAAACTGGAGCGAAAAGGCTGCGACTTTCTCGTAGCCAATGATGTGAGCCGATCCGATATCGGCTTCGACCATGACTCAAACGAAGCGGTCATCTACGCGAAAGACGGCTCCGAAACCCGTCTCAAACTCGCCTCGAAAGAAGACATCGCCAGACAGATTATCGAACGAATCAGATAGAGCGCCCCGGCACTATCGCGCCTCAAAAACGGCTCCCTGACCGATCGGCTCCACCACTTCCACTCTACAGGGAGCGACGCCACGTCCGACGAAGTCCAGTTTACCCGCCACTCCGATCGAGACATCAACCACCCGGCCGGGAGTGAATGGACCACGGTCATTAATTCTCACGACCTCAGAACGACCATTGGCTAGATTGGTTACTTTGACCATTGTCCCCATTGGCAGGGTCTTGTGAGCAGCAGTTTGTGCTGAATTTGAAAACCGCTCTCCGCTGGCCGTCTCGGTGCCGCCATTGGTCTTCACACTGTACCAGGACATCATGCCCTCCTCAGCCTGCCCCGCAATGTGATACCCCTGCCTCCCCGGCTCCGGAATGGTTTTACAGGAAGCCGGAATTCCGGCGATCAGAGTGATGAAAAAGGCATTTCGAATCGACATCAAATGAGGCTAGGGCAAAATCTGGAGAAAGTCGAATAAGGTCATCGCGACCCCGTCTACATCAACAGTCATGAATCGCTTTCTTCTCGTCGCCCTCACCTTCACCTTCACCTGCGTCCCGTTCCTCCGCGCGCAGGCTCCGTGGATCGAATATGCGGTCCCCACAACCCTGACATTTCCCAACGGCTACACCGTAGTGAAAGAACCAAGAGCCAATGCCGCCATCGAAAAAAACGTCCCCGGCCCCGCTGAAGCGACCGTGAAGTGGCTGCACCGGAATCCCGCCGGTGTCGTCTTCTATCTTTCCGACTGGAGCTGGGATCGACGACAGCGGGGACAGGATCATTTTTGGATTCTCCCGAAAGGTGCCCCGGAAGAGAAACCCCACGATGCGACCTTTCGCCCGCTTAAGAAGGTCGAGTTTCCCCACGGATTTCACATCGTCGAAGAAACCTCCTCCACCGCCCCGATCCTCTCAACCGTCCCCGGCCCGGCCACGGCCGATGCCAGGGCCCAGCGGGTTATCAACGGCGTCACTTACTACATGACAGAGTGGAGCTGGGATCGCGCTCAGCGCGGCATCCCCGGGAACTGGATGCGGGCAATCCAGGGACCTTCGACTCCGCCTCCTCCGAAAAAAGCTCCCCTGCCGAAGAACCTCGAAATGAGCGAACGTGAGTATGAACGAGTTTTCGAATTTGGCATCGAAACTGTCGAAGAGCCAAAGCCTGACGCCGAATTTGTTCCCACACATACCGAACCCGTCGCTGTCAAAGTGGCCGCCGAGGCTTATCTGCCAGATCCCTCAGGTTTTGGTCGACACACTTTCTACCTCAGCCCGGAGGCGCAACGCAACCGTCTCGAAGGCAAGCCCTACGTCTGGATGCGTGATGCCCTTCCACGGGACAATCCGGACCTGCTCCCCCGAATGAGGGCCCTTCTCGGCGAACACGAAGTCCCTTTCCCACTCGAGGTCTACCTCAATCGTCCGTGGGCTTTCTCAGCCGCCCTCTTCGAAGTGGAGCCGGAAAAAAGCCTCATTGCACTGCGTGATTTCGGCGTTCTTCCGTTCGTCACCGACATGGCACCCTTCTTCGACGACAAAGAATTCCCCATCGCCTGGATGAAAGAAACCGCCGCCTACCTCAACCGGTCCGGCGACCTCGAGGCGGCAGTGACCGCCCTCCGCGATTATCTCCCGAAACGGGAAAAGGCACTCGAACTCTGGGCCACCAATGAAGAAGGCGAAATGATGGGGAGCTATGCCCGCGATCGCATTCGTTTTGACCAGCGGGTCATCGCCCTCTTCGAAGCCGAGCTTGAAAACTTCTCGGCGGTCGAACCTCTCCTCGCTCCACTCATTGCCGATTGGAATCCCGATTCCGAAGGCCTCAACGCCTCCGGTCCGAGCATCAACATGCTCAGGGAAATCGCCCGGGCTCAGTGGAAACTCGGGCAAACCACCAAAGCAGGCGAATCCACCCGAACCTGGATCAGAGCCTACTCCCGCGATATCGCGAACGAACTGTTGAACCCCTACTACCATAGCGCATCAGAACGCTTCACCGAGTTCGACAGTGACTTTGAAAAAATCGGCGACTACTTCGACCTCCTCGAAGCGGTAACCGACCCGCAAGTGGCTTCCGAACTTGTCGTGGGACTGAAAGGGCTGCGTCTCGCCGTTTCTTCATTCACTCAGGTTCGCCGCGAGAATCACTCTGACCCACAGCTCGCTCAACTCGCCGATGAACTGTTTCGCCTTGAGGAAAAAACCCGGGCAGATGAACTCAACGGGCGCCCCCTTGACCGCGAAGCAGGGGATCGAATATTCAGCATTCGCGCCGAAATCGCCGGACGCCGCCTCGGCGGGGTCGACGTTGATTTAAACGGAAACGCCGAATGGCGGTCCGTGAGCAACGAGATCAACCGCCTCGCGGCGGCAGGATCTGCCGAGTGGGAACTCGATAAACTGAAAACGAAGCGCGACCTCCTTGCGATGGATCACCTCATCGAAAAGGGCGGATTCCTGATCAAACCGGCCGACCTCACCGCCGTGCTTAAGCCCGGTGAAGTCCTCGTCGATCTCTTTCAAATTCCAGCCGGATTCGTCGGCGAAAGCGGTTCCTACGGAGCGATCATTCTCAAACAGAACGCGACTCCCAAACTGATCAATCTCGGAAAATCCGGGATCATCGACCCTGTCGTGAAACGCTACCGCGACCTCATGACCGGTCAGGGCGACTTCGCTCTCGCCTCGCTCGAAGAGCTGAATGACCAGTCGGAGAAGATCATCGCGGAGACCTTTGCCGTGACCCTCAAGCCACTCATGCCGGAGCTGCAAGGCAGTTCGAGGGTTCTCTTCTCGACCGAGGGCCAGCTCTCATTCCTGCCTTTTGACGTCCTCGGTGAATCTTCCGATTCACTTCTGCATTCATCCTTTGAAGTGTCTTACCTCAATGCCTCCCGCGATCTCCTGAAGGCTATTCCGGAAAAGTCACCCGACCCCAAACAGACTGCGCTGCTTCTGGGGAACCCGACTTTCGAAACGAAATCAGCCTCCAGTGAAAGCGCTCCTGAATCACCTGTCGTCGATGAAGTTTCGAGAGCACTCCTCACCGAAGCTTCCCGCGGAGTCGAATTTGTACCGCTCCCGGGCACGGAAGCAGAAATCAATCTCCTCGCCCCTAAACTGAGCAGGGCGGGATACACAACCGTCTCACTTGCAGAAAGTGAAGCGACCGAAGCAAACCTGATTAGCTCAGTGAAATCACCCTCTATTCTTCACTTCGCGACTCATGGCTTTTTCCTGAACCGCCTCCCTGTCGCCAACCGGGGAGTCGGCAGCAGGGAGCGATCCGCGATGCTTCTGAGCGGACTCGCCCTGACAAGCGCCCAATCCACGCTCGAGTCATGGAATCGGGGCCAAATCCCCGCCCCCGGAAATGATGGTATCCTCTTCGCCTCAGAGGTCGCTCAGCTCGATCTCAGCAACACGGAACTTGTCGTTCTCAGCGCCTGCGAAACCGCCGTTGGAAAAGCGCTTAGCGGGGAGGGGGTCGAGGGCCTCCGCAGTGGCTTGACCCTCGCCGGCGCTCAGAACGTGTTGCTCACCCTCTGGCCCGTCGATGACAATGCCACCGTCACCCTAATGGACAATTTTTACACCCACCATCTCAGCGGAACCCCTGCTCATGTCGCCCTCGCTGAAACGAAGCGACTTCTCTTTGATAAGATTGCTGAAGAAGGGAATCCCTACCTCGCTCATCGTCTCGTCGGACCGTTTCTCATGACCCGGTCGGGCGTGCGATAATCACTCCGACGCAGCCACAGGGAGTTCGTCTTCATCCCCTCCGGAAGCCTCCGGTTTGGGGACAGGATCTGTTCCTGCGGGACGAAGCGCCGCGGCCGGCTCTTCGAGGGCGCGTTTGATCGTGGGAAGTTCCGCAGACTGTACCGGCACGACCGGGATTTCCTCCGACTCAATCTTCAGGCCCGGCGTCTCGCGGGACTTCAAGGTTTCAGGGTCGTCACTCCCCGCCCGCGCAAGCGGAGACGGCTTACTTTCCTCAACCTTCCAGCTCACCTCGGGTTTTTCAATCGCATCAGTAAGCGCAGGGACCGTTTCAGGCTCACCCGGTAAAGACGATTCGACCGGGACCTCAACCACCGGCGAGCCGGTTTCAGAAGTTGCGGGAACCAGCTCCACGCGTTGCAAGGTTGGAGCCTCCTTCTTCGGCGGTTCGGTAACCTTGCTCAAAGAAGCCTCAGGAATCTCGTCCTTCGCGGGTGATTCAGAAGGACTGTCCGTCTCCACTCCCTCTTCGCCAAACGGATTCGCTTTCTGAAGCCCTTTCGTGATTTCATCGCGAGCTTCTTCAACCGATCCAGCCTTGTAGCCCAGAAAATAAAAAACAGCGATCGCCGCGATCAACGAGAACAGTATTAAATTCAGAAAGACAGGAGCCCCACCCGGCTTGTCGAGACGCCGGGAGGACTTTGACCCCCGCTGAAGACGGAAACGCCGGTCCTTCTTGATTGTCTTCTTCATCTCCCCCATGAGCTCGTGCTCACCAAGTCGAAGAGTTTTGCTCGAGTCCAAGGCATCCATCGTGCCGCCAAGGTCGACCCCGAGGAACTCGGCGTAATTTCTAATGAAACTTTTCGCGTAGGCAACACTCGCAAATTTTGAGAAGTCATCCTCCTCAATGTTATGGATCATATTCGAGTGAATATGCGTTTCGTGAGACACATCCGCTACGGACATGCCTGATGCTCTCCGGGCTTCGCCCAGCCTCTGTCCAATCGTCGCCATATTCGGTGACCCAACAAGGGGAATCACGCGAAGGAAGTCGACAGCTTAAAAAGACGTTTACGTCCGCAGGGTTTTACTATCCTCCGTTTCGCGCGGAGAGAAGGTTAATCGAAATCATCGGAAAGATCGACCAGAATTTCACGTGGCTTCGCACCATCGCCCGGACCAATGATTCCGCGGCTTTCGAGAATATCAATCATGCGGGCGGCACGCGTGTAACCGAGTCGCAATCTCCTCTGCAGCAATGAGGTAGAAGCTTTCTTCTCAGAGTAGACAACCTCGAGGCACTTCTCGAGAATCTCTTCGTCGGCGTCAGATATCTCATCATCGCCTTCATCAAAGCTTCCGGATTCGATCGCTTCACGCGCTTCCGACTCAAACTGCGGCTCTCCCTGAGAAGCGCAGGCGTCGACCAAATCCTGGGCCTCTTCGTCGGTGATGAGAGCCCCCTGAGCACGAATCAGCTGCGCACTTCCGGGCGGCAGATAAAGCATGTCACCTTTACCGACAAGATTTTCGGCCCCGTTTGCATCGAGGATGATTCGACTGTCTGTCTTCGAGGAAACCTGAAATGCAATCCGTGAAGGGATGTTCGCCTTAATGATACCGGTGACGACATCCGCCCGCGGTGTTTGGGTCGCAACAATGAGGTGAATACCCGCGGCCCGTGCCTTCTGCGCGATCCGGGCAATCCCCATTTCCACGTCCGCGGGAGCTGTTTGCATGAGGTCGGCCAACTCATCAATGATGACGACAATGTATGGCAGACTGTCGGGGAGATCTTCCTCTCCCCCGGAAGCAGGCTTGTTCTGACGTCCCGCCGGCATGTCAAACGGCGGCTCCTCTTCAGCTGCAAAACCGCCTTCGGCTTCAAGTTCATCACTCAGCTTAACATGATGCGCCAGCTCAAGCTCAGGCTCTTCAACTTCCTCTTCAGCCAGTTCAGCGGCCTCACGGGCCTTCGCCCGCATCGAGTTGTAGCCGTCAAAGTTCCGCGTTCCGACTTGAGCAAAGAGCGCGTAGCGGCGCTCCATTTCGTTAATGACCCAGCGGAGTGCGAGAAGGACTTTTTTCGGATCGGTCACCACCGGCACCACCATGTGAGGAAGATCGTTGTAGAGCTGCATTTCCACGACCTTGGGATCCACCATGATGAATCGCAGCTCGTCCGGAGTGAAGCGATAGAGCAAACTCGCAATGATGCTGTTGATACAAACACTCTTACCACTGCCGGTCGCGCCTGCGACAAGGAGGTGCGGCATGCGGGCGAGGTCACCCACAATTGTTTTCCCGTAGACGTCTTTGCCCAGAGCGAGGGGCAGCTTCGCAGTCGAATTGCGGAACGCGTCGTCTTCGAAGAGCTCCCGCAGAGCGACGGCAACCTTATCTGAATTCGCGATCTCGATACCAACCGTGTCCTTCCCGGGAACCGGCGCGAGAATATTGATCCGCTCCGCTCGGGTAGCGCGGGCAATGTCGGCTTCCAGAGAGGTGATCCGGTTCACCCTCAACCCGGGCATCGGATAAAGTTCGTAGCGGGTAATCGTCGGACCGCGCGTAATATCGCCCGGCTCAACGTCGACGCCGAAGGTTTTCAAGGTGGAGACGATATTGGATTGCTGCTTGATTAGCTCACCCTGATCGGTTGGCTCGGTATCCTCGTCATCCGCATACTCAAGGATGCTCAGGCTCGGAAGCTCGTAATCCTCAAACTGACCGACCTGAAGAACCGTGCTCTCCTTCTCTTTCTTCGCAAAAAGAGAACCGGCGGCCTCTTCCGGTGAAAGTTTCTTCCTCGCACTTTGGGACGAATCGATAATCTTCGGCTCAGGAGTATTTTTCGGTTCGGGTTCAGGCTCCGGAGTAAACAGGTCCGGCTGTTTTTCCGGAACCACCTTTTCCTCTTTCGGCTTCCTCGCGCGGACTTTCTTTTCCGTCGGCTTCGGTGCCCGTTCAGAGCGTTCCGGCCACGCGATCGGGCCAAACAAGGGACCTCGCTCGCGAATATCTTCGATCAAGTTTCCAGTCCGCTCACGAACCATCATCGCAAACTGAAACGGATGAATCCCGGTGATCACGATGAGAGAGATCGTATAGACAATACCCATGACGATAACCGAACCGACTGAACCGAGAAGCTGTTCGATGAGCCGGTTTCCGAGGCCGTACCCCACAAAGCCACCGGCGCTTTTCGGCAAATTGATTCGACTTGCCCACTCACTGAAAAACCAGGTTTGAAACTCGATAAGGCAGGCGGCTGAAACGAAAAGACAAAGCGCGGCGATGACATTCCGCGGATGAACAGGGCGTGCCCCCGTCAGGATTTGAACTGCCCACCACCCCATCACCGCGGGAATGAGATAACCAACCACACCGAAGAAAAAATAGGTGTAGCCCGCTGCGACCGCTCCGACAGGGCCGATGAAATTATTCACGACATCACTCTGTCCTGACTGACTGCTGAAAGGAACCCACGAGGGCAAATCCGACGGCGAATAGGAAATCAGCGACAACAGGAGCATCACCGCGACGCCCATCATCACAATCGCGACCACTTCGTGAAAGGCGTATGGTCCATCAACAACGACACGCTTCTGTCGAACGGGCTTAGGCGCAGGCTTTGTCGCTCTTTTTCGGCCGGTTGATTTCGTTTTAGAAGCACTGGAGGAGCGGGCGGCCATAAGTCGTGTTTGCAGTCACAAAAGCAGATTGAGCTATGGAGATTATAAAAATAGCCATAACGCGTAATTTTGACCACAAATATGGACCACTTGACCTTAACGATCAACGCATATCTCAGAAAACTAAACTAATTTGAACGGCTCCGGCGATTGACACAAATCCCTTATACGACGTAGCCTGATTCCGTGAAAACCTGCCGATCCGCCCTCTTTCTCGCGACTCTCTTCGCGGCTCCCCTTTTCCTTTCCAGCTGCACCGGAAACTGGCTCGTCGGAAAATGGGAATTGGATAAAGAGCAAACTATCAGCGCGATGGAGCAAGCCGCGGCCCCTGACTCAGAAGCTGGACCGGGAGGAAATCTACTCAAAGACATCGTCGGCGGTCTTCAAAAGGGTCTTTCACGGGTCCTTCTCACCCAGTTCGAAGGCGTCCAACTCGAGTTCACTGCCACCGAAGCACGCCGTGTTCGAAATGGTGTCGGGGAAGCTCAAGGATACGAGATCATCGAGAAACCCAGTCCAAACACCTATCTCGTGAAAACTGACGACGGCAGCATTGTCACCTGGACCAAAACCCCGGGCGGAGTTCGCCTCAAACTCGGAGGCGAAGCGGATACCTGGGTTTACTTCAAACCGGTGGAGTGAGTTTCGACTCGACATGGATCGGGTCTGAAGATCATTCTGAAATGCCGGCCCATCGGCCGGCCCAACCCAAACCCCTGAAAAGTATGATTCCATTCGAACCAACCCTCGCCCTTGCCCTTCCCACCATCGTCAGCCCCCTGCTCGCTCTCATCGCCGGGATCCTCATCCTGATCCGCCCTGCGCTCCTCGCTAAGATTGTCGCGATTTACCTGATCGTCGTCGGTGTGTTGGGACTGCTGGGATAAGCGACCTCTGCTTTTAAGTGGCGGCCCCTCAACTCGCTCCCGATCGGAGCCGCAGCGAAGTGGCCGACCATTCAGGCTTTCAACGAGCCCACAAAAAAAGCCGTCCTGCTTTCGCGGGACGGCTTTTTGAAATCGTTTTTAAGCGACGCTTAGCTGTAGGAAGCCTGCGAACCTTTGATGTCGCGCTTCTTGAGCCATGGCATGAGATTGCGAAGGCGCTTGCCGACTTTCTCAATCTGGTGCTGCTCACCCTCTTTGCGGAGGACTTTGAAATTCGGGCACTTCTCTTCGGACTCTTTGATCCACTCTTTCGCAAACTTGCCGCTCTGAATATTTTTGAGGGCACGCTGCATTTTCTTCTTCACAGAAGCATCAATGATGGTCGGTCCGGTTTTCACATCACCCCACTCAGCAGTGTCGGAGATGGAGAAACGCATTCCGGAAATACCGGACTCATTGATGAGGTCGACCGTGAGCTTGAGCTCGTGAAGACACTCGAAGTAGGCCATCTCGGGCTGGTAACCCGCTTCAACGAGCGTTTCGAACCCGGCAGTGATGAGCTGGCTGACGCCACCGCAAAGCACGGTCTGCTCACCGAAAAGATCGGTTTCGGTTTCCTCTTTGAAAGTCGTCTGGAAAGTACCGGCGCGTGTTCCGCCGATTCCTTTGGACCAGGCAAGAGCGATTTTCTTCGCATCTTTGCCGGGGTTCTGCTCGATCGCGATGAGGGAAGGAACTCCTTTGCCCTCGACGAACTGACGGCGAACGATGTGACCCGGTCCCTTGGGAGCAACCATGATGACGTTCACGAAATCAGGAAGTTCGATCGTCTTGAAGTGAACCGCGAAACCGTGGCTGAAAAGAAGCGTCTTTCCTTTTTCAAGGTGTGGGAGGATGTCCTTGTTGAAGATCCCTGCGATTTTAGTATCCGGTGTCGCGATGAAGATCACGTCAGCAGCCTTCACTGCATCCGCCGTGTCCATGACGTCGAAACCGTATTCTTCAGCGACTGCGCGAGACTTGCTCTTTGCGTAAAGTCCGATGATGACCTTAACTCCGCTATCCTTGAGGTTCAGCGCGTGAGCGTGACCTTGTGAACCGAAGCCGATCACGGCACAGGTTTTTCCTTTTAGCACACCGAGGTCTGCGTCTTTATCCGTGTAGATTTTTGCTGCCATGTCTTCTCTATTTTGAGGCGCGTAGATTCCGCGAAAACTCGCGAATGGTCAACCTGTATTCTCGGCTACGACTTGCGACTCGAACTGATGACAGGGCCGCCACCACTGGGCATCACGATTTGAAGTTTGGATACAGCGGTCCGAATCGCATCTACCGCGATCGCGATTTCACCCAATTCGTTGAATCGGGAAAACGAAAACCGAACGCTGCTGCGCGCTCTCGAAGAGGAGAATCCCATCGCTTTAATAATGCGGCTCGGTTGCACTGCTCCGGTGCTGCAGGCAGAACCGGGAGAACAGCAAAGACCCGCTTCGTCGAGAAGGATGAGCAATCCTTCACCGTCCACTCCGGGAAAATAAAGATTACTGGTGTTGGGGAGCCGGTCAGATTCGCGACCATGCACTTCCGCCCCGGGAACGGCGGCAAGAACCTGTTTTTCAAACTCATCTCTGAAATCGACGAGCGCGGTGGTGGCGTCCATCGACTGAAGTGCCAATTCCGCCGCGACACCCATCCCGACAATTCCCGGTACGTTTTCAGTTCCGGAGCGGCGTTCGTTCTCCTGCCCGCCTCCGAGAATTTCCGGCTGAAAACGGGCGTGACGATTCAGATACAAAGCGCCCACGCCCTTCGGCCCGTGAAACTTATGAGCGGAAATCGAGAGGGCATGAACCGGAAGCTCCCCCACCTGTACCGGAATTTTCCCCACGGCCTGAACTGCATCGGTATGAAAATAGACATCCTTTTCCGCGGCGTGCGCAACGGCTTCGGCGAGAGGACTCAACACGCCGCTTTCATTATTCGCCCAGATCAAGCTGGCAACGGCAACGCTGTCATCAGAGAGATTTTCCTGCCAGGCATCGAGATCAAGCTTCCCGTTTGAGTCAACCGGGTTGAATCGAACATCATACCCTGTTTGCTGATGAAACATTGCCACTTCGTGAACCGCACTGTGTTCAACCGTCGAGGTGAGAATGGCTTTCCGCTCCGGCCGCAGGGCGATCGCGGATCGCAAAGCGGTATTGCCCGACTCTGTCCCCCCGCTCGTAAAAACGATCTCACCCGGCTGCGCCCCGATGAGCGCAGCGACCTGTTCACGGGCGATTTCGATCGCCTTTCGCGAAGCCTTTCCGAACCGGTACCCTCCGGAAGGGTTTCCATAATTTTCGCCCAACCACGGCAGCATTGCCTCCCGCACCGCGGGATCAACTTGTGTCGTGGCATTATTATCGAAGTAGATCACGTGAGAAGAAGTAGAGGAGCAAAGAGGTTGAGAAAGAGAGCATGCACTGAAATGACCTCCGGGTCGATTCCGGTTACTGTAAACTGACTTCGAAAGAAACGCCGTCAAGAATGCCGAGAGCTTCACCGGCGAGAAAGAGCGATCCGGCCACGAGCGTTTTACCCTCACTGCTTTGCGCTGCTTCGAGAGCTTCTGCAAGCGAGGCGGACTTCATCACCGGAAGAGAACCTCCACCTGCTTCGCGGAGTGCTTCATCCATTTTCTCAGACGCCAACTTCCGCTCAGATTTGATGGGGACAAAGGTCACTGCTTCGGTAATGGGGAGGAGCTGCCGGAATATATCGGTGACTGCTTTTGATTCCGCCGCGCCAAAGATGAGGGTCACCTTTTCATCCGGAAATTTCTCCTGCCAGCTCAGGCACAGCGCTTTCGCTGCCGCTTCGTTGTGTGCGCCGTCGACAAAAATGTTCTCTCTCACCTCTTGAAAACGTCCCGGCCAGGACGTTGCCGCGAGCGACTTCTGTATCCCTTCCTGCGTGAGTTTCTCCCCGACGATCCGACAGGTCGCTTCGACGGCGAGAGCTGCATTCTCCCGTTGATGAGGTCCTGCGAGACCCAACTCCCACTCCGTCGGAAGCGGATGAGCTTCAATGTAGGGAATTCCGAGAGTGAGCGCTTTTCTACCGATCACATCGCGTGCTTCAGGATGAAAGTCGGCGACCACGACCGGAACATGGCGCTTCAGTATTCCAGCCTTCTCTCCGGCGATTTCACGAATCGTATCACCGAGCCACTGCTGATGATCGAGCGCGATCGGAGTGATGACGCTGACATCCGACTGAACGGCATTGGTCGAATCGAGACGACCACCCATCCCTGTTTCGAGAAGGACCGCTTCGCACCCCTCGTCGACAAAATGGCGCATTGCGAGCACGAGGCTGAGTTCGAAAAACGTCGGGTGCGTTTCCCAGTCGGCGACTTTCTCACGCAATTCGGAAAGGATTCGAGCGACCGTGGCTTCATCGATCATTTCCCCGTTCACCCGGACCCGCTCGCGATATGTGATGAGATGAGGTGAAGTGAAAAGCCCTGTTTTGATTCCGGCATCACGCAGAATCTGTTCTGAAAAAGCGCAGACTGATCCTTTTCCGTTCGTTCCCGCGACGTGAATGACCTTCATCCCCTCCGGCAGCTCAGCGAGCCCTGATTCGGCGAGAAGCCGCTGTGTGTTTTCGAGACCCAGCTTGATGCCGAAGGTCTGCGTGCCGTAAAGCCAGTCGATGGATTCGTTGAAGTTCAAAGTGCCGCTATTAACGGACACGAAAAAAGCCCTGTCTACGGTCAATACCGCAGACAGGGCTGGAAGCTAAATGAGTAAAGGGTTGAGAGGAGGGGCACCCTCTTAGAAAGAGACACGACCACCGACCATCACCGCATGACTGTATGGATTTTCATCCGTGGTCTGGGTGAAGTCACCAAAGTCAGTGACAAAGTGCTGCTCGGAAAGGACGCGGAAAGCATACTGAGTGAAGATTGAAAAGCTCTCCGTGACGGGGAAGTCAACACCGGCGATGAGCTGCCAGGCAAAGCCGGCGTTCTCATTGTCATAAAGAATCGTGTCGAGATCACCTTCGAAAGTGGTCGTCGCATAACCGACACCACCACCGAAATAGGCTTTCGCACCGGTCTCACCGAGGGGGACTTCTTTCAGCATGTTGAACATGATCGCAAGCGTGCGCAGTTCAAAGTCAGCTGGAAGCTCAAATCCGGCATACTCAAGATAACCACTGTCGTTCTGAGTAGAAAAACCTTCAATCTCGAAACGGCTGCCACCGAGCAGGCCGGAATAGACACCCACACCACCACCGAGTGTGAATCCATTATCAAAATCCATGTTGATCGGGATCTGAGTTGGATCAAATCCGTAGTGCCCATCATGTCCGGGGGGGCAGTTATCCTGCCAGTTTTGATCCAGGTCAAAGGCACCGGTGGTGTCGAGGTATGAACCGGAATCAAATCCACCGTATCCGAAGAAGTAGGCTTTGTGCTTCTTCGGCTGCTGGTAAACGGGCGACTTGGAACTCAAACGAAAACCGGGGCCGGCAATCGCTGAAGTTGTGAACGCGGCCAAAATGGCAGCGACGGCTGTTGTAAGGAGTCTATTATTTAGCTTTTCCATAATGTAATTCTAAATCAAATTTACATCAAAACAACAAATAAACTAAAATTTTTATAATTATCAGACTTTTTCACCCCGATAATTCATAAAATTTTATCCCTCGAACAGAACCCCTCAGGAGCTGGAACCCGCCAACTGAGCAGGATACAGGACTTTTCAGACAAGCAGCACCCCCATCGGCCCGCCTTCGAAAGAAAAAGAGGAGCCCTTATTCAATCCCCCCTGAATATTCAGCTTTTCAGGCCAGCGAATCGCTGCGCCCATGCCCGTATGCCGAAAAAACGCGATCAATCTCATCGCGGACCCGGCGGAAAATCACTAACTGCTCCTCTTCACTTCCTTCCGCATGCGCAGGATCATCAAAGGGCCAGTGGTAGCGCCGTATCTGACCTGGAAAGTCCGGGCAGACTTGATCTGCATTGCCACACACGGTGATCACCGTCTCCACCTCCTGATCAAGAAACTCATCGAGCGACTTGGAGCGCCCCTTCGTGAGATCGTATCCGAGTTCCTCCACCACCTTGACCGCGAGAGGGTGCACATAGCCACTCGGCTTGGAACCGGCGCTATCCACGCGGATGGCCTTGCCCGCAGCCTTTCGAAGAATAACCTCAGCCATCTGAGAACGGCATGAATTACCGGTACAAAGGATTAAAACCAACGGGCGGGAATCAGAATTACTCATGAGTCAGACTAAAATGGGCGCTGCCATTTTTCTTAAATCATGGTTTGTTACGACTGAGCTTTACCCATGGCCGCACCCTCTACTCCCCCTCCTGCTCCGAAATCCGTTTTTGACCTCACCCTCGATGACTGGATCGGCTGGGCTGACTATCATGGTCACCCCAAATTCCGGGCCAAACAGATTGTACAGTGGCTCTACGAAAAGCGGGTCAGCTCTTTCGATGAGATGACGAACTTGAGTCAGGATCTTCGCGCCAGGCTCGCGGATGCCTTCGAGTTCACCCTGCTCCCGCACGTTCGCGTCACCGGATCGACCGACACGACTCAAAAATTTCTTTTCCGCCTCCACGACGGGCGCCTCATCGAAACCGTCCGCATTCCGGCAAACGCCAATTTCCATGGTGACCGGAGCAACCGCATCACCCTCTGTGTTTCCTCACAGGTTGGATGTGCCTACGACTGCAAGTTCTGCGCGAGTGGTCTCGCCGGTTTTACCCGGAACCTCACTGTTGCCGAAATCGTCGGTCAGGTCCTCTCTGTCGAAAAGGAATCCGGTGAACCAATCCGGAACATCGTCTTCATGGGAATGGGAGAGCCTCTTGCTAATCTCACCAACCTGACTAAAGCCCTCGAAATCCTCAACTCGGACTGGGGCATCAATATCGGAGCCCGCCACATGACCGTATCCACAAGCGGTCTCGCCCCCCAGATCGAAAAGCTCGCTAAAATCCCCATGCAGGTCCGGCTTGCGATTTCTCTGCACGGAGCGACCGACGAAGTGCGAAATCAGATCATGCCGGTTAACCAGAGATACAATCTGAACCGGCTCTTCGAAGCGATCCAGACCTGGCAGGATCACAAGAAGCAAATGATCACCTTCGAATATATTCTCATCGAAGGGATCAATGACAGCCTCGAGCAGGCAGAGGTTCTGGCGAAACGGGCGAAGTCACTCCACGCCAAAGTGAACCTGATCCCTTATAACACCGTGGAAGGCCTCCCCTGGAAGCGCCCGGACGAAGCGCAGCAGGAAGCGTTCGTGAATTTCCTCACCAATGCCGGCATTTCCGCGACCCTGCGTAGAGAAAAAGGTCACGACATCGAAGCGGCCTGCGGGCAGCTGAGACTGCAGGAGGAAACCGCCGAAGGAATCATCGAACGTTCAACACCTGAAGTGAAACGTTCCATTTCGAACTCTCGCTAGCGCGGTAAAAACGAATGCGCCATTAGGAGGCGCTGGCGAACGCCACCTCAGTCTTTAAACTGTCCCACGAGATCATTCATCGTCGCTTTCGCATCGCCGTAGATCATGCGGGTGTTTTCACGGAAAAAGAGCGTATTCACAAGACCTGAGAAACCGGCCCCCTGGCCCCGCTTCAGCGCAAAAACGGTTTTCGCCTGGTGAACGTTGATGATCGGCATGCCGTAGATCGGACTGCTTTCATCTTCGCCCGCAGCCGGGTTCACGACATCGTTTGCCCCGATCACGATGGCAACATCGACAGATTCCATGATCGCATTGACGTCATCCATCTCACAAAGCTGCTCGTAGGGGACGTCCGCCTCCGCGAGGAGCACGTTCATGTGACCGGGCATCCGTCCCGCAACCGGGTGAATCGCATAGCGAACCTCTGCGCCGTTGTTCTCAAGGATTTCACCCAGTTCTTTCACGGCGTGCTGAGCCTGCGCCACCGCCATGCCATAACCGGGAACGAAAATGACAGACTCTGCCGCCTCAAGAATGTAGTAAGCGTCATCCGTCGCGATCGCCTTCATCTCCCCTTCCACTTCCTGAGCCGCGCCTCCGGTAGCACCGAAGTTACCGAAGAGAACATTCCCGAGAGTGCGGTTCATCGCCTTACACATGATCACCGTGAGGATGATCCCGGACGCGCCGACCAAACAACCGGCAACGATGAGAACGTTGTTCAGAATCACGAATCCAGCCGCGGAAGCAGCGATACCCGAGAAGCTGTTGAGGAAAGAAATAACCACCGGCATGTCACCGCCGCCGATGGGAATAACACCAAGCACGCCGAGGGCAAGCGACAACGCAATGACCACATAAAGTGCCCAGGCCGCATTCGTCGCCACGAAAACACCGCCAACGACGAGGAGGGCAATGAAGAGAAGCAGGTTGATGGCTTTCTGCCCGGGAAAGTTTGTCGCCGAGCCTCCCATTTTTCCGGAAAGCTTAAGGTAGGCGATCATCGAACCGGTGAAGGTGATTCCACCGACAAGGATGGCAAAAACGACCGCACAACCGGTAAAGACAGGGTAGGCGGACTCATCGAAATTCCCGGCTTTTGCAAATTCAGCCCAACCGACGAGAAGCGAAGCCAACCCGCCGAAGCCATTGAAGAGAGCGACCAACTCGGGCATCCCTGTCATTTGCACGCGCTTCGCAGCAACGACACCAATCGCTGATCCGATCAGAAGCCCGGCAAGAATCCAGGTGTAGCTGAGCCCGCTCTCAAGAAGCGTCACGACAACCGCAATAAGCATCCCGACAGCTGAAAGGGCGTTGCCTTTACGGGCAGTGTCGGCAGAACCGAGCATTTTAATGCCGAAAATAAACAGCACCGATGCGACGATGTAGGAAATGTTAATCAGATATTCCATGAAATAGATGAGTCGAATGTCGGTGCTGGATTACTTCCCTTTTTTCTTAAACATACCGAGCATGCGATCGGTCACGAGATAACCGCCGACCACATTAATCGTCGCGAGAACAAGCGCGGCCAAACCGAGCCATTTTCCAAGATCCCCTTCGATCGCGCCGGCAGCGAGAATCGCACCCACCATCGTGATCCCGGAAATGGCATTGGATCCCGACATCAGTGGCGTATGCAACTGGCTGGGAACTTTTTGAATCAATTCAAAGCCGAGAAACGCGGCCATAACGAAAACGAAAATGAGAAGGATGAGTTCCATTTGAAGGATGAGTAAAGAATGAAAGGAGCAGAGGAGCTCTGTAGTTTTAGTCCTGGAAGCGTTCGTGAACGATCGCGCCGCCGTGAGTGATGATGCAGCCCTTTTGGATTTCATCATCAAGATTGATTTTGAGAGCATTGGTTTCCTCGTCCCAGAAATGCTCGATCATGTTCGCAAAGTTCGATGCAAGCACTTGAGAAGCGTGTTTGGAAACCTGTCCTTCAAAGTTCGCGAGGCCAACCAGCTTGACGCCATTTTCGGTGACAGTCTCTTCCCCCGGGGTGATTCCTTCGACGTTTCCGCCGGTTTCAGCAGCAAGATCGACGACGACACTACCGGGCTGCATTCCGTCGATGACGTCTTTCTTGATGAGAACCGGCGGCTTCCTTCCAAACACTTTCGCGGTCGTAATGACGACGTCACTTTGGGCACAAACCTTTGCCTGCGCCGCACGCTGTTTCTCAAGCTGTTCAGGAGTGAGCTCTTTCGCATAACCCTGATCGGTACCACTTGTCTCACCGAGATCGATGCGAAGGGCCTTCGCTCCGAGAGACTCGGCCTGCTCGAGTGCCTCAGGACGTACATCAAAGGCGGTGACACGGGCACCGAGCCGCTTTGCGGTGGCGATCGCCTGAAGCCCTGCAACGCCGATTCCGACCACGAAGACTTTTGCCGGCGAAATGGTACCTGCCGGAGTCATCATCATGGGGAAAATACTGTTGAGCCGGTTCGCGGCCGTGATCACTGAAACGTAACCGGCGAGATTCGCCTGCGAACTGATCGCGTCCATCTTTTGCGCCAGGGTGGTTCGCGGCACCATTTCGAGACTGATCGCCGTCGATTTCTTCGTCGCGAACTGAGCGATGAGGTCCTTCTCATTAAACGGGTCGAGAAAGCTGATATGTATCGCCCCTTCCTTGAGCTGCCCCACCTCTTCGGCAGAAGGTTTCCTCACGCGGGTCACAATATCGGCTGAGCTTAGAAGTCCTGCGCGATCAGAAGTGACAGTAGCCCCGGCTTCTTCGTATGAAGTATCCGGATGATCGCTTCGGATGCCGATACCGGACTCAACAAGCACTTCAGCACCAAGGCTGATCAACTTTTTAACCGCGGCGGGATCAAGCGAAGCACGGGTTTCGATGGGATCTGTTTCTTTGGGCGCAAAAATTTTCATGCCTTATCGTGACGACTTCGATGAGTCGAAAATCAGTGCCCGCCGGAAAGACTTTCTATCCAGTGGGGCTGGCTAATCTATCAAGAGAAGCACAGGTGTCGATATCATTTCTGTGTCCGATAAGGCAGGTAGATTCTGCGCATTCCGGAAGAATGATAGATTTGAGTCACTTTCCCGTTCAGGAAGCTTTCGCCCTGCGCCCCTGACTGAGGATGACATCTTTTTCCTCCACCTCCCAGTCGTCGAGGACAGTGTCATCAATGTGAATCTCACCGTTGTCCGTCGCATACTCGGGACCGAGGACTTCGACAACGGTTGGATTCCTCGGCGATTCCGCCTCCGGGATAAGGTAATTATCCACCAACTGACAGCTCTCACGGTAGTTTTCCCGACTCATGAGAAACTCATGAAAAGCTTTCAGCCGGTAATGCGGTATCGTCGCATACATGTGGTGCGGGAGATGATAGTCCATTCCGAAGGGAAAGACCGCATAGCGGACAAAGGGATTCATCTGAAAAACACGCGTGTTCGTGAGCCAGCCGCGATCGCCGTTTCCGTGCTGAATGACCTGACGGAGAATCATGAAAAACGGAAAAGTAGTCAGGATCGCCACATACCAAAGCGATGAAAAATATCGCAGGGCCATGAACCCTGTCGACGCCTGTATGTAGGAGAGTGTCATGATCACCCCGGTAAACAGAGCCGTCTGTCCCATGTACATGAAGCGTCGATGAAAAACCGGCTTCACCCTCGCTTTGTCAAAAGAAGCCTCGGGGAGAAACGCCAGAACCACAGCAATCGTTCCCCAGATCACGAGTGGAAAGACGATCAACATCCATGGTTCACCCCACTTCTGCGCCACAGCGCAGTTCAACAAAACAAGAAAGAAAAGCGCTAGAGTGAGACGCTCCGGAACACGCCTCCGCTTCTCCCCTTTCATCTGGTAGGGACCGCCCTTGTGCGACCCAATCGTATTATACCGGACCCTGACAATGATGTATTTCACGAGATCGATGAGAAGGATCTGCCGAATCATCATCTTGATAAAACTCAGTTTACCAACTGGAAAATCCATCCAGTGGCCACTGTCTTTAAGCAACGCAAAATCGGGATCCCGCTCCGGGTCATTCACAAACTGATGATGCGCGAGGTGATAAAGCCGAAACTGGTAAACCGATGTCATGACCGGAAACATGCAGAGGTAATCCCCGGCGAGCTCGTTCAACTTCCGGTTCTTAAAGAGAGTGTGATGCACCGCCTCATGGCCGGCACCGGCAAATTGATGTTGGGATGCCCCGACCGTGAACAGGGCGAAAAGATAAACCGGAACGTTCCACCAGAAGGATAGCCCCCAGGCCTCACGGTTTTCGAAGAAATAGACCGCCGTAACGAGAGCGATGGCAACGATGAACCACGCCCGCCCGATGTAAAAGAAATTAGTGAAATTGTCCGTTTTAAGAAACTCGCGGAGACGGGCCTTCACTTCCGGATCTCGACGGAGATCGGCTGCAGCTTCTTCGTGATGAGTGTGTCCGCTCAACGAATAATTCAGGGTCAGGGGAGGGAGGGCTACCTCTAAGACAGCCGTCTGCCTCAGAAGTTCAATTTCTAACAGAATAAACAGTCGAAATTGATTAAGAGATCTTACATATTTTCTCCCCTCTGTCCCGCGAAAACAGGAAAACCGCCCCCCAATATCGTCAAAAAGACACGTTAATCAGATTCTGAAGGAGATCCCGATAAGCAAGCCCAGCCCGGATAATGAGAAATCCGACAAGAATCAAAATCCCCCAATAGAAGAGTTTCGGAGTCCATTCCGCCAATTGCTCCATGGCCTCTTTTGCCGAGTCTGAATAGAATCGCCCCCACTCCGCCAACTCACGGTCCAGCTGGCCCGACTGTTCCGCCGAATCCATTCCGCGGGCGAAATCGTTGGGAAAAGCAGAACGCGCGGAGTACAAAGCGGTCGCGAGAGGGTTTCCTTCGGCGACAATCTTCGCCCCCCTTCGGCTCGCGGTTCGGATCAGCCCACTCCCGGAAGCAGCTCCCGCCCCGGCAAGTGAGTCACTCATTTTTTTCCCTGATTGGAGAAAAATTTCGAACACCTGGGAAAATCGTTCCATCGCCACGGCCCTTCTCGCTTTTCCAAGAAGCGGCACCGTATTAAGAAGCCCGTCAATGAGAGCAGAGGTGCGCGCCATTCCGGCGAGAAACTTCGCCGCCAGAAAGATCAGTGAAATGATGACATATGCGATCAGCATATTCTTTCCCATCTCCGTAAAAGCCGACTGGAATCCCTGTCCCTGCGACAGCCCGTCAGCTGAAAAGCTGCTGAAAGCGGTCACGGTAAGTGTGGAAACAGGCACCGCGAGGTGAATCAGGATCAAGGGATAAGTGAGTCCCTTCAAAATCCGTCGACGCGTGCGATCCATTCGCCGAAAATACTCAGCAAGATGGCCAAATCCTTTCTCCAACATCCCGCCCTCCTCGGCAGCTGAAACAACCTCTTCTTCGAGCGCCGTCACTTCGCCCGAAGCCCGGCCCAGAGAATCCCCGATGGTCAGACCGGCGGATAGCCCGGCGAGAATCCCCCGGTAAATCTTCTTCTCCGCCCCCCTGACTCGGGGCTGCTGGAGAAGCGATTCGCACGCCTTCTCCATGCCCATGCCGGAGCGGGCATACTTTTCGAGACTCGAATACAGTTGGCTCTTCGCCTTGGCAGATAATCCGGACATGCCCAAAGATGCCACTGCCGGTGGTGATCTGAAAACCTCAATCATACGAAATCCTCCTAATGCGCGGCTCTTGACGACTCACCAATCCCTAGCGATCAGTAGCCATGAATCTCACGAAAACAGCATTTGGATCCTGGAGCGGCGGTCGTTTCATGCACTTTGGCCAGCGAATGGAGGAAGACCGATGGATCAAAATGGCGCGCCAGGCGTACGACGAAGGCATTCGCACCTTTCTCACCTCTGATGTCTACGGTGTCGGAAAAGGAGACGAAATTCTCGGGAAAGCACTCGAAGGAGTCGATCGCGACACTTACTGCCTCGTCGCCATGATCGGCCACGATATCTACGACGGTCAGCGCGCCGGCGCGAAAGGCTACGCCCGCTTCACCAACGCTGAACTCCGCGGCCCGGACGGCTACGCCGAGTACCTTCAGCGAGCCACCGCGAAATGTGCGGATCGCTGCGGAACCGATCACTTTGACATCGTCATGCTTCACAACCCTGACTCCATCGGCTACTCGAGCCCGGAGGTCTGGTCAGGGATGGCGACGCTTCGCGAGAAAGGACTCGCCCAAACCACCGGCATCGCTCCCGGCCCCGCGAATGGTTTTGCGATCGATATGGCTTACTGCATCGAGCATTTTCACGAGGAAATCGACTCCGCGATGATCATTCTCAACCCGATGGAGCCATGGCCGGGCCGCTACGTCCTCCCGATCGCCCGGGAGTTCGACGTCGATATTCTTGCGCGGGTCGTCGACTACGGCGGGATCTTTCACGATGACGTTAAGCCGGGTCACTTCTTCAAAGATGGCGACCACCGGACCTACCGCGCTGAAGGCTGGATCGAACACGGTAACGAAAAACTCGAGAAGATGCGGCCCATCGCTGACAAGCATGGCCTCACGATGCTCCAGCTCGCCTGCATCTGGGACCTCAGCCAGGCACCCGTGAAATCAGTCGGACCGACCTTTATTCAGGAAGCCGGAGATGATGCCCGACCCGTTGAAGAAAAAGTATCCGAATTCGCCGCCCTCCCCGATGTCACCCTGACCCCGGACGAAATTGAGACGATTCGCGAAATAGGCAACAACGAGGGATGCATGCCGCTGAAAGGCGCCAGCACCCGCTACGAAGGCGAACCTCAGCCCGATCACTGGCCTATGCGCCCTGAGCTTCAGCCCCTCGCGGACAAATGGAGCTTGAATCCCGCGTGGTGACGACCGACCATGGGCCTCTCCTCGTTCTCAACGGGGAAACGCCTCAGCGGGAATGGAGAATTTAACCGATATACAGAGCCAGCCGGATTCACGCAACCTCGACATTGACCGTGTCGGCGTAAAGGAATTGAAGTACCCCATTCGGATTCGTGACAAAGAAAAGTCCGAGCAAAGCACCGTCGCCACCGTCTCGATGGCAGTCGACCTTCCGAAAGAATACAAAGGCACCCACATGAGTCGCTTCGTGGAAGTGCTCAACTCCCACGGCCCTTTCCTCGACGTTCACTCCATTGCCCAGCTTCCCGCTGAAATGTTGGAACGCCTTGATGCTCAACGCGCTCACATCGAACTTCGCTTCCCCTTCTTTCTCGAGAAGCCTGCTCCCGTCACGAAGAAAGTCGGGATGATGGACTATGAGGTCATTTTTGATGTCGACGGATCCCGCGACGATACCGATTTTGTCGTCACCGTGCTCGTTCCCGTGACCACGCTCTGCCCCTGCTCGAAAGCCATCAGTGCCTACGGCGCGCATAATCAGCGGGGTGTCGTGACCTACGCGGTCCGCTTTTCCGGTGAACCCATCTGGATCGAAGACCTCGTTCGCCTTGTCGAGCGGTGTGCCAGCAGCGAGCTTTACAGCCTTCTCAAACGCCCCGACGAGAAACACGTCACGGAGGAAGCCTATGACAACCCTGTCTTTGTCGAAGATCTTGTCCGCAATGTTGCCGCTGCTTCTGAGAAGCAAAACGGCATCGCCTGGTATCGCGTCGAAGCCGAGAACTTCGAGTCCATTCACAATCACAATGCATACGCGGTGATTGAAAAGAAGGGCTGAAACTCTCTACGAGAGAACAGCTTCTTCAGAAATATTCCGCTCAGCGAGAATCACCGTAGCGCCATTATGGAAGCTTTGGTGAGTGAAAGGGATGCCTGAGCCATCGTAAAGGGCGTCATCAATCAAAATCTGCTCACAGGAATCATCTTCTCCCTGCCGGAAAACAAGAATGGCCGCAGCAACCTTAAAGGTCGAGCGGCCATCTGCATTTAATACCTCAGGTCATCCTCTCGGGATCGGCGGCACATTCGGTGCCGAATCATTCGCTTTATCGAGCACTTTCGCCAATCCGGCAACCATGCCCCCGACATCGGAGAGATTGTTCGGGATGATGAGTGTGTTGTTCGTTTTCGCGAGTTTGCCGAACTCTTCGACATACTGTTCAGCAATACGAAGGTTCACCGCCTGAGAACCACCGGGGCTCTCAATCGCAGTGGCAATTGCCTTAATCCCCATCGCCGTTGCCGTCGCGAGCATTTCGATCTCCTTCGCCTTACCTTCAGCCTCATTGACCTGCTTATCTCGAATCGCCTCGGACTGCTTGATCACTTCCTGCTTCTCGCCTTCGGCGACATTGATGCGGGCTTCCTTCTCCCCTTCTGACTCAGCGATCACCGCACGGCGCTCACGCTCCGCCCGCATCTGCTTCTCAAGCGCGTCCCTGACACTCGGAGGAGGCGTGATGTTCGCGATCTCGTAACGGGTGATCTTGATGCCCCAGGGCTCCGAGGCTTTATCGAGGGCCGTGATAATATTCGCATTGACCGTATCGCGCTCCTCAAAAGTACGGTCGAGTTCGAGCTTACCAATCTCGGAACGCAGGGTTGTCTGCGCCAATTGAGTCGAAGCATACATATAATCTTCAATGCCGTAACTCGCATTCTTCGCGTCGAGCACCTGCAAATAGAGAACGCCGTCGATCTCGATCGCAATGTTATCCTGCGTGATACACATCTGAGAGGGAACATCGACCGCGATTTCTTTCAGCGAGTGCCGGTAGGCGATCTTATCGATGAACGGCACGAGGATGTGAAAACCGGCCTCAAGGGTGCGGCTGTATTTACCAAGTCTTTCGACGACAAAAGCCTTACGCTGGGGAACGACTCGAGCCGTTTTCAGCAGGATAATAATAATGAGAAAGACGACACCGATTGGGATAATAAATTCCATGTAGTTTAATTGATTGCGGGTTGAGTTAGTTCGATAGACGTAGGAAGAAAAATTTTAGGCACGTGATTTTACTTCCAGGGTGATATTGTCACGGGCAACCACTTCAACCCGGTCGCCTTCCTTGAAGGCAGTTGTCGAAAAAGCCTTCCACTGAGCGCCTTTGAGCTCAACGGTCCCGAAATCGCCGACCTCAATCGGCTTCACGACCGTCACGATTTTTCCGAGGAATTCTTCGTCGACACCGCCCCCGGATGTCGTCTCCGCCCCTCGAAACCAATCTTTAACGTAGCGGCGGGCAAAAATAACCAGCCCGAGCGAAGCCAGTCCGAACACCCAAAGCTGGACACTGAAAGAGTCCACCCCGCACCAGTCCAGAATCGCAACGATCCAGGCGGCAATGCCGATAAAGACGAGAATTACCCCCGGGATTGCCAATTCTGCGACAATCAAACCAAGGCCAATGAGAAACCAGATAATAGCGGAGTCCATGGTTTGCATCCTGCATGCTTTTCCACGATACGGCCATTCCAAAATATGACCGGATTTGTATAAACCCGCCGATCAGGCGCATGCTGATGCGATAGAGAAAGCCCGGTAGCAATGACATTCGCCACCACCACCGGACCCGGTTGCCCCCGGAGGGGCTGACCACCACTAACCAAAGCTTACTCGATCATCCGCTTCGCGATCTCATACCCGGCGGCGTCCGCATTGCGGCGCGTCGCGCGAAAGAGATCCTTCACTTTCCCTTCGGCAGTGCGATTAAAGAATCTCACGGTCTCAACGAGATCTCTGCGATCCGCTTTTCCGGACTCGATCAGCTGCTGAGCCATTCCCATCGAGGCCGTCATCGCAAACAACTCCGCACCCACTTCGACAAAACGCCCGAGAAGCACCTGCTTCTTCTCCAGTTTCGGACCGTACCGCAGCATCGCGTGAAAGAGCTTCCGCGCGAGCTGACGACTCATCACTTTCACTTTCCGGGAATCGCTCCGGAACTCCGGCATGACCCCGGCACCACCACTCAGAACCGGCAACCACAAAGCCGGGTACCAGCGTCCGTAGAACCAGGCGGATCGCACCGCCGCACTAACCCGCTCCCGCATCGGAAGCGTGCTATTCAACACCGGACCGCCCAGGTTGAGATGAGGATCCAGCGCTTCACGTGCGATGAGCAATCTCATGATCTCGCTCGATCCTTCGAAAATCGTATTAATTCGACTGTCCCGCAGGAAGCGCTCGACCGGAATCACCTCATCGCCGCGGCCGGCAAGTGAAGCCGCCGTTTCGTAACCACGACCTCCGCGAATCTGCATCGTATCGTTGACGATCTCCCAACCGCGCTCCGTGCCCCACATTTTAGCGAAAGCCGCCTCAATGCGAACATCAGATTTCTTATCCTGATCAACAAGCAGAGACACCAGGCGAACCATCGCTTCGATGGCAAAGGTGTCCGCCTTCATCTTCGCAAGCTTCTGGGCAATCGCATCGTGACGGCCCACCGGCGCGCCCCATTGAACACGTCGTCCCGCCCACTCTGTCGACCACTCCAGGCAGCGCTTTGCCATACCGACACAGGCCGCCGGCAAAGTGATGCGCCCTGTATTTAGAGTCGTCAGTGCCACTTTGAGCCCGCGCCCCTCTTCGAGAATCAAATTCTCTTTCGGAATCCTGACATCGGTAAACTTCACGACCCCATTGTAGAGAGCCTTCAATCCCATGAACCGGGAACGGTGCGTGACTTCCACTCCGGGCGTGTTCATCTCGACAAGAAATGCGCTGATCTCTGGCCGCTTCGGATTACAGTCCGCCATGCGCGCCATCACTACGATAACCCCCGCCTTGACCACGTTGGTGCACCACAACTTCTCGCCATTAAGAACATAGTCACCCGTCTCTGCATCGAGGGCGGCCGTCGTCTCAATTTTAGCAGGATCAGATCCCACATTGGGCTCAGTCAGGGCAAAGGCGGAGATTTCACCGGCAGCACAGCGCGGCAGAAACTTCCTCTTCTGCTCCTCCGTCCCGAAGACAAGAAGCGGTTGAGGCACCCCAATCGACTGGTGGGCTGAAAGCAAAGCGGTCAGGTTCCCGCAGTATTTCCCCAGCAGCATCGCCGCCCGGGAATAGTTCGCCTGGGATAGACCCAGCCCTCCGTAGAGACGGGGAATCTTAATGCCGAAAGCACCCAGTCCGGCAAGCCCCTCGATCACTTCATCCGGAATTTCCCCGGTCCGGTCAATCTCATCCGCATCGACATGCTCTTTTAGAAAGGCTTCCAACCGGGAGAGAAAAGCGTCACCCTGATCTTCATCCTCGACTGTCTGGACCGGGAAAGGAAACACCGATTCGAAGAGCGGCTTTCCGAGAAACAGAGAGCTGCCCAGGCTTCCGGCGGGTCCCGCTTCGACCCGGGATGCCTCGGCAAGTTCCAGGGCCGCGCGTTCCTCCGGTGACATCTTCGATGTGTCGATGACGTTCGGAGTAGAGGTTTCTGTGGGTGATTTCATGACTGTTGTTCTTTCTTTGTTAGACCGCGGAGCGGTCGATTTAATCATTTCCAGGTGAGCTTTCTTTCTGACTGCGGCCCCAGGCCAGCGGGCCACCCCGAAACGGAGCAAAGCCGGTGCCCAGAACCATCGCGAGATCGATATCATCGGCGTCGCGGGCGATGCCTTCGGCAAGACAGAGCTTCGCCTCCTTCACCATCAATCCCGCAAGATGGTTGGCAATGTCCCCGGGGGCTATCGCGGATGAGGGAGCTTTTCCGGGCAACGCAGCGCCGCCGGTAACCCGCCCCTTACCGTAGGTGTAAAATCCATGACCCACCTTCCTGCCGAATCGTTCTTCTTTAACGAGACGCGTCAGCACCCTCGGCAACTCGAATCGGTCCCCAAACGATTCGCGCATCGTCACTGCGACATGCGCTGCCACATCGAGGCCGACTTCATCGATCAATCGGATCGGCCCCATCGGCATCCCGAAATCGAGCATCGCCTCGTCGATCACTTCGGGAGAGACCCCACCATCAACGAGGTGTCCCGCCTCAATCAGGTAAGGCATGAGAATCCGGTTCACGAGAAAGCCGGGAGAATCTTTCACCACGACGGGGAGCTTTCCGATCTTTCGAACAAAAGCGAGGACCCGCTCCACTACCTCGGGAGAGGTGTGAACGGTGACCACGACTTCGACCAGTTTCATTCGACTCACGGGGTTAAAGAAGTGCAGGCCGACAATGCGCTCAGGATGAGTGATCCCATCCGCGGTGCACAGTTCCGATATAGGAAGCGCCGACGTGTTCGTCGCCAGAATCGTATCCGGTGCGGAGCGCTCACAGAGATCAGCAAAAATCTTCTTTTTGATCGCCAGATTCTCAACCGCCGCCTCCACGACCAGGTCGCAGCGCCCCAGGGAAACCGGCTCAGCCGACGGAGTCACCAGATCGAGGCGGCGCATAGACTCGTGTTTTGTCAGGATGCGTTTCCGCACCGCAGACTCAAAGAGCCTGCGCACAGATTCCATTCCTGCAGAAACACGTGAGCAGTCGATATCCCGCAGGATTACCGGGAATCCCCTGGCAGAGAACCATTGAGCAATTCCGGAACCCATGACACCTGCTCCGATCACGGCAGTCCTCTCTATTCCCGCAAAACTCCGCTCTTCCAGATCGGGAGCATATCGAAACTTCCTCGCCCTCTCCTGAAGTCGGAAGAGACGCATCAAGTTCTTCGTCGCATCTGATCCGGCAAGGCGTTGAACCGCTTCCTGTTCCCGAAGCAAAGAGCGAACAATGCTGCCGCTCGCACCGCGCGTGACAACTTCAACAGCGGCCTCACCGGCCGGATAGTTTCCACGTGTCTTTTTCAAGAGCCTCCGCTTAGTCAGGACGCGAATCACGAATCCACTGACGCAATTGTTTGTCAGGAAAAATCGCTTCCTCTCCGGTTTCGTCAGCACTCTCGCCTCCGAAACTTCGAGCAACCGCTCCGCGGGGACAACCGCATCGACAAGACCCAGTTTCCCCGCGTGTTTCGCCGTGAAAGCTTTTCCGCTGAGAATGAGTCCCAGAGCCTTCGGCAGGCCGATCAAACGAGGCAGTCGGGTCGACCCGCCCCAGGCCGGAATGATTCCAAGAAGCGTTTCCGGCAATCCGATGCGGGTGCTTCGATCGCTACTCGCGATTCGCTGATCGCAGGCCAGGGCGAGCTCAAGTCCTCCACCGAGGCAGGCACCGTGAATCGCCGCCAGGGTCGGCATAGGGAGAGCCGCAACCTGCTGAAAGACTTCCTGCCCTTTCTCGATGAGATGCTGCAGATTCTCCTTTGTCGCACCGGCGAGCGAATCGAGGTCTGCTCCCGCGATGAAAATGGTGGGCTTCGCGCTTTTGAAAATAACGGCCTTCGGCCTCAAAGACTCGACAGCCTTCAGAGCAATCTTGAGCTCGTCGAGGGTTGCCTCGTCAAAAATATTTGCGCTCTTTCCCGGTCGATCAAAAACGACCGTTCCAATATTATCTTTTCCGATCTCCAGGTGCAGGACATGCGGGAGGCGGCGCTTTCCGCCCCCGCCCGGATGGTCAGCAACCGGAGTCGTGATAGCTTCAGTAATCATGATTGTGTTCCTTCTTTCGTTAAAATGTTTCCAGCCAGAGAGCGCCACCCTGTCCACCTCCAATACAGAGACTGACGAGGCCGCGTTTCCCTCCCCGGCGTTTCAATTCTTTGAGTGTGGTTAAAACAAGACGCGCCCCGGTCGCTCCGACCGGGTGTCCAAGAGCGATCGCGCCCCCATTCGGGTTGAGCCGATCTTCCGGAATCGCAAGTCCATCAAAATTGGGTGAGGCGAGAAGCTTCTCCACCGCGAGGACTTGAGCCGCGAAGGCCTCGTTCACTTCGACGACATCGGCATCCGACGGCCTCAGTCCGGTTCGTTCGAATAGTTCCCGAACGGCAAAAGCCGGTCCCAGCCCCATGCGTTTCGGATCGCATCCGGTGTAGGCATAGTCGACGAGACGCCCCATCGGCTCAAGAGCCAGTGCTTCCGCCTTCGACTCCGTCATGACTAACATAGCCACCGCACCGTCGGTTATCTGGGAACTGTTTCCCGCAGTGACCGTTCCGGTTCCCCGCTCAAAAACCGGCCGCAAGCGTTCCAGCGCTTCCATCGACTGTCCTTCCCGGATTCCATTATCCCGGTCGACATACTTATCGCCGGGCAGGTAGACCGGGGCGATTTCACCGGCGAAAAATTCAGAGGCCGCCAACGCTTTCTGGTGAGACGCGAGAGCAAACCGGTCCTGCTCTTCACGGGTCACCTTAAACTCCCGGGCAAGAATCTCCGCCGTCTCTCCCATGTTCAGTCCGGAAACCGGATCAGTGAGACCCAACTTCAAACCAATCACAGGCGCGAAGTCAGCCGGTCGAAAGGTCAGGGCCGCAGCCGCCTTGCCGCCCGCAGATTTCATCCGCGAGAACGCGGAGAATTTGGCAGCTGCGACCGCTGAAAAGAGCAGCGGAATACGCGACATATTCTCCGTTCCACCAACCACAAATACTTCCCCGTGCCCCGCCGCGAGGCGTTCTGCGGCGACCGTGAGTGACGCCATCCCGCTGGCACAGTTCCGGTGAACTGTCATCGCGGGCACAGATTCCGGAATCCCGGCTCTGAGCGCAATGACCCGGGCAATGTTTGCCGCATCGGCAGGCTGTGATACGCAACCGAGAATCGTTTCATCAATCACCGAGGGATCGATCCCCGTGCGCGCCAGGAGGGCTTGCACCACCACTCTACCTTGTTCCGTCGCATCGAGTGACGCGAAGTCCGATCCCATTTTGAGAAAAGGGGTTCGCACGCCGTCCACGATGACGAGTGAGTTCTTTTTCGTGTTTGCTTCAGATAGATTCATGATGAGAGACAGGGGTTGAAATTTCTTCTTTCGGGATCCCGGCTTCCTTGCGACGGTCGATCACCTTTTCCTCTTTCAAGGCAATGCCCACGCCCTGACGCTTGCGGAGGTCAGCGGCGTCATGAAATTCGATTCGATTCGGCCGGATTTCGGTGGCCGCGGCAAAACGGTCACTGATCCGGTATTCGAGAGCCTCTGCGTCAGTTCGCTCTGTCGGGGCTACGTGAACGACGATCTCATCACTCTCGAGGGGATCGTTGTTTCGCTTCCGTAGTTCAATCTGCCAACTTCCCACTTCCGTGAGATCATCGAGAACGTGTTCCAGGTCGTTGAAATTGACCAGGGTCCCTTTGACCTTGCCGATGTTCATTCGGCGAACATCGCTGACCCGTGAAATGCGTCCCAGGAGCCTCGGCATACTTCGTCCGCAGGCCGGACATGGTTCGTAGGTCAACCCTCCGGAGATGAGATCTCCCGTCCGATAGCGGAGGACGACACTTCCACGACTGTCGAGCGGCGTGAAAACAATCTCCCCGGGTTCTCCTTCCGGAACCAAATTACCGGATTCGGGATCAATCACTTCGATCACCCCGAGATCGGGGTAGAGGTGGTAACCTGTCGAAGACCCGCCACGCGCCGGGCATTCCGGATACGCCATCTTCGCCTCGGTGAACCCATAAGTCGCCATGACCTCGACCTTCCCTGAACCCAGTTCTGCACAGAGCGATCTCAGTTTGTGGCGCAAACCTGCAGGCACTTTCTCCCCGCCCAGAACAATGCGCTGAATCTTCGGACAGATCACTCCCTGCTCCGCAGCGACATGAAGAACATGATAAATAAAAGTCGGCATCCCGATCAGTGCATCGGGATTAATTTTTTCTAACAAGCGCACATTTCCTTCGGTCCCCATGACTTTTCCACCGCCCGTCGAGAGCGTGAACGTGTTGTATCCGAGTCCCGCGTAGTGCGCCTGCCAGAAGGCTAGGTGCGGAGCAAAAGGAAAGAGATTGATATGGCGGAAGTCGGGAGAGGAATCACACACCTCCATGAGACGACGCCCCGTCAGCGCCAGGTTATCGAGATCATGCCGGGAGTAGAGAAAGGGAATCGGGTCAGCCGAACGTCCCGTCGTACTCGTCATGAGGATGGGGCGGTACTCGCGTTCGAAGTCTGTCTTCACGCCCCTGCGTCCCCGGTAGAGAGCTTTCACGATCGTCGAAGTTCGGCGGGCGAGAACCTTCTCATCCGGCACCAGGACGAAGTCACGGGTGAGAGCACTCCCATCGTCATCGGAGATTAAGGTGCGTTTCGAACTGAAGGGGATCCGCACCAGGTCATCCAGACTTCGAATCGCATCCGGATCAATTCCTGCCTCCCGGAATGCCTTTCCGTAATAGCCGGAGAAGGGCACCACATGATCCTTCAGAAAATGACGCAATCGACGCCCCTGAAGTTCCCGTAATTCTTCCGCTTCGAGAGAATCCCAATGAGAGGTGAGTCGATCAGTTAGGCGCATGACGTTACTTTCCGGTTTGTGTTTCCATAGGTCGGGGAGGTTTCCCCGGATTGAAAAAGAGCCTCGATCTCCGGAAGCGCCTGCATGGCCGCCTCCCTTCCGATCTCGATGTATTTCGCGTAGCGATGATAGTCGTGCCAACCTGTCTTGGGGCTCAGCGGGGAGATGAGCACGTCCGCCTCGCGAGCGCTTTTCTCGACAAGTCGCATCTGCGACCCCATCGCAGCGGCGCGAAGGATGTCGAGGAGGTTGCCGCGCGCAAAATAATTGAGGTGCTGGTTCAAAACGCCCAGACCCCGGCGCCAGTAATTACGCCTCCTGCCGTGTGAACTTCGCCTCCTCAAAGATCCAATCGGAGGCAACACATTTACTGCGATCACATAATCGAGATCCCAGGTAGATTTGGCCAACCCGACCGGTAGGGGATCACAAACACCGCCGTCGATATATTCGATGCCATCCCTCAGAAAGGGAACGACGACACCGGGCACGGCAAGGCTAGCGACAATCGCAGAGGCTACATCACCGGACCGGAAGACTGCCCGCTCCAGAGTGTCAAATTCAGTCGCAACGGCAAGGAACGATTTCTCGAGCCCTTCAAACGTCCTGTCCTGAAGCGTTTTCTCGAGACGCTTATGGATATTCGCCCCGCGTACAAAGCCGCGGCGGGGAGGGAAAACCGGGTCGAGCAGTTCAAGCAAATCACGACGTCGCGTCATGTCAGCGGCAAGGCCTTCCAGCTCTTTTCCATTCAGCCCGGAGGCCCAAAGCCCTCCGACATAAGCTCCCATACTCGTTCCGGCTACCGCATCGACCTCGATCCCATTCTCTTCGAGGACCTGAATCACTCCGATATGAGCGAGTCCCTTGGCACCTCCCGAAGAGAGGGCTAAACCTATCCTCGGACGGGGTGGTCTCTCTTCGACCTTACCAGCCTCACGGCCCGGTCGAAGCGCATCGAATAAATGTAAAAAGGCTGCCATTTTAGTGTCGCTTTCGTAGCGACAGGCAGCCTGTCAAAGTCGGTTCAGGATTCCTCAGCCTCGCGCTCCTGAGGAGCAGCGCGGCGGGATGGAGGGTTTCTCTAGGTGAGTTTTCTCTATCTCTATTTCCCGGGGGATCTCGAACGCTATGCGGGCGGCATGTCGCCGAGGTTGATTTTTATCTTGTCTGTTATTTGGGTTAAACTTCTGCGCCTCCCTGAAGAAGCGCCTTCA
Organism: Verrucomicrobiales bacterium; assembly: GCA_029212615.1. Taxonomy (GTDB): domain Bacteria; phylum Verrucomicrobiota; class Verrucomicrobiia; order Verrucomicrobiales; family DEV007; genus Arctic95D-9. The sequence continues at coordinate 591,003 of JARGPJ010000001.1, forward strand.
ATATAATAGACACATGCCCCTGAAATCCGTTCGATAAAATAGATACAAAAGTTGCTGTATTTGAAATCACATTAGCTCGAAAACCCTGACGTCACCGTTACGACTTCTCCCTTTAGACATTCCTAATTAACCTCGACGCAGTCTAGAGGACGCGGCAAAGCGATTCGCGCAAAGACGCTGTCAAACCCTTCGCTTGATCAAGCCGGCAGGCACAGCACACCTACCCCAAAATCTCTTTGATGAGATGACCATGGACATCGGTTAATCGCATGTCCCTTCCGCTGAAACGAAAAGTGCTCTTCTCATGATTGACCCCGAGAAGGTGCAGCATGGTTGCGTGAAGGTCGTGGATCTCGTAGCGGTCGCGAACGGCTTTGTATCCCCATTCATCCGTCTCGCCGACAACGGAACCGCCTTTGACGCCACCACCGGCCATCCAAAGAGTGAACCCGAAAGGATTGTGATCACGGCCATCCGCCCCCTGAGCGAATGGCGTACGCCCAAACTCCCCTGACCAAACCACCAAGGTGTCCTCCAGCATTCCGAGACGCTTCAGATCTTTGATCAACCCGGCAATCGGCTGGTCAACGGTCTTACAATTCCTGTTGTGACCATCGACCAGCTTCTTGTGCTGATCCCACCGGTCGTGCCCCACGTTCGGGCAGGTCAGCTCGATGAAGCGAACACCCCGCTCAACGAGACGTCGCGCGAGAAGGCATTGGAGACCGAAGGTTCTCGTCTGTTCGAAATCAGCATCAAGGCCATACAACTTCTTCACCGAATCCGGCTCCCCGCGAAGGTTCATGAGATCGGGAACAGCGGTTTGCATCCGAAAAGCGGTCTCGTAATTCTGAATCGCCGCTTCGATCTGCGGATCCGGTTCGGAATCCGGCAGGGCTTCCAGATCCAGTTCCCGCAGGAGTGCCAATTTCCGCTTCTGCACCTCGGGAGAAAACCGCGGTTGGATGTTCGCGATCGGCTGTGCCTGCGGAAGGAAGACCGATCCCTGATAGGCCGCAGGCAGAAAGCCGGCACCGAAACAGTCGAGCCCTCCCGGTGGAATCAAGCCTCCGTTCAAGACGACAAAACCGGGTAGGTTTTCATTTTCCGACCCCAGCCCGTACCCAAACCAGGCCCCCATGCTGGGACGACCCTGAAAGCCGCTTCCGGTATGAAGAAAGTAGTTGGCGAAAGTGTGCTCGGAAAAACGTGAAGTCATTGACTTAACAAACGCGAGTTCGTCGATCACTTCCGTCCCTCCGAGATGCGGAAACAAATCACTGACCCAGGCGCCGCTTTCACCTCGCTGCTTAAACTCCCAGGGCGACTGGAGGATCTTCCCGACATTGTCGAATTGAGTCGGAGCGAGCTTTCCAATGACCTCTTTGGGGTCGCGCCCATTGTATTTCTTCAAGAGCGGCTTGTGGTCGAAAGTATCAACCTGGGATGGCCCACCATCCATGTAGAGAAAAATGACATTCTTCGCCTTTGGTCGAAAATGTGGAATCCCCGGAGCAAGCGGGTGGGTGACTTTTGCCTCCGCTTGACCTGCCATGAGGGCCCGCATCGCAACCCCGCCAAAGCCCATCGCACAACCGCGCAACATCTCACGCCGTGAGAAAGGGCGGTCTTGAAAATTTTTACAATGCATAATGTCAGGAGATAAAGTTACCTCAGGGAATGAAGATAAATTCTTTTGTGTTAAAAAGGACGTGAGCAACCTGAGCCCAGCGACTACCTGGATCTCCCTCTGACTCTTCAATAAAGGCGAGAATTTTCTCCTGCTCCGAAGGTGTCGCAGACCTCCCTATCGCGCGGAGATACATTTCATCCACCTTCCGCGCCGCGGAGACCGGCTTTGAGGCCACCCTCCCGCCCCAATGATGACTTTGTTCGATCACAAAGGGATCATTCATGAGAACGAGCGCTTGCGCCGGAACATTCGAAACGCTGCGCCGGCCCTTTGGCCCGAACGGGCTCGGGACATCAAAAGTGAGCATGAACGGCGAGAGAAAATTCCGATAAACCGCCCCGTAAACTGAACGGCGGCTCCCCCCGTCGAGAGGACCGCTTTCCCGTCCTCCTCTACCTGTCATGAATGCGGTGCGGTGAGTCGGAACCGAAGGCCCATACATCTTCGAATTCAAATTACCTGACACGAGCAGAATCGAATCCCGGATCGATTCACCGGTGAGTCGCTTCACCGGCATCCTCGAGAGCTTTTCATTTGTCGGGTCGACCTCTGCAAGATACCCCGGAGACAGCGCGGGATGCGAAGAGGATGACTGCCGGTAGGCGGAAGAGAGAACAAGATTCCGAATCATTCCCTTCACAGACCAGCCGTTCCGGGAAAAATCAGAGGCAAGCCAATCGAGCAGTTCAGGGTGAGTCGGAGCCTGCCCCATCGGGCCAAAGTCATCCACCGAAGCCACGATACCGGTGCCGAAGAGATGGTGCCAAATTCTGTTCACCATGACCCTGGAGGTGAGAGGGTTCGCGGAATTCGCTATCTGATTCGAGAGTGCGAGCCGATCCCCCTGCCCGCTCCCGAGCGCTTCAAGAAAACGGGGTGGAACTTCCTCTCCCGGACTGCGGTTACTCCCCCGGACATAGACCTTCGCATCCTCCTTTGTGCCCTCAGCCATCGCAACCGCGAAACGGGGAACCGGCAGCGCATTCACGAGCGCCTCTCCTTTTCTTAAAATCGCCAGCTGTGGTTGCGTCAGGATTGGCGCTTCCGGGTAATCCGGAACGGGGGGTGCCTTTCCCGTCTCAGACTGGCGTATTTCATCAAGAATGACGTATCCATCGCCGTCATCGACAATCTCAAGATAGGCTTTGTGGCCCCGATACTTGTTGAGATCACCACTCATCGTGAGCCATAGAAATTTCCCCTTCGTGTCAATGCCCTCCTGATCCGTTCCTTTGAAAAGAAGCCCGTTGAACCTCGCCATCTGGTAATTGTCGATGATCAGGCGAACCGCGATCGAATTCCCGCGAAGAAGCAGATGAAGGTGATCTTCAGTGATCGTGAAGGTCGGCGACCTCAAGGTGCCGACCTGCTTCTTCCCGTATACCCCGCTGTCGATCGTCCCCGGCACCGTAAACGGTAGCTTCTCATCGAAACGGAGGCCAGGACCAGCTCCTCCCCCGGCAAAGGCAAAACCTGACGTGCTCCAGCCTTCAGGAATGATTCCCTCAGCAAAATCCTCAACCGCAGTGGGATCTGCTATCAAAGCGTGCCCCTCTTCCTCAATCATGGAATTCCCTTTCGCCTTCAACTTCTCCAAGGCGCCCCTCGTTTTCTCGCGCACACGATGAACATCGATCGGGTGTTCCTGCCTCGCACTCCCATGCAAATAAGCCGTCAGAGCATAGTAGTCAGCAGTGGAAATGGCGTCGAACTTATGATCGTGACACCGGGCACATGAAATCGTGAGTCCAAGGAATGATTTCCCTAACACATCGATCTGGTTATCCATGATATCAGCCTCGTTCGCAAGGACGTCGGTGGGTGCATGAGTCGCCTCGTGAAAATACCAGAACCCTGTTCCCAGGATCGATTCATTGAAATGCTCATCCGGATTCCGGCGCGGTGACTTGATCAGATCTCCTGCGATGTGCTCACGGATCAATTGATCGTACGGGACATCCGTATTGAAAGCGCGAATCAAATAATCACGATACTCATGAGCGTGCTTGATCGGATAATCAAACTCGTGCCCGTAGGTCTCCGCATAGCGGACCAAATCCATCCAATGACGCGCCCATTTTTCACCAAAATGAGGCGAGGCTAACAATTCATCAACAACCCTTTCCTCCGCTCCCGGCTTTTCGTCTTCTAGAAATGTCCGGAGCTGATCCGGCGTCGGCGGAAGCCCGGTGAGGTCAAGATAAACCCGCCTCAGCCAAGCTGACGGCTCAATTTCCATCGCGGGTCGAAGCTCGAGCGATTCGATACCTTCGAGAATGAAATAGTCCACTGACTGCCGCGGCCAATCTGTATCTGAGACAGCAGGCAACTCCGGATTCGTAACCGGCCGCCAACTCCAGTGTTCCCTGAAACGTTCCTGAAGATCAAAATAGCCGTCGTTCGACCTCCCCTCACGCTGAGGCACCGGCTCGTCCGGCCATGCCGCCCCGGCATTGATCCAGGTTTCAAAATCGGCGACGATATTCGGGCTGAGCTTCTCTTTAGGAGGCATCTGCAAATCTTCATTTTCATAACGAATAGACTCAATCAGCAGGCTTCCCGACGTCTCTCCCGGCACGATTGCCGGACCGGTTTCACCTCCCGCTAAGAGGTGATCAAGATGATCGAGCTGGAGACCTCCCTTGAGCTTCTCCGCATCAGCCGCGTGACAGCTGTAGCACTTTTCAGCAAGAACAGGCCGAATCCTCTTCTCGAAAAACTCCAATTCCTCAGACGCGGTCAGACAAACCGGAAGCAGGAATGAAAAAAGGAGGACTTTGGGGAAGAGTCGCATCGCATTAGCTTACGAAAGATCAGCCACTTAAGTCGACACTACAAATCGAACGAAAGAAGAGAGCGGCTACGCTCAAACGCTCTTCCAACCGCATTGCTGATCCTGAAATCCCCCCCCCTTTGAACGAAGGCCGGCCAAAATACCGCAGACTCGTCCCTCACGAATCAATTGCCGCCCGTCCCGGAGACGAGTAACCTTTCCCGTGATCACTCGGTTAATCGCAATCCTCTTCGCTAATGTCGCCTTTTCTCACGCGAATGATACTCCCCTCCTGAAGCTTCCTCCCGGGGAGACCGGGGAACAAATCGTTCTTTCGGAGCTGGAGGAAGGCACGCAAGTTAATGCAGAAGGGGTCATTGTTTTCGGCGGAGAATCTGAACATTATCTGACTCCACCGACGTTCTCGCTTCATTCATCCCGCCTTCGCGATCCCGACAGGGGAATCGGATACCCGGACAATCACGTACTCGAAAGTCGTGAATTGCCAAACCGGGAGATCTACCCTTTTCAACTGCGTGACTCAAAAAATATCACCCTGTCAGGGCTCACAGTCCTCGGGCTTCAATCTGAGGACCTCCCCTGGAGGGTCGTGAAACAGATGTGGGATGGAGACGCACTCCTCGTTAAGAACTGCGAAGGCAGGGTCGCCATCAAAGACGTCTTTTTTCGCAACACAGAAGATGGCTTCGGCCCGGAAAAAGGAATCGAGCACTGGCGGCTCGAACGCGCCTGGATGGAAGACATTCGGGACGACGCGATCGAGAATGACTTCCTTCTTTCCGGTGAAATCGACAACTGCCTCATCGACGGCTGCTTCGTTTTTCTCTCTCAACGAAATCCCGATGGTCGGACCGCGGAGCCGACTACCGTGATTCGCGATTCCCTCATCCGGATCTCTGCACAAGCCCACGACGGGGTGGAAAGAAAGCCCTGGCGGGATCGCTTCATTCACCTCGGGGAAGATGGCATTGGAAGAGCGCCCGGCATGCTTTTCAAATGGGCGGGAAGCGCCGGAAAAGTGCGGGTGGAAAACTGCCTCTTCTATATGGATGCGGTCTCGGTCAACGGACCTGACGAAATGAGGTTCCCCCCGGGCACTTACGAAAAGGTGACCCTTATCTGGACCGGGGAAGAGCCCTACCCGATGCCACTACCATCCGGCGTCGTTACCGTTTCCGACCCCGGGATATGGGAGGAAGCCAAAGCAAACTGGATCAAGAACCTTCCAGCCAATCACCCCGGCCTGCAAAGACCCTGACAAAACTCTATTATTCTATCGATTTGTCGAGCGCCTCGACGTAGTCGGAAAGAGTCGCCATATTCCTCACAAAAAGGCCGGCATCAATCTTATCACCATTGAGCCAATACCCATCGTCACTCCGGGTGTCCAACGCCTCCCGGACTTCTTTCCTCATCCCGCGGGCACGCTTCTTCCAACTCTCCGGCCACTTCGGCGGTGATGCCTTTGCCCGGGCCTCCGCCGGCGACATCTCAAGGGTCTCTCTCAGTCGCACAATCTTGCGTTCGATACTGGATTGAATTTTGAACCCGTAATGCGTGGGAAGATTGCTGTCGTCGTAGGTCAATTCATAGGTATCAGCTTCACAATACAGCGGGCGGTTTGTCTTCAACTCGTAAAAACGAGCCCATTGGCCATCCGAAAGCTGACTTTTCTCCAACCACGAGAGCCCTTTCAAAACAGACTCTCGAAACCGGGCCTCTCCCGTCGCTTTCCAGAGAGAAACAAGCGTCTCCGCCGCGCTTAAAGATTCCGATGAACTGATCGCCGGCGGCTCAAATTTTCTCGCCCAGACCGGGTGCATCGATTCATCGTACTGCTGTGCCCATGCGGACTGCTCCCCTTCGAACTGAGCCAATAGAAGGAAATCCCCGAGACGAAGGGCTGCTTCGAGATAGCGGGATTCGCCTGTTAATTCATGAGCGCGAAGCAGAAAATCCATGACATGGCCGAGGTTCCCGTCATTGAGGGTCGCGTAGCCGGTATACTTCACTTGCGGCCATTTCCTTGGCCACTCATCAGGAAAAGAAGCCTTGAGGACCGGGAGAGAAGGGTCAGCCGGACCTTCGAATCCCTGCGGCCAGCCTCCATTCGGAAATTGTGCTGCCAGTAAACTTTCAACGCCAAACGTCAACGCACGGGTAACTTCAGGGGATGAATCAGCCCCCGCTGCGTGCACGTACTCGAGTAGCAACCACAAGGCTGACGTCGTCTTAAAATCGTCCAGGGTCGACATGTGCCTCCGCTTGCCCGGGGAAGCATCCCCTCCTTCGAGATTCCGCCTCGTATGCCGTGCCTCCACAAAATCCGGATCAAAATCAAAATCCTTCTCCCACCCACCTGAAGAAAGTTGGCAGACCGCGAGCGACTCTGCGGCGTCGCGGGCGCCTTCGAGAAACACTTCCTCTCCGGTCACTTCGTAGGCTCTCAACATGCGCAGCCCCACCGTCGTTGTCCCGTGTGGCTGAATCGAAATCAGGGTCGGCGAAGAGCGATGCTCAGTGTAGCCTTTGCTCAGATCGATATCCCACGAACTCGCGTATCCACCTTCAACGGATAAATTTTCCCGATAAAATTCCGTGGCCTCCTTCATCGCCTCCACCACGAGCTCACGATCAGGAACCTCCTCCCCGAAGAGAGCGCCTCCTCCCAGAAAGAGGCTCAGCAAAATCGTCTGCCATACAGGGTTCAATCGCCGACTCAACAGGGTTGGATCTTTACTCATCTCCACTTTCCTTTTCATCAAACAAACGTCGTTTCAGATACACAAACTCAAGCGCATTCCGCCGGGCCCGCTCCGCCTGATTCGCGGCCGCGGAATGTCCCCCGTCGATATTCTCATAGTAGAGGAAAGGGAGTCCTGCCTCTTCGAAAAGCCGGGCCATTTTCCGGGCATGACCGGGATGAACCCGATCATCTTTTGTCGAAGTCACGAAGAAAGGGACAGGATACTCCTTCTCCGGATTAAAATTGTGATAGGGCGAAATCGTTTCGAGAAAGGCCCGCTCTTCAGGCACCCCGGGAGATCCATACTCATCGACCCAGGATGCTCCGGCGAGGAGTAAATGATAGCGCAACATATCGAGTAGAGGCACCTGCACCACGACCGCATTCCAAAGGTCAGGGCGCTGGTTGAGCATCACCCCCATGAGGAGGCCCCCATTTGATCCCCCCATGATTCCAAGGTGCGCAGGTGAAGTGAATTTCCGGGCAATGAGATCCTCCGCCACTGCAATAAAATCATCGTAAACCCGCTGGCGATTCAGCTTCAGCCCGGCCTGGTGCCAGGAAGGACCGAACTCTCCGCCCCCGCGTATATTTGCAAGAACGTAGGCGCCCCCCTTCTCCAACCAGAGTCGTCCGGTCGTCCCGTTGTAACCGGGATTCAGTGAGATCTGAAATCCCCCGTAACCATAGAGAAGCGTCGGCGTCTCTCCATCAAACGCGATATCTTCACGATGAATCACAAAATACGGGACCCGGGTGCCGTCGGTCGACTCCACAAAAAACTGCTCCACGACGAGGCCACCGGCATCAAACTTCGGCGGAAGGCTCTTCAAAAGACCGATCCGGCCTGTCTCCGTGTCGAATTCAAAAAGTGAATCGGGCGTCAGGAAGCCTTCGTAGGTCAAAAAGGCAACCGTTTCATCCTCATCAGCAAAAGCAATACCCGCCTGACCTCTGCCGGGTAAATCGATCGGGCCCACCCGCCATTCTCCCTCAACCTCCTCAAGACGAAGCACTTGTCCGGTGACTTTATCATCGAGAGAAAGCAATGCGATCTCCCCCGCGACACGAACAGAGTTCACCGCCTGCACCTCCGAAGGCCTGAACACCAGTTCCACCGCAGGAAGAGATTTTGTCTCAATAAAGGCAGCAAGATCAAAGGCAACGAGATCTCCGCTCAGGAATGCTTCGTCGCCGACCGTCCAGTCCTCCTTCAGGAGAATGAAAATCCATTTCCCCAGAACATCACCCAATCCCGATTTCGACGGGATCGGTATTCTCACGGGAGCCGCGCCTTCCTCCGGAATCCACCAGTGTGTCGAGGTGAAGAAAGTATCCGACTCCTCCACACAGGAAAGAATACGCCCGTCGCTCATCTCGATGGTGTAGGGCCAAACCCCGACGTCTTCGACATCTCCGGAGAGCAGTTCAACCGCATCGCTAAGGGGAGTCCCCCTTTTCCAGCGTTTCACGACACGGGGATAACCTGACTCCGTCAACGATCCCTCTCCCCAATCCGTGCTGATCAACAGCGTATCAGGGCCGGCCCAGGCGGAGTCCTGCTTCGCCTCCGGAGTCACAAATCCATCCACAACAAAATTTAACGCCTCGAGATCGAACTCGCGCTTGATGACCGCGTCCTTTCCTCCATCAGAAAGAGAAACGAGACAGCGGTAACTGTTCGAGGGCTTATCGTGAAAACAATCAGCCCCTTTGAAGACCCAGTTCTTTCCTTCATCCTCTGCCAGCGCATCAAGGTCGAGGACGGTTTCCCAATCAGGCTCCTCATCGCGATAACTCTCAAGAGAGGTTCTGCGCCAAAGCCCCCGGACGTGCGTTTCGTCCTGCCAGAAATTGTAAACCTTCCCACTGCGAATCCTCCCGTAGGGAATGCGCTCTTTCGACGTCAGCACGTCCATTGCCGCCGTCTCATAGGACCCATAGTCCGGATCTGATTCCAGATCGGCAAGGGTGCGCTCATTCTGCCGCCTCACCCAGGCGAGAGCCTCATCGCCTTCCACCTCTTCAAGCCACAAGTGGGGATCATTTTCAGAAAACGCTTCGCTCATATAGGATGAAGCTTCCTCCCCGGAGGCAGCCGGGGCAAGGCCCGCAAAACAGAAAAGAAAGACAAGAACTCTCATAAAGGGACGGATCATGACAGGCCTCTGACCAATTCGCGAACAGGAAATACCGCCCCGGCATCGCTTGAATCCGCTCCTTTTTGCCCTTACCCGTCGCCATGGATAAATTCGAGATTGAGGTGTACTGCGGCGGACTTTTTCAGACGAACGGTTACCTCATCACCGTCGACGATGAAGCCTGGCTCTTTGACGCTCCCGAGGGCGTCACCGACTGGCTTGCGGAAAAAGACGTGAAACTCAACGGCCTCATTCTTACCCACCAGCACCACGACCACGTCATTGGCGCAGGCAAACTGCAGGCCCGGTTCAATTGCCCCACCTGGGCGTGGGCGGAACCATCCGAAGAACTCACTCTGGCCAAGCGACTCGAAGAGATGATGGGCGTCCCCTGCGAACTGGACGCCTACGTCGTCGATCACCTTTTCACCGGAGAATCCACCCTCACTGCCGGAAAACTGGACCTCTCCGTTTACCATGTGCCGGGCCACTCCCCGGACAGCGTCTGCTTCCTCGTCAAGGGCCAGCCGGTACTTGTCGGTGGCGATGTTCTCTTCGCCGGCGGCATCGGGAGAACTGACTTTCCAAACGGAAACCACGATCAATTGCTCAACGGCATCCGGGAGAAACTCTGGCCACTACCCGATGAAACCCATGTCCTCCCCGGTCACGGCCCCACCACAACGATCGGTCATGAGAAAGAGACCAATCCATTCCTGAGCTGAGAATCAGCCCGGTCGAAGCACGCCTGTCACGCCAGAATATCATTCAGGATATGCCCGTGCACATCCGTGATGGCGGAAATGCCTGCCCTGAAATTTGTAGGTCAGTTTTTCGTGATTCACTCCTAACAAGTGCAAAATAGTGGCGTGAAAATCATGCACACTGACGGGATCTTTCGTGACATTGTAACTGAAGCCATCGGTCTCCCCATAAGTCAGTCCGGGCAGATTCCCATGCTGATCCCATCCCCGATGAAAAAGCTGAATAAACCGTGTCCCTTTTTCGGCCGGTCGACGTGCCATGAGACCATCGTAGGCATAGGTACCGGGCTTGCGGGCATCTTCGCCATAAAGCTCAAAAGTGCTCTCCAGCTCATCTGAGAGATCCGTCAATTCCGGAACTGAACTCTGCATGCGGTGCGCCATCTCTTACTGAGCGATCCGGGTCTCAACCTCAGGGGTCAGCGACGACTGACTGTCGCGTGCGATTGAGAGCACCCGGAAGCTGCTCAAAGGCTTCCGAATTGAAAGAGTTGGGTGAGGCCAAATTCAAAGTGTTTCCCGGGATAGCGGGAAAAGTTCCCGATCTTACGGAAAAACAATGATTCGGGGCAGAGCGTGATCGTGGGGCACAAAAAAGCCCCGCTGTCTCCAGCGGGGCTTCTTCAAAAATAAATGAGAGCGGCAATTACTTATCGCCGGTTTCTTTCTCGAGCACTTTGTCGATAAGACCATACTCGGCGGCGGCCTCTGCAGGCATGTAGTTGTCACGATCCGCATCGCGCTCGATCTCTTCAACTGTCTTGCCGGTGTGGTTGGCAAGAATCACATTGAGACGCTTCTTCAACGAATACATGAACTCGACGGTCCTCTCGACATCGGAAGCCGTTCCCTGTGCTCCACCGGAAACCTGGTGAATCATGATGTGGGAATTCGGAAGCGCATAACGCTTCCCAGCCGTTCCCGCCGTGAGGAGAACCGCACCCATGCTTGCCGCCATGCCCATGCAGTAGGTGTTCACGTCGCAGGTGATGAACTGCATCGTGTCATAGATCGCGAGACCGGCCGTGACCGATCCACCGGGACTGTTGATGTAAACATTGATATCCTTATTCGGATCCTGCATCTGCAGATAGAGCATCTGAGCGATGACGTAGTTCGCGAGGGGATCGCTGATACCTTCACCAATGAAGATAATGCGATCCTTCATGAGGCGGGAAATCAGGTCGAACTGGACCATCGTATTTCCTTCCTTTTCGATCACGCTCACGTTTTTCACCGGATCAATGATCCGCTGCTGCAGGTGAGGGGGAAGCATCGGGGAGAGTTCTTGGACGTCGTCTAAAGACATAGCAGGTGTGTTTTTGAAATTTTACGCTTAGAAGGGCGGGAATAAGTCGCCCGGAACGGAGGAAACTTACGCACCTTCTTCCGGCGGATCAACCTCGGTCACAACCGCATTCTCCCGGAGGAAGCTGATCGTCTTGGAAATGAGGATGTCCTGACGGATCTCACCGAAGGCGTTGTTGTCGCGCAGCTCACGAGCCACTTTCTTCGGCGGGCGCTGCTGCTGCATCGCCATCATCATGATGCGCTGGGAAACTTCCTCCTCGCTCACCTTAAAGCCTTCTTTCTCCGCAATACGGTCAAGAATGAACATCGTCTTCACGTTGTTCTTCGCCTGAGTCTCAGCACTCTTGAGGAGATCCTCCTGATTCTGCTCAATGTCCTGCTCACTCATGCCCTGCTCGTAGCCACGGCTCACCATTTGGTTCACCTGGCGCTGAGTTTCATTAAAAACGATGTGCTGAGGGATATCGAAGGTCATTTCATCGTTAAGATGAGAGAGAATCTGATTGTCGATCATCTGATTCTTATTCTGTTCCTGCTGCTGCGTGAACTGACCGCGCACATTTTCTTTGAGCGCTTCGAGTGATTCGGCACCCATCGCCTTGGCGTGGTCATCATTGATCTCAGGAATTTCGCGCTCCTTCACCTGTGTGACGGTGAGGTCATAGCTGACCGTTTTACCGGCAACAGCTTCGATAGGGAAATCCTCTGCATACTCCGCATCAAACTGCTTCGTGTCGCCTGCTTTGAGGCCGGTAACATGCTGGGAAATGCCGGGAATGAATTCACGGGACTCCTCGCCCTCTTCCGGCACATCGACCCAATGACCTTCACCTTTTGCCAGCGGTCCGGCCTCTTTCTCAAGCTTTTCGAGAAGTGACTCTCCATCCAGGGTCGCCGTGTAATCCACAACAACGAGATCGCCGGCCTTTGAAGCACGATCCACATCCGTTGGCATCGCCTGCTGCTTCGCCATGTTCTTAAGATAGCCGTCGACCATCTCGTCGGTGACCTCCATCTTCTGGACCTCAACCGGAATGCTTTTGTATTCCGCGATCTCAACATCGGGCTCAGTGATCACCTCCACCGCCAGCATGTAGGACCCATCCGCCTCGAACTGCTCGCGCTCAACCTGAGCCACACCGAGAATAGCAAGATTCTCCTTTGTGTTGGCTTCGGAATAAGCGGAACGGGAAAGACGGTCCTTCAACTCATCTTCGATCGGTCCGGCATATTTCTTTTCAATAACCGAGGTGGGAATCTTTCCGGGACGAAAACCGGGGACTTTAGCCTGCTGAATGTAGGAGGCGACGATCTGCTTGCGGGTCGTAAGCACTGTCTCGGCCGGAATCTCGGCAGAGAGGCGGGCCTTACATTCAGGGAGGCGTTCGACAGAAATGTTCATAGCTTGTAGCGTGTTTCCCCGCGCCAGGCTGATCGAGGCGTACGAGGGGCGGGAATTTAGATCAAGCCATCCGAATTTGCACCCGATAAATTGGGCGGTTTTTTTGACCTGATTTTGCGCCCCTGAATCACTTGAAATCTTTCCCCGAAACGCCCTGAAATCGGGGCCTTTCCTCTTCCATTCATCACTGTTCGTGTCTCAACCGCATACAAATCCCGCGATATCCGCCGGAAGCGGTGCGCACCAATCCTGATCTTTCCAGCCGAATCCGGAAGCGTGAAGGGCCTGGCGATTCATGAGCAGCTGCCGTTCCAGTGAAGACGTCCAACCCGTCTCAATAAAATCGAGATAGCATCGCTCATCGGGCCCGTAAATCTTGTCGCCCACGATAGAATGCCCGGCATGGGCGGCGTGGACCCGTATTTGGTGCATCCGACCTGTCTCCGGATAGCAGCGCAACAGGGTAAACTGCGAGCCGTTCGAGGTATCCCGCTCAAAACGACGCTCCACCTCAAAGCGGGTCCGGGACTCTTTCCCCTCCGGATGAACCATTTGTTTCACCCAGATCGGTGACTCCATCACTTCACCTTTCCGGCGAAGCGGTTCATCCACGAGGAAAACATCCTCCTCCGGCCACCCCCGGACAAGAGCATGATATGACTTCCTGAATTCGCGGCGCTCCATTGCCTTTCCCAATTCCCCTGCCGCCGCCTTATGCTTTGCGACGAGAACAATCCCGCTCGTTTCACGGTCGAGACGGTTGATGAGAGAAAGCACGCCCCCGTTGGCAAGTTCGTAGAGACAAAGGTCCTCAAGCCCGTCGAGCAGAGTCGGCGGATTCCCCGGCACCGACGGATGAACCAGCAAATGCGCCGGCTTATCGACGATCATGAAATCGTCGTTTTCGTCGATGATCGAAAAATCAGGGGTTTGGAGTCGGAGATCGATCTCTCATCTTACTCCTCTTCCTCAACCCAATCATAATCTTTTCAGAGGCAATGAGAGCGGTCCACAACACCTTGAGGAGACGGAAAAAGATGAAGAAGCGAAGGATGGGCCGCCCCATTCTCACTGGACTATCGCCTCAATTGCGCTAGGGATTGAACCCCTTTCAATCTTCTGGATTCTTACTACTGATGTCGGCTCCGAAACAAAAAACACTCGCCTCACCGGCCACGATCACCGGAACTTCCCTCCACACCGGAGCGAAAGTCTCCCTTACCATGAAGCCGGCGCCGGCGAATCACGGGATCAAATTCCGCCGTATCGACCTCGATGACCAACCCTTCATCGACGCGCATGTTTCCAAGGTTCAAACCGTCGAGCGCGCCACCACCCTCGCTGAGGGTTCGGTGAAAGTTCATACCGTTGAACACGTTATCTCCGCCCTTGTCGGAATGGGGGTCGATAATGCCCTGATCGAAATGGATGCGAACGAGCCTCCGATCGGTGACGGATCCGCCCGCCCTTTTGTTGATTGCATCGCAAAAGCAGGGACTGAGGAACAGGACGCGCACCTCAACGTGTATGAAGTGCGCCAGCCGATCCACCTCGAAACGAAGAACGGCTCTCTCATCACGATCGTGCCGGATAAAAAATTCCGCATTTCCTGCACCCAGGTCGGCCCCGACGGTCGCATGACTCAGTTCTATTCGACTGAAATCAATCCGGAGACTTACGAGAAAGAGATCGCCGACGCCCGCACCTTTGTTTTCTACGAAGACGTCGAACCGCTTCTCGAAAAAGGACTCATCAAAGGAGGCAGCCTCGAAAATGCCATCGTCATCAAGGGCGAGTCGGTCATGAGCAAAGAGTCGCTCCGCTATCCCGAGGAATTTGCCCGCCACAAAATTCTCGACCTCGTTGGCGATCTCATGTTGAGCGGAAAACGCATCATGGGGCACGTCATCGCCGTAAAGCCGGGCCACGGCCCGAATACCGAAATGGCGAAAAAGCTTTCCAATGCCTTCGCGACGACAAGCGCAATGGTTCCTTCGGTGAACATTCCCACCGGCGAAGGCGTCATGGACAATGTCGAGGTTCAACAGGTTCTTCCTCACCGCTACCCCTTCCTCATGGTTGACCGCATCGTGGGATTCGAAGGTGAATTTAAATGCACCGGCGTGAAGCAAATCACGATCAACGAACCCTACTTTCAGGGTCACTTTCCAGGTCACCCCGTCATGCCCGGCGTTCTTCAGATCGAAGCAATGGCGCAGGTCTCCAGCATTACCCTCCTCCGCCAGCCGGAGAATCAGGGCAAAATCGGCTATTTCATGAGTGCGGATAAAGTAAAATTCCGCAAGCCGGTTCTTCCCGGTGACACGCTCTTCATCGAGTCGGAGATCCTCAAAGTGCGACGCAACATCGGCTACGCAAAATGCCGCTGCGTCGTGAACGGGGAGACCACTTCAGAATGCGAGTTGAAATTCGCCCTCATGGTCTAAGTTTCACCCGACCGGATCCCTTTTCAGGAAAGCCATGGCCAACGAGATTCACCCCACTGCTGTCATCGATCCCGGAGTCGAACTGGGAGACAATCTCGTGATCGGCCCCTACTGTGTGCTCAATGCCGGCGTGAAACTGGGAGACGGCTGCCGCCTTCACAATCACGTCACGATTGACGGCCCCACCGAGATCGGAGCGGGGAACGAATTCTTTTCCTTCACTTCTATCGGCCAACGCACGCAGGACCTCAAGTATGCCGGCGAACCGACCTACCTCAAAGTCGGCGACAAAAACACTTTCCGCGAATTTTGCACAGTGAACCGCGGAACCGCCCCCGGTTCCTACACCACCGTTGGCAGCCACGGAAATTTCCTCGCCTACAGCCACATCGCGCATGACTGCACCGTGGGAGATCACGTCATTTTCTCGAACAACGGGACGCTTGCGGGCCACGTCACCGTGGGTGACCACGCCATCATGGGCGGTCTCACTGCCGTGCACCAGTTCTGCCGCATCGGCGCGCACGCCATCACCGGCGGTTGCTCGAAGATTGTTCAGGATGTCCCTCCCTACATGATCGCCGACGGAAACCCCGGAAAAGTCCGCGCGATTAATTCCGTCGGTCTGAGCCGCCGTGGATTCTCCGAAGAAGCCGTTCTCGCCATTAAAAAAGCGCACCGCGTCCTCTATCGGGAGAAGCGCAACTATCGCGAAGCGGTCGAAATCCTGAGGGAAGAAACGAATCGCCTTCCCGACGTCGATCTTCTCATCGACTTCGTTGAAAAGTCCGAGCGCGGGATTTCATAGCGCCCGCAGGCGTATTCATTGCTATGCCGGAGCTAGCCGAAGTCGAATACAGCCGAAAGCAATGGAATCCCGGAATCGGTGAGATCGTCCGGGAAGTGCGCACCCATCCGAAGTCCCGCATCTATCGGGAAATCCCCGCGGTGGCGGTGGAAAAAGGCCTCACGAACCGTGCTCTTGTCGCCAGCTATGCCCACGGAAAGCAGATGATGTTCGAATTTTCCGGCGGAGCCTGGCTCGGCCTCCACCTCGGCATGACGGGAAAACTCTTCGTCGCCGAACTCGACCGGAAGGAGGAAAAACGTGATCACCTCATCCTCCGCATGAAGGAACAACAACTCATCTTCAGCGACTACCGGATGTTCGGAAAGCTCACCCTCGAACTCCGCGATGACGGATCCCCTCCACCATGGTGGCAGGAACTCCCTCCTCAGACCACCGGGCCGGACTTTACCAAAAAGCGACATGCGGCTTTCGTGAAACGCTTTCCGAAAACACCCTTGAAAACTCTCCTCCTCGATCAGCGGGGTTACCCCGGCATCGGAAACTGGATGGCCGACGAAATCTGCTGGCGAATTTCGATCCCCCCTCACACCCGGTCCGGCGAGCTCACCGATGCCCAAATAGATTCCGTCTGGAAGGCAACCCGCCAAATCTCCCGCGATGCGCTCAAACACGTCGGTGACAATTGGGGGGTTCTCCCGAAATCATGGCTCATGACCCACCGTTGGAAGGACGGCGGAATCTGCCCTCGCAAACACTGCAAAGCTGAGCTCATCCGCGCCGATCTCCGCGGCCGGACGACTTGCTGGTGCCCGTCATGCCAACGCTGATTGGTCGAATCAATTCAACGGCTTTTGCTCTCGGGCTTCGCCGCCTCACCTCTCCAGCCCGGCCGCACGATCGTAACAACTCAGCCAGAGATGTCTGAGGTTCCCCCTGTGTCGACGATAAAGTTTGGGCAGCTCGACTTTCAATCCTGTCTCATCGCCGGGGTCAATTCGCTCATAGAGCTTCTCCGCGAGATTCACATCAGAACGCAATTTTAAAAGCGGCGGCAATCCGTGACATCGATGCCGCGCCGAAAGAAACCCGCCCGCAGCCGTCGCGGCACGATAAAAGAGGCGCCGATCCCGAAAGGCGAGATGTCGATCTCCATCAACGATCCAGAGGACTCCCCGCCCCGATTCCATTTTCTCAAAATCGCGGGACCGAAGTCGAGAAGCGCTTTCACTGAAAAAGAAACGAACCAAAGGTTCCCCGAGGCGTTCCGAAAAGGAATTCAAAAAACTGGTCTTTCCTGATCCATGATGCCCTACGACGCAGGCCCGTCGCCCCAAGGCCTCCCACCTGTCTTCGAGGGTTTCCCAAACACTGCCAATCAACCCGGGATCGAACTCAAGAAGTGACTCGACCCGGTGTGTGGCGAACAAGTTGTCCCGCGCTTTCATGAGCTCCCCGCAAAGCGAAAGAAGCGCCTCTTTGTCCCGACCTCAGGCTCAACCCGCTCCAATTGAATCACTTGACGGGTTGGCGAAACGATGATTTCGCAGGCGCTTAGCACCTCGCCTGAAGCATCCAGCCACTCCAGCCCCCATTCAATACTCACCAATGTTCCCGAGGTCGTATAAGGCGCCGGCGGGAGAGACAACTCAAAATAACCGGCGGCACCCACCGCCTCTTGATCCTCAACCCCGACCTCCTGAGTTCCTCTGCCCTTCGTGATCCAGAAAAGACGAATCTCACCCGCCGCGGAACCACCTGACAATTCTCCCCGGACGCGCTCGCCCGGTAGAAAAGTTCCATCCCCCTCAACTTGAATCAGCGGCTCACTCATGAATCAAACTCCTTCGGCGGTAACACATCCACTTCATATTCCTCATAGACATCGGGACGCAGGGGAACCTCGACCTTCAGGATCACCCACCACTGCAGCTTACTATATCGACCCCGGAAAGTCGGCACCGCTCCGTAAGGCAGCACGAGCCTGCAATTTCCTCCTGACATGACAAGACGATCTGAAGTGACGCTGAGCAATTCCTCATGGAAGAGCTCCGTCGCCATCGCCGTTGAAGTCCCCCGTCGATATTCAGCCTTCTCACGACCAATAAAACGAAGACTGACTTTCCGCGGGGAACCGCTCCCGCCGACCCGTTGCCATGAAATCATTGTCGAATCGCCCGGTCGCAAACTCCCGCGATCAAAATCCACCTGATAGACCGGGGAAAAAACAGCGGCGACACGATAGAAAAAGTGCAGAATCAGCCCTATCCCGATGAGAACAAAGGGAATCATAAAAACACCCAGGAACCAGTCGATACTTCCACTCTTCCAGGAACCCCAAAGCTGCCAGAGAAAGACGGAAACGATTCCATTCCAGAAGGCGGCAAACACGAAAGCCCCCATGACCCAGATCCCCCGCTTCCTGAGAGGAGACAAAGGCGGCTTACGGGTAACCCTCTCCCTTGTTCGCGCTTTTCCAGCGACAGAGCTTGAGCGTTCCTTCTTTTTCCCCTTCGCGAAGAACGTGTAATAGAGCCCGCCGAAACCAACTGCCGCAAAAGGGACCGGGAAAAGCCCCATGAGAGACCACCATCCGAGGCGGCGTTCGATCAATGCCTCGACCGGATCAGAAGGATTCACGTAACAAGTCACCGGAGTACCAGCTGCATAAGACTCAACGATTTTCGCCTTTCCGGAACGGCCGCTGGAACTGCTCTTACCGAGAAGGGAATAACTGTTCGAGCGATGCCTTTGTCCCTCGAATTGATACTCATAAAAGACATCCGCCCGGTAAGTGGTCCCGTCACTGCTGTAGTGTTGCCGCACACGCGACCAGATGACTTGTGCCGGCGTCTCAACCCAGCTTTTTGCAGCCATATATTTCACCGCGGTCGGAACCACCAGTACTCCGAAAATGGCGACGCCGGCCGCCGCAAAAACCCCGAAGAATCCACACCCGAGGAGGCCTCCCATTTTTTCCTCCTCCGGCGCTGTCGACGACCGCACCTTGCTTTTCCGACCTTTCCGGATCGCCGTGAGAATCAATCCCAGCCCGATCACTACAAAGCCGCCTCCGAACGCAGCAAATAACAATCCGATCAAATGAGAACTCTCACTCTTCAATAAGACGGCATCAGAAGGATCCTCCGCATGAACGAAACACATGAATCCCTCTTCACCCCGAAACACTTTCTTTCTGAGTTTCGCCAATTTTTCAAACTGGCTGCTCCCGGTGAACCCGGGTGAAAGTTGCGATCCTTTAAAACTTCGACCCTCCACCCGGTAATCGAAAGCAAGCTTCACTCGAAACGGCTCATCCTCATCCGGCTCGGAATAGATCTCGAACTGACTCACGCGACAAGGCACCTTCTCCTCATAACCGCCGCCAAATCCGGCCACAAAAATCCACAGCCCGACCATGAGGAAAATCGAGCTGAAGGCAGTCCATATCACCCCGAAAAAAATCCCGCCAACCCCGCCGGTCCGCCGATTGCGATGGAGATTGATTCGGTAATTCAGCAAAACAGCAGGTGGTTCTTCGCGGTGACGCTAGTGAAGCGACGCAGCACCGTCAAGCACCGGACCTGCCACCCGGAAACAAAAAAACAGGGTCAGGTACTGGACCCAACCCTGTTCTATTTTGTTGAGGGGAAATGAAAAAGCTTATCCGGCACCGAGGGCGTCGAGAATGTAGTCGCTGGGGCGGAAGTTCCGGATGATCACTTCCTTCTGTTCGCCACGCTTCATTCTCACTTCGCTGATA
The DNA here is from genome assembly GCA_029212615.1 of Verrucomicrobiales bacterium. Taxonomy (GTDB): domain Bacteria; phylum Verrucomicrobiota; class Verrucomicrobiia; order Verrucomicrobiales; family DEV007; genus Arctic95D-9. The sequence goes on from JARGPJ010000001.1 coordinate 610,872, forward strand.
TTGAAATTCGGCGTTTTATGAGGGGCAAAAAGAATGTCGTCGTGAGTCGAATTCTCGTGCTTCTTGAACATGGTCGGAACAATGTCCCCGCCGAGGTGATCGTCCCGCCCTGTGGCCAGGTGGCAGGTACCGAGCACTTTCTCATCCTGAATGTCAGCACCGGAGACAGGAAGCACCTGTGTCCCGAAGCCGAGCTCACCAAGCGTTCCGGTCATGGGGTCGTCAGCAAGCCTGGCATTGTGAGCATCGATCGTTGCCTGATCCCCTTCAATCAAGGTTGAGCGAACAATGTTGCGGTTTTCGACATCGAGAACACCCAGGGTTCCATCTTCATACTTCATCGGAAACTGGCCGTTGGCATCGACCGGGACAAAGTAGACTTCGCCTGCCGGAAGATTCGCCACATCCGGCGTGGTGCCCTGACAGAGACCATGAGACTTTTGCGCGTCCTGCCCGTTAAGATCAAGCTCGGCTGTCAGAACCCGACCGTCTTCGAGAGCAAAATCAATCTCGATAGTGTCGGCGTTACTCATTGCCGCCCGCATCTTCTCAGCATCGGCGCTGACCTCATGGTAATTCACCGCGAGACCGGAATTAAGAATCACATCGTTCACTCCGTGAAGGGTTGCCCCGCGGAATCCGAATTCTTTACACTTGGCAGTGAGCGGAGCCGTCGCAGAGAAAGTCGAGACGCAAAGAATGAGGTCGTAGCCGGGGTAAATATCCTTGTCGAGGCTCAGTTGATTCCCCTCAACGTCGTAGCACTCATCCTTAAGATCGAGGTTCGATCCATAAGTCATCGGAAAAGCAAACAGATCGCCACCGGTCATGCCCAGCGCTTCCATGCCGCCGTCCTTGAGACCCAGATAGAATTCTTCGTATGCCTTCTTCTGAACCTCGTGCCCCTCAGCGTTGAGGAAGGCATAGCCTTTCATGAGATCCATATCCTCAAGATCGATGAGGATACAAACCTTTGCTCCCTGGGTGGGCTCGAAAACCGTGCCGAGAAGCCGTTCGAGACTGAACTCCGGGAATTCCCGCTTTTCAGGGTTCAGGATAATATCGCGCTTTAAAGTTGCTACAGACATGACTTATTCAGTTATTTTTCGACCGGTTAAAAGACGCTTTTCAATAGTTTGCCTTACACCTTAGTTCCAGTCACCGGTAGATAAAATACGAAAGCTGGTCCACGACGGATATACAAAACTTCGACATTATTGTAACGACACCGCTTCGCTCCTTCCCCGGGAAGCACCGGATCGACGATCAATGTCCTGCCATTGAAGGAGTTGCTCTGGAAAGGGACAATGCTCACAATCCGAGACATCTTCGAGGCAAAAGTCCTCGTAGATCTGCAGAAGCCCCTGCTGCTGATGGTAATAAGCGGTGAATAACTTCCGGCGTTTTTCATCCGGACCGAAGAGGCGGAGCCCGGCCCGCCTCAGCTTTTGATTCGAATCCACGTTCCGCAGAGCCAAATACTGAGACCACAGTAATTCCTCCTGCCCCGTGCACCCCGCCTCCCCCGCCATTCCAATCGCACCGGGAAAAACAACGTTGCCGAGGAGGTCCCGAAGCCGGTCCCTCCCCAGTAGCCGCACCCGGCCCGAAGCGGGGTCCGCCTGCAAGGTGTAATGGTTCTCCCAAAAAGGATGGTTCAGGTTTTTCAGGGAGTTATTCACATTCCGCTCCAGGTTATTCACCTCTTTTTCCCAAAGCGGGGAAATGAGTTCCCAATGCGCCGCGATCGCTGCGAGAGCACCGACTCGGCGCTGCGGATGATTGAGAGGTCGGTTCCCCGAAAAGCACCATGGGATTGCCCGGCTCCGGAGGGGCTCCACATCGCCGCGCACTTTCCACCACCGGTCCCACAACTCGCGCAAATACACTTTCCCGTCAGCACTGGCCCGCTCCGCCACCAACTCATGATCCAGAAACCCCGCGACCCCGAAGAGCCTCGCTTCACTGTCGATCGGTGACATCGCGGAGAGCTCCTCGACGGGGCAACGCTGCGCAAGAATCGCCATCGCCGTCTTATTGCTTCGAAAGCCAAGCGCTTCCGCCACCCCTTGAAAGAGTGCCTGCTCCCGGGACGTCACCCCGGCCATGACCCGGAAACGTCCCGCCTTATTTTGAAGCCGGTATTGGGCTGCAGAAAGAAGAAGGGAATCGACTTCAGGATCAGTCATCCGGCTGAGTGGAGAAAGACAACGCCCCGGAAAGGCCTCCGGCAGAAAATCGGGGGGCCCCTGCGACCAGGCATACTGGGGCAGCTGAAGCTGACAAATCCGGCGGTGGGAGGAAGATTTCGTGTAAAAACGGTTCCACGAAGGCCCATCCGTGAAGACATGCAGCACCGTTTCCTCAAATGCTGCATTCACTCCGTGACCGTGTGACTCCCAATCCCGGACGTCGAGATCGAGTTCGATCGGACCCGCAAGCAAACGACCATCGATTTTGACCGCCGCCTCAGTGAAATCAGGCCCTGCCGCGTGATTCCAGTGGCCGAACTGGACGATCTCAATCCTTTCCCCGTCGACCCCGACAAAATCACGGCCGAATTCCCCCCCGAACCACCGTGCCTGAATCTCCAACTCACCCTCGGATGAATCGCGGGGCTCAGCCACCCGAACGGATGGCCTCGCGCTGGAAAAAATCCAGCGGCGGAAGCTCTCATAAGATGCCGCTGCCCGGGGAAATTTCGGAATCATCCCCGAAACTTCACCTAAACTGTTCAAAAGTGCAACTATTTATCCCGCCGACTTCTCACCCCGGAATCGTCTCGTTGTTTTTAGGAGGGTTGCGCCCAATGAAGGGATGCTGCTCAAGATCGACCACCTGCCCGCTGACAGGACCGCACTCATCAGCCAACCAATAGATCGCCGCCGCTGCAATCTCAGCCGGTTTCAGAATGCGACCGGCGGGAGCGAACTCGGCAGGAAGGTCCGCATCCCAATTCTCCCTCAACCCGTGCGCGTTCTTCCTCAATGCTTCGTTTTCGGTGAGGACCCATCCGGGGTTGATCTGATTCACACGCACCCTGTTCTCGCGCATGAGAGTGTCACCGAGATTTCGTGTTAAGGTCATGAGAGCCCCCTTCGAAACCGAATAGGCCATCAGGTCCGGCTCTCCGCTCCAGGCGTTGACGCTGCCTATATTCAGCACATTCCCCCCGGTCTCAGTGAGATCCGGAAGCGCCGCCTGAATCAGGTGATACGGGGCCAGGGTGTTGATTTCAAGGATCCTCCGGAAGGTGACGAGATCAATGGTATGGATATCACCCGAAGCCACGATCGCTGCATTATTCACCACCGCATCCAGCTTCCCGAATGACTTCACGGCAAGATCGACCAGGTTCCCCGCGCAATCCGCGTCTTCGAGATTCTCAATCAGGAGCGCTGCCTTGTCAGAGCCCAACTCAGCCACGAGAGCCTCGCCCCAATCCTTTTCGAGTCCGTGAATCACCACCCGCGCCCCTTCGGCAACACAGCGCTTCGCAATCGCTTTTCCGATTCCGGTGCAGCTCCCGGTGATGATAATGGATTTGTCTTTCAATCTCATGGTGTCGATGAATCTATCTCCGCCTCCCATTGATCAAGCGCTTTTCCGAGTGCTGCGATCAGCTCCGGATGTTGCTCCACCAGGTTGACCTCTTCACCGGGATCGATCGCGAGATCATAAAGAAAGCGCCCTCCATCAGCCTGCTCGACCAGCTTCCAGTTACCCCGGCGAACCGCCCGGCCCTCTTCAATATTTTTTCGAACCGGACCGCTCTTTCGACGCCAGAAAAGCGTGCGGTCATCGACCAAATCCGGATCCTTCAAACAGGGCAGCAAGTTAACCCCGTCCTCTCCTGCCGGGTCGGATGGCAGTCCGGCAAGACCTCGAAAAGTCGAGGCCCAGTCCATCGTGATCCCCACTTGAGAGCTCATCGATTGCGCCGGAATCACCGACGGCCATCGCACGAGGCAGGGGACGCGTGTTCCTCCCTCCCAAATCGTTGCCTTGGCGCCTTTCAGCGGCTCATTCCTCGAGTAGGTGTGCCCTCCATTATCAGAAGTGAAAACAACGAGTGTGTTCTCCCGCAAACCGAGTTCATCGAGTTTGGCAAGAACCTCCCCGATTCCTTCATCCATCCGCTCAACCATTGCGACATAAGTCTCACGATCACCTTGCTGCCAGCTCTTCTTCTTTGGCTGGATTGATTTTTTGATATCGTCAGGTCCCTGCCACGGAAAATGCGGCGCAGGATGTGAGAGATAAAGGAAGAAAGGCCGGTCGTCCTCTACCTCGATGAACCGGATCGCATCTTCCGTCACGAGATCAGTCGAATAGCCTGTCCGCTCGACTTCTTCGTTGCCGAGCCATAGATCAGGAACGCCGATACGATCCATGTGCTCAAAGTAGTGATGGTTGCCGCCTAGCAGTCCAAAGAAATGATCGAAGCCCTGCTGCAAAGGTCGGCGCTCAAAGTCATAACCGAGATGCCATTTCCCTGAAAGGCCGGTGCGATATCCGGCACCGGCAAGCGCATCCGCAATCGTCTCCCCCTCTTCGGGCAAACCCCGACCTGTCTCCTGATAGTAGAGAGCATTCTCCATCCCGATGCGATGCTGATACCGCCCGGTAAGAAACGCCGCCCGTGTCGGCGTACAAACAGCGGCATTCGCGTAAAAATCCGTGAACTTCACCCCCTCCGCGGCGAGGCGGTCGAGATGCGGTGTTCTGATATCTTCGCAGCCGTATGCGCCGATATCCCCATACCCTAAATCATCGGCGAGGATAAACAGGATATTAGGCCTGGAGACCGGGCGCTCCTCAGCGGCCCCCAATGAAAACAGGAAGAAACTGACAAGGAAAAGCGGATGCGATAGAGAACTCTTCATCTATCGGCGAAGCTAACAACTCCGCGAAAAATTCACGATGGTAATTTCAACACGATACGCGCCAGTTCAGAGGTGAGGCAATCCCCGTGAATTGCCGCAAAAATCAGGGAAAGGGAGTGCCCCTCTTTCAAAGAAGATCAATCACTCAAAAGGCTGAACTGATTCGTCCAGATCAATATCGACACGAAATGCTCCTCGCAGATCACCCTCTTCATACCCCGTCGCCTCATCGTCGGGATAAGCTTCGGCAAGAAAATCACGTACATCCTTCTCTATAAACTCAACGGGACCATGGCATTTCAAGCAGGCTTCCTGAACAAAAACAGGACGATAATAGCGGACCGTCGTCCCCGATACCTGAACGATGCCCGGCTCGATGTCCTGAGATTGCGCGGAAAGGCGAGCCCATTGAGTCAGGATCTCACGATCAGTCGCATCCGGACGATTAGCATCAGAATTGCGAACTCTCAGGGAAGTTCGCGAAACGCTCAGTCCTTGAAAAGTTTCACCGGTGGCCGAGGTGATCGGTTGCGCGGCTGATTGGCAAACGGCAATCGCTGCCATGAGGTCGCCGCCAGCCATGGATGCTTTCAGCTGCTTCCCGAGATTCAACATGAGAGCAGATGAGGCCTCCTCGCCACGCTCCATGCATTCTTTCCGCTTCGATTCGGAAAGCACAGGCAAGGATCCCGACCCGCTTCTATCAACATGGATCTTCCCTTCATCGATTTTCGGGGACCCCGCCTCTTGAGCACACGCGGCAAAAGAGAGAACACCCATCGTGATCCACTGAAGAGAAAGCGTTTTCATGTTAATCGTCTTCATCTCACATCAATAGCAAATCCCGTCCGCTGAAAGGGTGAACCCGATCAGCTCTCCCCTTCCGAAGTCGTGAACTTCTTCTCAAGGAGATAGAAAACAACGCCGACTCCCACGAAAAGAATCGCCCACCAGGCGATCGCCGGAATACCAGTGACCTCGGGCAATCGCACTTTTCCCATGGCAGCTACGCTGAGAATATTCTCGTTGACCCAACCGTAGCTGAACGCATACACGATTCCACCGGCGAGCATGCCGAGAAATCCGACCACGGCATGAATCCGTCCTGCCGCCATGGCAGCGACCCCTGTCCCCGGGCAATACCCCAGCAAGGCCATTCCAACGCCGAAAATAGCACTTCCAAGTGCAACCCCAAGCAGATTGGCGGACTTAACCTGATAGGCTTCGATCAGGCCCATGCCCTTCATCGCGAAAACTCCGACACCACCGACGACGATGGCCGTGAGCATAATTTTCATCACCGTGAAATCCTTCAGGCGAAAGAGATTCACGATCACATTGTATTGAGTGACGCGCCCTTTATTCAGGAGAAAGCCGAAAATGATGCCGAACAATGCCGAGAGAATGAGGCCTGCAGTGGAATCTTTTGAGATAGGTAAGCTCATGGAAAAATAAGTTAAGGTTGTGATTCAGGTGAGATATTTGAAGACCGTTCAGGCGACTTTTCTTCTAAAGATGAATTTTGCGGTGACGATGCCCGAGACAAACATGACCGGGAAAAACAGCCAACTTGAGAGCGCCAGTTGCATCGTCCCACTGATACCGTGACCACTGGTGCAGCCACCAGCCATTCGCGCCCCGTAGAGCAAAAGAGCCCCTCCGATAAAGGCAGCAATCATCCGCTTTGCGATACCGGGGCCCTGATACTTTTCCCAAAGCGGAGGAACCCTCTCTGCAAAGAAATCCCCCGAAAGCCTGGCGCTGAAAAAGGATCCAAGGAAAGTAAAAATCAGAAACACCGTACTGTAACCGAACGCCGGAGTCTTTTCAGCCCAGTAAGCATTTTGCACCATCGCCTCCTGCCCCATGAAAATTCCGGCGATCCATCCGGAAAATTTTGAAATCTCAGTCGACATTCCCAGGGGCTTGTTCACGACCAGAAAAACCAGCCAACTCAGGATTCCAATTCCCGCACCAACGGCGTATGGATTCCAGGAAAGACGGCCCGGGGAGAAACGGGAGCGGTTAGATGAAAGACTATTTTCGTTGGTACTCATCATTCGATATGTTTTGGCTTGGTAGGATCGAGAAAGAAAAATCAAACAAGACAGTTGAACATGATTCCGTTTCTCGTATATTCCAATATACGAATATGCCGAAAATGGCAACATTGAATTTTTATGGGTAACGAACAGAAACTGGATCGAATTGCTTTGGAACGGGTCGCAAAAGTGTTTCAAGCCTTTTCCGATGCGACGCGACTGGCGATATTGCAGGAACTGAAACCGGGACCCTCCGGCGTGGGTGAATTGGTTGAACGCGTTGGCGGCTCCCAGGGAAACATCTCCAAGCAGTTGCAAATTCTCGCTGAGACAGGTTTTATTCGTCGGGAGAAAAAGGGGAATCAGGTCTTCTACTCGATCGAGGACGACAGCATTTTTGATATGTGCAACGTGGTTTGCTCCAAGCTCAACCGGGAATCCCGGGGCAAAGCGAGCTTCGTCTTTGAAATATAAAGGGAAACCGGGGAGCGGCCATGAGACGGCCAGCAAAGAAGCTCACCTCCCCCCTCACGATCAACGACGCCCTGATGACACGAGGGGATTCTCAGCGATCTCTTACTGTTCGCCTGTTTTTAAGAGAGAATCGCTTCCGCCACTTGCAGAATGAAGCGATGCGACTTCCATTCATGCATGATTAAATTTCTCCATACCCGAATCCGCGTCAGTGACATCGAAGCCACGATTTCTTTCTACGAAAACCTCGGTTTTACCCAGACCCGCCGCACGGATAAGTCTCCTGCCGGAAACGAACTCGCTTTTCTTGAACTCGACGGGAACGATCATTTTCTGGAACTCTGCTATTCGCCGGACTTTGAAGTGAAGTTTCCCGAAGACCTCATGCACACTGCCGTGGGGGTCGAAGACATCATGGCCTACTGCGATGACCTCGAGAAAAAAGGCATCGAAGTGTGGCCGGAAGACTGGCGCGAAGCTTTCCCATCCGGCGCAAAGACGAAGATGGCTTTTGTGACCGACCCGGACGGTTATGAAGTCGAGATTCTTGAACGCTGAGAGGCGCCGGGAATTGAAAGAGGGGCTCAGCGCCCCTTAATTATTTAAGAACTTCAACTAATCAAATTTGATAAGTTTTTAAATTTTGTGAAATAAATTTGCGAATTCTTTTCTGCGAGACTAAATTCTCATCCGTTCCACCTATTGATTCGGTTAGATGAAATTATTCCGTATTGCTATTCCTGCCGTTATCGTGCCGGCCATCCTTCTTACGCTTCCCGGCTGTAACACGAATTCATCCTCCAGCCGGAAGAGTGCGCTCTGGGAGAAAGAACTCGGGGCGGTTCTCAACACTGCCGAAAGCCCCGACGAGGCTCACAAAGAGCTGAATCTCAAAGTCGACCTCATTGCCAAGGGCAGCTATGGCCGTCGTATCTTTCGGGAAATGACGCCTCAGTACATCACCATTCACAGCACGCAAAACTACACGGGTGATGCCTATGCACACGCGAAGGCCCTGAAGCGGGGAGCTCTCCGCGGCGGGGTAATCGGCTACCTTTGCTGGCATTTCACCGTTCAGGACGACGCTGTGATTCAGCACATTCCCACCGATGAAAGAGGCGAACATGCTGACTTCGACGGTCCGGGCAATCGCTACTCAATCGGCATCGAAATGTGCGAACACAATGGGAACAATCAGCTGAAGACCATGGAGCGGACCGCCAAATTGGCCGCCAATTTGATGTATCATCACAAGATTCCGATCGAAAACATTCGCGCTCACTACCATTGGCCTCGCGAAGGATACTCAACCCCCAACAAAAACTGCCCGCACTTTCTCATGGAGAACGGGCGGCCCGGCGATACCTGGCGCTGGTTCGTGGGGCGAATCAACCGCCACCATCAGCGCCTCATTGCCTATGACGAGGCTGTCCGGCAGCAACAACAGCAGGAAGAGGAAGAACGCCGCCGCAACTCCATCGTCCTGCACTTCTGGGATCGCGTTACTCACTGGATACGGGTCAGCTGATCATTTTATGAAAGAACCGGCGTTTAAACGTCCGTATCTTGCCTTTATCTCCAGTGCTATTACAATCAGGATACATCGACCATGACGCTCCGAACGCTCATTCTCTCCGCTTTCGCGCTGCTTTTCCTCCTCTCGACTCCCGGGACGGCAGAGGCAGGACTTGATCCGAACGACGAATACATCATTCTTTCGGGTGGCCCCGCGCTCCTCTACTGGGAAGGTTATCGTCGCGAAGCTCACCGCCACGACAAATGGTGGGGGAATTTTATCCGCACCGCGAGAATTCGCATGGAACAACTGCAGGAGGCCACCAATAAGAAGGTCAATATCACCTGGATGGTTTATCGCCCCGGCTACGAACGCCGCGCGACTGAAGACGGTGAACCGCTCATCAGCCACATTGAAAGCGTTCGTGACAAGTACGGGGTCAAACTTGTCTGGTTCAGTGAAACCGACGAGATCTTTAACTACGTCAACACCGGACAAAACCGCCGCGAGACCAAGGTTTCCGGCTTCGAGTACTTCGGCCACTCAAATAAATACTGTTTTGTCATGGATTACAGCAACCGCATTCTCGGGGCGTCGAAGACATTCCTTCACCAGAGTGACCTGAAAAAGTTTGATCGCAAAGCTTTCGCCCGCGGCGCTTATTGCAAGAGTTGGGGCTGCCACAGCGGCGAAGCATTTGCTCAGGAATTCCGACGTCAGACTGGCGTGAAAATGATCGGCGCGGTCGGCAAAACAGACTACTCGGAAAGCTGGAAACAAAAGCTGCCCCATGTCTCCCCGGGCGGACGATGGACAAGCTGATTCATCTGTTTTTGTGCAACAATTAGGTGAAATTCGACCATTTCGTGGTCACTTCTAACCGAAACGTTCACTCAGACACCGTTACACCTCATGCAGTTCGACGAACTCCAAAAGCTTTACGACCTCCCCTTTTTCGACCTCATTCAGCGCTCGCGCAAAGTGCATGAAGAAAACTGGCCGGAAAATGAAATTCAACTCTGCACTCTCCTGAGCATTAAAACAGGCGGCTGTTCCGAGGATTGCTCCTACTGCGCCCAATCGGCCCGCTACACCACCGAAGTAGGCGCTGAGCGCCTCATGGAAAAATGCGATATCATGGAGCGTGCCCGTCACGCCCGCGAAAACGGTTCAACCCGCTTCTGCATGGGGGCCGCCTGGAAAGGCGTCCGCGACGGCACAAAACGCTTCGATCAAGTGCTCGACATCGTTGAAAGCGTCGCCGAACTCGGCATGGAAGTCTGCACCACCCTCGGTGAACTGGGTGAAGTGGAGGCCGAAAAGCTGAAAAAAGCCGGAGTCACCGCCTACAACCACAACATTGACACTTCTCCCGAGCACTACAAAAACGTCGTCTCAACCCACACCTTTCAGGACCGTCTCAACACCCTTCGTCACGTCCAGGACGCCGGTATGTCAGTCTGCTCAGGCGGCATCCTCGGCCTCGGTGAAAAAACCGAAGACCGTCTCAAGATGCTTGAGATCCTGAGCGGCTTTAACCCGCAGCCCGAGAGCGTTCCGATTAACTCGCTCGTTCCTATTCCCGGCACTCCGCTCGCGGAATCGCAGGGGGTCGATTCCTTCGAAGTGGTTCGCATGATCGCGATCGCCCGCATCGCCATTCCGAAGGCAAAAGTTCGCCTTTCCGCGGGCCGGAAACAGATGAGCGAAGAGCTTCAAACCCTTTGTTTCTTCGCCGGAGCCAATTCCATTTTCTACGGAGATAAACTCCTCACCACAGGCAACCCGCAGTCCGAAGCTGATCTCAATCTTCTCAAAAAGCTTGGCCTTCAGCCACAGAAGCCAAATCGCGACATGAGCGCTCCGGACGCTGAGGAGACTCGCCCCCGCGAGCCGGCCCTCTCCTGAAAAACGTCTCATTCAGGGCATCTCGCATGAAGTGGCGCTGCCTCCAGCATTCCTTCGATCTCTCGCTTCGCGGAGAGATCATGGGAATCCTCAATGTCACGCCTGATTCCTTTTCCGACGGAGGGCGCTTTGCCTCCGTCGAACTCGCCACGGAAAAAGCCCTCGCCATGATTGACGAAGGCGCTGCGATCATTGATATCGGCGGTGAGTCAACACGACCCGGCGCGGCTGAAGTGAGTTCCCCGGAAGAACAAAATCGTGTCCTTCCCGTGATCAAAGAGATCCTCCGACGGCTTCCCGCAGCCTGCCTCTCAATCGACACCTCCAAGGCTGAGGTGGCACGCGCAGCGATCGAAGCCGGAGCATCAATTATCAATGATATCACCGGGTTCCGCGATCCCTCCATGATTCAAGCCGCCGCGGAAACTGATGCCGGCATCGTTGTCATGCACATGCAGGGAACGCCCCGTACGATGCAGACAAACCCGAGCTACACAAATGTCGTGGCAGACATCCGCTCCTTTTTCGAAAAAAGCCACGAAACGCTCACGAGCGCCGGCATCAGCCCCGAAGCCATCGTCTACGATCCGGGAATTGGATTTGGCAAGACCCTCGAGCACAACCTCGAACTGCTCAAAAACCTTGATCAACTCACCGTCGCCGATCGACCGGTTCTGCTGGGTGTTTCGAGAAAATCATTCATCGGAACGCTCACGGGGTCCGACAGGATAGAAGACCGCAACTGGCCAACAGTTGCCATCACCTCACGGGCTCGCGAACAAGGCATCCCTCTCCACCGCGTCCACGAAGTGAGACCGAACTGTGAAGCGCTTCGCATGACTGAAGCGATTCTCACAGAACCATAAATGCACCGACGAACTCCTCCCGCCGATCCGCCCACCGCTCCTTATACTCAGCATGCATGCCGAGGTCATAGACGGTAACCCCCTCTTCCGCTCTCGCTTTGAGATTGGCAACCTGAAGGCGGTTCCCGAGGCCGGACTTTCGTTCCGACTCGATATATCCCATCTGAAAACCGCGATAAGCCTTTCCTCTCACCCCTCCAAAAATGTAGGCGAGGTCTTCACCGTCCCGCCTTGCAAAAAGGAGCCGCAAATCATTCGAAGACTGCAATCCGTGAAGCAGGCTCCTGTAGAAAGGACGGTAGTCATTTCCCAGGAAGATATCCGTCCCTTCTTCCCACTTATAAGTCTGTTTCTGGATCGCAAGAATCCGATCAAAGAGGCTTTGTGAATCTTCCCCGCCAGCGTCGATGATGTCAATGGACTCATCCTCTTTTAACTGCCTGATCGATTTACGAAACTTCCTGGACCGCCCCTCGAGCCAGGCTTCAAAGCCGGCGCCCAGGTCGATCATCATGCAATCGGTTGCGGGGAATTCTTCATAGCGCAAAAATTCACCTCGTCGACTCTGAAGCGCATCGTGAAGAATCCCGCCTTTCGGGACACCACCGAAGCAGAAACCGACCCGGCCCGGAAGATACTCAAGAGCAGCTTTTTTCAGCAGGTCCACTCCCCTCAAAGGATCACCCACGAGAGGAGAGCCGAACATCCACGCCGCCTCAAAGGGGTAGAAAATGCGGTTGCCCTCCCCCTCCGCAAAAAGAAGCCAGTCCCCCTCATCCTCGACGATGAAGTGCTCACCCCGAGGGCCGGGGGCTTTCAAACAGTTTAGCGCCGCGAGCTGCCAAAGGGATGATGAACAGAAACGGGCGAGGCCGGGAGAACGCTCCACCGCTTCATCAAAGTAACACTTCTCCTTTGTAAACTCTTCAACACTTAGACGCCTCATGCCAACGACACAGGGCACTCATTGATTGACCCCCGGCCTGCCGGGATTCCAAGCACGGCAGCTATCGGCAATTAAGACACCGCCATCCAATTGTCCATTAGAAAGCGACCGCTATTCACCACCCGTCCGGATGAATATGACCCAGCACAGTGAACTCACCATCAGGACCCGGCTCGACCACAAAACATACGCCCTGCGGTTCCGGGTAAATACCGGTTGCCGCTTCAAAGGGATCATCATGAGCGACGATCACTGTGTTTTTTCCTGTCGCCGGCTTTTCGAGCAGGTAGGGAGTCACGCGTTTCTTCATAACCGCCATCTCTTCCTCTGAATATTCCTCTGTTGGAAGGAAATTAAAATCGGAGTTCTTTTCGTATTCTCCAAACGCAAGCCATGCCGTCTGCCAGGCTCGAAAGTACTCACTGCTATACACCTTCCCCACAGGGATTCCGTGGAATCGAAATGCGTTTCCGATGTGAACAGCTTCGTGCCACCCTTTCTCACTCAAGACCCGTTGAGTTGACCCATCGTTGACATCAGAACTCACTTGATCGGCATAGTCTTTTTCGGTTGATGCATGCCGGATATAGAGAATTAACCCTCCCTGCTGCATTCTTTGAACAAGTTCGTCACCATGAAGTTTTTGACCCTCTTCGCTGTACAGAGACGTGGAGAAGAGAACCAGAGCGAGGGAATATAATTGGAGTTTCATCATGAGTTTATTTTGTGTTTAATCAAAAAAGCAAATTCACACCCCGGCTACCTCACGCCGGCTTTTCAGTGCATAGACCAAATTATTTATCCACTGCTCGAAAGGCTCCTCGTAATCGATATCACAATCGACCCGGGGAAGAATTCGGCGGGCTCCCCGCTTCGCCAGCTCTGAATCAAGATCCTTCCCAAACTGGCAAAACAGGTCATAGCTCGAATCACCGAGCGCAAGCACCGCGAAACTTGTAAGACTCAGCCTCAAATCTCTCGCTTCCTGCAAGTCACCGAAAAACCCTTCCACGCCACCCGGGGGCTCTCCGTCTCCCCACGTGCTCACCACGGCAATCAGTGTTTCCGTCCCTTCCAGCTGAGAAATATCCATATCGCCAAGATCAACAATCCGATTCACCAATCCAAATCCTGAAAGCTTCTCAGCGGCCTCTTCCGCGAGTGACTCAGCGGATCCTGTTTCGGTGGCAAATGCGATCGTGATCATTTTTTCGATAGATGAAATATTATAGAAATAGCAGCTCTGTTAGGAATGCTTCGAACGGCCGTCACTCACCCCCTGAAACCTTACGTCAAAATAAAAATCCCGACGAAGGCTGACGAGAAGTGCGACCCGGTCGCATCGTAAAAACAAGGAGGGCACATGAAGCGTTTAATTTGCCCCGGGATTTTCCAGGAGCCGGCCCCATCCTATGATCCGTTCAGATCAGTGCTAACGCTTCCCCGAAGCCAATTCGCTGTCGCGTGTCTATTTAGCAATTCAGCGCTATTAGACAACAATCTATCATTATCACAAAAAGAATTATGGCAGGCTGCCGCATGAACATGGAAGCCGTGTTCCCGTCGCTACCGACGGGAACAGCTTCACTTCTTCAGAACTAAGACCTTACCCGATCGCCCGATCAGGGATTCAGAAATGCCCTGATCAACCGGCCGTCCCGGCTCAGGACCATAACCGTTGTCTTATCCTGCGGAAGCGACCCTAACAAATCGTAAAACACGTCAATATCAGTGACAGAGTCTTGATTGATTTTATGAATCAAGTCCCCCTTCTGAAAGCGCTGCTCCGCTTGCGAGCCCTGCGTAACGTCGTTGATTAAGACAGCCGCAGTGTCCTCTTTCAGGCCAAGAGCGAGTCGCTGTTGCGATGTCAGGTTTGAAACGCTAATACCAAGCGCTTCAGCGATACTTTGACCGTTCGCTGAAATATCAGAACGAAGCTTCAGGGTGTTCGTATCTGACTTTGCCATGACCGGAACGGATGCCTCAAGCCCCTCCCCTTTTCGAATCAAACCAATCTTCGCGACCACTCCTGATTTCTTGCTCCTGATTCGGCTGAGGGCATCTTCGGCGGTTTTCATTGCTTTCCCGTCAAACTCCACAATGACATCACCCGGCTTCAGCCCTGCCTCCTCAGCAGGCGACCCTGCCACCACATTGGTGATGAGAGCGCCCTGAGTACTTTTCAGCCCCAGGGCGATCGCGAGATTCCTCGAAATGTTTTCCAGTTCGATTCCGATGTAGCCACGAATGAGAGGCCGACCCAACACGATCGCATCGAAAACTTCCTTTACTTCATTCGCCGGAATCGCAAGGCCAATACCCTGCCAGACGCGAACATCCTGTTGTCCGGTGAAAATGGCCACATTGATGCCGATAATTTCCCCGCGGATATTGACGAGCGGTCCGCCGGAGTTACCGGGATTAATCACCGCATCGACCTGAAAGTACTCATTCGACCCATCACTGAGTTCCCGCTGCTTCGCACTGATAATCCCACGTGTCACGGTCTCGTTCAGACCAAAAGGATTTCCCACCGCGAGAACCATTTCACCGACACGAACTTCATCTGAATCCCCGAATCCAAGGGGACGAAACTTCGGCAAGGTCGCGCCCTCGGGAGCTTTGAGCTGAAGCACCGCAACGTCCACGTTAGGATCACTCCCGACCCACTCCGCCGTGTATTCACTGCCGTCATGCACGGTGACTCGTATTTCATCAACGCCGGCAACGACATGGTGATTGGTGACAATATGCCCCTGCTCCGTAACGATAACGCCGGACCCGAGCCCGGGAGCTTTATATTTTTGATTCTGCCGATAACCGAAAAAGCCGAAAGGATCTGTCGGGACGATACGGCTCACATTCACATTGGTTGTCGTATCGATACTGACCACAGAGGTCACGACCGCATCGGTGAGATCGGAGAGCGCATGATTCACCTCCTGAAGCACTCCCGTGTCATTTAAATCGAGGGGGACGGCACGCAACAGTGCTTCTGTATCTCCCGCCTGCGCCACGATTGGAGTCTCCGCCCCAATCACGGCAGTGAGGGGCCGCCCCTGAATCAGATCAAAGATGTCGTAACGCTGATCCCCGTCAATCATGAGAAGATAAGCAAAAGCTGATCCGGCAAGGAGGGCGGCAAGTGTCGTGAGTTGAATAAAGAAACGGGACATGGGCAAAGAAGGGAGTTAGATGCGGCGAAGAGGTTAAAAGGGAAACAGGGAAAATCACTCTTCAGTGACGAGCTCCAGTTTCATATGAGGCTTAACAGGAAAGGACTCAACCAGTCGTTGATCATTTGGAGCAAGATCATTGAGCTTGATGAGCCACTTCTCACCCGACACATCCTGGAGACGTACCATCTTGCCGTTATGCTCGACAAACTTGGCGAAAATCACTTTTCCGAGATAGTTCGACCAATCACGGTAGCCGGATCCGGACAGTGACTGCTTTTGAACTTCGATCGATTCCAGGATCGGCTGACAAAGAGCTCTCATGCGATTAAAATAATCTATAGGACGACCGGATCGATACCCCCGAATGCCCTGCTCGACTTCCCCATTTGGATTGAACAGGAGCACATTTGGATATCCCCGGACCTTAAACTTTTCTTTAATGCGTCGCAGCGTATCAGGATTGTCTGTGAAATTTCGCTCATAGTGAAGGTAACAGATCACGAGATTGCTCTTCACATACTCATTGAAGCTCTTTGTTGCGAAAACTTCCTGTGACAATGCCATTGCTTGAGAGTTCCAAACGCCCGTAAAAAGAAGCAGGAGCGGCTTTTGCTCACGCTGAGCCCGGTCAAACGCATAGTGCGGATTAATCTCCCACCAGGCACTCTCGGGATCATCCGGATAAACCTGAACCCGTTCCGGCCGCATATTTTCGATCACCTTTGATCGACTCTGCATCGAGGAAACCGAGGTTCCCATCTGAGGGGTGACTCCCGGGGCAGGAATAATCGGCGAGGTCACTGGAGGCGCGACGATATCGGGTGTCGCCATCGGAACTCCTGACTGAGGAGCAAAGACCGGCTCGTTCGCCGGCACAGGCGAGGCCTGAATCAAGGGCCCCGCAGGCGGAGCTGGCGCAATAGGAACAGCCACCGGAGCATCCTGCTCCTGTGCCACGAGGGCGCAATTCATCGAAGGAATGGCAAAGACAAACCCAATCATCACCAAAGAACCGGGGATTATTTCCTTTCTCATGAGATTCCCAAGCGTAACAAAGCATGGAAATTACCGATAGGAAAATTGACAATAGGCCCGAGCATTGCTTGGATGGACGACCCCCACGGGACTTCGACACGAATGGCCAGCCCTACCACGAAACACAATCTTTACCGGGGAGTCGTCTTTGGACTGCTCTTCCTCACCTGGATGATCTTCTCCGGGCTCTTTGATGCGTTTCACCTTACCCTCGGACTGATCTCCTGCGGAATCATCACCTGGATGTCCGCGGATCTTCTTTTTGAAGACCGCACCATCCCTCTCGGCCGGCGCTTTAAGCAGGGAATTGGACTGGGCAGTTACTGCCTCTGGCTCCTCTGGCAGATTCTTCTTTCCAATCTCCACCTCTTCCGCCTCGCTTTCAGCCCGAAAGAAGCGCTCCAGCCTCACATTGTGCGATATGAGACAAAGCTGAAGACCGATTTCGAAAAATACCTTCTCGCCAACAGCATTACTCTCACTCCCGGAACAGTGACGATCAAAATCATGGGAGACACCTTTTACATTCATGCGATTTCCGATTTTGCCGCCAAAGGGCTCGATGGTGAAATGGAACGCCGAATTGCCCGGATTTTTGCTCAACAACAGCTGGAGAAACCAGTCGAAGCGCAAACAACATGACCTTCGAACAGTTTTCCATCCTTTCGGGCGTTGCTCTGTTACTTTTCATGATTCCCTCCATGTGGAGGATCATGGTGGGACCCACTGCTTTGGACCGAATTGTTGCAGTGAACGTTATTGGAACCAAAACGGCGGTTCTGCTCGTTATTATCGGCGTTATCTTTGAGAGAGTTGAGATGTTCGTGGATTTCGCGCTCGCCTACGCGCTCCTGAATTTTACCGGATCGCTCGCTGCGGCCCGTTTCCTTCACCGAACGAAGGACCGCGACAAAGGAATCAGGAATGAAAACCAATCACCCGGGGAGAAAGCATGATCGCTACTGTCATCAGTATTATCTTCATTATCGCCGGCCTCATCTTTTTCATTGGAGGAGCGGTCGGATTGATTCGTTTCCCTGACTTCTACACCCGGACACACGCCGCAGGGAAGGGCGATACCCTTTCGAGCCTTCTCGTCATTCTCGGATTCGCGATCTATCAGCTGAAAGACTTTGAAAGTTTCAGCCACGATTGGCTTACCCTGCTCGTCATCCTGAAGATGCTCGGCATATCCCTCTTTATTCTAATCACCAGTCCGACGAGCACACACGCCCTCATGGATGCGGGATGGGAAGACGGAACAAAACCTGAAATTCACCCGAACCGTCCCAATCATCTCAACGACGATTGTGAAAAATTCTAACTTTCCTGCGACGTGATTTTTGCCCTTGATATCATAATTCTCGTTTTCCTCGTCATCGCGGCGTTGATTGCGCTGAGCGTGAAAGACCTCCTCAGTGCGTCGATGATTTTCGGGATCTACGGGTTCCTCATCTGCCTCCTCTGGGCTGAAATGGGCGCTGTCGACGTTGCCTTTACGGAAGCCTCGGTCGGAGCGGGAGTCAGCACCGTCCTGCTCATCGCCACGGTCTACAACACGCGTCGCCACTCTTCGGACTAAGCTTTTTCTGATGCTCTCCAAAATTTTCGCCTCTATCGCCGTCGCTATCACCGGGAGTATTTTGCTCTACGGTGTTTCGGACTTCCCAGCGTTCGGCGACCCCAACTCCCCGGCCAGCGCAGGGGTGCCGGGCAGTGAGAGTGTTTCGCTCTATTTCATCGAAGAAAGCTACAAGGACACCAAGGTGCCAAACCTCGTAACATCAGTCCTCGCAGACTATCGGGGTTACGATACCATGTTCGAAACGGTCGTCATCTTTGCCGCAGGCATGGCGATTTTTGCGATTCTCCGGGTCGTCGGAAACGACGGGGAGGAAAAGAGAGCAACCTCTCTCGAGGATTCCTTCACGAACGGTGACCATAGCCGAATCATCGTCGGCACCACTGTTCGAATCGTCGTCCCGGTGATTCAACTCTTTGCACTCTACGTGATTGCACATGGACACCACAGTCCCGGTGGCGGCTTCCAGGGTGGCGTCATTCTCGGAGCGAGCTTCATAATTATCGCCCTCTCCGAAAATCTCAACGCCGCCCTCAGGCGGCTCAGTGAGCAAAACTATGTGCGCCTTGCCGCGATCGGAATTTTGATCTACGCCGCCTTCGGAGTGATGGCTCAAATTCTCGGGAAAAACTTCCTCGACTACGGGGTCCTCGAACCGCTCCTCTTCACCGACGGCCCGGAAATGGCCCGCTCGCACAGCATGCTGGGTGTCGAAGTTGGAGTCGCTTTTACCGTCACTGCGATCATGTTCGCCATCTACGCCAATCTCTCCAGCCGGGGGCAACTCGAGAAAGGGCTCTAATAAAACGTCATGGCTGAATTCATTCACGAAAACATCGAGCCCTATTTTAACTACTGGGTTTACGTCATCATCATGATGATTGGCCTCTGGGCGCTCATTGCGAAAAATAACCTCATTAAGAAACTGATCGGTCTCTCCATTTTCCAAACGGCGATCATCCTCTTTTACGTGTCCATGGGCGTGAAAGAAGAGGCGACCATTCCGATTCTGGACCACCATGGCCACGAGGTTGCGGCCTCCGAACATCGGCTTTTTGTCGAAGAGGATGGACAAAAGCCGGCAGAAGGAGACCACGCGCAAGCGGAACACCATCAGGCAGAAGATCACGATGATCACGCAACCAATCCCGACTTGATCGCCAATCCCCTGCCACACGTCCTTATGCTGACCGCTATCGTCGTCGGGGTCGCCACCCTCGGGGTTGCCCTCTCTATTTCCCAAATGATCTTCAAGGAGTTCGGCTCTCTCGAAGAAAACGAAATCCTGGAAGAAATCAAAGCGAGCGCCTCCGATGGTTGATCAAATTCCAGCACTTCTTGTTCTAGCACCTCTTTTCGGTGCACTCCTCGTCGCACTTGTCGGGCAACGCGATCATCGTGTCTGCTTTCCCATCGCGATTGCCTCGCTTTCAGTCACCCTGATCGGTGCGATCGCCGCGGCTCAGCACGTCTTCGCCAACGGACCCATGAACTACTTCGTGGGCGGTTGGGAGAAACCCCTCGGAATCGGCATCCATCTTAGAATTGATGCGCTGAATGCTCTCCTCCTCATCGCCATCGCGACCGTCGCAGTACTCGTGACATTTTTCTCCATTCGCCGGGTCGGCGAGAAGAACGCAGAGAAGACTCATTATTTCTATGTGCTTTTCCTTCTCCTCTGCCTCGGACTCTTCGGCATCACGATTGCAGGCGATGCCTTCAACCTCTTCGTTCTGATCGAGGTTTCCTCCCTCACCAGCTACGGCCTCATTGCGATGGGAAGCTCACGGCGAGGCACTTATGCGGCGTTCAATTACGTGCTCATGGGCACGGTTGGAGCGTCCTTTTACCTTCTCGGTGTCGGCTACCTCTATCTCACCACCGGCTCCCTGAACATGCAGGATATTCACTCGATCCTCGGAACCAATCCGGAAATCGCGAGCTCGAAGGCCGTCACGATTGCTTTCATTTTCATTCTTGTCGGCATCTGGATCAAGATGGCGTTCTTTCCACTCTACGGCTGGCTGCCGAATGCCTACAGTTACTGTCCATCCAGCACCGCCTGCCTTCTTGCTCCGCTCATGACGAAGGTCTCTGTTTACGTCATGATCCGGGTCATGGTCAGCGTCTTCGGGCTGGAGTGGGTTTTCGTCAGCCTCGGCTGGAGCCATCTCGTGGTTTGGCTTGCGGTTATCGCGATTCTTTCCGGATCCGTTCTCGCACTCGCCCAACGGGAAATAAAAAAAATGCTCTGCTACCTTATTGTCGCCGAAGTGGGCTACATGGTCGGCGGAGCCTGGCTCGCTGACGAAGGGCTCTGGGGCATGACCGGAGCGCTCTACCACATCCTCGCTGATGCAGCGATGACACTTTGCCTTTTCCTCGCTGCGGGCATCTTCGTGAAACGCCACGGTGCGCGGGAGATCAGCGATCTCGAGGGAATGTTTAAAAAATCGCCCTGGGTCATGGCGGCCTTCATCGTCGGCGCCCTCGCCATGATCGGCGTACCTCCGACCTGCGGCTTCTTCAGCAAATTCTATCTCATCCGCGGTGGCATCGATGCCGGACACTGGGAATACGTGGCCGCCCTTCTTATTTCGAGCCTCGTCAACGCTGTCCTTTTCTTCCGGATCATCGAGATCGCTTTCTTCGGTAACAAGCCTGCTGAGGGCCACGATCACTCGCATGATGATCATGAAGAAGCCACCGAAATCGCTGCCCCCCACAGTGCCCCTCCGGTTTGGTCGGGTAATCTGCCTCTCTTCGCCAGCGCGATCATCATTGTTTTGCTAGGTGTCTTCAACGGTCAGGTTGTCGCCCTCATTCGAACCTTCCTTGAAGACTTGCCGGCAGTGGCCGCGCATTTCTAATCAGTCGCATGGAGAATACGGTTAACAGTTTACTACCCGTTTGGGCCTGTCTTGCTTCGCTTCTCGCGGTGCCTCTCATCGTCATTTTCAGGAAAGAAATTTTCCTGAGGGAAATGTCGACCTTTATTGCCGGCATCGTGAAACTCGGATTCGTCCTCGCGATGCTCCCCATCATTCTTGAGGGCAAAACGATCGTCACCGAGCTCGTTCCCGGTATCTCCGGACTGAACGTGCCGATCACCTTCCGGGTCGATGCCCTCGGCATGATTTTTGCCCTCGTCGCCTCTACCCTCTGGATCGCGACCTCGATCTATGCCGTCGGCTACATGCGGGGATTGAAAGAGCATTCCCAAACACGCTTCTTTGCCTTTTTCGCTATCTCCCTCTCTGCGACTCTCGGAGTCGCCTTCGCCGGGAACCTGCTCACTCTCTACCTCTTCTACGAAATGCTCTCCCTCGCGACCTGGCCGCTTGTGACGCATCATCAGGACAAAGAGGCACGCGGCGGCGGCCGCACCTACCTTTGCTATCTCCTCGGCACTTCGGTTGCCTTTGCGATTCCGGCGATCATTTTCACCTACCTCAAAGCAGATGGTGACCTCTCCTTCGCCGGGCCCGCTATTCTCGCCGGAAGCGATATGGGCTTTCTTCCCGCGGTGATTCTTCTTCTCGGCTTTGCCTTCGGCTTCTCCAAAGCCGGGCTCATGCCCTTTCATTCCTGGCTGCCAGGAGCGATGGTTGCCCCGACACCTGTCTCCGCCCTCCTCCATGCCGTCGCAGTGGTCAAGGTTGGCGTCTTCTGTGTGATCCGTGTCGTTACCGGCGTCTTCGGCATTGATCTCCTGAGCAAAGTCGGAGCCAATCTCGTGCTCTGCTGGATCGCCGCATTTACCGTGATCGTCTCATCGCTCATCGCGCTTTCGCAGGACAATCTGAAACGCCGCCTCGCCTTCTCCACGATCGGCCAGCTCTCCTATATCGTGTTGGGAGTGGCCCTGCTCCACGAACTCGCCATCAAAGGATCGGTCCTTCACATTGCCGCTCACGCCGTGGGTAAAATCACTCTTTTCTTCTGCGCCGGGGCAATCTTCGTAGCGACGGGCAAAAAATACATCAGCCAAATGGCGGGACTCGGTAAGAAGATGCCATTCACCTTCGCCGCTTTCTTTCTCGGATCGCTCGGGGTGATTGGATTGCCACCATCGATCGGATTGATTTCCAAATTTCACCTTCTTCTCGGAGCAGCTGAAGCGGGGCAGATCGCTCTCATGATCGTCTTCCTGATTTCGACCCTGTTAAACGCAGCATACTTTCTTCCCATTTCCTATCAGGCCTTTTTCCCGACTAAGCACTCCGAAGGCGAACTGGTGACAACCCCGTTTCAGTGGTCAGAAATCAAAGAAGCGCCCCTCGCCTGCGTCATCCCCCTCTGCGTCACCGCCTCCCTCACGGTCGGACTCTTTTTCTTTCCCGGCCTTCTCCTTGAACTCGCTGATCTTTTTGTCAGCAGCGTGAAACCATGAATCAGGATCCTGACAAACCCTCAGCTACTTTCACTAATCAGAGCCTCAAGTGGCTCATGATCGTCCTTGCTTTGTTTCTCCTCATCGAGATTCCGCTACTGATTTCCCACGCACGGCATGCCTATTTTAAAATCGACGGTTGGTTCGCCTTTTACGCCATCCTCGGATTTGCAGCCTGCATCCTTCTCGTTTTTTCCGGTCGCGCGTTGAGTGGACTGATCCGCCGCAGTGAGGATCACTACGGCATCGAGCAGGACGAATCTCTACCGGAGGACCTCGATGAACAACTTCGCTGAATTTCCGCCCGCATTGATTCTCCTGATCGGAGCACTCCTCGTTCCTCTCCTGAAGCCATCATGGCGCTCGAGCTATGTGATCCTGTTGCCGCTCGCGGCACTCTTCTACATTCTCCAGTTAAAGACCGGCAACGGCTGGCAGTTCAATCTTTTTTCGTTCACGGACGAGCCACTTGAGTTCCTTCGCGTCGACAAACTCTCGAAAGCCTTTGGAATCATTTTCTCACTGAATGCGGTTGCAGCATTCATCTACGCTTTTTACTACAAAAAGAGCACGCAGCACGTCGCCGCTCTCTTCTACATCGGCGGCGCGCTCGGAACTGTCTTTGCCGGAGACCTTCTTTCGCTCTACGTTTTCTGGGAATCAATGGCCGTCAGCTCGACCTTTGTCATTCTTGCTCGCAACACTGAACAGGCAAAGGGCGCCGCGTTTCGCTACATCATGATCCACCTTGTCGGTGGTCTACTCCTCCTTGCCGGAGTCATCCTGACCATCTCACAGCAGGGCGGCAGTATTGCCTTCGACGGATTTGATTTCGAAACCGCGAATCACGCCGGCACCTGGCTCATTCTCATCGGAATTCTCGTCAACTGCGGCGCTCCCCCACTTTCCTCATGGCTCCCTGACTCCTACCCGGCCGCGAGCGTCACAGGTGGATTGATCCTCAGCGCCTACACCACGAAAACTGCGGTCTACACGCTCCT
Source organism: Verrucomicrobiales bacterium (assembly GCA_029212615.1). Lineage (GTDB taxonomy): Bacteria > Verrucomicrobiota > Verrucomicrobiia > Verrucomicrobiales > DEV007 > Arctic95D-9. Next base: position 634,703 of record JARGPJ010000001.1, read on the forward strand.
TCGTGGCTACCCCGGCTGGGAACCACTTATCTGGATCGGATGTGCCATGGCAGTTTATGGCGTGATCTATGCCCTCATCGAGAGTGACATGCGGCGCATCCTTGCCTATGCGATCATCAACCAGGTCGGCTTCATGGTCTGTGCCGCCGGCATCGGAACACATGAGGCGGTTAGCGGAGCCACCGCCGCCGCCTTTTGTCACATCCTTTATAAGTCCCTCCTCTGGATGTCTGCCGGTGTTGTTCTCTACCGGCTTGGAAAGAGTCAACTCAGCGACCTTGGGGGACTCTACCGATCGATGCCGGTGACGACCGTCTTTTTCCTCATCGGCTGCTTCTCGATGGCGCTCCCCGGAACCTGTGGGTTCACGAGCAAAAACATCATCATTCAAGCGGTCGAACACGAACATCTCTTCTGGCCGTGGCTACTCCTCGAAATTTCCGCGGTGGGCATTTTTCTTGCCGTCTCGATTCGCCTGCCCTACTTCCTCTTCTTCGGGCGGGATAAAGGCCTCCGCCCTGAAGATGCGCCGGCAACGATGCTCGGAGGCATGGCTTTATTGGGATTCTTTTGCCTCTTCTTCGGCATTGCCCCGCAAACACTCTACGATCTCCTTCCATACGAGATCGACTATCAACCATACAGCCTCGCAAAGGTGACGATCGTGCTGCAGTGGATTCTCGCCGCCGGCATCGCCTTTATTTTCCTGAAAAAAGGGCTCACCCCAAAGCCGGGCATATCGCTCGACTTCGACTGGTTCTACCGCAAAGGGGCAAAACAATTCTACCGGGTCGCCGACAAATCACTCAACGGGGCCAACGCCCTGACAAGGCACTACTTTGTAGAAGGATTTGTTCGCGGTATCTGCAACTTCTTTGAGTCCGGTGCCTCACGTGCCACCGCCTGGGTCATGACCCCGATCTGGATGATGCAGGGACACGACGCTGAGAGGATCGATCAACTTCAGCAATCCATCTTCAAGCGCTCCAAACGCGGGGCTTTTCAGATCGGAATCACCGTGTTCTGTGCGGTGATTTTGCTGGGACTTCTCTCGATCATTTTTCTGTTCGAGAAGGCCTAGGATCGCTTCGGCCTTTCGCTTCACTTCCCGTGAGGGTGTCCCCCGTGACGCGGCCCTCCGGCCGCTTCCCTGGCGATGGATGAAGCGTAATCACCGCTCCATCCTTTCACCTTCACTTTCTGCTTGCCGTATCCCTTGTTCTTGATCTTCGCTTTGCCACCGACAGTCTTGACTTTCACCTTGTGGTCTTTGACTTTAACTTTTTTAACAATCGGTTCCCCGTAGCCGCCCGCATGAACGGGGCTGGCGACAAAGAAGGACAGTGCCGCGATCGCAGGAATGATGAGCGTGAATGGATTGAGTGGTGTGGTCTTCATAAACTGGCAGGTTTAAAACTTCGGCGCTGAAAATTCAGCCCCTCTGCAAAAGAAGACGCCTCGACGACAACACCTATGCGGAAAAATCAGAAAAGAGCCTGCTGATTCCCTGCCTCACTCTCCTTCTTCCACCACCACATTCACCCACTCGCCGAAGATGGGCTGCGTCTTGCTATTGGCTCTCCAGCCAACTTGAAACCCGATTTCCTTTGCGAGAAAGCCAAGCGCCGGCACGCTGAAGGTATCCTCTTCACTCAGCTTACTGTATCGCCATTGCATCGGCGGGGAGTCGAGACGCGGCCGCATGCGGCAGACCAGACTGAAGCCCTCGGGAATTCCCTCTTTCCATTCCTCAGGGAACTCAGGAATGACAAGGATTTTTCCGCCTTTCCGAGAAGCCTTCCCCTCAGTGACTTCGGGAAGGGAACCAAGTCTCTTCCTGTACTTCGCCCTCAGCTCTTTCAATTGAACCCTGAAATCTGAGCGAACCCGCTCCAAATCGAAATCAGTGGCAAGGCAGGCGTCGCGCCAAAGAGCCATGCCCTGCAATTTTCGAGGTCCCTCCTCACGTCCGATCGCCGTGAGAAGCTTCGCCGGCGCATCATCCCCGTAGACCCGAACCAGCGAGTCCACCCAGAGGTAACCGGCCGGGTAGGCGAGGAAAGGATCCCGCAGACTCGATAAAACGTTGTTCTCAACCATCTCGCTGAAATGAACTTCGCCCCAGTGAGAAGCCAATCCCACCCAGCGGAGATACCCGTTTTCAGCACCCGCCGGCCGGAACCTTTTGAATTCAACATAGCTGGCGAGCCCCTCATGAAACCATCGCGCTGAATCAAAAGACTCCTCAAGCCTCCCCTTCGTCAGTTGATCAATAAAGACATGGGTGAGTTCATGCCCGAGAATCGCAAAAGTCTCCGCTTCCCGTTTCTTTCCTTTGCCGGGTCTCTCCGGAAGAGCCATACGAATCTTCTTCCAATAAGCCTGCCCCGCATTGTGCGATGCCAGCGGACTGGAAAGATCCACCGTGATAAGGTCTTCGCGCATCTCCTCTGGAACCTTCAGAAAATCAGCCACCTTTTCATAAACGGAATCCGCCCCGGCAATGACGTGATTCATCCGCTTCTCCACTTTGCCGCGAAAGATGAAGCGGAAATACAACGACTCTTCGGTGAGGACATTATTCCCCTCCCGGATCAAGTCCTGTTCTGCCTCCAGGTCGGCGATGGCATCGTGAGCTTCTTCCATCCCCTCATCCCACGAAGTCACTGTCAACAGGCCGATCCAAACAACCGCGATGAGAACGATGGAACATCCTCCGGTCAATTTCCCCCACCAGGTGTCCCGCATCAACCGGCTGAAGTTGCCACTCCATCCCGGTCGAATCGAAAAAAGCCCGAATCCGATCCACCAGATCGCCACCAGAACAACACTCATGAAGGCGAGTTGGAGAACTGGCCACTCCCAACGCGTGTCCATCTCCGAGGGCGTCTGAATGAGAAGAAATGGATCGAGGAGCTCAGCATACGGCACCTGCATCGACTTCAGCCAGAAAACCAGCCAGAAGACAGCGCCAAGCGCAAGGAGCGCTCCCCGGCGCAGAAAAGAAAAACCAATAAGAAGAGTCACGAAGAAGACGCTGAGAAATGATTCGAGAGCAACGAAGACACCAATCGAACGCCACGGCGTCGGAGGCGATGCACTCGTCCGCGAAAACCAGTCATAGACAAGCCCTTCAACGACCCAGAGAAAATTAAGACAGAGAATCAGGAGAACCGCGATGAGCCATTTTGAAAAGTAAACCGTGATCCGTCGAACCGGCAATCCATCGAGGTAGAGGAGAGTCCCTTCATCACTCTCACGAACCATGAGCCCTAACGCTACCACCATACTAAGAATAAAGGTGACGGCAGAGACAGCGAAGGGGTCACTCATGACATTCCCCCAGAAGGGATACTCATCAAAATACTCGGTAGCCTGCACCAGAATGAGGCCCGCCAGAAATAGTGCTGCCAACAGCCAGGCAAAGGGCCGGAGTGACATCCACTCTTTCCAGAGAACCGATCGCAACACCCTCACCCTTCACCTCCTTCTACATCTGCTGCCTTCGAACCGGGATGCGACTCGATAAATTTTCGGGCCCCCTCTACAAACTCTTCAAGGGTAAGACCTGTCTTGATTTTGAAAATCGCAGGAACAGACCTGAACATCTCCCTCCAAACCGGCCGACTGTCAGTTCGCGTGACCTTGTCCGTAACCGTCGCTCTCACAAAGGAGCGAAGCTTGTCTATCCCGACGGTTTCGACAAGATACCGGAATGCCATCCAGGCAACGGCATCTGCCTCACGCCAACCTGCCTCCTCCGCGTAGAGGTCCCGCCCCATGAGACGATCAACAGAGAGCCCGTGTTCCCGAACCGTATCGAAAGCAATCTTCTCTCGTGCCGCAATCGCCGTTTCATCCGCAGTCTCCATTTCCCAGAGGCCTTCGATTCCGCAAACAATCCACCACCGTTGTTCACGCGAAACCCGCTCATTTGTGAGGGCACTGAGGGAAACGCTCACGGTGTAGGCAAGGAGCTTGTCATTTGAGAATCCATCTTCCCGATACCCTGCATACATGAGGACAGCCCGGTCATCCGGTAGGATCTCCCAATCAATCATTTCATCCTCCAACCCGCTGTTCTCCACGATGTAGACAGCAGGGAAATCTTCGGGGGAAATCGCAAGCCAATCCCGCTTTCTGGCGAGGCGACGGGCAAGCGTTGAAGCGAGAGCAACCTCTTCATCAACCGGACGATCCAACGCTTCCGGAGAGACAAACACCGTAACCCCTTCGTGAGTTTCCTCGATGGCACCGGGGAGTCGAAAGGGCTCTGATTTTTGCTCGAGCCAGGGGGAGATCATAAAGAAAGCCACCGCGAGGCCGGCCCCCAGCAACATTTTCTCGCGGTAGGTCATGGCCTCTCCGAGAAGAGCCGCGACTGACCCTTCTTTCGCGAGTCCAATCGTGAACGACGCAGCAAAAAAGAGAACCGTGAAAACCCCTGTCTGCCAAAGCGCTTCGATCGGCCAGGCATCCCGCTCAAAGCCGAATCGCTGAATCAAACCAAAAGGCGGAAAAGCTGTCAGCGGCACCGGCGAGGCATCCGACAACCAGGCGAGACCGAAGAACAAAATGAGTATCACCGCCACCTTGTAACGACCGAGAAACGAAATGAAGAAGCAGACGCTCACGAGAAAACAGGCCCAAACCACTGCGGAGGAAAGAAGAATGCCAGCGAACTTCGGGGAAAGCGCCTCCGCCCCGCCGGAAATCACGACACCAACGACAACACCTCCGAGGGCCATGAGAATGCCCACAGCAAGGGCAAGAAAGGCCTTCACCCCCACGAGGCGCGTCCGGGATAAGGGCAGAGCTTCCAGAAAAAGGCGTGTTCGATTTCGAAAGTCCATCGCCACGAGAAGATGCCCGGTGATATAGACCGGCAAAATGAGAAGGTAAGCCAAACCCTGACCAATACCAAAGAAGACCCCTCCTCCCATTCCGTTGGCAAGAGTCGCAAGCGCCACGAGCAGAAAAAGCCCCCAGGTAATCACCAGCAAAATCGCAAACCATACGCCATGCTGTCGCAATTCTTTACGCAGAAGAACTCCAGTCATCAGAGACGAGTCGTCGAAATCCCAACGCAGGCGATAAAAATATCGTCGAGTGAAAGTTGCCTCCCTCCCAAACCGGAAGACGACCACGTCTGTGGATCGGCATCGACGACGAGACGCCGCATGCCGCCTTCATTCTCATCGACCTCAAGCTCGCGCCAGATTTGAAAACCGTCAGAAAGCGCAATTTCAGAACTCACCGTGACCTCCCTTACCCGTCGCTGCAAATCACTGAGCCTTCCTTCAAACCGTTTCTTCCCCCGGTGAATAATGCCAACCCGGTCCGCGGCCCGCTCGACCTCATCCAGAAGGTGCGAGGAAAAGAAAGTCGTTCGCCCGTACTCTCTTGCCTGATGAGTAATAATCTCAAGAAATTCACGTCGAGCAACAGGATCAAGCCCCGCCGTCGGCTCATCGAGAATGAGAAGTGGCGGCCGCGGTGCGATCGCCAGAGCAAGGGCGAGCTTAACCTTCATTCCACCTGACAAACCTGAAACTTTCCGGTGAGCGGGAACCTCAAGAACACTGAGTAGGCGCCTGAATTCATCGGCATCCCAGGTCGGATAGAGTCCCCCGACGAATTTACCCAACATCTCCGCCGTCATCCAGGGATAGAAATTCTGATCCTGCGATACATATCCGATCCTCTGCTTCAATTTGAGCGTGGTACGCTTTGTCCGCTCCCCGAACAGCTCAATCGTCCCGCTATCCGGCGCGATGATCCCCATGAGCATGCGAATCGTCGTTGTCTTCCCCGCCCCGTTCACACCGAGAAACCCGTATATCTCCCCTGAATGAACGGAGAGATCGAGCCCGTCAACCGCAGTGAAGCGCCCGAAGGAACGACGTAGCCCATCCACAGAAAGGACGCTTTCGGGAGAAGCGGGATCAGGTGTTTCGATCATAAGGACAAGGTGGGCGGGATCACTTTCCCGCAGCCTCCGTAGCGAGACGGATCGATTCAACATGATAGTCGAACCAAACAGGCTCAAGTCGTTTGATCATTTCCGTTCGCCTGTGGGCGAGCCCTTCAAGTTCAATGTAGGTATGATCGACCTTATTCTTCATGAGATGTTCGTGAAAGTCCCGGACGGTCGGAAGGTGTCCCCCGTCCTTTGTCCCGCAGGCCATCTGAATACGAAGACGGCCTTTAATTTTTTTGAGATTTTTCTCCAGCAGGAGAAAAGCATCGTTGTTCACGTAATTCACCCTGTCCGGACCGAGATATCCCTGGATCACATCCTCCCAATGATCAGCGGCCTCAAACCTCTTTAAGGTGCGAGGTATATTTCCAGCCTGACAAAACAACGAACAAAACAGATCCGGATACTTCATGGCGAGCCGCAATGAACCCCGCCCCCCCATGGAAAATCCTTCGAGGCACCGCCCCTCTCGAGCGGCGATTGTCCGGTAGGTGCTATCGATATGGGGAATGAACTCCTCAATGAAAATCGTCTCGATCGGCAACTTTCCATCGTGGGAATCTTTATAGAAAGTGCTGTGCCCGCCGTTTGGCAGCGCCACCATCATCGGAGGCCATTTTCCGGCGAGAATCCCGGCATGGAGAACTTCAACATCTTCGAAGCTATGAAACTCATTGCCCCCGTTTCCATGGAGATTGTAGATCACAGGATATCGAACCGCCCCGCCTTCTTCATACCCCGGAGGGAGATATAGACAGTACCCCACCTCCCTGCCTGCAGCTTTCGAATAGAAAGTCTGATGGGTCGTATGGGGAGGCATCACTGCATCGGCCGGCATCTCGTTGATCCAGACAATGGAAGGTTCGCGGTCAGCAGCTGAAAGGAGAGAAAACTGAACCGCTACGAAAAGAATGAAGTTAAGGAATTTCATGGGATTAGGAAAGGGATGGAATCAGTCCGCGACCGCAATGGTCAAGCACGAAGCGATCAGGAGAATTTCAAAAGCTTCATCAATCCTGTGCTAAAGTCAGCACATGTTCACGGGAATCATCGAAGAATGCGGAAAAGTCGTCGCCCTCAAAGCGGTCGAGACAGGAGCAGAACTGTGGGTGGAGTCGAGCTTTACCGATGAAGTCACGCTGGGGGAAAGCATCGCCAACAATGGAGCCTGCCTTACCGTGACCGAAGTGAAAGATGGCGCCATGCGGTTTGATCTCCTTCACGAAACCCTCAAGCTCACCAACCTGGGAGACCTCACATCGGGGGACCCCGTCAACCTGGAACGATCCCTGCGCATTGGCGACCGACTCTCGGGTCACTTTGTTCAGGGCCATGTCGATGCCTGCGCCGAAATTCTCGCCTACAGAGAGGTCGGTCAGGACCATGAATTTACGGTTTCGCTCCCTCCGGAATTTGCCCGCCTCGTGGTTCACAAAGGATCGATCTGCGTGAACGGAATCAGCCTCACCGTCGCCGATCTTCAGAAAGATCAGTTCACGCTCTGGATCATTCCCCACACTCACGAAGTCACGAGTCTCAAAATCGCCCGTGCCGGATCAAGGGTGAATCTCGAGTTCGACATGCTTGCCAAACACATCGCAAGGATCACCGCACTTTCGACATCCTGACTGTATTCCCTCACTTTGCCGGAGCTGCCGGTGGCCCGGGTTTCCCGAAGAACAACGCGCCGCTCGTTTTAGTTTTCCGGCGATATATTTTACCCCCGTTGGCCACGTAGAGATAGGAGTGGTTCGGACCGGCGAAACAGACGCTCACCAGTCCCTCCTCAGGATTGGGAGCCGAAATGACTCCGCCCATTCTTCCCGTCGGATCAAACATCTGCAACCCCTCCGCGGTCGTGACGTAATAGCGACCGTGAACATCGGTTGCCATTCCATCTCCACGCGCGATCTCAGGTTCGGACAGAGGGGTCCGCATCTCCATGTAATTCCCAGGATGACTGAGTGATCCGTCCTCTTCAATTCGAAAAACCCAAACATACTTTCCCCCGTGATCCGACACTGCCAAGGTCCCCTGGTCCGGCGAGAGTGTGATTCCATTCGGTTTTGTGACAACGCCTTTGCTAACAACCGTCATCTTTCCATCGGGGGCAATGCGACGAATCTCCTGAGTCGGCGTCATCGTGAAATAGAGATTCCCGTCATGAGTAACGACAAGGTCGTTGGGTCGCACCTCATTCACGAGCTCGGTTTCCTCACCGTCTTCGTCAAATACAACGACCCGCTGTTCTTTCGCCACACAGGCATAGAGCCGACCATCACTCCCCCACTGAAGGCCACTGATCCCGGGCGCGTCCTGAATGAACCCGGACATTTCACCATCGAGATCAACTTTGTAAACAGCAGTCCCGCCCTTTACATCGGAAAAATAAAGATTCCCCTCTGCATCAGTCGAAAGCCCATCCGCGAAATTGAATCCTTCCGCGGCTATCTCCCAGCCCCTGCCTTCAATGAGCACCTGGCTAAGTGGCATGTCCTGGCCGTGAGCAAGGCCGATCATAAGTAGCACAACGCTCATGAGCGCTGATCCTCGCTGATTTTTCTTTTCCATCATATTCAATTGTTGAGGGCTGCCTTAAGGCGCTTCCGCAGTTTCCCTATCCGTCTTCGATTCGCTCCACATCCACCTCAGGGTATCCGGAAAAATGGCACCTCCATGTCGCCCGCTGTGCTTTCCGGTTCCCATCACCAGCTCATACTCGTAGCCTGCATACTTGAGAGCAGCTGCCATCTGCTGATTCGCGACCGGCCAGTTCCCGTGAAGATTATCGAGATCGTTTTCACCATCCTGAAGGAAGACCCGGATCGGCTTCGGCTCCGTTTTCCGAATCATCGCCGGATAGACATGACCACCCCGAATGTTAGTGAAACTCCCAATATGGCTGATCACTTTTCCGAAGGCATCCGGCCGCTCCCACGCGACCGTAAAGGCACAAATCCCACCGGAGCTGTTCCCGCAGATGATGCGTTTCTCAGGATCATCTGTGATATTTAAACCTTTCCCAATTTCAGGAAGTATCTCTTCGAGCAGAAACCGGGCATATTGGTCGCTGAGCGTGTCATATTCGAAACTCCGATTCTTCCTCGGTTGCTGTCCTTTCTTTGCCGGCGGCACCACTCCCGGATTAATGAACACCCCTACCGTCACGGAAATTTGCCCGGCATGAATCAGATTATCCAGAACCGTTGGTGCGCGGAACAACCCGTTTTCCCGGACAAAACCGCCACCATCCTGACATACCAGGAGGGAGGCAGGGGTCTTTCCATCATATTGAGCCGGCACGTAAACCCAGTAGTCGCGCTCGGTTCCGGGGAATATTTCGCTGACCCATCGGTGTTGCGTGACCTTCCCCCGGGGCACTCCCTCTTTAACCATCGAGTCCGGACCCGGTGAATAGTCCTCATCAGCAGCGTTGGCTGATAGAAAGAAAGGTGAGACAACAAGCAGGGCAATGAGACAACTCTTCATGGAAAGTGAGTCACCCTGCCCGATGTGTCACCAACTGACAATGGCGCAGATCGGATCCCATCACCATCCGAAGGAGAGGGAAAATCTCGTGTACCCTGAAGAGAAATGACTCCGGCACCCCCCGAAGGGAGAGTAATATCGTGAGTAGGGCGAACGAATCAGATAATCCCGGTAAACGGGATACGTATAGCGAAACAGGTAAACCGGGGCGGAAACCGCCGCCTCTGATGTTCTCTGCACAGAATGGGACCTCGCACTCGCTGCCTCAGGCTGATAATCAGAGCCGTAGCCAAAACGGGGCCCGGGTCGAAGGGTCTTGTTCTCAAGCGCGGGAATGACGGTCACGGGACTGAGGGAAGGCACCACCACCGACGAAACGACCCCCTGCTTTTTACTCCGGCCCCTCATGTTTCGGGACCCCTGAAACACAATCCCGCCGGCCGACCCCGTTCCACCGGGCTGAGTGAATTGCCTCTCGATCAAATCCGCACGGGCATCACACAAAGGAACAAAGCTGAATAGAGCGATGATCAAATAGGTCCCCGGACGCTTCATTTCATTATCATAGCAAATCATGTATCGATGTGAAGTCTCTTGTTCCGGGGCGGTTTGTCGTGACTACCGGGATCCGACCGAAAGAGATTCCACTTGAGTTTGGAGCTCTCTGGAACGAAGAATCATCCCTCAACATTTTAGATTCATGGCACTCGAAAAGATCACTTCTGTCTCCGGTAAAGGCGTTTACATCCCCGGTTCCGATATCGACACCGACCGGATCATCCCGGCGCGCTTCATGAAATGCGTCACTTTTGACGGACTGGGCGAGTATCTCTTCTATGATGTTCGTCACGAAGCAGACGGCAGCAAAAAGGATCACCCACTGAACGAAGAGCGCTTTGCTGACGCCAGCATCCTCCTCTCCGGCATTAATTTCGGTTGCGGCAGCTCACGTGAACATGCCCCACAGGCTATTTCCAAAGGAGGGTTCAAAGCCGTGATCGCTCAGAGTTTTGCTGAAATCTTTTTCGGCAATTGCGCCACTCTCGGAATGCCCTGCGTCATCGCCAGTCACGACGACATTGAACAGATCGCCGCGGCAGTGAATGCCGACCCTTCCACCGAAATCACTATCGATGTCGAAGCTAAAGTCGTCCGCTTCGGCGATCAGGAAGTCTCCGTCGAGATCCCGTCAACGGCCCGTGACGCTTTCCTCTCCGCAAAGTGGGATCCCATCGGCGAACTCCTCGAGGGAGAAGCGGCGATCGAGAAAACGGTCGAAGAACTCGGCTACGTCTAGTCTACTCCACGGCAGGAACTACCTCTTCAGAGCTTCCCAGCTTAAAAGGAAGCTTGGGGATTTCCGGCATCTCGGGCGTATCCACAGGCGCCTCTCTCTCGTAATCTTCAGCCCCCTCAGGAAGAGTGCTGTTGAGTTGCTCTTCAGCGGTACCGAGATAGGAATCCATCTGGCTTGAGAGATTATCCAGGCCTTCAAGCGCTTTAATCTTCACCTTTTTCTCGCTGCCATCTTCAGAGGCACCCAATTCAAATGGCAGGTAGTCCATGAGAACTGAGCCCGGTTCAAGCCACTCGAGCACTTTTGCCTTCGCCACCTCTACCTGTTCCTGCGGGAGAAAAACGTAGGCGCCGTAGCCGATGCCGCCGAGCACCGCAATCGTCGCGACAAATTTCACGATTCGCGTTATCCAGGGCGAACGTTTGCGATACTCACCAAAGTGCATGATTTCACCGGCAAACTGCTCCTTCTCTTGAGGAGTCATCGGGCGCAGAGGCCGACCGTCGCCATCGAGAATGGCCTCCTCCTGCGGCTCCGTCTTCTTAACCCCTTCCCGGGAAGCACCAAACAAAGCCCCCGCAGGAATGGGCGCGCAATCATCGTCCAAATTTCCAAACGGGGATTTTGGCTGAACCTCCCCTGTATCCTCCTTCGCCTTTTCACGGAAAAGTGTTTCTGCAAATCCCAGCTCTTCTTCAGGCTCTGCAGAGCCAGTTGAGAAAGGGGAAATGCTTGCGTGATTCTGAGAGGGAACTTTTGCTCCCCACCCACTCTCAACCGCATTCTGATTCGTGAACAAACCTGAAACCGACGGATTCTCTCCTGAATCGAAAAGATCATCTTCATTCGATGACTCAACTTCCGAAGTAGCCTCTTTGAGCTGTTCAGCTTCTTTACCCGCCCCCTCACGATTGACATCGTCAGAAAACCCGAACGACGGCGGGCTCATCGGCGGAACTGCAGCCACCTCTTTAACAGGCGCAGATTCGGTCTCAAAGGCGGAAAGGTCGAACGCAGGCGGTTTCGCGGATGCCGCTTTCGGAGCCTCCGGCTCAACCTTCGCCATCGGCAGCGACTCCTCACGCTGAGGAAATCCCCAGCCGGAAGGTGGTGCCGACTCAGGCTTAACTGCGGCAGCTTCTACCGCTTCAGGCGAAGCAACTGGACGGGGATCCGGCATCGGAGCTGGCTCAGATTCCGCAACGGGCATCGGAGCAGCAGCTGTTTCAGCCGCAGCAGCTTTCTCAGCCTCAATTTCATCACTTCGTCGCAAGACAATCGCTCCACCGCTTTCGACAGCTGTGATCGGCGTGTGGCAGTGAACACAGGCTCCACTGATTCCAAGGTGCTTGCGGCGCAAATTAAGACCACCTGAGCATCCGGGACAATTGAGCCGGATAACGGCCTCTTTCTCGGCAGTGGGGGAAGACATTTCGGAGTTCATGTTATGAGAGGTCAGACTCGACCGGGGTCACTCAACAGGGATGATGGTATTCACGGCTTCGTTGCTCGCAGGGCTCACTAAATCAGAAATAAAGGCGGCCGGATCGACACCGGGCTCTTTTGAAAGTTTTTCCTCCATGAAAGATCGCGCCGTCGCGACATACTCATCTACAGGAAGCACGAAGGAGGCCAACGCCGCCCCGCAAACAAGACCGAGAATAACGACAAGGAAGACAATCATCCCCTTGCCCCGCTTCTTTTTAGATCCTGCCCCTAAAGGTTCGGACGTCACTTTCGGCGCGCCTGCCGGGACTGCTTCCTCTGCGAAAACCGGCGAACCGGCTTTCATCTTCTCCGGAGTTGGAGGAGGCGTTTCAAGAAGAAGATCGCTCTCATCGTCGGAGTCCGCCCCGAAGAATGCATCTGAAGAACCTTCCGTCGCCGGTGGAAAAGATGCCGCTTCACTCGAACGGTTCTCTTCGGCGGAGGCAGGAGTATCCGGCTCTCCTTCATTAGCACTACCAAAGAGAGGCTTTTCGCCCCATGATACCTCATCGCCTTCATCGAAGAGACTCTCTGTCTTTTCCGGGATAGATGTTTCAGGAGTTTGGCTCGCAGCGGGAACATCCATCGAAAACGCGCCGTTATCAGATGGCGGAATCGCAAATCCCGAAGAGAAGTTTGAACTTGTTGAATCTATTGTCGGCCCGGGTTTCCCCGTAGGGACGTCTGCTGGAGAAAGGGAATCTTCGGATGCTGCTTCAGTGTTCACCCCCCATGCGGCCGGGGTGGATTCCTCATCAGGCCCATCCCAGAGGGAAGCCGCCTCAGGTTTCGCCTCGGGAGCAGGTGCCTCAGCCATGTCGAAACCGTCGGGAATCGAAGCAGGAGCATTGAGACCTGCAGAAACAGCATCTCCCTCCTCTTCAGTTGAAGCCTCTGACTCTGTCGCCTCCGTTGTCGCCGGCGCCCCCCAAATCTCTGCGCCCGGGAATCCGGCTGCCTGTTCGTCAGCAGCTTCATCGCCCCCGGTTTTTTCTTCAGAAACAGCAGCGGTAAATGCCTCGGGCATGTCCGCAGTATAAGGGGATTCACTGAAGCCGCTATCGGCAACCCCCGCCGCAGGAGCCTCGCTGAATCCATCAGGAAAACAGGTCGCCGCAACAGGCTCACCTTGATCGACGACGGGCTCCTCCTTTTCCCCTGCAGGGAGGGCAGCATTACTAAAAGGTTCACTACGGAATCCATCGGCGAACCCGGAAGGCATCCGATCCGCCTCCGCGATCTCCGGTTCAGGCGTTGAATCGCCAGCCTCGAGGTCGAGCGGCTTGTCGGAGAATCCGGAAAATGCACCAAAACTGTCAGCAGCTAAATCGGGGGACGGTTCCGCCTCGACTTCCGTCACGGGAGCCTCCGGCTCTTCCAGCTTCGGCATCGGATCAAACGACCCACTCCAGGAATCAGGAACGACAGCCTGAAAGGCGTCCTCCGTTTCAGCGGCGGGAGCGACCGCCTCTGGAGAGCTTTCCTTTTCGACTGAAATTTCCTTCTCCGGCGCGGCACTCGGTGCTCCCACTTTTTCCTCAGCTCTATCGACCACCTCTTCCGAAGTCACTGCAACAGCTTCTTTCCCCGGCGCATCAGAAGGGGACAAGTCAGGCTGGAAAAGAGGGAAAACGCGCACCACTCCGTCCATGCCCGATCGGGCGGCAACAATTTTGGTTTCACACCAAACGCAGGCACCTTCGATGCCAAGATGTTCACGCATCAGGACCAGATCACCCTGACATTTCGGACAGGACAATTGAAGAGGTTCATTCGATTCAGTATCCGGGCGATCCATGGCTTTATCCTCAACAGCGGGCTCATTCTCTTCGACTGCGTCAGACGCCTCAACCTCAGGTGACGACACTGCTTCTTCGGAACAATCAAGGGAGCGCACCGGGCTCTTCGACACTGCGCCGGGCAATTCCAAATCATCAGGTTCGGCACGCAGTGCCACCTCTTCCTCAGCAAGGGGAAGCTCGTCGACAACGCAGCCGGTATCCGCAACCGCTTTAGCAACGACTTCTTCGCCCAGACCCATCGAAGCAAGAAAACGCAGCCGCGCCTCTTTCGGGTCGATACCGGAAGGCGAAGAAGAAAATGAATTGTTTTGAGAATCCATATGGAATTTCAAGGGAAAGCAAAAGTAATTTTATCATATTAATGTTAATTATGGTAATTATCAAAATGTTTTTCCCCTCAAGTTTGATTTTTTAGATTTCTTAACGACAGTTCCCTGATGCATCCCCTCCGCTGCTGTCTTTTTTATCTCGTTCTCTTTTCCTTAGGCGGCTGCGTGTCGATGGATTCCCCTCCGGGACCAACCCCACCATCCCAATCCGGGATTACTTTGTCAGAAACCGACAAAGACGCGATCGGTCGGAAAATTTGGAAAAACGAATGCGCCGGTACCGTCGAAGGCCTCACGACCTGGAATGTGGGCGAAGATTTCCCTTCCCTCGGCATCGGGCACTTCATTTGGTATGTCGACGGTCGACCCGGTCCCTTTAAAGAAAGCTTCCCCCAATTGCTCAAATACATGCAGGCAAACGGAGTCGCGATCCCCCGCTGGGTTGCTGAAGCCAAAGGCAGTCCGTGGAAATCCCGAACTGAATTCGAAAGTCAGAAGAACAGCGCCCGGATGAAAGAAATGCGCTCGTTCCTCGCCGGCACGGTTCCCGCACAAACAGGATTCATCGTGCAACGACTCGAACAGGCACTTCCTCTCATGCAACAGGCGACCCCGGATTCAGGGGATAAGCAGCGCCTCAAAGAGAATTTTTACAAAGTCGCACAAACGCGGACCGGCGTGTATGCCCTCATCGACTACGTAAACTTTAAAGGAGAAGGTGTTAAAGCGGAGGAGAAGTACCAGGGGCAGGGCTGGGGCCTCCGCGATGTCCTCCTCGAGATGGGACGAACTTCCGGGGGCCAGGCATCAGCGAATGAGTACAGCGAAGCGGCGAAACGGGTTCTTCAACGGCGCATCAAGAACTCCCCTCCTGCGCGCGGCGAATCCCGCTGGAATGCCGGGTGGATGAACCGTTGTGAGAGCTACAAACACGGCATCTGAATTTTTACTTTTTTTCCCTCTCAAAACGCCTACTGGTAGGCGCAACTACGAAAAACATCCTAACAGAATTTTATCATGGCTACTGAACGTTCACTCATCCTCCTCAAACCTGACTGCGTTAAAAAAGCTCACTGCGGCGAAGTCATCGCCCGTTACGAAAAAGCCGGCTTCACGATCCGCGGCGCCAAGATGATGAGTCTCTCTGATGAGATTCTCGCAGAGCACTACAGCCACGTTGCTGACAAGCCTTTCTTCCCGAGCATCCGCGACTTCATGCAGTCAGCTCCTGTCATCGCCATTATTCTTGAAGGTGATGATGTCATTGCGAAAGTCCGCGGCATGCTTGGACCGACCAATTCCACAGAAGCACCTGAAGGTACCATTCGTGGAGATTTCGGCGAGGACATGATGGTTAACGTCTGCCACGCCTCCGATTCCCCTGAAAACGGTGAAATCGAAGTGAAGCGCTTCTTCAACGAGAACGAGATCTTCACTTACTGAAACGCCCCGGCACGTTTCACTCATGAAAAGGCGGGAGTTTATCCTCCCCCTTTTTACCGCCAGCTCCCCCTTCGACAGGGTCGGGTCCTTGACCTAACCCTGTCAGCATCAGCGCAATCCGACACAAGCCCGTCGTTGGGGCGCGTGAATTCGCTAAAATGAATCTTTCCGTGGCGTAGCGACCGTCTATATTTGGGCCGCTATGTCTCAAATGGAGAAGAAGGAACTCGCTAAACAGGAAAAGTTAATGGTCGTGAACCGGGGCGAAATCGCCATCCGGGTCTTTCGCGCCGCCACCGAACTCGGTCTCCGGACCGTCGCCATCTACGCGGAGGAAGACCGCTTTTCCCGTCACCGCTTCAAGGCGGATGAAGCCTACCAGCTCCGGAAGGAAAAAGGACCCGTCGGTGCTTATCTCGATATTGAAGGGATCGTCCGGCTTGCCAGGGACAAAGGAGTCACCCTCATCCACCCCGGCTACGGCTTTCTCTCCGAAAATGCTGATTTTGCCAGAGCCTGTCGTGAGGCAGGACTGAAATTCATCGGTCCCGATCCGGAGATGCTCGACGCCATGGGCGACAAGGTTTCCGCCCGCGCCCTCGCTAAAAAAGCTAACGTCGCCACTCTCCCCGGAACGGAAGAACCCGTTTCAGATCGCGCTGAAGCGCTCAAAGTTGCCCGCGAAGTAGGATTCCCACTTATCATCAAAGCTGCCTTTGGCGGCGGCGGACGCGGCATGCGCGTCGTTCAGAAAGAGGAGGACCTCGATTCCCTTCTCGATCAGGCGCAAAATGAAGCCGAAAATGCCTTCGGCAATCCCGCCGTTTTCCTCGAGCGCTTCGTCGGCCGTGCCAAGCACATCGAAGTACAAATCCTTGGTGATACACACGGGAACATCGTCCACCTTCACGAACGGGATTGCTCGGTGCAGCGACGTCACCAGAAGGTCATCGAAATTGCGCCGTCGGTCGGTCTTGATCCGAAGATTCGCGAAGAACTTTGCGAGGCCGCCGTCAAGGTCGCTGAGTCGGTGAAATACAACAACGCCGGCACCGTCGAATTCCTCTACGATCTCGACACCAACGAATGGTTTTTCATCGAAATGAATCCACGGATTCAGGTCGAGCACACCGTCACCGAAGTCATCACCGGAATCGATCTCGTTCGTTCGCAAATCCTCATCGCCCAGGGCCATGAGATGTTCAGCGATACCATCGACATGCCCGCCCAAGCGGACATTCCCCGGAACGGCTACGCGGTTCAGGCACGTATCACGACGGAGGATCCCGCGAATAACTTTTCCCCTGACTACGGGAAAATCTCCAACTACCGCTCCGCCGCCGGGTTCGGTATTCGCCTCGACGCCGGTGCCGGTGATGCCGGGTCAGTGATCACGCCCTACTATGACTCCATGCTCGTGAAGCTGACCGCCTACGGTCCGCGTTTCGACGTTGCCCTGCAGCGCATGGACCGGGCGCTCCGGGAGTTCCGCATCCGCGGGGTCAAGACGAACATTCCCTTCATTGAAAACGTCATCCTCGACGAAACTTTCAAGACGGGAAAGGCAACGACCCGTCTCATCGATACCAACCCGGACCTCTTCAAGTTTCAGCCGCGCCGCGACCGCGCGACCAAGCTTCTCTCCTACCTGAGTGAAATCACGGTGAACGGAAACGATACCGCAAAAGGATGGCGCCCGGCCAAAATCATGCCCCCGGCACGGGTTCCTGATTGCAATGTCAGAGCCGACATTCAGCCCGGATCACGCGATAAGCTCCGTGAGCTGGGACCGGAAAAATTTGCCGAATGGATTCGCGAGCAGAAACCACTTCTCATCACTGACACAACGATGCGTGACGCTCACCAGTCACTCATCGCAACGCGGATGCGAACCACCGACATGCTCAATGTCGCCAGCGTTGTCGCTCAACGTACCCCTAACCTCTTCAGCCTCGAAATGTGGGGTGGAGCGACCTTCGACACTTCGATGCGCTTCCTCAAGGAAAGCCCGTGGGATCGCCTTCGCGCCCTTCGTGAGAAAATTCCGAACATCTGTTTTCAGATGCTTTTCCGGGGATCAAACGCCGTCGGTTATTCCAACTACCCTGACAATGTCGTCACTGGTTTCGTGAAGCACGCAGCCGATTCCGGCATGGACATCTTCCGGATCTTCGACTCCCTCAACTACCTTCCCAACATGCAGGTGGCGATGGAGGCGGTTCGCGCTCAATCCTACGCCATTTGCGAAGCCGCCGTCTGCTACACCGGCGACATCGACGATCCGAAGCGGGACAAGTATTCGCTGAAGTATTATGTCGCGAAAGCAAAGGAGCTCGAAAAAATGGGAGCGCACATTCTCGCGATCAAGGACATGGCGGGACTCTGCCGTCCTTTTGCCGCGCCGAAACTCGTCAAAGCGCTCCGCGAGGAAATCGGGATCCCGATTCACTTTCACACCCATGACAGCTCAGGTATCAACGCCTCTTCTGTAATGACTGCAGCCGAAGCCGGGGTCGACATTGCCGACCTCGCTTTAGCGTCTATGTCAGGGTCCACAAGCCAGCCGAACCTGAACTCCGTCTGCGCTGCTCTCTCCGGTCAGGAACGTGACCCGGGTCTCGATCCCGACGCGCTCAATGACATGTCGGACTACTGGGAGGAAGTGCTCCGTTTCTATGAGCCTTTCAATACCGCACCACGCGCCGGATCCGCCGAGGTCTACATCCACGAAATGCCCGGCGGACAGTTCACCAACCTCAAGGAGCAGGCGAACGCGATGGGCCTCGGTCACCGATGGCCGGAAATTGCCCGGACCTATGCCGAGGTGAATCAACTCTTCGGGGACATCATCAAAGTAACCCCGAGCTCGAAAGTGGTCGGAGACATGTGCATGTTCCTCATTACCCGGGGCATCAAGCCGGAGGAAGTGAAGAATCTCGCCCCCGGGAGCGTTGATTTCCCGGAGTCTGTCATCGATATGCTCTGGGGTGGCCTTGGTCAGCCGGACGGCGGATGGCCCGTCGAAGTGCAGAAAGTGGTCCTCGGCGAACGCCCTCCTACGACAATGCGCCCCGGCGAACTGGCCGAGCCGGTCGATCTCGAAGCGACCCGGTCCGAACTCAGCGAAAAACTGGGACGTGCCGCGTCAGACGACGATCTCTACAGCCACCTCATGTATCCACAGGTGTTCGAAGACTTCGATCGATTCATCAAGGATTACACGCAGGTTTCCGGCCTTCCGACGACATCCTTCTTCTACGGCCTCTCCGTCAGCGAGGAAATCACCGTCGAGATTCAGCCCGGGAAGGTGCTCTTCATTAAGCTGATCGGCATCAGTGAACCGGACTCTGACGGCCAGAGGAATATCTTCTACGAGCTGAACGGGATGCCGCGCGAAGCACAGGTCATCGATAAAGCGATGGCCCCGAAAAATGTCGTCACGAAAGCGAAAGGCGATCAGAATGACCCGCTTCAAGCGGTCGCCCCGATGCCCGGCATGGTTACCGAAATCAATGCCGAAGTCGGGATGAAAGTCAAAGAAGGCGATCCCATCGTCACCCTCGAAGCGATGAAGATGCTCACCACCATTTCTGCCAGCCAGGACGGTACCGTCACTGAGATTCTTGTCAGCAAAGGGGAGTCTGTTGAGACAGATGATCTGCTCGCGAAGCTGGACGCATAGCCTGAGCCCGGTGCCTACTTCTACAGCCCCGGCCCGTCAATGAATGAACCCCCATGCAGAGCGACTGCATGAGGGTCCATCGTTCGGCGGTTATAACCACCAAGGGGAATCGGGAACTCAACCTTTCACCAACTGGCCGCGCCAGTTGCGGAGCGTTTCCATGAGGAGCTTAAACTCCTCTTTCGTGATCCCTTTAGGCACGACGGCCACTCCAGTGCTGAGGGGGAGGCGCAGCATATTGGGTTGGGCATCGGCATTCTGGCGACGAGCTCTCTTCTTTGCGCAGGGATTGCGCTTCTCTTTACCCAGCCCGCGCTCGGGGAGTTCGGGCTCAAGCTCAAGGGTTTGGAGACCGGCAAGCTCATCGTTTTTCCGGTAAATCCGGCTCGCACGTTTCGCGCCCTGCTCCGTGAATCCACGTGAAAGCAGGAGCTCGATCAGCTCGGGTCGGGTTTTATGGCGCGCCGTACGCCAGAGACTGCGGAAGGTGAGCGGAGACAGGGCGGCCTTTTGCAGGTGGGGGCGGCGTTGTTCGTCAGAAACAGCATCCAGGATGGCGGCTCCGACAGGTGAAATGCGCAGACCCTCACCGTTTTTCTCGAGGAGGTCATAGGCACGCATCGCACCAATGGTTTTGACAGCAGCACCGTGAAGACTGGCATAATCGAGAGCTTTGAGGATCTCGGGCCGCTTCAGCGTTTGGCTGCGGTCGGATTGATAGGCATCCAGCTTTCGCAGGAGTTCCACTGCTTCTTCAAGCAGTACAAATGGGAATCGGGGGCTTCTTTTATTCATCGCCCCACCATAAGCTTAAAATTTTCCCTATCAAGCTAAAAGTATGTTTTTAGCTCATATTTCATTTTTAGCGTTTAAGCATTACCGCTCAAACCGGTGCCGGTATTTGAGATAAATAAAGGAGATGAGGAGAATAAGAATCCCCAGAATGATAAAGGCCACGATTCGATACAGCTGGTCGAGTCCCGCCAGATCGATGAAGAATACCTTCCCGATAACGAGCCCGAGAAGAGTCAGACCAAGCCCTCGCATCACTGCTCGCGACTTCGAAATACCGGTAAGAATGAGCGAGAGCGCAAAGACTGCCCAGAAGATCGAAAGACCGCCCATGCGAAATACGGGGAGAAACTGATTCAGCGCCGTCCACGCTTCCATGCTCGTGTAGGCGAAACCGGAAGCCAAAGCGAGGTAGGCAAAAGTCCGGGCAAGCCCTCCCCGTTCCCGCTTCGCAAAAACCTGCCAGACGACAAGGAGAAACCCAAGAAGTGATCCATAGTTCAGGAGCCTCATTCCCACCCCGTCGACAGGATCGTTTTCTCTAAACGCGAGATTCCATCCCGGGCTCCAGAAGAAAACGTCATAGAAGAAGACTTTGACGACAACCGCGCCACAAACCATCCAGAAGAAAGCGGTCGCGATCGTTTCGCGGTTCGCGAGCATTTCACGAAGCAGGACTGCTGCAAGTCCCAACCAGATCAAGGTCAGGGCCGGTCCCGTGAATGGCTCATAGAAGGTCCCAAATGAATAGATCGCCTCGAGATTCAGGGAAATGAAGGAGAGAGCAAGAACCACCCAGAAGCAGAAGCGGCTCAACTTCGAATGCCCGAACCATGGCCGGATATCATTTCCCTCAGAAACGAGCCAATCGGACTCTGTCGCACTCTGATTCGAAAAGAGGCGACCCGCCGCAAGGAAAGAGGCAATCGGCACGCCGAGCACAAGAAGACGCTCAAGCAAACCTGAAAGGTAAATATCAAAACTGACAGAACGATCGAGGCCATCGAATTGACTGAACAGGTCAATAACAGCAAACCGGCCCAAAACGATCAAATAGAGAGCATAAGCCAGCTGTCTGAGAAACTCGCTCCGCATCCGGCTCGCGATCCAAAGCATGATAAATCCCTGAACCGCCCAGCTCACGGTGATCCAACTCTTCGTCAAAAGGATCGGCACCGTGATCGCTACAAAAAGCGAAGCGAGCCCGAAAAAACTCATGAGGAGACCGCGGTCCTTGATCCCGCGCTTCATGAAGAAAGCGATGTGCGCCGAGTAAAACACCGCCAATCCCACCGTGACCCAGGCCACCGCTTCACGCGAAAAGGTCGACTCAATCAGGTCTGCCGAGAACCAGAGAAAAACCCCCGCATTCAGGAAGAGAAACAACAACTCGAGGACCGTCGCTTTCTCGCGGTGCACAAGGTGATGAATGAAGGTCACCGTCGAAAAGAGGACAAAGAACCCGATCAAAAAGGGCATAAAAATCCAAAACCGCTCCGTGAGGAATCCCTCATCAACTGCTTTCACGACGATCAACCAGGTCGCCCCGAAGCTGAGATAATAGAGAAGGCGCCAATCCTTTTTCCACGCGAGGAAGAAGACGCCGCATCCTAACAACAAAACATAACTGAAGAGCGAAATCACTCCCGGCGCATCTGATTCGATCATGAACGGCGTGAGATAGCCACCCAGCATTCCCAGCACGGCGACAAGCAGAGAATGATGCCTCAGGGCGACCACTCCGGCTGCAACCGTCACCAGGATCATAAGAATCGATGCCGTCGGGGTACTGAAAACCTCAAGGCGGTGAGCCGTAAAGAAACTGAAGTAGAAAGTCGCAAAACCCGCTCCGGCGAGCCCCTGCCCCAGTAGTTCATACCGCCCCTTCATGAGACGGATGCCGCCGCCGAGAATTCCGAGCCCGGTGAGAGAGGCCACCATCACCCGCACGAGCGGTCCCACTGCCTCATTTGTTGTCGTGTAACGAAGGAAGAAGCCGATCCCGATGATGAGAATCATCACCCCGAGACGAATGAGCCAGGTCGTTGCCATCGCAAACTCCGTCGTGACGCCCTCCTGCCGATGCTCCTCACCGACGATGATCCAGTTCCAGATCTTTCCGAGAACCTCCTTCGCCGCGGATTCGAATTTTGAAATTTCCTTTTCCGCCGCAACCGTTTGAGCCGGTGAGGACACTGGCTCGACGGCTCTCGCCGCGAGGACCGGCTCCGGAGGACTCTTGGGAATGGGCGGCGGCATCACCGGAACTTTCACTTCCGCCTCTCCTTCCCCATCCGCCTCAGCGCCTTCGAGCGTGGTTGACGGTACCGTCCCCTCACGCAGCAGTTTCAGAATCTCACGGAAGTCCCCCTTCAAGCTTCCCAGTTCCCGCGAAACCGCCCCCAGTTTTGAAAGGGCGACGATGAGGAGGACAAAGATCACTCCGACGACGAAAAAGGTAATTTCTTCCATGAGATAACAAGCTGACTTTCACCCAAGCATATCAATCCCCCGCCAAACAGCGAATCGATAAAGATGATCGTAAACATCGATTCAATCAATAACCAATGCCCGCTTGATCATTGACGAACGGAGCTGATAGATTGGCCCTTCATGAAAGCCCTCCTCATTACCGCCCTAGTCCTCATGACCATTTCCTCTGTCCGGGGCGACACGCTCAGCGATTTAAAAGGCGAAAAACGGGTTCTCCTTCTCGATTTCCCCGAAGGTTCCGGCTACAACCTCTCGCAATTGGAAAAGCAGATTCAGCGGGGCAAAAAGAATATTTCCGACCGGGACCTCGTTCTTCTTCATATCGGCGATCTCGGCAAAACCGGAAGACGCTACGCAGAAGAGATCAGCGAGGAAGATCGGGAGACAATCCGAACCCGGTTTAAACTGGGCGAGCGGACGGACCTCCCCCTCATCATTCTCATCGGCAAGGACGGCGACATCAAGGCCGCCCAGAAAAAAGACTTCGATCTCGTGAAACTTTTTAAGCTCATCGATGCAATGCCGATGCGGAAAAAAGAGAGTCAGGAAGAGTGAATTGCACCACCGGGACGGTGGTGAGGCACGATCTGAACAAAGGGGGAAGTGCCACGCCGATGAAAAGGAGGCCGACCTAAGCCTGTTGACTCTCCCACCTAACCCTGTTTGCTCCGGAGTGAGCCCTCTCCCCACCCTTTCTCTGGCCCCGATGCAGGACGTTTCCGTCCTGCCGCTCTGGCGCTGCCTCGAGCGACGGGGAGGACCTGATCTCTACGTGACCGAGTACTTTCGAGTCCATCGGGATTCCCACCCGGAAAAAACAATCCTTCGTTCCATCAACGAAATGTCAGGGATAAAACCGGTCATCGCGCAGATGATCGGCAATGATCCGGAGCATCTCGTCCGGACCACGAAGTTGATTCAGGAAACGAGCGACTGCGCCGGGATCGATCTCAATCTCGGCTGCCCCGCACCGAAAGTGTGCGGCAAAGCAGCAGGCGGCGCACTCCTTCGCGACCGGGAGTTGATTCATCGAATCGCGCATGAGCTGCGTTCCGCTGTTCGCGGAACACTGACCCTGAAAACGCGAATTGGATTCGACTCCCCGGAGGAATTCACCGCCCTTCTCGAGCTCTTTGCCTCCCTCCCCATTGATGGCCTCGCGATTCACGGTCGCACCGTAAAGGAAAAATATCAGACCCCGGTCCACCCGGAGAGCATCGAGCGTGCCGTCAGCTCACTTCCCTTCCCGGTAACCGCGAACGGGAATATCGTCTCAGTCGACACCGCTCTCGCGATGCACCGGCGAACCGGCGCCGCAGGGCTCATGATCGGCCGGGGGGGGATTCGAAACCCCTGGCTTTTCCGACAAGTAAAAGAGGCCTTGTCAGGAGCTGAAGTTCACCGGCCAAGGCTCCGCGACCTGCGTGACTACCTCCTCGAACTGGGAGACGAAATTGACAAGGAAGGTGACTTCGACACGGAGACTCAACTCGTCCACCGGCTCAAGAAATTCACAAACTACATCTCATCAGGAATCAGTGAGGGAACCTTGAACGACGAGTTGAGACGCACCACCTCTCTCTCCTCCTTTCGTGAAATCTGCGACCGGCATCTCGACAGCGACCTCCCCTTCCCGGTCGATCCAGCCGATGACGGCAAACTCTTCTGTGGATTTTGCGAACTGGTTTAGAGAACTGCATTTCGTTTACAAGAAAGGCGAAATTCGCTAAACGAGGCAGATGAAGCCCCTCCTCGTCTCTGTCGCCTTTTGCCTCTTTGCTCTCCCGGCTCACTCCCGCGACGGGGATGGTTCAGTTCACATCTCAGGCGAACTTAAGTCCTGGCACGCCGTCACCCTAACGGTCGACGGTCCCTTTGCGCGGGAAACAGACACCGATCCAAATCCGTTTACGGAGATTGAACTCACGGTGCAATTTACTCATGCCTCAGGAAAGCCGACCTACCGGGTGCCCGGCTATTTCGCCGCCGATGGAAAAGCGGCGGAAACCTCTGCCACGAGCGGAACGAAGTGGCGCGCGCACCTTTCACCCGATCTCCCCGGGAAATGGAGTTATGAAATCCAGTTCAGGAAAACGAACGGGGAAGCCCTCGTGGGTGACGGCCGGCGCGGCTCTTTTGAAATTGAGCCATCAGACAAAAGCGGACGCGACTTTCGCGGGCGCGGGCGCCTCACCTACATCGGCGAGCGCTATCTTCAGTTCGCCGGTGACAAAACACGATTCCTGAAAGCGGGACCGGATGCGCCGGAGACCCTCCTCGCCTACACCGACTTTGATGGCACCGTGGCAAACAACCCGAAGAAGGGACCGCTCAAAACCTGGGAACGACACCTACAGGACTGGAATGAAGGCGATCCGACCTGGCAGGGAGAGAAGGGAAAGGGACTGATCGGTGCACTGAACTATCTCGCCGCGAAAGGATTGAACAGCTTCTCCTTTCTCCCCTATAACGCCGGCGGAGATGGAGACAATGTCTGGCCATTTATCTCCAGGAACGAAAAATTTCACTACGACTGCTCGAAGCTCGACCAGTGGGGAATCGTTTTCGATCATGCCACCGAGAACGGGCTCTATCTGCACTTCAAGCTTCAGGAGACAGAGAACGACGACAACCGGCGCGGGCACCGGGAAGAGAAAACCACCGACGTCCCCACCTCTCTCGACGGCGGGGATACCGGCCCTGAAAGGAAACTATACCTTCGCGAACTTATCGCCCGCTACAGTCATCACCTCGCACTGAACTGGAACCTTGGCGAAGAGAATACGCAGTCCCCCGAACAAGTGAAAGCGATGGCTGAATTTATCCGCCAAACAGATCCCTATGGACACCTTATCGTCATTCACACTTTTCCAGGCCAGCAGGATAAAGTTTATCCCCCGCTCCTCGGAGGGCAGTCGGCCCTGACCGGAGCTTCTCTGCAAAATCCCTGGGATGAAGTGCACCGCCGAACCGCGAAATGGCTCAAGGCCTCCACTGATTCGGGCAACCCCTGGGTGGTTGCCAATGATGAGCAGAACCCGGCCGACCTCGGCGTTCCACCCGACCCCGGATACGAGGGATTTGACGGAAAAGCTCGCTACAAAGACAACCGGAGAAACTACGACCTCCACGACATTCGACGGGAAACACTCTGGGGCAACCTCATTGCCGGCGGCGCCGGCGTGGAATACTATTTCGGATACCGACTTCCGCAGAACGACCTCCTCTGTGAAGATTTCAGGAGCCGGGATCTGAGCTGGGACTATTGCCGTGTCGCTCTTGATTTTTTTCACGGGAACGAGATCCCCTTCTGGGAAATGACCCCGAACGACGCCCTCGTGGGAAACCCCGGCAGCGAATCCGGAAAACCCTGGTGCCTCGCAAAGGAGGGCGAGGTGTATCTCATTTACGTACCTGCAGGGGCAAAATCCCCTTCGCTAAAAACAGAAGGCTTAAAGGCGAGGGTCTTTGATCCTGCCACGGGTGCAGAAACGAAAGACACTGAAAACAAAGACCGCGTTCTTCTGATATGCCGGTAATCGGAAAACAGAAAAGGGCGACACTGCTGCCGCCCTTTTCGTTCTTCACTGAACGAGGGATTTATTTTTGAGCGAGAAGCTCCTTCACGAAACCCCGCCGACCGGAGAGGGCTGCGAGCGCGAGCAATCCAAGCACGATTGCCATGGGGTATCCCCCCTTAACGAGCAGAAAGTGGTAAAGCCCAATCACCACCACAATCGGACCGAGAACCGCCAGCGCAAGATTCACAAAACGCCCCGAAAGGAGAAGAATTCCTCCCAGTAGCTCCAGCACTTTCACGACCGTCAGGAATCCTGACATGTAAATAGCGCCCATGAATCCGGCGGCGAGAGATCCCTCTTCCGGCGGTGGAACGGGGATAAACTTAAGCCACATATTCGCCGCAAAGACGACAAAGATCAGGCCAAGGAGGTAACGGGCAACAGTGGGGATGTATTTCATCAGTAGTTTGGTTTTTGGTTAGCGAATTATGCGGAGCGCTTTTGCGCTCCGCGAGGTTTAAAATTGATTACCGGAGATCAAAGAGAAGCGCTTCAACCGGTGTTTCGACATCCGCGGTGATCGTAAACTCACCCGGCTCTTCCGAGCTGGCTCCATCGCCGGGGCGAAGATCCATCTCATTGAGACGAACGAAGCCACTGATCACTTGCAGCCAAATTCCACGTCCTTCGCCGAGAGTATGGGAAATCCTTTCACCCGGCTCAAGCCGAACCCGATAGACCTCTGCGTCCTGCTGGATCACTGCCGATTGGTTGCGCCCGTCGGGAGAAATCAAAAGAGTTTTACTCTGCAACTCTGATTCCTCATCCGGATGCCACTCGGTATAACTCGGCTCGAGGCCTTTTTCGCGAGGCTGAATCCATATCTGAAGTAAGTGAAGGGGATGACTCTTCGAGGGATTGAACTCGCTATGGGTCACTCCGGATCCTGCGCTCATCAGTTGAATCTGCCCGGGGTGCAATTCACGCTGGTTCCCCATGCTGTCCTTGTGGCTGATAGCCCCTTCCAGCACATAGCTGAAGATTTCCATGTCGCGGTGGGGGTGCTCCGGAAAACCGGCACCGGGGGCCACCCGGTCCTGATTGATCACCCGCAGGGAACGAAAACCCATGTGATCGGGATCAACGTAGTGACCGAAGCTGAAGGTATGTTGTGAATCAAGCCAGCCATGCCGGGCGTGGCCACGGTCAGCGGACTGTCGAACAACGATAGTTGGAGATGTTATTTTCATGTGTTTCCTTTCGTTTACGGATCCAGCTTTCCCTGTATCGGAACCTCCCTCCAATACTTACTCCTTCACAAGTTCATGCAGTTGGGTTATGATCTCCTGCGAATGGAATTCCACCAACTCCGCTACTTCATTGCTGCAGCCGAAGAACTCAGTGTCACCGCAGCTGCGAAAAGGCTGCACCTTTCACAACCGGCCCTGAGCAGGCAAATCCAAAGCCTCGAAGAGGAGCTTGGCATCGCACTGTTCGACCGGATCAAAAAAAGAATTCACCTCACCGATGCAGGTCGATTCTTTCTCATTCGCGCCCGGCAGATTGTCTGTGATGCCGACACCAGCGTGCAACTCCTGCAGGAGCAGTTCGGAGAGGCTAAGCCGAAGACGCGACTGGGATTCATCAGCATCTTCCTCGACGACATCGTTGCCCCCGCCGTGAAAGCGGTGCGAAAACAGTCTCATAACCTTGAGATCTCCCTGCATGAGTTATCCCCCAAGGCCCAGCTCGACCGCCTCCGGGACGATCAACTGGACCTCGCCCTTCTCGGCAATCTCAGCGACGAAGACCGGACCCGATACGAGATGAAATGTATCATGCGCAGTCCCATGGCCGCGGTTCTTCCAGACGACCATCGACTCGCCAAGCGAAAACAAATCGTCCTGAGCGAACTGCGCGGGGAGCCATTTGTGTCCCTCTCTGACACTATTTTCCCGGGACGACGCCAATTCCTCCGTTCTGTCTGCCAATCTCAGGGATTCGAGCCGAATATCGTGGAGGAATCCGATTCGCTCTCACTGCTTCTCGGGGCTGTTTCCACCGGCGGCGGTGTCGCCATCCTACCCGCTCACAGTCAAAAACTGCCTCACGCCGGCAGTGTTTTTGTTCACCTCAAAACACCGGTGATCTATGCCGAAGTCCTCGCCGTCTACAAACCGACCCAGCAGGCCGGGACGTTCACCAGGCTGCTGATCGAATTGGAAAAAGCGGCCGGCGCGATTTAGGGAAGATTACTTCAATCAATCCTCCCCCTCCGATTCCATGTCGAATTTAAAACACAACGGCCGCCTCCGATGGACTCCCAGCTATCTGCGAAATCAGGGGCAACTGACAAAGGGACAGAAACGGGCACTTCAACAGGGCTGGAAGGACTTCGGCATCGTGTTCAGGCACGGTGAAATGATCGACTTGAACTCTGCCTTCGAGACTGAGGGCCCCCTCCTTATCGAGATCGGTTTCGGGATGGGAGACCACCTCGTCCATCTTGCAAAACATTATCCGAACCATCGCATCCTCGGAATCGAGGTGCACCGCCCCGGACTGGCGGCCGCCACCGGCAAACTTCAATCCGGTAAAATTGAGAATGTCCGTCTCATCAGGGGAGATGCCCGCCTCGTGATATCGGACTATCTCCCTCCCCACCTCGCGGAGGCTGTTTTCATCCAGTTCCCGGAACCCTGGAGCAAAGAGGGAAAAACCCACCGCCGCCTCATTCAGCCGGAAATGCTGGATCTTCTTCACCGCTGTCTTATCCCCCGCGGCGAGTGCTTCATCATTACCGACATGATAGACTACGCCACCCACTGTGCTCAACTTTTTGATACCTCATCGCAGTGGCAAAAAATAGAACGCTCTCCCTTTGAGGGCTCCAGAGTTCTCACAAAGTATGAAGAAAAGGCACTCAGAGAAGGCCGGGAAATCACAGAGTTATGCTACCGGACAAAGGACGGGAATCTGATTTAGATCTCATCGACTTGCGGTATGGTAGCCCCACACTCACCTTTCCAATACCGTGCCCTTTCGTCAAAAGCTTCAATTCCTCCTGATCCTCCTCGTGGGGATATGTTGCGGCCTGCTTCTCTGGATGAGCCTTCGAAAGGCCAACCGGCTTGCCTTTGAACTGATTCAGGAAAAGGTATATTCGATCGCGGTGAGTACCGCTCCGCGAATTTCAGGAGACAAAGTGGAAGCCCTGAAATCTCCGGATCAGGACGGGTCAGACCTGTATAATGAAGTGCGTGATGCCCTCCGTTCAGTCCGGAACGCCAACGATACCGGTGCGCTCCCGGTCAGGTTTATCTACATCATCCGACCACTTGAAAACGGAGATTGGGAGTATGTCGTCGATGCTGAAGAAAAAGGTGAAGATCGTTCCGCTCTCGGTGAAATTGTGGAATTTGACCACGATCACGAGAAACCGGTTCTCACCCTCTCCCGCGCGGATGAAGACTATGCGAAGGACTCCTACGGGGTGTGGCTCTCCGCTTTTTCGCCCATCAAAAATTCAGCGGGAGAGCCCGTTGCGGTGGTTGGAGTCGATATTGCCGCCTCACGCGTCAAAACGCTGCTGCGCCGCCTCCTCATTGGGGACCTCATTGCGATGGCCATCTCTCTCCTTCTCGCGGCGGCGCTGGCCGCCTGGCTCTCACGTAAGGTGACCCGGCCACTCACTGAACTCACGCGATTTGTCCGGGAAATCGGACGGGGAAATTTTGCCTCCCGAATGAAAGTGAGCAGCACCGATGAATTCGGGGAACTCGCCACCGCGGTCAACCAAATGGCGGAAGGCCTCCAGGAGAGGGAATCGCTCAAGGGTGCTCTTGTCCACTATGTACGTTCGCAGGCAGCCGATTCTAAAGTGAGTGGGGAAAGCCCTGAAACCGGGGAATCCTCGTCGCGCCAGATCACGGCCCTCGTCGCCGAACTTTGCGGCTTCAGCCAACTCTCCTCCCAACTCGGCAGTGAACGCGTTTTCGCGCTCCTGAATGAGTATTTCTCCACCATGATCGATGCGGTTCTTCGCCACGGTGGATCACTGGAAAAATCATCAGACGAAAGCGTCATTGCCATCTTCGGTGCTCAGAGCGTGGACCCCCAGCAGGAACGTCACGCGATTGAGACAGCCCTCGCAATGCAGAATGCCCTCACAAAGCTGCTCTCTGACTGGAATATCAGCACGAACTCCCCTGTTTTCCTGGAGATCGGAATTCACACCGGAATGGCTTCCGTTCAACACTCCGGAGCACAGGATCAACTCGACATCGACAGCGTCAAAGCCGTCGTGGAGACCTCGATCAAAATCGTGAAAGTCGGACGCCCACTCAATAACCGTCTCACGATCTCCGACACAACCGCGGAAAATCTGAATCACACGTTTCCTCTCAGCCCGGTCGACGAAGACTCGCTTGATTTCGGCCTCTTCACGGTCGCGATGCCGAAAATGAAGGTGCTCTAGAAACGTCCCCTTTTACCCGGGCCTACGATACCAGAGCTGGCACATTTTCTTACTCTTCGTAGCCCCGGGGATCAGAAAAATAATCGCTAACTGTCTCACAAAATCCCAGGTGGAAAACCAGTCCGACTTTCTCCCTGACGTCATCACCGGAGGATTCTGAATGACCCTGAATCCAAGACCCTTCTTCCGCGCCCACTTTTTGATGCGCCGGGCGAGCCAGACCTCCTCCCCCGCGTAGACGGATTCGTCGAATCCACCGCCGGCCTCAAAAGCATCGCGTCGACAGTAAAAGAAACTCCCCGCCGCGAAATTAAAGGCGGCGGCACCGCGATTCCAGCAATCAGTGATCCATCCCACGATCGGGATGACCGCTTGATCCATCACGATCCGCGCGCCACCGGCGGCGATTTTCCCGGATTCCAAATGCTTCAGAGCCGTCTGCAGCGTTCCTGATTCGATCTGAGTGTCGGCATCGACAAAAACGAGATAGAACGCGTCAGTCTTCTCGGCCCCCGCATTGCGGGCCCTCGCGATCTGATTGTGCGGCTCAAAAACGACAAGGTCCGCTCCGTTTTCCTCCGCCACTTCACCGGTACGATCAGTCGAATTGTTGTTCACGACAACGAGCTTCCCTATCTCCGGCAGAGAAGACATCGCCCGGCGCGCCGCGGCCATGGTACCGGCAAGAAGCGCCTCCTCATTGTAGGCGGGAATAATGATGGCGTAATGAATGGTCACGCGGATGGCTACGCTCAAAAAGAGGTTTTGGAAAGACGTTGATGAATACCACTCCTCATGCGAACAGTATAAGAAATGCTTTCACCCGGCAATGAACGTAAAATCATCCATGTCGACATGGACTGTTTCTACGCGGCGATCGAGCTTCGGGAAAGACCTGAATTAGTGGGCAAACCGGTCGCAGTCGGCGGAAGCAGTGGTCGTGGCGTCCTCACGACTTGCAATTACGAAGCACGGGAGTTCGGCTGCCATTCGGCGATGCCTGCCTTCAAAGCAAAGGCGCTCTGCCCCGATCTCATCATGCTGCCGACGAACTTTGAGCTGTATCGTCACGAATCCTCGAGAATTCGCGACATTTTCGCCCAGTTCACTCCCCTCATTGAACCGCTTTCCCTCGACGAAGCCTACCTCGACGTGACTCACCTCGATTCCGAAAGCGGAACAATTGCCTGGGAAATCCGCGAACGCATCCGCCTCGAAACTCAGCTAACCGCTTCGGCTGGCATTGCCCCCAATAAATTCCTCGCCAAGATCGCGAGTGATTGGAGAAAACCCGATGGTCAGTTCGAGGTCCGCCGCTGTGAGATCGATGATTTCCTCACCGACCTCCCCGTGAAAAAGATCTGGGGTGTCGGCAAACGCACCGCGCAGCGACTGAATGAGGCAGGGATCCGCACCTGCGGCGATCTCCGTAAGCGCAGTGAGGTCGAACTGGTCCGGCGATTCGGGAAATTCGGGAGATCACTTTTTCATCTCTCCCGCGGGATCGACGACCGTCCGGTGAACCCTCATCGCGAGCGGAAATCGCTCAGCAACGAACGAACCTTCCGGGAGAATCTCACCAGTCTCGAGGACGGGCTTTCCAAACTGGAGGAACTCATCGACGAACTGCACCATGATCTCACCGGCCGGCACGAAGAACGGGAAATCCGCGAGTGCGTGGTAAAAGTGAAGTTCGAAGACTTTCAAAGCACCACGGCGCAGCGTGCCGCCGACCGGGTCGAACCGGACACAATGAGGGATCTTCTTGCCGAAGCCTGGGAACGCGGCGAAGGGAAATCGGTGAGGCTTATTGGTGCCGGGGTTCGCTTCCGCCCCGTCGCAGTCGGGGGCGTTGAACAACTGGAAATGTTCTGAGCGCTCAAAATTGCGCAGCCCTTTCGCCGCAGAAGCGTTGCAGCAGACCTTCTCTCAACGGGTAAGTTTCCCTTCTCTCATGAAAAATTCGATTCTCATTTCTCTACTCACGCTTTCCCTCCTCTGCCTGTCCTCTCACGCTGAAGAAGGCGGGAAAATCATGCTTTTTAACGGCAAAGATCTCACCGGCTGGACCAATCCCTATGAGCACGGGGAAGCAAAAGTCGTCGATGGGGAGATCCACCTTCTAGCGGACAAAAAGTTCTTTCTCGTGACAGAGGAATCCTTCGAAGACTTCATCGTCGAGATCGATATTCATCTCCCCGAAGGGAAAGCGAACTCAGGCGTCATGTTTCGCGCTAATGTGTCTCCCGGTAAAGTCTTCGGCTATCAGGCCGAGTGCGATGGCTCAGATCGCCGCTGGTCAGGCGGGCTCTACGACGAAGGTCGCCGCAAGTGGCTTTGGCCCAGCAAAAGCGGCAACACCGGTGACGAATCTTTCCTCGCTCACGAGAAAGAATCACAAGCCTATTTCGCGAAGCCGGAGGTTCGTGATGCGCTGAAGCGCAATGGTTGGAATACCTACAAAATCACCTGCAAAGGCGACTCCATTCGTATCGAAGTCAACGGCGTCGTCACCACCGAGATCAATGACGCCACTGACAGCGCCGGCCCCATCGGCATCCAGCACCATGGCGAAGACGGCCAGGTTTATCGCTTCCGGAACCTGGTTCTCACAAAACTGTGAGATCACCTCATCCATCCAATTCCCGGCGGAAATGGCGGATCGATGGTAACCCTCGAAAAGAAAACCTCCCGTCTTAAGGACGCGGTAATTCTTTAACTAACACCCGCACAGGTTCACCCGCATCCCCAGGGCTGTCGCGAGCGCTGCTTTTGTCTCGAGGCAAAGGTCCGCTTCCTTCGCGCTGTTTGCGTAGGCCACCTGAATGTGATTCGACTGGTGCTTGGCCATGAGTTGGTCCCGCGTCACTCCGTGGATGACAGCATGCATGATGGGCCACTGCGAAGTCGTATTATCCCATCTGCGCTGTGTCTCCTCTTCCGGAAGCTCCACCACGGTGGCCCGTCCGATATCCATGCTAATCCCCTCCGGCTCGACATAAATACGGCTCCAGACGATCTCCCCGGGCTTCGCAACCCCTTTGAGCGATGACCCGCCCGATGGAAAATACATCGCCGGCTGACGCTCTCCCTTCGATCCGGCATAGCCTTCGATATGGTGCGCCGGGGGGGCCGCACCACTGATCTCAAAAACCCAGACGTAGTCCTCGACCGTCCCGGAGCGATCACGATCCCCCCAGCGAATGTCGTGCAGCGTGTTCTCACTTGGCTGCCCGAGCGCCCGATGAACCCGTTCGGTGAGGACCCCGTCAATGCCGGCACATTCGTCGACTTCGTTAAAATGAGTAAACGGCACCTCCGGCTTGATAATTTCACCGGCGAGGTTCTTCACCGGCGGACGCTCGCCATTATTCAGCATCCCTTCAACGAGATCGGAAGCCGGGGACATATCCTTCAGCCCCTGCTGATACTGAATGCCGATCGCATCACAACCGAAGGAATCACCCATGCGGCAAGCGGCGATGTACATTTTACACTGCAGAAGCACCTGAGCCTCAGTCAACTCAGTCGCGTGATCCGTTCCTAAGTCGAAGGTGAAACCCGTCGCCAGAATCCAATCCAAGACCTCACGGGCCTCCCCTTCAGAGACGGTGCCCATCTCTGCCAGGAGCGCGCTTTGTGAGAGGCGCTCTTTGAAAAATCCAAGAGGATGAAGTTGTTCATCGGGAACGATCGCGTTGTACATCCCCATGCAGCCTTCATCAAAAACACCGAGAATGACTTTCTCGCTCTCAATCTCTTCGGCGAGGGCCTCAGCAGTTGCTTTCGCTTTTTCAGAAACGGTTTCAAGAGAAAACGGACGGGCGTGATCAGTCGGATGAACCAGAGTCCCCGTTTCCAGCCAAACCCTAAGTTGCTCGCGGAAACCGGCGTCCGAAAAATCCTCACCCCACAAGGTCGAGAAATCACGCCCCGCTTTGGTCAGGGAACCGTTCAAATTCAGAAGACCGACCAGCCCCGGCCACTGCCCGGACCAGTTCGCAAGGGTTAAGACCGGCCCCTGATGCGTTAGAAGCCCCGGATAGACATGATAAGAATATTGCCAAACCGCCACCGCCACGATGATGGGAGCATCGACGGGAATTCCCTTGAATACATCGAGTCCTTCACGCTGCCCCGCGATAAACCCATGTGCTTCTTTTTCCTTAAAAGGGTGAGCGCGAACGACTTCGTGTCCCAATGCTGCGATCGCCTCTCCCAACTGCGATTCCATTTCCGCCTGAGCAGCCCAGCAGTTCTGATTGGCAGAGAGGCGGGAGTCACCGGAGGCAAGTGTATAGACTTTCATGCTTTTGTATAGAGCGTCATTTAAGAGCCATGATCCCATCGATTCAATCACGCATCTGCGGGGGGAATGGAGAGCGGCTCATCTGCTGCAGGGACAGGTTATATCTGCACCGATCGGCTATTTCCTGTTCCGCTTCCCAAACGCTGCGGTTGATCCCTCTCACGAAGGCCCTATCGTTCCCGACCCCGTCTTATGGATCATTTGGACAAAGCCCGTCGTGTCATTTCGTTGGAGATTGAAGAACTCCAGCGTCTTCATGAGCGCATCGACACTTCATTTATCGACGCCGTCGAAATGCTCAAGAGCACGATCGAGAATGGCGCACGAATCGCCATCGTCGGGGTCGGGAAATCCGGAAATATCGGCAGCAAACTGGCTGCGACGCTCAACTCAACCGGCGCCCCCGCATCAGTTCTCAATTGTCAGGATGCCATTCACGGCGATCTCGGCCTCGTGAACCCGGGGGATAGCGTCATTACTCTCAGCTATTCAGGGGAAACCGCGGAACTTCTGGCACTCCTCCCGCATCTGAAACGCCGTCAGGCCAGGATCATTGCGATCACGGGGAAGCCAAAATCAACCCTGGGAAAAGCGGCAGACTGCGTCATCGACATCAACGTGAAACGCGAAGCCTGTCCCCTTAATCTCGCACCGACTTCAAGCACCACAAATACTCTCGTGATCGGAGACGCCCTCGCGATGGTACTTCTGGAATCGCGCGGCTTCACGAAAGAACATTTTGCCGAACTTCACCCGGGAGGCTCTCTCGGACGGGCCCTCTTGATGAGGGCAGGCGACATCATGCGCAAAGGCGAGGACTTCGTGGTCGTCCCGGCGGAGTTACCGGTCACTGAGGTGATTGCTAAAATGACCAAAGCCCGCGCCGGAGCAGTCGTGATCGCAGCTTCCAACGGCCTCCTCGAAGGTGTCTTCACCCAAGGTGATTTCGTGCGTGCCTTTCAAAGTGGAAACCCGGCGATCGGCTCCCGGGAGGTCGGTCACTTCATGACGAAGGATCCCATCCACGTGAAAGAGGACCGGCTTGTCGGGGAAGTCCTGCGGACACTCGAAGACAGCCGCATTGATGACCTTGTCGTCGTCGATGCCGCCGGAAAGCCCATCGGCATGATCGATACTCAGGATCTCACCCGCCTCCAAATCGTGTAGAAGCGCTTCCTTCCACGCCCTGACCGCTTCCTCTCAACAAAGGCGGGGACAAAACTTCACGAAGGCCAGGTCGTGAGCAGAACCTCGGCCCCGCCCTCAACTGCCACCGGAAGTTCCTCTGTCGGCGAAGCCGGCACGATAAAAAATTCACCTTCGACAAAGATTTCATCCCCGGCACTTAATTTCCCCGAAACCACGGTGATGACCGCAAAGCGCTCTTCTGTCACGCTGAGGAGCGATTCACCTTCTTCAACCGGGTGTCGCTCGAGTCGAAAATGTTCACATTCGCTGAGGAGGCTGCCGTCCGGCTCATCCATGCCCGGGCTGACGTCTGAGAAGTCAATGCACTTGAGCGATTCTTCGATATGCAGATCCCGGGGTTTTCCATCAAGCCCCTTCCGGTTCCAATCATAAACCCGATAGGTCGTGTCGGAGTTCTGCTGAATTTCGTAGATCAGTAACCCGGCGCCAATCGCGTGAAGCCGGCCGCTCGGGATGAAAATATGCTGCCCCGTCACCACCGGGATCGCGTGGACCACCTTTTCTGCGGTACCGTCTTCGAGAGCTGCCCGAAAAGAGGCCTCAGTCACCCCCGGCTCAACCCCGACGTACAATTCAGCATCGGGCTCAGCGTGAGCAATATACCAAACCTCCGTCTTGGGCTCTCCTCCGAGCTCACCAGCGACAACTGCCGGCGGATGCACCTGAATGGAGAGCTTGTCACGCGCATCGAGAATTTTGAAGAGCAGAGGAAAGCGGTCCTCCGATGGGGCCTTTGTCCCGAAGATATCCGCCTTCTTTGCCGGATCGCTCCACAATTGACGAAGGGTCTGCCCCGAAAGAGGCCCGCCTTTCACCTCTGAATCGGCCTCTTCGCGAGCCGAAATTTCCCACGACTCTCCGAAAGGCGTCTCCCCGTCCGGCAGAGAACGACCAAAGCGGGTTTCCAAAACGCGCCCACCCCAGACTCTGGACTGATAAATCGGCTGAAATCGAAGAAATGACGGGGCTTGAGTGGACATAACGGGGAATCGTCTGCTATTTGTATAGGAGGGAATAGCAGGATTCTTTCCTAAAATCTGCTTTTTCCGACCGCGTAACTCTATGAATGCCGAAATCAAAGAACGCTTCGACGAATTTATCCGCCTCCGCGGAATGCGTCGTACAAGCCAGCGTGACATCATTGTCGAGGCTGCTTTCGCGAGTGACGACCATTTTACGGCCGAAGAGCTTCTCAGTAAATCGCGCAGACTCGACCCGAAAACCTCACGAGCGACCCTTTACCGCACCATTTCTCTTCTCGTCGAATGCGGTCTCCTCAAAGAGATTGATCTCGGACGCGATGAAAGGGTGTACGACCCGAACTTTCTCGACTCCCCGGACCACAATCATCTCATCTGCGTGGACTGCGGAAAAGTCGTCGAATTTGCCGACGATAACGTCGCCGTTCTTGTCGACTGTATCACCAGGCGACTTGGATTCCGACCCGCCACCAAATCAATGCGTATCGAAGCCTGCTGCGATAAGTTACGCTCCGAAGGCGTCTGCGAGAACCTGATCCAAATGCGATTAGGGCAGGCGAGCTGAAGGGTCTGTCGCGGGTCAATGCCCGTTCCGGTCCGGTTGATCCGGGAAAGTGAAGGGCTCCCCTTCAAAATGCGGGTTGAAAAGGCCCCCTGACGGCACGAAATCAGTGTCATGTGGAAAGGCCGTTTTCAAACCGAAACCTCAAATCTTGTACAACGCTACGGAGAATCGATCTCCTACGACTGGCGACTCTACGCCTACGACATTGAGGGTTCGATCGCCCATGCCGCGGCCCTGCAGGATGCCGGCATTCTCACGAAAACCGAAGAGCGCTCTATCGCAAGAGGCCTCAGGGAGATCAAAAAAGAAATCGAATCGAACGAGTTTCGTTTCAAAACGAGCCTCGAAGATATTCACATGAATATCGAGTCCGCCCTGACCGAGAAAATCGGCGCAGCCGGCGCAAAACTCCACACCGCCCGGAGCCGGAATGATCAGGTCGCACTCGATACCCGTCTCTACTGCCGCGCCGAATCAGAGGCGATCCTCAACCGGCTTGTCGCGATGCAGAACTCCCTCCTCACCCTCGCCGTGAATCATCCTGACGCGGTTGTTCCGGGCTACACACACCTCCAGAGAGGCCAGCCGGTGCTCTTTGCCCACCATCTCCTCGCTTACGTCGAAATGCTGGAGCGTGACAAGGACCGGATCCGGGACGGCTATCGCCGCATCAACGTGATGCCACTCGGCTCCGGAGCGCTCGCGGGGTCCACGATTCCAATCAATCGCTCCATCGCTGCTGAGAAACTCGGTTTCCCCGCGCTCACCCAGAACAGCATGGATGCCGTGAGCGACCGCGACTACATCGCCGAACTGCTTTTCGACATCTCCATGATCGGAGTTCACCTCTCCCGCCTCAGTGAAGACGTCATTCTCTGGGCCTCCGCCGAATTCGGCTTCATCGAACTGAGCGATGCCCACACGACCGGTTCAAGCCTCATGCCTCAGAAAAAAAACCCTGACGTGGCCGAGCTCACCCGCGGAAAATCCGGCCGTCTGATTGGCAATTTGATGACGCTTTTGACGACCATCAAGGGACTCCCCATGACCTACAACCGGGATCTCCAGGAGGACAAAGAGCCACTTTTTGATTCCATCGATCAGATCAAGATCGCTCTCGAGGTCTTCACTGAAATGATGCAGGCCGCGAAAATCCGTGAAGACCGCACTCTCGCGGCGACGAGTGATCCTTTTCTCCTTGCCACCGATCTTGCCGACTACCTCGTCCTTCACAAGGTTCCCTTTCGGGATGCCCACGAGATCATGGGAAAACTCACCGCTTACAGTATCAAAGAGCAGCGCGGCTTTGCCGACCTCAGCCTCGATGAGTTTCAGCAGTTCTCCACCGCCTTTGAAGGCGATGTCTACCGCGTCCTTGATGTGACCACTGCCCTCAAAGCCCGCAAAGCGGTCGGCGCGCCCTCCCCCACCAATGTGAACCGGCAGATCGCAAGGTGGCAGAAACGCCTCAGCGCGCCCATTAAACTCTAGGACGACTCCGTTAGACGGAGATTATTCCCGAAGAAGCGGGAGATACGGGGCTGTCTCTGCGCCGCGCTCAGCGTGCCGCAACCCGTGTCGGATGAGCTCACTGACACGGCGCCGTTTTCTCCGGATTCAAAGGCCCCCTAAAAAATTTTAAACAGAAATCATCCGGGTTCTCGCTCTACCCAACAAAGATGAGTGAGAATTTTCCAGAGCCGGACCTTCCGGAGGACGACCGTGAGCTCGAGTCTTTGTTGAGAAAGTTGAAACCGAGCCCGCCTGAGCCCGCTTTCCTTCATGAACTCAAAGCAGACCTCGAAGCCGCCTCAACCGCAGACAAAGAGGCAAATGATTCCCTGAAATGGAAAAGGCTGGTCCCACTCGCCTTTGTCGGCCTGCTCGGCATGCTGGCCTACACCTCATACCAGTACGGTCCGCGCCTCAATCCCCGTGAGAGCACTGTCGCGGAGACCGTAGCGGTTTCCGCCCCCGCGACATCGAGCACCCTGGAGTCCAGCCAGTTTGTCCCCGTCTCCGCACAGGGATTCCTCATCAACAGCTCCTCCGGTGGAGTCATCGAAACCGAGGAGGGACCTCGTGAACGTCTCAGTCTTGAATATCAGGATGCCTACCATTGGCACGATCCCGAGACGGGAACCAGCATTCGCTACTTTGAACCCCGGAACGAAGAAATTATCATCCCGCTCGCAACGGACTAAGCCCCATGAAAAAGAACCTTCTCTTCAGTATCTCCCTTCTCAGCCTTTGCCTCCTCCCCTCAGGATTTTCAGCGGAGCAAAAGCTCACCTTTCTCGGCGTCTCGACAGCGCACGTGGCGCCCTCAGTAAGAGAATACCTTGAAATGGAAGACGGGTTCGGCATTCAGGTTCATGAAGTGGTTAAAGATTCACCTGCCGCGAAAGCCGGCCTCAAGAGAAGCGATGTTCTCGTGCGTTTTAACGACCAGGATCTCATCTCACCCGAGCATCTTTCCCTCCTCGTGAAACGTGAAAGCGCCGGAGATACCATCAGTCTTACCGTGATTCGAAAGGGCATCGAAGAATCACTGAAAATAGAACTCGGAGATGCTCCCCGCTCTTCCCTGATGCAGGGCCCGCGATCCGACCCACGGTCCTCCGAACAATGGCAGGAACACATGAAGCAGCAACAGGACTATTGGCAGCGGCGTATGAATCAACCAAAGCCGGGAAATAAAGCGCCCGACACCCCCGGGAAACCGCCGGCAGTCTCGGTCAACCCCGGCTTCCCCGTCCGCGTCTTCGGCAGTGAAGGCGTCATCAAAATAGACAACGAAAAAGGAGAGGTCTCAATCACCCGCGAAGGAGAGGTTCATGAAATCGTAATCAAAGATGCCGCGGGCACCGAAATATTTTCCGGCCCCTACGACTCAGACAAGGGCATCGCCGGATTACCGAAGGCAGCGCAGGAACACCTCAAGCTGATGAAACTCGATAATCTCGAAATTCTGGCCCCGAGGGCCGCGGCGGACGAGCCCGAGAAGACATCTGCTCCGATGCAAGCTGCCTCCCCCGCAGATCCTGAAGATCTACTGTAAGCCGTTTTCAAAACAGAATCCGGGGAGGCCGGAGAATGCATCTCCAACCTCCCCGTCTCTGAACCAAACGAATTGCTACTGACCCGCGGCCAAAGTCTCCTCACCGGAAGCACCCGATGCCCAGACGATGGCACGTGCCAGAAAGCGAATAAAAACGTCATTACCGAAGGTCTCGTCAGAATGACCGTAAGTGGTACCGACAACAGGAGTGCCGCCAAAATGATTCACCCACATCACCGGGTGTTCTGAATTGTCTTTCTCACTGACAGAAGTGGCGAGAATTTTGGCATTCGGCCAAAGCTTTTCGATCAGATAAAGTTCATCCTTCGGAGTGACCCAATCGCCGGGAAATCCCTCCATGACAGGGTGATCCGGCAGTTCGACCTTTACCGGGTAATTCGACTGATGCTCGTGCCTGCGGCTCGTCACCCCGAGAAACTCACGCCAGTCGTCGACCTCTGCCGCCCGGTAGGAGTGCATCGCACAATGGACCACCACTGCAGGCACCCCGCCCCGATGCGCTTCTGTGATCCGGCGGATATAGTCCGGCTCCGCAGTGTTCGCAAAACACTCATTGTGGATCACGATATCGTATGGCTCAGCCCAGTCAGCCTTATCGTAAAGATCAATCATGGCCTCGGTCCCGCGACCGCCGACGTTTACGACTTCAAAATCCACATTCGCGACCTTTTGAACCCCTGATCCCATCGCAAAGGTCTGATAAAGATAATTGTGACAGCAGCCGCCCGTTACAATGAGAGCCTTGATCGGCGCGCCGGAATAAAACTCCTTCTTCGGGTGCTCCTTTTGCTTCTTCCCCTTTTTATTCTGAGCCACGGCAAAACCCGCAAAGAAAATAAACGCCAGAAGCGCCGGGAAAGAATATCGGATAAAACGCATGAAGAGCACTGTCCTACCAGAATCATACCGCCTCCGCCATGGCATCATCATGGGGAAGATGTCACAAACCCGGCTCGTGTTCGGCCCGGCACAAAAAAAGGGAGACCGCACGGCCTCCCTTCTTAAAGATCAATAGATTAGAAAGTAGATCAGTCTTCGATGAGCTCAGGCCATTGCGTATGGAACCACTCGCCTGCAGGCTTGTCGACCCGCTCGTAGGTGTGCGCGCCGAAGAAATCCCGCTGAGCCTGCAGAAGGTTTGCCGGAAGAACCGGGGAACGATAAGCATCGTAGTAGCTCAACGAGGCACTGAAAGCCGGCATCGGAATACCATTGGTCACTCCGAGAGCAACAATCTCACGCCAGGCTCCCTGATGGGAATTCAGC
Source organism: Verrucomicrobiales bacterium (assembly GCA_029212615.1). Taxonomy (GTDB): domain Bacteria; phylum Verrucomicrobiota; class Verrucomicrobiia; order Verrucomicrobiales; family DEV007; genus Arctic95D-9. Next base: position 676,907 of record JARGPJ010000001.1, read on the forward strand.
ACTTCGGTGAAAAAACCATCAAGCATCAGGTTGGTAAGGTCGGGAGTCCGCTCATAAGCCTCAGTGATGCGGTTGAGGAAACGTGCCCGAATGATGCAGCCTCCGCGCCAAATACGCGCGCAAGAGCCCAAATCGACGCCCCAATCGTGAACCTTGCTGACTTCCTGAATGAGGTCGAGCCCCTGAGCATAGGAAATGATTTTCGAAGCATAGAGAGCATCGTGCACTTTCTGAACAAGTTCTTCCTTATCCATCGAAACCGCGGCTTCCGGCCCCTGAAGAATGGGCGCGGCGGCGAGACGCTCATCTTTCTTCGAAGAAAGAATACGAGCCTCAACCGCTGCATTGATCGTGGAAATAACGACCGCATTTGCTGCGGAGTTCATCACCGTCCAGCGACCGGTTCCTTTCTGGCCTGCCTTATCGACGATGAGATCGACGAGATGCTTGCCTGTTTCAGGATCCTTCTCTTCGAAAATCTTACTCGTGATTTGAATGAGGAAAGACTCGAGAGGCCCCTCGTTCCATTTCGTGAAAATCTCAGCCATCTCATCGTTGGAGATACCGGCACGTTTAAAGATCTCGTAGGCTTCGCAGATGAGCTGCATATCACCATACTCGATGCCGTTGTGAACCATTTTCACAAAGTGACCAGCGCCACCTTTTCCAACGTGTGTCACGCAGGGAACGCCATCCACCTTAGCCGTGATCGACTCAAAAATAGGCTTGATGATCTCCCATGAGCTCGTCGGTCCACCAGGCATGATCGATGGCCCCTTGCGAGCGCCCTCTTCCCCGCCCGAAACACCGGAACCGATAAATAGCAGCCCCTTCTCGGCAAGATCCTTGGAGCGACGCTCCGTGTGGATGAAATAAGTGTTTCCACCGTCGATAATAAGGTCTCCCTCATCGAGGAGAGGAACGAGACTGTCGATCACCTTATCCACCGCATCACGGTCGTTGGGATCCCCACCGGCGCTTGATTTCACGAGAATCATGACCTTGCGCGGGCGCTCAAGGCTGTCGATAAAATCTTCAAGCGTCTCAGCTCCGTAGAGATTTTTATCAGGATTTTCAGCGATGAAATCCTTCATCGTTTCCGTTGTCCGGTTGTAAACGGAAACGCGGAAACCGCGGCTTTCTACGTTCAACACCAGGTTCTGCCCCATCACGGCGAGGCCAATCAATCCAAAATCGCTCTTGCTCATCTAAAGTGTTCTTTGTTTGTTATTCCTTTGTGGCTTCCATCCTACTCACGGTGGAGCAATCGCAAGCGCTCATTTCGTTTCATCCCCACCGTATTCTTCATGACTCCCCTGCGCTTTTTTGCTTCGATCTCTGAAAAATCCATCCCCGAAGTCGAAAACAGCTTTCAACCGTCGACCAAACACGGAGCTGATATCCGATTTTACGGAGCGGTTCGCGACCGGGAAAACGGCCGGGAAATCAGTGGAATCGAGTACTCATTTTATGAAGGAATGGCTCTCAAAGAACTCAACCGGATCGGAGAAGCGATGCTTACCGAATCCCCTGAACATCTCGCCTTTATCCATCACAAAGTCGGCTTCGTCGCCGCCGGGGAGGCCTCCATCATCATCAGGGTCCAAACGGCGCACAGCGCCGAAGGATTCGACCTCAGCCGCGACTACCTGAGCCGCATCAAGAAATCGGTCCCTATCTGGAAGAAACCGGTTTTCGTCGAGTGATTCAACCCAGCACTTATTTTCCGACTTCTTTCGACGCAAGCTCAACCGGTGCCACGATGACGACAGCCCAGGCAAGGCAGAGAAGATATCGCCCCGGAGTGCTCAGCTGATCGGTAAGGGCGCAAACACTCACAAATAGCTGCAGAAGAATGGAGCTGAGAAGAGTAAAAGACGCCCAGCTGTCCCTGTTCATCTCAAGCCCTCGGAAGATCTTGACCGAACGCCAGAGCAGCCAGGCCGTTAACCAAAGATAAAGCGCAAGCCCCAACCAACCGCTTCCCACACCGATCTCCACGAATTCATTGTGCGAATGCCCCATCCACTCGTGGCGCTCGAAACCCAATTTGTCGAAAGCCTCACCTATTAACAGGTCATTCGCGTTGTAACCGACCCCGAAGGGGTGGTCCTTCAAAATTTCATAATTGGCCTGCCAAAGCTCCAGTCGCAACCCGTTGGATCGATCACCGGAATCAAAGGCACTGAGAAGCCTCGCCCGCGTTTCCGAACTGAAAGCAACCACTAGAATCCCGGCGAGACAGGCAACGCCCAGACCTCTCAGCCAGTATCCCCGCGGCCGTCCCTGTAACACGAAGACGGAAAAAACAGAAACGGCTGCGATCGCCAGCCAGGCTCCCCGGGTCAAACTCAATAATACACTCGTGAATGACGCCACACAGACAATCGCAATGAGGGCGGCGAGACGGTAGCGACCGCCGACCGAAGCCACGAGAAAACCCGCCGCTGAAACCCAGAAAAGAGCCCCCATGGCATGCCCGAACGGAATTGGATTCCTTAAAAAGCCCGTCGCCCGCCGACCGAAATCATCAATCTGCTGCCCCGTCCATTCCCGAATCGGGTCCAACATCGTTAAAAACTGGACCAAACCAATGAGGGAAGCGAATAGAAGAATCCCCACCACCAGCCAGCCACACATCCTCAGAACTTTCCGTTGTCCCGCCGAGCGGAAGACCGCCGCCGCCGGCATCAAGAGGGCCAGAAAAACCAGCACCCATTTTAATTCTGAAAGATCCTTCCAAACGCTGTAAGGACTGAACAGAAACGGGAGCGTGAAGGTGATCGAGAAGGCGAAAACCAGGGCCCAGACACCTTTCCAGGAGCTGAAATACGTGCAGGTACTTATACGCCAATCAGAGGAAACAAACAGCAGGGACAGCGCCAATACGAAAGCAAAGAAATGGAGCAAATACGCACAGGTGGGACTTAGCAACAGCCCTGCCGGGATGAGGATAGTAGTCCCCGCAAGAAGACGTTCAATCTTCATGGGTCTGTCATGCGGTTCAGACATCATTCACTGTGTAGCATTATCCTGACGCGAGTCCAGCGCTCTATTACGACTGTCACCCCCGGACACAAAAAAACCGCCCTAAAAGACGGTCTGCTTCGGCACGAATGAAATAGCACCAAAATCATGGTGGCCACGACTCGGGGGCCTTTCTGCGACACCCTACATAAACTGCTTCAATCGATGCAGTATCTTACCGGGAAAGAAGGTCAATGGCACTCGCTGCCCGTGTTTGCTGAACGCCCGGGCCGCCTGACGATTACTGCGCAACACATTCCCCACGGACTGGTTTGAGACGCCACCAAGACGCATTCGCACCCAGTATTCATCGATGTGCTTCGCCTTGAGCCCGTGAATTTCGATCATCCGATAAAGCCACTCCCAGTCCGCGCAGATCTCGAACCTCTGATCAAATACTCCGTATTTTTCAAACACTCCCCGACGGGCATACACGGTTGGGTGAGGCGGCATCCACCCCCGGCGGAACATCCCTTTCTCATAAGGCTCAGACTTCCAGTCCCTCACGACCCGGTTCGTGTCGTCAAAATCGACATACCGGAGATTCCCATAAACAAGATCTACCCCCGGTTCCTCGAACGCCGCCGCAATTTGACCGAGCACTGAATCGGACTCATAAAAATCGTCCGCGTTCAGAAACCCGATCACATCGCCTGTCGCTGCCCTGATTCCTTTCGACATCGCATCGTAAACACCTTCGTCCGGCTCCGAAGTGACCTGTCTCCGCTCGTCCGGTGAATCTGAACAGATCTCCAGAGTTCGATCTCCCGATCTCCCATCAACAATATGATGAACCCAATCCCCATATGCCTGTGAATTGATTGATCTGATCGTGTCACCAATGGTTCTCTCCGATCCGTATGAGGCAGTAATGATAGATATCATCATTCCAGCACCAAATCCGGCCCGCCCTCACTTTTCGACTGGAACCCGGAGTCCTTGAGGACCTCGCTTAAATTGGTTTTCTCAAAGATCTGTAACTTTCCATCCAGGGTTGCATCGACGATTCGTCGACCATCCGCCTCAAACAACTCACGCATCCGGGCAAAGACATACTCAGACCCGTCAAGGTTGGGTAACTGCCAGGTCACACCCTTACCAAAATAACTCTTATCGAAATGATTCGGGTCATCACCGTCGGACACAACCGTCTTTCCACCATGTCCCTTGGGATGCACGTACGAATGATCAACCCCTATCAAAATGACCTCTGAGAATCCGAGATAGTACGCAATCTCCAAGCAGGTGTTGGTAACGGTATACCCGGAATTATAAAGCCCCTCCTCCAAATTCCCCTTTGGATCCAATCCGGGACGACTCGCCAACAGAAGGGTTCGGTCATCATCGCCCATACCCCTCGCATGACGCCAATTGAAAAATTTAATCGTTTTCAACTTCAGGAAATCATCCCAGAACTGAGTGATCACGGTGCCGTTGACACAAGCAAGTACATCCGTCTCAAACCCCCATTCTGAGAACTTTAGATAGATTCGATTCATCCCGATGGTGTACTCGTCCTTCAACACGGAAAGATCCATTCGGTTAATACTCGGGCCATTCCCGATGATGACACAGCGCCGTCCCTTGAAGGCACCTTTGAGTCGTGAAATCTTCCGGGAAACACGCTCCCGGCCCTTCGGGTCACGCCTCCACTCCTTATAATCGGAACGATAACGCAAACCATTAACCCACGCCTGAAACCTTGGGTCCAAACGGTTGTAGATCTTAACCAGAAGCTCTTTCACAGCAGATAAATATCAGTTTACTTGAGGGATGCAGCACGACGGCTCAACCAGATCCTGAGACGAACGAAAGTCATTTCGTGCATAAGAGAGAACAATAAAAGTTTCCACGCAGGAAGATACTTTCGACGAATTCTTTTCAACTCCTCCGCCTTCAGCGACTGCATATCCTGACGGGCAGAATAGCCGGCCCCCTCGTACAAAACCCCCCGGTGAGGATTCCTTAATACCTTGATCAGAGGCTTCCTGACAAAACAGCGATAAAGAAACTCAAGATCAGCACGTATTAAATAAGAGATATCGTAGCCGCCCAGACGATCGAACAACTCACGGGAAAAGAAAACTGCCTGATGGCAATAGCGGGCTCGAAAAAGCGAAATCGAGTCGAGTCGATCGGGTAGCTGAATTTCTCTACCGTTTGCCACGTTCCGATAATCGCAGAAAATGAGATCCGGGTTTCCCCCGCTTTCAGCAAGCTTCGCAATATCTGCGATAACACTTTCAGAAGCCAGGCAGTCACCGGCATTCAGGAATAACAGGTAATCTCCTGTGGATCGCGCGATTGCACGATTCATTGCGTCGTAGATGCCTTCATCCGGTTCCTGAAGGAACTTTATCGCCGCATGATCCCCGATAAATTCGAGAGACCCGTCGGTCGATCCTCCATCCTGAATCACCATCTCCAACTCATTGGAAGACTGGGAAACGACTGAGTCTACGGTCGCCTTAAGCAGATCGCCCGGATTCAAAGTGACCGTGATGACGGAAATCAACATGAGGCCTCTTCAGGACTTTAAAAGAAATTCTTCCATGGTTTCCCTTGGAAAAATTTCCAACTTCCCCCCTGCTGTACAGTTAACGATCCGACGACCATTTTCCTCCCAGGCAAGCCGCGCGAGGTTGTAATAATGCTCACTCCCGATGAGATCGGGCAATTGCCAGGTTACCCCCTGAGAAAAATAACGCGGATCAAAGTGATTCGGGTCTGAATCGCCCGCTTTGACGGCTTCATTCGGACGACCTTTAGAGGCAAAATTGTGATCGCACCCCACCAGCCCAATCTCCTCGAACCCTAAATGGTAAGCCAGCTGCATGGCGACATACGTCACCGTGTAGCCCATCGGAATACTCCAGGAACAGTCACACGCAAACTTCTGCTGAGCAGAGTGATGAAGATAGGTAACATGCTCACGGGAACCGATATCGCGTTGCCCGCGACTGGAAAGGTAAAGCGGTATGTCTGTCTCCCGGAAAAACTTCGCATTCTGTTTAATCACATGACCATTGACCGCAACAATCATGTCAGGTCGAAAGGAACTTCTCTCAAAAAGCAGATTAATCTTATTTAACCCAATCGTGAAAACCCCTGAATTTTCCAGCGCTTCAAAGTCAACCTCATTCAAACTGGGACCATTGCAGAGAATGAGAGCACGACCCGAACGGCTGCCTTTCTCCCGCTTCAGACGCGAGCGGGACCGCCAGGACTCGGGATGAAGATCCCAAACGAAGCGATCAAAAATCAGCTTTGCCCCGTGGCGGTATGGATTGACGTCGGGCCTCATTCCGGATTCACCTTAACACTGCCCCGCCCTACTTGAGGCCGGCCATCGACTCATTCACTCCCTGTCGATAAAAATGCGTCAGGATCGTGATATCAAGAGAATAGGCAACGAGAGTATAGCCTCCCTCAATCGCATCACGGACCTGCACAGGATCAGGGTCTACGACATGCAATCCACAGACAACATCGTGTTTCCGGCAGGCTTCAAGCACCCTGCCCTTCGCCGCAATGTAGTCAGGGTGATCAAATTGCGCGGTGATCCCCATGGAAGCCGAAAGATCATAGGGCCCGATAAAGGCAGCATCGATTCCTTCGACCGCCAGAATCTCATCGATCGCCTCAACCCCTTTGATATGCTCAATTTGAACCGTCAAAACGATTTCATCATTTGCTGTAGCGACGTACTCCGGAAGGTTCGGTCCGTAGGCATTAGCGCGGCAGAATCCGACCCCGCGATCTCCCATCGGCGGATACTTACAAGTCCTCACCAACTGCTCCGCATCGGCTGCGGTATTCACGAAAGGGGCAATAATCCCACCGGCACCGAGATCGAGATATCGTTTCAGGTGAGAATAATCAACACCATGTGCCCGCACCATTGGCACGCTGTCAGGATTGCCGCTTCGAATCGCCTGAAAAAGTGAGTGAGTTCTTTCAAGGTCCACCGGTGAATGCTCCACATCGACAACGACAAAATCGAAGCCGGCTTGAGCTGCGATCTCTGCATTAATCGGGCTACCCGAGTTAATCCATGTTCCCAACTTGGGCACACCTGACTTCAAAGATTCTCTAAATTGCATAAAAATAAGGGGGGAAATCGGAAATCAATCAGTCTACCGCAATCGCTCCAATAATCCGGAAAAACTCTCCACGACGGGTAAACTCTCCGGAAAGGGATGGGGCGTCCCGTCAAATGAAACCCCGATAAAGGGCACTCCGGCCTCCATCGCCGCGCCATGGTCGGCCGCTGAATCCCCGATCATGACAACTTCATCAGTTTCAAGGTGATGACGCTCCCGGACCATTTGAATAGCCTCCGCTTTCCTGAGCGGAAACCCCCAGGCCGACTCAAAGAATGGCGTGAGCCCTTTCAAATCCAGCGTCTCGGACAACTCTTCGTGAGGCGTTGCCGAAGCCACAAACAAACGCCTGTTCACCTGTAGCTCCTGAAGCGCTTCCACGGCGCCATCAAACAAACAGCAAGCTTTCACTTTAGAGAAAACAAGGTCGGCAAAACGATCTATCCGACGATCGACATCACCTTGCAAATTCTCTCCGAGATACGATGCGAAATGCTCGATTTTTTGACGTCGGGGACACCCCTGATTCTCTTCGTGATATCGACGTACGTACTCGCGCACTTCCGGAGAACAATCATCATAAGTATCGACGAAAGCTTCTGTCTTCACCGAAGTGGAATCGATAATGACGCCGTCAAAATCAAAAACAATGGCCTGAACTTGCATACTTACGAAGAAATTGTAGTCGAAACGGGTTCAACTATATAAAAAACCTGATCACTCCGAGAAAGAAGCGTGCGATTCGAACATCAGGCGACTCAAGGCGAGCACCTCAGCGTGATGCCATTCCACTTCAGTATCAATATCAACAGATTCCAAAGCGGGAGTCTCAAAAAACAAAGGCGACTCTCCAATTCTTGCACCTGTTTTCGAGAAACTCTCCGCAGAGAAAAGATAGAGACAGGAGTTCTCTTCATACCAAGGCTCAAGATCTTGTGTTGGAATAAGGTTATCCGGATCATGATTCACCGGTTCTCCCTCCTCGCGATAAAATCGAGTCTGATAACGATTCACTGTAAAAAGACTGTCACCTTCACCAACTTTCTTCCCCTCATGAAAACGGTGAAGAGCCTTGCGTACTGTCGCCCGGCTCAAAAGCGGATTGGTCGTATGAGTCATCAAGTAGCTCTCGGCTGAAATATTTTCTACATCATCCGCGAGAACTAAATTCATGCTGACCTCATCACCGCACAGTTCCGGTTTTCGATCACGTATTAGAACACGATCGGACTCCTCAAGCCCGTGAGCCCGCAAAACCTCACGAGCGTCAGTGTTGATAACCACCTGATCAATCTCCTCAAGGCCTGTTAAAGTATCGAGGATCCATTGAAATAAGGGCTTTCCTGCAAAAGTCCTGAAATTCTTGTTCTTGACCCTGGAACTGTGGGCCTTCATCGGAAGAAGAGCTACGGTATTCATACTGGAACTATTATTTATCTACCTATTAAATAGAGAAGGTTTCCCTCTTAACTTTGAATACAAACTTTCGCAACAAACTGTCAGATCCATTAACAGACTCCCCGCAACAATGTGCATCTTCCGGGAAAAGAACGGCGACGCTCCCCTTGACTAAACAAATACTATCTCCCGTCATCTCCGGCTTTTCATAGAATAGAACATCCCCTTTAGAATCCCACTCCGATGATACCTTAAGGGTCGACCTCCTGGCCAATCGAATCAATTCCTCGCCCTCAATACACACCTGAACATCAACATGATCACGGTGAGTCTCAAACTCACAAACTGAGGGAGAACTTGTTTCGTACTGCACCGTTTTCACATCAACCCCCTCTGCAACAGACCCGCCTCCGGCAGTAAAATCGAGAATCGCAGCCTGTTGAAGACAAGTTTGAAGCCAGGGAAATTTTTCTGTATAAACAGCTGCCTGACTTTCATTTGTAGAAAAGAATATCATAGATTTATTTTATATAGCATTTGCTCAATGCAAACTCACTCCGGAACAGGAAAACACCTCTGTCAATCAACACCCGGATAGATCGATTCTACCCATTCGGAACGGAACGCCACTTTTCCGCGGCCGAGAGCAATTCCTCCGCATTGTAAAAATGTTTCGCGTACTTCGACTCCAACATATCAACCTTATATTGGTCGGGAAGCGTGATAGCCCCTTTGAACGACTGATATAGCTTCGCATAGTCCTTCTCTGACCCAACATTCTCATTCTCGAGCCGCAGCGAAGGCAGCCCCACAAACTCTGATACTGCTTTCGTTTTTTGCTCATCATCAAGTTCGACCCTCATGAGGAGGAGATCAATTCGCCCCTCCTGAATTCGTGTCCACCCGGTGGCCGGATCAAAACTGTGTTCATAGACATCAACTCCCGTGACCGCCTTGAATTCCTCATCAAACCAATTCAAAGGCACATCATGAGCGTAATCCGAAAGAAAGGTGTCAATTGCCCTACTCAGCTTTACGTCCTGCACCTGTCCTTCGTGAAAGAAATCTTTCAGATTCTGAAAATAAGCTGAGATATTCCGCGAGATCGGCTCACGAACCATCGTGATAATCCTGACTTGCTCGGTTGTTGTTGCCAGACGATCCCATAAAGCTTCACCAACCCTTTCATCTTTAGGGGAAACTCCCCGCTCGATATGCTCGTCCCGGACCCGTGAAATGTTGGACGGAAGAATACGGTGAATGTGTTCGCATTCAATTCCATTCCGGCGCAGCGAATAGGTGACCGTGGAGGAACCGACTTTTCCCATTTGGTAGACAAGCAAGGGCATCTCCACCTTGCCAGCCCTGATCTCATGAGCACGGTTTTCGATGATTTTGTCCCGTCGTTTTCGACGGGATTTCTTCAGGAAGTTTTTTCTCAGCTGCGTAATCATGACATCGAAGAGACCACTTCGGCATAAAATGCTTCGTGGTCAATAAATACCGGTAGAGCCAGCACCATCAAAGCTCCCCGCCCGCAAACAGGAAATGAGGGATAGGGAAAAACGCGGTAAAGGCTTGCCTTTTCAGCCTTCTCAGAGGGCGGGTGAAATTGAAATACCCACACCTGATAACCGGACCGATGAAGCGATGAGAACGCCTCCTTAATTTGCCCGGGTTCAGGAACCTCCTCGTGAATAAAAAGAGGATTGATGACCTCGCCTGCATTCTGCATCGAGAGACACGATTGCTTTGCAACGGGAGCCGCCATGAACTGGCTAACTGAGGAGAAACTCACCTTTTCCTTTGCTAGGTGCGCCGGAACCTTTCCAAGGTCTCCGTCTAACAAAATTCGAACGCGCTTCCCCAGTTTCTTCTTGTTCAGAAAATACTTACCCAATTCAAGGCCGGATTGAACTGAATCCCCGTCCATACGAAACTTGCTCTTTCGCAGCCTCTTCAGAATCTGCGACCTGCGTAAGAATCGAATAGTACCCCGACCAAGAGTCTTCACATTCTGAGGCAGCGTGCGACGCAGCACTGCCAAAACATCGATCCGGCGTCTCGGTCCTTGGGGCCCGCCCCGCCCTTTCTCGGAGCAATACAAGACAGCGGAGCATCCCGTGATGACCTCTTCACCGGTTTCTACCGCCTTGGAAGTTCCAGGCTGCAGAATCTTCTCTACAAAATTCTCAATATTATTGTCCTCAAGCCACTTACGCATTCCAGCGCGCATACTTTCCAGTCTCTGCGCATCCAAGGTTTCCAACACCTCATCAAAAGCTTCAGCGAAACCATCCGCGGACCATTCAGGAATAATCCACCCTCCACCGGTGCTCTCAATCTGCTTCTCCATCCACGTATCCCGTGTCGCAATGACGGGAACTCCACAAGAGAATGCTTCAGCTAAGATTGAAGATGTTCGATAGCGGAAGGTATCAGGCTGATAGGGAAGCAGAACCGCATCAGAATGAGCAATGAGCTCTGAATACTCACGATCATTCAGCGACCCCTCGATCACCGTGACATTTGCTCTCTTCGGGAAAAAGGCGCTTCGATTTCCTTTAACGGTATAAGCTCTCACCGAAAACCTCAACGAAGCCGAAAACCGTTTCCCGTAACGCCGGACAAAATCTACAAGGAGCCCATACCCTCTGATTTCCTCCGCCTGCGAAGGAAAAGCAATCCTTAGCGGCTTCCCAAGCTCCCGACCCCCTTCATCACCGGAATCAATCGCCTGGGATGGGCACATTGGAAGAAAAGGAAGCACCGCCCCTGTCTCTTCATAAACATCCCTGGCAAACAGTTCCGAATCACAAACAACGGAGATCCCTTCACACCCCTCAGACAGTCGAAGCAGAAGATTGACCGAACTGAGGACTTCCTTCTCTGACGCAAGATCAGCCCCATCGTAGAACCCTGAAAACAGGTTAAAAACAAAACGCTCGCACTTGATGCCACGATTCTTCCACTGAAGGAGCAGCTCAAAAAGAACTGCAGGATGCCCCAGGTAGAAAAAGAGTTTGGTTTCAGAGAGAGACACAGCTTCTTCCAAAGCCTGCAGGGCATCCAGCAATTCATTTGCAAACCGTCGCGCCCTCTCCTTCCGCATCCTCCCGGAACAACGATGAACCTTCCAGATGCTGGTTCGAAACGCCGGAATGACAAAATCCTCACATAAATCCCCCTCGCAATCGATGCTGCCCAAACTCAGGAACCCCGTCCCCGGAACACAACCAAGCGCTCCGGCCATCGCAAGATCCTGATACAGCGCATGCCCCTTGCGGTTCCTCAAACTGGGATTAATCGAAACAAACTCAGGAGAAGTTCCCTTAAGGCTACTTCGGCGGCAGAAAAACTCGGCCTTCCGCTTATCCGGGCTCATCATTGCCCCTTCGGTCGCATAATCCCACCTACCATCATCACCCGATAAAACTGACCGTTTACCCAAAGCCGGAATAAAGGAAGGGGCGACACTCTCAATCGTGAAACCATCCAACTCGAGTTCACCAAAAAACTGCTCCAGATCCGCGCAATGCTTCAAATAGTAGTCATTGTAATCGACCGAGAAAAAACCGGGATGAGCCTCCTGTATATTACCCATCTCTTCATTGATCTGAGCAGTGGGATTGTGCCCCCAGAAATATCCATCGTCTTCGAGGCGCCTACCATCACACCCCATCAACTTAATGTTCTTCGAAACAGCCGCCCCGAAAGGCAACATCAGCAGCGTCAGGATGTTCTGTGTCGCTTTAACAGCAAAATCTCTCGAGAGGTCGCGGTTATACATCTCTCGATCCCTCTCGGTCGGAACAAAAATGGTGCGATCAAGCAGTTCAGGGAAAGCATGCAAGAAAAGAAAATAGTACTTCTCAGAAACAGCGATCTTGAATGGATGCAATCTTGACACGCGGCGCAAACTCTCCCGAAATGTGGCAGCGTATCGTGACGGACCGAAATGAAAAATGGGATCACCAAAAACTAACAAGTCCACAGGGACATTCGCCATGAATTCATCATTAATTACGGCACTATTACAAGTAACAACAAAAGAATCATCGAAATCGGAAAATTCTTTATATTTTCCGAAAGACGGACCTGTAGCAATTAGATATGATTTTTTATACCCTGACCATTGCTTGAGAAAATCACCACACTTCGAGGAACTTTCCTGCCTAATAGAAGAATGATTTGCAACCTCAAGTGCGTATCGGAGCCTGGACAAGTGCATCCCCTCAGCCTTAGATCGAGGCTCAGCGACAAACTGCCTTCCCGGAAAAACAACTTCTTCCGGTGAAGCTACTAACGTGGCATCAAAACTCCGGTGTCGGGAACTTGAGTAACTAACTCTAATTTTCTCAAGATCGTTCTCAATCCCGGGATCGAGGTATTGTGGCGGCACAAAACAGCCCCCACCGACCGGACCATCCCCGCTGAAAATTAATGCGATATCCGCTCCTGCGCCGGCAAACGCAACTCGGGAAATCAAATCGGCCTCGTCAACTTGACCGGAAAGACTACGACTAACCTTAATACGAAACTCTGACATTAAATAAAATCGTAAAACCACATCATACTAATTCCCCTTTACTGGAAACACTCACTGAAAAGGGCAAAAATTCTCCTTAAGCGCCGAACATTCTTCACAGTTAGATAATTCTTCCAGTCACCGATCTGCCCTTTCGAAGAAGTTATAATCGCTAACAGTATCCCACATCTCGTTGATTTACGGACACGAGTTACTATCGAGCCCCCCTTGTCTTGAAGAAAGCCGGAAAGTCCGTCTCCGCAACACCTTCCCCCTGATAGTGAAAAAAAACGAAACAATAACATCCCGGATATCGCGCCGGATCTTATGTCGCTTTACCCTATCAGCGTACTTACCTTACGCATCAATGACTCAACAAAGGAAGCTTCAGAATGATAATTCTTACCTAGATAAGTCGTGTTCTGCAAACCTTCTACCGATATAAGATTGATCATTTTGTCGGGGTCGACCGAGGAGTTCTGCCATCTTCCCGAAATCGGCTCAGTTCGACCGAACCCTCTTGTGACATTCATCAACCATGTTGAACCGCTTTTGAACGCTCCGTTGCAAATGATAAGCATAACTCAATACCTTCTATTGAACTTACCACCGTTTAACAGACGGAAAAAGTTTCGCTTCCTCGAAATCTCATTCCCTCTCCGTTTAACACATCTGACTTGTTCATTTTTTGATAATTCCGCGGGCCTCACTGAAGAAATTCTCATCACAATTGATTCTAATGCTGCCCCCGAGCGTATATGCCCCTGGTAATCTTTAAAAATATAAGGGTATTAAAAATCCTGATACACACACTCCGATCGGAATCATACCTTCCGCTCGCCCCCTTCTTCTCCAAACACGATACCTCTCAGCAATCTTAGTGGACGCAGAACAGCCTCAACAACCCGATAAACACGTGACCCTCGCAGACTCCTTAGCTCCGACCGTGCGTTAACCCGGGCAGACTCCGATTTTTCATACATTTCATCCAATACAGCCATGCCACCTAAAAGATCCTCCACGACCCTGACATAGGTCGGATCTCCTCTCTCTTCACTGATGAACCCTTTGGAAGATTTCCACTCCTCAAACTGCTGTATCGATTCCTCGTATGCTTCCTTGTATCGCGCAGCCTGCACATGAAATGAATACTCTGACACTGCGCGACTTCTAGCATTCCTAGACCATTCATCAACTTTGTCAGACGACACAGCCTCCAACATTAATCTACACATAGCCTCAGAATCGTCTTTTGGAATAAGTCTGCCATTTACATTGTCAGCCACCATTTCAGGCACCCCTCCAACCTCTGTGGAAAATACCGGCAAACCGGAGGCTAATGACTCGAGAATAGTATTCGGCAAATTGTCCTCTCTCGTCATCGTCAGATAGATGTCTCCACATCGCAGGAGGTCTGCCATTGCCTTCTCGGAGGGTATATTTCCTAAATGAATTATTTCCAATCCGGGAATAGGATCAAGCCCTTGATTACCATAAGTTATTAAAACAACATCCCTGACCCCGGAACTCTGCAAAGCAGCAAACTGCACCAATGCCTCGTAAAGAAACCTCCCCCCCTTCCGTTCCTCATCCCAGGATACGCATCCAGCGACAAAGGAGAACGCGTCCGGGGGGATTCCGAGTAGACTTCTCAAGCTCCGCCTCTCCTCCTTATCGGCGCAAGGTGCAAAACAATCGGTACTTATACTATTCGGAATCACCATGACCCGGTGGAGCTCCGCATTGAAAACCGCCGACTTTCTAAACGTATCTGCAAGCCAGCGGCTCGGACAAGCAAACACGATCGGAACTTTGCGCAGATCACTAATAGCATCCTGGTGGTTTCTTAAAACCTTTGATTTTTCCGAGCCTATTACCTGAGGACAATCTTCGCAAATCTTCTCAAATTGCTCGCAACCTGCCATGTAGTGGCATCCACCTGAAAACGTCCTTTGATCATGCAAAGTCCAAACAACGGGCTTTCCGCTGCTGATAAGCAGATTTACAGATCGACTGTTTAGAAAATGCGAAACCCAGTGTAAGTTCACAACATCAGCTTTCGAAACAGCTTCGATCTCACTTAAATCATAATCAGGAACTGAGCCTGAGAACAGTGTATTCGTCCGTGCCGATCGAGCATTCTTAATTCGCTGCCTTTCGATGAAATCCAGACGCCTAACCACCCTGGAAATTGATTCTCTATCGATAGACACCCCACTCAAACCTTTCACGAACACATACTCTTCACTGCCCTTGTGGACATCTTCTTTCGTGACAAACGTAACCGAATCACCCTGGTTACCTAAAGCCTCAATTTGTCGAAGAGCAGCGACCGCAGCCCCGCCATGACTATAAGTATTAACAATACAAATATTCATTAAATAATCAGTCCGGGAGTCAACAACCCGCTCTTACCCAGTAGTATAGAAGTTAATCCGAGGCACTCGCAAGCATCCTTGCTTTCAATTCACTGGGGTGTGCCAAATAGAATACCAATCTGCGAACCTTACCAACCCACTTTGAAAACGACTTTCCAGCGGACGAATCGACCCTTGGTGCAGTAGCCCGCTGCGGGATTGCCACGATGCGGCTATCATTAGGACGGAAGGCAAATATATTTAGCAGCATATCAAAATTTTGCCCTTGTCTTCTCTTCACGATGAAAGGGTGCTCACACTTCATCCCCGGCTGAATCTGATAGGAGAAACCGGCTTTCTCTAGAATCTCCAGAATCACGGATAAACGCGATTCCTCTCCAGTGGGGCGGTGATATTCAACAAATATTCGTTGCACGTGAGTCAGATCATTCTGGATCGCCTGCAAGACCTCCACCTCCGATCCTTCAATATCCAACTTCAAGAGATCAACTCTACCATTCAAATACCCGCTCAAAGTCGTTATCTCTACACTAATAGAATCGCATCTATCTCCAGAAACTTGATGCTTAAATGAGCCGCCATCAGCTCCTTCACGATGAAATTTTGCAGACCCTGCCTCGGCAGCCAACCCAGCTTTTACCAAAACGACATCTTTGATACCAAACTCGAGCATATTTCGCTCGAATGCAGAGGCAGCATCAGGATCAGGCTCAAAGGCGGTAATCCCGGCCTTCGGGTAAATATTTTTAAAATAAATGGACGCCAGTCCTATGTTCGCGCCTCCATCAAGAATTTTCGGGGACTCAGTTTCAGACGCAAACAAGTATATCTCTTTCTCCATGATCTCCTGCCATGTCGAAAGAAACGAGGCAGCATCGATGTATGAGATCGATCGACCTGAATGAAGCTCTAACTGACCTGGAACAAACCTTTTCAAGCGTTTCAGACGGTTGCACTCCCTATGGGGCAGCACCTCCAGTTTCGAACGGCTAACCGGAATTCGAAACCAATTCCTTGAAGCAAACCAGTCTGCCTCAACATCCCTCGTAACTGCCTCAGGGTGAACAAGAGGAAAAGACAACTCAGCTGCTTCCGGAACCGAGCGCCTCAAGTTCTTTGTATGAGTTGCCTCTTCACCCGAACCAATGTTCTCGACCAAATTTACGCATGGGGTAACCACCAGTCCATGGTGCGCCCAAACCGAAAAGGTCCAACGATATGCCCAAGAATCAACTTCCCGACTCACCACCCGTTCCTTAATCTTTCTCCAATACTTCAGAGCCTCCCTGTCGTTCAAACTCGCCAGAAATTTTTCAGTCTCAGACCAACATAAAAGTTCACCATCATATAAATCCCACGCCCGCTTCCAGGTCGCCCACCCCCAACAATGGGGAAACATCGAATAGTAATAGCTCGAAGAGCCCCGTTTAATCCCATTCTGAAAATTGTTTCCGGTAACAGCCATCACGTTCCTGTCCT
The DNA here is from genome assembly GCA_029212615.1 of Verrucomicrobiales bacterium. Taxonomy (GTDB): domain Bacteria; phylum Verrucomicrobiota; class Verrucomicrobiia; order Verrucomicrobiales; family DEV007; genus Arctic95D-9. The sequence goes on from JARGPJ010000001.1 coordinate 693,820, forward strand.
GATCATGTCGCTTTAGCATTTCATCACAGAATCGGAAAAAACTCGGATCGGCAACGCAGTCATCCTCCAGGATTATTGCTCGATCGCAGGATTCAAACGCCCACGTCAATCCCGAAGAAACGCGACGAGCCAGCCCGAGATTCGAATCGGCAATATTCCAATGAACGTCGCAATCCCAATCAACCTCATTCCGAACGACCTCGATCGACTGCTCAACAAGTATCTTTTCCCGGTCAGACATCGGCCCATCGCACACCACAAACAGCACAGATGGAGAAACCTTCCTTAATGAAGAGATGACCTTAGAAGTTAAATCCGGTCGCTTATATATAAGAAGGATTACTGGCGGCAATGACATATTCCTAGTTCTATCGAAAAATAAATTTATACTATTTGCTCTATCACTTACAAAACCGATAGGCGTGATTCAATTTCAACCAAAACTCTCACCGTGCTATCGAACGGGACTCCCTATCAAAATCACCCGTGAGAGAATATGCTCCGGCCAGAAAAGTTCATCTTGTGAACACAGAGCTCAAAGAGATCTTTGTTCCCTTTTACTTAAAGTCGTCAAATGATGCATCTTTCAGACCCAGCAGTTCAACATCCTCTTCAAACACTTCACGAACTCGCTCAAACATCGAACTATCGTAATAGGTTACCCAATCACCCCGCTTCGAAGAGTTTAGATGCGGGAGTTTTACATCGAGCCCTCTAGCCCTGCAAAATACCTCAAAATCTGATGATAATGACTCAAACTTCAGGAGAGTGGAAACAAGCATTTTCCCGGAAGAATCCGTCAAAAATCCCTTTTGCGTTCTTACTTCTTCCGCTAAGCGCCAATCAAGATACTCCGGAAATCCTGACAACGACTTTGCGAACTCATGCTGCCGGTGTTTCTCGTACTCTAACATGAAACGATAGAGCGATACCTGCCAATCCCAGGGATTCCGCAACACCGCAAAACTTTCATACGAATCATACACTTCAGCACCTAATTCTTCACGAATTCTATCCGCCGAAGCATGACTGGGCAAGCCCAACAGACGCGTATCTCTAGAACACTGTTCGCCAAAACCAGGAATACCCAAAAGACTTCTCCTTATGCTAGTTCCTGCATTTTTATAAACATGGACGAAAACAAATCGGTGACTATGTGATACTAACATTTGAATTTATTTAGATTTCCGAATAACCAAATCGTTTCATAACATTTGAAAAATAGCTATTCAACGCGCTAATCGTCTCCGGCTTCAATTTTTCGGCGTAATCTCCTGGAAGCCCTTTTCGAAGATGTCGGTCTTGATTCTCAGCCTTAGGAATCCGCTTTCTATGACGCCTCCTCAAACCCTCGATTATCTTCGGACCCGGACGAAAATCACAGAACAAAATCAATTTATCCAGCCAATCGTCGAAATCAGTAACCATGTCCTCGTACTTAACCAGGTGCACATGACAACCGGCATCGCCCAATAACTCTTCATATTGAGCGAATCTGCTTCTCAGGTCCTCCATCTCATGTAACACGTATTCATCGACAGACATCTGCTGCGCAAGCGACCGCTCGCGGTCAAAATCCTCCCTCTTCCCACTCTCCTTCCTTGGAGAGCGATGAATTTTCGCTTTTGAGAAGTACATGGAGACCAGGATATCCCTCGGATCCCGAATCATCAAGATGATAGAATAATCCTCTAATCGCTTAATACCCTGCACCATGCCGCCAAAAGCACTATATACAATTCCATTTGGATAAAAAACATGCTGGTATTGCTCAATCTCGTCCGTACTCACTTTGTCTAAATACGGGAGATCCGATTGAAATGCGTAATCATTCAAAGCAGCGAGACGCATGCCCTGCTCATCTGCAAGCTTTCTCAAAATAGATTTAACATATTGAGTGGCTGATTTATTCAATGAAAAGTGTATGACACTCCGATGCTCACTCAACGGGGGCGCCTCTCCCTTGAGGAGAGATATCTCTAGAGCAAACCGCTCCTCAATTGATTTTTCAATTACTTTCCTCCTACTTTCTCTAAGCTGGTGCTGGCCGCTCCTCCGAAACAGTGATCTTATTTTCATTCCAGTTTAATCCTTTACTAGCTAGACTTCGATTGCCTTGATATCTCACACAAGATTAGCCGAGTCTGTAACATCCGAAAATCCAGGCCTAAATGTGAACGAATAATACGGCTACACATGCCGAAAACTACTGACCCATTCGGACGCCTAATCCAGAAGTTTCTCTTCAATATTTATTCCAATAACACCGAAATTCACGTAGAGAACCTGACATAGAGGGCAGGGTATCACACTGTGGAACCTATTCGATATATGTCGCCGAAAAGCACTAACAATCCTATCCACCAATTCTCATGGTAAACCAGAGGTCCTTTTCATCGCCTCTAGAAATAGTCGGTCCGGACGAGTAACTTCGTCTGCAATACTCAACTCAAGCGCGCTGGGCACCCACTGATCACTCTTTCCGACCTTAATCCTTTCCAAATCTCGGTACTTTTCTCTAATATCCAGCTTATCAAAAAGCGCTGGAAGTTCACTATCAAGAGTTTCAGTCCACAGAATCTCATCTACCTTTGAAGCTAAATCTATTGCTTCCTCAACTTCTCCATGACGCGAGAACATATGGAGGTGGTGATTAAGTTCATCTCTGGACGTAGTCGAAACCCAGGCCTCAAACCCGGACTCCAAAACGCCTCTATTCTTGTTTCCGCCGTAGTGATTCAGAAGGCCAGTACGGTTCAACTCAACGAGCATCCGGTAACGTGAACACAAACGCTCAACTGGATTTCGGAAGACCGAAAAGCTGAAAGCATTTGGCGGCAACTTCAATTCGTAGAATGGGATATGACTAAAGGCAAAATCAAAGTTTCCTGATGGCACTGAATCACGTACTCCCGGCCCTGAGACAAATCGAAACTTATTCCCTTCAAATACCCGACCGGGAAGCCTGTTGGCCAACAATACTACTTTCCGAGCCTCAGTACTTTCCCTCCAATTTGGCGATGAGAAGTCTAACCCACTAACTTTCAGTTCGCCCGTTTCATATTTGGAAATGATATTTCGTTCAAAAGCAAGATAGGCAAACTGATGATTTACGGTCGATCCACCAGTTTTCTGAACATGAATATGATAAATCTTAAGACGTTTTCTGTGGTTGAATAATCTAAACATTTCTTTGATTCGAAAGCTCCAAGCTTCGCTTTCTCTTAAGCGATCAATAATCGGATCGTCCTCCCGGAAATCCGGCGCCATTTTGAGAAAGAATGGTCCGGAAAGAGAGCAGTATAAAAGCACTGCTTTCCGATCCTATCCCCCGGCCAAGACCCTGAACTTTGACATTAAAACCTCAGACTCCACAACGACTTCAGAGACGACCGTTTCGTTGAAAACCGGGAAACTCAACGCATCTGATAATTTCTCTGATGTATCCGCATACGCAAAAATACCTTTCTCAATGTAGCTCTCCATTGCAACCCTTCCATTCTCGTGAATCAATATAGTCGGGAGCTTAAAGTAAAGCGCTTCAATCGCGGTGGTTGACCACCCTGTCAGATGAACATCCACTTCGTGAAAAAGATCGTACAAACTGCGGTCGGTCGGTTCCTGTAACGCCCATTCAATTACTGAACCAAGTTTTTCATCGCATTCATCCCTGAATTTCCCCATCTCATTCAAGAAACGGGGATGCATTCGAAACCACCATCTAAAGTCGGGGCGTTTTCGGATAGTCTCCCATACGAACGAGGGCAGTTCGGTAAATTGCAGCGAGATCAAACATATCGGCTTCCCGTCATCAGTCCCGCCTTTAATTTCGTTCGAGTCGCGGACACAATAGCTCAACCACGGGTTTCCACCGACACTGATATTCATCACCGTACTGGGCCACCACTTTTCCATCCTCTCTTTTGATTTCTGATCCCAGGCCCAAAAACGGGACGGAAGGAAAGGAGCTAACTCTTCTTTACGGCCCGCCCAACGTGTATACATGTAATGCCAATCGCCTTGCTGTCCATGCTGCATCTCCCAACAGGGTATGCCTCGCGTTCTACATGCGTGAGATAATGCAAAAGCCGGGAGACTGTAAAAGCAGGTGTAGCATACAAATTTCGGATTCGCTTCGAGCATTCTTTCAAATACTTCCTTCAGCTGCGAAACCAAAAAACAATCCTCATAGAGTTGGTTTAGAAAATCTGGAATATCACCTATTTCCTTTCGCCACTCTTCCACAAGACGCCGGGCGTCGCCCTCCAGGCAATCGCCAACTCCCTCTCCAGATTTCGACCGGGAATACTGTCGGAGGGATCCAATCAACGATCGCAGAGGAACAGCCGGAGCGCGTAGGTCGGCAAACGACGGCGCATCAACACTGTCTTCCCAATAGAGAAATCGGGAATCTTCGCGACTTTCCGTCAATTCGATCAGGCTATCGAAAAGGCGATGAAACGGAGCGCCCTCCTGAGGAGTGGCCAACTTGGAAGATTGGAAAAGATACAGATGCGATCCGGAAGACACGACACTCTTCGCTTCCTGCAGAAAAGAAGCTTTTGTTCTTTCCCATCGTTTCTCCAGGCCACGAATATCGTTCTTCCCTGTTATCCCTCCGGAAGTCTTTGCAGAACTGCGGCCAACCCCGTTCAGACTCTTCAGAAAGCGAAGTCGAAAAACAGGCCAGAACGGCTTCCCTTCAAACAAAGCATTCGAAGTATCATGCTTCTTTTCGAAGTTATAGAGAAGCTCCGTACTTTCCTGGACGGTTCGTCGCATCACTCGTAACAAAGAGTTGTATCTCTGACTAATTTTTGAACCTGCTCCCGGCAAGAACACTCCATCCTAAACTATCGCTCGAAGACATCGCCCCTATTGGGACAAGAGCTCATCTATAGGCATCTTTGCCAAGGAAGCGGCCACAGCGTCAGCTTCTCCCTGAGAAAGAGGCATTAACGGCATTCGATCGTGACGACTCATGTAGCCGCGAGCCTCAAGAGCAGCCTTAATGGAAAGATGCCAACCAAAAGGCTTCACACACTCTTCAAAAAATGGTTTCTGCACTTCCTCTATCAAGCGATCGCAAAGCTCAGTCTTTCCATCCTTCCACCATCTGTAAAAATTGGTAGCGAGTTGAGGCTCAAAAACACCGACCCCGATGAGCCATGACTGGCACCCTTTATCAACAAACTGAAGCCACTGGCTCTGATCCCCACCCGAGATAATAATCGAAAGCCGATCATTCAGTGCCGCCACGACTTCATCTGAATATTCGTCATCTTTTGCATCCTCTTTGATGGCAATGATCTCCGGAATATCAGCGAGACGATCCAGCAGTTCAATCGGCCACTGCACAGAAGGTCCACCATATCCACACAGGAACGGCATCTCGTGAATCAAAATATTTGCACCCGTCTCTTCGGCAACCATTGCATAGTGCTTGTATATTTGCTCTGCGGAATAGTATCGCTCGCGAACCAGAAGCGAGACCATGTCCGCCCCCGATTCGATTGCCGCATTCACAAAATCAATTGTCGTTTTCGTACTGCAATGTGGAGGATCACCCACGATGACAACATGAGTTTCGTCGAGGGCCTTCACTTTCTTCGCCACGAAGGCATTGAGTTCTTTGATCTCTTCGAAATCCAATTGGCTATATCGGCTGTTATATGCCATGACATAAAATACCTTTCCGCCCGCATCATGAATCGCGCCTATATACTTCTCCAGAGCAGGATAATCTATCTCCTCAGTCTCCGGATCGAAAGGCGTTAGGATTGAAAACACAGGGCCAACAATTGTCTCCCTGATTGACTGTTGATTTAGTTTCATAAATTTTTGTTCTTTATAAGAAAGATCAATCTGATCATTCAGGTTAAATTAATATATCCCTTCTCGATAAGAAACCGGGCAACCTCAAGATCCTTCTCATAATCTATATCAATGGATCGTTCAGCATCCATGACGCACCCCTTAACCTTCCCCTGAAAGAAGTTCTCACTCTGGTTAAACTTCTTGAGCCAGGCGATGTAAAAGCCGCCATTCACCCGGAAATAAGGTTGGAAATCCTGCGACCGTGTCTGCCCGGTGACGAGAGGGGATGGATCGAGGAGAGCCTCCTTATTCACAACCCCCGTTGATTCATCCAATCCGACCACCAGCTGAACAGGCTCATTCATGGGGCACATACTGACAACAGAATAGTCATCCTCAGTCAGCATGTTGAACCCTTTCACCAGATCATCCGCCGTTCGAAAAGGACAGGTGGGCAGAAGAAGGGAGATAATGTCGTACTCACTTTCAACATCAGCGCGGGCCCCAATCTGCTTAATCAGGTCGATGACTTTAACTTTGTCTCCAGCCAAACCGGCATCGCGCTTCTCAGTTGTTACCTCCTGATATGAGTCCCCGATTGATAAAATCTCATCGTCGTCAGAAGACAGAATAATCCGACTGAACTTACCCGATCCGATAGCTGCCTCAATCGTGTGGGCAACAAGCGGCTTACCACCGAGCTCAATTAAATTTTTGCGGGGGAGACGTTTGGAGCCCCCTCGAGCGGGAATAATCGCAATAGATTTCATTTTATTCAGTGAGAGCAGGACGCAACCGTTGCCATTTTACCCTTCATGAGCGCTTCGACCTGTTTTAGGGCCTTATGAAAACCTTCTCCGGAATTCAGATGGCCCTGCCAAATCTCTGCAACGAAGCCGGAATCAACATTCTGAAAGACCTCAAAGAGATGCTCCGGATCAATTTCACCGTCTCCTATTTGAAGCCCTTCCTGTGTCATCCCTGCACCGTCGGCAATATGAAGATGCTTTGAATGCGACGCCACCGAACGCGTGAAGTCAGAAAGGGTAATCCCGTGATAATTACATGCGAGGAGCGCATGAGATGTGTCGTAACAAAGATCAAACCCGAAATCCTCAGAAAACTGACGAATCTCACCGGGGTCGGTAAATACCGTCTGAAACCATTGCCCTCCGAAGTACCAGGGAAGTGGTGGCATATTCTCAACCAGAGGGTGAACTCCATCGCTATTCATAGAATTCAAATTATCACCAAGCGCTCGATATTGATCTGCGCGATTCGTTTCTTTCCGGGCTTCAAAATGACCTCCGGGATGAATGACCACTCTTGGCCCCCTTGAATCAGTTATCCCTTTGAAATGACTTCCAAGAGACCTGGCAAGATCAAAGGTACGACTAAGCATCTCGAGACTGTAATCGAGAATTTTGGAGTCACGCGTTGTAAAATCGATGAGCTCATCCTGGTAATATTCAGGCGCATGAACAACCAGATCCTGAGCATAATCGGAGTATCTTTCGGCAACACTGGATGGATCAAAGTCGACGAGATCACGCCACGTCAAGTGAACCTCCACTACCTTTGGCTTCCATTCGAGAAAATCCTCGAAATCATTCAGACGACCGACAATCCCCCACTGCTTGTTGATCTCGTACCCTCCGCGCCCCGTATCGAGATGATCGTCAATATGCTCAAAACGAATATACTCATCAGCTTTTATATCCTTAGTGATCGGTTTCCCAATAAATTCATTCAACTTGAGAGGGGACACCCCTCGCGCCGGAGTCTTTGAGACAAGGTGGCTCGAATTCAGGATGGTTCCCTTCGACAGATCCTGAGCGGCTACCAAAGATTTCGCGAGAGCAATTCGATTCACCTGTTCACCCTGATTGAAGACGCGTCTTGACCCGCCGAGAGCAGACTCGATCTCTCTTATCTGTCTGATCATTTCAGCAAATTCAGACGGATCCAGGGAAGAGGAGTGATCTGTTCCGATAGCATTTCGATCCATCGTAATATGGCGCTCAATGATCCGTGCCCCCCGGGCCACACAGGCAAGGCTGGGAACAAACCCGCGCTCGTGTCCGGAATACCCCACGCATCGTCCGGTCATCTCAGCAAGACGATCCATGAAGCGCAGGTTCAAATCACTAATGGATGAAGGATAAGTACTGTTACAATGAAGCATTGAATAGTCCGCTCCATGTTCGTCCAGGAAATCAATTACCTGCTGGATCTCCTCCTCTTCGGCCATTCCTGTCGACAAGAGGATTGGTTTCTTACGCTCCAGAAGGAGACTGAGAAGAGGCAGGTTCGTTAAATCCGGACTCCCGACTTTGTATAATGGAACATCCAGACCTTCAAGAAAGTCGATCGACGGAGCATCAAACGGAGTCCCGAAGAACAACATCCCCTCCTCTTCAGTAACGCGTTTCAACTCCCGGAAGTCAGCATGCGAGAGATGAGCCTTCCGCAATTCTTCAAGAAGATACTGAGTGCCGTGCTCAGCGAGAAGCGGATCATCAAGAACCTCTTTCGTGTAGAGAGCATCAAGGTCTCTTACTTGAATCTTTATGGCATCTACGCCCGCCTCGCCCGCCTTCCTCACCAACTGAAGCGCCTCAGACAACTCACCATTGTGATTGATGCCCAGCTCCGCGATGACAAACACTTTATCTAACTCATCAAACCACGACATAATCTTTAATCCTTTAATGCGGCGTCAATCATTCCATCAATCACCTCGTAGACTGTTCTTTTAGGAGACCACCCCAATACCTTCTCAATTTTCCCGGGATCCCCGAGAATGAGAGGAGGTTCATAGCGCCTTACGAAATTCCGGTTCGTTCTAACGAACTCCTGACTCGAAATTGACAATCTCTCAAAAACATAGTCGACCAGCACTCCCAAATTCGTAGAAACACCGGTACAGATGTTATAATCATCCGGAGAATCCGCCCTCAGGGTCCGATAGGCTGCCTCCATAAACTCGCCGGCACATCCCATATCCCGTGAAACAGCGAGATCTCCTAAATCAAGAAACTCCTGTTCCCCGCGGCTGATTGCCACAGCTCCATGAACCACCTTTTGAAGGAAAAAGTCATTCTTACGCAAGGGTGACTCATGATTAAACAAAATCCCGTTCACTGCGAACAGCCCATGGGTTTCGCGATATGACTGCACCAGAAAATGCGCATAAGCCTTGCTACAGGCATAGGGAGTCCTCGGAGCAAGCGGACTGTCTTCCGACATAGCCGTATCAGACGGCGCGTATATCTGAGAACTTGATGCCTGAAACAATCGAATTGTCGGATCCACCGTCTTAACTGCCTCGAGGAGTCGCGTCGTCAAAAGGGCCACTGAATTCAATGACTCCTCCACTTTTAACCACGATTTCCCGACATAGGCCTGACCTGCTAGATTAAAAACATACTTCGGGCGCTCCGATTCAAGAAGTCTCACAATGTTGTCAAACTCATAGTCCAGACTGAAAACCCGGGAAGCCCTTCGGTTCATCTCCCCGGATCCTCTCGCTATTTCAAAAGCCCCGCCTCTGGTCGTTCCAACAACTTCATGATCCAGTCCCACCAGATACTCCGTAAGAAGCCTTCCATCCTGGCCGGAGATACCGGTAATTAAAACTTTTGCCATACTAACAAAACTACCGTTAATCGTAAATATTTTAACGTAGTAAAATATAACTTTGAATCACCTATAGTAAATTCAATTGCACCCCAGCAGACTAGTTACAATCAATGCGATCAGGCGAATACCCCTTCGAATACCTAGCCATGAAAACCAATGCAAACAAAACAACAATCAGTGCAGGCAACAGAAACCGGTAACCGAACTCAAACCCAAGCTGCCGCCCAGACACAACAGCCCCAACGGCAAATAGAACCAACCATGACGAAACCATTCTCTTCGATACGGCAAAATCTGCCACTAAAGCGATCGCAGGCACAGCAATCGCATAAACAAAAGGTGAAAAATTTCCGGGCCCTATCGTTGAAGAAAAACAGTGAAACAAAACAATACACAACACAATTACATACCTTATCGACCAACCAACCCAGGGCAATACAATCAAACACACCGCAAACAAAAGTTCTGCAATTATAATAAACCATCCAAATACCAAGGCAGCAACTTCGTTCGTAATCTCAAAATGAGAACGTGTTAGATGATTTAATCCATAGATCCCATTCCTCCATTCCGGCTCAAGAAGCTTTGTTATGCCTGTAAGTAAATACATAACCGCTAACTGCCAGGATATCGATATATCCTGCATTTTAGGCGAAAAACACAACAACCCAACAATCACGACCGCAAGAAGCGTCGCATTCCCAAACATTCCGCTGCAACCTATAAAAGCACAGACCACCAATGTAACAAAACCAAATCCACCAATCCTTATCTGTTTTTCATTCGTCCCGAGCCAAACAAGGCCGACCACTAGAAAATAGATAATTCGAAAAATAATAACAAATCCACCAATGGGCTCACCTGAACCGATCGATCGCTCAACCCCCTCAAAAGGACTTAGGAAGACTACGCCGTAACCAAGTCCTCCCTTCCCCCAAAACCTCCAAGATGATATTAACGGTAGCAACACAAGAAACCGGACAACCCAAACCCAATTCCATCCAGCTGGAAACAAAGGCTTCATAAAATTGTGATCAGCTTTTCCCTTCCCTTATTAATTATCATCTTTGCAACTACTTCAGCTTTTCCGATGTCACCATAGTATTCTTCAAAACGAACTATGTGAGCCTTTAAATGCTTCGGGCTTCGCGTCGCTCCAGATTTTCTTATCTTATAGCGCGCTTTAATTTCTTCTTCGCTCAATGATTTCCCATCAATTTTTACGGCAACCTCATAGTTCCAGACACGAGCATACATCGACCAACGAAATACCTGCCAGCCCTCAGGCCCAAAAGCAACACACAACGCAAGCTGACCAATAAGAAATCCGACAACTAAAGTCAGATGCACCTTACTAATATCACCAAACACTTTGAAACCCCCTTCGGTTTTTGCTTTCCTCATTACTGTTAGTGTTCAAATGGTGATCCAACTACTTAACAATAGTGTAGGCAGGCACCGCCAAAGCACCTGGATCGCGCTTGTATTCCAGACCCGACAAGTTACAAAATTCGATTAGCGCTTTAGTTTCCCCCCCTTGCCTCTTCTCATCAATACAGATGACACCGCCCGGTGACATAAATTGCTGGAACAATTTCATTCCTTCCAGAGATGGCTCAAAAGCATTACAATCAACATACAAAAGCGCACATCGGAAATTTGGATTCTCTTTTAGGAACTGAGGGACTGTCTCAAGTATGTCCCCCTCAATCAAGGTAGTCTGCCGTTCAACATTAGCCCTTTTAAGACGCGCCTCAATTCGATTGCGATCGCAATCCTTCCATGTCTTCCCTGAGAGATGAGGATTTGTTTCCAGCGTTTCTTCTGTATATCCATCAAATGTGTCAAATCCGAAATATTTCCGAGTTGCCGTCTCTCCATGAAGCTGAATCATTCTGCTAAATATAATTGAATTTCGCCCGTATGCCACCCCCAGCTCTACAACATGACCCGGGACGCTTCTAATTTTTTCATATACTCGATCAATCCACAGAATGTATTGAAATTCGCTTTCTTCAAGGTAGGCCTGCTTTTCGAATACACTTAATCCGCCCCGCTGTGAATCCGACCTCGTAATGGGTTTAGAATAATCATTGGGTTTCCGTTTCGAAATCTTTATATTATATGGCTTTAGAAGCCAGTTGATACACCCACCTATTTTTGCCCTTACTTTACTCATAATTTTGGAACAAAGCAGCCGAATTGAGAATTTTCCTGAAAAAGACTTCTCACTTCTTCGGCATCCCATTCTTCTACATCGATTGCACGACTCTCGGTTAAAATAATCTGCTCACTAAGAGCACGCTCTACAACAGGCTGAATAGCCCCACTATGATGCACGGGATCAATAAGGGCTTTACGTAGTGACTCTACTTCAGCAGTTAAATCGAAAAAATCTTCCCCTAGCGATTTAGCAAGAAGTTCATTCAACAACTGAGCAGCCATATTTTGTTCTTCCATTTGAACCGGGTGCAAGGAAACGGAAATCAATCGAGTTTCTGGAAAACTTTTTCGGAATGCTGTGAAGAGACTGCATATACGCTGAGCAGATTTTTCCACCTCGACACGCATTATAGAGGGGCAGCGATTTCGCATCCGTGCCTGATCAGCCTTCGACCGTTCCCAGGGCAACCACCCTAAGCCTAAGCTATGCCTCGCATCAGGTTCGCCTAAAACAAGGAGTGCCACATTAGAACGCGTATTTCTAAGAATTCGCTCGGCTTTAACTCTGTAGTTTTCAGCATACTCATCCGAAGTAAAATTGTGAAGGCGCCCCTGACCCAGGAAGACAGGAAAGAAGTTCACGTTTCTCGCATATGAGCGTACGTGACTATCACCTATCACAAGTATTTTGGAACCAAGCTGGAGGATCTCACCTTGCTTAGTCCGAGCACAATGGCGCTGAAGAAACTTTTTTAAACGCGAGATGAATTTCATAAAGAACTTAGCAAGCAGCTTTTAACTGCCCTGATACCTGTCCCAAATTGCAAAATACTCCCTATTCATTACTCAGGAAGCCCTTTAGACGATTTATGATCGAACGATTCGCTTTCTGATCCTTAATCTTTCCGGATTTATCCGGTGTCCTCGTATGCCCACGCATCACGCGCCGCTCCCCGGAACTGACAAGACCTGCCCGGTGCCACACCTCAGTCGTAAAAACAATAATCGTTCCTGCAGCAGCCTCCACCGGAACAATCTCCTCTTCGCTGAAAGGGTGATCCCGGGTGTATTCCCGGTTTTCATAGGACACCTCATCACCGATCTCCTGACGCTTTTCCTTCGTCAACGAAAGGCTTCTGGGCACGCAGGAGAATGCTCCGTTCTCAGCAGTCACATCGTTAAGATAGAGAAAAAACTTAAGCGTTTCCTGCACATCAAAATGAAGGTCTTGAGCGAGATGCTTTGTCCCCGGTATCTCCCGCGTCACAAAAACATTATCATTCAGGACCCGGGTATTCCCCCAATAGAGATCACTCAAGTTCTGCATCCACTGCTGAGTAAAGTAACGAATTGTTTCAGGGAAGACTGCCCCTTCCAACTCATGGCGAATCAATTTCTTCCCCCCCCCGACCTCCACACCGAGGTCCCGCACTCCACTTTGGTCGGCAGCCAAAATTTCTTCAAACTCAGCGTTCAACTTCTCAATCTCGCCCGGTGTCGTTGCCCCGAAAACCTTTACGACACCAACGTCTCTAAGATCGCTCAGCAAACTTGCCTCAAAGCCTTCGGAAAACTGCAATTCAGGAATAAATGACATGACTTACTTAAGCTTGATTAAAACTGCACCGCAACACCGCCATAACAAAGACCGGTCGACTCGATCGTCTCCACATTCGTCGCATTAATGAGATGAGTGATACGATCCTCCGCCATCACAAAAAAGGCTATGCGATAAATGCCATCGTGTAAGCGCAGATTGTTTACCGTGAATTCGTGCGAGCTTTCGCCGACCGGAATATCAAAGAGGTGATCGTGCAGTTCTGAATTCCACTCACCTACCAACTCTTCGTCAGCCTTCCGGATGAGAATCCTCAGGAAGCAATTCTCGTATCGAGTCTTTGATTCAATCCCCAAATTGAGAGTCAAATCTCCTCCAAAATTGATCTCCCGGTTGGGAACCTCCGTAGCCGTCAGCGAAGCATCGCCGTCATACAATACCCTGAAAGCCGAATTGGGAGCATTCCGGCGATTGTATTCCATAATCACTTTCGCGACATCGTCGCACATCACCGGTTCACCGCTTTCAAGCAGGATTCCTTTGTTGCAGATTCGGGTTACCTGCTGGGCGGAATGACTGACAAATAGAATCGTAGTGTCCTCCATGAGACTGGCAAGACGGCCATAGCAGCGAGCCCTGAAACTGAAATCACCCACCGCCAACACTTCATCAATCAGGAGGATCCGGGGATCCATGCACGTTGCCACAGAAAAGCCCAGCCGTACTTGCATACCGGACGAGTAGGTCCGCACCGGAGCATCAATTGATTCAGAAATACCTGCAAAATCGACAATTTCGTCGAAACGGGCATCAATGTCCCGCTTCGAAAATCCGAGGACAGAGCCATTCACGTAGATATTCTCCCGACCTGTCAGAATAGGATTGAAGCCGGCTCCCAATGAAATGAGCGCCCCGACCCGCCCTCTCATCGTCACCCGGCCGGTATCCGGTTTCAACAGCCCGTTCAGGACCTTGAGCATGGTCGTCTTCCCGCAACCGTTCGCTCCCATCAGCGCCATCGCCTCACCCCGCTTCAATTCGAAAGAGACATTTTTCAGAGCCCAGAACTCCGAATCCCGTAAAGGCGGGTTTTCGTCTTTCACCCCCCCTTTTTTCAATTCGGAAAAGGTGTCACAAAGCCCGTAGAAGAGACTTTTCTTCAGATCACGGGCGAAGCGCTTCGACACATTGTCGCAACTAATCGTTACATCATTACTCATATCATCGATTACATCCCGAGGCGGGCGACAAGATGTGGTCGGGCAATTCGCAGAAAAAGAAGCCCTGCCAACACGAACAATAGTGAAATCAAACCGATCAGAAGAGCGGGAACGGCCCATTCGTTCGAACCGGTAGTGATCACATCCCGGCTCCACGCAATTCCGGGAGTGAGAGGATTGTTAATCATGAGCTCTTTAAACAATCCAGTCTTCTTCCCGACAGGGTAAACGACCGGAGCTAAATACATGAAGATCTTTACGAAATTGGTAAGAAAATTTCCAACATCCGTGAAGAGACTGCCGAAGGGAATGGCCCAAATCCCGACAGCCAATGCGATAGCAAAGAAACTAACGACCGCGACCGGGAACAGATACCACGTCGAAGGCGGGACCACCTTGAAGACAATAAATACCGGCACCAGAATAACGAGGCGAATCACAAAATTCAGCAATGCACGTAAGATCGCACTCATGACAAAAGCCTCCGGAGCCACATTCAATTTTGTGTAGATGGACTTTCCTGCATTGAATCCCACAAGAGGGGCACTCACCAGGTTAACGAAGGATGTCCACACTGTCGTTCCCACGAGAATAAATACAGGATAAGGAATATCCGTCTCCACATTAAGGATTCGCTGAGACTGGAGAAACAACCAAACCGCCGCCGTGGTAACAGGAGGCAGAAGCAACCAGATATATCCAAGAATACTCTGGCGAAACTGCGCGCGAAGATCCCGCGTGAAGAGAGTGAAAATCAATTCACGCGTGTCGACAAAATCCTGCCATACGCTTCGCAGGAGACCTTTTGAGTCCCTGAGCGGAGACGCAGAGGAGTAACACGTCACCTCTCCATTCCTATCGATTTCCGATTGACTCATTTAACTATAGAACGCCAATACCCGTCTCCCGGCAAAATCACCGCCCCGCCTTCGCCAACTCCCAATCCGCTGCCGCCATGATCGTGACGAGCTCTTTGAATGTGACCTTCGGCTCCCAGCCGAGCTTTTCACGAGCCTTGGCAGGATCACCGAGAAGCTGCTCAACCTCCGCAGGTCG
The DNA here is from genome assembly GCA_029212615.1 of Verrucomicrobiales bacterium. Classification (GTDB taxonomy): domain Bacteria; phylum Verrucomicrobiota; class Verrucomicrobiia; order Verrucomicrobiales; family DEV007; genus Arctic95D-9. The sequence goes on from JARGPJ010000001.1 coordinate 709,276, forward strand.
GAAGTAATCCGGGGAAACCGCAATAACAGTCTTCCCGCTTTCTTCACAAATTCCCTTTTCGTCCACCCCTTCACCTTCGAATCGCACCTTGATGCCGACGGCTTCAAAAGCATGCTCGCAAAAACTCCTCACCGTGTGCATCTCCCCCGTCGCGCATACATAATCGTCGGGCGTCTCCTGCTGGAGAATGCGCCACATCATTTCTGTGTACTCCGGCGCATAACCCCAGTCACGCTGTGCATCGAGGTTTCCAAGGTAAAGGCACTCCTGCATTCCCTCGCGGATCCGTCCTGCCGCCCGGGTAATCTTGCGAGTCACGAAAGTCTCGCCACGGCGGGGTGACTCATGATTGAAAAGGATCCCGTTACTGGCGTGAAGCCCGTAGGATTCACGGTAGTTCTTAACGATCCAGAAGCCGTAGAGCTTCGCAACACCGTAGGGTGATCGAGGGTAGAATGGAGTCGTCTCCGTCTGAGGCACCTCCTGAACTTCGCCGTAGAGCTCACTGGTGGAGGCCTGATAGAAACGCACCGATTGGTCCAGTCCTGTTTCTTTGATCGCATCCAGAAAGCGAAGCGTGCCGATCGCATCCACTTCAGCGGTATACTCCGGAACTTCGAACGAGACCTGAACGTGACTCTGGGCCCCGAGGTTATAGATCTCATCCGGACCAATCCGCTCAAGGAGACGGTTAAGGTTGGACGAGTCAGTCAGGTCACCATGATGAAGCTTAAAGCGTCCCTCTTCCTGTAGTTTTTTGTCGTTATAAAGATGGTCAATTCTCGATGTATTGAATGAACTCGAGCGGCGGATCATGCCGTGAACTTCGTAACCCTTCTCGAGCAACTGCTCCGCGAGATAGGATCCATCTTGACCTGTGATACCTGTGATGAGGGCCTTTTTCATGAATTATATAGTAAAGCTTGTCAGGGGGGTGCTCCTCGCGAAGCCCCGGATGATTGTTATATCTGTTTCAGGAAATCCTCATAGGCCTTTTCAAGCCCGCTCGCAAGCGTCGTCGTCGACTTCCAGCCGAGCGAATGAATCAGAGAAGAGTCCATCAGTTTGCGCGGAGTTCCATCAGGCTTAGTGGTATCATTCTCGATACGCCCCTCAAAGCCGACCGTCTTTGCGACGAGGGTTGCCAACTCCTGGATAGTGACATCACTCCCGGCGCCGATGTTAACGAGCGACGGTGGATCAGAAAGACCGAGAAGATGGAGACACCCTTCTGCGAGGTCATCAGCAAAGAGAAACTCCCGCTTCGGCGTCCCGGTGCCCCACATCGTCACCGTTTCAGCCCCGGCCTCTCTCGCCTCATGAAACCGGCGAATCAAAGCGGGAATGACATGAGAGTTTTCGGGATGATAATTGTCTCCGATGCCATAAAGATTGCACGGCATCGCTGAATGAAAGAGCACCCCGTGCTGACGTCGATAGTACTCGCACATCTTCAGCCCGGCGATCTTAGCAATGGCGTAGGCCTCGTTGGTCGGCTCAAGAGAACTCGTGAGGAGAGACTCCTCTTTAATCGGCTGCTCCGCAAATTTGGGGTAGATGCACGAACTACCGAGGAAAAGAACCTGACCCACCTTATTTCGATAGGCCGCTTCGATCAGATTCGAAGCGATCATGAGGTTGTCATACAAAAAATCGGCAGGGTAGGTATCATTCGCATAGATCCCGCCAACTTTTGCCGCTGCGATGATCATGACATCCGGCTTATGTGTCGCAACAAAATCAGAAGCCGCGACCTGATCCCTCAAATCCAGTTCCGCACTGCTTGCTTCAACCCGGTTTGTGCATCCTTCCGCTTCCAGGGCCCGGGATAAAGCCCCGCCAACCATTCCGCGATGACCGGCAATGTAGTATTTCTGATCCTGTCGATTCATGGATAAAAAAGATCAACGACGGAGCCAGCGGACGATACGGGGAACAATCGCATTCCCCCGCTTCTGCCACTTCCGCAGCGCTTTGATTCGGTCGTAAAGAACCTGCTGCTCTTCATTGGAAGAGGGATCAAGCCCGGAAAGCATCGATTCAACGCGCGCCTGCCCATGCTCCAGGCGCGGCATGAGGCGCTCCTCAAAAAAGTGATGCACGATGCGGGAAACGTTAAGATCAGCAGCAAAGCGCTCCCTCCGGTCGCCTTCAACGGAGTGACTCGTGACCGCGCCGAGGCTCCTTAAAAGACTCAGCCCCTGACTCGCACTGCCCTTACTGATCCCGAGGCGCTCAATGATGTCATCCATGACAAGCGAGTCAGTGGACGCAAATAGCACCCCGTATATTTGACCCACTGATTTCGGCAACCCGAGAAGCTGAACAAAAGAAACAAAATACTCGACTATCTCCGCCTCCAAGTCCGCCCCTGCGGCACACGGCGGGGTCCCGGAAGAATTGGATTTTTGCAATACAGCCATGAAGCTGGAAAGTGAAATGGCACGCTACCGCCCCCGGTTAGAGGGTCTTGGTGACCTTGAACCGTGCCTCAATTTGAAAGATGTCTTTCTCGCCGTTCACGGAAATCGTTTCGGGAGCAGGGTGACCAATAAGGCCGCTGAAAGATTGTTCAATTAAAAATGAACTTTGGTTTCGTGAAGTTTCGACCCTGTATGAAAAGCATTTCAGCCCAACTCCCGGCATGATCATTCCATCAAGGATCCCGACCACTGAAGCCGTGGAAAACCACTACGATTCACTCGAGTGGTTCTACCTCGATACCTGGGGAGATCATCTCCACCACGGCCTGTGGGAACAGGGAGGCGAAACGACGGTGAAGGCAGTTCAAACCCTCTCCGAAACAGTGGCGGGGCTCGCAGGCATCGAGTCGGGAGACACGGTCTGCGATATTGGATGCGGGCATGGAGGGAGTGCCATCCACCTTGCCAAAACAAAACAGGCCTTCGTCTCCGGAATCACCCTGTCGAAAAAACAGTGCGAGGAAGCGGAGAGGATGGCCATGGAGCTGCCAGGTGAGATCCCGAAACCCCGCTTCTTTCATGGTGACTGGCTCGAAAACTCTTTCAAAACCTCCTCCTTCGATGCCGCCGTCTCGATCGAATGCCTCTCCCACCTCGGTGACAAACCGGCATTCTTCCGCGAAGCCGCCCGCGTCCTCAAACCGGGAGGCAGACTCGGCATGGCGGTCTGGCTCGCGAATCCGAAGGCGGGCCCCCGTGCAATCCGCTTTCTTCTCAAACCAATCTGTGAGGAAGGCCGATTCCCCGGCCTGCTGAGCGCAGAGGAACTGAAAGCCGTCGCTGTGGGGGAAGGTTTTGCCGTAGAAACGTTTCGCGAAGTGGGCAAACAAGTGAAAAAAACCTGGCGAATAATTCTCGGCCGGCTGATCTGGAAAGTCATGACGCGCCGGGAATACCTGCGCTTTCTATGGAACAATCTCCGAAGCGACCGCATTTTTCCCCTCACAGTGCTTCGGGTCATGCTTGCCTATGAGATCGGAGCGCTTCAGTACGGGCTGATCGGATTGGTCAACAGCAAGGCCGATATCGCATAAAATGCGACCTCCTCCGCCTAGGCAGAACGCGATCAAACAGGGTAGAGTCATCGGCACAACCCTCTTAACCCCAATGAAAGCCCCGCTTCTTCTATCCGTCCTTTCCCTGTCTTTTCTGACAACCGCTTTGCCCAATGAAAAGCCAAACGTCCTTTTTATCTCGATCGACGATTTAAACGACTACATTTCCCCTCTCGACAATCATCCCGGGATTCAAACGCCGAACTTCGACCGCCTCGCGAAACGATCCGTGACCTTCACGAACGCTCATTGTGCCGCTCCTGCCTGCCATCCCTCGCGGGTAGCAGTGATGACAGGGGTTCATCCCATTGCTTCCGGTATTTATCGAAATCTCTTCGGCGCACACGGCCCCCGGTGGAGGCACGAATCCCCCGACCTCGAAGAGGCAGTGGTCCTTTCTCAACATTTCCGCAACCACGGTTATCGAGCGGTTGGCGGGGGAAAGATTTTTCACACCCTGCAGTGGACCGCCGGCGATTCCCAGAATGATCCGGACGCCTGGGACGACTACCGCGGCGACCCTCTGGACCCCATCTCAAAGGACTGGCCCCGCCCCGATTTTGACGGAAAAACACAAAATCAAGGCTTTGCAGGAGAACGTCCCCTTAAGAATTATTACTTTGGTGCAGCACCCGTGGAATTAAGCGCCGACCAGGGCGATGGAGCGGTCGTGGACTGGGCCGCTGAAGAAATGGCCTCCCACGACGGCCAGCCACTCTTTCTCGCAGTGGGCCTCTTTCGTCCACACATTCCCTTCGAAGTACCGCAAAAGTGGTTCGACCTCTATCCGCTCGATGAGGTTGCACTGCCCGACCACCTCGAAGATGACCTCGCCGATGCCCGCCCTCATGAACGAGTGCACTGGCATCAATGGGTGACCGACAACGGGCAATGGAAAACCCTTATGCAGGGGTACCTCGCCTCAATCAGCTACGTCGATCATGAACTGGGCCGCCTCCTCGATGCGCTGGATGCCTCGCCCATGGCTGAAAACACCATCGTCGTGCTCTGGACCGATCACGGTTTTCATATTGGGGAAAAAGAGAACTGGGAGAAATTTGCGCTCTGGGAACAAACCACCCGTGTCCCTCTGTTCATCCATGCTCCCGGGATCTCAAAGGATGGAGCGTCAACCCGTCAACCGACCACGCTGACCGATCTCTATCCCACTCTCTGCGAGCTCGCTGACCTTCCTCTCCCTGAGCAATGTACCGGAGAATCAGTTGTCGCCCAGCTGCGGAATCCGTCTTCACTCACCAAAAGAACTTCGCTGACGTCTTTCACCTTCAAACACGACAGCGAACCCTCGCACGGCCTGAGCGATACGAAGTACCGCTACATCATCTACCCGGACGGGTTCGAAGAACTCTACGATCTCGAAAATGATCGGGGCGAATTTCGAAACCTGGCGGGAGATCCCGCTTATGCCGAAATCAAAGCCGGGCTGGCCGCCCATGTTCCGCTTGAATGCGCACCGAACCGGACCGTGGCAAAGGACTCCCCCTTCCACCGGGCGAAGAAGACACCCGGGATGAAAGCCGGAAGCAAGAAGGGGTAGAATCGCGGCGGCAGCCGAAAGCTCTCCTGTGCTACTCAAGCAAGCCGGCGACGGTCTCCTCGAGGGCATTCCCACGAAGGTTCGTCGCGGCGATCTTACCGTCTTTTCCAAGAAGGAAGGTCGCAGGAATCCCGGTGATCCCGAATTCTTTCGCGATCTTGTTTCCCCAACCCTCACCGTCGAAATACTGAGGCCAGGTCATTTCATTCTCCGCGAGAAAAGCATCCAGGGCACTCCTGTCTGAATCGAGGGAAATACCAACGACTTCAAACCCGGCCTCTTTATGTTTTTCGTAGGTGCTGATGACGTGTGGCATTTCAGCGACACACGGACCACACCAGGTCGCCCAGAAATCGACGAGAACGACCTTGTCCTTCATCGCCGCCAGATCGATTTCCTTACCGTCTGTGGAAGTGAACTTGATCGCCATCGCATCCCCGACCCCCGGCATCGCAAGCTGCCCCAGCATGCCATCAAAGAATTGCATGATCTGCGGTCCCTGGGGATGAGATCCCAGATCTTTCTTCGCCTGCTCAACGAACTCGCGGGCGGCATCTTTGTCACCGGACTCGGAATAGACGCGGAAAAGCGGCTCGATCACCCCGGGAATCAGCTCCTGCAGGTTTGCGTCAGCGCCCTTTGAAAGGGAATCATATCGCTTTCTCAGAAGCGGGGCTGCTTTCTCCGCCTGATCGAGCTGCATGTAGGCTCCGATCAGCATGGACTCAGCGGTCGCTCCATCCTCTGCCTCCGGATTGCCTTCAAGATAAGCAGCCAGCGCCTCTGCTTTTTGAGTTTCGTGTGTCTCAAAAATGGATTTGGCACTTTCAGCGAACGCTCCCGTGGAGAGGAACGTCGTGGAGAGAATCAGCGCGGGAAATAAAAGGGTGGTTTTCATAAAGGGAATGCTAAGTCGGTAAAAGACGAACGTCCCGCTGCATTCATGCGCAGAAATCACCCGTCACCGATGGGACGCGAGAGAGCGGGAATCCTTAGAATCGAAAGAGCGGAACCTACTTTCCTACTTTCCTACTTTCCTACTTTCCTACTTTCCTACTTTCCTACTT
>JARGPJ010000008.1 GCA_029212615.1 Verrucomicrobiales bacterium
CGGAGATCTACTTGCACGTCGCGATAGGGACGAACGGGCTGGGGGTACTGAGCCCTTTGGATTCGCCGGCGGGGGCTGAAGTGATGCGATGAGCTGTGCCTGTGGTATCAAATCGAGGACTTCTTCTCATCTGGTGGATACAAGAAGCTCATATCGGGCCGTTCGGTGGCATAGAAGTGAACCCAAATGTAAGCGTGACTGAACGCTGAAACGATCAGGGCCGCTGATGAGTTGAAGCCCACCGCAATGGCCCAGAATAAGAGGAATGCGTAAAGATACATTCCGTTGTTTGTGTAGCGAAAGATACCTTTGTTCACCAGGGGCATGTTACGGTATCGCGGATCAAAATGATCGGCTCCTGCCGCCCGTGACATGCCGAAGTATCGTTTAACGCTAACCATCGCGTAGATTCCGGGAACGGCCGGAAGAAGCGTGAGGAAGACCCTCGGTAGAATATTCAGATGGAGGCTGGACCGGTCCAGCCAGGCGAGGGCGAGTAGAGAAACAAAACGCCCCGAAAACAGAATGAAGAAAACGGCAAGGTAAGCTCTAAAACCGATCGACCTGCTCGTAAACGCTGATCGTAATTCGAGACGCCAGGCCATCCATACGAAAAGCTGGTGAGCGATCGGAAATGCCACTGCTATCCAGAAAGCTCCCGGCGAGGGCTTCTTAAGGGAACACCATGCGATAGCGACGAGGGCGAGCAGAACCACCAGGCACACGAAGTGTAATAGCTGCCCCGTCCAGATCCCGGGTGCCAGCTTCGAAGATTTTCTATTTCGCATTCCGTTCCGGGTGATTGTTGTCAGAGCTGTTCTTCTGATGGCTGATGATCAAGGAGGCAGGCCCGGCATCGCCACTCTCGCCGTGTTGGTCACTTGATGTTGCTTGAACGTGATGAACGAAAAACCATACCGCCTTGTAAAACATGTAGAACCACAGTTCGCTTTGTCCAGTGTCAGAGATGGCAAAGCGATAGCATACGACACCGTCACCTATCTCGTTCCCATCAAACTGTCCTCAGCATTTTCAGACTTTTTTCGGCGGAAGGTGTTCACGTGTCCGCCCCGTTGTAGCTCCGCACGAATATCAGGCGATCACTCATGATCGCTGCGGCTTGTTAACCGGGCTTGGTTAAATTGATCGTGACGGGCATCTGATCGCTGAGGGAGGACAATCGATCAATCGATAACCTGCGGGGCGGATTGCCTCGATGACTCAACCCTCCTGCGCTTCCGTGTCTGCGAGGAAGCGTTCGGCAATCGATTTGGCTGCTTCGACCAGCTTGGTGTCGCCGATCAGCTCACTGAACTTCAGATCCGGGAGGCCGCTTTGTTGGGTTCCGAGGACTTCGCCGGAACCCCGTTGCCTGAGGTCTTCGTCAGCAATTTTAAATCCATCCCGAGTTTCTGTCAGGATATGAAGGCGCCCGGCTGCCCCCTCCACTTCAGGGTCGATCATGAGAACACAGAAGCTTTTGTGCTCCCCCCGTCCGATGCGGCCCCGAAGTTGGTGGAGTTGAGCGAGCCCAAAGCGTTCGGCATTGTAGATCAGCATGACGTTGGCGTTGGGAACATCAACGCCGACTTCGATGACGGTAGTGGATACGAGGACGTTGGTGTCGCCGCTGCGAAATCGGGTCATGACTTCGTCTTTTTCTTCGGCGGAGAGACGACCATGGATAAGAGCGAGGTTTGTTTCAGGCAGGAGCTCCTGCCATTTTTCAAATTCGACGCTGGCGGCGCCGGCTTTTGATTTCTCCGACTCGTCAATGAGGGGGTAGACGATGTAAATTTGACGTCCTTCGGCGAGCTGGTCTTTGAGAAAGCCCGCCGCCTGGCTTGTTTGCGTGGTCTTTCGTATGCCAGTGATGATCTTGCCGCGCCCGGGAGGAAGCTCATCGAGAATGGAGACGTCGAGGTCGCCGTAGAAGGCGAGCGCGAGGGTCCGTGGGATCGGGGTCGCAGTCATGACGAGGACATCGGGCGAATCGCCACGCTGAATCAGAGCCTGTCGCTGGGCGACGCCGAATTTGTGTTGTTCATCAATCACGGCGAGGCCAAGGCCATTGGGAAAATCACTCTTGTCATGGATGAGCGCGTGGGTGCCGATGATGAGCGCTCCGTGATTCGGGGTGCCGCCGGAGAAGAGGGGCAGACCGCCACCGGCTTCCTTTGATCCTGTTTTGAGTTTCACCTCAATACCAAGTGGTTCAAACCATTGTTGAAAGGTCAAAAAGTGCTGCTCAGCAAGGATCTGGGTCGGCGCCATGAGGGCTGCATCGAATCCGGCTTCGACCGCCATGAGGATGGCGCCTGCGGCGACAAGTGTTTTACCGGCGCCGACGTCACCCTGGAGAAGGCGCACCATGGGGTGCGGGGAGCTCATGTCCTCGCGGATTTCGGACATGGTGCGCAGCTGTGCCCCGGTCGGTTCGAAGGGGAGTTGCTCAAGGAAGGCTTTGAGGAGAAGCCGGTCGCGGAAGTGGACCTTGCCACCGCGTGCACGATGTTCTGCTCTTCGTTTCTGAAGAATGAGTTGAAGCTGGGTGAACTCCTCCAGCGCGAGGTAGCGCTTTGCCGGTTCCAGTTCCGCGAGGGTCGCGGGGTAGTGAATGGCCTTGAGGGCCTCTGCTCTGGACAGGCCGGTGTCGGAGCTGCCGGGGGGAAGCCAGTCGGGAACATCGGAGGATTTGATCTTGCTGAGAAGGCCGTAGATGAGAGCGCGAAGCGGCTTCTGAGAGACGCCGCTGACGAGTGGGTAGATCGGAACTATACGGCCCATGTGGGCATCAGCTGAGGCGGGATCATGATCAACAATCTCGAAGTCGGGCTGATCGATAACGAACCGTTTCCCGCTCACTTTCGGTTTGCCGTAGATCACGAGTTGGTGTCCGACCGCAAGGATCTTGTGAATGTATGCCAGGTTGAACCAGCGCAGGACGATGCGGTTTCCGAGGAGGTCCGGTCCTGCTGCCGGTTCGACGGTCGCTTCAAAAAAGCGGCTCCCGCGGCCTTTTGCGAAGCGGCTTTGGCAGTCCGTCACTTCGACGTGGAGGCAGACGGCTGTCTCCATCGGGCTGTCGGGAAAAACATCGAAATGCGTTCTGTCTTCGTATCGCCTGGGGTAGTGTGCGAGGGCATCGCCAATCGTGACGAGGCCGAGTTTCTCGAATCCCTCCCGGGCTTTTTTGTCGAGCCGGATGAGGCCCGTTTCGTCGATCCGGGTATCGAGCGGGAGCATCAGTATTTCTTCCAGAGGGATGGGACGAAAAGCACGAGCAGGGCGAAAAACTCGAGTCGTCCAAGGATCATGAGAAAACTCAGGACCATTTTCGTGGCAGGATTGAGAAACCCGAAATTCTCGGTTGGACCAACCGCTTCAAATCCCGGGCCGATGTTAAAGAGGGTCGCAAAGACGCAGCCGATCGTGGAGATCATGTTCAGGTCCGGCTCGAGCAGGGAGACGACGACGCAGGCCGCGCCGGAGATGACAAAGCCGAGGGCGATGAAGAAGGAGGTCGTGGTCAGAGCCCGTTCATCGGGGGCGATCCCGTTCAGTCGAATCCGGAACACCCGGGTGGGCCGAAAGGAACGCACCAGTTCCCGCTGCGCGGTCTTCAGGTAGAGGATGACGCGATTCATCTTGATCCCGCCGGCGGTCGATCCGGCGCAACCGCCGATGAGCATGAGTAACATGAGCAGGATCTGGGAAAAGAGAGGCCATTTGGAGTAGTCGGAGACACCGAACCCGGTGGTCGAGCTGATCGAGATGACATTGAAGAAGCCATCGCGCAGGGCCTGGCGATACCCGAAGTGAGTTGAGGCAAGCATGAGGTCGAGTGCGATCGCAAGGATCGCCACGAGAACGAGGATGAGGTAATATTTTGCCTCCTCCTCTTTTCGAAGTCGCTTCCAGTTTCCGGTCACGACAAAGACGTAGAGCATGAACCCGATCGAGGAGAGAAACATGAAGAGGCCGATCCATATCTCGATACCAAGGTCCTGATAGTGGCCGATACTCAAATTCATGGGGCTGAATCCTCCGGTGGCGATGGTGCACATCGCGTGACAAACCGCTTCGAATTCGGGCATTCCGAGGAGGATGAGTCCAATCGTGCAGACGACGGTGAGGATTAGGTAAACCTTGAGAAGAGCGAAGGCGACGTCGCGAATCCGGGAGGTGCGGGAGTCGGATATATTCAAGCTCGATTCCTGGGCGATGAGCGATTTACTCCCTGCGCCGAGGAACGAAAGGACCGCGACAAAAACCACGAGGATACCGATTCCTCCGAGCCATTGAGTCACGGAGCGCCAGAGCAGGATAGCCCGGGGGAAAGATTCGATATCCGACATGATACTTGAACCGGTCGTGGTGAATCCGGAGACGGACTCGAAGAAGGCATCGAAAAACCCAAGGCCCTGAGTGCAGAGGAGGTAGGGGAGCATGCCGAGGAAGCTGACCTCGATCCAGCTCAGGCCAACGATGAGGATGGCCTCGCGACGAAGCACTTCCGGTTTCCCCCCGAGGCCGAGGAGAAAAAGGAGGAGACCGACGCCAATTGAGATGAGCATGGATTTTCCCATGGCCTCATGGGCGTAGTTTTCGAGGGTGGTTTGAAAGCCCTGTTCCATATCCCACCAGGCGAATCCCCAGCAGAATCCCATCGTGACTCCGATGAGAACGGCGAGAAGCCCGAGGATCTTAAAGACGATACGAAAATTCATCAGGGAGCGACGAGCTTCAGAAATTCGCGTTTTGCCTTTGGTTTCACCAATGCATAAAGGCTGTCCTCTACGTTGATGACATCATCCGCCGTTGGGACTTCCCCGCGGACGCCGTGGAGCTGGGCGACGAGGACGCAATCGGTGGGCCATTTGATTTCGCGGACTGTCTTGCCGAGAGTGGATGAATCATCATGAACGGTCGCTTCAATGAGTTCGACACCCTCGAGCTTCTGCAGAAGGTGAAAGCGATCGGAAGTGATAAAGCGGGCGAGGTCTTTTCGGGTCGCCTCGCGTGGACTGACCGCTGCAAGGATCCCCATCTTTTCCCCGAAGCCGGTCATGGCGTCGGCGTAGTCGGCGCGGTGGATGAGAGGAAGGCAGTATTTGGCGCCGAGGCTGTGGGCCTGGAGGCAGGTCATGACGTTGTCTTCGTCGACGCCGGTGACGGCAATGAAAAAATCAGCTTCGCCGATCCGTTCCTCTTTCATCTCGGCGATTGAGGTCGCATCGGCGTTCAGAATCGTGACATTGGTGAGCAGGTCACTCAACTCCTGACAGCGTTCCGCATCCTGTTCGAAGATACGGACACGGCAGTTCCAACTCTCGAGGGACTGGGCGAGAGAAAATCCATACTCCCCTCCACCGAAAATGACGATATTGCTCTGTGAGTCCCTGCTGGACTTGTTCCGTAGCCGGAGCACGGTCTCATGTAGTTTGGCCGGTTCACCGAACAAAGTGACCAGGTCATCTGACATGATGATCTCGGACGCGGAAGGGACAATTGTTTCCTTGCCCCGCGTGATCGCCCCGACGCGGATGCGGGCGGGGAAATCGATATCCATGAGTGCTTTCCCGCAGAGTTTGCTGTCGGCATTCACCTGCACCTGCTGAATCTCGACATGGCCACGTGCGATCTCCTCGACCATCGCGGATTGAGGATTGCGGACGTATTTGGCCAGTTCAATCGAGGCAAGTCGCTCCGGACTGAAAAGGTAGTCGATCCCGAAGTGTTCCCCGTAATCGAGGAAGAGGGACTCGCGCTGGATCCCGGGATGAACACGGCAAATTGACTTGGCGGCACCGAGTTGTTTCGCGACCGAGGCGGAAACGAGGTTGATGTTATTGTCGCTCGTGAGAGAGAGAAAGAGATCGCAGTCCGATACGCCCGCTTCGATGAGGACGCTGATGGAGGTGCCGTCAGCAACCATGACGCGGGCATCGATGCGACTGTTCAGCTCGGTGGCGACAGACTCGTTCGCTTCAATGACAACGATCGAGTGGCTTTCCGAGGCGAGGCTGAGCGCGATGTGGGTGCCGATTTCCCCGGCTCCGACGATGATAATATTCATACGGGCAGAATCGATTTTACCCTAAACGCGACGGGAAGGGTTTCAATGATCGAAAAACACGACTGGAAAGGGTTAAATGCCGACCCGCTCACGGACCTGGTCGAATTTTTCATTCGATCTCGCATAGGAAGGGTAGTGGGCTTCTTCACCGGTGGGGAGGTAGCGGAAATGTTTATACATCCAGAGCCAGGGGGCGGGATTCTCACGGATGATCGGCTCGAAAACATCCCAGCAAGCCTGGGCGATGGTCTGGTCGGTATCGTCAGGGCCGAAGGTCAGCTTTTTGAATCCACGGATGAGGTAGGTGCCATCCGGTTTTGGAATGCAGATACCGGGAATGACAGGGAGTCCGGTGCGCTTCATGAGCTCGGCATGGATCGCGGTGACGCAGGTCATTTTGCCGAAGCACTCGATGATCGTCGCGGGTTTTGACGGTTTGATCGTGAGGTCGGTGAGAAATGCGGCGTGTCCTCCTGCTTTGAGGTTCCGAAGCAATTTCCGAATCGCGCCGCGCTGAGAAATGACCTCGTGCCCCGAGATCTCGCGGTTCTTCTTGTAGATGTCGGTGAGGCTCTGGTTCTTAAAATCCTGAGCAATGATGGTGAACTTGTAGTCCCGGAACCCCATCATGAGGGCGATCCACTCGAAATTTCCGTAGTGTGGCGTCACCCAGATCGCCCCGGTCTGGAGGGCCGCGTCAACGGCCTCCTGATCATCGATCTGGACGTCACAATATTTTTCGTAGTTGTCCGGGGTAAGTCGGCGGCTCCAGAACTGATCGATCACGGTCTGGGCGAAGGAGCGATAGGAGTCTTTGGCAAGCTGACGAATTTCGGATTCATTCTTTTCTGCTCCGAAGATCAGAGTCAGATTTTCAATCGCGGTGGTGCGTCCACGTTTGTCCGCAAGGAAGGCGATGCTTCCGAGGAGTCGGCTCAGTCCGTGGGCGGCGCGGCGCGGGAGCAGGGGAATCGCAAAATAGAGCCAGGCGAGACCCAGCCATTCGGCTTTGTAGCGTAACTTTTTCCAAACAGACATAGTGACGCGGAAGTTCGTCGATTGCGTGGCGGGTGCAACTGACGATGCAGGAGCGGGAAGCGCCTGTGCCGGAGCCTAATCCGGAAAATGTTTCAGCTGGCCTGCGAGTTTCAGTTTAGAACGTCACGAGGGATCTACGAGGCTTGCAAGTTGATCCTGAGGCGTTCACGACGTCGATATAAAAAAGCACAGCCCAGAAGGAGGGCGAGCCCCAGCCAGGTGCCAGGTTCGGGGATTGCAGTCAGCGTAATGGCTGAGCCATCGTTATAGTCGATCATGTAGGTGCCCCCACCAATTGTATGGAGCGAGTCATCGGCCCATCCATTGAAGGTTGCGTTCGCCGTTAATGTTCCGTAGGTGGCGATCGTGAACTTGTCACCGAAGGTGTATGTTCCAAGATCATTTATCTGGATCGTCGACCCTGTGATGTCCAGGTTGCCTGAGACGACGATGCGGTCAGATGTCCCTGAATTACCGGATCCGCCGATAAGGTCGACAAGCCAGGTGGATCCGGATTCCGCAGTGAGATTCGTGGTGCCGGTATCAGGTGCAAAAGTCAACGTGCCGACATTACCGTTCGTCCCACCGCTCAGGGTGGACCCTGAATGGACGGTAGTGTTGCCACCAATGGTCCCGCTTCCACCCAGAGTCGCATTGTTGGTGGCGCCATCGCCCACTGTGACCACTCCCGTCGCAGCGGTCTGGTCTCCATTCACGAGCAGTGTGCCTCCGGTGACGATGGTTTCGGATTTATAGGTGTTGTCTTCTGTGAAGATGACGGTGCCGTTGGATGTGCTCCCTGCGGTGTCTCCCGTTCGCCGCCCGTTGATGTTGATTGGCATGTTTGCAGTGCCGGTACCATCGAAAATCAGCCCGCTAAGGGTGAGGGTGTCAGTGTCATAGGCTCTGACGATGAGCTGGCTGACGCCGTCGTTTTCCCGGAGTTGAATGCTTCCACTGACCGTTCCGATTCCATTGGCTCCGCCGGAGTCTTGCAGTTCAAACATTTTATTATCGCCGCCATTTGCCGCTACAATTGCCTGCGAAAGCGTTACTCCGTTCGCGATCGACAGGATGGTGTTGTCTTGAATGAGTCTGAAATTGCCGCTGAAGTCTGTGAGGTTGGAGGTGGCGGCTATCTGAACCTCACCGGTCCCGATATTAAGATCTCCGCCGTCACCGGTTTTGACTGTCCCGCTGATTTTGATGAGGCGATCGTCTGTGCCGGGTTTGAGGTCACTGTCCGCATCCAGAGTGATCGTGCCGGTGAGGTCGGTGACGCTGCCCGCTCCGTAGCCGGTTTGAATAGTGCCCCCGTTTAGATCGATATTATTTGCGATGGTTCGTGTTGAGTTCCCGGCAATATTTCCCCGAAGAATGCCGTCCGTGTTCAGGGTGACTTTAGCTGTGCCCAGGGCGCTGTCGTTTAGGAGGAAAATTGCTCCGTCATTGATCTCCCAGTTTGCGATCGATTCGCCGCTCTGGTCACCGGCGATGAGGATGGTTGCATTGCCTTCTTTGGTGATGGTGATGTTAGTGCCACTTACCTTGAAGCCGTCGTCCAGGTCGAAGCGGCCCGAGCCGCCGAGGGTGACATTACCGGTGAAGATAAGTTCATCAGCAAAGGCGTCCCGTGCGTCTTCGGTGCCGTTGTTGACGAGGGCACCAAGGCCGTCGACACCGCTACCTTCGATGCTGATGCTGCCGGTGCCGTAGCCTTTTAAACTGGCGCCGGCCGCCAGGGCATTGAGGTCAAAGGTGCCGCCGCTTTCCACCGTGAGCGTGTTGGCTGCTGCTCCCAGTGAGCTGAGGTTGCCATCGGTGTCATCTCCGTTTCTAAGCGTTGCTCCATTTTTAATCACAATATTACCGGTAAAATCGTTGGTCACGCCACCGCCTCCCAGTGTCAGGGTGCCGGTGCCATCGTGGGTGATATTGGTAGATCCGGTAATCTTTGCGTCGATGGTGATATTACCCGTGCTGGTGCCGTTGATCGAGATTCCACCGGTGGCTGAAATCGTTTCGCTATCAGCAACGAGGTCATTGAAGGTGTAATCTTCGGTATTCTCGAAGGTGATGCTTCCCGTGGCAACGGAGGTGTTCAGGGTAACCGTGTTCGGACCGCCGCCTGCCGGATCATCGCCGAAAGTTACATCGTCGCCATCTGAGTAGGTGGTGTCGTCCCCAATCCAGTTGTCGGTTGTTGCATCCCAGGAAGTTGAACTGGTCGCATCCCAGTCAATCGAGTCCTGTGCTCGAGTTTCCTGTGCCGGGAGGGCCAGGGCGAAGAACATCACGGTCGGGAGAACATTCCAAGAGAGTGTTTGGAAGAAGGATCCGAACTGGTCGCGGGATTGATTCCGGCTACTGCCGGAGGAGCGAAAGAAAATCATTGTCGGCTGTTCTGTTTGTTTCGGATGCAGGCGGCGAGCTGACTCCGAACGCACCTTAGATAACCATGAAGCTTCTCATTGTCAATTGAGCTCTCCCGGGGCAGAAGCAGCGCTTTTTCCGTAGAGGTATTGTCCGCTTCTTTGCTTCGTATTATGCCTTATTGTTCATCGTCATGCATCACCAGACCTTCGTATCACTCTTTCGAAAAATTCTCTCCACGCCGACGGCGCCGTTTCACGAATACCATGTCGCGGCGGTGATTCGTGAACAGTTGGCGGCGATGCCGAATGTTAAAGTGAAAGAGGATGCTTTCGGCAATCTCATCGCCTCCTATCGGCGGGGGAGGAAAAAGCCGCGGCTTGCTTTTGCTGCTCACATGGATCACCCGGGATGGGTGAAGTTCAAAGGGGCGGAAAAATTTCTCGGAGGGGTTCCAAAGGAGCGGCTCGACACGCATCCGGTGGAATGGTTCGGCGACTTTGGAATGTGGGATTTGAAACCCTTTGAACTGAAAGAAGGGATCATCCACTCCCGCGTCTGCGATGATCTCGTCGGCTGCGCTGCGATTCTCGCGATGTTCATGGAGCTGGAGGCAGCTGAAGTGGAGGCCACTGTCTACGGGCTCTTCACCCGTGCCGAAGAAGTCGGCTTTATCGGCTCGGTTGAAATGGCAAAAGACTGGCCTCTGCCGGATAGTGTTTGCTTTGTCTCGCTGGAAACATCAGCACCCCGTGGAGGCGCCGAAATGGGCGGGGGGCCGGCGATCCGGGTGGGAGACCGCATCAGTGTTTTTCACGACGCCACGACGGCGGAACTTGTCGATGCGGCGACAGAGGGAAAGATTCCGCACCAACGGGCGCTTCTCGACGGCGGGGCCTGCGAAGCCACGGCGATGAATCTCTACGGAATCCCCGCAGCGGGTATTTCGGTGATTCTGGGCAACTATCACAATTGTCCTCCGGAGAAAGGGATTGCAGAGGAATTTATCGCCTTAAGCGATGCGAAGAATCTGGTGAAGCTCATCACCGCGACCGTCGTGCGGATGAGCGAAAGCAAGGCCGGGCAATCATCGAAAGCGAAATTGCGGAAGCGCCTTGAGAAGCGGGTCCGCGATCATCGAAAGTATGAGCGGTCGGCAAAGAAATGCTGGTAAATGCTGAAGGGCTGGCGTTGCATTGCTATTAAGTGAACAGCGTTCACTTGTCTACACCAAGGAGTCAGCGTTCATTTAACGAAACGTTGTTTACTTATTCTTTCTCCGCTCTTCATTAGGGGGCCGCCTCGGGGAACACGACTTCGCAGCGCCATTATTGAAAGGAAAGGAATCTGCACGACTGTCGCGGAGCAGGATTCGGAAATGAGATGAGTGAGATGGAAGAACCCACGGAAAGTTGGCGGCGGGCGAGAAAGCCTGAACAGATTGAAATGCGCCGGGCGTCAATCCTCGCGGCGGCGGTTCAGCTTGTTGATAAGGGGGGCGCCGAGGCCGCTGGACTTTCGGCGATTGCCCGCACCGCTGGTTTGTCAAAAGCGAATCTCTATCGCTATTTTGAAAGTAGGGAAGCGATCCTGCTTTCCATTTTCATGGAGGAGCTGGATCAATGGTCCTTCGCTCTGGTAGAGGCACTCGATGGAATTTCTGAGCCAGGAGATGTCAGCTGTGTTGCACAACTGTATACGGACTCGTTCTCCGGGCGGGAGCGTCTCAGCGAGTTAATGTCGGTTTTTGCTCCGGTCCTCGAGAGGAATCTCACGGTTCAATCGGTTGAATCGGAGAAACACGAACTTCGAAGCTGTTTTGTCCGCCTCGTTCCGGTTTTGTGCGGAGCCTTGCCTCAGTTTTCGAAAGCACAGGCGAATGAGTTCCTGATCATGCAGACGATCTTTCAGATGGGATTGTGGCCTCACACAAACCCATCGCCGGAGGTGGATGAAGTGTTGAGCCGCGAAACTTTTGCCGACCTTCGCATGAATTTTGAGGAGCGGGTTCGTTGGCATGCCCTCATTCTCCTACGTGGATTGGAAACCGTGGAGGCACCCCGCGTTCGACCCATTTAAGTCTTTTCAGGAATAATTCATTTCCGTAGGATTTCCCCATGTTTGACGGGCGAGGATGGATCTGTGTATTGCTGCTGCTGGGCTTTTTATCGGGAGGGGTGATTCACGCTCTCGATGAGGATTCGAATCCTCCTAATATTCTGTTCATCGTCGCCGATGACCTGGGCTATGAGAAACTGGGATGTTACGGCGGGCTTGGAACGAAGACGCCGAATCTCAATCATCTTGCCAGAGAAGGGGCCCGGTTTGCGAGGGCTTATGGGAGTCCGGTCTGCACCCCAACGCGGATGAGCGTGTATACAGGGCAGTATCCGACACGGCATGGGTACACCTCGGTTTTGCCCGTTCACAACGGGACGAAGGAGGCGGTCGATTTTAAAGAACGCTTTCCCAGTTACGCGAAGCAACTGCGAGAGGCCGGCTATCTGACGTCTGTGACGGGAAAATGGCAGCTCGCCACTCTCGAGCTCCATCCTTATCATCTCAAGGACGCGGGATTTGACTCCTGGTGTGTTTGGCAGATCTGGAAAGAAGGAGCAAAGACAACGCGTTATTGGGATCCCTGCCTTAATGAAGATGGAAAGATTCGCAAAGGGCTCACGGAGCGATTCGGCCCTGATGTCATGGCTCGTTATGTCATCAAACAGATGAAGGCGGCGGTCGAGGCGGGGAAGCCGTTTTTCATTCACCACAACATGCTTTTACCTCATGAGCCGATCGTGGAGACCCCGCAGACCAGAAGGCTGGGTCGCGAAGCATCACTGACGGAAATGATTCGTTATATGGACAGGATTATCGGAGGCCTCGTCACGGCAGTCGACGACATGGGGATTGCAGAGGATACCTGCATTGTCTTCCTCGGGGACAACGGGACCGACACGGTTGGGCAAGTCAGGACAACAAGGGCCGGTCTTGTTCGCGGAGGAAAGCGAACCCTCAACGAAGGCGGAACTCACCTTCCTTTGATCGTGAGGTGGCCGGGGCGGATCGAGGCCGGGACGGTGAGGCGCGACCTTGTCGATGTCGTGGATCTCTTCCCCACTTTTTGTGAAATTGCCGGGGCGAAGCTTCCGGAGGAGGCGGATCTCGACGGAGTTTCCCTCGTGCCCTGCTTACTGCGGGGTGAAGCGGTCGGACGAAAGGTCACGGTCGCCGGATTCAGAAAGAAGTTCAGTGTATTTAGCGGTTCGTGGCGCGTCAATTCCGCCGGTGTTATTATTGATGCCCGTGACCTACCCCGCGAGAAGATCGTCTCAGACGAAGAGCTCAGTGCCGGCGTCAGGAGGTCGATCGGAAAAATGAAACAACACCTTGAGATGCTTCCCTGAAGCTATTTCTGAGGGCCAGCCATGTTCCGGGCGGCAATGCGTTGAGCTGATCGATAGGCACCACCTCCGAGATTGCACACAAGCCAATAGGAAAGCTTCGCTTTGAATCGCGCCATTTTCGGACGGCGGGAAGTCTCACAGGCATAGAGAAGATCTTCGAGAAAAAGATCGTCACACTCTTTCTGAAGTTTCCCCACCGTGTCGTAGCAAAGATCATGCTTTCGGCAGGAATAGCGAAAATCAGCCCCTTTGTGACCCTGGCCTCCGATGAGGAGAAGGCGGAAGGGGCCTTTGAATGAATCCGGACCGCAGGGGCATTGCTCCTGATACTTATCGGCAAATGCGTGAGTTCCGCAGAAGGCGAAAAAGATGAGGAGAGCAGAGACGGCGTGGATTTTCATCGGAGGTCAGTTAGATGACGCTTCCGCTATCGGGAACGAATTCATCCTCATGGTATAGGCGATAACGTCCGAGACGAGAACGAAGTTTCAATTCGCTCTTGAAGGCGCGAGACAGGGTGTGCGAATTGAGGGCCCGGCGCTTTTCGCCCTGGGCGATGACCGACCCCTCTTTCAGGATAAGGGCATGGGTGATCGAAGGGGTGATCTCCTCGACGTGGTGTGTCACAATGATCAGAGATTTGAACGAGCCCTTCTTTGTCAACTCGTCGACGAAGGCCAGAAAATGCTCCCGCGCGACGGGATCAAGTCCGGCGCAGGGTTCATCGAGAACGAGAAAATCCATCTTCGGTGCCATGAGTGCCCTTCCAATGAGGACACGCTGGCGCTCGCCTTGAGACATGGTCGCCCAGATCTGGTCGCGGAGGTAGCCGCAGTTCACTTTCTCGAGTGTCTTCTCTGCTGCTTTGATTTCATTGGAATCCTCCGTTCGCTGCCAGTAGTTCACCATGGCATGACGGCCGGCGAGGACAATTTCCAATCCTGTTTCTTCAGGATCAATGAGGGAAGCGATGCTCGCACTGACAAAACCAATGCGCTTTCGCCATTCATCCCAGTCCTGGGACTCGGAATTCACCGCATTCTCGCGGCCTTTCATCGTGATTTCCCCTTCGGTCGGCGTGAGGTAATTCAAGAGGACATTGAGGAGCGAGGTCTTTCCTGAACCGTTTCCACCGAGGACGACCCAGTGCTGACCCCGTTCCACGGTCCAACTGACATCGTTCAGAATCTCTTTACCGTTTCTCCGAACGGTCACTTTTTCCATTTCAAATACGGGGGCTGCCATAGTGCAAAGGCTATCGTGAGAAAGCGCGATTTCCACCGAAAATCTGATCGACTCGATTTTCCAATCAATGGAGCATGAATGACGATTCCTTTGTCATGATCACATTTCGATGTTCACTTTTAGTCCTTTCCATTTCATGCCTCTCTTCCTATTGTGCTGCTCAGGAGCTTTCTGAGCTGGCGCTTTTTAAGGCTTTAGCCGGAAAAAGGGTGGAGTCAGGGGAGCTCGTCCCGCAGGCCAACGCGCAGCCGATCCCCGGAAAGGCGGTTTCGGTTGGAACGGTTCCGGATGACGGGAAGGGGTTTCAGATCAGAGGTAGCGCGGTTTATGAGCCGGTTAAGTGGGACTACCTTTGGCACTTTGTTTTCGATGAGGGACGGGGGAAGGGAGCGGTGTCAGCCATCTATAAAGATTCAATGGGGCAACAGATCCCGTATCAGGGGCTTTACGATGCAGAGAATCAGCAGGTTCAACTCGTTGCTAAACTGAAGGGAGGCGGCAATGCCCGCATCATTTATCGGCTCGAAGCTTCCGGAGTGATCCGGATCAGCAGCCTCATTGCTGATGCGAACAACACCCCGATGGTTACGTACTCAGCTCAGAACGTCGCCGCTGAATAAAGGAGCTCTGCGGATTCGGAGGAAGAGGCGGGTCGTGAGATGGCGCGGGGATAAAAACTTTCCTCATCCTCCGCATGAAGAAATTGTGACGCATTCTTCCGGCTAATCATTGGACACTCTGTTAAAGCCCCCTCAAATTGACTCATGGCTAACCAACTTGAGCAACTGAAGCAGTTCACCACCGTCGTCGCTGACACGGGAGATTTTGAGTCGATGCGGGAATATGAACCGCAGGACGCCACGACAAATCCCTCCCTGATCCTCAAGGCATCACAGCAGGAGCAGTATGCGCACCTCGTTGACAAAGCGGTCGCTGATTTTGGTGGATCGGGTTCGGTCGAGGCAGTGATTGATCGTGTTCTCGTCGCCTTCGGGAAAGAGATTCTCCAGATCGTCCCCGGACGTGTTTCCACCGAAGTCGATGCCCGGCTTTCCTTTGATGAAGCGGCAACGATCGCCAAGGCGAAAGAAATCATCGGACTGTATGAAGACGGCGGCATTGAGCGTGAGCGTATTCTCATCAAGATTGCCTCGACCTGGGAGGGGATCGCCGCGGCAACCAAACTTCAGGAAGAGGGGATTAGCTGTAACCTCACCCTCATGTTTTCACTCGCCCAGGCAATTGCCTGCGCGGAAGGGGGGATTCAGCTGATCTCGCCTTTTGTGGGCCGAATCTACGACTGGTTCAAAAAGGACACGGGTAAGGAATACACCGGGGCGGAGGATCCGGGCGTGCAATCTGTGCAGCAGATTTACAACTACTACCGTAAGTTTGGCTTTGAGACTGAGGTGATGGGGGCCAGCTTCCGAAACACGAGTCAGATCATCGAGCTCGCCGGCTGTGATCTTCTCACGATCGGGACGGGGTTGCTCGAAGACCTGCAGAATTCTGAAGACCCGATTGAGAAGAAGCTCGATCCGGAGGTGGCCGCCCAATCGGATATCGAAGCGATTGCAATGGATGAGAATACGTTTCGCTTCATGATGAATGAAGACGCCATGGCGACAGAAAAGACCGCTGAAGGCATTCGCAACTTCTCTGCAGATATCCGGAAGATGGAGACGCTCATCGCCAATAAGATGTGATGGGATGGATCTCTTTTTCCCGGGGTTCAGGTATGGATTTCGTTGGAGATAGAGCGGTGGGGTTGTAGTTTTCGGGAGCATGAAGAAAGCGATCCCGTTCATTATCAGCCTCGCCATTTTTTTGGGATTACTTGTCCTCACCGTCGTTCTGCGGGCGCCAAAGCCCGAACTGGGGGAGAAAGAGAAACCGGCAGATCCTGATCCGCCCCTCGCGCCACTGGTTCATCCCCCGCGGGGTTTTGAGCCGGACTGGGAGGCGTTGAACGCTTACCACGGAACGATTTCGGCGGATGAACTCCGGACGCTTATCGAAGATGTCTACACCGTCGATGATACCTGGATGCAGGTCATTGCGATTGAAGGAGACAGGGCAACCGTTCAAACCTCAGGCGTGCCGTTCGTGCTCAGATTGAGGGAAGGGGGGGCAACGGCACCGGTCGAGGTCCCGCGCTACTGGAGGTCGGGCATTTCTCTTCGCGAGATGCACATAGCGATTGATCCCGGGCATATCGGCGGGGATTTTGCGCGGATTGAAGAGCGTCATTTCGGTCGACCTCAGGATAGGCCGGTCCGGGAGGGGGAGCTCACGCTCATGACTGCGAAACGGTTGAAGCCGATTCTCGAAGAGATGGGTGCCCGTGTCAGTCTGGTCAGGGATTCCAATGCGCCGGTGACCGCGAAGCGAGCCGCCGATTTTCTCAATCTTTATCAGGAATACAATCCGGGATGGCCCGATGCGATGCTCCAACCCTATGCCAACGGTCGCTTTTATCGAAGAGAGGAGATCGTGGAGCGGGCCCGGGTCGTGAATGAAGACTTGAAGCCTGATCTCGTCCTTTGTCTGCACTACAATGCTTCCAGTGGTAGCGGCGCGTGGTCATCTCCGGACAAGCCCGTATTTGTCGAGGAAAACCATTTCCATCTTCTTTTAAACGGGGCCTACACCGTCGGGGAAGTACTCGATGAGGGCGACCGCTTTCAGATGATGGAGCGGATCCTCCAGCGGATCCACGAAGAGGAAGCTGCCGTCGGTGCCGTTGTCGCTGATGTCTTTGCGGAGCGTACCGGTTTAGAGCCCTACTCCTACGATCCTGAATCGAAGCGGGCGAGGAATGTCGATGGCCACTCCTACCTGTGGGCCCGCAACCTTCTCGCGAATCGTTCTTATACCTGTCCTGTCATTTTTTTCGAACCCTGGGTCATGAATAATACAGATGCCTATGCCTGGATCCAGGAAGGTGACTACGAGGGGGAGCGAATCGTGAACGGGCGTTCGCGGCCTTCGATCATGCGGGAATATGCTGAGGCAGTGGCTGCGGGTCTGGCGGCGTATTTTGAGAGGTGAATGCTCAGTTTGTGCACGTGCTATCGACACGAAAGCGATAGCCGGAGGCAGGCGGCGATACGATCAATTTGCGCAGTTGGGTTTCAAATCGGTCGCCGCTCCGAGGAGGGCAATCAGGAGTCATCTCCCCGGACCCCATCGATTTGTTGCTGATGACTGAGGGTGGGCCGCCGTGTCCCCCCTTTGGCTGTCATCGAATGATCGGTGCAGTGAAACTCTCCTGTTGAAAGCAGCAGCAGGCTTCCTGGCAGTTCATCAGTGGGGGATGCCATCGGAAAAGTTGAGTGATGGCTTCTTCAAGAGTAAATTCCCAGATTCATTCTGTGAGAGTTGTATTAAGAACATGAATTAGCGGGCCGCCCGAAAGATTTGTTCGCTGTCTTAAACGGGAGGTGCTTCTTTTCAGGGATTTTGAAATGAGTAAGCAGCGATCCATCGATAGAAATGTTCTGCAATACCTGATCCCTCAGTCATTCAGTATTATCTCGGATGACTGCTGGGGAATGGCTTGTTATTCTTTCTTCGGGTACCGTTATGACAGCCCTTTCATTGGTTTGGTCGTCGAATCTAATTGCTACCTCGACTTCCTTCTGCGTTTTCTAGCCAGGGAACCGCCTGAACTGGAATTTATCGAAACGGAACGAGAATACCCGGTCGCTCTGTGCCTTGGCGCCAAATTGGGATTCGTTCACGATGAGAGTGGTGAAATTGCAAAAGAGAAGTTTGAGCAACGCTATGAGAGGATCAATTGGAATCGCCTTCTCGTGAAAATCGATTTCGGAAAGCCGGGATATAGTATCGAAGACATGGAACGTTGGAACAAGATGGAGCTCCCAAATGTCCTCGCGCTGTATTCATCAACCACAGAGATTCCTTCTTCGGGCCTACATGGTGGAATACTTGTTCCGGAGTGGTGCTTGAATGGGTACGAAATGTTTGCCCTTTCCGTGAAGCACTTTCAGCTCCCTACGTGGTTGAGAACTGGAGAAATCCTTCCGTCGGAGGGTCGTTGAGGCAAATCAGGCTCTGCCTCCCACCTTGCACCTGGCTCATCCCGCGCTAATATCCCCGCGCTATGACCTCACGTGAAATCCGGCAGTCCTTCCTCGATTTTTTCGAAGAAAAACAGCACACTATTGTGCCTTCGGCATCTTTGATGCCCACCTCTCCGAACCTGCTTTTCACCAATGCGGGAATGAACCAGTTCATTCCCTATTTCCTGGGAACAGAGGCAGCTCCCTACGATCCGCCCCGCGCCGCTGATACGCAGAAGTGCATTCGTGCCGGCGGTAAGCATAATGATCTCGAAGATGTCGGCTACGACACCTACCATCACACGCTTTTTGAGATGCTGGGAAACTGGAGTTTCGGCAACTATTTCAAAGAGGAGGCGATCAACTGGGCGTGGGAGCTTCTCACGGAGCGTTGGAAGCTTCCGGCAGAACGCCTTTACGCAACTGTCTATGCTCCCGCTGAAGGGGATCCGGCAGAGTTCGATCAGGAAGCTTACGATTTCTGGGCGGCCATCTTTAAGAAGGCGGGGCTGGACCCGGAAGTTCACATTGTGAACGGTAACAAGAAGGACAACTTCTGGATGATGGGCGAAACCGGCCCCTGCGGTCCCTGCTCCGAGTTACATATCGATCTCACGCCTGAGGGCAACACGAAGGGAAGTCTCGTCAATGCGGATGACTCACGTTGTATTGAAATCTGGAACCTTGTTTTCATTCAGTTCAACGCGAACGAAGACGGCAGCTTCCGACCTCTCCCCGCCACTCACGTGGATACGGGCATGGGATTCGAGCGGGTTTGCTCAATCGTTCAGTGCACAAAAGGGCTCACCGACTTCAGCACGCTGGCCTCGAATTACGACACGGATGTTTTCTCTCCGATTTTCAAAAAGCTCAGCGAGGCGACAGGAAAATCCTACACCTCGACGGTGCCTGAAGGTGGCAAGCGGAGCGGACTCTCCGAACAGGAGCAAATCGACATCGCTTTCCGCGTGATCGGAGATCATATCCGCACCGTGAGTTTCTCGATTGCCGACGGAATTGAGCCCGGTAACGGCGGTCGCAATTATGTGATTCGCAATATCCTCCGCCGTGCGGTTCGTTTCGGTCGCATCCTGGGCTTTGATGCGGAGAGTCCTTTCCTCCATGAGTTGGTTTCTGTTCTGGTCGAGGAAATGGGTGATGTCTTCCCCGAGCTCGCCGCCCGACAGGAGAAAATTGAGTCTGTTCTTCGCGCGGAGGAGGAGCAATTTAACCGCACCCTCGATCGCGGCTTGAAGCTTTTTGATGATGCCGCGGATAAAGTTGCCGCCGGGGGGATGTTCCCCGCTGAAACGGTCGTGAAACTCTGGGAAACCTATGGCTTCCCCACCGACCTGACTCAACTCCTTATCGATGAGCGTTCTCTCAGCGCTGATCAAGCGGAGGTCGAGCGTCTCGTCGCCGCGCACAAGAGCACCGGTGCGGAAGGTCAGAAATCCACGGTCGTTGAAGCGGTTTCCATTGAAACGAACGTGAAGACTGAGTTTGTCGGCTTTGATGAAGACGAAACGGAAGCTGAAGTTTTTGAATGGATTGAGAACGAGGCAGGCGTTTTTGCGATCGTGAACCGCAGTCCTTTTTACATCGAAAAAGGAGGCCAGATGGGTGACCTCGGTGTCATGGTGGCGGGAGCGGAAAGTATCCCTGTCCTCGGGGTGATCGGAGTGGGCGAAGCGGCAGTTCTTCAGCTGGCGAAAAAGCCGGACGAAGTAAGCGATACGGTGGCCCTTAAGATCGATGCCGAACGTCGGCGGGAAATCGAGAAACATCACACGGCAACGCACCTCTTTCACTGGGCTCTGCACCAGATTGTCGACCCTGACGCAACCCAGCAGGGATCCCTCGTCGCTCCGGACCGGCTTCGTTTTGACTTTAATTCCAAGGCGCTTGATGCCGATCAAATCAGCCGGATCGAGGCGGAGGTAAACGGCTGTATCCATTCGAACGACCCTGTTACTGTCTCCGAAGTTTCCCACAGTGAGATCAAGGACAATGGCGATATCATGCAATTCTTCGGGGATAAGTATGGTGACAAGGTCAGGGTCGTGCAGATTGGTGGAAAGGACGGAGCGTTCGACGGCTACTCAATGGAGTTGTGTGGAGGAACTCACGTTTCATCAACCGGCGATATTGGATTCTTTAAAGTGAAAAGCGAAGGAGCTGTCGCTGCGGGGATTCGGCGGGTCGAAGCCGTATGTGGAACCGCCGCTTCTGAACTGATCGTCGAGCAGGCCGCGGCAGTGACGGCTGATCTCGAAGAGGCAACAGCCAAGCTGTCCGCTGCAAACGGGAAGTTGGCTGCTCTTGGCAAAGATGAGGTCACTCTTGAGGCCGGGGATGGGGGGCAGAAGGATATTTTCAAGGCAATTGAGGCGGGTGAACTCTCGACTGCGAACGCCTTGCTGAAGCAGTACGAGGCACAGCGGGATGCGGTGAAGTCGGCAGCGATTGAGGCTGACAAGGCCGTTAAAAAGGCTTCTGCCGGAGCCGCCGCTGAGATTGCTTCACAGTGGTATGATGAAACCATTGCCGGTCTTGAGGGAGACACCTATGCCGGGCTTCTCCCCGGAGACTCACCTGCGCTCCTGCAGGAAGCGATGAATGTGGTCAAAGCCCGTCAGTTCAAAGGCGCGGTTGCCGTTGGCGTCGTTGCTGACGGAACCCTGCATTTTGGAACGGTGGTTTCCAAAGAGGCGACAGATCGTTTCAAGGCCGGCGATATCGTCCGGGAAGCCCTGGCGGTTGCAGGAGGGAAAGGCGGAGGAAAGCCGGAAATGGCCCGTGGAGCCGCCCCGAATGCCGCTGATCAGGCGGATGCCGTCATTGAAAAAGCCAAATCTCTGCTCGCTTAACTGTTCCAGGACCCGCGAATTCCATCATGCCTCTCATTAAAATCAAAACCAACGCTATCGTCTCGCCGAAGAATCTCTCGGAGCTTCTTTCAGAGTCGACGGCAATCACCGCAGATATTCTCGACAAGCCGGTCTCTATTTTCATGGCCAGCGCCGAAACGGAAGCGGCCATGATGTTCGGAGGTAAGGTTGTGCCGACCGCGCTTTTCGAGATCGAAGCCCTCGACTATGAGGAGGGGCTTTCCCAGGGGCTGGTGAATGCGCTGACCGATCTTGCCGGCCACCTGCTCAAAGCGTCTCCGGAGAACGTCTTTATTAAAATTTCCAACGTGCCGCGGGGTTCCTGGGCAGGGAGCAAGCGGATCTTTTAAGCGGGGCGACTGAATCCGCCTAGCTCTTTCCCTCACCACCGTCCCACTTTGGAGCGTTGATGACGAGGTAGGCGTGGAGTGCTTCGAGGAAATAGAGATACTCGGCCTTCGAAATCTCCTGCGGATTGGTTTCCCAGCTGAAAACGAAGAGGGCTTTTTCGCCACCAAGATCTTTGAGCACGTCCTCGCGAAATTCGCAGGTGATTTTTCGCTCCTCCTTGCTGACTTTAAGGTGTGCTCCCTCATCGCCGGTGATCATGAACCCATGCACGGACGAGATATGCCTCGCGACAGAGGCATCCTGCGGGTGCCAGTCAGCGGCGTCGCTCGGATCTTCCTTTTTTGCGCAGGCACCTAAAGTCAGCGCCATCGCTATGAGGGGAAGAGTGATTGAAAATTTCATGGGTCGGGAAATGGGAGCGGATCAGACCCAGTCGTGCCAGGTGTTCCAGGTACGATAGCCCACGCTGGCGAAACACAGCACCGCGGTGACCATGCAGATTGCCGGGCCGAGTTTCGGGCTTTTAATGATCGTTGGAAAGAATCCGGTAACGGCGGTGACGCTGCAGAAACCGAGGGCAGTTCCGATAAAGACCACCGAGGAGGCAGTGAGCGCATGAGCGAGGCCGTGCATTCCGAGGGCGCCGCCAACCATGGCATATCCGATCGTGTCCGGCCCGGGAATGAATCCAATCGCCGCACCGGCGAGAAAGGGGCGCTTGGGGTTCATCAATTTTGCCGCCGCCCCGCTATTTTCATCGCTGCGTCGGAATGCTTCACAGAGAAGGAAGATTCCGAGGATTGTCAGGATCGGGATATCGAGGTTGGTGATGATGAACTTCCCTGCCGGCCAGGCGGAGGTAAGCATCTTCAGAAAGAACTGACCGACTCCCAGCGCCAGCGCATCGAGGACACCGTGAGCAATCGCCATTCCGCCGGTGAACTTCCAGGCATTGCGTCTCGTCATGCCGCCCGTTGCAAGAAGCAGCGGTGTGGGATGTCCGGGGAAGAACACGTGGGCGAAAGAGAATCCGATCAGGAAAATTATCTGTTCGAGCGACATGGAGTGATGAGAGTAGGCTGAAATAGATTAAGATATCCTTAGTTATTTACAAGAAAAACCATAAAAATTATAATAAATGAGCAATCGGCTCTTCTGCAAAGGGGAACTCTGCCGGATTGGACCGCCGCAAATGGAGAAGACGCTGGAAGGGTGCTGGAGGGACAAGCGCCGTCTTGTCCGCGTCGGTCCTGCATTCTGAAAATTCGGAGGCTTCGCTGACGACGTGGAAGTCGTCCCTCCATTTCAGTTGGCCCCGCCTACGCCTTCATGATTCGCTTGATGACAAACGAGAGACCATAAACGAGAGAAGCGATGAGGACGATAAATGGTCCCGTCGGGACATCGAGCTGAAAGCTGAAGGCCAATCCGCCGGTGTTGTAAACCAGGGTCAGCCCGATGGAGATCAGAATGACGACCCAGAGTTTTCGTGAATATCGGGAGGCGGTTGCTGCCGGCAGAACGAGAAGGGCGAGTGATAGAATAATCCCGGCGACGCGGACCATGAGAACCATACTGATGGCGGTAAGGGCGAGGAGGAGGAGATAGTAAGCGTCTGAAGAAACGCCACGGAGCCGGGCGAATTCTTCATCGAAGCACACCGCGACGAGTTTGTGATAGAAGAGACCGACGAGAGTGAGAACGATGACGCCGAGGACCACCGTCGCAATGACATCGCTCCTCGAGGTCAGGAGAATATTTCCGAAGATATAGCTCTCCAGGCTGACCGCTTTTCCGGGTGCGTAATGGATAAAGAGGAGGCCGGTGGCCATGCCGAACGCCCAGATCGCTCCGATGATGGTGTCCTCGCGTTCGCCTGCCCGCAAGCTGACCCATCCGATCACAAAGGCGGAGAGCAGGGCAGCGACGACCGCACCCACCATCGGGGTGAGCCAGGGAAGGTCGTAGACCCGGCTGAAATAGATCGCGGCGCCGATTCCCCCGAGAATACTGTGGGCAATGGCGGCGGCGATGTAGCCGATTCGTCGTGTCACCACGAATGAACCCACGACTCCGAAAGTCAGGCTGGAGACGATCCCGGCCAGGAGAGCGTATCGAATCAGCGGGATATTTTGAACGGCATCAAAGAATTCAGTCATGTTCACAGGCGGAGTGATCTCCATGCTGATGGCGCGCCCGGCGATCGTGCTCGACGCGTCGTACGCCGCTGTAGATCTCGCGGATGGTTTCTCCGGAAAGAGGGAGCGAATGACGGTGAACCCGATGATTCACGCAGAGGACAGAATCGCCGATTTCGGAAATCAAATCGAGATCGTGCGTTACCATGAGAATGGTCATTTTCCCCTTCAGCTGTGCGAGCGTCTCGATGAATTGTTCTTCAACCGAGAGGTCAATGTTCGCGGTTGGTTCGTCGAGGAGGAGAAGTTCCGGCTCGCAGGCGAGGGCACGGGCAATGAGAACCCGCTGGCGCTGACCGCCGGAAAGATCGGAGAAGGGGCGTTGTGAAAGGTCTGCGAGCCCGACTTCCTCCAGGGCTACTAGAGCCGCTTCTCGACATTCCTTTGAAAAGAATCCGAAGCGGTGACGATCGAGCCGGCCCATGAGGACGATATCGATCGCAGTGATGGGAAAGAGGGGGTCGAATCGAACCGCCTGCGGGACATAGCCAACCTGACAGCGTGCTTCCTCCGGTGTTTTGCCGAAAAGGGAGAGCGTGCCCCGGTTCGGTTCGAGCAGCCCGAGCATGAGCTTCAGCAGGGTTGACTTGCCGCCCCCGTTCGGGCCGATCATGCAGAGCGATTCGCCCTTTGAAATCGTGAAGGAGACGTCTTCGAGAACGAGTTGTCTCCCGTAGCCGAAGCAAAGCCCGTTTGAGAGGGCTATGGTAGTGTCTTCAACAGGGTTCGATCGCATGCCTAACAGGGTTCAAGAGAGAACCTTACAGGGTTAAGCGGGAGACTCAACCCTGTTGAAAGGAGGACACCGACTCTGTTGGATTCGTCGCTCAACGGGTCTTCTGAATCGCTTCAGAGATCGTCCGGAGGTTCTCGATGACGTCCTTCTCGAGGGGGTCGAGTTCCTGGACTGTTCCGCCAATGGTTTCGGCGAGGGAAACTGCGCTCGATTGATCGAATTGCGGCTGGACGAAGATGAGCTTCACGTTTTCCTCTTTCGCTTTACTCGCAATCGAAGCGAGCTGTTTCGGGCTCGGACTGCGTCCAGTGACCTCGATCGCTTTCTGCTCGAGGCCGTAGGCCTGGGCGAAGTAGGCGAAGGCTCCATGGTAAACATAGAATGACTGGCCCTTCATGGGAGCAAGCGCGTCGGTGAGTTCCCTGTCGATGGCGGTGAGCTCTTCTTTGAGCGCGGTAACATTCCTGTCGATTCCGGAAGCTGCTTCCGAAGGAGTGAATTTCTTCAGGGTTGAAGCAATGTGGTCCGCTTGATGCATCAGCATGGCGGGCGAAAGCCAGACGTGAGGGTCTTTCAGTTCGGAATGATCGTGACCATGGTGGTCATGCTTGTGCTCTTCGTGATCCTCATCCTCAGCATGTTCGGCATGCGCTTCTTCACAGACGGAGCAACTTCCTTCGAGAAGGTCGAGACCTTCGAGAAGGCTGATCTCTTTCGGAGCTGAGACACCGTCGCCCAGTTTAACGAAGAAGTTACCTTCGAACCCGAGATCACCTGAGAAAATGAGATTGGCCTTTGAAATCTCGGCGAGCTGCTTCGGTGTAGGGGAGTAGTCGTGACTGTCGTCACCTTCACCCACAATCGTTGCAACATTAATCCAGTCACCGCCAATTCGCTCTAACAGCCACTCGTAGGGAAGGACCGGCACGTAGACGAGCGGCTTTTCAACCTTCTCCGCTTGTGAAAGCATCGGGAGGGCCAGGGAGACGACGGCAAGGAGGGCGGATTGAAACTTCATGTCAGGAGGAGGGGAGAGGAAAATTCAGGGAAAGGGGGGGGGCGACCGGATCAATTGGTCTTGGACCACGAAACAATCTTGTAATGCGGTGCGTTTTTGCCCAATGCGGCAATGGCCTCAGATTTGGATATGGAAGAGGACCCGTCGGTGATCACTGTCAGGGTGTGTTTGTCGCCTGAACCGGCGGCAATGCGCACGGTCTTGACACCATCCAGATTGCCAAGTGCCTTTGCGATCTTCTTTTTACAGCCCGTGCAATCGATGCCTGTCATGCTGGCCTGATAGGTGGTGTCATCAGCAATAGCGGGGCTGAGAGCGAGGAAACTGAGAGCGAAAAGTAGAGTCGTGAAGATTTTCATCGTGAGCTTAATGCAATTTAATTGCGCAAATCATTTGCGTTACGGTAAAAGATGGATCAATTGCAATTCGATTGCAACAGCAAACTGATTGTAACTATGATGAAATCACTCTCCTTAACAGTCCTTACTGCCTCCTTTCTAATCACTTCCGGATTTTCGCAAGATGCTATCGAGGAGGATGTCTTCGAATACACAGTTGGTGAGGTAGACTATCTCACCGGTGAAGGTTTCAATGTGGGTGGCTTTCTTGTCCCCGAAATCTTTTTTATCGGAACGGGTGGCGTGACGGAGCCGGGATCAGATGTCGGTGACTTTGCCAACTCCGAGCACGACCCGCAGAATGATGTCACGGTTCAGGCAATCGATGTTGATCTCATTCTGAACTTCAATGATGTCGTTACGGGATTCATTGCCGGAACGGGTTTTCAAATTGAAGACAGTGTCTGGGAGGCAGAGCTGGAAGAGGCCTTCCTTCATTTTAACATCACGGACAATCTCGCGATTGGCGGGGGACAGTTTCTGAACACCTTTGGCTTTCAGGCCCACCAGCATGTTCACGGCTGGGATATGGTGAACCAGAACCTCATCAACAGCAGAATGCTCAATGAGGGACACTTGTTCACTCAGGGAGGGGAAGTTCTCTTCAAGACACCGAATTCGGGGCTGTTGTCGCTCGCACTGGGCGGGGTTCGCTCACATGCTCATGATCACGGGCATGACGACCATGATGATCACGATGAGCATGAAGAGGAGCACCATGACGAACATGAAGATGAGCACGATCATCATTTTGAGTCGCATGATGCGGGATTTAACGACTGGGTCTTATCTGCCGATTACAAATTTCGGCTTCCTTTTGACGACAGTGTTGTGCTGTCGACTTCTCTTGCGACAGGTGAGAACGGCTTCGGTGGAGACACTCACCTATACGGTGTCGGGCTTCAGAAAGTTTGGAACGGTCACGATCATGGTGCCGGTGGACCGGACTTCTGTACCGGAGCTCTCATGTTTCGAACTGAATTCTTTGGCCGGGAAGTTGAGGCCATTCACGAGGATGGCGATGTGGAGAATTTCGATGACTACGGCCTTTCTTCGCTTCTGTCCTACGGCCTGAGCGACGCTACTACGATTTCCTTTCGTCACGACTGGGTTTCCGATGTGGAGGAGTTGGAGCTTTCCGATACGCATCGTTTCTCTCCTTCGATCACGACTTATGTTGACCCCGCACAGCGGATCAAATTGCGCCTTCAGTATGACAATGTGCAGAGTGCCTCTCTCGAGAGCGAGCACGTCGCCTGGCTTCAGGTGCAGTTCCAGTGGGGCGGAGATGGTGGCAGCCACGCGAACCATAATCACTGATCATTCGGGGTAGGGTTTCAAAACTCACCTTTAGAAAAATTGAGACTCCCGTCAGGCGATGAGCCTGCGGGAGTTTTTCGTTTTATACTCTCTCAAAGCACAGAAGGCCCGGGTAGAGAAGAGGGAAAGGCAGGCGAGAGCGCTCGCCTGTTTCAATGATGATGTCCGGCAACCTGTCCGGCGAGGCCGGGGCTGTGGGATTGGAAGAGGTTCCCGATACGGGCGGTACCGTGCTTCAGGGGGCTGCCTGAAAACCCGGCTCGTTTCATTCTGCTCCTTCCAGGGGAAGGGGGCAAAGGATGAAAGCCAGGTAAGAAGAGGAAAGCGCAAAGCGCTTTCTACAAGTCTTCTTCGATCATGATGTCAGGCAATCCGTCCGGAGGCGCGGGCTGCGAGGCAAGAAACTTCTCGACCCAGGCAATGTTGTAATCGCCGGAGCGGAAAGCGTTGTGCTTAAGGATGGATGCCTGAAAGGGAATGGTTGTCTTGATGCCGCGGATCACGAACTCGTTCAGAGAGCGGATCATGCGCGCGATCGCGATCTCGCGGGTAGCGCCGGTGACGATCAGCTTGGCGATCATCGAGTCGTAGTTCGGAGGAACTTCGTAGCCGCTGTAGACATGAGTGTCGACACGGACGCCGCGACCACCGGGTGCGTAGAAAAGCTTAATCTTTCCGGGGCTGGGTGCGAAATTATTGTAAGGGTCTTCCGCGTTGATACGGCACTCGATGGAGTGACCGCGCGGGGAACTGGCCATGACATGCTCAGAGAGCGGATGTCCCGCCGCCACGCGAATCTGTTCCTTAATGAGATCACAGCCGCGAACTTCTTCGGTGATGGGGTGCTCCACCTGAATCCGGGTGTTCATTTCCATGAAATAGAAATTTTCATGGTCATCGACGAGATACTCGATTGTTCCGCAGTTCTCGTATCCGATGTTTTTCACGAGGGTTTCCGAGGCTTCCGCCATGCGCTGGCGAAGTTCATCAGAGAGGAGCGGGGATGGCGTTTCCTCAATAATCTTCTGGTTGCGCCGTTGCATGGAGCAGTCGCGCTCCCCGAGCTCTTTTACGTTTCCGTGACTGTCTGCCACGATCTGAAATTCCACGTGATGTGGATTTTCGACGAGCTTCTCGATGTAAACATCGGGATTACCGAAGCAGGCTTCCGCTTCCTGGCGGGCAGCATTGAAGGCGTTCACAAAGCTCGCCTTGTTGAGGGCCGGGCGCATCCCGCGTCCTCCGCCGCCGGCGGTGGCTTTGATCATGACGGGAAAGCCCATCTCTTCAGCAAACTTCAGCCCTTCTTCTTCGGTCTCAACGATGCCATCCGTTCCCGGTGTCACAGGGACGCCGTATTTGACCGCGGTAGCGCGGGCGGTGTTCTTGTCGCCCATCATCGAGATCACCTCGGAGGATGGACCGATGAATTTAACGTTGCAGCTCTCGCAGAGTTCGGCGAAGCGGGGATTCTCCGAGAGGAACCCGTAGCCGGGATGAATGGCGTCCACATTGGCGATCTCCGCGGCAGAGAGGATCGCTTCCATCTTCAGGTAGGAATCGGCGCTTGAAGGAGGTCCGATGCAGATCGCGTCGTCGGCGAGATGCACATGCATTGAGTCGACGTCTGCTTCAGAGTAGACGGCGGTGGTTCTCACGCCAAGTTCCTTGGCGGCACGGATGACGCGTAGGGCGATCTCGCCCCGGTTCGCTACGAGAATGTTCTTAAACATGGTATCACTGCGCGGAAGCTCCGCTGATCAGGAAAAAATTTATCAGGAGGTCTTCACGCGGAAGAGGGCCTCACCGAACTGAACGGCATTGCCATTTTCAGCAATGACTTCGACGATCTCGCCGGTAACTTCGGCCTTGATCTCATTCATCACCTTCATTGCTTCGATGATGCAGACGGTCGTGTCAGGAGTGACCTTGTCGCCCACTTTCACGAAGACGTCAGCATCCGGAGAAGGAGAGGTGTAGAATGTTCCCACCATCGGCGAAGTCACTTCCTCTCCCGCGGGAACGGCAGCTGCTTCCGGTGCGGCTCCACCGGCAGGGGCAGCGGGAGCTTGAGCATACTGAGGGGCGTATTGCGGGGCTGGCTGAGAAGCGAGGAGCTGGGAGATGGCGCTGACATCGACGTCACTACCCTTTTTAAGTTCCAGCTTGGTTTCGTCCTGTTCGAGAGTGAACTGTGAAAGTCCATGCTCGTCCATGAGCTCAACGATTTTTTTGATGTCTTTGAAGTCCACGGCGGTGTGTGTTCCGGTTGATGTTTTACTGGCTACCTATAGCCCGCGCCAGCCTCATGCAGGAGCGGGCGAGTTTCCAGCGGAAAAACTCGCCCCGATTCAAGCCTGTAGTTCAGGCTTCGTCAAGTTCGAGACTTACGGAGAACAGTAAGTGCAGTTTCAATTTCAGCTTGGGTATTGTAAAAGTGAGGACTGAATCTGAGGTGTGGAACTCCTTGACGGTCATGGCGGAAGCTCGAAATAACGTTTGCTTCGAGGAGCGCTTCGTAGAGCTTTTCGATTCTGTCAGGGGAATTCAGATCGGTGCACGAAGTGATCCCTGAGGCAGTATTTCCCTCTGTTGGCCCCACGACACTTAGTCCCATTTCGCTTAAACCTTCGATGAGAAGTTGCTTCAGCGACAACAATCGTGCTGATATCCGATCAATGCCGACTTCCGTGAGCAGGTCCATCGATGCCTGCATTCCAACAAGACCCTGGGCATTCAGAACACCGGGCTCATAGCGCCGCCCGCCGGATTCAAAATCGACTTTGTCGTCGGCGATGAAATTCGGGCATTTCACATTCCAGGCACCTACCAGCGCAGGATGAAGATCCGCCATACGGGAGCGTTTCACATAGAAAATTCCTGCCGTCATCGGTCCGAGCATCCACTTATGCGAATCGGCGCTGAGGAAAT
This sequence comes from Verrucomicrobiales bacterium, assembly GCA_029212615.1. Lineage (GTDB taxonomy): Bacteria > Verrucomicrobiota > Verrucomicrobiia > Verrucomicrobiales > DEV007 > Arctic95D-9. The sequence goes on from JARGPJ010000008.1 coordinate 30,071, forward strand.
CGACATGTTTTGCGGCGGTTCTGAAAGCGCCTACCGTCTGGATTGCGTCGAGGCAGAAAAGGATGTTGTGCTTCTTTGAGAGCTTGCCGACTTCTTCAATATCGAGTCGGTAGCCGGTGAGGAAATTGTTCGAAGCAAGGGCAAGAAGGCGGGTTTGAGGGGTAATGGCTTCTTCGACGAGCTCAGGGGTGATCGCACCTACTTCGTCAGGTTTGAGGTAAACGACCTTCACCCCCTTTTTCTCGAGGTTCTTCCAGGGGTAAACATTGGCAGGGTAGTCGTCGAGGTAGGTGATGATTTCATCGCCCCTATTCCAGCGTATCCCGTTCGCGACAAGGCTGAGCCCGAGGCTTGTGGGTCCGAGGAGGGCAACTTCGTCGGCGTCGCATTCGATGAGACGGGCGGCTGAGTCGCGGACTTCGTCCATCCGTTTCAGGAGGACTTGAGAGTAGTCGAGCTCCCCGGTGGAGGACGCGGTGTTAAAACGGTTCATCGCCTCGACCGCGACCTGCGGCACCGCCGTGACGGCGGCGTGGGCGAGGAAAATACGGTCTCGAGTGCAGGGAAAGGAGGACTTTCTCCACTCCTCGTCGGAGTCGATGCGTGTCAGGTAATCGTTCATGGTCGAATCAGACGCGTCGGGCGCGCTCACCTTCCTCGATCAATTCCCAAAACTGCTTCGACTCGGCGAGAGCTTCGTCTTCACTGACAGGAAGATTCGCCCGGAAGAGGAAATCCTGAAAGGTTCCCTTGCTGAGGACGCGGTGGACGATCACTGACTGATGGTCGTCTGAAACAGCAAAATAGATTCGGACATCACTCGCGCGGTAGCGGTAGAGCTTGCTGCCGTCGCGTTTGATCTGTCCAAACGGCGCTTCGTTATCGTTCTCTTCAATACCGTCGAGATCTTCAGGGCGGACCTGGAACTCGCTCAGGACCTCAAGCTGTTCGAGGGTCGGGAGCTGGGAGATCTCAGCAGCGCTGATTTCGTTAAAGATGACTTGGAACACAGGCATAGTGTCTTCTTTCTGGAGAAATGAAACAATGAGATTCTCGGATCATTCACCGCGGCTGTCGACAAAAACGCTGGCCATCCCGGCAGCATTTGCGGCATCGATTCCGGCCTGGCCATCCTCGAAGACGAGGCATTCGCCGGGGGCGACGCCCATTTTCTCGGCAGCGAGGAGAAACATGTCGGGCGCTGGCTTTCCGTGCTCCACGTCTTTTGGTGTCACAATGATGTCGAAAATCTCGCGGAGACCGATTATTTCGAGTGAGGGCTCGACAATGGAGAGGTCACTTCCCGAAGCGACCGAGATTTTGCGCCCTTCGGCGTGGTATTGTTTCGCCAACTCCGCCACTGCAGCGACCGGTTGAAGTTCGGCGAGATGTTTTGAATACCATTCAAGTTTGTAGTCGTGAACTGAATCCGGATCGATGGAGGCCCCGAAGCGCTGGTTCAGATCCATCGTGGTGACGCGATCGGGAACCCCGGCATTTGCGTAGAATTCGTCCTCAGTCCATTTCCACGGGGCATTGTGATGTTCAAAGCTCGTGACCCAGGCGCGGAAATGAAGAGGCATTGAATCGACAAGGGTGCCGTCACAGTCGAAGATGTAGCCGCCGAAGTCGCGGTCGGGAAGGTCGAGAGTCATGCCGCGAAGGTGCGCCAGATTGGAAGGCAGTCAAGAGGGTGCGCCCTCTCCGCGGTCAGGTCACTCAATGCTCTTCGTCGACGACTCGGAAGGGAGGGCCTCCACCACTTCAGCATCGACAGTGTCTCCACCCTTGGTGAAGAATTTCTTAAAAATCCGGCGGGGAAGGCTCTTTCCCGACTCTTCCGCTTCGAGTTCGCTCACTGCGGCTTCTTTGGCTTTTTCCCATGCCTGTGCGAAGCCGGGGGCGTTTACGACCATCCCCTTCTCAGCGCGCGCATAGATTTCGAGCTCACGCTCGAGGGAAAGGTAATCGTTCTGAACGCGACCGGTGTTCACCTTCATCCGAAGATTCTCATTCTCACCTTTCAGCTTTTCAATCTGCCCCTTCATTTCGGACATTTTCTCCGCTTCGATTTCGAGCTTGTCGCTGAGGTGCCCTTTGAGGCGCTTCAATTCACCCTTGGTCTTCATGTGCGCAAAGAGCGAGAGTACGCAGAGAAGAAAACCGAGGAGAAAGCCCCAGAAGAACCAGTGGGTGACGACAGTCTTGATTGTTTCCATGTTCCAGAAACTATACGGGGCCTTGAGGAGGACGTAAATAGACTAAATCAAAGGAAATGAATCAGAAAACACTTGCGAAATGATGTTCTTCCATTTCTGTAATGACAGAAAATAAGGAAATGAACGAGCTTCCATCATTTGCACAGCACTTCATCCTCCACTGGGGAGAGATGGGAACCAAGTGGGGAATCAATCGTACCGTCGCGCAGATTCATGCGCTGCTGTTTCTCAGTGAAGAACCCATGAACGCTGAAGGCATTTGTGGTCAGCTCGGGGTGGCTCGTTCGAATGTGAGTAACAGCCTCAAAGAGTTGCAGAACTGGGGGATCGTGAAGCACGTTCATCTTCCCGGGGATCGAAGGGATCATTTTGAGTCGATTAAAGATGTGTACGAAATGTTCCGCATCATCGCTTCTGAGCGGAAAAAGAGGGAGATCGATCCGACGCTGGTGAATCTCAGGGCTTGTGCGGATGAGGCGGGGCAGGAGAAAGAACCGGGTGATCTCTATGCCAAGCATCAGTTGGAGGAGCTTCTTGGTTTCTTTGAGCTGGTCAGTGATTTTTACGAAAACATGAACAAACTGCCAACCACTTCGGCGGTGAAGGCCATCCGAATGGGGGACAAGCTCGCCAAATCTCTTGGCGCGATTTCGAAGTAGTTCAGCAGCGAAAGAGAAAACAAGATGAGCACAAAACGCGAACAGAGGGTGGTTATCGCCGGAGGGGCGGGATTCCTGGGCAGGGCGCTTGCAGCGGCATTGGATAAGAAGGGATATGACGTCGTTGTCCTGACGCGTGATCCCGCGAGCTACGCAGGAGCGGGTAGAGCGATCAGATGGGACGGGGAGACGGTCGATGAAACGTGGGTTGCTGAACTCGAGGGGGCAAAGGCTCTCGTGAATCTTGCCGGCAAAGGAGTGAACTGCCGTCAGACAAAAGCGAGCCGTGAAGAAATTCTTAAGTCAAGGGTCACGCCAACGGAGACGCTTGGCGAAGGGTTGCGACTTGTTTATCGCGTTCCGGAAGTGTGGGTACAGGCGGGAAGTCTCGCGATCTACGGCAATGCCGGTGACCGGATTTGCGACGAAAGTGGTTTCGTGCCGGATGAATATCCGACGGATGTCTGCGTTGCCTGGGAGGAGGCTCTGGGTCGGGCGATCCGACCTGAGATGCGGTGGTCGATGCTGCGAATCGGTTTTGTCCTCGGGCGTGATGGTGGGGCTCTGCCTGCCCTGGCCAGGCTGGCCAGACTTGGGCTTGGCGGCACGATTGGAAGCGGTAGGCAATGGATCAGCTGGATTCACCTGGACGACATGATGCGGCTCTTCATCGAGGCGATCGAGAATCCAGCTGTTCACGGTATCTACAATGCGAGCGGCCTCCAGCCAGTGCCGAATGCAGAGTTCATGGCTACCTTGCGGGAAAGCCTCAGGATTGGCTTCGGGCTTCCAGCGCCGGCCGCGCTGGTGAAAATCGGTGCACCACTGATGGGTGCTGATCCGGATCTGGCTCTGAATGGCCGCCGGGGATTGCCGGTCAAAATACATGGTCTCGGCTTCCGGTTTCAGTTCCATGAACTTGAAGATGCCCTTGCCGACTTATTGAGGCCAAAAGCGAAGGCGCCCGCCCCGGCGGCGGAACGGGATTTTGTTCAAACCTTAGCCCGCTGAATGACATGACTGTTCTTCACGATCTCTACCGACTCCCGAAAGCAAAACGCGTCCGGGGCGGGGGATCGGAGGAAAGTCAGCGGCAGTCACTTCGTCCAACTTCGGCGGAGGCGCGCCACGCGATGGAAGATCGGTTTGCGGAGACAGTTCTCCTCTCCGATTGGGTGGATTTTGTTTTCATCCATTTCGAAGTCGACCGGGATCTACTCCAGCAAGTGGTTCCCTTTCCCGTGGATACGTATGAGGGTAAAGCCTTTGTCAGTCTCGTTGCCTTCACCATGAAGCGGATGCGCCCCGCTTTCGGGGGGAAGGCGACCGGGTGGATTCTCCGACCGATCGCGAGTCATCAGTTTCTCAATCTGAGGACCTATGTGAACCTTGGAGGACAAACGGGGATCTTCTTTATGGAAGAGTGGCTGAATGAAAAGTTTGCGGTAATCCTCGGACCGAAGACTTTCGGACTGCCGTATCACTATGCCTCGGTTGATTATCTGCACGATGAGGAACGCTGTGCCTGTCGTGTTCTTGCCAATGAAGGGGAGATTTGTTTCAGCGGCCGGAAGAATAAAGCACTGGGAACAGTATGTCCCGGTTCCCGGGACGATTTTCTTTTGGAGCGCTATACCGCTTTCACTGCTGCCGGGAGAAAGCCGCACTATTTTCGTGTCTGGCATCCTTCCTGGAAGATCGGGGCAGTCGATCATTTTGAATTAACGAGTCGGGTCCTGCTCAGCGGACTGCGCGAGTTGTGGACGGATACAGCGATAGTGGTTGGTACGCACTGGAGCCCCGGAGTTTTCGACGTCCGGATGGGGCGGCCGCACTCAGTGGGATAAGCAGAGTAGAACGGATCCCGGGAAATCAGCACCAATAAAGGGACAGACCTCCAATTTGAGATTTGTGTTCGGCAATAGAGGGACAGACCTACAAATGGTGGGAAGCAAGCACCTTCGACGGCGCCCAATAGAGGGACAGACCTCCAATTTAGGGTTTGGCACCTGTATCAAATGAAAAGTTTCCTTATCAATTCAACGGTCAATTCATTTGCAATGGCTCGAAATCTGCGGATTCATGCGGGAGATGGAAGAGAACCCTTTTCGAGAGGCTGACTTAAGCCTGCGCAATCACCCTGAGTCCTGTGTCCTCGTTATCTTCGGGGCAACCGGTGATCTCACTCACCGCAAGCTGATTCCGGCACTGTATAATCTGGCCGCCGACGGGGATTTGCCTGCGGGCCTCCGGGTTGTCGGTTTTGCCCGCCGCGAGAAGTCCGATGAAGAGTTTCGGGAAGGACTTAAGGAGCTTAACGAGCAGGTCTCCCGTCAGGGGCATGATGATGATCTCTGGGAGCAGTTTTCTCATAGCATCACTTATCATCAAAGTACGTTTACGGATGCTGATGGCTACGTTGCTCTTAAAAAGCGTCTCGACGAAATGGAGGCGGACGGCGCAAGTCCAAACCGCCTTTTTTACATCGCGTCCGCCCCGGAATTCTTCGACGATATCCTTCTTCACTTGAAAGCAGCGAAACTGAACGAGTCAGAGACAGGCTGGTGTCGGGCAGTTGTTGAAAAACCGTTTGGGACTGACCTCGCAACGGCTCAGCATTTGAATGAAGTCGTGAACCAGACCTTTGAGGAGAAGGATACTTACCGGATCGATCACTATCTGGGGAAAGAGACGGCTCAGAACATCATGGTTTTACGTTTTGCGAATCAGTTCTTCGAGGTGTTGTGGAACAATCGCTTTATCGATCATGTTCAGATCACCTGTGCGGAACCTCTCGGAATGGAAGGTGGTCGAGGGGGATATTACGATAAGTCAGGTGCTTTGAGGGATATGGTTCAGAACCACCTTCTGCAGCTTCTCAGCCTTATTGCAATGGAGCCACCGGCAGACCTTTCCGCCGATGGCGTTCGTGACGAAAAGGTTAAAGTGATGAAGTCACTCCGGCCTTTTAAGGACGCGGACGACGTCGCGAAAAGCGTGGTAAGGGCTCAGTACACGGCGGGAACCGTCGATGGCGAGGAAAAGGTAGGCTATCGCCGCGAAGACCGTGTCAATCCCGGTTCGATGACAGAGAGCTTTGTCGCCCTCAAAATCATGATCGATAACTGGCGCTGGGAAGGCGTTCCTTTCTACATGCGAATGGGTAAGCGTCTCCCCAAAAAAGGCACCGAAATTTCGATCCACTACAAGCAGGCACCTAACGTGCTCTTCAATGCTGCCGTAGGTGCTGAAGCCATGCCCGGAAACGTACTCGTGATTCGGATCCAGCCGAACGAGGGTATCTCACTGGGGATGCGTTCGAAGCGGCCCGGTCCGGCGGCGACACTGCAGCCGGTGAAGATGGACTTTCGCTATCAGACCAGTTTCGGAAAGAGCAGTCCGGAAGCGTACGAGCGTCTCCTTCTGGACGCGATGGCCGGCGACGCGACATTGTTCGCCCGGAAAGACGAGGTCGAAAATGCCTGGCGTTATGTCGATCAAATCGAAGATGCGTGGCATAAATCGCCGAATCCTCCGAAGATGGCCGAGTATCCCGCCGGTTCCTGGGGACCCAGTGAGGCAGATGAGTTGCTCGAGCAGGACGGCCACGAGTGGCGTCGGCTATAGGTGCTCGGGAGGTTGCTGGAGGGGCGAAGGCGCCCCTCTGTCATTCAGGGTGGCGGAAATCACGCGGCTGCTTGCAAGTGAACGACTATACCTGGCAAAACGTGAATCACGGCACGATCTGTCTGTATGATTTTCGTAATTACTGGAATTAGAAATTTGTGTTTCTCTGGAAGTGCCTTTCTGTTTTCCGTTTAAGATCTATCCAGAAACCTGATTTTCCTGATGCGATACTTTCTTTCCGCGGTGGCGTTCTTATTCATTGTAACCTCTGTCGGTGCAAAAAACTTCGCGGGAGATATGTTCAATCTCGGCATCTGGAAATTGACGATCCCGATGGATGACGATGGCGATGGTGTTGCGGATGAAATCGCGATGCCACTCCTCCGCTATTTCGAGGACCCCGATTTTTTTCATCTATCCGAAACAGGTGATTCTGTCGTTTTTCGTGCTGCCTGTGGTGGGGCGACAACCGGCAACTCGAAGTACCCACGCAGTGAGTTGCGTGAGTTGAAGAAAGACGGAAAGACTAAAGCGAGCTGGAGCACAACGAGCGGAGTTCATAATTTAACGGTGGAGTTTGCGGTAAACAAAGTTCCGAAGAAAAAACGGCACGTGGTCGCTGCTCAGATTCACGACGACGATAAAGGTCTCCTTATGGTTCGACTCGAAGGAGAGAAGCTCTTTCTGGAACGACACGATGCAGAGGATTTTGTTCTCCTTGAAGACTATAAGCCCGGTACTTTCGTGAAGCTGATGCTCATCGCCGACAACGGTAGGATTCGTGTTTTTCTTGCCGGGAAGCAGCTAACGGAATGGAAAGTTGAGGCTGAAAACCTTTATTTCAAAGTGGGGTGCTACACCCAGTCAAACCCTGACAAAGGGGATAAACCCGATGACTACGCCGAGACCGAGTTTAAGAGCGTATACGTGATGCATAAGTAATGCCCGTCCCTGAAGGGGCCCTTCCAATCGAAGGGGCCAGGTGGTGAGCGGCTCATGCTTGAGAGTTCAATCTTGGACGTTGAAAGTTCGGCGCAACTCGCCGTATCTTCCGAGATGAACAGCAGCGCTCCTCTCGGCCAACTTTTACTGACCGGTGTTCCCGGAAAAGAACTCGATCCGGAGACCGCGGCCCGGTTTAAGAAGCTTCAGCCGGGGGGATTCATCCTTTTCGGACGAAATATTGAGTCGCCGCAACAGTTGCGGAAACTGATCGATGACCTTCGCGACCTCAGCGACATCGAGCCTTTCATCACGATTGATCAGGAAGGCGGTCGTGTTTCCCGTCTTCGCCTCATCGGAAGCGAGCCGCCGAATGCGCAGCAGCTTCGTGAGAAAGGGGATCTCAAGTTGATCACGAAACATGGGCGTCTCACCGGTCAGATTCTACGGATGTTCGGTTTCAATCTCGATCTCTGCCCGGTCCTTGATCTCTCTTTTGACGACGAGGCGGACAATTCTCTGAAAGGGCGCTGTTGGGGGAAGAGCACGGAAGAGGTTATCAAGAATGCATCGGTATTTAACGCTGAGATGAGGCGTGAAGGGGTTCTCAGTTCCGGGAAGCATTTTCCCGGCTACGCTTCGGCGGAATGTGATCCCCACCACGAACTTCCGATCATTAACAAGACTCTCGAGGAAATGGAGGAAGTAGAGCTGCGTCCTTTCCGGGCTCTCCTGCCCGATCTGGACAGTATCATGACCTGTCATTCGCATTATCCCTGTTGGGATGCTGATCGGCCGCGCTGGCCCGCCTCACTCTCAAAGAACATTATTGGACAGTTTTTGCGAAATCAGCTCGCTTACGATGGTCTTGTCATGACGGATGATCTCGACATGGGAGCCATTCTTAACGAGGTCACCTTTGAGGAAACGATCACTGCCTGCATCGAAGCGGGAAATGATCTCGCCATGATCTGTCACCGTGTTGAACTGGTTGAGGAAGCGGCCGAGGTCATGAAAACGCTTCCGAATCCTGTCGTTGATGATGCGCTTCGCCGTATTGAAAAGACGAAGAAAAAGATGAAGCCGCCTTATGCCTGGTCGCTCGAACGTTTCCGGGAAATTGACTCGCAAATATGGGATCTTCGTGTTGAGACCCTGGGTGAGGAGCGGGCGAGAGAACTCTCGGTAGAGGACGGAAAGCGTTCTCCGGTTGAGCTGTATTGAAATCCCGGAATCCCGTCGCTTAAAGTCCTTTCCGGGCGGCGTACCCGCCCGGGCTCAACAGTTTCTTTACGTCGTCAACGCTCATGCCGGCGTTCGCCTTGTAGCCAGAGCTCTGCCGGACGCCGTCAGGTATGGGCGCGTTCGCGATGCCTTCGCTACCGCGGGCGTCCGAAGAAGTGGAGAAACGCTTGTCTACACCGGGGGCATTTCCGGTATCAAAAGAGGCGAGTTGATTGGAGTTCTTCGTTTTTGCCTTTTGAAAGAGTTTTCCGGCCTGACGATCACTCGAGGTTCTGGAATTTCCTTCGCGGGCTGCGGAACCGCTCTCGCGAGCCGCATCCGTACCGGCAAATTCCTGGCGTTTGATATATTCCGGTGTGCGGAACTTTTTTGTCCGCGCAACGTCGTTCTTAAATTTGGCTTCCTTCTTGCCGAATTTTCCATCGAGCCCCTTGGCCTTATCCCCGGCAAAGAGGTTGGGCTTGTCGGCAACGATGGAGCCGTCTTCGCCGATGGAGTAACCCTTCTCGGCGAACTTTGACCGAATCTCTCCCGAATCATTTCCTCCCTGACCACCCCACATGCCCTCGTCGAACTTGATGGTTGATTTCCGGGTCGTTGTTGTTGTCGTTGTGCACTGGCAAAAGAAAGCCATCACGCCGAAGGCGGAAAGCGCTCTTGTTGCGACAAAGGCAACACAATGGCGGGGGATTACCATGAGTCCCTATATTCAACCATTTCACGCCCTTCGGCAAGAGCGTTGCTCCAATCGTGGAGAAGGGCGCGGCGCCCGGAACTGAGGTCGACGTCGGAAAGACGGGTCTCCCATTCGTCGAGTTTTCCCCAATCATGGTAAAGTTGGACGAGGAGCCTGAGATCAACACGGATCGTTTTCTGAGCGACACGTTTCAAGATAGACTCTGCCTTCTCAAACTGAGACTGGTCGATGAGAAAGGACACATAAGACTCAAGGAAGGCCTGATGATTCCAAAGGTAGGGGCCTGAAAAGTCATGATAGCGATCAAAGAGGCGCGCGGCGAGATCGTCTTCCCCGAGGTTGGCGAGGAGGGCCGGGAGGCGGTATCGGGTTGTTAAAGTGGGAAACCAGGAATCGAGTCCGGATTGGTGGAAGAGATCGGATCGAGCTTCTCTCATGAGGTTCTGATGGACCTCAAGGAGTCGCTCCCGATCTCCGATGCGGTGGAAAAACAAAATCTGTCGAACGGGTTGATGTTCGAGAAATGAGGTGCCGACCGCTCCTGAGCTATCGACCCAGGCCTTCGCTGCTTCAATCCCGTGAGGGCCGAAGGCAGGGAGGGTTTCCAGAATCTTTTGTTGGGTGCTCCTCCCGGAATCGCCAAGAAGATTCAATGCTGTAGGGCCGAGCTCGTTCTTGAGTGCCGCGCTGAGAAGCGAGCTGAGCCACGCGGAATCTCCCCGGGCGGGACACTGGTCAATCAGGTCAGCTATTTCCGTCGCGTCCCCTGGAAGGTTGATCCCCCACTCTACGAGACGGGAGGCATTTGACGAGGGGATCCCATTGCTGGCGGTCAATTCGTCGAAGCGATAAACAAAGTCCTGGAAGTAGGCTTGCCACATTGTCGCTGATTGTTCGGGCCAGGCGTCATCCCCGCTCATGAGGTGAAGCGATTGCGCTGAGATCGCGGCACGTTGAGCGGGATTTGATGTCCGTCGTCGCAGGATTCTGAGAATGCTCAGCGCTTCCTCCCGGCCTCCGGATTCATGGGCGAAATCGACCAGTTCACGGGTCACCGATGGCGGATGATTCTCAAGACTCTCGTGAGCAAGTTCGACCACTGCCGCGGGAGAAGGCCATCCCAGTTTTTTATGCAAGGCGGCTGCGCCGACCAGCGCTCTGCGTTCAAGGCCGGGTTCAGTTCCGTCACGCTGAATCGCTCCGAGCCAGTCGAGGGCTTCCTCATAGCGTTCTTTCGATTCGAGAACAGAAGCGCCGAGGAGGAGCTGCGGAGTGGTGATTGTCATTTCATTCCTGAAGAAAGTAAGAAGGCGGAGAAGTGCATCATCTCTTCCCATGAGCCGATAAGCTTCGACCAGGGCGGCCTGATAAGGGAGGTGGGCACGGCTTGAAATGGGCGGAGATCCGGAGGCCCCGGAGGGAGAGCGTCCCAACGAAATGAGGCGGTCGAGATCGCGACTCATGAAAAGAAAGAGAGCATGTTGCTCAGCGAGATAATCGGAGGTGAGTCCGGGAGGTGCCGGGTATTCGCGTGCATTAATCCGATTGATAAGTTGCAGTGCCGGCTCCGGCTCCAGTGCCTCCGCGCAGGATTCAAACACTCCTTGAAGCGGTGTGTAGTCACGTGGCAATCGCATCGCCTCGAAGAGATAGACGGGAATGGCCTCGCGGTTAAAGCCGCGATTTCCGAGGGCGCGAGCCAGGTCGAGAGCACTGTCCGGTTCGAGAAAAAGGCGGTGCATTTCATCGACGAGAGCCTGACGTTCGCTGAAGGACATGCTCTCAAAGCCAAGGAGGCGGCGGTCGATTTCAAATCGTTCAAATTCGGCGAGGACAGTTTCATCAGTCGGAACGAAGCGGTACTCCCCTTTAAAGGCAGAGAGGATCTTCCCGCGATTCTCAGGGGTAATGAAAAGTCGGCTCGAGTAGAAATCCAAAACCTGCCTCATGCGCTGCCAGCTTTGGCTTTGGTCGTGACGTACCTGGTCGGGATCAGGATGCGAAGGCCGCATCACGTCAAGCTGTCGCTGAGTGAGGCGTGCGATTGCTTCAGTCGCCGCCAATGTGTCGCGTCCCGCGAGTGAAATCAGAGTTTCTCTCTCAAGGTGATCTGACGGAGTGGTGAGGCCGCCAAGGTGAGGATGAGCTTTGAGCGAGAAGAGAAGTTCCCGGCGGCTTTTGTCGTTGTCGAGAAGGGAGAGCTTCTCCGTCAAGGCAATGAGAAAATGCCCTGAAGCGCCGGCCCCGGAACGGGCCCGGAGATGCGTAAGTGACTCGTCAAGGAGGCGGACCCGCTCTTCCGGGTGTCCGGACCATCCCGCCACTTGAGAGAGCGCAAACAGGAAGCTGCCATGTTCACTCAGGGGCTCGACTGCGAATCGCTTTCCAACTTGATAGGCGCCCTCGTAGTCGCCCGAGGCGCGCAGTTCCGAGAAGAGGTGGGTGGCAACTGCGCCCGGAACCTCGAACCGGGTGAGCGTGTCATAGAGAAAGTCAGGACTGCGCAGCGGGTCGAGAGGCAGGTCCTTGAGCAGGACCAGGGATGCCATCGTGAGGTAGAGGGAGCGAGGTGATTTCCCTTCCTTCTGATGTGATGTCCATTCGAGAAGATCACTGGTATTCCCGGTGAGAAGGAGGCAGTAGGCCCGGACGAAGTGTTCGAGATGGGTGGCGGGCTCCGGAAGCTGTTTCAGAAGCAGACTGAAGGCCTGGCGGTCACCGGCATGGCGAGCGGCCCAGAGCCTCTCATGCAGCGGGAGGGAGGGGTCAAGTCGGGAGCGAAGCCAGGATCCGCTATTGCCGGAACGGAGCGCAAGGGAAGCGGCTTCTTCGAGGGCACGCAGGCGGATGAGATAGGGTTCGTCCGGGGTGTAGGCGAACTCCGGATGAGGATCTTGAAGCGCTTCGGCAATATCATCCTGCAAGTCGCCCCCCATGAAAGGATACGACTCGATGGAAAAAATAAAGGGGTCCAACTCTGTCCCCGGGGCGCCGCGATCCTCAGCCGGCAGTGTTGCCACGCGAATCAGAGGAAGGGCGCGGGCAGCAAAGGCTTCCGGATAAACCTCGTCGGCGGTGTCTTCGAGGAGTTGCTCTAGGAGGGGCGCCGCTTCCGCCTCTTTTTCGTGTTCGATGAGAAGCAGTCCAAGCCGGAGCCTTGACTGGAGATCCCATCCCCGGAGTTCGACGATCTTCGACAGGGTGCGTTCCGCGGCTTCCCCTTGACCGTCCGCGAGATAGTGTTCAGTGAGTTCCTTCAGGAACTCAGGGTCACGACCAAAGCGGCCTTCAAGACGACGTCGAAGCCGGTTTGCCTCGTCGACCCGGAGATCCTTTTCGAGCATTTCGATGAGGGTAAGCCAGTTCTCAAGCTGTTCTCCTTCCTCCCGTGCGAGGAGCTGACGGCGATAATAGATTGCAGATTTGAGGTCCCCCATCTGGTCCGCAAGCTGACCCAACTCGTTGAGGAGTCTTTCATCCTGGCCGGACATGTAGTACGCCTTTTTCATGGCCTCAAATGATGCCGCGTCATTTCCGGCCGCCTTGTTTACTCTTGCCAGTGCTTCAGGATAAAAACGGTCGAATGGATTCTGCTGGGCCAGGTCTCGGTATTTTCCGAGCAGCCATTCGAGGAGAAAATGGGAGCGTGCCGTGCTGAGTTGAGTGTCGAGTTGCTTTCGGCGTTGAATCAGATCGGTCTCCCCCTGTATCAATTCAAGTTGGGCTTCGAGCGCCCCCTCCGGGTTTCCTGTTTCAATCAGAGTGGTCGTGAGTTGTTTCACGATTCGGCGTTTTTCGAACACGTTTGCCTCGCGGTAGGCTCTTTCCCAGACCTCAAGCTGCCGACTGGTGTTGCCCTGCCGTTGGTAGACCTTTGCGAGGGTGTTGAGCGTATTCAGTGAGGCATCCGGTTTTGCGGCAAGTCGTTTCAGTTCGCGGATAGCTTCGTCCTCAAAGCCAAGCTCAAAACGCATTTCAGCGCGCCTTTGGAGGTATTCGTCGGCATTTTCAGCATCGATCTCCGAGAGAGCGGTGAGGTGCTGAATCATCAGAGTAGGGCGCTCATTCTGCACCGCGAGTTCCAGCAGCATTTCCTCCACTTCAAGCACGGGACTGCCTGCTTCCTCAGTTGCTTTGGTGAGTTGTTCGTAACACTCCTGATTGTCCTGCAGCTTGAGTGCCCACCAGGCCGCCCGGTAACGGTTGGCGGTGGAGGGTGTTTTCGACGCGGCCGACTTGATCTTGTCGTAGTAGGCGACGAGCTCGGCTGGCGGAGGGTCGTCTCCGCTGCGGCCGATTTGCGAGGCTGCGGCGGCAATGCGTCGATATTGGGCAAGGCTTTGAATCCGTCCGTTCTGAAGGAGGCTGTCGTCTTCGACTGTATCTGCTTCGGTTGAAAAGTGTCCGCGAAGCAGGCTGAAAAGCCGTTGATCAAGGTCAGCTCTCCTTTCGACTGTTTCCTCATTTTCCCGGAGGGATTCAAGGAGCTTGATCGCTTTTTTGATCTCTCCTGATTCAACGAGAAGGTCGGCTTGAGCGGTGAGGTATTCCTGTTTTTCGGGAGCGAGGGATATCGCTTCCCTGATAGCGTCGAGCGCCCGTTGTTTTTCGTCGAGTTCCCGGAGAATGATCGAAACCCGGTAGAGGCGACGTGAGCGTTCCATCGTGCTTTCCCCGGCAGCTTCGATGAATGCGTTGAGTGTCTCGATCGCCTGTCCGGTCCGGCCCCGTTCGTTGAGGAACCGGGCGAGGTCGGCGGGAGCGTTCCCTTCATTTGCGCCGGCAATGGCATCGTCGTAGGAATCGCGAAGGAGGCGCTCGACCAATCCATCGAGGTAGTTTTCGCGGGCAAAGGCGAGAATTTCAGCGACCTCATCTTTATTCAGAGGGGTGGACTCGAGATGCTTTTCGACGATTTCTCTCGCGGTGAGACGATCATCATCGTTCAGGGCGATGCGTGCTCGTAGTAGAATGAGATGAAGCGGGACCTCTGCCTGTTCAGCCAGTGCCTTTTCCAAGGTTGCTGCCGCCGCTTCATAACGATCATTTCGCATTTGAATGCCGGTGAGGCGCAGGCGGTAGTCGAGGTTTTCGGGGAGGAGTTCTACGAGATTCGCTGTGACTCGTTCTTCTTCCTCAGGCGATGCGGTAAGGCGGTAAAATTCTGCGAGGTCGAAGAGAGCTTGCTCGGTTGGGTTGACTTCGCTGATTCGCGCGGTGAGTTCTTCCTCGAGATCGGGGAGACGTTCGAATCGTTCGTGGATTTGGACCCATTGAGAGAAGAGCGCGGTGTAATCGTGATTCTTAAAATGAAGGAGAGCGAGGCCGCGTTTTGCCGAGATCACTGCTCCTTCGAAGTCGCTGATGAATTCGTAGAGCGTCGTCAACTCGATGAGTGCATCGAGTTGCTCCCGGGGGCTGCCTGAGGAGGTGAGGGATTGAAGGAGTTCCAGGGCAGCATCCGTTTCGCCCGCTTCGAGAAGTTGACTCACGATCTGATTCCGGAGAGAAGTGTCTTCGGGGTAGGCTGTGAGTAATTCAGTCCAAATCGCGAGTGCTTCAGGATTTCGGGCTCGTTCGCGGAGAAGCGCTGCCATGCGGAGCCGGAAGGCCACTCCGTTTTCGTCAAGCGCCGGCACTTCCTCAGCAAGCCGGTGGTAAAACGAAAGCGCCTTGCTGGTTCTCCCCTGGAGATCGGCAATTTCGGCAAGGGCGCGAAGGGCATGCGGGTTCGCCGGATCGAGATCGAGAACCTTCCCGTAGGATTCCCGTGCTTCGTCCACTTGTTCATTCTTCCGGAGAAGATGAGCGTGAATGAGCGTTGGTATCGCCTTCTCTGAAGTGGCTGCGTTTCCTATATAGCTGAGTAAGAGTGGCGTTTGCTCCTTCTTTTCGTAGAGATTCCAAAGGAGATTCAGCACTTTGCCGTAGGCGGGATCCCCCTGAAGCAACTTCAGGTAGTGGTTTGCGAGACGGGTGTCCGTGTCGGTCCAGGGTATCGTGCTCGCTTCCTCTGAGCTATTCTGGGAAAAAACAGGGGAAAGCCCGATCGCCAAAGACAGCGCGGTGACCCGAAGTAGTTGACTGGAAATGAGAGCCTTCAATAGTCAACGGGAGAGAGGGCAAACCCGAACGTAACGGTAGGCGACCCGCTCGATGACGTCAAATTTCCCCGCATACTGATGAGCACACGATTCAGCCATTATTCTATTTATCAGGTTGATGCTTTTGCTGATGCCGTCTTCAAGGGAAACCCCGCTGCAATTGTTCCGCTGGATACCTGGCTTCCCGATGCAGTCATGCAGAAGATCGCGATGGAGAATCAGCTGTCAGAGACCGCCTTCTTTGTGCAGGTCGGTTCAGGGTTTGATCTTCGCTGGTTTACCCCGTTTTTTGAAGTGGATCTTTGCGGCCATGCCACGCTGGCCGCGGCTCATGTCCTGTTCAGTGAGCTTCATTTGGATGGAGGTGAAGTGGTTTTCAAAACAAAGAGTGGCGAACTGAAAGTGGAGCGGGATAACGGGGCATACCGGATGAATTTTCCGATCGACAGGCTGTCGCCTCTTTCTGATGACCGGGTTGAAGTGGCGCTGGGGGTTCCTCCCATGGCGCTGTTTCAGGGAAAAGATGATCTCCTCGCCGTTCTCGAGTGTGAGAAAGCGGTTCGGGAACTGGAGCCTGACATGCGGCGTATCGCCGAACTTGATGCTCGCGGTGTCATTGTCACGGCGCGGGCGGGAAGGGCGGAGCAACTCGATTTTGTGTCCCGGTGCTTTTTTCCTAAATACGGGATTGATGAAGATCCAGTGACAGGGTCTGCGCACACCACGATGGCTCCGTATTGGAGTGAAAAACTGAACAAATCAACGCTGCGGGCTGCACAAAGATCCCCGCGGGGAGGGAGCGTAGGATGTGAAGTGCTCGGCGATCGTGTTATCCTCAGCGGCGGTGCGGTGACCTTTCTTCGCGGGGAGATTAGTCTTCCGCTCGTTGCTGGATGATTTTGTCCGGTCTTTCGGCAGATGATTAAGAAGGGGGGGAAGAAAAAACGGCGCGGAGAAATTTCTCACGCGCCGTCTTCGAAAATAGATCTGGCAGGCGGTCAGCCTTTTGCCAGGTAGGCAGCAGTACTTTCGTGGGTGGCGTTCATGCCTTCAGAACCTTTTTCCCAGTCCATGGGGCAGACTTCACCGTTTTCTTCGAAGTGCTGTAGCGCATCAACCATGCGGAGCGCCTCTTTGATGGATCGACCAAGAGGGAGATTGTTCACCAGCTGATGCTGAACGATGCCTTCTTTGTCGATGAGAAAGAGTCCACGGTAGGCAATGAGTTCGCCTTCGACGATGAGTTCTCCGAATTCATCGATCGCGTAGTCTCCTACGAGAACGTCATAGTCAGCTGCGATAGTCTTGTTTGTGTCGGCGACGAGAGGATAGCTGACGCCTTCGATCCCGCCTTTGTTGCGGGGCACCTGAAGCCATCCCCAGTGAGACATTTCCGTGTCAGTTGAGCATCCGATAACAGCGACGTCGCGACTTTCAAACTCAGCGATGCTGTCCTGAAAGGCGTGCAGCTCTGTCGGGCAGACAAAGGTGAAGTCTTTCGGGTAGAAGAAGAGGACCACGTATTTGGACCCCTTGAATTGATCGAGTGAGAAGTCTTCGACGACCTGGCCGTTAACGACGGCGCTGGCATTGAAAGTGGGGGCTGGTTTTCCAACGAGTACTGACATGATAGTAGGGTAGGTATTGAATGGATTTTGTGACGGAAAGCGTTTGATGAGTACTCTTCGTCAACGATTGATAAGGTGGGAACCTAGAGGCATATTTCGACTCTTCAATCAACACGAAGGCAAAAAACTTGACGGAAAACGGTAAGCAGTGTTCCTTCCATGCGTCTAAAGTAGACTAATCCTATCGAGAATAGGGGTAATGCAATGACTTCATCGACGACAAAGCCGGAAGAATCCGGCTCTTCACTGAGCAAGCCGGCCGACATGGCGGGGATCTCCGACCTCGTTGCGGAAGCGGTGCGTCTCGAGGGCGTCAGTCCGGAGGAACGCGTTGAATGGGCGTTGAGGTATTTCAGCGGTTCGATCGCACTGAGTTCCAGTTTCGGGGCGCAGTCAGCAGTGCTTCTACATATGGTGACGCGTCAGCAGCCCGATATTCCGGTGATCCTCGTTGATACGGGATATCTTTTTTCGGAAACCTATCACTTTATCGATCGTCTGACTGAGCGCTTGAATCTCAATTTGAAGATCTACCGGAGTGAGTTTTCCCCCGCCTGGCAGGAGGCGAGATGGGGTAAGCTCTGGGAGCAGGGGGTGGAGGGCATTGAGAAATACAATCATCTCAACAAAGTCGAGCCAATGCGCCGGGCGCAGCAGGAACTCGGAATTACCGCGACGATCGCCGGTATCAGGCGACAGCAAAGCAGCTCCAGAGAAAGGGTTCCTGTTGTTGCCGGCCAGAAAGGCCTTTTTAAAGTCCATCCAATTATCGATTGGACAGACATGCAGGTGGGAGAGTATCTCATTGCGAACGACCTCCCTTATCACCCGCTATGGGACGAAGGCTATGTTTCAATAGGTGACTGGCATACTTCGCGAAAGCTGACTGACGGCATGACAGCCGAGGAGACCCGATTTTTTGGATTGAAGCGGGAATGCGGGCTTCATGAGGAGATGAATCATCTCAGTGACGATGCTGACTTCGTGATTTAGGAATTGAAGCCCCTCTATTAATATGAATTCGAATCTTGAGCACATTTATCCAGTCTTTGACAAAATGCTTCCGCGCGAGGCAAAGGAAAACCTCCTCTCACAGCGTGGCGTTGTCGTTTGGATGTATGGTCTCAGTGGATCGGGTAAGAGCACGCTTGCCAATCTGCTCGAACGGCGCCTGCACGCTGATGGTCGTCTTGTGAAGGTGCTCGATGGAGACAATATCCGTGCAGGACTGAATCAAAATCTGGGTTTTTCCAACGAAGATCGTCTTGAGAATATTCGTCGTGTCTCCGAGGTGGCGAAGCTTTTTGTCGAATCGGGAATCATCACGATTGCTTCTTTTATCACGCCAAGTAATGAACTTCGTAAGTTGGCTCGCGGTATCCTCGGTGACTCAGACCTTCTCGAAGTCTATGTGAAAGCTTCTTACGAAACCTGTGCCGTTCGCGACCCCAAGGGACTTTACGCAAGGGTGAAGGCTGGGGAGGTGAAGCAGTTCACGGGGAAGGATTCCGCCTTCGAAGAGCCGGATCAGGCCGACCTTATTATTGACACTGAGGCTCACAGTGAAGAGGAATGCCTTTCTCAATTATTCGACGCGGTGGTTCAGAAATCACAACTTCAGCAAGACTAACGAATTAACATGCAAACAGAAAGAAACTCATATCGGGTCAATCACCTCGCTCAGCTTGAGTCTGAAGCGATCTTCATTCTTCGTGAAACAGCGGCCCAATTTGAAAAGCCGGCGCTTCTCTTTTCCGGAGGGAAAGATTCAATTGTGATGGCTCACCTCGCACGGAAAGCCTTCTATCCAGCACGAATTCCTTTTCCGCTGGTCCACGTCGATACCGGCCATAATTTTGAAGAGACGATTCAGTATCGTGACGACTACGCGAAAGAGATCGGTGCTGAGCTCGTCGTTGGTCTGGTTCAGGATTCGATTGATCGCGGAGAAGTTCAGGAGGAGAAGGGGCCTTTCGCAAGCCGGAATGCTCTTCAAACAGTGACCTTACTTGATACAATCGAGAGGAATCAGTATGACGCCTGCCTCGGTGGGGGACGCCGTGATGAAGAAAAAGCACGGGCAAAGGAGCGTTTCTTTTCGCATCGTGATGATTTCGGCCAGTGGGATCCGAAGAATCAGCGACCTGAGCTCTGGAATATCTTTAACGGACGCAAGCAACATGGAGAGCATTTCCGTGTCTTTCCGCTCTCTAACTGGACCGAAATGGACGTCTGGCAATACATCAAGGCTGAGAAAATCCCGCTCCCGAATCTTTATTTTACTCATCAGCGTGATGTCGTGCATCGCAACGGATCCATGCTCGCGATCTCCGATGTGGTTATTCCACAGGCGGGAGAGGAAGTCGAAAAAGGGGCTACGGTGCGTTTTCGTACTATTGGTGACATGACTTGCACAGGGGCGGTTTATTCCGATGCATGCGATATGGATTCCATCATCCAGGAAGTGGCGACTGCGCGCCAAACTGAGCGTGGGACCCGGGCCGATGACCGCCGGTCCGAAACGGCGATGGAGGACCGCAAGAAGGAGGGCTACTTCTAGGCCTTCGCCTCTTCTATATTTTCTACTACTAAACGACTTTAATTTCTTACTTCTTTTTTCATGTCTCACGAAGTTCCTTACGACGAAGGTTATCTCGAAATGGATCTGCTACGCTTCACTACCGCGGGTAGTGTCGACGATGGCAAGTCCACCCTCATTGGCCGCCTCCTTTATGATTCCAAGAACACTTTTGAGGATCAGATGGATGCCGTGGAAGCCACTTCCAAAAAGCGTGGCGATGAAAATGTGAACCTTGCCTTGCTCACCGACGGGCTCCGTGCTGAGCGCGAGCAGGGGATCACTATCGACGTGGCTTACCGCTACTTTGCCACCCCGAAGCGGAAGTTCATCATCGCTGACACTCCGGGGCACATTCAGTACACGCGGAACATGGTGACCGGTGCCTCGACCGCGAACCTTGCCATTATTTTGATCGACGCACGAACCGGAGTGATTGAGCAAACCTGCCGTCACGCATTTATCGCTGATCTACTCCGTATTCGCCACGTCATCCTTGCGGTGAATAAAATGGATTTGGTCGATTACAGTGAAGAGCGATTCAATGAGATCACTGAAGATTTCAAGAAGTTCGCGTCACGGTTGAACAACATCACCGATATGACCGCAATTCCGATCAGTGCGCTTCACGGAGATAACGTCGTTGATAAGTCTGAGGCGATGCCCTGGTATCAAGGGCCCACGATGCTCTATCAGCTGGAAACAGTCTACATTGGTTCAGATCAGAACCACGTTGATGCCCGCTTTCCTGTTCAGTGGGTCATCCGGCCACATTCTGATGAATATCATGATTTTCGCGGTTATGCCGGCCGCGTTGCGGGAGGGGTTTTTAAGCCTGGCGACGAAGTGGTGGTTCAGCCATCAGGATTCACCACAAAGATCAAAGCGATTGAATCACTCGACGGTCCACAGGAGCAAGCTTTCGCTCCGCTTTCCTGTACGATGACTCTAGAAGACGAGATTGACATCAGTCGCGGGGACATGATCGCCAAGCCGAATAATCCGCCTCAAAAGGGGCAGGAGATCGAGGCGATGGTTTGCTGGTTTTCCGACAATGTAGAACTTCAGCCCCGAGGGAAATATTACCTTCGTCACACCACGAAGGAGGTGAAAGCAATCGTTCAGGAAGTGAAATATAAGGTCGACATCAATACTCTTCACAAGATCGAAGATACGAGCACTTTCGGGCTCAATGAGATCGGGCGGATCAGCCTCCGGACATCTGCACCGCTCCTGTATGATTCCTATCGAAAGAATCGACAGACCGGCAGTTTCATTCTCATCGATTCGAAAACGAATGAGACGGTTGCAGCGGGGATGATTGTTTAGGTGCGTTTTCATCCTTCCTCATTCCTGAGTTTTACTCTTCTTTTTCCTCACCGATGTCGGGGAAAAGAGAAGGGTCAGGAAATGGAAAATGGTGATATTCCGGAGGTTTCCTGTGTCACCGTTATTCTAACCGATTGACAGCACAGGGGATTGCCTTTTAAATACCGCCCTGCCTCATTTCGAGGCGTAAAAGTGACGGCGAGGTAGCCAAGTGGTAAGGCCGGGCTCTGCAAAAGCTCTATCGCGGGTTCGATTCCCGCCCTCGCCTTTTTTCCGATCACCGATGACTTGAAGCTCAGGTTCCGGGATCCCGGCCGGAATCGAGGGTATCATTGCGGAAGTGACTCAATCATTTTCAAGTTTAAGTGCCTTCCAGTAGAGTGGCATTGCAAGGGTTTCAATCTCTTCGCGAACATCTCCGGGTAGACTTGCGGTGCCACTGCCGGGACCTGCCTTCAGTGATGCGTAGTTTCCCTTAACTTCTTTAATGAATGCCGGGGTAAGAATTTCCAGGATCTGGCGGCAATCGGATTCAGGAATCTCTTCTCCAAGGTAGCCTGCGATGGTTGAAAGTTTTGCTGATGGAGCAAGGAAGAAAGATTCGTAGCTTAAAAATTTCCAGGACGGTTTGTTTACAGATATGTTTGCGGCTCGATTGAGTGCTTCCCGGGTATGAGCTATCCACCAGGGGAGATTGCCGCGAGCGTAGTCGGTCAGCGTGATTTTGTCGGGGTCGATATACCCGTGGAATGAGGCGTAATTAAAATACGAGACCATGACGTCGTCCGGTGAACGGAAAAGGAACAGATGAGGTCCCCGCGCTTCGGGGTGAAGTCCGTCCCAGCTATGGGTAAGGAGGAAACCGGGATTAACGGATTGTGCATAAGGGTTTTTCCAATCAGGTCCGGCCTCATTGAGATTACGGTTTTTCCTCTTACCCACAATGCATTCTCTAACGAGCGGCTCACTGATTTTAGACCCGTTTCTGGTTATCTGAATTGCGATTCGCAACGCTCTGGCGATCCATGTTCGGCCTGATCTCGGAAAGCTGATGAAATACCGGTCGGTTGGACTCAATTGACTACTGACTCCCTCTGCGAGGGGGATAAAATCATAAATACTTTGCTCTCTTTCCATATTGGATTTGTATCGACGCCCTCGGGATGATGGATCGAGGGCGTGTCTTCTTCCAATAATAGTGATGAGTAATCGTAAGTCGATAAATGTTCCTGCCATGCGTATTGCGATGGTTGGGTTTGGGGCGCGGGCTGAAGAGCATCTTGATGCCCTGAAGAAAAGCAGAGAGCCTTTTGAAATCCGTGTCGTTTGTGACTCGGACAAAGCTGCTCTTGAGCGGGCTGAGAAACGAATGGGTCAGGTCAGGGTCGGTGCCGATCTTGGGAGTTTGCTGGAGGAGTGCCCGTGCGATCTTGTTGTGATTTGTCTTCCCCCGGCGGTCGACTTGCGTCCGACGGTTAAAGCTGTTGCCGCCGCGGCCGGCGTGAAAGCGGTCCTGATTGAAAAACCTGTGGCGAATACGACCCGCGAGGCAACGGAGGTAATGAGTGGCCTACCTGTACCTGCATTTCTTTTCCATCAAATGAGATATCTACCCTGGGCAGTGAATGCAAGGGAGTGGTACCGACAGCGAAAAGCGACAGGCGCGTCACTCGTCAGCATTGAGGGCTACTGCTATGGTAAGTTCCTCGATCAGGGGCTGCATCTTTTCGATCTGGCGTGCTGGATCACCGGTTCGATTCCCGCCCGGATACACAAGGCTGTTGCGGAGCACGACCCTGCCCGCATCAGTGCCCGTTCCCCGCTTCCTTTTGAATGGAGGAGGGATTATTCGCATGCCGGTCCCACTGTTTTCGAAGTTGAGTCAGGATGGGACGATGAAGCGAAATTCCTTCTCAAAACAGGGCCTTCAGCCGCTGAAGGCTGGTTGGGTAAAGGGCTTCGCCTTTCCTGCGGCGACGACGATTGGTTTGAGCTGGGGACGACGGGGGCCTCGGCGGGGAGTCCGGACGGTCAATCCTCGGAATCGGGCACGATTGAGGACTACAAAAAGGCAACGACTTCCGTTTATGAGGCGTTTTCCCATTGGTTGACAGGGGAGGGTCCCGAGCCGGATCTCCCTGATTTGGAGGAGCATAGTGAACACTTGCGTTGGTATGAGGCGGTAATCAACTGTGAAGGGATTGAGAGACTGCCTTCTCCATCCTGGTTGAAAAGCGAACGTTCAAGAACCCCGATTCTTGTCGTGATTCCCTTGAGCGATCATCGTGGGGTTGCTGAGGATTGCGTCCGCAGTTGGACTCAGGAACAGAAGGGATGCGAAGAAGAGGATTATCAACTCGTGGTTATCAGCAATCAGGAAACAAAGGGAATCGGAGAAAAGGTTCGCCCTCTTCTCCGTGAAAACGATCTCCTCATAGAGACGGAGCTTCCTATGGCGGAGCTGGGACAGGGTGATATGGAGGAGTATGTCATTGGGATTGGCGCCAGTGATTCTGAATGGATTTTCCTGACAGAGCCGCATTGCGAAGTTCCTTCGGACATTGTCATCGAATTGAAGCGGTTTTTTGAAACCAGCGAGGCGGCGGGGTTCTGCACGGGGGCAGAGGATGTGGTTGATACTTCCTGGGGGATGATGGAGGCGCTCTACTCCGCGGAAGGGGTTGAAGAATGGAAGAAGGAGGGGAATTGGGGGAAAATGATCATGCGTGGATTCGGCGTCCGTCGAACTGCTTATGAGAGGGTGGGAGGTTTCAGGTTGGAGTATGGTCGCTTCAGCGAATGGCTTCTGGGAGCAGATCTACACCGCGAGGGATATTATCTGGACTACGCTCCAAAGGTTCGCGTGCTCCATCACTACACGCTGGAGAAACCCTATCTCGACGAAGCCATTGAAGAATTCGTTATCGGACAGGCAAAGTATGCCAGCTCTGCACCGGAGGGCGAACGCCTTCCCTATTTTCCGGATCCTCTCGCAGAGGTTCCGTTGCCGCCGATGTTGAACTCGCTTTTTGACAAGGCTGCTCAGATTGCGAAGAAAAAAAACATCAAATCGATCCGGAGAAGATTCCGGTGGATTTCGCCGGCGAAGAAGAAGCAATTAGCCAGAGATTGGAACAGTCTATTGGTTCACCTGCTGGTCGGGGGGCTTCCGAAGAAGGCTTTTCCGCACTTCAAGAATTACTATCAGGCACAGATTGAGGCTTCGTTACTGAAGCATTTGCCTAAGTTTTCGAATCGGGATGCCGCCTCACTGCAACCCGGACAAGGTTGGGATGCAGGAAGTGACGAGTTTAAGAGCCTCGTAAAAGTTCACCCGTGTGAAAATTGGAAAGAGACGAGTTTCCACTGGGCGGAGCCGGTCTTTGCGATTCCGATCGATGTCACAGCGGTTTCCGGTCACAGCGTGATTTTTGAGCTCATGCTTCCGGAAGGGCTGGGAAGCGTAGATGAGAAGGTGATTTTCCTGATTTCGAGTTGGGAGGAAAATGAACCGGTATCACCAACGCTTGTTCGCGGGGACGGAACGGTGATGCTGCGATTTGAGGTTCTTCTGCCGAATCGCGAGGCTATGCCGACCTCCTCCGAAAATGGCTGGCTGTTGGTCGGTTCGCCGGCACTCGAAACGGGTTCAGAAGAGAAGCGGCAGCTGGGTCTTCCGGTCGCTGCGCTCTCTATCTCACGCGGTTAGAGGTCACCCCTCTTCAGAAACCGCAACAGCGGCGTTCAACAACAAGCAGCAAACGCCTGGTAGAATAAAATTGATCAATCTTATTCCTCTTTCGGTAAATGCCGGGTCAGGAATTCAACCGTCCGCTTAATGATCTCATCTCGTGTCGGTTCAATATCCGTTTTCCCGTCGGCCTTTCTCCAGTTGTGTCCGGCATTCCTGACAATTAGCACATCGACCGGAGCCGAGATCTCGTCGGCTCGTTCTTTCATGTAATGCGCATGATGAACCGGAATCGTCGTATCTCCATCCCCCTGAATCATTAGAAGCGGTGGGCTGCCTGCCTTCAAATAGGTGATCGGACTCATCTCGCGATAGAGCGCCAATTTGTTTTCCGGGTCGTGACCCGGCTTCAAAATACGGGGCCCGAATCGATCCCGAAAACCTTCCCTGCCATTATGATTGAAGAGCTCCGTCTTCTCAAAATCACAGGGACCATACCAGGATACTCCGGCAATCATTTTGTAGTGTTCGTTCGCCAGTGACTCGTCGCCCGGCAATGAATCCGGTGAACTCAACAACAACATTTGCGCGATCTGGCCGCCCGCAGAATCCCCGAACGTGAAAACCCGATTCGGATCAATTCTGTATTTCCCGTGATTCTTTACGAGGAATCGAATCGCATCTTTGCAGTCGGTCACGCAGTCTTTGATCGTGATCTGCCCGCCTTGTTTGTAGAGCCTGTATTCGACAGAAGCTACGCAAAATCCATTCTTCGTCAGCCCTTCGACAACCTTTTGCATGTTGCCGCGCTTCGCCGCGTCCTTGTTACCCGCTGCCCAACCACCTCCGTGCGTGTAGACGACGAGTGGCAATGATGCCTTCGAGGTGCCAGCTGGATAGTACAAATCCAGCAAAAGGGACCGTTTGGCCGAGACCGCTTTGTATTCAACGCTGCTCTGGCTTTCCTGCTCTTGCGAATGGGCCGTTTCACCAGGTGTGAAGGCGGCGAACATCGCGATTAGTGCGATTCTATTCATTCAATTATGGTTACCATGACGACCCCTCCTCCGACTCCGCAACGTCCAGCCATGATGCCGGCAAAGATACCAACAGCGGGGAGAGTGAGTTTCATGGTTGCTTCAAGAGGGTTGGATTGTCTACCTAAGAGGGTTGAATAAGGATCTTGGTGACGAGTTGATTCAACACCAGATGAGGTTCCAGTTGCGTCGTGACAAGGCGCTCATTCGCCTCGAGACAGGCTTCGAGCGCATTCCTGAGTTCGTCAGAATTAAAGCGGTTTGAAACCTGAGCAGCAAGGAACAGGGCGTAGGCGGAGACTCCGCCATCCTTTTTCCGGGGGAGGTGTGCCGTCTCAGAGGCAGGAAGGGCATCAATGGATTTGGCAAAGGCCGGATAACTGCGGCCGACGCGGATTCCATGTTTCTCGACGAGGTCCCGGGCGTGGAGGAGATGTCGAATTTTCGGGACGATGGCGGCAAGGAGGATGCCGACAGCATTCTCCCCGTTCCGCAGCTGCTGCTCAATCAGGTCGAGCGCTTTGGGGAGATCTTTCCGGGCGATAGCGTCACCGATTTCAAAAATAATACCGACGTGACTGGCGGAGACCACGGCGCTTACGTCGGCCTCTGTCGCGGCACGCTCGCCGACGTAGATCGCGAGCTTCTCAAGTTCCGATCGCACGATGCGGGTTTCAACGCCGGCAAGGAGAACGAAGCGGTCCAGAGCCCCGCTGTCGAAGGTGAGCCCGATGGCTTGTGCCTCCTTTTCAACAAAGGGCATCATTTCCTGTTCCCAGTTGTCTTTTTTAATATCGACTTTATCAAAAAATTTGACCTCCGCGATCTTGTTGAGTTTCTTGAAAAAGGCGCGCCGCTTGTCCAGTTCACTGGCGCTGATGATCAGCTTTACATCGGCCGGGAGACCGCTTTCAAGGAGGTTTCCCAATGCTTCGATAGAGGCAAGGGTGGATTCCGCTTTTCCGGTCTGGCTGTCACTGAAAAAGTTTGCGCTTTGCAGCCAGACCACTTTATCGCCTCCAAAGAACGGCAGGGTTTGAATCGCCTCGATCGTGTTCGCGATGATTCTCGTGGCATGTTCAGCGTTGTCGGCCCCTCCCGGGATGATTTCGAGGCCGAACTCATCATCTTTCGGCGCGATTTTCTGAGAGAGCCGCAGGGCTGCCTCTTTGACCTGTGCCTCATCGTTGCCGAAGAATGCGTAAACTTGCGAACTGCCTGCCATGGGAAAGGAGAAATAGTGCGGGCAGGGCGGCTCTGCAATTCAGAATCAGGCTTTCTGCATGGAGAGGGGAGGAAATTTCAGTCGGGGCAGCATTTCACTTGAATCCTCTCCCGTATCTGGTACTGGAATCATCCGCATTGTTCACGGAGTTGCGGTCGAGCCTTAGCCATAGTCATCACCAATTCCCCGTCATTGCGGGACATTTGTAGCGTGAAGGCCCGATGACTGACGCCGCCCGTGAATTCGAATCAATTCGAATAGCTGAGGCAGAGGAGGTTGTGGGGTTGGATCGGGCACGAAAATCCCAAACCGATTTCCCAAAGACATGAGCCTCATTGCAGAAAAATTCGCCCACATTGCTGAATCCCAAACGCTGGCGATCACCGCCGCTGCCAAAAAACTTCGTGACGAGGGACAGGACGTTGCCAGCTTCGGAGCCGGAGAGCCCGATCTAGACACCCCGCAGCACATCAAAGATGCGTGTATCGAGGCCCTTCAAAATGGAAAGACTAAGTACACGGCGGCGACTGGTATTCCGGAATTGAAGGAAGCTATTGCGGCCAAGCTTCTTGTTGATAACGGTCTCGAATACGAAACCAGCCAGATTTCAGTGAACTGCGGAGCAAAGCACTCCTGCTACAATGCAATTCTCGCCTGCTGTGACCCCGAGGACGAAGTGATCATTCCTGCTCCTTATTGGACAAGCTACCCTGAGATGGTGCGCCTTGCGGGTGCTGAGCCATATGTGGTTGAGACCAAGCGCGAAAATGGTTGGAAAATCACGGCGGATGAATTTGAAGATGCCATCAGTGGTCGCACACGGATGCTTATCATTAACAGCCCCGGTAATCCAACCGGTTCGGTTTATACGAAAGAGGAGCTTGAAGCGCTCGCTGAGGTGGCCGCATCTGAAGATATCATCATTCTCTCCGACGAGATTTACGAGAAACTCATCTACAATGATAAGAAGCACGTGAGCACCGCTTCGGTCAGCGATGAAGCCAAAGCCCTCACCGTCACGATCAATGGTTTCAGTAAGGTCTATGCGATGACGGGATGGCGTCTCGGTTACACGGCGGCTCCTCCTGAAATTGCCAAAGCGATTTCGACAATCCAGAGCCACACAACATCGAATCCGACGACTTTCGCGCAGTATGGTGCGCTCGCTGCTCTGCAGGGACCGCAGAATATGATCCATGACATGGTCGAGGAATATGACATGCGTCGTCAGTACATGCTGAGCCGTCTTTCAGGGATCAATAATATCGAAGTGGTCGAGCCGGACGGCGCTTTCTACTTCCTGGTCGACACCACGAAGATGGGTCTCAGTTCGATGAACCTGACTGAGAAGCTTCTTTCCCGCTACCTTGTGGCGGCAGTGCCCGGTCTTGCTTTCGGTTACGACAATTCCATCCGACTCAGTTACGCAACCAGTCTTGATATCATCAAGAAAGGTCTCGATCGTTTCGAGGAGTTCTGTCTCGGACACTGATCCCTGTCCTTTCCTGACGATGAATCCTCCAGTCGATCTTGTTTGGATCGATTCGGAGGATTTTCGTTTTCCAGAGTGGATTGAATTACGTCAGGTCATTCTGCGTGATCCCATTGGGCTGACCTATTCTGAGGAGGATTTAGAGTCGGAGCGGGATGAGCGGCACCTCATCGCTGGGGACACTATGGGAATTCTCGGTGGCCTTGCCGTGAAAGTTGTCGATCAGGGGCATTGGAAGGTTAGACAAGTCGCTGTTGCTGAAATCATGCAGGGACGGGGGCTCGGTCAGCTTCTGATGAGGCACATGATGGCTGCGGCTCAGAGTGAAAGAGTGCCGCGGATCCTGCTTCATTCGCGGGAGAGCGTGGTTCCGTTCTATGAAAAACTCGGCTTTTCCACTGTTGGCGAGGGCTTCCTGGAGGTGGGCATCCCTCATCGACTCATGGAAATCACTTTTCCTTTTTCTTCACCGGCCTAAGTTCGGACGGTTTCGCTGAAGAAATCACTTTTCCGCCACCTTGGAACTCCTTTACTGCTCTCCATTTAACCCACATCGAAATGTCCCCGGAACTCGAACTCGCTATCGCTGCTGCGCGGGAAGTCGGTCAACTTCTTCGAGAAAATTTTGAGTCTGATCTCGATGTTGATGAGATGCATGCTCACGACATCAAGCTTGCGCTGGATGTGAAGAGCCAGGAGTTGATCGAGGCGAAAATTCTTGAGACCTTTCCCGGCCATGCCATCTACGGTGAAGAGGGAATTGCAGGTGATCAGTCCAGTGATACTCAGTGGATCGTTGATCCGATCGACGGAACGGTGAATTTCTTTTTCGGGATTCCTCATTTCTGCATTTCGATTGCGATGCGTCAGGAGGGGGAGCTGAAAATCGGGGCGATCTACGATCCAATGGCGGATGAAATGTTTGCGGTCGATTTTGAAGGGCCGGCAACGAAGAACGGAAAGCCGATTAAGCCGAGTAATCGCGCGCAGTTATCTGAATCTATTGTTACGATTGGTTTTTCAAAGAGCAGTGAATCCATCGATGCCGGTATGGAGCGCTATAGAAAATTTGCTCACCGTGTTCGAAAAACCCGCATGATGGGCAGCGCGGCTCTCGCGCTTGCTTACATCGCCTGTGGGCGGCTTGATGCCTACGTAGAGGAAATGATCAGTATCTGGGACATCGCGGCGGGACAGCTCATGCTCGAGCGGGGCGGAGGAAAGGTTGAGCTTGTTCAGTCTGACATTGATCCTGACAAGTTGCGGATCGTTTCCTATAACGGGAAGTTAAGTTTTGAAGGAATTCTTTAATCATGAGATATCGCAGTGGCATTGGATACGACGTTCATCAATTTGCCGAGGGTCGGCCCCTCGTGCTTGGCGGGGTGACGATTCCCCATACCCGGGGGCTTGCAGGTCACTCTGATGCGGATGTGTTGTCGCATGCGATTGCAGATGCGGTTCTCGGTGCCATCGGTGAGCCGGACATTGGCTATTGGTTTCCGCCAACGGATGATTCCATCGAAGGGATCTGCAGCCTGAAAATTCTCGAAAAAGCCGCTGAGTTGGTCGCGGCCAAAGGTGGCTACATTGAAAACATCGACGCGACTCTTGTTGCAGAGGAGCCAAAAGTAATGCCTCATGCCGCGGCCATGAAAGAAGCTGTCGGCAAGGCTCTTGGTCTTGATTCGGCTGATATCGGGATCAAGGCGACGACGAACGAGACAATGGGGTTTGTCGGCCGTGGCGAGGGAATTGCTGCGCTGGCTTCTGCTTCGATTGCTCTACCGGAGCGTGAATGAAAATATTCGGCCTGCGGGGTGCAATTGTCTCATTCTCATTGTAGGCTGAGGAACGGAATCGAATGGAAGCGGTCGGACTCTTTATCAGTCAACAATGGAAGAATGTGCTCGAGGTGATCATCCTCTGGGTGATCATTTACAACACGTACCGATACTTCCGGGCGACTCGCGGGGCACGAATCTTTACGGCTCTCGTCGGCATGTATATCGGGATGACGCTGCTTTCCGAGTGGCTCGACCTCACTGTGATCGGATGGCTTCTGAAATATGTATCGGTTTTTCTCGCGATAGCGTTAGTCATCATTTTCCAGCCGGAACTTCGGCGTGCGCTTGCTGAGCTGGGAAGTCATCGCTTCTTTTCCTCAATCAACGAAGGGGCCCGTGCCCGTTTCGCTGATGATCTGATTGAAATGGCGGAAACGCTTTCCGGCCATCGCACCGGAGCTCTTATCGCGATTGAGCGGGGCATCGACCTGAAGCAGTATCTTGAAACCGGGACGGAGATGGATTGCGTGCTTTCGCCCGAGCTGGTTTACACCATCTTTTACAGTGGGACAACGCTGCACGACGGCGGCATGATTATCCGCATGGCCGACGAGCGCATTTCGGGGTCAGGTTGTGTTTTTCCTCTCAACCAGCGTGAATTAAGCGATCAGAGTATTGGTCTTCGCCACCGCGCGGCGATGGGGATCACGGAGGAGTCAGATGCGATTGCCCTTGTCGTCTCTGAGGAGACCGGGGCTATTTCTATTGCCGTAAGCGGAAAGCTGGAACGGGATTTGGAGAAAGAAGCGTTTCGAGAGCGGCTCAATGAGCTTCTGTTGAATCAGGAACAGGACGAGGAAGAAATTGCCGCGGAGGAGGACGATGAATCTTAAGGCTCTCTTTGTCGAAAACTGGCCGGCTAAGTTGGCTTCGCTACTCATTGCAACGGCGATTTGGTATCTGATTCGCAATCATCTCGATGCTGATAATCCATCCTTTCCGGTTCCCGGAACCACGGTCCCGTCGGTGAGAACTTCGACCGGCCCAAACCTGGACGACACACTCTTAAGTCCTTTGGCTCCGCCGGTTCCCGGCAATGATGGTGGCAATTGATGTGCCCCGTGATCACTGATTTTTAACGCATGAGCGACGATAAACGACAATTTTTCGGCACTGACGGCATTCGCGGCAAAGCGAATGTGTATCCTCTCACCGCAGACTTCGTGGTCCGCCTCGGCCAGGCTGTTGCGGAGGTTTTTCTTGAAAGTCGCGGGGACTCCCGTGAGTGGCCCACCGTCGTGGTCGGTAAAGACACTCGTCAGTCCGGGGACATGTTTGAAAGTGCGATCAGTGCGGGGCTCAACTCTCGCGGGATTGATGTTAGACTCGCCGGTTTTATTCCCACGCCTGCCGTAGCGATGTTGACGCGGGAGACTGGAGCAGTTTTCGGCGTGGTTATCTCTGCTTCGCACAATCCTTTCGCGGACAATGGCATTAAGTTTTTCGGTCCTGATGGATATAAACTGACCGATGAGATGGAACTTGAGATCGAACGTCGCGTCCTCGCTGAGCCGGTCGCGAAGAACGAGGGCATGATCGGTCGGACTGCAGCTCTCGAAAAGGCTTCTGAGAGATACATTGATTTCGTGAGGGCGTCTGTCGGTAATGATCGTGAATTGCTGGGGGGGCTCACGATTGCTCTTGATTGCGCCAACGGAGCCAGTTATGAAACCAGTGAAGCAATCCTGCGTTCTCTTGGCGCAAAGGTGAAAGTTTTTCATCACCATCCGAACGGGATCAATATCAATGAAGGTTGCGGCTGCACCCATGCAGAGGTGATCGAATCCCTCGTCAAAGAGCATGGCGCAGATGTTGGCGTTTCTCATGACGGCGATGCCGACCGCGTTCTTCTTTGTGATGAAACGGGATCAGTCCTCGACGGGGACGAGCTCATGGCCATCGCCGCTATTGCGATGATTGAAGCGGGGACGCTCAAGGACAGCACTCTTGTCTCTACCGTGATGAGCAATGCCGGTCTCGATGAAGCGGTTGCGGCTGCGGGTGGTAAGGTGGTCAGGGCCGGGGTCGGCGATCGCTACGTTCTCGAGATGATGCGGGAACACGGCTACAATCTGGGCGGCGAGCAAAGCGGGCATTTCATTTTTCACGATCACAATACGACCGGCGACGGGATCGTCTCCGCGGTGCAACTATTGAAAACGGTTCGTGAAAGCGGAAAACCCTTAAGCGAACTGCGGAAAGTGCTGACCAAGTTTCCGCAGGCCCAGCGTAATGTGAGGGTATCAGCGAAGAAAGACGTCACTGAACTTACCGCCGCTTCAAAAATTGACGAAGTGAGCGCGCTGCTGGGTGATGCCGGGCGCATTATGCTTCGCTATTCCGGGACCGAACCACTCCTGCGAATCCTCATTGAAGGACGCGATGAAGCACAGATCAATGAATGGGCCGATCAACTCGTCGAGCTGATCGCCGACGAAATCGGGGAGTGATGGCGAAGGCGGTCTTCATCACGGGGACGGATACCGATGTGGGGAAGACCTGGGTCGCCGTCCGGCTTATCGAGTTGATGAGAAGGCGCGGCATCAGGGCTGTGGGAATGAAGCCGATCGAATGTGGAAGCGACGATGACAGCCGCGCTCTCCATGCTGCCGCCGCTGATGCCGGTGTGACATTGGAGGAGGTGAACCCGGTGCATCTCGATGAGCCCGTGGCCCCGGCTGCGGTTTCGGAACCGGTCGAGATCTGCTTCGAAGAACTCAAGACGGCCTTCGGGAAGCTCAGTGAGAAGGCGGATTTTGTCGTCGTCGAAGGAGCCGGGGGATGGCTTGTTCCGATTGATACCGAAAAGTCGGTTGCTGATCTCGCGGCCTGCCTCGGGGTGCCTGTCGTCGTCGTAGCCGCGAACCGCCTCGGCTGCCTGAATCACACGCTTCTCACGGCGCAGGCGATCCATTCGGCAGGGGTGGAGCTTCGAGGGGTTTTTCTGAATCTGTTCGGCGCTGAAGACCTCTCACAGCAGAGCAATGCCGATCAGTTGAGACAAAGGCTCGACGAAGTCCCACTCATTGATCAGGATCTCGAAGCCCTTGCGGATTTATGCCTTCAATGATGGATTCAGCCCTAAGCCTGCCCTTTTATCTGTTACCTCTCGCTGTGGGGATCATGGCATTGATCCTGGGCTGGGTGATGGGGCGGCTTTCAATGAAAAAGAGTGCCCCGCTTTTGCCGACTGAACCCGAAAAGGCGGTCAATGAGGAGGAAGAGGACGATCCCACTGCGCCGATTGTGCCCATGATTGAAATGGCGAGGTCTCCTCATGATCGTCATCGCGATCTTGCCGTCGGGAAGGGCATCGTCAGACAGATTGATTTCCTCGATACGATGATGAAAAGCGCGGAGAAGAAAGGGGATTCTGATACGGCGAACCAGCTCGCCCTGCTTCGCAAAGAGTTCGAAGGGTTATTGAAGGAATGTGCCGTTGAAGCCTTTGATTTCCCGCCCGAAACGATCGTTTCCGCTGTAATGCGGGGTCAAATTCAGATTGTTGGCGGGAGCACCGCCGATGGGGAAAGAACGCGAATTGCGGAAATGGTCCGGTGTGGATTCACCTACCTTCATGGAGATGAAGACCCCATGATTATCCGGAAAGCAGAGGTCCTGATTAAGTAGAGGCTATCTCTTCCTTAAGCGCAGTCGGTTCATCGATTTTCCCTCTGCAAGCCACTGTTCCTCGAAGTCGGTCTTCGGGTAGAAGAAGTCCCCCTCCTCCCAGGGCTCACGTTCGAAAAAGTCGCAGTTCTCCTGAACCTCAAGTGCTTCGGTGAAATAGTCGGAAGCGTCAGTCATGAAGAGGAGTTCCCCTCCGTCTTCGATCAGGTCATGCAGTGATTGTAGAAACGGGAGCTGGCACATCTGCCGGCGCCGGGCGTGTTTCTTTTTTGGCCACGGGTCAGGGCAGAGGAAATGAATGCGGCGGAAAGTGTTGGCAGGGAGGAGCCATTTGATCGCGTAGTTTGAGTCCGCTCGCATCACTCTGGCATTGAGGAGGCCTGCCCGGTCAATTTTCCGGTTCACTTTGCGAACCCGCCCGAGGAGGCGTTCGATGCCGAGGAAGCGTGTTTCGGGAGTGCCTTCGGCGATGCGGGCCAGGAACGAGCCGTCGCCACAGCCGAGGTCAAGATCGATCGGGGCATCCCCGGGAAACAGGTCCTCCCGCGTCAGTCGCGAAAACCAGTCATCGGGATAGAGTTCGTGAGGAAAAGGAAATGGTTCCACTTTTGGCATTGAAGGTGACTGTGGCGAGGAACCCGTGAAATTCAAATGCCGCGAGGCTCTCGTTTCTGTTCTTTATCCTGATCACAGTCGCTTTTGGGCGTTGCAGGTGAAAAGGAAAGGCGTTCCTGCAGGGGCCATTTGACTGTATGCGTTGATCCCGGTTCTCTTCTGGGAGCTTGCATGAGGAGTTGGGAAGTATTATCTCACGGGATGCGTCGACTTGTTTTTCTTGTCCTTTTCATGCTGGGTTCCTTCGTGGAGGCAAAGGACTTACCGGAGGGGTTTGTCTACCTGAAAGAGGTCGATCCGACAATTAAAACGGATCTTCGTTATGCCTCATCCAATAATTTTGTGGGAACCCGTGTCGATGGCTATCGGGCGAAGAAAGTGATCATCACGGAGAAGGCAGCGGAGGCATTGAAACGGATTCAGGCAGATCTGAAGAAAGAGGGATATGCCTTGAAAGTCTTTGATGCCTATCGACCGAAGCAGGCAGTGAATCATTTTGTTCGGTGGGCCCGTGACCGGAAGAATACGCGGACGAAGGCGAAGTATTATCCTGACCTGCCTAAAAGTGCTCTGGTCGGGGGAGGTTATATTTCGGGTCTCTCCCGCCACTCAAGTGGCAGCACAGTAGATCTCACTCTTGTGAATTCTGCGGGGAAGGAGCTTGATATGGGAACCCCTTTTGATTTTTTTGGCGGGGCATCCGCCCATAGCTCACAGATTCCGACTCCCGAACAACAGGCGAATCGCCGTAAGCTCAAAGCAGCAATGGAACGGGGCGGTTTCCGCTCCTATTACAAGGAGTGGTGGCATTACACCCTGCGGGGGGAGCCTTTCGCGGGGCAGTATTTTGATTTTCCGGTGCAATGACCTCCACCAGCTAGGTGCGATTTTTTCTCTTTCGTCTTCGCTTGGCGAGAATGGGAAGAAGGAAGAGCCAGATTCCTGAGACCCAGAGGATGAGGAGAATGATCGCCGAGGGCAGGAAAACCCAGAGTTTGGCTCGTTCATGAAAGAAACTGCCATCGTGAATGCTTTCGATGAGATCAGACCGTCGGTAGGCGACCTGCAGCACTTCCCCGGTTTCATGGTGCAGCTGGATCTCCCACCGGTTCCCGGAGAGAACTTTCAAGATTCCCTTGCCGGGGCGGACATCGATTCTGTCTACATCATTCCAGGTGGAAATCTCAGCCTCCGGGATTTTCTGAATCACGGTGAGGATTTTCTCAAATGAAACCAGGGGCACTTCGCCTGAACCTTTTTGAGAGGGCGGCTGAATCCAGGCGACTTCCTTTTTGAGGAGGAGCACCAGGCCACTGA
Organism: Verrucomicrobiales bacterium; assembly: GCA_029212615.1. Lineage (GTDB taxonomy): Bacteria > Verrucomicrobiota > Verrucomicrobiia > Verrucomicrobiales > DEV007 > Arctic95D-9. The sequence continues at coordinate 65,953 of JARGPJ010000008.1, forward strand.
GAATCATGATCAGCACGGGAAGTGCGCAAATAAGGGCCCCCCAATAGTGGGTCTTTCGATTGATCCGGTTCCATTGAATCTTCATCCGGTTTAGAATTTGCGATTAACACCCAGCACAACGCCTCTACCTGGCTCGTTGCTTCCTGATCCATGGGAACGGTAGGCTTCATCAAAGAGGTTTTCGATTCCAAAGTAGAAGGTGGTTGCCTCATCAAGTTCCCAGCCACTGTTCAGTTGGTATACCGCATAGCCGGGTGTGCCTCCGGGGGGGATCCTCTGAGTATCACTTAGATCATTCGTATTCAATCGGTCGGCGTCCCCTGCGGCGATGACCGAGAGTTCTATCCAGTGTTTGTCGGAAGGAGACGTCCAGCGGATCCCCCCGCTTCCGATGACGGGCTGGATTCTCGAAAGGGGCTCCCGCGAGGCCACGGAGCTTCCCGAGACAAGAAAAACGTCTGATTCGCCTTCGACCCATGAGATATTGCCGAAGACTGAGAATCCTCCTTCGAATCGATACTCCATCCCGGCTTCGATACCCTGAACGAATCCGCCGGCGCTGTTTTGTTTGGTGACTTCCCTTAACCCGTCAATGGTACGACCTGTCGGTGTGCTTGTGATGAAGTCACTGATATTTGTCCGGTAAATGGAGAAATTGGAAATCAGGTTCTTTGTTCGAACCTTCATTCCGATTTCATAGGTCAGAAACTGTTCCGGCTCGAGTTGAACAGCTGCGGACTCAATTTCGTCACTTCGGCTGCCGCCGGATCGCGACAAGTCGGCGAGATTGGGGGCACGGAAAGATTCACTGATGCCGGCAAATATTGAGTATTCATCGTTCCCCGTAAGATCGTAGCTCATACGGGCTGAACCGACCGTGGTTGACCATGAATCTGAAAAAGAGGCCGCAGCTCCGGTTGCCGGGTCTTCATACCTTCCCACGTCTGCTTTCACCTGGCTGAATCGTCCCCCGATTGAAAGCCCGAGTCTTTCGGTGAGGTCGATGTCGTTCTGCAGGAAAAGACCAAACTGATCGAAGGAGGAATCGTCTCCGATAGGACCCTGGATTCGAACTCTGTCGACAGATCCGTCCGGGTTTAGATCGACCCGGTCGGAATCCACCTTGTCTCGATAATAATCGACACCATAGGTCAGGTATCCCACCGGAGAGTCACTTCCCAGCTGGAAATCAATCCCCCACATATCTGAATCAAATGACTCGGCAAGGGAGTTTCCGGCTTCCCTGATGCGATTTCCATCTTCCTGCCAGTTTTGGTAGGACAGAGTCAGGCTGGCTTCGTCGACGAAGCCATCAAGCTCCTCTCCGGATAGCTTGACGTAAGAGAGGCTTCTCTGCTGATCTTTAAGGCGCAGTCTATCGCTTCCGATTTCACTCCCTGCGAAGCTTACGCCGTAGATAGTGGAGTGAGTCCGCCAGACGTCGTCCTGGCTTAACAGTTGATGCGCTGCTGTGAAGGTCCAGTTGTCGGAGAGCGAGTAGTCGAATCGTGCATCATAGGCCCATTCGTCGTATCCGGTCCATGGCTGGGTTCCAATTCCGGCGGCCTTGACGTCACCGAAGTGTTTTGCGCTCCCGCCTAGATGGAATCCCCATTTTCCGCCGACGCCGGTTTGCATTTCAATACGCGATTGATGGCTTTGTTCAGCGCTACTCCATCGGTACCGGGTCTCACCGCCGGAGAAATGCTGATTGTCAGGAACTGATAAGTAGTCAGCCGACTTCGTTTCGATCGAGAGGGTTCCGCCGATAGCATCGCTCCCATAAGAAACCGAGCCGGGACCCTGAATCAGCTGAATCGTATCGATCGCAAAATGATCAATCAGTGAAAAATATTCGCTCGGGCCGTCGCGGTAGATTGAGTTGTTGTAACGAACACCGTCAATGACAGCTAAGGTGCGATAACCAGTGAATCCGCGAATATACGGGGATCCCTGTCCATTTGCTGTTTTCTGAATGAGCACCCCCGGAATTCGTTTGAGCGCCTCCGTGGTGTTTCGCACTTGTCGTTCTTCCAGGGTGGAAGCCGTAATCACTGAAACTGTGTAGGGGACATCGATCCATTCATCGCTGTTCAATCCGCTGTCCACTTCGACTGAAGCGGCCGGTTGAGCCGGGACTGTTTCCGGGCGTGAATAAGTGGTGTCACGTGGAACAGAAGTAACGTTCTCTTCAACTGAAGGACCGGATCGAATGACCGTTACATCGAGAACCTCGGAAGGGGATTCATCGTCAATCACCAGTGGGCTTGAAGGAATGATGGAATCTTGAGATATTACGAAGCTGTCACCGAAGGCAAAAACAGTCAGTAGCAAGAGTATTAATCGATCGGTCATCCTGTTCGTCCTCATTGATGGGGTTCGTCACCGGGGCTTACCTTTATCAGACCTGTGGGAATACAGTGCATGCTTTTGAGAATCTCCATCCCCGCAGAACAATCAGTAAAATTAAGGAAATTGGTGACTTCAGTTTTCGGTTTCCTTTGGGTGAGAAGGTAGATGCCACGGGATAGCCGATAGGTTCCGCTTCTAATTTCACTTTCACCGGGCGGAATCCCATCGATCGAAATCGCGGAAATATGCTTATTCTCGACCAGGCGCACGGAGCTCGTAATGCCGATCGCACCCGGAGTGGCGTTCAGGGCATCGGCGAGATCACCTGACTTTGAATAAATCCGGATAGAAGAAGCCCAGGCTAGATTGGCCATCCCTTTGATTGAAGCTCTCACGACTTCTGTGTCGACCTCGTCCTCCGGTCTCATCAGCAGGACGACGGGGAGATCCGGGCCTCCAAGGGTGCTCCAGTTGGTGATCTTTCCACTGAAGAGTGAGAGCAAACTTTCAGTGCTCAAGTTGTTGATCCGGACTGTTTCGTGCACAGCGAAGACCACCGCCATTCGTCCTATCTGGAAAACATCAAGTTGATGAGGTTCTGTTCTCTCAGGTTCGATTCCGTGGCTGGCGGAGGCAATCTGAATAGAATCTGCGGCAAGAGCTTCAATCCTTTCGGTCGTGCTCATGCCGGTTCCGACTTTGATTTCAGGACTGTCGGGCGTTTCAGAAAAGCCCGTAGCAAGCGCCTGGACAATGGGGCGGGCCCCGTTTGAGCCGTCGATCTTTATTGGGTCGGCAGCCTTTGAAAAATATCCGGTCGAGAGAGACAGGAAAAGTGTCAGGCGTAACCAAATCCCTTTCATGCTGAGAAAAACGGAGGGGTAAAGACAAAAGCAGTTCCGTGACTCTTCACGGAACTGCCAACCAAGGGGGTGTTATCAAAGAATGTTACTTGCCGTGGCGTTTGTTTGCTTCCCACTCGTAACCAAAGGTAATTCCGGCATGAATTTTTTCGTGCTCATCCCAGTTGCGTCCGCCGCTTGAGGCAGTATTTCCGTCATCGCTCCATCCGGAAACCTGTACGAGCGCACCTGCTGTGATCCACCATGGCTTGTCACTCGGATCCCAGTGGATGGTTGGCCCGACATAGAGGCCCCACTGGAACTGGTCACCAATCGCATACTCATTGAAATCCCAGTTCGAAGGCGAATTGTCATCACCGTAGGCTCCTGCGACGACATCGTAAGGTGAAAGGGCGTCAGTCTGCCAGCGAGTCTCAAGACCAATCCAGATGTCCTTTTTCAACTCATAAGAGACACCCAGGGCGAGGTCCGGGGCAATTTCCTCCTCGAGGATTTCGCCACCTTTGCGTTGCTCGTGCTCAAGTTTACCATGAAAGGCAAGTTGGAGGCGGTCATCCATCAAGCTCTTCTGAATGAAGATTTGAGGGGTCAACGCGTCCTGGTTGATTCGGCCGCCGTCGAGTCTGTAGGCAACCCGGTGGTCAAATGAGAGACCGAATGAAAGGCCGAATGAGTCTTCAAAAGGATCGAGGACATTGTACTTGGTGTTAAACTCAAATCCACCCAGCTGTGTGCCTGTGTAATTCCCGAGAGTTCCGTTGATTCCGCCCGGAGTAGGATTCCGCTCATTCATTGGTCCCCAGGGAACATTGCGGTAATCGTGATGGAAGAGGAAAACGGAGGCGCCGAAAGTCAGTTTATCAGTGATGCCGTATTCGATTTCAGGACGAAAATCGTGGAACTGGTAGCTTCCTTCGAGTTTACCAATGCGGGAGACATTCTTGAGTTTGAATTCCCAGCTGCCCTGTTCACGAACTTTCGTTCCTTTGGTGTAGATCCAGAGGTTTTCATCGGGATGATCCTCTTCTTCATAGACACCCTTTGCTTCGATCGGGCTTTTGTCGTGAAAATACTCTCCTCCAACTGCAGGAAGAACCGTTGCAAGAGCAAGTAGAAACAGGCTCCAGGGTTTGATGCGATGTGTCATTTGAATGTGATGTGGTTACTGAGACCGTGTCTCATTTGAATTAAATCATCATATTCGGTGTAAATCGATGCGCTAATTTTATTAGAGGAAATTTTTAGCGGTGGGATGCGTACTTATTTGGTACCCTTTCCGTGTTTTGATCGATACTCCAGAGGAAGCATTCCGACTTCTTCCTGAAAGGCCTTGCTGAAGTGACTAAGGCTACGGTAGCCAATCTCGAGACAGGTTTCACTGGTGTTTAAGTCACCCCGCTCCAGTAATTCTTTCGCTTTCGCGATTCTGGTCTCGCGTAGAAATTGACGAATGGTTCGAGATTCCTGCTGGGAAAAGTTGCGGCTCAGATAGGCGGAACTACAGCCAACTTCTTCTGCGATACTCCTTAGATTGAATGGTTTCCCGAGGTCCCGCTTGATAATCGACTTGGCATTTTCGATCCGATTTACCATCTTTCCCCCGATCGGGTTTGAGCTTGCGGGGCTGGAATAGAAGAAGCGCGTGATCACCTCACGAACCCGGCTTTCGTAGTGCCCGGAGGCATCCGGCCCCTTTTCATCAGTCCTTCTGAATTCTTTAAACAGTCTGTCAGCGGTGGCGCTATCCATCGTGAAAGATGCTTCGTGTGGAGTGTTGATATCATCGAACAGAGAATCCCAAATCACGGGATGAAGTTCGCTTGATGACCCTTGGAGCAAGTTGGTCATGAAAGTGAGCGAAAACCCGAGGATGATTGAATCGATCGTCGAACCACCGCCGAACAGGATTGACGCATCAGAGGCGTTGGGAAATGAGACGAATGTCACCGAATCGCTCTGATTCGAGACCAAATCTTCGTTTTTAAGGTGAGCCGAGCTTGTTCCTTCCCGTTGAAGAACGAGGAGAACTGAGGGTCTGGTGACTCTATATTCGTGTACAACTTCGCAGTGACCTTCCAGGGTAAGCCCCCAGAGTGTTGAACTTATCGCTTTGCCAAAGAGTGATTTTAGAAAAATACCAATGTGAGACTCAGTCCCATTAGGAGCAAATTGCAATAAATTGCTTTAATGATGTCTTGTCTTCTTTGTGATTGAAGCTCGCATGTCTGCCCTGCGATTGATGTCGGCGGGAGGCGCAAGCGGAAGTGATTCAACCTTTCGGTGGGTAAAGTTGAACCGTTTCTGATCGAAGGGGTCTATCCACGTGAATTGACAATTGATCGTCGATTGTGGATCTTTGCCCCGAATGAAAACCAGCCTCGCCATCTTTCTGATGATCTGCCTTCAGGTGGCGATGTCTCCTTTGTGTCTCTGCTTCGGGGCAGAGGCGACAGAGGAGGAGCCCGCCAAATCATGTTGTCATGCGCCCGTGGATGTCGATACAGCTCCCTGTCCGCATTGTGATCAGGAATTGCCGATTTCGGCCACGGCTCCGGTAAAGGGCGATTTTGATGCTGAGCCTCCGGAATGGCACGGATCTGCCCTCTTTTTCGGCGTGAGCCTTTTGGAAGGGGGCGGTGTGGAGCAGCCGGCAATCCCGGCGCAGCGGGTTCCTGATGAAATCGATCCTCCTCCTTTCCTTTACCAAGAGGTTTTCGGGGTTTACCTGATTTGATATTCGAAACCGGATGTGGCGTTCAATTTTTCGATCCCGAACGCCGTCGGTAAATTCGCACCTGTCTTCGGAGATCGGATATGGCGGGGTAGTGTCCCGCGATAATTCAGAAGGCTGGAAGATCGATCCACTGTTCTATTCAATTCAAAACCATATCTTTATTTAAAATGAAATTTATTTACCCTGTTCTCTTTGCCGCGGTTGCCGCTTTTACTTTTCTTGGATCCGTTCAGGCGGATGAGTCCTCGGTCATCAATGATACCTGCCCGATCAAGGGTAAGAGCGTTGATGGATCGAAGTCTGTCGAATACACCGCCACCTTTTGCTGTGACAAATGCGTGGCCAAGTTCGAGAAAGATCCGGCCAAGTATGCAGAAAAACTGGCTTCCGCTGAAGAGGGGAAATGCCCTTTCTCCGGCAAGGTCAATGATCCTGAAGCGACCGCGACCGTGAGCATCGGTGTCTGCTGTGGCGGCTGCGAAAAGAAAGTTTCCGCCGATCCCTTGAAGTATCTCGGTGACGCTGAGAAGAAGTCTTAAAGACGATGAACGAAGCCGCCGCTGAGAATGTCGGCGGCGGCTTTGATTCGCTCAATCTGTTGAGGGGGGAGATTCTGCAGGCTATCTCACTCATTTTGCCCCCCTTTTTCTCCTCGAGGTGCTTTCTTCACGTAGAAAGGGAAGGAAAATCTTCTCCCGGGGCGCTTTTGTCTTCATCTGCTCATCCGATGGGTAGTGTGGCAGGTGAGGAAGCACTTTCTTCTTCGCGGTCTCACCCTTAATTATTCGGAACCCAATGAATCAAGAATCGGAACACTCCTGCTGCGGGGGCGCAGGCGGGCACCGGGCTGAAGCCGTTGTCCCTGCCGTGTCGGGCCGGGAATTTGTCTGTCCGATGCATCCCGAGATCGTCTCTGACCAGCCGGGGGATTGTCCCAAATGTGGAATGGCGCTGGAGCAGGCCGGGCCGCCGGGAGGGGTTCTCTACACTTGCCCGATGCATCCTGAAATCGAGGAGGCCCGGCCGGGGGATTGCCCCAAGTGCGGAATGCCGCTGGAGCCGAATACCGTCGATGCCGGGGTGGACACTCATGCTGCGGAGGAGATCCGGGATCTCTCGCGAAGGTTCTGGATGGGGCTTGCCTTAACCATTCCTGTTTTCTTCATCGCGATGGGAAAAATGGTGCCACCCCTGCAGATGGAGAGCTGGCTTCCTTCATCTGTTTCGAAGTGGATCGAATTGATCCTTACCGTTCCGGTCGTCTTCCGGGCGGGGGGGATTTTCTTTAAAAAGGGATGGAATTCGATTTTGAATCGCCATCTTAATATGTTCACCCTCATCATGATCGGGGTGGGGGCGGCATTCGGGTATAGCTTGATCGCCGTACTGTTCCCCGGGGTTTTTCCGGATTCATTGAAGACGCACGGAACCGGGAGTTCCTCCGGTGAGCCTGCACTGTACTTTGAGGCGGCAGCAGTGATTACTGTTCTCGTTCTTCTCGGACAGCTTCTCGAAGCCCGGGCGCGTGGTCGCACGGGGGAGGCGATTCAGTCACTCATCGGGCTCGCGGCCAATGAGGCTCATCGTCTCGTTGATGACAAAGAAGAGGATGTCCCGATCGATCAGGTTCTTCGGGGCGATCTGCTTCGAGTTAAGCCCGGCGAAAAAATTCCGCTGGATGGCGTGGTCGTTGAAGGAAAGAGTCACGTCGATGAGTCGATGATCACGGGCGAACCGAATCCGGTGGAGCGCGCTGCCGGTGATGCCGTCATCGGTGCGACGGTGAACCAGACGGGCGCATTTACGATGCGTGCGGAGAAGGTCGGAGGTGAAACGGTGCTCTCACAGATTATCGAACTCGTCGCTGAAGCTCAACGAAGCCGGGCTCCGATCCAGAAGCTGGCCGACACCGTGGCAAGCTGGTTTGTCCCTGCCGTTTTTCTGATCGCAGTGATTACCTTTGTCGTTTGGTTGGCAATCGGGCCGGCCCCTGCAATCTCGTACGCGATTGTTAACGCCGTCGCGGTGCTCATCATTGCGTGCCCCTGTGCGCTTGGACTGGCCACGCCGATGTCGATCATGGTCGGGATCGGACGAGCGGCTCAGGCAGGGATTTTAATTAAAAATGCGGAAGCGCTGGAGCGGATCGAGAAAGTGGATGTGCTCATTACGGACAAAACCGGAACGCTCACGGCAGGGCAACCTGAAGTCGTCGGGATGATGCCATCCGAAGTGGCGACGGAAGAGTCACTTCTCAGTGTGGCGGCCGCTCTCGAAAGGCAAAGTGAACATCCTCTCGCGCGGGCGATCATCGCTCATGCGACGGAACAGTCTATCGAGGCTGCGGCCGCGGAGGATTTCACCTCTCATCCCGGTGGTGGGGTTAGCGGAAGAGTGGGTGGCGAGGTCGCTTTTATCGGTAAAGCCGATTTCCTTGAGGCGAAAGGGTTCACCTTCTCCGGAGCCCAGGAGGAAGCGGCGCGACGATGGCAGGGCGAAGCGAAGACGGTCGTCCGGGTGGGACGGGGCGACGAGGTCCTCGGCATCATTGCGATAGGTGATGCCATTAAGGAATCCACCCCGAAGGCTATCGAGCGACTTCATCGGGAAGGCATCCGCATCGTTATGGCAACAGGGGACAATGAGACTACGGCCAGGGTGGTTGGGGCGGAGCTTGGTATCGATGAGATTCATGCGGAGATGTCACCGGAGGACAAGATTAAGCTGGTACAGGAACTGAAAACTTCCGGGTCAATCGTTGCCATGGCAGGCGACGGGATCAATGACGCTCCGGCTCTGGCCGAAGCTGACGTCGGTATAGCGATGGGCACGGGCACGGACGTTGCCATTGAAAGCGCGGCCATCACGCTGGTGAAAGGTGACCTTGAAGGAATTGCCGGCGCTGTCCTCGTCGGGAGAAAGGTGATGCGGAATATTCGTCAGAACCTGGTCTTTGCCTTCGGCTATAACGCCCTCGGAGTTCCAGTGGCTGCCGGCATTCTTTACCCGTTCTTCGGTCTATTGCTCAGCCCGATGATCGCAGGAGCTGCCATGAGTTTCAGTTCGGTCTCTGTGATCACCAATTCTCTGAGGCTGCGACGAATGAAGTTATAGTGGAGGCTTAGCTGGTTTCCCCCCGCTCCGGGGAGGGCTCCCGTTGCGGGCAGCAATCGCCGGGGCGCTCAATTTCGAGAGTGACATGTTCAAAGGCATCGTCAGCGAGGATTCTACGGACCGCGTTTTTGATTGAGACGATGTCTTCGGCTTCATTGCTAATGACAAGGTGGGCGGAAAGGACGTGGCTCTCGCCGTCAATTGACCAGCAGTGGACATGGTGAATGGATTCAACCCCTTCGATCTTTAACACGGCTTTCTCAAAGTTGCTTACTTCGAACCCCTCGGGGGTTGTCTGGAGAAAAACGGCGCCAACTTTCCTGAGGCTTCCGCCGACGTTCCACAGAATGAAAAGGGAAATGCCGATGGAGAGAAGTGAGTCGATGACGGGAAGATCCCAAATCATCATGATGCCGGCTCCGATCAGAACCGCCACCCAGCCCAGGACATCTTCGATGAGGTGCCAACTGACCAGTTTCTCGGTGAGCGAAGATCCGCGACGAACCCGGAGGACGGCTGCGCCGTTGAAGAGAATCCCGAGCACGGCCAGTCCCATCATGCCGCCGGCGTTAACTTCAGCGGGGTCAAAGATTCGCGCGATTGAATGCCAGAGAGCGAAACTGAGACCAATGATGAGGATCACTCCCGTGATGAGCCCGCCGATGAGCCGATAGCGGCGATAGCCGTATGTGTAGCTTGGGGTCCGACCTTTTTCCGAAAGGCGGTCAAAGTACCAGGCGAGCCCGAGGGAGAGTGAATCTCCCAGGTCGTGAACCGCGTCGGTCAGAATCGCGACACTGTTGGTCCAGAGGCCTCCGATGATCTCAACCACCGTGAACCCCAGGTTGAGAAAAAACGCAACCTTGAGGTTCTCCCGACTGTGATGGTGATGATGAGACACGGTGACGGGGAAGCAGGCGGATTAGTGGGCGTGATCGCAAGTGCAGGCGTATTCCTTGTTTTCACAGCTCGGGCAGTCGGCGAGATTCAAATTGAACTTCTCAGTGACTTTATCAGACTCAGGGGTTGGTGTGATCATGATAACGACAGGGAAGTCATTGCCTTCTGGAAACGCAATGTCGGAGATGAGGGTGTCACCTTCCTTTGTAAACTTCATTCGAGTAGGATTTGATCGGTCACCTCCAATAAGGCTGACTTTCTGACCGGCAATTGGCTGGAGTTTTTCGTCATCATTGACAGCGGAGATGCGAACTTTCCGGTCTTCGGTGACGAAGAATTCCAGGTGAGGCTCGACCGAGGTAAGAAGGCGCCCTCCATTCGGTCCGGCCTCGATGCCATCATGGTCATGGTGCTCATCGTGGTCTCCTTCTTCATGTTCTGCATGCTTGTGTTCCGCATGGTCATGATCTTCCTCTGCGCACCCAATCGAAGTGAGGGTAAAAGCTGAGGCGGCGAGGAGAAGGCTCAGGGGTGAGATTAATTTTTTCATCGTATTTGGATTTTATGGGTTCAGTTGTGTTTATTGGGCAGCAGCAGCCTTTCGAGCAATGGCAAGATCGGCAGAGCGGCGACAAAAGGTGTAGAAAGCGGCAGGGGTCACGAGGAGTCCGAGTAAGGTCGAACTCACCAAGCCACCGACGATTACAATGGCGACGGGATTCAGTATTTCTTTCCCCGGATCACCGGCGGCGAGGACGAGGGGGGTCAGGGCTATGCCGGCTGAGAGGGCCGTCATGAGCACGGGAACGAGACGTTCCTCGGTTCCCCGGATGACCATTTTCAGGTCGAACGATTCTTTCTCATGCCGCATCAGATGAAGGTAGTGCGAAAGCATCATGATCGTGTTGCGGGCCGCAATTCCTGAAATGGCGATGAATCCCACGAGCGTTGCGATACTGACGGTGTCCAGAGTCAGTTTCGTGAGAATGATTCCGCCAATTAGTGAAATAGGGATGTTCGAAAGAACGAGGACAACGAAGGAGGCGCTTCGGAAGTAACTGAAGAGGAGGAAAACGATGACGAGAAGGATCGCGATCGACATCATGGCGATGCGGCGTTTGGCATCCGCTTGAGCCTGATACTCACCCTCGTAAGAGAGGAGGTATCCTGACGGGAGCTTCACTTTCGCGGCGACGTCTTCCTGAAGTTGCTCCACGGCCCGGTTTAAGTCTCCGACCGTTGGATTGATAGAAACCACGAAGCGACGTTGCGTGTTTTCCCGTAGAATTGTGTTAGGGCCACTGGCCTGACGGATGTCGGCGACATAGCTCAGAGGGATCATCTGTCCTGAAATGGTATCGATATAGAGCTGATTGAGTCGCTCCGGCGATTCGCGCCACTCGGCAGGAAGCCGGACGACCAGATCGTAGGTGCGCTGGTTTTCGTAGACCTCGGCAACGACTTCGCCGCCCATGAGGCTGGCGAGTTCTTCATTGAGTTCCCCGGGGCGGACCCCGTAGGCAAGTGCCCGTTTCCGGTCGACTTCGATACGCAGTTGAGGGATAGGGGCCTGCTGTTCGATCCGCGCTTCTTCGAGTCCGGGGATCTTTCTGGCGACTTCAGCAATCTCGTTCCCGAGGCGGCGCAGTTCCTCAAGGTCCGGGCCGTAAATTTTCACCGCCACCTTTGCGGAGACACCGCTGAGCATGTGACCGATACGGTCGGCAAGAGGGGCACTCATGGCACTGAAAGTGCCGGGGAGTCCTTTCATTGTTTTCCTGATCTCCTCAAGGATCTCGTCGCGGTTTCGGTTCTCACTTTCAGTGAACTCAATATCAAACTCAACGGTTGATACCGGCACGACGTGGTCGCCACGTTCGGCGCGTCCGGCGCGGTATCCGACCGTTTCGACCTCAGGAATCTGAAGAAGCAAATCGACCGCCGTGTTGGCGAGATCGGTCGTCTGTTTGAGAGAAGTGCCCGGTGCCGCGGCGGTGGCAACGACTGCAGTCGGTTCGCGGAAGGCAGGCAGGAAGTTCCCTCCCATGCCGGCGTAGAGGAATCCTGAGAGAACTATAAGGCCCAGCGAAAGAGCGATGACGAGGAGGGGTTGGGAAAGGGCAAATTTGAGGGCGGTGTTTCGGAAAATTGATTTGAGTCCACGCACCACGAAAAAGTCGCCATGATCTTTGCCCGCCTTCGGATTCAGCAGGTAGGAGCTCAGGACAGGGATCACGGTTAGCGAGACAACAAACGAAGCCGCCATGCTGATGATCGTTGCAATCGCGATGGGGGCAAAGAGCCGGCCCTCGACTCCGCTGAGACCCAGTAGCGGAACAAAAACAAGAATGATGAGAATGGTCGCGTAGAGAATGGATGACCTCACCTCCCCTGAAGCGAGGGCGATGATTTCCAGTTTGGACCCGGGCTCCGGATCCGCCGCTCTTTCTCTAAGTCGTCGGAACACATTTTCGACATCGACTATTGCGTCATCGACCACCATTCCGATTGCGACTGCGAACCCGCCGAGAGTCATCGAATTTACGGTCAGTCCCATGAGGTCAAAGACGAGAACTGAGACGGCTAGCGAAAGTGGAATCGCGGTTAGAGTGATGAGCGTCACACGAAGATTGAAGAGGAAGAGGAAAAGGACGATGGCAACCATGATCGCCCCGTCGCGCAGCGCCTCCTCCAGATTGCCGATCGCCAGCTCAATGAAATCAGCCTGGCGATAGAGAACTACGATTTCGGCTCCGTCAGGCAGAGTGGTCTCGAGTTCTTTCAGCTTTTCCTCGACTCGATGGGTCAGTCCGATGGTGTCGAATCCGGGGGATTTTGTGACGCTGAGAATGACACCGGGGTAGCCAAGGGCGTCACTGTTTTCGGACGCCTTCAAGTGCTTTGATCCCATCGCGGCATCGCCTCGCATCGGTTCGATTCCCCAGACGACTTTTGCGACGTCGCCGATGCGGATCGGGCGATCCTCCTCGTAGGAGACGACGGTGTCGGCGACCTCATCGGGATTGCTCGTCATCGCGAGATTCCTGACCATGATCTCTTGAGAGGATTCGGTGAGAAATCCGCCGGTGGTATTTCGAACCGCCGTCGCGGCGGCTTCGCGGAGCTCTTCGAAGCTGACGCCCAGCGCGAGCATTTCGTTGGGGAGAGGCTGGATCTGGAGTTGTTTCACTCCGCCCCCCATGCCAAGGACTTCAGCGATCCCGGGAACGGAGCGAATGCCGGTTGAAAAAGTCCAATCGGCGAGGGTCCGCAGATCGCGGGGAGACGTCTCACCTGTCGGGTCTGTGATCCCGACAAGCATGATTTCCCCCATCAGCGATGCGACCGGTGTCATGTAGGAATTGATGCCTTCGGGCAGGCTTTCGGTTGCGCTGCCGAGACGTTCCTGAACAAATTGACGGGCCTGATAAATATCGGTATCCCAGTCAAATTCCACAAAGATAAGTGAAAGAGAGATATCGTTGACGGAGCGGAGACGCGAAACACCGTTCACTCCCATGAGGGCATTCTCCAGGGGAAGAGTAATGAGCGTTTCAACTTCTTCAGGGGCGAATCCAGGTGCTTCTGTGAGGATTGTGACGGTGGGTTTGGTGAGGTCTGGAAGTACCTCCACCGGCAGCTCTGTGATTTTCTTGATTCCCAGGCCCAGGAGGAGGAGGGCCAGGGCAAGAATAAGCGTGCGCTGAGCGAGGGAAAAGCGGATGAGGGCGTTGAGCATTCTGTTGGAAGAAGTTGGGTGGCGAAGAAGCGGAGGAGGTTTCGTGGCTGCGAGCGATGCGCTCGAAGCCGGTCGCTAAACGGGCTTATTCTTCAGTGATCTTTGGGCGAGGATGATCGTGGCGAGCGTGGTGACGGCAGCCCATGCAATGATGACCCAAAACCAGGGGGATTCCCCGTTTCCGGTTTCCGGGTTTGAATTGACTCCGGTTTTGGCTGCCTTTTGCACGTCCGTTATTTCAGAGCCATCTTCATTGTGTTCATGGCCGTGTGCGGCATCGAGTGCTTCTTTCAATGACATGCCGCTTCCGCTGCCCGCAAAGCTGAGGGCGTAGGACCCGCGGGTAACGACTTCGTCGCCGGGAAAGAGGCCGGCGATGACTTCGACGAAGGCATCGTTTTGTTCGCCGAGGACGACGGGGGCCCTTACAAAGGCATTGGGCAGTTCGTAGTCTTTGATGAAGACGACTCGTTTTGTGGGGTCTCCCTGAATCGCCGTGCGGGGCACCGCCATGATATCTTCACGGCGTTTGGTGATGATGGAAAACTCTGCCCGCATTCCCGGCTGGAGGAGGCCGCCTCGATTCTCCAGTTCAAAGATCCCTTCGATCGCGCCGGCTTCGCGATCAGCCTCCACTCCGAAGCGTGCTAGGGTTGCCTCAATGACCTCGTCGCCGAGGGCGGGGATGCGAATTTTCGCGACGGTTCCGGGGACGATTCCCTGCGCTTCCGGTTCGGGGATCTTCGCCGTTGCCCACAGTCGTGACCGGTCAGCGACATCAAGTAAGTCAGAGGCAGGCTCCACCGGTTCCCCGATGCGAACATGGGAATCCACCACGAGTCCCCCCTGAAGTGCCTTCAGGTCAATCGTCGGGGGAGGGTTGCCGGGCTGGCGACTTTCGACTCGGGCGAGGACATCGCCCGCATTGACGAAATCTCCTACGTGAGCGTTGAGCTCAACGACACGGCCGGCAATGCGGGATGATAGAGCGGAACGGCTTGCCGGGATCTCCTCGATTCTGCCAATCGCAAAGACAGTGGTTTCGAAGGTTTCCTCCGTGACTTCAATCGTTTGAATCTGGAGGTTTCTCTTCGCGGTATCATCGAGGATCACGGTGTTGGCGGCGCGGGCTGGATCAATCGCGTCTTCGGCGGTGGCAGCAGTGCCTCCGGAGAGAAGAAGAGGGATGAGGAGGAGGTAGGAAATGGTTCGCATCTTAAAATTCTTATTTGGAAGAGGTGGTGAGTCCCGGATAGGCACCGGTGGCGAGTCGCACTTGAGCAGCGGCGCGTTCGTATTCAGCGACGAATTCGAGAGAGGCGGTTTTCAGTTCAAGCACCTGCTCCTGAGCCCGTTGCACTTGAATGAGACTCGCCTGGCCCTGTTGGTAGGCTTTTCGAAATTCTTCGAGGTTGGTCTCGGCGAGATCGAGAATTTCACCGGAGGCATCGCGAGCCAGTTCCCAGGAGTCAGACCGCCGGTGAAAGGCTTCTTCGCATTCGCTGCGGATACGGAAGCGAACGGCATCGACTCCCTTCTCGGCTGCTTCCTCATTGATCCGGGCCAGTTCAATCCCTTCCTGGTTCCTGTTCCTCAGGGGGAGGGGAATGGAGATGCCGAATCCGGTGAAGGTATTTCCTTCACGACCGAGGGGTTCATCGATCGCTTCCTCCTGTTCGACAAAGAGCCGTAGGGAGACATCCTGCCATCGTTTCGCCTCTTCCAGGGTGACCGCAGCGGCGGCTTCATCGGTTTTGGCGAGGGCTAGCACGTAGTCGGGACGTTGGCGCAAGACTGTGTCGAGCGAGATATTTATCCCGGGCTTACGGCCGGGGACGGTGAATCGGGTTCCCGCCTGCACCGGGGTGTCAGCATCAAGGCCAATCACCTCGACGAGGTCGAGGAGGTTTTGCTTCTCGAGGGCTTCAAGGGATTTGGACTGTTGCTCGAGAGTGCGCCCGTTCAGTGTTGCCTGCATCACATCAAGTGAAGAGACGAGACCTTCTTTGGCCTGCTTCTTGAGGAAGTTAACAATCTCAAGATTGAGCTGAACGAGCTCACGGCTCACGGCCATTTTCTCGCGGGTAGCCACGAGATTGACGAGAGCGAGATCGACACGGCCCGCGAGTTCCCGGTGTTGCTCTGCGATTTCGGCTTCTGCGAGGATGACCTGGTAGCGGCGTAAATTTTTCTCATGCTTCAGTTTCGCGGTGAGGGGAAACTTCTGGGTGAAGCCAATTTCGTGAACGCTTTCGTCGTCATCCTTGCCGAATCCGTCGCCGCTCCGTGATATTTCGAATTCGGGATTCTCAAGACGACCTGACCACCGCAGCCGGCTCGCCGCGCGGCTGATTTCGAGGGTGGCAATGGCAAGCTCGCGATTGTTTTGATAGGCAAGGCGAATTGCCTCATCACGCGACAGAGTCTCTGCCACGACGAGCGGACCCGTCGAGAGAAAAGAGAGGATTAGAATGAGCCGGATTGTTCCGCTCGAAGTGTTCATGGTAAGTTATATCTGAATTCTACTTCCTCTGAGAACGGCAGAGGACCGCGCATGGCATCGTCCCGTGAATTCGGGAGATGGCTCTTGAAGGGCGAAGAAGGAAACTTCGCCTTACGCTGAGAAATCAGATAAGAAAGCAACCGGTGAGTACCGGAACCGGGGGCGACGGCGGAGTCACCGGATCATCGGGCGGAAACTTCGATAACACCGGCAAGAATGAAGACTCCGATTTGGAGGCAAAAAGCGAGAAGGGTAGATCAACCGGAGCCGTTTCCCCCGGCAGCCTCAGGTGGGGTGAAGTGGTTGCGTCTTCGATGAGAGATTCGCATTGCCCGTCGCACGGGGATTTCTCATCCTCGTGATCGTGATCACCGTGGCAATGATGGTCGGCATGCAGATCAATCCCACCGGCCCAGGCAGCCTGGCAGCTACTCACCGTCGATCCCAGGCTGAGAGCCAGGAAGATCTGCGGAAGGAGCAGGCTGAGGAGGAATCGGGGCATCACTGCATGAACTAAATAGGGCGCTTCTTGAAAAGTCAACAGGGTTCGTTTGAGTGCCGAACAGGGTTGAATCCGAAATCTTGAGATTTTCCTGACCCGAACACTGGCGCAATTCGGGAAAAGAGTTAAGATCCTCACCCCACTCGACTAATGAAAGCCTCCCGCTATCAGACGGACACCGCTGATCCTTCTCAATTCGCCCCAGGCCAGCGCTGGGTAAGTGAAACTCAGACCGAGTTTGGTCTCGCCTTGATACTTAAATGCGACTCCACCGTCGTGCAGGCCTTTTACCCGGCCGTGGGTGAAACGATTACCTACGCCGCTCGAAACGCCCCCCTCCGGCGTGTCGAGTTTGAGACGGGCGACACCGTGAAAGACCAGGAAGGGAATTCGTTTTCTGTCGCCGGTGTTCGTGTCGAAAATAAGTGCCTCATTTATCTTGATCATGATGGCAACGAACTCCCCGAGAGCAGCCTCTCGGACACGATGAATGTGCAACGGCCGGAGCAGCGCCTTCTTTCCGGAGTGAGTGACGAACCTCGCTTATGGAGTCTTCGCCAGTCGGCGATCCGTAATCAGCAGGAAGCCCGCTCACGTGACATTCGCGGTCTCGTCGGCGCTCGTGTCTCGCTCATCCCCCATCAGCTTTACATTGCCGAGGAAGTCGCCAACCGCCAGGCGCCCCGTGTTCTCCTTGCTGATGAGGTCGGCCTTGGGAAAACGATTGAAGCCTGTCTCATTTTGCAGCGACTGCATCTCAGCGGTCGTGCGAAGCGGATCCTTATCCTCCTTCCTGACGCCCTCGTGAACCAATGGTTCGTTGAGCTTTATCGTCGCTTTGCAATGTCCTTTGCGATCTTCGATGAAGAGCGCGCCGCGGCGATTGAGACGGGAGGTGCGGAAGGGGAGCCGGATCCTGACAAACCTGCGAATCCATTCTTTGATGATCAGCTCGTTCTCTGTGCCACCTCGTGGCTGGCGGGGAATCCGAAGCGTGCGCAGCAGGCGGCGAATGCGGAGTGGGATCTGACGATTGTAGATGAGGCTCACCACCTCGAGTGGTCGGTTGACTCCTCGAGCCCGGAGTATGATGCAGTCGAGAGAATTGCCGAAAAGTCGGCGGGACTCCTCCTTCTCACGGCGACTCCTGAGCAACTCGGTCAGGAAGGGCATTTTGCCCGTCTTCGTCTTCTCGACCCTTCGCGCTTTTCCAGTCTTGAAGAATTTATTAAAGAGTCGGAGCAATTCCGTGCGATCTCGGATCTCGCCGACCGTCTCAATGGCGAAGAGAAACTCAGGAAGACAGATCTTAAACAGTTGGAGAAACTTCTCGATAAGGAAGTCGCGACGAAACTCGCCGAAGTTGATACTCCTGCCATACGGGAGTCCTGCCGAAACTCGTTGATCGACCTTCACGGCCCGGGTCGGGTCCTCTTTCGCAACCGCCGCATTGTGCTGGACACCTTTCCGCAGCGCATTGCTCATCTCAATCCGCTCGCGGTGGATCCTGAGGATGCTTTCGTCATGAAGATGGATTGGCTCGCGGGTCTCATGCGAAAAGATCCGGACTCCAAGTTTCTTCTCATCACTCATGCCCGTGAGACTGTCGAGGCGATTGAGGAATCGCTTCGGGAACGCATCAGCGCGCAGGCGACCGTGTTTCATGAAGGGCTTTCTCTTTTGCAGCGTGATAAGAATGCGGCCTGGTTTGCTGACATGGAAATGGGGGCAAAGCTCCTGATCTGTTCGGAGATTGGTTCAGAAGGTCGTAACTTTCAGTTCGCTCAGAATCTGGTTCTCTTTGATCTGCCGGGCGACCCCGGTTTGCTCGAGCAGCGCATCGGCCGGCTCGACCGCATCGGTCAGACAGGGGATATTCACATTCATGTTCCTTTCGTGGAAGGCACCGCGGAAGAGTTGAAGGCAATGTGGTATCACAACGGTCTCGGCGCTTTCGAGCACACCCTCCATGGAGCCGGTCCGATTCACCGTGAGTTTTCCGATGAAATTGCGAAGCTGTGCGAGGCTTCTGCGGAAGAACGGGAAAGCGCGCTTCCCGACCTGCTCGACCGCACCCGTGCTTTTAAGAAAGAGATTGATGCTGAACTCGAAAAAGGCCGCGACCATCTTCTTGAGGTCAGTTCGTTCGACCGCGATCAGGGGCAGGCGCTCGTCTCGCAGATTGAAGACATAGATGAGGACACTCGACTTGAGTATCTCATGCTGAAGCTCTTCGATCACTTCGGCGTTACTGTCGAAGATCTTGAAGACCGATGCTACCTGCTTCTTCCTGAGCACCTCTTCTCCGCTGAGGCTTTTCCGGGTCTGCCTGAAGAAGGGCTTTCGGTGACTTTTTCCCGGGAAGTGGCGTTGAAGCGCGAGGAGATCACTTTCCTGTCAGCCGACCATCCTATGGTCATCAGCTCCATCGACAGCTTTCTTTCGAAAGATCACGGCAACTCCGCTTTCTTCCGTCTTGAAAAGGCCGGCGAGCAATTGCTCATGGTTGAGACGGTTTCTGTGCTTGAGTGCATTGCTCCGGCGCACCTCCATGCTGACCGTTTTCTGCCGTCGAAGCCAATCCGTCAGATCGTGGATCAGAAGGGGCGTAATCGTACCGAGGATTTCACTATCGAGCGGATCCGGAACGACGGAAGACCGGGACCTTCGAATTTCCTTCGTGAAAAATCCAAGGCGCTCAAAGGAGCGGTGCCTCCGATCATGGAAGTCGCGGCCAACGAGTCTGAAGACATCGCGGATGAATATCGTAAGGAAGCCATCGAAACGATGAGTGAGCAATACGATGCTGAGATCGAACGCCTTAAGCGCCTCAAAGAGATGGGACATCCCGTCCGTGATATCGAAATCACGATGGCTGAGGAGGAAAAAAATCAGCTCAAAAAGTACCTCGGAGACACGCCTTTGAAGGTTGATTCCGTCCGCCTCATCCTTGCGATGACTTGAAAACCTTATCCAAAGGCCGCAAGCTCGGCATCTGAATGGCAAGATCCGGGAAAACCTCGTCGAAGCGGGGAAAGGCGTCGACGAAACGAGGCCGTCGAGAAAGACAGATGAAGGGTGGCTGGATACAGCACCCTTTCGTCCGGCTTATCATCGTGGTGGGATTGTTTGCCTGTTTTCTGGGCCTGCTTATTCTGGGGATGGTCTTGTTTAACTATGACCGTCAGGCGGCACGGTATGACATCTCAGCGGTGGGTCGCATTCCTCAGGAAACCCGGGTGCTCGATGCCTCGGGTGAGCTCATAGGCTACCTCCATGGCGAGGATGTGGGAATTCCGGTGCCTCTGGAATCAGTCTCTCCTCATTTTCTTGATGCACTTATTTCACGGGAGGACGCCCGATTTTACCGACACCACGGGATCGATCGGTATGGATTGATCAGGGCCTGGCTGCGGAATTTGAAAGAAGGACAAACGGTTCAGGGTGCGAGCACAATCACGATGCAGCTGACCCGAATGAGTTACGGCCTGACGGGACGAACGATTCAGCGAAAGCTTCTCGAAATGGCAATCGCCCGGCGCATCGAAAAGCATTATTCAAAGGAGGAGATTCTCAGCCAATACGTCAATCGCGTCTTTCTCGGCACGGGGATGAACGGAATCGAGCAGGCGGCGCAGGGCTACTTCGGGAAGAGTTCGTCCGATTTAACCCTTCCTGAAGCGGCCATGCTTGCCGGGGTGATTCGTGCTCCGAATGGTTTCTCGCCCTTTCGAAGTTATGAGACCGCTCTTCGCGAAATGCGAAGCACCCTCGCACGGATGGAGGACGAAGGAGTTATCTCGAGGAAGGAGCTCAAAGCACTGGTGGAAGAGCGACCGACAGTTCTTCCTCAGTCCCGCTGGATGGAGATGTTGAAGGTGCAGAGCAAGGTCTCGGGACAGACGCACTTGCTTCAGATGGTCGAAGACCGTGTCGCGGAATTACTGCCCTCTTATGCCGGTGTCGGGGGGCTTACCATTCAAACGACATTCGACATTCGATTGCAGGGAGCTTCGGATTGGTCGGTGAATCAGAGGCTGGCGGCTCTGGAAGGGGAGGCCGGATATCCGAATCCCAGGTTGTCAGGTCATGAAGCGGGCGATCCTGCCTACGTCCAGGCGGCAGTGACGGTAGTCGAAAATTACACCGGGGCGATTCGTGCAGTGACGGGAGGACGCGATTTTACACACAGCGCTTTCAACCGGGCCACCCAGGCGAGACGGCCGATGGGGTCCACTTTTAAACCTCTGGTCTATGGCACGGCCTTTGAGCGGGGGCTCTTTCCCGGTGTTTTAATTAGCGATGCAGCGATCGCGGCAGGGGAAATTCGCTGGGATAAAATCGGGTGGAGCCCTCAGAACTCCGACGGTGTTTTCGGCCATTCGATGCCGGCTGAGATTGGGCTCATTAAGTCCAGGAATACGATGACGGCCCGTGTCGGTGAATGGGCCGGGATCGATAACGTTCTCGCGATGATGAAACACGCCGGTCTCGGACAGAGCGAGACAGAGATTTCCCCGACGATCTATATTGGAACAGTCGGCGCCAGCGTGAGGGATGTCGCGAGCGCCTATTCTGTTTTTGCAACGGGAGGGATTCGCCATCGTCCCTACTTTATTGGAACGATCAATGACCGCGACGATTCCCTTTTGTATCAGCACGAGGGGGAGAGCTACCGTGTTCTTTCCCCCGGTGCCGCCTGGCTCACTTCCACTATTTTAAAACGCGTTCTTGAGGACGGCGGAACCGGAGCCGGCCTGCGGGCGGCCGGTTTTTTTGCGCCGGCGGGGGGTAAAACCGGCACGACGAACGATTTTTATGATGCCTGGTTCGCCGGATACACGAGTCGGCTGTCTGCAAGCGTCTGGGTGGGACTGGATCAACCGGGAACCATCATGGAAGGTGCCTACGGCGGAAAAGTGGCGATGCCGATCTGGCAGGACATCATGGGTGAAGCACAGCGCCTCGGTTACGAATTCACTGATTTTGCCCCACCTGAGGAAGTGATCGAGATGCAGCTTTGCCGGATCACGGGTCAACTCGCGAATGAGAAGTGCAGGGCGGCCGATACAGTTTACGTCGAGCAGGTTCCTCATGATCTGATCCCGCGTGAGTTTTGCCGGAAGCATTAAATTGCTAAAAAGACTTAAAATACGCGTGATTCCTCCTGTTTTCATCATTGCTGAATTCAGTTAGGCGAGTCTAGTCTTCACACCCCGTGTATATGAGCCAGCCCTCCGCGAAACAGCCATCAGTCTATCATCCTTTTGCGACGTTTTCTTTTGTTTGGGCGGTTACCACTTTGGTTCATCAGCTTGCATTCACTTTCTGGACGGAGTCGTGGCAGGGCTGGGTCCTCGTGGCAACAGCGATCGCAACGATATTCAGGCCTGCCTGTACGCTTCGCTTCACCTTTCTGGTGGGCGCTTCCCTGGTGAATCTCTGGCACAAGTTGCCCTTTGTCCCGAATCACATTTTGTTCGAAGGCATGCTGCACCTCATCATGCTGCTTGGTGCGTTGAGTTTTTTCTGGAAAGGTCAGGGACGCGGGGCGATGCAGGGGAAGGGTGTTTCGTGGAGGCGGCAGCTCCCTTTCCTTATCGGTGCGGTGGCATTCAAGGTCGCTTATTTTCAATTGCCTGAACCATGGCAGGGTCATGGTCTTGGTGCGCTCACGACCCTTCTTTTACTTTTCGGGATCGGGAGGTTTCTTTCCAAAGGGGAAGTGATTGGGAAAGGCGATGACTTTCTCGCGAGGTTCGCTCCGGTGATCCGGGTGGCGGTGGTGATCATGTACCTGTGGGCGGTGGTCCAGAAATTGAATTGGGATTACTTCAATGCTGATGTCTCCTGTGCCGGCAAATTGCACCGGGAGATTAACGCGTATTTCGGGTCGATTCTGCCGGAGGCTCCCTGGGCGCTCGTCGCGGCGGCGGTCGGATCGCTCGTTTTCGAGTTGGGAATCCCTTTGCTTCTCAGTTTCAAAAAAACCCGTTATGCGGGTTTTGTTGCCGCCATCGGATTTCACCTTTGGCTGTCGATCCATCCTGCCGCCGGTATTTTCAGCTTTTCATCGTTGATTCTCGCCTTCCTTGTCTTTTTTCTGCCTTTTTCCTGGGGCGAGCAGCTTCAGTTGCTGTGGAATCGCCATCTTACCTGGTTTGGAAAAGGGGATGAAGCAAAGGGCCGGCAGCGTGCCCGCTGGATGGTGGTGCTTCTTTTCTTCGTCACGCTCATTGCGCAGGGCATGCTTTATCTGACGATCGCACGAAGCTACGAAGTGTTTGATCAGGCCAACCGGGTTGGCTTCTACGCGTTCTTTGGGTGGGGCTGTTGGCTGGGAGCCAGTTATCTCATCGCCGGATGGAAGGCTGGACGTAAAAGTGAGGCGCTGCCGAACCGGCTTGCCTTCAGTTTTGTTTTGATTGGTCTGGCGCCGGTATTGCTGAACGGGCTTCAGCCCTGGATTGGGGGGCGGACGCAGACCTCTTTCTCGATGTACAGCAACCTCCGGTCAGAAGGCACAAGTAATCATATGTTCCTGAAGCGGATTGATTTGCTCAAACTGCAGACTGACATGGTCGAAGTGCTGCAATCTTCGCCGAATATTTTAGGTCCCTCTGAACGTCCGCGGGGAATTCAGCAATTTGCGAATATTGGACACCGAATCCTCCCGTGGTTTGAATTTCGTCGACTCGTCAGTGAAATGCCGGGTGATTTTGAAGTCACTTATCTTCGTGACGGTAAAGAACTGGAACTCGGTCGCCGCGAAGGGGAAATCTACGGGGACGACTCTGCTTTTGTAGAGATTCCGTTGCTGAAGCGAAAGTTTCTCTGGTTTCGCCGTCTTGAGGCTCTTGATGGGCCGATGACGTGCACGCATTAAGTCGCTTTCGACACTTTCTGAAGAGAAATGGATGGTCCGGGCCGGTAGAGCAAAGCCCCCGGGCAATTCACTGGCCCTTCCCGGGCTTCAGTTTGACTTTACGACTCAGCGAGGTGCTCCGCGTGGTCAAAGACGCAGCTTTCGAAAGCGGAAAGAAGTGAAATTTTACCGTCTTCAAGAGTGACCTCACGGCGTAGCTCCCGTCATTCGCTTTCCAGTCAGAAGCGCGTTTCCACGATGTTCGTTTCTTGTCAGATGCGAACCATGAGAGAATACTCGCGGTAATGAAGACGCCCTATTTTCCGATGTTCCGCCGACTTTGCTGCTCATTAGCCGCCCTTTTACTCTTGTTTCCGAGTCTTGGCTCAGGCGGGCACTGGATCATTGATCCACACACTCATTTCAAGGGCGAGGCCCAAATTGCGGTGGAGCAGGAAGGGAAGGCACCCGACTCCCGGAACAGTCTCGCTCGAGTCGTAACGCCGGATGACTACCGCGCCCTTGCGGAGCGACTGGAGATTCAATCCACTCTCGTGGTCGAGGCCGTCGATCAGGATCGACCGGACTTCAATGATTGGGTTCTCTCGGAGGGAAAAGCATCCGACCTTGTTTGTGGATACATTGCCCGCGGGGACTTGAATTCAGATGACTTCCTCATGCACTATGAGCGATATCAGAAAACGGGCTATCTCAACGGCTATCGTTTCCGCCGCGAAGAATTGAACGGGTACCTTTCGAGCGAGACCGCGCGGGCTCACCTCTCCCGGCTTGAACGGGACGGTATGGTCATTGACCTTCTCGTCGATCCTTCCCATGCCCCGGACGTCATCCAGCTCGCTCGCGAGTATCCGAAGCTTTCCATTGTCATCAATCATTGCTTCCGCGCCCGCATGGTCGATGGCTCGATTGATGACGAATGGAAAGAGGCGGTCGCTGCCTGTGCCGGGTTTCCGAATGTATTCATGAAGATCTCCAGCATCCTGAACTTTGCCGGCACCAAACCTTTCACTGAAACGGCGCCCGGAGAGATGGCTTACTACCTTCCTGTGCTAAAACCCTGCTTCGATGCGTTTGGCGAGGATCGCGTCATCTTCGCCACCAATTGGGGTGTTTCAGCCCATTATGGCGAGGTGGATGATGTCGTTCGTATTGTCTCGGAGTTTCTTAAGACTCAAAGTGAGAGTGCGCTGCGAAAAGGCATGCGGGAAAACGCGCTGCGCGTTTACGGGATCCCTGAAAAGAACCTGCGGTGAAGGATCGAAAGGGCGAATAAGTCGCCTCTCTGAACCTTCCACAGAAATTGCCGCCCGCCGCTTCAACGCCTTCCGGCTAAGCGCAGGTCTTCCGCCATTCTTTGAGGAGGGCATCACTTTCTCCGGGACCCACGAGTGCTGAAGAAAAAGCCATGGGGTCGAAGAGGCGCTGAGCAGCTTCATTGACCTCGTCGAGAGTTGTTTCCATGATGCGGCGGTGAGCCTCGTTCGGGTCTTTCATTTCGTCGAAAAACATCAAACACTCTCCTGCCCACATCATTTGCGAGGCGGTATTTTCGAGGCTGATGCGACTTTGTCCGACGATAAACGACTTTGCTTCTTCCAGCTCACTGATGGCAACGCCGTCTTTGACGAGGTCATTCGCGATCCTGGAAATTGAACTGAGCGCTTCCTCCAGATTTCCGGGGCTCAGGGCGAGGAAGATTTGCGCGAGGCCGGCATCATCAAAAGAAACAAGATCACTTTGGACTTCGTAGCAGAGGGCCCGTTCCTCACGAAGCTCCTGGAAAAGACGTGAGCTCATGTTCTCGCCGAGAATCACACTGAGCAGTTTCATCGCATAGCGGGCCGGGTCATGACGGTTCACTCCTTCGAATGAGAGTGCGAGGTGCGTTTGCTCCTGATCCTCTTCCTCCTCAAATCGATGGGCAGGCTGGGGGTCGGGTGCCGCGGCGAAGGGGATGGGGGCGCCGGGTTCCAAATCCCGGAACTTCAGCTGCACGAGTTCGGCCACCTGTTTCGGATCGATGTTTCCTGCGACCGAGATGACTGTATTTTCTCCACAGTAGGCCCGCCGGAAGAAACTGAGGACATCGTCGCGCTGAAACGATTCAAGGCTCGCGCTCGTTCCGGTAATGGACCGGCCCAGGGGGTGCTTTTTCCCCCAGGTGGCTTCACTGATGAGGTCTTCCAACCATTGCGAGGGCAAATCCCGGACCATTGCAATCTCTTCGTGGATGACCTGTTTTTCGCATTCAAGGTCACCCGGATCGAGGACAGGGCGGAGGTAAAGATCGGATAGCACGTCGAACAGTTTTTCAAACTGTCCCGCCGGCGCTTTGGCATGATAAGCCGTGTGGTCTTCAACGGTGTAGCCGTCGATGGAAGAGCCGAGACTCTCGATCTCGCGGGAGATGCGCTCTGCAGATCGTGTCGGGGTTCCTTTGAAGAGCATGTGTTCGACAAGGTGAGCCATGCCGTGCTCTTTGGGATGTTCATGGCGACTCCCCGCGTCAGTCCATAGCCCCACGGCAACGCTTTCCATGTGAGGCATGAAGGTCGTGGCAAGGCGGACACCGTTGTCGAGTCGGTGAAGTTGATGTTCGAATGGCATTTTGAGTAAAGAGGGAACGAACTGTGCTCTATCCCCTTTCTGTTTTCCACCTCGAAAAATGCAGCTATGATTTCAAAGAAATGAGCACTGCTACTTTACCCACCCTCCCCGCTTTTCAAATCCTCGGTCAACCTGTGCAGATTTCGAGGATTGAGAAGGAATTGCAACGACTCTTCATGGATGGTGAAGAGGACGGAGTCGGCGTGGCCCGTGCCTCACTCATTAATTTGGCGCTCTACAGTGAAAATCAGGATCAACTGGAGGAGGATGCATCCGTGTTGGGGGAACTCACCAATGAATCGGCCTGCCGTTCCCTGTTGATCAATGCGGACACGCACGCCGCCGAAATGACCGCCCAGGCCTGGGTGCAGGTTCACTGTCAAATTGATCGAAACGGGCGAAAGACAGTCTGCACCGAGCAGATCAGTTTCTTTCTGACCGGAGATTCACCCGGTATGTTGCGGAATATCGTCTTTGCGCACCTCGATTCTGACCTCCCTCTCGCTTTCTGGTGGCGGGGGGAATTATCTGATGCTTTCGAACGGGGTTTATATTCCCGTATTGATCGCTTTCTCTTTGATAGCGAATCCTGGGCATCCCCGCGGAATCAGATCATCCGGCTCGTTGCGGCGCAGGAAGAGTCGACATCTCCTTTCGTGATGCATGACCTTGCCTTCACCCGGTTGAACTCCATCCGGCAGGCGGTTGCGAATGCGTTTGATCGACCCGGTATCGCGCAGCAGATTTCAGGCTTGAAGGAAGTGAAACTTCGTTTCGCGGAGGGCTATCGAATGAGTGCCATTTACCTGGCTGCCTGGATTGCGCACCGGGTCGGGTCCAGTCTCGATTTCAGTCAGTCCAGTGCGGAACATTTTGCCTTCGTTTCGATGCGCAAGGGAGCTCCGGGCAGTTTTGTCATTGAAATAGGCCCGCTTGATGAAAGCCGCAAAGGGACCGTGGAAGTGGATTTTGATCTCCCGGGTTCCCGCATTGAAATCAGTAACTGTCAGACCCGGAATTTCATGCGGACCCTCACGCATCGCGAGGATTGCTCGACTGATGAAGACTGGCTTCCCTCGAAAAAGCTTACCGATGTCGCTCTCGTCGGAGATATCCTGAACCGGGCTGGTAGAAACCGGACCTATTCCGATGTCCTGCCGCTCGTTCAGGAGATTTTGACCCTTTAGGGAACCCCGGGGTGCTGTTTCATAAAAATGCAGCCGGACGAGTTTCCTCATCCGGCTGCGCGGTTCCCTTGCGGGGTGTTCGCGAATTCCAGAGCTCCCCTGATTGAATCTCTGAACTTCACCAGATGAATCGGGAACGATTCACGTTTGATTGCAAAAAGTGCACTTTTTTCGAAATCGGTAAATCGATGCGAATCAGCGGGAAACAGTTTCATGGGCTTCTTTACACGATCCCTAATTTCTTTAGAGTGCCGCGATGTCAGTCGACCAAAGGTGGATAGTAGAGCCGAAGCCGGATCAGGATCTCGTTCGCGAGTATGCTGAGGCACTCTCGCTGGCTCCTATTGTCGTCGAACTGGCGATTCAGCGTGGGTATGCAGGACGTGAGGAGCTTGAGAAGTTTCTTTATCCTCGGCTCAATGATTTAGGAGACCCTTTCGCTCTTCCGGAAGCCGGGAAAGCCGTCATGCGAATCTTTGAAGCCGCTGACGAAGGGCAAACGGTCATCTTATACGGTGACTACGATGTCGATGGTGTCAGTTCGATCGCCCTGCTTGATTCAATCTTGCGCGCCTATGGCATCAAAACACACTGTTTCCTTCCGACCCGGCTCGAGGAAGGATACGGCCTGAGCCTGAAGGGAATCGATAACTGCCTCGCTTCGACACAGGCCAGCCTGCTCATTGCAGCCGATTGCGGAACTAATTCCCGGGAAGAGTCTCTGGTTCTTAGAGAGTTGGGCATTGACCTGATCGTCCTCGACCACCACGAACCGTCTTCTGAAGGAACGGCAGAATGCATTGCGCTCGTGAATCCGAAGATGAGCGATGCCTTTCACTACCTCTGTACTGCCGGGGTGGTCTTCAAAATTGCACATGCCTTGTTGAAGGAGCGACCTCTTGCGAATTTTGACCTGAAGAACTATCTCGATTTCGTCGCTCTGGGAACGATTGCCGACATTGTCCCTCTGGAAGGGGAGAACCGGATCTTTGCGCGGCGCGGTCTCTCTCAGCTTGATCAGACGATTCATCCCGGACTGGCGGCTTTGAAAAATATTGCCGGAGTGAGTTCTCCCTCCCGCTCAAATGATGTCGGGTTCAAGTTGGGGCCGAGAATCAATGCGGCGGGGCGCCTCGATACGGCTGAGGCTTCGTTAAGGCTGATGCTCTGTCAGGACGAATCGGAAGCCGTAGTTCTGGCTCAGGCTCTCGACCAACAGAATCGTGACCGGCAGGAGCTGGAGCAGAAGACCCGGGAGGAAGCCGAGAAAATGATCTCTGATCTTCCTGTCGAGGATCGTGCCCACGGAATCGTTGTCGGAGCGAGAGGATGGCATCCCGGCGTGGTCGGGATTGTGGCCTCCCGGATTACAAAGCAGTATTATCGACCCGCATTTATCGTCGCGATCAATGAAGACGGACTCGGCAAAGGAAGTGGACGAAGCGTGTCCGGCATTTCACTGGTTCATGCCCTCGAAGCATCCAGTGATGCGATCGAAACCGGCGGGGGTCATGATATGGCCGCCGGTGTCAGTGTGAGGGAGGAGAATCTCGAATGGTTCCGGCAGTCCTTTGTCGATGATGTTGCCGCCCAGGTGAAGGGGGATACGCTCATTCCCAAGTTGCACATTGATGCGCGCGTCGCACTTGCTGATCTCTCTCTGGAGCTGCTTGACAGTTACGAACTCCTGCGTCCCTTCGGGGCGGGGAATCCTCAGCCGCTCTTCATGGCATCGGGGGTCCAGATTGACGAAGCGCCGAGAGTGATCAAAGAGAAGCACCTGAAATTTCGCTTTTATCAGGGAGCAGCCAGGCACGATGGGATTTATTTTAATTCCGCTCACCTTGATCTGCCGAAACCGCCCTGGGACATCGCTTTCACCATCGATCGGAATGAGTGGCGGGGCCGGGTTCAGCTGAACATGGTAATTCAATCGATTCGGAAGGCGGGTTGAGAAGTGTAGCGACGATGCTTTTCTTCATTTCCTGAAACCGCCGGGGTTGGGCGCGGTTTCATCAGGTCCCTCCACTCTTGTGATTCACATGTTTGATACTTTTGCTCCCCGGCTCGCCCTTGGTATTGGTTTCTCTTTTCTTGTTCTGGCTTCCAGTGCCGGGCGTGAGTGGCAACGGGTTGACGGCACGAGCTTTGATGCTGATTTTTTCTTTAAAGACAGCCGGGAAACCTGGTTTAAAGATCACGAAGGCAAACTCTATGTGCTCGAGAACACTGAGGTTTCGTCAGAGGATCGTGAGTTTATTGAGCGTCTGGAGGGGTATCTCACTGACCTGAAATTTCAGCCATGGCCACGTCAGATTCTGCCGGTCGAGGGGGTTCGCCTCACCGGTGGCCCTGAAACCTACCGGACCTTAAACTTTCAGCTCTTCTCCGGGGGGAGTGATCAGGCCCTGGTGAACGAAACCGGCACTATTCTTGAGAATGCTTATCATATGATCGGGCAGCTTCCGCTCCCCCTCGACCCTTCCCCTCCACAGCCTCTCAAACACTTCACGGTACGCATGCTCGATCGTGCGCAATTCGAGTCTTCCTTCGGAAACTCCGTCAAAAACCTTTACCCGGAAAAAGTTAAGGGGGCCTACATGGCGAAGCCGAGGGAACTCTGGCTGCCGCTCGACGCCTCTCCAGCCCCCGACTTCACCGCAACGCTCGTGCATGAGATGGCGCATCAGTCGATGCATGACTGGCTTCCTCTCCTTCCGCTCTGGTTTATTGAAGGGATGGCGGAGTACCTTGCCACAATCCCCTATCAAAACCAGATTTTCCGTTTTGATCAGAGCGAGAGCGGACTGCGGGAGGTTCTCAAGTCACGCTACGGATCGCCGCCTCTCCGGATCGCTCATCCAGCCCGCATCCTTTCGACCGAAAGCTGGGATAACAGCAGTAATGACTATCTGTCCTCACTTTTTCTTGTGTTTTATCTCGCCGAGTATGATCGCGACGGGAAAGGAACCGGACTTCAAGCCTATCTCGGCGAAATTGAGAAAGCGCGGAACCAGACCGATACCTGGTTCTCCGAGATTCAGGCGGTGGCGGATGACTATAACAGCCGGGTTCAACAATTCAGAAGTGACCTTGCCCGCTACAAAGGGGCTCTTGAATCAGCAAAGAGTGAACTTCGCGATGGGAAACGTGCCTTTGTGAGAGAGTCAGGGCCGGGAAAAGTAGTCATTGCCGGATCGCCTGCGATTCCGTCACGCCCGGTCGCGCCGACACGTCCGGAGGGACTCCCCGAGGCCGTTACCGAAATCAATCAGGAAGCGGGAAATGTGATTGTCTCCGCAAAGCAGGCGGCGATCATGCAATTATTGCAGGGTCGAAGCTTCGAAGAATTCGCCGGGGAAATGAAGAACTCTTTTCACTCACGCGGATTCCCCATCGAATACCGGTGAGGTGGTCACTCGGTGGGGATGAAGGTCCAGGCACGGACGCGCTCTTTAAACCAGCACCGCATCGAGCACTTCGTCGACAGTGCTCATGGGGAGGATCTTGAGCTTTTTACGCGCTGACTCGGGAATGTCGGGGACGTCCTTCATGTTTTCCGAGGGGACGAGGATGGTTTTCACTCCGGCTTGAAGAGCGCCGAGGGCTTTTTCCTTGAGGCCGCCGATGGGGAGAACGTCGCCCCGGAGATTGATTTCCCCGGTCATCGCGATGTCTTTGTTTACCGCGCGATCGGCAAAGAGAGAGGCGAGGGCGGTGTACATGGCGCAGCCGGCGGAAGGACCGTCTTTGGGCACCGCCCCGGCAGGAACGTGAACGTGGACGTCGTATTTTTCGAAGGCTTCGTTCTCTATCCCGAGCTTTTCCGCATTTTGTCGCACGAGGCTCCAGGCTGCCTGCATCGATTCTTTCATGACATCGCCGATCTGTCCGGTCAGCTTGATGTTTCCTTTTCCGGGAAAGCGAATCGCTTCGATGTTGAGGACTTCTCCCCCGACCGGCGTGTAAGCGAGGCCGTTGACGACGCCGGGGTGGCTGGTGTGGCTCTTCGTCTCGCTGGCGTATTTCGGAGGACCGAGGACTTCTTCGATGAACTCAGGCGTCACCTTGATGGCGGTGGTGTCATCCATCGCCACTTTCGCGGCGACGGAGCGGCAGATGCTTCCGATCTCGCGTTCCAGATTCCTCACCCCGGCTTCACGGGTATAATCCTCGATCACGACGCGGAGAGACGCTTTGTTCCAGCGGCAGTGCCGGACTTTCAGGCCATTTTCCTTAAGCTGTCGTTTCACGAGGTAGCGGCTCGCGATTTCGACTTTCTCCTCTGCGGTGTAGCCGGGGAGAGAGATGATTTCCATGCGGTCGCGCAGGGGGGCGGGGATGGGATCAATCGTGTTGGCGGTGGAGATAAAAATGATCTGACTGAGATCGAAAGGAACGTCGAGATAGCGATCGGTGAAATCGTGGTTTTGCCGTGGATCAAGCACTTCGAGCAGGGCGCTTGCAGGGTCGCCCCGGAAGTCATTTCCGATCTTATCAACTTCATCGAGCATGAGAACCGGATTGCGCGTCCCGGCGCGGCGGATTTCCTGAATGAGCCGGCCCGGCATGGAGCCAATATAGGTTCGGCGGTGACCGCGAATCTCCGACTCGTCGCGGAGGCCGCCGACGGCGATGCGGGCAAACTCGCGACCGAGGGCTTCAGCGATGGAGCGCCCCAGGCTGGTCTTTCCGACGCCGGGAGGCCCGAGGAGGCAGAGGATAGGCCCCCGTCCGTCCGGATTCAGTTTTCTCACGGCAAGGTATTCGAGGAGGCGGCGTTTCACCTTTTCGAGGCCGAAGTGATCGCGATCGAGGATCGCGCTTGCCCGTTCGAGATCTTCGTTGTCGTCGCTGAGTTTACTCCAGGGGAGCTCAGCCATCGTCTCGAGGTAGCTCACGATAACGGAGTGCTCCGGACTCGCCGGTGGAATAATGTCGAGGCGCTTCAGCTCACGCTCGGCAGCTTCCATGGCCTCGGCGGGGAGTTTGGCGGCGACGAGACGGTCACGGAGGTCTTCGCTCTGCTCTTCAGAGCCGTCGCCTTCGCCCAGCTCGCGCTGAATCGCCCGCAGCTGCTCGCGGAGATAGGCGCGGCGTTGTGCATCTGAAAATTCGTCCTCAACGTCGGCTCGCAGTTTCTGCTGAAGCTCAGCAATATGAAGCTGATTGTTCAGCACGGTTTGAACCTCTTCGGCCCGTTTCCCCACTCGTGTCTGCTCGAGCAGCGCCTGCTTTTGAGGAATGTCGAGGCTGAGGTTAGTGGCGAGGAAATCAGTGAGGATGGAAGAGGAATCGATCCCTTTCAGCGCTTGCGTGGCCTCATCCGGAATTCCGGGGCTCAATTCGATGAAGCGCTCCGCTGACTCCCGAAGATTCTTCAGCGTCGCTTTCCACACGGCGTTTTCTTTCGGGAACTTGTTCTCGAGGATCTCAAAGCGGGCTTTGAGGTAGGGCTTCTGGGAGGTGAATTTAGTGAGGCGAATCCGCTCGACGACCTGGATGAGAACCAGCATTTCATCGTCCTCCTGTTTGATCATGCGGAGAACGTTTCCGAGAACGCCGACATGATAGATGTCCTGCGAACCGGGGACATCGAGTTCCGAATCCTTCTGGGTCGCGAGACCGAGCAGCTTTCCATTGGGGAGGAGTTCCTCCAGCAGCTGTTGGCTTGCGGGACGCTCGATCGTGAGCGGAGCGACGGTTCCGGGGAACAGGACGGTGCCGCGAAGCGGCATCACGGGGATGACGCCCGGCATGTCACTTCTCCACTCGGGGAGTTCGGCGTTTGGTTGACTCGTCGAGATTTCAATAATCTCTCCTGAGGAGTCGTTTAGCATTTGCTCAAAATCTTCCATACAAAAAGGGAGGCAGTCCGAATCAGGAGCCTCCTGAAATAAAAATCAATTCCGGGCGAGAGGGAGGATAATCCAGAGGAGCCCGTTCTCCTGTTTAGCGGTGACCCGGTTACGGTCAACTTCGGCGGGGAGGACGATTTCCCTCCCGAATTTCCCACTTTCAATCTCCATGGTCAGAACCTGCCGACACTGGCTGGAGGCATCCCTGGTTGGCAGGGGCGACCTCCGATCGCCAGAGATGCGAACTCTGTCGGGAAGGACATCCACGTGAATATGTTCCTTCGTGACCCCGGCGAGATCGACCCAGATCTCAAAACGGTCATCGTAGCGGTAGGCATTGATTTCCGGCATCCATCCCTGAGGGGACTGGAATCCGGAAAAATGCAGACGATTCAGATCGGAGGCAACTTCGTCAGTGCGACCAATCATGCGTGTGAGACGAACCTTTCGCGACATGAAGGGAAGCCTAGAAGAGTTTGCCGGCAATTTCAATTCTTCTGAGGCGCATTGAAGTGAAGGAAAGTGACACGGTTTTGCTTGGGTTCGTTTCGTGATCGTGTGATCCTCAAGACAGCTTATGAAGTGCGTCTCCTCCTTTTTAACAATCATGGCCCTCTCCCTCTCTCTGCAGGCAGAGGGGAAATTAAATTTCGTGTTCATTCTTGCTGACGATCTTGGCTACAATGATGTCGGGTTTAATAATCCTGACACTTTCTACGAGACTCCGAATCTGGACCAGTTGGCTGCCAGCGGCATGGTGTTTACGGATTTTTATGCCGCCTCGCAGGTTTGTTCGCCAACCCGTGCCAGTATCCTGACCGGGAAGTATCCGGCGCGGCTGGATACGACCAATTTTTTCTCGGGGAGAAGAGGGGGAACCTTTGCCTCCGCGGATTTCGATACGGTGATGCCTTCTGCCGAAATCACTCTCGCTGAGACATTGAAAGAGAACGGGTATCAAACCTTCTTTGCAGGGAAGTGGCATCTCGGCGGGAAAGGTCACCTCCCGACAGATCAGGGCTTCGATATCAACAAAGGGGGCGGCGAAAACGGGCTCCCCCGCAGCTACTTTTCTCCCTACAAAAATGTCGAGAATCTGCCTGCCGGACCCGAGGGTGAATTCTTAACGAATCGCCTCTCCCGGGAATCGGTGAAATTTCTGAATCAGGTTTCGAAGTCAGAGGATCCCTTCCTCCTCTACCTTTCCTTCTACAGCGTCCATACACCGTTGCAGGCTCCGAAGCGACTTGTTGAGAAATACGAGGCGAAGGCGAAGAAACTGGGGATCGGCGGGGAAGCCGGAAGTTTTGATCTCGAGAAAGAACGGCAGGTATGGCCTGACACGACGGAGCCGAGAAAACTCCGGATCCGCCAGGATCACACGACCTACGCGGCCATGGTTGAAAGTCTTGACAGTGCTGTCGGGCGTGTCCTTGGGCAGCTTGATCAGCTAAACCTGCGTGACAACACCGCGATTGTTTTCATGTCAGACAACGGGGGAACCTCCACCTCTGAGGGGCATCCTACGTCGAACCTTCCCCTGCGAGGGGGCAAGGGCTGGATGTATGAAGGGGGCGTTCGTGAGCCTATGCTGATACGCTGGCCCGGCGTCACCGCTGCGGGAACCCGGTGCACGGTTCCCGCGGTGAGTACCGATTTCTATCCCACCCTGCTGGACATGGCAGGTATTCCTGCCCGGCCTGATCAGCATGTCGATGGACGCAGCCTTGTCCCGGTCCTGCGAAATCCTTTCGCCAAATTTGATCGCGGCCCGATCTTCTTTCACTACCCTCATTATTCCAATCAGGGGGGCTTTCCCGCGAGTGCGATCAGGAAAGGGGAGTACAAGTTGATACAGGATCTCGAGGACGGAGCCTTCGAGCTTTATCATCTGGCGACCGATATCGAGGAGCACAATAACCTTGAGCAGCTCGAGAGTGAAAGGGTTAAAGAGCTGTCCGCGGAACTCGACGCCTGGCGTCGCGAAGTCGAAGCCAAGCCCCTGAAAAAGAATCCTGACACCGGTGCTGAGCCGCCAGTTCTCTGGTAGAAAGATCCCGCTATGAACCGGCTTCCGACCCTGCTCTTTGTCTGTTTTCTGAGCCTCAGCTCGCAGGCGGAGGAGGCGGTCGTGACTCTGGACGATTTTCACCCCTTCCGTGCCCCTGAGGAGATTGGAAAGTGGGAGGATAGAAAACAGGATATCCGAACCCGGATTCTCGTGTCGGCCGGTCTCCTGCCGATGCCGGAGAAGACTCCGCTCCGGGCAAAGCGTTTTGGCGTGATCGAACGCGAGGGCTTTAAGGTCGAGCGGGTTTACTTTGAGTCGTATCCCGGTCATTTCGTCACGGGTAGTCTTTTCTCTCCACACGGGGAGACGGAAGCGAACGGGCTCGTCGACGGGAAACGCCCCGGTGTGCTCTGCCCGCACGGTCATTGGGCGGATGGTCGTTTTTATGATTCGCTGGGACGCGACGGGCATCGCGGGGCGATTGCTCAGATTGCGAAGGGGGGCGAACGGTTTGCGGCCGCGGCGAGGAATCCGATCATTGCGCGCTGCGTCCAGCTCGCCCGCATGGGCTGTGTTGTCTTTGTTTTTGACACCATTGGAAACGCCGATTCAAAGCAGCTCGTCGAGCACCGGCGCGGTTCCCGGGAGGGAATGAACGGGTCCCGGTTGGGGGAATGGGGCTTTGTCAGCCCACAGGCAACGCTCCGTCTGCAAACGAACTTCGGGCTTCAAACCTGGAATAGTGTCAGAGCGATGGATTTCCTTACCTCATTGGAAGAAGTCGATCAGGGGCGCCTTCTTGTGACGGGGGCGAGCGGGGGGGCGACTCAAACAATGATCCTCTCCGCGATTGATGAGCGGGTCGACATTGCCTTTCCTGCGGTGATGGTCAGCACCGGAATGCAGGGAGGCTGCACCTGTGAGAACAGCCACTATTTACGCGTCGGTCAGGGGAACATCGATATTGCGGCTGCTTTTGCTCCGAAGCCCCTTGGGCTCACGGCAGCAGATGACTGGACCGTTGAATTGGAGAGTAAGGGGCACCCGGATTTAAAGTCGCTCTACCGACAGCTCAAGGCACCGAAGAATTACGAGGCGCACTTCGATATTCATTTCTATCACAACTTCAATCATGTTTCCCGCACCCACCTTTACGGCTTTGTGAATGAGCATTTTAAGCTCGGTTTTGATGAGCCGGTTCTGGAGTCTGATTTTGAGTATCTGAAGCGGGAGGATCTCAGCGTCTGGGATGCGCTCGAGACTAAGCCGGCGCATTATCTTACCGGGGCAGATCACGAGCGGGCTTTGAACAGGGTTTGGGCGGAGGCTTCTGAGAAGGCCATCGCAAAAGATCCGGAAGCGTTTCGGATGGGGTGGGCTGTGATTCTTGATGCGGCGTCTCTTCCCCCGTCACCGCCTGCCTTTGACCTGACAGGGAAATCGAGGAAAGGGAGTAAAGTAGAGATCGCGGGAATCCTTTCGCTGAAAAATCGATCTGTTCCGGTGAACGTTTACTACCCTGAAAGCTGGAACGGGGAGGTCGTGATTCATCTCGATGCCGCTGAGCCTGATCACGGTGATGCCGCAGTGCTTCGACCCACTCTCTCGACAGGATGGAATGCCTCCGCTACTTTGACGGTGAAGGAGAATGTTCCCGTTGACAGTTGGCAGCGCTCGCCGGTCTACTTTTATGGTTACAACGATGCGAATTTTACCCGTCGCGCTCATGAAGTTGCCGCCGCTGTCTCAATGGCGGTGAGCCATCCTGATTGGGAGGTCGAGAAGATTTCAGTTCACGGCGAAGGTGAAAAGGCAGCACTCGCTCTCGCTGCAAAATTTCTCGTTGGGGAGGCGATCGATGAGCTGAAGATCGACCTGAAAGACTTTCGCTTTGAGTCGGCGAGAGATTTCAGGGACGACAACATGGTTCCCGGGTCCGTGAAATATGGCGATGTCGAAGGGCTCCGGAAAGCGGTGAATCAATAGGGTCAGGTCGACACCTTAACCCTGTTTGATCAATCGGGTCCGTTAGATCGATAAGGGGAGCCCCGGC
This sequence comes from Verrucomicrobiales bacterium, assembly GCA_029212615.1. Taxonomy (GTDB): domain Bacteria; phylum Verrucomicrobiota; class Verrucomicrobiia; order Verrucomicrobiales; family DEV007; genus Arctic95D-9. The sequence continues at coordinate 103,262 of JARGPJ010000008.1, forward strand.
CCTGCACCCGGAACTAAAGCTCCACCTGACTCGCCCACTCGAGGTTTTCGAGATACCATTCGACGGTGCGGTCGAGGCCTTCCTCGAGATCGAACTGTGGTTCCCAGTCGAGCACTTCTTTCGCTTTTCGAATATCAGCGGAGGTGTCGATCATCTCAGAAGCGCTCATTTCTTTGAAAACAAGCTCAGCCTTCTTCCCGAGACGATCTTCGATCATGCGGATGAAATCGAGGAGCACGATAGGCTTTTTCCCGCCGCCGAGATTGATGACATCATAGCCCATCGGCTTTGCAGCAAGAAGGGTGCCCGAAGCAATGTCATCGACATAAGTGAAGTCACGGGTTTGCGAGCCATCACCGAAAACGGTGATGGGGGTGCCTTCCTGAATCCACTTGATGAATCGGAAAGGGGCCATGTCAGGGCGCCCTGCGGGGCCGTAGACGGTGAAGTAACGCAGAATCGTCACGTCGGTCTGAAAAAGGTGGTGATAGGTGTAGCACATCACCTCAGCGGCCTTCTTGGACGCCGCATAGGGCGAGAGTGGCTGCTCGACGGGTAAGTCTTCGCGGAAAGGCATCGCATGGCCGGCGTAGAGTGAAGAAGTGGAAGCGAGGACGAGTTTCGGGATGTCATACTCGCGCATCAATTCGAGAATGTTCAGGGCTCCCTGAGCATTGGACTGCATGTAGACATGCGGATTCTCGATGCTGTAGCGAACTCCGGCGCGGGCAGCGAGGTTGAAAATGACATCGAAGGAGTGCTTTTCAAAGATCGGCTTGAGATCGTAGAGGTTTTCGATGTCCGCTTCGTAGAAGGAATAGTTTTCCCGATCAGCGAGCCGGGCGACGCGATGGTCTTTGATGCGCTTGTCGTAGGCATCGTTCATGTTGTCGAGTCCCACGACTTCGACACCACTCTCAAGTAGTTGGTGGACAACACGGTTGGCAATGAATCCGGCAGCACCGGTGACAAGGGCAGATTTCATAGAAAGGGGACTCTCCACTGCACAACGCAAAATCTCCAGAGAGAAAAACGGAAACCGTGATTTTACCGCCTGCCCTCTCAGGGTAGATGAACTTTCGCACCGTCGTTCTTAGCGCTCTCGTAGATGGCACAGATCAGCGCGACGGCACGCCGCGCTTCGTGCCCGTCGACGCTGGGGGGACGGCCTTCACGGATCGCGGTGACCACGTCTTCAAAGTTCAGCCGGTGGCCTTCAAAATTAATCGCTTTCGGGTCATTGGCACCGATACCTTTGGCCTCGCTGTTTTGCATCAAGCCGGAGAGGACGGCTTCGTCTTCCGGGGCTGCCTCCGCAAAATCCCAAACGCGGAACTTTTCGTCGGCAAGAAAGGCTGATCCCCGGTCGCCGCAGAGGTGCACTTCCGCGGGATGCCCGGTCGATGACCAGCAGGCGGTTGAGCCCTGGATCACACCCCGGGCGCCGTTTTTGAACTCCAGAATGGCGACAGCGGTGTCTTCCACCTCAATTCCCTCATGCGCGAGACAGGCCATCGATGCTGAGACTGAGGCGACATCACCCGCGAGGTAGATGAGCTGATCGATGAGGTGGATCGATTGGTTCATGAGTGCGCCGCCCCCATCCAGCGCCCAGGTGCCCCGCCAGGCACCGGAGTCATAGTAGGCCTGATCGCGATACCATTTTACGTAGGCGTCGCACATCGTGAGTTGACCGAAGCGCTCCTGATCAGTTGCTGCTTTGAACGCTTCCATCGCCGGGTGAAAACGGCGATTGAAGATTCCGGCGAGTGTTACGCCGGCGTCTTCGCAGGCGCCGATCATGAGGTCGATTCGCTCGGGAGTGACTTCGAGAGGCTTCTCGCAGATGACGTGCTTGCCCGCTTTCGCCGCCGCGAGCGCCGGCTCGAGATGGGCGCCGCTCGGGGTCGCAATCGTCACGATGTCGAGTTCAGGATCATTGAGAAAGGCATCGAGGTCGGTGTAGCCGATTCCGCCATTCTCAGCGACGAGCTCGTCGACCGCTTCCTGACGTCTTCCGTAGAAAGAATGAAGTTCGCCTCCCTCCATCGCCTCGATCGCTTTGGCGTGAAAGTTGGCGATCATGCCGGCTCCGATGATTCCGAATTTCATGAATGAGGGTCGCAGGATGGGTTCAGGGATAGAGAAAAGGAAGGGGTGCCGTCACTCAGGTGGCATCTTTTTTGTTCTTCGAAATAAATCCGATGATTCCAATGACAAAGAGAATGGCGAGGACTGCGATGCCGACTTTACCCATCGGAAAGGAGCCGAGGTTCTTGTCTTTAATCGCCCAGATCGATCCGAAGGTCGCCAGTCCGGTTGCAATGAACATGAGAACGTTCCAGATAACACGCTTGCCGCCGGTGGGCATCGCATTGCCGAGGAGCTTCTTCGAATTCATCATGAGGAGGAAAATGAAGTAGGCGATCGGGAGGAGCGAGCTGCCGATCACCGAGGTGGGGACGGCAAAGGCGGCCTTCGACTCCGCTGTCCAGATGTAGGGACTGCAGAGGCCGATGAATCCCGGAATGAGACTCCCGAGGAAGTGCAGCTTTTTGTCACCGGGGCGTCCCATGGCCTCGCAAAGGCAGAAACCATTGATCAACATGAGAATGATGATCGTTGAAAGAGCCATGCCGAGAACTCCGATGCCGAAGATGATTTTCCCAATGCCGGGGCCGGCCAGTGAGGAGAGCGATTTGGCGAGGTCGGAATCTTTCCGGTCCACGAGCATCGCCGCCATCCGGCGGTCTTCGAGTGGAAGCGCGTCGCGGAGTTCGGCCACTTTCGCTTCGAGCGCTTTGCCTTCGAGACCATTAAGATCGGTGGCATATCGCGTTGAAACGAATTTGTCAGCGACGCTGGCAAAGCCGGGCTCCTTTCCGGCGATAACCGTTCCGTCTTCATTCAGGATATCATTCGTTTTGGCGTGAAACTGACTGGCCGCTGCGATCACAATACATGCTGTCGCGATCACGAAAGGGATGACGAGGCCGGTACCGAGATCAAAAATAGCGAGTCCGCGGTGATGACCTCCCCAGCCTTTTCGAAGCATGGAGTAGGGGAGGAGAAAGGTCATGTTGATCCCGACCGCCGTGCCGAAGGCGGCGATCACTTTGCTTTTCTGCACGCTGGAAACGCTCTCACGCCAAATGGCGCCACTTTCTTCACCCGTTGCCGCGATCGCCACCTCGATGGCCGGAGCGGGATCACGGATATCTGAAAGATTGGGAATGAAGCCGGTGAGGATCTCACCCCAGTTCAAATCACCCATCATGGTGAGGCGAACGACGACGAGAAAGAACGAGACCACGACGATCCCGACCATTGTCTTGAGGATGCCTTCAAATATTTTGACTCCTTTGCTGTCGGAATCATAGGCACGAACAACCAGTGCCGCAGCGATGAGAAGTACGACACCAACGATCCATTCCGTGGCTTTTACTCCTTCCAGTGAGGGAATCAGGTTTTGTTGCACGGCACCGGTCCCGAGAGCGAACTGTGGGAGGCACCAGACAATATTAGCCATCATCGCTGCGATGAGCCAGGCCCAGCCCAGTACCGGGCTGACGTGCTCGTTGATCGCAGCAAAGGGGCGTTTTCCCGTGGCGAGGGTGACGTAGGCGATTGCGCTGAGCATCACCACACCGAGAATCATCGCGAGGGGTTGCAGCCACATCAAGTTGTAGCCCATCATCACTCCGAGGAAGAGTGCTCCTGCGAGGGAGCCGCCCCCCAGCGTGATCGCGGCCTGAAGCCAGCCCGGTCCGGTCTTCTTTGTATAGTATTTGAGGCGGGCACCGAGAGGCTGCGTGCTGAGAGCTTCGAGCTCCGCGACCTCCTGCTGGTTGACTTCTGGTTCGCTCATGAAAAAATCCGGGGATATAGGGGTGGTTGAAAACGTTGCGCGATCTTAACGACTCACCTCTGTGCGTCAAGAACCGGCACCGGCGCATCCCGTTGCGGATTTTGGTCACCCTCATGCAGGACTGTCAGGGCGGGATGAATTGGGTGCTCCGGGTTTTGAGAAGGGACAGGTTATTTATCGAGGTTATTTATCGAGAAGGGATAGGAAGATCAGATAGATAACCTGTCCCTGTGAAATCTGTCCCTGTGAAATCGAGAGGGAGCTGTCTATTTTATGTAAATGAACCGGGCCGTATTCAGCGCCGCAATCGAAATATCTCTGAAGGCGGCTTCTTCATCCCTGGTAAGGGCAGGAAGCAGCCTTTCGCGTTCAGCGCTTGTTGGGAATCGACTGAATAGTCCGAGGAATATTGCGTCGAGTTGCTCACTTGCCCCTTTGTTCGCTCCAACGGTTCGTGCATATTTTGAGTAAGGATTCACAAGGGCGGTACTCAACTCACCATTGAGAAGTGCGAGTGCCTGCGGGACAGAGGCATGTCTGTTTGCGTTATTTGCATTGAGCCGGTCGGACTGGCCGAAGTCTCGCAAAAAGTGCCCCCGGGGCGCAGGCGATGAAAGCTCGCAGGCCCGGTAAAGTTGGTAGTGTGTTGCTTTCCATTCGTCAAATAACGCCGCGCCGGCAAGCGCCGGGAATCCGGGTTCGTGGCGAAAGCGGTTAAGGCTTGCGAAAAACGCTTTCTGTTTTTCGGCGAGGGCATCGGCCTTGTTCGAAGGGAGCCTTCCGCTGGAGGAGGTAAGCTTGCGCCCTTCGGAGGATCCTAGCCATTTCATCACTCCGAGAGGGTTGTCATCGGGCATTTTCCCGGCGCGAAAGCGAACATCGGATAGATAACGCTCCCGATAGATCGCCGATTTCAGGTTGGGGCGTTCTCCATCTTCAGTGATGAACATGACGAGGGAATCCCATAGTTGTTCAGCTGACATGCGGCGAAGCAGTGGACCCTGGAAATAGTAGGGCTCACCCGGAGCAATGTTCTTCGCGGTGGTTTCACGTTGGTAGACCTTTGAATTCAGCACGGTGCGGAGAAAGTCCTTCAGGTCGAAGTCATTGCCAACGAGTTGCTGAATGAGAACCTCTTCCAGTTCCGGGGTAAATGACGGGGCGCCATCGCGAATATCATCCGTATCGATGACCAGTGACCTGCCGAATAGTTCTTCCCAGAGACGATTCACGACGACGCGGGCGAAGCGGGGATTCCGGGGCGAGGCCATCCAGCGGGCAAATTCCTCGACCGTGCTGGCTTTCGGGGCAAGGCCGGAAGTGGAACCCGGCACAATTTGGGGAGTGATGACATCTCCGGGTGATGCGTCCGGATACTGATAATCGTGCGGAAGGCGGAGCGGCCAGTCGCGTTCTGCTGTGGTCGCAAATCGCATCGGGGTCGTAACCCGGTTGATGGCGACTTTAAGGCCGGACGGCACAGGGTCGGGAGAGCGGGTGATTTGCTCGTAAACTTCGGGGTATTTGAGCGTGCGAACTGGATACGTGAAGGCCGCCATTCGGTAGAAATCCATCTGAGTCCAATGATCGAAGGGGTGATCGTGGCATTGAGCGCATTCAATCCGGGTGCCGAGAAAGATTCGCATGGTGATCGCAAAATGATCCAGCGGCATCCCGAAATCACGTTGGTAAAATCCGACTGCCCCGGCATTCTCGGGCTCCCAGACGTTTCCGGTCCGACTCACCAAATCGATGACGAAATCGTCATAGGGTTTGTTTTCACGAAGGGCCTGCAGAAGCCATTCAGAATAGGCTGAGCCGACAATGCTGCTGCGGGTGATTTCCCCGTCGGTCGTCAGGCGGAGCAGGTCCGACCAGAAATGGAACCAGTGTTTTGAATAGCCGTCCGAACCCAGGAGCATTTCAATGAGCATGCTCCGTAGGTTGATATCCGATGAAGTGAGGAATGATTTTGCTTCGTCAATGGTTGGCAGACGGCCAATGGCGTCCAAATACACACGCCGAAGGAAAGTGGCGTCATTTACTAATGAGTTCGGGGCGATCCCATGAGCAGATAGTTCTGCGGCAACCGCTGAATCAATCAAGTTTGCCGGATCGTTTGCCGTCAGGAGTAGTGGCAACCAGCAAAGGGTGATCGAAAGCAGGGTATGCTTAAATCCGGGAAGAAACTTCTGAACCACACATAAATGATCCGGTAATCCTTCGTAGAATAAACGGACTAATCGCCCCTGATGACGTTATCCCGTCCGAAGATCAACGGGTATTGTTTATCAAGGCTGAAGGCGATTCAAGGTGCCACCGTTACCGATCCGGGTTGGCCGCGGAAGGCGCTGATGATCAGGTTACTTCCGGGAGAACCCACGTGGTAGTGATAGCCGCGCTTTTCATCGTAGTGGCCGCCGCATTCGTCCAGATCCCCGGGAGTGTTGCCCTCTTCGTCAAGGTGGGCAAAGAGACCGAAGCCGTCGAGGGCATAGCCGATCATGGGAGCATGGCCATCGGGCTGGGCAATCTCTTTGGTGTGACCGGTTGCGGCGTGGTAGTGGTATCCTTCATGGGGATTGATGTGGCCGCCTGCATCATCAAAGGGGGCAATGGTGTGGGCTGCAATGATTGCCTCGAGCGGCGCGGGAGGATCGAAGTTAACTCCGTTAAAGGCGACACCGATTCCACCCTGCCCTGCTCCTCGCCCGCCGCGGGGGCGCGGTGGGGCTTCGTGCGATTCGTGATGACCCTCTTCGTCGTGATGGTGGGGAGGCGGCCCGCCTTTTTCGCCTTTTTCGCCGGGCCCACCGGGACCTCCACCAATGAACAGGGGTTCATCAAGAAGGACCGGGTTCACGGGAATGACGTAGGTGGTTATCTTGTCAGCGACCCATTCGGGGCGGCCTTCGACAACATAATGGTGGTAGTCCGGATCAACGTCCGGGCGGGCGGCTGCTTCAAAAGCCTCTCTGGTATCCGTGATTCGTATGGATCCATCTTCACGATAAAGCTTCCACTCCGGATCGTTGTAGAGTTCGGCAATGTTTTTAACGAAGGGGCCATCGACGTCATAGATTTGACCGTCTTTCAGCCAGATCCCGCCGGCTTTTTTGTCGTCCGTGATCGTTTTCGGGGCCCATGGTCCCATTTGGTGTTCGTGTGGTTTGGAGTAGGCCTGGATCACGTAGCATAAGGCAGTGGAACCATCGGAAAGAGTGCGTTCCTCCTTTACGATCTCGCCGACAAGAGCTTCTGAAATAAAGTGTGACGGGTCTACCGCAACGACACGATTTTCTGTCACTGGCTTAGTTTCTGGACCGTCTTTAGAGCAGGAGACGCCGGAAATGACGCAGAGGAGGGCTGTCAGTGGGACGAGGAAAGGGCGCTTCATTTCGTAGGTTGCGTTTTAGTGGTCAGCGAACCTACCACCTTACCCCGTGATGGCGCAAGGTCTGGCCCCCACCGGAGAACGCAAAGAAGGGACAGGTTAATTATGCTAAGGAGGGACAGGTTAATTTTTACGGTTACAACGATGCGAATTTTGCCCGTTGCGCTCATAAAGTTGTCGCCGCTGTCTCAATGGTAGTGAATCATCCAGACTGGAAGCTCACGAAGGTTTCAGTTCACGGCGAGGGTGAAAATGCAGCAGTGGATCTCGCTGCGAAATGCTTTGCCGGGGGGTGATCAATGGGCTTCAGATTGATCTGAGGGGGGCGATTAGAGCCGGTAGACGATTTTAGGGATCACAATATGGTTCACGGATCCGTGAAATACGGTGATGTCGAAGGGCTTTGCAATGCTGTGATTCAATAGGGTTAAATCGCCAGCTTAGTCCCTACCAAATATCACTTGAGGAAGGTCGTTGAATTTCAATCAGATGAAATGTCGGAATAGAAATCGCCTGGAGGGACATGCTCCGCTATATCCGCGTTGCCACAAAAGAGATGTTCCCTCAGTCGCTTAAGATTTGCACAAGTTACCCTAACCGAAACGAACCGATAATCTGCAGGTTTTTGTAGGATACTAGAGCACTTTCAAAGCAACCAGCGTTGGCTTGTTTAAGGCGCCTGTCACCGCGATTCGGTGATCATTTTGGAATTGGCGAATAGCTGATTTTGTCATCTTCCCAATAATTCCATCAATGCTCCCTGAATAGTAACCACGATTCTTTAGCTCTATTTGCGCCGCCACCTCAATGGGATAAGTGGCAAACGGTGCGCACGCGATATATGCTGGCCGGGCTAGAACTTTCCACCCAGCATACACACCCAGGGGAGCTACGTAGAGCGTATTCACGGTGACGGGAGCAGAATGATAAATTCCGCCGCGATAAACATATCCGCGCCTATAGCCGGTGAAACCTGCAGACACGCGAGTCGCAGTATTCCCATTCGGTCCTGTCACGGTCACTTTTCCTGCTCCAAATCGACCAACTCTCCCGCCAGACGCATCAATGGATCCCCCATTCGGACCGGTAGCCGATACACTACCTCCCCCAAATCGCGGCCTGGCCTCTGCGGTCGCTATTGCCCCGAGTATGACCCATATGCAGAGCAGGAGAAATGTCGGGTTTGTGAACGGTCTCAAAGACATGTTTCTCAGTGAGGATTGTTGTTTTTTATTCAATACAGTGTTGCTCGTGTTCATGACAGCTAACTAAACTCACGGGCACTCTGATTGGTTACACTTTTTATTTCTTTCGACTCCAGGGAGCCAGTCGAAGATGAAAATGAACTTCCGCGTGGGCCCTTCAGCACTCTTGCAGAGAACGCAGACGAGAAGGGACAGGTTGTTTATTGTTCAAAATAGCAGTTGAAATGCAAGTGTTCACTTTTACACTTTAAGCATGAGGTATTCCCGGATCAAAGGTGAAGGACTCCGTTACTTTCACTGCATCTCCCGTGTCGTTGACCGGCGGTTCATTTTTAACGACGCCGAAAAGGAATATTTTGTCTCCCTCATGCGGAAACTGGAAGCCTTTCACGGCATGCGGGTGGTCACCTATTGCGTCATGTCGAACCACTTCCACCTGCTCATCGAGGAGCCGGATCGCGAGACGCTCCCGCCTCTCGACCGGGAAACCCTCCTCAAGCGCATGGGCTTTCTCTACAAGGCGCACACCATCCGAACCGTCCGCGAAGAACTGAATCGTGCCGCCCAATCAGGCAACACCCAATGGGAACAGGAAATTCTGGACCGCTACCGCCGTCGCATGGGCGACCTCTCCGCCTTCATGAAAGACCTCAAACAGCGGTTTTCCCAATGGTACAACCGTCGTGAAGGTCGGCGCGGCACCCTATGGGAAGATCGCTTTAAGAGCCTCCTCGTTGAAGGTGACACCAAAGCACTCATGACCGTCGCTGCCTACATCGATCTGAATCCGATTCGTGCCGGCATCGTTGAAAAAGTGGAATCCTATCGCTGGTGCGGCTATGCCTCGGCCGTGGCAGGAAACCGCTGGGCCCGTGAGGGGCTGAGACGGATCTGGGGACAATCTCCGGCCATCAGCGCCGGGGAAGACGAACTGGATTGGGACACGGTGAGCCCTCAATACCGACTCTGGTTGTATCAGGAAGGGGTCGAAAAGAAGCAGGCTGAGACCGGAAAGAAAGCCAGGCGCAAAGGCTTCACCGAAGAGGAGCTTGAAGAAACGATCGCGTCAGGCGGGCAACTTCCCCTGCCGTCTGTCCTGAGAAAACGAGTGCGTTACTTCAGTGACGGAGCCGTTCTCGGCAGTGCTGATTTTGTAAATCGAATCTTCGCGCATCAAAGGGAAAAGCACGGGCTGAAGCGAAAGACCGGAGCGAGGCGGATGAAAGACGCCGCCTGGGAGGGACTTCATGTCATGCGCGACCTCACCGTCGACCGGATTGGCTGAAAAAAGGTTTAAGCGGAGGATAAAAGGAGCACTTCCCGGGGATACCAGTGCCTGGACGTCTGTTCCAGTGCGACTGAGGTGGCTGAGGGCTGCCTTATTGAGGGATTATCGCGCTCAGGCAGGAGAAAAATTGCATTATTCGTCGGGGCCGAGTCGATGTTCGCTGCGTCGAAGCAATATGGAATAGAGCCGCATCAGGAGAAGCATGAGGGCTCAATAGATAACCTGTCCCTGTGCAGGGGGGCTTTCCGGGGATCGGGGCTATAAATAACCTGTCCGTGCTATGCTCTTGAGGAGTAGCTCGGGGGAGAGGAGCGAGTTCGGCCAGCTAGCCCAACTCGAAGGTGGTGATTCCGAAAGTCCTGTCCCAATCCGTTGCCGGGGGCTTGCCGTGGTACATCCTTGCGCAGCCGAACACCTCACGCATTCCGTGGCGCTCTGCCAGGGCCATCGCACCAGCATTTCGCTCGGGGGCGTCGAGCGAGATGGCCTGCCCGTCAGCGCGGTCGCTTAGCGCGGCAAACAAAGACTGAGCGATGTCCGGGTTGTCGGCAAAGAGCGGGCCGATCTTGAATCCCTCCCGGCATTCTCGCATTACCCCGTAGCCCTGCAATTTCTTACCGACCATCAGTCCGATGGCGGAGGCGTTCGGTATCTCGATCCAGCGGCGGAGGAATTCTGTTCGATCGCATCCAAAACAGTTCCGGTCATATCGTGCCAATTCATCAAACGGTACCTCATCAAGTCCAACAATCCCGGGATCTGGTGTGCAGGTTTGTCCGACCCCTTCCATTCGCAGGTTGCGGTGGCTGAACTCAAAGCCGCCGCGCCCGTACCATTCCTGCATGTCGAAGACGCCATCCATGCCGATCGCGGCGTCTGCGTCCAATCGCCCGCGCAGGGTGTCGCGGCGGTGATGCCAGAGTTTCGCCCCAATCCCTCGTCCGCGTAAATCTTCGCGCACGATAAAGAACCCCATGAAACCGAACGCCCGGCCGTAGGAAACGATCGATCCCGTTGCGACGAGCTCGCCCTCGTATTCGGCACCGAGATAGCCATCCGGATCAGTCTGCCAAAACACGTCGGCGTCGTGTAACCCGGGGTTCCATCCTTCCGCCGCTGCCCAGTCCACGGCGACGTTGAATTCATCGCGCGTGAGGGGCCGTAGAATAATGGAGTCGAGGTTCATCGGAGAGGGGGCTCTGACATATTCAGTTTGGTATCGCTGTCCGCAAACGGCGCGGCGGGATCTAAAAATTTATACCTCCGATTTCAGTCTCGAGAGAAGGTGAGAGTGGCGATCCTGTGAACCCTTTCCTGACAGAAGGTTAGAGCTATGGCGCGTGGTCTACCGCGCCGCCTTCAGTGCCTTGTTCTGTGCCTGTCTAATGTCCCGATTTTTTGATCGTTATCGACTCACCCTCGATACCGGCGTAGAAGACGATAATCTCAGCCGGTACATTCCCGTCATTTCTCCCGTAGTGCCATGTGTCCACCACCTCAATGATGGAATCATTTGGCTTGAGGCGTAACACTTTACCCGATTTTGTCGTGACAGTGAGTTCGCCTTTGAGCAAAACACCAGCGTTGATGCCTGGATGCCTATGCATCGGTAGCGTGTGTTTCGGCGGTACCGTTATTCTCAAAATGGTAACCTCTGGCGTTCCTCTTTCGTATGGCGGCAATTTCTGGCCGTCCCAACTCTTTGTCGACTTGGCCAACTGAGTCGATTTAACACTGGTGGCATACTTTGGTGACGCACAACCAACGAACAGGAAGGCGAAAAGAATGCCGTATAGAGATTTGTTCATTATCTTCATGCAAGGTCAAAGGCTGACCGCCCCGATACCGGGATCGCAGCCTTGCCGGGAGTGTAGTGATTCGAATACGGAAAGTCAATCGACTCGCGGCGGGTATCGGCTGGTTTGTTAGCAATTCGTCGATCTACCCTGAAGATAGTCGAAACATGATGGTTGAAACCTCACTCCTGATCCTCTTATGGCTAGGGTTGAGGGTAGTGGATTCCATACTTGGCGCTAATCGCGACAATCTTGCTCATGTCCGGTTCCCCTCCGCTGGAAAACTCATCAGCGCACTCCGAGAAGAAATTGTCAAATCCTCCGGGCATCGTCTGAATCAACATCTGTAACGGTTCTTTATTCGGATTTCTAAAGGTGTGGATAGTGCCGCGAGGCATGAACACTGCGGTTCCGGCCGGCACTTCGATCCAGCTCCCATCCTTCAGGAATTCAGCTGGCCCTGAAAGAGGCCAGAACCACTCGTCCTCGTTGTCGTGATAGTGAGGCGGGGGCCCGCCGCCGGGAGGGGTGACATTAGTCCACATGGTCAACTTTCCCCCTGTATCTTCGACTCCCAAGTGAAGGATCATTTCATCGCCAAACGCGCGAATGACACGTGCTTCGTTTGGTCGGCGAATGGTAGTAGGGGAGTCAATCATAGCAGTCTGGATTTTTTTGTTTGGCGGGACATCACAGCTCACAGAATCCCTGGCCGGGAGCTGGCGTTGATATCCGGGTTGAGTGTCATAGATCGTAATAAATAGCCTGTCCCTGTCCTCTGTGTCCTCTACTGTCCTCTTTCATCGTTTGGCTGCTGGCGCTGCCACAGATACATCTACATCTGAACATGTTGCAGTGATCCTCAGATGGGAATGCGAGGGTAAACGGTCGTCACTGACCCGGTTGTCTCTGCCAGTGACGTTCTCGCTGTCTTCAAAATCAAAGCCAATGTGGTTCCCCGGCTCCGAGTAGACGCGCCAATCATTGATCGTCGCTTCTACGAGGTTGTTGGCGAAGGTTGAGTCCTGGATAAATCTTATCGAGTAAGCTTGGTTCATGCGATTGTTGCACACGATGTTATTTTCGATCGTAAGGTGCTTGTTCCAGTTCTTGACGTCGCCTTCCACGATAAAACTCGCTCTGTTGCAGTTGGCGATGAGATTGTTGCGGATAATACCCACGTCAATGGTGTCGTATTCAGCGTCCAGGCCAGTGCCGCTTAGATTCAGCCCCTTGCTACCACCATTGTAGATTCTGTTGCCTTCAATCCAGCAACGGTCCGAGTGCATCCAGAGGCTATTCCGGAATGCACCCCGTATGGTCAGGTTGCGCACGACGGTTTGCGTGGTAGCTGCATCCAGGTCTCCGACTTCACCGGCATGGAAGGCGTCGTCACGGGTGTATTCTAAGACCAAGTTCTCCATCCAGCTCTTCTCGCCCTTGTTGTTAACCCCGCCGGAAGCAGCGCCCATGACGCGCCCCCCGGAGCGAACAAACTGGTTGTTGATGCAACGGATAAAGGGTTGGACATGCTTAACGATGAAATAGCGTCCGCGGCAGCCTTCCACCCGGCAGTTATTGATGACGACATCCTCGCAACCGTTGAAGTTATTGAAGGCGTCACCACCCCGGTGGGATGTTACGGCCCAGCATCCAACCTTGAGTTCCTTTTCAAATCGCCCCCAGCTAGTGAGTTTGAGGTCAAACATTCCATCGCCACGTGCAGATTCAGCCCATGACTTCTCTATTGGATAGGAAACACCTTTGCTACCGATGCGCTGGTTGTTCTCCGCATCGAGGAAATAGATATCCTTGTAGTGCTTCATCTCTTCAAAGTTGCCGTACACCTCAGTATTAACCTTGACCGTGATTGTTCCCCTGGCGCGGTCGATGGAGGTGATCTTGCCCGCATACTGCATGAGTGAGTCAGTTGTATAATCGAGGGTGAAGTTTTTCACTTGGATGTGCCGGGATCCCCGGGCAAAGAAGAATCCAGCATCGCGTGCCAGGGTTATGACCTCCTTCTTGCCCCGTTTTCTCCTTTTGGTAGCCTTGTCCTCCTGAGCCAAAGCTGCTGCCTTCAGAATGATTTTGGATCCTCGTCCATCAATAATGAGATTTCTCGCCCCTGTCACATTCAGGAGAGTTCCTTCACCGGGCTCCTGCCTCTTTCTTGTGTCTTTCAGGGTTTGGGTCAGATGAAAGGAATGCTTGACCGGGAAACGGAGCATGGCTCCCTTTCCGGCGTTCTCCCTGGCCATCGCCAGCTTTCTCTTGATGTCGTCATAGGAGTCATTCTTCAGGACATCGACAACGTAGGCTGGGTTTTTGATCTCGAAGTGCTCTGATGCTGAGACCGCCTTCCGGTTGCCGTTTGAATCCCTGTAGAGCACCCGCCAGAAATATTGTTGTCCCGCTTTTAATTCTATCGTTGGACTGTAATGGGCGATGCATGCAGGGACCGTGTCCTGATCCACTACATGCTTGAAGGATGAGTCCTCCGCGATCTGAACGTGATAGGCCCCATCGAAGGGATAAGCGACGGCATCATCCCAATTGAACCGGGGCATGGTTTGATAAACGGTATCGGAAGCAGTTGGATAGGTCGCGTGAGGCGCCCCGGCCCATGCAGAACCGCACATCATAAGCACCAGGGCCGCAGTTGGAACTGCAGCACCAGGATTCAGCTTTACGGGATTCTGCATCATCATCAGGTGGCACTTCATTTTGATCTCTTTTCGTGGCGAGGCAATTTGGCTGGAAATTGGATTCGCTCCGGCCATGTCAGTTGACTTAGGTGGTGTGATCTGAGGTTCATTTTGTGGGCTATCTCGCTCTTGAGGCGAGACCAATCCTGCATGTTGAAGCGTTAAAATAATCAAGAAGCGAACCAAAACAGAATACGGCATGAATACAAAAGTATATCTCAGACTCGACGTCCAGAAAGCTCCAGCGTAGTTGCCGCCGAACCTGCCGACGGAAGCGACCTTCTATTCTGCGCCAGGTGGAGTGGGACAAACCTTTCCGTCGAATGTGGGCTCCTCGAATTCTTGATGGAACCTGTCCCTCTAATCATCAGGTTTGAGGGTCATAGATAGCCCAGGGTCATAGATAACCTGTCCCTCCAATCTTCTACTAATCATCAGGTTTGAGGGTCATAGATAACCTGTCCCTCCAATCCACTCCAATCCAAACCACGCTTCGACTTCGTGGACTATCGATGAATCCTGTCCCTCCCATCCTGTCCCTCCCATCCGGAAAGCTGAAACTCATCTTTAAAAATTGTCGATGGAATCCGGCCCTTCAATCGTGTTTGCTGAAGGGTGCCTTTTCTGTCGGTCATCATCCCCACGCTGAATGAAGCGGAGAACCTTCCCGCGACGCTGGATTGTTTTCGTGCCGCCGGCATTGAAGAGGTGATCGTGGTGGACGGGGGGAGTGAAGACGGAACGGTTGAGCGGGCCGTGGCGGGAGGATCCCGCGTTCTGACGGCTCCGGAACCGGGTCGGGCGGGACAAATGAATCTCGGAGCGCGTGAGTCGTCGGGCGAGGTGTTACTTTTTTCTCATGGCGACACCCGGATCCCTTCTCAGACTCTCAGGAATCTGGAGTTCGTGTTGAAGGAATCCCCTGAACTGGTCGGGGGTGGATTCGCGAGGCGTTTCGAATCCCGCTCCTGCCTGCTGAGGTTCACGGCGTGGTGCTCGGACTTTCGCGGTCGCTGGTGGGGGCTGTTTCTGGGGGATCAGGGGATCTTCGTGAAGCGATCAGTGTTTGAGGCGCTGCGGGGCTTTGATGAAGCGGTTGTTCCGGGAGAGGATCTTGATTTTTCCTATCGCATGGCGAAGGCGGGACGGACCTGTCTGGTCGGGCCGCCGGTGATGAGCTCTGCGCGACGCTTCGAAAAGCGGGGGGCTTTTCATCAGACACGGCTCGACCTGGTTGCGGCAAGACAAATCCTGAAGGCGGCGAAAGTGAGGACCCCGGCATGAAACTACTCCGAAGGCTTATCTCTTATCATGGACAGCTCGGGATGCTCTTCGGGGAGGTCGCAGGGGCGCTTTTTCGCGGGCATGTTCGCTGGCGACTCGTGATGTCACAGATTGTGGCAATCGGATTTGGCTCTCAGCTGGTGGTGATGATCACGGGAGCGTTCACCGGAGCGGTTTTCGCCGCGCAGTCGTTCTTTAAGTTCAGTGAGATTGGGATGGCGTCGGCAACGGGGCCGGTGGTTTCGATTGCGATGTGTCGCGAGCTCGGGCCGGTCCTTGCCGGGCTTATGGTCGCGGGGCGAATGGGGGCATCGATGGCGGCTGAGATCGGGACAATGAAAGTGACCGAGCAGATCGACGCCTTGCGGTCAATGGGGGTGAGTCCGGTCGATTACCTCGTTGTGCCGAGGATGCTGGCGATTCTGATTTCGATGCCGATTCTTGTCGCTGAGAGCATCGCCCTCGGGATTCTCGCCTCCGATGTATTGACGACGAAGATTTTCGGGGTGCCGGAAGTCTGGTACCGGTATCAGCTCATGAGTCACACGGGACCGGGAGATGTGATGAGCGGGGTCATCAAAGGGGCTTTCTTCGGTGTTCTCATCGCGTTGATTTCTTGTCGGCACGGGCTTCGCACGCAGGACGGTGCGGTTGGCGTTGGCGTTTCCACGACGAGGGCGGTGGTGGATTCGAGCCTCGCGATTCTCATTTCGAATCTCATCCTTACTTTGTTGCTCAATGAATTTTTCCCTATGGTTTCTCTGAACTAATGGAAAAGAAGCCGACAGCGTCACCGTTTTTTGCCCTCTCAGGGGTGCGGACTTCCTTCGGGGACAAGGCTGTGCTGCGTGGCGTTGACCTTACGATCCCCTCAGGAAAGACCACTGTGATCCTCGGCGGGAGCGGAGCGGGAAAGAGCGTTCTCTTGAAGCATCTCAACGGGTTGATCCGGCCGGATGTCGGGAGTGTATCCGTGAACGGAGAAGAAATTCAGGGGATGGCGGAGAAGGAGCTTCTCACGCTGAGAAAGAGAATCGGGATTCTCTTTCAGGACGGTGCTCTTTTTGACTCAATGTCGGTGGGGGAGAACGTCGCCTTCCCCCTCCTGGAGCAGGGGTGGAAGGAGTCCGCGGAGATCGATGCCGCGGTGACGGCAGCGCTTGAGCTGGTCGGGTTGCCGGGGGAGAAAGCGAAGATGCCGGCAAATCTTTCGGGAGGGATGAGAAAGCGGGCCTCGCTCGCGCGGGCGATGATTTTTCACCCTGAATGCCTCCTCTGCGACGAACCGACCGCCGGGCTTGACCCGATTTTGTCGGAGACCATTTCGCATCTCATTCGATCGCTGGTGCGAGAGCGTGAGACGACCGCCGTGGTGGTGACGCACGATTTGGGCGCGATGCGCATCATGGCAGATCATGTCATTTTTCTGCGCGAGGGCACGGTCCGGTTTGCCGGAGATCTCGAGGCGATCGAAGCATCGGAGGATGAGAAAATTCGCGAATTTCTCTCGGCAACGGGCGGGGGAGGGTGAGGTTTAAAGCCGCGTTGCTGAATCCCCCGTTTCACGGCATAGTGAAGGGCAGTCGTTTGAAGGGGAGAAATCTCAGGCTGCGATACGAAGCATATGGCATCCGGAAAACAGCGTACCGAGCTCTACGTCGGTTTATTTGTCCTCCTGGGATTACTTCTTCTGGGCGGTTTTGCTTTTCAGTTCGGAAGGTTTGGTTCGACGGGCGGGGAGACCTACCCTCTCACGGTGAAGGTGCGTGATGCCTCAGGCGTTCGAGTCGGATCACCGGTGAGGATAGGCGGGCTCGACATCGGTTCGATCATTTCGGAGCCGTCCCTCGATGAGGATTTCAAAATTGTCTCGATCGAGGTCGAGATTCTGGAAGACATGAAAATCCCGCGTGGCTCGATGGTGAACATCGGCACGAGCGGTCTCATGGGTGACCGCTATATCCGGATTTCGCCACCGGAGTCTGTCAATGCGGGCTTTTATGAACCGGGTGAAGAAGTTGCGGCTTCCTCGAGCGCTACGATTGATGATGTCGCGACGGGGGCTGTCGAAACGCTGGGGCAGGCGGAGCGGACCCTGGAGCAAATCGGTCAATCCGTGCGGCAGTTGAATGATATATTCCGCCGCTTTGACGAAGGGGTCATGGATGAGGCGAATGTCACGAATCTCAGACTGACGATGGCGAACCTCCGCTCGGCGACGGAGAAGATCGACGCCGCTTCAGGAAGGATTGACCCTCTGCTCAAGGAAACGGGCGAAGCGATTTCGGCGGTGAAGGTGACGGCGGAGGAAGCGCAGGTCGCCGTGGCCGAGGTGGGCTCCGGTGTCGTGAATTTTTCGGAGACGCTGAGGAAGACCGATCCGGTGCTCCTGAAGTTTGATGCCACCCTCGGTGAATTGCGGGATACCCTCGACTCGATCAATGGACTGATGAAGGATGTGGAGGGCGGAGACGGACTTGCAGGTGCCCTGATGACGGATGAAGCGCTTCGTGACGACTTGACCGAATTCATCGATAAGTTAGAGCGAAACGGGATTTTATTTTACCCGCGGGAAAGGCGCTTCTTCTTCAGACATAAGAAGTCCGATACGGAGGCCGCCGGGAAACCCTGAGGAGAAGGGGTGACGATTCGATGAATTATCTTTTCATTTTTAAGCGATTTGAGATCTGGCTCTTTCTCGGGGTCGTCATTGCTTTACTGATTTTTGCCTTTCAACCGGTCGAGGAAGAGGCGGTCGCAGATCGTGTTGAGGAAGCAGAGGCCGTCAACACGCTTCAGCTGGAAGAAGTTGTTTCCGAGGCCGCGACGGAGGAGGATTCTTCCGCTCTGAAGGTCTCGAAGGTCAAGGTGGAGCCGACTGAACAGGGTCAAATCGTCGAGCTAACCCTCCTGGCCAGGTCGAAAACGGATCAGGATCTGGCACTGGACGGGAAAACATTACAGGCGAGGACGGAGACAGGCGCCGAGGTCCCGCGGTTTTTCGAGCCCTTTCAACCGCCCCAAACGGTGGGGTCGGAAGAGGAGTCGCTCGTGACCGTGAAGCTATGGCTTTCGAGCCCGGCGGAGTCGATTTGGCTGGATTTTCAAGGCGAACGGGTTGAAGCGGAACTGCCTGAAGAATCATGAGTCAGTCAGCCGCCGAGTTTCTCCTTATCAACAATAACAACACCCGGACGAAGTTCGCGTTGGCCGATCGCGACGGGCTCCGCGAGCATGAGTCGATCATGTCGCGGGAAGTGACGGAGGAAACGGTGGGTTCCCTCCTTGCTGACTGGTCGTGGGAGAAGGTCGTCCTCGCTTCGGTTGTGCCGAATAACGTGGTGGCACTCAAGGAGGTATCGGGTGACTGCCCTTTGATCGAGATCTCACACGAGCTTCCCATGGGCGTGGAAATTGATTTCCCTGATCCGTCGACGATCGGGGCTGACCGCCTCGCCAATGCCGCCGCCGTAGCCGGGGAATACCCGGGCAGGGGGGTCGTCGTGGTCGATTTCGGAACGGCAGTGACTTTTGATATCATCGACTCCCGGCCAGCCTACGTGGGCGGAGTGATCGCCCCCGGTCTCGATGCGATGCGCCACTATCTGCATCAGCGCACGGCTCTGCTTCCGGAGATCGAGATCGTCCGTCCGGAGACGGCGATTGGTAAATCGACGGAGGGAGCGATGCAGGCGGGTGCCTTTCACGGCTACCGGGGACTTGTTCGTGAAATCCTTTCGCAAATTGACACAGAAATGGATGGATCCGCAAAAGTGATTGCGACAGGAGGATATGCGGCTTTGATAGCGGACGAGTTTCCGGAGATCACCCTGGTCGAGCCGTTACTCACCATGCATGGCCTCCTCAAGGTGGCGATCCTCAATTTTCCCTCATGACAAACCCAAAGGCAATTGGCATCGACTTCGGCGGCACCTCCGTAAAACTGGCGGTGGTCGAAGGTTCGGAACTCCTCACTGATGTTCACCGCATCCCGACCCAGAATTTTGTCGGCCCTGATCCGCTCATCGCGGCGATCACCGAGGCGGTCGGCACACTGAAAGAAACACACCCGGATGTGGTCGGTATCGGCGTCGGGGTTCCCGGTGCGGTCGACTACTCCAAAGGGGTGACTTATAATCTCACGAACGTGAAGGGATGGTCCGATGTGCCGCTCCGCGATAAGCTCGCGGAAACCACAGGGATGCCAACCGTCCTGGATAATGACGCTAACTGCATGGCTTTTGCCGAGTGGAAATTCGGTGCCGGGCAGGGATATCACAATGTCCTCTGCGTCACGCTCGGGACCGGTGTCGGGGGCGGTTTGATTCTCAATGATCAGCTTTATCGCGGCAGCACTTATGCAGCAGGGGAGATCGGTCAAATGAGCATTGATCTCGACGGGGTTGATGGCCCCTACGGAAACTCAGGAGCCCTGGAGCGATATATCGGCAATCGTCAGATCGGTGAAATGGCGGCCCGGATGTATGAGGAGAAAGGCATCGCGATTCCGGAAGATCACTCGCCGGAAGGCCTCGCCAGGCTTGCCCGGGAAGGGGATGAAGTGGCCCGCGCTGCCTGGTCCAAGGTCGCCTACTATCTGGGTTCGAATTTGATGAGCACGATCTATCTGCTGAATCCTGACGCGATCGTGATCGGGGGAGGCGTTTCCTACGCCGGTGAGCTGCTCTTTGATCCTCTGAAGCGCCGACTTAAAGAAACCCTGACTCAGGAATGTTTCGGGCATCTCAGTGTCGTGAATGCCCGTTTCGGCAACACGGCTGGCATCATCGGATGTTCCGCGATGGCCGCTGAGCTGGTCTAGGCGTTCGGAGTCAGCCGGGGAAATCCCAGTCTGCAAAGGCCTGTGCCACGGCTCTGAAGGAAATCTGTTCCGCGGCGATGCGTTGGGATCGCTCGATGAGTTCGGCGTAATCCCCGTCATTCGTCAGTGCGGTAAGGAATTTTTCCTCATGGTCCGGTGTCTCATGACACAAATCGGGGAAGGCCAGTTTCTCGATCGCTGAATTTCCTCCCGCACAAAGCGTTCGAGCGAGAAGGCAGTCTCCGGCGACCTGACCGGGGACGCCGCTGAGATCCCGTTGAAAAACGAGGCGATGACTGGCGAGAAGTCGCATGTAATCGAGGTAGGGCAGCGCTGAGGGGATGATCTGAAAGGTCCCTTCGGGAAAGAGGCGGGAGAGTTTCCGTAGACGTTTGAGGCCTCTGCTTCCTTCGGTGTTCACCACGCTGATGCGGGAGACGGGAGCTCTGCCTGAGATCGAAGCGAGGGCTTTGATCGCCGTGAGGTGATTCCGTGAAGGGGTGCCGAACTCCCGTGTTCCGATAAAAATTCCGTCGCGCTCTTCTATGGGCAGGGAGAAATTCCATCCGGGGAGTTCGACGGGGTAGGGGGTGGGAATGAATCGCAATTTCGCGTTGAACCCGCCCCCCCCCAGCTCTGAGGGGCAAACCGGGGAAACAAAGGTCGGGGAGAGAATGCCGTCGGCAAGAGCGATGATCTTTGCATAGGCCCTCTTCGCGCGGAGAGAGCGGAGCTGCTTCCGGATCTGGGCTTCGCTGCATTCCTTCCACGAAACGATGACGGGAAGGCCGGAGTCTTTCAAGGTTTCCACCGCTTTGAGGCTGATCCAGGCCCGTTTGCGGATGAGAACGAGGGCCGCGTCGAAACGCTTCTCTTGAGCGATGAGTGCTTCCGTTGAGTCAAAAAAGGCTCCCCCGGTCGCGGCGGCGTAGGCGTGAAAGTTTACCGGGGCATGGACGCCACTGACGGGAGCGGCAGGGATTTTCCGATAGTCGAGAAAGGGATCACGACCTCCCGGATTGAGGACTGCGATGGAGACCGGAGACACGTCAGGATCGGTCATGAGAAAAAGATGGTGCGCGATACTGGATTTGAACCAGTGACCCCCACCGTGTCAAGGTGATGCTCTACCCCTGAGCTAACCGCGCATTGCCCTCAGTTACGAGGGTCGCGAATTTAGCCGCAGAGATTTTAATTCGCAACTGGAATATTCAAGTCTGTCGTTGAGGGTGGTTTGTGAAGAAGCTGAAGGGAATCGAAGGTCGTCACGAACTTGAGTGGCTTGGGGAAACGGTCTATACCGAATTTCACGCGACTGAAGAGTCGGTGAAGGGGACGGTTCTTATCCTTCATGGTCTCGGGGATCATATCGGGCGATACGCCTGGGCTCTTGAGTTGCTCTTAAACGCCGGGTATTCCGTTTTGGGTATCGACTGGCCGGGGTGCGGGAACTCCTCGGGGATTCGCGGGAATCTTCCCCGGGTCGATGAGGCAGAGCGACTTGTCGGGGAAATTCTGGAAAAGGCGGAGATCGATCCGGTGGGGGTCCTCGGGCATTCGACCGGAGGATTTTACCTTGTTCAGTTTCTTGTCAGAGGCCTGCCTGCTCTCAGTTCCCTGAAATGGGTTTGGTTCTCTTCGCCTCTTCTCGATCCGGTTCACGGGCAGAATCCGCTTAAGGTTTTCGCAGCGAAGCTGCTGGTGAAAGTGATTCCGACCTTCACGCTGAGCACCGGCGTTTATCCCCGGGATTGCTTTCATACAGGGGGAGGACCCCGTTCAGGAAACTTTGCCGAAGGCTGTCACAACCGGATTTCGTTGCGATTCGGAGAAGATTTACTCGATGAAGAAAAGATTGCGGTGGCATCAGCCGGGAAGATCCGGGCCGATCTTAAGATCCTCGTGACGCAGGGGGCCGCAGATCACGTTTGTTCCCCGAAATTGACGGAACCTTTTGTAAATCAACTGAAAGCGAAGTCGAAAGCGTTCCTTCTCATCTCCGGGTCGAGACATGAGCCGTTCCGGGAACCTGAATCCGCTCCGTTTTTTAATCATGTGAGAACGTGGTTGAGCGGCCGGGTCTGACTTTCCTTTCTTCACATCTTATTGACATGGGACGCGAAATTTCGGACAATGCGCGTCATGTCATCAAAATTTTCTCTCATTGTTAGTATGCCGGACGAAGGTCCTGTGACTCACGATCTCACCGGGGATTCCCTTTCTTTAGGCCGCGGTCCGGACAACGATATTCAGGTTTTAGTCGCTGAGGTTTCCGTCAAACATGGCGAGCTGAAGGCTGAAGGCGAAGGCTTCAAAATCACGGATCTTGGTTCGACGAACGGAACGCTGGTCAACGGCGGCAAAGTCGGCGCGGGGGGCACTGCTCTCAGTCCGATGGATAAGGTTCTCCTCGGGGCAACCGTCAGCGCCTACTATGTGCCGACAGCGGTTCTTGCTGCGACGCCTGCGGCAGAGCTCATCGCTTCGATCGAAGCTTCTCCGAAGAAGGCCGTGACTCCCGGAACCGCGAAAGTAGCGGTCGCCGTCGCGGCCGTGCCCGGAGCTCCCGGCGCGAAACCTGCCGTCGCTATCCCTGTGTCAGCACCTGATTCCGGGGCGACAACGGTTAAACTCGATCAGGTTCGTCCCGGCACCCCTGCGCCCGGACCGGCCAAACCTCCCGGACCTGCAGCACCCGCTGCCCCGGCGGCACCTGCAGCGCCGGCTCCCCCGAGACCGGGCGCTCCTGCCGCTCCGGTCGTCCCCGGTTCCATCAGGCCTCCGGGTGCTCCTCCAGCCCCTGCAGGACCAGCGGGCCCTCCCGCTCCTGCCAAGCCGGTTCCGGCACCAGCTCCCGGGGGACCAGCGGCTCCCAAACCGGTTTCCCCGGTTCCGTTGACGCGCCCCGGCGCTGGTCCAGCTGCGCCGGCCGCTCCCTCGGTGCCTCTTCCCGGGCCGCCTAAGGTGAAGCAGGACTAATTTGTTCTTCTATTTTGCGCTGGCTTACTGGCGGTTTCCGTCAGTGGGTCAGGGCGTAAAACACGATATTGATTCCGAGGGGGTAAGCATACTTCTCGGAGAACTCCCTGAAGTACCAGGGATCAGTGCCTTCCTCCTCCCACCCGTCACCGAGGTCGGTGTTGAAGCAGATCATCATGCAGATCCGACCTTCGTCGTCCATGATTGCCCGGTAGTGCGGCGTTTCTGAACCGGGTTTATTCCATTCATAGGTGATTCCCTGCTCGCGTCCCATCATTGCCATTCCAACTGCCGGAATCTGAGGTTTGATGTCGAGATCGAAGACCATGTGAAAAATCGGGTGATCGAGCTCGAGTTCAACATACTCGCGGTCCGGAAAGATTTGTTTCACGGCGCGGTAGAAGTTCTTCCATTCGTAGATTCCCCAGAAGTCATCAACCATGATGAATCCACCGTTGAGAAGGTAGTCCCGCAGAATGGAAGCCTCTTCGTCGGTGATCCAGATGTCACCGGGTTCGATCATGTAAATGAAGGGATAGTGACGAAGCTGCTCCGCATCGATGTCAACAATGGCGCCCTTTGGGTTCACTTCGAGTGAAGTGAGTTGCTGAAGGCGGTAGGAAAAGTTCAGTTCACTGTCCGGATAGTCGATCATCCACTTGGCGCGCTGTCCCATCCAGGTACCGGAATTGTAGCGGAGGCGGGCGAAGGTGAACACGTCGTTGGGGAGGTCCTGGCTGACAGGCCAGTCAGGGAAATTGTAGAATCGGCCCCCTTTGAAGTGGCGGGGATCCTCCGGGATGCTGGCGTCCTCAATCCCGAAGTAGGTTGGAGCATACTGCGAGGCGGCCTCCTGGGACTGACTGTTCGTCACCAGACTGAACAGAAAAGTGAACAGGATCAGCTGGGGGAAGGCGCATTGCATGTTCGAGGATACGTGATAATCGACAGGGTGAGCAACGAAAAGACGGGCTCAATAGCGGAGAAGTTTCTTTTTTAGAATAGTTCTTGATATAAACAACCATCGCGCTAGTTGTGACGTAGTCTCAATAACGAGCATGAAAGAAACTCTCACAGACCCTTTGACCGCCGACAAGATGGGTGGACTGCGCATGACGAAGCAACGTCAGGTTGTTTACGAAGTGGTCCAGGAGATGGCGATGGAGCACCCCACGGCTTCGGCGGTGTATGCCAAAGCCAAAGAGCTCATGCCGACCATTTCCCTGGCGACGGTATACAATTGCCTGGAAACCTTGACTGATGCTCATGCGATCACACAGGTGAATATCGATCGCGAGGCTTCCCGTTTCTGCCCGAATTTGCAGCCGCACGCGCATTTTTTCTGTGCAAAGTGCGATTCCGTTTTTGATGTAGATCTTCACCACAAGGCTGACGCATCCGAGCCGTGGAACCTTCCCGAAGGTTCCCTCATAGATGAAGTGAATGTCGCGATGCGGGGCGTTTGTCCCAACTGCCGCGAAGACTGATTAAATTTGATCCACGAACCAAACGCTTTTTAAAGACATGAGCCAATCTCTCAACATTAAAAATCTCCACGCTTCGGTGGAAGGCACTGAAATCCTCAAGGGACTTTCTCTGGAAATTCCGAAAGGGGAAGTCCACGCAATCATGGGGCCGAACGGATCCGGTAAGTCCACTCTTTCAAAGGTGATGGCCGGCCACGAGGATTATGAAGTCACCGAAGGGTCTGTCCATATGGATGGTGTTGATCTTCTCGACATGGATATCGATGAGCGTTCCCGCGCCGGATTCTTTCTTGCCTTTCAATATCCACACGAGATTCCCGGTGTCAGCAACGCCAACTTCCTTCGGGCAGCCCTTCAAGCTCGCCTCCCCAAAGGTGAGGAGATCGATGCGGTGGCTTTTTACAAAGACATGTATTCGAAGATGGACGCGCTCAGTATGGATCGCAAATTCACGGCCCGTTCCGTGAACGACGGCTTCTCCGGTGGAGAGAAGAAGCGGAATGAGATTTTGCAGATGATGATGCTGGAGCCTCACTATGCGGTGCTCGATGAGACCGATTCCGGCCTCGATATCGATGCGCTCAAGATCGTTGCCGAGGGCGTGAACCGGATGCGCTCGCCTGAGCGAGGGTTTCTGGTCATCACTCACTACCAGCGTCTTCTCGATTACATTGTTCCCGATGTCGTTCACGTGATGTTCGACGGACGCATTGTGAAGACCGGAGATAAAAGTCTCGCTCTCGAACTCGAAGCCAAGGGATACGACTGGGTCACGGAGGAACTCGCCGCGACCGCTTGATTTAACTTTTTACACGAAACCTCAAGGAGGATAACGCCATGTCAGACAGCGCTACACTGGAAGCAGTCAATATCGATCAGGATGCAGGAGATTTTTCCTATCCGGAAGATTACAAGCACGACGCCGGAATCGGTCTTTCCGAAGCGACGATCGATTACATTTCTGACGTCAAAGGCGAGGCCGACTGGATTCGTGAGTTTCGTAAGAAGGCGCTGAGGATTTTCGAGGATAAGCCGATGCCTACAAGCTGGGCGACGAAAGATCTCGAGAACATCGTTTTCGAAAACATCCGTTACTACCTTTCCAAAGGGCAGGCTCCGACACGCAGCTGGGATGATGTCCCTGACGACGTCAAAGAAACCTTCGAGCGTCTCGGGATTCCTGAGAAGGAGCGGAAATTTCTCTCCGGTGTCGAGGCGCAGTTCGACTCCGAAGCGGCCTACTCCAATGTGAAAGAGGAACTTTCGAAAGAGGGGGTCATCTTTGTGAACTCCACCGAAGGCCTCCGCGAGCATCCGGAGCTTTTCCGGAAGTGGTTTGGAAAGGTCATCCCGACCGGTGATAACAAATTTTCGGCGCTCAACAGTGCTGTGTTCTCGGGTGGTTCCTTTATCTACGTTCCTCCCGGGGTGAAGGTGAAGCATCCGCTTCAGGCGTATTTCCGGATCAATGCGGAAAACTTCGGTCAGTTCGAACGGACCCTTATCATCGTCGATGAGGGCGCCGAAGTGACCTACATGGAGGGTTGCACCGCACCGAAGTTTGAGACCTCGACGCTGCACAGTGCGGTTGTCGAGCTCGTCGCGATGAAGGATGCGAAGATTCAGTACATCACGGTTCAGAACTGGTCTTCAAACGTCTTTAACCTCGTCACGAAACGCGGCATGGCTCACGAGAATGCTGAGATCCGCTGGATCGATTGCAACATCGGTTCCCGTCTTACGATGAAGTATCCGGGTGTCATCATGAAGGGACGCAAGGCTCGCGGCGAAGTGATCTCCATCGCTCTCGCCAATGATGGCCAGCACCAGGATACCGGTGCAAAAATGATTCACGCAGCGGATGAGACGACGTCCAACATTGTCGCGAAGTCGATTTCAGTGGGCAAGGGCCGTTCCACTTATCGTGGTCAGGTTCACATTCCGAAGCATCTCAAAGGGTGTAAAAACAACACGGAGTGCGACGCCTTGCTCATCAACTCATCGAGCCGCACGGATACATATCCGGCGATCACGGTGCGGGGCAACCAACACGCGACTCAGCACGAGGCGAGTGTCAGCCAGGTCAGTGAAGATCAGATCTTTTATATGAAGCAGCGCGGTCTCAGCGAAGGCGAGGCGATGAGCTTGAGCGTAAATGGATTCGTCAATGATCTCGTCCGTGAGTTCCCGATGGAATACAGCGTCGAGTTGAAGCGCCTCATCGACATGGAGATGGAAGACAGCGTGGGCTGATCCATGGCGAAGTAATATTTACCCAGATTGATTGTTTATCATGTCATCCACACTTTCAGAAAATGAGACGGCAGTAGCGGCGGAGGGTTCCGTTCCATGGTTTGCTGCACCCCCGGTTCACGATGTTGCATTGGAACTTCCCGAATGGTACCGCGACCATCAGGCGGCTTCCTGGCAGAGTTTCCTTAAGCTACAGGATCCAGGACGCAGTGACGAGAACTGGCGTTTCTCCGACCTGCGCAAAGTCCGGTTCTCCGAACTCATTGCGGCGCGTCCAGCCGATAATGTCGAAGCGCTCGTGCAGCGGGCAAAGGCTGAGCGGGTCAAAGATTTTGCCGCCCATTTTGTTTTTGCGAACAACCGACTGATCTATTCGGAAGTTGCCGATTTGCCGGAAGGGGCAATTTGTCTGCCCATTAATCAAGCGCTGGCAGATCACGGCGATATCGTTCGTGAGCACTTCATGAAGGAAGACGCCTCGCTCGGAGGTGAAAAATTCCTGGCGCTGCATGGAGCGGCGACTTTGAGCGGGCTCTTTGTTCATGCGCCGAAGGGCTGCGACATTGAAAAGCCCATTGTCGTTCACAACTTCTCCGGGGGCGATTTTCAGGCGATCTTTCCTCATACCCTCGCGATAGCGGAAGATAATGCTTCGGTTTCGATCATGGATTTCTTTGAATCGATCGCTGAAGGTGAACAGAGCGTCATCATTGGTGGTGCTGATCTCATCGCCACCAATGGCGGTCGGGTTCAGTATGTTTCCATGCAGGACGAGAGCGACAGCGGTCCGAAGCACGTCCAGATCAACAGCTCCCGGGCGGGACGCGACGCGAACATCGTCTCTGCATTTGTTAATCTCGGAGGATCCTGGGTTCGCAATGAGTCGATCAATCACATGCAGGAAACCGGTGCCGACATCCAGATTTTCAGTGCGAACCTGGTGAGTGGAAAGCAGGAGTATGACCAGCGGACCTTGCAGAGTCACGAAGCCCAGCACACGACCAGTGACCTTCTTTTTAAGAATGCCCTCTACGACGAGGCCAGAACGATTTTTGCCGGCTTGATTCAAGTTCAACCGGGATCACATCACACCGATTCCTATCAGACCTGTCGTAATCTCCTCGGCAGTGAAAAGGCGGAAGCCAATTCAATGCCCGGTCTCGAGATTGATGCCGATCAGGTGAAGTGCTCTCACGGTTCGACTTCCGGTCAGATCAGTGACGAAGAAATCTTCTACCTTCAGGCCCGGGGGATTCCGGCTGAGGCCGCCCGCCAGATGATCAGCCTGGGATTCATGAACGAATCCATCTCAAAGCTCACCGGCGCGGAAATCAAAGAGAACCTCTTTGAGCGGGTGGAGCGTAAGTTTGCTTCACTTCGGAACCGGTAGACGGGACTGGCGTTGAGAATGGAACGGGAGTGATTCCGTGACGAAAACGGGCTCCCTCGCAAAGGGAGCCGTTTTTATGTAGGGCTTCATTCTATTCCCCGGATTGCTTCGGCAGCACTATTCGGTGATCTCGCCGCTTCTTCCGGATTCGTACATTTCGACGATCATGCTGTTGACCGGAATGTTGCCGACGCGGTATCCGGGATCTTCAGTCAGGATGTCGTAGGAGCGTTCGACTCCCTGGTAGATTCGAATACTGACAATGGAAAATCCCCCTTCGACGACGTCTCCCAGATTGAGTTCCTTCGCTCTCACTCCGCCGATCCGGTGCATGCTGCAAAGGTCGACCTTTGCCCCGTTGGAAAAACCGATCTCGTAAAAGTCCGTTTCAACCGAGTCTTCAAGATAACCGTGAACCTGTTGAATGTGAACCGGTTCGCCGTGGTAGCCGATCACGAAGTCTCCCGCTTTTAATGTCTCAATTGCCTGCGGGCCGGCCGGGGTATCGATCATGGCGCCCTCAGGAAGGCAGGCGAACATGAGCTTGAGCGGCAGGAGAGAGACCGCAGTGGTCGTGGCAATACCGGCAGTCATGATGCCGGCGCCAATCAGGCCGCAACTGCTGTTCAGCACGGAAAGACTCATTGCCGCGAGAACAGATATCGTCCGTCGCGATCTGAAGAGAAAAGTAGGGAGAGTCTTGAACCGAATCATAGAAAGGCGGGCGAACCGCAGGGGAAGGTCTAACAGTTTTCCCGTGTTTGGACAATGATGAAAGCGAAAGCTAGACTTCTTTGTGAAAATATATTTTCACAAAAGACATGCCCTTATCGTCATCGAATCCCTTTTCGAGAAAGCGATCTGCTTCATGAATAAAGCCGGGGCCGAACTGCATGGTGACTCCGACATCGAGCTTAAGTCTTGATTTTAAGCGGTTTCCAGCCTTTTCGGCTTCTTTTTTTGAAACGGTGAAAGACTCTTTGAGGGGTTCGCCGCGCTCTTCTTCGAACTCCTGTTTGAAGGTCTTAAACTGCTCGACTTGTTCGGGTTCCTTAAGTGCTTTGGATTCAAAGTCCTCGAGATCAAACTCTTCGGCGTCATTCAGATAGTTCATCGTCCTGCTCGCGACGGCCATGCGATCTTCCTGTGATGCCTCTTCAGGAAGCCCTTTCTCGGCGAAAGCGACGCACAGTTCCGAATAGCGACGGGTCAGAAAGTCGTCGTTGGTGACCGGCTTTGCGCCGACGAACTCCCGAATCCAGAACTGCGTTCCACCGCTTCCCTTGTCGAAGAGGTAGACGGAAAAGCCATCCGCTTTGCCGTGATTGATGATGAGGCAGCCTTTGTCGATCTTGTCCGGGTAGATGCCCTGTTCTGTCGTGAGGACAAGGTCACCGTCACGCTCTGAGATTTGCAGGAACGGCACTTTGCTTTCTGACTTTACGATACTGATGGCCTGAGTCGTTTCGCCGCTGACGATAATGTCATTGATGAGGGCAACACAGAGATCACCGGATTTGATGTTCGGGTGATTCGAACGTGCGTGGAGATGTTTTGCAATCTTGGCGCCCTGTTCAAGGAGTTGTTCGTTGTCATCAAAGATGGCCGAAGCATAGCCAAAGAGGTCGTTCTTTTCGACAGCGTCATGATGAAAGAGCTGATTCAACTCCAGGGATTTGAAAGACTTGAGAAAGCAATGGGTGAGAAGTTCCGCCTCTTCGTCCTTAAATCGGCAGAGGGTTTGCGAGGTTTGAAACGGTTCGTTGCGCATCGGGTTCCCGACCCTGGCGAGTGACATCGCGGATAGGCGGGCTTTGCGAAAATTGAGAGCGAGAGACATAACGAGGGGGGAAGAGGACGAATCTAACAGGGTTGGATGAGAGGAGCAACAGGGTTGGAGGGTACTTGTTTTGTCCTCCTCCTGATTCCTGAAGGATTCTCAGCCACGCTACCGGGGCCAGCAGGGATTCTCTTTCCGTTCGCCCGTCTTTCCTGAAAGTCGGCTCCGGGGCATTGTATCTAACCCGTCGACCGGTAAGTTTCAGAAACTTCTATCTTTTAGAGTCGTTTAACGTTTCTACCCTGTAGCATTGAGCGTTTTGAGATCCAATCTCAGATTCTTCCTTTTCAGGTTGTATCTTCGACGTATCCTTGCCCTGATTACAGCCTTCCCTCTCCCCCTTTTATCTTGGCCTTTATACATCATCTTGAAACCCTCGTTCCTGAGATCAGTTATCCACAGGAAGCAGCGAGTGAAATCCTGAGTTCCCGATCTGCGAGCGATCGTACGAAGCGATACATCAGAAAGGTTTATTCTGAATCCGGGATCGATAAACGACACAGTGTGGTTCCTGACTTCCTTCAGAGTGAGGGCGGCCCCGGCCTTTTCATCGGCGAGGACGGGTCGGCGAAAGAGCCCACCACGGGTGAGCGGAATGATGTCTACGTCAGGGAAGCAAAGAAACTGATTCCGGAAATAGCCCGGAAGGCGGTGGCTAATTGCCCGGGAGTCGAGTCCGCGGACATCACGCATGTGATTACCGTTTCCTGCACCGGATTCTTTAACCCCGGCCCCGACCTTCTCGTGATTGATGCGCTTGACCTTTCTCCGAAGGTGCAACGTTATCACCTCGGCTTCATGGGGTGTTATGCTGCTTTCCCGGCGCTGAAAATGGCGGCCCAGTTTTGCGACCTCGATGAATCAGCGACGGTGCTCGTGGTCTGTCTGGAGTTGTGCTCGATACACTTGCAGAACAAGGATGATCTCGATTCCATCGTCGCGAACTCTGTCTTTGCTGACGGTGCTGCTGCGGCGGTTCTCTCAGCCCGACCTCCCGTGAAAGGGGCGCGCGCTTATGAGGTGAATCAGTTCGCCTGTAACCTCGCCCGCGAAGGGATCGAGGACATGGCCTGGGATATCGGGGATCATGGATTTAATATTGTCCTGTCGAAGTACGTTGCCCGCATCATTGGGGCCGGGATCAAAGGTCTCATTGAGGAAGTCTTTTCGGGTTCTGAACTTACGGCTGACGACATCGGGCGGTGGGCGGTTCATCCGGGTGGTCGTGCGATTCTGGATAAGATCGAAACCAGCCTGGAGCTGACGCCGGAGCAGATTCAGGCATCCCGTGAGACCCTGGCCGCTTATGGAAACATGAGCAGCGCGACGGTATTGTTTGTCCTCGCGTCGATCCTTGCGAATGACTCGACGAAAGATGGCGAAGCTGTTTGCGCGATGGCGTTTGGACCGGGATTGACGATCGAAACGGGCGTTTTTAATGCAGTGCTTGCTTAATCGGGGCCGATTGCCCTTTCTTTTGCTGATTGGTGGGCTGACCCTTTTTTTCGGGTATCACTGTCTCCACCTGGAAGTGGACCGGGATAACCGCTCCATGGATGCGGACAATGAAGTCCAGGCGGCGTTGGAGACAGAGTTTCGTGAGACCTTTTCCGAAGGGGATTCTATTTTCGTCGCGATTTACGACGAAAAACTGTCCACTGCCAGCGGGCAGGAGAGGGTGCGCCAACTGGAGGCTAAGCTCGGTTCGCTCGACGGGGTGGAGAGTGTTTTCAGCGCTGTTGATTTCGATTTTGAGGTTCCTGACAGTCAGCGTGGCATCCTTCTTTCCGAAGACGGCAACATGGCGGGGCTCCGTCTCATCGTCGAAACCTTCGATGATCAGGGACAGAAGCGAAGTGCGCTGATCGAGGAGATCAAAGCAATAGCAGCGGAGGAATCGAGAGAGGGGAGGCGCGTCGCCGTAACGGGCCTCCCGGTTCAGAAATATGAGGTCGGTATCCTCGTGCGGCGGGACCAGCGGGTGTTTGCGCCGCTGTCACTCCTGGTTCTCGGTCTCGTGCTCCTCTTCGTGACGCGGCGTCTTTCGGGGATGCTGTTTCCGCTGCTCGTGTCCACGATCACGATTTGCTGGACCCTGGGAATCTATTCGATCGTCGGGAACACGCTGAACATGATCACCTCACTTCTCCCGCCGGTGATCATGACGCTTTCGGTCGCGACGACGATTCACATCTATCTGGATTGGCTGCACGAGGCGGAAATGGACAATCGAAAGCGAATTCTCGCCGCAGTGAAGAATCTCTACCGTCCATGTCTGTTTGCCTCTCTCACCACCGCGATTGGATTCATGAGCTTGCTCCTCAGTGAGACGCCGGCTGTTCGTCTCTTTGGTATGTTTGCCGCGCTCGGGGTGGGGATTTCGTATCTCCTTGGCGTTTTCGGCATTGCGGTGGGCTTGTCGTTCCTCAAGCCGCCGGTCACGAATCCTGACGAATCACCGGACCACGCCGCGGATGCCCACCGTGTGCTCGATTTCATTGCGGGACTCACCGTGAATCATCCGGTGAAAATTATCCTTGTCGCACTCATTCTCGGCGTGGTTGGCGTCTTCGGCATGAAGCGGATTGAAACGGATACGGATCTCCTGAATTTTCTGGGAGAGAAACATTCTCTGGTGAAGGACACACGCTTCATCGACGAGCACCTTGCCGGAATCTCGAGGATCGAACTTTTTCTGAAAAAGAGTGACGGGGAGGCGATCGGGAATCTTGATGCCTTGATCGATTTTGAAGACGCCATCGATGAGGCTGAGCATGTCCGCCAATCTTTTGGCTTTTCGAAACTCGTTCCGGAAGAGGTGGTTGGAATGATCGGGGGGGCGGTTTCGCTGGGCGATGTTGCCGATCAAATTGATTCGAATGCCTACCTCGGTGAGGGGCTCGACCGAACGAGGATTACGGTTTTCACCGACTCGATCGGAACCCTTGAGGGAACTGCTTTGATTCATACGATCCGGGAGATCGCGGCAGACAAACTCGGCGACACCTTTGAATTGGGGCTCGTCGGCGGATTCTACCGCGTGATCGAGGATTCCAATCAGCTCGTTGCCTCACAGCTCAAGAGTTTTCTCCTCGCGATCCTACTGATCCTTATCGCGATCGGAATCGTCTTTCGCTCGCTGACCTATACCTTTCTCGCGTTTATTCCCAATTTCGTGCCCCTGCTTCTCACCGCGGCGGTGATGGGATTTACCGGTATTGCGATGAGCACGGGGACCGCAATGATCGCCAGCGTTGTCATCGGGATCGCGGTGGATGATACGATTCACTACCTCTCGGCCTACCGGAAGGCCGGACACACAGGACGGGCGGCGGCGATCCGCAAAACAACGCGATCGACCGGGTTTGTGCTCCTTGCGACGACGATGGCCCTTTCGGCCGGTTTCTGGGTCGCGATCTTCGGGAGTTTTCAGCCGACGATCTTTTTTGCGCTTCTCGCCGGGATGACGATGTGGTTTGCCCTCGCCTGCGATCTGCTCGCCCTCCCTGCCTTTCTCCGGCTCGCGGCTCCCTGCCAACTGGAGAAAGACAAGAAAAGCCCGAAGCCGTGATCAACTTCAGTTGGCGACGATATTGACGAGGCGGCCCGGAACAACTATCACTTTTCGAACGGTGAGGCCGTCGATGAATGATTTCACCTTTTCGCTCTCCATCGCGAGCGCTTCGACTTCCTCTTTGGAGGCTTCGTTCGGGATCATGATCTTATCGCGAACTTTTCCATTCACCTGAAGGACGATTTCGATTTCGTCTTCAACGAGGCAATCTTCATCGAACTCGGGCCAGGTCTGCCCGGCAAGATCATCGCCGCTGACGGAGTCAAAGGCGGCGGCAAGCTTTGCGTTGAGCTCTTCGGTGAGGTGCGGGGCGAAAGGATTGAGAACCTGAAGCAGGGTCACAAGGGAGGACACGGGGAGCTGTTCCAGCTTCGTGAGTTCGTTGGTGCAAACCATCATCTGTGAGATGGCAGTGTTAAAACTCATCGCGTCAATGTCGTCGCCGACCTTTTTGATGGTCGCGTGGACGACTTTGTTCGTCGATTTCCCGGGGTCGATTTCGGCGAGCTTGGAACTGAGTTCCCATTCGCCCTCCTGGTTGGAGTCCATTACAAGTCGCCAGACCCGGGCAAGAAAACGAAAGACGCCCTCGACGCCCTTCATTGACCAGGGCTTCACCTGTTCGAGCGGGCCCATGAACATTTCGTAAAGGCGCAGGGAATCGGCACCGTAGAGTGCGACGACGTCATCCGGGTTCACGACATTGCCGCGGGACTTGGACATTTTCTGTCCGTCCTCGCCCATGATGAGGCCCTGATTGACCAGCTTTTGAAAAGGTTCCGGTGTCGAGACGTGGCCGAGATCGAAGAGGACCTTGTGCCAGAAACGGGCGTAGAGAAGGTGGAGAACGGCGTGTTCGGTGCCGCCGACATAGAGATCAACGCCGCCGGGATTGCCATTTTTTGCCATCCAGTATTCTTCGGCCTCGTCACTGATAGGCGCGTCCGGATTCTGTGCATCGCAGTAGCGGAGGTAATACCAGCACGAGCCACCCCACTGAGGCATGGTGTTCGTCTCGCGTTTGACTCCGTCACCGAGATCAACCCACTCGGTCGCTTTGCTCAGAAGCGGCTCGGGCGTTCCGGTCGGCTTGTAGTCCTCCAGCTCGGGGGCGAGGAGCGGAAGCTCGGATTCGGGAAGGGCTTCGTGGTTTCCGTCACGCCAGACGATGGGGAAAGGCTCGCCCCAGTAACGTTGGCGGGAAAAGAGCCAGTCGCGGAGCTTGTAGTTGATCGTCTTTTTGCCGAGACCTTTCTCCTCGAGCCAGGCGGCGATTTTCTCTTTGGCTTCCGGGGTG
This sequence comes from Verrucomicrobiales bacterium, assembly GCA_029212615.1. Classification (GTDB taxonomy): domain Bacteria; phylum Verrucomicrobiota; class Verrucomicrobiia; order Verrucomicrobiales; family DEV007; genus Arctic95D-9. The sequence goes on from JARGPJ010000008.1 coordinate 138,447, forward strand.
GGGAGACCGTCGAGGAACCCGGAGTTCACGGCGGTGCCATTCCCGGTGAAGCATTTCTCTTCATTTCCTTCCGGAGCTTTCACCGCTTCGATGATGTCGATGCCGAATTTTTCGGCGAACTCGTTGTCACGCTCATCGTGAGCAGGAACTGCCATGATCGCTCCGGTGCCGTAGCTCATCATGACGTAATCAGCGATCCAGACGGGGATCTTCTCGTTGTTGACTGGATTGATCGCAAAGCCACCGGTGAAGACACCGGATTTCTCTTTTGCCAGTTCGGTGCGCTCGAGGTCGGATTTCCCGGCACAGGTCTTCTGATATTCGGCAACGGCTGCCTTTTGCTCATCGGTCGTGATCGCCTCGACGAGGGGGTGTTCCGGAGCAAGGACCATGTAGGTCGCGCCGAAAAGAGTGTCGGGCCGGGTCGTGAACACCGTGACTTTCTCCCCGTCGATCGTGAAATCGACTTCCGCTCCATCGCTTCGTCCAATCCAGTTCGTCTGGAGGAGTTTGATCCCGTTCGGCCAGTCGAGGCCTTCCAGTTCGTCGATGAGGCGCTGGGCATAGGCGGTGATGCGCAACATCCACTGCTTCAATGGGCGGCGCTCAACGGTGTGGCCTTTGGCGCGCCACTCTTCGACTTCCTCATTCGCGAGGACAGTGCCGAGATCAGGTGACCAGTTGACCGGCGTTTCTGCAACGTAGGCGAGGCGGCGGTTGTCGATTTCCTCGCGGCTGAGACCTTTTGCCTCGAGCTCACTGATGGGCTTCGCTTTGTTCTCCTCTTCACAGAAGTAGGAATGGTAGAGCTGCAGGAAGATCCACTGAGTCCATTTCACGTAGGCGGGATCGGTGGTGTTGATCTCGCGCTCCCAGTCGTAGGCGAAGCCGAGACTCTTGAGCTGACGACGGAAATTGTTGGTGTTGTTCTCCGTATTGATACGTGGATGTTCCCCTGTCTTGATCGCGTGCTGTTCGGCGGGAAGGCCGAAGGCGTCCCAACCCATCGGATGGAGAACATTGAAGCCGTTCATCCGCTTGTAGCGGGTGATGATGTCTGTCGCCGTGTAGCCTTCGGGGTGGCCAACATGGAGTCCCGCACCGCTCGGGTAGGGGAACATGTCGAGGACGTAGTACTTCGGTTTAGAGGCGTCAAAGCCCGCTTCGCCCGGATTCGGAACGGAGAAGGTTTTGTTTTTCTCCCAATGGCCCTGCCATTTGGGTTCAAATTCGTCGAAGGGGAATTGTTTGCGTCTCTCAGCCATGATCAGAAAAATTGCGGTGGCGTGGAGTGTATCGCGAAAGAGCCGTCCCGCAAGGGGGACTGAAGAGGGTTGAAGTGCTGACCTGACTCTGTTGGATTCGCTATTTTACCCAATCAGGAAGCGTCTCGGGATCGATGTCGAAAACGGCGGGGCCGAGGAGGAGGAAGATCAGGCTCGCCACGGCAATGCCAATGAGATTGATGAGGATACCGGCTTTCACCATTTGAGAGACTTTGATCCGGCCGCTCGCAAAGACGATCGCATTGGGAGGTGTCGCGACAGGCATCATGAAGGCGCAGGAAGCAGCCACCGCTGCCGGGATCATGAGCATGAGCGGATGGATCTTCGCGGCAGTGGCGACGGAAGCGAGAAGCGGGAGGATCATTTCGGTGGTCGCGGTGTTGGAAGTCAGCTCTGTCAGAAAGGTGATCCCTCCGCTGATTGAGGCGACGAGAAGCCAGTCGGGAGCCCCTTCAAGATGGGTGAAATAGGAGCCTACCCATTCGGAGAGCCCTGATGCCTGAAACCCTTTCGCGAGAGCAAAACCGCCTCCGAAGAGCAGGATAATGTGCCAGGGAATCCTGGTGAATACCTTGCTGTTGAGGATGTTGTGATGGGTGCCGGTATCACTGTCACTCCGGCGTGCCGGGATGAGGAAGAGGATCAACGCCATCGTGATGGCGATAGTTCCATCGTCAATGAGGTGGCCGAAGGGCAGTCTCGCAGACCAGCCGGGAAGGGTGAAGGCGCCGATGCTGAGGTCTTTTCGAAAGGTCCAGAGGAGAGCGGTCGCCAGAAAAACGGCTCCGACGACTTTTTCCTCATAGGAGATCCGGCCGAGACTCTCTTTTTCCTTCCTGATGATTGAAGGGTCGAGGGTAAGCGTTTTCGGGCTCGGAAAGACGAGGCGCGTGAGGATCAGCCAGGTCACGACCAGCATGGTGATCGAGAGAGGGACGCCGAAGAGCATCCATTGCCCGAATGAAAAATGGAATCCACCGGCGTCGGCATCCGGAAAGCTCAGTTCAAACAGGCGAACGAGCGCGAGATTGGGCGGGGTGCCGACAAGGGTGGCGATGCCTCCGATGCTTGCGCCGTAGGCAATTCCGAGGAGAAGGGCGACTGAAAGATTGGCGGTTTCCTCTTTCCCGAAGCTGCTTTCCGTCTGTTTGATCACCGCGAGTCCGATTGCCAGCATCATGATGGCGGTGGCGGTGTTCGATATCCACATCGAGAGAAAGGCGGTGGCGATCATGAATCCGAGCACGAGGCGCGAGGGTTCCGAGCCGACGATGCCCACGATTTGAAGGGCAATGCGGCGGTGGAGGTTCCAGCGCTCCATCGCGAGGGCGATGAGAAAGCCGCCAATGAAAAGAAAAATGATGTAGTTCACGTAGACCGGAGCCACCTCCTTGCCGCTCATGATGCTGAGGAGAGGGAAGAGAGCGAGTGGCAGGAGAGCCGTGGCGGCGAGGGGAATCGCATCTGAAATCCACCAAATCGCCATGAGGAGGGCGATCGCGGCCATCCTGCCGACGAGCGGATTTTCAGGATTGAGGTCGACGGCGAAGAGAAAAAGGAAGAAGGCGGCCAGCCCGAGCCAGAATCCGACTCGTTTTGCGAGAGGTGACCGATTTTTTGTCCGTGTTTTTTCGCCCATTGGCGTAAAGGTGCCGAAAAATTTTATCGCTGGCAAGCCAGTCTCCACCTCATTCATGAGGCCTGTTCGCGATGAAATTGACGGAATCAGCCCTGAAATGTGAAAAAGTTGCGAATTGACCTCAAAACGATCGTGATTAAACTCGCTCTCCCTGAAATGGGTCTTAGCGGCGAGGGCGGAATCGACGAACTCTGCTTAAAGTTTCGAGCGAGACAATTTTCAGGGGAGCCTTGGCACGGAAGCTGAGCGTATTTTCTTCGGAAAGTGAAATTTATGGGCGCAAAAAAGCGCTCTCCCCGGGAACGGGCGAAAAGGAAAAGTGTCAATTTTAGTATGAGTAAATACCTGAATCTCCCCAACGTAGAGAACACCCTGCACAAGCCGGAGCTGGAACGTGATGCCTGTGGTGTTGGCGTCGTGGCACATATCAAAGGCGAGCGGAGTCACCGTGTTTTACGTTTGGGCCTGGATTCTGTCTGCAATGTGACCCACCGCGGTGCGGTTAACGCAGACGGGAAAACCGGTGATGGTGCCGGCGTGACGACGAATCTCCCCTATAAGCTGTTCCTTCCGATTGCTGAGGAGCTCGGCACGGAGCTGAAGGATGAAAAGGATCTCGCGGTCGGGGTTTTCTTTCTGCCGGCGAACAAGCCCGACGATCTTAAAAAGGGGCAGGTCATTGCCGAAGGGGTTCTCCGGAACCGCAAGATCGGGATCATCGGCTGGCGTGATGTTCCCTCGGACCCGTCCGCCCTTGGGCAGCAGGCGATTGATACGATGCCTGAGATCAAACAACTCCTTCTCAAGCGTCCAGATGGGATGGATGACGACACTTTCGAGCGTCAGCTCTATCTTTCACGCCGTGAAATCGAGGACAAGACTTCCGACGAACGGATCGATGAGTTCTACATTCCCTCGCTGAGTCATCGCCTCATCAGTTACAAAGGCTTCCTCGTCGCGACCGCGCTCGAAGAGCTCTACGACGATCTGAGAAACGAAGATTACGAGACGGCGGTGTGTCTCTACCACCAGCGCTTTTCGACGAACACCTTTCCGACCTGGGCACTCGCTCAGCCGTTCCGGATGCTTTGCCACAACGGAGAGATCAACACGGTTCGCGGGAACCGCAACTGGTTGAACTCCCGCATCGGTCAGTTCGAGAGCGAAGTGTGGGGGAATGAACTCCAGCACCTCAATCATGTTATCGATCCGGACGGATCTGACTCGGCAAGTCTCGATGCGGCACTTGAGCTGCTGGTCCTCTCCGGCCGCTCGGTTCCTCATGCGATGTCAATGTTGGTTCCCCCAGCCTGGAGAATTGACCCTTTTACAAGCAAAGAAGTCGAGGATTTCTACCGCTACCACAGCTGTTTTGCAGAACCCTGGGATGGTCCTGCCGCCCTTGCTTTTTCCGACGGGATGACCGTGGCGGCCTCTCTCGACCGAAACGGTCTCCGCCCCGCCCGCTACAAAATCACGAGCGACGGCATCTTCGCGCTTGGTTCCGAGGTGGGCACCTGCTTCCTCGCTGATGACATGGTGGAAAAGAAAGGACGTCTTGCCCCGGGTGAGATGATCGTTGTGGATACCGTGAAAGGTGAAGTCATTTTTAATGATGACATCAAGGCGCAGCTGGCAAGCAAGCAGCCCTATGGTGACTGGCTCGACGAGCATCAGACGCCGTTCAGCAAAATTGCGCCGTTGGAGCCGCAGGTTGCTGAAGATCCGAGTCATGATCCGCTGACCCGTTCACAGCTTCAGGTTTCAAACGGCCTCAGCCAGGAGGAACTGGACATGGTGATGGTTCCGATGGCGAATTCGGGGATGGAGGCGATTTATTCGATGGGTGATGACGCGGCACTGTCGGTTCTTTCCCGCCAGCCTAAGGTTCTCTTTACCTACTTTAAGCAGCTTTTCGCGCAGGTCACGAATCCGCCGATCGATCCGATTCGCGAATACCTCGTGATGTCGCTGGAAGCTGATCTCGGCCCTGAGCGAAACCTTCTTATTGAGGATCCATTGCACGCCAAGGTGATTCACCTCGATTCGCCGTTTCTCTTTTCGCATCAGGTTGAAGCGCTCAAAAGCTATGATGGATTCTCTACCGAAACGCTTGATACGACCTGGCCGCTTCTCAGCGGAGCTCGCGGATTGAGTGATGCGATTACGGAACTTTGCGATAAAGCGGAGGCTGCGGTCGATGCGGGTGCAGAGACCATTATTCTCTCGGATCGACGGACCAGTCATGACCGTGTCGCGATTCCGTCGCTCCTGGCGGTGGGTGCGGTTCACCGTCACCTCGGTGATGCAAGGAAGCGGATGAAAACGAGTATCATCGTTGATACCGCCGAAGCACGCGACACTCACCACATGGCCTGCCTCATCGGATTCGGGGCGACCGCGATCTGCCCCTGGCTGGCGCACGAAACGATTCACGAACTCGTTGAGAAGAATGTGAAGAATAAGTTCGAGGGGGTATCTCTCGAGAAGGCCCTCTCAAATTACCACAAGGCACTTGAGAAGGGCGTTCTCAAGATCATGTCGAAAATGGGTATTTCGGTGCTCAACAGCTATCAGGGCGCTCAGATTTTTGAAGCGGTTGGTATTTCCGACAGCGTCATCGATCGATGTTTTCCGGGGACGCCTTCTCAGATTGCAGGCGTTGGGTTTTACGAAATTGCGGCTGAGAGCATCGCCCGTCATACTGCAGCCTACAGTGATGCGGTTCCCAATGAGAACGGTGAGCTCAACCTGGGTGACCCCGGTTTCTTTCGCTTCCGTCGTGACGGGGAGACTCACGCCGTCAGCGGTGGGGTGATTAAAAATTTCCACACCTTCGTGAGAAGCGGTGATGAAGATGACTACGAGCGATATCTCGAAGAGGTGAAGCTCAACCAGCCGGGTGCCTTGCATGATCTTTTCGAATTGGTCCCGAACGATGAAGGTCCAATTTCGATTGATGAAGTCGAGCCGATCGAAAGTGTTCGCCGCCGTTTCACGACGGCAGCGATGTCATTGGGGGCGATCAGTCCCGAGGCTCACGAGACACTCGCGATTGCGATGAATCGCATTGGTGGCAAGTCCGACAGCGGCGAAGGAGGAGAAGATCCGCGCCGTTTTAAGCCTTATCCAAACGGGGACTGGGGAAATTCGAAAATCAAGCAAATCGCCTCGGGACGATTCGGCGTGAGTGCCGAATACCTCATGTCCGCTGAGGAGATTGAGATCAAAATGGCGCAGGGCGCAAAGCCCGGTGAGGGTGGTCAGTTGCCCGGTCATAAGGTCAACGGTCTCATTGCCAAGCTTCGGAATACTCAGCCGGGAGTGACGTTGATTTCACCGCCACCGCACCACGATATTTATTCGATTGAGGATCTGGCTCAGCTCATTCATGACCTCAAGGAATTGAATCCTGTCGCGAAGGTGACGGTGAAGCTGGTCGCTGAAACCGGAGTCGGAACGATTGCCGCCGGTGTCGCGAAGGCGAATGCGGATGTCATTCTTGTTTCCGGTCATGATGGCGGAACGGGCGCGTCGCCGCTGAGTTCGATTAAGCATGCCGGTCTTCCGTGGGAAATTGGCATTGCTGAAACACAGCAAGTTTTGATGTTGAACGGTCTTCGTGACCGGGTCACGTTGAGAACCGATGGCGGTCTCCGCACGGGAATGGACATCATCCATGCCGCCATCCTCGGAGCTGAGGAATACAACTTCGGAACCATTGCCCTCATCGCGATGGGCTGCGTCTATGTCCGTCGTTGCCACCTCAATAACTGTCCCGTCGGTGTCGCAACACAGGATCCGAAGTATCGCGCCAAGTTCAAAGGTGAGGTCGATCACGTGGTGAATTTCTTCAATGCGGTCTCTCAGGAGGTTCGTGAGCACATGGCGACTCTCGGCGTCCGGACACTCGATGAATTGATCGGCCACACGAAATACATGCGCCAGCGCAAGGTGAAGGATCACCCCAAGGCGAACCTGATCGATCTGAGCCGACTTCTTACGGATGTAGGAACCGAAGTGGGGGAGATTCCGCGCATCGCGATGCAGGATCGCAATGACGGCAATCATGCGGTTCCTCTTGATGATCAGATTATCGCTGATCTCGGAGACAAGGTCGCGAAGAAGGAATCTGTTTCTCTCAGCTATGAGGTGAAGAATACCCACCGGAACGTGGGGACGAAACTTGCCGGAGTAGTTGCCAAGCTCCATGGGGACCATGGCCTGCCTGAGGGAACTCTTGATATTCAGCTGTCCGGTAGTGCCGGGCAGTCTTTTGCCACCTTCATTTGCGGAGGTATTCGCCTCACTCTCACTGGTGAAGCGAACGATTATGTGGGTAAAGGAATGGCGGGCGGAGAAATCCGGATCAAGCCAAACGCTGACCGGGCATTCGTCGCCTCGGAGAATTCCATTCTCGGAAACACGGTCATGTATGGAGCTTCCGGCGGTCACCTTTTTGCCAATGGTCGCGGTGGGGAGCGCTTCTGCGTTCGTAACTCCGGCGGCACCGCTGTGGTCGAAGGGATCGGCGATCACGGCTGTGAATACATGACCAACGGAACCGTGGTTGTTCTCGGGCCGACCGGGAAAAACTTCGGGGCGGGAATGAGTGGCGGGGAGGCTTATATCCTCGACGAGGATGGTCGCTTCGAGAAACTCTACAACCCGGAGATGGTTGAAATCGTCCGCCTCGACGAAGACGGCGTTCTCGCGGCATCATTGAAGAAGTTGGTTGAAGCGCATGCAGAAGCGACCGGGAGCGAAAAGGCTCTGGAATTGCTTGCTGACTGGAGCGGTGCCCTCGCGAAAATCTGGCGTGTTCAGCCGAAAGGCGGGCTTGCGGAGAGTTCTGCGAAGAAAGAGGGAGCCCGCGCCGCCAAGTAAGGTTTACTTGTTCATTTACGGGGAGAGGCGGATCTCGATTGATCCGCCTCTTTCTTTATGATTTCATGTCGGGGTGAGAATTCTGTTCATCGCTCTGCTTTTCGGATACGGCTTGTCGCTTGATTTAGCGGCGCAGATACGGGCGGTTCCAAGTGCGCCCTCATTGAGTGAGCGGGGGGAGTTAGTGGCGATGGTTCCAGCTTACGCCCCGGGGAAGACGTATCGCTTTGTGAGTCACAATGTCGTCCGGATGCAGTTGCCGGCTCAGGGGATTCGTGAGGCGGTCGTTGAGCAGCAAATTCGATTGGATGCGTCGCCGCGTCCGGATGGTCGTGCGGGAGTGGCCTTGAAGTGCCGGATCGAGCGATTAAAGGCCGATTTTCGCACGGGGGAGGATCAGGTCGTTTACGATTCCTTTAATGAGCAGGATCGAAGCTCAACTCTGGGGCAGCATTTCAGAGATGCGTTGAACCGGTGGATCACCCTGACGATGAGTCCCGGATTGAAAATCCTCTCCTCTTCGGCAGGAGGGCGGACTGGTTCAGGGACGAAATTGCCGGGTGTTCCTCAGTTCGGGATCGAAGAGATGGAGAAGCTGGTTGCCGAGATTCCCCAGGGCCTACCGGACGGAAGGGTTTATCCGGGATCATCCTGGACCGTAAACGGGGAAAGGGAATTGGATGGACTCGGGAGCGTCAATTTTGATATCAAGTATCATTATACCGGCGACACCGTTTACGATGGGCACGCCTGTCACGAAGTGCAGGTGCAGGGGAAGCTCGGGGGTGATGCCCTCATCGCTGATAATGTCGGGGCGCTTTCGGGCGGGCGAATGTTTTTTGAAGGAACGAGTTTGAGCGGGCGTCTCCTTTTCGATCCGGCAGAGGGCACGGTTCGTTTGCGTGAACAATCGCTCAGTATGCTGATGGAGCTTCCGGCGCGAGATGGTGCGGAGCCTTTTCAAATTCCGGTGCAGCAGGAAGCTTCGATTCGTCTCCTCCATGTCGTTCCAACCTCCTAGCGGGGCAGGTGCCGAAGGTAGAACATGACCATCTCCTCATAGAGATCATCACCGCCGACCGCGAGGACATCATTGTGGAAGGCATCGGGAAACTCCCTCCAGACTTTATGAAGCGTGGCGGCTCCTTCGTAGATGCGTCGACCGTGCTCAAGTGGAATGACTCCGTCGCGGCTTCCATGGGTCACAAAGAGCGGTGTGCCCGACTTTTTAACGATGGTTTCGGGGAGGATATGAAACGGGTCGAAGCCAGCTCTCCATGCTCCCGTTTTCATGGAGCAGAGCGTGACCCAGTCCGGCAACTTCGGATGAATCATTCGACGTCCTGAGCGAATCACAATTTCGGGCAGGTTGGCAAAAGGCGCTGCCGCGAAAACCGCAAAAGGAGGTTCTTCAAGAGCGAGGGACTGGATCGAAACAGCCGCCCCCAGCGAATTTCCGAAGAGCGCGACGGGGCCGGAGGATTCGCCTTTCTCTTCCAGGTGCGATTCGATTTGTGTGATAGCGGATTCGAGATCGGGGACTTCTTTTGTTCCGAAGGTGCAGTATTTCCCTTTGCTTGTTCCATGGGCTCTCGCGTCGTAGACGACGCAGCGGAAGTCCGCGGCAACGAGTCGTTGGGCAATCGAAAGCATATCCTCTTTGCGGCCCCCCCGGCCATGGAGGAGAAAAATCGTTCCCCGCGGTTTAGCGGGAGTCGGAATGTGTTGAGCGTTAAGTCGCTGCTGCATTGCTCGCGTCCTCACTGCCCTTCCGGGAGTGAGAGATCGCGTCGCAATGATTCCCTGAAGCGTGAACCCATCGCATGACTGAAGCTCGATGGGTTCCAGCGACAGCCCGAATTCTGCTGGATTGGCGAGCAGTTCGCGGTGTCTCGGCTCGAGCGCGCGCCGTTTTGGAATGATGAAGCGACTGGAGCCAAGCCAGATGACTGCGATGACGAGGGCAATCGCGGTAAACGTGACTAAGAGAAGACCGGACATGAGATATTTCCGGAGGGAAGGTCGATCTGATCGCATGGCAGCGATACGCACGCAGGGACCGGGCCCTTTCAATCGCTGTCCCGCTAACTCATCAGTTCGTAGCCCGTCACGCTCAGTGCATAGATGGCGGCCGTTTCACTACGCAGAATAATGGGGCCGAGCGAGAGGGGGGCAAACCCGGCGCCGATCGCGGTGGAAACCTCGGCCGGGGTGAAATCCCCCTCCGGGCCAACCATGAGCGTCGCAGCAGTCGGGCGGGCTTCGTTCCCTTCGCTATACTCGTTCAGAATGTTCTTGAGGCTCTGCGCGGTCGGGCTGATCGCGGCGATGAGGCGGAAGTTGTCCCCTGTCTTTTTGACAAACTGATCAATCGTCAGAGGGGTGGTCACCTCGGGGAGCCAGTTCTGACCGCATTGCTTGCAGGCCTCAATCGCAACACGCTGCCACTTTTCGCGCTTCTTCTCGAGGTCGGCAGCGTCCAGTTGAACGACGGTCCGTTCGGAAAGAAGGGGGATGATCCTGGTCGCGCCGAGTTCGGTCGCTTTCTGAATGATCAAATCCATATTCTTTCCTTTTGGAATCGCCTGTCCGAGAGTGAGCCTCGCAGGAGGAGGGTCGGTTTGAGTGACGAGAAATGACTTCAGCGTGACTTCCTTTTTCGACGCGGAAATGATTTCGGCTTCGACTTCAACTCCTTCACCGTTGAAAACGATAATACGATCCCCCACCGCACAGCGCATCACGTCGAGACAGTGATGCGCTTCTTCACGCGAGAGGGTGAGTTGGTCGAGGTCCCAATCAGAAGCTGGAATATAAAAACGATGCGTTGCCATGATCTGAAAATGGCTTCATTAAACGTCCCTCAAGGTTCTTGTCCACCTGCGATTCTTATGGCCCGTCCGATTCCTTCTCCTGAGTTACCACCGATTGAGCGGTTGAAAGAAATCATGCACCTGCTTCGTGCGCCCGGTGGCTGTCCATGGGATGCAGAGCAAACGCATGAGAGCTTGACCAAACATCTCATCGAAGAAGCCTACGAGGTGGCTGAAGCGATCGAATCGGGAGTCCGCGAAGACATCGTTGATGAACTGGGAGATCTGCTTCTCCAGCCGGTTTTTCACGCTGAAATCGCGTCAGAGACAGGAGCATTTGATCTCGATGATATTGCCCGCGCGATCGGAGAAAAGCTGATCCGGCGTCATCCACATGTTTTCGGAGACTCGGTTGCGGATGATCCTGACGCTGTCCTGACGCAATGGGAGGAGATCAAGGCTACTGAGAAGCCCGGCGGTGAGGTGGGGACAAAACGTTACTTCAAGACAGCGAATGAGGGGCTTCCGTCACTCATGGCAGCACAGAAGCTTCAAAAGAAGGCTGCCAAAGTAGGATTCGACTGGCCGGAGCTGGAACCGGTCGTGGCTAAGATTCATGAGGAGTTGGGGGAAGTGGAGGAAGCTCTCGAAGCCGGTGAAAATAAGGAGCTTGGGGACGAAATTGGAGATCTCCTCTTTGCGGTTGTGAATCTGGCACGGAAGACCGGGAATGAAGCGGAGCTTCTTCTGCACCGGACGAACCGGAAATTTGTGTGTCGTTTTCACGAGGTGGAAAAGGAGATTCTCCGGGCCGGAGGAAGCCTTGAAGATGCCACATTGGAGGAAATGGACCACGCCTGGGAGGTGGCAAAGATGAAAGAGCGCGGTGTTGAAAAGGAGGGCTGAATCGATAATGATTTTAGTTGCTGACTTTTCGTTTACCGATTGCTGTTTCAACGTTATGTTTCCCAATCGCTTTTATCATTTTGACATGACAAAAATGATGGACGAGCAAATGCTACCCCCTTTCTTAACCGGATGATTCAGGTCTCAAAGACACTATTGGCACTTCTTGCACTGGCGGCTCTTTTCCAGAGTGGATGCACCGGTGGTTCCAGTGGTCCGGTTGCGATCACAAAGGTGAATCCTTACCACCTCCAGCCGGGGCCTTACACTCGCTCTGAGGATGAGATGATCGTTCATGAACATCGTCGTTATCTGCACGGGGCGGTGGATTCCGATGAGATAAGGGAGCGATACGGCAATTATTTCACGATCTTCTGGAACTCGGCGAATAGGACACCCGCGACAGTGAAGTTCGAATATTGCCAGGCATCGACGGGACCTCAGGTTTATTCCAAAGAGATCCGGGTGAGTAAGCCAAAGCGGAAAAACGTGACTAAGTTGGATATCACCGGCGAAGAATATAAGCGGCTCGGAAAGGTCACTCAGTGGCGCGCTTCGGTTCTCGAGAATGGCGTTGAGGTCGCAGAATACCGATCGTTCCTCTGGAGGTAACGCCTTCAGTTCCGGAGACTATGATGAATCACCTGTTTTTCTTCGCCAAGCGTCAGACAAGGTGGTCCAACGTTCAACAATCCTTTAACAATTGGTGAGTGTAGATAGTTCCATTCAGGTTGGTTGTGTTGGCTCAGTCGCCTGGGTCCGGATTGACGGTGCCGCGAATCACGAAAATGCAGGCTGCATTCGTCAATTCATGCAGGAATGCTTACGGAAAGGGTGGACGAATTTTGTCATCGATCTCAATCACTGTCGCGGGATTGATTCGACCTTTATCGGCATGCTTTACCGTCATGCCGTTCGGCTTGAAGGCGAGAAAGGTTCCCTCGAGATCATCAATGCCGGTGATCGGAACGAGCGCTCCATTCGCAAACTGGGTCTGGACCGGCTGATTCAGATGGATCCTGAGGGCCTCAAATGGAAGAGGGAACAGGAGTTGGTTCGCGAGAACCTTGCAAAGCAGGATTGTTGCGTTCCCCTGAGTAAACTGGAACATACTCAGATGGTTCTTGATGCGCACGAGGCACTCGTGCTTGCCAATCAGGAGAACGAGAGCCGTTTCTGCGATGTGATCGAGTTTCTTAAGCAGGATCTTGAGGCGCAGACAGTCGATAATTAAATCCTCTTTTACGGCCGATCATGGAACATTTCGTGTATGGCATCCTGATTCTCATCATAGCGGTGATGGCGGCCGCAATCTGGTTTCGGGAGCATCGTAAGGTGGAGAAGGTTGCCCGCGAGAAGGATGAGATCGAAGTGGGAGAGCGCCGGATGTTTGGCTTTCTCCATGGCCTTGGGGAAAAATTACAGGTCGATAACTCCCCCGCGAACATGCACCGCTATATCGTGGACGGAGTCGCCGATGTGATCAGTGCTGATAGCGGTATCCTGTATCTTCTCGACGGAGAGTCGCGGCACCTGATTCCTGTTTATCAGACGAAGAAGACCGCAGCGGTGATGCCGGTGCCGTCCGAGTATCTGGAATTGACCGATGGAGAAAAGGCAAAGCGCCTCTACCGGAGTTTCGTGAGAAGTTCGGCGGCGACGGTAGAGAACTCGCTCATGGGTGACTCTTTTTCATCGGAGACGGCAACGTACATTGAAGACTTGTCGGCATATCGCGGCTTTGAGGGATCGTCAGAATTTGTTCACTACGGCATGAGTTTTCTCGGTGCTTCGCTCGTCTATGGGCAGAAAAGAGTTGGCGTGCTGGCAATGACGCGCTCCGGAGGTTTTGGATTCTCCACGAACGATCAGGAAGTCTTCAGCAGTGTCGCGGAGCAAAGCTCGTTTGCTCTCGGTAGTGCAATCATTCATGCCGAGGCGGCTGAGAAGCGGCGTCTCGAGCAGGAGTTGAATCAGGCAAGTGAGATTCAGCGGGTGTTGCTTCCTCAGCACAGTCCTGAACTCTCTGATTATGAGATAGCGGCAGAGTATCAGGCCGCCCGTATTGTGAGCGGTGACTACTACGATTACTTAAAGGTTGATGAAGATCGCTATGGTATCGCGATCGGCGATGTCTCAGGGAAAGGCATTGCGGCTTCATTGATCATGGCGATGTGCCGATCCAATCTCCGCAGTCGTTCCACGGACAACCTCTCTCCGGCGTCCGTGTTGCATGCGGTGAACCGGTCAATCTTTCCCGACATCAAGGAGGATATGTTCGTGAGTCTGCTTTATCTGATTCTCGAGCGAGGTTCGAATGAGGTAACCCTCGCGAGAGCGGGTCACGAACCGCCGATCCTCTATCGTCAGGCGACGAAGGAGATTGAACTGGTCGAGCCTCCGGGGCTTGCTGCCGGAATTGATGAGGGACCGGTCTTTAAGCGATCCGTGAAGGATTATCGGTTTAAAATGGAGTCAGGTGATATTCTCCTCCTTTATACTGACGGCTTGATTGAGTCGGAAGCGAAGGATGGGGATGAGTATGGTTCGGAGCGCCTTTGTGCCGCGGTTGAGCGATACTGCAAGCTTTCTTCCGAGGAGTTAGTCTCTTCGGTTCAGAAAGAAGTGGCGGAGTTCTCTGCCGGGATGGCTCAAACTGACGACATCACCTTGATTGCCATCGAGAAGAGGTGAATAGTCCCGCCCCGAGGGCACCCCGCAGCGATATGGGGTCGATTATGCTTTCGGGAGGACTGAAGCGAATATCAAGATGAGCAGTGTAGAAGAAGAAAAAGAGGACCTTGACGTCAACGATACGGAGTCCTCTGAAGAATCAGAAGTGGAAACGCCTGAAGTGGTCGATATCGAGGATGAAGCGCCTGAAGTCGAGCCCGAGCCAGCCACTCCGGCGGAAGAAGTGGAAAAATGGAAAGATCTGGCCGCCCGTTCGCAGGCTGAATTCGACAATTATCGCAAGCGGATGGCAAGGGAGCGCACCGAAGCGATCGTTTATGCGAATCGCAGCCTCCTTGAGCAGCTCCTTCCTGTGATTGATAACTTTGAAATGGGTCTGAAGGCGGCGAAGGACACGGAAGGTGATTCGTCCATGATTTTGCAGGGAATGACGATGGTGCACAAGCAGCTCGAAGATTTTCTCAATGATCAGGGCGTCGAAGTGATTCCTTCAGACGGACTTCCTTTTGATCCGAATCTTCATGAGGCGCTCAAACAGGAGGCAAGTGACGAAGTCGAGGCCGGTCACATCATATACACGATGCGTCGCGGCTTCCGTTTGAAGGAGCGCATTCTTCGCGCTGCCAATGTGGTGGTTTCATCCGGACCTGCTGAGGAGGCCTGATCCCTCCGCCGAGGCGGATCAAACTTTCCCTTCTTCCCATCATGGAAAAAAGAGATTATTACGAAGTGCTTGAAGTGTCCCGCGAGGCGGACGGCAGCACCATTAAAAAGTCTTACCGTCGACTCGCGGTTCAGTATCATCCGGATAAGAATCCTGATGATCCGACCGCTGAGGACAAGTTCAAGGAGCTTGGCGAGGCGTACGAGATCCTCATGGATGATCAGAAGCGTGCCGCTTACGATCGCTATGGACATCGGGCCTTCAGTCAGGGCACCGGGGCATCAGCCGGCGCCGGTTTCGGAGGTGGCGGCGATCCGTTTGATATCTTTCGCGAAGTTTTCAAAGGCGGCGGCGGAGGAGGCGGTGGCGGCAGCATCTTTGAGGAGTTCTTCGGTGGTGGCGGCGGTGGTCGTTCTGAGCGCCGTAAGCGCGGTTCTGATTTGCGTTACGACCTTCAAATCACTTTAGAGGAAGTGGCGACCGGGGTTGAGAAAGAGCTGGAGATCGACCGCCTCGTACACTGTGAGAGTTGTGAAGGCTCCGGCGCTTCCGGTGGCAGAGCGGATGTTCGTACCTGCGGCACTTGCGGAGGCGTAGGCCAGGTCATCACCAGTCGTGGATTTTTTCAGGTTCAGCAGACCTGTCCCGATTGTAATGGGAGCGGTGAGTCAATTTCGAACCCCTGTCGCGAATGTGACGGCGAGGGGCGTGTCGATGGAAGCAGTCGTATTAAACTTAAGATTCCGGCGGGAATGATTGAAGGAGGCCGCTTACGTTCTCTCGGTCATGGTGATGCCGGAATGCAGGGCGGAAGCGATGGTGACCTCTACGTGGTCGTTCACGTGAAGAAGCATGAGGTTTTCGAGCGCGATGAGTCAGATCTTTTCTGTGAAGTGCCGCTTCCTTTTACCCTCGCGGCTCTCGGGGGCGAACTCCTTGTTCCAACTCTGGGCGGGAAAGCGTCGATTAAGGTGCCGGCGGGGACTCAGACAAATACCTCTTTTCGTCTCCGGGAAAAAGGACTGCCTAACCTCCAGTCTGCGAAGAAGGGTGACCTTATTGTGAATGTTCAGGTGGAAGTGCCGGTTAAACTCAGTAAGCAGCAGGAGAAAATGCTGGGCGAGTTTGCTGAGAGCATTACTGAAAAGAACCATCCTGTTGGGGAAGGTTTCTTTGAGAAAGCGAAGCGATTCTTTAAGGGCTGATTTTTAAAAAACTAAACCGCAATATAACGACTGATACAGATGAGTGAGCAAACCTGTCCGATGTGCACGATGGATGATCTTCTCGATTTCCCGACGAAGTACGAATGCATGACATGTGGCCATGAATGGGACAAAGAGGAAGAGGAAGAGCCGGAGCGTGTCGTCAAAGATGCTTACGGAAATGTCCTCGCTGATGGCGACGTCGTCCAGATGATCAAAGACCTGAAGCTCAAAGGAAGTTCGAGCGTCTTGAAGAGTGGGATGAAGTCAAAGCCGATCCGTCTTGTCGATGGCGATCATGAGATCTCCTGCAAGATGGATGGGATGGCGATCGGCCTGAAGGCCTGTTTCGTGAAGAAGGTCTGAGGGGTCTTTTTCGTCGCCGGACATTAGACCCGGCCGTTTTCAGGCGGTCCTGCCGGGTACACAAAAACGGGCGGTTGTTTCCAACCGCCCGCTTCGTGGGAGTTTTAAAGATTCAGTCGCTTAGACTGTCATCTCGGCAGTGGCACCGCGATAGCTGATGGTGCGCACTGATTTTTTGTGTGGAGCAACATTGGCCTGACCGGTCGTGCCACGGTACTGGACGAGGCGGGTAGCTTGCTGCTGCTGAAGTTGGTCGACGCGCTGGCCGGTGATCTCAGAGAGATAAGCTTTGGCGCCGCGGTAAGTGATAATTGGATCGTTCATGATATTAAGTTCTTTCGGTTGAAGTTTTGCGTTTGATTAGACTTCCATCTCGGCGGTTGCGCCGCGGTAGTTGATGGTGCGGAGAGTCTTTTTGTGAGGAGCGACGTCGGCCTGGCCGGTGGTGCCGCGATATTGGACGAGGCGGGTTGCCTGCTGTTGCTGAAGTTGGTCGACACGCTGGCCGGTGACTTCAGAAAGGTGAGCTGTTGCGCCGCGGTAAGTGATGATTGGGTCGTTCATAAGAGTATTTCTTTCGTTGTTGCTTGTTTCGTTTTGCTGATTGGATCAGCGGTTAATTTTTTCAAGACCACTGTATTGCATTCGCCGTGCCAAGTTTTCCCGATGATGGTGTAACTCGCTTTGAATAAGTGGGTTAAAAATGTGAATTTTTTTAAAGGGTGACGAAGCGAGTCAAGGTTTGATAAGTGGCTTCCCGTCGGTTGGTAAATTACTTACCAGTTCAATCCATGCCCTGAGCGGAGATTGCCGGCGACCCAAGTTTCCCTTTTTCCGGGGGGGAGGGCTTCGAAGGGAGGAGAGAGCAGACTTGACGAGTCAATGAGGAGGCTTCCCGCGAAGGTCGATCCTCTTCAGCTCCTGCTGAGCGCTAGAGGCTTCCCGTCCGCGCGAAAGAGCGTTCGTTCCTCACCAATGCAACCGTGATCCGAAAGCAACCGTGAAACGGGAGCGAAGGCGTCTGGACAGGGTGGCGCACCGCGGGGTTCTCCTGAATGCCGCGAGGTGGTGAGGGGGCAAGTGAACTCCGAAAGGGGGAGGCATTCGCCAGGTTCAGCTGTTTGCTCTTTTCAGAGGACCTGTCCCGGAGGAAATGCTGTCTCCCGCATTTCCCCGTCATTGCGATGGCGGAAGAGTCAGGCGGCGATCATTTTCTGAGCAAGAGCCTTGGTCTCCGGGCCGACACCTCCGAGCATCCGGGCCAGTTCGAGAACCCGTTTTTTGCCTTTGACCGATTCAAGCCCCGAATTCGTCATCTGGGCGTGTACGGTCTTGGTCACGAGAAAGTGCCTGTCGGCAAGGGCGGCCACCTGCGGCATGTGGGTGATGGCGACGACCTGATGCCGTTCACCGAGGTAGGCCATCTTCCGTCCGACCGCGCCGGCGATCTCGCCACCGACGTTGGCATCGATCTCATCGAAGACCATCAGCGGAATCTGATCCTGGTCGGCGAGGGCGCTCTTCACCGCGAGCATGACGCGTGACATTTCGCCACTGGAGGCGATGACCCGCAGCGGTTTGAGTGGCTCGCCGGGATTCGGGCCAAAGAGAAAGTCGACGCTTTCAAGCCCCCTTGATCCGGGCATCTCGTGAGACTCAAACTGAATTTCGAAGACTGACTGGTTGAAACCGAGATCATCGAGATGAGTAGCGATGTCTTTGGCGAGGGCGGGAGCTGCTTTCTCCCGCTTTTTCGAAAGCTTCCTTCCGGTCGTGAGGAGAGCTTTCTTTGTTGTTTCGACTTTGGAAGAAAGTCGTTCGAGCTCCTCATCTCTCCCGTCGACGGTGAGGAGACGTTCCCTCGCTTTGATTTCGTAGGCGATAACGTCTTCAACCGTCTGCCCGTACTTCCGCTTCAATGTTTCAATTTCATCAATCCTACGTTCAATCTGAGCGAATTCGGCGGGGTCGATCTCGAGTTCGTCGCGGTAGTCGCGGAGAGAATCCTCGAGCTCTTCGATTTCGACGCGGGCGGAGTCGAATCCGGAGATCCTTTCCGTGATCTTTGAATCGAATTTTTCCAATTCACGGAGACAGCGTTGCGCATTGGTGAGGTTCGCAACCGCCGCGCTGATGAGATCGACGCTCTGATTCGCATTCTCGACGAGGCGACTGCTGTTGAGGGATTGGCGGTAGCGCAACTCGAGCTCGGCAGCCTCCTCGCGATCGAGGTTCGCCGCTGAAATCTCCTCGACTTGAAACCTGAGTAAGTCGATCTCCTGATCGGTGACCTCCCGTGTGTTTTGAAAGTTGTCGAGCTCCGCCACCGCAATCTGCCAGGCCCGGTAGGCTTCGTGATAGTCGCGGTATTCGGTTGCGGCGTGGGCATAGGCATCCAGCATCGAAAGCTGGCGATCCTGCGAGAGGAGCGATTGATGCTCATGAGGTCCGTGAAGGTCGACGAGGTAGCTGCCGATCATTTTCAATACCGAAAGCGTACAGGGCGAGCAGTTCACGAATTGCTTATTCCCGCTGCCGAAGATTCGCTTCACGACGAGGGAGTTTCCCTCGCAGGGTTCCAGTCCGGCATCCTCGAGGAGTGCGTTGACTTGATCGAGATTGCCCGACAGTTCGAAAATCGCCTCGACGTTGCAGCTGCTCTCACCCCGCCGGATCAGGTCGTGATTGGCCCGCTCTCCAAGGACCAGCTTGAGTGCGCCGACGATCATGGATTTTCCGGCGCCGGTCGTTCCCGTGATGCCGATGAGGCCGGGGCCCAGTTCCCAGGTGAGGTCATCAACAAGGGCGAGATTCTTGATTTTTAAAACCGAGAGCATTAGAGGAAGGGGTGCAGTTGGACTGGTAAAAAATCTCACAACTGTTCAGAAAGTCAATGTTCAAAAATACGGAAATTACTTTTCTCGGGACCGCCACCTCTATTGGCGTCCCCGTGATTGGCTGTGATTGCGGGGTTTGCACCTCCGATGATCCTAAGAACCAACGGCTTCGATCATCGATTTACGTGAGGACACCGGAAGTCGAGTTCGTGGTCGACACCGGTCCGGACTTCCGGCAGCAGTGCCTCCGCGAGGGAATCAGGAACCTCGATGCCGCGCTCTTTACGCATTCTCACAGCGATCATGTCATGGGATTCGACGACCTTCGACGGTTCACGGTGTGGGATGATGATGAGTTGGAGATCTATGCGCGAAAAGAATGCATGGAACGCCTCAAAGGAGCCTTTCCCTATATTTTTGACGGAGAGAATCGCTATCGCGGTTATCTCAAGATCGCCCCCGTTCTGATCGAGGGCCCTTTTCAGGTCGGCGATCTCGAGGTGACGCCGCTCCCGGTGCTCCACGGAAAAGTCGACACGGTCGGCTTTCTCTTTTCCCGAGGGGGGGAGCGCCTTTTTGCCTACATCCCCGACGCGAAGGAGCTGACCCCGGAAACGCAGGAGCTCGTCCGCGGGATCGATCTGTTGATTCTCGATGGCTTGCAGCCCGAGCAGCACTGGACGCATTTATCGGTGGGCGAGGCGGTTGATCTTGTCCGCGAATTGGAGGTGAAAATGACCTGGCTGACACACTTTTCCTGCCGGGTCGACTACGCCGCGCTGGAACCGGGTCTGCCCGGGAATGTGCGGCTCGCGTGGGATGGCTTGACCCTGACGGTGCCGGCGCTTCACGAAGAGTAGCCGGTCTCGCGCAGATAGGTCGCGTTCTGTTTCATCGTTTCGGACTGACTGAGTTCACCCACCTTACCCCCTTCGAGAACATACCAGCGATCGTAGCCGATTTCTTCGAGAGCCTGGAGAGCGCCTTTGAAATCGACCTCGCCCTCACCAAAGAGTTCGCCGCTGCGATCTTTGCAGTGGACCTCACAGATGAGCTCCCGTCCGAGCTGCCGGATCTCCGCGTCGATCGCGTAGCCGTTCGCGTGAGAGTTTCCGAGATCGTAGTAAACCTGGACCGCGGGGCTGCCGACGGAGTCGATAATGTGGAGGTGCTCGTCCGCGCTGAGCGTCGTTTCGAGACCGAGGGTGATCCCTTTCTCCTCCGCCAGTGGTGCGACTTCTTTGAGACGCTTGATGGTTTCGGCGGTGCCTTCTGCGTCGCCTTTGAGGTCATTCTTCGAGAAAAAGGCCATCAGCATCACCTCCAGCCCGAGGAGGTGAGTTGCCTCGACCCCTTGACGCGCCCATTCGACCGCCTCGGGGACCTGCTTAAAAGGATGCTTGTTGAATATACTCATCGCGGTGGAGGCGATCGCGACACCCGTCTCCTCCGAGCGGATCAGGAGTGCTTCGCGGTCCCGCTCCGTGCGGAGATCCGTGTCATCCTGTTGCGGGAGGGGGGTAAAGCTGGCCTGAACACTCCCGAGACCGATCTCTTTCGCGAGGTCGAAGGCGGTGAGGCTTGAGCGGCCCCCGATCGTCCAGTCGGTGATGCCGATACGGTTCCCGGTGGCCTGTGAGAAAGCACCCTGCGGCAGAGCCGCGGCGGCACCTGAGGCAAGGGCGGTGGAGAGAAAATGACGTCGATCCATCTTCGAGGTATAGGAAACCTCCGACCACAGGGCAAGTCTGCGGATCGGGATTGTGGTCGTATTCAAAAAACGGGAGGCGGGCGAGGGGAGGAGCGGGCCATGATAGATTGGTGAACCGGCTCGCGCGACAGGTTAAACCCGTTCACCCAACAGGGGTGAGTGAGAGGCTCAAGAGGGTTGAATCGTCGCCCTGACTGCGCTTTACTCAGCCATGCAGTTGAATCCCGGAGGAAGCCCAGGTGGCGAAGTGAAATTTCTCATTGGCGCTCTCATGACCATCGCCGGGACCTGGTTGTTCTTTGATTCCGTTCGCTTCACGACAGGGCACATGGGCATGGTCTCGGGGGCGATCGCGCGCGGGCGGGGCGGGGGCCTCATGGAAACCACGAGCATGGGGATTGTCCTCCTGCCGATCTTTGTCGGGATCATTGCTCTGTTTTTTGATGTAAAAAAGAGCTGGGGCTGGATCCTGGTCGGGATTGGGATCGTTATTCTGGGCGTTGAAGTGGTGAGTCGTTTCCGCCCGGTGGTCGCCATCAAAGGAACGCATCTCTTCCTCCTTATCGTTCTCCTGGCCGGTGGTCTCGGGATGATGCTCCGTGGGTATGTCGAAGATCGGCGTCGCGGAAAAAGCAACTGAGCACTGATGGCTTCCTATTTATCTATTCTTTCGGCAACGCTTCCGGTCTTCCTCGTCATGGGGATCGGCTTTGGATTTCAGCGCAAGGGCTGGCTCGGCGAAGAGGTCGAAGTCGGGGTCATCAAGCTGGGCCTGAATCTTCTCTTTCCGTGTTTTATTCTCACGCTCGTGCCGGGAAACCCCGCGCTCGCGACTCTTTCCTCGGCGCTTTGGGCGATCGGGCTCGGTTTCACTCTTGTCGTCGTCGGCATCCTTGTCGCCTGGTGCATCGGAGCACTGGGCCGCATGAGAAGCGGCGGGGGGCTGAGGACCTTTGCGATCAGCGCGGGAATCCAGAACTACGGGTTTCTGACGCTTCCTATCGTCGTGACGCTGTTTCCGGATAATCGCGGACCCGCGGGCCTTGTTTTTGTCCACGGGATTGGTGTCGAGATCGCGATGTGGACGGTGGGCCTCGCCGTCATGAGCGGAAAGGCCGGCTTTCGTTCGCTCATCAACGGGCCGTTCATCGCGGTGCTCACGGCCTTATTTCTCAACTACACCGGTTTATATCAATACATCCCGGGGATCGCGGCCACGGGGATGGAAATGCTCGGCACCTGTGCGGTGCCCATGGCGATTTTCATGATTGGGGCCACGATCGGGCGCTTTTTTAAGCGCGATATTTTTCAAGATGCCTTTCGCGTCGCTGCTCTCAGTGTCCTCGTCCGGCTTGGCCTCGTCAGTGCGGTAATCCTTGCGGCCGCAAAGTTCCTGCCGCTTGATGCGGACCTGCAACGACTTCTCGTGGTCCAGGCGGCGATGCCTTCAGCGGTCTTTCCCGTGGTGTTGGCAAGAATCTTCGGCGGTCAGCCCAGGGTCGCGATCCAGGTGGTGATCGCCACCTCGCTGGTGGGAGTGATCACGTCACCTCTCGTCATCGCCTGGGGGTTGAATTGGGTGAATCCATAATTTAGACATTCGAGCCCTTGACTTTTCGCGGATAAAAAGTTTCTTGCGGGCCGTCGCTCACGCGACCGCTTGCTTTCCGGCAGGTGAAACCGATTCGGCACGATAGCTCAGGGGTAGAGCAGAGGACTCATAAGCCTAAGGTCGGGAGTTCAAATCTCCCTCGTGCTACGGTTGGTTTCAGGGCGCCTCGTTGGAATGCCTGGATAGCCGAACAACGCGGGCCTTGTCCTTCTTTGTAAGGGCTGAGTTTGGATGGCCGAATTTCTTCGCAGCAGTCATCATTCGGCCGATCCGCGAGGGAATCGCCATTTCGGATCTCCGGTAGAGGACACAGGGTTTGTCCTTTTCGTGTTCGCCCGGCCTGCATGCGCTAAGAATTCCCATAAAAACTCATTTCAGTGTATAACTTCAGGCAAAGGATTGTAAAAAAGGGGGCTGAATCGGAGATTTCTAAAACTTTACGCTAAAATCCCCTTGCGGGACTGAAATGTCCGCCTATATTCCCGCCCCCCTCCCGCCTCGACATCCAGCGGGAGGTTTTTTATCGGTTCTTCCGCCGCTCATTGAGAAAAGGGAGAGCCAGCCGAGGATGCAAAGAATTTAATACCTGACGGAAACGTTATGCCTACAATCAACCAACTCGTTCGCAAAGGAAGAAAGGACAAAGCTACCAAGTCCAAGTCTCCGGCCCTCGATGAATGCCCGCAACGCCGCGGAGTTTGTCTGCAGGTTTACACGCGGACGCCTAAGAAGCCTAACTCAGCGCTTCGTAAGGTTGCTAAAGTTCGTCTCACGAACGGTCAGGAAGTCATCGCCTATATCGGCGGTGAGGGTCACAACCTCCAGGAGCACTCCATTGTCCTGGTCCGTGGTGGCCGAGTGAAAGATTTACCAGGTGTCCGCTACCACATTGTGCGTGGCGCTCTTGATACCCTGGGTGTCGACGGTCGTAAACAAGCACGTTCCAAATACGGTGCTAAGCGGCCGAAGGGGTGATAAGCCGGGTGTTTCCCAGTTTATCTCTCCGGCGATACGAATGTTTTAGCAACAGACTGAAATAATCCTATGTCCCGAAGAAAACGAGTCTATACAAAGCCTGAAAGGCGCGATGCCCGCTACGACAGTCCGCTCGTAGCGAAGATTGTATCCAAAGTGATGCATTCCGGCAAGCGCGCTCTCGCCGAGCGAATTGTCTATGCGGCAATTGATCGTGCCAATGAAGGTGGTGAGTCCGTCGATCCTGTTGAGGTTCTCAACCGCGCGATCGAAAACGCCAAGCCTCGCGTTGAGGTTAAAAGCCGACGCGTTGGTGGTGCGACCTATCAGGTGCCTCTTGAGGTATCGATTGATCGTCAGGAGTCTCTTGCGATGCGATGGATCGTGAATGCTGCTCGCAGTAAGCGTGGCACTCCGATGCACGTCGCTCTCGGAAACGAGATCAAGGACGCCAGCACCAATCAGGGTGTGGTGATTCGTAAACGTGACGAAACTCACAAAATGGCGCAGGCAAACCGCGCCTTTGCTCACTTCCGCTGGTAATATGTCTTGTCGGTCGCCCTACAGACGGTTCTTCCTTCGACTCTCATGAGTGCTGGTCCTAACTCTCCTGATCGTGCGTTTCCGCTTGAGCGGACTCGTAACATCGGGATTGCGGCCCACATTGATGCGGGGAAGACCACGCTCACTGAGCGCATCCTGTTTTACACGGGCATGATCCACCGTATCGGTGAGGTTCATGACGGTCAGGCGACGACGGATTGGATGGAGCAGGAGCGCGAGCGGGGGATTACGATTACCTCGGCGGCGGTCACTGCGGAATGGGTCCAGCTTAAGGAGCAGGGCCTGGTTAAATCTTTCGAAGGCGAAAAGCAGCGGATCAATATCATTGATACCCCCGGTCACGTGGATTTCACGGCTGAGGTGGAGCGCTCGCTTCGTGTTCTTGACGGTGCGGTGGTTGTCTTTTGCGGGGTCGCCGGAGTTCAGCCGCAGTCTGAGACTGTTTGGCGCCAGGCGGTGAAGTATGAAGTGCCGCGCATCGTCTTTGTGAACAAGATGGATCGCGTCGGTGCTGACTTTGGTGCTGTTGTTGATGATGTCCGCGAAAAGCTTAAGGCGAATGCTCAGCCTGTCTTGATTCCGATTGGTTCTGAAGAGGATCTTAAGGGTCAGATTGATGTGATTAACGGTAAGGCGGTTCTCTATTCCGATAGCGATTTGATCGGTTCGGTTTACGAGGTGGCTGAATTGGATGCGGACCAGAAGGCGATTGCTGATGCGGCTCGCGAGTCCCTCCTTGAGGCGCTTGTGGATGCGGATGAGGAGATTGGTCTTAAGTTTCTTGATGAGGAGGAGATTTCTCCGGCGGATATCAAGGCGGCCCTTCGACGCGCCACGATTGCGAACAAGATCGTTCCGGTGGTAGGTGGATCTGCTTTCAAGAATAAAGGGGTTCAGTATCTCCTTGATGCGGTTGTTGATTACCTTCCGAGTCCTCTGGATATTCAGGCGGCGGAAGGAACGGAAATCGATGATGAATCAGTCGTGGTGGAGGCGCCTGCTGATGATAATGCTAAATTTTGCGCGCTGGCGTTTAAGCTTTGGTCTGACAAGTATGTCGGAAAGCTCGTCTTTATTCGCGTCTACGCCGGCTCGGTCTCCAAGGGGGATCAGGTTTGGAATTCCCGCACGGGTCGCAAGGAGCGTGTTGGTCGTCTCATTCAGATCCAGTCGAACGATCACAAAGATATTGAGACCTGTTATGCGGGTGATATCGCGGCAATCGTCGGGCCGAAGAATGTTCGCACCGGTGATACGCTTCACGCTGAGAAGTTCGACATCATGCTCGAGCCGCCGGCGTTCCCGGATCCGGTGATTTCAATGGCGGTGGAGCCGAAGACGACGGCGGATTCTGATAAGCTGGTCGGTGCGCTCAAGGCGCTTTCTGAAGAGGATCCTACGTTCGTTGTTTCGACGGATGAGGAGACGGGCCAGACGATTATTGCCGGGATGGGTGAGTTGCACCTCGAGATCATCCAGTCCCGCATGGAGCTTGAGTATGCGGTGAAGACGAATGCCGGCAAGCCTCAGATTGCTTATCGTGAGACGGTTACTTCCGGTGCGAGCGGTGAATACAAGCTCGTCAAGCAGACTGGTGGTAAGGGGCAGTATGCTCATGTCATCGTGAAGATTTCAGCGAATGCGCGCGGCGCAGGGTTTACTTTTAATAACCGGATCGTCAGCGGGGAGATTCCCAAGGAGTTCTTTACCGCTTGTGAGTCCGGTATTCGTGAGGCGCTCGGTAACGGGGTGATCATGGGTTATCCGGTTGTGGATGTTCATGTTGATCTCGTCGGTGGGTCCAGTCACGATGTGGACTCGAATGAGCAGGCGTTCAAAATCGCGTCGATCCTGGCGATGCGCGATGCCTTTCAGAATGCTGGATCTGTCCTTCTCGAACCGGTAATGAAGGTCAATGTTGACCTCCCTGATGAATGTCAGGGTGATATTATCGGTGATTTGAATCGTCGTCGCGGCAGGATTGCTGAGGTCGGTTCACGAAATGGTTTGAGCGAGATCCGGGCGGAAGTGCCTCTCGCGGAAATGTTTGGCTACGCAACTGATATGCGCAGCCTGTCTAAAGGACGTGCGAGCTTCTCGATGGAGCCGCTTCAATTTGAGGAAGTTCCCGCGGCGATTGTGACGCGGTTGACTGAACAATATGTATAACGGGGAAATCCTGAATAAGAATTTAATTTAATCGGAACGACTGACATGCAGGGACAAAGTATTCGAATTCGCCTACGGGCATATGACTCACGACTTTTGGACAAGTCGACAGTTGATATCGTAGACACAGCAAAACGAACAGGAGCACGGGTTTCCGGTCCTATTCCACTTCCTACCCGGATTGAAAAATTCAGCGTGAACGCTTCGCCTCACGTGAATAAAAAGGCAGCTGAGCAGTTCGAAATTCGGACTCACAAGCGACTCCTCGACATCGTCGAGCCAACGGCACGGACCGTGGATGAGTTGAAGAAATTGAACCTGCCTGCCGGGGTGGACATCACGATTAAGATCTAGTCTGGCTTTCTGTCGGAAGGATTCAGTAAGAATAATTTCAAGCAAGAACGAGCGTAATGAGCATCGGATTGATTGGTAAAAAAGTAGGAATGACTCGCATCTTCAATGAAGAGGGTGAAGCCGTTGCCGTGACCGTTATTGACGTGAGCGACAATGTCTTCCTTCAGAAGAAAACGGTCGAGAAGGACGGTTATACCGCTGTCCAGGTAGGTTACGGTGAGCAGAAGGAGTCACGATTGAGTCGTCCAGAGGCGGGTCACATCAAGGCGAATGGAGCATCACCGAAATCGAAGATTCTTGAATTCCGTCTCGAGAGCGATGATCAGCTCCCTAATGGAGATCATCCCGGTGTGGATCTTTTCGAAGAAGGGCAGTGGATCGACGTGATCGGCACTTCCAAGGGTAAAGGTTTCCAGGGGGTCATGAAGCGTTTTCACTTCTCCGGTCAGCCAATGTCGCACGGTCACATGATGCACCGTCGTCCCGGTGGTGTCGGTGCGGGAACGGATCCCGGTCGTATTTGGAAGAACAAGGACATGCCCGGTCGTCACGGTAATTACCGCAAGACGATTCAGAATCTGAAAGTCATTCAGAAGCGTGTCGAAGACAATGTCATTCTCGTGAGTGGCGCTGTTCCCGGAGCAAAGGGTGGTTATGTCGTGATTCGCCCGGCGATCAAGCATGATGCACCTGTTCAAACATTCGAGGCGAAGGCCACAACTGAGGAGGCATCAGAGGGTTGATCCCCTGACGCTCCGGAAAGAGATCAAGCAAAGGAATTAGATTCATGGCTGCTAAAACTTTAGATATTCAAGGCGCAAAGAGTGCCAACATCACCGTTGTCGAAGACAGCGA
Organism: Verrucomicrobiales bacterium; assembly: GCA_029212615.1. Classification (GTDB taxonomy): domain Bacteria; phylum Verrucomicrobiota; class Verrucomicrobiia; order Verrucomicrobiales; family DEV007; genus Arctic95D-9. The sequence continues at coordinate 165,984 of JARGPJ010000008.1, forward strand.
GCGCGGTCGTCAGGCGGTGCAGGATGTTGTTGTTGCGATGCGTGCAAACCGACGCACTGGTTCGGCTAACACCAAAACCCGCAGCGAAGTGGCTGCGACCGGTAAGAAGCCTTTCCGTCAGAAGGGAACAGGTCGCGCTCGTCAGGGTGGTAATGCTTCTCCGATTCACCGTGGTGGTGGTATCGTTTTTGGACCCCGTCCACGTGATTACTCCAAGAAGGTGAACCGCGTCACTAAGCGACTCGCTTTCTCCAAGGCTCTCACGGAGCGCATCGAAGAAGGTGATGTTTCCACGATCGCAGAACTGAGTATTGCTGACGGCAAAACGAAAAGCTTCGTGAAAGAAGTGAGTGCTCTCGCCGGTGACGTGAAAAGAACTCTCGTGATTGGGAATGATTTCTCCGAGGAGACCAAGCGCGCCGGCCGTAACTGCCAGTCCGTTCTTCTCATCACTGCTCACGAAGTGAACACGGAGCAACTCCTCCACTACAGTAAGATTCTTGTGGTCGAGGGAGCGCTCGAAACCCTCGCGGCACGAACTGCCTAATCCTCAGAAAGGACTCATCGTATGAAAGATATTTTCCAAGTCATCGACACGATTCAGTTGAGTGAGAAGGCAACACTTCTTGCTGAGACGAACAACGAGTATGTTTTTAAAGTGAACCCATCCGCTAACAAGCTTGAGATCAAGTATGCGGTTGAAAAGCTCTTCGGCAAAAAAGTCGAAGCGGTTCGTACTGCTAATTATCAGGGTAAGAAGAAGCGCGAGCGTCGTGCTGACTTCGGCCGAACCAAGAGCTGGAAGAAGGCGTTTGTCCGCCTTGCTGACGGTGAAACCCTCGAATTTGTTTAATTTTTAACGCCAGGAAATTATGGGCTTAAAATCCTTCAGACCAATCACCCCGTCCAACCGGTATAAGCTGCTTCCGGACTTCGATGAGATCACTGCTTCGAAGCCTGAGAAAAGTCTTTGCCGCCCGCTGAAAAAATCAGGGGGACGGAATAATAACGGACGCATTACCTGCCGCCACAAAGGTGGAGGCCATAAGCGTAAGTATCGTCTCATCGACTTCAAGCGGACTCGCCGCGATGAGGTGGCCAAGGTTATCTCGATCGAGTATGATCCAAACCGCACTGCCCGCATCGCTCTCATCGAGTATGCAGACAAGCAACGGTCTTACATTCTTGCTCCGAAGGGGCTGGAAGTGGGTGCTGAGGTTTCCTCGGGTGCAAAAGCGGCGATCAAGCCGGGTTGCGCTCTTCCTCTCTCCGAGATCCCTACCGGAACAACGATCCACAATTTGGAGCTCGTTCCCGGAAAGGGCGGCCAGATTGCCCGCAGTGCCGGTCAGTCCTGCATGCTTTCCAACCGGGAAGGTGATTACGCTCTCGTGAAGCTCCCCTCCGGTGAGATCCGCAAAGTTCACACTCGTTGCTACGCTTCAATCGGTCGTGTCGGCAATGTCGAGCACGAGCAGGTTGTCAGTGCGAAAGCGGGCCGCTCACGCTGGCTTGGGATTCGTCCGACTGTTCGCGGTATGTGCATGAACCCGGTCGATCACCCGAATGGTGGTGGTGAGGGTAAATCAAAGTCCGGTGGTGGTCGTCAGCACCTTAAGAGTCCCTGGGGACACGTTAAGGGACAGCGCACCCGCCAGAAGTACAAGGGCAGCGACAAATTCATCATCGAGCGCCGCAAGGACAAAAAGCGCCGCCGTTAATCTTCATTTAATTTTACTTCTAACACTTAGCTAACACATGGGTCGCTCACTCAAAAAAGGTCCGTTCATTGATCAGAAGCTTCTGATCAAGATCGACAACATGAACGAAAGTGGACAAAAGCGTCCGATCAAAACCTGGTCGCGCCGCTCGATGGTCACTCCTGACTTTGTTGGTCACACTTTCCTTGTTCACAATGGCAAGGAGTTCACTTCTGTCTTCGTGACGGAGAATATGGTTGGCCACAAGCTCGGCGAATTCTCTCCTACACGGAAGTTTGGTGGCCACCAGGGTCACAATCCTAAAATCAAAGGCTGATTCCTTTAACTTGTTTCATTTCATGAATCTCAATCTCTCCATTTCCAGGGTTCTCGTGACTGCTTTCGCGGTGACGGTGTCTTTGGCGTGGGTGGCTGATCTTCGCGCCGATGCGGAGTCAGTGGAGATTCGCGAATTGAAAGCGGTTCTTGCGATGACGCAGCAGCAACTGGCTGAGGCCCGCGCTGATGCGGCTACTGCTGAGCAGCGGCGGAAAGAACTCATCAACAGTCTTGCCGAGTCCGTTCGCGTAAGTGAAGAACAGGTCGCGAGGGCTCGTGAGACAGAGCTTCAGCTCCAGGCATTCGGCGTTGATCTGCTGGCGCAGGGTGAAAACGGTTTAGAGCAGCGCCTTCTGAAGGCGGTTCGAGACCTTGATATCAGCCAGCAGGAGCTCGAGATGCTGAAGTCGGAGCTCCATCGTCTCAGTGAGTCGTTTCTGAATTACCTGGCCGCCAGCGCTGATGCGCCGGAAGCTGCCCGTGCCGAGGCAAGTGCAGCGATTGCCTCATCCGGTGAGATTCTTGCCGGTGTTGCTTCCGACGGGGAGAGCGGTTCGCTCGCCCGGGGGCTTTCTGATTCTCAGGTGGTCAGTATTGAGCCGGAGATCGGACTCATTGTCCTTGATGCCGGACGACGCGCCGGGCTTCGTGTCGGCACTCCAATTTCGGTCCTCAAAGGGGACCAACCTATTTATTCCGCGATGATCATTGATGTTCGCGATTCAATCTCAGGGGCGGTTCTTCAGGATCAGTTCTCTGAAACAGCTACTGTTGCCGTCGGGGACGGCGTGAAGCTTCTCCCCAACCAAACCAATCTCTAAACGATCTCATCACCAAAAAGACCATGGATGTGACTTCCACCTACAAATTTGCAAGAATCTCCGCCCGAAAGGCGCGCGACGTCGCGAGAGAGATTCAGGGCCTCCCGGTATCTGCCGCGGTTGATCTCTTGAACTTCACGCCCCGTAAGGGTGCTGACCTCTTCGGTAAGACTTTGAAGGCAGCTCTCGCTGATGCTGAGAATAACTTTGAGCTGGCTGTTGATGGTCTCTACGTAAAGAGTGCTGTCGTTGGCGAAGGGCCCACTTTTAAGCGTTTCAAGGCTCGTGCCCGTGGATCCGCTGCTTCTATTCGCAAGCGCACCAGCCACATTACGGTGGTTCTGAGTGACGAGGTTGTCGGTGAGCAAGAGGCTCCGTCACCTAACGTTTCTAAAGAAAAGGCGGCTCCAAAAGCCAAAAAGGCCGCTAAAACGGAAAAGAAAGCGGCTCCCAAGAAGGAAAGTGCGCCGAAGACAAGCGGAAGAGTTGACGAAAAGCTCGGAATGGTCTATGACTCCGCCCCCTCCGAATTTGACGATCTCAAAGAAATCAACGGCGTTGGTCCCAAGCTTGAAGAAAAGCTGAACTCAATCGGGATTTACAAGTTTGAGCAGATCGCAGAGTGGACGGAAGAGAACGTCAAGGAGTTCGATGAGCTTCTCTCTTTCAAGGGGCGCATCGAGCGTGACGAGTGGATCGAGAAGGCTAAGCAGCTCCATAAGGAAAAGCACGGCTAATCATCAATTTTTAGAAGGATTTTATTATGGGACAGAAAGTACATCCGATCGGGTTTCGACTGGCGGTCAATAAAGACTGGCAATCGAAGTGGTATGCTCCTGAGGGCGAATATGCCGACCAGTTGCATGCGGATCTGAAGATTCGTCGTTACCTTGAGAAGCGCCTGCAAAAAGGGGCTGTTTCCAAAGTGGTGATCGAGCGTGCCTGGAACAGTGTTCGGGTGACTTTGCACACGTCGCGTCCCGGCCTTATCATTGGTAAGCGCGGTGCTGAAATTGAGGTCATGACCAACGACATCAGCAAGATGTGCGGTCAGTCCCAGGTTAAGATTGATATCTTCGAGATTCGTCAGCCTGAGCTTGATTCATCTTGGGTGGCGGCGCAGGTGGCGACTCAGCTTGAGCGTCGTGTTTCTTTCCGTCGTGCCATGAAGCGCGCTGTTCAGACTGCGATGGATTTCGGTGCGGAAGGTATCCGGATTCGCGCAGCGGGTCGTCTCGGTGGTGCTGATATCGCCCGTGCTGAGCAGTATCGTGAAGGCAAGGTTCCTCTCCAAACCCTCCGTGTTCCTATCGACTATGGTTTCTGCGAGGCTGAAACTGTCTGGGGAATCATCGGGGTGAAGGTTTGGATCAATAAGAAGGAAGATAATGGCGAAGAGCCTCGCAAGGGTGGTGATCGTCGTGGTGGCGATCGTCGTGGCCCTGGTGGTGATCGTCGTGGTGGTCCCGGTGGTAATCGCGGTCCCCGTGGAGCGGGTGGCCCTGGTGGTCATCGCGGAGGTGGTCCTCGTGGGGCAGGTGGTCCCGGTGGTCAGGGTGGCGGAGGTCGTCCAAGTTAATTTTCGATTGTTTAGAGTTTAAAGCGAAGAAAGGAAGTTTGTTATGCCTTTAATGCCCAAAAGAGTTAAGTTTCGTAAGACCCATCGGGGTAGCCGTGCAGGTAATGCACAGCGCGGAACGAAAGTGAGTTTCGGTGAGTATGGTCTTCAGTGTCTCGGCCGTGACTGGATCACGAACCGTCAGATTGAAGCGTGTCGTATTTCGATCAACCGTTACCTCAAGCGTAAAGGTAAAGTCTGGATTCGCATCTTCCCTCACAAGCCGGTGACTGCTCGTCCCCCTGAAACCCGGATGGGTAAAGGTAAGGGCCCGGTTGAGCACTGGGTGGCTGTGGTTCGTCCCGGAACGATGATGTTTGAGATTTCCGGTGTTTCGGAATCCGCGGCTAAAGAGGCATTCCGCCTGGCGTCGAATAAGCTCGGTGTGCGTTGCCGTTTCGTTCGTCGCGAAGATCAGTGATTATTATTTAACGTATTTTACCCATGGCTAAAAACACAAGTGAGCTTCGCGAGTTGAGTGTCGATGAATTGGCGACCCGCCGTCGTGAATTGAAAGAAGAGGCGCTTAACCTCCGCGTTCAAAAGGAGAGCGGGCAGTTGGAGAATCCTTCACGCCTCCGCGACATTCGCCGGGAAGTGGCCCGGATTGAGACATTGTTGACCGAAAAACGCAGCGCGGAAGCGGCGGCTTGATCGGGAGTGTATTAACGAGTTTGGAAATATTTAGTAGGACACATGAGTGAGTCAGTAAACGAGAAGCAAGCAGGTCTTCAGAAGACACGGGTTGGGGTGGTGACATCAGATGCCATGACCAAGACGATCGTGGTGGAGGTGATGCGTCGCGTTCCTCATCCCCGTTTTAAGAAGATCGTGAAGAGAACATCTAAGTTCTTTGCGCACGATGAGGAGGAATCCGCAAAAGTAGGTGACCGTGTTCTCATTGAGGAGACCAAACCTCGCAGTAAAAAGAAGAGTTGGGAGCTCAAAGAGGTTCTCTCTCACTAAGAGTCTTTCGGCAACAGGTCTGCCGGGGTTGAACCCGGAGTGCCGCCAAAACAATCGATTATCAAATTTAGCATTTACGAATCATGATCCAAATGGAATCCAAGGTCCAGGTAGCGGATAATACCGGTGCACGAGTGGCCAAGATGATTGGCGTTATCGGTAAGCGTTCGCGCTCGGCCGGGGTAGGTGATGTTATCACTGCTCACATCCGTGAGGCGATCCCGACTGCAAACGTCAAGAAGGGTGAGGTAGTCCGCGCTGTTGTGGTGCGCACGGCTGCTCCAATCCGCCGCTCTGACGGGTCCATTCTTCGTTTCGACGGAAATGCGATCGTGATCATTGATGGTAATAAGAACCCACGCGGCACCCGTATCTTCGGGCCGGTGGCAAGAGAACTCCGCGAGCAGAACTTCATGAAGATTGTTTCTCTCGCTCCTGAAGTATTGTAATCGGGAAACCCCTGACTGAGGAATTAGACCCATGGCAAAGCGAGTAAATACTCACGTGAAAAAGAATGACGAGGTCGTCGTGATCTCCGGTAACCATAAAGGTGAGGCCGGTCGCGTCCTCCAGGTGTTCCCGGAGAAAGGTCACGTTCTCGTTGAAGGAGTTCGGATGATCAAGAAGCACGAGAAGCGTTCTCAGGATCGTCCCGAGGGCGGTATCATCGAAAAAGAGGGGCCGATTCACATCTCGAATGTGAAGCTCGCGTCTTCCAAATAAACCAATTTAGCAGGAATTAACGAGATGGAGCCAGCACTCAAATCGATTTACAAGGATAAGGTCGTCAGCGGCCTGAAAGAAAAGTTCGCATACGCCAACGTGCACCAAGTGCCCGGTATCGAGAAAGTTGTTCTCAATACAGGATTTGGTCGCGAGGAGGATCGCAAAGCGGCGACTGAGAATGTCATCGAAGACCTCGGTAAGATTACCGGTCAGCGCGCCGTTCCTACCAAGGCGAAGATCGCGATCTCGAACTTCAAGCTTCGTATCGGTGACACCGTTGGAGCGCGTGTTACTCTCCGTGGAGCACGCATGTGGGAATTTCTGGACCGCTTCATTAATGTGGCGTCTCCTACGATTCGTGACTTTCGCGGTCTTTCCGCCAAGTCATTTGATGGCCGTGGTAACTACACGGTTGGAATCAATGATCATACGATCTTTCCTGAAATCGAACTCGATAAAGTTAATCGCACGATCGGTTTCGACATGACTATCGTCACCACCGCCAAGACAGATGATGAGGCTCGTGAGCTTCTCGCTCTTCTTGGAATTCCTTTTCGTAAGCCGAACGCCGCTGCGTAACCGGTTGATCTCTTCTCTATATTTACCCATTACCTAACTGAAAAAATGGCTGTTGTCAGTGATCCCATTTCAGATTTCCTCATTCGCTTCAAGAACGCCACGATGGCGCAGAAAGAGGATTTCTCCGCCCCTTATTCCAAAGTGAAGGAGGAGATTGCCCGTATTCTTAAAGAAGAGGGTTATCTCTGGTCTTACGAAAAAGTTGGTGAGGGTCATAAAGCAACTATCGTTGGTAAGCCTCGCTACTCCGGTCACACGCCTGCTCTCAAGAACTTGAAGCGGGTGAGCCGTCCGGGTCTTCGTCAGTATGTTGGTTGTGACGAGATCCCTAAGGTTCTCGGTGGTATGGGTATCGCCATCGTCTCGACGCCGAGGGGAATCATGGCAGGGCATTCCGCCCGAAAGAATAATATTGGTGGCGAGCTTCTCGCTCTTGTCTGGTAATTCAGGCAATTCACATTTTTAGATTAACAGGCAACTTTTCTACAGCTATGTCGCGGATTGGAAAAAAAGAAATCACTCTTCCGGAGAAGGTAGAGATCAAATTGGCAGACTCGGGTATTTCTGTCGAAGGACCTAAGGGTAAGCTGGAGTGGACTCTTCCCAGCGGTATTGCTGTGGAACAGGAGGATGGATCGCTCAAGGTGACCCGTGTTTCTGAAGAGCGCACCGTTCGTGCTCTGCATGGAACGACTCGCAGCTTGATTGCCAACATGATCGAAGGGGTCTCCAATGGATTCGTTCGTGAACTTGAAATCCAGGGCGTTGGTTTCCGTGCCGCTGTTAAAGGCAAGGATCTCGATCTCAGTCTTGGTTTTTCCCACCCGGTTCTTCATCCGATCCCGGAAGCGTTGACGGTAACGGTCGAGGAAAACACGAAAATCAAGGTCGAGGGAATCGACAAGCAGCTCGTCGGTCAGTTCGCTGCCGATGTCCGCTCTTACTATCCGCCTGAGCCGTATAAGGGCAAGGGTGTCCGATACAAGGGTGAGCACGTTCGCCGTAAGCAAGGTAAGAGCGTTAAGTAATCGAAATTTTAATACTAGAGGGACACCATGAGTCTTTACATCCGCAAACAAGCCCGAGCTAAAGTTCGCCGTCGCATCCGGAAAAAAATCTCCGGAACTGCTGAGCGCCCACGTCTCGCTGTGCATTTTTCAAATCAAAATGTTTACGCACAGCTGATCGATGATGAAGCTGGCAAAACACTCGCTTCTGCCTCCACTCTTGATAAGGAGGTCGGCACAAAGGGGTCAAATCAGTCTGCTGCTGAAAAGGTGGGCGAGGCGGTTGCCAAGCGCGCGAAAGAAGCGAAGATCGAAACAGTTGTGTTCGATCGTGGTGGCTTCCAGTTCCATGGAAAAGTGAAAGCGCTTGCAGATGCAGCGCGTGAAGCTGGACTCAACTTTTAATTTTTATCTGAATGAGCGAAGAAACCAAAGACGATAACGCACCGGCAGAGGAAGTCACCGAAGAGGTGAAGGCTTCCGCAGAGGCCGGCGCTCCTGCTGAAGAGGTTGCTGCCCCTGCTGAAGAGGTTGCTGCCCCTGCTGAAGAGGTTGCTGCCCCTGCTGAGGAGGCACCTGCCGAAGAAGCACCTGCAGCGAAAGATGAGGCTGCACCCGCGGAAGCGGCTCCTGCTGAGGAGGAGAAATCAGAAAAGCTTAAGCGTGCTGAGGAGATCCTTCGTTCTAACGCTCCGGCTTCGGCTCGGGGAGAAGACCTTGAAAATGCTTTTGAAAAAGTCGTTCACATTAACCGCTGTTCCAAAGTGGTTAAGGGTGGACGTCGTTTCAGCTTCAGTGCTCTTGTGGTCAGTGGTGATCGCGAAGGCCGTGTCGGTTTCGGTTTCGGTAAAGCTCAGGAAGTTTCCGAATGCATCAAGAAGTCCAGCGAGGCTTCCCGTAAGGATATGGTAAAGGTGAATATCACCGAGAACACCATTCCTCACCCCGTTATCGGTGAGCACGGAGGTGGACGCGTCATGCTCCGCCCGGCATCTCCCGGAACCGGTTTGATTGCCGGCGGTGGTGTTCGTGCAGTGGTCGAAGCAGCGGGCATCAAGGATGTTCTTGCTAAGTCCATGGGATCGAACAACCAGGCGAACGTGGTCAAGGCGACTATCAATGCTCTCGAGCAACTTCGCACTAAAGAAGAAATTTACTCCCTTCGCGGCAAGAAGCTTGCCGAGAAGAAGGCCCTCTAATCCCATCTTAAGAGTTTAATCAGATGAAACTTCACGATTTATCCCCCACTCCTGGATCCCGTCATCGCCGTCGTCGCGTTGGGCGTGGAGAGAGTTCCGGCCTGGGTAAGACCAGCGGAAAAGGCCACAAAGGTCAAAAGTCCCGTTCCGGCGCGTCAATTCGCCCCGGTTTCGAGGGTGGTCAGATGCCGCTTGCTCGTCGACTTCCCAAGAAGGGCTTCAACAATACTCAGTTTAAGACCAAGTTTGCGATCGTGAACGTTAAGGATCTTGAAGCGAAGTTTTCTGACGGAGACACCGTCAACGAAGAATCGCTTCGTGCCTGTGGGCTGGTCCAGGGAATTTACGATGCTGTAAAGGTCCTCGGAAACGGAGATCTTGCGAAGAAGCTTACGGTTTCTGTCGATAAAGTTTCCGCTACTGCTCAGGAGAAGATTGAGAAGGCTGGTGGATCGCTCGGCGAGTCCTGACATCAGTGATTCACGCGTTGAGTGAATCCTAATAAGGGTCTTGAACCCTGTTGACCCGATGATCTGACCCTGTTTCCGGCGCCCCCAAGAAGCCGGATCTTTTACCTGACTTCCCTTCATGATTTCCGCTTTTGCCAATACGTTTAAAATCCCTGAGCTCCGTTCACGGATCCTCTTCACTCTCCTTGTTGTGGTGATCATCCGCCTCGGTGCGGTGGTGACCCTCCCCGGAGTTGATGCCAATGTCCTTCAGGACTGGTATGGTCAGGTGCAGGAGCAGTCGAGTGACAGTCGCGGATTGACCGCGGTGCTCGCTCTGATGAACGTTTTCAGTGGTGGCGGTCTCCAGAACTCAGCGTTGTTTGCCTTGGGGATTATGCCTTACATCAGTGCGTCGATCATGACGCAGCTGTTGACGGCGGTGGTTCCCTCCCTCGGAAAGCTTTCCCGTGAAGATGGTGGTCGGCAGAAGATCAGCATGTATACGCGGATCCTGACCATCATTCTCTGTTTGTTTCAGGGGTGGATGCTTGCGAAATCCCTGGTGACTCCCGAGGCGAATCCGTTTCTACGGGATATCGCCAACGAATCAACGCGGGAACTGGTTCCGGTTGGCGGCCTCTCATTTATTCTCACGACGGTGATTATTATCACGGCGGGAACGATGTTTCTGATGTGGCTCGGTGATCAAATCACGGAGCGGGGAATCGGTAACGGTGTCTCCATTATCATCACCGTAAACATCATTTACGCCCTGCCGGGTGCTCTTTTTCAGGTCTATAATACCTATGTTGCTTCTGCAGGGGATGATCCGCTGCGCTCCTTTCAGCTGGTCGCGTTGATCGCCTTCCTTTTCTTTGTGGTTGCCGCCGTGATTTCGATCACTCAAGCACAACGTCGTATCCCGATTAACTACGCGAAGCAGGTCCGAGGGGGCAAGATGTATGGTGGTCAATCACAGCATATGCCGTTGAAGGTGAATTACGCGGGGGTTATGCCGATCATTTTTGCTCAGGCCATCCTGATGTTCCCTTCTCAGATTATCGGCTGGGCATTCCCGAACGAGCTTTGGGCAAGAAACCTGGCGATCACTCTCGGTGGTGGTGGAAGTGGAATCGTTTTCTACGGTCTTACCGGTCTCATGATCTTCTTCTTCAGTTATTTCTGGGTTGCGACCATGTTCCAGCCGAATCAAATCGCTGATGATTTGAAGAAGAACGGTGGCTACATCCCGGGAGTTCGTCCCGGAAAGGCAACCGCTGAATTTCTTGACCGCACGATGAGCCGGCTCACTTTCGCGGGGGCTATCTTCCTCACGATTATTGCGGTACTTCCTCCTATTCTTACCGCCCTCATGGATGTTCCGCCGCTTGCGGCGCAGTTCTTTGGTGGCACCGGACTTCTCATCATGGTGGGTGTCTTGCTCGACGTGATGCGCCAGGTTGAGACTCATCTCATCCAGCGCCATTACGACGGATTTCTCCGTAAGGGTCGTATTCGCGGTCGCTTTGATCGTCCCGGTGGTAAGGGTGCTGCAGCAAGTGGCACGCAGATTATCTGGCTACTCGTCGTCGCGGCACTCCTCCTTATCGGCGGCATCGTTTACTTTCAAATTTCGGGGAACTCTTAAGGTTTTCTGTAGGTGGCGATGGCGAAGCGAAAATCCAGAATTCAACTGCGCAGCGGAGCTGAGGTAGATGGATTGCGCGAGGCCGGCAGTATCGCTGCTGATGTTCTTCGCAAATGCTCAGAGATGGTCGCCCCCGGTATTACAACCGGAGAGATTGACAAGGCCGCTGCCGACTGGATTTCCGATCACGGCTGTAAGAGTGCTTTTCTAGGATACAAAGGATTTCCGGGGCAAACCTGTCTCTCTGTGAATGAGGAAGTGGTCCACGGAATCGGTGGAAAGCGGGTCTTAAACGAAGGCGATGTCATCAAGATTGATGTCGGCATTGAGACCCCTGCAGGCTGGATTGGTGACAATGCCAAAACCATTCCTGTCGGTAAAATTTCCCCCGAAGCGGAAGCGCTCCTCGCGGCGACCGAGGAATCTCTCTTTGCGGCGATCGATTGCGCGAGGGAAGGGGAGTATCTTTCCAAACTGTGCGGGGCGGTTGAGGCGCATGTTGCCAGCCTGGGCTACACCGTGGTGAAACAATTTGTTGGCCATGGGGTCGGCCGCCAGCTCCATGAAGAACCTCAGGTCCCGAACTATTGGGATGAAGAGGAAATGAGAAGCCGACGGTTTAAGAATCCCCGCCTTCAGACCGGAATGGTTCTGGCGATTGAACCTATGGTCAATGCCGGGACAGACGACGTTCTGATTCTTGATGACGACTGGACCGTTATCACTGCTGACCGTGCTCTTTCATCGCATTTTGAACATACCGTGTTGATCACTGATGGAGAGCCTGAAATTTTGACACCGAGGGAGCGAAGCTTTGCGGCAACCGCCCTTTGAGAGCCTTGATTTGAGGTTGAAACTAAAAACTTTTAAAAAACGAACTAAAAATCGGACCAATCCGTTAAACACCAGTTGCGATAAGGAAAAACTGTGATATTCATTCCGTCCTCACGCCCGAAATCGGTCTGGGGAGTCATCGGAAAGGTTAGCTTAATCAGTAATACCCTCCTCCTCGACAAACGACTGACACTATTATTGTCTCATGAAAGTAAGGCCATCTGTTAAAAGACTCTGCAGCGACTGTCGCGTCGTAAAGCGCCAGGGAGTACTCCGCGTTATCTGTAAGAACCCCCGCCATAAACAGCGTCAGGGTTAAGGCATTTTTTCACTTATTAATTTTATACCGGTTAACTAGCAATGGCACGTCTACTTGGAGTCGAAATCCCGAATGAGAAACGCATCGAAGCGTCTCTCCCTTATATTTACGGGATTGGAAGAAAAACAGCAGCAAAGATCCTCGAAGAGGCTGGCGTTGATAAGGATATTCGGACAGGGGAGTTGAACGATGAGCAGCTCGGGAAGATTGCTGCTGCGATCACTGGCGGAAGCGTCATGATTGAGGGTGATCTTCGTCGCGAGATTCAGGGGCATCTTAAGCGCCTCACTTCCATTAACTGCTACCGTGGCTACCGCCACCGCCGTGGCCTGCCTGTTCGAGGGCAGCGCACGTCGACAAATGCACGCACACGTAAGGGTCGTAAGAAGACTGTCGGCGTTATCCGTAAGTAATTTATTTTAGTAATAGGACCATGGCTGAAGAAGAAAAGTCTGAAGAGGTGACCGAAGAGGTTGCCGCCGCTACGCCGGAGGTAACGGCTGAATCTGCACCTGCAGCAACTGAGGCTGCTCCTGCAGAGACTCCTGCTGCTGCGCCCGCTCCAAAAGAGAAGGAGAAGCCCCGCACTGCTGAGGATATTTTCCTTGAGCTTGAAGGTGAAGAAGGTGCTGAAACTCCCAAGGTGCTTAAGGCGAAAGGGAGTAAGAATATTCAGTCGGGCATCGTTCATGTTGCTGCTACTTTTAATAACACCATCGTTACGGTGAGTGATCCAAATGGAAATGTCATCGGCTGGTCAAGTGCCGGTAAGATGGGTTTTCGGGGTTCCCGTAAGAGCACCGCCTATGCGTCGCAGCTGGTTGCGCAGGATGCCTGCCGCCAGGCAATGGCACACGGGCTTAAGCAGGCTGAAGTTCGCGTTAAGGGTCCGGGTGCCGGGCGTGAATCTGCGGTTCGCGCAGTTCAGGGTCTTGGGATTGATGTTCTTAAGATTGATGACGTCACTCCAATTCCACACAACGGTTGCCGTCCTAAGAAGGCGCGACGCGTCTAAGACTTAATTTAGCTTTACTAGACAAATGGGAAGAAATACAGGTCCAACCGACAGAATTAGTCGCCGCTACGGTGTCGCCCTTTTCGGTCCTTCGAAGGCGCTTGAGCGTCGCCCTTATCCTCCGGGACAACACGGTGCACGTGGTGCACGTCGTAAGCAGAGTGATTACTCGATCGCTCTTGCTGAGAAGCAGAAGCTTCGCCTTCAGTATGGATTGATGGAGAAGCAGTTTCGTCGTTACTTCGCCGAAGCTCAGCGTCGCCGCGGTATTACCGGTGACATCCTCGTTCAGCTCCTTGAGACACGTCTCGACAATGTGGTCTACCGTTTAGGTCTCGGCAATACCCGTCGTGCCGCCCGTCAGTTTGTGGGTCACGGTCACATTACGGTAAATGGACAGCGTGTTGATATTCCATCCTACTGTGTCAAACCCGGTGATGTTGTTGCTGTGGGTGCAGGGACCCGGTCCCAGCAGCTTGGCCTTCGTTCGGTTGATTTGACATCGGCCCGTCCCGTCATGGATTGGTTTACGTTTGACTCAGAAAAGCTTTCCGGAACCATGGATCGTAATCCTGAGGCTGATGAGATCGACACAATGGTAAATGTCCAGTTGGTGGTTGAGCTCTACTCTCGATAAATTTCCAACATTTCCCTTTTACAGCAATGTGACATTCGGTGCTCTCGTGACATCCGAATGTCACATTTTTGTTGTTAGCGATAAAAGCCTTTCAGCTTGTGTTCATTCCCGTTAAGCTCTCACTTTTCCGAATTAGAATCCCTCCTTTTAAATCTTTTTAATGAAAAACAATTCCATCATTCACTGTTTCGCTTTTCTTGCCCTTTCGCTCGTCGGGATGGCTCAGGGTTTTGCCCAGGACACGGTTGAAGAGCAGGCCCGTCAACTCATGGAGAATCATAAGGGGGCACTGGTGGTGATCACGGCGAAAGGCACGCTCGAAGCAACCACGACCGGCGATCCGCTTCCGGCCCGTGATCAGCAGCGCCGGACCCTTGGGGTCACGATCGGTGATGACGGTTTGATCGTCGTGTCGAACTCGGCGATTGACGCCAGTCTCGGGCTTGCGGGGCAGCAGGCAAAAATGGATGAAGAGGTGGTCACAATTCAGTCTGCAAAAACTGTTTTCACGGAAGTGGAGATCAGCTACGGGGATTCGACCCTTCTCAGTGGCAAAGTGATTCGTCAGGATGTGGAAGCTGACGTTGCGTTCATCCTTCCGGATCCCGCTGAGGCAAAAGCGCTGAGTAAGGAGTTTCAGAGCGTTGATCTCTCTCAGTTCGCTGCGACTGCGGATGCCGCGGATCGTGTCGTAGGGCTTTCGCGTTCCTCCGCCGTCTACGGTTACATGCCGACTCTTGTTCTCGGTAGGATTACCGGTGTTTACAAAGGGGACAGAACTTTTTTCGTTACCGACGCCGGCACTGCTCAGGGGATTCCGGTCTTCACGATTGACGGAAAGCCACTGGGGCTGACCGTTGTCCGTATTGTTGATGGTAAGCCCTCAGGTGTTCTGGGGACACTTTCAGCAGGTTCGATTCAAGTGATGGCAAACCTCGCTCGCGAATCGCTCAAGTAAGTCTCTCAGAAGGGAGCGGAGGCCGGCTGCTTTTCAGAAGCTGACCGGCCTTTTTTGTGTCTTCATCAACGGATCCACATGAAAAAATCAGCCTACGAAGAATTGGAGGAACTTTGCAGAGAGGTGCAACTGGTGACTGATGCTCAGGCTCTTCTCAGCTGGGATCAGGAAGTTCTCATGCCCAAAAACGGGCTCGAATACCGCGGCCGGCAAATGGCCTGGTTCAGCGGATGGCTTCACGAGAAAATGACAAATCCTCAAGTCGGGGATTGGATCGAAGCGGCGGAGTCTGAGGCTGACCGGGGAGAGGATGCGAAGGCCAACCTCCGGGAATGGCGGCATGGATTTGAGCGCGAAACGAAGCTCCCGAAACGACTTGTCGAGGAATTGGCTCTGGCACAGGTTCATGCGAAGGCTGCCTGGGCGGAGGCCCGGGAAAAATCGGAGTTCCCGGTCTTCGCGCCACTTCTTGAAAATCTCGTCGATCTTTGCCGGGAGCAGGCGGAATGCTGGGGTTATTCAGAAACTCCCTATGACGGGCTTCTCGACAAATTCGAACGAGGTTCGTCGACTGCTGCTCTGAATAGAACGCTCGGAGCACTGCGGGAGTCGCTTGTTCCGATCGTGGAAGAGACAACTTCGAGGGAGCCATTTGACCGCTCCGTTCTCGAGGGACGGTATGCGATCGAGAAACAGGAGGCCTTTAATCGTGAAGTTGCCGAGTCGATCGGATTCGATTTTGACGCCGGTCGTATCGATACGGCGGTTCACCCCTTTTGCTCGGGGATGGGGCCCGGTGATACCCGGCTGACGACAAGATATGATGAGAATGATTTTCTGAGCTCTCTCTTCGGCGTCCTGCATGAAGCCGGGCACGGACTGTATGAGCAGGGGCTGAAGGTGGAGAACCGGGGACTGCCGATTGGGAATGCGGTATCTTTGGGAATTCATGAATCGCAATCCCGCTTGTGGGAGAATCACGTGGGTCGCAGTCGCTCATTCTGGGAAAAGTGGTTACCTGTCGCGGCCAGCTATTTTCCGAATCTCTCCGGTATCAGCGTCGATACCATGTTCGAAGCGGTGAATCAGGCGAATCTCAGTTATATCCGGGTGGAGTCCGATGAGGTAACTTATGATCTCCATGTCTTATTGCGCTTTGAGATTGAGAAAATGATCTTCAGCGGTGAGCTCGCTATCAAAGATATTCCGGAGGCCTGGAACGAGAGATTTGAATCCTACTTCGGGATGCCGGTTGATCGTGATGCTAACGGCTGCCTTCAGGACATTCACTGGAGTCTCGGTATTTTTGGATATTTCCCAACCTACTCGCTGGGAAACATCAATGCGGCGCACCTTGCCGCTGCGGCGAAGAAAGATTTGCCGGTGAAGGCTGCAATGGATCGAGGTGATTATGCGCCGCTCCTGGGATGGATGAGGGAAAAAATTCATCAACGTGGGAGCGTTCTCCTGCCAAATGACCTCATTCGGGAGGCTACCGGCGAGGACGCCAGCCCGGCGGCGTTGGTGACTCACTTGCGTGAACGTTACCTCCCGGTGTGAGGATGAGATTTTTCTTTTTAGCTTTATTCATCGTTTTACTGCCGACACCACGACTTCGCGCGGGGGAGATGGATCGCGCTGAGGCTTTTGCCCGGGAAGCGGCAGAACGCATCGAAGAAAAACCGAATGTAAGGGGCGACAACGATGCCTGGTTCTTTCTGGTTCGTGAATTGCGACATCTTTCAACGGGCCGATTCTGGGAGAAACCGTGGGAGGACGTGGCGGTAAACAGGACGGATCCGATTCCTTCGATTCTCGAATTTCGCGACATGCTCGAGGATCGGGGAAAACAGCTCGTCATGGTTCCGGTTCCGGCGAAGGCCCGGATTTATCCCGGTAAGCTTTCGGAGGAATACACTCCTGATGATCCGGATCCGCTGGCGCCTTTCGTTGAAGCCTTGAAGGAAGAGAAGGTGAGAGTGATCGATCTGGATGCGGTGTTTCGGAAAAAGCGGAAGGAAGGGGATGAAACACCCTGCTATTGCGCTCAGGACGCCCATTACTCGCCGGCGGCGATTGAAGTGGTCGCCGATCTCATCCTTGCCGAACTCGGAGTGAAGCCCGTGTCCGGATCGGAGATCACACAGGATGCGGCTGAACAATTGAGAATTGAGGGGGACCAGGTTGCCGGTAGCGAGTGGGAGGGAGCTGTTCCCGCGGAAGAGGTATCCATCCGAAAGGTTCGCTCCGGCGGAAGCGTTGGAGTCGATCCGGATCCTGAAAGTCCATTCTTACTTTTAGGTGACAGTCACACGCTCGTGTTTCATCAGGGCAGGGAGACAGGGATGCATTGCAGGGGGGGCGGCCTCGCGGATCAACTCTCTCTACGCCTCGGTGCGGCGATCGATCTCGTCGGTGTGCGCGGTTCGGGCTTGGTTCAGGCACGAAAGCAACTTTTTTACCGGGCGACCGCTGAGGCGGGCTTCTGGGAGAGGAAACAGTTTGTGATCTGGGTCTTCAGCGAACGCGAATTCACTCAGTCCTTTGATCGCATGGTCAGTATTCCATTGGATCGTGAAGCGACGAACCCGGCACGAAAGTAACGATTTACTTTGGTCCGCAATTTGCTAATCTCGCAGGTAGGATGATGTTATAGATTGTCCTGATTTGAATGGACATTTCACACACAGCACCCATCAAACCCTTGAGTCGAAGGGCGAGAATCGAACCGGCTACTTTGGAGGATTTGCCTAAGTTGGTGGACCTCACGATGGCGCTCTTCGAAATGGAGGCTGACTTTGTGCCTGACCGTCAGCGGCAGGAGCGCGGCTTGCAGTCGATTCTGGAGGAGCCCAGCCGGGGGAGGATTTTTGTGGTTCGCACTGATTTTGAGATCATCGGAATGGTTAACGTGCTCTTCACAATCAGTACCGCGATGGGGGGATTCGTCATTCTCCTGGAAGATGTGATCATTCACCCCGATTTCCGTCGTCAGGGCTACGGAACCGAGCTGGTTGATTATGTGATCAAGTTTGCAAAGCGTAAGGATTTTAAGCGGATCACTTTACTGACCGATAAGATCAGCGCCGAGAGTCAGCGCTTTTTTCAGAAAATCAATTTCCAGCATTCGCACATGATCCCGATGCGATTGAACCTTTAGACAGGACCGGTTTCACGGTAATCCCCTCCTTCGGGTCGGCCGCCATGATCGACAGCCACCTTCATTTGCAGGACTGTATCGGCGCAGAGAATCCCGACGGGATGGTTGGAAAACTCCGTCAAATCGGAGTCACTCAGCTGATGGTGAATTCGACTTCGCCATCTGATTGGCGACAGGTGAAGTGTCTCGCTCTCAAGTATCCGGAAGTGATTCCTTCGTTTGGCGTGCACCCTTGGAAAGTCGAAAGCCTCGCCCCGGGGTGGTTGGGTGATCTTGAGAGCCTCTTAGTTGAGTTTCCCGACGCCTGTGTCGGGGAAATCGGGTTGGATAAGTGGATCGCAAATCATGACCTTCCGCTTCAGAAGGAGATTCTTTCGGAGCAACTGGCTTTAGCATTCCGACGGGATCGTCCGGTAACCTTTCATTGCCTGCAGGCCTGGGGCAGCCTGCTGAGTTGCTATGATGAAAGTCCCTACCGTGGGAGCTTTCTCCTACATTCCTATGGGGGACCGGGTGAAATGATCGATGATTGGGTGACGCGCGGCGCTTACTTTTCTATCTCGGGCTATTTTTTCAGAGAAGAGAAGAAAGCCAAGCTCAGCGTCTTTGAATCAATTCCGCGGGAGCGGATTCTCCTTGAGACGGACGCGCCGGACATGGCGCTGGAGGAGAGTCTGGTACGATACCGGGGGGATGGTATTGGAAATCACCCGGCTAACATTGAGGTGGTTTATGAAGCATTCGCGCAGTGGGCTGGCGAACCTCTGCCCCGGATCCGTGAGATGGTGCGGGAAAACTTCCAGCGGTTCCTGAAGGGGATTCAGGATGAGGCGGCCTGAGAAAGCGTGATCGCCAGGGAATCCATCGCATAGGGTTTGGCGAGGATGCCGTTGAAACCCGATTCTGCGAGAGCTTCGGCAGGACCATCTTCAAAGTATCCGCTCGTAGCGACAACGATGACCCGTGGATCAATTTTTCGAAGTTCATTGAGGACTCCGTGACCGTCAAGTCCTCCCGGCAGCGTCATATCGAGCAGAACGAGATCGATGGGGTCTTCGGTATTGAGGGAGTGCAGGTAGACACGAATGGCGTCTTCACCTGTTTCAGCAACTTCGGAGCTATGGCCGAGAAACTCCAGCATCCGGCAGGTTGCCTTCGAGACGCCCTGCTGGTCTTCCACAACGAGGACGCGCAGGTTCTCCACGGGTTCTTCGGCGGGCTTGGCGGGAGCAGGGTTCACTTTGCGTGTCACCTGCTCGACGATACTTCCGTCCGGGGCCGAAGGTAGAAAGACGAGAAACTCGGTTCCAACACCGGGTTTTGAAGCCGCCCGGATAGCGCCTCCGTGTTTTTGCACAATCGCCCGGCACGAGGCGAGACCGAATCCGTTTCCATTGTCTTTCGTGGTGAAAGAGCGGTCGAAAATTCGCGGCAACATTTCCCGGGGAATGCCGCAGCCACGGTCTCTTACTGAGATCACGGTGTAGCGGCCCGGTTTCACCTGAAAGCGATTGGCCGGATTGCTGAACTCAATATTGGCGACGGCGAGATCGAGCGTGCCGCCATTCGGCATGGCCTGACAGGCGTTGATCACAAGGTTGTGAAGCACTTGATAGATCTGGTTGGGATCTCCCTCAACAGGGCGTGCTCCCGGATCAATTTTGAGACGGCAGCGAACTCCGGAGCCGGCAGTGCAGAGGTGGGAAACCCGTTTTACCGATGCGATCACATCGAAGATGCAGGCGGAGGACTGTTCGCCTTTAGTAAACGCGAGCATCTGATGAGCCAGGGTTTCGGCATCGTCCAGTGCGATTGCCGCATCGGCGAGATACTCGTCGAGAGAGCGGAGTGAGCGCGATGCCCTTTGCGCTAACTCGATGTTCGTTTTGATCGACTGAAGCGCGTTTTTGAAATCATGAGCGACACCGCCGGCGGCGAGCGCGAGTGATTCACTTCTGGATTCCTCCACTTCCTCATCGAGGATACCGGAAGACTCGAGAGGTTCCTCTTCGAGGTGGTTCAGTGGTTTCTCTTCAGGTAAAGGTTTCTCGCCGGCTTTGAGCGGAGCAATGGTGAGAGTGAAATGGCCGGAGTGCCCTTCGCGGGATTGTGTGGGGCGGATCGTCCAGCGGGCCGGGAGTCGATCTCCCCCCTTGCAGATCAGACTTCTTTCCATCCAGCAATACTCCGGCGAAGTGGCAATGAGCGGCAACTTCTCAATGAGTCGGGCAAGATCGCTGTGGTCGTAAATCAGTCCGAGAGGGGATCCGATCAGAGAGCTTAATTGATAGCCGCTGAGGCGGGAGGCCTCTTCGCTCGCGAAAACAATCTTCGGGCCCAGAGGAGTGGAAGCGCGCGCTTCAATCACAACGATCCCGGCCTGCTTCATAGAGGAAGAGCCCTGAACTTGGGTGTTGTTTGGCGAGGCGGCAGTGGCCAGGCTCATGATGAGGTGCGGACGCGGTTGAGTGGAAGGGGTGGGTGAGCCGAAGCTCAACTATTTCTTTACTCTAAGGAATTTACTTAAGAAAGGTTAAATTTCTATTTTTTTCATCTGACCCCAAAAAAGCCCGGAATTTCTTCCGGGCTTCTTCGAGATATGATGGAATTTTCGACCTTCTCAGGAGAACAGAGGCATGATTGGCTGGCTCTCCGTGACCACTTCGTCGGTCTTCGGATCGTGTTTGTGGCCGGCGATAAGAAAGGGGCGTCCTGACGGAGAGTAAACTACCTTGTTGAGGTCGAGTCCCATTGCATGAGCGATCGTGGCGTTAAATTCGCCGGGTGTCACCGGGTTCTCTTTCACTGACATTCCGAGCTCGTCAGTTTCCCCGTAAACTTGACCGCCACTGATGCCGCCGCCGGCGAACATGGTTGAGAAACAGCGAGGATGATGGTCCCGGCCACCGTTCGCATTAATCAAGGGCGTGCGCCCGAATTCCGTGCCGAGAACGATGAGTGTCTTCTCGAAGAGGCCTTCCGCTTTGAGGTCTTCGATCAGGGTGGAAAGCGCCTTGTCGAGGGAGCCTGCCGTACCCGGAATAGCATTCCACAGGTCATTGTGCATGTCCCAGCCTCCCGCATTCACTTCGACGAAACGGACCCCGGAGCTGACGAGGCGCTTTGCCAGCATCGCACCCTTTCCAACCCGTGAGTTACCGTAGCGACCGACTTTTTCCTGATAGTTATCTTCCTTGGAGAGGTCGAAGGTGTCGAGGTCCTCGCTCTTCATGAGTCTCAAGGTCTCGTCGTAAAACTGGGTGTAGGCATTGACGTCATCCGTCTTGAACTTGCGTTGGAACGCTTCGTCGAAGGTGTTCATGAGATCGAGTCGCTTGTCGAAGAGATCTTCGTCAACCCCTTCATAGAAGCGGGCATTCTGGACTCCCTTGTCCGCATCTCCGATCGGAAGGGGGGCAAGAGCCGGCCCGAAGAATCCGGCGCCGGGGTGATTTCCACCAGCTCCAATGACCACTGAATCCGGAAGCGTTTCGTGCTTTTTCCCCAGAAGCGTTTGAGCCCACGGTCCCATTGAAGGGTGGATGATAGTCGCTCGTGGCTGGTAGCTTGTGTGCATCCAGTAGGAGCCTCCGCGGTGGTCGCCGGTCTTCTGTGTCATCGAGCGGATCACCGCGATATCTTTAAAGTTGGCTGCTAGCTGGGGCATGAACTCCGCAAGCTCAACGCCGGCCACTCCTGTGGAAATTCCCTTGGTCTTGCCGCCGGTTTCGGTTCCCGGCTTGGGATCAAAGGTCTCCATATGAGTCATTCCGCCTGCCATGTAGAAAAAGATACAGTGCTCTGCTTTCCCGCCACCGGCCGCGAGGACTTTAGTGGAGGTGCCTGCGACCGGCAGGATGCTGACACCAAGGGCTGTCTTGGCGGTGCGGGCTACAAACTGGCGTCGGCTCAGTTGGTCAAGGTTGCGCAGTTGGTCTTTCATAGAATTCGTTGGTTGAGAAAATTAAAGGTAGGTCGGTAAAGGAGCGGGGCTTACTGGACGAAGAGGAACTCGCGGGTGTTTACCAGCGCCCAGATGACGTTGCCGATCGCATCGGCTTCGACTTCGAGTTTCTGCTGGTCGCTCATGCCGCGGTCAGTGCGGGCCCGCATCCCGGACTGAGCCATCGATTTCTCCTCGGAAGAGGGGTAACGGGTCAGGACGCTGAGGAAAATCTTGTCGATGTTGTCGCGCTTTGATCCCCGCCCCTGTGCGATTTCCTTGATGAGGTAGGCGTCAGGACTGGTTAGCACTTTGTTGGTAATGGTTCCATTGAGCAGCGCCATGACCTGCGGTGAAGAACCGGCGGTAAACTGATTTTCAATGAGCTGTTTGTCAGACTGCCCGAACATTCGAAGAAAGTGTCCCGCCGGCATCGGCTGACGAAGCTCGGAAGCGCGGAACATTTGCTCACCATCGATGTAGTCATCCCGTGTCACCGGCTTGCCGTTGTAGTTGGTCAAATTACCGATCTCTCTCCACGCTTCTTTGAATGCCACGACTTCCTCAGCTGTTTTCAACTGAGTGGTGTCAGTGTTCATCCACTCTTTGTACTGCTGCCACCCTGAGCGGGTAACGGCTTCCGGATTGGCTGTCGTCAAGGCGACCAGTGAATCCCAGATTTGCTCAGCAGTCATGCGGCGGAGGATGGGGCCCGGAAAGTGATAGGTTCCCTTGTCGACTTGCGTCAGGGTAGGGGAAAGCGTTTCAGCTTCGCGTTGGTAGGCGGCGGTGTTGTAGATGACACGGAAGAAATCTTTAACGCTGTAATCGAGGTCCTTCATCATCTCTTCAAGGAACATGAGGAGCTCATAGTTTTGTGCCTGACCATCGAGGTGACCCGGGATGTTGTGAACCGGTTCAATCTGGGCGAGTCCGAAAGCCAATTTCCAGAAGCGGTTGACGACATTGATCGTGAAACGCGGATTACTCGGTGAAGCGACCCAGCTGGCAAAAGCCTCTCTTGGGGATTCATACTGGTCGACGTCGACGACGTCGCCAAAGTAGGCCGCGGGCTTCACCTTCATGTTTGGCTCGCCATCATCATATTTATAGTCGTGAGGCAGTTCGACGGCATTCGTGCCGTCGTCGTTGACGCCAATGCGACGGGTCCCGAGCCACTGGCGCAGGTTGTTGTCGATCGTTTCATTCTCACGGAGTTTTCCGGCATCTTTTAACAGTTTACTCAGGCGTTCGACTTCTGATTCGGTGTCTGCGTTAGCCATCATCATCATTGACCCGCCCATTGCCTGATTGCCGCGGAGGCGGGTTTCCGTTTCGCCCATGAAGGAGGCCATTTTGAAAAAGTCCATTTGGTAGACTTCTTCGAAAGGGTGGTCATGGCATTGAGCGCAGGTAATTTCGGTTCCCATGAGAACCGTGAAGGTATTGGAGAGGTTGCAAAGGCGCATCCCGGAGTCGGCAAGGATGTATCCCGCAGCAGGCTCTTCCCAGAGTTGACCCGTCGCAGTGAGGAGCTCAGTGACCATTTCGTCGTAGGGCTTGTCGCCGCGAATACTCTCTTTGATGTACTCGATGTATGGATCGGCGCGAAGGTCACCGTTTCCCATCATGACGACACCATCGCGGATGCGGAAAAGGTCTGAGTAGTAGTTATACATCCGCATCGCGAAGGCAGGGGAATCCAGAAGCTCATTGATAAGATCCGAACGCTTTGTCGCAGAGCGGTTGTTCAGGAAAGCTTCAGACTCGTCGAAGGTCGGGATGCGACCCGCCACGTCGAGATAGATGCGGCGAAGGAATTGATTATCCGACGTCGTTTCGTTCGGCACACACATCTGCATCTCGCGCTCAATTTCCTCTTTGCGCTTGGATTTTTCCGCATTGGAAAGATCCGTTTTTCCGGGAAGGGCAGCGAGTTCGTCGCGAAGTCCGTAGTAGGACTCTTTGAGTTTGTTCAGGACCAGCTTATCGATCTCCCCGGCGAGGGCAGCGGGATCCGTGGGAAGGTTGCCTTTCACGAAGAGTCGGTCCGCCTCACTGAGCTTTGCCACTGGATAGTTAATGATCGACCCGTCGGTCATCTTCAGTTTCACCATGGCGGCTGAACCGGCCCCGACTGTCCCGGCGAAATCAGCTTCCAGCGTTTTACCATCGGAAGAAGTCCAGGTTCGCATTTCA
The DNA here is from genome assembly GCA_029212615.1 of Verrucomicrobiales bacterium. GTDB lineage: Bacteria > Verrucomicrobiota > Verrucomicrobiia > Verrucomicrobiales > DEV007 > Arctic95D-9. The sequence continues at coordinate 190,104 of JARGPJ010000008.1, forward strand.
GCCTGAGCAAGCGAGACAGTGAGGGCGATTCCTGCGAAAAGCAGTGCCAGTCGTGCGGATAGGGGGCGGTTCATCATTGGGAGCGTGAAAGTTGAAATGGTTCTATATGAAAATATATCTGATTGTACAAGGTTTGTGACAAGAGATCGAGCCTGATTACGGCTTGATGAAATCATCGTTGATACAGCGATTGGATCATCGGGGTGGGGATTGCCTCGTCGAAAAGATTGAGTTCATCGATCCAGCCTTCGAGGCCTCGCGTTTCGCTGCCGCCGAGACGTAAACTTCCCACGCGGCCTCGGCCAATCTCGCCGGGCTGAAAGTCGCTGATGGTCTCGGGCCGTCCGTCGATGAAAAGGTGAACGTGCGTTGCGACATTGGCGGTTTCCCCGCCAATGAAACGATAGGCGACATGGTGCCAGTTTCCGTCAGCGAGGTCGGTGCTGCCGACAACCAGGCCACTATCGAATTCGACTTTGAGAGCGCCTTTCATCCCGCGGGAGGAGCCGTTTTCACAGGAAACGCGCCAACCTGTGCCGTCACGACCATACTCGAGTATCTCGAGGCCGTCGCGGCTTCCCAGTTTCGGCGGAATTTTAAGCCAGAAGCTCACGGTGTGTCGTTTTTCCATCCGGAACTCTCCGGGAAGCGATACGTCGAGCATGCTGCCGGGTTGGAAGACAAGTCCGCTTCCGATAATTCCGGCAGTCCGCCGCGGTGATTTGTCGAGTCCGCCTTTTGAAACGAGTGGAATATCGAACTGACGCGAAGCACCGGAGTCTTCGACAACGGCGCCGACTGATTCATCGAAGGAATACTGAAGCGCCGGAGCGGGTGCATTAAGTGCTCCGATTTGCAGAACGAACTCGTCGCCTGCATAGGGGATGGGTGACAACTCGCTTCGGGTGCGCTCGTCAGCCCGCAGGGCGAGTCCTTCCCTGACGAGAACGGTCACTGAGTTGCCGCTGCTTCGACTCGCTTCCACCTCGCCCTCCATGACGTGGAGTTCAGAGTTTCCTTCGACATCGACTTCGATACCGAACCGTGTTCCGATGTCGACCGCGTTCATGCGCGGGGTATTCACGGTGAATCCGGACGCAGGGGGAGGGACGTCGGCGGTGAGTTTTCCCCGATTGAGGAAGACGCGGTTGGAAGATTCAATGCTCAGGGCGGCCGGGCCTTCCACCGTCGCGGTGGCCCCGGAGTTAAAGGCAATCGTTGCTTCGCCTGATTCGATTTCGATGAGGCCATTGGACAGCCAACCGTCCTCCCGTATCGCCCCTCCGGTTTCCTTCGACCATTCGAGCCCTTCGCTCACTTCAACGCGTGCTACAAACTCGGGTCCGACGAGCCCGGTTTGTGCCACTTTCAAGCCGAAAGGATGCTGAGAGAAAATGATTTCCTGAAGCACGAACATCAGGGCGATCGAGGCAGCGGCCGAGATAACCCCGGCACGGAGTAGATCGGGCCATCTCACAGGGCTGATTTCTTCCCGTTCGTTGACGATTTCAGTGAGGACAGATTTGGCGAAGCCATGGGACTCGCCTGCTCCCTCGGACTTAAGCCTCGCCAGGATCGCTTCCTCGAATGAGTCGGTCGATTCCTCACCGTCTTCGGGCATGAGGTAGCGCAGGGCAAGGTCAACCTGCACCTGCTGGAGGAAGCAGTCACGTAACTCAGCGTCACGGCTCAGCGCTTCTTCGACCTGCCTGCGGGCATTGTCGTCGAGTTCATTGGCAAGATAGGCTTCTAGAAATTCGGCGTTCAAAGTTCAGGCAGGTTCGGGTGGCGCGTCCAGTTTTTGCTCAATGCACTTTCGCAGAGCCGTTCGAACACGGCAAAGCGTGGTGCGGACCCAGGCCTCGCTTTGGCCAAAGGCTTTCGCCATTTCGCGTGAGGACTCGGATAGCTTGTATTTGTGTTCGAGAAGCAGTTTTTGCTGGTCCGGAATTCTCTCGAGGCACTCTTCGAGATAAATCACGACAGGTGATTCGGGGGACCATTGACCTTTCGATGATTGTTCGATGAGGAAGTGTTCGAGAAACTTTTCTTTATTCTGACCGGCCCGCTGATAGCGCAGCGTCTCCTTACGGACCATGTTAAAGGCGATCGCCCGCAGCCATTTACCGAAATCGGTGCCGGCTTCAAAATCGTTGATGTGACGGTGCGCGAACACGAAGGTCTCGTGGGCGAGTTCGTCGATGAGATGAGGCACCGGAAGCTTCATTGCCACGAAGGCACGAAGGCGTGAGCTGTGAAGATTGAGCAAGACTTCAAAAGCGCTCAAATCTCCTGCCTGCACGCGTTGCACGAGCTCGGTTTCTGTTTCCCTGTCTGTCACTGAAACAGTATACCCCGGAGGCAGGTGGTTGTGACAGGATGATTTAACAGATCTCCTGTTTAACCCTCTTTGGTCAGTGATCCGACCCTCTTGAATCCGGCTATCCGCGCGGGACGATTCCCACGAAATTTCGCACTTTCTTAAAGGGTTCGACGTGGATGGGTTCGAGCATTTCACCCCTGTTGAGGTAGAATCCGCTTGAGGTGCCGCCATCAAGGTTAAGGGCGCGATGAATCTTTCGAGCAGGGGAAAAGCCGGGTGTCGCGAGAATTTCCCCGAGCTGATCTAGAGAAAGAGAATCAGTCAGGCCGATCCCGAACCATTTTCCTCCATCGTGAATCACGATGGAGCGGCGGCGCGAGTTATTGGGAGAAAGCCCTTTCACTTTGGCCCCTTGATCAACGAGAAACGGACCTGCTTGAATCAGATCCGTCGGTTTGTATTTTGAGCCGCTGTATTCAGCTCGCCGGAGTAGGTAGGGATTGATGTTTCCGCTGGAAAGGAGAACTCCGCTGAGCAGGCCTCCGGTGCCGAATTTTCCGGTTTCGTTGCCGGCTGAAATCATGAGTCCGGAAGGGGCGTCATTTTTCAGAAAGAATCCCCCGTTCACTCCGGCGAGACAGTTATTTTCTCTCATCGCGGTGACGAGATCCGGAAAAAGGGGGGTGCCGCCGCCATTGTCGATCACGCGAAAGGTATGGGTCGAGGCATTGAACCAGACGAGGTCGATGCGTTTTGCCGAGAAGAATCCGGTTTCGCCTGTTCGTGAAACCGTTTTTCGCTCGTAGATGAGCGGCGAGGAAGGGTCTGCCGCGGGAGAACTGTCGACGATTTTCCACTGAGCTGAGGCCGCTGATGTTAGAAGCAGGAGCAGAGCGGCGGGAAAAATATTCATGCAGAGGAGATCACTTGGTGGCAATGGCCATCAAGGTCTGAAAGTGGGGCGGATCCGCCTCCCGATCAACCACTGAGATATCAATTTCCTGAAACCCTTCTGCGGTGAGGAAGCGGGAGATTTCGAGTTCAGAGAACCCGAGCCAGGTATCTGCGTAGAGATCGCGGGCTTCCTCGAACTGATGCTTGAGAAGATCCAGAATCACGATCTTTCCCCCTGTCTTCAAAATGCGATGAGCAGCGGCAATCGCTTCGGCAGGTTTCTCTGCGTGGTGCAGAGCCTGGCTGAAAAAAGCGAGATCGACGGAGTCAGCATCGATCGGCGGATTTTCGATTTCGCCGTGGCGGTATTCCAAATTGGTGTAGCCGTTCTCTTTGGCGACGCCGGTGCCGAATTCGACCATCTTCTCAGAGCTGTCTACCGCAATGACCCGTTCCGCACGCTGCGCGAGTAGCTGGGAAAAGGTGCCTTCCCCCGCGCCGAGATCGGCGATGACCATGGGAGGCATTAATTTCAAAAGCGTTTCAGCGAGTGCTTTCCAGGAGCGCCCGGGGCAGTAAGTCTTGCCGAACTTTCCGGCGAGTGCATCGAAGTAGGCGCGGGCCTTGTCACGGCGTTTTCCGATGGTAAGTGCAAGCGCTGCCTCGTCGTCGTCCTTTTCCTCCACATCAGTCAAGGCGAGGTCCAGCGTTTGCTGGAGGCGGGGGTCGATCCCGCCCTCGTCGGTCCCGAACGCGTAGATGATGTGTTTACCGGAGCGACGATCGGTGACGAGTCTGGCCTGGCGGAGTTGAGAGAGATGGGTCGAGATCCGTGATTGGCCCATCCCAAGAATCTCCTGTAATTCAACGACTGAGAGATCTTCGAGGCGGAGGAGGTTGAGAATCCGGACCCGCGTTGAGTCGGCGATTAATCGGAGCGTTTTCAGCGTTGACGACATAAATATAACAATTATTCTATCAACCTATCAAGATTTGTAAATACGACATGGCAAACTCATTCATTTTCTCATCCGAGTCCGTTACGGAAGGTCATCCTGACAAAGTGTGCGACACGATTTCTGATTCTATTCTCGATGCTTGTTTAGGGGAGGACACTGGAAGCCGGGTCGCCTGCGAAACAATGGTTAAAGATAACGCGGTTATTCTGGGCGGCGAAATCACGACGGCAGCGGAGTTTGATTACGAGAAAATTGTGAAGCAGGCGCTGATCGATATCAACTACGACAGCGAGTATGCCAAGGGCACAGACTACAGCTACACTTGTAAGTTTGATGCACAGAATTTTTTCTTCATGAATCTTCTTGGTCAGCAGAGTCCTGACATCGCTCAGGGAGTGGATGCGGCCGCCGCTGCTGATAAGGAGACTGAAGAGCAGGGAGCCGGCGATCAGGGGATCATGTTTGGCTACGCTTGTAATGAGACGCCTGAGCTTATGCCGGTGCCTATCGCTTACAGCCATCGCCTTGGTGAGAATATCACGAAGCTTCGTAAGGACCGTTCCCAAACCTGGCTGCGCCCCGACTCGAAGACTCAGGTTTCCGTTGAGTATGTCGACGGAAAGCCGAATCGCATCACGGCAGTGGTTGTTTCAACGATGCACGCGGCTGAGATCACCACGGCTGAGATTCGTGAGATCCTGAAAAAGGAACTCATCGAAAAGACGCTTCCGACTGACCTTCTCACCGACGACACGGTCTATCACATCAACCCGACTGGTCTTTTCATTATTGGCGGACCTGAAGGTGACTGTGGATTGACCGGACGTAAGATCATCGTTGATACCTACGGTGGCATGGGCCGTCACGGTGGCGGTGCTTTCTCCGGAAAAGACCCGAGCAAGGTGGATCGCTCTGCTGCTTACATGGCGCGTTACGTCGCGAAAAACGTCGTTGCCGCCGGTCTCGCTGATCGTTGCGAACTTCAGCTCGCCTACGCGATCGGATTCCCCGACCCTGTTTCCATCCACGTCGACACTTTCGGCACCAGCCACGTCGACGAAGCGAAAATCGTTTCCGCCGTGAGCGAAGTGTTCTCATTCAAGCCCGCGGATTTCATTCGCGATCTTGACCTCCTCCGCCCGATTTATCGTAAGTCGACCAACTACGGTCACTTCGGTCGTGAAGATGATCTTAATTCCCTCACCTGGGAGAAAACCGATAAAGTCGACGCGCTCAAGAGCGCTTGCTCATAATTCGAGACCCTTTAAAAAACAAAACAGATGGCAACAGCAATCACAGAAACTTACAAGGTCGCGGACATGAGTCTCGCTGACTTTGGACGCAAAGAAATCGAAGTCGCTCAGCACGAGATGCCGGGCCTTATGGCAACCCGTGCCAAGTACGCCGCCGAGAAACCTCTCGAAGGTGTGCGCGTCATGGGGTCCCTCCACATGACTATTCAGACAGCCGTTCTTATCGAGACTCTTGTCGATCTCGGTGCTGACGTTCGCTGGTGCAGTTGTAACATTTTCTCGACTCAGGATCACGCCGCTGCTGCGATCGCTGCTGCCGGAGTTCCTGTTTTCGCATGGAAAGGTGAGTCACTTGAAGAATACTGGGACTGCACCGAAGCAGCTCTCACCTGGCCTGACGGCAGCGGTCCCGAGATGATCGTTGACGATGGCGGTGACGCGACTCTCCTCATCCACAAAGGAGCTGAGCTCGAAGAAGGTGACACAAGCTTCATCGATTCCGAGTCAGAGAGCGAAGAGGAAGAGGTCATTAAGAATCTCCTTCGTCGCATCCACGGTCATTCTCCACAGAAGTGGACGAATTACATGAAAGACTGGAAAGGGGTTTCCGAGGAAACCACGACCGGTGTTCACCGTCTCTATCAAATGTCTGAGGCTGGTAAGCTTCGCGTTCCCGCGATCAACGTGAATGATTCCGTGACCAAGTCCAAGTTCGACAACCTCTACGGTTGCCGTGAGTCACTCGTCGACGGGATCAAGCGCGCCACTGACGTCATGGTTGCCGGTAAGGTAGCTGTTGTCTGCGGATACGGAGACGTGGGCAAAGGTTGTGCACAGACTCTTCGCGGGTTCGGTGCGCAGGTTGTGGTTACCGAAATCGATCCGATTTGTGCGCTTCAGGCGGCCATGGAAGGCTACCGTGTTCTCCCTGTCGAAGACACTCTCGGCTGGGCTGACATCTACGTCACGACGACTGGTAACAAAGACATCATCCGTCTTGATCACATGCTGAAGATGAAAGATCAGGCAGTGGTTTGTAACATCGGTCACTTCGATAACGAGATTCAGGTCGCCAAGCTCAACAACCATGAAGGCGTTACCCGGGAAGAGATCAAGCCACAGGTTGATCGTTACACCGTTCCCGGCGGCAATCAGCTCTTCATGCTGGCGGAAGGTCGTCTCGTGAACCTTGGTTGTGCCACCGGTCACCCGAGCTTCGTGATGTCTAACAGCTTCACCAACCAGACCCTTGCTCAGATCGACCTCTGGAAAAACAAAGAGACTTATGCTCCCGGCGTTTACGTGCTTCCCAAGAAGCTCGACGAGGAAGTTGCCCGCCTTCACCTCGAGAAGATCGGTGCCAAACTCACTCAGCTCACTGATGAGCAGGCTGATTACATCGGCGTTCCTCAGGAAGGTCCATACAAGCCTGAGCTTTACCGCTATTAATTCCGAGCCGTTTGGCTCAACCCTGTAGACGAAAAGCCGTCCCGTGAGAGCGGGGCGGCTTTTTTGTCTTCAAGTGGAACGCGTGAGCGGCGGCTTGCCCGTGGGTCCTTGAAACTAAATTCGAAATAGTAAGCATGATTCTGATTCTGATTCGTCGGAATCGGAACGCGGCTTTTCTTGTTGTCGTTTTAATCATCCGCTATTCTCTATCCATGCTCCGGATTCTCCCTGTTCTCCTTCTCTTCCTGACCTTTTCCTCTATCCAGGCACAGGAGGATCTTGCCGAGAGGATGGAGAATGCGATAAAGATGCTGGAGGACGCCGGTCAGGCTGAGCCGCAAACTATCGCGATGATGCTGACATCAGCGGCGGAGGGATACATTCAGAAGGGCGATTTCAAAACAGCGCTCGCCAGGGCTGAGCGAGCCTTGCAGCTCAGTCGTGAGCACGACCTCGACCCGATGATGGCATTCATGACTGCGTCAAAGATTCTCAATAAGACTGATGATGAAGTTGCGACCGGGTTTCTCATCCGGGAGCTGCAGGCGCCCGGTAGTTCGAATCAATATAAGAAGGGCGTTCTTAAAGCCCTGGATATACACCTTGCGATCAACGGTGATCAGAAGCTCGCTTTGCAGGCGGCATTCGAACTCTGGAAAATCACTCATGCCGACAGTCCCGGCACTGACGAGGAATTCTGGGCGCTTTGGAAATACGGGAATCACTGTCTCACCGGAAAGTTATATGACCTCGCGGGACCGGCGCTGAAGGATGCCCGTGCCCTGGCTTTGGAGATGGGTAAGCCTGACCTGGCCGCTAATGCCTCCCGCAGTCTCGGCATGGCTCTGATGTCGCTCGGAAAATATGAAGATGCCCGCAAGCTTTACGAAGAAACGCTGACTCTTGCCCGGGCCACGCCGAACAATCCGATGCTCAGGTTTGAATTGCAGAACTTTGCCACTCTTCTGCTTCAAATGGGCGAACTCGACGAGGCGGAGAAAATGCTGGAGGAGACGGAAGCTCTTTCAAGCAATGACTTTGAGGTAGGGATCGTTAAGGATCTGCAAAATGCGATTCAGTTGAGGCGTGCGCTCAGTGAAGGTGGCGAGGTGGATCTTTCCGGTGTGATTGCAATGCAGAAAGAAGTCGTTGCTGAGAAATTAAAGAACACGGCGGCCGGAGAAGAGTTCGCCTATCTCGGAGCGACAGCTGATTTCATTGCCCTCGCCAGCTTTCAGATCCTTGCCGGAGACCTCGACGGTGCCGAAGAATCCCTTGCGGATGCCGCCCGCGGAGCGGATGCCTGGGAGGAAAATTCACGAAAGGCACAGAAGTCGGCAGTGTTCAGTGCCGATCAGGTGAATCTCTCAATGGCGGATATTCGTGCGGGAATTTTTGAATTTCAGCAACAAATCGACGTCGCGCGGGGGAATTTGGAGGCAGCCTTAGTGACGGCGGAAAATGGACGGGGCACCGCGCAGGCAGAACTACTGAGAGAGCGCCTCGGGCTGGAGCCTTCGGATCGTGTCGTGAAGGAACTGGACGCCCGGGCGATTGCAAAGATCGCTGCGAATCACAGGACGACTTTCGTGGTCTACTCGCTGGCCCATTCGTTTGCTCCCATGACCCGGGGGCACTTTTCACAGAGCGATCCCCGTCAGCATCCGCAGTTTCTCTACGTATGGGTTGTTTCCCCGGAGGGGAAGTACACCTTCCGATCTATTCCGCTAAAAGGATCGATCACGGAACTGGTTCAATTGGCCCGTCAGGAAATCATGAGCAAGCCGGAGGAAAAGCCGAAAGGGGAGCCCCTTTCCATTCTCTCTGAGTTGCTCATTGGATCGATCAGGGAAGACCTGCCCACTGAAGAGGGCGCGTCAGTCACGATCGTACCGCAGGGGCAGTTGTTTCTTGTCCCGTTTGCGGCACTCAAGTTGGAGGGTGAAACGACGATGATTGATCGATTCACCATCGGGATGTCGCCTTCGATTGAGCTGATGGAACTTGCGGCAGAGCGAAGGAAGGCGGTTGAGGTGGCCGGGAACAAAGAAATTTTGATTGTCGGCAATCCGACGATGCCGGGATACCAGAGTCGACCTGACCGTGATGCTCATGCCCTTTCACCGCTTCCCGGAGCTGAGGCTGAGGCAAAGTATCTGGGACAGGCATTGAAGACAGTGCCGATGATCGGTGATGACGCGACCGAAACGGCGATCGTGGAGAGGATGGAGAGCGCCCGCTTTCTTCACTTTGCCACCCACGGTTTGCTGGAGACAGAGAGTGGCTACAATCAATCCTTTCTGTCCGCCCTGGCATTTGCTCCCAGTCCGGGAGAGGACGGCTTTCTGACGGCGAAAGAAACGGCGCGGATGAATCTACGAGCTGAACTCGCCGTGCTGAGTGCCTGTGATACCGGGCGCGGTCAAATCTCGGGCGATGGAGTGATTGGTCTGACACGGGGATATATCACGGCGGGGGTTCCTACGGTTGTCGTGTCGCTTTGGCCGGTGAATGACCAGGCAACGGCGATTCTGATGGGGAATTACTATCAGGCGATGATGCGCGGAGAAGGGAAGGCGTCAGCCCTGCGGGCGGCGATCCTGGAGACGAAGAAGAAGTTCCCCAATCCGCAACTATGGGCGCCATTCGTCCTCTATGGGTTGGCGCAGTAGCTTATTTTCAGGAGCGGGTCGGGCACGGCTTCGCCCATTCACTGCCTTTTCGATTTAATGAAAATTGAGCCGCGAGAGCAAATTCAGGGACTATCGAGTGTTCAACGCTCTTCGGGAGTGGAAGGGGCGCATAATTTGGTGGTGAACCCGCTCCATGAATCAAGCCTCACTCAGCGAGGTAACATTCTAGAGTAGATGGAGTCGTGACGGTCTCAGTGATGAGGGGTGAAGACGACGGAGCTGTAGAAAGGTCATTCCATATTCGTTTTCTTCATCTGCAGGAAATGCTTCGCGACTTATTTCCTTCCATTCGATATCCTTGTCATAGTCAGGAAAATGGGCGCCTCCTTCGATGGCGCCATCGATCAGTGTCAGGAAAAGCTCATCTGTGTAGGGAAGTGCAGCATCGTAGACAGAGGCTCCTCCGCAGACGGCCAGTTCTCCGGCCCCCTTTTCCGCTGCCGTGGAGATGGCCTCTTCGACCTTGTTGACGACGAAGCCGTGGTCAGTCTTGTAGTCGGGATCGCGAGTGAGAACGATGGGGGTCTGGTTGGTGAACCATCCTGTCATTTCTTCAAAGGTTCGACGGCCGAGGAGGAGAAATTTTTCGTCGGTAAATTCACGGAAACGCCGGGTGTCCCTCGGAAGGTGCCAGGGAATCCCTCCTTTCCCGGTGCCGATAACCCAATTCTGAGCCATCGCTGAAATCATCGTGATATGCATGGGGTTTTCGGGATAAAATGGAAGACTGGCGGAATCTGTCGCGTCGCCGCCCCGGACTCGATCTTCTTTTTTGTAACATACTTCGATTCGTAAGGAGAACCTCAATTCCGGGAAGAAGTCGGGTCTGCACCAAATCTTAGCGAAAACTTCTTTGATATTATAATAATTATGATTATTATTATATTGAAGTAGTTTAAGTAGATGAACCAAGTTGTTTCCTCCCAGAGTCGCGTTGTCCAACCGGGTCGTGTCGCGGCACGGATACCTGCGAAGGCAGGGCGCATGTCTTCCAAAGGAGAGACAACGAAGGCCGCGCTGAAACTTCTCCCGACTGATTCTATTCTGAGGGCGTCGCAGGCGCAGCAAGGAGCTGAAGATGCGCAGGTATTGCCCTTGTTGGCGCACGCGACGGGGGCCGAAGCGGGGTTTCTCGTCGAGTATTCGGCTGAGGGCAATGAACTCGTCTGCCGTGCCCGGCGTTGGCATGGTGTTCAGGAGACGGTAGCCTCAGTGGGTCCTGAGATTGAGACACTTGCGGCAAAAGCACTTTCGACGGATCAGCCTGCGTGGCGGTTTTCAAGAGCTTCCATTGGCAAATTTCTGGCCGTTGTCGTGCCCTTTAAACTTCCGGGAGGACGTCTTATCTGTCTCGGTGTTGCGGTGAAAGACTTGCGAACGGGAGAGGGGGCTACCATTGCTGCTTTGATTCAGGGCTACGGGTGGTGGCTGACGAGCGCTGCCTCTGTGCGTGAGAGCAGGCGGGAGTCGCGCCTTTTCGAGCGGGTCTCCGGCTTTGTGGAAATGATGCGCCATTGTGCTGCGGCGGCCGATGTCAGCGAAGCGTCGGGACTCATGGCTGATCACCTCAAAGAGATTTTGCAATGTCAGAGTGTAAGCGTCGTCGGCTATCGGCGGGGCAGTTTTTCCCTGTTGGCTTCCTCAGGCGGCATTGAGATTGAACAACGCAGTGAGGGCCGGGCGGCGATCGAAGCCACTGTTTCCGAGGCGGTAAAGAGGCGCGAAACCTTTGTTGAAGCGCCGGGGGCGACAGTTCCTTCCGGCGCGATTGGCCCGGCGGCAGAAGCTTCCCGACTGCTGCAGGGGACGGGATGGGTCGTTGTCCCAATGGTTGAGAACGATGAAATTGTTGGAGGATGGTTCGTTCTCTGGTCGAAAGAAGACCCTGCATTCGATGAGAAGGTTCGATTTCTGCGAGCATCTGCCGCGCAGTCTGCTCCGCTTTTCAGCGTGTTGAGAAAAGCGAAGCCGGAAGGGTTTAAAGCAATCGTGCTCCGGGTATGGAAACGACTCAGCCTTTCACGGAAGCGATTGGTTATCGTGCTGGGGCTTGTTTTAGCAGCCCTCGCCGTGATGCCGGTGAAAGAGAAATTTTCGGCACCGGCAAGCCTTGAGCCGATGGTGAAAAGAGTCGTTGCGGCACCGTTTAATGCGACCCTGCGCGAGACGAAAGTCGAAGCGGGTGATCTCGTGGAATCCGGTGACCTCCTTGCTGAACTCGACGGGCGTGAAATTCGGTTTCAGCTTGCCGAAGCGATTGCGAACAAGGCGCGCGCCGCCAAAGAGGCGGATCGAGCACTTGATGCGGGCAAGATAGCCGAATCTCAAATGTCCAGGCTTGAAGCGCTTGGGTTTGAGCAGCAGCAACTTATCAGCGAAGAGCGTCAACGATTTCTTCAGATTCAGTCGCCTATCGCCGGGGTTGTTCTACAGGGGGATCTGGAACGGGCTGAGGGGGCACCCCTGCAGACAGGCGATCGGCTTTTCGAAATTGCTCCGATTGATGAGATGCTGATTGAAGTAGCTCTGCCTCAGACTGAAGTAGCATACGTGAGAGAGGGGATGCCGGTTAATGTCCAGTTGGAGGCCTTTCCGGGCCGTGTCTTCGAAGCGGTAATCGAGAGGATTCCTCCGCGATCGGAACTTCGGCAAAACCGCAACGTGTTTGTCTGTGAAGCTTCAATTCAGAATGCTGAGGGAGAGCTTCGTCCCGGCATGAATGGTGAAGCAAAGGTCGTTGGTGACCGCAAGATGCTGATCTGGACCTTAATTCGTCCAGCAGTGAACTACTGCCGTCTCAAGCTCTGGCTCTAAGTGAATGATTGATCGTTCTGTCACCGAAATTGCCTCAACCCGCCCGCTCCTGCGCCGCGAGATCAAGCTGGCGTGTCGAAATCAGAGGGGGGAATTGATCTACCTGTTGGAGGATCCACTCTCTGGAAAATTTTTTGAAATAGGTGAGAAAGAGCATGCCTTGATCTCTCTCCTCGACGGACGGCGGACGGTTTCCGATATTATCGCGCTTTCCGTCTCCGGACCTCAGGCATCAGGATTGACCGAGAATGAGGCGGTTTCGCTTATTCGTATGCTCTCAGACGCGCGTCTTCTTGAATCACTCTCTGACGGACATTCACAGCGTATTAGGGAACACTCCAGTGAGATGAGGGACGGAGATCGCGTGACGCAGAAGGCGAAAGGCCTTTTTTTTCTGAAGCTGCCACTGGGGAATCCTGATCGAGCGCTTTCTGCGATTAACCGGGTGCTCGGATCTGTCCCCGGTTGGATCTTTGCCGCCTTGTGGTTCGCTGTGATTACGTGGGCGCTTGTAATCTACGGCGAAAACTCCATTCGATTCGCGGAAGAAATGCGCGGGGTTCTGAAAGTCGGGAACTTTGCTGCCTTCGGTGCGGTATGGCTGGTGCTGAAAGTGGTTCATGAATTCTGTCACGGGATTGTTTGCAAGCGCTTCGGAGGAAATGTGCCGGAGGCGGGAATCAGTCTTTTGCTCTTTGTCACCCCGTTGGCTTATGTCGACGCGTCATCCAGCATTCGGTTTCCCTCGAAATGGCATCGAATTCTCGTGGCTGCCGCCGGTATTCTTGGGGAGTTCCTTATTGCCGCTTTGGCGCTTGTGGCATGGGCTTCGGTATCTCCGGGGGTATTGGGGGCGGTACTGCATCAGGTTGTCGTGATCTCGACAGTGACCACATTGCTTTTTAACGCCAACCCTCTGATGCGCTTTGATGGGTACTATATCGCTGCTGACCTCCTTGGGATCTCGAATCTGTACACGAAAGGCCAGAAGGCGACGAACTACCTCTGGAAACGTTGGCTCTTAGGGATCAAAGGAGTGTCATTTCCCCTGCAGGGAATTGAACGCCGGGATCAAGTGATCATCTTCGCCTACGGGATTGCCTCTGCTGCCTGGCGGGTAGTTGTCATGATCGGACTGTTTCTGGGTGCCTGCCTCCTTTTTCAAGGGGCCGGGAAAATTCTCGCCGTGATGGTTGCTGCAGCCATGGTATTCGGGTGCATCAAAGGGCTCATCAAGTATTTTAAGGAGTCCGCCGGTCTTGAAAAAGCGAAACCGTTTCATCTGCTTCTACGTGCCGTGGCGTTTGCAGGGCTTTTGGTCATCGCAGGGAGAAGTATTCAAATCTCCCCGTCGGTAACGGCTCCGGCAATTCTCGACCCGGGGCATGCCGGTGAAATTCGTGTCGAATGCCCGGGTTTCGTTGAAGAGCTCCACGTTCAAAATGGAGCCTGGGTCGAGGAGGGGGACAAAATCATTTCACTTCAAAACCGTGAGGTCAAAACGCAGCTGAATTCGATGAAGCTGGAGCTGGCACGGGCAAAGTTGAGAGCAGATATCTACTTACAGGACGAGAACATTGCAGGGTATCAGGCCGAGGCAAAAAACGTGGAAGGCCTCGAGTCAAAAGTAGAAGATCTTGAGCGATATGTTTCCACCCTTGAGATGCGTGCTCCCATCGCCGGACGCGTCTATGCGAGAGATCTCGATTCCCGGGAGGGCGACTTCCTCGAAAAGGGAGCTGCGGCCATCCGAATTATCAATCCGGAGTATCGGGAGCTTAGAATCGCGGTAGCTCAATCCCGGATGGATGCGATCGGAACAGTTCACCCCGGTGACACCATTGCTGTGTTTGATCGTGATACGGGCGTTTTTCACGAAGCGACCCTGGAGAGGATCAGGCCACAGGCAGGACTGGAGGCGCCGCATCCGGGGCTCACGGTCCCCGGGGGGGGGCCACTGGTGGTGAGGGATTCCTATGAAGGAGGGGACCCTGTACTGGTTTCCCCTCATTTCACGGCGATTGCCCGCCTGAATGATGAGCAGGAACTCCGTGAGGGGGAGCTTCTTTGGGCAAAATTCGCCTCTACGCGGGGGGTCACGCTCTCAGACTGGACGCTCCAGCGGGTCCAGCGTTGGATTTCGAGCAGCCTCTAAAGCTGAAAGGAGGGGATTAAAAACTTTACGAATGTCTGTTCCCTAATGGTTAAGAATTTAAAATAATTAACCGTTATTTATAATTAGTTTTGACAAAGGTTAATATTTCCATAATATTCATAATATATTATGGCAACTGACCAAACATTCGGCGAGCAGCGTTCAAATCTTTCGAAGCGAAAGGGGCTTCATTTTGAAGCGCTCGAACCTCGCATTCTCTTCGATGCATCAGCGGGGTCCGCTCCAACAGCAGAGGTGAGCGTCTCAACCGGTGATCTGACGACCAATCAGGATCAGTTCGTTAATGATAATATCGAGTTCAATATCTCCTTCGATAATAACGGCGGTCAGGAAGGTTATGTTCCATACGTCGATTTTCTCGCCGAACCAGAGATGGAGATTCAGAGTGTCAGTGCCTTTGGTGGCGCACTGAGCAATTCGGAAGGAGACGGAGCTGATCCGATCGGGATGGTTTCGCTCACCGGAGAACTTGTCGATATTGCGACAGGCAACCCGATTAATCACCCTCAGTACAGCACTTCCATCGGAAGTCCTTCTTCCGATTACTTTGGCGGAGCGGGATCAGGTTCAGACCCGGTGACTTTCGATCCTTCGTTTGCCGGCTATTATGTCTACAGCGTGCAACTTCCTTTCGGAAGTTTCACTCCCGGGAACCCTCCGGCCGATATTGTGGTCGAGGCTTCACTGGATGATGCTGATAATGTTGAAGCGAATCGAACCTACGAGCTTCATGCGCGCGGAGGTTTTTCATTGGGGTGTGACCCGCTCGACAATCCCGGTACCATTGCGAGCGTCGATGATGCGCCCGTTTTCGGTGCGTTCAGCAGTTCCTCAGTGTACCCCGTCGTGATGGATCTGGTGAAAACTGCTTCCACAGCAGAAGAAGACGGTGCGTATACCGGAGAAAATGTTTCCGGTCCCAACCATCCTGTTACCTACCGCCTGGAAATCGATATCGCGGATGGTGAAACGATAAACAATCTCAATCTGACCGATGTGTTGCCGGATGACCTCGCTTATCTCGGCGGTCTAAGCGTAACTGATGGATCGGGCGGTGCCATTTCCTTTGTCACGAACGGCGAACCTCAATTGTCCACGGATGACATTAATGGGGTGTCGGCAGCCGATAACACTCTTGATATCACTTTTCCATCAGTAACCGGCGGAGCCGGGGTGGACATTATCGTTACCTACGAAGCCTTCGTTCCCTATGTGGAAGAAGGGGGAGATCTCATCGTTGACGAAAATAGCGGCGAGGAAGGCGATCTCGATGAATACAATGATGCGCAGATTGTCGGCGACTGGACAAACAATGCCGGCGCGACGATCCAGGTTTCCGACAATGCGGGGCCGGCTAATGGAGGTGACCCGGACGGTGTCCTTGCTGACCGGGAGACCGATTACCAGATTGAAGAACATTCTCTCGCGATTCAGAAGGGGGTGGATTTTGCGGACGGAGGTGGAGACCGTGCTGCGACGGGATGGTCAGAAGGGGATGTAGCGGAGTTCACGATGAACTTTCAAATCTCCGACTACTTCGCGTTTGGCAGTCTTCTCGTCACGGACGTGATGGGAGACGGATTGGAGTTTCTCCCGGATCTGGATGAGCCCACTTCGAGCTGGGCAAACGCTTCAGATTTCGATACCGACCCCCTCGGAGATCGTCCCGTCCTTACTTTTGAAATGCACAGTGGCGTCGGTGGCACTCTGAGCGTTGCTTTCGACGAGGAGAACTTCAGTGCTGTTGAGAATGCTGACGGAACGACGCAGATCATCTTCAATGTTTATGATCAGCTCGTGAGCTCCGGATTCATCGTAGACGGAGAGCCTGTGCTCGGTGGTATGATTCCGACCGGTGGGCTGGGCGTCGATCCGATGGGTTCATTCAACTCAGATGTCGGGACACGCGGTTCAATTACCTATAACGCAAGAGTTCGGAATGAGTATGTCGATGCGATCGGAGGTGCTGATGTTAATCAGGGCGACACCCTGAGTAACAATGTGACGATTGAGGGGGAGAACCTTGATGTTACCGACCTCACTACCACCAGGGTTACGGTTTCGGACGGGTCCGGGACTTCTGTTGAGATCATAACCGGCAATGTGACAAAAGAGCTCTTCTCAACGTCCCGAAATGGTGTTCAGCGACTTGCCGGAGATCTTGACGGAGAGCTCGAGGTCGTGCCCGGTGATGTCATCACCTGGAAGATCACCTATGAGCTTCCAATCACGGAATTCGAGCAATTGACCATTTCGGATTATCTCCCGCTTCCAGTATTCGACGTTAGCGAGATCGATACATCGGGGATCTATGCCTACGACGCAACCGACTACCTGACAGGTGGGCGCATCAGCTTCGGGGAGGGTGATACTTTTATCGGTCAAGACGGAGTCGGTGCGACAGGTGACGGTGGAATCGATGATCTCGCAAATTACGCTACTCCTAACGCGCCGATAATTACCCTGGATGAGCCGAACAACGCGTTCACGATCAATTTCGGGGACTACGATATTCCCGAGTCCGAGGACCCTCTCGCAAGGACGATTGAGATTTTTGTTTCAACAACAATCACTGATGCCGTTTATGCCGAAGGACTGCAGTTTACGAATCAGGTATCAACGACGGAGTCGAACTCATTCAGTACTACAGTCGCCAGTAATGAGATCGGCCAGATTGTCCTGGGAGTTCCTGATCTGACGATCTCTAAAGGTGTGCTTGCCGTTGATTCAACGAGTGGCGGAACTTTTACGGCATCTCCCGGGCCTACCGGTATGCCATACAATGTCACTTTCAATGCCCCGGGGAGTGCCGATGCCTTTAACGGGACGATCACCTCGGACGGGCTCGATGATCAGCCCATCGACGCCGATGTTCAGAACCTTGATGCCGGCGATGTCGTCACCTTTGGAATCGTTGTCGAGAACCGGGGATCTGCTGACTACGGGGCTTTTGATGTGCAAATCTCAGATACGGTGCCGACTGGATTTGCCGTGCCCGGTTCGCTCGCTGCTCTGAATCTCAGGGTCACAGACGGAAATGGAGATGATATCGATTACGTCATCAGCGGAGGGGGAACCGTTGCCGACTTTTTTGCAGGGGGAATCGAATTGGTCGATCCGGGAGTGAACACCGGCGCTCTCTCCGAATACAGTGAAACCAGTGGCACAAACCTGGTGCTCATCGCCTATGATCTGGTCGTTGATGAGTCAGCCGTATCCAACGAAACGCTGGTGAATACCGCGACCGTCGAGAACTTTTCCTACGAGGATGGCGGGCCAAACTATGCCGAGATCGAGGATACAGATACGGCCTACGTCACGATCGATAGGCCGGCGGTGGTGAAAGAAGTTCTCAACACGAGTCACGATGCCGTCAGCAACCTCGATGAAGAGGGTGAAGTCGCTGTCGGAGAAGTCGTGACCTATCGGGTCACCATCGATATTCCTGAGGGGACGATGCCGAGTGTCACCATCAGTGATACTCTCCCTCCGGGGATGGCCTTTGTCGGAGTGGACTCCATTTCGTTCGACGCAGGGCTGTCTACGACGAAGGGGGACGGAGATTTCGGAGATGTTGATGTTTACTACAATGCATCAGCTTCGACTCTCAGCCTGGGCGTCGGAGGCTCGGCTGGACTGGGGGATTTGACTAACTCCAACACCGATAACACTGCCACTGAGCAGGTGACCTTTACCTATAGGGCTGTGGTGTTGAACGATGTAGAGATTCAATCGGGGGTCGTTCGCAGTAATGATGCTGAGATTAGTTGGCAGGAGAATGGAACGGATCAACTCGAAGAGGATTCCGCTGATGTCACCGTGGTCGAACCGAACATCACGGTTAGCAAATCGGTGCTCGGCGGCGACACAACGGTGGAAGGTGCCGATACTGTGACTTATCGAATCGTTGTTCGAAACAATGATGACGGTTCAGGAAATGTGTCTGAAGGTTATGATGTCGAACTCTCGGATATCCTGCCTGATGACGTCGAATTTGTCAGCGCGACATTCGTCTCAGGGGTGGCTCCAACAGGTGCTGTGGCCTACAATGGAGCTGTCGGAAACGAAGGTGAGATCACTGCAACGTGGGACACCTTTGAGGTAGGTCAAGTTTCCCGGATCGACATTGTTGTCAGGATCGATGATGGACTTCCGACCGACAGAGAAATCCTGAATTCGGCCAATGTTGAATTCACCTCACTGCCGGGTGATCCCGGAGACGTATCCTATACCGGTTATGACCCGGCAACGGATTCAGGGAGTTTTGCAACGCCTGATGAAGCGGCTCTCGCCAATGCGCTCGAAAGAACCGGCGACCCGACCGATCTCAATAATGAAGGGGATGCCCTGGGGGGAGTTAACGACTATGAAGATGAAAACTCTGCCACGGTGACGGTTATCAATCCGATCGGTATCGATAAGGTAGTTGTTGATACTTCGGAGTTTCACACCGGAGTGGACAAAACGGAGGATGGCACCGTAGAGGTCACAATTGGAGAGGTGGTTCGATATGAAGTCAGGATCCTCATCCCGCAGGCTGAATCAACAAATGTTCAACTCGTGGATGTGCTGGGTCCGGAGTTGCAGTGGATCGATTCCGCAGAGAACAACCTCGAAATCAGGCTTGAAGGGTTTAATCCGGACGGTTCCACCCTCTCTGCTCCTTCGATCCCTGCTTCCGCAGACGGAACTACGGTCACTTTTCCGGAGGCCAGCGCGGTCTACGACGAGACTTCAACGGTCACATTCAGTTTCGGTGATATTTCAAACACAGAGACCGATTCGGAGCCTGAGTATCTCTACATCTCCTATAATGCGATCATTAAAAACGATGCGGAGGTTGAGCGTGGAGATATCGCCATGAACACGGTTCAACTTCGCGAAGGCGGTGAGGATATCGGTTCCCCTCTGACTCAGGAAGTAACGATTGTTGAACCTGATGTGACGATTGCCAAGTCGGATAATGGAACAACAAGCGCTGATGCCGGTGATATCATCGACTACACTTTGACTATCACCGCGGGCACCTCGGATCCACAGCTTCACACCACGGCTTTTGATCTTTCAATCAGCGATGTTCTTCCTGATCAGTTGGACCTCGTTGATGGATCGGTAACGTTTGTTGGTCTTCCTGTGACCTCCAGCGGGTCGATTACGGAAGATGGGGGCGCAGATTCGTTCTCGGCAACGGTCGATCGCCTTGAACCGGGAGAGACCTTCCAGATAACTTTCCAGGCGGAAGTTCGTGACACAGGTATCAATATTATTGAGGCCGACGAAACGGTTACGAACAGTGCAACCCTTACTTACAGTACTCTGCCGGATGATGGGACAGACGATGGTAGTGGTGATAATGACACAGGGAATGAAGCGGGAACCCCCGGTGATACTGATGGTGAGCGCATCACGACGAAGAGCAACAGCGATTCATTTACTTCGCCGGCACCAGTTCTAAGTAAAGTGCTGGCAGATCCTGCTGATACCAGTTTTACCATCGGTGAGCCGGTAGAGTATGTGATCACACTGGAGATATCAGAAGGCGAAGTCGGGGACCCGAATGCCTATATCCTGGATCAAATCGACCCGGGATTCCGGTTTATTCCGGGAACCCTGTCAGTTACGACTGATGCCGGTATCGTGATTGGGACCGCCGGAACCCTTAATGAGGCAAATACCGATTTCTTTACCCATACCGACCCGGCAAGCTCCTCGGATCCTGAACAACTCCGTTTTGATTTTGAAAGCATCATTTATAATGAGAGTTCAGCCGGGGACGGCCTTTCCTCCGGCACAATTGAGATTCGCTACCAGCTTCAGGTCGAGAATATCATCGCGAATCAGCAAGGCGGAGAGCTGAATAATACCGCTGACTTTATCTACACGGATGAAGATGGATCGAGCACTGTGACGGTTCAGGACAGCACAGGCGACTCCGATACGATCATCACGATTGTGGAGCCTCAGGTCGATGCTGAGAAGACCTTCGCAGCACTTCCTGCACTGATCGAGGCCGGTGATACCGTGAGCTATACAGTGACTCTCACGAATCCCGGTGGACCTTTGAATCCGGATCAGAATGTGGGCGCTTATGAGGTGATTGCCCGGGATGTGGTGCCAACAAATCTCAGTTTTGACGGAGCAAGTCTTCTCGCTGATCTTGATGGGGCTGATATTACAGGCCTGGTTACCTTGAGTGCTAATGGCTGGAGTATTGACCCGGCGGCGAACATTGACCTTGCTCCGGGTGAGGTGATAACGATCACATACGACGCGCTCATCCTGACACCAGTCAAAGATGGTGACACTCTCACGAATACGGTCGATGTTGAATGGTCTTCATTGGACAATGATGATGCGAACGATGGTATTGATGGTTCAGATACCGGGGAACGCTCAGGTAACGGGGATCTTGATACCGAATCAGGGGCGGGCAACCCGAATGATTATGAAGAAGAGGCTACCGCAGACCTTGAGATTAATCTGACTCCGGGTTTTGACTTCGTTAAGGAAGTCGTTTCCACCAGCGTCGCAGATACAGGCAGCGCAGCGGGAACGAGCACCAGCTTTGAGGACCTCGTGATCGGTGAGACCGTGACTTATGAACTCGTCGCTACGCTTCCAAAAGGAACTGTCGATTCGGTTCGGATTATTGATCAACTTTCGCTGGCGAATGGTCTTCTTGATATCACGAACGTTGAAATTGAGGCCGGGGATGCTTTGAGGCTTCTGAATGGTGATGCGCTCACTACGATCACTCCAAGCCAGATCGATTCTGCGACCACAGACGGCTACATTGACCGGGTGGAGTTTGATTTTGGCACCGTGATAAATGATTACGAGATTGCGACTGACGATGCCTCTCAACAAATCCTGATCCGTATTACAGCGCTTGTAGTTAACGATGTAGAAAACCGGGAGGGCGACGTTATTGCGAACACGGGCACTCTTCTCTTCGAGGATGACGCAGATGGCGATGGAATCCGCACCGAACAGTCTCTCCAAAGCACGGCGACGGTAGAGATCATTGAGCCCCAGGTAGATACCGCTAAACGGGTCACTTCAGTGCCGCCTGCCTATGAGGCGGGGGTGACAGTTCCTTACGAAGTGACTTTGACCAACCCCGGAGGGGCCGGTAACCAGGAGCAGAATGCAATCGCTTATGAAGTCACGGCGCGTGACGTGCTTCCAGCCGACCTCACTCTGCAGACCGGAACTTTCGAGGCGATTCTCACTTCCGGTGGAAGTGATACCGATATTACCGGGTCTTTTACAGTGACGGCAGGTGGCTGGCTCCTTCCTGCTTCAGCGGACATTGATCTTGGTCCCGGCGATGTGATTACCATTACCTACGATACGCTTATTGAGGAGACGGTGAACGATGACGATCTTCTGACCAATGAAGTTGATGCGGAGTGGAGCTCCCTTGACGGAGACAGTGCCGGTGAGCGTGGTGGAGACGACGACTTCGACACGACTGGTGGAGATGGCCCCGAGAATGACTACGAGAGTGGTGACGAGGTGACGATTCAGGCGGACCTTGCGCCAACGATCACGAAGTCTGTTCTCGGATCGACCGTTGCGAGCACAGCAAACGGAACGGACACCGATATTGAAGACCTCACCATCGGAGAGAGCGTCACCTATGAGATCCTCATCACGATGGGTCGCGGAACGACTGAGAACGTGCGGTTCTTCGACCAGTTTTCGATCGATGAAGGAATCACCGGGATTTCCAGCGTGACGGTGGTGCCCGGCGCAGACTTGAGTATTGAAGGCGGCGGTGCTTTTCCGACGACAGCAACCGTGACCGATGCACTCGGCGGAACGGATGGGTTTCTGGATACGATCGAACTGACCTTTGGGAATATCGTTAACGATGCAACGGGGGCGGAGACAAGCGCCGAACAGATTCGGATCCTGGTGGTTGCGGATCTAGTGAATGTTGAGGAGAACCAGCAGGGCGACGTGATCGAGAACACCGCGAATCTCTTCTACCTCGCGGACCCTGATGCAGATGGAGACCGTACCGAGGAATCCATCAGCGATAACGCCTTTATTGAAGTGGTCGAGCCTCAGGTTGATGCGAATAAGGTAGTCAGCAGTCAGCCGGCAAACCCCCAGGCGGGAGACACTATTAACTACACCGTGACTCTTACCAATTCCGGTGGACCGGGGAACCTCCTGCAGAATGTAACCGCATTCGATATCATCGCGCAGGATACGCTTCCGGACGATCTCGAACTGGATACCGGAAGTTTCCTGGCATTGCACAGCGGAGAGGGGAACATCAACGATCAGTTCACGGTTAGTGCATCCGGTTGGATCACCAGTCCAACGGCTGATATTGACCTCGACCCGGGCGAATCGGTTACTATTACCTACAGCGCAATCATCGCGAAAGAAGTGAAGGATGCTGACACTTTGACCAATGAGGTCGATGTCGAGTGGACCTCTCTCGATGGAACCGTCACGGGTGAGCGCGGCGGTAACGGCGATCTTGATAGTGAATCACCGGTCACCAGTCCTGATGATTATGAGGACGGCGACGATGCTACGGTAACGGTTAACCTCACTCCTCTTTACGATTTCACCAAAACGATTGAATCAACGAGCCAGTCGTTTACCAACGCGGATGGAGGCACAGATACGGGGATCGAAGATCTCGTCATTGGCGAGACCGTGACCTACGAATTAATCGCCACCTTTGCAAAAGGGACAACGGACGGTGTTCAAATTGTCGATCAGCTTGCAATTCCGAATGGCCTGTTAGATATCACCAATGTTGAACTTCAAGCAGGTGCCGCCCTCAGCCTTGGAAGCGGGGATCCATTCTCCTCACTGACGATTAGCGAAACCAATAATCTTGGGGCGGATCTCTATAATGACCGTGTTGAAATAAACTTCGGCACCGTGATTAACGACCCTGACCAGTATGACGGACCGGCGTCCGAGCAGATCCGGATCCTCATTACCGCGGTAGTGGTAAATGATATCGAAAACCAGAGTGGTGATATCATCGACAATGTCGGTACCTTTACCTACCAGGGCGACGACGGTGGAACCGGCCCTATTGCTCCTCAGACTATCACCGACAACGTCGAGGTGGAGATTGTGGAACCCGAAGTGACTGTCGCCAAGTCGATTACCACCTTACCAGCAAATCCGACTGCCGGCGAAACGGTGACCTATCAAGTAGTCCTTTCCAATCCGGCTCCAACAGGAACTGAGAACGTGATCGCTTTTGACATCTTTGCCCGGGACGACATGCCGGCAAATCTGTCCCTGGAGGAGACGTCTTTCACGGCGGTCTTGAACGGTGCTACTGATATCAGCGGTGCCTTCACGGTCTCCTCCACCGGTTGGAGTGTGGGCGACGGGTCCACCGGTCCGTTGCTCAATCAGGGCGATGTCGTGGTGATTACCTATGATGCAGTGATTCAGCCGGGAGTTCAAGACGGTGATAATCTTCTGAATGAAGTGGATGTAGAATGGACATCGATTGAAGGAGTAGACGCGAACGAGCGTGGCGGAAACGGGGATCTGGATACCGAAACTCCGACCGGGCAACCGGATGATTACGAAGCGGCCGACACCGCCGATTTTGATGCGGAGTTTACCTCGGCTTTCGCATTCACGAAGGAGATCGTATCGACAAGTGAAGCAAGCACCGGAACTCTCGGGGGGCTCTCCAACCTAACTGATCTTGTCGTCGGTGAGACTGTTACTTATTCCCTCACCGCAACCCTGGGACGGGGGAAGACTGATGGAGTTCGTTTCATCGATCAGTTCTCTACCTTGAACGGGATTCTCGACATCACCAATGTGACGATCAACCCCGGTGCAGCCTTGAGTCTCGATAGTGGAGATCCATTCTCGACCATTATTCCATCGGTGACCGATTCCGTCGGTTCCGACGGTTACCGGGATCGAATTGAAATCGACTTTGGATCAGTGGTGAATGATCCTGATTTTTCAACAGGACAGGCTTCTGAGCAGATTGAGATTCTTGTCACGGCCCTGGTCGTAAATGTTGCTGAGAACAGTGCCGGTGACGTCATTCAAAATGATGCTGAGTTCTTTTACTTCGACGATCCGGATAGCACTGGTGTTCAGAGCGAGCAGTCCATCACGGACGACGTCTCTGTAGAAATACTCGAACCTAACCTGAGTATCACCAAGTCGGTAAACAATGATGAACCTCGTCTCGGTGAAGTGCTTACCTATACCCTGACCGTCTCTAATGACGCCGGGGCCAGCACCACGGATGCTTTCGATCTCGTTATCGATGACCTCATGGATCCGCGGATGACACTCGATACCTCTTCCGTGACCTTGCTCATTCTGGGGACTCCCTCGAATCCGAGTGCGATCACATCAAATAACAGCACGAGCAACAATCTTGTTCTCGGGATCAATCACCTCGAAGAAGGGGAATCGATTCAGATTACTTATGAAGTTCAAGTGTCCAGTGATACCGCTGACTTTGAAGCAGTTCTTCCGAATGAGGTCGATCTTCACTATACTTCCACGGATGGGGTCAATCCCGACGAGCGGGGCGGAGATCCGGATACAAACGATCCGAATGATCCTGATACCTATACGGACAATGACGACGAGTCTGTTGAAGTATTTCAGCCTGACCTTCGAATCGAGAAGGTGGACTACGATGCTGAGATCGTGCCCGGCGGAACCGTCGTCTATGAGATGACAGTGACAAACCAGGGCCGGGTTGAAGCCCTCGGAGTCAATGTGACGGACGATATTTCCCACTTCCTCGAGGCAGGGTTTACCTTCCTGTCAGGAACAAACGCAACTCTCGTCGGTGGCATTGTTACGTTTGATCTTCCTGATATGCCGGTAGACGATGTTCAAGTCGTTACGATGACGCTTCAAGCGCCTGATGTGATTCCTGCAGGACTTGAGTCAATCACGAATGTTGCGGTAGCAAATCACGACGATATTGATCCGACTCCCGAGGATAATGAAGACCCGGAGGATACTCCTGTCATTGCGAGACCCGATCTGGTCATCACGAAAGATGACGGTCTCCTGCTCGCTTTTACCGGTGATGAAATTACCTACGTCATTACTTTCACGAATGTCGGTGATCAGGTTGCTTCCGGGGTCGTGATTGAAGATGTCCTTCCTCCTGAAATGGAGTTTATCTCCGCTTCAAACGGTGGGATCCTGCGTGGAAACTCTGTCTTCTGGGGATTCGATGAGGTCGCTCCCGGGGAAGTCAGAACCGTCGAGGTTACCGCTGAAGTGATTCGGCCGGGACTGAAAATCAACACCGTGACGATCAAAGATGATGGTCGAAGTGGACCGGACCCAACACCGGAGAACAACAAGGACATCGACGAGACAGATACCGAATGGAAATTCCGTTACGACCTCACTCAGGATTTCAGGACCTCAAACGGGAATCTCTCGCTTCGTGACCGTCACTCCGGTCAAAGCGACCGGATTCTTCGCCGCGAGCCGGTGATCTATGCCACCTACATGGCCTCAGGGCTTGCCCAGGCCGGGTCTACGATCACTTTGGAGGTCTTTGATGAGACCGGCCGACTCATTGCTGACACTTCTGTAGTCACTGATGCGGGCGGTAACTGGCTCGCCTCTTTCCCGATGGCTGACGTCGATAAGCAGCCGGCACGGATTGAGATGCGACAGACCTGGGCCAGCTACAATCCTGCAGGCGAGAGAAGTTACAATTTCCGGACCTACTTCGGCCCCGCCTTCTCTACCGGAACTTACTACACCGAGGACCTTACCGTTCACAGCGTGATGGAGAAAAGGATCCCTTCCGAGGTCATCGATCTTTACGAGTCATCCAAGATGATTCTGGCGATGGACTGGAATGGTCAGCTCTATGAGTTCGCTGCCCGTGGAGCGCTTAAATCCAGCAGCGGAAACTGATTCGAGTCTGAATCGCTGAACAGCAATTTTACAACAACAACAACAACTGCACAAAAATGAAACCGTCTGAATTAGACAATTATATAAAGTGGCTCCCCGCGGTGGGCGTCTTCACCCTCAGCTGTCTTACCAGCTGCCAGGTCCCAACCAGCATGAATTCGAATGATTCTGATTATATCATGATCAACGATTCTGCTTCGGTATTTAAAGAAAACTATGAGCCCGTTTCTGAAGAGGAACAGGATCGCGATCTGTCGATTGACGAAACCATCGGGGGTTTTCTCAGCGAAGCGGTCGAAACCGGCGTTCGTGAAAGCCTTTCACCTGCGGCAGAGCGGGCGGCGAATTCCGGATCAGTCTATCTCGACGAGTGGTGGGCAGATTCCCACCGGGACCCCATGCTCAACGTCAAAGGAAAGGCTGTCGGGATGCAGCTTGACGAGATCTACACCCGGACCCTGGCGAACTCTTCACAGGTTCGTGTCTTTGCCGCCCTTCCCCTGATTCGGGAGACGGCGATTGATGAAGCGAAGGCTGAATTTGACCCGGAGTCATACGTTGAAAGTCGTTACAACTTCACTGATGAACCGACCGGTTCGACACTGGAGACAGGGAGCGCAAATGACTTCTTCCGCGAGCGCGGATGGACGATGGAAGCCGGCGTTCGGAAGAAGTTTCTCGCAGGGACTGAGGTGGTCGTAGCGCAGGACCTCGGACAGAAGAGCAACAACAGCGAGTTCTTCATTCCGGGTGATCAGGGGAATGCCCGTCTCCGCCTCTCTGTTGTCCAGCCTCTCCTCAAAGGGGCGGGAGCCAAGTACAATCGCACCATGATGCAGATTGCTAAACTCGATGCTGAAACCGGATATGAAGAATTTGTCCGACAGCTCGAAACGCATCTCATGGAGGTCAACCGTTCCTACTGGGCCCTCTACCTCGCTCGTGCCATGTATCAGGAGCAGAAGAATCTCGTGAATGAGACGCGCGGAGTGGCCGATGAGCTTGCTGCCCGTGGAACACTCGATGCTTCCTCGAGCCAGATCAGTCGAACCCAGGCTGCACTCGCTTCCCGTGAGGCAACCCTTGTTCGCTCTGAGCTTGCGATCATGAACTCCGAGTCCAGGCTTCGCGCCCTGGTGAACGATCCGTGGTTCGTCACTGGTGGAATCGGAGAAATCATCCCTTCAGATATGCCAATGATAGGACGCTATGTTCCTGATTTTGAAACGATGGTTGACGCGGCTTTGACCTACCGCCCTGAGATTCGTCAGGCTGAAAAGCATCTCCAGGCATCCGACCTTCGTGAGGCAATGGCGCGCAACGAGAAGAAGCCTACGCTTAATCTCCTCGCTGAAACGGGCCTTTCATCCCTGCGTGGAAGCGGTGATACCGGGGGAGCCTTCGGTGACCAGTTTCAGGACAGTGTTCCCAACTGGGGTGTCGGGGTGATGGCTTCAGTCCCATGGGGGCGCCGTGCCGAGAAAGCACGTCATCTTCGCACTGAGCTTGAAGTTCGCCAGATGGAAGATCAACTCCGTTCAACAATGGATACGGTTCTTCTTGAGGTTCAAGTTGCGCACCGTGAGGTCTCAACCGCGTATCCTGACATGAAGGCAAAGTATAAAGCGGCGAAAGCAGCAGAGGAAGAACTCGCGGTGCTCAATAACCGACGTGGACTTGACGTTCAGGAAGGCGAAGCGCTTTACCTTGAGAAACTTCTCGATGCACAGGAACGACGTTCCCTTGCCCGTGAAAGCTTCCTGAAGTCATTGGTGGTCTACAATTCTGCAATCACGAATCTCGACCGTGCTTCCGGCACTCTGCTTCAGGCGGAAGATGTGGGTGTGCACCGTGATGTCGATGAAGATGAACTTCCCATTCTTCGCCTTACCAAAGACGAAGCCGCGAAGAACGCCATCGCCAGCTACGCACTTAAGTAAGATAAACTGATGCCTTCTCTTTCACCGGGAATCATTTCGAAAGCTTTCAGGGACTACGAACCCTGGGGGCTTATCCGCCAAGCCTGGTCGGATGAGAAAGCTGACGGTCACGCCACTGCAGAAGCACAACTTCAGCAAATCAACGAACTGCAGGAAACGGTCGCTAAACTATCCGACCGAAGACTGCAGGACGTCGCCTCAAAACTTCGGGAGGTCGCCCGGTCGGGGGCTCAGCCCCACGAATATTTAGTAGAATCTTTTGCTCTCGTAAGAGAAGCGTCCCGCCGCATTCTTGGACTGTTCCACTACGATGTGCAGTTGTTAGGTGGTCTGGCCATATGCAACGGGACGATTGCGGAAATGGCGACGGGTGAAGGGAAAACGCTGGTGCAATCACTGGCTGCCTTCACCCGGAGCCTTCCCGGCAACGGCGTTCACGTCGCGACTGCGAATGGATACCTTGCAGAGCGCGATTATGATTTCGCTAAACCCCTTTTTGATTTTCTCGGAACGAGTGCAGCCTTACTTCCGGAGAGGGTTCCTGCTGCACAGAAGCAGGCGGCCTATGCTGCCGATGTCACCTACGGGACAGGCACCGAATTCGGTTTTGACTATCTCCGGGATCAGGTGGAGTTGATGAATGAGCCCCCGACGAAGCTCGGGGACGAATTCCGCCGTGAGATCCTGGGCCTACCTTCGCGCCGACGTGCGACACTTTGCCAGCGCGGGCTTTCTTTTGTGATTATCGATGAAATCGATTCGGTCCTCATCGATGAGGCAGCGACCCCGCTCGTTATCAGTGGAAAGGCTGACAAATTGAATCCACATCCTGAAATTTACCATCTTGCGAAAACGGTCGCGAATGATCTCGAAATGGACCGCGAAGTCGAACTCGATGAGCGGACACGTAGCGTCGGACTCACCGCGGCGGGAGTTGAGAAGATCCATCGCGATGAGTTGACGATCCCCTGGACTCATCTCGTTCGTCCGTGGAAAACCTATGTCGAGAACGCCTTGCGCGCCCAACATGTCTTTACCCGGGATTCTGACTATCTCGTGAATTCAGAGAACGAAATCGTTATTGTTGATTCGTTTACCGGTCGTGTTCGTGAAGGAAGTAGTTGGAAGGAAGGCCTTCACCAGGCCGTCGAAGCGAAAGAGGCGGTTGAGATCACCGCTGAATCAACTTCAGTTGCAGGTATTTCGAGGCAACGGTTTTATCAGTTGTATGACGGGATCGGTGGGATGACCGGAACTGCGAGCGAGTCGGCCGGGGAGTTGTGGCGCTTTTATCAACTTCGTGTCACGCCGGTTCCGAGGAATCGTCCTTCCCTCGTCAGGGCGCTCCCGACACGTATCTTTCGCACTGAATGCGAAAAGTTTCAGGCGATCGCTGATGATGTCAGAGATCGGCAGCAGAACGGGCAGCCCGTCCTGATTGGCTGCCGGACCATCGAGGAAAGCGAAAAGCTTTCGCGCGAACTGAGTGAAATGACGGTTCCGCACACTTTATTAAACGCTAAAACGACCGGGGAGGAAGCGGCTATCATTGCCCAGGCCGGGGTCTCCGGTGCGATCACGGTGGCAACGAACATGGCGGGGCGGGGGACGCATATTTCTCTCGACGACGACTCGCTGGCCGAAGGTGGTTTGCACGTTGTTGCTACCGGGTTGGAGGAATCGAAGCGCATTGACCGTCAGCTCACAGGAAGAGCTGCACGACAGGGGCAACCGGGATCCTATCAGTTCTTTCTCAGTGGAGAAGATGCGCTCATGGTTGAGCAATTCCCTGAAGAGGCCGCGAGGCTGCAGTCAACATCCCGTTGTGATGCACTTGGCGAAGTAAAGGCATCAGCCTTTCTCGGGCAGTTTGAAAAGGCCCAGCGAAGAACGGAGAAGGCACGCTACGAACAGCGGGTAACTTCTTTTCTCTACAACGAAAATCTTAACGAATCGAAACAAACTCTTTCCTGATATGACAGCTATACGACCTATTTATTATTCTTTGTTCGCGGTGATTTTGATCCTCGTGTCACCCTTGCGGGTTCATGCAAATCCGCCTGTGATTGGGGTTACCGAGCCGGTTGAGGAGATTGACCTGGCCTTTCCCGAGGTCGGAGTGATTGCCTCGATCCTCGTTGAAGAGGGTCAGACGGTGAAGAAGGGGGATCTTCTGGCGCGACTTGATGCGCGGTCTCATGAGGCCCGTCAGAAAATTGCCGCGATGAAGGCGGAAAGCACCTCAGCGATTCGCTCGGCTGAGGCTGAAATGGGGCTTCGTGAGGAGCGCCTTGAGAAATTGAAAGGACTTGGTTCAGGAAACACGAACCCCGATGAGCTGGCACGTGCTTCCGTTGATTACGAAACTTCCCTGTCCCGCTATGAACTCGCGGTTGAGGAGTCGGCTCAGGCGAAGATTGAGCTGGAGCAGGTGACGATTGAAATTGAACGAAGGACACTGCGAAGCCCGATTGACGGTGTCGTGACCCGAATTTTGAGGGATGAAGCGGAGAGCGTGGGAGGTGGGGAAACCCTTGTGATGTCAGTAGTGAACCTTGAACAGCTTGACCTCATTGTTCATATCGAAACCGGCATTGCTGAGCAGATGGCAAAGATGGGCACCGTCATGGTTGATCGCGTGGGAGAGGAGGGCGGCAGGTTTCTGGCGAAGGCCTCCGTCATGTTTGTGAGCCCGGTCGTAGATGCCTCCAGCGGTACTCGTCGGGTTCGCCTCAGACTCGACAACGCTGATGGAGTTCACGTCAGCGGAGTGAAGTATCAGGTTCAACTCTCTGCACCGCCGGGGCTCAGCATGCGGGGGGAGTAGGTTTTCCGCGCGCGTCGGGGGTTGCTCAGGCCATCAAGCTCTGTCGACAGAGCATGGCGTAGATCCCGTCCTTTTCGACAAGGGTGTCGTGTGTTCCTTCCTCAACCACGAGCCCGTGGTCGAGAACGTAGATTCGATCTGCGTTCCGTACCGTTGATAGGCGGTGGGCAATGACCAGGCTGGTCCGGTTGGTCATCAATTTTTCGAGTGCTTCCTGAATCAGTTTCTCAGTTTCGGTGTCGACGCTTGCAGTTGCTTCGTCGAGGAGCAGAATCGGAGGGTTTTTTAGGATCACCCGCGCAATCGCGATGCGTTGTTTTTCGCCGACCGATAGTTTGACGCCGCGTTCACCGACGCTGGTATCAAGTTGCTCAGGGAGTGCTTTCACGAATCCCTCGGCATTGGCGGCACGGAGAACTTCCCACATTTCCTCCTCCGTTGCGTCTTCTTTGGCGATGGAAAGATTCTCCCTGACGCTGCAGTTGAAAAGGAAGCTTTCCTGAGTGACGTACCCCATGGCATCGCGGAGCGAGCTTTTCTTCGCTTCCGAGATGTCCTGACCATCGATGCTGATAGTGCCCCCGTCGGCTTCGTAGAAGCGTGTCAGGAGATTGATGATTGTTGATTTGCCTGCGCCGGTGCTTCCGACAAGGGCAATCATTTCACCCGGATCAGCTTTCATGGAGACTCCTTTGAGAGTCGCAATGTCATCCCCGTAGGAAAACTTGACCGTATCAAACTTGACCGAACCCTTTACCGGAGTTGGAAGGACGACCCCTTCATCGACGTCCGGCTCCTCTTCCGCATCGATGATCTCGAAGACCCTTTCACCGGCGGCGCGTCCCGCTTGAATGATCTGATTGAGGCCGTTGAGTCGGCTGATGGGTTCATAAAACAGATTCAGGGCAACGAGAAAGGCCACAAAAATACCGGTTTGGATCTCCAGCTGTTCCTGTGAAGGGGCCTGCATCACTCCGTAGGCGCCGAAGCCGATGACGAGGGCGTAGCCGACATTGCGGAGAAACTCCATGCTGGGATTGTAAGCCGCCCAGGTGCGCATGAGGTGGAGGGTTGCGAGGCGCAGCGCGTTGCTGGATTCGTTAAAACTCTGCAGTTCCGCCTCCTCCCTCGTGAAAGTTTTGATTTGTTGAATCCCGTCGATATTGTCGTGGAGAAGAGAGTTCATCGAACTGGTTGCAGCGCGCACCTTGCGATGGCGTTGCGGCGCCGTGCGGGTATAGAGCCAGGCTCCCCCGATCAGAAATGGCATCGGGATCATCGCGATCGCCGCCAGTTTGGCATCCTGATAGAAAAGATAGCTGCCCACGACGAGGACCTGAAGGAGGGCGACAACACCCTGTTCGATGCCGTCAATAAGGACTCTTTCCATGGCGGTGACATCTTCGGTGACTCTCGTCATGACATCGCCGGTGCGTTTGTTATCGAACCAGCGCATTGGAAGACGTTGAATCTTTCGGTACAAATCTGATCTGATATCAAAGATTACCTTCTGCTCGAACGTATTGTTGAGGATGATGCGAAGTGCGTTGAACAGATTGGTCAGGAAAAAGGTCCCTACTGCGATGAGGGTGAGGGGGATCAATTTTTCAAAATCTCTCCCCGGGATCACTTCGCCGGTGATCTTTTTGGTCACTTCGGGGAAAACGACGACAAGCAGCGTCATCAGAATGGCACAGCTTAGCTGCGTTCCCGCGAGAATCGGGTAACGTCTGAGATAGGAAAAAACACGAAGAACGGTCCTCATACAGGATCAAAGAGAGTCAGAAATTTAAACTAAAGACAGGGGCGGTAAGCCGCCACCGGGGTTTTACCATTCACCATGGCCCGCAAACGAAAGCGCTCCATCACTTTTTGCCTGATCAAGCTTCCGCTTTTTCTCCTTATCGCAGGGGTTGTGGCGTGCAACCTCTGGATTGTGATTTCGACGCATGGCAGGGTATACGCTTCGGCGGGAGAAATTGAGGCTCAGCCGGTCGCTTTGGTTCTTGGGACGTCGAAAAACGTTGCCCCTGACACTCCGAATCGACATTTTGACAATCGGATTGCAGCGGCGGTCGCTCTTTTTAAAACGGGAAAGGTCGAACAACTTCTTGTCAGTGGTTACCGCGATTCAAAATATTACGACGAGACTCTCGACATGATTGCGAAGTTGAAGTCGGCCGGGGTTCCCGCGGAAGTGATTCTGGCGGATAATGAGGGGGCGCGGACTTTTGACTCGGTGGTTCGGGCGAAATCAGTCTTCGGATTCGACCGGTTTGTCATCGTGTCCGACGATTTTCACGTCAGTCGGGCCCTGTTTATTGCGGATGAACTCGGGCTCAACGCGATTGCCATGAAGAGCGCCCCGGTCGAGATCGAAAATTCAGCCAAAGTCCGGCTTCGCGAATATTTTGCGCGTGTTAAAGCGGTGATCGATCTCTATCTTTGGACCGGAGATTCCGGTCCGGCGCTTACGCTTCGTTGAGCGCCGCCACGGTTTTCTCGAGTCCTTCGACGTCGGCAAAGCTGAGAGCCTTGGCGCTGCGGTCGATACGGCGCATCAGGCCGGCAAGAACACGGCCGGGGCCGAGTTCAATGAAGAGCGTTTCGCCTTTGCCAAGGTAGTGCTGCACGCATTCGCTCCAGCGAACGGAGCCGCTCACCTGAGCTTCAAGGGTCTTGCGAATCTCATCACCCTCAGACACTTCACGGGCCTCCACGTTGCAGACGACGGGGAGGGACGGGGTGTTCAAGGGGAGGCCGGCAAGAACCGCCGCCAGCTTTTCCTGGGCCGAAATCATGAGGCGGGAATGGTAGGCACCGGCCACGTCAAGCTCCTGAGCGATGCGGATTCCGTAGTTCTCCGCCGTCGCAACCGCTTTGGAGATGCCTTCTTTTGATCCGGATACCACAATCTGGCCGGGGGCATTGAGATTCGCGACGTCGATGTCGCAATCAGCGGCGAGCTTACGAATATCGGCTTCCTCTCCACCGATGAGAGCCGCCATGGATCCGTCGACAGCGCTGGTAGCCTCCTCCATGAACGAACCTCGTTTCGCGACGAGATCGAGCCCGGTTGCAAAATCAAAGGTGCCGGCGGCAGCGTGAGCCGTGAATTCCCCGAGGGAAAGGCCGGCCACTCCTGCGATTTCAAGATCGGGGACTTCGCTCTTGAGCAATTCGAGACAGGCAAGGCCGTGGGCGTAGAGCGCCGGCTGGCAGATGGAGGTCCGGGTCAGCTCGTCGGCGGGGCCGTTGAACATTTTATCCGACAATGAATAGCCAAGCTGCTCGTCCGCTTTCGCGAACAAGTCGGCTGCCACGTCATACTTTTCGGCAAGATCCCGACCCATTCCAACGGTCTGGGCTCCCTGTCCTGCAAACATCAATACTGCTCGTTTCCCCATAAGATAGGCGCCTACTCAATCCCGTATCGTCGTCAGTGCAACCCCTTTTCAGGGAAGCAGGACCGGGCCCTTTGCGTTAATCGAGGTCGCTCCGCTCGCTGCGCCGGGAAATTCGAGGTGCCGGTGGGTCTTGTCTTTCTTGCCGTCGATGTCCTTGCGGTCGGGCGTGGGCTCCGTCGGGACGGTATCTCCGGTCGCTTCGCTCCAGTCGCCAAGAAGCCCTCTGAGCTGGTTCAGGGTCTCCCCGAACTCTTCGTTCTCTGCGAGATTGGTGAACTGAAAAGGGTCGTCGCTCACCTGGTAGAGTTCCTCCACCGGCCGCGGTTGCCGGAAAATGTCCTGTTGATTCTCGTTCAATTCGCCTGCTGCCTGTTTTTCCCAGAGTTCCTCCCCGGCAGGGAAAGAGGTGTCGCTTTCTTTGTTCAGCGCCAGAAGTTCAGGAAAGGCGTTCTTGATGTAGAGAAAATCACCGGTGCGAACCATGCGCTGGTGGGCTTGATAGACGTGCCAGTTCTGCTCGGCAAAGGCGATTTCACGTATCACTGCCTTCGGATCTTTGAGGATCGGCGCAAAGCTGATCCCCTGAGCCCGCTCGTCAATGGCGACGCCGGCGAGCTCCAAAATCGTCGGCCCGACGTCGATGCTGCTGATCATCGAATCAACCACGGCCGGTTCGATTTTGCCCGGGCAGGTCATGAGAAAAGGCGTTTTAATTCCACTTTCGTAGAGTCGTGCTTTGGAGCGAGGGAAGGGACGGCCGTTGTCTGTCATGTAAATGACGTAGGTGTTTTTTTCGATTCCCTGACGTTTCAGTTCAGCGACGAGTTTTCCCATCGTTGCGTCAGTGCGGGAGACTTCGTGATAGTAGTCAGCAAGGTCCTGACGGGTTTTCGGGCCATCGTAGAGAAAAGGCGGGACCTTGACTTCTGAGGGGTCGTAAATTGTGTTTTCGTCGTCGATTTGCCAGTCACGGTGAGCGTCATAAGAGGCGAACCAGGCGAAGAAAGGCTGATCTTTAGGGCGTTTTTTGAGCAGGGAGACCCAGTCTTCGCTCCCGCTTGGTTTTCCACCGTTGGTGATCACGTCGAAGGTATCCTTCAGCGCTGCGATGTGATTTTTACCCGAGAGCATGGTGTGATATCCGGCTTCGCGGAGCGCTTTGGGAAACTTGAACTGATCGTCCGGTAAGGTCGTGTGGAGCTCGGGAGCGCCGGTATTGTGGGGGTAGCGGCTCGAAATGATGCTGCAGCGCGAAGGGCTGCAGCTGCTGATTGTGAGGTAGGCGTTCGTGAAACGCAGTCCCCGTTCAGCCATCGCATCAAGATGAGGTGTTTTAATAGCCTCATTTCCGTAGCAACCGAGATCGTAACAACCGATGTCGTCAGTGATGAAGAAGACGAAGTTCGGCCGATCATCCGCAGAGGCGAATGAAGAAGCAAAGAGCCCGGCGAGGAGAGCAACGAAAAAGGGGATTCTCATCCCTCAGTGTGACGAAAAACCGGAGGACCTGCAACGGGCGGTTCTGGCTGATTCTCGCCAGCTTGCTGCGCGTAATCGTTCACCAAAGGCCCCACCATTTCGTCAGCATGATGAAGATGCCGAGAAGCAAATTGGCAGTGGCGTGCATCATCACGACCGCCCAGAGGTTTTTTGTTCTAATGGTGACCCAGCCTGCAAGCATGCCAAAGATCAAGGCAACGAAGAGATCGGGCCCGGCATGGACGAGAGCGAAGGCGATTGAAGTGAACCAGAAGGCCTGTTTGTCGTAGGTGCCGATTGAAAGATTGAGCCAGCCTTCTTTGGCGGGGATGAGCCATCGCATCAAAAAGCCCCGCCAGAAAATTTCCTCGACCAGAGAAACCGCGACGACCAATCGCAGGAAGCGCATGCCGATGATTGTCCAGAGGAGGAGTGCTGACTGCCCCGCGCCGAAGGCGTAGGGGTTAAACCCCTCAAGGCGCGGCTGAAACCCGAGGTAGGAAAGCCACGGGAGGAGATCCGTTGAGCCCAGTCCGGTAAGATGGTGAATCGCCGGTGGTAAGAGCCAGATCCCAATGCCCAGCGCCCCCATGATGATACCTAGCCCGATTCCTCTCCGGGAGAAAGGGGGATAGGTTCTTCGCCACCAGATCACCATTGCGATGCAGATGACTGCCTGAAGGGGGTAGCCCCAATGTTCAGGGTGCGACTGCCACCAGGGGAGACCTTCCCCTTCGGTCCGAATCCACTGAATCAATTGAAGTGAAACCATGAAGAAACCAAACGGAACCACGAGCGCAGCGAGGCGGGACCGCCGGAGCCCGGCGAGGGGGGAGGTTGATGCAGCTTTCATTTTGAGAGGATCCTAACAATTTCGGCCTGTCGGACAGGTCGAAAGCAAAGCGCAAACTGAATCCGGAGGCCAGCTCATTTCATCATCGTTCCGCGGAACCCCTGCCGGAGCCTCTGGAGGGACAAGCCTCTGGAGGGACAGGTTCCACTCTGTCCGCGCGGAGGCCAGCTCATTTCATCATCGTTCCGCGGAACCCCTGCCGGAGCCTCTGGAGGGACAAGCCTCTGGAGGGACAGGTTCCACTCTGTCCGCGGAACCCCTGCCGGGGTTACAGCCAACAGGGTCAGGTCATTGACACCACCCTGTCCGGTTTTTCGAAAAGCAGTTGCTTCGCGACCGCTTCCTGTCGTTAGATATCAGCATGCTGAACTGGATCTGGATGGGAATGATTGTCATTGGTGTCGTCGTCGCGGCGCTGCTGGATCAACTGAGTGGATCGAACGGCATTGTCGAAGGCATGTTTTCGATGATCAAAGTCGGGGTCGTGAACATCGCAATCCCTCTCAGTGCTATCATGATGCTCTGGCTGGGGATCATGCGTCTTGCGGAGACCTCGGGCATGGTCAGTGCGGTCTCCCGTTTCGTCCGTCCGGTCATGAAGCGACTTTTTCCGGAGGTGCCCGAAGATCACCCTGCGATGAGCGCCATGGTCATGAATATGGCGGCAAATATGTTAGGGCTTGGAAACGCGGCAACGCCACTCGGGCTCAAGGCGATGCAGCATCTCGATGATTTGAATCCCAATAAGGGCACGGCGACGAACTCCATGTGCACGTTTCTCGCGATCAACACGAGCTCCGTGACCCTGATTCCGGCCACGGCGATCGGTCTCCTCGCCGCGCAGGGAATCGCGGAACCCTACGCCATTGTCGGCACGACGATTGGGGCTACGATCTGCTCAACCATCATTGCGATTCTGGCGGTGAAGACCTTTGAAAAGATGCCGGTTTTTAACCGTGTTTCACTCCCTGTTGAAACAGGCGAAGACGAGGAAGACGGCTCAAGAGCTGGATCGAAAAGTCTTTCCGGTCGCGGCAAGGTGGTCATGTCGGCTGTCGTGATTCTTTTCGCGGGAATTGTTGCCCTCGAGGTTTTCCCGGAGCAGCGGATAGCGATCCAGGAAACGCTCGGGCTGCGCGAGGTTGCTCTTCAGCTTGATGCTGAAAGCGCGTCGCTCGATGAGCAGCCGGATGACGAAGCGAAGCCCTTCTGGCAGCGAACCGTCTCGGCGATTTCGGTTGCCGCGATCCCTTTCGTGCTCGTTTTCTTTATCGTCTTTGCGGCCTTGAAGCGCATTCCGGTTTATGAGGAGTTTGTCGAAGGGGCAAAAGAGGGCTGGAATGTTGCGGTGCGGATCATGCCCTTCATCGTTGCGATGCTCGCGGCGCTGGCGATCTTGAGAAATTCCGGTGCCTTGTTTCTCTTCCAGAACTTGCTGCGCCCGGTTTTGGAATTCGTGAAGTTCCCGCCGGAGCTCGTTCCCATGGCCTTGATGCGACCTCTCAGCGGAAGTGGCAGCCAGGGGGTTCTCGTCGAAATCCTGACCAATGAAGGACTTTCCGAAACGATCAAATACACGGCGGCGACCATGTTTGGTTCGACCGAGACGACCTTTTACGTTCTTGCCGTCTACTTTGGCTCTGTCGCGGTTCGAAAGACACGTCACGCTATCGCTGCGGGCCTTTGTGCGGATCTCGCCGGCGTCATCGCGGCGGTCGTGATCTGTCGCGCCATGTTCGGGTGAGGTTTCTCTTCCCTGAAGAGGGCAAATCGCCGTCTCATTGATTGGAGCAAGCTACGGGTATTCAGTATCGCCAGTCCCGTCGGTGTCACTTAGGGTATGACAATGCGCCGTTCCCCCGCCCGATTCTCGTTCCCATTCGCCACGATCTGTGCTCTTTTAGGCGCTATGTCTCACGCTGAAGAGGGCCACGTTCGCCTCCCGCCACCTTCTCCTGAGGTGATTGCGAAGCTGCCTTCTGACGGTGGAAAAGAGTTTAACCGTCTTGTCTTTGAGCAAAGTCCCTACCTTCTTCAACACGCCCGGAATCCGGTCGACTGGTGGCCGTGGTCTGAAGAGGCATTTGCGGAGGCGAAGCGCCTCGATAAGCCCGTTTTTCTCAGCGTTGGTTATGCCACCTGTCACTGGTGTCATGTCATGGAGCATGAGTCTTTTGAGGACGACGAGGTCGCGGAGCTGATCAATGCGAATTTTATTCCGGTGAAGGTGGATCGGGAAGAGCGGCCTGATATTGACGAGGTCTACATGCAGATCACGCAGGCGATCACGGGCGGCGGAGGATGGCCGATGACGGTGGTGATGACTCCTGACAAGCATGCCTTCTTTGCGGGGACATATTTTCCAAAGGAGTCACAGGCAGGACGGCCGGGAATCAAACGGGTCGTCGGGGAACTGAGCAATGCCTGGGACGAACGAAGGGAGGAGGTGGAGTCAACCGCGCTCAATATCACCCGGCAGCTCGGCGACCTCATGGGGGCTTCACCCGGGGGGGAACTTGACCCTTCGTTGTTTGAAATCGCTTTTGCCGCATTCGCGGAACGATACGATGAAGAGCACGGCGGTTTTGCGATGCGTCCCAAGTTTCCGGTGCCACCCAATCTGATGTTTCTTCTCCGATATCATCATCGGACGGGAAATGAGGCAGCGCTTGAGATGGTGGAGAAGACGCTCACCGAAATGCGTCGCGGGGGAATCTATGATCATGTCGGTTTTGGGGTGCATCGTTACTCGACTGACCGGGAATGGCTGGTCCCTCACTTCGAGAAAATGCTCTACGATCAGGCGCTGGTGGCGATGGTCTATCTCGAAGCCTATCAGGTCACGGGAAAGGAACTCTATGCGGAGACTGCGCGCGAGATCCTCACTTATGTCCAGCGTGACATGACCAGCGAGACGGGAGGCTTTTACTCAGCGGAGGACGCCGACAGTGAGGGCGAGGAAGGGAAGTTCTACGTGTGGACGAATGCGGAAATTATCGACGCGCTGGGAGAAGAGGACGGGGCCTTCTACCTGGAAACCTTTCAGTGCGAGGAAGCCGGAAACTTTCTCGATGAAGCAACGAGGACGAAAACAGGCGCCAATATTCCCCACCTGAAAGAAGAGTTGCCGGAGGTGAAGGCAGCTCGTGTGGAGGGATTGCGGAAAAAGCTCTTCGAACTTCGGGAAAGCCGGATTCACCCTTTTAAGGACGATAAGATTCTGACCGATTGGAACGGCCTTATGATTTCCGCCTTTGCGAAAGCGGCACAGGTATTGAATGACGACTCCTATGCAGAGTCAGCGACGAAAGCGGTGGATTTTGTGCTGGGGACATTGACGACCGAAGAGGGGCGGCTTCTCAAGCGGTATCGAAAGGGAGAGGCCGGGCTCACGGCGCATCTGGAGGACTACGCGTTCATGATTGCCGCTCTTCTCGATGTCTACGAGACGACCTTTGAAATTCGCTATCTCGATCGGGCTTTATCCTTCCAGGCGATCATGGATGAATTCTTCCGGGACGCAGAGGAAGGCGGTTATTTCACGGTGGCCCGGGACGCGGAGCAGCTCATTGTGAGGGCGAAAAAACTCTACGGCGGCGCTATCCCGAGTGGAAATGCGGTGGCGATGGGGAATTTAGTGCGCCTCTATCGCATGACCGGGCAGGCGCAATTCGCGACCCGGAGCGAGGAGTTGATTCGGGCATTCTCCGCTGAGGTGGAGAACAACGCCATGATCTATCCACTCGTTTTGTCGGCCCTTGATTTTCAATTCGGGCCGTCTTTCGAAATTGTCATGAGCGGGGAGGATCCCGGGGAGATGCTCCAGGCGATCAGGAAACCGTTTTTACCCGGAAAAGTGGTCTTGCACCGGACAGAGGAAAACGCGGAGCAGCTCCGCGGTCTTGCCCCCTACACAGAAACGCAGACCCCGCTGGAGGGGCGCGTCACCGCGTATGTTTGCGAAAATTTCGCCTGTCAGCTCCCGACGACAGACGTCGTAAAAATGCGGGAGAGCCTCGGCATCAAAGAGAAGGATCAATAGCGGTCTCGGCCGCCACCGCCACCGCCACCACCGCGTCGGTCACCTCCGCGATCATCGCGTCCACCACGGTAGCCGCCACTGCGACCTCCGCCGCCACTGCGCCGGTCACCGCCACGGTCGTCACGTCCGCCGCGATAACCACCGCTGCGTCCGCCACCGCCCTGACGGTCGCCACGATACCCGCCGCCTCCGCCCTGACGATCACCGCCTCCGCCTTCGCGGGGGCCGGTGCGACGTTCGCCTTTGTCGTAGTCGAGCTTGAAGTCGCGTCCGCGAAGGGTTGCCTGTGCGGACATGTCGATGGCTTTAGGAGCACTGTCTTTAGAGACTTCGACGAAACTGAAATTGGGCATGAGCCGGATACGACCAACCGTTCCCCGTTCGAGTTGGCACTCGTTGTGGAGCATCCCGACGATGTCTCCGGGGCTGATGTTGTCACGCTTGCCGAGGTTGAGGAACAGCTGAACCATGCCCTCTTCAGGACCGTTGTATTCTTCGCGGGGACGACGTGGCGGTCGATCACCACGGTCCTTGCGATCAAAATCATCGCGTCGGTCGGACCGGCGATCATCGCGACGGTCACCCCGGCCACCACCCGGTCTGTCTTCGATGATCTCTTCGCCTTCACGGGCAGTCGTTTCCTGCAACAGCGCCATCAGCGCGGCGGCAATATTCTCCCACTCGTGTCCCTTTTCCTTGAGCTGGTTCAAGAGTGCGAGGTGATTTTCGCTGGCTTCCTCTTCGAGTTGCACCGCGACAGATTCGATAAGTTGATCGGCGAGATGGGTGTTGACCTCTTCCTGAGTGGGAATGACTCCTTTAGGGATCTGCTGCCGGATTGAGCGCTCGATGGTCTTGATGCGGTAGGCATCGCGGCCGTAGATGAAAGAGACTGCTTTTCCGGAGCGGCCGGCACGACCGGTTCGTCCCACCCGGTGAACGTAGTCCTCGGGATCCTGGGGAAGCTCGTAGTTGATGACGAGGTCAATATCGTCAATGTCGATTCCGCGGGCGGCTACGTCGGTGGCCACGAGAACTTCGACGACCCCTTCACGGAAGAGGCGCAAGACCCGCTCCCTCATGGTCTGGGCGATGTCCCCATGCAGTCGGTCAGCCGAGTAGCCTCTCGCGAGGAGGGCTTCGGCACACTCATCGACACTTCGCTTCGTGTTGCAGAAAATGATCGTCAACTTCGGCTGCTCGAGG
Organism: Verrucomicrobiales bacterium; assembly: GCA_029212615.1. Taxonomy (GTDB): domain Bacteria; phylum Verrucomicrobiota; class Verrucomicrobiia; order Verrucomicrobiales; family DEV007; genus Arctic95D-9. Next base: position 232,338 of record JARGPJ010000008.1, read on the forward strand.
TCAATGACCCGTGAGACCAGCTCAATGCGCGAGCGTTGGCGTACTTCGAAGCAAACCTGCTCGATGGAATCAACGGTCGCGCTCTTGTGTTCGATCTGAATCGTTTCGGGCTCGTTGCCGAACTTTTTGATGAGACGCTGCACCGCAGAGTTCATCGTGGCTGAAAAGAAAAGCGTCTGGTGGTTGTCCGCGAGCGCCCGGAGAATGTTCTCCATGTCTTCGGCGAAGCCCATATCGAGCATGCGATCCGCTTCATCGAGCACGGCAATGTTGACCTCGCCGAGCTTTAACGTGCCGCGTTCGATGTGATCAATAAGTCTTCCCGGGGTGCCGACGACGACGTGAGTTCCGTTTCTGAGCGCGCGAACCTGGCGATCCATCGGTGCCCCTCCATAGACAGGCGTGGCATGTAACCCCGGCATTTTGGAGCCGAGGCGTTGAATTTCGCCACAGACCTGAACAGCAAGCTCACGGGTCGGGCAGACGACGAGAACCTGGGGGGCGGCATTGCCGATGTCGATACGGGCGAGGCTGGCAAGACCGAAAGCGGCGGTTTTGCCGGACCCTGTTTCGGAGAGGCCGACGATATCACGGCCTTCCATTGCGGCCGGGATGGCGGCTTCCTGAATCGCGGAAGGTTCTTCGTAGCCAAGTTCTTCAACAGCGGCGACAAGATTTTCGGGAAGCCCGAGTTCGGAGAAAGATTTTTTGGTCAAAGGGACAGAAGCAAGGGTTGAAACACCTTGTCCTGATTGAAATGAGCGGACGCGGTGGACACAGAAACTACGCTCGAAATGCGAAAGTGAAAGCCAAACCTATTGCAGCCTCAGTTCTCAACTTCGAGTCTGGCCTTACTATCGAGTCGATTTTGCTGCTGGAGTAAGGTCTCCCCCCCAATCCTCTGCGATGAACGGCGACGTGCGGTAAGGAGTCGTGCGATCTCTTTTTGAAGTGCTTTGAGGTCGAAAGGTTTCGACATGAAAACACTGCTTCCCGCCTGAATTGCCCGGGAACGCATTTCATCGTCCGCGTTTCCCGACGCGGTGATAATGGGGACCGCGGCGACTGAGGAATCAAGATAGCGGATCTGTTCGATCATCGTGATTCCGTCCATCACAGGCATTTCGACGTCAGTGATGATGAGATCAGGTAGGATTGCCTGTTCGCGGAGCAGCTCGAGCGCTTCGATGCCGTTAGTAGCCTCGAAGACCGCATAGCCTGCCGATTTGAGGAATTTCCCGAGTAGCATCCGGTTGGGCGCCATGTCGTCGATAACGAGGACTGTGAAACAGTTGGCGGGCGGAATAACAGGGGGAATCGAGTGGTGTGTATGAGTGGACATCCGATTTTCCATGATATCTTATCGAATTGTTAAGAATTACAAGTCTTTAAGATATCTGTATTACTTTGAACAATAATGTTCAAAGGTTTTCTGCTTTATTCAGAAGCGCCTGGCCTGAATGTTAAGTTAACTTGCTTGCCGTAAACAAGTTGAGATGAAAACAGGTCTCCTAGAAATTAGGGAGTCCGGGAGGGCGTTCCGAGAGTCTGCGGAACTCGCTATGCTCATAAGGAGTCGACATTTCCTCCTCAGTGAAACCTCCAACAACGGAAACTTCACCAAAATCGGTCGATTTCAGAGAGGGACGATTACCGTTTTTTTCGAAATAGTTCGCCTGCCGGACGGGATCACCATCGATGCTGATGACGGTGTACTTGTACTTCTGAGGTCCTGTCATGTGGAGGACGTGCAGCTGGTTCTGGCGATCAATCGCGTAAGTGGGCTTACGCAGGGACATATAATCGCCGATGGGATAGGTTTTGAAAACGACGCCGGAATCACTGTCCTTGAGGCGGAAGTAGAGCGATTTGCTGCGGGCGCCATGATAATAAGTCATGAGAGAATACTCCCGGTAGGTCCCTGCCCTCGAATGACCTTGTGGAACACCGACAATCTGACTCCAGATCGGCTGCCCATCGGTGACTTGCACGGAGAGGGTCTTGGATTGAAAGACACGGTTGATCTGGGGGAAGGAGACGTTTGCTCTCACCCGGTATTGTCCAATCGTGGACATAGGATAGTAGCGGTTGATCGTGACCTTGTGCTCGTAGGTCTGCCCTGAAGAAAGAACAACAGGACGTTCGTTGAGTTGATTTCGTACCGGGGTGATGAGGTGGCCCCGTCCATCCGTGACCGTGAAATCGAGCCAACTTTGGCCGCCGGAATCCCCGAAAATCAAATCCTGGCCTGCCCGGTTGACGAGGGTGAGCGTGCCCGTGATCGGTTCGTGCGCGACGTAGAGATTGCGGTTCAGCTTCAGCTCGACCTGAATTTGGGCCTTCGCCTGTTCTGTGAAGGACAGCACAAAGAGCAGGGTGAGAAGAGTAAAGATCGCTTTCATGGCTCGGTTTTGAAAATCGGACGCCGGGGAGGGGAAGTGTGCGAGATCGGGCCGCTAAAATCAATGTGAATCTCAACGTCCGGAATCTTCGATGGGGTGGTAATAGTTAGAATTACTGCATATTTAACTAAAATAAGATTTTGGTTTTTCTAAAATTGTTGCATAATTCTTTCATCTCTTACCCCTTGGGTGCCTTAGGATGAAATCCGGTTTCCGCACAGTCCTCGTCTTCGTTTTTTTAAGCGGTCTCTTTTTGACCGGCTTGATGGGCACCTCAACCTCAATGACTTTCGTCTGGCCGGGATACCTCTTGATTGGTCTTGCCGGCCTCCTTTCGATTGGGGCGTTGTTTCAAAATGTCTCCTTTTCGCTGCCGAAGTGGACCACCCTTTCGGTTTTCCTTCTCGCCTTCTATCTTTTGTCGAGAGCAGCTGATTCGCCGGTGGCCTATTTTGCGCGGGAAGATGCGATGATGGTTGTGGCCTGTCTCATCGCTTATGCGGGTTTCATTTCGCTTTGTACCTCGGCAAAATGGCGCCGGGGGGTGACCTTGACTTTTGCCGGTCTCGTTTTGGCAAACTTATGTTTTGCCGCATTGCAGATGGCGGTGGATCCCGCGATTTGGCTGATCCCCGGCTACGGAAGGACGATGACAGACGCCTTGGGCGGCCTCTTCAATCAACCGGACCATTTTGCGATTTTTCTCGCGGCCCTGGTTCCGCTCTGGCTTTCGCTCGCCCTCTTTGGTCGGGAGAAACCTGTTTTCCGTTTTTTCTGGTCCGGCCTTGCGACGATCTCCTTTTTGTTTCTCGCGATCACCGGAAGTGTTGCCGGGTGGATCGCCCTGGCTGCCGGGATTATGTGTTTCGCTTTTCTGACCACGTTTCTCACCTGGGCACGACTCAAACCCTCAGTGAAGAAGTTTGCCGTGATTTCTCTCACCGCCCTTGTTCTGATCCCTGTCGGTGTTGGCGTTTTCGCCGCGCCTTCAATGTTGAGTCAACTCGGGCATGGGCTTTTTAGCAAAGGGCAGAGATCGGGGATATCTGAGCTTTGGAAGGTGGGAGTGAAACAGGCTCTTGAATCTCCGGCTATCGGGACGGGGAGTCGTTCTTCGCAGTTGTATGGACGGCTTTTCCGGTCCGAATCGCTTGGCCTGGGCGCCACCGAGCCGGAGTTCGTTCATAACGAATTTATCCAGGTGATGGGAGACTACGGTCTTGTCGGACTGGCACTGTTTGTTTTTCTCCTCGTGACTCATGGTATTTCGGGAGGGCGGTTTCTTCTTGCCTATCGTCGTGTGAAACCTCTCCGCGGAGAACTTGTTCCAAAATCAAACCATCTCGCGCTGGTGGCCGGATTCATCCCGGTGCTTGCGGCGCTGCTGATGGCTTCGTCCTTTGACTTTATTATGCACCTGCCGGTCATGGCACTTCTGGCGGCGGTGCTTCTGGCGACGCTTGCTGTTCCCGATCCAATGGCTCAGGCCTTGAAAGAGGATGAAGAATCCCAGCTCATTCCCGGAGGCTCTCTCCTTTTTGCGGTGAGAGCGGTTGGCTTTGGAGGGGGGATGGCCCTCGTCGCCCTGGGGTCGGTTTTTGTACAGAGCGAGTATCACTACGAGATGGCGAGGAAGGCATTTGAGAGTGGTGAAAAGGATTTTCGTCAGTTCCGGCACCTTCAAAATGCACGGTCTCTGGATCCAAAGAATCCATTCGCCCTCACCCTCAGCGCCCATGCGCAGGTCGGCAGCATCAATTCGGACATGCCGATGGAAGAACGGAAGCAGACCCTGGAGAAGGCAGATCTCTATTTCTCAAGAGCAGCGCAGCTTTATCCACAGGATGTCTTCGCTGCGATTGGGCATGTCGCGGTCCTTGATGAGTTGGGAAAAAAGCAGCGTGCGCGTGAACGGCTCAGAACATCACGGCAATGGGCTCCGCTCTATGGAAATCTCATGCTCGCTGAAGCGGAGCACTATCTTCGCCATGGCCAGATCAGTCTTGCTCAGGAAACCTACGCAGAGTCCCTTGAAGCGGCGGCCTTTCGTGATCCCGAAGCAGCCAGAGAGGGATTAAAAACCATTTCAGAATGGAAGCTCATTGCTCAGCAAAACGGGATACAGTGGGAATCACTCGACCGGGATCGTCCCGACGATGGCATTCGCCGCGTTCTTCCGGATGCGCAGATTGAGGAGCGGTCAATGGCGGGGCAACTCGAGGTCGCTCCTTAGCTTACCGCTGCTTTGACGACAGGATCACCGGTTCCCCTTCTCCCGGGGCAACGACCCGGTCCTTGATCTGGTGATCGGTGATCGCGCTACGGAGGCGGATCATGGGTTCAGTCCGGTGTTCATTGCTGATCGGAAAAGTGGCGTGGTGCATCGGGATCATTTTTCTCGCTCCGAGGTCCAGAAACGCCTGAACGGCCTCCTCCGGATTCATGTGGACTTCACGGCCGCTGGGACAATCATAAGCGCCGATCGGAAGCAGGGCGGTGTCGATGTCATGGCGTTTTCCTATTTCAGTAAAGCCGTCGAAATAAGCAGAGTCGCCGGAGTGATAAACGGTGTGTTCAGGGCCTTTGATGACATAGCCTCCGAATTCCCGGTGAGTGTCATGTAAATAACGGGCTCCCCAGTGATGGGCAGGGGTGAAATGAATTTCGGTATCGCGATAGGAGCAGGTTTCCCAGTCGGACATTTCCCGAAGAGACTCGCAGGGAAGCTTCTTCATCACTTGTCCGACGCCTTTAGGAACAATGATCGTCTGAGATCCGTCCGCGATCCGCTTCAAGGTCATGCGGCAGAGGTGATCGAAATGCGCGTGAGTGATGAGGACCAGGTCGATGGGCGGGAGATGTTCGATATCGATCCCCGGATCCCGATGACGCTTTAATGGCCCCATCCATTTTGCCCAGACCGGATCGATGAGCGCGTTAAAGCTCGAGGTTCGAACCAGAAAACTGGCGTGACCGATCCAGACGACTTCGACTTCATGACTTTCAAGCGGGCGGAATACGGGCGGTAAATCTGTGCCTGTTGCTTCGCGGGGCTGCATGAGGGCGGGAAGGAGGCTGCCGCTCAAATACTGGTAGTTCCGCATTGCCCAGCCCTTCTGGGGGACAAGGCCGACCCGGCGCCCGTCGGTTCGAAAGCGCGAGCCGACCTTCTTTTTAGGCGATCCGTTCGCTCCAGAAGGAGGCGGGGAATGGGGGGAATCTTCCGTCATGAGCACGAAGGCGTCAAAATTAACAATACGCAGCCGCACCTGCAATGAGATTAAAATTACTTTTACGCGTGCTAATTCGTGGTTTGGTGGGCCTCCTATGTTACTCGACCTCAGTGAACTCGAAAAGCGGACCCGGGCTCAGCTCTCAGACTGGCGTGAGGCATCGCTCGAGTTTGCGGTAATCGAGAAAGGGGGGTCTGGAAGGATGTTTGTCAGGGTGAGGAACCTTGACGAAGGAAGCTCTGTCATTGCGATGCATTATTCGGACGAGCGTTCCGATAATCTGAGGTTCGCTGATGTCACCGACTTCCTGAACCGAAAGGGGGTTCCGTCCCCCCGCATTATTGATCGGCAGATTTCTGAAAACATCCTTTGGGTCGAAGACCTCGGGGAGAAGGATCTCACCGACCTTGCCGGGAGCTCGTGGAGTTCTGTCAGGGGGGGGGCGTACGAGTCCGCCCTGCGTGCTGTCTATCAACTGCATCAGATTCGAGAAGATCAGCCTCCCGCAGACCTGCCGGAACTTGAAATCGCTTTCGATGAATCGCTCTACCGATGGGAGCAGGAATATTTTATTCATCAGTTCGTGGAAAGGTTTCTTCCCGCCGGTCTCGCTGAGGAGTTGCTCAATGACGCCTCTCTCAAGGAGCTTTCCCGATCTCTTTCGGCCCTTCCGAGAGCCCTTCTGCATCGTGATTTCCAAAGCACGAATGTCATGATGGTGGACGGAAACGCCTTCCTGATTGACTACCAGGGGCTTCGCTGGGGCCTTCCCGAATACGACCTCGCTTCCCTTGTGTATGATCCTTACACCACGTTCTCAGAGACGGAGCGGGAGCATCTTATTCGCTACTATTTCTCATTGAGGACGAAGGACGATCCCACTCTGGATTTCCATGATTTCAGCCAGCAGCTCGCTCGTTGCGCCACTCAGCGGCTCATGCAGGCGCTCGGTGCTTACGGCTTTCTGAGCGAGGTGAAAGGGAAGCGTGAATTTTTGCAACATATCCCTACCGCTCAGGCTCGCTTGAAATCGATTTCGCGAAGTGAAGGCGGGCTTGCTGTTCTTGCAGAGATTCTCGATCACAAAGCTGAGATATGATCGAGCACTTCGAGGAACGGGACCTCGGCGAGGACGCCGAACCGTTCATCGCGCTGGAGCCTCGCTTTTGTCGTCGCGGGACTGGAAAGCCCGCACAGAAAGCGCGCCAGCTGTCTCGGCTGACGGAGCGCGGGGTGGCCTTCACCATGTGACTGGAGAATGATCTCCGCCATTTCCAGATCGATCTCGACCCGTTTCGATTGAGGGAGCGACCCGCCTCCGTGTTTTCCGGTGCAAACGCCACAGACGCCGCAATCCCCGACTTCGTCACCGAAGTATTTCACGAGTTGCCGCGGCAGGCATTGCTTTGATTCACAAAGTTCGACGACAAGATTGAGACGTTCGATTTCCCCCGCCTCACGTTCTTCGAACCGTTCGCTGAGCATCGAAGTGAGAGAGTTCACGGTATGTTCTGTTTGATCGGAAAGTCGATAGGCATGTCGTAAGCCGGACGGCTGGATGATCGCGTCACCCATCTCCGCGAGATAGTTGAGCGCTTTACGGACGCGTTCTTCCGTTTCGCCGAGTTCGTTGGCTGAAGCGGCGATATCGAAGCTGTGCCATTTCCACCCCTTCTTTCCGGTTTCGAAGAGCTTTGTTAGAAAATGCTGCCGCCCCGGGGTGTGGCCGGCGAGGACTTCATCGAACTTCCGGAGAAGTTGAACCCGGTATCCTCCGTAGAAAGGACCTTTCGGCAGGATCACTTTTTCCAGCTCCAGGTAAGTCAGCGCGGTGGATACCACTGAGGGGCGGATGTCGCGGGAGATCGAAATGTCGTAGCGGGAGATTGAAAACTCAGAGCCCTGCAGCATGACATGTTCGACGAGCGATTTCAGGGCAGTGGTCGAAGGGGTATCGCCGAAAATGAAATTTTCCAATACGGTGAGGTCATCGGCGCAGGCGAGAATATCGCAGGTCGAAAGCTCGCCGTCACGGCCTGCCCGTCCTGATTCCTGCACATAGTTCTCCAGCGATTTGGGGAGATTGTAGTGATAGACGTGCCGGATGTTGGACTTATCGATCCCCATCCCGAAGGCGATTGTAGCCACGACTATTTCAATGGAGCCGCCCATGAAACCATCCTGGACCTCGGCACGATGATCGTCGCGCATCCCGGCGTGATAGGCCCGTGCCTCGAGTCCGGCTCTTTTCAGGACGCCGGCAACCCGCTCGGCGGTGTGCTGGAGGGTGACATAGATGATCGATGGTCCCGGTGATTGGCTTTTTACTTTTGCCACCAGTAAGTCATCCCGGGTTGATTCTGAGCAGGGATGAATTCCGAAAATGAGATTGGGGCGGGAGAAACCGGTTTGCGTCTGATCTGATTCGGCAATGCTGAATCGCTCGCGAATCTGGCCGGCGACGCGGGGCGTCGCAGTGGCGGTGAGCGCGAGGACGCGGGGAATCTTCAGCGATTGCGCGAGGTCGGCCAGTTTCAGGTAATCGGGACGAAAGTTGTGCCCCCATTCCGAGATGCAGTGGGCTTCATCCACCGCCATGAGGTCGATGTGGCAGCGGCGGAGACGCCGGAGGAATCCATCGTTTCCGAGTCGCTCCGGAGCGACGTAGAGAAGTTTCAGGGTTCCATTCTCCATTTCATTGTAAATGTCATTCACCTCGGATCGTTCGAGGGTGGAATCGAGTCGGGCTGCTGAAATGTTTCGCGCACGCAGGGCTTCGACCTGATCCTTCATCAGTGCGATAAGAGGAGAGACCACGAGAGTGAGTCCCTCGAAAACGAGCGCAGGGAGTTGGTAGCACAGACTCTTGCCGCCTCCGGTTGGGAAAAGTGCGAGGGCCGAGCGGCCTGCGATCAGGGTATCGATCACCTCGACCTGTCCGGGGCGGAATTCGGAATGTCCGAAGTGTTGTTCGAGGAGTTTTCGATAATCCATGCCTTCGATCCATCCGCCGGATTACGCCTTGCCGCAAGTGTGGGAAAGAAAGCGGGAAAAGGATGGTTTGCGGTTGATGAGGAGGGAACTTGAATGGATCGGGAAAAATCGTTAGGCTCTGCGAGTTATGTTCCTTCGATTGATCATTTTGTGCGCAGGTGCCCTCTGTTTGCTGACGAGCGTTCATTTACAGGCGGAGACTCGCGACTGGACCAATAGCGAGGGCCGAACGATCACGGCCACACTTATCGAAGTCTCCGGTGAGAAGGTGGTCCTCGAAATGAAGGGGAATCATTTTGAAGTGCCGACGATGAGTCTATCGCCGGATGATCAGGCATTCATCCGTGAGTGGGAAAAATCAGCCTCGATGGAGACAGCGCTGGATCAAGAGGTCGAAGCCAATTGGGATGGTGACTGGCCGAAGCTCGTCTCAGCGGATGTGAGCCAGGATATCGAAGTAATCTCCGAGGATGAAGAGGCGAATGACTACCGATACGCGAGCGATCACTATTTGTTCATCTCTGACGTGAAGTTGAATACATCGTTGGTAAAACGTTTCTCTCTCCTTTTCGAGGCGACGAATCAGTTTTGTCGTGAGTTGCCGCTCGGGATGGTAAAGCCCTTTCGCCAGCAGCGGCATGAGATTCACCTCTTTGAAAATTACGGGACCTATACCGCGAAGGGAGGACCGGACGGTTCGGCCGGGGTCTACGTCAGCCGTGGCGGGGAGGGGAATATTCTCGTGCCGCTAACCAGTCTCGGAGTGAAGAAAGTCGGTAGCAATTTCAGCGTCGACTACGACAAGGAGAACACGACGCTCTCCCACGAAATTGCCCATCAGCTTACCGATTACGAGTATTACGCGCCCGGCGCCCGTGGCTGGTTCACCGAGGGCATGGCCGAATACATTGCCCACAGTGGCTACCGCTCGGGAAAGTTTAACGTCAATGACCTTCAGAAGCTCAAGGACTACGTAACCGCTTTTGGAGAGGACGGGATGCGCGGTCGAAATCTCGGGGACGAGATCAAGTCACCGCGCTTGAAGGATTTCTTTGAGCAGAGCTACGAATCGTTTACCGATAATTCGAATTTCAATTACGGCCTGGGCGCTCTCGTCGTCTATTATTTCTTCCACATGGATGGAGAAAAGGACGCCGCCAACATCAGAAATTTCCTTAAAGGCCTCAAATATGGAAAAGAGGGGGATGAAATGTATGTCCCGTTGCTGGCGGGACGCAGCTGGGAGGAGATGGAGGACGACATCACTAAAGGGTGGCGCGCCCGGGGCGTCCGCATTGAGTTTCGGTAACCGCTCAAGCAGAGGGTATCCGATTTTCACAAAGTTTCGCTCACTGCCTCGATTGAAGAGGGTTGAACCGGTGGCCCAACCCTGTTAAGCCATCGCATCATGAACGGGAAAAAATGTCGTTGGGGAATTCTGGGAACCGCGGGGATTGCCCGTAAAAACTGGCAGGCCATCAGGAACTCCGGGTCAGGGCAGCTAGTCGCGGTCGCGAGCCGCACTGAAGAGAGGGCCGCTCAATACATTGCTGAAAATCAGGCACAGGTGCCGCATGATCCGCCGCCGCGTCCCATCGCAGGATACGATGAAATGATCGCCGCAGATGACATCGATGCGATCTACCTGCCTCTTCCGACCGGTCTTCGAAAAGAATTTGTCATCAAAGCCGCCGCTGCCGGTAAACATGTTCTCTGTGAAAAGCCCTGCGGGATCAATGCGGACGAAGTGAGAGAGATCGTCGAAGCCTGCTCGGCTCACGGGGTTCAGTTCATGGACGGAGTCATGTTCATGCACAGCGCCCGACTTCCCGCGCTGCGGGAAGTGCTCGACGAGGGGGCTGCCGTCGGGGAGATCAAGCGGATTGCGTCTCAGTTCAGCTTCATGGCGCCGCCTGATTTTTTCGATGGGAATATTCGCATGCATTCCGGACTGGAGCCTTTGGGCAGCCTCGGGGACCTCGGCTGGTATTGCGTGCGCATGACGCTTTGGACCTTGAACTACGAAATGCCGGTCTCACTCAAGGCCCGCATGATTCGTGACTCCGCCCGGCCTGACAGCCCGGACCCGGTTCCGATCACGCTCTCCGCAGAGATGGTCTTTGCGAGCGGTGTCACTGCCTCCTTCTACTGCAGCTTCGAGGCGGAACATCAGCAATGGATCAACATCAGCGGGACGAAGGGTCATATTGCGATCAATGATTTTGTCCTCCCGTATCATGGCTCTGAGGTCGGCTTTGATATCGAGCAGGCCCATTTTGAAACTGACCTCTGCCAGTTTCACATGGAGCGTCATTCGCGTCGTATCAGCGTGAACGAATATTCCGACAGTCACGCCACTTCACAGGAGACAATGCTCTTCCGGAATTTCAGCGATCTGGTTTTAAACGGAAAAGTCGATTCCCATTGGCCCGAAATTTCCTTACAAACTCAGGAGGTGCTCGATGCCTGCCTGAAATCCGCGAAAAACGGGGGAGAGGAAGTTCTGTTCTAACTTATTATATGATTGAAAACATTGCCCGTGGATTTGTCGGAGTGACCATTCTTCTCGGGATTTGTTTTCTCTTCAGCAATGCGCGGAGATTGATCAATTGGCGACTCGTCGCCGGAGGGCTCTTTCTGCAGGTCGCCCTTGCTGTCCTGATTCTGGCGACACCGTTCAGCTCTTTCGTTGAATGGATTTCAGGTGGATTCGTGACTGTGTTAGGGTATGCGGATGTCGGGGCTGAGTTCATGTTCGGGAAACTGGTGGACGCCAGTCAATACGGCTTTGCCTTCAAAGTCCTGCCTATCATTCTCTTTGTCGCGGCCCTGACTTCGCTTCTATACTACCTTGGTGTCCTCCAATGGATCGTGGTTGTGTTCGCCTGGGTCATGAAGCGGCTCATGCGGTTATCGGGGGCCGAGAGTCTCGCTACGGCAGCCAATATATTTGTCGGGCAGACCGAAGCGCCGCTCGTGGTGAAGCCCTACATCGCAGGGATGACGAAATCTGAACTCATGGCGCTCATGACCGGCGGCATGGCGACAATCGCAGGGAGTGTTTTCGGGCTTTACGTTGTCACTCTGGGCGGAGGAGATGAGGCGACTCAGGTCGCGGTCGCGAGACAGCTTCTGACGGCCTCGATGATGAATGCTCCGGCAGCCCTCTTTGTTGCCAAAATGCTCGTCCCCGAGAAGGAGGAAGTGAATGAGGAACTTTTTGTCCCGAGGGAAAAAGCGGGGAGCAATGCGCTTGATGCCCTTGTCCGGGGTACGAGCGAAGGGCTCAAGCTCGCGCTCAACGTCGCCGCGATGCTGATTGTCTTTGTCGCGGTGATCGCCTTGTTCAACGGAATACTCGGTTGGGTGGGGAACCTAGGCGGGGAGGGAGGATGGATCAACGGCCTTGTTGAAACGCTCAGCGGCGGCGTTTTCCCCGGCCTGTCAATCGAAGCGCTCCTGGGTTTTGTTTTTGCGCCGATCGCGGCGGCGATTGGTGCGGAGTGGGGCGATGTTCTTCGGCTCGGGCAGTTGCTCGGGACACGCATGGTTGCGAACGAGTTTGTGGCCTACCTGCAGCTCGGTGAATTGAGCCGCTCGGGCTCGCTGAGTCCGAAGAGTATTTTCCTCGCGACCTTTGCTCTCTGCGGATTCGCCAACTTCAGTTCGATCGGCATTCAGATTGGCGGAATCGGGGCGCTCGCGGAAGAACGGCGCAGTGATCTTGCTGCTTTGGGCGTTAAAGCCATGATTGGAGGCACTATCGCCAGCCTTATAACCGCCAGTATCGCCGGGATGTTTTTTCATCTTTCTTAGGGGATGAAGTTTACCGGCTTGTTTGTTCTTTCGTTATTCGTCTCATTCCTTTCAGCTGCTGAAACGCAGCGACCGAATATACTCATGATCGCGGTCGACGACCTTCGTCCCATGCTTGGTTGTTATGGCGATGAACGGGTTAAAACGCCGCATATCGACCAGCTCGCGGCGGAGTCGATGCTCTTTGAAAAGGCCTACTGCAACTACCCGAAGTGCGGGCTCTCGCGGCTCTCCCTCATGACCGGCCTTCGGCCCGATACCATTGGCGTGTATGATCACGGGCAGAAGAATGTTGAGGCCTTTCGTGAGCGTCGTGCCGATGCTGTTCCTCTTTCCCGGTGGTTTCGGGACCTTGGCTATGAAACCCGAAGCTTCGGCAAGATCGATCATGATGGATGGAATATTCCGGGTGACTGGAGCGCCCCTCCCAAGCCGGGACGCGAGGGGGAAATGAAGGAGATCATCGATGAAGCAAATCCGGGCGGGGAAACCATCATTGCCGACCGGCGGGCCTGTCCCGTGATGCTGTCCCCCGACGTGCCGGACGATCACTTTTTTGCCGGGCGCATGACAAACGAGGTCACCGCTCTTCTGGCGGAGCGGAAGAGCGAAGAGCCCTTCTTTTACGCCGTCGGTTTTCGTCGCCCCCACCTCCCGTTTGTCGCACCGAAGAAATATCGTGACTGGTATGAGCCGGATCCTTCGTGGCTCGCGCCCAATCCTGACGCACCCAAAGGTGTTCCGTTTTTTCCCTGGTTTAACTCAGATGGCTACGTGGGAATGGCGGAAGCGCTCGGCGAACCGATGCCTGAAAAGATGACTGCGGAATCCGCAATGGCTTTCAACGGCATGGAAATGCGGAGCTATCTTGGCGTTCCCGTCAAAGGGCCGATTTCGCAGGCTCTTCAGTTGGAACTGCTCGGGGCTTATGCCGCCTGCATTTCCTACGTCGATGCGCAGATCGGACACATCATGCAACAGCTTGAGAAAAGCGGCCTACGCGACAATACCATTGTTGTTTTCTGGTCTGATCACGGTTGGCATCTCGGCGAAATGGGCGCCTGGGGGAAAATGACCAACTACGAGATCAGCACCCGCATTCCTTTCATGATTTCGGCCCCCGGAAAGAAACCGGGGCGAACGAGTGCATTCGCTGAGCTTGTCGATCTCTACCCGACGCTCTGTGATTTGTCAGGATTAGAGAAGCCGTCTCATCTCGAAGGCGACGTTCTTTCACCGCTCCTTTCCGATCCCGGCGCCTCCGTAAAATCTGAAATTTTCACGAGCTATCAGCGATACAATGGGCGCTACTTTGGTCGCGCCGTGAAGAACGAATCCTATCGCTTCGTTCGCTGGGTGAACCGGAAAGGTGAACTTGAGGTGGAAGAGTTATACGATCAGGTCGCGGACCCGCTGGAGACGACAAATATCGCTGCTGAGAATCCGGAAGTAGTCAGGGAGATGACCGCTTTGCTGGAATAGGGTCCCGGGCCGGAAAGGTCGGGGAATATCACTTGGCTCAGGAAGAACTCTTTGGCCTGGACGACTGCAGCCCGAGGCGCTCCGTCAATCCCGCGCGCCATTTCACGGTTTCCGCGTTCTCGGTTTCCGCGTTGGCCGAGATATTCTTTTCGTAGAACTCGATGAGCTGTTTCATGAGCTGCTCGCGCACTTCTCGCGAGAGCAGTTCGGGCTGCGCGAAATGCTTCGGCTTCGGACTCGCATTCTGAGCGATGCATCGATAGAGGAAAATCCGGTCGTAGCTGCTCTTGAGCGGAAGGCGGCCGAGTTCGCGGAAGGTCTCGCGGAGGACTTCCTGTGTCGCGTCGAACTTGCTGAGGAGGTGGGCGAGTTCCACGCCGTAAAGCCAGTCCGGGCTTCGGTAGCGGTGCGTTGGATCATAGATCCCGGCAGTCTCCCAGGCGATGATTCCCATGGTTTGCCGAACGAGGCTGAGGAGATAGGCATCCATCGCTTTCTTGCCGAGATGCTTGCCGCCTTTCCAGATGATCTCGGATCCGGCAATCCACCCGGCCGCGAGAATCGGGTTGGCAGTCAGGAGCATTTTACTTCCCTGCCAGAGATAGCGAACCGGCTTGAGATAGGGCTGCAGCTCTTCGTACTTTTTATAGACGCTGCTCGCCTTTCGAATGTTGTCCGACATCTTGCGGAGATTCATTTCCTTGACCTCGACGATGGGGAGCTCTTCGAGGAGAAGAATCACCTGAACGGAGGTTCGGTTCAGTGCTTTGAGCAGGCTCTCCAGGTTCAGCTCAAGGAGGGGACGATCTGAATCAGGGCGATAGATTCTCGCGATCGCCTCGGTAAAACTGACGAGGTCGAGGAGGAGTTGCCGCCCTTCGAACTTTCCATCGGTCCAGTAGACGCCTTTGGAGAACCGCTGCAACATGAGGTCCGCTTCGGCGTCGAGGAGGCTCGCGACGCGTTCGTCCATGACGGCGTGATTCTCATCGGCCCAGTCGATTGTTTGCAGCAGCTGGTAGTCAGGGAACTCCATCCACTCACCGTAGGACATGAGCACCTTTTCGAGGTCGGCCCGCTTGTTGTCGAGTCGGCTTGCCTCGCTTCGGATCGCCTGGCGCGCCACCTCAATGAGATCGTCTTCGCTCCGCTTCTCTTCCTCCGGGGCACGCCAGAAAGTGATGACGAGAAGGCCTGCGAGGGTCACGATCCAGAGAACCCATTTGATCCAATGTGGCTCTATCTCCGCGAAAAACACGACCCCGGCAATCAGCGTAAATCCGAGCCCGGCAGCGAGGCGGCCACCGCGGCTGAGCTGTGACCGCTTTTGCAAGGCAGGTGGATGGGAAGGGGAGTCTGACATGGAGCCGCGATGCGGGACGGACTTCAACTATCGCCCACTTCGCGATACAGTCGAGCGAGCTTCAGTAGCAGGGCTTCAAGATCTTCGTAGTATTGATCGTCGTCGATCGTGTCCCGTTCGCGGCGGAGGCGTTTGACCTCGCGCTCCCACTTATCGCGCTCGCTGCGTTGTTCCGCGGAGAGTCGTTGCTCAAAAGAATTCTTCACGAGGACTTTCTGCGAGGCAAATTCACCGTCAGGCTCGGCGTCCTTCCGGACCACTTTGACCGCGGTGATTCCCTCAAACCATTCCCTTCTCGACCCGGCGGCGTCCCCGTTGTCATCGATGAGGGCATGCTCCGTGGCAAGACGTCCCGCCTTTTCATAGAATGCAGCGGTTTCATGAGAGGCATAGAGAAAGCTTTCCAGCAAAGAGACCTGATCGTCATTGTCGAGGTCTGCCGCCTCGAGGCCGCCGACCGCTTCGGAGAAATAGTTTCCGAAGTGGGTATAGGAAGCTTCCGCCTCATTTTTCGTCGCGGTGATGATAATCCGTTTCGGGCCTGAGAGCGTGCGAATGAAAGATCCGCTCGACGAGGCGGTGTTGATCACCGCAAGCTCCCCCGGGTAGTCCTCCAGCCAGTTGGCGAGATCCTTGTCCGTGAAATCCGGGCCGCGGAGATTGAATTTCACGGTGCGACTGTCGAAGCTTCCGTGGCCGATGAGGACGATCCAGAGTTCCGGCCCCGTTGCATTCATGAGAGCCTCCTTGAGTTGATCGTGGTCTGTCTGCTCCGCCGCTTTTTCACCTCCTCCGATCAGGGTGAAGGCGGCGCCGCCCTTGGCCGCCGCTTTCTCCCAGCGTGCCGCGGATTCTGTGAAGACGGTTTCGAAGGCGTCAGTTCCTCCCGTTCCGACCACGGTGATGATTTGAAGATCAGAGGAAGTGCCCGCCCCGTGGGCGGGGGTCAAGAGGAGTGCGATGAGAAAAATGAACGATCGAATCATATCCGGGAGAACACCAAGTTAGCCCCTTCCGCCGATCAACAACACTCAAAAAATCTCCGCATATCCCCGGTGGATCGCAGCCTGCTGCGCCGGCAATACGTTT
Source organism: Verrucomicrobiales bacterium (assembly GCA_029212615.1). GTDB lineage: Bacteria > Verrucomicrobiota > Verrucomicrobiia > Verrucomicrobiales > DEV007 > Arctic95D-9. The sequence goes on from JARGPJ010000008.1 coordinate 248,717, forward strand.
TGACATTCTATTCCGCAGGAGAAACGGTCGGTAACTTCACTCCGTAGAGGACGATGGGCTCCTTGCGACCGCGAATCAGGCTGGGGGGAAGCGCTTCGACGGCAATGTCTTCCGTCAGGGCGCTCCGGGTCGATTCTGAAAGGAGAAGGGGGTAGCCCAGTTCTTTGGTCATCGACTCGATTCGAGCGGCCGTGTTCACGGTGTCGCCGATCGCGGTGTACTCCATTCTCCTGGGGGAGCCAATCGTTCCCACGACAGTATTGCCGGTATTGATACCGACGCCGATCCTGATCGGGTCAAATTGGTACAGAGCCAGCTTCTCTCCCAGCTCATGAAGGCTTTCAAGCATCGCCGTGCCGGCGTTGACCGCATTCGAGGCGTAGGCTTTCGAGTGACCGGTTGCTCCGAAAATCGCCATCATTCCGTCTCCGACGAGTTGATTCACGATGCCGTCATGCGTTTCGATGATCTCGGTCATGTGTGCATGATAGGTATTTAAAAGGAGCACCGCTTCCTTCGGGAGCAGGTTTTCGCATCGGGTCGTGAAACCTCTGATGTCGGCAAAGAGAACGGAAACGTGTCGATCGACCCCTTCCAAATCGGCCTCTGATTTCAGGAGTTGCTCTGCAATTTCACGTCCCACGTGGCGGCCAAAAGTGGATCGAATCCGCTCTTTCTCCCGGAGACCATTCACCATGAGATTAAATTCATCAGCGAGAATGCCGAACTCATCAGCCCGGAGATTGTCAATCCGGACATCGAGATCACCCTTTCCTATGGTCTGGGCGGCGACACGAAGCTGATCCAGGGGTTTGGCAATGAGGCGTCCGAGAAGGGCCGCGCTGAAGATTGCGACAAGAATGCCAAATCCGGCGACGAGGAGCGCAAAATTGATGTTCCTGGAATCAGGACTCGGAGAGATCAGGAGCAACAGCAGCGCCACGATCGGGCAGATGCTCGCCGCAATGATCCAAACGATGCCACGGCCCTTCACACTGAGGGCGAAAGCGCCCCGGACTTTGCTCGGACTGATTTCCTGAAAGTAGAGGGGAAAGAGGAGCGCCTGTCTCAACCAGTCGATGATGAAGTAACCAATCGCGAGCGCGATCATCATCGAAATAATTACCGAAACCGGGAAATGAAAGAAGACATGTGGATTGATCTCCTCCTGTGAAAAATGGAGGCCCCGAAAGAGCGCGGGAATGCATAGCAGCCAGCCTGCCGCAGCGAGGATAGTGGCGATCCATGGCAGCATGATAACACGACGTTGCTGCCTCGAGTGGGTTGCCGGGTCGTTTGACGGCACCCTCAGACCGAAGAGAACACCTCCCCAGATCGCGACGAGGATGGGATAGGCGATCATGTTGTAGAGGTTGATCGCCTCATGAAAGCTGACTTGCTGGGCCCCGGTGAGAAGAGGGCTGATCTGTACCACATTGTATTTGATGTTGAAGGCACTACCGACAGCCTGGGCCGCAAACATCGCAAAAAAGATGAGAAGAAGTCTTCCGCATAGGTTGCACTTGAGGGCGGTCATAGGAGAAGAATCTTCGATCGTGTGGAGTGCCATCTGTTCTGAAAACGGTTCAGATAATTATTCTGACAAAGGAAGCCGGGAGGAAAAAGGAGCCTTAACTCAAGCACAGTAGTGTATGCGTAAGGAAAATTCGATACTGGATTGAAGAATGAAAAGAGGGCACTATCCAGTCACTTCATGGACCGCCTCCTTCAATCGCTCCTTTTTCTGGTTTCCGGAATCAGTCTCTTCGCGCTGGGGGCGTGTTCCAACCGTCTCGGTCCGTATCAGGATTTACTCGTTGGTGAACCTTCAGAGCTCGTTTCTTCACCACGGGGAAGAGAAGTGCAGGTCACCTATCTCGGAACGAACGGTTTTCTTGTTCGTTCTCACCAGGTTACGATAGCAATTGATCCCTACTTCTCCCGCCTCGATACGCGAAGGATTCTCTTGAACGCACCGGTGGCCCCGGATCAGACTTCGATTTCCACCGCTATCCGGCAGGCTCGCTTTCCGAAGTCGGTTGATGCCTGGCTGGTGACCCACGCGCATTTCGATCATCTCTTCGATATTCCTGTTCTGGCCGGGATTCACGGAGGCAGGATCGTGACCTCCCGAACCGGCGCTTATCTCAGTGAAGCGAGCGGTATCTCACCGGGCCGGATTTCAGCGACGAAGCCCGGTAAAGTGCATCATTTCGGTGATGCCCGGGTGACTGTCCTTTCTGCGCGTCACGATAAAGCGCTGGGAGTGACTCCCTACCCGGGGGTGATCGAGGCACCGCTCGCTGCTCCTCCCTCACGTCCACGTGATTGGAGGATGGGAGAACCGCTGGCATTCCTCATCGAGTTGGAAGGCAAAAGGATCTACATCGAATCGGGCGGGTTGCCGGGGAGTCCTCCGGAAGTATCGGACGTCGACCTGGCGATCGTCGGCGTGGCCACACCGAGCAGTCAGGCTCGTTATGCAGAAGCCGTTAGCGCCTTGAATCCCCGCTTCGTCCTTCCCAGTCATCAGGACAATTTTTTCATCCCGGTTGACCGTGGATTTCATTTTTCAACCCTTGCTGATTTTCCGCGCATTCTCGCCACCCACCAAGTCGAGCGACTTCCCGGAGAGGTGATCCTGATGGACTACTTCCAAACGTGGAGCCTGCCGTGAGAGGGGGCGGGTACGATTCCCTTTCCCGGTGTGCAGATCACGCCTTCTTCTCTTCGTTTGATCGCACCACGATATATCCGTCTTTCCCGATCAGGTCCTCGATTTGAGGGATGTCTGATTCGTTGAAAGCGGCGAGGTGGAAATCCTGGTACCAGCGATCATCTTTCCAATGAAAGATACCATTGGCATTGCCGCCCTGGCGGTAGTCGGAAATGAGCTTCCGCGTTTTTAACGTTTCGATCATTTCAGAATTGATCTGACTGTCCCGTGTTCGAATCCGGAGATCGACGGAGCCGCGGACAGGGAGGCCTTCAGCGCTGATTCTGTCGGCCTCCTCTTTCGAGATCTCCTGTGTCATGATTTCCAGTCCGGCCAGTTCCGCTTCAAACGATTCCTGCTTTCTTCGATTCACTGAGACGACCTGCGGGGCCACCGCAGCGAGGTCGAGCACAAATTGCTTCGCCGTGAGAAGGGACTCATGACTCTGATGATCAACCAGCACTTTCATGAGCGGTATGTGGGAGAGGTTGTCGCTCAAAGGGGTGAGGGAGAGGAAGACCTTTTTACTTTGCTCAATCATGGGAGACTCCGTTTAATTCCGCGAAGGTGGGATCAGGTGAAGCGAGTCTCAGTGATCTCTGTTTCGCCCTTCCCGTTCGTCAATGCTGTCGAAAACGGTCTGAATATCATCGCGATTTTCCATTCCATCTTCTTTTTTCACCTGTTCGAGGAAGGGGGTCGCCCGATCCCGCCATGCAAATTTTTCCGAGAATCCGTTCCAGATTCGTCGTTGAAAGGCGTTAGGACGCAGGCCTGATTCGAAGACCCATTCGACGATTTCTTCATCCCCGAGACCTTCGATGACTTTTTCACGGACCCGGGAGTAATCGACGCCGAGAAACCCGCAAAGGTGTCCATCCAGTCCGACTGAAAGGCCAAGATTGGGCCGGTATTCTTCCGGGAGAGTTCCCTCAATCTCACAGCGGATCTTGTCGAGCATTCGTCCGAAATGGTTGAGGCCGCCGAGGGTGGAGCGGGGTGACCGGAAGGGAGGGTCGATCATGATTTTATAAGGCTTACGTTGCAGGTGACTCACAATGACTGAAACGACGTCGAATCTCCGAAGCCGTCTCCGTCGACAGGGTAGCTAAGCGTGGAGTGAACCCGCAGGCAAGTGCCCGGTAGGGTGGAATGAGTCCAAATTCTCCTTCGTGATTTGCGTCCGGAGTCCCCTCATTTGAGATCAATCTGCACCAGTTTGATCCGCGAAGATTTGCCGCTCTTGATGGATACTGCCGATTTCGAGCAGTTAAAGTGATCGGAGACCAAGGATATTAACTCTTTGTTGGCCTTCCCGTCGACCGGGCTTGATTTGACGCGTGCCAGCCAGATTTCATCGGTGGGCCCCTCGAGGGCACTGATCCGGGCATTGGGTTTTACCTTAACCTGAATGTACTTCATGGGGAGAAGATGGAACAAGCTCTCCCGCAACGCCAATGCTCATCAGCTTCGAGGCAGGGACGGGATGGTGTTCTTGAGGACAACGGCGGGTTGTCCCGGAGTCATCGTGGAACATTCGCTCAACAAGATCCTCTGGAACTCTACCCACTTCCGAGTGGCGGGTGTTTTGCGACACAGAGATAGTGATCGGTGTCCCGTGGGGGATCAATGATACGATCTGCCAGTACGGTGAGGTGCGGTTCGATCGCCTCCGCAGCGGCCACGGTCGATTCCTCAACATCCGGGGAGTCATTCTTCGGGCTGATCATGATCCTGTCTTTCAGACACCAGACAAATACCGGTGACTCACCGATTCTGGTGTGGCCGGGTTGCTCGAGCCATCGTGTTCCCGGAATGAGGGCGGGAAATGTTTCATATTCCGCGCGCGAGTAGCTCACTCCCGCCACCGGCTGCGGGGGAATCGTGGAGTGCGCGACCACCTCGATCTCCAGTTGCCGGAAGATCGTTTGCAACTCTTCCTCCCCGCCCCAGGCGATCGCCACGTCGAGAGAGTCCCGGTCGTTGGCGTGGCCGCCGTAGGCCCTGAAGTATCGAAAATACTTCAGGCGCCGGTTCCAGGCGCGAACTTCTTCGATTGAGTGTTCCTGGAAGAGATACGCTAGCTTTCGTTCTCCAGTGGTCATGTTAGTCAAGGTGAGCGCTCAATGCTGCCGCCAATCAGTTTCGATAAAAATCGACCCAATCGATCGTGATCTCTTCGTCCGCTGTGATGCCGATCCTGTTAATCAGTCCGTGACTCTCTCTTCGCCGATCGTTCGCTTTAATCACCGGGGCCGAAAACGCGCTTTCGAAAACCGTGAAAGCCAGAATATGGATGATTAACGCTGATATCGAGAGGTGTCTCATTTTTGTCCGCCATTTAGGTTTAGATAGAAGGGTGATCCTACTTCTCAGTGAGCAGAGATTTTTGAAAACACATTCAGAACGATTACACCAAGCACAATCAGAGTGATGCCGATTACCGCAGCGAGATCCATTGATTGTTTGAATAGAATCCATCCTGCCAGGCTCACAATGGCAACCCCCACACCTGACCATATCGCGTAGGCGATTCCTATCGGTATGGTTCGCAGGGTCAGGGAGAGGCAGTAGAAGGCGATGCTGTAACCGGAGATGACAATGATCGACGGAATGAGCCTCGAAAATCCCTCAGATGATTTGAGCGCCGAGGTGGCGATGACCTCGGCAAGGATAGCGATGGATAGATAGAGGTAGGGTGACATGTGGCAGGGCCAATCTAAGAGCACCCCGGAGAGATGTCAGCCCGATTTAGAAGGCGGTCACCGCGAGGTCTGCGAGTCGCTCACCGACGGGGCGTTTGTTCGCGGGGTGAAGGTCGCCTTCATCCGGGAGGTCGCTGAGGTCGGCAAAATCAGCATTGGGGACCTCCTGAACCGCAGCGGCCTGTCCCTGTCGAACGATCTCCCAGTTCGGGCCGCCCTTGGCGTAGGGAGGGAGCTGCACGGCGAGAAAGCGAAAATCTCCCTGCCCCCACGCTGACCGCCAGCTCTTGATCAGAGTCATGAGGAGATCATGGTAGATCCCCGCCTCAGTCTCCCCGCCTTTGCTGTTCCGTTCTCCCTGATACCAGATCACTCCGGCAAGGGTGTATCCCGCGAGCGGTTCGACCCGCTCGCGCCACAGTTTGCCCGGATTCCCCGTGTAGTAGATTTCAGCCACCACTTTGGTGCTGTTGTCACCGTCGAAGGCAGGCATTTTTCCGGGGAGTTCTCCCTTTCGCCGCCTTCTTTTCCGCTCATCCGCTGCTTTTGAGTAGGCAATCCAGTTTTTCCCTTCCTGCCCGTCCGCCCTGAAGCGCGTCATCATCTCCTGCGCGACGGGAACTTCATTCAGTGCCTCGACCGGTGTCCACGCCTGAATCGGCGAGCCGGAGAGCGCCCTTACGATGAGGCCGACGGGTACCTCCGGATTCAATTCGCGGCGTTTCTGTGCGAAATAGTAAGCCACCCCGGAGGTTTCGGCAGCGGTCCCGCCAAGACAGGGGCCCCAGGAGGACTGGTAGTTATTTACCCGGATGAGAGGATCCATGGCGCCCTCGGCATCCGCCTTGCCGTCGATGCATCGGCTCAGCTTGAACGCCATGTTCGACTGGCCTGAGCACAGCCAGACATCCCCGACCAAAATTCCGGAAAGGACAATCTCTTTGCCTTCGCTTTTAATGCTCATCGTGGCCGCTTGTGTCGAGGCCTCTTTAGAAAGGAAAGAAGCTGTCCAGGTCCCGTCGTCGCCGGTGGTGACGACCGGGTTCTCCTCACCGAATGAGACTTTCACTTTGTCGCCGGGATCCGCCGTTCCCCAAATCGACACCTTGGCATTTCGCTGGATGACCATTCCATCGGAGAACATCGGATTAACGGTGAACTCTGCGGGACAGATCGTGGGGAGGAAAACGGACAGGGTGAGGAGGAAAATTCCGGTAAGGCGCATTGATGAAGTGGGGGTTGAGGGGTGAGGTGAGACGCGCGCGGCAGCGCCCGGCGTCAGGAAACTGTCAGTTTTTTTTGATTCTTGCGGACCCGGGTTTTTCCCCGCGGATCAGCATGTTCATGAAATGATCGAACCTTTTCTGCCGCGTTTCCACTTTTCTGGCGGACTCGAGGCCATGAGCAATGACGTAGCGGCTCGATTTGGTGAGTGTCTCAAAGAAGCGTTTCGCCTCCGGCCGGTTTGCCAGTGCCTCCAGAAAGTCCGCCGGCACTTCCATCTCACTCGCAGAATAGGCGTTTTCCCAGCGGCCGTCTGCTTTCGCGGCACGAACATGAACGAGTCCCGGTTCCTCCATTCGCCCTTCAACAATGAGGCGTTCGATATGTTCGGTGTTTCGCTTCGACCAACTGCTTCGAGGTTTTCTCGGAGTGATCCGTTGAAGGTAGGCCTGTTCATCGAGCGATTTTCTTACGCCGTCGATCCAGCCCCAGCACAGGGACTCGATCACGACTTCGTTCCAGGTAACACTCAGAACTCCCGACTTCTTTTTGAAGATCTTCACCCAGAGCTCGTTCTCGGAAGCATGGTTTGTGTGCAGCCACCGACTGAGGTCTTTCGGTGACTCAAAGCTCACGATCTTTGATCTATCGGGGGTGAACATGAAATCAGATTTTCCGGGCACATTCAACAGATGAGAGCCCGATCAAGTCGTGCCGTGTCGACTGCCGGGACGAAAGCCTCATCCGGTAATTCAATCAAACCGGAATGTGATGAAGCCCTCGCGCCACCGGCTCGTGCGGGCCCAGCATGAGCGAAAACGAAAGGCGATTCAAGTCCCTCTCTCCGTGACCTGAAACGATAGACAAGACTGCCTGAAGCCGGAGGCGGAAGGTCAAGCGACCGCAGGGAGGCAGAGCGGGAGAGGGTCGTGATGCGTGAGCGGGAATTGTTTCACCGGTTCGTCCGGTTATCGCAATGACTGTTGCCGGTCGACAAACTGGCGGTCGGCGTTGGGGAAAACGCCTTCGAAGGCTTCTCCGAGACCAGCTTCCCAAACGACCTCAGTGAGTGCTTGTCCATCGGAAGTGCGATCAGTTTCACCGGCCTTGTCATCCTCATCCGGGTAGAGGGTGACGAGGGTCTCATGGATCCCTCCACCGGGGTATAGTTCTGCTAACTCGCCGCGTATCTTTCTGAAATCTTCACTACGTGACTGACTCAAGCAGGAGGCCACCCAGGATTCGGAGTGAATCCTGACAATCAGGGTGTGTTCTTCAAGAAGATAAAAGCAGGAATCAGCATCATTGAACAATACCCGTCCGTTCGTGGTGAAAAACCTTTTGACCCCATGAACAGGTTCCGAAGGAATGAATTCCACATGGTCGGCGCCCATGTGGTGTTCGCCACAGAAGACGTGCGAGATTGACCTGCCGCCGGGCGCTTTGATGATGGTTTTATAGTAGACTGGCAGGCTCATCTATTCGTAGTGGGTCCAGAGGCGAATGACCTTGATGACGCGCTCGGCTTCGAAGACTTGGTAGACGAGTCGATGTTGGATATTGATGCGCCTCGAATAAGCGCCTTTCAAGTCCCCTGCCAACGCCTCGAACGGAGGCGGATCAGCAAAGGGATCCTCCTCGATAAAGGAGAGCAATTCTTTCGCCTCCTTGGCGAGAGGAGTTGCCTTGAGTTTCTTGGCGTCCTTCTTGGCCTGATGGGTGTAGACGAGTTTGTAGCTCACAGGTCGATCTCCTCAGCACAATCTTCGATCGGTTCCGCAAGACCCTCGCGAATGGATTCCCGCATGCCGGGGATGTTGAGGAGATGGAGGGTCTCTTGGATGGCGCGCCAATCCGATTCGGCCATGAGAACGGCATTGCCACGCTTTCCCGTGATCTGGACGGGTTCGTGATCGGAGAGCGTGGAATCAATGAGGCGATAAAGATCGGAACGAGCTGAGGTCGCGCTTACCGTTTTCATGAGTAGAGCGTACGTTATTACGTCCGCTTTTCAAGTGTTCTTTTGAGACCCAACGACCGATGAACTAAACAGCTCCGATCACCAAGAGACCAGTTAATGAAGGGACAGGTTAATAATTGTTACGAAACAGAGTCGCATCAGGAGCAGCGCGAGGGCCCAATAGATAGCCTGTCCCTGTATATTCCTCCTCTCTCCGTGACCTGAAACGATAGACAAGAGACTGCCTGAAGCCGAAGGCGGAAGGTCAAGCGACCGCAGGGAGGCAGAGCGGGAGAGGGTCGCAATGGGTGAGCGGGAATGGTTTCACCGGTTCACCCGGCTATTCACTTCTTGTTCCGGTGTCTCGACAAGGCGTTTTCGCTTGGGGTCACGGGCAATGTTGCTTTCCAGGCATCAAGTTTTCCGGACAGTTGTCGAACGACTTCGGGATGGTCAGCCGCGACATCCTTCTTCTCGGCCCAGTCATTCTCCAGATTGTATAATTCTCTCATCTTATGATCCTTCCCAACCAACAGCTTCCATTGGCCCTCTCGAATTCCGATCGTTGGCCAAGTGTAGTCCTGGTGATCACCGCCCCTCCACTCCCAGAAGATAGGCTTGGTCCTCTGGAATGCCTGCCCCTTGAATGCGGCGAATGCGCTTTGCCCATCCGGTTCGAAACCTTCAGGCAAATCCACCCCGGCTGCCTCGAGAAACGTGGGCAATAGGTCCACTGCTGTAAGGACGGAGGTAAAGTCGGTCTTTCCCTCCGGGACCACGCCGGGCCAGCGCACGATAAAGGGCACGCGAATCCCGCCGGAAAACAGTGAGCGCTTCTCCCCCTTCAGACCGCCTGTTTCCCCGACCGAATAGAATTTCCCCAACCCTTGACCTTTATGGTCCTTCTTGTTGTCCGATCTTTCCGGGCCATTGTCGGTCGAAAAAACAACCAGGGACTCGCCGTCAATATCCAACTCCTTCAACAGGGTCAAAATGCGCCCGACCGCCTCATCACCTTCCGCAATGACGGACGCATAGACCTGTTCCGCCTCGTCCAGATGCTTGAATTTTTCCATGAATCGTTCCTGCGGAAGGTGCGGGGTATGGACCTCGTGAAGCCACAGGTTCACAAAGAAGGGCTGGAACTCCTTTCCTGATTCCTTCGCACGGGTGCATGCGCGGATGAACTTCTCCGCATGGTCAACCGAAGCCAATCCGCCTTTTCCAATTTCGTGCTTACCCGATCCGTTGAAGGTTGCAAAACGATCATAACCATAGGCACCCTCCGTCGGAGAATCGCTGACGCTGCCCAGATGCCACTTGCCGAAGTGGCCTGTTCTGTAACCCGCCTGCTGCAACATGCGCGGCAACATCGGCGCTTTTGAATCGAGCCAGTCCGGCATCCCCCTGTTGATGTGCGCCTTGATACTCTGGAAATGCTGGTGAATGCAGAATCGCGCAGGGAACTGACCAGTCATCACCGCGACGCGGCTCGGCGTGCAAACCGGACTGTTTACGGTGAAGTTCCTGAAATCGATCCCCTCCTCCGCCATCTGATCGAGGTGCGGCGTTTCACAGAAGCTGCTGCCGTGCCTCCCCATGTCTCCATATCCCCAATCATCCGCGAAAATGAAGATAATATTCGGCCGTTCTGCACCGGACGACGATGCAAAGGGCAGCAGCAGAAGGGCGGCACAGGTGAAAGAAACGATCCGGAAGCCGCGGCGAAGAAAGAAATTGGTCAAGCCGGAAAGGGCTTCGTAAACTCGTTGATGAAAGTGCATTGACTGATGGGAGGTATTTTTGACCGGATGAATGAGGTGGAAAGGCAGCCCGATCCGGGAGCGCGGCCCCGCTACAAAGTTAGGGACTCGAAGCAGAGGAGTCAATTACATCGGAACGTGGTCAGGCTTGCGATCGACGCCTTGCCCGGCTCGTTCGATGTTGGTTGAGAAGGTCACGATGTGGAAGTCTCCAGCTTTGCAACGACCTCGCCGTCGAGATTATGGATCTTGAAGGGAGAGCCCAGGCCCTCAAAAAATTCAGCCAGCGCAGGAATCAGGTCTTCACGAATCTCGTTCTCAATTTCGACAGGCATAAACCAAATGCCGATAAATCCTTCAGGAGTATCTTCGCATGGAACTTCGAATCTCTTGCTACTCTTCGTTGCTTCAAGGTGATGGCAGTACATGTGGACATTGCTCCTGAAGGTAATGTCCCACCCCTTGGATGAGCGAAACTTTTTCTTGAATCTCATTGCTCAGAGGAACGGTCAAGGGCACTCAGACCTGACCGGAGGGCGCGGGTTGATTGTGATATAAACTGGCGGTTCAGAGAAGTCATCTCGACTCAGGGCGGGTAGCCGGTGCCTTGTTCGCTTTGAGACTATTCGGTGGGCACTAGCGATTTGATCGGAATTACCGCTAGCTCAGCACTGTTCAGGTTGCCGCGGCGGCCGCCGTTGTTGGAATAGCCGACATAAAGTTTGCCTTCGTGCTCCACCGCGTATGGGTATGATAGGCTCAAGCTATCGGCCGATTCGCCGAGGTTCTCATCCTGACGTGATCGGCGAATGACAAAGACCTTGCTGAAGCGGTTTTCGTTCGGTTCCGAGAGAGCGATCGTCAGCGGAGTCCGCTTCCCACCGTTATCCTTTGCGGTAGTGCAGACGAGGTAACGATGACCTGTGCTGAGGATGCCAGCGGCGGGCTTTGAGGGCGTCATCGGCAGGTTACTTGCTGACGACGACGACCAGCTGCGACCATAATCCTCACTCTTCGCGACTAGTGCCACCGCACTGCCGCCGTAGCGAGCGATGTTGTAGATGGTTTTCCCGTCCACGAACACTGCCGACTCACCCCACATACGCTTGATTGCATTGGCAACGGGGATCGTCACGAGTTCCCACTTCGTGAGGTCGTTGCCATGGCTGATCGCCACCGCGGCGGGAAAGACGCCCTTGCTCGAATAGGGCGCCGCGGCAAATCCGGGCATGATCCAGTTCCCGTCGGCCATCCTCACTGGTTGGTTCATCGGCCAGAAGCCATCTCCCACTATAACTCCGTGTTTCTCCCACTTGCCTGTCTTCTCATCGAGGCGATAGGCTCGCGTGTGAACGCGTGTCATCTTGCCATGATAGGCACCATGGAATGCCCAAAGGGCACCTTCATTGGAGAGGAATACCCCGTGGCTAATGGCAAGATCCGCCTCATCTCCGGCGTCCAACACTTTGAGAGAGCCCCATGTCTTGCCCCCATCCCCACTGACTCGATATTGCGCTTCCTCCGTGACCGTGTTCTCGGAGCCCTTGTTGTGACCAAACGATGCGTAGAGCTTTCCCCGATGGTGGGTGAGTCCGACACCGTGTAGGAAGGTGTATCCGTCAGACTTCTTATCCCACTTCTTAATGACATGGAAATCAACGTCACTGAGATCGGGCAAATTCTCAGCAGCTGCCAACGGCACCCCCGGTTTCCAGAGCGGAAACGGGGTCGAGCCGTCGGCCCGGGACGTCATTGGCCAAATGAGGATCGAAAAAGCAATCGCTGGAGCTAGAGAAATGTTGGGCATGTGTATTTCTTTCAAATGTTTGAGAGTAACCGGCAGCCTACTGGCAGCGCCACTCCGCAACAGGGTTAAGTGTTGAATCAATTAGGGGGTGCCGACTCATCGCGGGATCTAGTTGGCATCTTGAATCAAGTGTTTGGGATTGAGTGTAGCCGTCATTGGAGCATGATAGCGAGGTTCAAGAACGTTGAGGGCTGAATAGACCTGTCAGCAAAAGCGTACCAGATGCCCGCGATTCTAGAATTGTTGCGCAAAGCGCCCCATGATCTCATAGATCTCCGATTGAGTCGGGGATATTTTCTCACCGGAAAAGCCATGGCCAGCCCCTTTGACGATCACGACTTCAACCCGGGCACCGATCTTGTCTGCGGATTCTTTGAGATAGGCAGAGTGGTGCTTCGGTATCAAAACGTCACGGTCACCATGAATGGATAAAATCGGCGGACTGTCCTTTTCCAGGTAGGTGATGGGGCTCATTTTCTTCATCATGCCTCGAAGAGGGGCTTCGGCCTTTTCATAGGTGGAAGCCTCGGCCCCCTTGATCATTCTCTCTGCAAAACGGCTTCCGTCGAGCTGCCTCGCTCCGTCCACCCCGGAAAGAAAAAGCGACGGGTCCATGAAGCTTGATGGTCCAAACAAGGTGATACATCCTGCAGGGTTCACGATGTAGTCCCGTAATAGTGGATCCCCCTCAAACTCTTTCGGACCCGAGAGTGCCACCATCATGGCAAGATGCCCTCCGGCACTACCTCCGAAAGTCACAACGCGATCCATATCGAGTTGGAATTTCTCTGCGTGCTTCTTGA
>JARGPJ010000018.1 GCA_029212615.1 Verrucomicrobiales bacterium
ACGAGTGGAGGTCCGGCCCCGGATGGCTTCGATGATATTCATGGCCAAAGAATACCTGAGGCCACGAAGATGTCTATTTTCCCGCGAAAGGGACAACCCAGAGGGCGAGGATTTCCAGCCACCGGCCTGAAGCGCGCCGTGACCGCTTTCGGGGGAAAGAGCCAGGGGTGCTTGGTTCGATTCAACCGGGTTGAAGAAGCGATTTCCTATCGGTCACATTTCGCTGCATAAACTGGCTCTGAATTTTTTAATCGTTGCTTTCGCTGTACTGATTCTCTTTTTCAGCCTGCTTATACGCTTCTTCTTTGAATTTGGAATCCCCTTCAGGTTCCTCTGCAATCGCTTCAGTCGTTTCTTGACTCGTTGAATATCGGCCAGGATCGCAACATTCACATTTACAGATGTCGAAGACAAGGTGTAGTCAATTGATCCGGTAACATCGATCGGAGTAACACGTGCGTAGATGGTTTTCACCCCTTTCACCGAAAACTTGACGGACCCGGATTGCCCACCAACAACTACCACCTGATCAACCGCATTTGTTGGCGGCGTAATCGCACCGACGTACAGCTCAAGCCGAATCCCGTCAAGAAGGGGCGAACCATCATTTTGAAGTCTGAAAGTAATGTCTTCACAAAGCCCTTTGTTGATAAGGATCCAGTCCTCATCTCCCGCGGAGATCGAATATGTGAGAGCGACAGGAGAGTTTACGCTCTCAGCACCCGTGTAGACATCATTGGCTGGTTCCGGTTCCTGCCCGATGGACGGCTGGCAGAAAACAGCAGCCGACACACAGACAGCAAGTGAGGTTAAGAATCGCGGTTTCATACTCAAGTGGTGTAAGTGGGTTGAAATAATAAAACTCGGCCGCCGATTCAATACAACCGGCTAAGCGGGCGTGAAATACGATAGAGAAAATCTATCTCATCAGGCAAGCCTCATTTTTCAAAGCTCTCTGCCACAACGACGACGAGTTACGGCCAACAACGTCTACGACAGGAATCGCCCATCAAAGATGACAAACCTATACCGTATGACGGCGCGCATTCTTCAAAGGTGATGCGAAGGCTATTCTGAAACTGCCAGATGATGGCGGCGTCACGGGAAAATTGCGACTGCAGTCGAGGGGCGTTCGATTCCCACTGATGCAAGTTTCGGCCCAGGCCAACGGAAAACACATCGCTACCGCCCTGAAGCGGAAAGGCTACCTGACCGTCCGTATCACGCCTGCTTTATCGGTTTCGTGCCCTACGAAAACCCCACGCTGGCCATCTGCGTGTTTGTCGAAATCGGAGAGTCTGGAAGCGGCGTGCCCGGTCGATCACCAAAGAATTTCTGATCGGAGGGTGGAGACTATTGACCGAGTGAGAAGGAAACCTCCGCTCGCTGACAGCCAAACAACCACCACCTTTTTCGCTTCCCCGAAGAAGCTTATCAGAGACTTTGATACATCCGGAGCTTCCGATTGATCTCACGAAGTTTCTTTCGGCGGCGGGCGGGGTTCTTGATTTTCTTTGCCCGGGCCTTTTGCTTCTTGAGGCTGCGAATCGTGGAGCTGATTCGGCTCATGCCTTCTGCTTCGCCCCCCGAGAAAAGAGAAGTGAGAAAAGCGAGACCTCCCACCGAGAGAATACGCCTACGTGTCAATGATTCAAATTCCTGTGGTTCCTCCATGGATACATCCCCATAGAACCCCTTCCTCTTTGGCAAACGAAATCGTTCGGCGGCGAATGTTTTATTTACCTGGTGGCGATCTTCATCTGACCCTGGGTTGTCTATTGACTCCCGTATATGGAGGTTCCGTTTCCCAACCCGCCCAGCCACCTGTTTCCTGTCTCGCGCCGGAGCAGTGGTCCGAACGGCTTCATCATTTTCTGCACCTCCTCCATCCCGCGTCCATGAGTAGGGTCGGAGCAGTGGGGCGAACGGAAGACTACAGAGCTTTCAGCCGTCGCTGCAGTTTCTTGAGCTTCTTTTTCAGGCTTCTAGCCTTCGCCTTTTTCCCGCCCTTCTTGGCCTTCTTCATTTTGGCGAGGGTTTTTTGAGCTCCCCACGCTTTCCTTTTCGTCCCTCGAATACATCGCCCGCGCCTCGAATGAGGCCGCAGGCAGGGAGATCATTTCCGCGGATGAATGGCAGCAGGCCGAATACGACTTCGGGAGCAGCCTGACCATGGGCGGCCCACCCGCTCCGGAATTGCTTCCCGATGATTGGGAGAAACGGAAATCCGCAACGCTCCTCGACTGGGCAAGCCGCTTTCCGTAGGTCCGCGCAGGGGGAGACAGACCAAAAATCGCCCTATCGCTGGCGGCCGGGAAATCGCTTTTTGATGGCGCGTTCCATCCTTGCGAAGGACGTGGAGAAGATGACCGGAGGAATCCTGAGGGACAGGGCTTAATGCAGCGCCATTCGGGACAGGCCCTGGGGATTTTGAGCAAAAAAGTGGGGGTGATTTGCGTTAGGAAAATTCCGCAACGCATTCGGGCGCGCTCATTGGTGGTATTTCGCGACTCGGCCTGTAAGGCTATGTCCTCATCGATAGAACAGCCTACGCTTGCTATACCTGGTCGCCGGCTTTCGATTTTCCGCGGGTTTAAACTCCAGTTTGCGCCGATATCCAGGGCGCTTTGGATCTGCTGCACAGGCGATCTGGAAATCAATCATCCGACGAAACACTTCTAACAAATTATGATGGGCCCCATTCAGTGACTCAATTCCAGTGCGCTCCATCTCCTCCAGTAAAAGGTGGATCGATTCGATCGTTGAAAGACAAAATTCGTGGGGTTGATGCTTAATCGAAAATTCCGATCGTTGCTCAGGCGTAAAGCAAAGGCGCGGAAGTTTTTGCAGATTTTTACTGAGCCGCATCATCTTTTTCGCGCAGGCCCAGGTGCCATCAACAACAAACAAAAGTAAGGTTTTATCACTGGGCAAGGGCATTGTCTCAAGAGGCGTTTCTGAAATGTTAAAGGCATCCTCCCCCGGGTAAACCAGCATGGGAACACAGGAGGGATCATCGATCATGGCATTGATTTTCTCATGCTCGGTGAAGTCGATCCCCTTGATCAGACTTGATTGATTCAAGCATTCGGAGGCAAGCCTCCCTGTGCCGCACTTCTGCTTTTCCGCCTCTTTAGGATGGATCAGAATCACAAAATGCGCCCGGGTATCAAAGGGTCGGATCCACTCACAGAGACAGCCCACCTGAGGGCGCCGACACTCCCAGCATGTTTCACGACCACTCTGCTCCAGCTCGGCCCGCTGCATTCTGTATTTCTCCAGATTCATAAAGGTTCTAAACCAATCACTCCCTCGAACAATCCAACCATCGCGTTGATCGATGTGTTTTCCAATTCACGAATCCTCAGGGACAGGCCAGAATGGCGCTGCATTAGGGCTCAAAGTCAGTGATTGGGAGGGTTGCCAGCTGAAAGTGAATCCCAGGCAAGAAATTCTCACGCAGAGCCGCGGAGCCGCAGAGAATAAAGAAAAACTCTGCGGTTGCCTTCGCTTCGCCCGGCTATCTACGCTCCGGTTCTGCGGTTATCCCGCCTTTGGCGTGATCTGCATTCAGGCGTCGCCTATCAAAAATCTTGCTTTGCTCGATCATGGCAGGCTGCGTGAGGCCTTCCGACTATGCTCTGTATCAAAAATGGCGCTTAATGCAGTGCCATTCTCGACTGACCCCTAATTCCTGACGAGACGAAGAATGTGGCTGATGCGAATCCTGAGGTGGTGGCCGAGTTGACGGCGAAGCTGGCTGAGGCCTTGGGTGATGAGTCAAACACGTAATTTAACGTCAGTCCTTCAAAGTCAGCCCCGGTAGAGATAGAATGCCAATTGCTGTGATGGCACGATGATCAGTCGTCTACCACCATAACCTCCGCGTACACAGTAGCTGCCAGGAGTTGCCATGCCGTCTTGAAATGATTCCAAAATGTCCGCAGGAATTGACTCGACGAATTGGCGTTCGGTCGGGTGGAACCCATAGAAGCGTGTGAGAAAGGAGTGGGCTGCGTTTCTGTATTTCCTCGTATTGTCTGGAGGTTCTCTCTTCAGCACTTCTGAGGCTGCTTCCCACTTGATAAACGGTTTCCATCTTACAATCCCTAGATCCTTGTATGTGTCATCCCCATCAGGGTAGCGCGTTTTGCTCTTTTGAGCTAAGGTCAAGGGGCTGGAATTGAGGAACATAGTCCCTTCTTCTTTAATTCGATTTGAGACATCCTTGGGGAGGGCATACACCGTGAATGTCCTACTAATTCCGGCAGGTCCCATGATGTGAGTTGTGCCCTGATGATGGATGGTTTTTCCTACTTCCAGTCGGGATGGGAATTCCCACCTGATATCAAAATACACCGAATACACCAATTGGACTGCCATGACCGTGGCGACTGTGATGGCCGCGAGGAAGGCTGTAACTGTAATTGTGATGCTCCAGAATAGTTTTGAATTCTTTTTCTTTTTGGGTGCCGGTTTCATTTGAAGCGGTCAATTCAGTGATAGGCGACACTATAGTCAAAAACCCTTCTCCCGCCCCCTTTTAAGACTCTTCCCCTGCCCCTTTTTCCTTTACGGTTCTGACCAGCACCTTCCCCAAAATGCGGGTAGGATGCTCCCCTCATGGAATTGTGGCACTATCTTCTTCTCGCCGTTCTCGGAGTCGTCGCGGGCACGCTCAACGTTCTCGCCGGCGGTGGGTCGCTCCTCACCCTGCCTGCGATGGTGTTTCTCGGCCTCGACGGCGCCGTCGCGAACGGCACCAATCGCGTCGCGATTTTCGCCCAGAACGTGACCGCCGTCGGAGGCTTTCGATCGCTCGGTTTCTCCGACCTGAAGTTGAGTCTCTCGCTCGCTCTCGCGGCCCTGCCGGGAGGCATCTGCGGAGCCTTACTGGGCACGATGGTCCGGGGGGAACTCTTCAACCGGGTTCTCGGCGCCGTCCTCATCGGGGTGCTTCTCCTCCTGACGGTGCAACATTTTCGAAAGGCGAAGCCGGGCTCCCCCGGGAAAGGCGAAACGGAAGAACCGGAGAAAGCCGGACCTTCCCGGCGTCAGCTCGTCCTCGGACATCTCGCGCTGGTCGCGGTGGGTTTCTACGGAGGCTTTATCCAGGCCGGGGTGGGATTTCTGCTCATGGCCGCGCTGCATCGCGTGCTCGGACTCGACCTGGTCCGGGTAAACATGCACAAAGTCTTTATCGTGGGATTTTTCACCCTCGCCGCCTTGATCATTTTCGCGGCGCGAGCTCAGGTCTTGTGGATTCCGGGGCTAGCTCTCGCCGCCGGAAATTCCATCGGAGGTTGGATTGGGTCGCAGCTCAGCGTTCTCAAGGGAGAAAACTGGATCCGCACCGCTCTCTACATCGCTCTTTTCCTCATGGCGATCAAGCTGCTCTGGCCGGGTTGAGGTTTTGGAGCGGGGCTTGGTGTCGGAGTTATGTTCGCGGTTTGTCTTGTAAGAGCTTCGAGTAGTCAAGAAAGTTACCTAACCCCGCCACGCCGTACGTAGATTCGATCATTTGGAGAGCTTCGAATTGGGAGTCAATAATTTTCGGGCTGTTGCCGGAACACTGGGAACAGCCCGACATCGCCTGACCCGAATGGCACTGCGTTAAGCGATAGCGTGATATTTTGAGCGGTGTTGG
>JARGPJ010000019.1 GCA_029212615.1 Verrucomicrobiales bacterium
GATCCCTGCTCCTCGTAGTACATTTGGATTCCGTTCGTTTCGACGTATGGCATAGCTTTTGGTGAGAAATGAGTGAGGAAAAGTGTTTCACGCACGATCTCTTCTTGTCCAGAAGAATCGGTCTTCCATCCATGTCGTAATGACGGATTTCCGGATCGGTTTTCGCTCATTTAAAAACGTTCAAAAAAAATTCCGGAGAAAGGTGACCGTAATTACGTGCGAAATTTGTCATGTTTTTTGTTTCCTGTTATCTAATTCAATCGTATGCATTTCCAACATCACGGAAATCGGGTCTGCAATGGACTGCGAGCCAGATGGAATTATCTAACTACCAAACGAAATGAAAAAATCCGCTATTCTGTCGTTCGCAGCGTTGGCTGCCTTCACCCTGCCCGCTTTCGGCGAGGATCTTCCGATCACTGCCGAGCAGCAGAAAGCCCTCACACCCGATGCCGTTCTTACGAACCTGATGGAAGGCAACAAGCGTTATGTTGCCGGGGAGCAAACCGAAAGCGACATCAAGGCAAACATCAAGGCAGCTGCCGGCGGCCAGTTTCCGCAGGCCGTGATTCTCTCCTGCCTCGACTCCCGTGTCCCTGTCGAAGACGTCTTTGACCAGGGAATCGGTGACATCTTTGTCGGCCGCGTCGCCGGAAACGTCGAGAATGTCGATCAGCTTGGATCGATGGAGTTCGCCGCCGGCGCCGCCGGAGTGAAACTCGTCATGGTTCTCGGGCACGAGGCATGCGGCGCCGTCAAGGGAGCCTGTGACAACGTAGAGCTCGGTAATCTCACTGCTCTTCTCAAGAAGATTAAGCCTGCGATTAATTCAGTCGAAGGCTACGAAGATAGCGAGCGTAACTCCAAGAACACGGAGTTTGTGAACAAAGTCATCGAAGCCAACGTTCGCCAGACCGTTGCCGATATCCGCAAGCGGAGCGAGGTGCTTGCCGGTATGGAGAAGGATGGAAAGATCAAGATTGTCGGTGCCATCTACTCCCTGCAGGACGGATCCGTCACCCTTCTGGATTAAACCGCCCTCGGGAACGTTTTTCCGAAACTGAAAAGAATCTCCAGCCCCCCTTCCGTTTCACCGGGAGGGGGGCTTTTTTTTGCAGAAAAGTAGTCGCCCGAAGGACGATCTACCGGAGAGCGGGCCCGGGCACGTGGGGGAAGGTCCGGGTTATCGGGGGATTCCCCCTATTTCTACGTTTCTTGCATAGTTACTTGTGTGACGGCGCTGTCACAGAAAAATTGCATTTTGTCACATTTAGTCGTTTGCATCTTGGACTCGGTTTGCAAAGGTGGCCGTGTTGCGGGTGATCGCTTTCCCCTCCGGAAACTCTCTGTGGCCATTGTGTCACATAACAGTAGTGGAGGTTAAGAATCAACGATTGTAAATCCTGTTTCGACTCAAAACAAACTCAATGACAACTACTACCATTCAAAAACTGCTTGCCAGTGCAGGAACCGCAGCAGCCTTTGCCGCTAGTTCCCTCGTTGCCGGAGATTACGGGAAAGCCGTGATCGACGACAAGATGCCGATCGAGAGCGCCCCGTGGACCCTCTGCGACGTCTTCGACTACAATACTCTCTATGAAAGTGATTCCGGTTTTATTCGCGGGATCTCCGTCCACGGGCGCTATCATGGTCAGTACATAACAGGTCAGGAAGAAATCAATGGAGTGACCAACAATGGATACCATAACTGGGCTCATCGTCGTGTTCGCCTTGCTCTCGAAGTCGAAATGGCAAACAACCTCACGTTCTTTGCGGAGGCTAATATTGCCGACGGAACGGGTTCAAGCACAGGCCTAGTCAATCCAGGAGACCCTTTCTTCAACGACTTCCAGGACTTTTACATCAAGTGGGAACCTACTGATGCCTATTTCTTGAAAATCGGAAAGCAAAAGCAGCATCTTACTCGTGAGGACATTGAGTCTTCCAAGCGAATCAAGACGGTGGAACGTTCCGCCATCGTGAACGAGGTTGCAGGAGCCCGCCCCTGGGGAGTTGTATTTGGCTTCGAGACCGGCGAGCTCTCTCACGAAATTGGTGGCTGGATCTACGGTGCACAAGCTGACAGCCCTCTTTGGGTTGATACCAGAGCGAACGCAGGCTTTTCCTACAACCTTGAGGTTCCTGTCTCAGACTCGACGACCGTTTTCTTCGATTATGTCTTCGTAGACAACGACGGTGGAGCTGATACGGCTCAGGGCCCTGCAGCGAATGGAACGGTTGGATCTGCTTACGAGCACTCTCTCGCTCTCGGAGCCGAATACGAATCAGGACGATTCGAGTTGATGACCGATCTGGTCTATGCCGCGAATCGCACCTCTTCCGGAGGAATTCCTGCGGGCGATGACACCTGGGGTTTCTACGTGATCCCTTCTTACGACATTACGGAGAAGCTGGAGGCTGTTTTTCGCTACGCCTACATGGCTCAGGGCCGCGAGCAGCGTACTCAGCGTTTCGGTGACGATCTTGACGGAGACTTGGATGCGCGCCAGTCTGTTGAGAACTACCACACCTTCTACGCTGGTCTTCAGTACTTCATCTGTGGCGACAATCTCAAGTTGATGGCTGGGTACGAATACGCTACCGGCGAAATATTCGGCACTAACAATGACTTGAATAACGGTCAGTGGCAGTTTGCTGTCCGCACCTACTTCTAGAACCTTTTACGAATCTTCCGCTTTTCATAGGCGGAAATCCCTTGGTGAAAGGGCGGGACTTCGGTTCCGCCTTTTTTCGTTGGCGGCGGGAGTCTGAATAAGGGATACTCAGCCAGATCGAATTTCCTATGGCACGCGAAAAGAAGCCCCCCGCCCCACGCAGCATCCTTGTCGGAGACTTTTTTACCCGGCATAAAAAGGAGCTGTCCATGAAGCTTGTCAGCACGGACGCAGGCTTCAACCGGGAAATCCTCGAACCGACGATCAATCGTCCCGGCCTCGCTCTGAGCGGCTTTTACAAGTATTTCGCCCTTCACCGGCTTCAGGTGATCGGTCTCGCGGAACGTTCCTACCTCCGGCACCTGAGCGAAGCCAACGCGGAGCAGCGCTTCTCCGATCTTTGTTCCCACCGGATCCCCTGCATCGTCGTGAGCCGCAATCAGGAGCTTCCCGAGAGAATGCTGGATATCGCGAACGAAGCGGGAGTTTCCGTTCTACAGACCTCGATGGTTACGATGAACTATATCAACGCGGCGACGGTCCGTCTCGACTGGGAATTCGCCCCCACGACGACCGAACACGGATGCATGATCGATGTCATGGGAATTGGAATTCTCATCAAAGGCGACAGCGGGACCGGCAAAAGTGAGACTGTGCTTTCCCTCTTGAGACGTGGCGCCAGCCTTGTCGCTGACGACATGGTTCGAATCCGGAATATCGAGGACCGGGAACTGATCGGTACGGCTCCGGAACTCGGACGGAGCTACATGGAAGTGAGAGGACTGGGAATTATCAACGTAGCGGCTCTCTTCGGCGTGGGAACGTTCCGGACGGAGAAGCGCCTTGATCTCTGTGTTACCCTTCGGCGCGAGGAAGAATTGAACGACATGGAGCGCGTCGGCCTCGACCGCGAGTCCATCGATGTTCTCGGTATGGAAGTCCCTCACATTGAGCTTCCCGTAGCCCCCGGCCGGGATATGGCGCAATTGATTGAAGTAGCGGCTCTTGATCAGAAATTGAAGGCGCTTGGCCACGATTCTGCTGTGGAATTTAACAAGAAACTATTGAAAAGGATGCGGGACCAACGTAAGTCTGTGGTTTGAACTGCATTCTCAAATTACGCGATGCGTTCATAGGTCCCCGAATCAATCTATCCAAATGCCCAGCTGCGAACTGACTATTCCCAACGAGGAAGGCCTTCACGCCCGCCCCGCCGCGAAGTTCGTAAAGCTGGCCAACCGTTTCCCCTGTGAAATCTGGGTGGAAAAGGACGACGAGGAGATCAACGGGAAGAGCATCATGGGACTGATGATGCTTGCCGCGGCCAAAGGATCCGTGATCACCGTATCCGCCGAAGGAGACGAGGCGGAGGACGCGCTTGCGAAAATTTCCGAACTCGTGAACAGCGGATTCGAAGCCGATATTTGAGGGTTTCTACATCGGTGTGGAATTGCCGGAGAAGTTTCTTTCCGTATTTCACGGGAAATCATAAGATTTGGTCTCTCCGATCGTTAAGAGAGCGTTATCAATGACTGAAACGGACCGTAAAAACGAGATTCGCCTCGAGGGCATCGGCGTTTCCCAGGGAATCGCCTGGGGACCTGCTGAAATCGTCGGGAGGGCTCTTGAGGAGCCGGATCACACCACGATCACCCGCAAGGATGTCGAAGCGGAAAAGGCGCGATTTTCTCTCGCGCTCATTGCTACGAGGGATCAGATCATCGAGCTCCAACAGGAAATCACGGATGATGATGGCGAAAACCACGCCGGCATCTTTGATGCGCACCTGCTTCTTCTCGAAGACTCCACCGTCCTGAATGAAGTTCTTCGCGTCTGCGAATCTCAGCTTCGCTCGATCGAATGGTCCTACTACTCGGTGGTGAAGCGCTACATCGATTCCCTCCGCAAGATTTCGGACCCGTATCTCCGCGAACGGGCTGTCGATATCGAAGATGTCGCCAAACGCGTTCTCAAGAATCTGCGATGGAGCGAGGGTAGCGGGGAGAGTCCGGAAGAAGGACGCAGCCTTATGGCAAACACGGCCATTATTCTGGCCCACGATCTGACGCCTTCTGATACGGTCGGGTTGGATCGAACCCGGGTAAAGGGTTTTGCGACGGAAATGGGGAGTTCCACGTCTCACACCGCCATTATGGCGCGTTCGCTGAACATCCCGGCCGTGGTCGCCCTCCACCAACTTCCCGAGTGCGAAGCGGGTGATACGGTTCTGATCGACGGATACCACGGGCTTGTCATCATCAACCCGTTTGAGTCAACACTCGAAGAGTATGAAGGGCTCGTCCGGAAAGAGGAGGAAGTGCTCAGCGGTCTCGAAGGGGTCGAAACGGAAGCAACGGTAACGGCGGATGGCCGGGCCATTACTCTCTCCGCGAATATTGAATTCATCGAAGAGCTCGAAGGCGTTGCCCTGTCGGGTGCTGAAGGCGTAGGCCTGTATCGCACCGAGTTTTTCTACCTTCAGGAAAAGGCTGCCCGCAGCGAAGAAAATCAAACGGAGAACTATCGTAAAGTCGCCGAGGTGACGGGTGAACATGGAGTGATCATCCGCACCCTCGATATCGGCGGTGATAAACTGTTTCCCGATCTCATGGAGAACCCCGAGCCGAATCCTTTTCTCGGCTGGAGAGGGATTCGCCTGAGCCTCGATCGCACGACGGAATTCCGGATTCAACTTCGGGCGATCCTCAGAGCCAGCGCGTTTGGTAAGGTTCGCATCATGTTCCCTTTCATCGCGACCCTGGAAGAGTTACAAGGGGCGAAGGTGCAGTTGGAGTTGGCGAAGCAGGAGTTGCGGGAAATGGGCGAAGCCTTTGATGAGGCGATCGAAGTGGGAGCTATGATTGAAATCCCGAGTGCCGTCATGATCGCTGATCATCTTGCCAAAGAGGTCG
>JARGPJ010000020.1 GCA_029212615.1 Verrucomicrobiales bacterium
GGGCGATGCGCGGTGACGGAGTGGCGGGGTTGAAAAAGCAAATCCTTAGCAGTAAACTTCGGGGAATGAGGCTCTTTCACCCCTTCCTCCCCCTGCACCCCCTCCTACCCGGGGCGATGCGCGGTGACGGAGTGGCGGGGTTGAAAAAGCAAATCCTTAGCAGTCAGTAGGACCGACGCCCCGATAAGAACTCCTTGTAAAAGCAAATTCCAATCAGTCAGTAACCCCATGCCATCTATCAATTCAATTATGAAATACGACCCACATTACCTATCCACAATATTAAAATCATTTTCTGGGAGCCGCCAAACGACAAAGCAAGCGGAAGAAACCACATCCGGCTTTATGAGCAGGACTGCCGGAAGGCGGTTTCGGATTGGTCACAAATGGGGAGCCACACTTGCCATCTTCGTTGGTATTGGATTGATCGCCTTTCCTAGAATGGGTCGTGCGGATGTAATTGTAACCGTTGAAGAAGTTGGAGCGGACGTTGAGATTAACGTGAACGGTAGCCTCGATACAACAGGTCTCTCGTTTTTAGGAGCTGGGGTTCAGGTGGGAAATATTCTCCCATTGAACGGGGGAGTGACATCGGATCTGTTTTTCTTGGCTGTCGGGGGGACCAACACCTCAAGGTACTCCGCAGGGGCGCAATTTCCGCCTTTCGGAACGAATCCAGGAGAAGGCACGGCAACGGCGGTTTCAGGGACCGGGCTTGGGTTCAGTTGGAATAGCACAACAATTTCTGTCGGTGACACTTATGTGAGCGGCAGCCCAATCGCTGGCACGATGACTTTTGCCAACACCACCATCGCCGCCCTGATCGGGACGCCCAGTCCCTTCACATTCGAGTTGCCCAACGGACAAAAAATCCACATGTTACAGCCCGTCATCAGCGATCCCAATGCTGCCGCGAAGTCTAAACTCAAGCGGGCTATTAAAAAGCTGAAGGGCAAAATCAAAAAAGCGAGCCGTGCTAAGGCGAAAAAGTTGAAGGCAAAATTGAAGAAGCTGAAAAAACAGTTGAGGGCTCTCTAAGCAGCTCAGAACCAATTCAAACGAAAGCCGGTGCTGCGGGGATTCCCGCCACCGGCTGTTTTGCATCTAGACTCTTATGAAACTGCTTTTGTAACCCGCTTCTGTTTCGGCGCTTTCCGTTTCGCCATAACTCCACCGGCTTTCATCGCGTCCTGTAGTGCCTCACAATCGACGAACCAAGCGCAGAGCGTAAACTGATCGTGATTCGGCCACTCATGGCGCTGCGAGTAACCTGCGACCATAACGGCTTCGCCAGCCTCTTTCGCGTCCTCGATCTTCGCGGCTTGTGCCTTTGTCAGCCGGAAACGGATCGGTGGGGTTTTGGGAATTGAGCACGGGCAGGAATCACTCTTGCGCCTCCGACTTCAGAGATGAACCGTCCCTCGAAAAACTGAACTGTGTGATCACACGATCGGAAAGTTCGTCGGTCAACCCCTTGAAGGAGTCGGTCTGCACCAGGTGAGGTTGAAGGGGGCCCATGTCGCCATCGTCATCGAGAATCACAAACCGCTTGGGCACACCGTTGCGGTCCAGCCATCCTTGGATTTCCAGGCACCTGATTTCCAGGGAATCGGCATCCGATGCCTCGATGTCGACATCACCGCAAGTGGTCCCTCCAAATTGTCCCCCAATACGGTCGATCATATCAACCAGCCCCTTCAGTTGTTTAGGATCAAATTGCCAACTTGAAGACACGACGATAACCGGATCGCAAGCATCCACGATACGCTTCAGCCGACGCACCTTGTCCGGTTCAAGATCCTCCGAGGACATGGCAAAACAGCTCAATACGCCATCCACGTCGAGGAAAAGCACATCGCCGACAAACCTTTTTGAGGTGCTTTTTCTTGATCTAGATTTTTCGGATTCTTCCATGGCCTGCTCTTATGCAACTTCCCCTTAAACCAAGATCAAGATGAATCCAAGTGCTTGGCAGTAACCATCAATCATCCCTGCTTGCCTGGTCGGGAAGCATCGAATCGTAGGACAGCATGACCAGACAGCCGACAGGGGTGTTCTGGATATCCGATCACGCCGGCGTCGATGCCTAGACTTAACCCTGTTTCCGGCTTCTCTGCTTCGCCCGCTTCCGTTTCGGCGGTTTCCTTCCCCCCATCACCCCGGCGGCATGTGCGAAACACATGAAAATATCTGAAATCGTCAAGAGGAGGCTTGGCTTTACGCATACGGAGTAATTCAACCCTATCAAGTCCGAGACTCAACCCTGCTCGCTTCCGGATGGACTCATTTTCCAAAAGTCTTCTCCCTGCTTCGCGGGTGACATGGCTCCGGGTAAAGCCACCTCCGGCGGCAAGGAAAAGGGGGTTCTTCTCAGATTTTAGTGGTTGAGGGACCTGTGTTAAGGTTCTGAGTGAAAGAGAATTTAGAATCCCATTATGGGCAGCTGTTGGGACTGGAGTCGCCTTGGGAGGTGACTTCAGTGGAATTGGAACTGGAGAATCAGAAAGTGGAAATTCGCTTGGAGCATGCGCCGAGCGAGCCGGTGTCTTGTCCCGAATGCGGGAAGCACTGCAGTATCCACGATCACGCTCCGGAACGCACTTGGAGGCACCTGGACACGATGCAGTTTGAAACCCGGCTCAAAGCAAGGGTACCCCGGTGCAAGTGTCAGGATTGCGGGGTGAAAACCGTCGATGTTCCATGGGCGGGAAAGCACGGGCGGTTCACGCTGATGTTTGAAGCCTTCGCCATCGTAGTGATTCGCAATGCGTCCAGCATCCAGGCGGCATGCGAGTTGTTGAAGATTCACTGGTCGACCGCCGATACGATCATGAAACGTGCCGTGGAACGGGGGATGCGGCGACGCGGGAGCGAACCCATCGAGCATCTCGGAATTGACGAGAAAAGCTTCCGCAGCGGTCACCGCTACGTCTCGCTGCTCAACGACCTGAAAGGTGGTCGGGTCATCGATGTCGCAGAAGGCAGGGATGAACAAAGTGCCGCCAAACTCTTCGAGGGGCTCACGGACTTGCAGAGAGGGAAAATCCGGGCCATCGCGTTGGATATGTGGAAGGCCTTCATCAATGCTTCAAAAAAAGCCTGTCCGGGCGCGGACTTGGTGCACGACCGGTTCCATGTCGCCAAACACCTTGGCGAGGCGGTGGATCAAGTTCGGAGAGCCGAGGCGAAGAGGTTGCGAGGCGAAGGAGATGATCGATTGATAGGGACACGATGGTCGTGGTTGAGGAATGAAGAGAACATATCCGATGATAAGTGGTCGGAGTTCGAGGTGCTAAGAGACTCCGAATTGAAGACGGGGAGGGCGTGGTCGATCAAAGAGTGTTTCCGCTGGTTCTGGCAGCCGCATCTGAGCCGGGACGAAGCCGAGGAATACTTTTTCGACAAGTGGTATAGCTGGGCGATCCGCTCCCGGCTTGAACCGATCAAGAAAGTGGCGCGGATGCTGAAACGTCATTTGCCCGAACTGCTCAATTGGTGCGAGCACCACATAACCAATGCCGTGAGCGAAGGACTCAACAGCCGGATTCAGACGATCAAGTCAGCAGCCAGAGGCTTCCGATACTTCGCGAACTATCGAACCCGAATCCTCTTCTTCTGTGGCAAACTCGATCTGTCACCCTTCAGCTCCGCCCACTAAAATCCGAGGAGAACCGAAAAGGGTAAGGACATCTAGCCGCCAACTCCCACCACCACCCGAAAACCGATGAATAGGTCTCGAACCGTACGGTGGACGCCGAGGCGGATCGACGACCGCAGACTCCCCTCTGAATGGTCGGTCCACGAACTACCGCGCGACACACGAATATATTGTTCAGACATATATCCATCCTGACAAAATTCACCAACGTTCCCGCTGAGATCTTTAATACCATAATGATTCAGCTCAAAACTCCCCACCGGGGCTGTGAAAGGAAAGGGATCGCGATAGCCTTCAATTTTGGGACGAGATGAGGTTTCCTCGCCAGCGAAATTCCCGCTCCCGGCAGGTGGTGGCCATTGGTTCCCCCAAGGGTAATCCTTGATTAAGTGACCCTTATCGACAGGAGAAGCTGCGGGATCTTCCTGATCTCCAATCCCCACGGCAACACTCCATTCATGATCGGTCGGCAGGCGGTAGGGTTTGCCTTCTTTGCGACTGAGCCATTCGCAGAAGGCGGTCGCATCTTCCCAGCTCACGCATACCACGGGATGATCGGGGCCTCCCTGACAGGCAGAGATAGCTTTCCATGCCATATCAATTCTTGGATTCTCGGCGGCATAGGCAGCGTAATCCTGCACTCGTGTTTGCCAGATACAGAACTGAACTCCATCTAGTCCAGGAACCGGAACAAACGGCATCCCGAGGGAGTTGGTGAAAGATGGCCTGAATAGTTCCCGCTTCGCCTGCCTTTCCGCGAGTAGCTTATCGACCAGCTCAAGCTGGCGATCCATCCGCGCCACGATTTCGTGGCTGGATCGGATTTCCAGTTCATGCTTCTCGGGGTTATCCGGGTCGCTCATCCTCTTCAGTCACACCAACGGTTTCAAGTTCGTCTTCCAGGTTAACAATCTCATCGTCCAGCAAAGCGCCGCGTTCCGCGAAATAGCCATCCCAATCCTCGGTTTCACTGATCGTCTCGTAAGTCGCTGAGACTTTCACAGCTTCCAAATCTGATCGAGCTTTATCGAGCGTCTCTCTCATAGCAGCGATCCGTTCCCGCAGGTTTTCTTTTTGCTCTTCTTCACTTCGCCCCTCGATGTTATTGGGTTCAAATAT
This sequence comes from Verrucomicrobiales bacterium, assembly GCA_029212615.1. Lineage (GTDB taxonomy): Bacteria > Verrucomicrobiota > Verrucomicrobiia > Verrucomicrobiales > DEV007 > Arctic95D-9. The sequence goes on from JARGPJ010000020.1 coordinate 4,778, forward strand.
TCCCATTTCAACCTGGCGGGTGATTTTCCGGACGGTTTCCAAATCTCCCGCTTCATAGGCATCTTGAAGCTGGATGAACATCGCTGAAGCGGCATCCACATGTTCGGGCGGAACTCGATCAGGATGGCAATCCCTTGCTGCTTTGCGGTAGAATTTCTTGAGTTCCTTTTCTTCGTCCGCGCTGAGATCCCAATCGGATTTCTTATCGACTTCGTTTTGAACTTTCTGATCGCGGGAGAAATCTTCATAGTCCTTTCGGGATTCCTTGAACTCTTCCCACTTTTCTGGATCATCTTCTGCAGCCTGAGCGGTGAACTGCCTCATCAACATCCGAAGTTTGAGAAGTCTGGCAATTTTCTCACCCAACGCCCGGTTGTGGGCCGCCCGAAACCTAGCGATCAGGTGGTCAATCTCAGCCTTATCAGCTTCGACTCCCGCGACATCTTCGGCTAACTTATCCAGTTCGGCTTTCAGCAGCGCAATCTCCGGATCAGTCCAGCGAACGATTCTGGCCCCTTCGGCAAGCACTGTTCCAATTTGGTCGCTGGCTTCTGAAAACCGCCGGTCTCGAAGCAGATCGAGGATTTCAGCAATTACCGGCTCGTTGCGATGATCCTCAAGCCGTTGTGCCGCCATTTCGATCAATTCAAATTCACCAATGGCGAGGAGCGATTTAATCGCTTCGAGACGAGTCGTTAGATCAGGGGCGAGATTCATTTCAGGAAAATTTAACTGATAGGAAATCGCTTTTAGC
>JARGPJ010000002.1 GCA_029212615.1 Verrucomicrobiales bacterium
CGTGGGCGAAGGCCAATCACGAGAACGTCAAGAGGCGCTCGGCTTGACGCTTACCTGTAGTGAGCCATTTCCGGTGCTGCTTTGATCCCGGATTCACTGGAGATGAAAATGACCCGTCCCTCCTTGCGGTCGAGCATGCCCTTGAGGTAATGACGGGCGAGACGCACGCCGCTCATGATGTTGGTTTCGAAGAGGCGCTGCCAGTCCGCGTCGGTCTCGTCGAAAAAGCCCACCGCCTCGTAGATGCCGAGATTGTTGACGAGGATGTCGACTTCGGGAAAGGCGGCCAGGGTCTGCTCGGCACCTTCAGCGGTGGCGTTGTCCGCGACGAGGCTTTCGAGCTTTGCGTCGGGCAGCTGCGCGCGAATAGCGGCGCAGGCTTCGTCGACCCGTTCCCGGCTGCGTCCGTTGATGATGACACGGGCTCCCTCGGCAGCGAGCGAGCGGGCAATTTCGAGTCCGATTCCGGCGGAGGATGCGGTGACCAGGGCGGTTTTTTCGTTCAGTTCAAGATTCATAATGATTTGTGGTTGGTGACCGCCGCTCTCCCTCCACCGGGAGGGGAACAACGGTCGACGGCTTGACCTTCACGAATTCCGACTGATCATTCAAATAATGCAAATCATGCGTGTAGATTAGAATAATGATCAATCTCGAATGGCTCCGAACCTTCAAAACGATCTATGAGCGCGGCAGCGTGACGGCTGCGGCGGAGCATCTTCTCGTCTCGCAACCCGGAGTCAGTCTGCATTTGAGCTCTCTCGAGAATCATGTCGGCTACAAGCTTTTTGAGCGACGCCCGCGTTTGCTCGTCCCGACCGAGCGGGGCAAGCAGCTTTACAACGCGATCGTCGATCCGATCGCGCGGCTCGAGGAAATCGAAATCAAGAGCCAGCGCGGCGCTTCGGGGGACCGGCCCACGATCACTCTCGGGATGTGTTTCGAGACCTTTCAGCTGAGTCTGGAAGCTGCCGTGCCCGACTTGCCGTTTAATCTCATCCTCGAGTTCGGTGACTACCGGCAGCTCTTGAAAAAGCTCGAGGATCAGGTCATCGACCTTGTCGTCACCCCGCACAGTCCCGAGCTGCGCGGGATTGACTATGAGCGGTTTTCGCAGGAAACGATTGTTCTCGTCGCCGGGAAAAACCTCGGGGTGAGCGGTTTTGATCCGAGCGATCCGGTTGCGCTGAGAGAGTGGCTGCAGCAGCACCCCTGGTATGGCATCGCGGGGGACAACGATCACATGCTGCGATTCTGGAAACAGAACTTTCAGTCTTCCCCTGACTTTCGCCCCAACTACATCGTCCCGAATTTTCACTCCATCCTGAGAAGTCTCTCACGCGCTCCGGGCCTCGCGATTGTCCCCGACTTTCTGTGTCGGGAGGTCCCCGGTGTCACCGTTCTCTGGGAAGGATACCGTCCTCTCGTCAATTGTCTCCACTTCGCGCGGCAGAAGAAGCCCCCCCATGAAGCAGCCCTCCAGCAGATTACGGAACTGATCCGTCAGAGAATGCCGCCGATACAGGGCTGCGTATAGTGAAGGTGAAGAACGATCAAACGTCGACAACAATTCTGCCCATCGCTTAGCCGCTTTCGAGACGTGCGTGGGCTTCGCCGGCTTCTTCTATAGAAACCGGTTTCGTCGAGCACGACCTGAAAATGGCTCGACTCGATCATGGTGGCGAGGTCAGCGAGGATCGCTCCGTTCCCGTGGCGTTTGAAATGGTGCAGCATCGGGATCAGGAGAGTTTCGAAGGGCACCTCATTATTTCACGATGTCGATTGTCCAAGTCGTTTAAGAGTGGCTTTCGATTTACAAAAATGAACCATACATTAAGTTTAATGTATGAAAACCATCACCGTGAATGTGTCAGAACCCGTTTACGACGAATTTCGATCCTACGCTGCGAAAGTTGATCGCAAGACCTCGGAGTTGATTCGTGAGGCAATGGAGGAATACCGGCAGCAACACATGAATCGTCAGACGAGTCTGCGGAACCGACGTCCGACTAGTGTTGGCGGAGCGATCGAGCCGATCACGGGTGGGGATGATATCCTTGGCGAAATGCTTGAGGAGCCATCGGAAGAATGACCTACGGCCTCGGTACCGATTTTCTGGTGGCATGTGAGATCGTAGATCACCCGTTTCATCAGCAGGCAGACGCGCTCCTACAAAAGCTTCTCGCGGATGAACACGATTTTGCGCTCGCTCCGCAAACCCTCGCTGAGTTCATCCACATCGTGAGCGATCAGCGGAGAATGCCGGTTCCTCTGGTCGTAACCGACGCCATTTCACGCGCAGAGCAGTGGTGGCAGGCCGCTGAAGTCGTGCGCATCTATCCTGACGGGAACGCAGTTCCCGATTTTTTCGCCTGGCTCCGCCAGCATCAACTGGGAAGAAAGCGGCTCCTCGATACCTTGCTTGCTGCTTCTTTTCGAAACGCAAAAGTGACCAGGATCATTTCGAACAACGGGAAGGATTATGACGTCTTCGGTGCTTTTGAGGTTGTTGAGTTTAGGTGATTGCCAGAGAAAGTTGTCTGGCGCTGAATGGTGATGCGATTCGGGTTGAGGTGGCCCCGGAAAAAGGCGCCAGTGGCTTGACGTAATGATTTCAAAAAACGCACCTTCAGCGTTTCCGCTTTTTCTCTTTTTCCGGCAGCTCGGTCTTTCCGCCGACCTCTTTGAGATAGGCGTCCAGTTTCTTCTCGAGCTGTGAGGCGCGCTCGGGTTCACTGGTAGCAAGATTGTGATCTTCTCCGATGTCTTCGACGAGGTCGTAGAGTTCGATATGCCCGCCTTCGACGCCCCCGTGAAATTTGATCAGCTTGTAGCTGCCGAACCGCAGGGCGGTTTTGAAATCGGAGGGACGGGGCTTGTCGCTGGCGCGGGGTTTTTCGCCGCCTTTGTCATGAGTTACCAGAAACGGGCGTGCGCGTTTCACTTTCTGCGACTGGCCGAGCGCGACGGGCTTGAATGACCCTCCGTCGAGATTCCGGTCCACGCCGAGCGGTGCTCCTGCGAAGTCGGAGAGCGTTGGAAGGATGTCGACGCCGGAAACAGGCACACGGCTCACGCTGCCGGCTTCGATCCCCGGACCGGTGATGATTCGAGAGAAACAGGCCCTGCGGAGTTTGAAATCTCCTCATGGAATCAATAAGGGGCTGATGATAAGCGCCTTGCGAGGTATTTAGTGCCTCAGATATTAAACGGTGGTTAATAATATATCGCCTTAAACGAAATCAACCGTTGTGTTTTGTACTGTCAGGACCTACTCGGTGTTCACAGCCTGGTTGCATTCTGCAAACTATTTTCTGCATTGATATGACAACTGAACCTTTCGGTCTGGTCCGAGGTATTGCTCTAAGGATAATTACGATCTCAGTGTTTCTTGCCGGCAACCTGTATGCGGAAGAGAGCGATCTCGCCAGTGAGCATCCTGAAGAAGGCCCAAAATGGCATTCCACTTCGAATGTGCAATACAAGGGGGGGAACTCGCGACACATCGGTCAGCTTGGATTCACCATTCCGTTTGCCCAGAACGAAGATACTCTCTTGTTTCTCGATTTTCGGGGTCGAATTGATGATCAGGATACCGAAGAGTTCAATTTGGGACTTGCGTATCGAAAGCTTCTCCCCAATGAGTGGATTTTTGGTGCCTATGGATTCTTTGATCGGAATACTACGGCCTACGGAAATGAGTTCGATCAAGGAACGGTTGGCTTTGAGTTCCTGAGTGAAGATTGGGATTTCCGCGTCAACGGCTACCTTCCGGATCTCAAGGGGCAGGATGCGGGACTGGCTCCAGGGTTCGGTTCCATTTCTACGATCGGAAATCAGTTTGTCATAGATACGAGACGGCTCGAGGAGCGGGCGTACTACGGTGGTGACTACGAGATTGGAAAGCGGGTCGTTGTTTTTGGTGAGAATGAGAATGAGGTCCGTGTCTTTGGAGGCGGTTACTATTTTGATAATGACGCCCCCGGCTATGCCTACATTGCCGGAGCACGGGTGCGGATCGAAGCACGACTATTTGATCTGGCGATGTTTGGTGAAGGTTCCCGAGTCACTCTCTGCGGCGACGTGCAGTGGGATCAAGTCAGGGATACTCAAGGCTTTGGTGGCATTGCCATCCAGATCCCCATCGGCAAATGGACAAAAGGCAGCCTCGCTCCCATTGGAACGAGTTCGCGCTATGGTGGCCTGACCAATCTTGGACGTCGCATGTATGATCCCATTATCCGTGACATCGACGTTGTGAGTCAGTCTGCATCGATTGGCAATGCTGCTGACCTCCTTCTTGATGAGGAAGGCGATCCTCTCTTTTTTGCGAATTCTGACTATAGTCTCAATTCCGCTATCGCGAGTGCTGGAGAGAATGGCTCTGTCACCGTAAATGGTGAGGTTACAACAAGCGGGTCTACCTTGCTGAAAGGGCAACGACTCAATAGTGTGACTTCTATTCAGACTGTCGTTGGTGCTGAAAGCGGCATACGGATAACGGGCCCTCTTCCCGGTGACCAAGGAGTCATTAAGGGAAACTCGGTGGCTCCTCTCGTTACTATCGCGAATCGGACTCTTGTTGATGGATTGAGATTTGAAGGCGGTAGCAGCGCTATCTCCGGCAGTTCGATCGAGAATGCTGTGATCCGTAAAAATATCATAACCGGAGCTTCCGGTGATGGAATCTCTCTCGCCGGTCGATTTACCGGGATGATCGTGAATAATGAGGTATCGAGTAATTCCGGGAATGGCATTCTCGTTGAAATCAACGACGGCACGATCCAATCGAATACGGCTGATTCAAACGGGGTCGATGGAATCGGTGTGGGAACAAATTACGGCAGGCTTCAGGATAACATTGCCAAATTGAATATCGATGACGGAATCGATGTGGAAACAAACGAAGGCACAATTGCCGGAAATTCAGCCATGTTGAATTTGGATGACGGATTTCATGTGGAAATCAACATGCCTGACGGAGTAATTCGGGAAAACACAGCTGGTTTGAACGGGAATGATGGGTTTTATGTAAGCAGCAATAAGGGCGTGGTCGGGAACAACCGCTCAGTATCTAACCTCCATGATGGATTTCATGTGGAAATCAACGGGCCTTCCGGTGTGGTTCAGAACAATACAGCAAGCCAAAATGAGGTCGATGGATTCTCTATTGGAACGGTCCAGAACGGCGGCATCATTCGCAACAATACGGCTAACCTCAACGAGAGTAATGGTTTTTATGTCACCGCAAACCGGGGAATCTTGAACGAAAATATCTCTGAATCAAATTTGGCAGGTGGATTCATTATTGAAACCAATGGACTTGACGGCGTGCTTCAAAATAACACAGCAAGTCGAAATGAGTCTGATGGCTTCTATGTGGGAACCAACCATGGCGAAGGGATCATTCGCTTTAATACTGCCAACTCGAATAAGGGAGATGGGTTTTATGTGGATACGAACCGGGGAACTCTGAATGCTAATACTTCCTCTTCAAACCTCTCTACTGGATTTCAAGTAGAGACCGCTTCATCTACGAGCGTGATTCAGAACAACGAAGCCAGGCTAAACGAAGAGGATGGTATTTTTGTTGTCACCAACCAAGGAGTGATTAGAAGTAATACTTCCTCTTCAAATCTGGGAGATGGTTTCGAAATCACCACTAACACCGTGGATGGCAAAGTCCGGGTTAATGATGCTAACGACAATGAGGGGCAGGGTTACCGGATCATGACGAACGCCGGTGCGGTTACGGGAAACACGGGCACGGGGAACACGGGAGGGGTTAACACTGCGCCTTAGGTTTACGCGGGAGAGAACCTTCGTGGTATCTTTTCGCGTATTTGAACAGGTAATCAGTAAGAGATCGGCGCTTACACGTGTTTATCTCTCGACCGGATTTATCACGAAAGTGACAGGCCTACAGAAGGTAGTCATCTCGGCCCAGCATCCCTTCCTCGCGCTATCGATTCCCTTTACCCATACCTTTGCCCTTGCCACCCTTACCGCCTTTCCCTTTGCCGCCTTTCTGGCCGCGATTGAATCCGTAGGTTCGCGAACCATCGTCCGCGGCGACTAGTTCGATGTCATACCCATGGGTGAGGGCCAGGCAAACTTCTTCGGTGCAACCGTAGTAGTGGAAGGCGAGCTTAAATTTATCCGAAGGCTTGGCCGAATCGATCTCGACCCAGAATTGTCGGGGCTCGCTGTCGTAGTCGCCTTCGCCCCGGACCGCACTTGCTTCCTGTGGGGTTGCGGTGACACCCGTGGGAAGAGTCAGGGAATACTTCATTGGCTTAGTGAGATTATTCCAATGCGCTCCGAGGATGGGGTCCGGATAAAACCCGAGGAACAATCGGCCTTTGCCGGTTTCGAGTAGGGCCGGCTCAGCCTCGACCCGCAGTTTGACATAGTAGGTCTCTTCGCTGGCTGTCGGAGTCGAGCTGATAATCACCATTCCCTCGGGACGCTCGACACGGACATCACTATCGATATTCGTCATTTGTTCCGGACGCCCCACTCTGGGTAAGTCCAGATCTGAAACCGTTGTCGGGTTTTCCACCGGCCCGACATGAGTTTCTAGTGCTTTTCTCAAGGCTTCCCCATTGAGTCGGGACAAGCCGAGGAGAACCTCTCCCGTCGGGGAAATCAGGTAGATTGAATTGGCTCCCGCTCCCAGCGCGTCACGAATGGAATCGTCCATCGAATCTGCAAACCAGGGCGCTTTCGTTCCGAGCGTTTCTTTTGCCCTCGCCACGTGAAGGAGTCGCTCCTGAAGGTTTTGTGGCTCGACCATCCCTTCGAGCTCGGGGTGGCGGAGACTCTTGTAGACGTAGAGAAACTGAACCCCGAGAGGGGAGTAATCAGCCAATGCGGCCTCGACTTCAGCGTAGCCTCTGCGGAATTCGGGACATGTCAGGCAGCCCGCTGCGATCACCGTGTAATGACCCTTCGCATACTCCTTGAGGTTAACCGGCTTGCCTTCGCTGGTGAAGCCATTGAGATCGGGTACCCTTCCTGAACTGAGAACGACATCACCCTGCCCCCGGGTCTCTCCAGAGACGAAAAACAAAACGACCAACTGGAGAACGACAAACAAGAGGGATGGGGGGGGCTTTTTCATACGCACATGGAACCGGCGACTTCCCGAAAGGTTGCGGACAAAAACGAAGAAACCGAAAGGCGTTCAGCGACAGACTACCGAATGCCCGAAATTCAGGGGGAAGCAGAAGTCGGAAACCGCGGAAGCCGGCTGACCCCGAAAGCGCTGAATGTCCGAAAGTGTCAGGAGTCTGGATGAAAGGGAATGCCTACTAAGGTGTTCCTCATTGGCTACGGAGTCGCAGGAAGCTTGGAAATCCCTGAAAGAGGCAGCTTTGAATGTAGCGCCCGCATTCTCCAGCTCTTCGCGGAATTATATTTCCAGCAGGTCAAAGAGGAGGGGTTCAGCTTCTTCCAAAGAGGAAAATATGCCTGTAGTCAATTCCTCAATCTCGGCGGTCGGCTTCAGTAGATCGGGAATCATAACCGGGTTCATTCCTGCTCGATGGGCGGCGCGAATGCCATTGTGGGAATCTTCAAAAACAAGGCATTCCGCGGGATCCACTCCCAATTTTTCCGCTGCCAGTAAATAGATATCCGGCTCGGGCTTGGATTTCGCAACTTCACAGCCTGTCACGATCAGATCGAAATACTGCTCCAGTCCGGCAAGTCTCAGCTTTCTTGGGGCGAGATGTTTTTCAGATGAGGTAGCCACCGCACGAGGCACCATTTTTTCCGCCAATGAATTCAGGAGTGGGATGACGCCCCGCTTCACATCGATTCCGTTCCTCATGAAATTGGAGAGATAAATGTCGTCATACATTTTCAAAAAATTGACCTCCTTCAGATCCATCTCGAAATGTTCTCCCAGGGTGGCAATCCAATCATCGATGTGACACCCGATCAGTCCCAGCAACACCTCATCATCGATCGACTTTCCAAGCTGCGCGACAGCACTCTTCCAGGCAAGTTGTGAGGGCACTTCAGTATCGATGAGGAGGCCATCCATATCGAAGATTACGGCACTGATTTTTTTCATAACTTTTACTTTCCAGACAAGGGTGTCCTTTCTGAACGAAAGACAGACGAAAAAGAAGGAAATTGCTTTCACCTCCTCGGCAATCGCCTCGATCTGTTTCGATCTCGTGATCTACGAGCGATAGAGTGTTCTATGTTGTGGGGTGTTCAGGGGAGAGAAAAATTGAAGAGCAGAACACGAATTTCGTAGTGAAATCATCGTCTCTGCCGACTTCACCTTTCTCTTCTGGATCGTATGGGAGTGCTTTCCGAAAGATTTGGTGATGCCGAAACGTGCCTCGAAGGACGTGGGTGAAGTGAGGGATTAGGGATTCGACTGGGACATGCCCCGGGAGTATGAGTTGCCGGTCAGAATGCGAGAGGGGATTGGGGAACGAGCTGTTATCTGATTACTGAGATTCAAATCCCGCACCTGTCTCATGAAGAAGTTAAGGGCATTGTGGTGTCTCAATCAGATCGCATTGTTCTTTTCGATTTCAACATGTCACCGTAAACTGGTCTATCCAACCCCTTTGCCCTGGATCCTTTCTAACTTTCCAGACAAGCCAGCTCATGATGAAATTTCGTTGCCCTCCCTTGTTTTCGCTTGCCTTCATTTTGATGAGTCATGGACTCGCGACGTCCAATGATGAAGTCCGGCCCAATATTGTTGTCGTCTTAGCGGATGACATGGGTTGGGGGGATTCCGGCACCTACGGGCATGAGCATATTCAAACTCCGAATATGGATAAGCTGGCCTCTCAGGGGGTGAAATTTACTCAGGGGTATTCGGCCTGCGGCGTTTGTTCTCCTTCGCGGGCTGCGATCCTGACGGGGCGGACACCGTATCGCAACGGTGTCTGGCGGCATCTTTCGGGGGTTCACGAGGCCCACTTGCGGACGAGCGAAATTACCTATCCCGAGCTGGTGCGGGAGAAAGGCTACGAGACCTGTCACGTCGGCAAATGGCATCTTTTGTCGAGGCAGCAGTTTGAGAATCCGGAGTTCTCTCAAGTCGGCGAGCAAGGCGGCTATGATTACTGGATGGCGACTCACAACAATGCGGAGCCGAGTCACAGGAACCCAACGAATTTTATCAGGAACGGTGAGCCGGTCGGTGAGGTCGAAGCTTACTCAGCTCCGTTTGTCGCCGATGAAGCGATTCACTGGCTGACCGAAGTGCGCGATGATACGAAGCCGTTTGTGCTTTCGGTTTGGTTTCACGAGCCGCACAAACCGATCGCGACTGATCTTAGATTTTCGGATCTCTACAAAGGGCAGAGCGAGAAGAACGCCACCTATTTTGGAAACATCACCCAGATGGATTATGCGCTGGGTAAGGTGATGGAAACTCTCGACAGGGAAGGGGTGAGTGAGAATACGCTGATTATTTTCAGCTCCGACAATGGTCCGGTGACTTCGAGTGGTGGAAGCAGTGGCGGGCTGCGTGGTCTTAAGCGAAATGATTTTGAGGGGGGGATTCGTGTGCCGTTTCTCGCGAGATGGCCGGGGCATATTGCTCCCGGCACGGTGAGTGATATTCCCGTGATCGGGACAGACATCTTTCCGACGGTGTTGGCTATGTTGGATATTCCGCTGCCTTCAGACCGGACCATCGACGGGGTAAGCATGCTGCCTGTTTTTGACGGGAGGCCGGTGGAGCGTCCTGTCCCGCTTTTCTGGCGGACGCATGTTTCCCCGGCCGAAGACCGTGTCGCGATGCGGATCGGAGACTGGAAAATCGTCGCCAACGATACCTTGAAAAAGTTTCAACTTTTCAACGTGCAGAAGGATTGGCAGGAAAAAAATAATCTCGCCGAAACGGAGCCGGAAAAGACTGAAGAGATGAGGCGTGCCCTTCTGAAGACCTGGGCGGACATCGTCAAAGAGGGTCCCAATGAATGGTGGGAGAACGAAGATAACAAGGCGGTGAAGGGCGCGAAACTGAGTTACTAGGCAGGTCTTTTCCAGGTGTGAAATGATGAATCTACGGAGCCTCCTACCTGGAAGTGGTTGTATTACTTTCCTCTTTTTGTCAGTAATTTTTTGTTCTGTCAGTCTCGCTGAAGCGAAAGTGACGCCGCAGGCTGATATTTTCGTTTCGCCCGATGGATCGGACCAATGGAGCGGAACCTTGGCTGCGGCTGATGCCGGAAAAACGGATGGGCCTTTCGCGACGATGCAGCGTGCGCGCGAAGCGGTCCGTGAATTAATGAAGGCCGGGGCCGGGAATATTCTGGTGCTGTTCCGTGGAGGAACCTACCGTCTCGACGAGACCGTCGTGTTTGGCCGTGACGATTCCGGGAGAGGTGATGCAACGATTACTTACGCCGCTTACCCAGATGAGAAACCGGTCTTCAGTTCGGGGCGGGAGATTACAGGCTGGCGACCCGCCCCGGTGGATCATCCCCGCGTGACGAAGGCGGCAGCGGGAAAGGTGATCGTGGCGGATGTGTCAGGACACTTCCGGACGCTCTATGACGCGGGTGGCATCTTGCCCCGCGCGCAGTCGGAAGGCTTTTTTCCACTCGATGGAAGTGGTCGCGACCGCCTCCACTTTCCGGAGGGGCAGCTCAGGAACTGGTCCAATGTTGAAGACGCAGAAATCGTGGTGCGTCCTCATCACGCGTGGATCATGAACATTCTTCCCGTGATAGCTGTTGATGAGGAAGCGCAGATGGCCCGCACTTCGACCGAGTCCACTTATGTCATGAACCGTCTTCACTTTCTGAAGGATACCGAGTCGTGTTGGGTGGAGAACGTGCTCGAAGAACTCGACGAGCCGGGGGAGTGGGCTCTGAACACAAAAGAGGGAAAGGTCTACCTCTGGCCGCGGGATGATTCGCCGGTTTTTGCGCCGCAGCTGAACGAGCTGATTCGAGTGGAGGGGGAAATCGACAAGGGCGGGCCGACGGATCAGCCGGTGCGCCAGTTGCATTTTCGGGGGCTGACTTTTAAGCATGGGGAACGCTATCAAATCGGCCCGGACGATTCCGGCTTGCAGCACGATTGGGACATGATCGATAAGGACAATGCGCTTGTGCGTTTTCGTGGTGCCGAGAATTGTGTGATCGAAGAATGTCACTTTCTCCATAGCGGAAGCGGCGCGATCCGGGTTGATCTCCACGGGCAGGATAATGTGATTTCCGACAATCATATCGAACACATGGGCGGAGGCGGTATTCTACTTTGCGGCTACGGCCCCGGGACAAAGGATGTGAACCGGGGCAACCTCATCTCGAACAATCACATCCATGATGTCGGTGAAATTTACTGGCATTCCCCGGGGATTTTTCTCTGGCAGAGCGGGGGGAATCGGGTCGCCAACAACCTGATTCATGACACGCCCTACACCTCTCTGATTATATCCGGTTGCATGACGGAATTTTTCGGAAAAGGCGGCCGTGAGCTGACGGGAACAATTCGCTGGAGCGAAGTCGGGGGCAAGCGATCTAAGAAGAAGACCTTGGAAGAGGTTCGACCGTTCCTTCATTCGCGTGACAATTTGATCGAGTACAACGAAATTCATCACGCCATGGAGAAAATGGGTGATGGCAATGCGATCTACATTCGCGGGGCCGGTCCGAATAATGTGATTCGTCGAAACTACGTGCATCACCTCGTTTCTCCGATGCACATGCAATGCGCAATTCGAACAGACGGCGGGCAGACAGACACGTTGATCGAGGAGAATCTGATCTACAAATGCACTTCTCAGGGAGTGATGCTGAAACTCAACAACCGGTGCGTTAACAACTTCATCATCGATGTGATCGCCCCGCCCCGCGGCAATTACCTCGCGTTGCGGGAGGGCCCCATGACCGGTGCGGTGATTCAGCGGAATATCTTTTACGCCTCCGGAGATGAAGCAACTTTCATTGACGAGTTGGCACCCGGAAAGCCAAATAAAACGGAGGACTGGAGAGGAACTGTCATCGCGCGGTCCAGTGACGCGGAGATGGATTCAAATATCTTCTTTTGCAAAGCCGACCCTTCGCTGGCGACGGCGACCCTCGCGCAACAGCAGGAGCGCGGGATCGATCTCAAGAGCCGGGCGGTAGATCCGATGTTTGTCGACCCCGGTAATGGTGATTTCAGATTCCTTCCTGATTCTCCCGCTCTGAAAATGGGCATCGTCCCGATCGATCTCAGCAAGATGGGGCTTCAACGTAAGGTCGAAGAGGAGGCTGAACTTCAATGAATTTATCTTTCAGGAAACTTCGGATGTAGAGCCTCCGACGAGATTTCTTTCACCTCGCGATGTTTCTTTTGATTGAAGTTGTTCGGACCCCTGACATTGATGCGTTTTACGGGAATACGATGCATTTCACTTTCTGCCCTGTCAGTTCGACTTGTGCTCAGGTAACGGTAATGGGTTTTTCAAAGTCTTCTTTCCTCATTCGAATTGAGAAGGCGTTACCTGTTTCAGATTCCCGACGGCTGCTTCCCGGGATTACTCTTCTAACGTCTCAATTCATCAACTCACGGCCGCGGAACCAGCCGGTGAGACTGTGGCGAAACCGGGAGGACTTGCGAACTTCATGCCAGAATTCGGCGGAAACAAAGATGACGAGCTTGCCGGGTTCGGGAAAGATGTCGATTGAGGGGCCTTTGACTCCATTGATGTTATCAGTATACAAACGGAGTTGGCCGCCATCACTTTCGACCCAGTCTTCGTCGAGGTAGAGAATCGCGGAAAGGATTCGGGATTGAGTCTTCTTGTGGCAGTCAAGGTGGGGCTTGTAGTAGCCGCCGGGGGCGAAACAGGCGAGATGCGCTTCCAACTCAATCAATCCGAGAAACAGCGACCGGTTCAGCCGCGTGCGAACGTCTTCCATTTTATCCCAGTATACGGTCTGTGATTCACTGAGGTCATGCGACTCCAACCAATGAATGTTGTCGGTCCTGATTTCCGGGAGGATATTTTTCCCGGCACCCCGACCAATCGCGGCCGGTCTCAGATCGCCTTCTTTCACCCTCGCAACGCATTCGGCGATGAGCTTCCGGGTGTCGGATAGCTTCAGAAACCGGGGAATGATGACATAGCCGGTTTCGGCAAGTCCCCGCAACAGATTTTCGAGTAGCACGCCGGGGTCAACGGGCGGGACGAGTGGAAGTATTTCTATAGCTATGAGTATGAGATCGTCTCGAAAAAGTGGATTGGCAACTGAATGGATTGCCCGAAACGAGGGATAGCTATTCTCTTCCACGTTCCGTCGCACCCTGTGCACAGGACGTCTCACAAACCTACAAACCTACAGGGACAGGTTATTAGTCGAATGAGTCGATTAGTCGAATGAGCAGCCAATTCGGATCGTCAGCGACTACTGCGCTCAGGCGAGCTCGTCGCGATGCTCTTCGAGCCATCCGGTGACCCGGGCAACGATCTGGTCGCGCAAACCGCGGTAGTGGATCAGTTTCTCCGCCGCATCGAGGTCGGCGGGTTTTCGAGGGCTGAAAGGGCCTTCAATCTCCCAGAAGAGATGATTTCTCGCGAGTTCTGTAAAACCGGGGCATTCGTTTTCGTCGGTTTTGCAGACGATGACCGCGTAGTCGAAAGGTTGCAGATCTTTGATCGCTTCAAGGGTTTTACTGGAATGACCCACCAGCGGAATCCCGTATTCTTCCATCACTTCGAACACGGTTGGCTTGATTTCCTTCTTTCCCAGACCGGCACTGCGCACCTCGATTTGTCCGTCCGACAAATGCCGCAACACTGCTTCGGCCATCTGGGATCGGGCGGAATTATGATTGCAGAGGAATAGAACACTAAGGACTGGACGGGACATGGAGGGGAGGGCACTTAGCACTGGATCGGCGAATTTCACCACTCGATTTGAGTTTCTCGACGGGGTGGAGGTAAATTGGTCCGCTGATGCGTGAAATGTCGGGAACGACGAGGAACAGAGCCAGAGTCATTGAATTGAATTCGTGATTCGGAAGCTGGTTCGGGTGACATCACTGCACGTAGAAGCGGCTGAATCTTTGTAGGTCATGGAAATTTTTTGACGTTTCGCCAAGTGGAGAAAAGGCGCTGGCTTCGCCGTCCTCGCTGCCGGCGCGCTTGCGGAACAGGTTGAAGTGCCAGGGCAGGCTTGTCCCTTTTCCGGAGGCGAGCGCATCCGCTTTCGACTGGAAGGGGCGGCTCCCGACGAGCGCGTGGAGAGGGTCCTCGTCCGATGGGGTGACCGGTAGCCGCAGTTCCACTGACCAGAAATCCTCCCCGAGGTGAGTGGCCACCTCTGCCTGTGAGGACCAGTCGTAGGCCTGATTCCTGTCGACGGCTCGATCCAGATCGATGATCGCTCCCGCGGGATTCAGCACCAGCTGGTAGTAGGAGTGTTTGTCGGTCTCGATGAGCAGTTCGAGGTGCTCGCCCTGCCAGAGTGCGGGATCTTCATCCTTGTCCGTTCCGATGACCGGTGACTCGCCTTCCGGGAGTTCGCAACGGATGCCGAAATAGAGGCTGCCATTCCACCAGCGTGCCATGAATCGCGTCTTCAGCTTCGGCTTGGCACTGGACTCGCGCAGACTCCCGAGGGGGCGAGGGTAGGGGTAGGCGGTCCAGAAAGCTTCTTCGAGCCGGCCATCCATGACGAGGGTGTCGCGGGCGTCGCGCCATTTGTCCTTCGCCATGTCGATGATACGGTAGTCGGGAAGCCCTTCCGGTCGGCTCAGTTGCATCTGCGAGGAGCGGGCCCGCAGAGTTACGAGAAACGCATCGACCAAGGCGATACGTTCCCCGTATACCGAATTCGCGGGTGCAGCCGCGCTGGCGAGATTGAAACGTTCGAGGGCCTCTTTGGCTATTTCGCTATCGGACCCGAGACTGGCGTAGTTCGTTTCGCAGAATTCGATAAACGCTTTCATCTCTTTCGCGGCGGGTCCGTAGAAGAGATCGTAGTATTCTCCGAGGAGCGCATCAATGTCCTCGTCGGCGTTCCACCAGAAGCGCGAGATGACCCAGGGATTGAGGTGCGCCATCGCGGGATGATGGAGCCCGCCCTTGCCGCTGGAGAGCCAGACATCTTCGCGCCAGACATCCTCATGGCTGTCCTGCATTCCGCGGGCGATCACGTGGGGCCAGTACTGGGGCCGATAGCCGCCGCGATTGGTGAGCGGGGTGTAGTTCAGTGTCACCGAGAGTGGGTTGTCGGTTTTTTTCTGCCACTGGGCGCGCAGTGCGGTGGTGGCGGCGTGGACCTCGTCATCGAGGTCGCGGATGGGGCGGCCGTTAGTGATTTGGACGAGCACGTTTGGCGGCAGTTTGTCGATGGTCAGGGGCGGCAGGCGGTAGCTGCTGTAGGCGCCGGAGAAAACCTTACGATCCGGGTGGGTCGAGGCCAGTTCTTTCGCCACCCGGACGACGAAATCCCACACGTAGTCCGACGATTGTCCCGAGGGTCCGCGCTCCAGCGTGACCTGATCGCGGCAGTCGTCGCACTGGCAATGGGAGAAGCCATCGTGTGGCATCACCGAAACGATCGGCACCTCGTAGTGATCGAAGAGGAAGCGAGAGAACGCGACCGTCTCGCGGAAAAAGCCCTCCGAAGAAAGACAGGCGTTGGCGGTCGCGCTCTCGTTGTCGCGCTCCCCGTTGGCCTTCATCGCGTAGTATTCGGGATGGGCCGCGCGTTGCTCCGGATGTTCGGTGAGGTATCGCTGGCCGTGATGGAGGACGCCGTATTGTTCGTTGGCGCCGATCCGCAGATACCAGAGCGCGTCGTCGAGCACCTGCGAACTGATCAGCGGTCGGCTGATCGAGCGGACTTCGTATTCGGGGCGGACCGTGCGATCTATATCCGGCAGGGCGATGGTGTCGTGTTCCGGCACGACTTCGCCGAGCTCGCCCGGCATGTACCAGCGAACCCCCAGCTCGCGTAGAAAGGCGTAGACCGCGTTGAGCGAGCCGCGATGATCGAAGTTCCAGAAGTCCAGCTCCCGGTTGTAGTCGCGGTAAAGGCGCGAACCGACCGGGTTCCGCCAGGGATGGCCGACGAGCTTCGTCCACTCCGCCTCCTTGACCGAGAGCCACTGGCTTCGGGATTGAGCCCACGGCTCGATCGGCTCGAATTCCTTGTCGTTGCCCACCAGTGTGAGCCAATCCGGGCCCGAAGTCATTCGAAAGGCATCGCGTGGCAGACCGGCTGCCGTCACGCCTGTATGTCCACGTGCCGCCTCGCTCTCGCCGACGTAGATCTTCACGGGAAACTCGTCACGCGGCTCGGTGATAATATCGAGTCGGCAGCCGGTGATCTTTTCCAGAAAAGAGCGCAGTTCCGCAGCGCCGAACTCAGCGGACCGCGTTGGCTGCGAAGCGATCACGATCTCGGCCCGTGCCTGACCGTCGGTGATCAAGGTGGTTTGGCAAATCGCGGGTAGAGCGGGGGTGAGAATGGCGAGGACAACGGTGAAGACGAATCGGGAAAGGGCGACGGATGACATGCTCCCATTTTAACCTTGGTGGAAAGGAGCGGGACAGTCCGAATACCGCGATCGGCGTGGCGTATGCGCGCGGTCGGAAAGGGGAACTCCAGGGGAGGGACAAAGGGAAATCCACGAGGAACAAATACTCCATCTAGCGGTATCCATTCGCCTTTCGCGCAATCGCTGTCGACCACGCCCGGTTTCGACACTCGTTGACCTGTATTTTGCAATTTTCTGATCCTCGCCAGCTCCGCGGAGAACGAGTAGCGCATCGTCGACATGATCGCGGCAGTAAAAAACTGCCCGTTATTCCGGGGATGGTGAAGATTTTTAAACGAACCAATCTGAATGGGAAACTAAAATCGGCATCATGAAACTTCACAGCTCAAACTTACTACTGGTCGCGATCGCCTGCATTGCCAGCCTCGCTGCGGCGGCTACCGCAGCTCCGGAGCGTCCACCAAACATCATCCTCTTTCTAGTCGATGACATGGGCTGGACCGATGGCGGTGTCTTTGGTTCCGACTACTACGAGACGCCTAACATCGATGCCTTCGCCCGGGAAGGGATGCGTTTCACCAGCGCCTATGCGCATCCGCTCTGCTCTCCCAGCCGGGCTTCGATCCTGACAGGCCAGGAGGAATCCCGGCACGGCATTCTCTCGGCCCACGGACACCTGGAGCCGGAACCGTGGCGCCCACAGGTTTATCAGTCTGCCACCCTCAGAGATGAATACCTACTCACGAAGAGCCGCCGTTATCTGGATCCCAAAGCAACCACCCTTGCTGAAGCCTTTCTTGGCGCAGGCTATCGCACCGCTCACCTGGGTAAATGGCATCTCGGCCTGACTCAGGAACACTGGCCTGAAAACCACGGCTTCGAGGTCACCTTTCACGCCGCACCGGATCCAGGCCCTCCCGGTAGCACCTACTTTTCACCTCATGGAGTGCACCCGGACGGGCAACCTAGTCCTAATCATCGCGTCGGGAATATTGTCGACGGTCCCGAAGGCGAGCACATCGACGACCGCCTCGGGACTGAGGCGATCAAGTTCATCACGGAAAATAAAGACACGCCATTCTATCTGAATCTCTGGATGTATGATTGCCATGGCCCCTGGGAAGCCAAGCTCGACTACATCAAAGAGTTTGCCGAAAAAGAAACCAATCCCGATGGCCATACCAACCCTGTTTATGCCGCCATGCTCAAGACCATGGATGATAACTTTGGGCGAGTCATGACTGCTCTCGATGAACTGGGCATCGCCGACGATACGATCGTCATCTTCTTCTCGGACAACGGAGGCAATACCCACAGCATGGGAGCCGCTGAGCAAA
The DNA here is from genome assembly GCA_029212615.1 of Verrucomicrobiales bacterium. Lineage (GTDB taxonomy): Bacteria > Verrucomicrobiota > Verrucomicrobiia > Verrucomicrobiales > DEV007 > Arctic95D-9. The sequence continues at coordinate 17,823 of JARGPJ010000002.1, forward strand.
AGCGAAGTCTCGCCAGTCCCAAACACCGGGCCCACAACTACACCAGGATCTATAACGAATATGCCGGGATCCAATACCCGACCAACAACCTCGGTCTGCGCGAAGGCAAGGGGAAGCTATACGAAGGAGGCGAACGCGTGCCGATGATCATGAGATGGCCCGGTCATATACCTGCCGGTACGACCAGCGATGCGATTGTGAATAACATCGATCTATACCCGACTCTACTGGAGCTGACCGGTCAACCCACACCCGATGGTCACATCATCGATGGAGAATCTTTTGCAGCGACCCTCATCAACGAAGATGCGGGCTCTGGACGAACGACAGTCAGCTATTTTCCCTACCATGGCGGAGGGATCTCTGTCAGGGTAGGGGACTGGAAGCTGATCCAACGATACACCCGCAAGCCGGACAGCTACGACGGTCTCGTCGAACTCTTCAACCTCAAGGATGACCTTGGCGAAACCAACAACCTCGCCAGTGCCATGCCGGAGAAGGTCGCCGAGTTCAGCAAACTGATCGATGCGCACTTTGAGAAAACCGGGGGACTCGCGCCGAAGCGAAATCCCAGCTACCAACCTCAAGCCGCCGCCCCGGGCAAATCAGCCGATCCGTCCCGAGGCCTCGTTCCGAAGCAAAGCAAAACCAGCTTGAATGAGGGAACTTTGCGCGCCACCCCAACCGGAGGGGGGGCTTTCCTGGGTACCGCCCAGGTCAAGAGTCAGGGGCCGCTTACCTTGCACCTGCGTGCCCGTAGCGTCGATGGTAAGGAAGGTGTCGGACGTGTCGAATGGAAAGAAAGTCATCAGACGGAATTTCCCGAGGAGCCGCAATTTGTCTCATACGTGCTTCCCGAAGGAGAAAACTGGCACGACATTCGCGTCGATGTTCCCGTTGCAAAAGAAAGCGACCTTCTGCGGATTCACCTGGCCGGAGGCAAAGCGATGGAGATCCAATCAATTCGATGGACCGCCAAGGGCAAGACCCTCAAAGAGTGGGACTTTGCAAACTCCGCTCCATGAACCGACCCGAGAGAAAGTAAGAAACAGGATTCGTCTCTGCCGCCCGATTCCTCAAGGAAATCAGGCGGGTGTACGCTCGCGGACGAAAACGCAGACTAATCGCCGGCCTGCCCAGTCGGGAGTTTCGCTTCCGCAACAGGCTATAGTCGTTACTCGGAGAATCCTGTATGTCCTTTGCCGGATTTCCACTCCCGCTGAAAGTGAGAGGAGGGGGCTGGACCCGTCCTGCAACGCCGCGTTCTTGCGAAAACTCGAGTCGTGCTATGCTTGATGAGGCGCGTTCGAACCAGGTGCGCAAGCCGATTGGAACATGAGACTCCTATTTACTTGAGGAAATGGAGCCGTCTTCCTCGAAGACGACGATTCGGTCGGGTTGCTTGGGGTGTTCGATTTCGATCAGGTAACGCACTTTTCCTTCAATGACCTCTTTCTCGATGTCGTTTATCTGGGCGCGACGCTTGACCTGTTGTTCAACGGAATGACGAACCGGTTCCGGGATATCCCGAAGACGCATTTCCTCGAGGATTTTCCGGAGCGATCCATCACCGGCGATGTAGAGCTTCGCTCCCCGGAAGCCTTTGAGATCGATCTCGACGAGGTAGAGGACATGATCATTGATCCGGATCGCCTTGATTTCATCCAGCTTTCCTCCCCGCAGATTCTTCTCGATGGTTGATTGGACGGGGATCGGACATTTGGAGAGTCGGATTTTCTCAGCGTGCGAGCTCAAGCTCGCGGCGGAGCAGGCAAGGCACAGCCCTGCAATGCGAAATCGTTGCGACGCCTGTTTGAGTAATGACCGTTCTACCTGAGACACTCGCTTAATCTACCCGCAAACATGAGGAGAAGATGAGGAATTTACAAAAAATTCTCATCCCGGGCTGATTTGTCTCACGCGCTCATCAGGCTGTCATCTTGGTGCGCAATGCTGGCTTCGTAAAGCTTCTTTGTCAGGTCCAACGGATCACCAGGAAACCTCAACCAACCATCAAAAAATGAAGACATCATACCTTGCCCCCTCGCGCCTTGCTTCGCTGTTCAGTGGACTTCCCATGGAACAGGTGTTTAAAGAAATTTCACTGGAGGACTGCCCGCCGGAAGTTCTTGCTGCAGTCGATGGATGTTTTGAGTCTGGACGTGTCGAGCGGATTCTGGTGGGGCGGGCCAGTCGGAGACCTTGCTTCTTCGTCGAAGTTGCGCTCGCTGAGAATCGCGTCAGCAAACTGCAGATCTCAGAGGACGGCGAGTTGTTGAGTCGTGTCGATGGAATGGGCAAATCGGATCTGCCGCGGACGGTTAAGTCTGCGATGACCGATTTCTTGAATGCCGGCGCTCGTTTTGATGCGGCAGACCGGGTGTTTACCCCGGATCACGAGGAATTTCATATTGAGCTCGACCTCGGCGACAACCTTGATTTGCATCTCTTTCTCGATGATCGGGGCGTCCTGCTGAGACAGCACGAGGTGGGGGACTTCTGAGACCCTTACCCTCTCGTGGTCCGGCTGGCAGGGGGGCGCGCTTCGATTAGGATCTCGTGAGTCAGGCCTCATCGAGCATATCTGTTGATGCGCGGTTGCGCGAGCTGGAACTCTGGCCGGATTGCGATAGTCTCTCTGCGATGCGTCTCTTGTTAGTTGAAGATTCTGAAAGGTTGCGAAGGAACCTCGCGAAGGCTTTATCGAAGCTTGGGCACGCCGTCGATGAGGCTGCAGAAGGGGAGGAAGCCGCGGCAACGGTTCTGGTGAATGATTATGACGTTATCGTTCTGGATCTGATGCTTCCGGGGAGAAGCGGCCTTGAGTTGTTGAGTGAATGGCGGCAACGGCGCGAAACGGTGCCCGTTTTGATTCTAACGGCTCTCGATGCAGTGGAGGACAGAGTTCGAGGGCTTGCGATGGGGGCAGACGATTACCTGGTGAAACCGTTTGCGATTGAGGAACTGGTGGCCCGCCTTGAGGCTCTCGTGAGGCGCAGCCGTGGCACCGGCGATTCGCGGATCACGGTGGGTGACTTCCAGATCGATTTAGCCGCCCGCATCGTGAAGCGTGGCGAGGTTGAGGTGATTCTCACGGCGCGGGAATTTTCGCTGCTTGAATGTCTCGCCCGGCATCACGGGCGGGTCATGAGTCGGGAGGAAATTGAAGCAAAACTCTACGGCGAAGCCGGAAGCCCGGTGAGCAATGCGGTCGATGTGGCAGTGTATGCTTTGCGGAGAAAACTCTCTCCCGGTGATTCACCGCCGATCATTCATACGAGGAGAGGGATCGGTTACGTGATGCAGGAGAAGCCATGAGGTCGATCCGAAGCAATCTGGCAAGGAGCCTGGGAGGCGCAGCCCTTGCGACTCTGTTTGTCGGCGGCGGCGGGCTGTATCTCTCTCTTCGGGGAGCGCTTGAAAAGCAGTTTGACGATGTTCTCATCGCCAAAACAGAGGCGCTCATCATGGCTTCTGAGATTGAGGACAATGAGTTGGAGATCGATCTCGATGTGCAGACGTTCGCGGGGTTCGGCACCGGGGTGAGGGGAGACTATTTCATCGTGTTCGGGGAAGAGGGGGATGTCGTGATGCGCTCGCCTTCGCTGGGGGGCGTGGAATTGACTGCTCCTCCTCAGTTCGAGGAGACTCCGGAAGGGGTGTCGAGAATTCGCCTGCCGGAGAATGTTTCCGGTCGTGCCTATTGGACCAGTTATGAACCTCCGGTCGACAAGGCGGAAACCGGAGGTGTGGTCTCACCGCATTTGAAAATTCTGGTGGCCGGCTCCGATGCGATTCTGCGCCGTACCTTGCGGACGACGGCATTGTTCATTTCGATCTTCGGAACGATCGGGGTGATTCTGACGGTCGTCATATCCAAGTCGGGCGTCCGGTCGGGTCTGAAGCCTCTCGATCGACTCAGCGAAGAAGTCGAGAGAATTGACGTGGCCAGCCTCGCGAGGCGCCTTCCCGCCGAAGGAATGCCTCAGGAGCTTTTGGCGATCGGGTCCAAAATCAATGAGCTTCTCGCGCGGCTAGAGGATTCTTTCGGGCGTGAGAAACGATTCACCAGCAACGCTGCTCATGAACTGAGAACACCACTCGCGGAGTTGCGGACGATGGTGGAACTGGGGACCCGGTGGCCGGAGGAATTCACGGAAGAACATGGGAATGAAATGCTCGAAGTTATTGCTGAACTGGATGCTTTGTTAGGCACCCTTGCATTGCTGGCGAGGGCTGAGGCGGGAGTCAGGCAGGACAGGGAACCCATTTGTCTGCGGGATTTTCTGTCAGAGCAGATCGATCGGGTGGACTCGAAGGTCAGGGAGCGGCGACTTGAGATCCTACTCGATGTGAATGATGAGGAAGGGTTCCGTTCGGATCCGATGTTGTTTCGGGCAGTCCTCCAAAATCTGCTCGATAATGCCGTCGACTATGCTCCTGAGGGGAGCTTGATCCGGGTCGAAGCGACCCGGGATCGCCTGGTCGTGGAGAACGAGGTCTATGACCTGGTGGAGGAGGACCTTCCCCAGCTCTTTGCGCGCTTCTGGCGAAAATCGAAATCTCGAAGCGAGAAAGGCCACTCCGGGCTCGGGCTTTCCGTGGTCAGGGCTGTAGCCGAACATTTCGGAGGCGCTTGCCGCGCCGAGCTCATCGAAGGAAGACTCCGGGTGGAGGTGCGCTGGGCTATTGTTCCCGGAGGGGAGTAGGGCACAGGAAATGCACGAGCCGGGGAATCGGCCGGGAGGCACTGAGCGGGCATGAGTATCAGCGAGGGAGGCGCTTTCTCATGCCGCTTTCCGGGCTTCTATCGATCTTGCTGGATCAGCTCTCACCAACCGCCACCACCACCTCCTCCGCCGCCACCGCCGGAATACCCACCCCCGCTGGAGCGGGAGCCGGAGCTGGAGCCGGGAGCAGTGGAGGATGAAGCGACCGCCGAGGCAAGGGTGGCACCGACGGCGGAAGCGATCATGGTGGATCCAAGGTCGGCATTTTGGGAAACGCCGTGATACCAGTTCGGCCGGTAGGTGGATTCGCCGCTGGCGACCGCCGCCATTTCGAGGACGGAGGAGAAGCGCTCCGACCATTTCTGCTCGACGTCGAGAGCGAGGGCATAGGGGAGATAAGCTTCGTAGGTTTCCACGGTGTCTTCCGGTGGATGGTAGTCTCTCAGTTCGTCGCGCTCGGCCACGGAAAGGTAGAGGCGGAATCCATCGATCCGGTCCATGAGTCGACGACCGATCCGGGTCGGCGCTTTAAGGAGATGGTGGAAGAGCGCCATGAGCCCGAGTCCTGCGAGGAGCAGTCCCATGACCCAGGGGTTCAGATAAATCGACATCATGAAGAACAGCGCTGCCATTCCAATCCAGACCGCTACGGCTATGGGGAGTTTCCACCACCCCGGGTGGAATACCCCCTCCGTGAGAACATCGGCGAAGACCGACGTCGTCCAGGGATAGAAGACCACGAAGAGAATGCCCAGGAAGATTCCACAAGTGAAGGCTTTGCCGAAGTCAGGTGCTTCGAGAAGGGTGAGGGCCAGGATCAGGAAGAGGCCGCCACTGCCGACCAACCACCACCGGAAATTGGTGCGGAAATAGACTTTATCGATTTCCTTTTTCAGACTCGCTTCAAGCGTCCTTTTCGCATTGCGGATCCGGGCGTGATTTAAGGTCTTCAGTTCCAGCGTTTTGCTTCGCCCAGTGAAGAGGCGATCGAGGACGGCTTGTTCACGATTGGTGAGCGGTTTGCCTTTGGAGCGCTTTGTGAGGGTGAAGCTTCTTTTCTTTTTTTCCTCAATGTCTATCCAGCCCTTGGCAGCGAGTCCGAGGATAGCGACCGAATAGACTTCGTCGTCCATCGACATTCGGCTTAAATACCGTGTCGCGGCCGGGGTCAGCTCTTCCGGGGGCGAAAACAGCGGAATGATGGTGCCCTTCGCCGGGTCGCGTCCGACGATGAGCCAGGCAAACAGAAAGTAGCCGGCGGCCATGACAAGACCGAAGATGCCAACGAAAATACCGACGTTATCAGCGAAGAGGTTGAGCGGTTTAGCAGAAGGTTTCACGAGGCCTTTCTGCCAGGTCACGACAATGGTTAAGCCCTCGCCGGGGAGAAAGGTCCGGGTTGAGTCAAATCGGGCTCCGCGGTCCGGGGCGGTGATCGAAACCGCTTCCTCTTTGCTGCCCCGCGTCCCGGCGTATCCGGATCGTTCGCCCACTACTGCGCCGGGTGGGAGCATCACCGTGGCTGATGTCTTTTCGATAGGAAAGGCCCATTCGTTGCCGGTGACGTTCCAATACAATTCGTCGTGCGTTTTAAAGAAGCCTACCTGGCGGTCCGTTTCGTAGACGAGAGTGTAGGTATAGTTGCCCGGCTCCAGCAGGACGCCGGATCGACCAATCCGGACGCGCACTCCGTTGGAGAGTGACTGAGTGATGTAGGGTTCCGTCTTACCGTCGCGGGTTACCCCGAGAACGGTGAATTCGACCGTTTGTTTTAATCCAAATTTGCCTTGATAGATCGTCGGAAAGTCGCGGTAAATGCCTCGTTGGATGGCACGGCCTTCCGCACGGACCTGAATCGTTTCGGTCACCCGCAGGATTCCGTTTTCCTGCACGATGATCTCGCTGTCGAATGAGAGAATGGATTCCGCGGCTTTTGAGATTGAGCCGGACAGTCCTGTTGCGACAAGAGCGAGGGTGGCGAAAAGTCTGCTGATTGATTTCATCTTAGAGCGATACTTGCGGAGCTTGCCCCTCGGTCGACGTTTCCAGTTCGAAGAAATCTCCTCGCTGGAATTGGAGCGGTCCCGCGAGCAGGTTGGCGGGGAAGGATTCGATTATGGTGTTGTAGTCGCGCACGCTGCCGTTGTAGTAGCGCCGGGCGAACTGGATCTGATCTTCAATTTCCACGAGCTGATCCGAGAGTTGTCGGAAATTCCGGTCGGACTTGAGCTCCGGATATTTTTCGGAAAGGGCGAACAACTTCCGGAGCCCGGCAGTCACGTCGCGCTCCGGGATGCCGGCATCTGCGGGTCCATTCGCCGCCGCTGCCGCCCGTCGGGCTTCGGCCACTTTTCCGAGAGTCTCACGTTCGTGAATCTGGAAGGTTTTGACGACTTCGACCAGGTTCGGCACGAGGTTGTGGCGGCGCTTCAACTGCACATCGATACCGCTCCAGGCTTCGGAGACCCGGTTGCGGTGCTTGACCATGCCATTGAAGAGAAGTGCGACACTGATCAGCCCGATCAGGGCAATTCCTAAAACGACGACAATAATCGTGATGGTGGGGGTCAGCATGAGGCGGAGTATACACGAGATGAGTGGAGTTCACCGGTGTAGTTCTGCGAATTTCCGGCAAGAGGATATCGCATTCGCTTCAGGTGATTGCCCTGACTATTGGAAGGGATTCACTTGTCATTTCCCCCTTTGCCCGCCACCGGTAGCGGCGCATTCAGGAGAAGGCTGTCGAGTTCCTCGAGGTTCCGCTGTGCAATCCCCATGAACTGTTTTTCGTCGTTGCGATGGGGGGATACCTCCCGAATGGATTTCATTTCGTGAATCTTAAAACGGCGAGCGGCGTCCTTGGCATGATCGCTCTCATGACCCAGTTCCTCCAACACGGCGATGGCACAATCGAGTGAGGATCCAAGTTGTTCGATGAAGAATCTCACTCCGGCTTCGTGGAGGCGATACGCATGATCCCGTGAGCAGGCGCGGGCAAAGAGGGTCAGGTGGGGGAAGTGCTTGCGGCAGGTTTCGATGATGCCCATGGATTCCTCTTCGTCCTCTATCGCCAGTATCATGATTTTTGCTTCCTCCGCCCCGGCCGCTTTGAGGAGGTGGGGACGGGTGGCATCTCCGTAGTAGCATTTTAGTCCAATTCTCCGGAGTAGATCGACGTGGTCGCTGTCCCTCTCCAGCACTGTCGGCGTGCAGCCGGCACTGCGCAGGAGTCGGCCCATGGGGTGTCCAAAGCGCCCAAAGCCTGCGAGAAGGACCTTCGCTTTATCGTTTATTACGTCATGTGCCCGTTCCTCCTCCGTGCTTTCTTTTGTTCCCACCCGGGGGAGGATCACGGTTTGCACGGGAATGAGCAGTGGGGGCGAGAGGGCCATTGAGAGAGCGACTGCCGCAATCATCCGGGCGGCGAGTTCCTCCCCGATGACACCCTGACCGACGGCGAAGGATCCGAGGACAAAGGCAAACTCGCCACCCTGGGCGAGGGCTGCCGCGAGGAGGAGACGTTGATCAAAGGCCATCTTGAACCAGGTCGCGAGGCCAAAGAGAACCGCACCCTTGAGAGCGATCAGGGCGAACACCATTGTCCCGATGGTGACCGGTTGCGAGGCGATCAGTCCGAAATCGATCCCCGCGCCCACCGCGATGAAGAACACTGCGAGGAGGAGCGATTTGAAGGGATCAATATCGCTCTCCAGTTCGTGTCGGAATTCGCTGCTCGCCAACATGACCCCGGCAACGAAGGTTCCCAGCGCAGCGAAAAGTCCTACAGAATTCATGAGGAGGGCGATTCCGACCACGAGCGCCAGGGTTGTGGACGTGAGCGCTTCGGGGATTTTTAAGGAAGCGATCCATCGCAGCCACGGCGTGAGAATAAAGCGGCCGATCACGACCACGATGATGATGGCTCCAACCCTGACGAGGCCGTGGCTCCAACCCGGTAAACTTTCGATCCAGGGTTGAGAGTCATGCCCATGTCCGGCAGCACTTTCCGCCACCGGAAGGAAGGCGAGGAGAGGCAGCAGGGCAATCATGGGGATCACCGCGATATCCTGGAACAGGAGCACGGCAAAACTTTGCGTGCCCGAGCTCGTGTTACTGAGGCCGCCGCTCGCGCAGGCTCTGCATGACGATGGCAGTTGAGGACAGGGCGAGAATCATCCCCATGGCGAGGGCCTCCCGCCAGTCGGCTTTCATCAGGAGCAGCGTCGCCGCGGCGAGGACGAGGGTGGTCAGGAGAACCTGAAGCCCGCCCAGTCCGAGGATGGGCCCGCGCATTTTCCACAGTCGTGAAAGATCAATCTCGAGGCCGATCACGAACAACATCAGGACGACTCCGAACTCGGCAAAATGCATGACCTCCTCGCGGTTCTGTCCAACGAGACTGAATGCTGAAGGCCCGATGAAGGCTCCGATGATGAGGTAGCCGAGGACAGCGCCCACGCCCAGTCGCTTGCCCAGTGGGGCGGCCAGCGCTGCGGCGACGAGGTAGATGAATCCGTTGAGAAAAAGAGTTTCGTCCATGTGTCGTCGTCCTATTTCGTGCTTCGGGTATTGTCAGTGATGAATGAAGTTTCAGAGGTGGACTCCGCTGCCCCGGAAACCTTTCAAAAGCGGTTCTATTTCTCCGTCAGACTGAACGGGTCCCGGAGAGAATCCTGTGCCTCTGACGAACCCGGTGATGATTGTACATTTTTCGACAGGAGGAAAGGTTTCAGTTGAGATAGATGGGGCAAGGGACTGCCGGGTAGAGCGCGGGAACCGGGAATGATGTCGTTTTCCGGAATTTCTCCCAAAAAAAGTCATCCAGATTTCCGCCGTTTCGCAGCGCGGGGGGATGAGGGATGATAGGGCCGGGCAACCCTGTCTGGTGCCTGACCCAACTCTCTTACTTTCTCTATGACCTCAATGTTCCGCCGCTTCGCCTTTCTCTTATTCCTGCCGCTTGTGGCTCTTGCTGAGGAACGACCCAATGTGGTTTGGATTGTTTCTGATGACCTCAGTCCTGAGCTGGGATGCTATGGCTACCCCGATGTCGAGACCCCGAATCTGGATCGCCTCGCGAGGGAGGGAACGCGATTTACCCATGCCTTTTCGACGGCGCCGGTTTGTTCTTCATCGCGAACGGCGTTTCAGACAGGGATGTATCAAACGACCGTGGGCGGGCATCATCATGACACGCGCGACAAAAAGCCGCTCGCCGAATTCGCGACGACGGTGACAGAAGAGATGCAGAAGGCCGGCTATTTTGTGAGTAATGGCCGGGGAACAGCGGAGCCTGAGAAGCGGCTCGCCAAGTCACATTTCAACTGGATTTACGATCCCCGTGAATTCTTCGACGGGAATGACTGGACGCAGCGGGAAGACGGGCAGCCGTTCTTTGCTCAGGTTCAGTTCAAGGAGCCTCACCGAACGTTTGTTGAGACAGACAAGCAGTATCCGAACGCGCCGATTCCTCCCTATTATCCGGAACACCCGGTCACGACTGCTGACTGGGCAAACTATCTTGCCAGCATCGAGGTCCTCGATGAACGCGTCGGACTCGTGCTGGACCGTCTCGATGCAGAGGGGCTCTCAGAGAACACCCTTGTGATCTTCTTCGGTGATCATGGACGGCCACATGTGCGGGGGAAACAGTGGCTCTACGACGGAGGGGTTCGCGTCCCGCTCCTGATGCGTTGGCCGGAGAAGGTCGAGGCAGGGAAGGTGGATGACCGTCTCGTTTCCCTGCTCGACATGATGCCGACGACTCTCGCGGCCGCCGGTGCACCGGTACCGGAAGGGCTCTCAGGGCATGATCTCCTGGATACTTCCTTTGCCGGTCACGAGATCCTTTTCGCGGCCCGCGATCGTTGCGGTGATGCGCCGGACCGGATTCGATCAGCAAGAACGCGGGAGTTTAAATACATTCGGAATTTTCATCCGGAAATTCCCTACATGCAGCACAGTGGATACAAGCGGGGAGGTTACCCGGTCGACACCGTGATGCGCGTCCTTCACGAGGAGGGAAGGTGGACCTCTCCCTTCATGGCGGAAAAGAAACCGGAAGAGGAACTCTATGACCTGGCCAACGATCCTCACGAGATGAACAACCTTGCGGGTGATACCGCCTATGCAGGCGCACTTCAAGAGCTGAGTAAGGCGCTCGATCACTGGATCGAGGAGTCGGGTGATCTCGGTGCGGTAGACGAAAGCCTTACTGTCGATCTCGAGGCCGTCATGGCCGAGAAATGGGCGACCTACGAGAAGCGAATGAAGAGTCGAGGCTTGAGCGGTGAAGTATCGGATCGAGAGTATTTAGAGTGGTGGAAAACGGAACTGGGTGTGAAGTGATCTGAGATAGATCTTTGCCACCACCCAATGGCAGGACGATGGGGTGCATGACGAGATACCTTTTTCAGGTCTCCTGCCTAAGCTGAAGCCTTCATGATCTCTCAGCAAGGCCGCGACGGGATAGCTTCCCTCTTGCAAAAACCTTTCGAAAGGGCGGCAGGTTTGTGATGATCCGGGCGTAAGTGTCTGGAATGACAAATGATCACCCATCGAATGAGCGGTTTCTCCGCGTTTTTCTTCAGAAGGAGAATGACTTGAGGTCCTATGCCCGCGCCCTCCTCCCGACCTGGGAAGTGGTCGATGAAGTGATGCAGGAAGCGAGCGTGGTGATGTGGAGAAAGCTCGATCAGCTGAAGAACGAAGAGGAGTTTCTCCCCTGGGCCAAAGTGATCGTCCGCTATGAAGCACTGCGAGCCCGCCGGACTTTCGCCCGCGACCGGCATCAGTTTGGTGATGATGTTTTTGAGTTGCTGGCGGCGGACGATTTCTCAACGGAGGAGGAGTTTCTCGCGAATGAACGGAGTGCGATGAAGGGATGCCTCGCAAAGCTCGATCCGGCGCAGCGTGAAATGATTCTTCTGCCCTACCGCGGACACGGGGCGGTGCTCGAGTTGGCGAAGGAGTCTGGTCGAAGCGTGAACAGCCTTTATAAAAAGATCGGCCGCCTGAGAGAGAAGCTGGCCCGGTGCATTGATGCGCAATTGTCTCATACGGGAATGAAGGGGGAGCTATCATGAAGCAAAAAGAAAACTGGCATCTCTTGATCGCAAAATACCAGGCGGCACAATTGTCGGATGAGGAATTTGTCGTCCTGGAAGAAGGCTTGAGAAATTCTGAAGAGTTGAGAGCGCTCTTTCACCGGGCGGCCCGTGTTGATTCGGCGCTTCGGCTTGAATCAGAGCAGAAGGGCCGTCCCGCTCAGGAAGAGAAAAGCGTGATACCGTTTCGGAAGAGGCCCGTATTCGGAGGGCTTGCTGCGGTGGCAACGATCGCTATTCTCTCGGCGCTGTCGATCACTATTGCCTCTCAGCGACGTATCGTGGCCACCTTGGTCTCAAGCGAAAATGCCGCCTGGGAAAGCAGTTTGCCGACGGTGGAGGGCGCCAGGCTTTCGCGCGGATCGCTCCGACTCTCGACGGGGATTGCGACGATTCAATTCGACTCCGGGGTTGATCTTACCCTGGAAGCCCCGGCAAGAGTCTTTATCAAGGGACCAAAGCGGGCAATCCTCGTTCACGGGACCGTGGTCATCAGTGCTGCCGACGAAGCTGATGAATTCATGCTGGAGACCGGTTATGGGCAGGCGGTCTCGAAGCAGGCCGAGTGCATTATTTCGGTCGGTAAGACTGACGGGAATGATCGGTTTGAGATGCTCTCAGGGGAGGTTTGGGTGAGTCATGACACTACCCGCGAGGCGGTGAAGCTCGAGAGCGGGGAGACGGCAACGCTCAGTAGTCAGGGCCTTCATTCAAGCGAGGGATACGTTGAAGAGGAAGCTTTCGAAGTATTCAATCGGGGGCTTCGGCTACCCAGCGAGAAGCGGTCCGCGACGTTTATTCGGAACAATCATCCGCAAAAGTGGACCCGGCCTGAATTTTTGACGCTCAAGAAATCGATCCACGGAAATTCGTTCGATCAGTACTGCGTTGTTTCCTTTGATCTAGGTGTGTTGGACCCCGGGGAGATTCAGGTAGCCACCCTGAGGCTGAACCTTGTTCCCAGCGGGATGGGCCTGGCAAGTCGCCTCCCGAAGTTGAATCGCTTTGCCGTCTACGGCCTTGTGAATCCGGATAAGGAAAACTGGTCGAATACCGATCCCTGGGAAATCGCACCGGGGCCTGGAGATGGAAAACCCGTGGGTGGATTTGAGATTCCGCGGAGTCAGCAATCCGGCACCATTGAAATAGCGGGGGATGAATTGCTGGCGCTTGTGAAAGAGAAAGCCGGGAGCTCCGTTTCTTTTATCATCGTGAGGGAGACCGCCCATGTAGAAGGACAGGGGCGCGGGTTAACCCATGCAATCGCCAGTGCCTCCCACCCTGAATCAGCGGGCCCGGTGCTCGAGATTTCGATGAAGTAATCATCCTTTTTCTTTAAACAATGAAGTCCCCCCATTCCTGGTTCTACCTGTTCGCCGGCACGGCCCTTATCTCCGGATCTTTCTCTGTATGTGCGGAGGAAAAGGTGATGTCGGAAAACGATGCGGTGATGCCTGAGCGCCACTTTGAGCTGTTTGAGAAATACTGTCTCGAGTGTCACGATTCGCTGACGGAAAAAGGGGAGATCAATCTCGAGGAACTCTCTTTTCGTCTCATCGATGATATCGAAACCGCGGAGACCTGGAACCGGGTTCTAAATTCGATCAACTCGGGTGAAATGCCGCCGGAGGACGAAACTCCAATCAGCAACGAAGAGAAGACCAATTTTCTCAGAGACCTGTCCGAGAATATGGTCACGGCTCGTTCGATCCTGAGTGACAGTGGCGGTGAGATTACACTTCGGCGTCTCAACCGGCGGGAGTATGCGAACACGATTGAAGACCTGTTAGGGGTTCGGCCTGAGGTCAGCTCTCTTCCCGATGACCAGGCGAGTGCAGAGTTCGATACGATGGGCGCTTCCTTGTTTCTCTCCAGCGATCAATTGGAGCTTTACCTGGAAACAGCAAGCAGAACCCTGAAGCTTGCCTTGTCCCCGGGTGAGTCCGAAGCGGAACCGGTGGTGAGGATCGAGCCTGAGGAAATTTACACCCCGCTCTATCTCGAATTGGCGCAGAATCTTTTGGATAGGGCTCAACGCAACTATGCCTGGCAGGCAACTGGTGGCCGGGATGAAAATTCCAAAGAGTTCGGCTATCTGGACGGGTGGCAGGCGGGAAAACAGTTGAACAGCTTTCATCAATACTTTCCTCAGGTGGCAAAATATCTGGACGCGCCGGAGACGAAGGACGGAGCCGCCTTAATGCTTACGATCAAAGACGGGTTCACTCAAATCAAGCTTCCGGGGCTTAAGTGGAATGATGGCGGAAAATATACGATTCGCGTTCGCGTGGGTGCCTATGAGGATGCGCCTGATCGTTTTCAATATCTCGAGTTCTCCCGGAAGATCGGGCAGAACACTGAGCGGCTGGGCTACCGGAAGGTGAAAGGAACCCTTCGGAAACCTGAGGTCATTGAGTTCGAAATCGATCATCCAGTGGGAATGAGCGCCACCTATTCGGTCCACAAGAGAACCCATGAGGACCGGGGCGATAAGAACCTGTGGGTTGTTTATCGCCGGGAAAATGGATTCGGGACTCCCTGGGGCCTTTGGGTCGACTGGGCTGAACTCGATCGAAATGAGGAGCAGAAGCCTCTTTCCAAGGTTGACGAGATTCTTTTTGAACGGAAAGAGGCGATGACGCTACCGGAATACAACCGCGAGGTAATCCACCGATTTGCAGAGCGTGCCCTGCGGGGAAGTGAGCCGGATCCCGGGTTTCTGGAGAAGCTTTACGTCAGGTTTGATGCTGGTCGTGAGCAGGGCATGGCTCCCCGGGAGGCACTGATTCAACCCCTTTCGATTATCCTTTCGTCACCGAGTTTCCTTTACCTGGTCGAATCCACGGAAGGAGAAGGGGATTCTCTCTCCGGTCAGGAGCTGGCTTCGCGCCTTTCCTATTTTCTCTGGAGTTCTCCTCCTGACAGTGAACTTCTGGCATTGGCAAAAGCCGGAGAGCTGTCCAACTCCGGTGTCCTGAAGGATCAGGTCGACCGCCTTCTTGCCGATCCCCGTTCGGAGAACTTTGTTCAAGCTTTCGTTTACCAGTGGCTGGATATGCACCGCCTCGGGATGTTTGCTTTCTCCGGGCTTCAGTTTCCGGACTTTGACAATGCGGTGAGGGATTCCGCTCGTGATGAAGTCTTCGAGACTGTTTCTCATGCCATCAGAGACGGTGCTTCGTTGCAAACACTACTGAAATCGAACTCCGTCGTGATCAACGATGTCCTGGCTGACTATTACGGAATCGACGGGGTGGAGGGCCATGAGTTCAGAGCTGTTCAGGTTCCGGAAGGCTCTCCTCGTGGAGGTTTGTTAGGAACGGTCGCGGTGGCTGCAATGGGATCTGACGGTATCCGTTCGTCGCCGGTGGAGCGGGGCGCCTGGGTTTTGCGTCATCTCCTGAATAATCCGCCCCCGCCCGCTCCGCCGAATGTCCCGCAACTGAGCCGCCTTGAAGGGGAGGTGTTCAGTGCGCGTGAATTGCAGAAAGCGCATCAGGAGCAGGCGCAATGTGCACAGTGCCACCAGAAGATCGATCCGATTGGATACGGACTGGAGAATTTCGATGCCTCAGGACGTTGGCGTGAAATCGAATTGGTTACCTCAGGGAAGAGAGGGAATGTTGTCACTGAGTTTCCGGTCGAGCCTGCCGGTAAGCTGGTCGACGGCGCTTCCTTCGACTCCTATTACGACCTGCGGGACATCGTCGCGGAGCGGACTGATGCTTTTGCGATGGGTCTGACAGAAGCCCTCATTTCCTATGGGATGGGGCGCCCCTTCGGCTTCAGTGATGCACAACTCGCTCACGAGATCGTGAGCGAGGCTTCTAAAGCTGATTATCAAATTTCCGCGTTTATCCACGCGCTCGTTCAATCCACTCCCTTCCAATCCCGCTAACATTATCATGAAAAATCACTTCAACCGCAGAGCCTTTCTGAGGAGCAGCAGTGCGACGATTGCCCTTCCGTTTCTCGAGTCCTTTGGATTTCGAAAGTATGTTAAAGCTGCTGAAATCACGACTCCCCCCAAGCGTATGATCTGGATGGGAATGGGATTCGGCGTCACCGCCGATAAGTGGTTTCCGCGGCAGGAGGAGGCAGGCACGGCGTATGAATTCCCCGATATCCTGAAGCCGCTCGAAAGGCACCGGGGTGACCTGACTTTTATTCAAAACCTGATGCACCGCCATTCACAGGACGGTCACTCAGGCAGCACTTTCTGGCTCACTGGCGCCAATCGCTATGCGATTCCCGGTCAGAGTTTTCACAACACGATTTCCGTGGATCAGCTTGCGGCGGAAACGCTGGGGAAAGACACCCGTTTCACGTCGATCCAGCTTTGTGCAAAAGGGAATTCGAACTCCGGCGGGGACGGCCACGGCCCCGGTCTCTCCCTCGCGTGGAACCGCAGCGGCAAGCCGGTTTCCGGATTGGAGACTCCGGTGGCGGCCTATCATCGACTCTTCTCAGATGAGAATACACCGCTCGAGGAGCGTCAGGCGAGGCTTCTGGAGCAGCGCAGCGTTCTCGACACCGTGATGTCGGATGCCAGGTCCGTGAAGCGAAAGCTCAGTAAGACTGACAATGAGAAAATTGAGGAATACTTCCAATCCGTTCGCGAAATTGAAGTTCGTCTTTCGAAGGAGGAGCAGTGGCTCGGCGTTGAGAAGAAGCATCCACAGAATCCCGTCAATGAACCGGGGGAGTCACTACTCGGCTACGATGAATTATTCGTCATGGCTGATTTAATGGTGGCGGCGATGCAGGTGGATGCCTCCCGTGTCTTTACCTACCGGATGCCGGTCGATACCCTGATTTCCAGCCTCGGTGCGACAATGAGTGCACACACCATGAGCCACTTTTCCGAAGGCGAACGGCGTGATGTCTCGGAGATGCGGGATTTGCATATCGCCAAGTTCGTGGCGAGCTTCATTGATAAGCTGAAGGCTTCAAAAGAGCAGGACGGATCCAGCCTCTATGACAATCTCAGCATGACTTTGGGAACCAATCTGTTCTCGGTTCACACTTTGCGTAATTGCCCGACCCTGGTGACTGGTGGGGGCGCGGGATTCAGTCATGGACGGAATCTTGTCATGAGTGATCCGAAGACGCCACTCTGCAACCTCTGGCTGTCGCAGCTTCAGGGGAGTGGGATCAAGGAGGATTCGTTCGGAGATTCGACAGGGGTGATTGATGAGCTGTTCCTTGGATAATGGTTCATGCTCTTCAGGTGAAGCGCCCGGTGGTCAGGCATGTTGCTCTGCTAGTCCCGTGGGCGGTGGATAGTAAGATTATGAGAGCAAGCCTTCTTCTCATCTCTATCGAGGAGTTCGCCCTGTGTCTTCGGAACGGAATACGATACTTGACTGAGGGCGAGACGCGATTGCGTTAAATCAGATCGGCAGGTTATCCAATAGTCTGAAGTAGGAAGGTAGATACAATTTTATCATCGTTTTATGCACACTGACCGAAGAACATTCATCAAGGGGATTGGAGGCACTCTCGCCTTGCCGTTTCTAGAATCCAATTTGATTGCAGGAGCAACCACGCCCACTCGATTTCTGGTCGTGGCTAACCCCTTTGGGATGCATCCTGAGCATTTCTTTCCAAAGGATTTCGGAAAGGACTTCACGATGTCGCGAACCTTGAAGTCACTTGAGTGGCTCAAAGACCGGATCTCGATTCTTTCGCATACTGATCACAACATGGTCAGCGGTCATGGTCGGGAGATTGCGTTTCTCAGTGGGGTGCTTCCTGCTGATGCTCAAGCTTTCCCCGAGAAGAATATGTCCGTTGATCAGGCGGTTGCTCGTCACACAGGGGCTCATGTTCGGTATCCTTCCCTCAATGTCGGATTAGGGAGCGGAGTCAGGATGAGTTGGACTGCTAACGGGGTGGAGAATGCACTGATCTCAGATCCTCAGCGATTGTATGATCACCTCTTTCTGAATTTGACGAGGAAGCAAAAGAAGGCACGCCGCGATATGCTGACTCGAAATGAGAGTATTCTTGATGCGGTCGGGGATCAGCTATCCGCAGTGGCGAGGCAGGGGAGCAAAGCAGACGCCGGTCGGCTGGATCAATATCAGACCGCTATTCGCGAATTGGAGAATACCCTCGCCGGTCGCCAACACTGGATCGGGCAGGATAAGCCATCCTTTGATATCTCTCATCACTACGAGGGCGCGGCCACGATTCATAATGAGTATCATGCGTTCTTCGACATGATCTCATTCGCATTCGAAACTGACATGACGCGAGTCGCGACCATCGCGTTTCCGACGAATCTCAGCTACACTGACGTTTCAGGAGTGACGCGCAGCTATCATGGCACGACTCACAACGGGAAGATGGAAGATGTGACCGATGAGTTGGTTGCAATTGAGTCGTTTCAGATTGAGCAGCTCTCACGTTGTCTGAAGAGACTGGATTCGATTCCGGAACCAAATGCTGAGGGAAGTTTGTTAGATCACACGGTGGTCCTTTTCGGCAGTGGCATGGGCTACGGTGGAACTCACTCAAACCGGAACTTGCCGGTGTTTGTGGCGGGTGGGGGATTTGATCACCTGGGTCATGTCGATACGAGGAATGAATCAGGCGAAAATATGGCGCTCTGTAATCTGTTCGTGACCTTGATGCAGCGTTTCGGCATCGAGCGGGATGAGTTTAACCTCAGCACGGGGGCTTTCGATCTTCGTTATGGATAGTCTTTTAATTGGGGGGGGCAATCCCCCGCGAGTCGTGGTGATATTGGCTCTCGTGTCATGCGCAGGGTTGTGGGGCAGTCGTGCTTCTGCCAGTCCGGCACTGATGCAGGAGCATTGCCTGGCGTGTCACAATGAGGAAAAGGCCAAAGGAAAGTTTGAACTTGGTTTTCTCGGGGATACCCCAACCGAGGAGAATCTTGAGCATTGGCTCGATTCACTCGACTATGTTGTTTCGGAGGAGATGCCGCCTGAGGATGAGAGCGAGTTGACGCCCGGCCAGCGTGAGGAGCTGATCGATTTCCTCGAGAGCAAAGTTAAGGCGTTTGAGAAAACGATGGAGTTCACGGTGACTCCGAAGCCACGTCGGTTGAACAACCGCGAGTTCGCCAACAGCGTTCGTGACGTACTCTTATTGGAGAATGTGGGGACAAATGTTCCGATGGATAACCTGATCGGTGATGCCTTGCATCATGGCTTCGATACGCACGGGGAAACACTGAGTTTCAGTCGCTTCCACCTTGAGCAATACATTGAGGCCGTTCGCAAGGTGCTCGACGCCACGATCATGAGCGGGGAGCGACCAAAGTCGAGGCGGATTCAGATTCCTGCAGAGCGTATTGTCCGACAGAGCCTGAACCAGAATGTGGGTCGCCCTGACCGCCACCTGAAAGAGGGTGTCTTTGATTTTCTAGACCCCCGGCTTGCCGCGCAGTTTCCGGATTTTGGTGAGGCCCCTGCGGCGGGGTATTACAAGATCAATATCAAGGCGACGGGAACGGATCGCGGGATCTATGATGCCGATGATTCGGGTTTCTATCACGGAGACCCGATTCAACTGAGCGTGCACCTTGGAGATCAAGTCACCACTTACGACCTCCCGGATGATGAGGTCATTGAGCTGGAGCTGACGGAGTGGCTGGGCGAAGGAACGGTAATTGAACTTCGCAATCCAACTGATGCGTTCACGATGCGTGGCAATGGGAACTTCAAGTTTCAGTATGCCCTGACACCAACCCATCTTAAAAAGTATGATTCAAGCCGCTACGAGGAGTTGGTGTCTATCATCGAAGCTTCTCCGGATAAGAACTCGCGAAAGGGAATCGACACGTGGCACAACTGGACCAAATACTGGATGGGAGCCCGGCCGCAGGTTTTCTCCGTCGAGATCGAAGGCCCGTTCTATCATGCCTGGCCTCCGAAACGGCAAGTGGCTCTCCTGGGGGTAGACCCTTCGGCAGAGAAGGCAATAGAGATCCTGCGCCCCATCGCCAACCGGGCATGGAGGCGCCCGGTTCAGGATGGTGAATTGCAGAAGATCGTCGACATGGTTCAATTGGAAGCGGAAACAATGGGGGATATCGAGGCGCTCAAGGAAGGCATCGTTGCGATTCTTGTGGCACCGTCATTTCTGATGACGGATCTGGCTGAGGTGCCTGCAGGGAACCGGTTTGCCAGCAAACTGAGTTATCTTCTTCGCAGCACAACGCCTCGCCAGGAACTTCGCGAAAAAGTGGGAGCAGGTCGTTTGGCTTCCTTCGATGCGGTCCGCGAAGAAATTGCGGAGGCTTTTGAGTCCGGGGGCGCAGACGAATTTTTGAATGAGTTTCCCTTTGCCTGGTTGGAATTGAACGACATCAACTTCATGGCTCCGGATCCGGAGCACTATCGCTTCTATCACAAGAAGCGCGTCAGTGAGGACATGGTCAATGAAGTGCTGGCCTTCTTCGAAAATGCCGTTCGAGAGAACCTTCCCTTGCCGGAGTTCCTTTCGGCTGACTACAGTTTCATCAATGCGGATCTCGCCAGTATCTATGGGGTGAAGGATGTGCCGGAGGATTCAGTGCTTCGGAAATATCAATTCACCGACGGTCGTCGTGGCGGGCTCCTGGGAATGGGAGCATTTTTGACGGCCACTGCTGACAGTCTTTCCACTTCGCCGATTCACCGGGCGGTGTTTGTGATGGAGAACTTCATGGGAATCCACCCGACACCTCCTCCACCTGATGTCATCATCACGGAGCCGGATGTCAGGAATGCGACAACGATCAAGGAAGTGCTCGCCGCGCATACTGAAGACGCTAACTGCGCCAGCTGTCACGAGACGATCGATCCCTGGGGATATGCTTTCGAGAATTTCGACCCGACTGGTGCCTGGCGTGATGTCTACGTAGTGCCTGCATCCCTTGAGACCGATGAAGAGGGTGAGTTGATTCCGGGTGAAGGGAAACCGACGACCGTTGAGATCGACGCGAGTGCACGGTTTCGCAACGGAATTGAGTATCAAGGGATCGTCGAGTTCCGCAGGCAGATCCTGACAGAGGGAAATCGAGATCGTTTCGTCCGTTGTTTCATTGAGAAATTGCTAACCTACGCAAATGGTGCCGAGCCCGAAGAAATTGATTTTGTCGCGATTGATAGAATTCTAGAGAAATCTGCAGAGTGTAACTACCGTATTGTGGATACCATTTCTGCGGTGGTGGACAGCGAACTTTTCCGTGGCGAGTGAGTGGTTCTCATGAAGTCTTCCCGGCTCTTTCTGCGTCTCCTCTTTGCGTCCCTGGCACTTCCTGCTATGATGTTTTCCGAGGTCATGGTCTCTTTATCAAAGGAGCATCAGATCGCTGTTTTTGATGTTGATCCGATATCAGGGAAGCTCAGCGAGAAACATAGGATCTCCACCCCGGGACCGCCCGGCGCGATGGCTTTCAATGAGGCCGGCGATCGTCTTTATGTGGCGATGAAATCGAAAGGAGGAATAGCATCCTTTGGCGCGAATGCAGACGGGCAATTCGAGTTGCTCAATCAGGTGGCGATCGATGGAAACGCCGGATATCTGGCCGTTCACCCGACCGGGGAGTTTCTTCTCAGTTCTTACTACTCTGAAGGAATGGTTTCGGTTCATCGGATGCTCGAAGGCGGGCGGCTCGCCGATGAGCCGGTCGTGATCGTCGAAACGGACGAGCGCTCCCACGCCGTTGTGAGCGATCCGAGAGGACGTTTTGTTTTTGTCCCGCATACGCGACCGAATTCCATTTTCCAGTTTCGCTTTAACGAGGAAACGGGAGCGCTCACTCCGGGAGATCCTCCGGCACTTCAGCGCGAGGAGGAATCCGGTCCACGCCATCTCTGGTTCCATCCCACGCTCGACTTTGCCTATAGCAGTGACGAGCAGGGCAAAGCCATCACGAGTTACGATCTTTCAGAATCCGGGGCCTTGAGCGTTCTGGAAACGAAAACAAGCTTTCCGGACGACTACCTCGAAAAAGGATCGACAGCCGACATCGAGGTTCATCCTTCAGGGAGGTTTGTCTACATCGCGAATCGCGGAGTGAACACGATCGCCGGATTTCGTGTCAACGAGGAGGACGGAACCGTTTCGTTGATGCAACAAAGCGAAGTGGAACCGGTGCCTCGGTCCTTCAATATTTCACCCGATGGAAACCACCTCGTTGCAGCCGGGCAGCAGTCCGGGAGGCTGGTCGTCTTTCGGATCGATGAAGAGGGACTTCTTCACGAGACACAGCGTCTCGACTCCGGCGGTTCTCCATGGTGGGTTGTCTTCCGGCCCTGAAATGGCCTGCGTGACCCTACCTTTCTCGTTCAGGTCTCTGCCGAATCAGGGACGCTCCCGAATCCCGGTTGCCGGCTGCAGGGGGAATGCGCTATGTTTTGATGAATGGCGCTTCCCCTAACGTTTAGACGCTTGATTGCTTTTGTCGGAAGTTCTGTGTTACTCCCTGAGGCCATCCTGTTTCTCGGCCTCTCGATCTGGAAAGGGTTGCGGTTTTATAATGGTCTCATTGACCCGGGGCCACCTCGCTGGTATTATTTTTCCTCGGCGCTTTTTCTTCTGACCGCTTCGTTCTTTTGCGTCTCAACCTGCCGGGAACTTTGGAGTAAGGCTCGAGTTGAGGAAAAAGTGGAGGACGAACTTTCGACTGAGAAATCAGGAACTCCGACAGCGGCTCAACGGCTCACGATGCTCTGGTTATCCGCAGCTTTCACCGTCTCCATGTTCGTGATCCCACTTTTGCTTATCACGCTCGGTGCTTTGCTCGACAAGCGGGAGGAGGTCGGGTGGCTCATTGGCGTTCCCGTTGGACTCGGCGTTATCATCTTTTTCACTCTCCTGCGATTGAGAAAGCGAGGGAAGGGGAAGTGATCAATCTTATCGACGGGAGAATGTCTTCTTCCAGTTGGGCATGCCTTTTTCTTCCCAGTTTTTCTTACCGGCGGCGGTGTCGTGCCATTGTGGGTCGATGAGATTTTGGCTCCATTCGTATCCTTTGCCGAGGAGGTAGTCGAGGAGCTCGAGGTTTTCTCCGGCCAGATCAGTTGTTTCTGTGAGATCAGCACTCAGATCGTAAATACGCCAGGCACCGAATATCTTGCGATATGCCTTCAGGTTTCCCTGTCGAATTGAGACTTCATTCCCTACGCCGTGATGGCGGAGCCAAAAGACGGGCTCGTCGCCTCTTGGATTCTGACCGTTCAGCAGATCGTTCCAGATGTCTTTTCCATCGAGGGTTTTTCCCTCCGGGATGTCGGCGTTGGCCAGTCCGGCGAACGTCGGATAGAGGTCGAGAGAGAGGACGGGGTGTTCGAATACGTGACCGCCAGGAACCTGATCCGGCCAGTGCATGAACATGGGGACGCGGATGCCACCTTCGAGAGTTGAGCCTTTATCGTCCTGCAAGGGGGCGTTGCTGGCCCCTTGTCTGATCTTCCCTCCGTTGTCGCTCATGAAGACGATAAGGGTATTGTCCATGACAGTGTCTGATGAGTCACCGTCTCCATCCGGATCGTTCAGGGTGTCGACGATGCTCTTCATTCCGCGATCGACGGCATAAATCATTGCCACGTAATTCTGCCGCCTTTCATAGTCCTGAAAATTGACTCCGTTCCCGGGGGTGGCCGGTTCGTGATCCGGATAGAGGTATTGAAGGTCTTCGGTTTTTCCGTGCAGCGGAGAGTGCGGCGCGTTGTAGGCGAGATAGAGAAAGAAGGGCTCCTCCTTCTGTATCCCCGTTTTCATGAAGTTGATCGCTTCTTCGGTCAGGGTGTCGGTGAGATAGACACCGTCCGGCGACATGATATCCTCTCCGTTTTTCTCGAGGAAAAATTGATAGTCGTTGACCTTCGGTTCAACCTTATCGGTCAAAGATGGGTAGTAGTGATGCCCACCCCCGGTAAATCCATAGAACTCGTCGAAACCGCGGGAATTTGGGTGAAAGGGCTTTGAAGACCCGATGTGCCATTTTCCAATGCAGCCGGTGTAGTAGCCCGCGTCCTGCAGCACCGTGCTCATCATGATCTCAGTTTCGGGAAGCCCACGTTCGTTGTAGCCTTCGAGATTCTTCGCCACGTCCGGGAGGTTTTTTTGTCCTCCGAAGGTATGAGGCATTCTTCCGGAGAGAAGCGCCATTCGGCTGGGGCCACAGAAAGGGTGGGCGACGTAAGCCTGTTTGAAGATCGTGCCGCCCGTTGCGAGCGCATCAATGTTTGGAGTCACGACATCAGTTTCGACTCCAAACAACTCCGCGTTGAACCCTACATCTGCGTAACCGAGGTCATCGAGAAAGATAAGAACGATGTTTGGTGTGGTGGGGCTCGATTCGGATTGAGCAGTCCCGGGCAGGGTGAGGAAGCCTGCTGCAATGATGCATCTGAAGAGTTCGATCCGTTGAGTCATGAGGAAGTTGAGACTGTCTCACCAACACTGCCGCGACCGTAAAAATCTAACGCGCCATTTTAATTGATTGCCAATATCGGCAGGTTTTGTAACGAAGGGGAGTAAGAGGAGGCGGGACCTCCTCCTGAATCAAGCCCCTTCGATGATAAAACCTTCAATTACAGTCGCTGTTTGTCGAGCTGTCGTGCTCGGACTCGTGTTCTGCTCTGCCGGGCTCCTCAGAAGTGAGTCACTGCCTAACATCGTTTTCATTCTTGTGGATGACCTCGGTCATGCGGACGTCGGTTTTAATGGATCCACCTATTACGAGACACCTCATCTCGATGCCCTCGCCGATTCAGGGCTTGCCCTGGACCAGGCCTACATGTACCCGACTTGTTCGCCTTCGCGAACGGCTCTGTTCACGGGGAAACAGTCTTTTCGCACTGGCGTCTATACGGTTCCGGTGCTTGAGAAAGGAAGCGCGAAGGAAAATATATTCTCCCGCTGGACCGTCGGTTTAGAGCATCGTGGTTATTCTGAAATTCTCGCGGAGGCAGGATATCAGTCAATCCACCTCGGGAAGTGGCATCTCGTCGGTCCCTACCCAACGGAGGAGTTGGCGATGGAATTTCCGTTGAAGCAGAAGCTGAAACAGCCTGACCCCTTTGATTTCAGCTGGGTTGAACATCATCGAACTGAGGCGGTGAAAGCCTATTATCCGGAGGGGCGTGGGTTTCTCAAGAATGTCGGCGGCACTTATCGGGGGGATCCTGCTCTCGAGGACGGCGGTTATCAAAGCGAAACCGGCGGTTATTTCGCCCCGTTTACGAATCCGTTTATTGAACAGAAAGAGGACGATGACTGGCTCACGGACCGCCTCACCGATGATGCGATTGCGTTTATCGAGGAGCATCAGGAGCAGCCGTTTTTTATCAATCTTCACTACTACACCGTGCACCGTCCGATTCGTGCGAGGAGTGAAGCCTTGCTTGAAAAGTATCTTAAGAAGCCGGGTGATCCTGCTACCGGTCAGGGAGAAGGGGAGAACCGTGAAGTTCATGCGTCCTACGCGACGATGATCGAGTCGCTCGATGACAATGTCGGAAGGATCGTTGAGTTTCTTGATCGTTCCGGGCTGAGAGAGAACACGCTGATCGTGTTCACTTCGGACAACGGTCAGAACGGGGGGCAAAGTAGCAATCACCGGATGCGCGGCTCCAAGGGATACATCTACGAGGGCGGCATCCGTGTCCCGACTTTTTTCAATTGGCCGGGAAAGGTTGAGGCGAGACGGAGCGAGATTCCGGTGGGTGTTCTCGACTACTTTCCGACCTTCATTGATCTTGCGGGAGTTGGTGATTATGACGGAATGCTCGACGGCAAGTCGCTCACTCCTTTGTTCAGCAAGGACACGGAGGCCTTTGCTGAACGACCTCTCTTCTGGCATATCGCGAGTCAATGGAAGCACGGGACCTGTTCAGCGATGCGAAAGGGAAACCATAAGCTGATTCAGTTTCTCGCCGATGGAAAACTGGAACTCTATGACCTCAAGGCTGATCCGACGGAATCGAACAACCTCGTTGATTCAGAACCTGAACTCACGGCAAATTTGCTCGACGAACTCGTCGCGTGGCGGATAGCGAATGAAGTTCCGCTCCCTCCTAATTCTACGCTTTTACATTGATATGAGACAACCACTACTCACCCTTTGCCTGCTTGCAGCTGCCTCAATACTCCCGGCTCTCGAAGAGCATCCTCTCGTGCCTGCTGAAGAGATCCAGGTGCCTGAAGGGCTCGAAGTAACGGTCTGGGCAAAGTCACCCCTGCTCTTTAATCCAACGAATATGGATACGGATGCGCAGGGCCGGATCTGGGTCGCTGAAGGAGTGAACTATCGCAGGACCCTCACTCGTGAGGCCGGGGATCGCATCGTGGTTCTCGAAGATACCAATGGGGATGGGGCCGCGGATTCGTCCCACACGTTTGTGCAGGATCCCGAATTGATCTCGCCGCTCGGAGTCAGCGTCTTTGATAACAAAATCGTCGTGGCGCAGCCGCCTCACATTCTTGTTTACACGGATGTGGACCGGGATTTGAAATTCGATCCTGCGATCGACAAGCGTGAGGAGTTTTTGTCAGGATTCAATGCACGAAATCACGATCATTCGCTTCACGCTACGGTCGCAGGACCTGATGGGAACTGGTATTTCAACCAGGGCAACTGTGGCGCAAAGATCACGGATAAGGACGGGCGCGTCTTTCAATCGGGTGGGCCTTACTACAACAGTGGTGCGGGAACTCCGGAGTGGTTCAACGACCCGAATGAGTATGCCGGAAAACCTTCTGCGGATGGAAACATCTACAATGCGGGTTTTGCCGGGCGAATTTCTCCGGACGGGTCCGGACTACAAATTGTCGGTCATGGGTTTCGGAACAGCTATGAGCTTTGCGTGAATTCGTTCGGAGACATTTTTCAGAACGACAATGATGATCCACCCGCCTGCCGGAACACCTGGCTCATGGAGGGGGGGAACCTCGGGTTTTTCTCTGCCGACGGCACTCGCGTATGGCAGACGGATCGACGACCGGGTCAGCCGGTAACGCGCGCGCACTGGAGACAGGATGATCCCGGAGTGATTCCCGCCGGTGACATTCACGGGACCGGTTCACCGACCGGGGTGACATTTTACGAAAACGGGGCTCTTGGATCTGAGTATGCCGGGACCTTCTTCAGTGCCGAGGCAAGGGCGCGTATAATTCAGAGTTATAAGCCGGAGCTTTCCTCTGACACCGCCGAAGTTGCTCTCGGAAAGCGTTCTAATTTTCTGACCTGTGAAAACGTCATGTTTCGACCTTCGGACATCATGGTGGGAGCTGACGGCGCCCTCTATGTGGCGGACTGGTATGATTCCGGAGTCGGCGGTCATAAGGCCGAAGACCTCACCCATTCCGGCGCGATTTATCGAATCGCTCCGAAAGGGTTTTCCCCGGAGCTTCCTGAGATGAACGGGGATCCTCTCGTCGATGCGGTCACGCTCTTGAAGAACCCGTCGAGCAGCGTTCGCCATCCCGCTTTCATGGCCCTGAAGGAAATGGGAGAGAAAGCGCTCCCCGCGGTAAGCCGGCTCCTGCAGAACGAAGATGAGTATCTCAGCGCCCGTGCCGTCTGGCTTCTCCCGTATCTGGGGGAGGAAGGGATTAAGATGTGCCGGGAACGCCTCGAAAACGATGAAGCCGGGCAGCGTATTCTGGCGTTCCGAGCATTGCGGGCCGCGGGTCATGATGTCATTGAAATGGGTGAGGTGCTCGTTGCCGACGAAAGTTTTGCGGTGAGGCGCGAGCTCGCTGTGGCGCTTCGGGATCTCGATCCTGAAGCGAAGCTGCCCCTGGTCGTTCAGCTTTTTGAAAGCTCCGATGGAAGCGATCGTTACTATCTGGAAGCCTGTGGTTTAGCAGCGGAAGAGATCGAAGAGGACGTTTGGGCGGCGATAGGAGAAGCTGAGAACGATGACCCGGTCGAATGGACAGAGAGCTATGCCTGGAACACCTGGCGACTTCTTCCCCGGAGCGCGGTGCCGGGTCTGATCAAAAGAGCGAAGGCGGAGGCACTTTCCTACGAGGCTCGAAAGCAGGCCATGGAAACACTCGCCTTTATCGGTAGTCGCGAGGCAGTTGACCTCATCGCAGATCTGGCAAGCGGAGAGAGTGACTTGCAGAAGGATGCCGCCTGGTGGCTCATCAACCGGGGGCTCAGTGTCTGGGAGGAATTCGGAACGCGCGAAATTCTGAAGGAGCGCGATATTTACAATCCGGAAACGGTCGAAGTTCAGACGATTAGTGTCCCTGATCCGGTTCCTTCAACCCTTCCTGCACCGGCTGAGTTGTTACAACTGTCAGGGGATCCTGCCTCGGGCAAGATCCAGGCAAGCCGCTGCGTGATGTGCCATCGCATTGACGGAGTAGGGGTTGAATACGGACCCGACCTCTTGAACTGGGTCGCGAATCAGGGCAAAGAGGCTTTTTTCGAGGCGGTGATTCATCCTTCCGCCGGGATCGCTCATGGATACCAGGGCTTTTCTATCAATCTGAAGGACGGCGGTGTCGTCGAGGGGCTTGTCTTCAGCAGGCTTGATCCGGTGGTGGTCGTTTCGACAGGCGGCCTGGAACAGCTCATCCCTAAAAGCCGCATCAAGAACATGAAAAAGATGTGGGAAAAGTCTCTCATGATGTCGGCAGACCAGCTTGGGTTTACCGCGCAGGATCTGGCTGACCTTGCCGCCTATCTTGAGACCTATCATTCAGAAGACTAGGGGGATAAGGAGGATGTCAGGAACCAGGCTGTTCACCTGTCTCGGAATATTCCTGAGCGGGGCACTGTTCGGGTCTGCTCAAGAGAATCCTCCTGAGCGGCGACCCAATGTCATCCTCATTTATGCCGACGACCTCGGCCCCGGGCTTCTGGGGTGCTATGGTCAGGCACTGATTAAGACACCTCATATCGACAGTCTCGCTGCCGGCGGGATGAAGTTCACTAACTACTACGGAGGTGTTTTCTGTGCGCCTGCCCGATGGACGCTTCTCACCGGCCTGCATGATGGTCGGCTCGGGGGATGGAAACACAATAAGGCCGGATTGCCGACCGCGCGTGACCGCGGGGAGATCACGGAATCGGAATTTCAGGTAGCGTTTGAGGCGCAGAAGGAGGCGGTGCATTCAATTGCTGAAAACGAAGTTTTTCTCGCACAAGTGGCGCAGGAGGCAGGCTACGCGACGGCACAATTCGGAAAGCTGGATCGCGGGTTTTTGACCTGGGCGGAACGCGTCGAGCGATTCGGCTGGGACCATCATGTCGGCTATTATGACCACCAGCGGGCCCATGGATTCTATCCTCCTTATCTCTGGCGCAACGGGGAGCGGTTTGATCTGCCGGGCAATACTGATCCGGGCTGCGGTAAAATGAGCGAGCAGGGGGACGAGCCGGTTGGCTCCGGAGGGGAGACCTATTCGCAGAACGTATTCATCGAAGGGATCCTGGATTTCATCCGGGATCACCGCGGGGAACCGTTTTTTCTCTATCATTCCACTCAATTACCCCACGGACCGGTTGCGATTCCTGAACTACATCCCGATTTTGCAGAGCATCCTACCCTGACATTGGCAGAGAAGAAGTATGCTTCGATGGTTAAGATGCTTGATGACCATGTCGGGCTCATTCTCGCTGAGTTGAGGGAGTTGGGCCTTGAGAAGGACACGGTCATCTTTTTCACGTCCGACAACGGCCATGAACTTTATTATGGTCCAAAGTCATCCTATCAGAAGCAGATGCTTTCAGATGGTGAAAAGGCGAATCTCACGGACAGGAAATGGCGAAGCTC
Source organism: Verrucomicrobiales bacterium (assembly GCA_029212615.1). Classification (GTDB taxonomy): domain Bacteria; phylum Verrucomicrobiota; class Verrucomicrobiia; order Verrucomicrobiales; family DEV007; genus Arctic95D-9. Next base: position 47,415 of record JARGPJ010000002.1, read on the forward strand.
AGAACAGGGTGATGTCTTTGATGGAGCCGGGGGGCGGGCTGGATTGAAGCGTTCGGGATATCAGGGCGGCGTGCAGTGTCCGATGATCGTGCGATGGCCGGGCACGATTGCGGCGGGAACTGAAACGGATGTGCTGAGTGCTCACTACGATTTCATGGCGACACTGGCGGAGCTCGTGGGAGGGGTTACACCCCGCGGAAAGGACAGCATTTCCTACCTGCCGACTCTCCTGAGCCAGGCGCAGGAAGCCTCACATGACTACCTTGTGATCAATAATCTCAATAAGCGAATGGGAAGCGCCTGTCTCATTTCGAATGAGGGGTGGAAACTGGTCGAGATCGATTCAGGGAAGGATCACTACCAGCTCTACGACCTTCGCCGCGACAATGAGGAACGCCACGATCTCGCCAGTGACGCTCCCGAAAAAGTAAATAGGCTGAAAAATATTCTGAAAGCGGAACTCAACTCCCCGCGTCGCGATCTCTGATTTTCCCAACCCCCTTCATATGAAAAAAATAATCTACTCTCTCGTCGTGATTCTCGGCCTTTCAATCGGACGGGCGGATGATCGTCCTAACATTGTCTGGATCATTCCTGATGATATGTCCGCTCATTTCGGCTGCTACGGCGAAACCGCAGTCGAAACGCCTCATGTGGATGCGCTTGCTGCGGGTGGGGTGAAGTTTACGAACGCCTACGTCACTGCGCCGGTCTGTTCGACTTGCCGTTCCGCCTTTATCACGGGCATGTATCAGACCAGCATCGGTGCGCATCATCATCGAAGTGGACGGGGTGAGCTCAAGATCGAGCTGCCGGAGCAGATCAAACTGGTTCCACAGATCTTTCAGGAGGCAGGATATCATACTTCTATTTCAGGATGGCCCGGGAACGGAAAGTCGGGGAAAACCGACTACAATTTTGAGTGGGACAAGAGCGTTTATGACGGAACGAGTTGGACGCAGCGAAAAGAGGGGCAGCCGTTCTTTGCCCAGATTCAGACGCCCGGCGGTAAGCTGCGTGGAAAAGATCCTGAGGGATGGGAAAAAATGGCTCGGCAAGCTGAAGAGATCTTTGGAGATCGAACCCCGCTTGAGGCGGTGAGTTTGCCTTCGTATTATCCGGAGCATCCGGATATCGTTCAGGACTGGGCCGCGTATCTTGATTCGGTTAGACTCACGGATCACATGGTCGGTGAAGTCATTGCGAAGCTGAAAGCTGATGGTGTCTACGACAACACGATCATCCTCTTCATGACCGATCATGGGATCAGTCATGCCAGAGGGAAGCAGTTCCTGTATGACGAAGGACTTCATGTTCCCCTTGTCATCAGTGGTCCCGGAATCGAGGCAGGCTCAGTTCGCGAAGACCTTGTCGAGCACATCGACATCACCGCACTTTCTTTGGGCGCCGCAGGAATCCCGGTCCCTAAGTGGATGCAGGCCCGTGATATTCTCGCCAGTGACTACGAGCCGCGTGAGGCTGTTTTCGCTGCCCGTGATCGCTGCGATGAGACGGTGGAGCACCTCAGGTCGGTCCGGACAAAGCAGTTTAAATACATTCGCAATTTCCTCCCTGAGCGTCCCTATCTGCAGCCGAATGCTTATAAGGATGCCAAGAATATCGTCATCGCGATGCGGGAATGGCACGCGGCGGGGAAACTTAACGAAGCACAGTCACTCATCATGCGTGAAACCCGGCCGCCGGAGGAACTCTACGATGTCGTCGCCGATCCGGAGGAAATTCACAACCTTGCTGATGATCCTGAGTATGCTGATCAGCTGGCAGAGATGAGAGGCCTACTTGACGACTGGATCGTTGAGACTGACGATCAGGGCCGGAACCCGGAATCTGAGGAGATGTATGATTCAGACATGGCGCCGTATCTCAGTAAATTTGGAAACGGGAAGGATCCGGAGAAACTGGCTATTCTCGAAGCAAATATCGCCTGGATGAAGAAGATGGCGGCGGAAGGGAAGTGAGGTTTTACGAATCCGGAAACGCAGCGGTCGGATATCTTTTCCTGATCGCTGCGCGGAGTTCGCCGCTGCTGGAAACCAGTTCCCCGGCCCCCGATTCACGCAGTTGCTCATCGGTTCCATATCCCCAGGTGACCCCGAGGCAATCCAGATGATTGAGACGGCCGGCTCTCATGTCGAAGGTGGTATCTCCGATCATGGCTCCGTGACCTTTGGGTAAATCGTGGATTTCAGAGAAGTGGGCAATGAGTTCGGCTTTATCGCCAAAGCGGCCATCAAGTTCAGCGCCGTAGATTTCCTCGAAGAAATGATCGAAACCAAAGTGGGTTGCGATTTCCCGGGCCACTCCCCGGGGTTTGCCGGTGGCAATGAAAAGACGGTAGTCGTCAGTGAGGGAGGCGAGCAAATCAATCATGCCCGGGTAGATCGTTGCTTCAAATTTACCTCCGTCGTTGAGGCGGTCACGATAGTGTTCGAGGGCGGCTTCGCAGCGAACGGGATCGGAATCACCGAGAAGGATCTCGAAGCTTCCACGCAGCGGCGGTCCGATGAAAGGCGTTAATTCCTCATGGGGTCGGAGCGGTTCGCCCATTTTTTCCAGCGCGTAGTCCATGCTCGCCAGAAATCCGGGAGCCGGATCAGTGATCGTGCCATCGAGGTCGAAAAGGAGAGGTGTTTTCAAAATACGGGAAGGGAGGCTGTTTAACCCTGTTTAGTGATCGATTCAACAGGGTTGAAGGTATTGCTTCCTGTATCAGGGGGGCCAGAAGGGCTGAGTGCCTTTTTACTGTTGTAGTCGGCTCCCCGGAGATTAATCGATGCCCCATACGCGATTGAGTATTCCGAAGTTTCTCAGCAAACCGTAAGCTGAGGTCCGGGACTGACATCCCTTTACGGAGTGAAGGCTTTGCAACATCAACACGAACATCCTCTCGAAGCGGAGATGGAACGGGCACAGGTGCCGGTTCTCGGTTATCTCGTCAGGCTTACCGGAAACCTTGCGGAGGCCCGCGACCTTCTCCAGATGACCAATTTAACGGCCTGGGAGAAGCGTGCTGACTATGAACCTGATTCCAATGTGGTTGCCTGGCTGCGGGCCATTGCTCACAATCACTACCGGAATGCCGTGCGCCGCTGGAGAAACAGCCAGACCGTTCCGCTCCTCGATTCCGATCTTGAACAAATGATCGAGACCCGGCATGAGGAACGTGAACAGGAGGAATCACGAAAGCGCAGGCTGCTCCAGATATGTCTCGCCAAATTGCCGGACCGTCAGCGTGAGGCGGTAGAGGGCTACTACCTTTCCGGCCAATCGCTGGAGGACCTCGGCAGTGAGGCGGGCCGCAAACCGAATGCGATGGCGCAGCTGCTGCATCGTGCCCGCCGCAACCTCATCGACTGCGTTCGTCAGGAATCACATCAACAGCTCGATCACGATAATCTATCCGAATTTCCCTGAAATGACTGATCTACAACAACTCGACGAATGGATTGTCATCCTGAGTGAACGATCGCTTACTGAATCTGAGCGGTCGGATTTTCAGGCGCTTCTGCGACGCTCTCCGGATGCGCTGGACCGCTACCTCGACCATTGCCAGATGGAAACCTGGCTCGCGGCGGCAGGTGAAGGCGGGAATTTGAAGATTGACTCAAGGGAGGTTTTCAGGGCGGTAGATCGAGAGGGCGCGATGAACCCCAGGGGGGTAAAAAGGTGGGTGTTCGGCGCCGTAGCGGTTATCGCGGTCATCTTCGTGGCGGGTAAGCTCCTTCTCCCGGCCCCTGAAGAGATGACTCCGGATATCGTTGAGGTTCCGGTGGGCGAATCATCGATCTCTGAGCCGCCGGTGGAGGAGACTCTCGCGGTGGCTGAAGAAACCCGCGAGCGGGATCCCTGGAAGGTGATCAATGCGACCGGCTCAGTTCAGCATCCGGGATTGAAGGACAAGCCGGTTTCAGTGGTCGCGCCGAACCGGCCGATCAAATTCAACCGGGATATTCGCCCCATCCTTTCCGAGACGTGTTTTCACTGTCACGGACCGGATGAGCACGGGCGCCGTGCGGACCTTCGCCTTGATTCGCTTGCGGGAGCGACTACGGACCTGGGCGGGACGGTCGCAATTGTCCCGGGTGATCTTGAAAAGAGTGAAGCCTGGTGGCGTATCATTTCCGATGATGCTGATGAATTGATGCCGCCTCCGGAGTCACACCTCGTCCTGACCGAAGACCAGAAGGAACTTATCCGGCGGTGGATCGAAGAAGGGGCGGAGTATGAGGGGCATTGGGCTTATGAAGCGCCGGTCCGCACCGAAGTTCCGCAGACAGGGTGGGGGAATGGCGAGATCGATTCTTTCATTCATGCCCGATTGATTGAGGAGGGGATGAAGCCGTCTCCGGAGGCGGATCCTCGCACGCTCATTCGTCGACTTACTTTTGACCTGACCGGTTTACCGCCCACGCATGAAGAGGTGAATGCGTTTCTCGCCAGCTACGCGAAAGACCGTGAAACGACCTGGGCGAAGGCGATTGACCGGCTTCTTTCCTCGCCGCATTTTGGCGAGCGGATGGCTGTGCCATGGCTCGATCAGGCCCGCTATGCGGACACTAACGGATACTCAATCGACGGGGGGCGGCAGATGTGGCTGTGGCGTGACTGGGTCATTCAGGCATACAATGAGAATAAGCCTTTTGATCAGTTTACCATCGAGCAGATCGGCGGCGACCTGCTTCCTGAGGCTACTCCCGCGCAGATGGTGGCGACAGGCTTTAACCGGAATCACATGATCACTCATGAGGGCGGGACGATTCCGGCTGAGAATCTGACGAACTATGCGGCAGACCGTGTTAAGACGACGAGTGAAGTCTTTCTCGGATTAACGATGGCATGTGCCCAGTGCCATGATCACAAATACGATCCGATCTCGATTAAGGAATACTACGAGTTCTTTTCCTTCTTCAATGAGCTGAGCGACAGGGGAAATGACGGAAACGGAGGGAAGAACGCGGTGCCCCGCCTCATGGCGGAAACCGTGATTCCGGACGATGAACTGCCGGCACTGCAGAAGGAACTGGAGGCCTTGAAAGCTTCCCTCAATGAACGCACGGAAGGCTTCGATGAGTGGTTGGTGAAGACTCAGGCTGAAGAGCGCGCCCGGGGCAGGGAGTTCTCCCTGCACCGGCTTGAGACCCTCGATGTATCGAGCCCGAATCGGCCGGGGCCTTTCGAAGTCGCCGGAGACGGTTCAATTGTCCTGTCAGAGCCGAGCACCGGACTCAATGCGTTCAGCCACGCACTGGCATTGCCAGAAGTGGAATCGATCAATGGAATTCGTGTCCGGATTCTTCCGCAACCCGGAACCGGAAAGTTGACGCCTCATCCTGACAATGTTCCTAAAATCACCACGGTCCTTGTCTCGGCGGGGATTCAGCCGGCGAAGCAAGTGGAGTACTACAGTCAACTTCGTCTCGCGAGCGCGACGGCGAGTTCGAACGACGGGGTCAATCTACCGGAAAACGTTCTCGACGAGCGGAATCTCCACTGGTGGCAGCCGGATCCTTCAGATTCCGAGCCACACTTGACTGTGACCTTTGACGCGCCGGTCAATCCTGCGGAGACCCCGTATCTCTCTGTCATGGTTTTCTACGGTCAGCGCGAGTCGCTTCCTTTTCAGTGGAGGGTGGATGCTTTCAGCGGAGAGGATACCGACAGTTCCTATCCTGCTGATCTCGCTGCGATTCTTCAACAGGACCGGGGAACGTGGTCTCCGGAGGAAAAGGAACGTGTTCTTTCTGTTTTTCGCAACGAAGCCCCCGGCCTCGAGCGGGAGCGGATTCGCATCGCGAACCTCGAAGAGCGTATCGAGGTTCTCACGGGGGCCCATTCGACAATGGTGATGGATACTTCGCCGACTCCGCGCGAAACCTTTGTTCTCTCCCGGGGCCAGTACGATGCGCCGACTGAGAAAGTGAGTTCGACGACTCCCCGTGTTCTGCCTCCTTTGAAAGCGGACGGCAAAGCGACCCGGCTTGATCTCGCCCACTGGATGGTCGACCCGGCGAATCCACTCACCGCCCGCGTCGCGGTGAACCGGATCTGGCAGATCATTTTTGGAACGGGGATTGTCGCGACAACCGCTGATTTTGGTTCGCAAGGAGAATGGCCCAGCCATCCGGAGCTGATCGATTGGCTGGCAGTTGAGTTCATGGAGAGCGGGTGGGATCAGAAGGCGCTCATCAGGAAAATGGTAAGTAGCGCCACCTATCGGCAGGATTCCTCAGCAGATCCGGAGGAGCGCGAAAGAGACCCCGGGAATCGCCTTCTTGCGCGGGGTCCCCGTTTCCGCCTTGCGGCTGAGTTTGTCCGGGACCAGTCGCTTGCGGTGAGTGGATTGCTCGTTCCCCGGATCGGAGGGCCAAGTGTTCAGCCCTATCAACCGGCCGGTCTTTGGAAAGAGGTCAGCCACTTTGGCAGTACCCCGGCAACCAAGCAGGTCTTTGTTCAGGATCACGGTGAGAAACTGTATCGGCGAAGTCTCTACACGATTGTCAAACGAACCAGTCCACATCCGTCGATGTCGGCCTTCGATGCTCCTAACCGTGAGATGTGCATCACGGAACGGGGGATCACCAATACTCCGTTACAGGCGCTAGTGACTTTGAATGACCCTCAGTTCGCCGAGGCATCCCGGGTCTTCGCGGCAAAGCTTCTCGATGAAACAATGGGGACCGAAGACATCGACCGCCTCACGACTGCTTTTGAAATGATCACGGGGCGTCTTGCCACGGACGCTGAATTGAATGCCCTCGGATCGTTCCTCACTGATGAGCGGGCCCGGTATGAGGCGGATGAAGCCGCCGCCCGGTCTCTTATCGCGGTAGGGGAGTCGCCCGTGAATCATTCGCATGCACCGGTTGATCAAGCGGTCTGGACGCAGGTGTCGAGCCTGCTCTTCAACCTCAGCGAAACCCTGACACGACTTTAAATGAAACTGTGCACATCCATACTTTGCGCCTGTTTCGGCCTTTGTGCTGCGCAGGCGGAATCGCCCAACGTTGTTTTCATTCTTTCTGATGATCAGGGCTGGGGAGACTATGGGTTCATGGGCAACGAGGTCGTGCGAACGCCGCACCTCGATGCTCTCGCGGCAGAGAGCCGACTCTACAAAAAGGGTTACGTTGTCTCTCCGCTTTGTCGACCGTCGCTCGCATCGATGGTGACAGGTTTGCATCCGCATCAGCACGGAGTCGTTGGCAATGATGTCAGTCCGGCAAAGAAGGCGGCCCGGGAAGCGGAGGATCGAACGGTCCGCGATGCCTTTCACAAGCATTCAAGCCTCGTTCGTTTTCTCGTTGACCGCGGCTATCTCGCCTTTCAGTCAGGGAAGTGGTGGGAGGGATCAGCTGTGGAAGGAGGCTTCACTCACGGCATGACGCATGGGGACGCAGCAAGAGGAGGCAGGCATGGCGATATCGGGCTGAAAATCGGAAGGGAGGGACTCGGGCCGATTGAGACATTCCTGGATCATGCCGAGTCGGAAAAAATGCCGTTTTTCCTGTGGTATGCCCCCTTCCTTCCGCACACGCCACATCACCCGCCTCAGGAGATTCTCGCTCACTATGAGGATAAAGGGCTCACTGAGGGAACCGCGAAGTACTACGCCATGTGTGAGTGGTTTGATCAGACTTGCGGGACATTGATCAACTCGATAGAGGATCGCGGACTGCGTGAAAAGACTCTGTTTGTCTACCTTTGTGACAACGGCTGGCTGGCGGCGGATGATTCGAAAATTCCGCTGCCTGATGATTGGTGGCCCGACTATGCGCCTAGATCAAAAGGGTCTCCCTACGAAACGGGGATCAGGACGCCGATCTTTTTCTCATGGACCGGTGAGATTGAGCCGGAGTTGGTGCAGGGATTGGCGAGTTCACTGGATTTGTTCCCGACCATCGTTTCGCTGTGCGGGTTTGAAGCCCCCGCTGACCTTCCGGGCATCAATTTGATGGAATCGAGTCGGGAGACGGCTGAAGGGGCTGCCTACTCGATTCACAACATGAATCCGGGAAAGCCTTTCGAGACCCTTCAGTATTCGTGGATGCGTGAGGGCAAATGGAAGTTCCTTCGTCGTCACGACGGTCTCGATTCAACCAAATACCTGACGGTGCATGACTGGGATCGTGTTCCAGTGCAACTCTTCGATCTCAATAGTGATCCTGACGAAACAACTAATGTAGCGAGTCAGTACCCTGACTTGGTTTCCCGTTTTCAACGACAACTCAACGAACTTTTTCCGCAGCCATGAACCGAACCAGCCTGACATACACTTTCGATGAAATGCAGCGTCAGCAAATGACGAGGCGTTCGCTTTTCGGAAAGACTGCCGCCGGCCTCGGAGGTGTCGCCCTCAGCCGGATGTTGGCACAGGAAGGGCAGGGTGCACTACTCGATGCCGGAGCGCCAACTTCGCAGAATGGCCTTCCGGAGCTTCCTCATTTTGCGCCAAAGGCGAAGCGGGTGATTTATCTTTTCCAATCGGGTGGACCGAGCCATGTCGACCTTTTCGACGGAAAGGACTTTCTTGAAAAGCATCACGGCGAAAACCTTCCCGACTCGGTTCGAGGGAACCAGCGACTCACCGGGATGACCGCACGGCAAGCGAGCTTTCCGGTCGTGAATTCCCTGTGGGGTGGAAAGCGTTGCGGTGAGCGGGGAACCTGGATGGGCAACGTAATACCTCACATGCAGGGCATCGCCGACGACATGACGATCGTGCGCTCGATGTGGACTGAGGCGATCAATCATGACCCCGGAGTGACTTACATTAACACTGGCTCTCAGCAGATGGGGCACGCTTCAATGGGGGCATGGCTCAGTTATGGGCTGGGCCGTGAAAACGACAATTTTCCCGCCTATATGGTCTTGCTCAGTCAGGGCACCGGAAAGAATCCCGGGCAGCCTCTTTTCTCCCGCCTTTGGGGAAGCGGGTACCTTCCTTCCAGTCACCAGGGCGTCATGCTTCGCCCGGGGGCGAATCCAGTCCTCTACCTGAAAAATCCACCCGGTGTTTCGCGCGATGCACGCCGCCGCCTCCTCGATACCCTTGGCGATCTCAACCGGCAGCAGGCGGAGATGGCCGGAGATCCGGAGACGCTCGCCCGGGTCGAGGCATACGAAATGGCCTACCGGATGCAGACATCGGTTCCGGATTTGACTGATTTTTCCGATGAACCGGAGTCCACGTTTGAACTTTATGGAGAAGAGGCTCGTCGTCCCGGGACGTTCGCGGCGAACTGCCTCATGGCGAGACGAATGGCTCAACGGGGGGTTCGGTTCGTGCAGTTGTTTCATCGGGGCTGGGACCAGCACATTTCGATTAAGTCCCAGTTGCCAAGGCAGTGTCAGGATGTCGATCAGGCTTCGGCGGCGTTGGTGACAGACTTAAAGCGACTGGGGATGCTGGAGGACACTCTTGTGATCTGGGGGGGGGAATTCGGCCGCTCTGTTTACAGTCAGGGGCAGTTCGGGTCACCGACTTCCGGGAGGGATCATCATGGTCGTTGTTTCACCACCTGGATGGCCGGTGGCGGCGTGAAGTCTGGCTACGACTACGGGATGACCGACGACTACGCGTACAATGTCGCTGAGAATCCGGTGCACATTCGGGATCTCAACGCGACAATCCTGCATCTTCTCGGGATTGATCACGAGAGATTTACCTTCAAGTTTCGGGGGCTCAACCAGCGTCTCACCGGAGTTGAAGAGGCGCATGTGATCAAAGACCTCATGTCGTAATACGGTGCGGTCGAATTCAGGCGAAAAGGCGTGGATTTCCTTTCGGGGTTTCGGATAGTGTCGGATGAAAATTGTGATTCTTGATGCCTTCACGGCCAACCCCGGTGACCTCAGTTGGGAGGGCCTCAAGGCTCTCGGTGAGGTCGAAATTCACGAGCGGACTGCTCCGGAGGAGGTGATTTCAAGATGCGCGGGAGCGGAGATTGTGCTGACGAACAAGGCCCTCGTTCCGGCGGAGGCAATCGAGGCACTGCCGGACCTCAAGTATATCGGAGTTGTCGCAACAGGCGTGAACGTCGTCGATCTGGATGCCGCTAAAGAAGCCGGCGTTGTGGTGACGAATGTCCCCGGATACAGTACTGACTCTGTCGCACAGCTGAGCTTTGCTTTGATTCTTGAGCTGGCAAGCCGGGTGGGTGATCACAGCCGCGCCGTTGCGGATGGGGTCTGGGAAGATTGCGCGGATTTCTCTTTCACGACTTCTCCTATCGTTGAACTGTCAGGTAAACAGCTCGGGATCATCGGTTTTGGTGCGATCGGGCAGGCTACCGCTAAAGTCGCGGCGGCACTCGGGATGAAAGTCGTGGTCTACAATCGAACCCGGGAGAAAGTGGTCGATTTCCCCTACGCACCCCTCGATGAAGTGATCGCGACTTCAGACGTCGTCAGCTTACACTGCCCGCTCACTCCGGAGACTGACCAGCTCATGAACGCTGATCGCCTTGCTTCGATGAAAGAGGGCGCCTGGCTCATCAATACTTCGCGCGGGCCGCTTGTTGATGAAGCTGCTCTCGCTGATTCACTTAACAGCGGTCATCTGGGCGGAGCCGGGCTCGATGTGCTTTGCAAGGAGCCGATGGCAAAGGGGAATCCTCTTCGAACCGCGAAAAATTGCCTGATCACTCCTCACATCGCCTGGGCGACTCGCGAGGCCCGCGTCCGCCTCATTGATCAGGTGGTTGCCAATATCTCGGCGTGGCAGGCGGATAAGCCGCTGAACGTGGTGAATGCCTAGTTAGCTCAGAATTTCTTTCAGTACCGTGGCTTTCTCGACGCCGGTGAGGCGCTGATCAAATCCCTGAAAGCGATAGGTCAGTCGCTCGTGGTCGATTCCGAGCTGGTGTAAAATGGTGGCATGGAGGTCACGCACCTCGACGGGGTTCTCAGCAACTTCATTTCCGAGTTCGTTGGTTTTTCCATAGGTGATCCCGCCTTTGACTCCTCCGCCTGCCATCCAGACGGTAAAGGCATCTTTTTGGTGATCGCGGCCACATTTCTCCGGTGAGTCGTCGCCCTGGAGCATGGGGGTGCGACCGAACTCAGCGCCCCAAACGACAAGGGTTTGGTCGAGGAGGCCCCGTTGCTTGAGGTCTTTGATGAGCGCGCTGATCGGTTGGTCAACTTCGGCACAGTTGTTCGCGAGTCGACTTTCCTGTTTGCTGTGGGTATCCCAGTCACCATGGAAAAGTTCGACAAAGCGCACCCCTCGTTCAACGAGTCTTCTCGCCTGCAGGCATTGATCGGCAAACTCGCTCTTCCCATACATTTCGCGGGTTGCCTTTGATTCCTGACTGAAATCATTCAACTCCGGCACGGATGCCTGCATTCGAAAGGCCATTTCGTACTGATCTATCCGGGTTTGAATCTCCGGATCTCCGATCAGTTCATAGTTCTGTTGATTGAGCGCTTCGATGCTGTCGAGGGTGCGGCGGCGATGATCCCGGGAGATGCCTTCCGGATTGTTCAAGTAGAGAACGGCGTCCCCCTCGCTGCGAAGACGAACGCCCTGATGGACGCTGGGGAGGTAGCCGGACTTCCAGAGATTGGCTCCGGCCCCCGGGGTGTTCCCTTTCATGAAAACGACATAGGCCGGAAGATTGCTGGATTCGCTGCCGAGTCCGTAGGTCGTCCATGAGCCAATCGACGGATTCCCCTGACGGTTGAGGCCGGTGTGGAAAAAGAGCTGCGCGGGGGCGTGATTGAACTCCGTGGTATGCATCGACTTGATGAGACACATTTCGTCCGCAACGGTGCCGAGTCGGGGAAGAAGGCTGGAAAGTTCATTGCCGCCCTGTCCGTGTTTAGTGAACTCGTAGGGCGAAGCAAGAAGCTTGGGGTGACCGCGCAGGAAAGAGAATCGCTTGCCCTCAAAGAGTTCTTTCGGGGCCAGCTGTCGATCGTATTTTTCGAGGACCGGTTTGTGATCGAAGAGGTCGAGGTGCGAGGGCGCCCCGGTGAAGTGAAAGAAGATCACGCTCTTCGCTTTCGGGGCGACACGACGAAACTGCTCCGGAACCGCTTCCGCCCCGGCAGACTCCTGAAGCAGTGAGCCCAGAGCAAGTGAACCGACGCCGGCCCCGGTTCGGGTGAGGAACTGGCGGCGTCCCATGATGTCACGATCGGTCGAGGTCATTTTAAAGGTCTGTCCGGGTTGAGCAGGCAATAGGTGGTCGGCTTACGATCTGCTGATTGATTCATGCAGGTTCATCAAAATGGTGGCGAGCTCGAAGAGTGCTTTCTGTTTTGAACCGGATTCTCCGAGGACGCTTTCATGCGCGGATTGAAGGAGAAGCCGTTCTGAGTCCTTCGGGCTTCGTGAGAGCGCGGTGCGGAAGGCCCAATCCACTTGCGCATCGAGAGTTCTACCGCCTTCTCTGGCAATCCTTTCCGCAAAGGCTTCCGCCATTTCGACAAAGGCGGGATCATTCAGAAGAGTCAGTGACTGAAGCGGAGTGTTCGAAACGTCGCGCTGAATCACGCAGGCGGCCCGGTCGGGAGCATCGAAGTTGGCGAAACTCGGGTAGTGGTTGTTGCGCCGCCAGATCGTATAGACTCCCCTGCGATAGGCATCCTCTCCCCGAGAGGGAATGTAATACGATTCCGAGGCGCCCGCTGTTTTTCTCCAGACGCCTTCCGGTTGGTAAGGTCTGGAATGAGGGCCGTGCATTCGCGGTGAAAGGAGGCCACTGATTGCCAAGGCCTGGTCACGGATTGTCTCGGCTGAGAGTCGGTGTCCCGGATGGCGCCACAAGAGTTGATTCTTCGGATCTTTCTGCGCCCGGGTTTCATTTGAGCTCACTGATTGTCGATAGGTGGCCGAGAGAAGAATTCGGCGAAGGGATTTCTTGAGGGACCAGGCGTCCTTCTCAACGAAAGTGACCGACAGCCAGTCGAGAAGTTCAGGGTGCGTCGGAAGTTCGCCCTGACTGCCAAAGTCTTCGGGAGTGGTGACGAGTCCCCGGCCAAAGATCTCGATCCAGAGACGGTTCACGAAGGTGCGGGCAACGAGAGGATTGGCGGGATCGACGAGCCACCGGGCGAGACCGAGGCGGTTCTTTGGGTAATTCTCAGGAAAAGGATGCAGCGCCGCCGGTGTCCCCGGGGTGACTGCTTCGCCTCTCGCCTGAAAATCCCCGCGTTTCGCAATGTAGGTTGTGCGGGTTTCCCCGAGTTCTTCCATGACGCGGACGGTTTTCTCCCGCATCGCTTTGAGGCGGTTTGCACTGATCTCCACCTTTTCAATTTCCACCGCCATTTCCGTGTCTCGCGGAAGAAGGGCTCGCTGCAGCGTTTTCATCTGCTGATTACTCAATGCTGTCTTCGTGGCCATCAGTTTCACGGTGGATGGATCGAGTGCTTCGCGGATCGTTTCACTCGACCCGATCATTTCTGCCGCTCTTTCGCGAAGGTTGAAGTCCGCCCGCTCTCTCGCTTCCCGGTAGTGTGTTGCCGCGACTTCCTCGAAAGAGCGATCGTCACGGGTTTGAGCCACTGCCAGAGTCGGCCCGATATGTTGAAGGGCAGACATACCGAACCCGGAACCTTTTTGCTTCGTCTCCATCGGTGTGTTGTTGAAGAAGGCGAAGAGTTCGTAGTATTCCTTTGCTGAGATCGGGTCGTATTTGTGATTGTGGCACTGAGCACAGCCGACGGTGAGTCCCATCCAGATCATTCCGGTGGTCGCGGTCCGGTCGGCCACGACTTTGTAGTGATCCTCCTCCGGGTCGGTTCCCGCCTCCAGGTTTGTCGGGGCATTGCGATGAAAAGCGGTCGCGATTCGTTGCGATTCGGTGGCCTCAGGGAGGAGATCGCCGGCGAGCTGTTCGATTGAGAACTGATCGAAGGGCATGTCTGCATTGAGCGCGTCGATGACCCAGTCGCGGTAGGGCCACATGTTCCGGGGAGCGTCCCGCTGATAGCCTTCGGAATCCGCATAGCGAGCCAAATCGAGCCATTGCGTTGCCCATTTCTCACCGAAAGAGGGAGACGAGAGAAGCTCCTCAACAATCTGCGTGTAGTGGGCAAAAGTGGGATTCTTGAGGAATTCGTCTACTTGTTCAACCGTCGGAGGGAGCCCGAGGGTATCGAGATAGACGCGACGAAGAAGACGGGCGGGATCCGTTTCCTCATTGATGGTGAGATCGTTCGCCGAGAGTTTGGCGGCAATGAAGTAATCAATCCCGTTGGAATGCCGATCAGCGAGCATTGGGTCCGGCTCAGGCAAAGAGGGAAGGGTCGGGGCGAGGAAAGACCAATGAAGCGGCGGTCGCCATCCATCATCCGGCCACACCGCCCCTGCGTCGATCCACTCGCGAAGTGCGGCGATTTCCCCGCTCGTGAGTGGATCTCCTTTTGGCGGCATGCGCTTCTCAGGATCAGACTCTTCGACGACGTGAAGGAGGACGGACTCAGCAGGTTTGCCGGGGACGAAGAGGCTTTCACCGGCATCAGTCGGCAGAGTCGCGTAGTAGTAGCTGTCGAGTCCAACGCCACCTTTTAATGTCTCCCCGTCATGACAGTCGAGGCAGTTTGCTTCGAGGATAGGGAGAATATCCTTATCAAAATCGATGGCACCGGCCGAGAGCGGAGGGAATAGAGCAAGGCCAATAAGGTGCTTAAAGCGATTCATCATCAGGAGGTTGATGGAAAAATTCCATTTCGTCTATTCCCGAAATCACGGGAAATCAGGACCGTAAGGGGCAGAGCGAACAGGGTTAAAGCCAAGACCTGACCCTGTTGGAGAGCTGGGATTAGCTCAACGGGCTGCCCGCTCCATCGAATTCAGATTTGAGCTCTTTCAAAAGCGGGGCGAGGATTCCTGATGAAAATCCCCCTCACGATCCTCACTCTCGTGTCTCTTACGGCTGTCGGAATGGCCCGCATCTGGACATCGACGGATGGAAATACGGTAGAGGCTGAGTTCGTCTCCTCGACAAACACTCACGTCACGATTCAGAGGGAAGCGGACCGGAAACGGTTTACTTTGCCGATTGAAAAGCTCTCCGAAGAGGATCAGGCGTGGATTACCTCAAACGCGAACGGGGAAAACTCGAACGGCGTGGAGCTTCCTTCGGCGGTTGCCGGACTGGTTGAATCGCGTGGTTCGCTTCTCTTCGAGGATACCTTTGATCGTGAGGACGCCGAAGACACCGACGATCTCGGTGAAGCCTGGACCACGAACAGTCAAAGTCGCGCGATGGGTGATAAGCAGAATGATCTTGTTGATGGTGAACTGGTCATGACGATTTCGCCGCGTGCAGATCATGCCATTTCAACGGTTCATACCACCGCTGAACCCTACGGTGACGCAGTCGTCTCGCTTCGTATGAAGCTCGAAGAGGGGGATCAACTCAAACTGGCCTACAATGATCGCGACGATAAATCGGTCTGGGCAGGGCATATCAACGGGGTGACCTTTACGACGAAGGATCTCCGCCTCGTGGATGAGCGGGAAAGTGTTTTTAAGCTCACGCTTCGGGACAACAAAGAGACACCGGAAGGAAAGGCAGCGATGGATGAAGCCGTGGCCTCAGCAAGCGAGAGCTTTCCCCTGGAACTGGATCCGGGAGAATGGCACGACGTCGTCACCGTTCATGAAGGGGAAACGCTGACTGTTTACATCGACGGAGAGGAAGTCGGCTCCCACACTTCTCCGGGCTTCGGGCACGAGACGAAGCGTCAGTTCGTCTTCGCGGTCGCCAAACACGCAGTGGTTGATGATTTGAAACTTTGGAAACTGTCTCCGGCTGCCCCCTGATCTATTTCTTTCTCCGCTGTGCCTCCTGTGCTTTGGCAGGGGCAAAGTCCGGGTTGGATGTCATCATCTGAGCCCCGGCAGCCTTGCGCCAGGCCTTAAGTTTTCGGTGAAGCCGGTCTGCTTTTGCCTTTTTTGATGCAGAGAGGTCATTGGATTCCTCAAGATCCGAGGACAAATTATAGAGCTCGAGGGTTCCGCTCTCATGTCGTTCGATGAGTTTCCAGTCACCGGAACGGATGGCGGAATAGGGGCCGTCACCGCCCGCGTGATAATGCGGAAAGTGCCAGAAGAGGTCGCGATCAAGTGAGCTCGGGCTGCCTTCGAGCAGTGGGCGCAGGTTTTCCCCGTCAATGTCATCGGGGACCTTCTCTGCTCCGGCGATGTCTGTGATCGTCGGCAGCCAGTCTATCGTCATGATCGGGGTGGAACTGGAGCTTCCGGCTTCAGTGTGGCCCGGCCATTTTACGATCGCGGGCACGCGAACGCCGCCTTCGTAGGCGGAGCCTTTCCCGCGTCTCAGGGGAAGGTTTTCGGTGAATCGATCATGCTTCCCGTGGCGCTGAGTGAGTCCGCCGTTATCCGAGGTGAAAATAATCAGTGTTTCATCCGAGATACCGTTTGCTTCGAGGGCTTCAAGTACCTTGCCGACTGCCATGTCCATGCTTTTCACCATCGCGGCATAGACGGGATTCTGATGAATCGCTTCGGGATCGACTTTTTCCTCAAAGTAGGCCACAAGATCCTCACGGCCTTGAATCGGGGTGTGGGGCACGTGAAAGGCAAAATAGAGAAAGAAGGGATCGTCTCCTCCTTGATCAATCAGTTCAACGGCCTTTTCGGCAAAGAAGTCGGTCGCGTAGGTGCTTTCGGTGTCGAGTTCCTCCCGATCTTCCTTCGTAAAAAAATAGCCTTTGGCATTTTTCGGTTTGTCGACACTGGTATCGAAGCCATGACTTGTCGGTCCCTCATCTGCGCGATCTGGAAAGTCCAAATGCCATTTTCCGAGATGGTGGGTTCGGTAGCCTTCGACACGAAGTAGTTCAGGGAGGGTTTCTTCCGTGGTTTCGAGGCCTTTCGTCCAGTCGGGCGTCCTTAATTTTGCATAGGGTCGCTCCTGTCCCGGAATGAAACTGGTGAGATGGAGCCGTCCGGGGTATTTTCCGGTGAGAACTGAGGCACGGGTAGGGGAGCAGACGGTGCATGCAGCATAGGCGTCGGTGAACTTCATGCCTTCCCCTGCGAGACGGTCCAGGTTCGGGGTTTCGTAAAAATCGCTTCCGACGCAGCGGAGACCGGTCCATCCGAGGTCGTCAGCGAGAAAAAAAACGATGTTTGGCTTTTCAGTGGCAGAGGAATAAGAGCAAAAACTCAAGGTGACGGCGAAAAGTAGTATCCTGGAAAGATGACGGGCATGCATAGCGGGATGAGTCTTGTATCCACGCCTGAAGACGACAAGTAGATTCACTGGCGCATTGTGGCATTGCCCCCGGGCTGAAATATGCTGATTTTTTCAAAGAACTTCTAATAAATGACGAGTTGGTGCGTCTTAAAAGCAGTGTCATTGAATGTAGAAAACCCCGATTGGAGCGATCTGATCGGGGTTTTTGCGTTTTAGAGCTGCCCGGGACCTTTGGGCATAATGGCGCGGGGCCGCGGGCCGAAACCGGGCGAAACGCCTGTTTAACTGTCGACCAGTAGCTGACTGAGGTGACGGGAGAGATATCGGAGACGGTCCTCCACACTCAGAATTTCGAGGATTCTCTGCCGATCACAGGGATCATTGAGAAAGCTCTGAGCGACGACATCAGCGATCGCGGAGGGATCATGTATCCCCTTGAGGTGATCCCGCAGCTGGGCTGTCATGGGTTTGCCGTCCCCGCAGAGGCGTCCGCAAAGGTCGACGACTTCAAGAGCGAGGTGTCTCACCACCGCAGGATCATCGATGTGACAGGCTTGCGGTACGATGGTCGCGATTCGGAAAGGAGCGGTCTGCTCCCATCCGAGGATTTCGACGCGCTGAAGACCGGAAAGCATCAGGTGAGAGGTTCCGTCGGGATGAGTCACGCAGGCACGAATCAGGCCGATCGTCGTGATGCGGTGCACAGGATCCGGATGATCGTCTGTGTCGACATTGGGCAGTGCATGTCCGATACAGAACATTCTTTGCCGCTCCAGCGCATAGGTGAGCATGTCGCGATAGCGCTGTTCAAAGATGAAGAGGGGCATGTAACCATGAGGAAACAGAGTCGCGCCACCGAGCACCATTACTGGCGCATGGTCGGGAATTCTGACGGCTTCTGATTCTGGCATACATTGATACTACGTAAGACATTGGGAAGCGTCTGCGATTTTTTACTGAAAAACTGACTTCTATGGCATCTTTTCAATTGCAAGAGGCCCGTTTTGTGATTAAGTCCGCCACCTTTAGGAAGAACCCTTAACAGCGTCAAGGTGACGCTTTTCCTGCCTCAAATGAGTGAATCTACAGAAACAGCAACGGAGTTTAAACTCCACGGGACCGATACGGGAAGCGCAGATGTGCAAATTGCACGCCTTACGGAGCGTATCACCCAACTTACTGACCACATGGGTCGCAACAAGAAGGATCTTTCCTCACGTCGTGGACTCCTTCGCTTGGTGGCACGTCGCCGCAAGCTCCTTGATTACCTTGCCCGCACTCAGAATGAGCGCTACACCAAGGTGATCGCTGCACTCGGCCTTCGCCGATAATTATTTTTCGAAAGCGTCGACTGCGGTCGGCGCTTTTTCGTTTCGGCTTCCGACTCGAATTCCTCCTGCCGTTCGCAGGGGAGTCCGTCCCGCAAAATCTTGCGCGGTTTCGGCATCTGAAGTTGCAAGTCAGAGCTGGCGAGACCTTTTCTCGCTGTCTGCAAAAAACATTTCATTAGAAAAAAGAAAATATGAGTATTGAAAATATCACGTGCCAGGTTGGTGCGACGGAAATGAAAATCGAAACCGGCAAGATGGGTAAGCTTGCTGATGGCGCTGTGACCGTTCAGGTCGGCGACACTATCGTCATGGTTACGGCCGTGTCCCAAACAAGCGTTCGTGAAGGTCAGGACTGGTTCCCGCTTTCAGTTGAATACAAAGAGAAGGCAGCGGCAGCAGGTCGTTTTCCAGGTGGTTACTTCAAGCGTGAAGGCCGTCCTACTGAGAAAGAGATCCTCACTTGCCGTATGACGGACCGCCCGTTGCGTCCGCTTTTCCCGAAAGGTTATTTCTACGACACTCAGGTCGTGACCCTTCTCCTCAGTGCTGACGGAGTCAATGATTCCGACATTCTCAGCATGAACGGTGCTTCTGCTGCGCTTACTATTTCTGACATTCCTTTTGCCGGGCCTATCGCAGCGGTGCGTGTTGGTTACGTCAATGGTGAATTTGTTGCCAATCCAACCTTCGATCAGCGCGAAGAGAGCACTCTTGATCTTGTTTATGCCGGTCTCCGTGACGGTGTTATCATGATCGAAGGCGGTGGGGACGAAGTTCCGGACGAGATCTTCAAAAAGGCTCTCTACTTCGCACACGAGGCGATTCAGCCAATTCTCGACGCGCAGGAAGAGCTCGCCCGTCGTGTTGGTAAGCCAAAGCGTGAAGTCGCTCTCATGGAGGTTCAGGACGAGCTTCTCGAGATCGCTTATCAAGTCGCCGGTGAGCGCATCGAAGATGCCATCAATCAGCCGAGCAAGATTGAGCGTGGTGCTGCCGTTGGTGCTCTCCGCAAGGAGGTCGATGCAGCCATTCTCGAAAAATACCCTGAAGCAGACAGCTTCGCGATGGGGCAGGCTTTCGACTACCTTCAGAAGAAGGCTTTCCGTGTCAGCATCCTCGATAAAGGGGTTCGCTGCGACGGTCGTGACATTGAGACGATTCGTCCCATTACCTGCGAAACGAAGCTCATGCCGCGCACTCACGGTTCTGCGCTCTTCGCTCGCGGAGAGACTCAGGCACTGGCGATCGCAACTCTTGCTCCTGCTGACGAGAAGCAGTATCTCGACAACTACGCCGGTGGCGAAGACACGAAGCGTTTTATCCTTCATTACAACTTCCCTCCTTTTTCCGTTGGTGAAACAGGCCGCATGGGTGGCATGAATCGTCGTGAAATCGGTCACGGTGCGCTCGCTGAGAAGTCGATCGCTCCTGTGATTCCAAGCGAAGAGGAGTTCCCTTACGCGATTCGTATCTCCAGCGAAGTGATGGAATCGAACGGCTCTACGTCAATGGCGTCCGTTTGTTCCGGCACGATGGCTCTCCTTGACGCAGGTGTTCCGATTAAGCGCCCGGTCGCCGGTATTTCCTGCGGTCTTGTTACCGAGTTCGAAGGGACTGAAATGAAGCGTTACAAGACGATGATCGATATCATCGGTAACGAAGACTTCAACGGTGACATGGATTTCAAACTTTGCGGAACAAGCGAAGGTGTCACCGGTTTCCAGCTCGACCTTAAGCTTCCCGGTATCCCGCTTGATCTCTTCTGTGAAGGGGTTGATAAGGCTGCCAAAGGGCGCCACACCGTTCTCGACATCATGAATGGTGTCATTAACGAGCCGAAAGCGCTGAGCGACTTCGCTCCCCGCATCGAGAGTCTCAAGATCGATCCGAAGAAAATCGGTGAGCTCATTGGACCTGGCGGTAAGAACATCAAAGGAATCCAGGCTGAAACAGGCGCTGACATCAATATTGATGACAGCGGAACGGTTTCCATCTACGCAGCCAACCCGGAGGCACTTGCCCGTGCCATTTCTCTCGTTGAGCGCGTCAGCGCTGAGATTGAAGTAGGAAAGACATACGAAGGTAAAGTCGTCAGCACGACGAACTTCGGTGCCTTCGTCGAAGTGCTTCCCGGCAAAGACGGCATGATTCACATCTCTGAGCTCGCTGACTTCCGTGTCGACAAGGTCGAAGACGTGGTGAAAGTCGGAGACATCGTTGCTGCCAAGTGTATTGGCATTGATGAGCGTGGTCGCGTCAAACTTAGCCGCAAAGTTGCGATGGCTGAGCGAGGTGAAGAAGCGTCTGCCGAGCTGTCCCAAGGCTAAGAGGGTTCTCTGAAATCCATTTTAGAAAAGCCCGCCCGGTTCTTCCGGTCGGGCTTTTTTCGTGTTCGGAATATTCTGTGAAGCTGCTTGCAGGCGGGTTGGAACGAAGGTTGATTTCCCTACCGCCATGATGACAAACCGTTATTTTTCCACATTCGCTTTTCTCACCTTATTGGTTGGCTCAGTTAGGGCTGACTGGGTTGAGGACGCCGTCACAGATATTCGCTCCAAATATAATCAGATTGAGAGCGCGACGCTGCAAACACAGGTGATCGAATTTCAGCCGGAGGATGATCCCGCCTACGGTAAGTTGACGAAGTATTTAGAGAATGGACAAGTTGTGAAAGCGACCTTCATTTTCGGCCAGGGAGATCATGGGGGGGGCGAGGAGACCTACTATTATCACAATGGTCAGCTTTTCTTCATCTACATCGATGAGCGCAGCTGGCGTTTCAGTGGGAAGGCGATGGCAAATGGAGAAAGCGAGACGATCGATACGATGACTGAGCACCGTCTCTACTTTGCGAATGGAAAATTGATCCGTCATCTTCGAAAGCAGGTTGAATCAACTGATTACGAGGCGATCGGCTCCCTCATTGCGAAGGTTGCTAACGAACCTTATCAGGATCCTGCGAAAGCCTCTGCGGCAAAAATGCGGGGTTTTCAGGTTCCCGGCGTCAGTTCGTGGCAGGATATTGCCGCTATTCTCGGCTATTAAGCTCCGGGAAGGAGAGGTTGGAGGTTTGCTTGTCTTGACTTCCGCCTCTAGAGAATAAAATTTTGGCAGAATTTTTTGCAAAAACGGCAGTTCAGCATTGAGAATTTTGTAAAGTTTGATTATTGTCTGAACTTAATTGGTTCTGTTTTTGATGAGGTTTCTGTTCGCCGCTATCCTTTTTCTTTCTGCAGTTGCCGTTTTTACTCTTATTGCGAAGGTCGTCTACCAGGGTAGCGTCGAAGCGGAGTTGGAACGTCAATCTGTTGCGGCTTTGCGGGCAGCCGGTTTCGACGGAATTGAAGTAGCATTTGATCACCATGAAGTCACCTTGACGGGGTTTGTTGATCAGGCTGATGAAATTGAAACGGTGCGTTCAATCGTGCTCGAGACGGCTCCTGTCGCCAGGCTTCCTGAGGCAGAACTGAGCGAAATCGTGATACGGCCGACCATTCCGCCTTCACTTACTGTCGAATCTGTCGCCGGTGAAGAGGGGATTCAGATTTCAGGCATACTGGGGGAAGATCATGAGAGCGTGATGGTTTTGTTGCTTACCCGACTGGGGGCTCTTGGAAATCGTAAGGTTGCACCTGAGGTGGAGCATGATGATCAGCGTCTTCTTTTCACCGCTGCCCCGGAATTTGCTGCGGCATCCGTGGAATTGATCAGGCACTCTGAATCTGCGAGAGTTTCCATTGCCGGAGGAAAATTTAAACTCAGTGGAACGGTACCGAATGATGGCATTAAGGAGGGGATACTCGAGCTCGCGGCCATGGTGGAGGCTGATCACCTTGTCGATGAGATTTCAGTCCTTGATCCGAGGTCTTTCCTTAAAAAATCGACCCTCATCCTCACTCGGAATCGTTTCGGGGTGATTTTGAACGGAGTCTTGAGTTCAGGAGATGGAGGCGCTGATGTGGTAGGCATCTTAAACGCGGCTTCTCCGTCTACCGTGGTGAATGACCGCCGTCGTCATTCCAGTGATCGTGTGGCAGGAAGCTGGGAGGCTCATGCGGCTGACGTTCTTCCTGCCTTGATCGAGCATATTACCGGGGAAATGACGATCGAGTTCACGGAGGAGCAGATCCGGCTGACGGGATTGACCGCCAGTTCTGAGAGTCGTGAAAAGATCCTGGCGGCGATCCAGCCAATTCTGAATGAAAATTCCGGGATAGAAGTGCTCGCGGATTTGCAGATTGATGACCCTTCGGTTGACGAGGGGCCGGCCTCATCTCTTTTGGCAACATTTGAAGAGGGCTTCTTTACTCTCAAGGGGAGGGTTCCTGACGATAGCTTTGTGAGTGCCTTGGAGGAGGGGCTTGTCGCGCTGAATCCTGATATTCTTGTCAAAAATGATCTTAAGGTAGACGAAGGTGTCAGGCCGGCGGAGTGGATAGATCAATTGAAGGCCTTCTTTGTGGATGCGATTCCACGGGTTGAGGCGGGAACCTTTGAGTTTACTCAGTCTCAGGTCACCCTCAGCGGAACGACGATAGCGATCACCGATAAAGCGATTCTTCAAAATATGGCTGTGAATTCAGTGCCTCTGGGCTTCACGATCGAAAACCAGTTAGTCCATGCTGATGATCCCTTTCCGATGCCGGAATTACTACCTGAAGCGAGGGCGGAGCTCGAGGTTGCCTTGAAGCAGTACCCGATATACTTCGATACGAACAGCGAGATCGTGAATGAAAAAGGGCGTGAGAAGATTGAAGCCATTGCTGACCTCCTCCTGAAAACGGGGGCGCCGGTCGATCTCGTCGCGACCGGTTTTGCTGACAATGTAGGCAATGCTGAATACAACCGGGAACTCAGCCTTCGTCGTGCCGCTTCCGTCGTCGCCGCTCTTACCCTGTTTGAAATTCCGAAAGAACGCATCACGACCGAAAGTAAAGGGGAAGACGTCTCCGGCGTATCCCGTAGTGAGCGATGGAAAGCGAGACGAGTTGAAATTTCTCTCGCTCCTTCCGTTGAAGACGAAGCCCCATGAACATCCAATTGAGCCATGCCCGTTGACCTTACGACACCTGCTTCCGAACACTTTTTGACTGATTGGGGGCTGACTATCGGAATCAGTGGCTCAATTTGTGCTCTCATTGGCATCGTTGTTGGCTGGATAATTTGGAAGAATACCCGTAGATTTACTGAAAATATAGAAAACGGGAACCGGGAGGCGTATGCCGACTACGAGAGAACCAGCGACGAGATGTCCAAGATCAAAGCTGAACTTTCAGGGACCGAGGACTAATTTTACCGAACACACACACGTTTCCTTCGCACACAGACACCATGCAAGATTTCACACTGTTCCTTCTGAAGAACTGGCTTCCGGTAGGGATTGCTTCGATCACTTTTTTTCTGATCGGGCTTCTCGTCGCTAAGTTTATCTGGGGTCGCTGGTCCCAGAGACTGGCTTTCGCCGTAGAAGAGAATCTTAACCTCGCGAGCCAGTGGAATGCCCTCGGCTCCTCCCAACGGGATCTCTTTAAAAAATTGCGTGCCCGCTGGCAGGCGGATCGGGATGTCTGGGAAACCCGTCTGGTGGAAACTGAGTCGATTGTTGCTCAGAAAGATGCCCGTATCTCGCAGCTTGCAGGGGAGCTTAGTGCTTCAGGGAAGAGTATTCCTTCCGAGGTAAAGCTGGACGCCGGTCTCCTCGCTGAAATTGAAACACTGAAGTCAGAGATTCGACTTCGGGAAGAGGAGAACCAAAAGCTTAAGAAGGAGATCGCCGCCCCGGTGCAGCCGGTTCCTCTCATCGCGCCTGTCTCTGCAAGCGAGGGTGCCTCTGATCTTCAGACTCGTATCAGTGATCTGGAAAAAGATCTCATTGATACCCATGATGAATTGCACCAGGTCCGTGCCGATTACCTGAAGCAGGTTGAATTGGTTGAGGTCCTGGAGGCCCGCCTCGCAGATGGAGGGAAAGCGCCAATTTCCGAGGTTTCCGCGGCGTTCAGTCCGGTATCCGGTCGTAAATCAGAGCAGCTGTCGGCCCTTCTCGGACAGAGGAGCAGTGATCTCGTCAAATTTCGCGCTGAAATTAGAGCACTTCGCCTTCGAAACAGTGAACTTCAGGCAGAGTTGGCTGAGGCAGGTGAGTCAGAGGCACAAATTCAAGCGCTGGACGAATCTGCTGCCGAGCTTCAGAAAACTCAGCGATCGCTGAAGGCTTCGGAAATGAAGTTGGTGGATCGCGACAGCGATATCAAGAGGCTTCGTGTTGAAATTGAAGATAAAGAAGCCGAGGTCAATTCACTCAAGGATCTTCTTGCGGCTCAGGCGCAGGAAATGGAAGGGCTCGAAGTCCTCGAGCGTCGACGGGTTACTCTTCAAGCCGAATTGAATGACTCAAATCATGAAATGTACGACGTGCGCCGTGCCTTGAATGCACGCATCGAAGAGGTCAAAAAACTTGAAGCCCAACTCGATGAGTTGAGACCGCTTGAGGAGGTTCACGAAGCGATGACGCTGGAGTTGAAGGATGCCCGCCACGAGTTGAGCGATGTCCGTCTCGCCTATAATGAGAAAGTGTCCGAGCTGGAGACACAGAAGGCTCAGATGGAAGAACTCGAAGCGATCATTGAAGACCGCGGCGCGGAAGTCAGCGATCTTTCAGGCGAGGTTCGCCAGAAGCGCGATGAGTTGCGGGTTCTCAAGAATACGCTGGCGGAAACGGAAGGTGAGTTAGAGGCGATTTCTGAGGAGGCGAAGACATTCACCGCAACAATCGCTGGAAAAGAGGCGTTTCTGAAAGAGCAGGCACTTCGAATCTCTCATCTCGAATCAGCTCTTTCCGAGCGCTACACCGAACTGAACTCTGTTCGTTCGGAGTTTGATTCTGAGAATAAGTCGGCGAAATATCATGAGTCGAGAGCTGAGCAACTCGAGGCCGAGTTACAGCGCCGCGAAAAGCAGTTTCAGGAATCGGATGCACGCGTTGCGAATGCGGAGGAAGCGATGGAAGCAGCGAGGATTCAGGTCCAGGATTTGACTGAGCGCCTTGCGGAATCTGAACAATCAATGGTAGACCTGCAGGCCTCCCTTACCGAACTTTCGCGTGAAAAAGAGGAGACCTTGCGGGAGCTTGAAATGGCAACGAAGCGAGTAGGTGAGCTTGAAGAAGCGACCCGGGAGCGCGAAGAGCACATTGTTTCGATCGAGCAGGAGTGGAGAGACGGATCACGACAAGTTGAGTCTCTCGAGCGGCAGCTCAGCAAGCTCAATGTTGAAATCGATGAGGCTCGCGAGCATCGCCGGCAAACCGAGGTCGCTATCGAAGAATTGGAAGAAGCACTCAAAGTCAGTGACGATCGTGTTCTTTCCGTGTCCGGTCAGCTCGAGGAGAAGAGTGAAGAGCTGGTAGGAGTTAAATCAGAGTTGGAGGAACTTCATACTCAGGTGAAGCGGCGCGACGAGGAAATTGAAAATCTTCGTCATGAGGCTTCTCAACTTAAGGCGAGAGTTAGCGAAGAAGCCGAGGGCTTTGCCGAGTTCGAGCAACTCAAACGGAAGCTTTCTGAAAAAGAGGAAGAGCTCAAGAGGGCTCATTTGAACCGTTCCGACGCGGGTGATGAATTATTGCAGCTCGAACGGAAGGTTGAGAAACGAGGCGAAGCCATTCGCGACTTACAGAATGAAGTCAGTAACATCATGATGCAGCGAACCGCCCGTGACAATGAGGTGGCTGCGTTGAAAGACAAGCTTCGAGAAGTCGAGCGGGAGCTTTCGAAAGCGCGTGAGCGCAGTGCTTCCTCCAGTTCCGGGACGGTGGCGACACCTCCTTCGATTCGTGATCTCGAAGCCGCTCTTCAACAGTCACTCGAAGTCGAAGCGTCAAAGAGCGAAGGGCAATCTCTCGATCACCTTGATCGGATTCCGGAAAGTATCCAGGGGGAGCGCGCCACAAAAACAGAGGCGCATCACACGAGTGTTGAGCCCGGGGACGACGAGAATACAGCCTATTTTGACGAGGCCAGTGTTACTCTTTCAGAGAAATCGATCGAGAAGGTGGATGCCTTTGCCCGTCACATTCGGCGATCAAATAAGGTCACCGTTACGGTGATAGGATTCGCCGGATCGGAAGGAACTGCAGACTTCACCGAGTCACTGAGTGCACGGCGGGCCGATGCGGTCCGGGAGCGGCTGCTTGAGCGCGGTGTGCCCCAGTCAAAAATAGAAGTGAAAAGCTCCGGTCAGGATCGTAAGTTTACGAATTGGCGCGCCCGGCGTGTTGAGTTGGTGGCCGTCCCGGTGGCTGTTGCTGAAACCGTGAACTGAGCGTCTTCGTCTGTGGTCATGATTCACCCCGCCCTTCAAGTCATCGCTATTGCATTTCCGAAGAGTGAGGCTGCGGGTCTGGCCTACTACGCGATTTGTGCGCTCTTCTTTATGTTCTGCGGATTGGCCTGTGGCTATTTCATTTGGAGGAAAGGTCACATGCAGACTCAGGATGCAGAGATGGAGGTGAAGCGTACTGAAGCAGGACTTCAGGCCCTTTGTCTGGATCTCAGCGAAGAAGAGAAGGGAATTCGCCTCGAAAGTGAATCGGCCGAAATTGATAAGGTCGTTCCCTGAAGGCAGACCGCTTCCGGTTAGGAAAAGGTAGCAACTCATCGTCGCCCGAAGCCAGGCTCGATTGACAGGGGCTCCTGCGTTCACTGCCATCAGATCACCGCGAGCCGGAGAAATCAGACATCGCAAAGCTGCGCGGCATGGCGGAGTGCCTCAAGAGGGTCATCCCACTCAGGGATGAACTCCTGTGCCACGAATCCTTCATAACCCGTCTTGATGATTTCTTCGAGGATCGGGGGATAGTTGATCTCCTGCGTGTTGTCCATTTCGCCCCGGCCGGGATTCCCGGCAGTGTGATAGTGGCCGATGACATCCTGATACTGGCGGATTCGCCGAATGATGTCCCCGTTCATGACTGACACGTGATAGATGTCGAAGAGGAGCTTAAAATTCGGTGAGTCGATCTGCTTGATAAGGTCGACGCAGAAATCGACATCGTCGCCAAAGTAACCCGGGTGCCCTTTCATGGGATGAGAGTCATCCCGTGAACTGAGATGCTCAAGAACGATCGTGACACCGGCTTTTTCTGCGAGTGGAATCACTTTCTTCCAGGTGTCGATACAATGTTTTGCGGAGGTTTCCTCATCCATTCCCTCGTAGCGCATCCCGGTGAAAGTGATCGCGTTCTTACAATTGACCGCCTGAGCGACTTCGATGCCTTCAGTGAGCTTGGCGACTACTTCGTCATGATTATCGGGATGGCATGGCCCTGTCGCGAAGCCGTGTGTGCTGATTAATGAAATATCGAGGCCAATCTTTTTCACCTCGGCGTATGCTTCACGGGGAATGCCCTCCATCCCGGTAAATCCAAGAGCTTTGCAGTGATGCGCGAGTTCCACTGCATTGAAGTGGTCTTCGAAACACCAGCCCATGACCGATTGCCTGATTCGACCGTTCCTGATGACAAAATCAGAGTCCACTTCAGATCGTGGAAGTTGGGCGAGTAAGTCAGATGAGGGGAGAGAAATCCCGCCGGTCGTGGCGAGTAACTGAAGAAGGAGGCTGCGGCGGTCTAGCATACTGAAGAATAGTCGGGTTCCCACATTCAAAGCAAGCGTTCAGGGATCACGTAGATGAGGAATTATGAACTCCTTACAGGAAAATATTGCTTTATAAAGTGCTTGCGAATCGAGGAAAAATCGAGGTTGGGTAAAGTATCCTCGGATACCGCTGCTCCCTTATCAATTCTATGAATTTTTCCAGTTTTAGATCACCAGTTAAAGAGTCTCGGTTTCCAGAAGTCGTTTTGCGTCGCTTTGGGGTTTCAGTCGTTGCCATCAGCCTTTTGAGTATCACCGGGTGTGAGACGGTAGGGGTGAATTACAACGCTCCGTCGACCGCCGTTCCCGACGCGTGGACTCTCAGCATTCAGCCCCATCTTTCCAACGATGCAGCCTGCCTTTCCGGGTGGTGGCGTGGCTTTAATGATCCGGCTTTGAATGAGCTGATTGAACGCACCCGTTCCGATAATCCTGATTTTAAAATCGCCCTTCAACGGATCGTTGAAGCCCGGGCGGAGCGTGGCGTTGCCCTCAGTGCTCTTTTTCCTAATCTTGCGACCGACAGCAGCTATACGAGGGTTCGCGAAAGCGAAGGGGCGGGAGCGGTTCTTGGCAACAATCCGCTCGACTATTACTCGACCGGTCTATCAGGCGGGTGGGAAATCGATCTGTTCGGTGGTTTGCGCCGCGGGGTGGAGGCTGCTGACGCAAACATCGAAGCTTCGGTTGAGACCTACCGGGATCTTCTGGTGACGTTGTTTGCTGATGTTGCCTTGAATTATATCGACTATCGTACTTTTGAGGAGCGAATCTATGTCGCGAATCTCAACATCAAGATTCAGCAGGATTCTCTCGATCTTGCACAAAGCCGACTTGATGCGGGCCTCGTTTCAAAGATTGATGTCACGCAGGCGAGAGCGAACCTCGAAACCACGAAGGCACTCGTTCCCCAACTCGAAGGTCAGCTTGTAGCGGCGAGGAACCGCTTGGGCTCGCTGACAGGAGGTTACCCTCACAGCGTGACCAAGCTTCTCAGTACGAGGCACACTTCAATTCCTGTTCCGGCGAAGGATTACGGCATGGGACAGCCCGCCGATCTTCTTCGAACCCGGCCGGATGTTAGATCCGCTGAACGTACCCTGGCAGCTGCCGTTGCCAGCGTCGGGATCGCCGAGTCGGAGCTCTATCCTAAACTTTCTCTCGCAGGAACCCTCAGCTTTGAAGCGCTTGACGTCTCCAATATTCCTAATGCAGCCGCTGCAGCCTATTCTTTTGGTCCTTCTTTACAATGGAACCTCTTCCGCAGCGGACAGATAAAGAATCAGATCCGTGTCGAAGAGGCTCAGGCCATGCAGGCCTATGCCAGCTATGAGAAGGTCGTGTTAACAGCCGTTGAGGAAGTGGAAACGAGCATGGCGGGAGTGCTGACAGAGCGTCAACGTCTCTCCGCCTTGAGACGGGCTGTTGCTGCTGCAGATGAATCAGTGACTCTGGTTAAGAATAACTACACTGAAGGGTTGGTGGATTTCCAAAGGGTTATTGATACAGAGCGGGTTCTTTTCCAGAATCAGGACCTTGCGGTCACCTCGAAGGGCCAGATTGCGAGGAATTATGTCGCCCTGTATCGTGCGCTCGGTGGGGGGGCGGCGCTTGAAGAGTTTGAGCTTCCCGAGCCCGTAAGAAAGCCCGGCGGCGGCTGGATCAAAAAACGTCAGGTTCCATACTCATCGGATATTTCGGCGGTGGAAGCGATTCCTGACGAGGCCAATCTGAAACAATAGAAATACCTTCGAAAAATGACTACGACCAGGCCGCTTTTCATCCTCATTTGCTCTGCTCTCCTTTCCGGGTGCGGTAAAAAAAATGAGTTCGTCGCACCGCCCGCGCCCGAAGTTGAGGTTCAGGCTCCTTTGATAGGTAAGACCACCGTCTACAGTGAGGTGTCCGGTCGTACTGAAGCCAGTTCCCGGGTGGAAATACGGGCAAGGGTCGTGGGTTTTTTAAAGTCGACGGAGTTCGCTGCGGGACAATTCGTGAAAGAGGGGCAGCTGCTGTTTACGATTGAGCCGGAGCAGTTTGAGGCACAGGTTCGCACGGCCACAGGCAATCTCGACAAGGCTAAAGCCGATCTTGAGATTAAGACGGCGAATTTTAAGCGTCGTGAGCAGGCTTCTTCGAGTGGAGCCGTTTCGGAACTCGATGTGCTCAGCGCTGCGGCAGATATGAAGGCTGCAAAGGCAGCCGTTAGTATTGCTGAAGCGGCTCTGATGGATGCGAAACGTGACCTCAGTTATACACAGGTTCATGCGCCGATTTCCGGACGCATCTCTGATTCGAGGGTAGATCAAGGCAACCTTGTCGGCTCGGACGCGACGCTTCTTACTGTGATCGTCTCAGTGAAACCGATTTACGTAAATGTAGAGTTTAACGAGCGGGAAGCGCTTCCTTACCTGGCTGATATGCCGAATGAAAAGAATCCCACTGGCAGGGGAGGAAAAGATGGCACCGCGAAGAATAAGAAGATCGAACTTATCCTTTCGGATGGAAGTGTTCATGACGAGCTTGGGCGCTTCGATTTTGTTGATAACACGATTAACAAAGAGTCAGGCACAATTCGTTCACGAATTCTCTTTGAGAATGCAGGGGGGCGTCTTGCTGACGGACTCTTTGGACGTATTCGTATCCCCGAAACCATTCCTGATGCGGTCCAGGTACCTTCGAATGTGATTCAACGAGATATCGGCGGATCCTTTGTCCTCCTTGCGGATGAGGAGAACAAGGTGGTTCGTCGCACGGTTATCCCAACTCTCTTTTCTCTCGGGAGCATGAAGATTATCGAGAGTTTTGATGAAAGTGCAGGGACGGGACTGAGGCCCGATGACCGGCTCATCGTTTCGAATCTGCAGCGGGCGAGAGAAGGCATTGTGATCAAGCCGGTCGATCCAAATCCTGTTCAAGTTGGGGATCCGGAACCGGTGGAGGCTAAGCTTCCTGAAGAGAAAACAGCTGAGTAAAGAAGCCCATTCCAAGACGTAGACACCATGTTCAGCCTCTTCTTTATCCGCCGGCCTATTTTTGCCGCGGTCATTTCGATTTTTATCGTGGTTGTGGGACTGGTTGCTCTCGTTGCACTTCCGATTTCGCGTTATCCTGATCTTGCTCCGCCAACGGTTCAGATCAGTGCCGTGTATCCGGGAGCGGATGCGGCGACAGTTGCAGAGACTGTTGCGACGCCGATTGAACAGGAGGTCAACGGCGTTGAGGGCATGATTTACATGCAATCCGTTTCCGCGAATGACGGAACCATGAACCTCACCGTATCATTTGCGCCGGGAACTGATCTTGATACCGCCAACGTTCTCACGCAGAACCGGGTTTCCATTGCAGAGGCCAAACTGCCTGAGGAAGTCGCCCGGCAAGGCGTCACTGTGAAAAAGCAATCGACGGACGTGGTCATGTACATTGCCCTGACGTCGCCGAAGGGCACATACAACGATTCCTTTCTCAGCAATTTCGCCTGGCAGCGAATTCGCGATGAACTCGCACGGGTTGATGACGTTGGAAATGTGCAGGTTTACGGTGCCGGCCAGTTCAGCATGCGCATCTGGCTGGATCCGGACCGAATGAAGAGCTTTGAACTGTCTGCCGGCGATGTGTTGAGTGCGATTCGTTCACAGAACGTTCAAGTTGCCGGCGGTAGAATCGGTGCGGCACCAGCTCCTTCTGATGTTCAGAATGAATATACGGTGAACGTCAGAGGGCGGCTCAGTGAGGTCTCGGAGTTCGAACGTATCGTCGTGAAAACAAACGCTGACGGAGCCCTTGTCCGTGTTGAGGATGTCGCGCGGGTCGAGCTTGGATCCGACTTATATAACTTTCGATCTCAGTACAACGGCATGCCGGCCGCAACGCTTTCGATCAATCAGATTCCCGGATCAAACATCATTCAGGTTGCCGAGGGAGTGAAGAACAGGATGGAAGAGCTTTCTGCCTCATTCCCTGAAGATGTTGAATATACCGTAGCCTACGACAACACTGACGTTGTGTTGACATCCATTCGGAGTGTCGTGGTAACGCTGATCTCGGCTCTCGTTCTCGTGGTTCTCACGGTATTCCTCTTCCTTCAGAACTTCCGGGCGACCATTATCCCGGCGATCACGATTCCGGTCGCTCTCATCGGGACGTTTGCGGTTCTTCTCGCGCTGGGTTATTCCCTGAACCAGTTGACCTTGTTCGGGCTTGTCCTCGTTATCGGAATCGTCGTTGATGACGCCATCGTGGTCGTGGAGAACACCTCAAAGTGGATCGCGGAAGGTCTATCCAGTCGTGAGGCCGCAGAGAAGGCGATGCTGGAGGTGTCAGGTCCGGTCATCGCGACGACCCTGGTGTTGCTTGCTGTTTTTGTTCCGACGACCTTTATGACGGGTATCACCGGAACTTTGTTCAAGCAGTTCGCGGTGACTATTTCTATCGCCACGGTGTTCAGTTCTATTAACGCGCTTACGCTGAGTCCGGCTCTTTGTGCGATCCTTTTAAAGGCGCAAAAGGAACCAACGAAGGGATTCTTTTTCCGATTCAACGAGGGATTGGAGAAATCGACAAATGCATACCTGGGAATCACCCGCTTTGCGATTCGGAAGGTTGTGCTTTCGGTTCTGATCTTCGTGGTCATGACAGGAGTCGCAATTGTCGGACTTGGGAGTCTTCCCACCGGGTTCGTTCCTCAGGAAGACGAAGGTTACTGCATGGTTAATGTGCAACTCCCGGATGGAGCTTCACTTCAGCGGACGAACGACGCGATCGATCAGTTAAACACGGTAATCGCAGATATTCCGGGAGTGAAAAATTTCGTCACGATCTCGGGGTATTCGATCATCAGTTCTTCAGCGGCCTCCAACACGGGATTGATCATTGTGATTTTCGAGCCGTGGGCAGACCGGAAAACACCGGAGTTGCACCAGAGCGGGATTCTCGCCCAGTTAAACCAAAGGCTTTCCCAGTTCCGGGACGGGGCGGCATTCGGTTTCCCGGTTCCATCGCTGCCTGGAGTGGGAACGGGTGGGGGATTCACCTTCATGCTTCAGGATCGAGGCGGGGTCGGGTTCAGCGAGCTGTCGAAAATCGCACAGGAAGTGATCGAAGACGGTAATGCTCAGACGGGACTCAAGGGGCTCAATACCACCTTCCGTGCCAGCGTGCCGCAGTTGTTCGTCGACATCGATCGCGAGCAAGTCATGCAGATGGGTATCCCGATGAATTCCGTTTTTGAAACGATGCAGGTTTATCTTGGATCGGCCTATGTAAACGATTTCAGCCGCTTTGGTCGCTCTTTTCAGGTAAAGGCTCAGGCGGACGGTCCCTTCCGGGCAAAACCTGAAGACATTGTGAAGCTTCAACTCCGGAATGCACAGGGGGGCATGACGCCACTTGGTGCGGTTGCCAGTGTTGAAGAAGCGTATGGCCCTCAAATTGTGAATCGTTTTAATCTCTATCCTTCGATTAAGATTCTTGGTAGTTCTGCTCCGGGATACAGTTCAGGAGAGGCCCTCGATATCATGGAAGATATGGCTGCTGAAAAGCTTCCCGGCACAACCGGTTACAGTTGGTCTGAACTTTCGTTTCAGGAGAAGCTGGCAGGGAAGGGGACGACGGCGATTTTCGTGTTCGCCATTCTTATGGTGTATCTCGTTCTCGCTGCTCAGTACGAAAGCTGGTCGGTCCCGGTTTCCGTTGTTCTCTCCGTTCCGACAGCTCTTCTGGGAGCCGTGTTGGCGATGATGGCTCGCGGAATGGATAACAATGTTTACACGCAAATCGGAATCGTTCTTCTGATCGGCCTCTCGACGAAGAGTGCGATTCTTATTGTCGAATTTGCCAAGGTTCTCAGGGAAGAGGGCAAGTCGACATTTGATGCGGCGATTGAAGCAACCCGGATGCGTTTCCGTGCCGTTCTCATGACCGCCTTTTCTTTCATCCTCGGTGTGATCCCCTTGCTCATTGCGTCCGGGGCGGGAGCAGAATCCCAAAAAGTGATTGGTACCGCCGTCTTTGGCGGAATGCTCGTTGCCACTGCAGTGAGTCTTGCTGCTGTGCCGATGCTTTACTTTGTCGTTCAGTCACTGGTTGAGAGAGGCTCCAAGAAAAAGATCCGGTGAAAAATCCTTTCACGATTAAATTTCAAGCCGGTGTCCTCCTCGCCGGAGAGTTTCTTCTCCTTTTGACCTCTGTACTTTGGGACGATTTCGATCCAGCGCAAAGATGGCCGGCATGGATGTATATCATCCTTTTCGCGGCCGGCGGATACGCTCTCGCCGGGAGTCGCCGCTGGCTCCTGACATATCTGCTAACGAGTGCTATCGCCCTCGTTCTGGGAGCAGTGGAGGGCTCTAGGGTTACGGCATCCGTTTCGACTGCTTGTTATGCGATCGCTTTTTATATGCTCTTCAATGCGGTCATCGGGCATTGTTTCTTCAGGTCAAAAGTGGCTGCAGCTGACCGGATCATGGGAGGTATTGCGGGCTATATCCTCCTGGGCTTTCTTTGGACCTCTCAATGTCACTGGGCGACGATGCTGAATGAGAGTGCTTTCCTGAACGTGAGAACTGAGACAGCGGCAACAGAGTCAGAGCAACTCTACTATTGCTTTGTGACCCTGACAGGCCTCGGCTACGGGGATATTGTTCCGACCACAGCCGTGGCCAGACTCATTGCGGTTCTGAACAGTCTTACCGGGGTGCTCTTTCTCGCCATCTTTATTTCGTCCTTGATGGGAGGGCTGGTCATCAAGGGGCGGAAGTGATTAGCGTATAAAGCTTCGGTTAATTTGGCCGAGGCGATCCTGCATATAGCTTGCCTGATCAATTGGAGCCGTCGGTTTGCGGGAGTAATAGGCGGCATCCCCGGCCGGAGCGGCTGTTTGACAGGAAGAGAGGACTCCTCCTGAGAATAACATCACTAGTGACAAACAGATCAGGCGGCCGGGTGAAGGGATTCTCACGTTCATCAACGGAATGATGCCACTAATTGGCTAAGACGGTCAAGTGGAGTGTGTCGGGAGGGTGATCTTTCGCAAAATATGCTAAGCAAAGCTCTCTCTGATGTGCATCATTCATCTATGAATCAGCAAATGTGTCGCGTCTTGAGCTCGATATTTTTTCAGGCGGGAATTGTATCCATTATCCTTTCGATTTTTATCTGGTGGTACCTCGGTAGTGAGGATCCAGTCGAACAGGCACACGCAGAGCGCTTCGGCATCTTTGTGGGCCTCTGGGCACCGACACTGTTGATCCTCTCGAACCGTTTCGATCGATTTGCCGACAAAGCGGATGCTCTCCCCGGGTTGAAACCTGAGTTCCACGAAGAGAAAGCAGACGGAGAGTGACCTGAACTCCTGCGGACTGAGGCCGCTATCATGAGTCACCGGCAGGCTGCCTGCCAGTGACGATCCGATCAGCTGTAGATTTCAGCACCGTTATCAGCGAACTCTTTTGATTTATCCTCCATCGCCTTTTCGATGGCAGCCTTTTCGTCGACACCGAGCTTCTCAGCATACTCGCGAACTTCTTCGGTGATTTTCATCGAACAGAAGGTCGGTCCACACATGGAGCAAAAGTGTGCCGTTTTGGCGCCGTCCTGCGGAAGCGTTTCATCGTGAAACTCCTGCGCTTTGGTTGGATCGAGGGCGAGGTTGAATTGATCTTCCCAGCGAAACTCAAAGCGGGCCTTGCTCAGGGCGTTATCCCGGACCTGGGCCGCCGGGTGTCCTTTGGCGAGGTCGGCGGCATGGGCTGCGATTTTGTAAGTCACGACACCATCGCGAACATCTTCGCGATTGGGAAGTCCGAGGTGTTCTTTCGGGGTAACGTAGCAAAGCATGGCACAACCATACCAGCCGATCATGGCCGCACCGATTCCGCTGGTGATGTGATCATATCCGGGGGCGATGTCTGTGGTTAGAGGCCCGAGCGTGTAGAACGGTGCCTCGTGACACCACTCGATCTGCTTCTGCATGTTCTCTTCGATCATGTGCATGGGAACGTGACCGGGGCCTTCGTTCATGACCTGAACGCCTTTCTCCCAGGCGGTAGTCGTGAGTTCGCCTTGAACTTCAAGCTCCCCGAACTGCGCCCGGTCGTTCGCGTCCGCCACCGAACCGGGACGAAGTCCGTCTCCGATTGAAAAGCTGACATCATAATCCGCCATGATGTCGCAGATGTCCGACCAGTGCGTATAAAGGAAGTTCTCTTTGTGATGCGAGAGGCACCACTTTGCCATGATGGATCCGCCACGGCTCACAATGCCTGTCATGCGTGAAGCCGTCAGGGGAACAAAGCGGAGAAGCACTCCGGCGTGAATCGTGAAATAGTCCACGCCCTGTTCAGCCTGTTCAATCAAGGTGTCACGAAAGACTTCCCAGCAGAGGTCTTCCACTCGCCCGTTCACTTTCTCGAGTGCTTGATAAATCGGGACGGTTCCAATCGGGACCGGGGAATTGCGGATGATCCATTCGCGGGTCGCATGGATATTCTTGCCGGTGGAAAGATCCATGACCGTGTCGGCGCCCCAGAGGGTGGACCATTGCATCTTTTCGACTTCTTCGTCGATCGTCGAAGCGACCGCTGAGTTACCGATGTTGGCGTTGATTTTGACTAGGAAATTACGACCGATGATCATCGGTTCGTTCTCCGGGTGGTTGATATTCGAAGGGATGATCGCCCGACCCCGTGCGACTTCGTCACGCACAAATTCCGGGGTGATGTAATCGGGAATCTTTGCACCGAAAGATTCTCCGGGGTGCTGAAAATCAAGCTGATTTCGCGGACCGTTGCTTTCTGTGATTGCCTTGAAAGCTGCTTCACGGCCCAGGTTTTCCCGAATCGCAATGTACTCCATCTCCGGGGTGATGATTCCCTGCTTGGCATAATACATTTGCGTGACGGGATGGCCGTTGGAGGCGCGGAGAGGCTTTCGCTTGAGCCCGGGGTACTCCTTCAGTCTGTTCCGCTCCTCTTTCTTCTCATTGTACCGGGAAGCGTGTTCATCGGAAAGATAGCCATTGTCCTCAGGCTTGATGTCGCGGCCGTCGTATTCCGCAACATCGCCGCGGGCCATGATCCAGTCTCTGCGCAGTGCGGGAAGTCCCTCGGTTACATTACCGGAGAAGGAGGGATCACCCCATGGACCGCTCGTGTCGTAAATACGGACCGGTTCGTTGACCTCGACACGCCCGTTTGGGTGCTTTGTTTCCGAGAGATCAACTTCACGCAGGGGAACACTGATGTCCTCATGGATCGCTCCGGGAATATAGACGCGACGGCTGTTTGGAAACACGTCGGCGACTGTTTTAGGTTCGGACGGGCCGGATTCGTTAGGTGTGATCATGGTGATGGCGTGAACTGAGGTGGCAATTAGAAAGAAAAAATCCGCTCGACAGTCTCACCGCGGAAGGGTGGGGAACTGAGAACGGATGGGCTGAAAATAGACTTCATAGGTGACTCCCTGCGACAGCATTATCTGCATCAGGTTCGAAGGGTCTCACCATCTTCGGTGATCTCAGCAATTTTTGCTCCCCTGCCTGCGGACTATCATTGGCGAAAAGGAGGGAAAGGTCAAGAAGTGAGGGGGTGCAATCATCCACATTTCACGGTTGCTGATATTCGACAATTGCCTGAGAATGCGCATTCAAGTCAAAGAAAGGAGCGGGTCATCCGTTCCGGAGTTACTTCATGAGATTGCTGGATCGCTATATAGCCCGCCAGGTGTTTGTCTCCGCCATGTTCGCTGTGGCGGTGATTATCATCATTCTGGTGCTGGGCAATGTTTTCAAAGAGATTCTCCGGGAGCTCGCGAAACGCCCTGACCTCAGTCTCGGCTTTGTCCTGAAATTCATCGCTTTGATTATTCCGGTTTCGCTGAGTCTCGCGATTCCGTTTTCGTTTCTCACCGCGATTCTGCTGACTTTCGGCCGACTTTCAGCGGATAGTGAATTCGTTTCGATGCGGATGGCGGGGTTGAACATGACGCGGATTTGTTATCCGGTGCTAGTCCTTGCGATCTTTTTCACGAGTATTTGTGCCTGGGTAAACCTTTCAGTGACGCCCTGGGCCAAAACGGAGATGGAGGGAATGAAGGACTCTCTCTTCAACTACATGAAGAAAGAGCCGATGCTCCTTTTTCCCGACCAGCAAGTCATGTCCGAGTTGGATGATCATCTCGTCTACGCGAAGAAAGAAGACGGGATGCTGAAGGAGTTTCAGATGGTTAAAATGGTGGGTAACCTTCCTCAAGCACTGGCGATCGCCAAGGAGGCTTCGGTGGCGGTGGAACTCGACAAAGCGGATCCGGAACTCATTCTTGAGATGCGCGAAGTCAGTCTCATGATTCAGGGGGAAAAAGGAAATTTCATGAAGAGTTCGCAGCCTGTTTTTATGGACGAGGCAACGGCTGGAGTTTCCGTTGCCAAATTCGAAAGGAAAGGGGTCAACGACAAGCCGGGAAACATCAGCCTGCGCCGTATCATAGGGAAATCGCTTGATGAAGACCTCGACCCGGCGACCAGGGCGACTTATCGGACGGAGTTGAGCATGCGGATGGCCTTTTCAGTTTCCTGCCTGACCTTCGGTCTCATCGGGGTGCCCCTGGGAATCACGGCGCAGCGAAGGGAGAGCACGGCAGGTTTCGTCATGAGCATGACCATTGCGGTGAGCTATTACGTGATGCTCACGATTGTGCAGATCTTTCAGCGGGAGGAGCATCTCTATCCGCACCTGCTTGTCTGGGTGCCTAACATCCTCTTTTTCTGCCTCGGGTTACACCTCTTCCGCAAATTGAGCCGCCGTTAGGTGACGGGGTTACCCTGTTTGACGGAAAAGCCGGTTTTCGGGGAGGTGCCTTTTGAGCGAATCGTAAACGGTTTCGACGAGCTCTGTCTCGATCGATTCCGGGTAGGTCATCTGACCTTCCTGAAGCGTCATTTCCCGGAGCGCAAAAAGACGGTCTTCAGGGTAGAGCTTAACGATGCGGTCGTGCATGGCTTTAGGAAAGCGCATTGGTCCGAGCGTGACGGAGTGAATCTTCCCGGGATCTATTGTGGCGAAGACTTCATCGATCATCGCGGTGTAAATTCCGGTGAATCCCGGCCAGGGAATCAGTGGATCGAGTCTCAGGCCAATCATCCAACCCTGTTCGGTCAGCGACTTTACCCTCTTCAATCGCTGCGCATAGGGAGGGGCACCATGCTCGATCTCGCGGGCGATCGGGTCGGGAGTCAGGGTGAATGCCGTGACGATGTTCGGAGCAGGCTCCGCCTGTTCGAGAAGGCGGGTATTCAGGCTTTTGGTTCGAAGCTCCAACCAGGTGTCGGGACGCTCTGAAAAGAAGGGGAGGAAATGTTCAACGAATCCCGTGATCGATTCCATTGCGAGGCTGTCACAATCGTAGCCGGAAAAGAGGCAGAGCTCATCAGAAGTCGTGCCTCTCAACTCATCGATCTGCGTTTCAAAATCCTCCCAGTTGACGAAGAGCACGTAATTTGCCGATTGATACATGCCTTGAAGGAAACAGTAGCGGCAGTCATAGAGACAGTTCAGCATGTGGCTGAAGTAGTGATTTCCAGACCGTCCGATGGAGTAATCCGGCGGAGTCGGGAGGACGGTCTTACCTTTCTTCTCCGCGAGAATCAAGGCCGGTCGCTGCTTCTGAAGTCTGAAGTTCTGAGCTCTTGGATTAAAAACCTCACCGTAGCGATCACACTCGATCACTGTTGCTTTCGGGAATCGCCGGAAAATGGCCGCGGCGCGAGGGTGCTCTCGAATTGCTTTCTCAACATAGATGGTGTCCATGAGCCGGCCTGAGTTCACGAAGGGGGATCAGGCCGCACCTTCACTGAACTGATTGTAGAACCAGACAAGCACAGCGGTTAGAAAAACCCATGATAAGATGTTGAGGATCAGCACGAAACCAACCACGAAGAGTATCAGAATGATGGGCCCCCAGCCTCCCGGTTCCTCCTCGCCCTCCTCGCTCTCAATAAAGGTGTTGAGCATGCGGTAGTTACGTGAATTGGATTTAAACCAGACTGAAAATAGGTCGCCGAAAACGGGAATCGTGCCGACACCGGCGTTCATGAGCATATTGCCACCCATTTTTGTCAGTGTCTTCAGGGGGAGCCCCTTCTTACCTGCGTCCCCGAGAATGACGGCCCCGACGATTGTCGCGACCGTTTCCCCACCGTAAGGGAGAAGGCCGAGGATGGGATCGAGGCCAAAACGGATTTCAGTCCCGGGGATGCGAATACACTCATCAAGCAGCCAGGATACCCTCTTTGAGGTCCTGAGCTTTTTGATGGGATCGAGGTCTTCGGGACGCTCGATTATTTCAGAGGGAGGTGTCTCGTTCACGATGTGCGCACCCTAATTCAAAGGCGGCGGTGTGTCGAGCGGAGGAGGGGTTCCCGGTGTGCTTGAGACATCCGGGGCAGGAATCGTTCTAAGCCGTTTCACGATCAAGACGATGAGAGCAACGGTGACCACGAGGATGGCAATGCCGAGAATCGGGCGGTAGAAAATCCAGGCGACGGCGACCACGATTGTCCAGAGGATGCCCGCGAGAAGAAAGGCGATCACATTGGTTCCCGTCTCCACGATTCTTCCAAGGAAGGGAAGAATGCTGGCAAAGACAGCGAGCGGCTTCAGGATCATTGAGAAACCGGACATCATCAGGAAGAAGCCGACAACACGGATGCCCCATGTCATGATCTTGTTTGCCTCATGGGCTGCGGTAAACATTTCCTCGGCTGTTTTAGTCCCGCGGGAGAGAAGATCCAGCTTGCCTCCTGTCTTTGTTGAATAGCTTGTGAAGCTGTTGCCGGCCTGTTGAGCAACGACACTGATGGGCCCGGGCGGGACGAGTGAGAAGCTGACTCTGAGGTCTCCCACAGAAGGGGCGGCAGGATCACTTCCGAAGTAGAGGCCGCCATTGTGAAGTTTGGTTTGCTCTTTGATTGCCGCCGGGACCGCGTCGAGCGACTCAAGGTAGAGAGGCTCGTCACTGGTCATCTTTGAGATGAGGAAAGGAGGTAGTTGAAAGGCTCCGAAAGTGACTTCGTTGGCAACGGTTGATTTCGACTGATACTTCATCGAACTGGGGTTTCGATAGCCCTGACGGTCCTTGAAGCGGCTTGAATCAACCACGCTGCTGCGCCATTCCTTGGAGTAGCTGTAGGTCTTTGTCGTTTCAACAGAGCCTCCGACTTTCTCGCGCTCTTCACTGCGGACGTTCTCAATCCATTGATACATCTCAACCGAGCGGTTCAGCTTAATTGCCGTACCGGAAATTCCGAAAGTGTCGTCGACAAGCGGGGTGGATGTTTTCGCTTCGCCGGTGAGGTGGACAAGCTGGCCTTCGTTGGCCGGATTGACGGTGTCGGATGACACGGAAACCACTTTGCCGGAGCCTTCGTTGAGGTCCTTATATCGTTTCACTGAGCGGCCCTCGTTCCAGAAGAGAACCACTGCGCTGATCGCAACGAGGAGAAAGCCGAAGATGGCGCCTCCGATAGAATTTTTTCCCCGGGAACCCAGTCCCTGACGTGTCACTTCGGTTAGATTGGCCATATCGTTTTTTACCAGAGGAGCGGCTGAACTGCAACTGGCAAAAACGTGACTGAGCCTAGGAAAGTGCTGTTGTCTTGATGTCCATCAGCATCTGGGCGTTCGATGGATAGCGTTCCATGCATTTGAGGAGCCATTCCATTGCATCCAGTTGCTTGTAGCCACTCAGGCCGCGACGGATCACATAGATTTTTTCCAACACATGAGGAGGAAGGAGAAGTTCTTCACGGCGGGTGCCCGATTTATTGATATCGACGGCGGGATAAACATAGTTCTGAGCGATCTGGCGATCGAGGACGAGCTCCATGTTGCCAGTGCCTTTAAACTCCTGGAAAATAGCCTCATCGGCTTTGCTGTTTGTTTGGATCAGCGCGGTCGCGACAATCGTCAGTGAACCTGCTTCACGTGTGTTCCGCGCCGCAGCGAATATTCGGCGGGGGATCTCAAGGGCTCCGACGAGGAGACCTCCACTGGCGGTGCCCCGCTTACTGCCCCCGCGCATCTGCGAGTTGAAGGCACGGGCGAGACGAGTGATCGAATCCATGAGGATGAAAACGTGCTCGCCGGCTTCGACGAGACGTTTGGCGCGCTCAATCGCAAGGAGTGCCATCCGGGTATGGTCTTTGGCATCACTGTCGTTCGAGCTGGAGAAGACCTCTACACCGGGGAATGACCGTTCAAAATCAGTGACTTCCTCAGGTCGTTCATCGACAAGCAGAACCATGAGGTGAATTTCCTCATCGTAGTTCTTCTGAATTCCCTCGGCAATATGATGAAGAAGGGTCGTTTTACCGGTTCTCGGCG
The DNA here is from genome assembly GCA_029212615.1 of Verrucomicrobiales bacterium. GTDB lineage: Bacteria > Verrucomicrobiota > Verrucomicrobiia > Verrucomicrobiales > DEV007 > Arctic95D-9. The sequence goes on from JARGPJ010000002.1 coordinate 89,975, forward strand.
GAGCAACAATGAGTCCACGTTGACCGCGCCCGATGGGAGCCATGAGATCGATGACCCGGGTCGTTTTGCGTGCCGGGTCCGTCTCCAGGGTGAGCTTTTTGTCAGGATTGATCGCGGTGAGTTCTTCAAAGTAGGGGAGATTCACATAATCCTTAGGCTCACGGCCATTGATTTGAAGCAATTCGATCAACTGAGGGCCTCGAACGCCCTGCTTTGAAACACACTTCACCATTAATCCATCACGGAGACCATACGTTCGAACCACTTCAGGGGTGATAAAAACATCTTTCGGTGACTGCTGAAAACCACGCTTTTTCTCGCGAAGAAAACCGAACCCTTTACTCGAAATTTCGACAATGCCTTCGGACTCCACCGCAGGCGATGCTTCGAGGGCGGCCGCTTCGCGAGCCCGCTCCTTTTCTTTACGTTCAAGATAACGCTGCTTCCGGGTTTTCCGGGGAGGACCGTCGTTATCGCCTCCCTGAGAAGTACCCTCAGAAGTGGATTCTTCATCGTCATTGCTATCGCGGCGTGACTCGTCGCGATCAGAATCCCGGTTTTCCCCGGATTGCCTGTCTCCACGACGGCGGGCACCTTTCTTCTTGTTTGATCGATTCCTCGGGCGCCGCGGTGAGCGATCTCGATCGGAGTTTTCCGCCTGAGAGTCAGAATTGCCGTCAGGAGAATCCTGTTCCAGCTCTGATTTCGGTTTTTCCGGACGCGACTTCTTTCCTGAAGGCTCACCGGAAACAGGTGAGGTCTCCTTTATGTCAGCTGCCGCTGCTTTTTCTTTGGCAGGGGGGACAGTGTCGTCAGCGGGAGTCGGCAGTGTTTCTGCGACTTGAGCTTCCTCGGAAGGTTGGGGCTGGCTCATGGAATAAAGATAGAAAGTATTCTGAAATGAGAATCAGTAATCACTGAAGACGACCTTTCGTGGATACCTGAAGTAACCATAGCCATTCGGTGGACTGAAATCTGAAAATCGGGAGTGGACGCCATACGGGGACGACTGAGTTTCGCACGAAAAACATCAGAGAAATGCCAATGTTTAACGGTTCTAACAGTTTAGAAATCCATGCTTTTAAGGCATGATGGATGCGAAAAGCATCATTCTGAACTGAGTGTCCCTTAAATTCCGGGAAAGAGTTGAGTCGCACCGTCAGGTTGAATCAGTTTGCCGCGCGATCTCCCAGCCTGAAAAGGTTCAGGGACTTTGAAGTCTGCCTCTCGAACGTGTTTCGCGCAAGCGATTTTTTACCATGCAACATCGACGGCAGGCCATGGGAATCATCAATGCGCTGAGTTCTGCCTCTGAACATCTTCAACGTAAGCAGAAACGGCCTCCCGGGTAACCTCAGCGGTGTTGCCATAGACTTTTGCAAAAGGAGGGACGAACCAGGGATAGCCCCCGATGACGTCGTGAAGCACCCGGATCTGACCATCACAGTCTTCTCCCGCGCCGATTCCAATCGTTGGAATCCCGGTTGCTTCGGTGATGCGCGTCGCGACTTCGGCAACCATGCTTTCAAGGACGAGGGCAAATGCTCCCGCCTCCTCCAGCGACTTCGCCGCCATGACCAGGCGCTCCGCCTCTTCCTTCAGTTTTCCTTTCTTCCGATAGCCGCCTTCCTCGAGAACGCGCTGAGGAAGCATTCCGATATGCCCGCAGACGGCGATCCCTGCTTCTGTGAGCGCTTCCACTTTTTTGATCTGCCCCAGCCCTCCCTCAAGCTTGACCGCGTCTCCTCCTGCTTCCATGAGCCGGTGCCCGCTGGCAACGGCGGCTTCAGTTGTCTCGTAGCTGTGTATCGGAAGGTCAGCGACGATCACTGCTCTTTTGACGCCCCGGCGGACCATCTCGGTGTGGTAAACCATGTGATCGAGGGTTACCGAAGTCGTGTCAGGATGGCCGGCGACCACCATTCCGAGAGAGTCACCAACGAGGATCATTTGGATACCTGCTTCGTCACAAAGTCGTGCCGAAGGATAATCATAGGCGGTGATCGCTGAAACAGGTGAGTGAAGCCTGGCGCGTAGAGAGGAAGGGGAGGGGTAAGCCATGGAGAGGGCGAATTGAAGCACGGAGCAGGGCGGAACTAAAGAGGGAAGGCACTAGCTTGGATGATTTTTGTTAGAAATAAATTGAGTAGTTATGGTAATTATATTAAACTTTAATAACACACACATATTGTCCTGCTTTTCCACGTCATTCTAAAAGCGCTCCAGGTGAGAACTGGAGGAGACTTCGACTGGAAGCGGCAGTGACCACAACACAGATAGTTAAACGATGGTTAATGGTTCCTTCAGCTCGCTTCAGCTCTTCGCGTCAATCTTTCGATTGCCTGATTTTCTGCAGCAGCAGCGTTACGATGAAAGCAAGCGTCCTGTGAAGCGACCTTCGGGTTGGCAGCGCGGACTCAAGCCGGTCGGATTTCCCGGCCGTAAAATTACTCCCTCACGCCCCGCGGCATCAGACACCCCGGGGTAGAAAGGCAGTCAATCTTCGTATCGGAATTTCCACTAAACCGTTCTTTGAGAGCTTTGTCCTTCGGGCATGGTTAAAGAGATGAAATCGAGGCGGAGTCCTGACGGGCTTCGCCTCCTTCATTCCGGGCTTTGCGCTTTTCCCGTCCCGCTCCTTGAATTAAGAGCGTGATTTCCCCCTTAACTGTTTTTTCCTCAAATTCTTCGAGAATTTGAGGAGCAGTGCCACGGTGATAGGTTTCGAATTTCTTGGTCAGTTCGCGTGCCACGCAAATGGAACGCTCTTCATCGAGGTCACGAAGGGCATTAAGAGTCTTGAGGAGGCGGTAAGGAGATTCAAAAAAGATGGAGGTTTCGGCTCGAGCGAGCGCTTCTTCGAGGATTCTGGATCGTTTCCCTGATTTCACCGGAAGGAAACCGCCAAAGTAGAAAGCGTCGGTCGGCAGGCCTGAACCGGCAAGAGCGGTGATTACCGCCGATGGACCGGGAATCACCTCCACGGTGACGCCGGCATCGATGCAGGCGTTGACGAGGCGGTATCCCGGATCGGAAATGGTGGGCGTTCCGGCATCTGAGAGAAAGACGATTCGCTCACCGCTGAGGGCCCGTTCGACGAGGCTGCCGGCGCGAGCACCCTCATTGTGGTCGTGCAGCGCGATGAGTTCCTTGCGCTCAATCTCAAGATGCTTCAGGAGACGGGATGAATGCCTGGTGTCTTCGCAGGCGATAAGATCAGCACTTTTCAATGATTGAACCGCGCGAAACGAGATATCACCGAGATTTCCGATGGGGGTGCAGATTAATTGAATCGAGCTGGCCATAAGGACAAATAGAGGTGTCCATCATGCCCTGACGCAAAGAAGGTGAGAGCAAAGGGGGAAAGGGGCTCTAGAAACCGTTGGCAATGCGTGAGACCATCTTCTCCGCGGCATCCTGAGCCGCAACCGAAAGAGCTGATCTTTCCGATACCTGAAAGCTGGGGTCCACATATTGGATGGTCTCACCGACGACATAGCCCTGTCGAGCGAGGATGGTTTCCTCAGGATTAGTCATTTTACTTTTTCCTAACTGGGCCGCTGAATTTGCGGTGGTATCACGAATGACTTTTCCGGAGACAGGGTCTTCCAGGTGAAAGTCGACATAAAGATTGAGGCGTAATTCTTTCGAAGTGAGCGTGTCATCCCGCTGGGAACGAAGCTGTGATTTCTTAATTTCCCGAATTTTACCCACGAGAACCGCGTCGCAGTTTGCCCGGTTCGTGATCTTGTAGGTTCCGTCCACATGGAGTTCTTTGAGAACGGCGTTGGTAACCAAACTGGAGAGTCGAGGCTCAAGAGTGAGGTTCTTGAAGCTGGGGACGTGCAGATTGTTTATCCCTTCGTAGGAGGATGGTTTGACATCGCCAAGCTGGTAGCCGGCACAGCCCGTCAAACCGACGAGGGCAAAACAGAAAAGCAGGGACGTAGTGAACAGGCGGCTCATGGAAACAGCAAATTGACCCGGAGCTTAACCTTGCAAGCGCTCGTGAGTCCTTTCGAGTCGAAAGTTAGGACTGATTTAGGAAATGACAAGTCTTTAGCCGTCATCTCCGGCGAGCTTTTTCAGCCTAGGATTCACTTGTCGGAAGAGGAACCACCGCATCTTCAGAGGTTCTCATTTCGACTTTGTCCTTTTTAAGTGGTTTGGGGCCAAAAAATCCGGCCTTCTTTTCGACGGCATCAGGGACATTAACATTGTCAAGGGCATTGAGGCGAGCCTGGGCTTTTGCCGCATAGGGCGTGCCCGGGTTTTTCACCACCTCACGATAATAGATGCGAGCTGAATCAGGCTTGCCGCTCTTCTCGTAGTGCATGCCGATATTGTACTGTTTTTCCATCTCGCGAAGTTCAATTTCCTTCAAATTCGACTGAATTTCCTGAGCTCTTTGATCGTCCGGGTTTTGAGTCATGAAATCAATGCCGGCCTCAACTTGTGCCCGGTCTTCGACCGGGCTGTTGGATTGTTCAGCTTTGACGCCGCGAAGTTGGAAAATTTGGTACTGTGCTTCCGTGGCATATTCCGTATCACGGTAGTTGTCGACAACCTTACGGAAAGAGTTGATCGCAAGATTCTCCTCTCCCTGAGAGGTTTGAACGTAGCCCACATTGAGAAGGGACTTGGGAGCAAACTCTGTGTATGGGGCAACCGTGCTGATGCTTTCAAACATCTCGATGAGCTGAGATGGTTGAACGGGAGCGCCTAATCCGAGAAATCCCTTCTTTTTCGTATTTCTGAGAGATTCAGCGATTTCGAACTGGTTCTTAATTGCCTCATTGAAATTTGTCGTGTTTCTAAAGTTAGTGATCAGTTCCTCGTATTGCTCAAACGCTTTACGGGCATCGCCGTCGGCCTGGAGGATCTTCGCATACTGAAATTGCGCTTCTGCGGCAGAGTCGGTTCTGGGATAGGAATTGACGATTGATTTGTAGGTATCACGCGCCTGGCGCAATTTTCCACTGGCTCGCAGGCTGTCTGCTTTAGCGAGCTGACTGGAGGCGGCGCTTTCCTGACTGTTGAGTTCCGCCGAATTAACGACTTTTTTGTCTTTTCCTTTCAGCATATCGCCGAGGAAGGCGTGAGATTGAGTCAGACTGAAAGATGAGGCGCATAGGCCAATGAGGCAGATTCGAAAGGATCGATTCATGACAAATAAACAATGAAGGGTTTTGAAAGGTTAAGCGATCGCGCACTGCGATCAAACCGAAATGGAGGAAAGGATCATCGGCTTGATTGTAAAAGCATCCTTAAAACTGAGGGATAAGAAGATTCCATGTGGAACAATCCTGTCGCAAAGCCCCGTGGAGCAGTCCGGGCGATACATCTTCAATTACGTCGGAGCTGGCGATTTCTTAGTTTCGGAAGAAAAACATCAGAGAATGCAACGATACAGGATTGCTCTAATAACTTCTAACAATATATGTAATGTAAAATTCACAAAGGTGGATGAAAGTTAATTGTCCCACCCTGCTTTGTCTCGTAACATGGCGAGCCTTCGCTGTCGGTAGATGTTTCCTCTTTCAGGGTGCCTGCCGGTCGAAGTTTCATTAATGACGATCCCATTGTTTCTGCCTCTCCTTGCCGCTCTTTCCGGTCCCGCTGTTCTGGTATCTCCGGGACTGTTTTCTGAGTATCCGTTTCTCTGGTCAGTGATCTTCCTGCTTTTGATCGGACTGAATGCCTTTCTGGTCGCTGCGGAAATCGCGTTGATCCGTGTTCATACAAGTCAGCTTGAAGAAGCCGTCGAGGAAGGTCTCAAGGGTGCTGCCCGCGCCTTGAAGCTGCAATCGCGTGTCGATGCCTATTTAGCTGCTTGTCATCTCGGGATCACCTTTTCCATTCTCGTGATTGGTGCCATGGGCGAACCGTTCATTTCCGGGTTGATCTACCCGCTGTTCGCTGAGGCGGATTTTATCACTGAAGCCGGCGTTCGGATCTTTGCGTTTTTTGTGAGTGTGCTTTTCCTCACTGTTTTCCAGAGTATTCTCGCAGAACAGGTTCCGCGAACGTTTGGATTTCGCCGGACAGTTCGTACTGCGCTCTGGACCAGTGCCCCTCTTCAGCTTTTTTATCTGATTGTTGCGGGTCCTGTCTGGTTGATTGAAAAAGTCTCACGGCTCATCCTTCGGGTGGTCTTCAGGCTCGAACCGGTTGACAGCCGTCAAATCAGCCATACTGCCGACGAGTTGCGGCATCTCGTGGAGGAAACCGGCCGGGCTCAGGAAGTGACTGAAACGGAGCAGGAAATTCTGCGAAATGCTCTCGAACTGAACGAGCTCTGTGTTCGCGATATCCTGACTCCGCGGAATGATGTCATCGTTCTCGATGTTCACCGCACCTTCCGGGAGAATTTGGAAATTGCCCTGGAAACCAAACACACACGTTTCCCGCTGGTAGACGGTCATCTCGATAAGACGCTCGGGCTCATTCATATCAAGGATCTACTCAGAGAGATGCAGAAGGATTCTTCGAACCTTTTTGCCGCAAAACGCGACATGCTTCGAGTTTCAGAACTCCTGCCGCTCGATGAATTGCTTAAACTTTTCCTTTCGAAGCGTGCTCATATCGCACTGGTTGTCGATGAATTCGGTGGCTCAGGTGGTCTGGTGATGCTCGATGATGTCCTCGATCAGGTTGTCGGCGAGATTTACGATGAGTTCGACGAAGTCGAAGAGCCGGGCTTCAGAGCTGTGGCTGAAGGAGAGTTTATTGTGGAAGGCACCCTTCCGCTTCACGAGTTGTCCGATCATGTCGAAGAACTTGTGCTCGATGATCCTGATGTCAGTACCGTGGGTGGCTATATCACCAGCCAGATGGGAAAGATTCCGGATTGTGGTGAGTCGCTTGCTATTGAGGGCTATCTTGTCGAGATCCTCAGTGCTGACGATCGCACTGTCCAGGAGGTGAAATTTGTGAAGCAGGAAGTGGACGAGGATGAGGGCGGAGATGCTCAGCTTCCCGGCCATCCGGAGGCGGATGATTCGACAGCAGGTGCTAAGAAGAAAGAATCCGGAGGCGGGCTCATTTAGACGGTGGTTTCCCCGTCCGGGAAATGAAGGCGTGACAGGCCTTTTCAGGAGCTCAGTTGCTCCAGCGCCGGAATGCCTCTATCGCTTCGTATTCCGCCATTCCCAGTGCGTCGTAAGTCGCGGCAATTTCCCGGTTCCTCGTTGAGGCGCTCAAGTCATCGTCGCTCGTTGACATGAATTTTCTGATCGATTCAACTTTCTGTTCGAGCTGGTCAGGGCTCATCGGGACGGCCATTTCGATCTCGTGAGTTTCAAAGCCGCCGTCTCTGCCACGGTAAGCCCAGATGCGGCAATCTTTTCGCCATGGTTCGTGAGCCACTTGCTCCCACGCCTCCGCAAAGACCTGAAATGAAATGGCCTGATTTGAACTCGGGTCGCCTGCCTCTCCGGTGATGTAGATAATGTCAGGCTCCGTTTCGCTCAATGCTTCCTTCATCACCGCAAGATCGCTTTCTGTCTTCTGAAAGCGACGGTAGCGACCTTTCTCGTAGAAAGGAAGGTCCAGGAAAGTCACTTCCTCAGGTTCCAGTCCGCAAACCGAGGCGGCGTCCCGCACTTCACCGCGTATGATGAGTCCTTTTAACTTCCGAACTAGTTGTGGATCAACGCCAAACTCGCCTTTTTCACTCAAGGCATTGATGATTGACTGGGCGTATTGCTTTTGATCTTCCCAACCTGAAACACTTTGTGCGTCCGCCATTTCAAGGATTACGCGTGCGAAATTCAGGGCGGCAACATCGGCGACGCGAAGATTCCCAGAGGTTTGAAAGGCAAGCTTTACCTGATGCCCCTGTTCTTTCAGGCGGTTCAAGGTTCCCCCCATTCCGATGAAGGCATCCATCGGCTCGGGACTGAGTACGAGAATCTTCTTGGGAAAGGGCGAGGCGCGCTCAGGCCGGTTCGAGTCATCGGCGTTCGGCTTTCCTCCGGGCCATCCTGTGATGGTGTGTTGGACACGATTAAAGCTGTCGATATTGACTTCGTAGGCCGCTTCAGAGGTTGAGGCGAGAAGTTCACCCGCCCCCTTTTCGTTGTAGTCTTCGTCGATGAGTTTCAGGATCGGCTTGCCGATCTCACCTGACAGCCAGGTCACGGCACGATTCTTCATGGCGGGATCCCAGGAGACGGGCCCTACCAACCATGGATGACGGAATCGGGTTAAGTGTGCGCTTGCGGCTGAATCGATTAGAAAAACCGCATGGTCGTGAGTCTGGAGGAAACTCGCGGAAACCCGGTCTGTCATTCTTCCTTCAGAAGCCTCTTTGACGATCTCCGCCTTGTTGCTTCCCCAGGCCATGAGGACAAGATTTTCTGCCTTGAGTATTGTCCCGACGCCCATCGTGATCGCAGAGCGCGGAACATTAGCGACGCCCATGAAATCCGCGGCGGCATCCTGTCGGGTAACGCGGTCGAGGGTAATCATCCGGGTGATGGAGTCCATCGCGGAGCCCGGCTCGTTAAAACCAATGTGACCGGTTCTTCCGATACCTAATATCTGGAGATCGAGCCCCCCGGCTTCCTCGATCTGTCTTTCGTAAGACAGGCAATAGTCGTAAACTTCCTCCATCGCCACGGTCCCGTCGGGGATATGGATCTGCTCCGCGGGAATATCGACATGGTCAAATAACTGATCATGCATGAAACGGTAATAACTCTCCGGATGATCCCGTTGCAGGCCGTAGTATTCGTCGAGGTTAAAGGTGACTACATTGTTGAAACTGAGCCCCTCCTGGTGCAGGCGAATTAGTTCCCGGTAAAAGGGAACGGGCGTGGAACCTGTCGCGAGACCGAGAACGTATGATTTTCCCTCCGCCTGCCTTTTTTCGATCAGGGCAGCGACTTCTGCGGCGAGCTGGCGACTCGCTTCATCGGAGTTTTTACGAACGAGAGTTCGAATTTTTTCGAATCTCTCCTGCTGAGATCGTGCTGGATGGCTTGTCGTAGCCAAAATCCGTTCAGATTCGTCGATGCTGCTCATATCTGATGCTCATGCTCCTCGACAGGCCGGTCACTGTCAACGGATCCCGAAGCTTCGGCCATCACGTAAACGAAGGGGTTTCCCGGGTGTAAATCTGATTAAACAGGGTTGAGTCGGGGGCTCTACCCTGTTTATCTCTGCCTGGTTTCCTGTTTGCCTGATAATGGAGGGATCAACAAATGACGTCATAGTCTCAATTGATGAGTGAGTTTCAAAACGGAGGTCCACCGGAACAGGCGCCACGGACCGGTAATGAGTGGGGAATTCTCGTGATCCTCTCTTTCTTCTTTGTTCTGTTTTTAGTTCTCGAACTTGCGCGCGAGTTTTCGACCGCAAAGTTGAGCGTTCCCTTTTTCCTGTTGTCCTGGGGGCTTCTCCTCGTCATTCATGAGTTTGGTCATGCACTCATGGCCCGCTTTGTCGGCTGGCGGGTAAAATTGATTTCCATCGGAACCGGCAGGATTGTTTCCCGCCTCATGCTCGCCGGAATGCCGCTTGAGTTTCGCGCCATTCCCCTCTCCGGATTCGTGATTCCCGAAGCAGTTGATGATCGGCTGCCCGACCTAAAGCAGTTTCTCATCTTCGCTGCCGGGCCCGGGGCCGAATTGATCTGCGTTGGATTGATGGTTGCTGTTTTCGGTTCTGAAGTGCTTTTGAAGCGCACTCCGGATGTTTTCCTTATCGCGATTCAAAGCTTCTGCGTTGCCGCCCTTCTTGGCGTCTTCATGAATCTACTGCCCTTCTCACACGAAACGAAAGGAGGGCGTGGCTGGTCCGATGGGCTCGGCATGATTCTATGCTGGCGGAAGGCAGCATAGAGTTAGAGTGACTTCTTCCTGTTTCGAAGGTTCTTTTTGGGTTTCTCCGCATCAACTGACTCAAGATAGGCGACGAGCTCCTTTTCAAGTGCTGTCGCTATTTCCTGATTCGCCTGAATAACATTGTTTCCTTCTTCAGTGGGGTTTCCGGCGACGTGATAGAGCTCCCGCTCCCTGATGACTCCGTTTCCCTGCCAGGTGAGGCGCAGTTTGTATTCGCCTTTTCTGATCGCAGATTCGTATTTGCCGGGTCGATGAAAGACAAGCGCTCGTTCCGTGTCTGCGAGGGTGCCGAGTGAGGGCTCGACCAGGGCGCGGGCGAAGCTGACGCCGTCGATCTCGTCACCCGGTGTCCCCTCTCCTCCGGCGAGTTCGAAAAAGGTGGGCAGAAAATCGTATCCCACCACCGGGATCGTTGAGAGGCTACTGGCTGGAATTTCGGGGCCGCGTGCAAAGAAAGGGACTCTGATGCCGCCTTCAAAGAGGCTGTGTTTCGCTCCGGTGAGAGGGGCGTTGGGAGCACTGAGGCTTTCGTCGCCACCGGGAACGGTGCCTCGACCACCATTGTCGGCCGTGAAGAAAACGTAGGTTTCCCCGGCTATCTCCAAGTCGTCGATTGTGTCGAGAATCCGTCCGATCCCTTTGTCCAGTTCTTCCAGCATCGCCGCCCAGGCCGGAGGGTAAGCTCGATCAGGAGTGCCCTTCTCTTCGTATTTTTTCAGGGTGTCCTCCTGACATACGACTGATAGATGCTGGGCGTAGTAACTGGCCTGTACATAAAAGGGTGTCCCTGTTTCAACGTTCTCTTTGATAAATGAGATGGTTCGGTCGCTCATGGACCGAGTGCGTTTCGGGTCTTCGTTGTCGATGAAGTGTGGAGGGCCGTCTCCATGGCTTCCTTTTACTCCCAGCGTTTTAGGCATGCCCCCGGTGTTGTTTCCTGTTTCCCCGTCGCTTTCATCGTAGCCGGCCTCTTCCGGAGTTGAGATCATTTGTTCCCCCCACTTGCCGAAATGAGCGCAGCGGTAGTCAGGATTAGCCTGTTTCAGGGCTTTGGGAATGGTTAGGTGATCCGCGGGGATCCACGGACTTTTGAACTCGGAGCCCGAGCGGGCTGCTGAGGTTCCGCAAAGAATACTCCTTCGAGTCGGGGTGCAGTGTGGTGCCGGGGAGTAACCGTTGGTGAAGCGGACCCCCGCGTTCATGAGCCTGGCAAGATTCGGCGTTTCGAGGTAGTCAGACCGTGAACTCTCCACTCCCGGATCCATGTATTCTGAAAGTTGGCTCCATCCATGATCGTCGGTGAGAATCAGGACGATGTTGGGACTTCCCTTCAGGCTTGAGGAGGACAGAATAACAAAGAGCAAAGATAGATGGAACAGCTTCATATTCGAAATTTCATCCAGCATTGCTTACCGGGAGAATATGTCCACTGCAATCCTCCGGGAACGCTTGGCTTGAATCCGTATTCAGCCTAGAGCGACTGGCCTTCTTTCAGGCGAAAAACGGAGGCGGAAATGTCGTGGTCCTGTTTGTAGCGTCTCTCCATATCGGTATAGCGCATCAGGATCCAGGGGCTGAGACGTTCCCTTCCATTTTTTGTAAAAACAATGTCGCCGGCGATAAAGGTGGCTGAATGAATCGGTTCGCCAGTTTCCGCATTTCTCAGCATGAGAAGATCTCCGTAATGCAGATCCCCTTTGACCGGTTCGTAATTCAAGTGAAGCCATTCTGCCATGACCCGTTCCGAAAGAACGGCATCCGGTTCCGATTTGAAAAAGTTGAAAGAGGTCCAGTGGCAATCCCGTTCTCCGATGGTAAGGAAGGATCGTAGATCAGGGTAGGTGTAGAGCAGTTTACGGGGAGTCGGGGGAAGTAGATGGGCGATGTCGAGTCGTTCCACCCCCGGGGTTTCCGCAATCGATTCGAGAATTGGCATGACCGCCTTTTGCTTGTGTCCCGATGTCCAATAGTCGGCGACCTCCTTGTAAGCGTCTCCATTGCCAATATTTAAACGAAGCACGAGGGAGCGGGTTCGGGTTGTCGCCCGAATGAAGGCCCTTTGCTCCTCAATAGTCGCAAGAGTTGAAACGATATAGGGGGCATCGCTGAGGACAAGGGTATGCCCCCGCCGGTAACAGAGTGACGCAATTTTCTGTGCAAGGGCACTGTCCAGGCCTGCCTCTTGATACCAACTGAGGGCATCGCCGGATTCAATCACGACGGGTTCCTGGTAGGTGCGGTTCAGGTCGTTAGCGCGTAATACTTTGGCGAGAGCCGTGCGTTGGATCGGACTGATTCTCAGAATTAAATCGTCGTCGGGGATAAACCCGAGGCCTGGTTCTCCGGGGACGGCATGAAATTCGCCCATCACGCTCCAATGGCGTCCCTTGAATTCTCCGATTCCAGTCGCGTTAACAAGTTTGATGATCTCAGCTGGATCGCTTGAAGCAAAATTCCAAATGGTGCGTTCAGATGGGATCGGGATGAACTCCATCCAGGAGAGAGGGGCCTGCAAATGAACCACATAATACTCTAAATCGCCCCAGGGACCTTCCGCGACCTGATAAAGACGCTTCTGCTTCAGTGGCTCATGCGGTTCTTCGGGATTAAGCGGAGGAGCTCCTCCGAAGACAGGGAGGATGGAGGGCGCCGGTGATTGGTTTCTCACGGCGGGCGGAGTGCTGCTTTCACCCTCAGCGTGGGCATTGCAGAGAAAAAAGGCGAGCGCGATAGTGAGCGAGCAAGTGATTCTCAAGGTCTGACTTCTGTTAAACGGAAACGGAGAGCTTAGAATCCCCCGTAAAGGGCGAATTTCGACGACGGGAAGTCTCTTGGCGAGAAGAAACGACAATGAAACAGGGCGAGATCGCGTTTCCACCGTCGCGAAAATTTCCCTGATCAGGTTCTGTATCAGCTTCTCGCTGGATCTACAGTCGTCCCAGGAGCTCGGCTTTTTTAGACTCGAATTCCTGATCCGTGAGGATGCCGTTCTCATGCAGGTTTCCAAGCTTCTCGAGAAGCGCGAAGACTTCATCAGCATTGACGGGCTCCGCGGAACCGGCTGTCGCGGGCGTCTGAGCAGGAGCGGTAGGAGCGGTAGGAGCGGTAGGAGCGGTAGGAGCGGTAGGAGCCGGCGGTTCTGCAAAATTAGTCGGCCGGGATGCAGGTTCCAGGGATGGCCCGGAAATCAAAGGGAGGTCGAGTGTGGAAACAGTCCCGAATTGACTTGAAAAGGTCAGGGAGCTTCCCCCGCTCTGCTGTTGGCTGACACCGCTGATTTGATGGTTCTGCGTGTCGAAGAGCGAGACCTGGCCGTCCCGCTCGATCGCGAGGCGGCAGGTTTGTGGAAAATAGGCATAGCGAACATTATTTTGACCGCCGCTGCTCGATGGATTGCCGAGTTCTCCGGGCCACCAGTTGTTGCCGCCCGAGCCCGGCTTGGGTGGCGGGAACATCTGATGGTTGGCGAGAGCGTTCGAGAGCTCACCGCACAGGTTATTCACCGTTGCTTTGAGACCATGGTTAAACATATCACCGACCATTGTCATTCCCCCGCTCATCCACTGTCCGCTACCGAGTTCAGGGCAGCTGAACTGAGCCATGGTTCCGCCGCCTCGATTCACGGCGGAAAGCATCGCCACCGTCGAATCGATACTGAGATTGTAGCGTTGGGCGATATCATTCACGATATCCTGGCCCTGGGGAGTAAGTTCTTGCATGAGGGTGGCCAATTTAAAGTCGGTCTGATACCCGCTACAGGGATTCCAGTAAATTTCAACCGGAACTCACTTTGCAGGATTCCGGCTCTCGAAGGGTGAAATTGCATAAACGGGAAACCGGTTGGATGAGATACCTCGCCTTACTGACTGAGGCTCAGCTCTCTATCTTGAATGGCAATGATCCCTGTTACCCCGGGAACTGAGTCAGGTATTCTCGATTTTGATTTCAGGGGGGGAAGTTTTATGAGCGGTGACCTTTATTGAAATCATAACCGAAACAGATGACGGCGAACGGTGTTCAACGCGTATGAACCGCATTTATATTCCAGTGAAACCCTTCTTTCTACTTTCCCTTGCCCTCTTTGTTCATGGTTATGCCTATAGTCAGGATACCAGGACGGACGATGCGCCTGTTGATCGACTCGCGGAGATTCTGGAAAGATTCCCGGCAAGCGATGCGAATGGCGATGGATTACTCGACCGGGTGGAGGCGGCGGCATTTTTTCGCAAACGGAGGGAAGGCATGAATGGAACCCCTCCCGGCAAAAAAAAGCCTTCGCTCCCGGCTCCGAGTTTTGCCGAGGTGAAATACGGTGAGCATGAAAAGCAGGCTTTCGATCTTTGGCTTGTGCCTGGCGCAACGGAGCCCACCCCTCTGATTCTTTTTATTCATGGTGGTGGCTTTCGAAGTGGTGACAAATCGCTCGTCGCTCCTTCCTTTCTTGAGAAATGTCTGGAAGCGGGAGTAGCGTTTGCGGCGATAAACTATCGTTTATCTGATGTCGGCCCTTACCCGATGATGATGGAGGACTGCGCACGCGGGCTTCAGACAATTCGGCACCGAGCTTCTGAATGGAATTTAGACACTGAGAAGGTTGCTGCCTATGGTGGTTCCGCAGGCGCGGGTATATCTCTTTGGCTGGGCTTTCACGAAGATCTGGCGAATGAGGAGAGCGAAGATCCGGTTTCCCGGGAATCGACCCGGGTTGTCGCCGTCGCCACGATGAATGGTCAGTCGACGTACGATCTCAATGACTTCCGTGAGTGGTTCGAGGTTCCTGATCTGCAGCCCGGCCCGGCGCTTCCCGCCTTTTATGACGTTCAATCGGACTCAGATTGGGGAAGCGAGCGCGTCACGCAACTCATGAAGGATGCCTCAAGTATTAATCATCTCACCAAAGATGATGTGCCTGTATACATGATGTACAGCCGTCCTAATACGACGGTTAGCGTCGAGACAGGTTCGAGTGAATGGGTGCATCACGTGAAGCTGGGACTTAAGCTTCAAGAGGCGATGCACGAACTGGGCCTTGAGTGCACCGTGACCGCTCCGGATGTTGTGCCGAAGGAGGATCGATACGGGTCCTTCGAGGAGTTTCTGCTTCAGAAGGTGAAGGAGTGACCCGGAAATCTATTTGCGATTAACCAGTCTTCCCAGTTGCTCCCCCACCCCGAGCGCATTCTCCCAACGTCTCACTAACAGGTCGACCAGGAAAACGATAACGAAGGCAATGAGGAGCCAGGGCCAGAGTTCTTTGTAGCGGGAAACGTCGGTGCCGGTGAGCTCAAGTTCTGACCCGGGCCCTTCGAGAAAGGTTCCTCCGGTGATCTCACAAACTTGTTTCAAGAGCGCTTCATTGACCTGTCCGGTGGCAACCTCGGATGAGGGATTGTGAACGTATCCTGCTGAAACGAGTTGTGATCCGGCGCGGGCTCGCACGAGATAGACGCCGGGCTCGCCGGGACGAAAGGTGGCGACATACCAGCCGGGGCCTTTCTGATCGAGTTTGATTGTCGAAACGGTTTTCATTCCTGAGCCGAGGGCATTTGCAGGAACGTGAAAGATATCGGCTTCGACGGTAGCGCCGTTCCGGCGGGTCCCGGCATCTTCGGCGAGATCGACGCCAACAGTGACTACTTCTCCCTCCTCTTCGAGTCTCAGATCCATGTTCAGCCCTTGAGGGGCACGAGCAGTTTCCCGTAGAACCTGAGACCAGAGTTGACTGTAGCCGGGCCAGTCGGAAACCCAGAGGGCAGCCCATCGCGATTTACAATCCGACGTAAAGGCGGTGACTTTCCCCAACCCGAAGCGCCAATGGGCCAGGAGCGGATCGCCGGTATCGGTGACGAGAGGCACTTGAGCGGTAGCTTTACGGTTGGTCTTTACGTAGCCCAGAAGCGGCGGAGCTTCTCCCTCAGTCCAGTCACGTAGCATCGGATGTGCTTCAACGAGGCGTGGTTCAAAGGCGTCTTCGCGGATCATACGGCCGGTGTGGGTCATGGTGTCCTGAGTAAATATCCGGGTGATCGCGGTGGGATCCATTGTCACATAGCTTTGGCCTCCACCAGCTGCAGCAATTCCCTGGAGCAGCCCGACTTGTGCCCCGGCGCCAACCGCGACGGTGGAAATGGTGATACCTTCGGCGTGGCATTGACTGGCGAGTGCCTGATAGCCCTGGCCTGAGGTCTGACCGTCAGTGAGTACAATCATGTGCTTGATTTTACTCTTCACTCCGTTCAACTCCTCTCTCGCGAGGACCATGCCGGGATAGATGTTCGTTCCACCTCCGCTTCCGAGAAGCGAAATCTGATTCGCGATCGAACTGGTTGAGGTCACCTTGGTCATCGGCACGATTTCGTGGACCTGGGAGTCGAAGGCGTAGATGCCGATGTAGTCATCGGTCGAGAGAAGTTCAGCCGTCGCAATCGCGGCCGACTTGCAAATTTCGATTTTCTGACCCGCCATTGAGCCGGACCGGTCGATGACGAGGGCGAGAGCGGAGCTTTGCATTTCCTCCTGGTCGGGTGCCTTGAGCTTGAGGGGCAGAGCATCTTCGATTGGAGTTCGGTAGTAGCCTCCGACGCCAAAAGAATTCATGCCGCCGATCATCACGAATCCTCCTCCCAGGTTCTCGACGTAGTCTCGAATCGCACTCATGCGGGATTCTCCAATTCGATGTGCGGGAATGTCGGAAAGGATGATGCCGTCGTAGCCGGCAAGTTGCTGGAGTGACTCCGGGAGTCCCTCAGGTGAGCGGACATCAAGTCTGATTCCCTCACGGTTCATCGCTTCGGCGAGGTAGCGGCTTTCGCCATCCTCCCCTTCTACATAGAGCCAGAGGGGCTTTCCTCTCACATCAACAATGCTGAGTGCTTCATTGTTTTCAGGAATACGATCCCTCTCTTCAAATCCCTCGACGACAACGCGGTAGTTGTAGATATTTCGCTTCTCCGGGACTCGCTTGAAGCGGTGTGTCACGGTTTCACCTGCGATCAGGTTGAGACTGACTGCGTCGACTTCGACGCCGTTTTCAAAAAGTCGGAGTCGGCCCTGACCGTCGAGTGAGCCATCTACAGTTGCTTCCAGTTCAAGGCTCGCCCCTTCGTTGAGGCGGGACTGTGAACTGATTAACTTCGTCACCCTCACGTCCGGCTGAATCTCCCCCGCGACGCCGACCGCGTGAATTTTGATGCCGGAGATAGCGGCTTCTTCCGCTGCCGAGAGTAGACTGCCTCCGGTTTCAACTCCATCCCCCACAAGGATAATATGTTTTGACGTTCCTGTAGGAAAGAGTCCGCGGGCAAGCGCGACGGCCCGCTCGTAATTCGACGAAGCACCGATCTTTTCCGCGAGGCTGACGCGTTGATTCTGCTCTTCGTCAAGATGAGATCGTTCAGGATACCGAATCAGCTCCGGTTCGGACCCGGTTGCGATGTAACCAACCGCGGGGCGGCTTTTGAGGCCCTGGCGGATTGTCTCTGCCGCATCATACACCGCTGTGATTCCCGACTCTCCTTCACTGTGGCTGTGGTCGAGAACAAACATGACAGCTTGCTCGCGGCTCGTGAGGAGTCGCGCCGGTGAGGCCATCGCGACGATGGCGAGGGTGACAAGTAACGCGCGGAGGACGAGTAGGACACGACGCCGCGTTGAACCCATGGGGTGAGTTGATTTGAGATCACACCACCACAGGAAGGCCAGCGCCGGGAGAATTAGAAATAGGGCATGTGGATGTAGCCAGTCCATTCAAAGGGTACGTTAGGGGCGCTCAGTAGACGGCATGTCGGTGAAAGAGCCAGCTCTCGAGAAGGAGAACGAGGAGCAGTGTTGAGAGGAGCCAGGTTTTTAATTTCGTTCCGACTCCTGCAGTGGCGGCAAAGTAGGCGGCGTCACTATCGAGTAATTCCCCGTTTGCTATCGGGATGTTGCTCTCGGCAGCGGAAAGAATGTGGGAGGTCCCCTGCTGTACAAGTTCACCGGCATCGTCGAATGTTTTCCAGACCCCGATACGGTCCATTTCAACGACATCAGTTTCGAGGGGACGCTTGCGGGATTTCATTTCCCGGCCCTGCCATTGAGACCATTCAAAGGTTTCCCCGCTGACCCGGGCGAGCTCTCCTGTTGAGCGTAACTCAACGCCGGTTGAGCTCATGTCTGTGCGGTCAACGCACCAGAGAAGTGCGTTACCCATCAGGAGTGGAAAGGAAGCCGTGAGCGGCAGCCGTTCCGAAGCGCCCGGGGAAAATCCCATCAAGACAAGTTTCTGGCCACCCACTTCCCCTGCCGCAAGAATTGGGTCCTGCCCGGCGAACCAGAGAGGCTCGAGAGATCCGGACGTTTGAAAAACGGCTGTTTGCGTGAGGGCAACCCGTCCGCTGCTGACGCGAAAAAGTACCGGGTGGGATTCATTTCCGACTCTAACCGAATCATATGGGATGGGATTGGTGAGGGGGCGTGCCAGGACTGGTCCTACACTGCCGGGAGGATTGATGACGACAGCAGGGATATCCTCAGGCCACTCCCCGGGAAGCCAGCCATCGAAAATGACGGCGTCAACTTTCTCCGAAAGCGGCCAGGCTCCGGGCGATCCTTTGAGAAGTTCAAAGCGTCCTGATTCCTGAATCGAGGAAAGCGCAAAGCGGGTGTAGGGATCTTCTTCGCCGTCGGGTCTAATCCATGCTGCGACCACTGGCTGAGCGTCGGGAAGCGGGATCGTGACTCTATCATCGAGGGTGAAGATATCGTCGCCGGTCTTGAGGTGTAGCTGCAGAAGTTGATCGCTCACTCCATTCAGACGGAATGTTATCCCAAGTCGCTCCCCCGGCTTGAGATCAACTTCGCGATGCTGGTTTGGAATTCCCCCGACGGTCACCTCGAGTCGAGACGTGACAGCGCTTGCCGCGGCTTCATTCAGGGCAAGCTGAACATAGATTTCGTAGCGGGAGTATTCGAGGGGAACGGGGCGGATTTGAAAGGCGGTGATTCCCGCATTGGTTGCGATCTCCCGGGCAAGATTAAGTTCACGGAGCGCAATGTCAGTATTCGTCTCTTCCTTCTCCGATACCAGAGTATGGTCAGAAAGGTGCCAGATGACCGAAGGCTTTTCGAGGCCGGCAATCAGTTCGGCGACTTCGAAGGCTGCCTCAGTTTGCTCAATCATGGGCCGAAGCTTGACCTGTTCGAGTTGCGAGAGGAGTTCTCTCCGTTTGAAGGTACGTGGTTGCAGGACCTCGGCTCTCACATCATAGGCTATCAAGGCAATCCCCACTTCGTCAGGGACCTTTCCGAGTCGTTCCACGAGGATTCGTTTGGCGGCATCAAGTCTCGATTCGCCATCTTCATTGCTTACCGCCATAGAGGCTGAGCGATCGAGGAGAATGACGACAGTGCGATACTGGTCGGGATCGTCCTGCTTCGCAATCAGCCGTGAAAGAACGAATACCGCGAGGCTCAACATAAGAATGGTGAGAAGAAAAGATACCCATTTCTTGAGGCGCCGAAGCCATGCTGATTCCTGGTGTTCCCGGGCGAGGGTTTTGAAAAAGACAAGCGTCGCGACTTGAACCGTTTTCGATTTCCTCCGAAAAACATAGAGCATCAGCGGGATGATCCCGAGAAGCAGCAACCAGAGAAATTGTGGCGTCAAAAACTGCATCAATTTTCAGAATCAGGATGCTCCGCCTGCGAGTGCCGAGCCACGTGAAAGGAGGTCGAGAAAGAGTTCGTCGAAGGGGTAATCGGTCCTCCAGCGTTGATAATCGATTTGGCGGGATTGGCAGGATTTTTCAATATCAGTGAGAAATTTTTCGTAGCGTTCTTCATAGCGCTTCCGATCCCGCGGAGTGAACCAGAGGCGACGATGTTCCTGTGTTTCGACATCGATGAGTTCGATTTCCCCGTCGAGGTTCGGTTTAGCTTCGTCAGGATGATGAACCTGGATGAAATGGACTTCGCCCGGCCAGGTACTGGCATGGCGAATCGCCTTTTGCGCTTCGTCTACATCTGTTCCGTAGAGATCGGAAATGACGAAGATAATGCCATAGCGCCGGCGGCTGGGCTGAAAATTTTCGAAACACTTTTCCAGATCAGTGACTCCTCCGAAATTCAGGCCACCCGCGAAATCGAGAACCCGCTGAAGGCTCCCCTGCCCTTTCAACGGTGGCGGAGGTTCTCCGATGTTTTCACCCATGGAATAGAGACTGACACGATGATGACCGACGAGTCCCATGTAGGCAAGGGCGACAGTGAGCTTCAGTGCGGTGCTGCGCTTCTCAGAGAATGGAGCTTCCATCGAGGCGCTGGTGTCGACAATCACATGCACATGAAACTCCTGGATCTCTTCGTAGAGGCGAATGAAGAGACGGTCGAGCCTCGCGTAGAGTCGCCAGTCAATCGCGCGATAGTCGTCTCGAGGAGTGTAGTGCCGGAAGTCTTTGAACTCCCGGGTGAATCCTGTTGCAGGAGTGGATTGAAGACCTTTTCTCCGAAGCTGCTTTCGCTTTCGAAGCCTGAGAAAGAGAGCCCTGAGGCGGTCCAGAAAATCGGCGTCGAAGAGTTCTTCGGTCTGTGCGGCGTGAGAAGGAGTAGACATGTTAGTTACGGCGCGGCCTTCTCCTTCGTGGTCTCGGGAAGCGGTTCCTTCCTGAGGCAGGCGATGACATTGCCACCAAACTGTGTCACGAAACCGTTCGGGGTGATCGAATCCTGAATCGGAATGCAGTAGCGAGGTTCACCGTTTCCCGGCTCATGGACGGCGCCTCTCCAGAACGATTGAGAAGGGGTTGAAAAGGGTTGGCGTTCGGCGATCTCCTTCAGGTGCGCCAGTAATTCGGGAGGAAAGACATATTCGCCCAGCTTAATTCCAGTGAGAGCGTTGATGACGACGGCTCCGGCGGGTCCCCTCACGATGAGTTGATTGCCGGTGAGTACAACACGCAAATTTGTTCCCAGTGTATCCACATCGCGCGATGATTCACGTCCCGTGTTGAAGTCGAGATGGCGAAGTGTGCTGCCATCCAGAAACCAGGCGTGGTTCTTGACCACACCGACAAAAGTGCCGCCTGCCTTCATCTGGCGTGAGGCGACCGGAAGGCGTATTGAGAGACGTCTCAGGATATCATCCTGCATCAACCAGAGAAACCCGTCACCGAGCTGGCCGTAGGCTTCTGTCCCCTCCTGGAGACGGGCTCGCGCCCAATAAACTGCGGGGCTAACCATTGAAAGGTCTCTATTCTCTAACGAGGAAATTACACTGCTTTCAAAGCGGCCCCGCGTGAAATCGACGAGTTGATTGATCTGCACGGTGTCAGCTGCTTTCTCCTGCCATTCGCTCCCGGCCGCTTCTTCACTGATCGCAGGGGCTGGAGGATCTTCGCCCCGCTCCTTTCGAAGCGTTACCGGAAAGGTTGAGCCGACAGAGCGGTCAAATTCCCAAAAAGGTTTCCCTGTCTCAAGATCGAGGATAACGGATTGCCATCCATACGCAAAAACACGGCCCGCATTTACATCCAGACCTGCATTCAGCGAAGAAAGAACTCCGCTGGGTTTCTCTTTCCAGATCCGGGTCTCCCAGATCCTCTTCCCTGACTGCGCGTCGAAGGCAAAGAGGTTGCCACGGTCGGGGCGGAAAACGATGAGTTTCCCGTCGGACATTTCCATGAGCGTATCCGGACGGGATCCGATGGATGGTGTGTCAGGGTCAAGGGGGCTGAAAACGAGAGATGAGGACCAAAGGAGTTCGCCCTCTGCACTCGAATAAGAACGAAGGTCATCGCCGTGAAAAAGAAAGAAACGGTCTTCGCCAATAAGAAACGGACGGACCATCTTGACGGAAAGTTCAGATTCGGTGGACGAATCTGCCGATGTTGCGGCAGGTTGCCTTAAGAGAAAAGCCGGACGTGATTCATCACTGCTGGCTCGTATCGAACTGAGCGTCTCACTCCATTTCAGTTTTCCTGTCTCAGCAACAATGGAGTAAACTTTTCCCCGGTTGTCGAGCGCAAGCAGGTAGTCCCCGCTTTGCCCGAAGTGTTCAATCTGTGTTCCGGGATCAACTTCGAATGCCCAACGCAGCCTGGCGCCTGAAAGGAGGTCGGCAGCATCGATTGTAGATGGCTTTTTCCCGGCAGGAGAGGTTTGATCAATCAGTGATTTCGCACCGTATGCAGCGAGGCTGAGGCCGTCGGGAAACTCGATTACTTCAAGCTTCTTACCACTGAGGAGAGCATCGAGACGGTTCGACGCCTCAATCGACTCCTCTTCGCGACCAAGCGTTCGTAAGACAATGGCACGCGTCCACTCTGTCCATGCTGAGTGCTTGAGACTCTGTTCCTCTCTGTCGACGGAAGCTAGAAGCGGCAGAGTTTCTTCAAATCGTGACACTTCCCCGGTCGCAATGAGTCGTGAGATGGAGCGCCAGAAAGAAGCTTGCAGGTGTCGGTCGAGAAGTGCCATGGAGTCTGCTCGAAGTTCCAGCCCGGCATCGCCGCTGCGAAGTTGGCGAATCACGGCACGAAATTCAGACTCAAGATTCAGCGTTGCGAGGATCGTGAGACGGCGCTCCCAACTGAAAACATCTTCAGGAAGGAGTTTGTTGACGGCGGTGAGGGCATCGGCGGCCTGTTTGAGAAAGCCGTAGTCGACAAGCACGCTGATTGATTCCTGAAGGACCCCGGGGGATTTGATCTCAGAAAAGGCCACGGTCGTGAGTAGTTCCTGTGCAAGATCGATACGTTGGGTGCGATGGTAGAGCAATGCACGCTGAAGGTCGTATTCGGCTCGATTCGCCACGTCTTCGTCGGCGAGTCGTTTAAGTTGCTCCTCGACTTCGCCAGAGGCGGCGGGATCTGATTCTAACATGCCAACAAGGAACTTTCTGAGCCGGATTCTGAGGCTTGCGTCGAAGGATCCTTCATCAAGTTGCTTGCGAACCGACGCAGCCATCGTTTCGACCTGAAGCTTGAGTTTTCCGGCTTCACAGAGAATGACGAATTTTTCGACCTTATCCTCAGCCCATTGGTTCTCATCGAAGTTAAAGCGGTTCTGTTCAGTCGCAAAAAATCGATCAAGTGTTTCGAGACTTGTGTTTGCGGTAACGGCAGAGTCGAGCCATTGAGCGTAACGCTCCGGAGTGTCAGCGAGTTCTCTGACTCTGGAGGTCGTTTTTGAAGTTTCCTCTTCATCCCCGAGCTCAGCGAGCACTTCCATGAGCATAAGGCCCAGCCCAAATTCGGCAGGGTCAGCGCTCAGCCGCTTCGTGAGGATGGATTTTGCGGAGGCATAGAATCCCTCTTCGGTGAGAAAGAGCGCAAGATCTCCGAGCGTCTCCACGGGTGCTTCAATGACATTGAGACTGTTTATGAGGGGATCGATTGCTTTGCGCTCATCCCTCGAGACGTAGACTTCGGCAAGTTCTCTCGCGACATCGAGTCTCGCCGGATAATTTCTAACGTAACGCTGCAAGTAGATCGATGCGGCATCGATGCGGTCGATCCCCCTGAGATACCGCTGAAGTTCGAGGATCCGATCAGAGAGTTGGGCCGGTTCGAGACCGGCGACGACCCCTTTGAAGTCCTGTTCTGCTTCGGCGTCCTTGCCGAGTGAATATCGAACTTTCACGAGTTGGAATCGAAGGTCGGCCCGTTCCGGATCGATTTCGAGGCGTTCCTGAAGAAAGGCTTCGAGAGCCTCCGGATTGCTGCCGGAACTGATGAGTTCAAGGGCCCGGTTTTCAATAGTGACAGAGGAAGGCAGGTGACTCGCGGCGGCAAGGAGGACCTTCGTCGCCTCCGACTGCCGTTCGCTTGCGACGAGCATTTCAGCATAGTCGAGTGCGGCGGTTTCGCTGTCAGGACTCCGGAGGTAGTTCTCGCGAAATGTTTCTATGATCGCATCACGCTCCTCCCCCTCTGCCACTACTGAGATCCGCATCGATAAGAGTTCGCGTCGACGCCAGTGGTTCGCCGACAGTTTGGATAAGAGGTCATCGAGCACCGAAGCAGCACTTCGACCCTTTCCCAGTTCAAGGAAAGCTTTTGCCCGCATCACCTGAGCTTCGACTCCTGACTCCGGGGAAAGACCGCTCGAGATCGCCTGATTCAGCGCATCCATGGAGAGATCCCAGAATAAGTATCGCTGCATGAGCTTGGCCAGATTCAGGAGATCGTCAGCCGATTGACCTTCGACCGTGAGGAGTCTTTCAAGCTGCACGCCGGCAAGTTTTCTTGCCTCGTCGCCTTCGGATAACTGTAAAAGTTCTTCGAGCCACTTTCCGCGTCTCGCTACATTGGGTTCCAGATCAATTGCTCTGGAAAGGGCATCGAAGGCTCTTGCATCGCCTTTTCCTTCGAGAAACTGGAAGAGTAAATATTGGAGAGCCGAAAACTTCGGATGAATCGCGACCGCGGCGGTAACGAGTTCGCCGGCGTCTTCGCGCTTTTCGCGGTTCAGGATCTGAATTAAAACCGACTTTGCGCCGGCATCATCCGGGTATTGTTCGACGTGACTACGATAGAGCCCGATCAGCTCCTCGATGCGATCTCCTTCCCGGTAGAGCTTCACTAATCCATCGAGCGGTTGTGGAAGTAAGGGATCGTAATGCAGGGCGGTGCGGTACTGCAGGGAAGCGTCTTCGAACTGTTCCGGTGAAAGGGTTCGGTCCTGAGCACGCAAAGAAATCGAGCCGACTGACAACACCGCAATCACTAACGATGCCATGAGCACGCGAAAGCGGTTCTGCGGAGAGGTCAGGAAGAGGCTGATCATTTCGAGGTATCAGGCTGAGGCGTTGAGAGAAACGGAGTCGATCACGCTGGTGACAAGCGAATCGATGTCGCGGCTCTCCGCTTCCCCCTGAAAGTTCAGGATAACGCGGTGGCGAAGCGCCGGCAGGGCTACCCGTTTGATATCTTCCACTGATACGGCAGTGCGACCGTCGAGCGCACAATGAATCCGTGCGCCGCGGATCAAGGCCTGCATGCCACGGGGACTTGCTCCGTAGCTGACATATTTCTCCACCTCATCGAGAGAAGCGCCGCCTTCAGGGTGGGTTGCGAGGATCACTTTGGCAGCATATTCAGTGACATGATCGGCAACCGGTATCTGTGCGACGATCTTCTGGAAAGTGATCAGTTCCTCTCCTGTCACCACCTGATTGAGCTCAACCGGTTCAAAGCCTGAGGTTCGTTTTGATATCTCGACGAGAGTGGCCTGGTCGGGGAACGGAACCTTTAGTTTGAAAAGGAAACGGTCCGCCTGGGCTTCAGGGAGAGGATAGGTTCCCTCCATCTCCATCGGGTTCTGAGTCGCCATCACAAAAAAGGGTTGAGGGAGCTTCATCGTTTCGCCCCCGGCGGTAACCGCGCCTTCCTGCATAACCTCAAGGAGCGCGGCCTGAGTTTTCGGGGTGGCCCGGTTGATCTCATCAACAAGAATCAGATTGGCAAACACCGGCCCACGCTCAAAATGCATGACGCGGCGGCCTTCCTCGTTCTCGTTCACAATGTGGGTGCCGAGAATATCAGCGGGCATCAGATCCGGCGTACACTGGACCCGGCCGGGGTCGAGGCCCATCACCTTCGAAAGCGTTTGAACCAGAAATGTTTTCCCAAGGCCGGGAACGCCTTCGAGGAGGATGTGCCCCCGTGAAAAAACGGCGCTCAGGGTATCGATAAGGAGATCATCATACCCCACAATTGCCTTTTGAATCTCGGCTTTCATTTCGGCAAATTTTGCCTGAAAGCGTTCGAGGTCTTGTTCTAGTTCGTTCGGACTACTCATTCGTTGGGAAATGGGAAAGAAAGGAAATTGGATTTACTTCAAGAGGGTTAGGTCAATGACTTAACAGGGTTGGGTCACTGGTGGTCAATGGTTCGTCTCGCTTTCTTCAAACTGACGGCGAATCTCGGAAAAGTAGCGGATGACATGTTCGCGACGTGAAAGCGGCAGCGCCTGACCATCCAGTGCCTGTTCCTCGGCGGCAATGAAATCAGCCATGATCTCCTGTCGACTTCGGGTTGCCTTCTCGAGGCGGGCCTGACCTTCGACCGTGCGCATTGAGGATTCGCCGTTTTCGTTTATCTGGGCGACGACTTCGGAGTCGTTTGCGGCGGAGAGAGCTTCGCTTTGGTTGTCGATGAGTTCGGCAGTGCCGCTTCCTGCCTGGTTTCCACCGTGGCCGGTTTGATTGCCGGAGCCGCCGGCGGTCGCCATTTCGGCGCCCTGGCCGGAATTCTGAGAGTCTTCCCCGGGAACAGGGGCGCTCAGCATTCCTCCCTCCCCTTCGCCTGCTTGTGATTGATCAGATTGTCCCAATCCCTGACCCGACCCCGGGCTCTGTTGGTGAGGCTGGCCGGGAACGGGGGCTTTCATTGCCGTCGCATCTCCGGGAGACTGTCCCCCTTCCGGGTTCTCTGTTTGTTGGCCCGGGATTGGTGTGTTCGTTTCCCCGGACTGCGATCCTTCGCTGCCCTGATCAGGGGTGGCATTCGCTGCCCCCTGCTGAGCGCCGCTCTGCGCCATTTGAGGGGCGAGCATCTTCTCGAGGTCCGCAGGCATGTCGCCGGATTCAAGCGATTGAAGACCGTCCGGCATACCACTGTCGGAACGCCCCTCGTTGGCGATCTTCTCCATTTGCTGGAGTTCGCTTCCGCTGATCTCGCTTCCGGCGTCCCGGAGTGAGTTTGCCAGATTCTCGAGTTTGTCGCGTGCTTCCTTCCGTGCCCCGAGAAATTTGAAGTGCTTCGCGAGTTCCTCGAACTCGCGCGCTGCTGTCACCGGCAGCTGATTCAACATTTTAGTCGAGGCATTTCCGATTCTCTCGCCGACGGGACGCTCGCGGTCGAATTCTGTCGCGGCGGCCATGATTTGATCAAGGGCATCGGTGAGTCGATCCTGCGTTTCGCGAGTAATCCCGCTGTTATCCAGAACCTGTTGAAGGCGCGTTGCTTCTGCCGCGGCGGGTTCCGCAGCTTTGTCTTTGATCGAAAGAGCAAGGTCGGCAGTATCAGGATGTACCGCCATTTCCGCGAGCATCTCGGTCGAGGCCCAGGCATCATCGGAGAGCCCCATTTTTTCCGCGAGCCGTTCTGCGGCGCGCGCTCTTGTTTCCAGCGCATCGAGCATCTCTCCGGCGGTGAGTCCGTCGGCATCCGCGAGACGATCCGCAACATTCTCCACCTCGACCCGGAGACGTTCGAGTTCCTCTTTCTCCTCCTTGTTGAGGGAGTCGGCACTTTCGATTTGATCAGCGGATTTAATCAGCTCTGCGGACTGCTCGAGGGCTGCGTCTTTCATTTCGTCCGTCAGGATCAAATCGCCCGCTTCAGGGATGGTTCTTCCGATGGGAGTAAGGGCGAAAAGAATAGCGCAGAGCGGGATGATCCAGGCACGCTTCAATGAGGGAAGAGGCATCTCTGAGGGGAGATTCCGGGAAGCTTCTTCCACGGCACGCGATGCCCGGTTCAGATGCAATTCTTCAATCGGGGATCGAGATTCCTGCTGAAAAAACTCCCAGGCGGAGGAGAAGCGGTCCTTCCAGTTTCCACGCTGATCCAGTACGAGGAGTAATTGCATGATTCCGGGGCGCCCCAATAGCCCCAGCCCGGCGCCAATGAGACCCCAGAGGGCGATGATTCCGAGAGCCAGCCAAATTTCACCAGAGCGCCATTCAGCGAACCGGCGCACGAAAAGAACTCCGAAAAGCACGATGAATCCTGCCACCCAGTGGCCGCGGGCGATCCAGCTGGCAAAACGGATCATTCCGACACGACGCCGCACTTGCTCCGCTGCATTCTTGAAAGGTAAAGATGTGAGTTCGGAATTCAAAAAAGATTAAGCCGTAGTGAGGTAGAGAAATGACGAGTCCACCGCGGTTCGATCACTCCCTGCAGGCTCAGTTGAGTCCGCTGAGAATGCGTTCGATCCGCCGTGAAACTTCAGGATCGTCCGTTGTTCGAAGGTGCTGTCGCAGGACGGGATTGGCAAGATACCCGAAGGCGCCGAGTTCCCGGGTCGCTTTCTCCCTTACTGACCATTCTTCGGCCCCGAGCAAGTTAAGCAAAGCCGCCATTTTTTCGAGGGCTTCGGAATTCAGCTCAGGTGAGGGTGTTTCGATTTTTACAATATCGTTCAGCGGAATTTTCCAATCCTGGCCGTGCACTCTTAATGACAGCAAATCAAGATCGATTAATCCAGTGAGGATTCCTCCATCCCATCGTTCGATTTCAAAAGACGGTGCCATTTCAGGCAGTCCGTCGCGGGAGAGCGCCATCCCTCTGAGTCGCTCAATTCGCCGGATTTTTGAGGTCGCGGTTTCGATTCTGATCCCGTCGCTGACCACAGGAAGGGTGCTGTTGCTGATATCCCCGATCAGGCGTTGTGATCCAGATACTTGAATCACTGTGCGAATCCCCACTTCATTGTCCCATCGACCTTTTTTATCTGACTGTGGAGTGAAAATGCTTCGTAACTGTCTGGCTTCCAGGTTGATGTCCCCGAGAAGTAAGGAGTCGAGGGGGATGGAGTCGTCGTTCAGAAAAATGAGACAACGTGTTCCGTCGCTCACTTCGATCCAGTGTCCGTTCTGAATGGTTGGTGATGGGCCCAGCCACACAAGATCATTCAGTGAAACAGGAAGCTTTCCCCACGGGGTAAGGCCTTCGATTTTCATCGAGTCCGATGCGATGACTTTGATACGGTCACCCCGGTAGGTTTCGACCATTCCGAAACTCGTGCCTTCATTCGGGTTCTTCCCCTTTTGTTCCGCCATGATGAGGCGATCGAGTGTGCTGAGGTCCAGTGCCAGCTGATCTCCCCCTGTTTGGGTAAACATTAGATCCGGAATCCCCACCTCAGCGGAAAAGATCTGACCATCACTCAGGAAAATTTTCGACCAGGCGGAGTCCTCACCGCCTCTTCCGCGGATGGCCGCGAGATCATCGAAAGGAACGGTCGTTTCTCCGTAGGAATTTTTGATTGAAACGACCCCACCGCTTGCTTCACCGAGTAGTTTTGTTTTGTCCCCGATCACGAGGATGTCGCGGGGACCGGCGGGGACTCCGAGAGATCGAATACCGAACGATTCAGAGGGCTGATTGGTATCGATGTGTGCATTCGTGCCAACATTGGCAAGGCGTCCGGTCCATGCTTCCGGTAAATTGGTTGCCGTTTCAGCAAAGGAATAGGGACGGAAAAGTTTGAGTAAAGTCGTTCGGTCAAAGTTTTGGGGAATGATAACCTGGGCGACTTGGTGCAGGATTATTTTCGTTTCTCCGGGTGCCAGAGTGACTGGATACTGGAACCCGAGACCGTAGCGATTCTGAGCAGAGATGGAGGGCTTTATCTCGCTTTCTTCATCCGCGAGAACAAACAGGAATGCCCGGGTGGACTGTGCGGCACCCGGTAACACGACGAGGCTGGTCTCCGAATCCTCCAGCAAGACTGGATCCGTTCGACCGCGGTTGGTGAGAAAGGTCTGGTAGTTCCCGGAGAAGTTCGTGTCCAGGGAGAGCGTTATCGAGACCGGATCCGTCGACCCGTTGTAAAGCATTTCCGCGTAGCGGAGGATGCCGTCGTCTTCGAGAAGCCGAATTCGGCGTTGAACCTGAAGGCCGGGGACATTCACGAAGGGCCGACCCGGAATCACAAACTCTTTCCCGTCTGCTGTCATCATGGGTTGGAATCCTGAAAAATCCTCCCCTTCGATGCTTAGTGCGAGCCCGCTGTTCACCATGGTGCTCCCGATACGTCCAATGGTGCCGTTTGATTCCACATTCCAGGAGGTGCCTTTTCGGTCTGTCCTGATTCCCATGGCGGCCGGGACGAGGCGTTGATCTGCGCTATCCTGCGCGCTGGTCGATTCCTGACCGCAGGAAAGCAACAAAAGCGTGCCCAGTCCGATCACGGTGGAGGGAAGAAACAGAATCCGATGGAACGGGAGATTCATGCAGGAAGTCAAAGGGTAGGTGCGCGGTAAACGATGAAGGATTCGATCGGGATTTCGAGTGGACGACCTTCCCGCGAAAGGGATAGAAAGGGTCTTTCGAAGAGGCCGGTAAGGGTTTCCCCGTTTCTCATTTCAATCACAAAATGCTGTTCGAGCGATCCCTTCTCAGGTAAATCGCGCCTGATTTGACGAATGGCTGACGAATCAACCGTTACAGTGCCTCCAGCATCCTGAACGGACAATTGATCACCGGAAAGTTCCGCCTTCAAGAATTGGTTTCCGCTGAGAAGAGCGCCCCCCTCATCACTGCCGGGCGGAGCCTCATCAAGGTCGAGCCATGCTTCACCAAATTCCCGGAGAATCAGCGAACTTGCGCCAGCTTTCCATGCCTGTGAAATGAGGTGAGTCGATATTTCCACTGGTTCGTCACCGGCAACTTTCAGCGAAATGAGCTCATCTGAAAGGAAGGCTGAATAGATTGATCCCTCCTCAGAGTGGATTCGATGTGTGGGATAGGGTGAGATGATATGTCCCAACTCCTGGATGTCACCTAATCCGGTTCTGGTATTTCCCCATGGTGTCGCAAGCGGGATGAGCGGGGTGTCGCCTGCAATCACGGCGAAAACGCTCTGATCGAGGAGACGAACAAAATGTGTCGTGCCTTTCACTGGCGTACCGTCAGAGCCTTCGGTTCGTCGAGTGATCAAGTTGACTTGATCAATATCGAGAGGGCTCGCCTCCGCTCCTCCCGATACGGTCATGAAGAGATTACCTGAAATAAGCCGGCCCGCTCTCACTTGACCGTCTCGAAGGTAGAAGATCTGTTTTCTTCCTATCCCTCCCCCGCCCCGGATGGCCGCAAGCTTTGAGAGAGGAATCGAGATTTTCCCGAGATGATTTGCCATGATCTCAAGATCGCCGTCCGATGAGAGTGTTCCGGAAACACGATTAGTGGCGCTCAGAAACTGCACATCCTCCCCTTTCCTGACGACACCGAGCGGGTCCAGAATCATATTCAGTGCGATGAGTGACTTTAATCCGCCGGGGGCGGTGATTTCATTGGGAAAAGCTGAAGGAGGAAAATTGACAACCTGTGCCTGCTTCGGGGTATCAAGGCCGCTTCTCACGAGTTGATCGCGATGATAGAAAAGAGAGAAGTTCCCCGGGGCTTCAGACATGTCAGGCATGGCGCGCTGCGAGATCCAATGAAGCAGGGACTGTGTGTCCCCGGCAGGAATGGTCATTCGGTAACTCATTGACAACTCACGCTTGTTTGTTGAAGCATTTAACCGTGGCCGAAGGGCCCCGCCTCCACCTCCGGTGAGAAGAAAGGTGTCATGGTGTCCTTCCGCCGCACTGAAGTGAACGACGAGGCCATCGTCTTTCTCGCCCAGGGAGAGAACGGGCTCTTTCGAGAGAAGTTCACCATCGATGCCATGCAGGCTTTGCCAGGCAAAAGGGTAAGTGGTGCGGAGCACTACATCGAGTTCCGCCTCCTTGGCGCCGGTGTTTTTGATCGAGTCGAATACCCTCACCGCTCCCCGCTCACGATCCAGTTTCAGTTCACGTGTCAGGATAAGGTTTTCGCGTTGTTCGGTGAGCGTCACTCCGGAATTCTCAGGGAAGAGGTCAGGAGGGCGAACGGTTGCGGTGGACGGCTCAAAGGAGACACCATCAATGAGCCAGTTTAATCCTGATTGCAGATATTGGGTTTCACCCGAAGTGAGCGAGCCATTTCCTGCCGCCTGCCAGAAAAAGCCGTTTTCATCCTGGATTTGGAAAAAGCGCGAGGGTATTTCGGTTACTGTTTCTCCTTCGTCCTCCTGAGCAATGGAAAGGCTGCTGGAAAGGAGGGACATGGCGACTACCAGCCCATGAATCGGGGCAAAAGAACAGCTTACGGGGGGCACCATCGGTAAAGGTAACGAATATCAACGGGTTGAAAACCCCATTTTCATGACTTTCCACCCTTTTGATAGCTCTGATGCGCCGCTTTGGCCCCGTATT
Organism: Verrucomicrobiales bacterium; assembly: GCA_029212615.1. Taxonomy (GTDB): domain Bacteria; phylum Verrucomicrobiota; class Verrucomicrobiia; order Verrucomicrobiales; family DEV007; genus Arctic95D-9. The sequence goes on from JARGPJ010000002.1 coordinate 121,772, forward strand.
CGGGATTGAAAGAAGTCAGGAACGATCCGATCAGTTTAAGTCAGGTTTCCACCCTTTTCCCCTTTATACAGTTGAGCGACTCCCCCAAGAAGATTTTGTATTGTCGATGCGCCTTCGCCCAGGCGGTTCCTGAAGGGGTTAAAAACGAAGTGCTGAAACGGCTTTGTGATTCCGGGGCGAATTTCGAAACGGTTTCCGATCTTTGTGAAATGTCTGCAAGGAAAGACCCCCGCCTTTCAAAACTCATTGAGGGGGAAGAGCCGGTTCAGATTGCCGCGTGTTACCCACGCGCAGTGAAATGGTTGTTTCACCAGGCGGGTCTTCCTCTGCCTGACGATGACCGTGTCGAAGTGCTCAATATGCGGGAACTCACTGCCGAAGAAATTTCAGACAAACTCCTCAACGAATGAAAAACGAGATTCATCCTATTCAAGTCATCCTTTTTGAAGGGCGGGGCTCGACCCCGTGGGACTCGTCTGAACGTCTGGCGGTAACGTCTTCACTGCTGGATCAGGGCTATTCGGTCGTTCGAGTGAGCGCCGGGTCTCAAGCCGGCACCTTCACCCCCGTATCGGGAGAGGCGCCTGTGATCGTCCTGGGGCAGTTCAGTGAAGGAACGCCGGAGATCACCGATGCCTCCGGCGATCTCAAGATAGAAACGCATGACACCAATGGGCTCGATGCAGAAGCGATCGTCAGTCTTGTGAGCGAGACAAGAACCGGCTTAAATGCAGAGTTGAATCAGCCGGGGCAGGATGGAGCCTGGAAGCCCTGGTTTCCTGTGATCGACTACGATCGCTGCACGAACTGTATGCAGTGCCTCAGCTTCTGCCTTTTTGATGTCTATGGTGTCGACGACGAAAAGCAGATTCAGGTGCAGAACAATGATAATTGCAAAACGAACTGCCCCGCCTGTTCGCGCGTTTGTCCTGAAGTGGCGATTATGTTTCCTAAATACTCGAGTGGCCCGATCAACGGAGAGCCGGTGAAACAGGCCGATATTGAGCGTGAAAGTATGAAAGTGGATATCACGGCCTTACTCGGCGGTGATATTTACTCGAGCCTTCGGACTCGAAGTGAGAAAGCGAAATCACGCTTTTCCAAAGAGCGAAGCCCTGACAAAGCACTGGATGAGCGGAAACGCTGCCTTACAAAACTCCAGCAGTCAGGAATCATCCCGGCGGAGGTGCTTGCCGAACTTGATCTATCGTCGCTCCCTTCCGCCGATGAAATTCAGCGGAAAGCGGCAGAGATTGCGAAGATGCAGGAGTCGTAGTACAGCGGAATTCAGCTTTCAAGTTCGCAGCGTCCTCTTGATTAGTCCGCTTCCCCGGCGAGAGTTTCAACCTCTTCCTCTGCAAACATCGTTTCAAGCGCCTCTCTTGCCCAGGGTTGAGATCCTTCCTGCCGCTTTAACAACCTGAGTGCTGCCGCCTGGATTGCCGGTTCTCCGCTCCATACCGTTTGGGCGAGGCAGCGCCAGTGATCGCCCCCTTGAAATCGCTTCGGTTCAAGGACGGCCTGTGCGCAGTCGTCGCATAGCATGAGGCATCGCTCGATTTCGGGCTCGCGCGGCTCCGGGGGCAATTCTACGACCGCCAGTTTCCTGCCGGCCGCTTCGCAGAGCTCGCATTTCGATTTGGCGCGGCGGGTCAGCTCCTTTCCGAATGAACTGAGGTGGGCAAGTCTTGCCTGATGCTGCTCTCTGCCTTTTGCCATTTGATTTATCGGGTAATTTCCGGGATCGAAGCATCGGCCGGAACATCTTCGCCTTCCCAATTCACCTTGCCGTCCTGGTAGGTGAGAATTCGGTGCGCACTCTTCGGCGCAGGAGGAAGGTCTCCGGTCGGCTGCCACTTTTTATGCTCCGCAATGATGTCCGCATACTTCGGGTCACCGGCGAGATTGGTCCATTCATTCGGGTCATTAACCATGTCGTAGAGCTCCTCGGATCCATCCGCATAAATAATGTAGCGCCAGTTTTCTGATCGGATTCCGTGGTTGCCCGCGTTGTGAGTGGTGATGGCAGGGCGCTCACGCTTTGTCTCTGCGTCCTTCAACTGAGGAAGGAGGGAGATGCCCTCAACGCCTTCCTTCTCCGGGAGACCCGCCAGTTCCAGAAGCGTCGGATACACGTCGAGCAACTCTGCCGGTTGATTGCAGAGTTGGCCGTCGACGACGCCGGGTCCTGCAAAAATCAGAGGGACACGGGTGCCGTCGTCCCATAGCGTGTTCTTTCCGGTGATTTCTTTTTCACCGATATGCCATCCATGATCAGACCAGAGAACAATGATGGTATTTTCACGGAGTCCATTGCGATCAAGCGCTGCAAGGACGCGGCGAACCTGATCGTCGACAAAGGTGGTGCAAGCGAGATAGGAGCGGGTCAGGTTCATCCACTCATCTGCGTCCTCGAGAAATTCGAGGCGCGGCTCAGGAAGCTTCCAGTGCAGGTACCATGAAAAACGCGGCGTGTCGCTGCGGTCATCGCGTTTAATGATTGGCAGGGCGGTGGAATTCTCCGGGTGCATGTCGAACCATTTTTGTGTCGCGAAGCAGGGTACGTGAGGGAGAAAGAAACCACAGGAGAGAAAGAACGGCTCATCCTTCGGCATGGAATCGAGTTTTTCCTCTGTCCAGGAAGCGATTTTATAATCCCCTTTGTCTTCGTCTTTGTGATCAAACACACCCCAATCCATCAGTTTATGGCCGGATGGGGAATCAACCATCGGCTTTGGCGGGAAAGGTGCGCCTGTCGCCGCGGGACCGACTTCATCCCATTCGATCCCCTCTTCTCTTCCGTATCGGCCATGATAAATTTTCCCTGCGGTATAAGTGCGGTAACCCTGACGGCTGAGATACTTGGGAAGCGGCTCCATTTCCGCCAACTCCGGAACCTCCCGGAACCAGGGACTGAGCCCGTAGATTCCGGTTGAACCGGGGCGCTTCGAAAGCATCAGGCTGGTCCTTGAAGGATTGCAAAGCGGTGACTGGCAATGGGCGTTGGTGAAGGCGGTACCAGTGGCTGCGAGCTTGTCGATATTCGGGGTGATCGCGTTAGGGTGCCCCCCCATGTAACCGATCCAGTCGTTTTGATCGTCGATCGCGATCATGAGGATATTTGGCTTCTCTACGGCATGAGCAAGCGGAAACCCAAGGGCAAGAAAAGAAAAGAGTATGGTCTTGTAGCGTGACATAACAGGGTTGGAGATTTGATCTAACTCTATTGACTCGCTTGAGTCCTTCAAGAACCGTATTGCGTCATGCGTGCTGCTTTTTGTGTCTTATTCAACCTAAGCCTCTCTCTCTCTGTCAGAGGAGAAACGCCAACTGTAGCGACTTTTTCTATCGTCGCCCTCGATCCTGAAACCGGCGAGATTGGGGTGGCGGTTCAGTCAAAAATTGTCGGTGTCGGATCAGTGGTTCCCTTCGCGAGGGCGGGAGTAGGAGCTGTTGCCACGCAGGCATTTGCAAATGTCGGCTACGGAAGGTTGGGGCTTCTGGCATTGGAATCGGGGATGGATCCGGAGGCGGTGATTAAGCTGCTGACGCGGGATGATCCCGCCCGGGAAATGAGACAGGTTGGAGTCATTTCGGCGGCCGGAACCAGCGCGAATTTCACCGGCGGTGAATGCATGGAGTGGGCAGGTGGAATGACGGGGACAAACTTTTCGGTCCAGGGGAATATTCTCACGGGACAGGAAGTGATTGAGTCCATGGCGAAGGCATTTGAGGAAACGGAGGGAGTTCTTGCGGTGCGCTTGATTGCCTCTTTGCACGCCGGGCAAAAGGCGGGGGGCGATTCGCGGGGGCGTCAATCGGCTGCCTTGTTGGTCGTATGTAAGAACTGGGGGTATGGCGGAGTCGGTGACCGCTTTCGCGATATCCGGGTTGATGAGCACGAGACGCCGATCAAAGAACTGGAGCGAGTTTACCGAAAGCATTGCGCCCTCTTTCCCCGGCCGGAGTAGAATCCATTATTCCCGCGGAATGAGGGTTCATTTTTCATCAATCAACGAAGTCGCGGCTCGACCCGTCTCGCGAAAAAGGGTAGGAAACAAAGGAGGAGTTTTTCCCTATGCTTGAGTTTTCCGACGCCCCCTATCAATTCTTTGAAGCAAAGCCTTCGAAGGTAATTATTCAGCTTGCCCGTCTCGCAAACCGCCTGCTTGTCCTGCCCGGAAAGGGGCATCGCGTGGATGAAATCGAGATGCGCGGAGCGATCGACAAATTGGATCAAGCCCGGGCTGAGGGGTGCCGTCTCCTCTTTGTGATCAATCATCCCAGTCACAGTGATCCTCAGGTTGTCACTGAACTTCATCGTCGCCTCGGTATCCCCTCCTGTTTCATGGCGGCCTACGATGTTTATCTGCGCAGCAAATGCGCGGCGTGGACGATGCAACGTCTCGGCAATTTTTCGATCGATCGCGAGGGCAGTGACCGTAAAGCGATGAGTACCGCTATCGAGGTGCTGAAGAAAGGCGAGCAAGCGCTCAATATCTACCCGGAGGGCAATGTGTATCTCACCAATGACAGAGTTACTCCTTTCCTGGACGGGACTGCCTTTATTGCGGCAAAGGCGCAGGCGGCTCTCAAGGAAACAAAGCTGAAGATCATTCCAATCAGCTTGAAATACACGCACCTCACGGCGCCGCGAGAGGCTGTTACGCAGCGAATGCTCGCGCTTGGAGCTGACAGTGGCTACGTTTTCCCCGGGGGGGCAACGGCTGATCCGATGGGGGCGGTTCTCGGTCTTGGGCAACACATTGTCAAAGGCTACCTGGAATCGCACGGCTACCCAAAGGCCTTCGGAGATCAGGATCATTCGCTTTACGAAATGCTTACCGGATTTGCTGAGCATCTCGTCGATGAGTTGGAAAATTCTCTCAGCCTCAATTCTGATGATGAGCAGTCTCTCGTCGATCGGATTCGAAAGATTCGTTCGTCGATTCATCAGATTCGAACGGATGAGAAGATAGATACCCCTCCTGATATCGATGGTCTCGCTGATAAAGCGATCCTCGCCTTTCGAATCAATGGTCATCTCACTCCTTACCTGAGTGAACACCCGACGATTGATCGCTACGACGAAACAGTGGAGCGGATTGCTGAAGATTTTTATTCCAGGGCGATGCCTCGAACAGGGCCACGCCGTGCTATCGCGAGCTTTGGCGAACCGATGGATGTTTCCGCCTACCTGGAAGAGGCCGGCGGGAAAGCCCGCAATGCGGTTCGGGCGATGACTCGTGACATGGAGTCAGCGGTGCAGTCAGGGATTGATGCGATCAATGCCGCCAATGACGCTCCGGGGGCATCGGTGATTGGAGCGTAGTTTAGAGCCCGCGTTCCCGGGGGATCCGGACCGGGTTACCCTCGATTTCAAAGGGGGGATGATTGTCACTCCGGACGCGCGGGCGTCCGGAGTGGCGAAGAAACAACAGATCGATTCTTCTTAGAATGCTTTCTGCCAGCCAGCCACGATGCTGTAGTCGCGCTCCATGCCAACTCCATGGGCATCCTGCTCCACAGGGAAGAGGGCTTCGACCGCTAAACGGTGACCGCCGCCGAGAAGCAGGTTCAGGCCGATACCGGCCTCAAGGGCGTCTCCCCCGTAGTTTTGCTGGAGGTGAGGTGGTGCGGAATGACCGTGAGGACCATTGTAGTGGCCTTCGATCTGATCCTGGTAGCTGTAGTTGAGACGACCTGAAATACTCAGCGAATCGGATAGTGGATAAGCGACCCAGGAGGTAAGGTTGATCCCGTCTCCATAGCGGAAACCACTTTCGTTTTCCTCTTCAAGATGAATCAGTCCGGTCGCCTGGGCACCCCATGAAAAACGGTCGGACTGGCCGAGGTAGGTGATGCCGGGCTTAAAGGCAAAAGTCCCCTCACCTGACTGCATTCCATAAGGAAGAAAGCTGCCGTGTTCCATGTGATCGACCTCTGCGGTAGGCAGAACGAAGCCGAAGTTGAGATGCACGCGCTGACGATTGCGGTCATAGATTTTAACGAGACCACCCACAGTGATGTCTCCGAGACCTTCACTGGAGTGACTGAATGTCGATCCGGGTGCGGCGGCATGACCACCGTGACCATGGCCGCCATGAGCAGCATGAGGGTTGCTCATCATTTCCATGTCCATGCGGACATAGTTGAACATGGCGGTCAAGGTGAGCCAGTCGGAAGGGGCATACATCAGGCCCACCATTTGCATGTCCATCTCCATTTCCTGAGCGGCAGTGCTGTAGCCGAAATGGAAGACCTGGTGATTAGTCAGGGATTGTGTTCCGTTGCGATGCCCGTCCATGTTCATGTTCATGTATCGGTAGGAGACCATCCATTCACCTGCTTCGTGAGTGTGGTCACCCATGACTCCGATGGGAGCGTGAGCATCAACGCGGTGAGAATCGTAATCCTCGGCGAAGCTGTAGTTTTTGGCTGAAGTTTCCTTTCCGGAATCAGAATAGTAGTCGCCGGCGGAAAGAGCGAAGGGAACTGCGCAAACGGCAGTGAGAAATGATTTAAAAAAATGTGATTTCATTAGAAATATAGAAAAATTGAATGGATTGCGTTCATGGAACGCGAGGGTGGAACAGAGGCGTGCTTTGAATTTGAACTCACCTCAGTTCAGACGGTATTCCGGAGGAATATCGAAGCGTTTCCCCTGAAGCTGATGGTTCGGGGAGTTGGCCCGGTACGGGCGACGTTCAGGAAGGGCTAAGATCCCGTGGAGGAGGCGTGAGTGGGCCATTTCCATCCAGGCTGCGAAGTAAACGCACGCCATATGCAGACAAATTGGCTGATGAGTGATTGTCATCAGGATTCCGGAAAGCAGGTCTTTCAGCTTCACCGTTTACCGCAAGCGTTTTGAGAAACAGTTCCAGCCTCTCTGATGGGGACGGAAAGTCGCTCTGATCCGCCGGGGACGGGTCCTGAAGTTGACTCGCCGCGCAACAAAGTGCGCATGGTGCCGCATCGGTGACGGCATAGGCAAGCTGGTCGATGCCCCCCGCCTCAAACGCCATGTCGATCCAGGCATAACTCTGCACAAGGATAGGTGCGACTCCACCCACAAGGAGGATGAGGACGCAGGCGACGCAAGCCTGAAAGAAGCTGGAGATTCGGTCAATCAACGGAGGAGGGGAAGAAACAAAGAGAGCCTCACCAAGGCTCATTTGTCGGACAGTGAACGAGCAAAGTGAGGAAGTCAAGTGTGCTCGTAATCATAGATCAGTCAGGGTGTTTTCGGTGGCGACTCCCCTCACCTGCCATCGCCACCGGGACCTGCGTCGTTTGACTCGACGTCGGGAATCCGTGAGTCACGGACACAAAAAAACGGCGGGCTTGCAGGCTCGCCGTTCTTACTGCTTGAGGAGGTTCAACCGGCCTCTAGAACGGGAATTTCATCCCGGCACGAACCTGGGTGAAGTCAGGCAGTGTCTCATCGACCCAGTTGTAGGAGAAGTCAGCGAAAAACCCGAGGCAACCCCAGGATTCCAGGCGGAAATCAAGACCGCCTCCCAAATTCCAAAGCATCTCTGATTCGTTTGCATTGACGACGCCCGGACCACCAAAGATGTAGGGGGCAATCGTGCTGCAGCACTCTCCTCCGAGAGGGAAACGGTAAACGGCATTCAACTTCCCGACATGCTCAGCATCGCCCCCTCCATGGAGAGCATAGCTTCCTTCCAGGCCGAAATTATGGCCGAAAAAGTAGCCAAGGGCAACGCCGCCGCCCATTTCATTCGAAAGAATACTGGGGCTTTCAGGCCAATAGCCTGACATAAAAACGCTGAACTCGAAACCCGCATCGTAGCAGTAACTCGAACTCGTCACGGTCTGCTCAACCATGGGGGACTTGGCACTGTGGAATTTCTGTTTATCCCAGCCCCAACCGGCCTGAGCCATAGATCCAAGGAAGAAAGTGGCGAGAAAGAAGATGGAAAGGCTTTTCATTTCACAAGTGATTGAAAAATCCTAGCGGGAAATTTCTATGTGACAAACCTTTTTTTCTTCAGAGGAATCTCATTCACCTTCGTAGCTTTCATCCATCATAATCAAGTCGGTGATGGTAACAAAGCGATAGCCTTTGGCGAGGAGTTGATCCAGCGTCGAAGGCATCGCATCGACTGTCGTGGAATGGAGATCGTGAACGAGAAGGATTCCTCCCGGTTTTGCCCCGTTGACGAGGCGACTGGTCACCACTGAGGCGCCCGGCTTTTTCCAGTCCTCGGGATCGACTGACCAAAGAATTGTCGGATAGCCGAATTCTTTGAGCATGAGCTTCTTCTGATCGTTTAGAATAGCCCCTCCCGGCGGCCGCATTGAGCGCGGAGCGACCCCTGAGGCCTTCAGAATCATGTCGTGGGCTTCCTGGAGTTCTTTGCGGAGCGATGCGTCCGACATTTTCGACAGTGTTCCGTGAGTTACGGTGTGATTTCCAATTTCATGCCCTTCGACGATCATGCGGCGAAGTAGTTCAGGATTGTACTTCACCATGTTGCCCACCACATAGAAAGTCGCCTTAATGTTACGCTTTTTCAGCATGTTCAGGAGCCTTGGAGTATTCACACCATGCGGACCGTCATCAAAGGTGATCGCGATGACTTTTTCACTGGTTTGAATGCTGAAATAAGTGGCATCGATCTCGCGATCCCAGCCCGGAATTGTTGAGGTCCTTGCTTTGAGTGAATCCCAGGAAGGTTTCTCAAGTCCGACTGGCACCCGGATGACTGCAGCGAGATTTGTCTGATCCAAGGGCAGAGGTTCGAGGGAAACGGCCCCGGGCATCTGGCAGGCACTAAGTGCCAGCAACGGTGCCAGCAGCACTAGAGTAAGATTGAGTCGAATCCCCATGTTCATCGAACCTTGCAATGAGCTAATATGCTTTTCAAGGGACAAGTGTAAGTTGCTTCAGGTTTACGGACGAATATTTTGTTCAATCTGATTCCGGAGAGGATCAGGCATTTCCAGCGTCTTCAGCTCGAATGCCGGGATCTGGATAAGGATTGGATATTCTTCCGCATTCAGCCATTTCAGGAGCCCTATCATTCGATTTTTCCCCATTGCCGTACAGCCAATGGTGGGGTGTCCGGGCCCATACCAGCGGTGCAAAAAAATGGCACTCCCCCGTCCCGGTCTGATTTGACTCCGGTTGTGGGCAACCACAATGACATGATCATATATCCCGTCGCTGCGCTTCAACTTTTCGGCGGATGTCCAATCCTTTGGAAATCTGGAGTCGTCAGCAACAACCCACTGGTTGTAAAAGCTTGAAGCCGGATCATCGACCCATCGGTCACGAGGAAAAACCTGCCGATAGGGAAATGATCCTTTCGGCAAAGGCTCAGCCCCAAATCCGAACTCTAACCTGAAAATGCCTGCCGGAGCACGCTGATCCCCCTCATGCTTCTGCGGTTTCCCGGTCCGTTCCCGGTGCAGTCCAAGGCCCCAGCCAAGTCCCTTGCGACCTACCATGACCGGAGTCGGTCTTCCTTCTGTTTTCCAACTCCCATTGCGGTGATGAAAAGTGTGAAGAGTTCCCCGTGCGGAGGCCCAGTTGTCTGTGACAACAAGAATCACTTGTCGACAATGAGTTGTCCAATCCTGCGCCGGCGATTGTTCGCCGGAGACGATCAGGAGAATCAGTATTGCTGCTTGAAGGCGCCGTCGTGTGAATCGAAGGAATGGAATCATCTCAGATGGCGGGGATTTTCTCTTGCGAAGCTTTCATTTTCAAGCACTGTAGCCGCTCGCACTTTCGCGCGTAAAGGACAGATGTCTGAGCGGTTTAAGGAGCACGCTTGGAAAGCGTGTGTAGGGGTAACTCTACCGTGGGTTCGAATCCCACTCTGTCCGCCATCAAAAAGCCGGAGCCCCAAATTCATTGGGGTTCCGGCTTTTTGGTTACGGAATAAGACTGCGCGGCTGCCGGAATAGATTTTCAGTTTATTTCAATTGCTTGCGTCTTTTTGCTCAAATTGACGTCTATGTAGTATATGTCAGGATCACCTTCCGCCATCAACCTTGAGAGACTCTCGAGTGAGGAGCTGCGAAACTCTCTTTTGAGATTTGTTCACTCCAGAGTCAGTGATCGACACCTCGCTGAAGATCTCACTCAGGAAATCCTCCTTCGGGGATTGGCCAAACACTCCGAATTGAGGGACCGGGAGAGGCTTGAGTCATGGTTGTTTCAGATCGCCCGAAATGTCATTTCCGATCACTTTCGAAAGGCGAAACCCACGGAAGCGTGCTCCGATGATCTGCCTGATGAAAGACAGCCTCGTCCCTTTGTTGCCGAGGAAGAGGCTGTGCTTCGTGAGATGCTGTCTTCTTTTATTCGCGGGGTCGTGGAGGCTCTCCCGGGTATTTATCGCAATGCCCTATGCTACACGGACTATGAAGGACATACTCAGGCGGAACTCGCATTGAAGGAGGGGATCTCCCTTTCCGGTGCGAAATCACGGGTTCAACGTGCCCGTCAGGAAGTTCGTAACGCGGTGAAGCGGTGCTGCCACATTGAGAAAGATCACTACGGTCAGATTCTTGAAGTGAGAGAACGTCAAAACCCAGAAGCTGTCCTTGAGATAGACCGGGTGAGAAATGGTGAAGCGAAGAATCAATCAGCCGAATTTCACGGGAAAAATTTTCAATAATAGTCTGCGTCTTTTTCCCGGATTCTGCGTCTCCCCCCGTGTATGAAGACGTCTTTCGAAAATTTACCCGTCGCTATCATCGGAGCGGGGCCTGTGGGACTCGCCGCGGCCGCGCATCTCATCACCAGGGACATGCAGCCATTGATTCTCGAATCCGGCCCATCTATCGGGCATTCGGTAAGAAAATGGGGACATATCCGAATGTTTTCCTCCTGGCGTTACAATATCGATTCCGCTTCACGTCAACTGCTGGAAAAGGCTGGATGGGAGGAGCCTTGCGGAGAAGCCCTTCCAACGGGAGGCGATATCGTGTCCGGTTACCTGGAACCGCTCGCTTCTGTGGGTGCAGTATCAGATGCTCTGAAGTTGAACCAACGGGTAATCGCAGTGACACGCGACGGCATCGACAAAGTTCGAAGCCATGGCAGGGCTGACCGCCCTTTTGTCATCCGTGCGAAAGACGGAACGGGGAGCATCGTTACCTATCGTGCCCGGGCAGTGATCGATGCCAGCGGCACCTGGGCCAGTCCGAATCCGCTGGGAGCTGACGGACTTCCCGTAATGGGCGAAGAGACATTTTCAGACAGGATTGATTACGGAATTCCTGATCTGAGGGGCGCGCGGAAAGCGGATTTCGCCGATACTCACGTGCTGGTCGTTGGGAGCGGGCATTCTTCTTTCAACGCGGTACTGGACCTTTTGCAGCTGAAGGCGGAACACCCTGAGACTGCCATTACCTGGGCAATGAGAAAAACAAAGCTGGGAGATGTCTTCGGAGGAGGCTCAGCCGATGCTCTTCCTGAGCGCGGAGAGCTTGGCAGAAAGGTCCGCGAGGCGGTTGAGCTGGGTGCGGTGCGCCTTCTGAACCCTTTAACCATCGATCGACTTGAAGAGAGCGCTCCGGATTCCGCGATGACAGTCCACGCAAGAGTGGGCGGAGAGCCCACTGCATTAGAGGTGGATCGAATCGTCGTCGCGACGGGTTTTCGCCCCGACCTTGGTTTCAGTCGTGAAATTCGTCTGAATTTGGATCCGGCACTCGAATGCGCTGCACAACTTGGCCCCCTGATTGATCCAAATGAACACAGCTGTGGCAGCGTTCGCCCTCACGGGGCAGCGGAACTCGCGCATCCCGAACCGGACTACTACATCGTTGGAATGAAAAGTTACGGGCGGGCGCCGACCTTTCTCCTGGCCACCGGCTACGAGCAGGTTCGTTCGGTGGTTGCTGAGATTGCCGGAGATCACGATGCCGCTTCGGCAGTACAACTGGATCTCCCTGAAACAGGTGTTTGTCACCTTCGTGAACCGGAGGAAAAGGAAGAATCTCTCTGCTGCGGGGAGCAAGCGGAGATCCCCCCTTTGCCGCCCGTTTCAGAGGAGGGAGCAGGTTGCTGCGGGTAATGCACGGGGATAGTAGCTCCACGACATGGGAGAATCACGAGGCGGACTCCCCTCCTCCATGGAGATTGGCGTGGCGCCTCGCCTGGGGGCAGCTCCTTTCGTGGGGGGTCATCTACTATGCCTTCACGGCTCTTTCCGGGCCCATGCATACTGATACGGGTTGGAGCCGTTCTCTCATTAATGGAGGCCTTTCACTCGGCCTCTTAAGCTGGGGGATATTTGCCTTACCCGTCGGATTGTGGATTCAGCGTCGAGGGGCGGCAGGGATCATGACCGTAGGCTCTTTGACCGGAGGGATGGGGTTTGCGGCGCTTGGTTTGGTCAGTGACCCCTGGCATTTTTATCTGATCTGGGTCGTGATCGGCGCGGCCATGGCGACCCTTCTTTATGAGCCTGCATTCGCAGCGGTGACGGTTGCGTTTGGAAATCGCTACAAGCAGGGCATTGTCCTCATCACCCTGCTCGCCGGTTTCGCGAGCACTGTTTTTATTCCCCTGTCTCACTTCCTGGCTGACTCCTTTGGCTGGCGCAACGCCCTCCTCGCCCTCGGACTCTTTCTCGCGGTAACAGGCACTCCGCTACATTGGCTGGGAAGAGGAGATCGGCCTTATATCTCCAATCGGAAGACGTCACAGGCTTTCCCCGCGCGAGGGATGCTGGACGTCGTCTTCACTTTTAAGAATGATCTTTCGGACCGGCGATTCGCTTTGCTGGCCCTTTGGTTTACGACGTATGCCGCCGCATTCTCCGGCCTGATTTTCCTGATCGTTCCTGCAATGACTTCGTCCGGCGCAAAAGCTGAAACGTTGCTTGGAGCCATCGTTCTGATTGGTCCCATGCAGGTGCTGGGTCGCCTCATCCTCACCACTTGCGGGATGGGGCTCTCCTCGTTGCACGCAGGTCTGTGGGCAATGATTTCGATCACTCTGTCGATTTCATTTCTTCTTTTCCTTCCTCCGACTCCTCTTTGGCTCACCTGCTTTGCCGTGCTCTTCGGTATCGGGAACGGAGTCATGACTATCGTCAAAGGCACCGCTATTGCAGAACTCTTCGGCAGGAAGCGCTATGCCGAATTGAACGGTGCTGTTACCGCGCCATCAATGATTTCCAAAGCTTCTGCTCCGTTTTTACTGAGCGTTCTATGGGACTATTCAGCCAACGTTAGTAGCGTTTTTATTTCGCTAATGACTCTTCTGGCAATCGGGGTTATCGCGATTATTTGCTTAGAGTTTTGTAGTGAGGGATAACCACATCATTCAAATAGCCTCGACGAACACCTGTTCTGCAGCCTCAAGTCCGAGCTGTAATGACTCTTCCCCGGCGCGCCTGATTTCGAGGATTCCGGCGGCACGGTCTTCACGACTCAGTTCGAATTCTTGGCCAATGGTGAGTCCTTTTTGATTCAGCCATTCGAGGAGATCCGAGCTTTCATCGGAAACACGTACAACTCGATAGGAGCCTACCTCCATTTTAGCGAGCGAGGTGGACACGACTACAGTGACCTTCCCTTCCCTATCCGGAATCGGATCGCCGTGGGGATCATGGGTTGGTCGGCCCAGCATCTCATCCATTCTGTCAAGAAGGCGGTCGGAAATGACATGCTCAAGGTCTTCCGCTTCATCGTGAACTTCAGACCAGTCAAGGTTCATCACTTCAACCAGAAACAGCTCGATGAGGCGATGGCGCCTTACTACCTGAAGTGCCGACAACCGGCCTTCTTCAGATAGTTTCAGCCCTTTCCGCGGGGCGTAGTCTATCAGGCCCTGTTCGCTGAGAGCGTGCATCATCGTCGTGACTGTGCCGGAAGTAAGTTGCAGCTCAGTTGCGATGTCACCCACTTTGGCAGCCCCTTTTTCCTCCTCCAGGTGCAGGATAGTTTTCAGGTAATTTTCTTCTGTGCTTGTTGCCATGATGGATCGAGCTGATTCGAGTGTTTGCCGGTCAATATTTTTATCTTGATCAATCAAGATAGGGAGGTATGATGTGGAATGAAATATCATCTTATGAAATCCACAAAACAATTCATTTCTTCCATCGCCAACTGCCCCGGCCGGCGCTTTCGGGCATTTGCCGGCACTGCCCTGATTGCCATTTCCGGGCTGTTCAGCCCATTTACGAGTGAGACAAGGGCCGAGTCAGAGTCAGCACCTCTTTATACAGTGACGGCAAGTGTTGCAATGATCGCCGACATTGTTGATGAAGTTGCAGGTGGTCGTGCAAACGTGGAGGGAATCATCGGTTCAGGCGTAGATCCTCATCTCTACAAGCCGACGACACCGGACATCAAGTTGATGCAGCGTGCTGATGTCATTTTTTACAACGGGCTGAATCTCGAGGGTAAAATGGGCGACGTCTTGATACGCGTGGCGCGTTCAGGAAAGGCAGTCTACGCGGTGACTGAGGAGATCCTTGATCAGGGGGACTATGTTATCACGGACGAAGAGGACCACTACGATCCACATGTCTGGATGGATGTTCAAGGTTGGATCAAAGCGGTTGAGGTTGTTTCGAGCGGACTTTCGGATTTCGACCCGGATGGTGCCGCGATTTATCAGAAGAATGCTGCTGACTTTACGGCTGAACTCGAGAAGCTTGATGCCTATGCTAGAGAGTCGATCGCTTCTATTCCTGAGTCAAAACGAGTCCTCGTCACGGCTCACGATGCGTTTGGCTACATGGCCCGAGCGTACGGCCTCGAGGTGAAAGGCATTCAGGGCATCAGCACTGAGTCAGAAGCGGGCGTGAAGGATATCGAGGATCTCGTATCATTTCTCGTGGATAGACAAATTCCCGCGATCTTTGTCGAATCATCTGTTTCGGACAAAAACATCAGGGCTCTGGCGGAGGGGGCTAAGGCGAAAGGACATGAGGTCTCAATTGGAGGTGAACTCTTTTCCGACGCGATGGGAGTTTCGGGGACTTATGAAGGCACCTATATCGGCATGATTGATCACAATGTGACTACGATCACAAGGGCCCTGGGGGGCGATGCCCCTGAGAGAGGGTTAAACGGGAAGCTCCTCCCGTCTCACTAGTCGTTCGGATACTTCGACGACCATTTAATAATCAATTGCGCCCGGAGAGTGGCTTTCTCCGGGCGCGGTTTTCTTGATCATCAATTTTTCAAATCATCAAGGATGAAAGTGTACACTACTGTAGTTCTAAGTTCATTGTTTTTCTTCACCGGCACCATCGGCGCGGGAGATTTTGATACGTCAATTTCCGCGAAGGAAGTGGAATTTGAGACCCCGCCTTCCGCGATCACTCCCTACTTTACTTATGCCTTTGACTATTTTCACAATGCCCGGGGAGGCATTCAAAACGGGGGCTCAGCGATGGGGCTTTTCGATGTCGGTGCTGAACTCAACCTTGCAGATCTTTTTGGCTGGAAAGGTTCGACCTTTGTGGTGAGTGCCTTCGGGGGCCATGGAAGCGATTTTTCGGGGAATTTCACCGGAGACCTGGGGGTGGTCAGCAATATCTACACGGATACCAACTTCAATATCTTCCACCTTTATCTTGAGCTGTCTCTGGGGAGTGGAGAGAGTTTTGTTCGGGTGGGGCAATTCGGAATAGATGACGATTTCATGTCTTCGGAGACAGCATCGTTGTTTCTTGCCTCTCCTTTCGGTCCTTTCAACACTCAGTCGGCAAATATGGCGGGGCCCATCTTTCCGCTTTCTGCACCCGGTGCTATATACAACCTTTCACCCAACGGGAACTGGTATCTAAAAACAGGGATCTATGCGGGCGACGCAGGAGCGGGAGGACCTCGTGACCGTGGCTTTGAATGGAATTTCGGCGGCCCTTCCGGATTCACGTTGTTTTCAGAAGCAGGAGCGGGCTATGGAGATGGGGCCGGAACACTGAAGTTTGGTGGCTATTGGCACAGCGGCGAATTTTATGAGTATGCGACCGACACTGCGGTGGATGGACTCGGCGCCATCTACGGAATAATGGACCATTGCTTTATCGACGGCGATGGCACCACGGTCTCTCTCGACGGCTTCATACGAGGCAGCCTTTCCGGCGGAAAAGATCGTGTCACGGCGACCACACAGATCGATGCAGGACTTGTCATGAGTGACCTCTTCGCTCCGTCGGATGCTCTTGGCGTGGCTGTTTCACACACCACCTTCGGCGATGACTACCTGGATGCGACGCCGGGAGTAACCGGCGCGGAAACCATCATCGAGGCCACTTACCGAATTCAGGTCAACGATCACTTTGCGATCCAGCCGGACCTTCAGTATATTGTAAGCCCGCACTTCAGTGGCCGAAACGCTGCTGCTGTCGGGATTCGTGGCGAGCTCAGCTTTTGATTTTTGCTTCCTCCGAGATTCCGTTCTTAATAAATTGTATGAGCCAACTGTTTAAACGTCTCTCTCCTGCCGGTGATGCCGCCGGGGAGGATCTCTCTTTTCATCCTGAAGATGCTCCTCTCGCGATTCATGATTTGACGGTGGCCTATCATCGCAAACCAGTGCTCTGGGATGTTGATCTTGATATTCCCGACGGGAAGCTCGTCGGAGTGGTCGGACCGAATGGGGCCGGGAAAAGCACCTTGATCAAAGCCTGCCTGGATCTCATTCCACGAGCCTCCGGAGAGATCGGGATCTATGGGAAGCCTTACAAAGAACAACGTCACTTGGTCGCTTATGTTCCACAGCGGGAGAGCGTTGACTGGGACTTCCCGGTGAGCGCTCTCGATGTCGTTGCGATGGGCGCCTACCGTCGACTTGGATGGTTCAGACGGGTGACAAAGCAAGAATCTGAAAATGCCCGGGAATGTCTTGACCAAGTGGGTATCGCTCATCTTGCTGACAGGCAAATCAGCCAACTTTCCGGAGGGCAACAGCAGCGTGTCTTTCTCGCTCGTGCCCTCATGCAGGATGCCGAACTCTACTTGATGGATGAACCGTTTGCTGCTGTCGATGCCGCAACGGAGGAGGCAATTGTGTCCCTCCTTCGGACTCTGAGTGAAAAAGGAAAGACCTGTCTCGTCGTTCATCACGACCTGGCGACGGTGACGACCTATTTCAATTGGCTTGTTCTATTGAATATGCGGATTGTAGCCTCGGGGCCTTCGGAGACAACATTCACCCGTGAGAATTTGCAGAAGACTTACGGTGGAAAACTGAGTTTACTTGAAAAAGCCGCTGAAGCTCTGCGGCATACCGTCGAGTAGAAATGCCTGATTGGGAGGATATCATCGAAGTAGTTCTCTTGCAGAACTACAATACCCGTCTCGTCGTTTTAAGTACGACGCTATTGGGAATTGCGGCAGGTCTGATTGGTTCGTTCCTGCTTCTGCGCAAACGTTCGCTCATGGGCGATGCGCTGTCGCATGCCACCCTTCCCGGGGTGGCTATCGCTTTCGCGGTAATGGTTAGTCTCGGAGGTACCGGGAAAGCGCTTCCGGGACTGCTTCTGGGGGCGACGCTGTCAGGGGTAGCCGGTTTGTTTACGATGCTATTGATTCGCAACACGACCCGGCTTCGGGATGATGTCGCGATGGGTTTCGTTCTGAGCGTCTTCTTCGGCATCGGGGTGGCAAGCCTTCAGATGGTCCAGAGCCTCCCCGGCGCGAGCGCCGCCGGCTTGGAATCGTTCATCTATGGCAAAACGGCCTCAATGGTTCAGTCGGACTTTCATCTGATTGCGGTAGTGGCGGGAGTGGCGTCACTCATCTCGATTCTCTTTCTGAAAGAATTCTTGCTCCTGTGTTTTGACGACGCCTACGCGAGCGCGCAAGGTTGGCCCACCTTTTTTCTTGATGTGCTCCTGCTAGGGCTTGTCACAGCGGTGACCGTGATCGGGCTTCAGGCTGTGGGTTTGATTCTGATCATTGCGTTTCTCATCACTCCCGCGACAGCGGCACGGTTCTGGACTCAGCGTTTGCTGCCGATGATGTTACTTTCCGCTGGAATCGGCGGGATCAGTGGTTGGCTGGGTGCTTCGATCAGCGCGTTGACGCCGGACCTGCCTGCGGGTGCGGTGATTGTTCTCGTCGCTGCTGCCCTGTTTCTTTTGAGCATGTTATTTGCTCCGCCAAGAGGGGTTATCCCACGCCTGATGCGCCAGTACCGACTTCGTCGAAAAGTTGATCGTCAACATTTTCTCCGTGCGGCATATGAAATTCTGGAAGATAGCCAGTCGGGCGATGTTGTCAGTAATTCCCCGTTTTCTTTTGCTCATCTGAGGGCGAAGCGAACATGGAGCCTGCGCAAGCTTCGACATATTCTGAAGATTGCAAAACGAGAAGACCACCTCGAAGCCGCTGACCCGGGGATGCTGCGACTGTCGGAAGCCGGATACGGTGAAGCTGCCCGGGTCACCCGGAATCACCGCCTTTGGGAGACCTACCTTATCCACTACGCGGACATTGCTCCCAGTCACGTCGATCGTGATGCTGATCTCGTGGAGCATATTCTCGGGCCCGAGCTCGTTCACGAACTGGAAGATTTTCTCAAGCAGGATTCGATCTCGACTCCCGTGCCTCCCAGTCCCCACCCCACTTCAAATGAAAACTCACCTTCATGAACTGGACTTCATTTGATACCTGGATCGTTGTGGTCGGCGCGCTTTGTGCGGTCGCCTGCGCCTTGCCGGGTTGTTTTCTTGTTCTTAGAAAAATGAGCATGATGGGTGATGCTATCAGTCATGCTGTGCTTCCCGGTTTGGCTATTGCGTTCCTCATCACAGGAACCCGTGCGAGTGTGCCTATGTTTTTCGGGGCTGCCATCGCCGGAGTCCTTACCGCCTTGTTTACTCAGTGGATCGCCCGATTTGGTAACGTTGATCGAGGGGCCGCCATGGGGATTGTTTTTACAACGCTCTTTGCAATCGGCCTTATTTTGATTCGCCAGGCTGCGGACAAAGTTGACCTCGACCCGGGTTGCGTCCTCTATGGCGCACTTGAGATGACTCCTCTCGATACGGTCGGCTCGACTGACATTCCCAGGGCCGCAATTGTCAATGGCGGGGCACTCTTGGCCAATCTTGCGATCATCTGTGTTCTGTTCAAAGAATTTCGCTTGAGCGCTTTTGATGGGGCATTGGCGGATACCCTGGGGTATTCGTCACAGTTTCTGCATTACCTGCTCATGACGATGGTGGCGGTGACCACTGTTGCAGCGTTTGAATCTGTCGGAAGTATTATCGTGATCTCCATGCTCATCGTCCCGCCGGCGACGGCATTGCTACTGACCCGTAAGCTACCGGCTATGTTGATGATCGCTTCACTGGCTGCGGCCGGATCAGCGGTGATCGGCCATATCGGAGCGCTGGTGGTGCCGGCATGGTTTGGAATGGACGCAACGACGACGTCAGGAATGATAGCCCTCGCTGCCGGAGTGCTTTTCACGCTTGCGTGGCTTTTCAGCCCTACTGAGGGAATTGTCGTGAAGAGGTTTCGTCGGGGGAAGGTTGAAATTGAAGACCGGGTTTCACCGGCGATATAGGCGGCAGCCCGGGGGGGACACGGGACTCCGGGTGTTTAACGAACCGTTCAAGAGCCGAACCCGAATGTCTCTACGCAGATTAGGCAGGCTGCTGTTGTGTGATGCAATGAATCGCTCCCCCCTCTTTGACGAGGTCGATCACATTGATCGGAATTATTTCGCGGTTTGGAAACAGCTCGCCGATGAGGCCGACGGCATTGTTATCAGCCTCTTTTTGACCAAAAACAGGGACGAGAACCGCGCCGTTCAGGATCAGGAAATTGACGTAGCTTGCGGGTAAAAAAGGAAGTCGCCAATCAGGTTCCAAACAGGGAGCCGGCATTTGTATTTCAACGATCTCCGGCTTTGAGCCACCCGGAAGACAGAAATCATCGATTCTCTCACGATTCTCAGCGAGCACCTGATGATTCGGGCTTGAGGAGTCTCTTTCTGTGGTGATCAGAATCGTATTGTCGTTTGCAAATCTCGCGAGATCATCAATGTGGCCATCGGTATCATCTCCTTCGATGCCGCGGCCAAGCCAGAAAATTTCCTTCACTCCCAGCATGTCGCAGAGCTCTTTTTCTATTTCCCTTCGACTGAGTCCGGGGTTTCGGTTCGGGTTGAGGAGCACCGCTTCGGTCGTTAAAAGCTGACCAAGGCTGTTCACCTCGATCGACCCGCCTTCGAGAACCATCTGACTATCAAAACGACGAAGAGAGAGTGTTTCGGTAACTTGCTCCGGGATACGGTTGTCGTTCAGATATGGTTCAAACTTGCCTCCCCAGCCATTAAATTCCCAGTTGGTCGCCGCAATCTCCCCGCTCTCCCGGTGCTTGAGAAAAATGGGCCCGTGGTCGCGGCACCAGACGTCATCATTGACATGATCAAACAGCTCGACTTGTTCAATGCTTGCGCCCGCTTTGCACAGTAGAGACAGGATAGCGTCCCGTTTCGCCGGATCGGTGTTGATTCTCACCTTCTCATATTGACTCACACACGCTGCAATTCGGGCAAAAACAGCCTCAACGCGATGGAGGGTGCCGGGCCAGTTCTGAGGATTCCCGGATGGCCACGAAAACCAGATGGCCTCCTGTGGCTCCCATTCCGCCGGCATGCGAAAGCCGAGAGATGCGGGAGACGGGTGTGGCCGTAAATCATCGGCGATGTTCATTTTGAATCGATCCAGCGCTCTTCCATTTGCTCGTAGCTATCGATACGACGATCGCGGAAAAATGGCCAAATTTGACGAAACTCCTCAAGCTTTTCCAGGTCAATTCTTGCGGTGAGAATCTGCTTCTCACCTTCCGATGCCTCCGCGATGATTTCACCGTAGGGGTTTGCGATAAAGGACTGACCCCAAAACTCAGTTTCGCCTTCCGTGCCGATCCGGTTGGCAGCTGCCACATAACACCCGTTGGCGACGGCATGGCCTCGTTGCACCGTTTGCCAGGCCGTGTGCTGGGCTGCACCGAGGCTGGGCTTCTCTTCCGGTAGCCACCCAATTGCGGTGGGGTAGAAAATGACATTGGCGCCCTGCATCGCGGTAAGCCGTGCTGCTTCCGGGTACCATTGATCCCAGCAAATCAGGACTCCGATTTTGCCGAAGGCGGTATCCCAGATCCGATAACCGAGATCGCCCGGCGTGAAATAGAATTTCTCATGGAAGCCGGGGTCTTCGGGGATATGCATCTTGCGGTATTTTCCAAGATAACTTCCGTCGGCATCGATGATTGCAGCGGTATTGTGATACAAGCCCGTGGCACGCTTCTCGAAAAGAGGGAGCACAAGAACGACCCCCAGTTCTTTCGCTACCGAAGCAAAGCGGTCCGTCGTCGAGCCGGGCACCGTTTCCGCGAAAGCAAAATTTGCGGGATCTTCACGCCGGCAAAAATAGAGCGTCGACACCAATTCCTGTAGACAGATCACCTCGGCGCCTGCCGCAGCGGCTGTGCGAATCTGCGACTCTGCCGTGTCTAGATTTACCCCGGCGTTATCGCTTGCTGCGAACTGGGAGAGACCAATGGTGAAGGACTTCATGAAGGCGGTGAAAATGCGCTCTGCCGCAAAGGATCGCAAGAGAAAGGAATGGGCTCATCCAAACTTCCTTGGATGAAAATCTGAGCACGAAAACTGAAGGCGTTTCGTGTTGAAGATCGGGCGACAGTCGGTGCGTTTCTGCCAGGCCTTCGTGTTCTCCCGGTGGGAAGAGAACCGTTTCTCAGATGCGGTTAGATGGAAATATTCCGGAACCTAAGCTTAGGATTGCCTTCAATGGGATTAGAGGAATGATCTAAATTTGTTTAAATCGTCACATTACTGATAATTCAACACGGTTTTCGAATTAGATTGGTTACTTGCCCGCTTCGGTTGATTTCCTATTCTCTGATGAAAGTTGACGGTTGAAAGGACTGTCTCCTTCTGCCTTACTTTCTCCCTATGCCTTCACGTAAGATAGACCGCAATTTGCTGGATCAGAAGAGCTCTAAGCCTTCAGGCTTGGCTGCTGAATTTGGCAGGAGTGTGCTCTCCCGGGCCAAGCAGATGAAAGCGGCTATGATTCGTCATCGGCGGATACTGATGATCTCGTCGGCTGTCGCAGTTGGGCTCGCTGCTCTGGTTTCGGTGAAAGTCGGCAGAAAGGTCGAAGTGATTCCCCCACCCCTCGACGGGTTTCGTGCTCCTGAATTTACTTTATTCCGTTCCGGCGAATGAAACCATTGAATTCACGTGCCTGGAGTATCGGGACGATAGTGGTCGCAGGCCTTGTCGCATGGGGAGTCGCAGAATACACCTTGAAACATGATCACTCCCATGATCATGACAAAGACCAAACGAGCCTTCATGACTGGCTACATCGAAATCTGGGGATCAGTGAAGAGCAAGAGGACGTCCTAAGGCCTATCGAGTTGGCATATGAAACGGAATCGAATCGGTGCCGCGAAAAGATCGAAACCGCCGGTGTCGCCCTCGGAGAGGCAATTCGAAATTATCCGGAGGATTCCGAAGAAATCTCGTCAGCGAGGACACGCCTCCACCAGGCCAAGGGCCTTCTCGAAGAGATCACGCTTGATCATTTTTTCGCGATGAAAAAGCACCTCACGGACGAGCAGGGCGAGAAACTTCTCGAATGGACTCGCGAAAGTCTTCTCCATGGTCACCGCCGCTGATTTCCCGGACGACGGAGCGATTCCGTTTCCACTGCGGTCGCGCAGTGCTTCCCCTCCGCTGCACTCAGAGGAGGATCGCGAGGTCGCAGCTGCCGCGGCAGGAAACGATGAAGCATTTGTCAGGCTGGTGGAACGTCATCAGGAGAAGGTTTTCCGCTTTTGCTGTCAGTGGCTTGTCAATGATGAAGACGCGCGCGAGGCGACCCAGGACACCTT
Organism: Verrucomicrobiales bacterium; assembly: GCA_029212615.1. GTDB lineage: Bacteria > Verrucomicrobiota > Verrucomicrobiia > Verrucomicrobiales > DEV007 > Arctic95D-9. The sequence goes on from JARGPJ010000002.1 coordinate 144,659, forward strand.
TGTGAAGGCTTATCTGGCCCTCGATCGATACCGGAAACATGGACGCTTTTCAACCTGGCTCTTCCAAATCGCTCTGAATCAGTGCCGTGACCGTTTAAAATCAAAGGCCGGATCGCAACGGCGCCGCACCGATTCGCTAAAACCGGGTGAATCGGAAAGCAAGCTTGTATGTCCGGGGCCATCTCCGGATGAAGCGGTTGCTGTTGCAGGGGACAAAGAACGTCTCGGCGAAGCAATTGAGCGACTTCCGGTTGCTTTGCGTGCCGTGGTGATCATTTGCGGTATTGAGGGGATGAGTCAGGAAACCTGTGCGGAGATTTTAAATATCTCGATTCGGGCTGTCGAAGGCCGATTTTATCGAGCAAGACGGCAACTGGAGGCCTGGTTAGCTGACTAGGACTGGCGTTTTCTATTTATTTGCCTTTTTCCGTGGGGTAGTGCCGAAAAACTCGTTTCACCTTATGAATCGATTTCTATTCTCATGCGTATCCCCTGTTTTCTCGTCTTATCCCTGCCCTTTTACCCTGTGGTTGCGCAGGATGCCCTTGTTCTCAACGATACGGTCCCGACGCCAGTCGAGGCAGCTGAAGTGGACACGCTAGATGTGACGGTAGTTCGTCCTGCCGATGAGTCGATTCGAGTGCAGTCTCCCACCGGATCGACCGGGGTTTCCGCTCCGACCGTTGCTGCGTTCGATTCCGAGATTGCTCCGGGAAAACAGGAGAATTTGCTTGGCGTTGCGCCGAGCGCTTCATCAGGTCGGGCCAGCGGGATAGAGCTACTTGATCGTCCTTTTCTCCGACGCGGGGAATTGCTTGAGGTCGTCCCCGGAATGATCGTGACCCAGCACAGTGGCGGCGGGAAGGCGAATCAGTATTTTCTTCGCGGATTTAATCTCGATCACGGCACTGATTTCGCCGTTTATGTCGATAATATGCCCGTGAACAATCGAACCCACGGCCATGGCCAGGGGTATGCCGATATTAATTTCCTGATCCCTGAACTCGTCGAGGAACTTGAGTATGTAAAAGGCCCCTATTTTGCCCGGTTTGGTGACTTCAGCACAGCCGGGGCTGCACGCTTCCGGCTTTACCGGGAGTTGCCGGAAGCCATCGCCTCCTTTTCAATCGGGTCGAATAACTTCTACCGTGGCCTTCTCGCTGATTCGGTGCAGGCAGGAGCCGGAGTTCTCACTTATGCTTTCGAATACAATTACTATGACGGTCCCTGGACGATGCCCGATGAGTTGAATCGGTGGAACGGGTTCGTCCGCTACGTTGCCGGTGACGAAGATGACTACACATCGCTCACGCTTATGGGCTTTGACTCGTCATGGAATGCGACAGATCAAGTTCCGCAGCGATTGGTTGATGACGGTTCAATTGACCGGCTTGGCTTTGTTGATCCAACGGTAGGTGGAGCGTCTCATCGCTACAGTGCTTCGATGGATTTTCGTCGCACGCAGGATAGCGGTGTCACCGTGGGGTCCGTCTACGCAGGGACTTATGAGCTGGATTTGTTTTCAAACTTCACTCTTTTCCTGAATGATCCGGTAAACGGCGATCAGTTCAATCAGTTTGACAATCGCTGGTTCGCGGGCGCGGCTCTCGATCACACTTTCGACTCACTGAACTGGTTTGATCGGGAATCAACCCTAGCAGTGGGAGTGCAAACTCATCATGACTGGATTCAAGGAGTCGGTCTCTATCAGACAAGCTCTCGTGAGCGTATCTCGACTGTTCGGGAAGACGATGTCTATGAAGCCAGTTTTGCTGCACACGGGACTCTTGATATCCCGTGGAATGACTGGATTCGAACGCAGACCGGAATTCGAGGAGATCTCTACCACTTCGATGTCAACTCAAGGTCGAACCCGGTTAACTCCGGTCAGGAATGGGACGGGATCGTCAGCCCGAAGGCGGGAATTGTCTTCGGGCCGTGGAATGAAACCGAGTTCTACTTAAACGGTGGCTTCGGTTTTCACAGTAACGATGCGCGCGGAGTAACCATTTCGGAAGATCCGGTGACAGGTGATCCTCTGGAGGAGGTGCCGGGCCTTGTCCGAACGCGGGGATCCGAGCTCGGGGTAAGAACTCAAATCATCCCGGGGCTGACTTCGACAGCGGCCCTCTGGTATCTGCACAGCGATTCGGAACTCGTCTACGTCGGGGATGCCGGAAATATCGAGGCCGGTGGTGCGAGCGAGCGCTATGGATTCGAATGGTCAAACTACTGGCGTCCGAAGCCATGGCTCACGGTCGACAGTGAGCTTGCGATTTCTGAAGGTCGTTTCCTCGATACTTCCGAAGAAATCGAGAATTCAGTTCCGGTCAGTATTTCAGGCGGCATCACAGCGGGCGGTGAGTATGGACCCTTTGCGAGTCTACGAGCCCGCTACTTCTCCCCCCGTCCTCTCAATGGAGACGGGAGTGTAAAATCTCAGGATTCCTTTCAGCTGAATTCACGGATCGGCTATCGAACTCAAAGCAAGTTGGAGATCGCACTGGAAGTCATCAATCTGCTCGATGCGAGGGATAATGATATTGAGTATCTCTACGCCTCACGCTTGCCCGGCGAAGCGTTCACCGGAGTGGAGGATTCACACGTGCACCCCTATGAACCCCGACAGGTTCGTTTGAGCGTCACCAAGCGGTGGTGATTTCCCTCGATCAGGGGGGGCTCAGTGCCCCTGCAGGGCGATTGGTCGGGTGCTGCCGTCGTTGAACTGCGCCTTGCCCTTCCAAAAGGTTTTCCCGCCGATTGGATCTTGCTTATCCAGTTCGTAGTAGGTGCCGTATTGGTCGTTGAAATAGATGAATCCGGAACGGGAGTTTTGACCGTTGACGGTCAATTCTTCCCCGGGTGAGAAGAGTAAACCTTTGATTGGGCCAAGGCCTTTAATATTGCTCCAGATGATGGTTGCCGGGTGCTTCTGGCCGTAGGGGCCGGTCATGGTGTATTGGCGTGTTGTTTCGCCATTGCCTGGAGCCGGTTTAGGAGCAGGAGCTTGATCGGACGGCACAAGGGTGACTTCAAAACGACTTCCCGCATCTGCTCCGGTTCCGTTCCATTCAAATCCGGAACCGCGGCTTCGGCGCCAGAGTTCGTAGACGGCTCCATCACTCGCGGTGAAAGTGATATACCCCGACTCCGGATTCCTTCCGCTAAAGGAAACAACCCCGTTAGGGTAAGTGATCGTGCCTGAGATCGCGCCGAGCCCTTTGATGTTTTCCCAAACCATCGAAACATGAAAAGGAGTTCCTCCACCTTCAGGGATGTATTGATAGTGGCGAACGGTGCTTCCCGGTGCGTTGACCGGCATGGAATTGGAGCTTCCGGTTGCCGTTGGAACGAGAACAATTCGTTGCCCCCCGCCATTCTTGCCGACCCAACGAAATCCTTTCCCGGCAGTCTCCTTGCGAAGCTCGTAGTAGGTTCCGTGTTCATCATTCATCCAAATGAATCCGGATGCCGAATTCTTACCGCTAAATCCCAAATCGCCAGCGGCGAAATGAAAGTTCCCGCGAATGTTGTCGAGCCCGTTGATGTTATCCCAGACAATCGTCGTTGGCACGGTTGAGCCATCAGGGAAAGTGAGTTGATAGGTTCTTACTTCGGCAGCGGGACTGAAGACAGTGACAAATAGAAAAATAACGACGACAACGAGGTGGGAAGAAAGCAATCGGTTCATGCGGAGTAAGTGTGCGGTTTTAATACCTGATCACGGCTGATAGAAGAACATAGTAAAACTCTTCGAAATTGATAGAAGATTCACTTAGTGACAGAAGTGATTGTATCGTCAATCTTTCAGGCAGCCTATCCGGCACTGCTTCATGAAAATCGCCCTTACCGTTTTTGCCGTCATTTTCTTCACAACCCCGTTGTTGAGAGCACAAACATTCGCAATCCCTCTGGGCTCGCGAAGCGTCAGTTTTCACCGGATAGACAGCCAGGTAAGTGGTGATGGACCCCTTCTCATTTCGCTTCACTCAAATGAAGCGACTTCGACTCGCGCTGCCCGGAGTCTTCTCGTCAACTACGCCGGCAAGTTGATCGCAATCGATGGCGGGGGCCAGCGCCGTATTCCGCTTAAACAGGGATCCAATCGCGTGACGATTGACCCAAACCGTGTTTTCTCCCTCGCCGGAGTGAAGCGCGACATGGATCGCTTCAGTATCTACTCGGCCGCCGAGGCGGGGCAATGTGCCGCTTTTGGTGAGCAAATTATCAAAACCTGCAATATTTCAAAAGAGCGCCCCGTTATTGCCCTTCATAACAATACCAACGGAGGTTACTCCATCGACAGTTATCTGCCCGGTGGCTCTGAAGCGGCAGCAGCTGCCAAAGTGAGCCGGGCCCCTGCCGACCCGGACAATTTTTTCCTGGTGACACACCCGAAGCTTTTTGATGACCTCGTTAAGGCTGGCTTCAACGTCGTCCTTCAGGACAACTCCAAGGCGCCCGATGACGGCTCCCTCTCGGTTTATTGCGGCCGTCGTGGAATCGTTTACGTCAATGTCGAAGCTCAACATGGAGCTGATGAGGAGCAGAAGCGAATGCTAGAGGCTCTGTTAAAGCTCCTCGGCACGCGATAGCCCGCGGTTGAGGGCCCCGGTGACTCGAATGGCGGAAAGACTTTGGAGCGAGGCGCCTGCAAGCGCCCGGATGCGGTGCTGTCTTACTCGACGGTACTCTTAATTTGCATGCGCGTGCTCGATTTAATCTGTCCGCCTGCTGCCGGGCTGATTGTTTCAATGCGCATTTCGTCAACCATCCAGATATCGCCGAATTTCTTTCCACTGAGCACCTCAAAGCGACGAATGGGACGACCCTGAGCATTGTATCCGATCATTTTCACCATGGCCCCACTGCCACGATCAATCCAGACATCAACGGTGGCGTAGGCTCCTTCGCGGGCGGGATTTCGAACTCTAACGAGCCAACAATCACGGGATTTGATTCGATCCAGCTTAACAATCTTTGCGTTTGGCCAGTAAAGAAAGCGCATTGAAAGATCATCGTAAGTGGCGTCAGTCCCTCGGATCTGCTGATCATACTTGGATGGATCAACCGGTTTCATCTCAGCACCGCCAACTCCTTCGAAGAGGGCAAAGCTGTTGTCCCGTGTATCAAGATAGATGATCTGAGCAGGATCATCAAAAATGAAGCGGATTGATTCCGGTTTCAGAGACATGAGAAAAGGCACTTTCGTTGCAAATCCAGTTCTCAGAAGCCCTGAAAAATCCCGATTGTAGAGGGTGTAACTGTATCGCACGAGCTTAAGGACCTCATCGGCACTCAGCTGGTCGATTGATTTCCCTGCGAATGACGGTGCGTTTCCGGCTGGCGGGGCCTCACCCGTTTCCTCCTGGGCGGAAACAGTTCCAAAAGTCAGGAGGGCGGAAAAAAGGATGGTGCGCAAAATATTCATCTTGGTGGGGGAAGTGTGTACCGGGAGTAGACGAGCAAAGTGAGGATACATGCAAATACTTGAAGGCGAAACTCCAACTATCAAGCAAACTTGAGCATTCCTCTGTGCGAATTTTCACTCTTCCTTTCCGCTGGAACACGTTAGATCTCTCTGCCAGAGTCACCGTATGGAGAATCACCGACTCGTGCTGCCGGAGCATTTGAATCAATTCGGCTACCTCTTCGGCGGCTACCTTTTGATGTGGGTCGACGAAGTTGCCTGGATGGCAGCGTCACTCGAATTCACGGGCTGTCAGTTCGTTACCGTCGGCATGGAGGCGATCGCTTTTCACAAAAGTGTGAAACAAGGGGCCATTCTTCGTTTTGAAACCACGCTCGCCCGCACCGGGAGAACTTCAGTCACTTATGAGGTAAGTGTTTTGCAGGACGAAACAGAAATATTTTCAAACTCAGTGAGCCTTGTTCGCATCGATGAAACCGGCGCCAAACAATTCCTTCCAAAGCGCTGAAAACCTGTTAGTCTCTCCCCCTTTTTTTCACTATGAGTGACACATCCAGAGCATCTATTTCCGTGATAGGCTCCCTTAATATCGACTATTTCACGAAAGTTTCCGCCCTGCCTTCTCCGGGTGAAACGGTATCGTCAACCGGCCTCGAACTCTTTCGCGGCGGCAAGGGGGCAAATCAGGCAAATGCAGCCCGTCGTCAAGGGGCTGAGGTTCATTTTTTCGGATGCGTGGGGCAGGATGAAGAGGGGAAAGCATATCGCGACGCACTCGATGCCGACGGAATCGATGTCTCCTTCCTTAAGCAGGTTTCCACGAAAACCGGCGCTGCTTTCATCACCGTCGATACAGCGGGAGAGAACATGATCGTGATTGCTCCCGGCGCGAATGACAAGCTCGGTTCAGACGATATAAAAGCCGGACGAAGCGTCCTCTTGGAATCAGGGGCGGTCCTCGGTCAGTTCGAGACCCCTCTGGAGGCACTGGTTGAAGCCGCCATCCTCGCAAATAAAGAAAACATCCCGGTCGTGATCAATCCATCTCCGGTGCGGCTGGAGTTTCCCTGGCACATGGTTAAGACAGACTATCTGATCGTGAATGAAGGAGAAGCTTCCGAGGTTCTCGGTTTCGCGCCAATGAGTGAGGAACCTGGTATCCTGCGTCAGCGCCTGCATGAGCTTCGGGTTGAGCACCTCATCGTGACGAGGGGTGGCGATGAAACCCTCGTGTTTACTCGAACGGGTGACAGTTTCAGCGTTGAGACTCTTCCCGTTCTGCCGGTTGACACCGTTGGTGCAGGCGATGCTTTTGCCGGATGTTTTACGGCACGTATTGCCGACGGGGCTCCGCTCGAAGAGGCCATTCGCGCTGCCAACTGCGCTGGAGCATTGACAACCCTTGGTGCAGGGGCTCAGAATCCGGTTCCCGATCGACAGAAGGTCGATCAACACCTTGAGCATTTAGCTGCTAAATCTTAACTTTCTTTCAATGGAGACCGTTGCCCCTTTCGTCCGTCATCTCGCATTCACCCTGATTTTTCTCCTGACAGGGTTTGAGCAGGGCCGGTCGGAAAGCTGGCCACAGTTTCGGGGGCCGCGTGGCGATGGCGTTGCCGCGGCTAAAGGTGTCCCGACAGAGTTCAGCGAGACCATCGGGGTGAAATGGAAAACCCCCCTCCCCGGCCGGGGCTGGTCATCCCCGGTTTTTGATGGGATGAACCTCTGGATGACGACGGCTATCGAAATATTCCCCACCGAAGCGGAACGACTCGAGCGGCTTAAGGCTGAAGGTGGCGAAGAGAAGAAGTTCAAATCACGTCAGGTGGCAACGCAGATTGATCTCGCTGTTTTAAAGGTCGACTACGCGAGTGGCGAGCTTCTTGAATCGATTTCTCTGAAGACAATCAAAGAGCCCCAAACCATTCATGCTTTCAACAGCTTCGCCTCCCCTACCCCGGTGCTTGAAAGTGGCGTTCTTTTTGCTCACTTCGGGGCATTCGGGACATTTGCGGTAAACACGGAAACATTGGACCTGGAGTGGTCGACCGTTGTTGAGTTGGAGCATGGTGTCGGCCCCGGCAGTTCTCCCTTTATTCACGGAGACCATCTTTTTCTCATCTGTGACGGAGTTGACCGCCAGTTTGTTACCGCCCTTGATAAAGATTCCGGAAAAGAAGCCTGGCTTGTTGATCGCCCGGAAATGCGCGCTCCTCTGGGAGATCAGAAAAAATCCTACAACACGCCGCTCCTGGTGACAGGAAGTGACGGTCGGGAGCAACTCATCTGTATGGGGGCCCAGTGGCTTATTAGTTACGATCCTGCGACCGGGGACGAGATCTGGCGACTCGATCACGGCAGCGGTTTTTCGGTGGTTCCCCGGCCGGTCTTCAGTGAAAAACACCAGCTCCTGTATTTGAGCACAGGATTCGGTAAGCCTGTTTTGCTGGCTGTTCGCGTCGATGGCTCCGGCGATATCACCGGAAAAAACAAGATCATGTGGCGTGAGGAGAAAAGAATCCCTGCGAAACCCTCGCCTCTGCTCGTTGACGACGAACTCTACGTGATTTCCGATGGCGGTATTGCCACCTGTTTCGACGCTCTTATCGGGACAAATCATTGGACTGAGCGGATTGATGGAAATTACTCGGCTTCCCCCCTCTTTGCTGATGGTCATATCTATTTTGCAAATCAGGAGGGATCCATCAATGTGATCCGTCCGGGCAAGGTATTTGAAGTAATTGCAACTAATCAACTCGATGGTTCGATCATGGCTTCCCCCATCGCCCTGGATGGATCACTCATAATTCGCTCAGACACGGCGATTTACCGCTTTTCCAAGTCAGAGTAGTTCTTGCGGGGTTCTACCTTTTTCGAGGGACTGTTTTCTGCGCTTTTTTTAAAGTAAGCGTGACAAAACGCTCACTTCCCGATATTCCCTTTAAGAAGATCAAAGTAACTTTTGCGCATGAATAAACTACCCTGTCTTAAGCCAGTCAGAATTTTGGTGATACTACTCGCCGGAATTTTCACCTTATCGGCTCAAGCCCGAACCTGGACCAGCACTGACGGTAAGTCGATGCAGGCCATTTTTCTTGGCATTGAGGGCGATAATTTTAAGTTCAAAATGCAGAATGGGAGTGAGATCATCGTTCCCAGTGACCGCTTCATCAAGGCGGATCAGGAAGCCGCGGAGAGACTCGATCTCATTGGCGACGATTCCTATACTCTGGCCTCTGCCCGGCAGATCGACACTCTTCTTGCACAGAACCTGAAGAAAAACGGCTTCAGTTCATTTAACGATCCGCTTCCGGATGACCTTTTTGTTCGCCGCGTTTACCTCGATATCATTGGTCGCATTCCAACGAAGGAGGAATTCCTTCGTTTTGCCGAGAGCGCGCGTGAAGACAAGCGTCAGGCCCTGATCGATGAGCTCCTGATCTCGCCGGGGTACGCTTCCCATCTTTTTAACTACTTTGCCGACATGTACCGACTCAATGCGTCGGAAGCATTTGTGAACGGGATTCGCATGGACCCCTACATTCAATGGTGGCGCGATCAGCTTGCAGCAAATACCCCCTATCATGAAATCGTTACCGAAATGCTGACGGCCACGGGGAATGTTGGTCAAAACCCGGCTTCGGGTTTTCTTCTGCGTGATACCGGCATGGAATTTGACGCCTTTGCCAATTTTGGCCAGGTCATGCTGGGGATCGATATTTCCTGCGCTCAATGTCATGACCATCCCTTCGATGAGTGGACTCAGGGCGATTTCTACGACATGGCCGCTTTCTTCGGCAACACTCAGCGTTCATTGGGATACCGACCTTCCTCTGCAATGATGGGCGGCGGCAGGATTGAAATGCCGAATGCCCCGGAGGGGTGGAAAAAACAGTTTGAAGATTACGCCTCCAGTGAGCACGGCATTAACATGCGTGATCAGGCGGACCGTCAGTTTCGCTATTTTGTTCAGGCGCTGGGATGGAATGTTGCTGACAACGAAGCACTTGAAACCGTGTTGCCTCATGACTTCCGCGGTAGCGGTGGCAAGCCTAATGAAGTCGCCAAGCCTAAAACACTCATCGGAGCAGCCGCTAAAACCGGCGGTAAGACACGCCGCGAAGCGGTCGCTGATTGGTTAACGGCGCCGGACAACCCTCGTTTTTCGATTGTCATCGCAAACAGGATGTGGGACCGGGCCTTCGGGCGTCCTCTCGTGGGGCCGATTAATGATTTTTCAGACTCTTCGATCCGTGGAGCGGCTCAGCCGGAAGTCCTTAAATTTGTGACTCGCGAAATGCAACGGGTGAACTATGACCTTCGTGAGTTCATGCGAATTCTCTACAACACGCGTGCCTACCAATCGATCGCCACGGCTGAAGAGCCGGATTGGGGCGATGATTATGCCTTTCAGGGACCTGTTCTTCGCCGCATGCGAGCTGAACAGGCATGGGATTCCATGATGCTTCTCCAGCACGGTCCTGAAATTGACGAGAAAAAAGGAGCTGACGGATCCTTCTACAAAGCCCTTCTCGACATCGACCTCAGTGAGGCCTCCAATGAAGAGGTATGGGAGCACTTTCAAGCATGGGATAGCACGAGCCGCAACCGGATGGGCTTTGCTGTTCTGGCCTCCGAAGGAAACATGACGCCGACGATTGTCGACGACAAGGAGCTTCGAGCTTCCGAACTTCCACAACCCTTCACAAATGCCTCAATGCTTGATACGTTCGGTCAGTCCGACCGTATTATCACCGATGACCACAATTTCGATGGTTCGGTTCCTCAGGTGCTCGCCCTCATGAACGGTCCGGTTACTGAGAGACTCACCGGACTTTCTTCGAAGGTCGTGGTTGATATGGAAGAGTATGACGGCCCTGACGATAAGGTGCGTGGAGTCTTTTTCACTTTGCTCAACCGATTCCCCACAAAAGAGGAACTGGCTCTTGGCACAGGGATGATTGAGGACTTTGGCGACGACGGGATTTCCGATCTTGCCTGGTCACTCATCAACAGCCCGGAATTTCTCTTCGTTCAGTAACCGCCCCCTGAAAAGACAAACCTTTTATCCATTAACTTATCATGGACCATATTGCATCACTTGCCGGCAAGGACTCACTGAGTCGCCGCTACTTCATGGAAATGTCAGCTAAGCTTTCGCTTGGTGTCGGTCTTTCCGTCCCTTTCCTGCCCCGCCAGCTCAAGGCTCAGGGGACAGGGAAAGCCAAAAACCTCATTTATATCTACCTCTCCGGTGGCATGACTCACCTTGACACCTTCGATCCGAAGCGTGGCGATGTGATGGGTAACACCGAGACCATTGATACCAATGTCGACAACATGAAGATGGGCCAGCACCTGACCAAGCTTTCGAAGCAGGCAGATAAGCTGGCTGTTATCAATTCGATGTTCTCGACGAATGGTGCTCATGAACAGGGGCAATACATCATGCGGACAGGTTACGAGAAGCGCGCGACGATCGTTCATCCGACGATTGGCCCCTGGGCTGAGCGACTTCTCGGCAAGCAGGGCGAAGTCCTGCCGGACAGCGTCGTGATCGGACAAAGCACTTCGAATGCAGGATTCATGGATCCTTCGCTCAGCCCCCTTCCTATTGCTGATCCAGGAGGAGGTGTTCCCAACACTCAATTGATTGTAGAGGGAGACCGGTTTAATCGCCGGATGGAGATGGCTCAGAAGCTTGGCCAACAGTTTACGGAGAAATTCAAATACAGTGGTCCGGATTCCTATGTTGAATACTACAAGCAGGCAAACCGGCTCCTGAAGAGTGATGAGCTTTCCGCATTTGATATATCAGGCGAATCCAACGCTTCGGATTACGGCAACGGACGCCTCGGACAGGGATGCCTTCTCGCGAGGAAGCTTGTCGAAAACGGTGTGCGTGTCGTTGAGGTCGTTTCCGGTGGCTGGGACATGCACGTTGATGTGGAAGGTTCGACCGCCACTCGCATTCCTGAATTAGATACCGCCGTCGCGACCCTTCTGGCGGACCTTGAGTCGCGCGGTCTCCTCGAGACGACTCTGGTGGCTATTGGCACTGAGTTCGGGCGCACTCCCGATATCAACATGAACTCCGGACGTGACCACTTTCCCGCGGCTTATTCCTGCGTTCTCGCCGGGGGCGGGATCAAGGGCGGAACGGTTTACGGTGAAACCGATGGGCAGGGTAAGAAGGTGAAATCGAATCCGGTGACGCCGGAGGACTTTATTGCCACAATCGGTTATGGGATGGGCCTCAATCTGGAAGAAACGATTTATTCACCTACTCAGCGGCCGTTTGTCTTCGGTAACCACGGTAAAGCGGTGACCTCTCTTTTCGGCTGAAACGGTTAATATTCGATGAGCCGGGCCGATCCGTGATCGTCCCGGCTTTTTTGCGTCTGGATCGCCGGGAAATCACCCCATCATTTTCCAATACAAAAACTGCTGAAGATCTCCCCGAGGATTTCCTCGACATCCGTCTTACCAATGACATCGCCAACTGCGCTGAGTCCCTCCCGCAAATCCATCGCGACAAATTCAGGCGACTCACCTGCAAGTAAGTTTCGTTCAGCAATTTCGAAGCAATCTGCAGCGCGCTTCAGGCAATGTTGATGACGTGTGTTGATCGAAGTGAGGTTGGAGGTGCTGATCATCCCGTCGTTTACAAGGGTCCCGTAGAGGTAGTCACGAACCTGCTCTTCTGCTGATGGAGAAAAGCAGCAGAACTCAAGCCCTTCGACGCCGTCCCAATCAGGGTGGCGGCTCAGATCCGATTTGTTCAGAAGTTTAACGACACGTGACCCTTCAGGGAATTCTATCGAAGCAGATGCTGCATGAGAATCGATTACCCAGAGGATTAATTCGGCCCTTTCGACCTGTTCGCGGCTTCTCTCAATCCCCTCCTGCTCAATTGCGGTTGCGCCGTCACGAATGCCGGCGGTGTCGATCAGGCGAATGGGAATACCGTTGAGATTCAATGTCTCTTCAATCGTATCGCGGGTAGTCCCTGCCTGATCGGTAACGATGGCTCGATCGAAGCCCAGGAGCAGGTTTAGGAGGGATGATTTACCGGCATTCGGCGCACCACAAATGACGGTCCGTAGTCCTTCGCGTAGGATTTTCCCCTGATCAGCCGTTGCAAGGAGCTGTTTAACCTCGTTCATGATTCCGCGTAAACGGGCCAGAAGCAGTTCTGAAGAATCCGGATCAATGTCCTCGTCAGGGAAGTCAATATAGGCTTCAAGATGAGCAAGGAGCCCTATAATGTCCTGACGAATCGCTTCAAGGTTGGTACCGAGGCGACCTGATAACTGCTCCTGCGCGGCTTTCGCAGCGAGATTTGTCTGGGCCGAGATGAGATCCATGATCGCCTCCGCCTGCGTCAGATCGAGCCGACCATTGAAGAAAGCCCTTTGCGAAAACTCGCCCGCTTCAGCCGGGACGGCACCGGCATTCAGAAGAGCCTCCATGACCTTTCGCGTCACCACGACTCCCCCATGGCAGGCTATTTCAACAGTGTCTTCCCCTGTGAAACTGGCGGGACCTGGAAAATAGGTCAGGAGGACTTCATCGATCACCTCCCCGTCGTGATCCTGTATCTTTCCAAAGTGCTGTGAACGGGCGCACCAGTTATCCGATGGGCGTCCGTTGAAGATCTCAGCAGCGATACCTTTTGCTTGAGGTCCGCTCAGGCGGATCAGAGATACGGCGCCGACGCCGGGAGGCGTCGCGATAGCAGCAATGGTGGAATCGGTTGTCACAATGAAGCTGAATGTGTGATCATTTCGGAATGAGGCAAGTCTCAAAAGCATGTTGCACCCGCCTCTGGAAAGACGAACTCTTTAGAAGGACCTGCTTATGCTAATCAAAGATCTGCCGGAAGATGAACGCCCGCGGGAGCGCATTGCCGCTCACGGGGCAGGCTCATTGAGTGATGCAGAAATTCTTGCGGTCTTCTTCGGGAGCGGGCGCCAGGGAATGAGTGCGGTCGAACTTGGGCGCGAAATGATTCGACGCTTTGGTAATCTGAGAAACCTCTCGCGTGCGACCGTTTCAGAATTAACCCGGATTGATGGCATCGGCCCAGCAAAGGCGGCGCAGCTCGCTGCGGTTTTCGAATTCGGGCGAAGGCTGTCCCGTGAAGCTTTTATAGATACCCCGGTGACGAGCCCGGAGGAGGTTTTTGCTCTCGTCGGGAGTTCAATGCAATGCCTGTCGCAAGAATCTGTCCGCGTTATCCTGCTTAATCACCGCAAGAAGCTTATTCATATTGAAGAAGTCTTTCTCGGAACCGGAAATGAATCATTCGCGAATCCGCCGGAGATTTTGCGCCGGGCCATCAGTCATGCGGCGCATTCAATCATCCTTGTGCATAACCACCCTTCCGGAGACCCCTCTCCCAGCCAGGCAGATCGTGAGGTGACTCGACGCATGTGCCGCGCTTGCGATGCTGTTGGGATTGAGTTTATCGATCACGTTATTATTGGCGGTGAGTCCCGGAATGATTCAAGAGATCCTTACTTTAGCTTTAGAGAATCAGGGCTACTTTGAAGGACGCCGCTTGCAGGTGAGCTCTCACGCTTAGAACCGGGTCTCAACGGAGCGAATTAACCGACCTTGCCACTCGGAAATGAGAATTCATTACAAGTTATGAAAATTTTCAATAATCTTAACTTTATTGCTCAAAATACGAAGATTTCGTTGGTGTTTCAGTGTTTTGTGAGTAAATGACAGGTAGTAATATGGTGAAACGCCGCCATATTAATCACTGACTTCAAAGCCGCTTTGATTTCGAAAAAAGACAGACCTGAAACGCTCAACTTCAGCCGGGTAAGGATACCCGCTGTTCTTTGTGTCTTTGCGGCTATTTCGATGCTCCCGTTGGGGCTCGTATTTGCTCAGGATACTGGATTTAGCTTTGGTGGAGAATCAGCTGAAGACACCGTGGACCTTGATATTCAAAGTGATTTCTCTGACTTTGACGAGGATCTTGGCATTGCGCGGGCACGGGGGGATGTCATCGTAAAATACGGCGACGTTACGATTCGTGCTGAACAGGTCGAATATCACACATTCTCAGGGAAGATTTTTGCGAGGGAGAATGTGAGGCTTTATCGCGGTGGCGAAACGGTTGAGGCCGAGGAAATTATTTACAATGTGAACACCGGCGAGATGACGACCAGTAGGCTGAAAAGCTCGCTGGAACCTTTGTTTTACACAACCGAGGAAGTGATTCGTCCTGAAGAGAACTCCGAGGGTCCCATTACGCTCCTCAATTCAGATTTTACGACTCACGATTCGGCGAATCCGAATTTCCGCTTCAAGGTGAAGAAGTTGGAGGTCTACCCCGATGATAAAGTCGTGATGCGTGGTGCGAAGCTCTACATGGGTAAAGTTCCTGTGATGTGGTTTCCTTACTACGTCCAGCCAATGGACGAAGATCTGGGTTACTATTTCACACCCGGTTGGAACTCAGCCTGGGGAGGTTTTCTCCTGAATCGCTACGGCTTCCTCGTAGGTGATGATATTTTCGCTAAAGCACATCTCGATGTGAGGTCCGAGCGTGGCCTCGCAGGCGGATTTGAGTTTGAAACAGCGAAGTTTCGGAATAATGACAATATTGGTCGCCTTAACCTGTATTATGCGAATGATTCGAATCCGCAGTTGGCCTTCAATGGTTCAACGCGAAAAACGGTGGTCGACCCAAGTCGTTATCGAGTGAATTTTCAGCATCGAATTTACTTTCCGGGTTCTGATGACGAAACGTTCTATCTCGATTTTGATATAAATAAGCTGTCGGATGCTTTCGTTTACGAGGACTTTGCTCCTGCCGAGTTCCGAATTGACCCCCGTCCTGACAATGTCATCAACCTCAATAAGCTCTTCGATCAAGGTGAGGTTTCGTTAACGGGACGTTTCGCAATTAATGATTTTTTCCAGACTGATACGCGCTCCCCTGAGCTTGCCATCGATGTGATTCGCACTCCGCTGGGTGACTCAGGATTTTTCTACGAAGGCCTCACGACTTACGGCATCATTGATGAAGAGTTATCTGAGGAATCAATCCTATCCGGGATGGTCGATCCGTCGGGCTTCAATCGTTTTCAGACCTATCATGAGTTTTTGTTTCCAACACAGCTGGCCGGCTTTCTTAACGTGACGCCTCGTGTCGGCGCCGGTTACCGGAATTATTCTAATTTCGATATTCCCGGAATCGATACCTTTTCCAGCACAACGACGCATGCCGGAGTCGATGTATCATTCAAGATGTCGAAGCGCTCACCCAATGTGGTTAATCGTCGCCTTGGGCTTGATGGACTTCTACATGTTGTGCGTCCTTACCTGAATTATTCACTGGTGAGAACGAACGAGGTGGATGGACGCTTTACGCCGATTGATCGATTCACGCCGACAACGCGTCTCCGGCCGATTGATATGCCTCTCTTTACGACAATGGATGATTTGAGAGATTGGCAGATAGTCCGTGCCGGAATTTCGCAGAAATGGTTCACGAAACGGAACGGACAGTCTCATGAGTGGCTTTCTTTGAATAATTACCTCGAACTTTATCCTGAGGATCCAGAGTTCGGGCGCGATACTTCGAACTTCTTCACTGAGGTTGATTGGAACCCATTACCATGGGTCAGAGCGAGCACTGTCGCTCAGTTCCCTCTCTTTGATGACACTATTGATTTTACTGAAGTGACTTCCAATGTTTATCTGATGCCGACCGATTGGTTCCGTATTGGATTCGGGCGATACTTCCTGGATAATCACCCGACTTTCGAGGACTCGGATCTCTATACCCTCTCCACTTATACCCGGATTAGTGATGACTGGGGATTCAGCACGAATCACCGTTTCGAAGCCGACGACAACACGCTGGAATACCAGCAATACAGCGTTCACAAAGATCTTGCTGCCTGGACGGCAACCTTCGGTGGGATCATTCGTGATAACCGCAGCGGAGAGAATGAATATGGCGTCCTCCTCAGTCTGACACTCAAGGCGTTCCCACGCGTGAGTATTCCGGTTGATTTTCAGCCGGGTGGCCTCGGGGCGGAAGATAACTAATCGAAGCACCGTATATCGTTTTTACTAAGAAGATTTCCTTTTTAGTTTGACTGTTTCAAGGGTTTGCAAAAGACTTGTTCTATGGAACCACATCGCGGCACTACCGTTCTCGTCTTAGGAATTCTCGGCCTGGTCGTTTGTCAGGTATGCGGGATTATTGCCTGGGTTATGGCGAATAAAGACCTTCCGAAAATGGAAGCAGGGACGATGGATCCCGAAGGCATTGGTCAAACGAAAGCCGGTAAGATCTGTGGGATTATCTCAGTGATCCTTCTGGCACTGATTATTGTGTTTTATATCATCTTCTTCATTATCTTCGGAACGGCGGCAGCTCAGGGTGCCTTCGATAATCTTCCTCAATGATAAGGTTTGAGCGGATCGTCACTTCAAAGACGATTCCCCCAGCCCTATGGACGCCGGGATTAATTCTAGGTGTCCTTTTTTATGTTCTTTCCATACTCGTGTTGTATTGGCTGGGACTTGAGACCGGAAAAAATCACGCGCCCTGTCTGCTCCTGCAAACGACGGGGATCCGATGTCCGTTGTGCGGCGGTACCTCCGCCTGTCTCTCCCTATTGACTGGAAAACCACTGGTGGCACTACAACACAATCCAATGGTGGTGTTGACGGTAGCTTTTTCAGGCATACTCCTGCTGCTCCGTGCCTTCTGGAAAATTCGTGTTTCCCTTACGTCATCAAAGCCTCTTTTGGTTTGCGGTATCGTAGTCCTCGTCGCTATAAACTGGGCTTATGTTATTAGGCAGGATTCAAAAAACAATCAGCACCCTCACCCTGTTGGCAGGGAGTTTATTCACCGTCTCTTGCAGCGTTGAGAAAGAGATTCCTCCCGTCAAAGTTATCGTCCCCTTTGCTCCCGGCGGTGGCAGTGATACCCTGGCCCGAATTCTCGTTCGTGAAATCGAATCACAGACTCCAGCCGGCCCGAACTGGGTCATCGTGAACATCCCGGGAGCCGGGGGCACTATTGGCAGCAGGCGGGCGAAGAACGCCGCCGCCGACGGAAACACCCTTCTCTTTCTTCATGATGGCATCTTGACTGCCAAATTCGCCGGGCAATCGCTCTATGGTCCTGAAGCGTTTTCGCCTGTGGCCGCAACAGGAGAGCTCGGGATGTTGATATGTGTCGCGGAGAACAGCCCGTATCAATCACTGGAGGGCCTCTTGAACGAAGCGGCAACCAATCCGGAGTCGACGACGTTTGCGGCTAATATCGGTGCACCGAGCTATTTTATGGCGAGACTTCTCGAGAAGACTCATGGCAAGGCACAGTTCAGATTCGTGCAATCCGGTGGCGGAGCCCGTCGTTTTGCCGATCTTTCAGGTGGTCATGTTGTGGCCAGTGCATTTTCCGTTTCAGAGTATCTCAATTTCAGTGAAGGCGGGATACGTGCTCTCGCGATCCTTCAGGAGGAGAGAAATGAACAAATAGCCGATGTGCCGACAGCCAAGGAGTCAGGGCTAGATATTGTTTACAGCAATATTCAAGGATGGTGGGCCCCGGCTTCCACGCCACATGAGGTGCTTCAGGAACGTCGAAAGGTTCTTCTTAAGGCGATGAACTCAACGCAGATACAGGAATACTTTCAAGATCAGTCAATCGATCCGGTTTTTCTAAACGGTCCTGAATTGGCTTCGGCGATGGAGGGAAAGGCAGAACAATTAGGTCAACTTGAGCTGGGCTTCAAACGCATGCATCTGCCTCCTCTGGAATGGACGGTGAGTATCGCTATTCTCGGCGGGGTCGCGCTCGTCGCGAGCGGGAGAAGAGCCCTCCACCGAACGTTGCCGGACGACGTTTCGCTTGGTAGTCAATTCCTCCAGGGAACATTGCTTCTCGGGTTTCTGCTTTCATTGAGTCTTCCTTTCAGTGGATTCATTCCGTTGGGGATCGTCTTCATTTTCGCTTCCACCGTCATTGCTCTGGGCAGGAGGCGAATCCATCTCACCTTTGCAACGGCAGCAATTGCGCCGGCGATCCTCTTTCTCTTTCTCTCCCGCCTTCTTGGTATCGAATTTCCATGATCCTTTTTACCGATATACTCAACTCTCTTCCGTGGATTGTCATAGGCGTCTGCGCAGGGATCATTGTTGGTGCGATTCCCGGCCTTACCGGTGCGATGGTGATAGCCTTAGCGGTGCCACTCACCTTTGCCATGGACGAAGCCCAGGCTCTCGCGCTTCTCGTCTCTCTCTACACCGGGTCGGTCAGTGGCGGGCTGATCTCCGCGACACTTTTAAAAATCCCGGGCACCCCGGCTGCGATGATTACGATTCTCGATGCTCACCCGATGGCGGAGGCCGGGCAACCCGGCCGTGCCCTCAGTATCGGGATCGGGGCCTCCCTGTTCGGAGGGCTCTTTTCAGGCCTGGCTCTCGCGCTTCTGGCAAGGCCTGTCGCCGCCTGGTCAATCTATCTGGGACCCTTTGATCTATTTGCCCTCATTCTCGTTGCTCTTGTCTTCATCATCGCTGTCGCTGAACCGGGTCAGGTTGGGATGGGGAAAGGACTAATCGCAGGAGGCCTGGGTTGCGCCCTTGCACTGCCCGGCATTCACCCTGCAACGGGAGAACTTCGATACACTTTCGGGCTAAGCGAGATGAATGATGGCTTTAGCCTCCTGCCGGTTCTGATCGGGCTCTTTGCCTTCAGTCAGGCATGGAGTGATCTGAATAGCCAGGTGGGGCGCTCCAACGAGCCGTCAACCACCTCCCCGCCGCTCAGGTTCTCTTTCTCTCTTTGGTTACGCCAATTGCCAAACCTGATTCGTTCGTCAGCTATCGGCACATTCGTTGGCATCCTTCCCGGTATTGGCGCGAACGTTGGGTCTGTCATTTCGTATGGCGTAGCGAAAAATATGTCGAAGACTCCCGGGGAGTTTGGAAAAGGGTCAGAGGAAGGACTTGTCGCTTCTGAATCTGCAAACAACGCCACTGTTGGTGGTGCGCTCATTCCCTTGATCTCACTGGGAATTCCGGGAAGTGTGATTGATGCGATTCTGATCGGCGCTTTTGTTATTCACGGACTCCAACCGGGACCACTCCTTTTCCAGAATCATCCGGAAACGGTGCAGGGACTTCTCATTGCCTATCTCATTTCCAATCTGGTCATGGCTCTTGTCATGATGATCGGAATTCGCTGGATAGCCAGGCTCGGCAGTATTTCGAAGGTCCGTCTCGCCCCCGTTATCCTTCTTTGTTGTATCGCTGGAAGTTACTGCACCGGGAATCGACTCTTCGACGTCTGGGTCATGATTGCTTTCGGTCTGCTCGGACTCTTCATGCAGCGATACCGGGTTCCGCCTGCTCCCCTCGTCATTGGCTTTGTTCTAACGCCACTGGCGGAAGAAAACCTCTCAGCAGGCCTCATGATCCATGGCGGAAGCTACCTGCCCCTGATAACAACCCCTTTCCCCTTGCTCTGCCTCACCATTGCCGGCGTGCTCACCGTCTTTAGTCTCATCGCGCTAAAGAAAACAGCCCCGGCCGGGTAAACCCAACCGAGGCTGCACCTAAACGCGTTACTGTTGATCAGCGATCGAACTGAGCATCGAACACGATGTTCGATGCGGGAAAGTCCACTTTCTTCACGAAGGCTGCTGACTCCGTTCCGCCGGCTATGCGATCCATTCCCCCGTCTTCCCATTCAACAGAAAGGGGGCCCATGTATTCAACTTCATTCAGTGCGCGAATGATTCGTTCAAAATCAATTTTGCCACGTCCGACCGATTTGAAATCCCAAAAACGACGACGATCATGAAAATCGAGGTGACCGCCAAAGACGCCGGCGTCGACAGGATGATCGGACCAACTCACATCTTTCATGTGGACATGATTGATCCTGTCGGCGAAACGGTAGATGAACTCGACGTAATCTACTCCCTGATAACCGAGATGGCTGGGGTCATAGTTGAATCCGAAGGCGGGATGATAATCGATCGCCTTTAATGCGCTCTCAGCTGAGGCAATATCGAAAGCAATTTCAGTTGGGTGTACCTCAAGGCCGAACTTGATCCCGTTTTCCTGGAACACATCCATGATTGGTCCAAAACGGTCCGCAAAATCTTTAAAGCCGGCCTCAATCTGCCCGGGCATGACAGGCGGAAAAGAATAGAGGAGATGCCAGATCGAAGACCCGGTGAAACCGTTGACTACCTTTACCCCAAACTCTTTTGCCGCGATGGCCGTTTTCTTCAGCTCTTCGGCAGCACGCTGTCTGACCCCTTCCGGGTCTCCGTCGCCCCAAATGTAATCGGGAAGAATCTGCTGGTGTCTGCCATCGATAAGATCACAGACGGCCTGGCCTACGAGGTGACTGGAAATGGCGTAACATTTCATGTCGTGTTTGGCGAGAAGCTCACGCTTCGCTTTGCAATAAGCCGCATCTGCCTTGTCCACCTCAAAATGGTCACCCCAACAACCGAATTCGACACCATCGTAGCCCATTTCTTTTGCTTTAATGATGACGGACTCACAATCAAGGTCAGCCCACTGGCCGGTAAATAAAGTAACTGGTCTTCCCATAGGATATCGTAAAAATAAAGATTCAATAAGTAGCGAGGACGATAGTTACCGTTTTGGACGATACGGTTCAAGTGGTAAATCGCTGAATGAGATAGCGTGTCCGCGATGATCACTTCCCTTGTTCCGCCGATGAGGCGGGATCTTGTGACGGCACAAAAAAACGCCGATCGCTAAATCGGCGTTTCTGATAAGAAAGACGGGAGAATCCCTGCCCTAAAAGGTTGCGGTTGCTCCGATGTGGAATCGTCCCGATTCGTCAGCAATCACATTCTCTGTAAAGACAGGGTAACCGTAGTCGAGGCGGAACTTAAACCAGTCGCTGTAGTTCCATCTCAGCCCCATACCAACCGATCCGATTTGAGAACTGCTTGGCTCACCGACGAGGAGTTCATCGTTGCCGAGGCTCGCGGCATCAAAGAAGCCGAGGAAACGAAGACTATCGGTTTCGTTCTCCCAGTCAAAAATTCGTCCAAAAGAAAGTTCAGGAGTATAAAGTTCAAAAGTCGTCCAGAAACCGTGATCTCCACGTGCGACACGCTGGTCAAAGCCACGAACGGTATCATATCCCCCTGCCCCAAGCTGCTCAGACGCCTGGAGATTGGAGTTTGAAATCTGTCCAGTCACCTTCATGCGGGCAGACCAGTCATCACGGAGTCGTCGCTGGTGCTCAATCGAACCGGTTCCGTAAAAGTAGTCCGCGGATGAAAGGGCTCTCGACTGCTGAAAGGTGAAGTCCGAGTTGTGCCCATTGAGTCCGCCCGGAGAGTAGAAACCACGCAGATCAAACTGGGTCACGCCACGTTGCCCCTGGATCGTTTCGTTGTATCCGAGGCTGAATTGGAAGATCTCTACGCGAGTCCCAAATAGCTGAACATTTCCGATATTCTGGGAGTCGACAAACTCCAAATTACTGCCGTTTGATTTCCAGTCGAAACCAAAATCCATCTCACGCTGTCGATTTGCGGTTCCGTCCAGGGGGATACTGTAACGAGCGCTCAGCTGAATGTTGTCGCCATCTGAATCCAGTCCTGCCCCCGGCCCAACCGGAATCGGATCAGAATCGATCTGGACATACGAGGCGAGAACAGTCACCCAATGTCTCCATGGAAGTGCCTGCGTGTAGACAAGAGAGCTTGCCTGAACATGTTCGTTGTCGAGGTCGCCGGTGTACTGATAACTCAGGGTGCGATTTGGCCCGAAGACATCTCCCAGATTGAACCCGAAGATGATTCTGTCCTGACCAAGGAAGTCGACACCGGAGTCTTCATAGCCGGTATAAAACCAGTTGGCGCGTTCCTGATAACTTTTCAGGATGATATCAGTGGTTCCGAATTCGTAGCCGGGTGCATAAACCATATCGACTTTACGATAGGGAGAGCGGTTGACCCAGGAGAGATCGCGAAGGACTTCAGATGAACGAATCACCTCACCCTTCTTCACCCGCATCTGACTACGGATAAATTCTTCGGTGTCAGCATCAACCCCTTCAACACGGATTCGTGACAGTTCCGACTCGATCACCACAAGTTGAACGACACCGGAGGTGATATCCTGCTCAGGAAGCAGAACATCGACAACCGGACGATCCCCTTCGCGGTAGGCGACGATGACATCCTTAACCATTTGATCGAGCGAACCGAGTGAAACCGGGCGACCGATGTAGTTCTGAAGGCTGATTCCCACAGGGCGGGGAAAATCATCGAAATCATGCCAGATACCTTCGACTCCGGGCCATCCATCAGGCCGAACGTCTCCGGGGCGTGGAAGAAGAACGACGCCGAGAAGCTGATTCACGAGGTATTCGTCAGAGCTAGTGCCACCGGCGACTCCTCCTTTGTTTCCCGGAGCACTCTGAAGGTCAAAACGACCGAGCTTATCCACCGCAATAGGACCCTCGCCACCGCCTGTATCCAGAACTGTCTGGGTTTCAAAGACCTGATTCTGGACTGTAGGAGGGAGAACATCGACCAGAATCTCCGTACCATACTGATCGGTGACAGTCTGTTGCGCGTTCGCGACACCGATAAGGTGAACACAAAGAAATCCGCCGAGACTGAGAATAAAGCGTTGAATTGTCATCTGTTACAGAGAGTCACATGCGCGGAAGCACACGTGTAAGCTATTCGATTAACACAGGTTAAGAGTGAAGAAAAAGGTTTTTTTCACATATTTTCCCATGGATTTTAAGTGATCTCATGTTGAGCCTCTCATGACAATAAGTAAATGAATTATCACGGAAACTTAATCGATACCCACACCCATCTGAGTTCTTCTCGCTTTTCGGGCGATGTGGAAGGTGTGGTGAGGCGCGCAGCCGACTCCAAAGTCAGTCATCTCGTCGCTATCGCATGCGATATTGAGGATTCAGAAGAAAATCTCAAGCTGGCCCGGCAATTTCCCTGCGTTTCCCCTACGGTCGGTATTCACCCCCTCTACGTCCACGAAACTGAGGCGGATTGGGAAGCGAAATTGCGAAGACTGTCACACGAGCCCGGAGTTGCTGCGGTCGGCGAAATCGGACTCGACTACTTTCACCCTCCTCAAGACGGGAGGACTGAATCGGAGTGGAGGGCTTTGCAGCGGAGTGTATTTGAAACCCAGCTGCAGTTGGCTCTCGAGATGGATCTTCCCGTTGTCATCCATCAACGTCAGAGCGCTTCTGACGTTTCTGAGGTTTTGGCCGGATTCACCGGAGTGAAAGCAGTTCTGCACTGCTTCACCGGGACGCAAAGAGAAGCCGAACTCGCACTGGCTGCGGGTCACTATCTTTCATTCACCGGGATTATCACTTTCCCCAGTGCCGGCGAGGTGCGTGATGTTGCCGCAGCCGCACCACTGGACCGGATCATGGTTGAAACGGACAGCCCCTATCTTGCTCCTGTCCCCTATCGGGGAAAACAATGTGAGCCCTTCATGGTCGCTCATACCGCAGCCCGGCTTGCCGAGTTGCACGGGCTCACTCCCGAGGAGATGGCTGAAATCACGAGCTCAAACGCCTGTCGATTCTTCAAACATCTCTCTGCCTGAACGGGGATCATTGAATCCCGCTCAGTCGCCCTCTCTTGCAAAAACAGGAAATCGAGCTAGTTTCGAGAGTCCGATGTCATCTGGAAACCCCCGTCTACTATGTTCTCTGACCGCAGCAATCTCGTTCGTGAAAAGAAATTTCACCCTGTCGATTCGACTTCAAAGCGTCGTGGTCTGCGCTTTGGTGGAACCTTGACTGATGACCATACCCTTTTCCTTCTGAATCAGCAGCGTGAGAAACGTTCGAAGATCGAAAAACGTTCCTACTGGTCCAGAATTTTCAAAAAACGCTAGGAAGCGGCAAGCGTCTCAAACGCCTCTTCGGACAATATCTCTACGCCAAGTGATTCTGCTTTTGTAAGCTTTGATCCGGCGCTTTCCCCGGCAAGAAGATAGTCGGTTTTGCCGCTGACCGAGCCCGCGACTTTTCCACCCAGAGCCAGGATGCGCTCCTTGAAGTCCCCGCGGGGCGCTGAAAGGGTCCCGGTGATCACAAACGTTTTACCGGTCACGGCGTTCTCCTCTCCGCTACCGGCGGGTGTCCGGGTGGGCGCATAATTGTCAGAAGCCGGTTCAATCTTCAACTCCTCGAGCCGGGCTAAAAATGCCTGACCTGCGGGTAGCGCAAAGTAGTCCAGAACACTTCCGGCCACGGTCGGCCCGACTTCGCTCGCGATCTCGAAAACAGCAAGCTTCTCATTGTCCTCCTTTCGTTGACCTGTTTGAAGGGTGCGGAGTTCGGCGAGGATCTCCGATTGGGCAAGTTCTCTGAAATTCTGATGAAGTCTTGCCAGTTCACGGGCCGCCGACTCGCCGACCTGAGTAATCCCGATGCCGAAAATCCAGCGATGCAGAGGGGCTGATCGTGCCTTCTCCAGGGAGAGGAGAATTTTCGCCGCATTTTTCGGACCGAGGATCCTCGGTTCCTCAACGGTTCCCAGATTCATCGGAGCAAGCTGAGATTCAGTGAGGGAGAACAGATCCAGGGGAGAACTGACCATTTCACGTTCAACGAGCTTCTCTGCGACAATGCTTCCCACGCCGTCAATGTCGAGCGCCTTCCGGCTGACAAACTGCTTCACTTGATTTGCCGCTTTTGCAGGACAGGCAGGGTTGAGGCATTTCCAGGCAACAAACCCTTCCGGTTTCACAATGGCAGTTCCGCAACTCGGGCATTTCCCTTCGATTGCGGCAAAGAGATCGTAGGCTTCAGCGCCGGGTTTTCTCTTATCTTTGATCACCTTGACGACAGCAGGAATGATCTCCCCTGCTTTTTCGATAACAACGGTGTCGCCGATCCTGACGTCCTTCCGGTCAATTTCATCCTGATTGTGAAGGGTTGCTCTCCTCACTGTTGTTCCTGAGACTTGTACTGGATCCAGTTCCGCCACGGGGGTCATTGTCCCTGTCCTCCCAACCTGCACCGTGATTTCGCGCAGAACCGTTTCGACTTGTTCGGGGGGGTACTTAAAGGCTGCTGCCCAGCGCGGTGCTCTTGCGGTATTGCCCAATCTGATTTGATCCGCCACTGCGTTCACTTTAATTACCGCTCCATCGGTCCCATAGGCAAGATCATGGCGCTTAAGATCAAGCTCCTGAACCGCCTTCAGCGTTCCTTCAAAGCTTTCAGCTTCCCACAAGGGCTCGTTCGCGGGAATCCCATGATGATGTAGAAGCTCATGAAAAGAGTTAACGCTCTCAAAATCGACGCCTTCATGCCCGCCGAGACCGTGAGCAATGAAGTCCAGGGGTCTCTTCGCCACTTCTCTTGAATCAAGGAGCTTGAGAGCACCTGCCGTCGCATTGCGGGGATTCTTAAACGCGGGCAGCCCTGCCTCCTGTCGACTCTCGTTCAGTTTCGCAAAGCGATCCGTCCGCATGAAAATTTCCCCTCTCACCTCCAGCCATGTCGGGGCATCATCAGCAAGCTTCAGAGGGATGCTTCGAATTGTCCTGACGTTCCCGGTAATGACATCTCCCACCCTGCCGTCGCCACGTGTGACCGCATAGTCGAGTAAGCCATTTCGATAGTGAAGAGCAACCGCGACACCATCGATCTTTGGCTCGATCGTGACGGGAATCTTTTCATTCCCGAGATTCTTCTGCAGACGGGCAAAAAATTCTGCGAGTTCCTCTTCTGAGAAAACGTCGTCGATACTCAACATCGGCACCGCATGAGCACGCTGTTCAAAGCCATCAACGGGCTCGCCTCCAACACGCTTGGTTGGAGAGTCCGGGGTCGCAAATTCCGGAAAGCGCTGCTCAAGGAGCTCAAGGTCCCGAAACATACCGTCGTATTCGAGATCTGATATTTCAGAATCCCCTTCGACGTAATATATGCGATTATGTCGCTCAATCTCAATGGCTAAGCGCAGCATCTCTCCCTTTGCTTCTTCGGGACTCATGAGGAAAAAGTGATCTAATCTCCGTTCCTGGAATCACCCTGCTTTGAGATCTCCTCCTCGAGACGTTCGCTGAGCCACTGCTTGATCATGCTTTGGTAGTTGAGGTAGCGATGGCGGGCGAGACGCTTGATGCGGCTCAGCATCTGCGGATCAAACCGTAAAGTGATCGTCGTCGATTCCCTGACGTTTTGCCGGTGTAAAGATGCGTTCATGAGTCTCGGATCGAGGGAATGATCCGCCCAGAACTCAGCCTCCTCTTTTTCATCCTCGAATTCAGGAATCTGGCTCCAGTTTTCAATCGTTTTCAACATTCAACAGGGTTAAGTCTTCTATGCAACAGGGTTGGATACCCCTCACACCCATTCCGCGTTCTTGCGTTCGTAAAAGGTAATCTCCTCCTCCACCATCTCCCTGGCGAAAATGACCCGGTAGTTCTTGCCGTCAGTCCAGAAAAGAGAAAAGAGAAAGCGATTATTGATTGTTTTGCCGAGGGCAAAGTAGCGGGCCTCTGCATCGCTTGCATCCGTCTCCGGGAGCAGTCGAATAGAGAACGGATCCTCAAACGCCTCTTCAATTTCAGGCGGGGTAATTTTTTTGAGGTCGAAATGACAACCGATCCAGTCGAATTCCATATGAAGTAATTTCTAAAACCTGCCGATTCAACCAAACGGGCGGCAAGATTTCGAACTACGGAGACGCTAGGAGGTTTGATCGCGGAAATCAATGAAGCAACCGCGTATTTTAGCGTCAAATAATTTTCATAAAATTCAGTTTTATAAATCATTAATTTATGTTTAATAACAGGTGTGCGAACTCTATTCATACCTGCATGCATCGCCGTGCTCTCTTTGGTATCCTGTCAGGTGAAGCCTTATGCGCCGCCGCCGCAGAAGGCTGTCGTTGAATCTGTCGAAACTTCCGTGAAAGAGTTCGCGGGACGTCCTGAAATATACGCGCGGGTTCAGGGACGACTTACAACGGCGGCGGCTCAGCTCGTTGACTCCCCGCAGCGTCGTGAGGGCGGCAGGATCTATCTGGACATCATGGAGCAAACGCCAAGAGGAGCAGATCTCATGACTGATCTCGCTCAGTCCCCTCCGTTTGAAAGAATCGTTCTCATCGATATCCTGGGCCTGGCGCCGGGAAGTCACACTCTTTCCGTGAACGGAATCGAAACAGTTTTTACCATCCCCATGACTCAGGCTGAGGCATTGACTTCAGTGGATGTGCCCGTTTCCGATGCCGTGAGGGACGAAATGGTCGACATCGAAGACCTGATCCTTGATGACCCTGTCCCCTCCTCTTCTGATTCATGAGAATTTACTTTTGTGCTTTCCTTGCCCTCTCGTTCTTCGTCCCTCTTTCGGTTCACTCAGATGACGCTCTTCAAATTGCGACGAGTTTTGAGCGGCGAAAATTAGAGGCACTCCTTACTTATCTGAAAGACACTCCGAACGCCGACGATGAAGACGTCGCTTTGCGGATTCTGGTCGGCTCCTATTCAACGCTCGGCGAGTTCGAAGCCGTGCCGGACCTTTTGATTCGACGGTATGAATTACTGCCAAAAACCGGGGAGCCGAATCTTCAGGTTCTCTTTGCTGAAATCTCGCGTCCCCTCGTTGAGGCGAGTATCTCATCTGATCAGCGGGATAAAGCGAAGGCATTTATCACGAGGGTGAAGTCCGATTTTTCCTCGAGCCCCGTTTCGGGTCAACTGGATCAGTTTCTTGATCAGTTAGGCTCTGACCTCTATCTGCCCGGGGTCGGTGACAAGATGGATTTCGCTTTCACTGACCTTGAGGGGGAGGAAATCGATCTTTCCGGGATGCGTGACAAAGTTATCCTTGTCGATTTCTGGGCGACATGGTGCGGACCTTGTCTCGCTTCGATGCCCAATTTACAGGCGGCACATGAAAAATATCACGAGAAGGGTTTTGAGATCATCGGTATTTCGCTCGATGAAAGTCTTCCCGAGTTGGAGGCCTTTCTTGAGGAGAACAAAATCCCCTGGCCGCAGTATTTCGATGCGCTTGGCGGTGAGAATGAAATTGCACAGCGCTACGGAATTCGTCAAATCCCCGCCACATTTCTGGTTGGAAAAGGGGGCAAAATCGCGGCTGCCAACCTTCATGGGGAGGAACTCAGCGAAGCGATTGAAAGAGAACTGGCCCGTGAGCCATAATTTTCCGGTTTTCCGGTTTCACCTCTTCTAAATGAAGCGATAATGGCACGCTTTCTATGACTCAGGAGAATCGAATCGATCAACGCTTTGCCAGCCTTCGCAAAGAAGGAAAAGCAGCCTTTGTGGCCTACATTTGTGCGGGAGATCCAACAATGGATAAATCCCTTGAGGTCATGCATGCACTTGAGCGGGCTGGATCTGACATTATTGAGCTTGGTGTCCCCTTTTCCGATCCGATGGCCGACGGGATCGTGAATCAGATGGCTGCGCACCGGGCACTCGAAGCAGGTGGGGATCTTCCCGGCGTTCTGGATCTCATTCGTCGTTTTCGTGAAACCTCCGAAGTGCCCGTTGTTCTCTTCACCTATTTGAATCCTGTGTATACCTATGGCTTTGAGCGGTTTCACGAGGACGCGGCGGCAGCGGGTGCAGATGGAGTCCTCCTTCTCGATCTCCCTCCCGAGGAGGCCACAATCAACGCCGAGCTGGTGACATCCGGGGCGCTCAAACATATTCGGCTGATTGCCCCGACCACTCCAGCTGACCGTATTCCGAAACTTGCCGGTTCGAGCGAAGGCTTTATTTACTATGTTTCCCGCGAAGGGGTTACCGGTGCACAGCAAAGCCTTGCCGTCGGGATCGGGGAAAATGTCAATGCAATCAAAGCCCACACCAAGGTGCCCGTCGTGGTCGGATTTGGGATCTCCACTCCCGAACACGCAGCGGAAGTTGCGCGAGCTTCTGATGGCGTTGTGGTAGGGAGTGCAATTGTTCGTCAGGTTGAAGCTGCGGGGACGTCTTCTGATGTAGCCGAACGCATTGAGGCCTTCGTCAAACCGCTTGTCGACGCCGCCAAGTCGGTCTAATTTCAAGCTTTCGCGAGCGCATCTTCTCTCATGTTATCCTTTTCGAAAATGAACGGTGCCGGCAACGATTTTGTTGTCGTTGATAACCGGAATAGTTCTCTGGACCTCACCCGCGACCAGATTGCGAAAATCTGTCAGCGCCAGCGTGGAGTCGGTGCGGATGGCTTTCTTGCCGTAGAACCTGCTCAGAACGGGGCCGACTACCGGATGCGCTATTATAATGCGGATGGGGGTGAGGCTGAAATGTGCGGGAATGGAGCCCGCTGTTTTGCCCGCTATGTGAACCGCCTCGAAGGAGGTTCACTGACGACGACTTCTTTTGAGACCATCGCCGGCACTATTAGCGCAGAGTTTTTCGGGGATAATGTTCGAATTCAACTCAGTGAGCCATTTGATCTCAGTCTTCGTCATTCACTCCAGATTGAAGGAGTAGCCTACGAAGTGCATTCAGTGAACACCGGCGTCCCACATGCAGTTGTCTTTGTCGATGACCTCAATAGAGTTGATGTTGTGAAGCTTGGATCAGCGATTCGCCATCATGATCATTTTGCCCCGGCGGGAACAAATGTCAATTTCGTGGGCGTTCTCGACAAGGATCATATCTCAATTCGTACCTATGAGCGTGGTGTCGAAGATGAAACCTTAGCCTGCGGGACAGGAATGGTTGCCTGTGCCATCATTCATCACGAGCTCACAAGTGTCAGTTCCCCGGTTCGCGTCGATGTCGCCGGCGGTGATACGCTTGAAGTCGCGTTTGAACAAGGCGCCAATGGCACCTATGAGAAGGTTACACTTCTGGGTCCCGCTGATTTCACCTTCGACGGGACGCTAAACTCCCTATAGTATTCTAACTCGTATTCCCTTTCCGATCTCATGTTTGCCGGCGCACATACTGCCCTCGTCACCCCATTTTCCGACAAGAACACTGTCGATACTGAATCTTTTCGAAAGATCATCGATGAGCAATTTGCAGCGGGCATCAGTGGCGTTGTCCCCGTGGGAACCACCGGAGAGTCTGCAACACTGTCCACTGAAGAGCACCGAAGGGTCATCGAACTCGCGGTCAAGCAAACGGCTAAACGCGGGCTCGTCATTGCAGGAACAGGATCCAACTCAACGCACGAAGCAATTGATTTAACGCAGGCGGCCGAATTGGCGGGTGCGGATGCAGCCCTGCTCGTGACCCCCTACTACAACAAGCCGTCTCAGGAGGGGCTATTTCAGCACTACCGTGCCATCGCTGAATCCACCGCATTGCCATTGATGCTCTATTCAATTCCGGGTCGATGCCACATCCAACTTGAAGTGGATACAGTGGCCCGGCTTGCGGAAACCTGCCCCAGTATCCGTGCGATTAAAGAAGCCGGTGGCGTCACCGAAAGAGTGCGCCAACTCAAAGCCGGGTTGCCGGACGATTTCGAGGTGCTTTGTGGCGACGACGGACTCACCCTGGATTTCATGAAGGCGGGAGCGGTCGGTGTTGTCTCGGTTGCCTCAAACCTGATTCCCGGCCCGATCGCAGACCTCGTTAAAGCCATGCTGAATGGAAATCTCGGTGATGCCGAAGCGGTTCACGCAAAGTATGCTGAGCTTTTCGAAGCCTTTCTTAAATTGGATACCAATCCCGTTCCGATTAAAGCGGCAATGGCGCTGGCCGGGAAGTGCCTTCCTAAGTTGAGACTTCCTATGGTTGAAATGCCTGATGAAAAAGTCAGCGAATTGAAGGTCACGCTCTCTTCACTTGGCCTCCTCTGAGGCAGGTTATTAATGCGAAGTTCCTTCGCTTACTCTCTCCAAATATGTTGAATATTCTTGTCACCGGATGCCGTGGCCGCATGGGCCAGGCTGTCACCACAGTTGCGAGCGAGGACTCAGAGACTCGCGTTTCCGCAGGAATCGACCTCGGCGACTCCGTCGAAGATGCGCTCGCTAAGAGTGACATCGCGATCGATTTCACCCTTCCCTCCTTCACCAACGAATTCGTTGAGGCTGCCGTGGAAGCGGGCAAACCTATTGTGATGGGTACGACAGGTCACGAGGACTCTCAGCTCGCGCTGATCACGGAAGCTTCCCGGACGATCCCGATTGTTCATGCGCCGAACTACTCTGTCGGTGTGAACACCTTGTTCTGGCTCACCCGGAAAGCGACTGAGATTCTCGGGACGGAGTTCGACCTCGAAGTGGTGGAGATGCATCACCGTCACAAAAAGGATTCTCCGAGCGGGACCGCCAGGCGCCTCGCCGAAATCCTTGCTGATGTTCGTGGACTCTCTTACGACAATGACTGCAAACATGGGCGCTTCGGCGACGTGGGAGCTCGCACTCAAAATGAAATCGGTGTTCACGCCCTCCGGGGCGGAGATGTCGTTGGAGACCATACGGTTGTATATGCTGCCGACGGGGAACGAGTCGAACTGACCCACAAGGCTTCGAGTCGCCTGACCTTTGCGATGGGCGCGGTAAGGGCCGCCAAGTGGGTTGCTTCGGAAGGAGTAAAAGACGGCCTCTACGATATGCAGGACGTTCTCGGGCTGAAGTAGAAGCGGTCTGTTTTATGTCGACGGCAGGGCTGAGTCTTGGGTCAAATCTCGGAGATCGGATCGAGAATCTCAGGGCAGCCGTCCGCCTTCTGGAGCCACTTTATTTGGCCGGGTCCCTTCGTTTCGCCTCCCTCTACGAAACCGAACCGGTCGATTGCCCGCCGGATTCCCCTTCCTTTCTAAATACCGTTGTTGAGTTCAAAACCGAACTCCCGCCCCTCTCATTGCTTCAAGAGACTCAGGCAATCGAATCCTTTCTCGGGCGGGCGGAAAAGCGCAAAGTGAATGCTCCCCGCCCTGTCGATCTGGATCTTCTTTATTACGATACGATTGAACTCAGTAGTGAGACGTTAACCCTTCCCCACCCAAGGATGAAGGATCGGGCGTTTGTTCTCCGCCCCCTCGCCGAATTGCGCCCGGAGTATGCAAATGCTGCGGCCCAACTCGATCAAAGGGGGATCTTCCGCCTATCAGAATCACTGCTCTGACTCCGGAACTTCACCGATTCCCCGGAGAAAAGTGATCAGCGCACGGTAGTCATCTTCGGAGAGTCGGTCATCAAAGCGCGATGGCATGAGAGATCCCGGCTCACTCCAGTGCCATCTGACATTGCTTTTTTGTAAGTCGATCTTATTCGCAGCTCGATCAATCAGCTGAATGGTCTTTTCGTTTTCAGAATGAAGTATCCCCTGCAGCTGAACGCCAGTGTTCAGTTCGATCAATAGGCTCTCAAACCCCGGGGATATTTCATGATCCGGGTTAGTAACTGATAAAATAAACGATTCGTCCGTATTCTTGCGGAGGAAGGCGACCAGATCGGGGCCGACGGCAGGACCTTCACCGTGTATGTTGTGGCATTGCCCGCATTGGAGTCTGTCGAACACCTGAAACCCCCGTTCATACTCGGTTTGAAAATCTTTCGAACTCTTTGTGGCTTTCTCCGTCGCAGGAAGAGACATCTTTGCCAGAAAAGCCTCCGAAACCGAAGACGCGGCCAGTTTCGATCTCAGGAATTCAGCCTGTTCGTCGAGGCCGGGGGTTTCGAGCCATTTCTCGAGGAGGAAGCTCTCTGTCTTTGGAAGGAGGCGCCAGGACAGTGCCCGGGCGACCTCCCTGAAAGCCTCACCGAATGCCTTCCCCGGTAGCGTCGAGGCCAGTGCCATCGCTCTCAGGTTCTCCTCATGGCTTTCACTCTCCGAAATTGATTCCAGTAGCACGAGCCCCTTTCCGGAGATTTTCTCTGACTCCGATAGGAGGGCGACGGTGAAGGCTTGTAGCGGAATATCCTTCGCCGCCAGGGTGACGAGTTTCTCCGTATCCCTAATCGGAATGTCCTCTTCGAGCATTTGATCGAGAAGCCATTCGGTTTTCACTCGTGGATCAGACAACGAAGCTCGAAGGAAAGTATCGATCAACGCTGTTCCTTTCCATGTCTTGCCTTCACTGAAATAGAGTGAACAAAGTGTACGGATAGCTTTTCGTCGGAAGATGGCGTCCTCTGTTTTCTCAAGCCGAAGGACGAGTCCTTCGGCAACGGTTGCCCGGAAGATTTGCGAAAGAATCGAGAGCGCGGCCTCCTTCGTTTCATCGTTCGATGCCCCGTCGATCGCGGCAAAACACACTTCCGAGGCTTGCTCCTGAATGAGCCATTCACGGGCGGTGGCAGAGAGTGATTTATCCGCAACCCCTGCAAAACTCAAAACAAGAGCATGAAAACCTTCGATCTGCGAACCGGATCTTGCGACCGCTGCGAGGATTTCAGTGGTAACCTCGGGGTTCGTGGCTTTGGTGATTTCGTTGAGTACTGGATGATTCACGGCATCATCATGATCCGCAAGAAGGCGAAAGGCGGCGGCATGATGAGAGAGGCGCCCTTCATCCGCAAGGATCTCAAATGAGCGCCTGCCACCCATTTGGCTGAGCAGGGCAAGGGCCGCAACATAGGAGGGCGATTGACGATCCTGAAGCATCGCTTCAACTTCTTTCTCAAGATCTCTTTTCCGTCTCAATATCTCAAAAACAGCTTCCTTCCTAATCTGAACGACAGGCGATGCAAGATAGGGAAATAGTTCGGCATCGCCTAACCGATCCAGATTGAGGGCGAATTTTTTGCCACTACCGATCTTGTTGAGCTGAAAGAGAAAAGACCCTTTGGAGTTGAGTGCCGCGGCCCACCAGCCCGAACTCGACGGCTCAAGCTGCACAAGCCCTCTCAGGCTGGCGATCAATTCAAGCTCTTTACCACTGCTTCCCTTAAAGATGAAATCCCCGGCCGGGTACAACTCAGAGTGCTTGTGCGGATTCTCAGGGAATGATTCGAGGGGGCGTCCCGGATAGACGCCGTACCGGATCTGGTAGTGTCGCGCCTGTCCTTCGGCACTCGTAGAAGTGATGACGAAACTAAGGTCGCCGATGGAGCGAAGCGCCGTGACCGGGTGGTGCGATGAAAGGAAGGGCTGAATGCTTCGACCATCGCGTCGAAAACGAACCACCCCGCGTGATGGAAGTGTTACCGGCATTCCTTCAAGATCAACACCGCTGACACTGGTGCCGGCTTCTATCACGGCATAAATCCATCCATCCATCGCAAGCCCCAGGGAACGGAACTGGACGTCGACTTTTTCACCCGCCTCGTCAGGAACAAATATCTCGCCGAAACGATGCCGTTCGTCCGCGGCGCCATCGGCACTGGTACTCCTCAGCCTCGATAATTGATTCCCTTCAAGCAGGTAAACCCATTCTCCATCCCAGGTGAAAGAAGCCCTTTCCCGGATGTCAGAGAGAAACAGGCGCGCAATGAATTCGCCTTCAGCTGAGTCGTCGGCGAGAAAAATCTCAGCCTTGCCGCCTGACTCGATCATGACAAACAATCCCCCGTCGGCCCGTGGCTGAATTTCAACGATCTGACCTTTCGTGGGGATTGAGATGCTCTTCACCGCTTCCCATTCGGGAACGAGCCGAATACTTTTTTCAGGCTCTTCGGGGCCCGCGGTTCGGAGTCGACTCAACGAGTGGCACCGGTTCCGAAAAGCTGATGGGATTTCCTCTTCACTCCCATACACGGAAATTTCCCGAATTCCCGGTCGAATGCCTGGGGCAGTTCCCGGAATGCTGATGCGCAGGAGGTCCAGTTGAACCGGGGGAGCTAAATGAACGGAATAATCTGTCTTATTCGAGAGAGCTCCTTCCGCAGCAAGTGTTCGCCAGGAAACACCGTCCTGACTCCCCTCGATATGGTAATTCATTGGAGCCTGTTCTTTCCAATGAACGGCAATCGCCGATACCTTTGCGCTGGACGAAAGGGCAACCTGCCAGAAAGACGGCCCCACCCGTTCGGCTTCCCAGAAGGTTTCTCCGCTTCCGTCAATGGCATGCTGCGGCAGGTTCCCGTCGGCCACGTTTGTGCTCATGGCCGAGGCGCTTCCCTCCTGTAGCAAAGAATATCCGGTATTCAAATCCGGCTCCCCGCTCGATGAAGTATCAGTCTCTGAAAGAGATTGGTCCGCTTCGATGTTGAGGAACTCTTTGCTCAGAGGTCGCTTTAGCGACCAGAGAAGTCCCCGAGCGAGACTGTCAAGATAGCTCGGGTTCGCTAATCCACGGTCATCATTTCCGAGGGAACTCGCAAATACTCTCGCTTTCGCGGGACCGTATTCATGCGACCAGATCACAGGTGTCTCACCACTTTGAGCGAGTATTTTGACCTCCGGCCATACTTTATCAACCAGATAGAGTTCCTCCCTCTCCGAGACCCACGAGGGCAGCGATGCGGTGACCGGATCCTCCTCTTCGACGACGTTCACTTCTACA
Organism: Verrucomicrobiales bacterium; assembly: GCA_029212615.1. GTDB lineage: Bacteria > Verrucomicrobiota > Verrucomicrobiia > Verrucomicrobiales > DEV007 > Arctic95D-9. Next base: position 180,538 of record JARGPJ010000002.1, read on the forward strand.
CTGCCCTCCCTTTCATGACGTCGAGTCCTCACTCCGCAAAATTCCGCCCAGTTTTGATCAAGCGTGCGAAAGGAGCGTAGGCTCCCATGAATCAGGAGTGCCGGTTTTCCACCCCGGTGAGGGTCCAGGATTTCTCCGACATACTCCGGATCATTCATTCTTGGAAAGCAGTGGTGATGAATCACGATATCGAAGTCTTCAGCGCCAACCACCTGCCTGAGCCCCGGAATCTCCACATCACTCCGCCCTGAATAGTCTGAGAGAACACGCCATTCGAGGGGGGCGGCAATTCTTGCTCTCAAGCCGGCTTCCAGAATCTCTGCCTGATGCCCAAAATCATGAGACGCTCCACCTGAAATCAACAGCACTCGAATGGGAGGAGGCGTCGACTCATTCTCCTCCAATTCCTGAGCATAAAGAGAGGCGCATGCGCAAAACAGCCCTACCGCTTTTCCGAATAAAACGTGGAAATTTCGCTGCATTTATGGGTTCCAATGAACCGGCTCGCTCAGTAGATCGCAAGGAAAGAATCGAGAGATCGCGGGGCGTGACTATGGCGACACGAGAGTGTCCGAGCTTGTTTTTACGCGATTCCCGTAAGGCAATTCCTCCGGAAGTTCGCAGATCTCACTCATTCCCTCAAAGAGCGCATCGAACTGATCGATGAAGATGTTGCCCACTAGTAAGTCCGTTAAGGCAGGACGGAGGTCGGGGTGACGCTTCACCAGTTTTCCAAAGCTGAAATCCTCGTGGTAGAAAGCGTAGACTACTTTTCGCATCCGCTCGATAGCGGTGCAGAGATCTTTCCCGTATGACTCAAATTGAGTTGCTGAAGTGTCGTCGTTCGAAAGTGCTGCATCGATCGCTTCAGCAGCAAGCTCACCTGACTTGAGCGCAAGAAAGACACCCGATGAAAAGACTGGATCGAGGAAAGCAAAAGCATCCCCGACGAGGAGCACACCATCTTCGGCACAGTAGTTCGATCGATAACTGTATTCCCCTGTCACCCAGTATTCACCGACTTGCTTACCGGGAGCGAGGTGATCCTTTACCCACTCGTTTTCTTCAGCTTCACGCGCCATGATCCCGGCTGGATCCCGACTTTCCCGATACAAATAGTCGCGCGCGGCAACGATGCCAACACTGACCCGGTTGTTGCGCATCGGAATATACCAAAACCAGCCCTTCTCCGGCACATATGCCACGGTTGTCGAACCGGCATCGAGTCCCGGATCCCGCATCGCCCCTTCGTAATAGGTCCAGATCGCAATTTTATTTAACTCAGGATCCCGGTTCCGCCATTTGTTCTTGCTTGCGATGAGACAGTCTCTTCCCGAGGCATCAACCACGAGAGGGGCCAGGAATTCACGCTTCTCCCCGCATGGGCCTGCCGCAACCACCCCAACGACACGTCCGGCGTCGTTGCGCACCACGTCAGAAACTTTGTGTTCTTCGCGAACCTCCGCCCCGTTCTCTCTCGCTTTGTCGACCAGCATTTGGTCAAAGACCTGTCGTTCCACCTGCCAGGTCACCGCTGAGACATGTTCGTCGTGCTGAAAAAAGTAGAAAGGTTTTGAAACGACACCATCGGGGGTGACAAACTGGACGCTGTGCTTCTGTTGGAACCCGATCTCATCCATCTTCCCGGCAAGCCCCAACTTATCCAGGGTATGCCAGCAAAACGGCATCATCGACTCACCCACATGATAGCGGGGGAACTTTTCCTTCTCAAGAACGAGAACCCGCCTCCCCTTTTCGCTGAGAAGCGCTGCCGTGGTTGAGCCGGCGGGGCCTCCTCCAATAATGATGACGTCCCAGGTTGAGTTATCCATGTGGAAGAAATTAGAAAATCTACGAGGAGGATACGCTCTGAACCCAATTTTCGGACTCGTTGCTCCGTGGCAGGATCTCCACAATATCAGCGAAAACCATCCCTTCCGCGTCGAGGAGTTGATTGCAGCGACCGTAGAGAGTCTCGCCCGGAGTCTGGCCCAGGGCCTGCGAAATAGCGAGGTCGGCAGGAACAGAAAAGTAAGCGCCCGGACTTCCACGATGAGGAACTGAATGCTCCCCGAGGATCGCGCCAAGAGGCATTTCCCCGGCAACGATCAGCTCTTTGACCGAGGGCTCAAGCCCGCCCAGTTGAATTGCAATGGCACCGTATTCGACCGGCTTATCGGAAGCATTCGAATGGAGACTGACAAGTCGCATCACGAATTCATCGGTCGACTCATGCGAGTGGACTTTAAGATACAACTTCGAATGGTGAAAGGCCGCCAGGGTTGGCGTCATGTCATTCTCATGAACGAGAAGGGACCGGTAGGGATAAGGCACTTCCGCCCCCTCAAGGAAAGTGAAATCCGGCAGATCGACGTTCGCCTTTTCGTAAAAAAAGTGAAACGGCAGGAGACGGTGGATCGCCTCCGCGTAGGCCTGGGAAGCTTCGGAGCGATCAGGTGTAACGGGCATCACGGTGTTGTTCGAGGAAAAATCCATGGAGAAGCACATCGATCTGGAGCATCCCTTCACGGGAAACGCGAATCTCATCTTCTCCGAAGGAGAAGTAACCATCCGCCTCCAACCTGGCCAGTTCAGCAGGGAATCTCGCCATGACATCCTCGCCATATTTTTCTTTGAAATAGCTGGGATGGACCAGGCCGAGTTTGAGCTGAAGCACAAACTCCCGAATGAAACGTTCTTCGTGATTCGTTGGATACGCGCGGAAAATGGGTAACTGACCGGAGTCGACCTCCGTCATGTAAGGTCCTACGTCGGCCTGATTCTGGTAGTGAACGCCGCCGAAATGACCAAAACTCGCCACTCCGGCAGAGAGAAGGTCAGCGCCCTCCCAAAGACTGTCACGATAGACAAACTTCGTTTTCTCCGGATCTTTGACCACGGTATAGGCGCTGTTCACCGTATAGCCGGCTTCCTCGAAGCGATTGTAGGCCCAGTCAACCCACGCCCGCTTTGTCGGCCAGTCAGCGACCGGAGCGGAGATTCGTCCCGACTCCTTCATGTCTTTGAAGATTGTCGTGTTGTAGGGAATTTCCATCTGGTAGATCGTGACACAGTCGGGGTCCTGCTCAATCGCTGTATCGACGCATCGCTTCCAGTTGTCTTCTGTTTCATCCATCATCCCGGCGATGAGATCGATATTGACCTGATCAAAGCCCAGTGTTTTGGCAAAGCCGAGCGCACGATAGGCTTCATTCGACCGGTGAGCCCTGCCGTTCACTTCGAGAATATGATCATCGAAGCTCTCAATGCCGAGGCTGAGGCGGGTCACTCCGATATTGCGAAGCGCCTCCAGCTTCTTTTCCGTCAAGGTTCCCGGCTCAGCCTCAAAGGCGACCTCTTCAGTCTCATCCCAGGGGAAAAGATCTTTCATCCGGTTGGTCAAATCAGTCAGTTGATTAATCGAAAGGTAGCTTGGCGTTCCACCTCCAAAATAGACGAACTGCGGCTTGCGCCCTGCGAGGTAGGAGGTCTGAGCATAGCGCTCAAACTCACGAATCCCGGCATCAAGATAGGCATTGATCTCGTTGGCATTCTTGTCTGTGTAGACCCGGAAATAGCAAAAATGGCAGCGTTTCCGGCAAAACGGAATGTGAAAGTAGACACCCAAATTGGTATTCTCCGGTCGCGGCGAATTCAGAACATCATGCACTGAATCTTTATGATCCGGCGTCCAGAAGGAAAAAGGAGGGTAATTGGCAACGAAGTAATTTCCGACCTCGGTCTGCTCATCGCTCTCCTGTTCAAGCGGCATTTTAAGTTTGCTGATGACCCCGGTGGAGTCGCTGGAGGAACTGGGAGAAGACATAACAGGGAGGAGGAAGAGAAAAGTGAGACGATTGGTTTCGTGCTCTATGAATCAGATTCTCTGAAAGCATACACTACCCCGTCGGCACCGCCAAGCACCAGCTTCCCGCGCGATACCGCCGGTGATGCTTTTATTTGGGTGCCCAATTCAAACTGCCAGATCTCACTGCCATCGAGACGGCTGACGGCATAGAGCCGTCCATCCATGCCTCCCTGCCATACCGTATCTCCACTAATGAGAGGCGAACTGTCGAGTGAGCGTCTCGCGAGAAAGGTCCAGTCTTCGGTTCCTGTGACGCGATCAATCGCAACGAGTCTTTTATCCGGACCGGCAACAAAAACATGCGTTTCGTCCACTGCCGGTGAAGCGGTATACTCCACCCCGGTGGCGAGACGCCAGACTTCCTCTCCCGAAGCGATATCGATCGCAATCACTTCGCCGCCATTGTGAGCGACATAGGCGATCCCATCTCTTACGGCCGAGGTGTTGGCGATGTAGGAGCCAATTTCGATTTCTTTCGATTCCCCGGAGCCGTCAGCCGACATGACGTAGAGCAGGCCGTCGCAACCACCGAAGGAAACGGAGCGTTGACCGCCGGAATTAATAATTGAAGGGGTCGCGACGACGTAATTTCCGGTCTCATGCTTCCAGATCACTTCACCATTGGCCGCATCGAGGCAGTAGAGGAAATAGTCATGACTCCCGATAAAAATGCCGACTTTCCCCTGAATTCCGGGCAAAACGTTAATTCCTCCTTCGATTTTCCCCTCCGTTTCGAATCGCCACTTCTCCTCACCGGTTTCAGCATCAAGCGCATAGACGAAGCCATAAGTGTCTCCGAAAAATACAGTCTCACCGTAGGCTGCCGCCGGGGCACTGATGGGACCTTCTGCATTGAAGCTCCAATTCAGCTTTCCGGATTCAAGGTCGAGCGCGAGTAATTTACTTGATTGGCTTCCTATGTAGATCACGCCATCTGAAATGATGGGGGAAGCCTCGATTGGCGGTCGTCGTTTACCTTCTTCAACCGGGGGCTCATAGCTCCAGGCTATCTCTAAAGGGGCGGAAATTGCTTCTTTTGCGACCCCTTGCATTTCGGCGTCCCCGCGAAACAAAGGCCAGTCATAGTGATCCGCAGCCGGGCCTCCTTTCGAAACTTCCGTATCCTCCCGCCCGTCCTGCTCCTCGCATGAAACGGAGATAGCAGCGACAATCGCAGCTAAGACGAACAAAACCTTATGTTCCGGGAACTTCAAAAACTTTAACTGGTTTCGCTTCGTCATGTGAGTATGATTATCTTGAGTTTCCGGATTATCAATGCCTCTATCGCGTGAAGACGAAGACTCATCTCTGCGACGCTTAATCGTCTACCCCTCCGATGAAGTTTCGAATTTCTGCCCTTTTTGCTACCGTCCTACTCCCCTGGACGTTTGTGTCGGCGCAATCAGTCGGTCCACCCCAATGGATGAAGGAGGTTACCAGGCTGCCCCCCGGAGACAATGCCAACCTGCGTCCGGTGAAGCTCGCCTATACCCTGGCATGGAACAACCGGGTCAATGCCGGTGAGTTCGAGATATCCATCGTTAGAAACGAGGGGGGCAAATCAAGATTCATTGGCGATGCCAAGGGTAAAAGCACCGGTTTTGCCCGTCTTCTCTGGCCATACGATTTCCGGGCGCGATCGATCGTTGATGAGTCTTCACTTCGACCGATTACCTTTCAATTGGTTGAGAAAGAGCGAAACGAATCGAGCAACTACGACATCATTTTTGAGGACAAACGACAAATCTTCACGACCACCTCCAAAAAGGATGATGAGGAAGCCCGCACCGCAACGTCCCGTTTTTCGTTCGATTTCGGACAGGATGTTCTTTCCTCCGCGTTCTACCTTCGCAGCCAGGAATTGAAGCAGGGGGAAAAAATCACCATGCTCGTGACTCCTTTTAACCGGCCTTACGTGGCCAGGCTTCAGGTGATTGGCCGCGAAGAACGAAAGATCAAAGGCCGAAAGTACAAAACGATCAAGCTCGATGCCACGATCGGAAAAGTGAATGAGGACCTTACCTTGAAACACTACGAGAAGATCAAGAAGACCACCCTCTGGGTTTCAAATGACGAGTATCGAATTCCACTGGAACTCCAATCACAAATATCCGTTGGTTTCGTCTCCGCCAGGATCAACGACTTGAATTGGCTGGAGTAGGTTTATTTCCTCTCTTGATTTCGTCCTTTTCCGTTTTAGAATCCGGCCCGCACTTGAATTTTCGATCGGATCGAAAATTTAAGTCATCACGTGCCGGTGTGGCGGAATTGGTAGACGCGCGCGATTCAAAATCGCGTTCCCTCGGGAGTGCGGGTTCGATTCCCGCCGCCGGTATTTTTTTAGAATCAGGCTCGCTGCCGTTTTCTAATATCGATCAGGTCTTTCATGATGTGATCAAGCTTCCCGCTCCATTCTGATGTGCCAAAGGCATCGTGCAGTGTTTTGTAGAGCACGTAGATCTCCCGATACACTTCCTCGTTCTCAGGGATCGGATGATACTCGACTTCACGCATCTGACAGCAATTGCTCTGAACTTCCTCAATCGATACGCTCCCGCCGCAAACCGCACCGAAGATAGCTGAACCGAGCGCGCAGGTCTGGTCGCTCGCCGCGACCTTGAGCGGACGTCCGAGGATATCGGCGTAGAGCTGCATCAAGGTAGCATTTTTCACGGCTAGTCCGCCGGTATTAACCACTTCGTCGATAGTCACACCGTATTCCTCCATGCGGTTAATGATCGTAAGGGCACCGAAGGCAGTAGCCTCCATCAAGGCATGATAAATTTCGTGAGCCTCAGTGTGAAGGGTCTGTCCGAGAATCATCCCGCTCAGCCGGACATCTGTCAGGATTGTCCGGTTGCCATTGTTCCAATCGAGGGCAAGCAGTCCCGTCGCACCGGGTTTCGTACCGCTGAGGCGACGTTCCATTTCAATGAATTTCTCGTCCTGAGTCGTTCCGTAGGAGTCAGGAACAAGGTGGTTCACAAACCACAAAAAGATGTCACCGACCGCGGATTGACCGGCTTCGATGCCGTAGTGGCCAGGCAGGACGGAGCCATCAACCACCCCGCAAACGCCGGGAACGTTGGTGAGTCCCTCACTGTTCGGAAGCACGGTAACATCGCAAGTACTCGTTCCCAGGATCTTGACAAGAGTCCCCTTCTTCACTCCTGATCCGACTGCTCCTGTGTGCGCGTCAAAAGCCCCTACCGCAACCGGGATTCCGGCAGGTAACCCGAGCTTTTCAGCCCATTCCTCAGTGAGCTTACCCGCGGGGACATCCGAGGAATGAGCCTCCTCATAAAGTCGGTCACGCAGTTCAGCGAGATCCGGGTCCAGAGCAGCAAGAAATTCCTTGTCAGGAAGCCCTCCCCATTCTTTCGCATACATCGCCTTGTGACCGGCCGCACAGACACTGCGTTTTGCCCGTTCGGGGGCTTCATTTCCTGTTAGGACGGCAGGAAGCCAATCACAGTGCTCGATCCATGAATAAGCCGCCTTGAACACGTCCGGCGCTGTGTTTTTGCATCGGAGAATCTTACTCCACCACCATTCGCTGGAGTAGACGCCTCCACATCTCGCGATGTAGTCAGGACGAATCTTCGCGGAAAGTTCGGTGATCTGATTCGCTTCTGCATGGCCGGTATGGTCTTTCCAAAGCCAGACATGCGCATCAAGATTGTCCGCAAACTCAGGGGTTAACGCGAGCGGCGTCCCTGCTTCGTTGATAGGAATCGGTGTGCTTCCGGTGGTGTCGACCCCGAGTCCAATCACTCCCGCGACGTCAAAGTCGCTTCGATTTGAAGCTGCCTGCTCCAACGCGCCACGAATGATAGTCACCATCCCGTCGAGGTAGTCCTGAGGGTTCTGCCTCGCGACATTAGGATCGGCGGGATCCGTCAAGATCCCGAGAGTTCCCGAGGGGTAGGGAAAGACAACGGAACCCAATTCCTCTCCGGAATCGAGATCCACGAGGAGGGACCGACAGGAGTTCGTTCCATAGTCCAGACCAATAGCATAGTGGCTCATGCGCATGGGTATAGGCGATTTCATATCGGCAGGCAACAATCGAATCCTTCGAAAATGCGTACGATTTTTCATGTGAGATGACGGAGAGATGTTGCACCCCGGCATGGATTCGACGTTGCTTCGAGTGACCATGGAAATCTTCATTAACGACATCCCCGAAGAGGGCCTTCATGAAACCGGGCAGTTTGCCGCCGCGATTTTCGATCTCGACCCAAAGGACAGCATTCGCGTGTTGGGCCCGGTAAGCTATGATGTCCACATCCATGCCTTCGAGGAGATCATCGCCTTTTACGGTCAACTTAGAGGAGCTTTTCAGCTGCAATGCGGCACGTGCCTTGAATATGTCGACTATGATGCCGATTTCTCAGACTGGCATTCAGACCTCGATATTGAAGAGAAACAGCGCTCCTTTGTTCTAGAAGAAGTGCTCCGGGAAGACTTCATCCTGAATCTGCCTGAACACCTTCGTTGTGACGAAATTCATGAAGACAGAACCTGCCCCAAGGCGGCACTCGTCGAGGAAGTTACCGAATCGCAGGATGAGGAAGAACCGGGCGGCAATCCTGACGCATGGAAGGCGCTTGACGACCTGTAAATAAACGATTAAACGGGGTTTTATATTCTTTCAGCCCCTCTTGGTTCTCAGCTTTTCCATGAGACTTGAGCTGGACTCCCGCGCCAGGCGACACGCCCGCGTTCACCGGGCTGAATGCGCCCGCCCTCCTTCAGGAAACAAAGCCATGAATCCTCGGCATGGCTATCGGGAGTCACTCTGACTTCCCAGATGGGGCCCATCGAGCGGACGGAAGTGACCGTGACCATGTCGCCTTCTTCCGCCAGGTCACAGGGAATCCAGCGGGCGTCCTCCGGCCTCCTCCAGCGAATGTTGCCGCTTTCCCGGTCACGCACTCCATTTGCAGGCCCGAAGCGTTCCGCGCAATACTGGTCGACAGGTTCGAGATAAACCTCTGATGGAGATCCTGTCTGAAGAATGTTCCCGCGATCCATGATCGCGACACGTGAAGCGATCGCCAGGGCATCCTCAGGATCATGCGTGACCATGAGCGCGGTTTGGCCGAGGCGCGAAAGAATCGAATGAATCTCTTCCCTTAACTTCCGTCGAAGTGCCGGATCGAGATGGCTGAAGGGTTCGTCGAGGAGCAGTAATTTCGGAGACGGGGCAAGGGCCCGGGCTAGGGCGAGGCGCTGTCGCTCCCCACCTGAGAGCTCGTGTGGAAATCGCTTTTCCTTGCCGCTGAGATCTACAAGCTCCAGACATTCCACGACGCGTGCCGCCTTCTCACTTTGCGAGCAATGCCGTAGTCCGTAGGAGACATTTCGAAAAGCGTTGAGATGAGGAAAAAGAGCTCCGTCTTGAAACACGAGGCCGAGCTGCCGCTTTTCAGGAGGCACTTCCTTTCGCTGATTCTCTGCGTCTGCAACCACATTTCCGTCAATCAGGACCCGCCCCCCGTCTGGAGATTCGAGTCCGGCGGCAAGCCGGAGCAGCGTTGTCTTGCCGCTTCCGCTTTCGCCGATTAAAGCGAGGACTTGGCCGTGAGCGATGCTGAGAGACACCTGCCCGACAGCTGGCGCAGACTGAGCACGATATTGTCTCGTGACGTCTTCGAAGGATAGAATGGGATCCTGATCACTCATGGGTTAGCACTGGGAGAGAGCCAGCGGTTCATGATAATTAAACCTGCCGCGCCTGCTGCCACTATCATCAGCGAGGGCACCGCGCAAGCCTGGAGGCGGGCCTCACTCGCGAGACTGAACGAAATCGTCGCCAGCGTCTCAAAATTCGCGGGGCGCAAAATCAAGGTGAGCGGGAGTTCTTTCAGGATATCAACAAAGAGCAACATCCCTGCTGCGATGAGTGGCCCGCGGAGCAACGGAAGCTCGATCCGCATGAAGGTTGCCATCGGTGCCTTACCGAGAAGACGTGAGGCTTCGGAGAGTGAAGAGCCGAGCCGGTCCATCGCGGCATGGCTTAACTGAAGAGGAATCGCGAAAAAGCGGACGAGGTAGGCAAATCCAATCACGAACAGAGTCCCGCTGAAGAGTGGAAGGAAGGAATTACCGAGCCGGTCAAGCGCACCGAATACAACGAGAACACCAACCGCTATCACTGCGCCCGGCGTTGCGTAACCGAGACCGGAAAGACGTGACAATCCGCGACGCAGCGGAGTCTCCCGAAGCCTGACCGCAAAAGAGAAGATCGCGGCAAGGAGGGTGACAATCACTGCCGTTCCCAGGGCCAGAGCGAGTCCGCGTAGCAACGATTCTCCAAAAGGGATCGAGACGCCTCTTTCAGAAGTGAGATTCAGCCAGGCCCATTGCGTCAGCCTTGCAACGGGATAGAGAAAGCCGAGCGCCAGTGGAAAAAGACAGACCAGAAAGGCCGGGACAGCCTTCCCCCTGCCGAGGCGAACTCTCGCCAGCGGCACCGTGGGAGCGCCGGCTTCGACATAGCGGGCGCGTCCTCTCAATAATTTTTCAAGGATGAGCAGCATCGCGACACCGAGCATGACAATACTGGCAAGACGAAGCGCGGAAACCTTATCTCCCATCCCGAACCAGGTTCGAAAGATTCCCTCTGTCAGGGTCGGGACTCCGAAAAAATGAACCGCGCCGTAGTCGTTGATTACCTCCATGATCACGAGCGCGGCACCGGCGACAATGGCGGGGCGACCCAGGGGGATGGCGACTTTGAAAAAGATCCGCCCCGGCGAGTCCCCGAGGCAGCGTGCTGCTTCAATCAGGGTCCTCCCCTGCTGTGAAAAAGCAGAGCGGGAGGCGAGATACACATACGGGAAAAGAACGGCTCCCATCATGACAATGAGAAGGCCATAGCGAATCACCAGTTCAGCGGTGATGAAAGCGTCGACGCTGATCTCAGTTCTCACCCAGATGAGAAACGGGATCGCTGCCTCAGGCCCCTGATAATACACAAAAGCGGCGACATAAGTGGGCAAGGCCAGTGGAAGAATCAAAGCCCAACTGAAGAATGCCCGTCCCGGAAATTCGTAAACAGTTACCAGCCACGCAGGAGCAATGCCCAACAGCAATACCACCAGCGTCACCGAAACGACAAGGACAGCAGTGTTGAGAAGATAGCCAGGGAGAACCGTCTCAACGAGATGCGTCCATTCCGGGCCCGAATCGGTGAGGTGCAGTAAAACGCCGACAATGGGCAGACAGATCAAGGCCGAGAGAAAAACGACCCCGGCCCCCCAGGGGCTGATTCGGATAAGTTGCTTCAAACGAGGACGGCTGGCAGCCTCGTGGCGGTCTATCCCCTCACCGGAAAGCGCGTCATCCATGACCTTGTGTGTCGCCTGTCACTCCCAACCGGCACGGTTGAAGGTGCGAACCGCTTCCGCATTGAACTCCCCCATCGTCGAGAGAGGCACATCGTCCGCTTTGAATTTGCCCCAGCGCTTCTGGACATCAGATAGACTAGCCGCAGGATTCACCGGGAATTCGAAGGTGTTTTCGGGGTACATTGCCTGAACCTTCTCGGAAAGGAGGAACTCAATGACCTCTTCGGCAAGTTCAGCCTTCGCGGTTCCTTTGACGACTCCGATTCCGCTGATATTGACATGAGCACCGCGGCCCTCCTGATTAGGGAAAAAAATCTTTACCGCAGCAGCAGCCTCGCGGTCTTTAGCTTCCTCCGAAGTTTCGAGCAGCCCGAGGTAGTATGTGTTGGCAAGGGCAACATCGGCGAGCCCCGCGGCTACTGCGCGAATCTGATCCCGGTCACTTCCCTGAGGCGGACGTGCCATATTTTTGCGGACACCGGCAGCCCACTCAGTGGCCTTTTCAACTCCGATTTCAGAAATCAAGGTCGCGAGGAGAGAAATGTTGTAGGCGTTCGATGAGGAGCGGACAACAATGCGACCGCGCCATTTTGGATCAGCGAGGTCTTCGTAAGTCGAAAGCTCAGCGGGATCAACCCGGTCGGGCGAATAGACAATGACACGAGCCCGTTGTGTTACCGCGACCCAGTGATTCTCAGGATCCTTTAAGGTCGCCGGCACGGCCGAAGTGACCGCTTCAGAAGTAATAGGCTGGAGGAGACCGGCTTTGTGGGCACGGTCAAGTCCGGCACCATCAGCAGTCATGAAAAGATCGGCAGGGGTATTCTCCCCTTCTTCCTGCAGCCGGGTGATCAGTTCGTCAGCGGAAGCTTTGACGACGTTCACTTTTATTCCTGTCTCCTCCTGCAGTTTAGCAACGATGATTTCGTCAAACGCATAGTGGCGCTGAGTATACAGAGTGACTTCTTTGGCTTCGGAAAAGGCCTGACTGGTGAAACCCAGAACGAGACCGACGGTAAGAACGAGGGATTTAATCATGATTTTATTGAGACTGAATCTCGATAGCGAGTAGCTTGCTGCATGTTTACGTGCAATCAACCCTGAAAAGACGCCAAAAAGATGCCTTGAGCTCAATTCCAGTGTCCTCATGCGTTGCGTGCATGGGAAAACCGGCTAATTTCCCCGCCCTAGCCCTCTATGAGTATCCCCCGTCCGCCATCCAAAGACTTTATCCGTGAGATCATCGATGAGGATCTTTCCTCAGGTAAGCATGATGGCACCGTCACGCGTTTTCCACCCGAGCCAAACGGTTACCTGCATCTCGGTCACGCCAAATCGATCTGTCTGAATTTTGGGATCGCTCAGGAGTACGAAGGGCGCTGTCACCTCCGCTTTGATGATACGAACCCCGCCAAGGAGGACACTGAATACGTCGAATCCATTAAAGAAGACATTAAGTGGCTTGGCTTTGATTGGGGCGACCACCTCTATTTTGCTTCCGATTACTTTGAAAAGTTATATGAATGGGCTGTCCATTTAATTGAAAACGGGAACGCCTATGTAGATGATCAGAACGCTGAGGAAATGCGGGCTGGTCGCGGGGATCTTCAGAATCCGGGAACGGAGAGCCCCTTCCGCAACCGCTCTGTGGAGGAGAACCTCGATCTGTTCAGCCGCATGCGCGAAGGCGAATTTAAGGATGGTGAGAAGGTCCTGCGGGCCAGGATCGACATGGTTCACCCCAACCTCAATATGCGGGACCCGGTGATCTACCGGATTGTGCACACGCCACATCACCGGACTGGAGATGCCTGGTGTATCTACCCGATGTATGATTTCACTCACGGACAGAGCGATGCTCTTGAGTATGTCACCCATTCTCTCTGTACGCTGGAATTCGAAAATCACCGCCCGCTCTATGAATGGTTTCTTGATCATTTGCCGGTTCCGTCACGCCCTCGTCAAATTGAGTTCGCACGCCTCAATTTGAACTACACGGTGATGAGTAAACGTAAGCTCCTTCAGCTTGTTGAGGAGAACTACGTCAGCGGATGGAACGATCCGAGGATGCCGACAATCTCCGGAATTCGAAGAAGGGGCTATCCGGCAGAGGCGATTCGCAATTTCTGTAAGACCATTGGCATCACGAAATTTAAAGGAACGAATGATATCACCCTTCTCGAGAGCTCTGTCAGGGAAATCCTGAACCGGGATGCATCCCGGTTCATGGCCGTGCTGAAGCCACTCAAAGTTGTGATCACCAATTACCCCGAAGATCAGGTCGAAGAGTTTGAGGCCGTCATCAACCCGGAAAACCCTGAGTTAGGTACCCGCAAGGTCCCCTTTTCCCGTGAACTTTACATAGAGCAGGACGACTTCATGGAGGACGCCCCGAAGAAATTCTTCCGCCTCACAGTAGGTAAGGAGGTCCGCCTTCGTTGCGCCTACTGGATTCGTTGCGAAGAAGTCATCAAAGATGCAGAGGGCAATATCACGGAGCTGCGATGCACCTACGATCCCGAAACACGTGGAGGCGAGAATCCATCGGACGGGCGCAAGGTTAAAGCGACGATTCACTGGGTGAGTGCGGCTCATGCACTGAATACAGAAGTCCGTCTCTATGACCGGCTCTTCAGCGAGGAAGCTCCTGATGCCGGTGAAAGCAACTTCCTTGACTGCCTGAATCCTGATTCTCTGGAAGTCATCACTGACGCTAAGCTTGAGCCGAATCTGGCCCGAGTTCCGAAAGGTGAGACAGTCCAGTTTGAGCGCCTCGGGTATTTCTGTGTTGATTCGGAAAGCTCCGGAGACCTGCCTGTTTTCAACCGAACCGTTGGATTGCGGGATTCCTGGGCCAAGGCAAAAGGTAAAGGCTGAGTGACCGAAAATCGCAGGATCGGCGTCGCCATTGCGGCACGCGGCACGCTTGCGTAGAGCGCTGATATTCGTGAGATTAGCTCATGATTTCAAGACTCTCTTTACTCTTTCTTGCCTGCCTTCTCCCCGCCTGCGCGAAACAGGAGGCTGTGGAGACAATTGAATCAAAGGCCCTCCTGAACCAGAACGATTTAACGGGTTGGAAAACTCCGGAAAACCCGGAGTCGTGGGTCGTTGAAGAGGGCGTTCTCAAGGTTCGAAACAACGAGGCGCAGAAAGGTGAAATTCTTTGGACTGAAGCCGGGTTTGAAGACTTCATTCTTGATCTGGAATTCAAGTTCGTGAGCGGCACGGTCGACTCGGGTGTTCACTTGAGAAACGACGATCAGATTCAAATAGGCATCTCCGGTTCACTCAAGCGTGACATGACCGGATCACCTTATATTTCTTCAAAGAAGGGCTACCCGGTCGAAGCGGAGGGAGTTGCCAATCTGCTCAAGCCGGATGACTGGAATAAAATGAAAATTGAGGCGCGTGGCATGGACTACATCGTTCATCTCAACGGAGCTCAAGTCATGACCTACACCTCCGATACCGGCCTTGAGAAAGGACCCGTGGGACTTCAACTCCATGCAAAGCGGGAGATGGGAATTGATTTTCGCAATATACGCTTAGCCGAACTGGATTGATTCCTGTACATTGTCTACCAATGGAAGCAGAACAGTCCCTCTATGAGCGAATTGGCGGCGAGGAAGTCATCTCAAGCCTCGTCGATAGTTTTTACGAAAAAGTTCTCGCCGACGGTGAGCTGGCTTACTATTTCAAGAATTCATCGATGGATAAGCTCCGCCGAATGCAAAAGGAGTTCTTTTCTGCGGCAACCGGCGGCCCATTGACCTATAGCGGGCGTCCTCTGCGTGATGTCCATCGCCACATGGAGATCAGCAAGCGTGAGTTCGCTCGCTTCACTGAGCATCTCATTGAGACGCTGAAAGAAATCGGCGTCGAAGAATCTGCGTCCTACGAAATCATCAGCCACGTGAATCTCTATGCGGACGAGATCACAAATGATGTTTATTAAGGAGGCCCGGCGTTGCTGGCCGGAAGCCTGAAATTGTATCCTGACCCTGCTTTGGTGGGAATAGCTTCTAACGATGTTTGCGTGAATTTCACCTGAGTGCCCGGGTTTCATGCCAATCCCGGAGAGAGCATGCTTGGCAGCGCGCGAAAAATCTGCTTCATTCGCGCCATGTTGAAACGACTCGCTTACCTGCTTCTGATTCCGCTTCTTGTCACCGGATCGTTCGCTCAAGACGAAGAACCTCTCTCTGACGAGGAATTGGCGAAACAGGCGGAGCTGATGAAATTGCCCAATCTCGTCCTCATCATCGCTGATGATCTGGCCTGGGACGATTCTTCTCCCTACGGGCATGATTCGATCATGACGCCGAATCTGCAACGCCTTGCCAATGAAGGGATGCGATTCGACAACGCTTTTGTGACGACCTCCTCCTGTAGTCCGAGTCGGGCCAGTATCATTACCGGACGCTACCCGCATCAGACTGATGCGGAGGAATTGCACTGGCCCGTTCCAAAGGAGCAGATCACCTTTGTCGAGAAACTCCGGGAAAAGGGCTATTGGACAGCTGCTGCCGGGAAATGGCACATGGGCGACGAGATCCGGGATCGTTTCGATGAAATTCGCGAGGTCGATACCTCCGGCTTTCAGCTGCCGAGCGGTGATACTTCAGGGAAGTTCAAAGAAACTCTCGAAGGGGAAGCCCAGAGTGGATGCGCCGACTGGGTTCCCATGATGCGTGACCGACCTGCCGGGAAACCCTTCTTTCTCTGGCTTGCCGCTCTCGACCCTCACCGCCCCTACCATTCAAGAATCATTTCCGATCCTTCACGCCCTGATGAAATAAGGGTCCCCCCATATCATCCTGACACGCCCGCGGTCCGCGCTGACTATCAACTCTATTATGATGAAGTTACCCGACTCGATCGCTATGTCGGCCTGGTCATGGATGAACTCGAGGCTCAGGGAGTCGCCGACAATACCCTTATCCTGTTTATCAGCGATAACGGGCGCCCCTTTCCGCGCGATAAAACAACCCTCTACGATAGTGGGATACGCACTCCCTGGCTGGTTAAATGGCCCGCGAAAGTCGAGGCCGGCACCGTTTGCCGGAAGTTGGTGAGCACAGTAGATATTGCGAGGACCTTCATGCGCCTCGGGGGCATCGGTAATCCCGGGCAGACGTTTGAAGGGGTTGACTTCTCCCCTCTCTTCACGAAGCCTGATAAGCCGATCCGTGATTATGTTTATGCGGAAAAGAACTGGCATGATTTTGAAGATCATGTCAGGGCGGTTCGAAATGAGCGGTATAAGTATATTCGGAATTACTACGATGATCTCCCGCAGACACCTTCCGCTGACGGGTTGCGCAGTCCGACTTATATCGAACTTCTCCGTTTGCGCGAAAAGAGCGAATTGACGCCCGCGCAGAAAGCCTGCTTTACGGCCCCCCGCTCAGCGGAAGAGCTCTACGACACGAAGCTCGACATTTATGAAACGAACAACCTCGTCGACGATGAAAGGTTTGCCCCTCTTCTTCGTGCCATGAGAGCAGCGCTGAGGGACTGGGAGAAGAAGACAAAGGATGCCGCTCCGGAATTGCGGACCGCTGATGAGTTTGACCGCGTCACCGGCCTTCCTACAGACGCCAGGGTTCGCCCCCGTCTTTCCAAGGCGAAAATGCTTGAGAAAGGCCTCGTAGCGCCCTGAAACCCGGGCTTTCCCTATGAGTAGACTGATCTTCGCCTTCCTCGTGCTGACGCTCTCATCCACGTCACTACATGCTCAGTTTTCATGGAAGGACACCGAGGGAGAATACCTTGATCTGATCCACGGTTCACGCTCCATCGCCCGCTATGTATACAAGCCGATTGATGAGTCATCTCCCGAGCGGCGGGATCAAACCTACAAGCCGTTCTGCCATGTCTATCAATGGTGGAACAGGGATCAGTTTCTCACCAAAGGTCCGGGCGGAAGATACTCCCACCACCGGGGAATCTTCTATGGCTTTTCGAAGATCAGTTACACCGATCATGAAGGAGTTTCGCATGAACGGGTTGATAACTGGCACTGCCGTACCGCCGCTCAGGTTCACCGTGAATTCCTGAAGAAGGAAAGCGGAGCGAAAGGGGCCGGCTTTATCTCACGAATTGATTGGCTGGGCAATGATTCAAAACCTTTCGCGATAGAAGAACGAGGAATGTCTTTCACCTTGATAGAGAACGACATCGTCATTGATTTCACCTCGGTGCTCCAACCGCTCGTCCCTTCCCTGCGGCTTGATGGAGACCCACAGCACGCGGGGTTTCAGTTCAGGGCGAGTCAGGAAGTTTTTGAAGAAACCGCCAAAGCCACTTTCTTCACCAGGCCGGAAACAGGAACCGGCGCTCCCGGCATCACGATGAACTGGTCGGCAAAGAATGACAGCAAGCAAACGCGGGATCTACCCTGGAAAGGGATGACTTTTCGCCTGGCGGACAAGTCCTACACCGTCGTCTACCTTGATTCGCCGGGGAATCCAAAGCCCGCCCGCTACAGCGAGCGGGACTACGGACGTTTCGGCAGCTATTTCGCCACCACAGTCACGAATGACGCTCCCCTGACAGTGAGGTATCGCCTCGTGATCCATCATGGTGAAATGACGCCTGAAGAAATGGAAGGACTGAGCCGTGACTTCAGCGGAAATTAAGGTATTCGTCTTCAAATGCCCCTCTTTCGTTCCAGAAAAAAACCTCAAAGAGATGACGATCCGCATCTCTCAGATCACACTCGCTCTGAAGTAACGGAAATCCTGCGGCGAGTCCGGAAGATTGAGCTTCGAACGCGTGGCCTCGTTCGTGACAGTTTCGGAGGTGAGTACCACAGCTGCTTCAAAGGGGAAGGTATCGATTTTGAAGATTTCCGGGAATACCAGCCCGGCGATGAAGTCCGCGCAATTGACTGGAATGTCACTGCTCGCATGGGACATCCTTTCGTGAAAAAATTCGTGGAAGAACGGGAAATGACGGTCTTCGTCTGTGTCGATATCAGTGCTTCGGGCAACTACGGGAGCCACGGACCGAGTAAACGGGAACTCATGGCCGAGATTGCAGCGCTGCTTACTTTCAGCGCCCTGCAGAACAAAGACAAAGTTGGTCTCGTTCTTTTCACTGACGATGTCGAACTCTATCTCCCTCCGAAAAAGGGAACGGCCCATGCACTTCGTATCATTCGGGAAATCCTGCTTTTCGAACCGGAAGGACACAAGACGTCGCTGGAAGGCCCCATTCATATCCTGAAGAACGCCGTGAGGAGGAAGTCTCTCGTTTTCATGCTGTCAGATTTTCTCTTTGAGGAGGATCTCGCAACTGATCTTAAAATCATCAACCGGAAGCACGACCTCGTCGCCGTTCAAGTGAGTGACCCTGCCGAGTTAGCTCTGCCACCTGTGGGGCAGGTCCGCCTTGAGGACCCCGAAACCGGGAATCAGGTTGAAGTCAACACCTCGAACCCCAAGGTGCGCGCGGCCTACGCTGAGGCCGCCGCAAGCTGGCAGGAAGAAATCGATCAACAGTTTAAGCGGCTCTCGATTGATAAGCTCTCGCTTCGTACTGACGAGGAATACTTACCGGCCCTGCACGGCTTCTTTAAACGCAGAACCCGCTCCGAGATCGCCTGATGAATTCACTCGCTTATTCAATCTTTTCCGCCCAGAGCACTCCGCCCGCCGACGACATCTACGATATCGTGGTGCTCGCCCCGAAAGATACGGTTTGGCCGCTCGTCTTTTGGAGCGCCCTTGCCTTCATCATCATCGGGGCGCTGGGTTGGATGATTTGGTACCTGCTCCGAGGATCATCAGGCAAAGAAGCGGGCCCTTCTCCCGAGTCGATTGCGTTTCGCCGTTTCACACTTGCTCACCGTGATCGCGAGGACCTTTCACCAAACGAATACAGCCTGGCCCTCTCCGAAGCGCTGAAAGATTATCTCGCCGCCAAATACGGTGACCCGGTGCGCTTTGAAACAACGCCGGAATTTCTCTCACGTATCTCGCAGCATGAATCAAAAATGCCGGCGGCCGCACAACAACAGCTGGAAGCATTCCTCATCCATGCTGAAGAGATCAAATTCGGCAACTGCTCTGACGCTCAAAGTAAAGCGGCCCCCCTGGGTAAGACTGCCGAGCAAATCGTGCAGCTTTGCCAAATGGTGAACGAGAAGTAAACAACCGTGCCTCACTGATTTCGCCACTTGCGAGATAGCCGTTTCCCGCTTCCCTTAGGCTTGATGAAACCCTTCACCCTTTGCTCACTTCTTCTGATGAGTGTTATGCTATCGAGTTGCACCAGCTTCGAAAAAGAATGGGAGTCATCTGTGGCCGCTTACGGCACGGGCACGACAGTGACACCTGAGGGCCCATGGACAGGAAGCTGGACCACAACGAGCAATGGACACACCGGGAAACTGCGTGCGATCGTCAGAAAATCCCCGCGAAAAGCCGGCGAGTATCAGTTTCGCTATCATGCAACCTGGGCGAAAATTTTCTCGGGAGGCTACACGGTTAGCTATCCAGTTACCCGAAGCGGAGACAGCTACCGGGTTTCCGGCGATCAGAAGCTTGGCATTTTTGGAACCTTCGGGCATCAGGGGAAGATTCAGGGAGAACGGTTCGAAGCGAGCATATCCAACAAGAAGGGCGACATTGGTGTGTTTGTGCTTGAGCGACCCTGAAGAACTTTTTCACCTTCGAGGAACCGGGAAAAGGTAAGAGCCGGAGTCCGCTGATACGGTATTGAGCGTTCTTGACTGTTGAGACGCTATCCTGCACCGTCACGCCCCCTCCCCGCCCTGCGCGGGGGGGAAGGCGAACGCATCATGATGACCTCTAGAACTCATCCCTCCGTGAAAACGGTTCTTCTGCTTTCCCTCTCTATGACCCTCTGGGGAGTGTCATCCGCAAGAGAGATCGTGATTGAGAATGGCAAAGCGACGATCTATTTACCTTCCGGAGACGGAGAGGCAATCAATGGGGCGATCCGGGACCTGCCGGAGGAAGGCGGCACCGTCATTCTCGGGCCGGTATTTTTTCCCGTTAGTGAGGCCGTTGTCATCGACCGGGATAATATTGAAATCAGAGGGATCAGTGAGGCGACGACACTGAGACTCACTGATGGCGCCAATTGCTCGGTTATTGTCGTCGGGAGCACCGATACCCCGGTGGCCCGCATCGTCCGGAATGTTCTGATACAGAATATAGTCATCGATGGGAACCGCGGGGCTCAGCAATTTGAATGTACCGGCGGCCCCTGCGACTCCGGAGGTCTCGCTTACATCCGAAACAACGGTATTACGATTCGTGGTGGAGAAGATATTAAGGTCGATCATGTGATTACACACAACTCCCGCTCCGGGGGAATTGTCCTGGAGAAACACTGTCGGCGCATATGCATCAGTAACTTTGAATCCTACAACAACGAGTTTGACGGTCTTGCCGCTTACGAAACAGAAGACAGCGTGTTTACGCAGATGAAGCTCCACAATAATCGCAGTGCCGGCATCTCGGTAGATTGGAGTTTCAACCGGAATGAAATCACTGACTCGCTCCTCGTGGAGAATGGCAGTCAGGGGATCTTCATGCGGGACTCACTCGAAAATCAATTCCAGAATCTTTATATTCGTGACAACGGCGAACAGGGAATTTTTGTCGCTGAAACACGGGAGATTGAAAACAGCTCTGCCCGGGATAACCGCTTTGACCGTCTCGTCGTGACCAGCAACCGAACTCAGGGAATCCGGATCAATGACGCCAGTTGCGTCGGGAACCGGATATCCAACTCCATCGTTTCGAGCAATAAACTTGAGAATGTGAGCCTCGCCCTCGAAGGCATTCTCGAAGGGGCTGACACAGTCACTCAATAAAGAAGTGATCGTCGAAAAATTCGGTTTCCGATTTCCAGGCGAATGCGACCGGTAGGGTCGTTTCAGGCCATGATAGCGCAGTGAAAAGCCGCGCCCTTTTGGCTCAGAAACTGCATTCCGGAGAATACATGAGACAGATCATTTTGGCGCTTTTCAGCCTGGCGCAATGGGGGCTTGCAGCAGAGGTATCCGACCCTTTCGCCAAGGTTCCTCACGACGACGCTACCTTTTGCGAACTCGAGCAAATTCCCTTCCAAAAGCTCTTTGATTTACCCACTGCGCTGATTCATCTTCCGGACGGTTCCAGCGTCGTGGCCTGCCAACGGGGAATGTTCTGGCGTATCGACTTAAAGAACCCTGCAAAACCGGTCGGAGTCTTTCTGGATTTTCGCGAAACGATGAAGCATTCATCCGCTTTCGAAGACGGCGTTCATGGAATCGCGCTGCATCCGGAATTCACCGGCAATGGCCGGCTCTTTCTCTCCTACACTCAAAATAATCCCAGGAGAACAGTCCTCAGCGAGATGCAAGTGGACCTGAAGAACGATTTTAAGGTCATGCCCGCGACCGAAAAGATCTTTTTCGAGCTGGAGCAGCCCCTCGCTGACCACTGGGGAGGCCAGATCCTGTTTGGGCCTGAAGACGGAAAACTCTATCTTGGCCTGGGTGACGGCGGCCTCCGAAACGATCCTTACCGGATGCCTCAGAATCTCTGGTCGCTCCACGGCAAAATTCTGCGTATCGATATCGATAAGACCTCAGGCGACCGCCTTTATGGTATCCCGGCGGACAACCCTTTCATTCACAACCAACTGGTTCGTCCTGAAATTTACGCTTCCGGTCTGCGGAACCCCTGGGGATTGGCCTTTGATGAAGAGACGGGATACCTGTGGTGTGCCGACGTAGGACAGGATTACTGGGAGGAAATTAACCGGATCGAAAAGGGCGGGAACTACGGTTGGAGTGATCGGGACGGACCCCATCGGCTGGCAGCCCACCCCGAACCGCTGTTGAAAGATTCGACCCCCATCGACCCGGTATTCGCCTATACGAGAACACGCCTTGAAGGAATTTGTATCATTGGCGGGATGGTTTATCGGGGGGCCCGCTTTCCCGAGCTCATCGGAAGCTATATCTATGGAGAATGGGGCTTCGGCTTCGTCGAAGCTATTCACCTGAATGAAGAAGCTACCGAAGCAACCCGCCGTCTCACCCTCCACCGTAAGAAAAAGGACACCGATGTCTTCAATCCCACCGTCGTCTCCTCCGATCCTGATGGCGAACTTATCGTGCTTTCCCAGAACGGAACCGTCTGGACCCTGAAGCGCAGCGATAAAAAGTAATGTTACGCCTCCCAGGCAAACTCGCCGCTTCCGGCGAGAACACTTGCGCACCGCGGGAAACATCGGAATACTCGCCGTCACATGCCCCGTGACCGTTCGCTTCCCATTTTTGATCTCGAAATTGATCTCGCTGCCGCTGCATCGAAAGAATATTGTCGCGTCGTTATTGAAGCGCCTACGGGTTCCGG
Source organism: Verrucomicrobiales bacterium (assembly GCA_029212615.1). Lineage (GTDB taxonomy): Bacteria > Verrucomicrobiota > Verrucomicrobiia > Verrucomicrobiales > DEV007 > Arctic95D-9. Next base: position 203,145 of record JARGPJ010000002.1, read on the forward strand.
AAAATCCACTCAGGTTCCGCAATTCCTCGCTGACTCAGGGCTTTTAAAGAACGACGGAGAAATCTACGTTCTGCAACCGAGACGGCTTGCGGCCCGAATGCTGGCCAGCCGGGTCGCCAGCGAGCGTGGCGGCCGCGTCGGCGATGAAGTCGGCTACCAGGTCCGCTTTGAGAATATTGTCTCAGACAAGACACGAATTCGCTTTGTGACGGAGGGGATCCTCATCCGGAAACTCATTGACCAGCCTGATCTCGCGGGTGTCGCAGCGGTTGTTCTCGACGAGTTTCACGAACGTCATTTTTTCGGTGACATCAGTCTAGCCCGCTGCCTTGAGGTGCAGCAAACCCTTCGCCCCGATCTCAAACTCATTGTGATGTCGGCCACCCTCGAGGCGACAGCTCTCAAAAGTTACCTCGGAGAGGGATGTGGCCACCTCATTTCCCGGGGTCGCACCTTCCCGGTTCAAACACGCTTTGAGCCACCACGGGAACGCCATAAAGGAGACCTTTGGGATCAGACCGCCCGGGTCATTAAAGATCATCTGAAAACCGATGGAATTCAGGGACATATCCTGGTTTTTATGCCGGGTCGGTATGAAATCCAAAAGACAGCGCAGGCTTTGCGTAAGGCGAGCTGGAGTAGCGCTTTCACCATTCACGAACTCTACGGCGAACTTTCGCCTGAGAAGCAGGATGCCGCAGTCTCTCGCAGCGAAGGTCCTAAAATCGTCGTCGCAACCAATGTCGCTGAAACCTCCATCACGATTGACGGGATCGCACTCGTGGTGGACTCCGGGCTCGAACGCCGCTCTGCCTTCGATCATCGACGCGCCATCACCACCCTGCATATCGAGAAGATCTCCCGTGCTTCCGCTGATCAACGGGCCGGTCGAGCCGGGCGGACAGGCCCCGGCACCGCGATCCGGCTCTGGAGTGAACGTGAACACGAAGCACGTCCCCCCGCGACCCCGGCAGAGATTCAAAGGATGGACCTCACCGAGGCTGTCCTCATTCTGGCATCCAGTGGAATCGAATCGATCCGCGATTTTCCCTGGTTCGAAAAGCCTGACCCTAACGGATTGGAGGAAGCGATTCAGCGCCTCCGGATCCTGGGAGCCCTCGACGCAGGCGAAAAGCTCACTCCCCTGGGAAAAAGAATCAGCTATCTCCCTGTTCCTCCGAGATACGGCAGGATCATCGACGAAGCGGCACGTTCCGGCTGTCTCGACATCGCTGCCCTCATCGCGGCCCTGAGCCAATCACGACCGCTCTTCCCCGCGAGGAAACGGCGGCCGGATCATCTTCTGGCGGAGGATTTTTCGGATCCCGATGATGTCAGTGACTTTCAGCCACTCATCAGAGCATGGCTCCAGATGAAGCAAAATCGCTTCAGTCGTGATGTCGGAGAGCGGCTCGGCATCCATGCCGGGGCCTGCCGGGACGTTGATCGTGTCGCGGGTCAGCTGACGCGCATCGCTTCACGCTGGCACTCGAACCCGAATCGCGACGCGAATCCTTCACCTGAGACGCTCGCCAAAGTCCTCCTGTCCGGATTCTCTGACCGTCTTGCGATTCGCCACAGCGCGTCAACCTTAAGCTGTGCCGTCATCGGTGGCCGAAAGGGGCAACTCGAGAAAAGCAGTCTGGCGAACGATAAAGGCGTGAAGCTTTTTCTCGCCGGGGAAATGATCGAAGTTGAAGGGCGCGAGGTGAATGTAAAACTCAATCTATGCACTCGTATCGAGGAAGCATGGCTCAATGACCTGTTTCCCGATGACTTTGATGAATATGACGGAGCCGTTTGGGAAAGCAGTACCCGTCGTGTGGAAGCACGTAAAGAACGACGTTTTCGTGATCTTGTTCTTGAAACCAGAGCCTCCGGCAGCGTTCCCCCGGACATGGCCGCTGAAATGCTCGCCAGCCGCGTCCTCTCCGGCGAGCTGAATCTGAAGTCCTGGGATGATAAAGTCTCCGCCTGGATTGCCCGTATCAACCTTGCCGCTGAGCATTGCCCCTCATACGAATTCCCCGCAATCGATGACGACTCACGACTCCTCATGCTCGAACAGATTTGTGAAGGCGCCCTGAGCTACAAGCAAATCAAGGATCGGAGCGTATGGCCGGTCTTGAAGCAATGGCTGCCATCGTATCAAGTAAAGGCACTCGATCACCTCACGCCGGAGCGTATTCAGCTCTCCAGCGGCAAAGAGACAAGGGTCTTTTACCAGGAAGGTGAAAAACCCAAAATATCTGTTCTGATTCAACACCTTTGGGGCTTACAGGATTCCCCGAGAATTTGCGAAGGCAAGGTCCCCCTCGTCATCGAAATTCTCGCCCCGAACTCCCGTCCCGTGCAAGTCACCGAAAACCTTGCCGGATTCTGGACCGGGAGCTACCCCGCCGTTCGGGCACAGCTGAGAGGTCGTTATCCAAAGCACGAGTGGCCTGAATTTTAGTTACCTCGATCTAAAGAGGGCACAGCAGAAATATAAATTTTGTAAAATTATATAAAAATAATTCACCTTCTGAAATTTTATTTTTAACTTTATAATAATTTTAGGATAAGCAGGACTGTCTGTTGATCAGTCTATTGCCTCCCCTCTTGACCAATCGTGCTTTTGCGGCACTTTCAACGCCATGAGCGTTCGCACCCGATTTGCCCCTTCTCCGACTGGATTTCTTCACATTGGTGGAGCGCGTACTGCCTTATACAACTGGCTCTATGCAAAGCACCATGGCGGTCAATTTATCCTCCGGGTTGAAGACACTGATGCTGAACGCAGCACCGCTGAGTCAATGCAGGTAATCCTCGACGGGTTGCAGTGGCTGGGGCTCGATTGGGACGAGGGCCCGGGTGTCGGAGGTGATTTTGGCCCCTACAACCAAAGTGAGCGTGGAGAGATCTATGATCGCTACCTCGCGAAGCTGGAGGCCGGCGGTTACGTCTATGAAGATGACGGGGCGATCCGCTTCCGGGTTCCTGACAGGACGATTACGGTCAATGATCTCGTCTGTGGAGAGGTTTCCGTGAATCTGAAAGAACAGGGCTCCCGCCGTTACAACACCGAGACAAAGCAAGAGGAGGAAGCAAACCCCGATATCGTCATCAAACGTCCTAACGGCGGGTATATCTTTCATTTCGTCAACGTCGTTGATGACATCGAAATGGGAATCACGCACGTGATCCGTGGTGAGGATCATCTCTCAAATACGCCAAAGCATCTCGCACTCTTTGAAGCCCTGGGGGCGACCCCGCCCACCTTTGCTCATATTCCGCTGAATTTGAACCCGAACGGGACAAAGATGAGTAAGCGGGATCAGGGGGCACTGATTCACGAATATCAGGAAAGCGGCTTTCTTCCTGATGCCGTGAACAACTACATGGCTCTCCTTGGGTGGTCGGCGAAAGATGACCGCGAGATCTTCAGCATGGCGGAATTGAAGGACCTCTTCGACTTCGACGGCGTGAACAATTCGAATTCTAAATTCGACTATGACAAGTGCAAGTGGGTCAACGGCGAGCATCTCCGCCATCTTTCCAATGGAGAGCTCCAGGAATTGGCAGGTCCCTTCCTGAGTCGTTCCGGAATCCCAGCCGCCGACGACCGGGTCCCTGCGGCACTTCAACTCACCCGGGAGCGCGCCCAACTCCTCAGTGAGATTCCCGCCGTGATTGCCACTATTTTCGAATCAGAAGTCAGCTACGACGATGCGGCGGTAGCGAAAGTTACGGGACAGGACGACATTCAGAACAAGCTTTCCGCCCTCACCGCAGGATTGGCCAACTCGAGTGGCTGGGACGAAGTGGAAATTAAAGCTGCGATCTCTGCTGCTGCTGAAGGAATTGGAGTGAAGATGGGAGCACTGATGCTGCCCTGTCGCGTCGGGGTCATGGGAAGCACCAGTGGAGCAGACCTCGTCCCTGTCCTCGTATTACTCGGGCAACCGGAGGTTATCCGCCGTCTTAAGGGCTTTTCAGCTCTGTTAGACTGATTCTTTTCTCGATTTCTTTCAAAACTTCGTCGCGCCGAACCATCCATTCATCAAGCGCCACGGGAAAGAGTTCGATCCCCGCCCGCCTCAGCAGGAGGTGTCGATCCAGGCTCATCGCTTTCCCGGCTTCTCCGCGAAACCCGACCAGATCGATCGCTAGGCTGTTCCGCCCCTTCCGGCACAGCAGGTCAATCGGATACCCGCCGAGGTGAAAACCTTCTTCAACGGTGGCGCCAAGGCCCTCAATCGCCTCTCTGATCCCGGCGAAACAGGCTTGCGTAGATAAGCTGACCCTGTTCCCTCTCATCTCAGTTCCGGAAGCAGCGTAGGCAAGAAATCGACAGGCGAGCCGACTGGACTTTCCTGCGCTGGAAAAAGAGGCAAAGATGCGGTTTTCAATGCGGGCCCTTGTGATCGCAACGTTAAAAATATCTTCCTTGTCGAGGAATCGAAAGCTGGCGGCGGGACTTTCGTCGTCGAGTGTAAAGGAGAGGAACATGATATCACGCTCCTCACCCTGGAAAGAATGTGATGTCCCCACAAGAATACGATGGACCTCAAGGAGCCGGTGAATATCCGGTCTCGATTCCAGTCGCTTCATGATTGCATCAACTTGCGCACGAAAGGGTGAAAGAATTCCGAGGGTCAGAAGTTCTTTACCAGCCTCGGAGAAATGGTTAATTTGCTCAAAAATAGCATCAATCTCTTCTTCATTGACACCGTTCTCCCCCCTCTTCCCGTGACAGGGAAACACTTGTAGACCGTCCCTGGTCTGGTGATCAATTTCACGGTGCCCGGTCATGATCGCAAGATTCCCGCCATAGAATTCGCGATTGCTGAAACCGATGATTTCAGGCCGGCTCCGAAAATGTTCGTTCAGGAAAACAACGGCATCCTGATCGGAGATCATCTCAGAAGCGAGATCAACCAGACTCACCCTGCGAAAATTGAATCGCGTCGCATCCTCCTCTGAAAGCCCGAACTGTTTGGCGAACTCCGCCTGGCGCGACACTGGAAGAAAGGAAAGGTGGCGAAGCTGTTTGGGATCCCCTGTCACCACTGCCCGCTTCGCCCGCTGAAGCGCTGGAAAAACCGATGCGATATCGCACTGAGAAGCTTCGTCAATGATCACCAGATCAAACATTTCCACCTCAAGAGGAATGATGCGATGAAGGTCACTCAGGTTCATGAGCCAAACGGGAAGGGTTTGGAATAAGGTCTTCCATCGAACTTGAAGTAGATACTCCTCGCGCTTCTTCGAGGTTCTCGCCCGGGTGCTTTTCGAGAAGTTGCGAAAAGTCTTCCGGTCCCGGCGAAGTGCGGTATTGAGATAGAAGCGACGCTTTTCTCTGAGTAGCACAACGGTATCCTCTACCTGCCTCGCGAGATTTCGGCAAACCTCATCAACGAGACCGGAAAGAAGCGGGCGTTTCCCGGCCGCCGAGAGAATTCGTCGCTGCCGCCATCGAGTAAAGAACCCGTGCGAGGTTCGCGTGAGGACCTTGCCCCGCTTCTGTGCTCTCCTTGCGTTCGTATGAAGTCTTTGCTCCGCCCTCAGAAGCTGCTTCCTGCCATACTTCAATTTACTTTCCGCCTGCCGTGGCAGATTCGCATCAGGTGGTTCAGAGCCGTGAAATCCGGAAAGAAGGTTTTCCAGATAGGACTTCAATTCCTTGAGGTAGTTTTTTCTTCCGGCCCTGACACAGACCCCGGCAAGATTCAGCGCTTCTTCAATTTTATCCGCAACCACATCAACCGCGTGATCCATTTTTGACACGACGAGCACCGACTCACCGCGGCTTACCGCCTGCATTGCGAGCGCGGCGATGGTGAAGGATTTACCTGTTCCGGGAGGCCCGACAGCAAGGGTCACGCTTCGTGAACGCGCTGATTCCGCGACATTCTTCTGGGCAGGACTGAGCAGCGCAGGAGTATAGCCGACAGGAGCCGGAACATTGAGACCCGGTGCCTGGTGACCGAGCAGGGAAGCCGCCGCCGTCGACAGCTCTTTTGACTTCGCCATGGTCTGCAAATCATTGATCACACCACGCATTTCAGTCGATTTATCCACGAGGAATAGAGTGGCGGCTGATTGCAGGGACCAGGATTCACCGTCTTCTTTCTTAAGCTGCGTAAAATAATGCCGTAGATCTCTGGATGGAAGCAAATTAGGATAATTGAAGAGTCCATCTGTCTCCGTTTCGGGAAACTGTTTCGAAAAGAGTCGCCGAAGTTCCCCGATACAGCCTTCAGAGTGGCCTGAAGTTTCGACTGCCTTTTCCATTTGCAGGACAAAGTCGTCATCCCCCAAACGTTCGAGCAAGGCGTAGTTTAAGATGCCACGACTGGTGTCTATCACAAACTCAGCCCCGCCGGTTTCCGTAATCTCACTGACGGCGGTTGGATATAGGATGAGTGGAGCGTACCCCGGACGAGTGCGACCACTCCCCTCTTCCAGTGCTCCAATGAAAAAGATCGAGCCACAAAAGAGCTCACGTTCTTTTTCGTAAAGCCGCGCTTGTGTTGCCAACGCAGCCGCTTTCTTCCCCGGGACAAAGTAGAGCCCATCGAGAACCGCGCTCGAAACGACGGGATCGACTCCCTCCAGAATCAGAGATTGACGGACACGGTTGCTCTTCAGGCTGACTACTCCGGCCCGACTCCCGTTTTCACGATAGCATTCGGCGAGATACTGGAGAATGCCCGATGCTGAATTCATCCTTCTTCGGAGTCGCTACGGGGTTTTCGAAGTTGAATGCCCCCCCAAATCGCGAGAATCACAATCAGGGTCGCAGCTGAATAGATATGATGCGAAATTCTCGTCGATGGAACAAGGTCTGCTGTTGCTCTGGTCGCGGCAGTGAGAACGATTAACCAAACGATCCATTGCCAGCCTGAACTCTTTCTTGAGGGCGCCGCATCATGGTAGTGCCCCATGATGACACGGTCCGCGACGAGGAGAATCAATTGGGTGAAGCCGCCAAGAAAGAGAAGATGCTCGAACGCGAAAGTTTCCTGAGGCCGGATAGCCCTCAAAAGAAACGCAACACAAAGCATGATCAGCCCCATTCGCAACGCCCATGGCCGCGTCCCGGGTGCCCTGCCTCGAAACAAGGCCGGTAACAGTACGGCCGCCCAACTCAGAACGACAAGAAAACGGATTGCATTCCCCCACCTCACCGAGCAATAAACCTCGATAAAGAAGGAGGCAACGATCGCTATTGCAGTTCCCCACACGAACCGGGCACGAGAGCGCGCTGAAACAGTCCGCGAAGCTTTGCCGTCCTCCTGGAAAAAACGCGGAAACAGGTAGGATCCCACACCGAGGATCGGCAGAAGGAGGAACCCCTGATAACCAAAAAGCCGCAAAAGGTAGTCCAGTTCCGGGGATCGCAGGTGAAGTCGAAAGCACCAGGCAAAAAGTACGCCGACGCCAATGGCTACCGAGAGAAAGGCAAGACTGAATCCAGGTGGAGGCAGGGAACGCCCCGTTCGCAAGACCCGGCTACCCAGCATCACGAGAAGAAGGCAGCCTGTAATCGCAGAGAAAAGGTCACCTCCGGCGATCGAGGCTTTTGCGTAGCTCAATTGGGCAAGCAGCCATCCTGCGGAAAGAGACAGGATTTCGACCCGGTTGAGCGGCGCAGCCTCCAGAAACCGTGGCCATGCTGTGCCCAGAAATCCAATAAGAAACGCAGCCCCGAACCCAAAGATGAGGAGACGTGGATGCTGAAGGGCGGGATAAATAGGCCACCACCCGATGTAGTGCAAAGGCCAGAGGAGAAGCCCGAAAACAGCGGCTGCGATACCGAGAGGGAAAAACACACGAAACGGCTCCGAAGCCCAGGCAGAGTCGTATCGTGGCATACCCTTCGACCGCTTATTGCAAACAAAGTAAGGCGGTCAGATCTTCGGAAACTGAATCCACTTCTGATCAGATGCGGAACTTTCCACCGTCGCTTTGATGAACGCAAGACCGGCGACACCATCGTCTACTCCCGGGAAATCGTAACCGCCTTCAGGAGCAGGCTTGCCGTCAATCTTGTCCGCCATTGCCTGCGCAGCAGCGAGATAAATATTGGCAAATGCCTCAATGAACCCTTCCGGGTGAGCGAATGGCGTTCTCGTGAAGCCATGCCCTGAGGCTGCTTCGCTGATGTAGTCATTTCCACGGCGGTAAATCTTCCTTGGAGCGTTTGCGTATTTTACGATGAGTTCGTTCGGATCTTCCTGATGCCATTCGAGCGACGCTTTGGTCCCGTAGACGCGAATATTGAGCGCGTTCTCGTCACCGTTGGAAATCTGAGAGGCATGAATGATGCCCTTTGCCCCGCCTTCAAAGCGAACGAGATTGTTTCCGTCATCATCAAGCTCACGACCGGGAATGAATGCGGTGAGGTCCGAACAAATTTCTTCGACCTCCAGCCCTGTGATGTAGCGAATCAGATTGTGTGCATGGGTTCCGATATCCCCCATGCAATTGGAGATACCCGCGATTTTCGGGTCGGAGCGCCAGTTATTGATTTTCCCCTGCCCGTCACCTTCAACATCGCCAACCGCGTAACCCTGAGGGTATTCAGCGACGATCTTAAGAATCCGGCCCAACTCACCATTTTTCACCATGTGCTTCGCTTGCTTCACCATGGGATAGCCTGTGTAATTATGAGTCAGGGCAAAAACCTGATCGCTCTTGTTCACGATTTCGCGAAGCTCAAGAGCCTCTTCGTAGCTCAGGGTCATCGGCTTATCGCAGATGACATTAAAACCCGCTTCTATGAAGCACTTGGCCACTTCAAAATGCAGGCAGTTTTGAACGACGATCGAAACAAAGTCGACCTTGTCTTCACGAGCAGCCTCCTTCTCAGCCATTTCCTGATAGCTGCCATAGGCCCGGTCAGGATCGATGAAAAAATCCTCGCCGGACAGTTTTGATTTTTCGGGATCGGAAGAGAAACAGCCGGCAACCAGCTCAATTTTTCCATCCAAATTCGCCGCCATCCGGTGAACCTGACCAATAAATGCTCCCCGGCCGCCTCCGACCATTCCCATGCGTAATTTTCGATTCATAAAGAGGTTTTCCTAAGTTGGCGAGAGCCTAGCAAATGCCGCCGTGAATGCAAGACACCCACATCCGTTCCTCACTCAATTATTCATCTACAGTCTCGACTTCCCGGGGAATTCGAGACTTTTAAGAGCGGCTCCCGCTGAGCTCTACACATGAGCAACGCTCTGAGCGGCGAAACGGAAGACAGGAACAAATTCCCTCCCTTGCGGGAACTAACGAGAACGAAAGATTTCACTGGAGACGCACTCCATGATAAGACTGCGTAGTCCGTAGTTGTTTTGCTTCACCTTCTTGAGAATTTCTTCGATCTCATATCGGTCAACAGGTTCCATGTGCCGCCCGGTGCCATAACTGAGAATCTGGGTGATAAAATGCTCCGCGAAGACTTCCTTTCGAGTTTGAAGAAGCACTCTTCGAAACTCACGGAAATTTCGAAATGTCTCCCCGGAGGAGAACTCGCCGCTCGGATCAATCCCGGGGGCTTTCGCGCTCCCTTTTGGTTTAGGGTAAACCAATCTCCATCGACCGGTGGGATCAAAGGTTTCAAGGCCGAAGCCCAATGGATCGATCTTGCGGTGGCATTCAGCACAGGTTTTATCGGAACTGTGCAGGGCGAGACGTTCACGAATCGTCGTTGCCGCACTGACATCGGAATCGATCGCGGGAACTTCATCGGGGGGCGGAGGCGGCTCCACACCGAGGATATTCTCCGACACCCAAACACCCCTCGTTACCGGCGAGGTCTCGACACCGTTGGCACTCACTGTAAGAACCCCTGCCATACCGAGAAGTCCTCCCCGTTGATTGAGGTTGTTCAACTTAACCCGCTTAAATCCGTCCGCAATCCGAAGCGTATCCTTTTCAGGAAGCTGGTAAAGTTTAGCCAGCTTTTTGTCGACGAAGGTGTAGTCAGCATCAAGGAAGCGCTCGATCGATGCATCCCGAACCAGAAGATCCTGAAAAAACAGCTGAATTTCCTTCTTCATCGATTCCGGAAGTTTCTCGGCGTAATAAGCCCGGTGAGAACCTCTCGGCGGAGGCATCCCGCCGAGATCGCGGAGATTGAGCCAGCTATCGAGGAATCCACTGATAAACCCCATGTATCGCTTGTTGCTGAGCATTCTCTCTGCCTGCCTTTTCAACTCAGCCTGATTGGTTAGCTTTCCGGAGGCAGCAGAGGCAAGCAACGCATCGTCCGGGGGAAGCGCCCACAAGGCATAGGATAGACGGCTCGCCAAATCGTATGGCTTCAGGCGGCGCTCATTCTCTTCTGTAATCTCAGTGAAGTAGAGAAAAGACGGAGAACACAGAATCATTTTCACCGTATCCAATGCCGCCTGTCTCGGGCCGGCGTCATCGGCGAGACGAGCCTCATAAGTTTTTCGAATGCTTTGCCTGTCGGAAGGCTCGAGAGGTCGGCGAAAAGCCCGTTCGCCGAAAGTGAAGAGTTGCTCCAATGCCTTCGCCTCCTTGAACCCTCCCGGGCCGAAAACAGCCAGTTCCTCTCTCGTTCCATTCTTTTCCGGAAGAGGTCCTGCAATTTTGATCTCGCCAATCTGTATTCGCGGAAGGAAGCCATCTTTGAGAAGGTGTGTCCGGCTCACTCCTGCGGAAGATACATTTCCCTTGAATTCATCTTTGTATTTCTTATTTATCTTGAGGACTGAATCCCTCGATTCAAAAGGGCCGTTGGGAAAGATAAAACGGGGGGTCTGTCCCGCTTCAAGCCAAACCCTGAAGGTGATCCATTCGGGCTTATCGTCAGGCACCCTTTTCTGAGCTAGAATCGGTTCAATCGCCTGAGGGTAATGAATATGACCCGCCGTCACATCTCCCGGAACAACCCCGAGAATAAAAGGCTCCGAAAAATCGATCCCGAAAATGGACGCATCGTAGTGGGTGTCACGGTGCATCGCTTGAGCGAGAACCTTAATCTCGTACTGCCCTGAAACGGGAACGCCTTCCAGAAAATCCTCGATGTGCCCGTAACCTCCCTGCCGAGTGTCTGTGTTAGGTTGTTCGTAGATGCATAGATACTCAAAGTTCAAGGCCGCCCGGTGAGAGTTTGTGAGTTCCTCATATTGAATAAAGTGGTCCTTAAAATGCCATGATTTCGGCTCTATCTCAGGCTTCCCCAGCCGGGATTCCACCAGGCGATTAGCAGATTGAAAGTACTGATCGAGGAGGAAGCCGGAAGTCACCAGAGATTTACCAATCGTATCGATGTGACCACTGGTATTCTCCTTCGGAAAACCGGCAGTGAGCCCAAGCGTATCAACGCGACGGTCAAAGAGATGTGCCAGAGTGTTTTCGTATTCACGACTCGAAAGACGTCGCATCACGGTAAGTGCATCCGAACTTTCGATTTTTCCGTGCGCGAGAGCCAGACTGTCCCGGAGTGCACGGATCACCGCAAGCCGTTCCTCGTCCGTGGGTTGATCCGCCTTTTTCGGGGGCATCTCCTTCAAGGTGACCTGGTCAATAATCTCCTTAGCGACAATCAGGTCATGAACTGACTCCAGGGGAAGGTCGAAACTTTCAAATTCCCGATCCGCCTTCTGAACGACATCATCGTGACATTCGAGGCAATATTTCCCGACAAAATCATAAATAACGTCCCTGCTTACAGACTCGTCCGCATGCAGGGGCAGCACTGACGCCGCGACGAGCCAGGCCACTTGCCGTGACAGGAAATGCTTCATATCAGGAAGGCAGAACTAACTATGAATAGGAACCTGTGCTCGAGCCGAAAGATTCCACTTCCACTCCCATGCGCTGCGCAAGATCGACGTAGAGATTACAGAGAGGCACTTTGTTGATTCCTGTATCAGCGACTTTCTTAAACTGCCCGTGGCGATAGCCACCACCCGCCAGAATAACCGGAAGGTCACTGTTTTTATGAGAGTGGGCGTTCCCCATACCGCTACCGAAGAGCACCGCAGTGGAATCAAGGAGCGTCTGCTCGCCGTCCTCGATCTTCGAAAGTCTCGTAAGGAAGCGGTTAAAATGCTCAATCTGATAGGTCTCCAGCTTAATCAGATTCGCAATCGCCTCCTCGTCGTTTCCATGATGAGAGAGCCCATGGTAAGACTTATCGATCCCGAGATGTTGCGGTAGAAAAGAACCACCGATCTCGAGTGTTGAGACTCGCGTGGAATCCGTCTGCAACGCGAGAGCAATCAGCTCGTAAAGCATCGGAAGATCTTCCACTGTATTAACGTCGGACGGTTTCTCAAAAGGAGCTTTCGGCTTTGGATGACTTGCCCAGCGCTCGCGCAATTCGAGACGTTTCTCCACGTCCCTGATCGACGTGAAATACTCATCGAGCTTATCTCTATCTTCACGATTAACCCGCGTTGAAAGTCGGTTCGCCTCTTCGAGGACCGAATCCAGAATGGAAGCCTGAACCCGGTTCTCCTTAACCTGTTGCACTTTTCGCTTCGGGGATTCCTCGATGAACAGTTTTCTGAAAAGTTCAGCCGGTCCGGTAATCGGAGGAACCCGAACACCGGATTTTGTCCAGGCGATTTGGCAGCCCCCGTGAATTCCCCCTTCCGAGCCAACGGTCAGAGAAGGAAATCGCGTTTCCACTCCCACTTCATCGGCAATAAACTGATCGAGCGATACATTACCATCCGGTCGATTCTGTCCTTCGGAATTCAAAATGCCGGAAAGAAATGAATGCACTGCGAAGTGCCCTCCTTTGACTCCATGGTCAAGACCGCGATACACCGTCATTTTGTCACGATTCTCCCAGAGCGGCTTGAGAAGAGCAGTCTGTTCGTACCCCTTGCCTACCGTTTCCGGGAAAAAGGAATTCTGCTGGAAACCTAACAAGTTACCTACCGCAACAAATCGCTTCGCTCCGACACCGGCACCTCGTGTCGCCTGAACCGCTGCAACTTTCCCCGCTTCTTTACCCAGGAGCGACGGAAGCCCCGGCAAAGCGAGACTTGCCCCTACTGACCTGAGAAGAAACCGGCGTCGATCGATGGATTTTACCATGGATCAATGTCTCCTTTTTCTCTCCATTTCGCAACTCTTCGCTGGGACGTTTTGACGCCTTGAAAGCAGGCATCTAAAATAACAATTAGAATTAATTTGCAACCAATTGAACCCAAGGCCGTTCTATCCTTATGCGTCAAAAGATCCTGCCTTTCCTTGCCTTTTCGCTTCTCACCGCCTCCCCTGCTTTCGCTGACTGGGATCAGTTCAGGGGGCCAAATGCCACCGGAACGAGCGACGAGAAAATCCCGATTTCCTGGAGTGCAACGAAGAACTTGAGTTGGACGACCACCCTTCCCGGACGGGGAAGTTCCTCGCCGGTCATTTCGGGGGATGCCGTCTTTATCACCAGTTACACAGGTGAAGGCTCAGATCTCATGCGTCACCTCATGAAAATAGACTTCGCCAATGGTGAAGTTCTCTGGGAGAAAGCCGTCGCAACAGAATTCCCCGACGACCCGGCGAGTGGATATATTAACGAGCATGGATGGGCGAGCAACACCCCGGTCACAGACGGTGACTCTGTCTTCTGTTTCTTTGGAAAAGCAGGTGTCTATGCGTTTGATTTCGACGGAAAGGAACGTTGGAAGGCATCAACCGGTCCGCAATCGTCTCGAAAACGCTGGGGATCGGCCTCCAGCCCGATTCTCTACGGCGATCTTCTCATCGTACCCGCGGGAGACGAAGCCCGTGCCATCATTGCTTTTGATAAATCCAGCGGAAAGGAAGTCTGGCGCTATGAAAGTCACGTCATGGAACAGACTTATGGCACGCCGGTTCTCGCGAAGGTGAATGAATCCCGGACAGACCTTGTTTTCGCAGCGCCAACCCGCTGGGTGGGACTGGACCCGGAAACCGGGGATGAAACCTGGTTTGCCAACTATAACCTACCCGGAAACATATCGAATACGACGCATCTAAGCGGTGAGATCCTCACGATCTCAGGTGGCTTCCCCCGCACGGCACGTGTTGCCGTTAAAACGGGCGGAGTCGGTGATCTCACGGAAGACATCCTTTACGACACCCAAAAGCCGGCGACTTACATGACCATGCCTGTTGAGCACGACGGGGTTCTCTACTGGATTTCCGACAGCGGGATTGCATTTGCCGCAGAACCGGGAGAATCCACGGCACTGTGGCAGGAGCGTGTCCCAGGACTCGCCGGAGCAGGCGGCCGGGGAAAGCCCTTCTACGCTTCCCCTGTCATCTCCGCTGGAAAGATCTATGCGGTAAGCCGCGCCAACGGCATCTTCGTCATCGAACCTTCACGTGACGGCCTCAAGGTCCTTTCACAAAACACCTTTGAAGGCGACGATACCATCTACAATGCCAGCCCTGCCGTTTCCGACGGGAAAATGCTCATCCGTTCGCAGAATAAGCTCTACTGCATCAGCCACTAACACCTCCGAAATCAGGCTGGGCTTGCGGCAGGATTCCTGCTCTTCAGGCCTTTATGAAGAATTCGACCAAAGCCATCTTCTTTGATCTGAGCGGAGTACTTTACGAAGGCAGCCGTGTCATCCCCGGCGCAGCTGAAACGATTGAAGAAGCACGATCTCGTGGTCTGCAAATCCGTTTCGTCACCAACACGGCGACGAAAACCCGGGAAGACATATTGGATAAACTGGGCCGGCTCGGGATCACGGCGGAGCCGAACGAACTCTTTACCGCTCCGGCAGCGGCCGCTGAATACTTGAAAGCACATCAGCTTCGGCCCTACTGTCTCGTTCACGAATCAATCGAATACGAATTTGAAAGGTTTAAGTCAGGGATACCAAACGCCGTTCTTCTCGGAGATGCGAGAATGAAGCTTCACTACGACAGTCTGAATCAGGCTTTTCAACTCTGCATGGAAGGAGCTCCTCTCATTGCAATCGGGAAGAACCGTTATTTTAAGACCGAGGAGAAGCTTCAAATCGACTCCGGTGCTTTTGTAAAGGGACTGGAGTGGGCGGCCGGGATTGAAGCGGTCATCGTCGGCAAACCCTCAGCGTACTTTTATGAGAGCGTCGTTAAATCAACGGGTTTTGATTCCAGTCAATGCCTTATGGTCGGAGATGATCTCGAAGGCGACATCGAAGCCGCAGTGGATGCCGGACTCCAAGCGACAATGGTATCCACGGGCAAGTTTCGAAGCGGTGACGAAGCCCGACTCCCGGACTCCGCCGTGCTCGTCAGCTCAGTGGCTGAACTTTTCAACGAGTAAACAAAAAGGGCGAAGGATTTATCCCCCGCCCTTTCAAAAATCAGCTGATGTGGAAATCAGATGGCGACAGGCTTGCCGCTCGACGCGGATTCATATACCGCGTCGATAATTTGCATGAGAGCCAGACCCTGCTCCGCATTGTTAAGCGGAGCCGCCTTGCCTTCGATCGCCTCGATGAAATTCGCGGCAGAATTGATTCTCCCCATGTCTTCACATTCCTCAACTTCGATCGTCTTATCGACAGACTTCCCGTCCTCCTGAACGTAAAGCTCGCACGTATCAATCGCGGTTTCATCGTCTCCGTCTGAACCGAAGAGACGCTCCACCTTGCCGCCGGCAGTCACTCCCTGGAAAACCACGGATACTTCCTCACGCTTGACCATTTCAGCCCATGACATTTGAAAACTAAGGGTCTGACCGGTCTCAAAAGTGACGAATCCATGCGCTGCTGATTCAACATCGGTAACGCCACCTTCGCGGTCCGGGATGCCCCATGGACCTTTGAAGTCTTTATTGGTGATGTGATCGTCAAAAATATTCCCCACCACATAAGCAGGTTTGGGGCTTCCCATGAAATACATCGCGAGATCCAGCATGTGGAGGAGGTCGATGACCGGTCCACCCCCGGAAAGTGCTTTGGTCGTAAACCAGCCACCGAATCCGGGGATGCCGGTGCGACGGGCCCACTTTGCCTGTGCGGAGTTGATTTTCCCGACAACGCCGGATTCAATGAACTTCATCATTTCACGTGACTCGGGACGGGCACGATTGTTGAAGTTGAACATGAGCTGTTTGCCGGCCTTGTCCCGGGCGGCAATCATCTCCTCGACTTCAGGGGCACTGATCGCAGGTGGCTTCTCGCAAAACACATGCTTACCCGCTTCGAGAGCCTGAATCGCCAACGGTGCGTGAAACTTATTGGGAACAATGATGGACACTGCATCAATATCACTGGCGAGCATCTCGGCGACATCGCCGTAGGATGTCGGGATACCGTTTGCCTCTGCAGAAGCCTTCGCCGCTTCCGCATTGACGTCAGCCATCGCGACGACCTCAGCTCCTGCCTGACGAAATCCTGCAATGTGATAATGGGCCATCCCGCCCGCTCCGATTACTCCTACTTTGATTGCCATATGTGGAACACTTAGTTCTAAAAACAAGACCGATCAAGATCAGATCGACTACTCTTCAGCCTTTCCCTTTTCACCGCCTTCAATTCCGTCACCGGGAGCCGCCACAGGTGTTTCAGGCTCTTCCGGAATCTCCACTTTCATCCCGGCTTCAACTGCCTTCGCAGTCGTCGCTGAGGTGATATCCACTGAAGAGGTATAGGCAAAGACGGGTGGTGTTACTTTCATCATGACAACGTCGAGACCCTTCTCCTTCGCTACCATCAGTGCGACGGGCTCAAGGCGGATTCGAAACTCATTGATGAGGCGGACACGCTCCTGTGCCAGTGCCTGCTGTGCCTGCCCCTTGAGACGGTTGAATTCCGAGTTGAGCTGCTGGTTCGTTGCCATGATCTGGCGGCGTTGCTCTTCGGTCGGATTCTCCCCGGCTGATTCTTCGACGCCACTCATTTGCTCTTGCAGCTTAGCTTGCGTCTTCTGCAGTTCCTCATTAAGACGGTTCTGCATGGAAATCAGATCAATGCGGACTTTCTCCTCTACGCCGAGCTCACGAGCGACATAATCGATATCGAGGATCGCAACACCCCCTTGTTGAGCTTGCGCCGAGAGCAGAAAGAGAGCGGAGGAGAGGGTAGCTAAGATAAACTTATTCATGTTCAAAATTCTCAATTTATTGAGGACGCAAACCCTAGACTGGAACCACTTGAAAAGTCCAGATTTTTTGAGGCGGTATTTTTGATGAAATATTTGAACCGGTGAATGCATAGATTGCCCCGGGCAGGCGTCTTTCCAACATTGACGCCCTTTTCAGATGAGCCGTCCCCTGAAGAATATCTCTGCCTCATGCCTCATCCCGGGCGCCTTCGACGAAAATCTTACCGCACAGGCTGCGAAAGCCTGCCGCGAAAAGCTGGGTGGGGCCCCGGATCTTGTTGTTGCCTTTGTCACCTCCGACTATCAGCCGCATCTGAAGTCGCTGATCGAAACACTCCGGATTGATGGCCACGCACCGGAAATTGTCGGGTGTTCGACTTGTGGACTCGCCGGCGTCGGCCGGGAGCAGGAACGGATCAGCGGGATCTCACTTCTCTTTCTGAAAATGCCCTCAACCGGGGTAACCATTACCTCAACGATCCCTTCGAAGCGAACAGCCGATGCAGCCGTCGTTCTCAGCAACCCCCTGGACATTTCGTTCGAATCTATTCTTGAGGAGTGGGGAACTCACCATCCCGGAATTCCCATCGTAGGCGGGAGCGCTACCGGCGGCCCTGACGAAGATGATCTCTTCCTGTTCACCCACCACGGTATCTGCAGAGAAGACCGCCTGATTGTTGAATTCAGCGGAGGGATCAAACTGGAGCCACTTGTCTCGCACGGTTGTCGCCCGATAGGGCAACCCTTTGTGATCACCGCTGCAAAGGGATGCGAAGTATACGCCCTTGGTCAGCGCGAACCTTTCGATGTCCTTGAAGAAGCATTCGCCTCTCTCGGAAACGAACTGCAGGAGGAGGCTGAGGGAAACATCTTTGCCGGTCTTGTGATTGAGGAAGCATCTGACGAATTTCAAAGCGGCGATTTTCATATCCATCAAATTGTCAGCGCAACGCTGAATGACGGGCGCCTCACCCTGGGCGCCCCTGCCCGGATCGGGCAGACCATGCAGTTTCAACTCCGCGATTCCCTCGTCGCTGAGAAACTTCTCGAAAGTGAGTGCGAACGAATTTTCACTCAATCCGGCGCGCCCTTCGCTTCGCTTCTGTTCATGGGACAGGGCCGTGGAAAACGGCTCTTCGGAGCCGATGACCGGAATATTCGTGCCTTTGAAGATATTTTTGGTCAAATCCCTCTCGCCGGGATCTACTCGTTCAGTGAAGTCGGGACGGTTGATTCCAAATCGCTTCGCTACAACCACTCTGTTTGTGGTGCCCTCTTTTATTCGGCGGACTAACCGCGATCACGAATTTTCCCGGAGACTCGCGAGGGCTGCCTTCAGTTGAAACGCAGTGAGATCCGGAAAATGCTCGCGCAACCTCGCCGCGACCCCGGTGATCTGCGGGCAGGCAAAACTGGTTCCGGTAAATTGTTGCCAGCCGCCACCCGGTGTCGGGGCGTCGACATAGACGCCGCTCGCTTCAATCTCGGTAACGCGCTCGGGGTGAAAGCGAAAGCTCAAAGGGTCCTCAAAATAGTCCATGTCCACCCCGATGACTGAGGCAAGACCGGCAGGATAGCCCACCTTATTCCGCTTGTTATCCTTCGCTGCGACCCAAAGCATCCCCTGATAGTATGCCCTGTCCGCGAGGCGGGCGAGTTGCTCATAGCTCGATTCGGTTCCGAGACTGAGATTGAGAATATCCCACTCCTGCTCCACTGCGAATTCCAGCGCGGCAAGCAACTTCGTCGAGGTCGAGCTGTGACTCGCACCGATCACGCGGATACTATGGAGTTCAGCATCAGGGGCATGTTGATGAATAATATAGGCACAGGCCGTTCCGTGTTCGATGACATCCTCCCCGATCGCCAGGGGAATGATCTCAGGCCGCCCGCGTCTATATTCTACGACCTCATAGTTTCCGACAACCTTGCCTCCCAATTCGGGCAAGTCAGAGGCGACCCCGGAATCGAGAATTCCGACTTTTACACCCTTCCCTGTGCCTGTGGCCAGACATTCGCGAAGGCGTTCCTGATTAACGACTTCGTCAAAGGTCATCATGTCCACTCTCTTCCCCGTCCTCAGCATACTCTTCCAGCAAGTCAGCCATACGCAAAAGCATTTCCCGCTCGCGATCAGGGAGTGTGAGTGATTTCTCAGCGATCAGAGCAGGGATCCGATATTTCGAAGCGACAGCTCCGGCAGCCCCAAGATCGCCCGTCTCATCGAGATCAAACTCTCTGACGTGCTCTGCGATTTCGAGCTCTGCGACAGAAGTGCTGAATTCGATTTTCCGGTAAAGCTTCATCGCCGTGGCGTAAATCTCCCCGAATCCCTGAGCCGCCTTCAGATCCTGTATCGAAAAAGGTGTCCCCGCAAAATCGCCGGAACGGTTCACAAAGGTAGCAACGCCGTAGACTCGATCATCATCGACGATGGGAACGGCGAGAAGGTAGTTTGTCTCTATCTGCGCAAGCTGATCCACTCGTGAAACACCGGGGCTGTCCGGGTTTACTTTTGCCATCGCCTGACGGGAGCTGAAGACATAACCACTGACCGAGCCCGCCACTGAAACAGTGATCCCGGACTCTTCCAAAGTCGGATTCATCGAGACCAGAAAGCGAAGCTCAGTCTGATCATCAGAGGGAATTAGAATCGATCCCTCAGACGCGGAAATTGCCTCGCAAGTGTCTTTAACGAGTTGCCGCAGCATCTCTGCTGCGTCGAGAAGAATCCCGTCGCCGTGCTTTCGAATACGCTGAAGCGCTGTGGCGAAATCAGACATGAAAGGACTAGAACACAGGCGTCGGAAAATAACACGTCGATTTCATGCTAATTCTCCGCACGCCCGAAACTAAAAGCCCCCCGGCCCGAGCTGATTCGCCCAGGCGGCCCACTCCCGATTGTTGTATTCTTTTGCGACTTCTTTGTCCTCTTTTTTGAAGTAGTCCCACGCCTCCTCGTATTCGTGAACGAGACGTCCGTCACAATCGATCAGTTTTTGAAACCATTCAGGATCACTGAGCTCGTACTTTTTCACCGCTTCAGGCGCATTCTCGAGGAAGGCTGTGCGAAATTCAGAATCAGTGATGCGCCCCATTAAGGCACGCTGAAAGCTACGCATTCCGGCAAACAATTCATCCTTCGAATCAGGAGAGACTATCTCGACCTCCTCAAACACCGGTGGAGAAACTTCCGGGGCTTCGACGGGACGATAGGAATAAAAAATTTCCCGCGCTTTTCGAATGTCAGCCATGACCGAGTCAAAAGGTTTCAGCTGGCTGTCGCGTTCGAGGATCACATTTCTTACATTCACCGAGCGTTTCACAGCCTCATCAAACAATGGCCAGACTTCATCCATGACCGGGGCTGAATGACTGTCCTCCCAGCGCCCGTCCGAAAGTTGATGGCCACCGGCGAGATGCATTTGCGATACCCGCTCCATTGGAAGACGATCAAAAAATTCGATGGGGTCGTAACCGTGATTCCGTGAATTATTGAACACATTGGTGACATCGAGGAGCAAGGTGCAGTCGGTCTCTTCGCAAACGCGGCGAAGAAAGTCCGCTTCACTGAGTGAACCATGCGGTGCCGCAAAGGAGTAAGTCACGTTTTCAAGAGCGAAAGGCCGACCAATCGCCCGGCGCGCTGCAAAGTAATTTCGTTTCACCCACTCAACCGCAACCTCCTCAAAGGGAATCGCAAGGAACATCGTGAGATCGTTTCCGTCGACACTGTGGTAGGCAAGGTGCTCACTGAAAATATTCAACCCGTTCTCCTCAATGAATCGACGCGTTCCTTTGAGATATACTTCATCGAGTTCGCCAACTGTTCCGATCGAAAGTCGAAGACCGTGGGCGACGCAGGGAAAGCTGGCGAGGGCGTCTCTGAGTAGACGCTCATTCGGGTCAGCATGAGTGCGGCGTTCGCGAACGATGTAGTCTTCAGTCGAAAGCTCGAGAAGATCGATTTCGTTGCGATGCTGAACGGCTTCGCGGTGGACGTTAAACCGATACGCAAGACCGACTCCGTAGGGATGCTCGTGATGATTAGGGGAGGACATGTCAGGGGATAAGTGAGAGTTAACAGGGTTAGCTCACGGAGTCTACCCTGTTAGATGGTCATCATTTTTGCGAAAGCTCATTGAAACGCTCGCAGAAATCATGATCTCCGCATTCCCCGGGCAACGCTTTCACGCTGCCCGGAGATCGGAGGTTACAACGGATCAGTGGTGGCAGTGGTTGCGCCAGCAGTTGCGCTGCCAGTGGTTACAGAAGTGGTTGCGACGCCAGCACCAGCCGTGCGCTTCAACGTCTCCCTCTGCTTCACCTTCAGGGCCGCCTTCGTATCCCCCTTCAAGACCGCCCATGGGAGCGCCGCCTGTGTGGATTTGAATCACGACCTGACCGTTTGTGCCGGGGATAGGCATTCCTCCCTGGAGAGGGCCTGGACCGACAGGTCCTTCGGTAGGGCCGACGCCCGCATTACCGAGTTTTTCTTTGATCTCCTCAGCCGGGATCAGAGCACCTTCAAGTTGCTCGTCTGCGACTTCGTAGAACTTTCCATCACTACTTCTAAGTATAGCCATTTTATTTTCTTTCCTTGGTTTGTTTTTTTTTGTGGTTGTTGGCTCGCCTCGTGAAACAATCAGTCGGCATGGACCAGCAAAGGGTTAAACGCCTTCCGGCCTGGGTAGTTCGATAATCGGTGACTCCCTGTCGTTGATCCCCAGGTCATTCTCGAGGTCCTCAAGAACGATTTTCATGGGCATCTGAATAGTAGAGATGCACTGGTGGGTTTCTACCGAATCAAAGGTGCCGTTCTCGTAGTATTTATTCGAGGGGGAAGCACCACCGCAGTATTGATAAAATTCACATTGCTCTGAGCACTTCTTGTTGCCCGCTTCGATGTCGGCGAGGACCTGCTGGAAGGCATCGCTCACGGTGGCATCGAAAAGAGAACCGGTGATGAGACTTCCAAAGTTAAACGTGCCGTATTTCTCAGTGGGCTGACCGAGCAGTTCCGGTGAAAACATCGAAAAGTTGCCAAAGCAGTCAACGTTGACCATGCCGTAAGGATCTGCTTCCTGATTGTAGTAATCGCCATCAGGCCGGTGGCACCAGCCGGGCTCGAGAATATTGCGTTCGGCGTTCTGAAACTCCCGGACATTCAGCGGAAAGCCATCAGCCTTGTTCCGCAGGTAGAACTGCTTTAAAAAGGCGAAAATCCTGTCACTACTGTTGGCGGCATCGAGAGAGGATGACTCATTGGCACCCTCGACCTCTTCAATGTTGAATCCAATCCCGGTAATGTTGTTGTCCCGGTAGAATTCATACATTTCATCAGGGTGATCGACGGAAACATCCGAAATCACAGAGACAACACCAAAGGGAACATTGTTCTTCCGCAGGCATTCCATGCCTCGCATTGCTTTCTCCCAGGTCCCCTCCCCTTTGCGGGTTTTTCGATGATGATCATGTATGTGCTGAGGCCCATCAATACTGAGGCCGACTTCGACATTGTGTTCATTGAGAAAATTGCACCACTTATCACTAACCAGGGTGCCGTTCGTTTGCACTGAGTGAATCACAAACTCTTTGGCTCTCGGATAGCGGTTGATGATTTCGAAAGCCTGCTCATACCACTTAATCGGAACGGCCAGTGGCTCTCCGGCATGCCAGAGGATGCTGAAAGGATTCAGGACCAATCCACTTTCCCAGACTTTGTCCATGACCTTCTCCAGCACTCCGAAATCCATGCGCCGCGTATCAGTTCGGTTAGGGAGATAGCAGTAATCGCAGTTAATATTGCAGAAGGGGCTCGGCTGAATCACGAGCAACCCCATCGAGAGTCGCTCCGAGTTTTGGGGAGTCAGCTTGGGGATCGTTCCGGTGACGTGTCCTTCGGAAACATTCCGTGAGGGAGCAGTGACTGGATTGGCTTCAAGGGTGGTTGTCATGATGCAAGGGAGACGGTTGGAAAATTCAATGTATGAAGTCTTTCTGTAAAAAGTTATGAATTGTTGTTTTGATAGACTTCGAAAGCCTGAGGGCGGAGGTTCTTCTTCTCAGCACGTCGCCGGCGTACGAGGTCGATCCGGTATTGGAGAGGTTGTCTGGCACGAACGCCGACACGGACAGTGCGAATTCGGAAATCGAGAGTGGAAGCATTCATTGGGAAAGAGTGTGTAGAGTTTTAATCTGGTTTTCGAGCGCAATCGGGAAAATGAACTGCCACGGTTTTGCTCTTGTAATGTGAGGTAAATCGAATCACGCTCCCCCGAGAGACGACCCGGGTCGGCTCCTTATGCAAAAGGATCTCCAGACATGTCAAACGAACCGCCCGCCCCTGCTTCAGAATCATCCGGCGAAGAAAGTTTACCTATGGAGGGACCTCCTCCCGGCTTCGACCTCGATCCAAAGGAAATGCGTAGACATTGCTTTCGCCTCATCCGGGAAGTAATCGGAAGTCTCGGCTGGAAATACAAACTGTGGATCCCTGCCGCCATGCTGCTCTCGGCAGTCCACCTCCTTCCTCCCCGCTTTCTTCTTTTCTTTACCGAGCGCACGCAGGCTCTTTCCGAAACCGGCGCCGATGATTTCATCAAGATGCTGGTAATTTTCGGTGTCGGCGTCGGCATTTGCCAATGGATCGCACTCGTCTTCGACAGCATTCTCAGTGAATGGCTTAGGCTTACCGTGAGTATCAGAATGAAGCAGGACGCCGTCGACAGTCTCAGCCGCACCCGCATTGATTCACTCGACTCCGCTCAGCGAGGTGACTGGATGACCCGGCTCTCCAGTGATATCTACAACGCTGAGGAATTCCTCACCGCCTCCCTCCCCGGTCAGATCACAAACGCAACGATGATGATTGGTTCTGCGGCCCTCTTTTTCTACTACTCCGGGCCGATCGCGTTTATCCCCCTTCTCGCCGCGCTCTTTCTCGGCTGGTTTAATATTGCGGTGCAGCGAAAAATGGGGCCCACTCTCTCACGCGCCCGTATGCTTGAAGGCGGCGTCTTTCAGTCGATGATCGAAACCTTCGAAGGGCTGCGGACAATTCGGAGCTATGGAGCCGAAGGCTTCACGAGGCGGAAACTTACCGGACAACTCAACGATGTCTATGTCACCGGCATGAGCATTACCCGATCGATGGCCCTCCTCATTGGAGTCACTGAATTTGTGGGGCAACTCATCGTAACCGGGCTACTCACACTGGTGGCGTTTCAAGTGATCGGAGAAACCCTCACCGCGGAGAACGCCCTCGTTTACCCTTTCTATCTGACGCTCTTTCTTGGTGCTGCGAAAGGACTTGTGGGATCCGCCTACGACTGGAACCGCTTCTTTATCGAAGGGGGACGGCTCGCCTCTCTGCTTTATGACGAGGAAAACAAAGAGGCTGATCGTGAAGAACTTTTCGGCGGCTTTGAGTCAGAAACAGCCTCCGTGAAGCGATTTTCCGCAGAGAATGTTTTTATTTCCTATGGTGACAATCCTCCGGTGATTCGAAATCAAGGGCTCGAACTCAACCGCGGGGAGATCGTTGCCTTAATGGGAGAATCCGGCTGCGGAAAATCAACGCTGACCGAATCCTTTGCAGGCCTTCGCCAGGCGAATGAGGGATCATTCACCGCAACGATGAATGACGGGGAACAGCGAAGCTTCGAGCAGGCGCCCCCTTTCCTCGGCGCTTTTGTCGAGCAGCAACCCTACCTCTTTGTCGGCAGTATCCGCGACAATATCACTCTCGGCCATGAAAGTGTCTCTGACGATGATGTCAGGGCCGCACTTGCAGAAGTCGGTCTCGCGGAAATTGTTGAACGACGTGGCGGGCTCGATCATGTCCTCACGGACCGGGGGAGAAACATGAGCGTCGGGCAGCAATATCGCCTCGCACTCTGCCGCGCCCTTGTCTGTGGTCGCCCCTTCCTCCTTATGGATGAACCCTTCGCCGCGCTCGACGTGGAATCGGTCGAACTCGTTGTTAAAGCCATGAAAGAGGAGCGAGCCGGAGGGACGGGTATTCTCCTCATCACCCACCTGCTTCCCGATGGCCTCGAAGCTGACCGGATCGTCGAGCTCGTGGCACATAGGGATTGATCCCCCCTACTCCCCAATTGCGTAAAGCATCGTCCCGGAACGAATCAACAGCTGGCCGCCCGTTGGTGTGATCGTCGCACGAAAGGTTTCGTCTTTGGCATCGATCCCCAGCGTATTCACGGACACGATGTCGAGCTCCTTACCGGGGCGGATCACTACCACATCCCCTCCGGTTACAGTTTGAAGATAGATTAAGCCATTCGCGACCAGTGGCGCAGCTGCGACTTCGACAGAACCGGTATCCACGAGCCGTTCACTATAGAAAATCTCGCCGGTATCAGCGTCGTAGCAACTGACAATACCACTCATGCTGCTGATAAAAAGATAGCCGTCAACGACCACCGGTGAAGGAAGGTCACGCCCTCCTTTGCGCGAAGCGCTCCAGAGGCGGTGTGTATTCGTCACATTTCCCGATCCTCCGGGCTGCACACAATAGGTGTCCCCGGGCTTTCCGTTGACCACGTACAGTTTTCCATCAGCAAATTCAGGAACCGGCGTCCCCCGCCCGTTAAATCCCTCACAAAACCAGAGTTCTTTGCCGCTGTCGGGATCATAGCCCCGGACACCGAACTCTCCGTTGAGAACAAGCTCGCGCCGCTCCCCTGTGTCAATGAGGATAGGCGTGCTCCAACCGCCGCGTGGCTTTTCCTCACGTCGGGTGCTCCAAATTTCGCTTCCATCCTCAAGATTCAGGGCAACGAGGCGGGAGCCTCCCATGGAATCGCAATTTTGAATCACTTTTCCATCAACGATGATAGGTGACGCGGCGATGCCCCAGGATCCCGCGAAAATACCCAGGTCGACTGACCATTGCTTTTCCCCTTTGGTCGTGAAGCAATGAATCCCCGCCGGACCAAAGAACGCGACGACATTCTTTCCATCCGTGACGCAGCTGGGAGTCGCCCGGCTGTTCATCGAATGAATCTCTTCGGGCGAATCACTGACAACCGTCTCACTCCAGACAAGACTTCCGTCAGTTTTCGAAAAGCACATCACATAGCGCTCAGTGCCGTCCTCTGAGGCTCCACTGAGAAACACCTCGTCGCCCCAGACAACCGGGGATGACTGCCCACTCCCCTTGAGTTCCGTTTTCCAGATGATGTTCGATTCATCCCACGAAGTCGGGAGATTCGTTGCGAGCGTGTGGCCACGGCCGGTCGGCCCGCGAAACTGTGCCCAATTTTCTTCGGCAGGAAGCTCTCCTGACAAAACACTGATGAGTAGAACGGGTAAGAGACGATAAGACATCATGGTTAAAACGGTTTTTGATAGACAATAAAATGCTGGATAGGAAGAAAATCCCGAACTTCGACAAACTCCATTCCGACGGCTTTCATTTCACGCGTAAGCTGTTTCACCGTCATCTTGTGTAAAGGCTTGATCGGCACACCGGGATCTTCACCGCGATACTCGAGAAAAACGATTCGTCCACCGGGCTTGAGTCCCTTCACAATCGATTCTGCCATTTCACGGGGGTGCGAAAATTCATGGTAGGCATCAACCATCAGTGCAAGGTCGACGGATGCAGCTTCGAGTTTTGTATCCTCAATCGTTCCAAGGTGTGTCTGGACATTGATGACCTGCTTTAGCTTCTTTCTCCCTTCGATAAAATCGAGCATTTCCGGCTGGATATCGACGGCAACCACCTTTCCCTCGGGAACTAACGGAGCGAGGAGGAAGGAAAAGAATCCGGAACCTGCTCCAATGTCAGCGACCACGGAGTCCTCGCTGAGACCGAGCTGATCCATGACGAGGGAGGGCCTTTCCTCTCCCTCCCTGTCGCGCCGCTCAAGCCACCCGATCGCATGCTGGCTGACCACTTCGGAAATCTCCCGCCCCATGTAAACTTTGCCGGTTCCGTCGCGTGAAGGCGCCTTCTCCGAATAGTGGACGGCAGGCTCTTCCGCCACGAGGCAGAAGCCCGGAGCCGAACTCAGGAGAAACAAAATGGAGAAACGAAACATCTCTGGAGAATGCTCGACACCGGTCAAAAACGAAAGGCCGAATCCTCCCCGATCGCGCAGTCAAAATGAACGCATTTTTGAGGATTGCTTGAATGTCCTCAGAGGCGTAATGTCGAGCCAGTATTTATGGCGGAAGAAGACGACTCGAAGAAACAGCACGTTATTTTTGGAAGTGCCGGTATGGCGGCATCCGGCATGATGCCCGGCCAAAAGCTCAAACGAAAGCCACAGAAGGAAGAGCCCTCAATTAATGAGGCTGTCGAAGAGAAAGCCGAGGAGGTCATTTCAGAAAATATTGCACCTCAAGTTCTCAAGGAGGAGAAACCCGAATCCAGTCCTCTTGTGCCACCGCCTTTCACCGGGCTTCGCGCGGTTATTGCAGGTCATTCCGGCGCCGGCGATTTCGGCCACGGTCTCGATTCCATTTTTCAACGACTCAATGGAGTTCGTCTCTCCGGGCTCTACGACGGAAACGAAGATACGCTTGAAGACACGAAAGCGCATACCGGCGCTCCCGTCGGCTACGCCGATTTCAAGCTGATGCTGGAAGAAGTAAAACCGGACCTCGTCTGTGTCGCGCCGGAATGGACGGATCAACGATACGGGATGATTAAGGCGGCGCTCGAATCCGGGGCACACATCATCAGTGAAGCACCCCTCGCCCAGACCTTAAAAGAAGCCGACGAACTCCTGGCATTAGCAAAATCGAACCAAAGTGAAGTCGCGGTGATGGCTCCGATGCGACTGGATCCACACGTCATAAAATTTCACCATGAGTACAGTAGCTTGATCGGCGAGCTGAAACAGATTCGGCTCTGGGGTGCTTGCGACGACACTGCAGGTGGTGAGGATATGATCCTTACCGGCACTCAGCTTTTCGATCTGGTGCGCCTGTTTGCCGGCGAGGTGAACTATTGCACCGCCAGCGTCTCAAGCGACGGAATGGCCGCCATCGCCGAAGATGCCCACGTCTCTAAAACACGAAACCTTGGAGCCCTCCTCGGAAATGTCATCCACGCAGAGTTTGAAATGGCATCCGGCATTCAAGTTTCTTTCGTTTCCGATCATGCCATGCAGTCATCGCTGGGCTCTGCCGGGATCGAATTTATCGGCACCAAATCCCGCATGCGTTTATTTGCGGGGACGCCGGTGACGCTTTCTTTGCTCAAGGATCCAAAGCCGAACCTGGCCACCCGGGCAGATCAATGGGAGCAGTGGCCCGCCACTGAGGGGCCCTACCATTTACCGGTCGACCGCTTGACAGGCGACGACGCTTCGAATCGACTCGTAGTGAACGACTGGATCAAAGCGATCAGAAAAGGCGAAAGCCCTGCTGCCTCGATGGAGAACGCTCTCAAGGCTCTCGAAATGGCGCACGGCGTCTGGCAGGCAGCCGTGACGATGAAACGCGCCTTCTTCCCCCTCGCCAATCGTCTCCATCCTCTCAGCGAAGAATCTCAATGATTTAGCATTTGAGTCTGACCGCTCTATCCCCTTTGATGATTGCCGGTACCGCTACCCGTTTTTGATATGGCCGATCTTTTTACACTGGAAAATTTCTTCACTCTTCTCATGCTGGTCCTGCTCCAGGCAGTACTGGGTTTCGACAACCTTCTTTACATCTCGCTGGAATCACAGCGTGCCCCGGAAGCGGATCGCGCAAGGGTTCGGCGCATCGGTATCGGTCTTGCCATCATTCTAAGGATCGGCCTGCTTTTTGTCCTGGTGACCGTGATCGACAAAGTGAAGGCGACCCTTTTCTCAATCGACACCACTTTTATTTCGGGGGAGTTCAACGTTCACAGTATCATTGTTCTCGTCGGTGGAGCGTTCATCATTTACACAGCAGTGAAAGAAGTCTTTCACATGATTGCGATTCAACACGATGGAGAGGGACACATAGGAAAGGGATCAACTAAATCAGTAGGGCAGGTCATCACCTGGATCGTACTGATGAACCTCGTATTTTCCTTCGACTCCATCCTCAGTGCAATGGCTTTGACGAAGGTATTCGCCGTCATGGCAACAGCTATCGTCATTGGCGGAATTCTGATGATCTGGCTTGCTGATCGTGTCGCTTCTTTCCTCCAGAAGAACCGCATGTATGAAGTCCTTGGCCTCTTTATTCTTCTCATTGTCGGAGTCATGCTCCTCAGCGAAGGCGGGCATCTTGCGCACCTCAAGTTCTTCGGTCATGAAGTTCACCAGATGACTAAGGCGACGTTCTACTTCGTCATCACTATCCTCGTGCTCACCGACATCGTTCAGGGACGCTATCAGAAAAAGCTCCTCGCCAAGCAGGATCTCGCTGCGAAGAAGCCAGCGGACACAACGGCGCACGTCTAGGTGGGGATCGATCCTCCTCGTTAAAAAGCCCGGTGAATGAAGCAGCGCAAACCGGCTCTTGTCTTCATTTTCATCACCCTCTTTCTCGATATTCTCGGGATAGGTCTCATTGTCCCGATCCTTCCAAAGCTCATCGAACAACTCGGTGACGGCCGGGTTGACTCAGCTTCGTTTATCTACGGCTGGCTGGTAGGGCTCTACTCCTTAATGCAGTTCATCTTTGCTCCTGTGATCGGGAGCCTTTCGGATCGTTTTGGCCGGCGACCGGTCATCCTCCTTTCCCTCTTCGGAACCGGTCTCGACTACTTTCTGCTCGCCTGGGCACCGACGCTCTCCTGGTTTTTCGCGGGACGGTTAATCTCGGGAATAAGCGGGGCGAACTATTCTGCCGCCGCCGCGTATGTCGCCGATGTCAGCCCTCCGGAGAAACGATCGGCAAACTTCGGTATCATTGGGGCCGCCTTCGGGCTTGGTTTTATCTTCGGCCCTGCACTCGGTGGCTGGCTCGGTGAATACGGTCTGCGCGTTCCTTTCCTCGCCGCCGGATTACTCACTCTGGTGAACTGGCTCTACGGTTTTCTCGTTCTTCCGGAATCGTTAAAAAAAGAAAATATCCGGAAGTTCAAGCTCGAACGCGCCAATCCGATCGGGGCGCTCATGGAATTAAAACGCCAACCGCTTATCCTCGGGCTTTCCGGAAGCTATTTCATCAGTAGCATCGCCCATCAAGTCTACCCGAGTATTTGGGTTCTATACACAGGGTTCCGCTATCAATGGGACACCAAACAAACCGGCCTTTCGCTCGCTCTCGTTGGACTGATGGCAGCAATTGTCCAGGGCGGACTCGCCCGCAAAATTATCCCACGCATCGGAGAACGAAACTCAGCTGTTGGCGGGCTCATCATCATGGCCATAGCCTTGACCGGCTACGGCCTTGCCTCCGAAGGCTGGATTGTTTATTTCATTATCGTCTTCGGTTCACTATCCGGCATCGCGGTTCCGGCGATTCAGGGAATGGTTTCAAAGTCAGTCGGGGACAATGAACAGGGAGCCATCCAGGGATCCCTAACCAGTCTTCAAAGCATTGCCGGCTTCATAGGGCCCCTCCTTGCGACTTCGATCTTTGGATTCTTCATTAGTGGGAAAGCCCCCTTTATTCTACCTGGAGCCTCTTTCTTTTTCAGCGCCATCCTCAGTATCGTGGCTGCCATTCTTGCTGCCCTAAGCTTTCGCGATGATTCCCGGAGGTCCATGAGCAATTAACTGTCGACTGTCGCTTGGCATCAGCTGTGCTTTGATGCCCATTCATCTCGTTCACTCGTAACGAGTTCCGACACCTTCTCTATGAGTAACTATTATCTTGCTTCACTTTCAGATCCTGAGTCTAAACGACTTCGGGAAGACCCCCTCAAACGCACAAACTGGAAGCTATGGGGGCCATACCTTTCAGAACGCCAGTGGGGCACTGTCAGGGAAGATTATTCGGGGGACTCCGATGCCTGGCGAAGTTTCCCAAGGGAGCATGCCCCTTCACGCACCTACCGGTGGGGTGAAGACGGCCTTCTCGGCTGGTGTGACCGCTACGGGAGACTTTGCTTCTCCCTTTCCCTCTGGAACGGAAAAGACCCCATTCTCAAGGAACGCCTCTTCGGGCTGACGAATCACGAGGGGAATCACGGCGAAGATGTGAAGGAGCTGTACTACTACCTCGACTCCACACCGACGCACTCCTTTGCAAAATCGCTCTACAAATACCCACATGCCGAGTTTCCCTACGAAGATCTCATCAAGACAAACGGAAAACGATCGCGCTCCGAACCGGAGTACGAAATTGAGGACACAGGTGTCTTTGACGAGGATCGATTCTTTGATATTGAAGTGAGCTACGCCAAGGCTGCTCCTGAAGATCTTCTTATCGTCGTCAAGGTAACAAATCGGGGGCCCGATGAAGCAGACCTCACCCTCCTGCCCTCACTGTGGTTCAGAAATACCTGGTCATGGGGGCGAGAGAGTGAAGACACGACGGAAAAACCTGCGATTCGCCTTGAGGAGGGAATTCTCGTCACAGAACACGAGACCCTTCCGCCCTACCAATTCGCAGTCGATGACGAAGCTGAAATTTGGTTCACTGAGAACGAGACCAATCCTGCCCTGTGGGGTAAAGAGCCAAAACCTAATGGCCCACAACATTTTAAGGACGCCTTCAGTGAAGCACTGATAGAGGGAAACAAAACCGCGCTCAAAACCGATGGTGTCGGCACAAAGGCAGCGGCAATGATACCACTTACGGTTGGAGCCGGGGAATCGAGGGAGTATCGTTTCCGTCTAAGTCGTCGATCGGAAGCCCCCTCTTCCGGGCAACTGTTCGGCGATGCCTTCAGCGAAATATTTCAGGCGCGCTCAGAAGACGCGGATCAATTCTATGACACCCGTCATTCCAAAGAACTGCCGGCGGATGACTCCTTGATCCTTCGTCAGTCCTACGCAGGCCTCATGTGGACGAAGCAGTTCTACCATTTTATCGTCAACGACTGGCTCGACGGTGATCCTGACAACCCCGCCCCGAAACAGCGACGACAGGGCCGCAACAGCGATTGGGGGCACCTCTTCAATCGTGATATTATTTCCATGCCCGACAAGTGGGAATATCCCTGGTATGCCGCCTGGGACCTGGCTTTTCATACGCTTCCGATTGCAGAAATCGATCCCCATTTTGCCAAGAGGCAACTCAGTCTCTTCCTGCGGGAATGGTACATGCACCCCAACGGACAACTCCCTGCCTACGAGTGGAACTTCAGCGACGTAAACCCTCCCGTTCATGCCTGGGCGGTATGGCGGGTTTATAAAATCGCAGCTGAAAGGGGCGATCGCGACCTCTCCTTTCTTGCCTCGGCTTTTCAGAAGCTCCTCATGAACTTCACCTGGTGGGTGAACCGAAAGGACGAGAGTGGAAACAATCTTTTCTCCGGCGGTTTCCTTGGGCTTGATAACATTGGTGTATTCGACCGATCGGAAGGCCTGCCATTCGGCGCCTCACTTGAACAAGCCGACGGCACCGGCTGGATGGCATTTTATTGCACGACGATGATGGCGATGGCGATCGAACTCTCTGAAGAAGACAAGGCCTATGAAGATCTCGCCTCTAAATTTTTTGAGCATTTCGTCACCATCACGCTCGCCATCAATGGGCACGGGAGGCATGACGGCCTCTGGTGCAAAGAAGAGGGATTCTACTACGACTGGCTCACCAAAGACGGCAAGCGAAACCCTCTTTCAGTCCGTTCACTCGTCGGACTCTTACCCCTTATAGCCGTCGAGATTCTCGACCGCGACCACATCGAACCTCTCAAAGGGTTCAGTGAACGCACCAACTGGTTCGTCGAAAACCGCCCTCATCTCGCTGAATCGGTCTCTTCGCTCAATGAAAATGGAGAAAAACGACTTCTCTCCTGCTGCTCAAAGGAACGTTTGACCTCATTGCTCAGCTTCCTCTTCGATGAAAATGAGTTTCTCTCTCCTTTCGGGATTCGCTCACTATCTAAATATCACGAAAAGCATCCGTTCTCCGTGAAGCTCGAGACCGGTGTATACACAATCAAATATACCCCCGGCGAATCAGATTCCCCCATGTTTGGAGGGAACTCAAACTGGCGCGGACCGATCTGGTTTCCGATGAATTACCTCCTCATCGAAGCACTCGAGAGATATCATCACTTCTACGGAGACGACTTTCTGGTCGAGTTCCCAACTGGATCCGGGAAGCTCGTCAATCTACAGGAAGCGGCCCATCAAATCGGGGAGCGACTGATCTCACTCTTCCGCATCAACAGCATGGACAATCAACGGCCCGCGCACGGCACCTCGTCATTACATGAATCAACTCGCAAAGAGGGCGATCTCATTCATTTCTACGAATACTTTCATGCTGAAACGGGCGAAGGACTCGGCGCCTCACACCAAACTGGGTGGACAGCGCTGGTAAGCAGGCTCATTCAGAAATACGAGTAGTTGACTGTCAGTCATTTAGGCGAAAACCTCCTCTCGATCATCGATCGCCGGGCATTAGGAGCTCACCTAAGGCCACTGAGCGGAAAAACTACATCTTGTGGTGTTTTTCAAATTGACACCCCTACATCTTGTTGCAACGCTGCATTAGGTCTCAAACTTGCGACCTATTTTTGCAATGCGTTGTATCAAGTGCAGTAGCCTGGATGATAAAGTGATCGATTCGAGACTGTCAAAAGACGGTTTCTCGATTCGCCGTCGTCGTGAATGCCTCGAATGTGCACACCGATTCACGACCTACGAGCAGGTCGAACGCCGTGACATGCTCGTGATCAAGCGCGATGGAACCCGCGAACCGTTCAAGCGCGAGAAGCTCCTCTCAGGGCTCATCAAAGCATGCGAGAAACGCCCGGTTTCTCTGGAGGTGCTGGAGACAGCCGTTGAAGAGATCGTAAACGATCTGACGGCCGAGGGACTTAAAGAGTTCCCCAGCCGGATGATCGGGCCTCAAGTCATGGCGCGCCTTCAGAAAATCGATCCTGTCGCTTTCGTCCGCTACGCCTCGGTCTATCGCCAGTTTCAAGACGTCGGTGAGTTCAACGACGTCATTGAATCTCTTGAAAGTGCCCCGATCGACAGCCTTCTCCAGCCCGACCTGTTCGAGGCGGGAAAACGACGCTGAGCCCCTTCCCCTTTCCACACACAAACACACACCCGAAACACCGCACCCACAGACCTTTCATGATTGCCCTTCCGCAAGCCATGCCTTTCATCCGTATCGGTTCATCCAGCCTTGCTCTCTGCCAGGCTGACTGGATCACCGAAACACTCACCAATGCCACTGCCGGTACCGACGTCCCGTCCTGGATGGCCGAAGACATCTCCAAAGGCGTCGAGCGCTTTCTCACGCGACACTATCGCGGGACTGTGATCGACTCTGAAGAACTCTTCGATCGCATTGAAAAAACCCTCTCCAATCTCGGTCTCACCGACGTCGCAGAGAACATCGACAAAACGCCTCCTCCCGTTCGTATTTCCCTGAGTGAACTTGCGCGCCGCGCCGGCACCGGATACGAACTCGCCTTCTTTCGCCTCCTCGATGAACAATTGCGTTCTGCCGCCTCCGGTGGAGCTAATCGCGTCGAATGTCACGGCCTTCGCACCTGTGTGAAACGACTCTCCTCATCCAAAAACTGGACTCGCCGGTGTGATCAACTTTTGTCTGAAATCACGCAGTTTGTTGACTCAACTAACAACCTTGTGACGCGCGCGCGCCCGGAGATCACCATGAAGATCGCCTCCTAGAGTTCAAGATGACGCTCTTCGAAAAAATCATCGCCCGCGAGATCCCGGCTGATATCGTCTATGAAGACGATGAAGCCCTCGCTTTCCGGGATATTTCCCCCCAGGCCCCGACACATGTCCTCGTGATCCCCAAAAAGCCGATCCCGAGAATCGGCGAAGCTGAAGCTGAGGATCAGGCCCTCCTCGGTCACCTTCTGTTAACGGCCGGAAAAGTCGCCGGCGAACTCGGATTCAACAGCACGGACGAAGGTTTTCGGCTCGTCATTAACAATGGACGAAATGGTGGCGAAGCCGTCCCCCATCTTCACATTCATCTCCTTGCTGACCGGCAAATGCAGTGGCCTCCGGGCTAGGCCCACCGGGTTAAATATTCCCATTAACCGGTTGGAGGTCTAGCCATTCTGCTTATAGACTGGCTCAGTGAGTGACTCATTAGATCAATACCCGATCCTCGGATGGCGCGAATGGCTCTCCATCCCGTCGCTGGGTATCCCGCACATTAAGGCAAAGGTCGATACCGGAGCAAGGACCTCTGCGCTTCACACCTTCGATCTTGAGGCCTATACGGCTGAAACAGGCGAAGAACGCGTGCGATTTTCAGTCCATCCCTTTCAAGGCGACACGGATACGGTCATCAAATGTGATTGTCCCATCATTGGAAGCCGCTCCGTCCGTGATTCGGGTGGGCACGAGCAAATACGGCCCTTCATTCGCATTCCCGTCGTTCTCGGGGATCATACCTGGGACATCGAATTCAGCCTCACGAATCGGGATAACATGAAGTTCCGAATGCTTCTCGGGAGAACCGCGATGGAAGATCGCTTTCTCGTAAATCCCGCTCTATCCTATCAACAGAGCAACCCTTTCCATCCCCCCTCCTAATTTCATGAAACTCGCCATTCTTTCGCGAAACAAGCGACTCTATTCGACTAATTCACTCTACGAAGCAGCCGTAAAAATGGGCCATGAAGTCCGCATCATCGACTACGTGAAATGCCACATGGAAATCACGTCGATGCGTCCCAGCATCTACCTTGGCGACGAAAAGCTTGAGGGATTCGATGCCATTATTCCCCGCATCGGAGCAACCTACACTTTCTTCGGATGTGCTGTCGTCCGTCAGTTCGAGATGATGAACGTATACAGCCTGAACGAATCCGTCGCCATCTCCCGCTCGCGTGACAAGCTGCGAAGCCTTCAACTTCTGGCTCGCAAAGGAATCGGACTACCGGTAACAACCTTCGCTCATGACCCCCGGGCCACCGGTCAACTCGTGAAGCAAGTGGGCGGTGCGCCCGTCGTGATAAAGCTTCTTGAAGGCACTCAGGGAGTCGGAGTCGTCCTTGCCGAAACAAACAAGGCGGCTGAATCAGTGATCGAAGCCTTCCGCGGCCTCAATGCAAACATTCTCGCCCAGGAATTCATCAAGGAGGCCGGCGGCGCGGATATTCGCTGCTTCGTGGTGGGAGGTAAAGTGGTTGCTGCGATCAAAAGGCAGGGCAAAGAGGGTGAGTTCCGTTCCAATTTGCACCGGGGTGGATCTGCTTCCGTCGTAAAAATCACTCCTGAAGAGCGATCAACAGCTGCCAGGGCTGCTAAAATCATGGGCCTGAATGTTGCTGGAGTCGATCTCCTTCGATCCAATCACGGACCGGTCGTGATGGAGGTGAATTCCTCACCGGGGCTCGAAGGAATCGAAACCGCGACGGGTAAAGATGTCGCTGGAATGATCATCAAACTGATCGAAAACCAACTTAAGAACCCGGCTTCCAACCGAACCCGAACGAAAGGCACCGGCTGATCCATTTTTAACGAATGATCAATCACTCAGACCCCCTCACGATCGGGGAAGCAAGCTTTGCTCCCGGCAGCAAAGGCGAAGTGAATCTGCCGATCGGTTCCCTCATCGATTATCAGGCAGTTTCGATGAATGTACAGGTTCGACGCGGAAAGCGTGAAGGCCCGGTTCTCCTTCTAACAGCCGGCATTCACGGCGATGAATTAATCGGTGTGGAAATCCTACGCCGCCTGCTGAAATCCAAACGATTACAAAGCCTTCGAGGATCCATTGTCGTGGTACCCGTCGTCTGCATGCCCGCCTTTTTGGCCCGGACTCGCTACCTTCCGGATCGTCGTGACTTGAACCGTCTTTTTCCCGGTTCTCCCGACGGATCACTCGGCGGCCGCCTTGCCGCCACCTTCACCGACGAAATCGTCCCGAATTGTGACTACGCGATCGACTTTCACACGGGCGCGGTGGCTCGCCCCAACCTCCCCCAGATCCGGGTATCTACAGGAGACGAAAAGAGCATGGCGCTCGCCAAAGCCTTCAAACCACCGGTGATCATGGAAACAGGATTGCGGGACGGATCTCTCCGCAACCATTTCACGAGGAAAGGGATCCCTTCCCTCCTTTATGAAGCAGGCGAAGCTTTCCGACTTGATAGTGCGCCTGTCAAATACGGGCTGCGCGGGGTCTTTTCAGTGATGAGGCACTTGAATATGCTGCCTCCTTCCCGCTCTAAAGCTGAACCCAAAACAAAAACGGTGATCGCTTCAGGAACGAGTTGGGTGAGGGCACCCCAGGGGGGACTCTTTACGCCTTTTGTTGATTTGGGAAAAGCAGTGACTCCGGGCATGAAGCTCGGGCTCGTCGGTGATCCATTTGGTCGCCATGAGACCCCGGTCATGAGCAAGATGGAAGGTGTTGTCATCGGACTCAATCGCGAGGCAACCGCAGATGAAGGAGACGCGCTCTTTCACGTTGCTACGTTCGTCAATCCTGAAAAAGTGGAGGCGCAGATTCTCAGAAGTGAGGTCATCATGGAGGAGCATACCGCACCGCTTAAGTAGCAAGCCGCGACTGCGTCATTGCCAAGCATGAAGAGAACTGATTTTATCGCCGGCGATGAACCGTTTTCTACTCTACGCCTCCCTCTTCACCGGCCTGATCATTTCAAGCAGCAACGCTCAGAATAAGGTAAATAAAAGCGATCCGGCACTGACCGAAGGAAAGTTGAGCCTGGCAAGGCTCGACGCGATCGAGAATTGGCAAAAGGTTTTCAACGGGAAAGATTTCACCAACTGGCAGGGCGATACTGAAAACTATGCCATTGAAGACGGGGTCCTCATCTGTCAGGCCGGAGCGAAGACCCTGGAAACCCAAAAGGAGTATTCTGACTTCGCTTTTAGATTCGAATTCAAACTGACCGAATCAGGAAATAACGGACTCGGGATCAGGGTTCCATCCGGTGGTCACGCTGCATATGACGGAATGGAACTGCAAATCCTGGACCATCGAGGAGAGCGTTATCATAAAAAGACCACGGACGGCAAGAGTCTGCCGATCCTTAAACCCTGGCAGGTCCACGGCTCGATTTACGGAGTGATGCCGGCCAAAACCGGCTACCTGAAACCGCTTGCCGAATGGAACGAACAAACCGTGATCTGTATTGAAGATCATGTCAAAGTCATCCTCAACGGAGCCGTTATCCTCGATGCCTACCTCGACGAACTCACCCCGGTTGATTTCAAAGACCACCCCGGTCTCAAAAGCCGGTCCGGTCATATTCAGTTTGCCGGTCACAATGATCATGTCGAATTCCGAAACATTCACGTGGCTGACTTTTCACCTTCAGCGGCGATTCCTGAGGTAGAAAGTGACAATGTCGCTCCTGAAGGCTTCAACGCCCTCTTTAACGGTGAGAACCTCGACGGATGGAAAGGCCTCGCGCACAAAGACGCAACAAAGCGAAGAGCCCTCAAAGGTGAAGCACTGCAGGAAGCCCGGGAGATTGCTGACGGCATCATGAACGAGCACTGGAGTGTCGTCGACGGAGTCCTCACTTACTCCGGTGAAGGGCAGTCGCTTTGCACCTCGAAAGACTACGGTGACTTCGAATTTTACATCGATTGGAAGATTCCGCCGGGAGCGGACAGCGGAATCTATCTTCGGGGGACCCCTCAGATTCAAATCTGGGATCCACGCGACACGACTCTAAAATCAGGAGAGGAACCCGCATCAGTGGAGGACTGGATCGAAACTTATAAAACAGGACGCAATCTCGGCTCGGGAGGTCTCTGGAACAATAAGCGGGCCAGCAACCGTCCACTCGTGAATGCCGACAAAGCGCCCGGTGAGTGGAACACCTTTCTCATTCGCATGGTAGGAGACAGAGTTTCGATCTGGTTGAATGGCAAACTCGTCGTTGATCGCACCGAATTGGAGAATTACTGGGACCGTGAGGGCGATCGGGATATCCCACTTCCACGGGCTGATCAGATTGAACTACAGCATCACGGCAGTGCGCTCTACTTCAAAAACATATTTATCCGCGAACTCCCCTACTAGAAGCGGCCACGGTCGTGCGGGGATTTATCCCTGACCGGATGCTGGCTGGAGACCGAAGATGATAAACCCCGCCACTCAACTGTCTTCGGCGCTCCGGGCATTCCCGTAGATAAACCAGAGGTTACGGATGTAGATAAACCACCCAGTACTCTGCCCCAGGAATCCGATGATCTCCCAGCGCCAGATAAAGTAGACCATCAACATCGACGAACCGAGAAGGCTCAGCCACCAGAACACCGGCGGCACGACCGATGATCTGGCCTTCTCACTTGCCCTCCACTGCACCACCATGCGTGCCATAAAGACCGCTTGTCCAAGGAAGCCAAAAAAGACCCAGGCGACACCCGTCCACGAGGTGACGTCCAGGAGCAGGAAAAGCCAGGACTGGTTTCGTTGACGTTCGAGAAGGACTTGATAAAACTCATCCGCCGTGAGTTCTGCATCTCCTTCCTCCCAGTTTTTAAAGCGTGCACGAACATCTCCGCTTTCATCTTCGATCAGCTCGATCGTGGAGATTCGATCAGACTGATTGAAGGGCGCCTTCACAGGATTCCCCGGTGTCGCAACGATTCCCTGATTGAGAAGCAGAAGCCACCCCAGGATAGGCAGAACGAGGAGCAGGGCGGCGACCGCAATAAGATTCCGACGGGTCTTTTTCATGCCGACTTCCCCTTTCTCAGAATAGCCATGATCACCGTGGTCGAGATCATCCCGATGATGAGTGCTCCGAGTGCCGCTTGAACTAAATAGGAAGTGAGCCCGAAAGTCTTTCTCGCTCCCTCGGCGTATTCGGAAGCTTCATTATCCGAAAGCCCTGACTCGAGATAGAATGACCTCGTCAGCGCGACCATGTGATCAGTCCAGCCCGGATTGATGATCTGGAAATACCCCACCTGAGCAAGCGCAGCAAAGATCGCAACGACTCCGGCAATCATTGCCCCGGATCGAATTCCTTCCAGAAACTGTGTCTCAGGAAATTTCTTCATGAGTGCCCTGAGTGCAAACACGTAGCCGAGCACCGAGATGAAAACAGAAATCAAGCCCATGACCTGAATCGAGCCCAGTCCCCGGTCATGCATCCCCAGGTAATAAGAGAGGTAGAGCCAAACCAAGTTGGCCGCTCCAATGATTAACCCCCATCGCAGTTCCAGTGATCCCATAAGATTAGCGAGTCTCTAGCCCAGAGGAGGGACAGGTGCAAGAGGGCAAAAAGACACTCACGCAGAAAGAGACATCGGATCACGGGTGAATTTCACCACCAGGACGAGCGTCCATATCACAGCGGCAACAATGAGCAACGCATTGATGGCCGCGAGCCAACTGGAATCCAAACGCGGAGGCTTCGTCTGATTGGCTGAAGCAACAAGGCAGGTCCAGAACATGGTCATGAGGAACAAATCGGTCGCCATTCTCCCGGAAGGCTTCCCCGCTCCGTTGAAGCGGGAAACAATTCGCTCAGGAAGCTCACCGGCGTGGTGCTGGATCACCGCTCCCAGCAGGATGATCCCAATAGCAAAGGCGACATAGGGTAAGCATTTTTTCATTCAAGTGCCCTCTTCTTTCAAAGGTGAGTGACGGCGTCGATTATGTCACTCAGAATATGGCGATCTCACTCCTCTTCGGAGAGGAAGAGCACCACCGCGAATTCACCGGATTCCTCAAGGAATACGGGAAATGCTAAACGGTGACTTCGTCGTAAGGTCCGCCCTTCCGTTCTCTTTCGGGATGCGGCCTTTTTGCGGAAAGATTTGTCTGGAAGCGCCCCCGGATAAACGATACAAGCGCTTCCGCCTTCGACACATTCGTCACTCATTCAGGCGTTTGCACGAAAGGTCGCAACGCTGTTCCTTATCTCCTCCATGACTTTCAAAATTCTCTTCGCGGCTGGTGCCGTCCTGCTCACCAGCTCCTTGCCAACGGTCGCCCCTGCTGAGGACCTTCCTTTGCAATCCGGTGACACCGTCGTCATGATCGGTAGCACCCTGATCGAGCGCGCGCGTCTCTACGGTCATCTCGAAGCAGCGCTGCAAATGGCCGCCGGTCTAGAAATCGAAGGGCTCACTTTCCGAAACCTCGGATGGAGCGCAGACTCCGTCTTTGCAGACTCCCGTTCCTACTTCGGAACGCCGCAGGAAGGACGCGCCCGTCTCGCGGCGAATATTGAGGAGCTTAAACCGACCGTGGTGTTTCTCGCCTACGGAACCGGGGAAGCGATGTCTGTCGAGCAGGGCTGGACCAACGAAAAGGACGCCGCCGAAGCCTCCGCCGCAGGCTTAGAAACGAGCCTGGAGCTGTTCATCGATGGCTATCAGAAAAAGATTGATGCGATCCGAAACGCCTCCGCCGGTTCTATTCGGGAATTGATCCTCCTTTCTCCGCCTCCACTCGAGAATCTGGGGGAACTCCTTCCCGACCAAACGCAGAACAACCGGAACCTCGCTTCTTTTCGCGACGCGATTGCTGAACTCGCGAGGAAGAACCAAGCCCGGTTTGTTGATCTCTTCGCTTCTCTCGGCGGAGATGACTTTGACGGCAGTATCGCTGATCCAGCGCTTACTGACAACGGGGTCCACTACACTGAGGAAGGCTACGCAAGGCTCGCTCAAGCACTTATCAGAGAATTGGGATACGATGAAACACATTTCGTATCCTCTGATCAGGAAGCCGAAAAGGTTCTCCGAAATGCCATCATTGAGAAGAATCGCCTCTTCTTTCACCGCTGGCGCCCCGCAAATGAAACCTACCTCTTTCTCTTTCGAAAACACGAGCAGGGCCAGAATGCCAAAGAGATCCCCATGTTTGATCCGCTTATCGAAGCGCAGGAAGCCCGCATTGCGAAAGCCCGCCAGCTCGTTTTCTCCGGAAAAACCAAAAACTAGTTTCCCCTCCCCCTTTTTTCTCTCCGATGAACTTTCGTCTTTCCCTCGCCCTCACCTGCTCTTTTTCCGCAGTGCTTTCCCTGCACGCTCAGAACGGGCTTCGAGATATTCCTGATACCGCCTTCGATGCCCAGTTGAATGCGTTCAACCTGCGTGAAGGCGCAAGCATCAATCTCTACGCTCACGAACCGGCGGTAAAGAATCCCGTTCATATGAACTGGGATCAAAAAGGCCGCCTCTGGGTCGTGAGCAGCCCGCTCTATCCTCACATCCAACCCGGGGAAGAAGATAATGATCGCATCATTATCCTCGAAGATGAAGATGGTGACGGCGTCGCTGAAAAACACACTGTTTTTGCTGACAATCTGCACATTCCCACCGCGATTCTTCCCGGGGACGGCGGTTGTTATGTTGCCAATGCAATAGAAGTTCTCTTTCTCAAAGATACTGACGGTGACGACATCGCAGATGAACGCCGCGTGATCCTCTCAGGCTTTGGCACGGAGGATACGCACCACCTCGTTCATACCTTTCGCTATGGCCCCGAAGGGATGATCTGGATGAATCAATCCATCTACATTCACACACACCTCGAAACACCTTACGGAGTGCGCCGTCTCCTCGGGGGAGGCATGTGGCACTACCGCCCTGAAACACGTCGCGCCGAAGTCTTCATGAAAGGCCTCATCAATCCCTGGGGCCATGCTTTCGACGAATGGGGTCAGAGCTTTTTGACGGATGGAGCCGGCAGCCAGGGCATCAACTATGTCTTCCCCCGCTCAGTCTTCGCCACCTCTCCGGGAGCTTCGCGAATATTGACAGGTCTAAATCCCGGGCAACCGAAACACTGCGGACTTGAAATCCTCACCGGCGGTCATCTTCCCGATCATCTTCAAGGAGTTCAAGCAGCCCCTGACTTTCGTGGAAATCGGATCAACCTCTTCGAACTTACTGACAATGGAAGCACTTACACCTCGTCGCAGGTCGAGGATCTCGTTTCTTCCAAGCATCGCTCTTTCCGGCCTATCGACATCAAGATGGGACCCGATGGAGCAATCTATGTCGCTGATTGGTACAACCCAATCATTCAGCACGGTGAAGTCGACTTTCGTGATCCGCGGCGGGATAAGGAACACGGGCGCATCTGGCGGATTACGTTTGACGAACATGAGCTTCTTACGCCACCACAACTCGTCGACGCTTCTGACAAAGCGCTTATCGAAGTTGCCCTCACTTCCGCTCAAGGGTGGGATCGGGAACAGGCTGGAAAGGAAATTCGAACACGGAGTGCCGAGACACTTCTACCGGTCATCGCATCAGCCACTCCGCCGGAAGGGGTGGATCCTGATCTCTTCCATCTCAGGAAAGTATGGGCTGGCCAGTCGCTGAATCACCTCGATCTCGAATCGGTCGAAACACTCCTGGCATCGAACAATCACAAAGCCCGTTGCGGCGCTCTCCGGGCCGTCTACTACACCGCGGCAGAGAATAGTAAGGCCCTCGACTACGCGAGCGCTACAGTCAGCGATCCGCACCCGCAAGTCAGACTCTGGGCTGTCAGTGTTCTCGCTCAACTTGCTTCTCCCGATACGGTCAAGCTCGCTCTGAAAGCACTCGAAGGCATCGAAGTCGATGAGTTTCTCGACTTTGCGATTTGGTCGATTTGTCGTGAACATGAAGATCGCTGGGTCAGCCTCACTGAGAAAGGAAATCCTTTTGAAAACACAAGCCAACTCCTTTTTGCCGCCAGAGCGCTCAATAAAGCCGTCGCCGTCCCCATCATTCTCAGTGCTCTCTCAGAGGGGGAATTCACGTCGGATGAAGACATCGCAGACCTGGCTGACTGGATTTCCAAAGTAGGCACCCCTGCTGATCTCAACGCGATTTTCGAATACAGCATCTCAGACTCAAGCTCCGAAGCATCCAAAGAAATAATCCTTCAGAGCCTCGCCAGCGCCGGCCGACTTCGAAAAATTCAGCCGGCCGGTGATATCAACCGTCTTTCTGCGTTTCTACAAGCTGACAACCCGTCTCTGTTTGCCAGCGCCGCCGCCCTTGCCGGAAGATGGAAACTCGAGTCAGCTCGTGGTG
This sequence comes from Verrucomicrobiales bacterium, assembly GCA_029212615.1. Taxonomy (GTDB): domain Bacteria; phylum Verrucomicrobiota; class Verrucomicrobiia; order Verrucomicrobiales; family DEV007; genus Arctic95D-9. The sequence continues at coordinate 247,238 of JARGPJ010000002.1, forward strand.
GCCTCAAAGAGGCTTTCCTCGGCGCTCCTGCCGATGAAGCAAGGGCCCGCGCCGCCCTCGATGGACTGGTTTCCCTGGGCGGCCCCCTGACCGCAAAACTCTTTCAGACTCTCGCCAGCGACACCACTGCTCCCTTTTTGACCCGATCACTTGCCGTCATCGGCCGCACCCGCATGAATCCGACCGAGGGTGCGAAGCTCGCGATCTCCGTTCTCCGTGAAGCTCCGGAGGGTAAAGATCCGCACGGCCTCTTCGATGCCTTTCTCGCGAACAAACAAGGCCCGGGCGCATTGACCGCCGCCTTGAAAGGGATCACCCTGCCCGAAGAAGTCGCTCTCACCGGCATGCAGAAGGCAAGCAGTGCCGCGACCAGCCCGCAAGCGCTCATTGAAGCGCTTCAAGAAGCGGGCGGCCTTCAACCAATGAAGATGGCACTCAGCCCTGCGGAAATGGAGACGATGATGAGCGAAATCGCGACAAAGGGAAACCCGCACAATGGGGAGGCGATCTACCGTCGTGCTTCACTACAGTGCACTGTCTGTCACGCTATCGGAGGCGCAGGCGGAATTATCGGACCGGACCTGGTTTCGATCGGAGCGAGCGCACCGGTGGACTACCTCGTTGATTCTCTTCTCCAACCCAGCGTCAAAATCAAAGAGGGATATCACACCACCCTTGTCACCTTGAAAAACGGTGATTCCTTCGCTGGCGCCATCGCCCGGGAAGATGACAACGAAATTGTGATTCGCGACGCCGTCGGAAACGAGAATCGAATCGCAAAAGCGGAAGTCGAAAGCAATCAAATCAGCCCGGTTTCACTGATGCCTCCCGGCCTTACCGCCTCCCTGCGCGAAGACGAGTTTGTCGACCTCGCCCGCTTTCTCAGTGAACTTGGGAAAGACGGTGACTTTAAAACGCCGCCAAATCGCTTCATTCGACAATGGCAGACATTGATGCCTCACGAACGAACCCGTGACGAAATCGGCCACCAGGGCGAAATTATCTTCACTGAAGAGATCGACAGCTACGTGTGGCTGCCAATCTATTCAAAAGTTAACGGAGCCCTCCCTGTTGGTGAAACTCCCGATATCGTCGGGCGTGGCAAAAACCGTCATGCCGTTGCACGAACTTTTATTGATGTCGCTGAGAGCGGTGAGATTCACCTCCGCTTGATTGGCGAACTGAAGGACCTGGTCTTTTTTCATGGGGATACCGAAATCAAACTCCCTGAGTCCGGCAGCGAGACGGAAATCACACTCCAGATCAAAGAGCCTGGACGTCAAAAGCTCACCTTCTCAGGACTCAAGCGCCACGGCCTCGAAAACGTTTTCATCGAGCTGCTCGACGATGCCGGCACGGCCCAATTTGTTCCCGTTCTGGATTTTTAATCTCTCTCCCCAAATCCTATGAAAATACCCGTTCTTATCCCCTGCGCAGTCGTTGTCGTCGCCGCAGCAACCCTCACGGCTCAACAGAAACCGAAAGGTAAGAAGCCACCGACACTGAAATTCGAAGTCAAGCAGCTCCACAAAGACAATGGAGAAGGCTGTGCCGTCGGCGATATCGACGGCGATGGTAAACTCGATGTCGTCGCCGGCGAATATTGGTATCGCGCACCTGATTTCCAGCAGCTGCCGGTAAGGAAGCTTCTCCCATTCGGAGCTGACTACATTCAAAACAACTCGGATCACCTCTTCGACATAGACGGCGATGGAGATCTCGACGTCGTTGCCGGAGCATTCACCCTGCCACTGTTGACCTGGTATGAGAACCCCGGCGCGGGCAATTATGAAAAGGGTATATGGGAAGCCCACGAACTGGCCGATACCGGCTCGGTACACAATGAAGCGACCTACCTCCATGATTTCGATGGTGACGGTCAACCTGAATACATTTCCAACTCCTGGCGTCCGGAGAACCCGATGCTAATCTGGCGCTTCGTCAAGAATGACGACGGGATAGTGACCGCTGAAAAGCATGTTGTTTCCGAGAGCGGCAACGGGCACGGAATAGGCTTTGGTGACATCAACGGCGACGGACTTGAAGACATTGTCTTTCGAGACGGCTGGTATGAACGCCCTTCTGACGGCCCTTTCTCCGGCCCCTGGGAGTATCACGCCGATTTTGTCCTTCCTCACGCAAGCTGCCCCATTCTCGTTGTCGATCTCAACGAAGATGGACGCAACGATCTGATCTGGGCCGATGGCCACAGTTATGGACTCTACTGGGAGGAGCAAATGGAACCCCAATCCGATGGGACAATCGTTTGGCGTCAGCATCTCATCGACAAAAAATTCTCCCAGGCGCACACGATGACCTGGGGCGACATTGACAACGACGGGGCGAGTGAACTCATCACCGGAAAGCGCTACTTCGCCCACTCGGGCAAAGATCCCGGTGCGCACGACGATACCTCCTTGCAGTACTATGATTGGAATCCTGAAGATCAATCGTGGAAGAAAAACTGGATCTCAACGGCCCCGGCCGGTGAAGGTCCCGGAGTCGGACTGCAGATACGCCTTGAAGATCTCGATGGGAACGGGTGGAAAGATATTATCGTTCCAGGCAAGAGCGGAACTCACATTATCTGGAATCAGGGCTGGACGAAACCCTCTTGATTTCCGATACTCACAAGTAACAAATGTCCGACCAAGAACCTGAAATCCCGAGTGATCCCGATCCCAATTCCTCCAGCGGGGAATCGAGCCGGGTCGCGATCCCTTCGGTACTTCATTCGTTCTACGAGGACCGCCCGTTCGTTTCCTGCACCCGCTGCGGGGAATCGCTTTGCGATTTTGAAGAAGGCTTTCGGATCTCCAAAAGCTTTAAAGGTGATGAAGTGATTCTTGAGCACGCCATGTGCATGCCCTGCCTCACGGCGATGCTCGATGAAACCTCAGAGGAATCGAAGGAGCGACTCGCAAAGTTCCACGAAGAACGGCTCCGGGAGGTGACCGGCTTCGATGAATGCGCGCTCTGCGAGCACACACTTGAAGAAGTTAAAGACGAAGAGTTCAGTCTTGTTGGTGTCTGCCAAGGTTCTGACATGGTCGATAGTGCCATGATTTGCTACGACTGTCTGGACGCGATGAGTGAGATCATGTCAGAGGAAACCCGCCGGACATGGGATCGATTTCGGGAAGAGAACTTTCCCGGCGTACCGTCTGATTTTGAGCCTTTTCCGTCGAGGCCTTCGCCCATCGCCCTTTAGCGCGATTGGGTCACTGGAGGTTTGCCGCCTGCCTGAAGAGATCGGCGTGAGCTGAGATAGAGGTTCCAATCGGTTCCCCATATCCCCCACCCATCGTGATCACGAGTGGAACACCTTTGCCTTGAGCAAATTGCAGAACGATCTCATTGCGTCGTTTCAGGCCGGCACGAGTGAGCGAGAGATGCCCGAGGCGATCCGAGGCAAGGGCATCGACCCCCGCTTGAAATAAGATCAAATCAAACTCAAGAGCCTCCATCTCGCAAAGAAAAAACTGTTCCAGCTTCTCCAGGTAGTCAGCGTCGCCCGTCCCCTCTTCCAGAGGAACATCAATATCCGAGGTCATTTTCCGAAAGGGAAAGTTTTTCTGACAATGGAAAGAAACAGTGAACACAGAGGAATCATCATCGAAAATCGCCGCCGTCCCGTCCCCTTGGTGCACGTCCAGGTCGATGATCGCAACCCGACCGATGCCATGATTTCTTTGAGCAATCCGCGCGGCGACGGCGAGATCGTTAAAAATGCAGTAGCCTGACCCGAAATCATGATAGGCATGATGAGTCCCGCCACCCAGATTGGCGGCGAACCCTCCACCGCTGATGGCACGCTCCGTTGCCTCAACAGTTCCCCCCGTGAGGATTAAGGTTCGCTCCACCATGACTTGAGTCCACGGCCTCAATCCAATCCGGCGCACCATGGATTCTTCGAGGCTCCCTTCCAGAAAAGCCCGAACATAGGCTTCGTCATGAACCGGTGAGAGAGCAGCGGGGTCGAGCCGACCGGGTTCCTCAAAAACAATCCCTCCGTCCACCTCCAAATCCGCGAGAGCTTCGCGAACAAGCCGATACCGTTCCCTCGGAAACCGGGCCGCTGGATCAAGCCCGTCAGTGTAAATCGGAGAATACCAAATAGGGAGCATCTCTTCTAATTACGCCCCTCACTGGCAAATCAATCGTCCGCCGTCGGCAAATCTCTCATCGGATCATCAAGGTGCCGGGCGCCCTCGACAAGAAGAGCATGAATCTGCTGCTGAAGTTCGGCGGGAAGCGGCCCTTCGTCGGGAGATTCCCGCACAAGTCGCTTTGCCTCATCAAGTTCCAGAGCCTCCACCGCAGAACGCACTAAGCGCAATCGAACAGACCAGTCTTCGGGACTTCGCTCCAGCTCACGATAAAGCTCCTCGGCACTTCCTCTCATTCCGCACCAAAGCGTGAATTCCAATGTTCTTCAAGGTCATCTCCGGGAAAGAAGTGGATTTCACATCGAAGTCAAAACCTATACTCAGAGCGTATTCCACCTGGAGGAATGCACAATGATGCGTCCTCCGTCGACACTTACCGGATCAGTTTTTTTGTGACTGGCCTATATTCGGAGACTTCTTCCCCATTGAAAATTTGAACAAATCCTTAAAAAGAGGATACTTAAGCTCTGTTAATTCTTCGAACATGCCAGCCTCCCTTCGAATTCCAGTCCTCCTGCTCACTCTCATTCTTATGGGACAGAGTCACTTTGCCTCAGCGCAGGGCATGAACTCCTACATTCAAGTCGAAACATCCAAAGCAAAAGGGGGCATCGACAGTTGGTACAAAGCGAGAAACTATTCTGCCATCTGGTCCGGCGAACATCTTGGTGGATTAGCCCAGTTCATCCGTTCTCTCGATGCCCATGGTCTATCGCCACACCTCTTCCAACTCGATGCCTGGGACGCGCAATGGAGGGCACCCAGCCCTGATCCTCAAGCACGGGCTGCCGTTGAAGTTGGAACCACACAGTTGGCACTCTACGCGATTCAGGCACTTGCCTACGGCTTCGTCGATCCGGGATCAGTGCACCCGAAATGGGCCGATATTCCCAGGAAAGTCACGGCCTACCACTTTCTCGATCAGGCATTGCAGCAGCCGCCTTCGCAATTCGCCAACTTCCTTCTCAGTCGCGTCCCCCCGCAGGACGATCGCTACGATGAAATGATCAAGAAGCTGGCGACCTACCGGAAAATCGATGCGCTTGGTGGCTGGCGGAACCTTCCTTCAACGGCGGCTCCAGCAGGTCCGGGAACTGAATACTCCGAGCTGCGTCTCCTTCAATCACGCCTCCAGGCCGAAGGCGATCTGCCAGCGGGTGGCATTTCTTCAAAGAAAGCACGCAAGGCGACGATTGACCAGCGGACGAGCGATGCCATCAAATCCTTCCAGTTCCGACATGGCATCGATCCTGACGGCTACATCGGCGCACAAACTCTCGTCGAGCTGAATACGCCCACGAAAAAACGCGTCAACACCCTGATCATTAACATTGACCGTCTCCGCTGGATGCCCCGCGCTTACGAACAATCTGAACACATTGAAGTAAATATCGCGGAAAGCGCGCTCCGGATGTTTGATTCGCGACGTCAGATCACCGTCATGCCGGTGATTGTCGGAGTGAAAGGCAAGCATCAGACACCTATCTTCCACGGAAATATCCAACACCTCTTCTTTCGCCCCTACTGGAATGTTCCGCTTTCCATCGCCAAAACTGAAATCGTCCCCAAAGCCCTTTCCAACCCGGAGGGTTACATGAGATCGCACAACTACGAACTCGTCCCCTCTTACGGAGCATCAAACAGCCAAATTTTGTCCAACACATCCGCGAACCTCCAAAAAGCGGCATCCGGCAGCCTCCTGATCAGGCAATCGAGTGGTCCGGATAATTCCCTGGGCCTCGTAAAATTCATTTTCCCGAACGATTCTTCGGTTTACCTGCACGACACGCCCGATCACAGCCTCTTTCAGGCCACGGATCGCGATTTCAGCCACGGCTGCGTTCGTGTGTCACGCCCCGACGAATTAGCCTCACTCCTCCTCCAGCGAAACGGAGGATGGAATCTCGATTCAGTTCGTGCTGCGATGCAGGACGTAAACAATCCTAATCGGAAGGAAATCTTCAGTCGTCCCATGCCGGTCTACCTTGTCTACTGGACGAGCACGATCATGAACGACAAACGAGTTCGCTTCGATCAGGACATTTACGGACACGACGCCATTTTAATGCAGAAGTTTGGTCTGCAATAATTTTCATTAGAGGCGCTTTAGCATGAGAAGGCGGAAGTCCATGACTTCCGCGCCGGGGATGTCTGTTGCTTTGAGGGACAGGGTTCCTTCGCCCGCCTCCAGCTCAATGGTTCCCAGGGTCATCGGCGCCCAGTCCTGCGTGTAGCTCTCGACTCGACGGGAACGGTCCTGCTCGCGGCCGAGAAGAGGACTCGCATGCGCTTTCGTTACTTCCCCTTTCAAAATGGAATCGCCAAAACTCAGCTCAAGGGTTGAACCAAGATTCCCGGGGTCACAGGTGTAGAACAACTGGACTTCGAAGTTACCTCCCTCAGCCACTTCTACCTCCCAGTTGATGGAATCTTCTGTTGAGACCCAATTCGAGAAGAACGAGTCATTCGGGAACTTATTCGAACGCTTGATGTTTCCCTGAGGAACCCCGTCGCGTGCCGGAATCTGCGTCCAGATATGCCCCGGGTCGGCAATCACAAAGGGTCGGGTATCTTCACCAAGCTCAGTAAGCATTTCCGATTTCCAGCGCTTCAGCTGTTTCGCAAGGGTGGCATGCTCCTCCGGAAACTCAGCCGAAACATCATTGTATTGCCCGGGATCTTCGATCATGTTGTAGAGCTTTCCCTCCGTGGAGAGGCGAAACCGGGGCGAACGAACGCTGTATTTCGTTTTCCAGCCGGAAAAGATCAGGCGATCATTGACTACCGGAGCCGCCTCTTTTCCCATGATCAGCGGAGCCAGGCTCTTACCATCGAGTGGCTTTTCACTCATCAGTGGAACCCCTGACAATTCTGCAAGCGTCGGGAGTAAATCGATCGCCGCACCGAAGGTGTTTACACGGGTCGCCGGCTTAATCTTTGCCGGCCAGCGAATTAGCAGTGGACTGCGAACACCGCCCTCGTCAGTGCTTCCCTTTCTTCCCGCCATGCCGCCGTTCCAACGGTAGCCGTTCGGTCCGTTGTCACAAAAATACATGACAATGGTGTCCTCCGCGAGATTCAGTTCGTTGAGCTTTTCGAGGACCCGGCCGACATTCCAGTCAATGTTCTCGCACATCGCGAGGGCAGCCCGGAGATGCAAATCATCCTCCTTCTCCGGATCCCGGTGACGCATCACGATCTCCTTGTTTTCGAAACGGTCCCAGAATTCATCCGGCACCTGCATCGGTGAATGAGGTGTGTTGTACGGCAGATAAACGAAGAAGGGCTTCTCCCGGTTTTGCTCAATGTAGCTTATCGCTTTGTCAGTAAAATCATCGACCACAAACCCTTCGCCACTGACAATCGTCCCGTTGTGCTCCAACATCGGGCTGAAGTAGTTCCCCCAGTGCCCCGAACAGAACCCATAGAACTCCTCAAAGCCACGTCCATTCGGATGATAGGGATACTGCATTCCGTTGTGCCATTTCCCGAAGGCCCCCGTCCGGTACCCAGCTGCTTTGAAGGTGTCGCCAATCGTGACTTCATCAAGATCGAGCCTTTCCCCTCCCGCCGAGGTCGAGTAAACACCGCCCCGCTGGTGGTAGCGCCCGGTTAAGAATTCAGCGCGAGTAGGAGAACAAACCGGCGAAACATAGAAGCGATCAAAAGAGGCCCCGTCCGCCGCCAGAGAATCGATATGTGGAGTCGATAGATTTGTGTTCCCCGAAACACTCAGGTCACCCCACCCTTGATCATCCGTGAGAATGACGATGACATTCGGATGACTGGCCCCACTCAGAAGAGGTGCCAAAGCGAAAAAAACAAGGCAAAGAAATCTCATGGCGCGAGGCTAGCACCGGCATGATTTCCGGGCAATTCCGCGATTAGGTTTTCACAACAAGGAGGCACATGCCCCATCAGCCGGATAGCTGAAGGGGCGAGTTCCAGCCCGCTTCACTTTAGCCGGTCACTTTTTCCCAAACCGCCAGCGCCGTTCTAATGGCGAGCGCGCACGAGATCAGGAATCCGGCAGCAGCGAGCCCCACGATCCATCGCGGAACTCTCCGGTCACCGGTAAGCTCTCTACGCGTTCCCAGATAAACGAGAGCCGCCGCAAGCGCCGGTATGCCCAGAACCGTTAGCGCCTGAGCAAAGGTAATCAGCGACACGGTGCTCCCCTCTCTCAAAATCGAAAAGATCGCAACTGTCATCCCCGTTAACAAGGCCACAGTTGTCAGATGGAGAGGCCAGCGCTGGGAAAGGCGGCTCCCTTTTCCAATCGAATCTGCCATCACCGTTCCGCCGATCATGGAATTCACGAGAAATGAGCTGAAAGCGCCCGCGACAATTCCAAGACTGAAGACCACCGTCGCCCACGGTCCGAAGAGTGGTTCGAGCTGGCGGGCCACGTCATCAATTCCAGCAAGTGTGACTCCGTCAAGATTCCCGTAGAACACGCGAGTGGCGGTCATGAGGATGATCAAGGTCACCAAACCGAGAACCGAAATCCCGACAACAGAGTCCACCAGCCCCCTCCTTGCGTCCCCGATTCCCCACCCTTTCTCCTTCACGAGATAGCTCTGGTAGAAGGCCCCACCGACCGAGAAAGTCGTCCCTATCATGCCTACAAGTGCAATAAGATCTCCTTTAGCTGTTGGAGCAACAGGGTCGAAAGATCGTGGCGTGAGATGAGCGACAACAAAATTGACGAGGAATGCAAACACCATCACGCCAATGAGAATCTTCATCAATTTCTCAACTGAGCCGTAAAGGTTTCGCATCAGGTAGAGGCATGAAACAACGAAGCAGTTGAAAACAACGAGCAGGAGTACCTGCGAGACGAGCGACAACGGCACGCCCCCGTTTACGATCTCCACCAGAGGCGAAAGCCCGGCAACGACCGCAATGTTATTACTCGATTGAAACAGGGCCACGAGGAGGAAGAGAATCAGACCAACCGCCACAGCAACCGGCCTCCCGAGCCGGGAGGAAAGCTCGTCACAGGGACTTCCCTCATAAATTACACCTATTCTCGCAGCGAGCGCGACCATTCCTATCATGAGAACCACCGAGGCAATCACCACAGGAATCCCAAGTGGTCCGAAACTTGCCCCCACCTTCGAACTGGTAAGGATGCTTCCCGGTCCGAGAACCACCGCGGCCACAACGATGGCCGGTCCAAGCGATTGAAGAAGTTTTTTCACAAAATCAGGAAAACAAAGCCGGAATCAACCGGCGAGACATTTTCTCCCCGTCCTTAAACGAGATCGAGGAGACATATTTCCTTGTCCAACGCCCCGGATTCAGCTACATCGGGCAGGTCTGCTCGAAGAAATCCTGCCATGGTATCCATTCAAATTCGCGGACTGGTGAAGCGCTTTGATGATGTCGTTGCGCTCAACCAGCTCGACCTCGACATTCAATCAGGGGAGCTTTTCTTCCTTCTTGGCCCCAGCGGCTGCGGTAAGACGACCCTGCTTCGCTCGATTGCCGGCTTTCACCTTCCCGATGAAGGGAGCATCCAGTTCGACAACGACGATGTCACCAACGTGCCGCCGCACAAACGCGAGACCGCAATGATGTTTCAAAGCTATGCGCTTTGGCCTCATCTCAATGTCTTCAGGAACGTCGCCTTCGGCCTTGAAGAACGGAAAGTGAATAAGGCTGAGATCAAAGAGCGTGTCGATGAAGCGCTCGTAATGGTTAAAATGGAAGGGCTTGGCACCCGGAAGATCAATCAACTCTCTGGCGGTCAACAACAGCGGGTTGCTCTTGCCCGCGCCCTTGTTGTCCGCCCCCGCTGCCTCATGCTCGACGAGCCGCTTTCCAACCTCGATGCAAAATTGAGGATCGAGATGAGAGGAGAAATTCGCCGAATCTGCAAAGAATTCGGACTCACCGCCATCTATGTCACTCACGATCAGAAGGAAGCCCTCTCCATTGCTGACCGACTCGCGATTCTTGATGGAGGGAACATTGCCCAGGTCGGAACGCCGGAGGAAGTCTACCGTCGTCCCCGCACTGCGCTCGTTGCGGGATTCATTGGAGAAACCAACCTTCTTAAAGGCGAAGTTGCCTTCATCTCCGGCGAGAATGTGTATGTAAAAACATCGGTCGGAGATCTTGCGGGACGTCCGTCCGACCCGCAGCAGGTTCCTGAGCCCGGAACCGCCGTCACACTTTCAATACGGCCTGAATGCCTTTCTATCGAAACGACGCCCCCGGCACGAAATGAGATCGCCGGTCACCTCACCGAATCAATCTACCTCGGGGAGGTCGCCCAATATTCGCTTCAATCGCCGGGCCGCGAGGAGCCGTTCCATATCTCCGAACTGAATCCGCGCCGGGTCATTCGCGATACTGAACAGAAACTGTACGCCACAGCAAAACCCGAAGACGTGGTCATTTTACCCGATTCGTGAAACGTGATCGCCCGGCTCTCCATCGTCTTTTCCCTCCTTGCACTGGTCCTCATCGCGCCGTTTGCGCTGAGGCCGGACCCCGGGTCAGGAGGCCTCAGGAGGGGTAAGGCGGAGCGCCTTGTCATTATTTCCCCCCACAACGAGTCGATCAGATCTGAATTCGCCCGTGCTTTTGCCCGGCACATGAAACGCGATTACGACCGCCTCGTTTTCGTCGACTGGCGTCAGCCCGGCGGAACATCAGAAATTGCCCGCTTTTTAAAATCTGAATACTCAACCCGTTTCGAGACACTGTGGAAACTAAAGACAAACCTGCCCTTCGATGGTGAAATCCGCGATGCTTTCGACAACAAGTATCTCGATCCGGAAGCAAGCAAGGCGACTCAACAGGGTTGGGTGCAGGACCTGACCCTCTTAGATCGGGACAATTCGGAACAGCTCGCCGCGACGGCCAGAGCTCTTTTTTTAAACTCCCAGATCGGAGTGGGAATTGACCTCTTCTTCGGCGGAGGTGCTTACGATTTTTCCCGCCAGGCCAGTGCCGGAAATCTCGTTGCGATTGATGCGACGGGAAGATACGGCCCTGAGGCTCTCGCGAAAGAAGAGCCGGACTGGTTCGGAGATGAGATCATGCCTTCGACGGTATCCGGTGAACCTTTCCGTGATAACTCTTTTCGCTGGGTAGGCACCGTTCTTTCCTCCTTCGGTATCGTCTACAACACCGACGTCCTTGCACGACTGGGATTCGAGGATGGCCTGAAGCAATGGGATGACCTCGCCGACCCGCGTCTCGTCGGCCAAATTGCTCTCGCTGATCCGACGAAGTCAGGATCGACGACGAAAGCCTTTGAAATGTTGATCCAGGAACAGATTCAACGCCTCCAGGGGAATGGCATGCCGGAGGAGAAGTCAGTCGCTCAAGGGTGGGATGAAGCGATGCGGCTTATCCTGAGAATCAGCGCGAACAGCCGTTATTTCACAGACTCCGCTGCCAAGGTTCCTCGCGACGTGGCTCTTGGCGATGCCGGCGCGGGAATGTGCATTGATTTCTACGGGAGAACCTTCAATGAACTCTATCATGACAAGAACGGGGATTCCCATGTCCAGTTTGTGATGCCGCGTGCCGGCACTTCCATCGGAGCCGATCCGATCGGGATGTTGCGGGGAGCCCCTCATCCGGAGTTGGCGCATCAGTTCATCCGGTTTGTGTTGTCTCCTGAGGGGCAGAAACTCTGGAACTACCGGGTCGGTGAGCCCGGCGGTCCGAATCGCTATGCCTTGCGACGCCCGCCAATCCGTCGGGATTTCTACACCGGGAGAAATCGGAAGGCCATGAGCGATCCTGAGGTGAACCCCTACGAGATCGCTGAGGGCTTCACCTATCATGACGAATGGACCGGAGCACTCTTTTCCAGCCTGCGATTCATCATCAAGGCTGCCTGCATCGACCCTCACGAAGAGCAGAGAAAGGCGTGGCGGGCCCTCATCGAAAACGGATTGCCAGCCGCGCAACTCGCTTCCTTTGATGATGTTTCCCTGATCAGCTACGAAAACGCGACACAGCGGATCGCCACCGTCCTCGGCACAAAGGACAAAGTCGCCGAGATCAAGCTCGCCCGGGAACTCACCGCCGCCTTTCGCGAGAAGTATCACCGAATCGCCACCCAGCCATGAACCGGAAACTCGCCGTCACGATCTATGCCGGAACTGCGATCTTCTTCGCTCTCTTCTTCGTGTACCCGATCTGGCACACGGTGAAAGAGGCTTTTGTGACAACTGATGGAAAACTGACCTTTGCCTACATCGGTGAGATTTTTCAGAACCCTGTTTATGTGGAGGGACTGGTGAACTCTTTTTACATGGGGCTTTTCACCACGATTCTCTCCCTGCTAATTGCGCTTCCCCTCGCCCTTCTCGCAAACACCTGGAACTTCAAGGGCAAAGAGATCCTTAACTCTCTGATCCTCGTCCCGCTGATACTGCCCCCTTTTGTCGGGGCGCTCGGGATTAAACAACTCCTGGGACAAGCTGGCGTCCTGAATGCTTTTCTCATCGATCTTGGGCTCATGAATGCCGCAGCGCCCTTCGACTGGCTCGGCGAAGGGCGCCTCTTCGGGGTCGTGCTGATGAATGCCCTCCATCTGTATCCCATCGCCTACCTCAACGTCTCCGCAGCACTCGCGAATGTCGATCCCGCCATGGAAGAGGCCGCGGAGAACCTAGGCTGCCATGGTCTCCGGAGACTCTGGCGCATCACTCTTCCCATGATCATGCCGGGGATGTTTGCAGGGGCTACGATCATCTTTATCTGGTCCTTTACGGAGCTGGGAGTCCCCCTTATTTTTGACTTCACGAGAGTTACGTCGGTCCAGATCTTCGACGGTATCAAAGATCTCAGCGGCAATCCCTTTCCCTACGCGCTCGTTGTCGTCCTTCTGATTCTCACCGTGGCCTTCTACCTCATTGGCAAATGGCTCTTCGGAAAAGAGATTGCCGTCAGCTCCGGTCGAGCCGCGACAGGGCGCTCCCTCCGGAACGCCTCGCCCCTCATGAACGCGATTTGTATCGGAGTTTTCGTTCTCGTGACGGGACTGGCGGTGCTCCCTCATCTCGGCGTCATTCTTCTTTCCGTCTCGAATCAGTGGTATGGAACCATCTTCCCATCAGACTTCACCGGACAGCATTACTTCGATGCCCTCGGTCACCCCCTGACGCTCAACTCGATCGGGAATTCTCTGAAATATGCCTCCCTTGCCACTGTCACAAATGTCATTCTCGGCATCGCGATCGCCTACGTCGTCGTGCGGACAAAGCTCCCCGGCCGACAATTTTTGGATGCCATGGCGATGCTCCCTCTCGCGGTTCCGGGGCTTGTTCTTGCCTTCGGCTACCTCGCCATGACACGCCAAGGGCAGCTCTTCGATTTCCTCATCCTCGGAGAAAACCCGATCCTCATTCTCGTCATCGCCTACGCCGTAAGACGCCTTCCCTACGTGGTCCGGTCGGCTGCCGCCGGATTTCAACAAACCAGCGTGACCCTGGAGGAAGCCGCTCAAAACCTCGGCTGTCCGCCGCTCAAGTCACTTACCAAAGTCACGCTTCCGCTCATTGCCGCCAATCTCATCGCCGGTGGCCTGCTCGCCTTTTCTTTTGCGATGCTCGAGGTCTCTGATTCACTTATCCTTGCCGAACAGCAGCAGCACTTCCCCATCACTAAGGCAATCTACGCCCTCGTTTCCTCTCTGGGGACAGGCCCGCACATCGCCTCCGCTCTGGGTGTGTGGGCAATGGCGTTCCTCGCCATCACCATCACCGGAGCCGGATTGATCCTCGGGAAAAAGATGGGGGCGTTGTTTCGAGTATGACTATTTTACGTAAATATTATTATAATATTGACAATTACTATAATTTTCATAAATTATGATCTACCGATTCCAGTCGTTGTCTGATCATGAGATTATTTCTTTTCACCTCGTTCACTCTCGCCGCCCTTTTCAGTAGAGGTTTCTCAACCGACGATCAGACCAAAGTGCCAAACCCGGCGAAACGTTCTTTTCCATCGCATTGGGATGCCAAATCCTGGGACACTCCTGCCAAAGCCGCTTTCTGGCACAGGCAATCCAAATCCGGTGGCTCAAAGTCCACCGTGCCGGCGCCTCTTTCCCCATCCTCTCCACCTTCAGATTTTTCAGACAGACAGCCCGAGAAGTAACCATTGAGGTCTGTCCCTCTCCGGTGGCTCATCGCACCGGAAGCATTGGGAAACTCGAAAGCCCCCGCTGGAAACAGCGGGGGCTTTCTTTCTTTTCCTTGGCCGACTTTTCCTCCCGTCAAATAATCAGTTTACTTTTTCTGAAAACCGACCATATTCCGCGCCCAAGCGTTTAGAAAAATCTGCCGTTGGTCCTCTGGTCTTCTTACGAAGTATAACGCTTACCAAAGGGAAACCCGGCTACCCCAATCCTATATGGCAACATCATTAGCTCCATTCGAAGTCCCAGAACGTCTCGTTAAGAACGAAGACACCGCAACTGACACTTACGCCCACTTCACGGCAGAGCCTTTCGAGGCAGGTTTCGGACATACTCTCGGTAACACCCTTCGCCGGGTTCTCCTTTCCTCACTGGAAGGTGCTTCGATTACCTCAGTTCGCATCGCAGGTGCGCAGCATGAGTTCGCCTCACTCCCCGGTGTCGTCGAAGACGTCACTGAAATCGTCCTTAACTTGAAGCAGATCCGCTTTAAGCACTTTGAGGATAAGGATCCCGCTACCCTTTCCATCACGGTTGATAAAGCCGGCGCCGTCACTGCTGGTGACATTCAGGAGATCTCCCAGTATGAGATTGTGAACAAAGACCAGCACATCTGCACTCTGGATCGCAACACGAAATTCAGCCTCGAGATGGAAGTTCGTGTCGGACGTGGCTTCAACACCTCCGAAGACAACAAGCATCCTGACATGCCGATCGGTGTGATCCCGATTGATTCAATCTTCTCCCCTGTCCGCCGTGTTAAGTATGGCGTGCAGAACACTCGTGTCGGTCAGCGCACTGATTACGACAAACTGAATCTTGAAGTCTGGACCGACGGACGCATCGAGCCGCATGATGCCCTCCTTCAGGCATCTGCCATTCTTCGTCACCACCTCGACGTCTTCGTTAACTACGACGACGACGCGATCCTCATCGAAGATCGCCCTGAGACTCAGAGCGAAGAGAATGCTGAACTCAAGAAGCTTCTCAACATGAGCGTCAACGAGATCGAGCTTTCTGTCCGTGCCGCAAACTGCCTCAACAACGCAAACATCACTTCCGTTGGGCAGCTCGCGTTGAAATCCGAAGCTGAGATGCTCAAGTATCGTAACTTCGGTAAGAAATCTCTCAATGAGATCAAAGACAAGCTCCACGAGCTTGGCCTCTCTCTTGGAATGCAGATCGATCCGAGCCTTCTCGAGTCTCCGTTCACCTCCACTCTTCTTGGTGGTGACCGTGGCGTCGAAGGTCCAGGTCTCGCCGCACTTATCGCCCAGAACATCAACGACTGATCGGCCTGACCGACAGATTGGCCGGGGTTCCGACTCCGGCCTTCTCCCACTCCTACCCCATCTTTTCTGATGAGACACCGAAGCAAAACCGTAAAACTCCAGCGCGACAAGGCGCATCGTGAGTCACTTCTCCGTAACCTCAGCGCGAGCCTCATCGAGCATCGTCAAATTCGCACCACCCTGGCCAAGGCCAAGGCACTGCGTCCCTATGTCGATAAGCTCGTGACCCTCGGCAAGAAGGACACTCTTCACAGCCGTCGCCGCGCCCTCTCCCTTCTCGGGAGCAATCAGCTCGCCCAGCGCAGCGTGAAAACGCTTTTCGAAGACATCGCTACTGCAAGCAAGGATCGCCAGGGTGGTTACACCCGGATCATCAAGCTTGG
Organism: Verrucomicrobiales bacterium; assembly: GCA_029212615.1. Classification (GTDB taxonomy): domain Bacteria; phylum Verrucomicrobiota; class Verrucomicrobiia; order Verrucomicrobiales; family DEV007; genus Arctic95D-9. The sequence goes on from JARGPJ010000002.1 coordinate 263,256, forward strand.
ACAGCGTTCCTCTGACTCAGCGCCAATGGCCCTGATCGAGTTCGTCGACGTCCTCGCTCCTGCTGAAGCAGAAGAGGCGGAAGCTTAAGAGGCATTCGTTACCACGATTTCAAAAGAGCCGCTTCCGAATTCGGGAGCGGCTTTTTTTGTGCCCGGTTTCAATAATCAAACGAGGCCCTTGCACGCGCCGGATGGAGACGCAACATGAGTCACTCTTAGCAAGTGGGCGGGATCACTCCTCGATCAACGTCTCGCGAAACACTTCAAGCCTTCTATAATCCAGCCCCGGGGGCCGATGCTCAAGAAGCCAATCCAGATCATCCCGCGCGCCGGAAAGGTTATCACCCTTCATCCGCAGGAGAGCGCGCTGAAAGCGCTCAGGGGCCGCGTTGGGTTCAATTGCGAGGAGGAGTTCAAGGTAGTTTACAGCTCCCTCAGGTGTCTGCTTCCGATTGATCTCAATGTCCACGAGGTTTCGAAGCATCCGCACGGCAATCTCTCTGGCATCAGCCGGATGAAAGGCCGATTTCTCCGGCGCTGATCCAAGCAGATCCCAAATCTCACGCACGGCACCACTGCGATCGATCATGCTCCCCCCTTCAAAGACATCCACAAAAAGTGAGCGCCCCTCTCCTTCTTTCTCGTAATCGAGCCCGACCATGAACTTTCCGGGTAGAGACACGCCATAGACCCCTTCGATCTGGAGCCGCCGTGCCAGTTCAACAAAAATAACGCTGAGCGTAATGGGCAGCCCTTCGCGGTCGTCGAGGACGTGATTCACATAGCTATTGGCGTGGTGGTAATATTCACTTCGACTCCCGTGAAAACCATTCTCCTGAAAGAGAAACTCGGTCAATGCGGTGACGCGTTCTTTCGCGTCACCTTCGAGCGAATGCTCATCGAGATACTCCCGGGCATCGTCAACCAGTCGCGAAAAGACACCTCGATAATAATCGAGATCAAGGGAGGAATCATCCAGTCGGGAAATCTGAAGCCCCACCTCAAAAAGGTCGATTTCAGACTCAGGACGATCAAGTGACATCATCATTTCGTTGATGATCTCTCTGAGATAAACTTCCCTTTCAAGGCGCCGAAGCCGCCCCGCGAGTTCGGCGAGCTCGGCGGCTCTCTCCAGAAGGAGTTCTCTTCCATGCTCACTTTCCCGACTGAACTCGGCAATCACTTCCTCCACCTCCTGCTGATCAAGAAAACGATCGATGCTTTTCGTCATGCGCTGCCGTTCAGCTTTGGGCAGGGAGTCTGAACCGAGATCTTTCGAAAGTGAAAATCCACGGAATTCCGCCTCCGTACGACGAAATTTACAAAGCCCTACTTTTCCGCCGCGAAGCCCTTCGTCTTTCAGCTCCATAACCTTCTCGTCATTGACCCAGGCGGAAATGGTCGCGCCATCTACCCGGACACGCAGCTTGTTCCAGCTCCCCCGAAGATATGAGGAAGCTTCGACTTGCTCAAGAATCACCCAGCTGTACACATCAGGTCCTTCGAACCGGGTCAGACGCATCTGCCCTGCACTGGGATAAAAGCCGTAGTGTTTGTCACCACTATCGGAGGCAAAGGCGAGTCCCGCCGCGCCGCTCTCATCATCGAGTCTGACACTGACCTCAAGCTCGTAGCGGCCTTCAGGAACATCCAGACTCGATAGACAGAGCGAACGCCCCCCGAAGCCGGCCCCAAGCTGTCTCGCCCGGATGACGCCACCCCGCTGATTCCAGTCTGCCCCCATGATCGGAGTCCACTGCCGCGGGTCGAGCATGCCAATGGTTCTCCAGCGGCTCATGGGCACCGGATTCGGCTTCTCGAGAAGCATCTTGAGATCGTTCCCCGGTACCGCAAAGCCAAGGTTGTCGGTGACACGGTGTCGAAGCGTCACAACGCCCATCACCTCGCCCTCCATATTAATGACAGGCCCGCCGCTGTTCCCCTGTTCGATCGGCATCGCGAGCTGAAGCATGGGGTAATCGGGAGTCTCATCGCCGACGAAGCCCTCTTCCAATTCCCGTATCGCCGAAATCACTCCCGCAACGACGCTGAAACTCAGCCCCTGCGGGGCACCAAATCCCGCGATGAGCTGGCCTTGTTCAGCTGTATCGGAATCCGCGAGCGGTAACGCTTTCAGTTCCTCTGCCTCCGCGGCGATACGAATCACCGCGAGATCGTATCGGCGATCCCACGCCTGCACTTCAACCACTTCATGGACAGAACCATCGAACAGTTCAACTTCGATGGGACGCCCCTCACCGATAACATGCAAATTCGTCGCGATGAGGCCATCCTCCGAAACAATGAATCCCGAACCCGTGCCGCGACTTTCTCCATCGCGCCCCAGTTGGCGGACCGTTACGATAGAAGGCTTTGCCAGAGCGGTAAGGGATTTGATTTTACCCGGCTCAATAAATTGCCGCACTTCCTTAAAACCCTGAGAAACCTCAAGTGCTTCCGCGGCAGCATCCGAAAACGGATCAAACTCTTCTGTTCCGTCCTGCGCCCCCGAAGTATGTGATACCATAAGAATGGCGAGGGTGTGGAGAATGGGCGTAAGTCTCATGAAACAATGCTTTCGCTGATCGGCAGCATGACGGTATAGAATACTCCTGACAATGAAAACTGTGACAGTCTCTTGTATTTCCCTTGGCATCTTAACCCTCTCAGGTAGCCTTTCGGCCGCAGAATGGAGTCGGCATACAATCGATCCGTCGAGCGGAATCGAACACCGGACCGGTGCGGATGGCATCCGACCCGCCGATATCAACGGGGACGGCTTGATCGACTTCGTGACCGGTTGGGAAGACGGTAGCGCGATCCGTTTCTGCCTCAATCCGGGACCCGAAAAAGTCAAAGCCCCCTGGCAGGCAACAACCGTGTTAAAGGTCACCGGGGCTGAAGACTCCGTTTTTGCAGACCTCGACGGAGATGGTGTTCTTGACATCGTAACGGCAACGGAGGGAAAAAAACGAACCGTCTTTGTCTCCTGGGCGCCAACCTCCCCCGATCGCCTCACCGACGGTGACGCATGGGAATCCTCGGCCTTTCCAGACACCCGGAACACGCAGTGGTGGATGTATACCCTACCGCTTGATGTGGATCTCGATGGAGACATCGATCTGCTCGTTGGATCGAAAAGCAGTGGCGCCTCACTTACCTGGCTGGAGAATCCGGGGCACGGAATGGCTCGTAAACTTTCTATCTGGAAAACGCATCGGCTCTTTGATGCCGGGTGGATCATGAGCCTGCGCCTGCTTGAGGAGGGCGAACAGCGATACATCGTCTTTTCCGATCGAAAGGGCCTTCACTCCGGCGTCTTTCTACTACCGCTTCTTGAAGAGGCGCCCTGGTTTGGAGAACCGGTTTGCATCGGCGCGCCTGACGAGGAGGTCATGTTCCTCGATCTCGCCTATCTTGACGACGACGACAGCCTGGACGTGGTCGCCGCGATCCGGCCGGATCAAATTAGGATATTCTACCAACCTGAGAATCCTCTCACTCTGTGGGAAGACACAGCCGATCTGGACCCGATACCATCCATCGAATTTGGTGAAAGCAAGGCAGTACACGTTGGCGATTTAGATGGAGATGAAATCCCGGACTTCGCGATCACCTGCGAACATGCCAGTGGCTCTAAACGGGGGGTCCTCTGGGCAAATGTATTCTCCGAATTTTTCCCGATCAGTAATTCTGAAGGCGTAAAATTCGACCGCATCGAGCTCATCGATCTCGATAATGATGGCGATCTCGATCTTGTCACCTGCGAGGAGAAAACCGGGCTCGGAGTCGTCTGGTACGAAAACCCTCTTCAGTAAAAAGGTAAAAACATCGAAACTGCGACCATGGGGAAGAGTTGAATCCTTCAACTGACCCGCCATGAACGTTTTTCGTCCTGTCTTCCTTTATGCTTTTTTGTTTTGGTGTCCTCTACTTCTCCCCGCCGCGGAGAAGAGAGAGCTATCACAAGAGGAGACTGAATTTTTCGAGAAAAAGATTCGGCCGGCACTCGTTAAGCATTGTTACAAGTGCCACGCCGAAGAAGGCGACAAAGTGAAAGGAGGCCTCCTCCTCGATACGCGGGAGACGTCCCTTTCCGGGGGCGATTCCGGCCCCGCGGTAGTGCCCTTTGACCTGAACGAGAGCCTCCTCTACCTCGCCATAACCTACGAGGACAGCAGCCTCGAAATGCCTCCAAAATACAAGTTGGAAGAGGACGTCATTTCTGACTTTAAACAGTGGATCGAAATGGGTGCCCCCGATCCGCGAGACCGTCAGCCGAAAGAAGGCGCGCCGCAGGAATACACAAACACGATCGACATCGATGAAGGCCGCCAATTCTGGGCCTATCAAGCACCTCACAATCCGGAGATCCCGGAACAGGTCGATGCGAACTGGGTCCTGCAGCCAATCGACCACTTTGTCAGTCAACAACATCGGGAGAAGGGCCTTACCCCGGCCGCAGATGCCGACGCAAGAACTTTGATAAGGCGACTCTCTTTCGATCTAACCGGACTCCCCCCCTCCAGCGCTGTCGTGGGATCATTCGTCGAAGCACATAATGCCGACCGCGACCACGCGATCGCCACTGCCGTGAAACGGCTTCTGGACTCTCCTCAGTTTGGTGAGCGTTTTGGTCGCCACTGGCTGGATGTTGCGCGCTACGCGGAATCTTCCGGTAAGGAGGTTAATGCGACCTTTCCACATGCCTGGAGATACCGGGATTATGTGATCGATTCCTTCAACGCCGATAAACCGTTCGATCAGTTCGTACTTGAGCAAATCGCCGGTGACCTTCTCCCTGCAAACTCAGCAGCACAGGAGGCCGAACACACGGTTGCGACCAGCTTTCTCGCGATCGGAACCAAGGGACTCAATGAACAGAATGCCCGACAGTTTCGTTTCGACCTCGTTGATGAGCAGATCGATACAACGACGCAGGCCTTCCTCGCGACCACGGCTGCTTGTGCCCGTTGTCATGATCACAAATTCGATCCTATTCCCATGTCCGACTACTATGCCATGGCCGGAATCTTTCTCAGCAGCGAGACTCTTTTCGGGACCGCCGAAGCGCTCCAGAACCGAAAGGCGACCGATCTCATTCCCCTGCCCGCCGGTGCTCACTCCGGCACCGGAGTGAAACCGCTCGCCGAATTGATCGACCTTGAATTTCAAAAAGCTACGCTGCAGGAGAACCTTGATAAACTTCTTACCGAAACGAGAGAAGCCCGTCGAAGTGGAGATGGCGAGCGTGCCACCGAACTTCGCCTTCAAATCCTGAGACATCAGAATCAGATCGGAATTGCTGATCGCATCCTTGCCTCCTATGATGATGACGGCTATCCGAAACCACTCAGCATGGGAATGAAGGATTTATCCTCCCCCTTTGATTCGCAAATTTTGATTCGGGGCGAGGAGGATAACCCCACTGATGAAAGGGTTCCGAGAGGATTCATTCAGGTCGTAAAGACCTCCGATGAAGAGCCCATCAGCGCCGACGAGAGTGGGCGGCTCCAACTCGCCGGGTGGATCACCTCTCCGGAGAATCCGCTCACCGCCCGCGTCTATGTGAACCGTATCTGGTCCTGGCTCTTCGGAGAGGGAATCGTCCGCAGCATTGACAACTTTGGTTCCACTGGAGATGAGCCGACGCACCCTGAGCTGCTCGACTATCTTGCCGTTCGCCTGATCGAACTTGACTGGTCGACCAAGCAGCTTGTTCAGGAAATTGTCACGAGCCGAACTTACCGAATGAGCTCCGCCTTTCGCGAAGATCATTTTGAGAAAGACCCGGAGAACCATTCGCTCTGGCGGGCAAATAAACGCCGCCTCGACGCCGAGGCCATTCGCGACTCCGCTCTTGCTGTGAGCGGACAGCTGAACCTGGAGCGCCCCGCCGGCTCACTCGTTTCTGAAGCAGGGGATGGATTTGTCGGCAGGAACATTCAGGAGGATGAGATCAATAGCGAAACGACTTATCGCTCCGTGTACTTGCCCATCGCCCGGGGCCTCGTCCCCGAATCACTCGGGCTTTTTGATTTCGCGGACCCCAGCCTGCTTTCCGGAAAACGGGAAATCACGACCGTTCCTTCGCAAGCTCTCTACATGATGAATTCGCCTTTCATCCTCAAGAATGCAAAAGCGATGGCATCCTACCTCACGACAGACATCGGACTCCGGGGCGAAGAATTAGTGAGCGAAGCTTTTTACCTTTGCTACTCCCGACCACCAACTCCCGGGGAAAGCGAACGCACCACGCAGTTTATCGAACGCTTCCTTATCGTCGCCAAAGAAGAGGGCCTTCCACCTCTCGAAGCCCGTCTCCTTGCTCTCACTACCTTTTGTCAATCGCTCATCGGCTCCGCCGAGTTTCGCTACCTCAACTAATCCTCGATCAGACCCTGTATGATGAAGAACACACCTCTCTTTCAACCCAGTCGGCGCCAGGTTCTGCAGTCAGCCTCCAGTGGTTTTGGCTACCTTGCTTTCTCTGCACTGAGCAGCCTCGCTACTCAGAAAAGTTTCGGATCGAATCTGAATCCACTCGCACCGAAAGCCCCCCACTTCGCAGGGACCGCAAAACGCGTTATTTTCATGGCGATGCAAGGCGCTCCCTCTCATGTCGACACTTTCGACTACAAGCCTCAGCTGACGAAAGACACCGGGCAGGATGCGAAAGGCTACGCGAAACTGCTCGGATCCCCTTTCGAGTTCAAACAACACGGTCAAAGCGGCCTCCCGATCTCGAGCCTCTTTCCTCATCTCGCCAAACACGCTGATGATCTCTGTATAATCAACAGCATGCACACAGATCTGCCGAATCACCCCCAGGCAACCACGCAGATGCACACAGGAAATTTTCAGTTCGTTCGTCCCTCAATGGGCGCCTGGACGCTCTACGGCCTTGGCACAGAGAATGACAGCCTTCCCGGCTTCATCACCCTGAGCCCTCCCAACGGTGCTCAAAACTATGGAAGTGCCTTTCTCCCCGCAATCTATCAGGGCACTCCAATTGGAAAGCAGGCACGCAATCGTTTTGTCTCGCAGGAAGCCCGGGACGCCGTTCAGAACATCAGGAACCCGCAACTAAGTAAGGAGCTCCAACGCGTTCAACTCGACTACGTGAAATCGCTCAATACTGAAAAACTGGCACGCGATCAATACCATCCCGACGTCGAAGGAATTATTGAATCCTATGAACTGGCTTTCCGAATGCAGGATGAGCTACCTGAAGTGATGAACCTTTCCGATGAGCCCGCTTCCGTTCAGGCACTTTATGGATTAAATGATCGCACAACGGGGGCCTTCGCTCAGCAATGCATTAAAGCCCGGCGCCTCGCAGAGGCGGGAGTTCGTTTCATCCAGATTAACCATGGAAACTGGGATCACCACCGCAACCTTAAAGGCGGCCTCGAGCAGAACTGTGCTGAGATTGATCAACCCATCGCGGCCCTCCTCGAAGACCTGAAACAGCGCGACATGCTCAAAGACACGCTTGTGATCTGGGCCGGAGAATTCGGCCGTACCCCGCATGGACAAAACGGCAACGGTCGCGATCACAACAACAAGGGCTACTCACTCTGGATGGCGGGAGGCGGCGTTCAGGGCGGTCTCCGCTACGGGGCCACGGATGATTACGGCTACCAGGCGATTGAGAACAAAGTTCACATCCATGACTGGCACGCCACGATCCTGCACACGCTGGGCCTGGATCACAAAAACCTTACCTATCAGTATGCCGGACGCGACTTCAGACTAACCGATGTACACGGTGATGTTGTGAAAGGAATTCTGAGCTAGTTATAACCCTAGACCGCTACCGAACTTTTCCGTATGGCGTGCTCCCACCAAGGAGAAAGATCCCCGGAAGACCGCATCCACGCCTCGCGGTGCATCCACAGCATGCTGTCGATGTCAGACAAAATCGTAATGGTATCCTGACGGTCAAGCGACTTCGGCCCTTCCTTTAAAAGCCGCTCGGCAAGAAGTCGACGCTCAATCGACTCGCCTTCAGTGGGTAACTTGAAGGATTCTTCGGGTGAATAGACACGCTGACCGGATACCAGCCTGCGACGGGCACGGCGGAGAAGTGAGACATGTACCGCGTTGAGAAAGGGGTCGAGCACCGCACTGGTAACCCCCTGATAGGGCTTCTTTTCGTTCTCTTCCCCTGACAAGGCCTCTTCAATCTCACGGGGAGCATTCAATTCCTCCGGTATGATAAATAAATCCTCCCGCTTAAGTGATAAACCGATATCCCGTCGACTCGTCCAGACCGAAAAAGGAATACTGAAGCACAGACCGAGGAGGACTGGGGACAACCACCAGAACAAGGTAGGATTAACCAGGCCTGCCACGATTCCCACCGCAAGGCCTATCAAGGTGTGAAAGCCGTGTGCAGCGATCGCTTCATCCCAACTCGTCCCCTGGGCGCCCCGGCGCTGAGCCGCCCAATCCACCGTTCGTCCGACGAAGTTCCAAAGCACAAATTTGGAATGAAACATCATCATGACCGGAGCGAGAAGGGCACTGAAAAAGGTTTCCACAATTGCCCCGGTGACCGCGTTTAAGAGTCCTCCGAACTGAGCCTTACGAACCGGGTCAAAAGCCAACTCTGTGATCGCCATTAACTTCGGGCCGAAGAGAAGACAAAGCGTAAAAATTAAAAGCGGAATTCCTCCGATCAGCGAAGGTTGCTCTGTGACCGGATGGGGATTCCCAAACGCTTTCCCGAACGCAACGCACATGAATAGCAGCCACAGTGGCGACGCAAGGTACCCCAGGATACCGTTAGCAAGATGGATCCTTGTTTTACCGCGTAAACCACGGGCAAAGAGAAGCAGACCATGCTGAAGGTTGCCCTGGCACCATCGTTGATCCCGCTGCGCCGATTCAATGATACCCTGTGGGCCTTCCTCGTAGCTTCCATCAAGGTCATGAGCAAGCCAGACCTCCCATCCAGCACGGCGCAGTAAGCCTGCCTCAACAAAATCGTGAGATAGGATATGCCCCCCGAATGGTTTCCGCCCCGGAAGCTGCGGAAGATCACATTCCTTGATGAAGGGACGCAAACGGATGATCGCATTGTGCCCCCAGAAATTGCCACCGCATTGTGACCAATAGCCCAGCCCCTCCAGGAAACCCGGACCGTAGAGGCGGTTGGAGAATTGCTGCATACGGCCGAATACCGACTCGCCGCCAACAAGCGCAGGGGCCGTTTGAATGAGACCCACTCTCGGATTCCTCTCCATCCTCCAATAGAGTTCGAGCAATGTCTCTCCTGACATAATACTGTCAGCGTCGAGGACGATCATGTAGCGATAGTGATCCCCCCAGGTCCGGCAGAAATCAGAAATGTTCCCACTCTTCTTTCCGACATTACTCAGACGGTGTCGATAGAACATCCGCTTATGGGAATTCCGTTGCTGATTCAAATCCATCCAGGCGGCTTCTTCTGCAATCCATTGCTCCGGATCGGTAGAATCCGACAGGATGAAAAAATCGAACACCTCGTTATTTTCCTGTCGCATCACCGAATCATAGATCGCAGCGATTCCGTTGAATACCCTTCCAACCGGCTCGTTATAAATCGGGATGACAATAGCAACACGGGATTGAACAAGCTCAGGCTCTTCCTCGTAATCAGGCCCTGTCACAGGCATTCGTGCAGCGTTTGACCGAAGCAGACGAATGACGAAACCAAAGGCGGCATGAGTGAATCCAAAAGCAAGGTAACTGAATAAAATCACGAAGAGAATCCAAAGAACCCCCGAACTGAAATCCCATCCCAGCGTCCAGAGATAATCCGCCATGAGATATGATCCCGTTCCGGCAATCCCCAACACAACAGAGAAGAAGAAAAAGGTCCGCGCAGGTGAATTCCTCTCCTCACTACTCCCCGGCTTCACAGTATCTTTTGAACTCATTTCACCTCGGCAATCATCGGGTAGAAAAGAAGGTCAAAGCAAGAATCGTGGCAAAACCCAACCACAATGCCCATTGCACCACATTACCCCAGGCGCCCATCTGATCGAAAGCGCGATTAGCAACATCGACGACTCCCAGATCGATTGGGCGGGGCTGCATCCTAACAAAACTGAAATCCGGATTCGCGACAAGGTAAGCATTTTTAAATGCTTCCACATTTTCCCCGGGAATAGGTTGATCAGTCAGGAAGAGTTCCTGCCATGGGACTTCCTCACTCATTAACAAAAGGGTGAGGCGTCCCTGTGCCGAAAGGCGATCCGTGACCTCAACTCCTTCAACGCCCAACACCTTCCGAAACCAGCTCACCAGCATTCGATCCGTCTCCTCCGCCGCCAGCTCAAGCGGTCTTCGCTCGGGCTGTGACTGATGACGCCGGTGGGCAAGGTCAAGTATCTTCAGCACGAGCGAACTGAGAAGCAGTTTGTTACTGACACGCAGGGCCGAAAAGTAGGCTTCAACCCGCCGGTATGCTTCATTCCACTCCTCCAGCGAAGCCGTCGAAGACGCCCACTTCTCCGGGGTGAACGATTCTTGATTTAAGGACTCCATTGGTAACTCCATGTCTCGCTCAAATGCTCACCGGTCTCAGGATCTTTTAGTATACACCGTAACTCAACGGGGCTGCTGTTCTCCTGATCGGTATCAAGCTTGAATTCGACTCGCCATCCACCCGTTTTGACATTTTTAAAACACTGATTCTCGGTAATGTAGCCATTCGCATCCGAAGTGATTTCAGCAAATATCGGTGCATCTGCGTCCAAATTCATCAAATCAGGGCCGACAAAGTCGATGATAAAACGCCGGGTATCAGGATAAGCGCCTACCACCCCCACCCTCGTTGCAAGGACTCGGTTTGAGGATAGTCCCACTTCATCCTGAAGCTTCCATGACAATACATAGCGATAGTCAATTTCATCCCCCTTGGACGGCGGAACAGCAGGCTCAAAATAGGCCACAATATTGTCCATCGCTTCATTGTTTGTCGGCAGCTCCACGAGACGAACCACTCCATCCCCAAAGGAGGAAAGTGTCTTTATCCATGCGGTTGGCGTTTTCCAGTATGGATTGCTGAGATCCTCATAACTCTCAAAACGACGATCTCGTTGCAGGAGGCCAAACCCTTCGACATTGCGTGCATAATATCGAGACTCACGGATCGAAAAGTGGTTGTAGAGAGGTCGCCAAATTTTCTCCTCATTCTGAGAGTAGATTAAAAGCCCATCCGAATCGTGAACTTCAGGACGCCAATCCAAAAAGGGGCGTTCTTTGTGATTTTCTCCGAACCAATACATCGAGGTGAGAGGAGCCAAACCGACCGATGCAACGCCCTCTCTGAAGAACAGCTTCACCCGTATTTCAGCATCAGTACTTACCCCCGGGACGATGTCAATTTGGTAGGCACCGGATACTGAAGGGCTGTCAAGAAGAGCGAAGATTCTCAGGCTACCGCTTCCCTGCTCCGGCTCAACGAGCCAGAACTCCACAAAGTCCGGAAATTCCTCCCCTACATCTTCTCTCACCGTGTTGACCGCTAGGCCACGGGCAGAGATGCCGTAAGCTTGTTCTCTGCCGAGGAGTCGAAAGTAACTTGCCCCGATAAATGAACCAATCTCATCATAATCCATCGGACCACCATTCAATGGATACCGAATGCGAAAGCCTGAGTAGCCTTCGACATCGGATTCTTCGAAATCCTCCTGAATCACGAGTTTATCATAGTTAAACCGATCCTTTGCAAAAGGAACAGCAGTGACCTCTTTTAGATCTGACGAGACAAAGTTGATGCGAACCGGTTTCTTGAAAAGATACCCGGCATGGAGAAGCTCAATTTGAAAAGGAGAGTCCTCATTCTCCCAAACCACTGCCCCGTCAGCGGTTTTAATGGCGCGATACTGGTCGTAATTCAACCCGTCCAGCACTGGAGGCAGGGCCTTTGCAGACTCGTAATCTGCTGCTGCCCGGGCCTTTGCCAAATTGGCTACGTGACGAAAGGAAAATCTCTCATCCCCGAGTCCCGTGGAAGCCGCGAAACACACTAATAAAATCAACCAAAACCTTAAAAACATCCTGATCGTCAAACTTTCCTTCTCCGATCACAAAGCAAATCGACATTGTGATGCGATTTCAGTAATCGATTATCACCACGACGCAAACGGTTTGGCCTCCTTCACTGACTAATTCATCGTCATGCCCTAGGCTTGATTAAGCCTGCCCGCGCCCGGGCCGGCATACCTCAGACTTTTCCATCATTGATGCTATCCCCTACCGCTAAACACATTACTCGGACGAGGTGCATCTCCCTCCATCTCAAAACTGCACGGTAGCGGATCACCAAAGCTCCACCACCATAGCGGACCTATCAGGAACAAGAAGCTATGATATCTCTACGAATGATGAAACTCCTACTCCTGTCTATCACCTGTCTCGCCGCAGGCATCTTCCTGCAGGCGGCTGATAAACCCAACGTCCTCTTCGTGATGTCAGATGACCTCAACTTTGCCTTAAGCGGCCACGGACATCCCGAATGCAAGACACCAAATCTGGACGAGTTCGCAAAATCCGCCATCTCGTTCACTCGAGCCTATTGCCAGTTTCCCCTTTGCGGCCCCTCCCGCGCTTCGATCATGACAGGGCAGTATCCGGATAAGAACGGAGTCACGGGAAATAGTGTCTCCATTGATCAGAGTCGAGTCACGATGCCCCTGCACTTTCAAAACCATGGATACTGGTCAGGGCGCGTGAGCAAAATCTATCACATGGGAATTCCTCAGAACATAATCGAGGGAACCAATGGTGGCGACCATGATGCTTCCTGGTCCGAGCGCTATAACACCTCAGCGATGGAGTCCATGACCCCGGGGAAAATTGTGGATTACCTCAATCCCGACGATCCTGTTATTTTCGATGTCGAGCGCAAACGATGGAAAGAAGCACACGCCAAAGGCGAACCTTATGAAATGATCACCCAGGCACGCAGCCAATTTGCGGTGATCGAAGTTGCTGACGAGGATGCCGAACTCATGGCTGACACGATGACAACGAACAAAGCAGTCGAGTTGCTTGAGCAGCGCCGGGGGGCTGAAGCGCCCTTCTTTCTCGCAGTCGGTTTCGTGCGACCTCATTTTCCTTTTATCTCCACTGAGAACTCCATCGCAAACTACAAAGCGGAAGAGTTGCGGTTCCCTTCCTTCCCTGCCGATGACTACGACGACATCCCGCCTCAGGCAATCAACGCCCAGATCCCCTTTCCCGATCAATCGATTCTCGAACTGCGAAGAGGGTACTACGGCTCCATCACCTTCATGGATCAACAGTTCGGTCGTCTCATCACCGAACTGGAACGCCTGAAGCTTCGGGACAAAACCATCATCGTCTTCGTCTCCGATCATGGCTATCTCATCGGCGAACATGAGATGCATAAAAAATCGAAACGGTGGGAGGAAGCGATTCATGTTCCATTGATGATTTCCGTGCCGGGAGTGGAGGGTGGAACCACCTGCGAAGAGTTTGTCGAATTGATCGATCTATACCCCACCCTGAGCGAACTCGCCGGCCTTCCAATTGAACCTGACTGCCAGGGGCTCAGCCTCGCCAGCCTGATCAACAACCCGGGCTCAACCCGATCCACGAAGCCTGATGCGTTCATTCAAGTCAAAAACGGCTATGGCCTCCGAAAAGAAAAATGGGCCTTCATGTACTATCCTGAGACTAAAAAAGACACAAAGGCATTCATGCTCTTCGACATGGAGAACGATCCTGAACAGTTCACCAACCTTATTGATCACCCCGGGTATGCTGACATTGCCGGGGAGCTGAAACATCGCCTGAATCAGCGCATTGCAACCGCTGAGCAGTGAAAATGAATTCGAACCCGGCGGAACAACCTCCCCTTAAACTAATTCACTAATCCGAAGTATCCGCTGGCGAATAAGGCCCAATCTGCTTATACTTTCTCCATGAGTTCCCTGACGCGACGTTCCACTCTTGGCCTCGGAATTTGCTCACTCTGGAGCGAAGCGGCACGCGCCGAACTCCTCATCGAAGCGAAGAAGAGGGATCTCCCGATGTCGACCATCTTCAAAGGGGAAGCTCGTTTTCAATCCATCATGAAGAAGGCGGCGGGGGAAAACTGGCGAGATCTCGCCATCGGTGACCGCATCGTCAAATTCGCCCGTGAATTGCACGGCCTCCCCTACGAAAACTTTACCCTGGAAATCGATGACCATATCGAATCCCCTTCGGTAAATCTGGAGGGGCTCGATTGCTGGACGTTCTTCGAACAAAGCCTCGGCATGGCCCGGATGGTCGCGATCGAAAAAGACCGCTATACGCCGGAAGACTTACTCAAACAGATCGAATTTACCCGCTATCGGGGCGGCACCTGTGGCGGCAATTACCTGGAACGGATTCACTACCTGGCGGAATGGTTTTTCGAAAATGATGCTCGCGGCACCTGCCGTCATTTGACGAAAGAGCTTCCGGGCGCAGAACGCATTCACGATCGGCGCATCAGTGAAATGACGATTCTCTGGGAGCACTATCGTTACCTGAAGAACAACCCGGATCTTCGCGAACCGATGAAAGTTTCCGAAGACCGCGTCGCGGCAATGCCGGTCTATCATATCCCCAAAGCGAAAGTCGCTGCAGTCGAGCCTAAGCTGCAAAACGGAGATGTCATCGGTATTGCCACAAAACATGACGGAGGCTATTGCTCACACGTCGGTCTCATTGTCCGCACGGATGACGGGGTCGCCCGCTTCATGCACGCCTCAAGAAACTACAGGAAAGTGGTGATCGATAAGTCGATCTCCGGGTATCTAAACGACTTCAGCTCTCATGCCGGAATGATCGTGGGGCGCCCCCTCGAAGTGGATCAAACCATCACGGACAAAGAGGTTTACAAAGCTAACCTGCAAAGTCTTATCGGCTAGTCAGGCATGAATTCGGACATTCAACACCTCATCGATCCCGCGACAAGTTTGCAACTTATCAAGCTGCTGAGTTGGGCGCTCATCCTCCTGGGGATCGCCAAGATGGTGATCTATGGAATTGGCGAATGCTTTCCGGGTGCCTACGCAAAGATCAAATCGGAACAGCTCCGAAAGTTTCTCACCGGAAAAGGGAACCGTCTCCTATTCGGCCTCGGCGGATTCATCACCGCTCTCCTCGGGCTCATCGCTCTCGGACTCGGCTACTTCCTCGCCTTCCTTTTCCGCCTTCCCACCTGAGGCGGCCCGTCTTTCCTCCTCATTGAGAAGCTCAGCAACCTCCTGTTGAACGGACTCAATTTCAGCAAGCTTCAGACCGGGGTCGGCGATAACGATGACATCTCCGCTTGCTTCATATTCGTAAAACAGCAGCTTCCGGGTTTCTGTCTCTTTCACGTCTGTGGGTACGAGCACCTTCTTTCGCTCGAGCATTAAGGCAAGAATGTAGCGGGCATTCTCCGTCTTGGAATCATCCTCTTCGATAAAGCGTTGCAGCATCCCTTCAGCAGACGTATCCGCAATCGCATTCTTATCGACTTCAACGACAGGAGCCTTGTAGGTCGATTTCCAGAAAGAAAACGGCGGGGGCGTAATCTCAGCCCGAATTTTCTCCCAGGAGGCGATTGAATAATCGCGACGCAGAAATCCGTCAGATTCAGGATCATCGAAGATACAGGTATAGAACCGCTCACCATCAGCAAACGAATCGCCGCTGAGTTCACATTTTGCGTGAGTGGATCGAATTTTCCAGTCCTGAATAATAGCCATGAAATCTGAGGGGGTCCGGGAGTGAGCGGTGATTTAGACGAAGCCTCCAGTCGTTTCAATCGGGAACTTTACGACAACGAATCAATTTGAAGCAGGTGTGCGCCGACGAAATCGAAGGAGCTCCTTCAGCTTAGGGACTTCACGGTTTCGAGCACGGAACCAAAGCAGAAAGATGCCGGTCAAAGCGACGAAAATATTCGTCCCCCAGGCAGCAAAGGCCGGATTGAATGTACCGCGCTGCCCCAGTGCAAGAAAGGTGCCCCTCATCAAGTACATAAGCGCAAAAATAATGATAGCCCCCGTCACTCCGGCCATGGAAGCACGGCGCGAATAGACAATACCAAGAGGCGCAGCAACAAGGATCAGAGCGAGGCAGGAAAGCGGCTCAGCGAACACATACCACCAATTTGTTCGAAACGGCGCAAGACTTACATCATCCATGTCAGCGTTGGCATTGAGATACATCGTTAACCCAGGGATTCCCAAATATTCGGGGTTCTGCGAAGAACTGAGCACCTTCCATGGTGTTTCGCTCCACTCTTCAACTTTTAGCAAATCGTGCTGTGTGATTCTCGGAATGTGCTCTTCATCGTACTGATACACATTCACCTTGAGCAACTCCCATCTCGGAGGGTTTGTCTCCGAAAGCCAGCGGGCGCGCTCAGCTTTCCAAATTGTTTCGGGATAACCTTCCGGTGTCAGTTTCCAGACCACGACATCAGCCATTTCATCACTGAGTCGAAAAGGAATACGCCCCACAAACCAGGTTCGCCGATTCACTTCGTTCACATGCATCCAACCTCGCTTCGCCCAAAGGTCCTCCGCGACTTCCTTTCCAGTCTCTTCGGCATAAATATTCCTTAACGCCGTCTCCATGACCGCCTCTTTGTACCCAACCGAAGCAGGCGCCCATTCATATTTAAAAGCAAGGCTGAGAAAACTGGCATAGATCCCGGCAACAAAAAGCGGGATGAGGATACGCATGACGCTGCGACCCGCGCCAATCATGCTGATGAGCTCGTTCGATTTCGACAACTTGCTCAGCGAAGACAGGCCGGATAACAGAACCGCAATCGGCATCACAAAGAGAATCACGAACGGTACTTGTACAATGTAGAAAGACAGAATTCCCCCCGGGGTCATTCCCGCAAAAGCAGGACCATTATCCGTGATATCAGCAATGACCCAGATCGCCATGAATGAAAAAAGACAGAGCGAAAACGGGGAGAGAAAACTGTGCACCACGTAGCGATCCATTAGGCTTAGCCGGAAATAGAGCATCGCCGCCGCCGGGATACTGAGGATGAGAAGACTGATGAGAACCAATTTCCCCAGATAGGCTCCAATCGAAGGATTCTCTCCGGCCAGTGCCTTTCCGGAAATAGCCTGCTGTGTCGCCACCACATCGCTGGGCAACCAGGAAACGAGAGCCGCGGCAGCAGCAATCCATAGAGCGATAACGATGAGCTTTCCTCGTCGTTCAATATGACCACCGGATTCACGAATCCAAAGACTCACCAGAAAGGCAAAAACAGCCAAAAAGACCCCGATCCCCTTCCAGACCAGAGGAGCGAAGGAAGGAAGTTCATGCAGCGAACCCGCTTCGCCCGATCCTCGAAGGGCGCTACTCGCGGTCTGATAATCTGCCAGTGTCCCGTGGAAATGAAAACCCAACCCGAGAAGCAGCCCTCCCATGAAGACCTTTATCGCAACGCCGGGGGCATCCCCGAGATTTAGAAGTCTGTCCGTGGATTCACGAACCCAGCGGAAGACCCCTTCCCAAAAGCGGAAAACCCAGCTCCTTGTCAGCAACTCAATCATGAAGCATAATATCGGACCCGGTTGAAATGCATCGCATTTGCAGAATTTTCATCGATCCGAAAGGAGACAAGGATCGTGTCATCTCGTATTCCGGTCAAGGCCCAGCTTTGCCTCCTCTATTTTGATGCCTTTAACCTCCTCAACACAGACCTCGGGCTTCGAAACCCCCGTGCAATATGCGGAGCGGGTTCTCTTTTCGGAATCTCTTGAGGAGAAACTGCGAGTTCCGGGGAAAATGGATCATGATGCAATCGTTGATTCGGGAGCAGCAAGGGATCTCCACGAGATCGAACCGGGCCGACCGGAGAACCTTCACTTTGCGAAGACATCAGATTCGCGCCCCGCCATGCCTTCCCGGGCAGCGCTGGTGAACGAATCCAGCCGTGGTGTTCTCCTTCATTTTTTTGCCAACCACGAACTTCTGGCGGCAGAGCTCATGGCTCTGGCGATTCTGCGGTTTCGCCATGCTCCCCCCGCCTTTCTCCGTGGCTTAACGAACACACTGACTGAAGAGCAACGACACACCACCTGGTATATCAATCGCATGTCGAAGTGTGGAATTAAGTTCGGAGAATACCCGGTGAACCGCTTTTTCTGGGATGCCGTCTCGACGATGGAGTGCCCGCTCGACTACGTTTCGCGGCTCAGCCTTACCTTTGAGCAGGCCAATCTCGACTATTCCCACTACTACGCCAAGGTTCTCGACGAAGCGGGTGACCCGGCCAGTGCGGCTATTCTGCAACGCATTTACCGCGACGAAATTTCCCACGTAGGCTATGGACTCAGGTGGTTCCGTCGCTGGAAATCAGAGTCAGATACAGACTGGGCGGCGCTCGGGAAACAACTCATTTTTCCCCTCTCACCAATCAGGGCGAAAGGGAATCAGACCCCCTTCAATGAAGAGGGCCGTCGCGCTGCGGGATTTGATGAAGACTTCATTCGCCACCTCGACCTCTACGAGCGTTCCCGGGGCCGGACACCGAACGTTTTCTTCTTCAATCCGGAAGCTGAAAATCGCGCCGCAGTCTGGCCAAAGGTCTACCATTCTCCGAAAAAGGTTCAGGCAGTCAGTAATGATCTCGAGTCGCTCGTGATTTTTCTTGCCCGGCGGGACGACGTCGTCTTGATGCGTAATCCACCCTCTTCAGACCATCGCCGACGACTGATTGATGCCGGATTTCAACTCCCGGAGATCGAATCTCTCTCCGAAGCTGGAGAACTGGCCCGTGACAGCCTCCTCCACGAGAGAAAGATTCACCGCTTCAAACCGTGGTCCAAGTCACCTCATCTTGCCGAAACCTTCCGATCGCTCTCTCTCAACGAGACCGGCGGTAACGGCAATTGGATCTGGCGCCCGGAAGAACGCGAACTCTTTTCAAAGGGAGAACAGGGTAAGGCCTTCGCCCCCTGGTTTGGAGAAAGCTTCCCTATCGAAACGCGGGCAGACCTCGAATCAGCGATAGAGTCCTTTCGGAACACCGGGGTGAATGCGGTCGTTCTTAAGCAATGTTTCGCGACGGCCGGAAGCGGCATGCGAAAACTGACTCTTGATGAACTGGATAGCCTCCTTGCGCGAGGATTCTCCGGGACTCCTCGCAAAGATGGAGGAATTCTCCTCGAGCCCCTCCACGACCGGATTTTCGACTTTTCAATCCAGTTTGAAATCAAGCAGGGCCGGGCCCGACCGATTGCCACAGTAGAGCAGATCATCACATCCTCTGGAGGTTTCCGCGGCACCCTCGCAATGCCGAAGTTCTGCCAGGGGCTCGATCCTGAGCTCTCAAGGTTCCTCATGACAGAAGCACTTCCTCTTTATGAAGAAACTTCGCCCTTTATTTCCGCACTGGAGAAATGGGCGCGGCGCTTCAAGTTCGAAGGCCCACTGGGCCTGGACAGTTACCTTTATCGAGATGAGGGAGGACAGTTACTGCACCGCCCCGTATGTGAAATCAATCCTCGATACACCATGGGCCGGGTCGCCCACGAGTTGAGAAAGCACATTGCTCCCGGCTTCTGTTTAAAATTGGAAATAGCAAAGGCCGCTGACCTTGACCGAAGTGCCTTGATTCCCGATTTCAGACAGGGCCGTCTTTCAGGAGGAAAGTTTCTCCTCACCGAACCGTCGCCTCACTCCCACTTTACTGCGATCGTGAGTGTTGCCAAGCAACGGAGTCTTCTCTAGCATTCCGACACCGACTTCCATGAAGCTATTCACTGCTGCTTTCATCCTGTTCATCACCCTGGCCACTCAGCTACAGGCTCAGGACGGACTATCGTCGTCTCTTGTCGAGAAAATCAGGAAAGCTTCCGTCGAAATCGTGATTCAACGTCAATTGCGGGGAGGTGGAGCATTCGTGAAGAACAGCCGTGGGCAGCTCTTCATCCTCACTGCAGCCCACCTTTTCCACTCCCCCAGAGACACCTCCGTGATTGTTACTCACGATGGCCGGTCCTACTTCGCCTCTCTCAGTGCCTACGACCTTGGACACGACCTGGCGATCCTTGAAGTCGATCCCGAGGCCAACATGTACGGCAGCCTTTCGATCGCAAAATCGATCCCTGCAGAAACGTCAGCAGTTTACAATTTCGGGCCCGCGCTTCGCCGTCGTACACTGGTCATCCCCGGTCACGTCTCCGACTCCCGAACCAGTTTCACTGACTTCACCTCCTCGCAAGGCTATCTCGAACACTATTTTGTCAGTGGGATCAATCCGGTCATGACCTCAGGTGGAATCTGGGTCAACCGGAGCGGTGAAATTGTCGGCATCCAACATGGCCGGCTTCTTGCAGATAAGGGATCCTCCGGCTTGAGCATGGTATCTGCGCCGAAAGCATCGACGGCTCTTATCGAATCGAATCAGATTGCAAGCACGCCCGCTCTTGGCGGATATGTCTGGGAGATCTGGTCAGCTGACCGTTCCCTCCTCGACGAATTGCCGATCAACGCCGAGGGGCTATACGTAAATCCTGTTTTTAAAAATGGTCCCCTCGCCCGCTCCGGACTCAAGGCCTTTGATGTCATCGTAAGCTGTGACGGAATTCCGGTTCGCCGGCGTCACCAACTCCTTGAAATCATCCGCTCAAAACCCGCCGGCTCAAGCTTCACTTTCGAAGTTGTCTCGCCCGGGGCTCAGGGCCGGAGACCCGTCGCCTTTCTTTCAGGCTCGCTTGAACAAGCCTGGAAGTGATTCCCCCCCCCTGTCAGCTGACCTCGCGAAGATAACGCTCGATGTCATACTGGGCCCTTATAATCGGCTCACTGTCTTTCTGTTTCCTGTACTTGTTGGTCAGTTCAGGATCGAGAATTCTCGCCTTCGTATTGTCCCGCCACTGAATCTCAAAATACTCACGGAGTTGATCGCTGTGCTTGCTTTCATTCACCGGAAAAACACATTCAACACGCGTATCAAAATTACGCGGCAGGAAATCAGCCGATGACAGAAAGACTTCAGGTTTTCCTCCATTCTCAAAAATCATCATCCGACTGTGCTCAAGATAACGATCGACGATACTGATGGCCTTAATCTTATCGTTCGGCTTCAACTTCAGTGAGAACATACTGCGAACGATCAAACGGACCGGTACACCCGCATCCGCAGCCCGCCGGATGAGGCGATTTGTTTCGACATCAGAAAAATTGTTCACCTTGATCGAAATTCCGGCAGGCTTGTCGTTCTCATGATTTTCGATCTCCTGATCCACGCGAGTGCGAAGAAATTTCCGAAGATCAAACGGGGCGACAAGGAGATGAGTGAGTTTGGGCGGCTGATAAGAGCGACGAAAGAAATCGAAAACACGTTTCACATCCCCCCCCATTTCCTGATTGTAGGTCATCAGCAAATGGTCGGCAAAGATATCAGCGGAATCTTCATTGAAGTTCCCGGTTCCCAACACCGTGTAGAGCCGGTCGCGACCCGACTCTTTGCGCGTGATAAGAATCATCTTGCTGTGAACCTTCAGCCCCTGAACCCCGAGCTGGACCTGCACTCCTGCATCTCGATACCGGCTTGCCCACTTGATATTTGCCTGCTCATCGAACCGTGCTTGCGGCTCCACGAGAACGAAGACTTCCTTTCCATTTCGCGCCGCTGACTGAAGCGCCGCGGCAATACACGAGGTCTTTGCGAGACGGTACTGAGTAACCTGAATTTTACGCACCAACGGATCAATTGATGCCTCCTGCAGAAGCGTGATTAGATTCCTGAATGGGTGATATGGGATATGTAGCAAAATATCCTTCTTCCGAATGGAGGCGAACATCCCTGATTTACGCTTCAAGGCCTTGATCGGGACAGGCTCAGCGGAGTCGTAGAACCCTCCCTCCCGGGCCAACTTGGGGAAACTCAGGAGATCCCGCCGATTGTGATATCTGGCTCCGGGGTAAAGAGAATCAGAGCGGGCAAGATTGAGCTTTCTCAGAACGAGATTGAGAAAAGGCTTGGGAAACTTTTCATCGAAATTCGCGCGGACCGGCAACCCTTCTTCCCGCGCCTTGAGACTGTCTTCCAGTTTTTCATAGAAGCTCTCTGTAAAATCATCATCAAACTCGAGTTCCGAATCCCGCGTGAACTTAATCGCATAGGACTCGAATCGATCGAAAGGAAACGTTAGAAAAACTTCATGAAGCCCAAAGCGGATAATGTCATCCAGATACATCACCAATTGCGTGGACGAAGATTTCGGAAGCAAAATAAATCTCGGCAGGTTGCCCGGAATCTCAATCAGGGCATGCATAGGACGACCACTGCCATCCGCTTTCGATGCGCGGACCGCAAGATACATCGGAAGATCCTTCAACTGTGGCAACTTGGAGGCCGACTTTAAAATGATAGGAAAAATATGCGGACTGACCTCTGTCCGGAAGTATTCGATGAGATACCCTTTGAGATTGGCCGGGACTTGCTTCTCATTGATTAACTTCACGCCGGCTCCTGCCAGATCACTCTTCACTTGAGCGTAAGCCTCATTGAACTGCCCGGCCTGAGTGGAGACAAGCCTCTTAATCTTCCTCAAGGTATCGTTCGGATTCGGAATACTCAATTCCATCCACTCATCACCGAGCGAAGCGAGTCGCTTTAACGTCGCGACGCGAACCCTGAAAAACTCGTCGAGGTTCGAGCTGTAAATGCCAAGGAACTTGATACGTTCAAAGAGTGGAACGTCAGGGTCAGCGGCTTCCTGGAGCACCCTGGCATTAAATGAGAGCCAACTGGTTTCCTTGCTTCGGAAGTCCTTTTCCATAAAAAAAATCAAAGGTAACAAGGCGCACTCGATATGCGAGGTGAACTTTGTGAATTTATTCGGCAGGAGCCTGCCGGTCCGGAAACCTTTCAGGCGATTCCAGAATCAACCTCCCCTGAAATCCTTCCTCCAGGAAAACCCTGATGTTCGTTTCGCCGGCATCAGTCTGATCCAGCGAAGCGTCGCCTACAAAATTCCTTTCTGTTGCTCCAATGACTTCAAATGGAATCTCATGCGGGCGGAGATGAATTTCAGCCTCTCCATCGATCAGGTGAATAGTCAGCTCCGACTTTGATTCAAACAGGTCCATCCAGATCCTCGCTTCGCCACTACGTATTCCGAGACGCTCGATCCGCTCTTCCGGCAACTGGATTTGTAACTGCTGGTTTACTTCAGCAACCCACCCGCTGATCCGCTCCATGTACCAGATCACCGGGATGTTACGATCAATCTTCTCTTCATAAATCGCGGCAAGTTTTGAAGTTGGAACCCCGTGCCCATAAGCCGAGCCTTTGATTGAAAACTCTGCTCCGCCAAAAATATCGATATCGCCCAACTCAAGAAGAAGCTCGACGCGCACAGGCCCGGTTTTTGCCTTTTCCGCTACGATAAAATAATCTCGGCTCTCGTTGAACGGGGTGGCCAGCATTGCCGCTGCGAAAAGCGAAAGCCCGACAAACCCGACGACCAGCCGAATCCAGACCGGAGTCGATGAAAAAAGATCCGTTTCTTTGGTCACCCCCCGGTGCAAACTCAGCCCGTAGTACAGCCCCATCGGAACAAAATAACAAATCGCGCCTGCCCAAATCGTATCGGAAAGAAAATGCCCACCCTGCATCATCCGCGCAATCCCGGTGAGCATGCCTGCGGCGAAACCACCGGCAAGAAATCCGACAGCCAATCCCCGGCGATGGCGACGAAACAGAAAATACCCTCCCATGAAAAGAAAACCCATCGTTGCATGACCACAGGGAAAACTCTTTCCATCACTGTCTCGATCAATCGTCAGAACAGGCTCGAACAGGTTGTGACCGCCGAGGCCTTCGACCTCCCTCGGGCGCGGACGCCCCCAGTTTTCCTTCAAGGCCAGATTTGTGACCAAACCGGGACCGACGATGGATACCAAAACAACAAAGATAAAAACGCGGCGCCAGGGCTTGACCCTCTTCCTCGACCAACTGATCCCATATCCAGCAAGCGCGCCAAGCGTCAACACGAGGGCCGGAATCGTACCGTAGTGATAGAGAGCCGCCCAGAAAGGAGTTTGCCCCAATGCCCAGGACTGATCCCCGGCCTCATAAATCCATTTCTGAAAAGACAAATCCAGATTGAAAACGCGCACAACAACGGTCGATCCAACCAGAAGAAGGATAGGCACCCAGACAAGAGACCATGAAAATACCGGCCCGCGCGGAGCCTCGGCGAGGTCCCGTATCAACCTCCGGAGGAACGACGGATGGCGTATCGTAGTATGTGCGGTGCTGTCAGGCATCAGCTTTAGACGTCAAAAATCCGGAAACCTGAGTTCCCGGATTAATGAATTCATTCAACAGGGTTAGGTCGCTGACTTAACCCTGTTGAGTCTGATTGTCAGATCAAAAATCTGTTACAAACCGACAAGTGGATAGAGATTCTCTTTGCACCAGGTGCCGTTCTGCATCGTGACGCCATCGGGATCATCGACCGCGATATGAGCCTCGTCCTCACAAACGATCCAGCCTTCATAATTTCTCAAGGTGAGCCACTCGGTGATTTTATGAAAATCGAGATTTCCGGTGCCCATTTGCGCCCATGGCTCGGGGCCCATTCCATTGTAATCCTTGTAATGAATGTGATTCACGAGGTGCTGCCACTTGTTCAAGGTCTCGATCACATCCATTCCGCCCCGGATGATATGCCCGACGTCAGGGGTCCAACCAGTCACCGAAGGATCAAGTGAACTGAGAACGACGTCGTAGTCATACTGCGTGCGAACAAGCGAATCAGGCGGACTGTTGGGATGATAGGAGCAAGTCAGACCAAGGTCAGTCGCCCGGGCCGAAACACGGTTGATATTTTGCGCAATGTTCAGCCGGCGGCGCTGAAGGTCTTTCGCCCTTCCACTCGGGAGGGTGACGGTACCAAGCATGGCACCGGGAAAGTGCTTGAGCATATCCATCGTGAAATCAGCGGCAGCCCGCTCCTCAGGAGTTTCCTCCTCGTTATCCCACGCACAAACGAGAGCGAGACCACAAAGATCCATGTTGTGCTCCTGAAGCGTGTCCTTCAGCTTGATTGGATCACAGAAATCTCCGAGCCAGTATTTCCCACAGCCGAGCGCACTTTCAGAGATTTCGAGTACCATCGGCTCGATGCCGGTGAAACCTGCCTCTGAGGCCACTTTGATCATGTGGTCGAGTTTATTGTCGTACCCTTTACCGGTTCCCTGCATGAACCAGGTGTATACCTGCGATCCGAATTTAATTTTAGACATGTCTATTACTTAGAAGTTAAGAGAAAAGAAAGAGAAGCCGATCAATGCGCCTTGAGCCAGTTACGAACGCGCGGATTAAAGTCATCCATGACCTCCCAGTGGAAAGCGTGCCCGGCACCGTCGTAGAAGTGAGACTCTGCATTCGGTATTGCGGCGGCCACTTCTTCGCCCATCCAGAGAGGCGTGAAAATATCGTCTTTTCCGGCAATAACGAGCGTAGGCGCCTGAATCTTTACCAGATCATCAAGGACACTGTGATTAACACAGGCCGCGGCCTGCCCTTTCAGGCCGTGCAGGGGTTGGGGGGTTGGATTTGAATCAAAATCATCCCGCCCTGAAACAAGGCCTTCGAAGGCTTCATCGTTGTCCCAGAAAGGCTTCGTAAAAATCAGAAGCTGAATCCACTCCAGAAACTGCTTATTGTCGAGATGAGCCTTGCAGGCCTTCATGTGCTCAAACACAGACGTCGCGTAGCGATCGCATCGAGCCCATGGGCACATCAGGACGGCACTTTGCACTTTCTCAGGATACTTCAGGCAAAGCTGTTGCGCGATAATAGATCCCATTGAAACCCCTACAATGCGGGCTTTTTCAATGCCCAGTGCATCCATGAGGCCGGCATAGTCATCGGCCATCATTTCACTGGAATAGTCCCCCACCGGCTTATCAGTCAGTCCGACGCCGCGATTATCCGGCATGATGCATCTGAACTCCTCCGACCAATCCGCTGCGTGAGCCTCCCAGGTCGCTCCGTTTGCAGTAATTCCCATGATGAGAATGAGCGGATCTCCTGCCCCCTTCTCTTCATAGTACATCTGAATTCCGTTCGTATCGATTAATGGCATAGCAATAAGTGGGGGTATGAATGAGAGAGCAGAAACTTTCCACAGAGCCACGCTTATTGTCCAGACTATTTCGGGTCGGGAAGAGGCAGGATCAGTATCAGATCCCGCCTACAGCATACCGGATTGGTCATTCGATAATCTGAACCCGTCACCACCGGAATCCGCCACGAATGCTCGATCGTCGCTGACGCCCTCTTAAGTTTCGGCGGCTACCATTCCGTCAGGCCGGGCTGCGACCCCGGAAATCCCGCCCCCTCATCCTTCGCAATACGAGATCACCTGCGTCGGCAACTCTCTCAGAATGATGGCGATACCAGGCGTCTCCGGAGATGAAATTCGAACAATATTTCAACACCACAGCAGCTCGTTACTCCGTCACCCCCCCTATCTCCAAAGTCTTCTTTTCAATTTCTTAGAAAAAAATCAAAAAAAATACAACTACTTAAGGAAGCCAAAACTCATCACGTAAATGTCGTATAGCGCTTATTTTTAACTTTTTATATTGATTCTTACCCGGAAAAAGTAATTTTCATTGTGACAAGGCTGTTACAATTGAGCATCACTTGTCACAATTCGCCTGTTGCGGCACACCAATAGACAGCCATTCTAAACCTGTCGCAGGGAACCCGTTTCTATCTGCAACTCGTTGTGGCCGAAATGTCACAGAGATGCAGTAGCGACGCTTGAGAAATTAAATTACTCAGACCTGTAACCATTCAAACCAACAATCAATGACACAATCTAATACGTTTAGAAACTTCGTCACCGCAGCGGGTGCAGCAGCAGTTCTTGCTGGTGGCTCTTCGTTTGCCGGTGATTATGGCAAAGTCGTAATCGACGACAAAGCTCCTATCGAATGCGCACCGGACCCTGCGTTCTGCGACATCTTCGATGCGGGTGAGCTTTACAGCGGTGGAGGCTTTGTCTCTTCCGTCTCAATCGTAGGCCGTTACCACGGTCAGTTCCAGAGTAACTCTCTCCGCCTTGACAGCGGCGAGAACTACAACGCTGACTACTGGGAGCACCGCCGCCTCCGCCTCGGAACGAGCATCGAGTTCGCAAACGGATGGGAATTCTTCAACAACTGGAACATCAGTGATGGCCAGGGTAGCGACGCTGCCAACGAGGAAGCCTTCGAAGGTGACTTCTGGGGTTCCATTGACGAGATGTACCTCAAAGGTAAGATCTCCGGTGTTGGTATCCAAATCGGTAAGCAGAAGCAGAAAGTCACTCGTGAGTTCTCTACTTCTTCCAAGCGAATCCTCACAGTTGAGCGTTCACACATCGTTAACGAAGTTGCTGACAAAAAGCCATGGGGCGTTCAGTTCAGCGGCGAAGCGATCGGCATGAAGCACAAAGTCGGCTTCTGGCTCGGCGGCTACGAGAACGATGCTGATGGAGAAGGAAAGCAGTTCCCCGGTTTCCGCGACGGAGTTCGTGGCAGCATCTCTTACAACCTTGAGAAGGAACTCACTGATGCGACAAGCCTCTTCCTCGACTATGTCTACACCAACAACAGCAGCGGACTTGCAAGTCCTGGTGGAAGCAACGACGAAAGCGCTCTTAGCTCATATAACCACGTTGTTGCTCTTGGAACAGAGTCAACCTGGGACATCGACGCATGCCGCGAGTGGGGTCTTATCACTGACCTGATCTGGGGTATCGACCGCGAGAGCGATGGCGAAACATTCGCCGGCAGCGGCGATGCAATGCCTGACGGTGAAGACACTTTCGGTGTGGTTCTCCTCGGTCACTACGACATCACTGAAAAGCTTGAGCTTGTTGGTAAGTATGCTTACGCATCCACTTCACGCCTTCAACGCCCACAGCGCCGTGACAACCGTGACGCCGGACTTGATATCCCACGCTTCAATATGGAAGATGTTCACACCTTCTACGCAGGTCTTAACTACCGCATCTGCGGTGACAACCTCAAGCTCATGGCTGGATACGAGTATCTGACTGGAGAGCTTTACGGAACCGGAAACGGCATCACTGGAGACAGCTGGGTCCTCGGAATCCGCACCTACTTCTAGGATCTTTGTTACACCTTTTCGCTTCGGCGAAATTCCCTTGGTGGAAGGCGGGACTTCGGTCCCGCCTTTTTTTTGTTCGCGCGGAAATCTTTCAAGGCGCATAGTTCAAGGAATACGCCCATGGCCTCGCAGAAAAAGAAATCCCGAACCAAGAAGCCGACCAGCGTCACGATCGGCAATTTTTACCGCCGTCATGCTCCCGAGCTGGAAATGGACCTTCTCGGAACAAAGGTCGGATTTGAACGGGAAATTCTCGAACCAACTATCAATCGCCCCGGGCTGGCGCTCACCGGGTTCTACGAATACTTTGCCCTGCACCGCCTTCAGGTCAT
The DNA here is from genome assembly GCA_029212615.1 of Verrucomicrobiales bacterium. GTDB lineage: Bacteria > Verrucomicrobiota > Verrucomicrobiia > Verrucomicrobiales > DEV007 > Arctic95D-9. The sequence goes on from JARGPJ010000002.1 coordinate 291,747, forward strand.
CGGCCTTGCTGAGCAATCGTATCTGGCCCATTTAAGCGAGGAGAACGCCGAGAAGCGCTTTCTCGACCTCTGCCGACAACGCATTCCCGGCATTGTCGTGAGCCGGAGCCAGAGTCTTCCTGAGCGCCTTCTTGAGACCGCAAACAAATGTGGTGTTTCGATCTTACAGACCTCAATGGTGACAATGGACTACATCAATTCGGCGACCGTTCGCCTCGATTGGGAGTTTGCGCCAACCACCACCGAACACGGCTGCATGGTGGATGTCATGGGCATCGGAATTTTGATTCGCGGAGACAGTGGAACCGGCAAAAGCGAAACCGTTCTCGCCCTTCTTCGACGGGGAGCCAGCCTCGTTGCCGACGATATGGTCCGCATCAGAAACATTGAAGACCGTGAATTGATCGCCACCGCACCGGAGTTGGGCCGCAGCTATATGGAAGTGCGCGGATTGGGAATCATCAACGTCGCAGCGCTCTTTGGCGTCGGTACCGTCCGGACCGAAAAACGTCTCGACCTCATCGTTAATCTTAAGCGTGAAGAGAACATGAACGATGTGGAGAGAGTCGGCCTGGACCGTGCAACCATCGGCATCCTCGGGATGGATATACCTCATATTGAATTGCCCGTCGCACCGGGAAGGGACATCGCTCAACTCATCGAAGTCGCGGCCCTGGACCAGAAATTAAAGGCGCTCGGGCATGATTCCGCAGTCGAATTCAATAAGAAATTATTGAAAAGAATGCGCGACCAACGTAAATCGGTAGTCTGAGCCTTACTTTATTCCCTTCCTACTTCCTTTCTCCATGCCGACTTGCGAATTGACTATCCCCAACGAGGAGGGCCTTCATGCCCGCCCCGCGGCGAAGTTCGTTAAGCTGGCCAACCAGTTTTCCTGTGAGATCTGGGTAGAAAAGGATGACGAAGAAATCAACGGCAAGAGCATCATGGGCTTGATGATGCTTGCTGCGGGCCAGGGACAAATCATCACCCTGTCGGCGGAAGGTAACGATGCAGAGGTGGCCCTTGAAAAGCTTAGCATTCTCGTCAATAGCGGCTTCGAAGCGGATTGCTGAATTTCCCGTGTTCAGGGAATCAAAGGCATCGCTTTTTAGGTGTCTTTTCCATAAGGTTTTGTCGTCTGGATCGTTAAGAGACCGTTATAGATGAACAGTACCGCAAAAAAAGCTGAGATTCGTCTCGAGGGAATCGGTGTCTCACCGGGCATTTGCTGGGGGCCTGTCGAGTTCCTTGGCAAAACTCTCGAGGAGCCCGAGAATAGCGATATCGAGCGCCGTGAGATTGAGGCGGAGAAAGGCCGCCTCTCCCTGGCTCTGCTTGCCACGAGGGACCAGATCATTGATCTGCAAGCGGAGATTAGTGAAGAGGAAGACGATAACCATGTCGGCATTTTTGATGCTCACCTTCTCCTTCTCGAAGACTCTACCGTTTTGAATGAAGTTCTGCGTGTTTGCGAGACTCAACTTAAATCGATCGACTGGGCTTATTACTCAGTCGTGAAACGCTATATCGATTCCCTCCGCAAGATTGCCGACCCCTATCTTCGCGAACGGGCCGTCGACATTGAAGATGTCGCGAAGCGGGTGCTCAAGAACCTCCGGTGGTCAGGTATCGAAGATGACGGCATGCGTCTGCAATCAGAAACGTCAATCATCCTGGCCCATAATTTGACGCCTTCCGACACGGTCGGCCTCAACCGGAACCGGGTAAAGGGATTCGCCACTGAAATAGGAAGCGCGACTTCGCATACGGCGATCATGGCCCGATCGCTCAATATTCCTGCCGTCGTTGCCCTTCATCAGATACCGGATGTCTGCAACGCCGGAGACATTGTCCTCATCGACGGCTATCATGGCCGCGTCATTTTGAACCCGTCAGAATCGACCCTCAAGGACTATGAGCAACTGGCGATTCGTGACGAAGAGCTCTCGAACAGTCTCAGTGAACTGAAGGGACAAGTCACGGCAACCGCCGACGGCAAGGTCGTCACCCTCTCTGCCAATATCGAATTCGTCGAAGAACTCGCCAATGTATCTGAACAGGATGCGGAAGGCATTGGGCTCTATCGCACGGAGTTCTTCTATTTGCAGAACAAAGAGCAGCGAAGCGAAGCCTTCCAGTTCGGGAATTATCGAAAAGCAGCTGAAGCCACCGGCGAACATGGCGTCATTATTCGAACCCTCGATATCGGCGGCGATAAACTTTTCCCTGAACTCGTCGACAATCCCGAACCCAATCCCTTTCTTGGATGGAGGGGAATCCGGCTCAGTCTCGACCGTCCCGGCGAATTCAGAATTCAGCTCCGGGCAATTTTGCGTGCGAGCGCCTTCGGTAAAGTTCGCGTCATGTTTCCGTTTATCTCGACTCTTGAAGAGCTTCAGGAGGCCAAGGAACAGCTGGAGATAGCCAAGCAGGAATTGCGGGACGAATCCGTCGAGTTTGACGAGAACATAGAAGTCGGCGCGATGATTGAGATTCCCAGTGCTGTTTTAATCGCTGACCATCTCGCGAAAGAAGTCGATTTCTTCAGCATCGGCACCAACGACCTCGTGCAATACACGACGGCAGTAGACCGCGTGAATGACCGCGTTGCCGCGCTCTATCAACCGACCCACCCTGCTGTCGTGGCGATGATTCGGGAGACAGTGGAGGCGGCCCATCGTAACGGAATTTGGTGTGGAATCTGCGGCGAAGCAGCGAGCGACCTTCAAATGACCCCCATCTGGGTGGGACTCGGTGTCGATGAACTCTCCGTGGGTGCTGCACAACTCCTGAGATCACGTCGTGCCATTGCCTCACTCGACTCTTCTATCTGCCGTGAATGGGTGGAAGAAGTTTCCCGACTCGGCACTGCCGGAGAAATTTCAGCACTCTGCCGGGAGATGGCAGAAAAAAGCTATCCTGAGCTGCTCCTCTAATCTCCTGCTCAATCGGCGTTGACCTACGTCGCTTTTCGATAACAATACCCTTGTCCCGGCAACGACCCTTCATGTTTCTTTTTTTTCGTCAGGATCCCGATTTGATTCGACAATCATTCAACCGGAAAGCAGGTCTGACAGGCTTGCTTCTGGCTGTCGTCGTACTCTCTCCTGCCCCGGATTTAAAGCTGCCCTCTCTCCCCGGTTTTTTCAAGAGAGCGGGGAATGATCTTCAGGAAACCGTTCAGGCACCTACCGGTCCCGGAGCCATGTGCGTCCTCCCCTCCGGAGACTACGTGATTTCCTGCCACCAGTTTTTCTATCCAACCTATCGGGTCATGCGCCTCGATTCGAAGGAAGGCTGGATGCCGTTTCCAAATATCGAAATGAATACACCGGGGTCTGCTGCGCCGGTGATTCTTGATTCCGTCCTCGGAGTCGCCTGTGACTCCCGCGGAATTGTCTGGATGCTCGACAACGGCCGCCGATCCGACACTCCCCCGAAACTAGTGGCATGGGATACCAAGCGTAATCAGCTTCACCAGGTTATCGTGATTAACAGTCAGGCTCTTTCGTCGCGCTCCTTCCTGAGGAATCTCGTCCTCGACCCGGTCGATCCGTTTATTTACATTTCCGACCCCGCCGACGGCATCAGCTCGGCAATCATCGTGGTGAACACCGCAACAGGATTAACGCGAAGAGTTCTCCAGGGACATCGTTCCACGCAGATGGAGCCGAACATCGTTCTCGAACTCGACGGTCGCTCGATCACGGTGCGCCGACCCGACGGGGAATTGGCAACTCCACTGACCGGGGTAAGTCCCATCGCTATCGATCGCAAGGGCGATTGGCTCTACTACGGGCCGAGGAATGGCTCATCGCTCTTCCGGATTCAAACAGATTTACTTCAGCGACAGGACGTTTCCGCCGCGGCCCTGGAAAGTCAGGTGAGCGGGGTATCGCCCAAGCCAATCTGCGACAGCATGATTATCGACTCCAAAGGACGCGTTTACTTCGGCGACATCTCACGGGGATCGATCGATTATGTTTCACCGGAAGACAGCTTTCTCAACCTTCGCCTCCTCATCCAGGACCCGCGACTGATCTGGCCCGGGGGCCTCATTATCGCCCCGGACGGAAACCTGCATTTCTTCAGCAACCAGCTTCACCGCACCTCGTTTTTCAATGGAGGAAAAGACGTCACCGCTCCTCCTTTTTCGATTTTCAAGGCTCGACCTCTCCCCGCGACTCGCTTCGGTTTTTGATCGAGCCTGACTTTGCCATGGCAACCATTTTGGATACGCTCAAGAAGGGCACTGAATATCTTCAAAAATATCAGATCGACGAAGCCCGTCTGAACATGGAGCACCTCATCGCTCACGTCCTCAAAATGGACCGGATGCAGCTCTATCTCGATTTCGACAGACCTCTCAGCGAAGAGGCACTCAACAGCCTCCGTGCACTGACGATGCGACGGAGCAAAGGGGAACCGCTACAGCACCTTCTCGGCACCGTCGAGTTTCTGGGGCTCGAATTCAAGACTGATGGACGCGCCCTCATCCCCCGCCCCGAAACCGAAGAGCTTGTCGATCTGCTCCTATCGATGGAATCACTGCGGCCTACCGCCGTTCTCGATTTGGGATGCGGTTCCGGGGTCATTGGTCTAACCCTCGCCAAACAACTCTCCCCTGCTCCCGCGAAGGTATTCCTTTCGGATATCTCGGCTGAAGCTCTTTCGCTCGCCCGGGAGAACGGATCCCTCCACGGAATTGAGGGGAACCTTACTTTTCTTGAAAGCGATCTGTTCGGATCAATTGATGATTCCTTCGACCTGATCGTCGCAAATCTCCCCTATATACCGAACTGCGACGCTACTGACTTAAGCCGGGAGGTTCAGCAGGATCCTTCTCTTGCACTCTATGGCGGAGAGGTGGGAACCGAGATAGTGCAGCGAGCTCTCACTGATGCATGGGACCATTTAACTCCGGGAGGCCTCATCGCGCTGGAAATCGGTATCCATCAAGCCGACGACCTCAAAACCTTCGCCGAGGACCATGGCTATTTTCCGGTCGAAGTGGTGAAAGATCTCAGCGAAATAGATCGTTTTATTTTTGCTACCAAACCAGCATAAAGCGGTTACGGTCCCCGCTTCCGCTCCCCACGGTGCGGAACCCCGTATTTCATAGATTCAGCATGGAAAAGTTCATTGTTCACGGAGGCAGTTCACTGTCCGGAAACGTCAATATCAGCGGTTCGAAAAACGCTTCATTACCGATCCTCGCCGCTACTCTTTTAACGCGTGAGCAATGCACCATCCGCCGCGTTCCGGACGTTGCCGACACGAACTACATGCTTCAGATCCTGCAAAACCTCGGCGCTGAGGTTGAGCGTGCGAGTGGCAATGTCGTCATCAAGTGTGAAAAGCTCCGCAGCCATGAAGCTCCCTATGATCTCGTTCGCAAAATGAGGGCCTCCGTTTGCGTGATGGGACCTCTCCTCGCCCGCCACAACCGGGCCAATGTTTCCTTGCCCGGAGGCTGTGTCATCGGCGACCGTCCCATTGACCTTCACCTCAAAGGCCTCGAAGGCCTTGGCGCGGAAGTCACTGTCGAAGGCGGCAACGTGAACCTGGAAGCCCGTTTCGGTCTCAACGGAAACACTCTCGACATGGCTGGCAAACATGGTGCCACCGTCCTCGGAACTGACAACGTCATGATGGCGGCAGTCCTCGCCAAGGGGAAGACGGTGATCAATGGAGCGGCCTGCGAACCTGAAGTCATCGATCTCGCCGATTTTCTAATTTCCATGGGCGCAAAAATCGAAGGTGCCGGCACTCCTGTCATTGAAATTGAAGGCGTAACTGAGCTTGGCGGCGTTGAGCATACCGTCATTCCGGACCGGATCGAAGCGGGAACCTTTCTCGTTGCCGGCGCCATGGCCGCGGATGACAAGATCACTCTGCGCCGGGTTAAGCATCAGCACCTCACCAGCGTTCTCGATGTGCTCGCTCAGTGTGGGTGCGAGATCACGACAACCGATACCACCATCACCATTTCCAAGGCGAAAGCGCCTCTCGGAGCCAATATCACGACCGAGCCCTATCCCGGCTTCCCAACGGACATGCAGGCTCAAATGTGCGCCCTCTTTGCCGTGACACCGGGTCTCAGTGTGGTGAAAGACACGATTTTCCCTCAGCGCTTCATGCACGCTTCAGAAATGAAGCGGATGGGAGCTGATATCAAAGTGGACGATGGCACCGCCGTCATTCAGGGCGTCGAACAGCTCAGCGCCGCTCCCGTCATGGCCAGCGACCTTCGAGCCTCCGCTGCGCTTGTCCTTTCCGGTTTGACCGCGAAGGGCAATACGGAAATATCCCGTGTCTACCATATCGATCGGGGCTACGAACATATTGATGATAAACTCATCGATTTGGGCGCACAGATCGAACGCGTTCCCGATTAATGGAACTGGCGTCTTTTGACGCACTCGCGCTTAGAAAACCCTTGTCTGAGCTCATGCGCATCCTGAGGATAGCGTCATGCCAAAAATAGGAATCGGACTCGTCGGAGCGGGCTGGATGGGCGCCACGCTCTTGAAGCGAATAGTGGAACGCGACGACACCAACGTCGTCTGCGTTTTCCAGCGAAACCGCGAACGTGCCGAAGCCGTCTTAGATTCACTGGATCTCGACCCAGCCCTTTTTACTGACGATTTTGACGGCTTCCTTAAGACAGAAGGACTGGACGCTGTCTTTATTTGCTCAACCAACGAAGCCCACGGTCGCCAGTCCATCGCGGCACTTGAGGCAGGAAAGCATGTCTTCTGTGAAAAACCATGTGCCACGAGCTTTGATGAGTTTGTGAAACAGATTGAGCTTGAGAGAGCCAATCCTGAGCTCATCACGATGGTAGACTACCTCATGAACTTTGACACGCTTGAGGACGAAATCCAGGCGATGACGAGGCGGGGAGACTTTGGAACCATCACGCAAATTCAGATCAACTATCGTCACCCGATCAACATCGCGGGAGACAAAGTCTGGAAACTCGCGGCAGACCGCATGGGAGACGCCATCGGCATGGGGATTATTCACTCACTGTCAGCCATGATGAACATCATGGCGGCGCAGGATGCCAGGCCGGTTCGTGTCTATGCCAGCAACTCAAACTTGCACAAGCGCGAGTTCGAAATCCCGGCCGTTTGGAATCTTCACATTGAATTCGACAACGGCGCCACCGGATTATGTTTCGGCAATGTTGATCAGGCGAACGGATACGATGCCTATCACAACATTCACGGTACCGAGGGAGGTCTCATTTTTGACAGCTACCTTGATCGTCCGCAGAAAATCCGATTCTGGTCAAACCTCACTACCGACGGGAACTGGGTCTACCCCCTCGATCCAGACCGTTGCCGCGCCAATGGCCTCAATTCCCATATATGGCCGGAATCAACAACGACTCCCGACAGTGGCGATGTCATGAATCATCAGACACATCAGTGCGTTGCTCACTTCGTTGAGTCAATTCACTCAGGCATCCCCTCCTTTCTCAGCTTCGCCAACTCGGCCTCCGTTGCCGAAGTCGGCTGGGCAGCGCAGATGTCAGCGACACTCAAGCAGCCCGTTGAGCTCCCTCTCGATTACTCCCGTGCTTCCGAATTTTTCTCCCCTACATTCTCATGATCCGATCACTTTGCCTCGCCCTCACCACCCTTTGTTTTCTACCTGCATGGGGTGAAACGCTGGTCAAACCCGCTTCCTTTTTCCAACTTCAGGACGGGGACACCGTCGTCTTTCTCGGCGATTCAATCACCCACCAGTCCCTTTATACTCAATACATTGAGGACTTTTTTTACACGCGATTTCCAGAGCGGCGAATTCACTTTCATAACGCCGGCGTAAGTGGAGACAAGGCAGCAGACGCATTGGCCCGCTTCGAGGACGATGTCGCGGCGATGGAGCCGGAACACATCACCATTCTACTCGGCATGAATGACGGGCAGTATGAACCGTTTTCCCCGGATACCTTTTCAACATACCGCGACGGAATGAGCGGTATCCTCACCGCAATCGAGAAGCTAAACAGCCACGCCATTCCCCTCTCGCCCACAATGTTTGATCATCATCAGCTCGCCCTGAGGCAAGTGGACGAAACCTATCGCTTTCGCGAAAGGGCATTCGACCCCGGCTACAATTCGCTGATGGCCTACTACAGCGCCTGGCTTCGGGAAACGGCGGGACGGGAACGACTTCCTTTCGTCAACCTCTGGGGCCCCCTCAATGACTTTACCTTTGCCGCACGAAGAGCGAATCCGGATTTCTCCCTGGTCGAAGATGCGATTCACCCCGGTGCAGCAGGCCATTTCATCATGGCAAACTCCATCATCGAAAGCTCTCTTCCGGAACGTCGTGGCGTCAGCAGCATCACAATCATGCCTAAAGGAGACGGATGGATATCATCCCGGAACGAGGAAATCACCGATCTCAAAGTTTCGGAGAAGGCCGACTCCGTCTCCTTCACCTTTCTCGCGAAGGCACTTCCCTGGGTCGTTCCGGAAAGGTCTTCCAAATATGACCTGAAATGGGGCCCCTCTGCCCCTGCCAGTCTCGGCTATGAACTGACCAAGGCCGGTCACAAACTCAGTGGTGAGCGCTTCCGCGTCGACGGATTGGCTCCGGGTAACTACGAACTGACGATCGACGATACGGTGATCGCCACCTTCACGAGCCTGCAACTGGGTTCAAAGGTCGAACTCCAAAAATACCGGCATACCCCGCAAAGCCAGCAGGCTCTTTCTGTCGCAATCATCAATCAAAACAGAAATGATGAGGCGATTCGGCCGATGCGTGATCTGTGGTCTAAGGTTAAGGGATTGAGACGCAACAGCAGTCCCGGGAAATTTGCCGCTGAGTATCCGGCGATCAAAGAGAAAATTGATGCCCTGCACGCCAGGGCAAGGGAGTTCGAGGAGAAAATCTATGAGGCAAATCAGCCGGTGCCCAGACGTTACCTCCTCAGAAAGGTTCCTGCGGATGAGTAGGAAAGTCAGAGGAACAGGGTTAAGTCATCAACTGAACCCTGTTTAGTGCTTTGCCCGGTCGCTGCGAATCAACGCCTCTATCTTGGACGGCTCAAGCATAACAGCCGTCGATTTGGGCTTCATCTTGACGATCACCCCGAGGCGCATCGTACTGAGAACACCACAGAGGCGGCCCTTTTGATCAATCAACGGGGAACCGCTATCCCCCTTAATCATCGGCAATGTCGTGATCACCTTTGAATAACCAGCCTGCCCCTGAATCGGCTGAGATTCCAAATACAGTCCCCCGCCCTTTTCATGCATCCAGCCCCCGGCAAACAAGGTGGAGTCGGTCGTCAGCGTTTCTCTCCGATAACGAAGATAACGCGGGGTCCTCACTTCAGCCTTCACGATAGCAAAGTCGGCCGCTTCATTTCGGTAAACCACACGGACCGGCGCATAATCAATGTAGGTCTTACTGCTGTTTGACGTCGCATACAGGACGTAAGACTCTTCATGCGAGATGACATGGGAGGCGGTGAGAAAATAGCCGTCGGAAGTCACCGGAGCGCAGCTGCCAAAACCGGACCCCCCTTTCGCAATCGGGACGGAGAAACCGAGTTCAAGAACGCCCTCTTCACTCGCCCGGGTCGTTTCGAGCTTTTTCTTAAAGTCGGCATCGATGTACTCACCACTGACGATGAGGCCGGAATGTAAGGTCAGAAAATCAGGGGCTGAAAAGCCACTGTCAGCACTGTCCTTCAGTTCAGGAAGGGCCACCGGAGCATCGATACCGATGGAATCGTACTTTGCGATAGAACGCTTTTGATCCCAGTGCGTATTCGCCGGCATCATCACGCAAGAGGATGCAAAGGCGACGAGCAGCAAACTGCCGGAGATTTGAAGCAGAGAACGGAGTGAAAATCTTTTTAACATTCAGGGGAAAATCAGGCGAACTGCGGGATTTTGTTAAGAAAACCTACAAACCCCTTCCCTACAATACGAATTTACACCAAAAATCTTTCAATCAAGGCGGGAGCTATTATCGAAGCCCCCCTTCCGGGATGCCTCGAAAAGTGCAGGATCGCGCGAGCAAATTCGCTATCCAGAACCGGACTACAGCTTGTCGCCGTATTTTTCCTCGTGAAACCCCTTGGCCTGAGCAATCCAGTTGTCAGTGTAGATCCGGTTTTTGAAGGTCAACAATTTGGAAAACTCCTTGCAGGCTTCATCAGTCCAAACTGCGACCTGCTTGAAACGATAGACACCAATGCTGTGCAGCTTGCCTTCAAGCACCTTGGCCACTCCCTTAATCTTTTTCAGATCGTCCACCTCTTCGGGTGCAGAGAGATAGACAATCCCGTAGACGGGATCCTGCTTCACGAGACCGGAAGAAAGCTCTTCAGAGTATAGCCCCGCCGCTTCCTCAACGGATGCCGTTTCAAAAGTTGGATCAGTACCTTCCGGCAGGTCGGCAGGAGGCGTGGCTTCAACCGGCTCCGCCTTCTTAGCGGGGGTCTTCTTCTTCGCCACGGCTGATTTAGCCTTTGCCGCTGGAGCCGCTTTACTCACTGCCCCGGAGTCTGAATTCGATGGCTCATCAGAGTCGCCTGCAGAGAGCAACCAGAGAATCAACCAACTCAAAGCGGCAATGGCAAAGGCCAGAAAAAGAGCAAAGAGCGGGGAAGCATAGGGATCACTCGCTTCAGCAAGAATCGGAAGAAATGGCGTGGTCATAAAAAAACGAACGTTGTGTTACCGTTTTCTCGCTTCTTTCTCAGGGGTCGGCAAGACAAATTAGGCAGAAAGTTCGTTCCTCACTTCCGTGAGCGACTTTCTGATCTCATTCAAGGCGGAGCGGGCGTCATGAAGCCCCGGCAGTGGCTTCAGCCCCTCGTTCTCACTTAGAGCGGCCCATTCAGCAAGAAGTCTTCGCAATTGATGTCTCTGTGTTACCGAAAAATGAATAGCATCCGTCCAATCTTTCATGAACACCGGATCCCTCAGACGAGTATCCTCGAGTTCGATGAGTTCCTGAAACGCAACGAGCCATGGAGCAACTGAATCCAGTGAGGCACGGCACAACCCGGTCACGACCTTCTTGTTGATGTCTTCGATGCTGTGATCAGGATCGTCCGAAATGACTTTGATAACCTGAACCAATTCGATAGACGAAGAACGCAGCGCAATGGGAAAGTACCCCGCAGACTCCATCTCCACCAGCGCCCCGTCCTCAGGATAGTCACTTACCGGGCGGTCGACGGTGATCACTTCCCGTCTATCCGGATCGAGCCTCTTCGGCCAGGTTGCCGCCGGGAACCAGGATCGTTCACTTCCCGGGTCCGTGACTTTACCGGCAAGGACAGTCTCCCCGTAGATCTGATCCCCGCAACCCGCTATGCCGAAATTGAGCCACCCTACCGCTCCGCTTTCCCTCCGCGCGGTTGAAGCCGCAAGACAAGCGGTCGCCGCCGCTGCATTCACCTTTCCTATTCCGGAAATGACTAATCCAACCCGGGCATCAGCGGATTCATAGACGGGAAAAAGATCGCTCTCCGATTCCACCCGCTTCAATTGAAATTGGTGTATAACGGCCTGGGCTTCAGGCATCAAAGCTACAACCCAGTTTAATCGTCCCGACGCCTTGATCATTTACCGCCTCAATCCAAAAAGAAACCCTGCGATTGCCGCACCTGTCGAAGGCAGTACACCCGCGAGAAAGCCTTTCGCGGATTCGGTCTGGGCAAAAAGCCAGTCCTGAGCCTCACGTGCTGAAAGATCAAACTTGAGCCAGAAAGGGTCAATCAGTCCCCTCCCGTTCAAAAACCAGCATACCGCCCCCACAATAAGGCCCACAGTGATCACTGTTTTCAAGAAAGCACGGAGCAACGAGGCGAAAATCATTGCGACTCCAAAGCTCAGACCAATGCGAATAGCAATGTCGCCCCACGAGTAGCCCACTGAATATCCTACGGGACTCTTCTTTTGGTCTGCCCAGTCCACCTTCATCGAGGGACTGTCATTTGGCGGACTTTCTTTCGCTTCCTTAGATGAAAAAAGGTCTGCTGAGTTCAGCGCGAGCCCGGCAAGGGCAAGAATACCGGCGAAGAAAAGCAGCCCGCCTTTCAATCCAGCAAAGCTACTGACTACTGTTTCGGTTCCCGCCATGCTGAAAACTACGGCTGACAAGCCCGGTTCGCCAGCATGAGTTTCATCGAGATGTCTCTCATACAAGCCCTTCAATTTCGGGGCTGACGATATAATCGTCGAAGACAGAGACCTCGTTGCCCGCCCCCGCCCGACGATGGGATCAAAAAAAGGCCGCCCCGAATCTCGAGGCGGCCTAATTGTTCCCTTGGTAGAAGATCTGAGCGGCACCGAAGTTCTACGTCCGTTTAGGCTCTGATTTCAGTCAACCTAAAGAGCAGCCGGCGTGCCAAAATTGGAGAAAATAAATAAGGTTAACGATAGGCGTAGATCACCGCCCAGTCCTGGGCGTCTTCAACGGTGGTCTTCAACGAAACCCTCAGATAGTAAACACCGGTCTCTTCCGGCTGTATCACGGTACTGACGAGGTTACCGGTGTCAAAAGTGATTGCCTCAGAACTGACAAGGTTCCCTGAGCTGTCATAGACATTGATCAATGGCTCCGCCTTTCGATTCGGCACCGCAATCCAAAACTGATAGGAGTTGCGGCGAAAGAGTTGCAACTGAATCAGTTTCGCTTTACCCGGGGCCAAATTACCACTCCACCAGGATTCCCGCAGAATGAACTTCTCCTGCCCCCGAAGACTGGGCAGAGCGGCCTCCTGTGCGAGAAGCTTGATGTAATTGTGGGTCTTGCTCAGCTGCGGTGCCTCCACCGTATCCTGAGCGACGAGAGCGCCGGCAAGAGAAAAGGTGAGAGCTGCCAGAAAGGATTTAGCTCTCATAAATGGCCTCAACTAGATTTCTCGTTGCGAGAGAAATTTCGATGACCTTTCCTTCGGAAATGGCTCCGGATTCGTCACTGCGCATCAGTGATTCAAGATGCTCCAGTGTCATCGAAACTTGAGTGAACAGATTCCCCCTGCGGGCACGTTGCGGCAACTCATTAAAATCAGTCTTGAGTTGCTTGATCAAATCCGGCTGGTTCAGGAGGTCGGAACCTTCCTCTGAATAGTTATCACGAAGAACCGAGGCAAGAGCTTCGGTGCCTCCAAGCCAGCCCCCGAGACTAACTAAAGCAACCAGTTCATCATCGCGAAGCTCCTTCATTTTATTGATGACGGTCTGGCGGGTTTTATCAAGTTCGCTCCGAACCATCTCCCACTCGCCTCGTCCGGCGCCATTCACAATGGCATTGGCATGAACTTCGACCTCTTCGGCAACTCCGAGTGACTTGGCCAGGGCAAGAACGTCACGGCCGAGGCGGCGAACAGACTCTTTGTCCTGTGCCTGAACTCCGATGAATCCCTCGGAAACAACGAGACCGAACAGCATTGCGGTTCGCGAACGATTGGTGTCGACACGCAAGTCACGGGATTCGACCTGCCGCCCCCAATCCTGAGCACCCAGCTTGTCGAGCGAGGCGAAGATTTCGAGGGGAATCGGAATCACTGAATCGGAAACAAAGACAAGGTTGGGATCATCCAGATTAATCTTGGCCGGAGCATCCTGTGAGAAGGCACCGGTCACCCCGATGAGTGAAATCGCGCAAAAGAGAGAAATACGATTCATGTTGTTTTATTTAATAAATCCTAATAAATATAGTTCTTTAACCGCCAGTTGGAAACTCGAATTTTAGAGAGCCCTCGCAAATGCCCCACCGTCGACGAGCAGCATTTCTCCAGTAACGTAGCTACCTGCCTCACTGGAAAGAAAAATCGCAGGCCCGGCAAGTTCGCGAGGCTGGCCCCAACGATTCAATGCGGTCGTATCTGCAAACTCCTGCTTTTCGGCTTCGTTGAGAAGGCCCAGCGGCATGTCGGTGAGAAACGGGCCCGGACCAATACAGTTCACGGTGATCCCGAATGGCCCAAGGTCAAGCGCGCTCGCCTTACAAAGTCCGATCAGTGATGCTTTTGTCGCCGAATAGGCATTTCGTGCCGGCTTTGAGCCCACTCCGAGAACGGAGGAAATATGAATAACGCGTCCCCACTTCTGCTCCTTCATCCTCGGCACCAATGCACGGGTCAGACGCATGATTGAAGTGAGATTGACCTCGACGACACTATCCCACGTCTCATCGTCAATTTCATCGATCGGCTGAGGCGTGTTGATCCCGGCGTTGTTAATCAAAATGTCAACCGTCCCGAATTCAGCAAGCGCTCTCGCGGCGAGAGCATCAGTGCTTTCGCGATTGTTCATGTCCGCTACAACCGGTATCACTTTGCCCCCCGCTTCAGCCATAATCGCCTCTGCTGAAGCAGTAACCTCCGATTCACTGCGGCTGCAAATCATGACGTCTGCACCACTTTGAACGAAACCCAGTGCCATCGCCTTTCCCAAACCACGACTACCACCGGTGATGAGAGCCTTTTTTCCGCTGAGACTGAAGAGTTCGCATGACATGGAATAATCATGCACGTTGACTCTCTTTCCGCAAGTGTTCCAATATCATCCTCAATGACTCCCGTCCTCCTTATCGACCCTCGCGACAATCTTGTTGTCGCCCTCCGAGATCTCCGCGCCGGAGAAGTGGTTCAAGTTGGCGAAATCAAAATTGAGATCAAAGAAGCTATTGCAGCTAAGCACAAGTTCCCCCTCCGGGATCTCGCTCCGGATGATCGAGCCACCATGTATGGGGTAACCGTGGGCGTCGCCCGTGAGCCAATTTCAGCCGGGGCCCTGACCCATATGGGAAACCTCGATCATGAAGCGGATACGTTTTCTGACGCGGACCGAACCGTGTTCGATTGGACTTCCCCCAACATCTCAGCTTGGCAGAACCGCACGTTTGATGGTTATCATCGCGCAAATGGTCAGGTTGGCACCGCTAACCATTGGGTCGTCATTCCCATGGTTTTCTGCGAAAACCGCAACGTCAACGCGATCCGTAGCGCCTTTGAACGGACCCTTGGATACGGGAAAACCAACCACTACGAGCGCCTTGCCGAGAGCCTCGCCGCAAAGTCGCGGGAGAACGCGACAGATGAAGAGCTCAAGTCAATCGAGCTGGAAGCGTCCCCCCTACCCGGTGCTGATCGACTCTTCCCGAACATTGACGGGGTTCAATTCCTTACCCATTCGCTTGGATGCGGCGGCACACGGGACGATGCCGAAGCCCTTTGCGGCCTCCTTGCCGGTTACATCACCCACCCGAATGTTGCCGGGGCAACGGTACTCAGCCTTGGCTGCGAACATGCTCAACTGGAAATCCTCGAATCCGAAATCCGGAAACGCGATCACGAATTTTCCAAACCCCTTCTCACTTTCAAACAACAGGCCTTTCCGGATGAACGATCCCTCCTCGAAACAGCGATCAAGGAAACCTTTGTCGGATTGAGAGAGGCCAATCAAGCACAACGGCAACCTGCTTCCTTGAGTAAACTATGCCTCGGGGTGGAATGCGGTGGCAGTGATGGCTTCTCGGGCATTTCCGCCAACCCCTCGCTCGGTGCGGTTTCAGATCGACTCGTCGCTCTGGGAGGTCGGGTGATTCTATCCGAATTTCCCGAGCTGTGCGGGGTGGAACAGGAGCTGGTAAACCGATGCGTCACCGATGCCGTCGCCAGGCGATTTGTTGAACTGACCTCACTGTATGCAGATCGAGCCCGGGCCGTCGGCAGCGATTTCTCACAGAATCCGAGCCCGGGAAACATCAAAGACGGACTCATCACGGATGCCATCAAATCTGCAGGAGCAGCCAAAAAAGGCGGAACCTCGCCCATCGTAGACGCCCTGGATTATCCGGAAACCGCGACCGAACCGGGCCTCACCCTCCTCTGTACCCCCGGAGGGGATGTCGAATCAACCACCGCCATGGCCGGAGCGCACGCGAACCTCATTGTTTTCACCACCGGACTGGGAACTCCGACCGGAAATCCTATCTGTCCTGTTCTGAAAGTCAGTTCCAATACCGAACTTGCCGAAAGGCTCCCTGACCTGATCGACTTTGACACCGGTTCAATTATCAGGGGAGAGTCAAGCGTCGAGGAACTGGCTGAAGCGATGCTTGAGCGACTTGTCCGTATCGCCTCCGGACAGGAGATGACAAAGGCACAGCTTCTCGGCCAGAACGATTTTCAGCCCTGGAAACGCGGCGTATCGCTCTAGCCTCCTCACCGGAAGACCGCACCTCACCCGCTCTCGTAAGCCGGGTTCCAGCCACTCGGCAAATCTACAATTCGGCACGGAACCTGTGGAAACTCCGGATGGCAACTCCCCGGGGGACGCGATTCTCAACTTGCGGGAACCTCATCTCCCTTTACATTCCAGCGGTTTGTCAGATCGCCGAAATTGTTCGCGATTCTACTGAGTCAGGGCGCTGTGAAAAGTGCAGCCCCGGAGGCCTCCATCGCTTGGAGCGCCCCCCTTTTTTCCGGTGCGTCAGATAAACCTTCACTGCTTATGCAGAGCAATGCGTCAGTCAGGAGACATTCTCCGGGATGGTCTCCGTCAGCCCTGGTTTTGAAACCGGCTGTCTCCGAAACACTTACGGCAGGAAAGGAAGCCTCTTCCGGGGCATCTGTTCCTGTCCTCCTTTATGACGCTACGAAAGCCTTGCCTTTCTATCTGGCACCACGCCTTTCTGAGAACAGAATCCCCGCGAAGGTGGATTCCGTATCAATGACGGCCTGCCCTTCGCGGCAGACGGTGACCCGCTCCGCATTCGCGCATCCAGTCGGAGATCAATCCGACATAAAACGAATAGCTTCCAAATCGAATGGAAAAACAATCACACAACAATGGTCAGCGCCGCCGCCGGAACAACCGGTCGGGTGGCGGAAATCGCAATCGCTCGAACAATCGAGGCGGTCAGAATCGCGGCGGAAACTCGAATAATCGCAACCGGAACCGTAATCGCAACGGATCAGGTCGTCGTCGTCAGCCCAAACCAACCGCGTGGCAGAAGTTTCTCTCCACCATCACTTTCGGCCTTCTCGGCAAACCTAAGAAAAAGGGTGGCAAGAGAAAATCCGGTCGGAAACCGAGCGCTCAAACTTCACGCCCCGTACGCAACAATGCGCTCAAGGATACCCCTCCCGCAGAGAAGCAACAGCGCCGCAATCGCACTGAAGTGACTTCAGGACGCCTTTATGTGGGTAATCTGAGTTATGAAACCACTGAAGTTGAACTCGAAGAACTCTTCCGGGGCATCGGCAACGTCATCTCAGCAGAGGTGGTCACCAATGCCCGGACGCAACAGTCCAAAGGCTTTGCCTTTGTAGAAATGGGCTCAATTGATGAAGCAAAGCGTGCCGTTCAGGTTCTCGACGACGAAGACTTCATGGGGCGTAAGCTCAATATCAGCGGTGCCCGCAGCGAAGGTCCCCGTGATAAAGACGACAGCAACGCACCTTCTGAGCCTGCCTCAGAAGTGAAAGAAGAACCGGCGCTAGCTGAGCAGGAGGACTGATCCCCGCCATCATTTATTCGCTCACGCCGGAATAGTCCACGACTGTTCCGGCGTTTTGCGTTTCGCCTCTCCGAGTTCATGAACACCCCGTTTCCCCCTGTTTATCTCGCCGGCCCGACCGGAAGTGGGAAAACGGCGATCGCCCTCGAGTTAGCCCGGATCATCGGGCAGGTCGAAATCATCAATGCCGACGCTTTTCAGGTATACCGCGGGATGGAGGTGATCAGCGCGGCGCCCACTGCGGCAGAGAGAGAAGCCGTCCCCCACCACCTTTTCGGCGTTCTCGAGCCGTCTGAACCCTGCGATGCTGCAGCCTTTGCTGAGAAGGCCCGGGCCACCATTGCCGAGGTAGGAGAGCGGGCAATCCCCCTTGTCGTAGGAGGGAGCGGATTGTATTTGAAAGCAATCACCCATGGCCTCGCCCCGACCCCGAAGAGTGATCCACTGCTTCGAGCTGAACTCGACAAAAAGTCACTGGATGATCTCGTTTCCCACTACCGTCATCTCGACCCCTCCGGTGCTGAAGTAACAAACCTGAAGAATCGGCGCTACGTGACCCGCAATCTTGAAATCTGTTTACTTACCGGTCAGGCGGCGTCGACGCTGAAAAGTGAATGGCAGAACAATCAGCCTGACCTCACCGCCTTTTACCTCAAGCGCAGCCGTGAGGATATTTACGAGCGCATTAATCAGCGAACGCCAATGATGTTTGCTGCCGGTGTCATTTCTGAGGTCAGGGCGCTCCGCGGGCTTTCTCCGACCGCAGAGAAAGCGATCGGGGTGCGCGAAATACGCGAATTGCTCGCTAACAAGATCGACGAAGCAAGCTGTATCGAGGCGATCCAACAGGCAACACGACGATATGCCAAGCGTCAGGAAAGCTGGTTTAAACGCGAACCTGCTTTTCTACCCGTCGAAATGAAAGAAACGTCCTCTGCGTCATCTGTTGCAAACAGGATCCTGGCACAGATTCCCCCCTTCTCCCTTGAACCTTGAGGCTTCGACGTTAAAAGTTCACCCCTCTCATACCACTCTTTTCATGCCCACGATCACAGAAGGCAATCCGACCACCATCTCACTAGAGCTCAAGAACGATCACTACACGGTTCTTGTCGGCTCGGCCCTGTTAAAAAATACAGCGGCGCTCATTGCTGAAAAGACCTCCATTCCAAGTAAAAAGGCGGCCGTAGTCACTGATTCCACGGTCGGCCCACTCTATGCTGAAACCGTCGTCTCAGCGTTAAACGAGGCCGGCATCGAGACATGCCTCATTACCGTTCCCGCCGGCGAAGCCTCAAAAAGCATGGAACAGGCGACTGAAATTTGCCGGGAGATGCTCCGGGCCGGGCTCGACCGGAAGTCGTTCCTCGTTGCCCTCGGTGGAGGTGTCGTTGGAGACCTCGCCGGATTCGCCGCTGCTATTTTCCAACGCGGTATCCCCTGCGTGCAAATTCCCACCACGATAGTGAGCCAGGTCGACAGCTCCGTCGGCGGAAAGACCGGAGTGAACACCCCCGAGGGGAAAAACCTCGTCGGTGCTTTTCATCAACCCCAACTGGTCCTTGCCGATGTTGATACCCTCGCCTCGCTTCCGGAGCGGGAATTCAACGAAGGCTTTGCCGAAATCATCAAACACGCAGGGATCCGTGATGCCACCCTGCTCGACCTTGTAGAGAAGAAGGAGTCGATCCGCGAACATCTCATCGAGCTGGTATCACGAAACGTCGCCATCAAAGCCAGGGTTGTTGAGGAGGACGAAAAGGAAACGTCCGGGACGCGGGCACTCTTAAATTTCGGGCACACCATCGGCCACGGCATCGAAGCCGCCGGTGGCTACGGCCGATTTCTTCACGGAGAGGCCATCAGCCTTGGCCTTGTCGCCGCAATTCGTCTCTCAGTTGAATTGTCAGACCTCTCCGAAACAGACGGAAACCAGCTCATCGCCGCCCTTTCAAACTACGGACTGCCTACGGTTCTCGACAACGATATCAGCGACGAGGCAATCCTCAATGCGATGCAGCGCGACAAGAAATTTGAAGGAGGGGCAATCCGTTTTGTCCTCCTTAACCAACTCGGAAGTGCTTTCGTTTCGAGTGATGTGACAAGCAATCACCTCAGCGCGGCTATTGCCGGCCTCCGATCAGCCTAACTCTTTTCCATGGAAGAAACGTCTACGCCGATTAAAGATAATGCCGTCAAGGCAATCGAAGACACCGCCGAGGCCGTCACGCGATCGGCTTCAACTATTGCGGAAAGACTCAATGAATGGCTGGACTCGATCCAGTGGATTCCTGATGCGGCAGTCAATGCCTGCGCCAATACAATTCTCCTCGCGGCCCTCCTCACCTGCGCGTGGTTCATCTACATTGTTTTCCGCCCGCTGATCCTCACCTGGGTAAAGCATATCATTGCGAAAACGCCGTATAGCTGGGACGATCAACTCCTCGGGCACGGCGTCTTTCGATGGATCACCCATCTCCTTCCGGGTATCTTCGTCATTCTTTTCGCCCCCGGATTCTTCAAATCGACCCCGATTATTGCGAAGGCCCTCGATATCTCAGCGGAACTCTACCTTCTGCTCTCAGCCTACTTTATCTTCGATTCGCTATTCAATGCGATCAAAGAGATCCTGCAAAGGTCAAAGGTAGCCAGCCATTTGAACCTCACGGCAATCGGCCAAATCGCCAAGCTGATCACAGCCCTTGTCATTTTCCTCCTCTGTATTGCCACCATCCTGCAAGAGCCCCCTATCGCGCTCCTGAGTGGCCTCGGCGTCCTTGCTTCGGTCATCATGCTTGTCTTCAAAGACGTGATTCTCGGCTTTGTCGCAGGCATTCAACTCTCCACCAACAAGATGCTGTCGGTTGGAGACTGGCTGGAAATGCCGAGCCACTCTGCTGATGGAGACGTCGAGGAAATTGGACTGACAACGGTAAAGGTCAGGAATTTTGACCGCACCATTACCACCGTTCCAACTTACGCCCTCATCAGCCAGTCCTTCAAAAACTGGCGCGGTATGTCTGAAAGCGAAGGCCGGCGTATCAAACGGAGCGTCCTCATTGATACCAATTCCATTCAGTTGGTGACACCGGAAATGGTCAAACGCTTCCACGAAATCGAACACATTTCTGCCTACTTTGCGGAGAAGGAGAAAGAAGTGACCTCCTATAACGCCCGGATCTCGCCGGAACGGATCAAGAATCGAGTCAATGGCCGCCGCCTCACCAATGTCGGAACCTTCCGCGCCTACATCGAAGGATACCTGAGAAACCATCCGGACATCAATCAGGAGATGACTCTGCTTGTTCGTCAACTGGCACCCGATGGGCGTGGGCTTCCCATTGAAATCTACTGTTTCAGCTCCAATAAGAACTGGGCTGCTTACGAAAGTATCCAGGCTGATATTTTCGACCACCTTTTTGCCGTTGCCCCGGAGTTTGATCTCCGTATCTTCCAGGAGCCCTCAGGGAGTGATTTCCGGACTGCCCTTACTGAACAAACAGGGTAGAGTGGTCGACTCCCCCTGTTTGAAACGGCTGCAGACTACTTCAGGCGCGGTGCCGAATACCCCTGCTCACGAATCTGATCTAGCATCTCCTGCATCGCGGCCGCTTTCTCAGGGTAATCAGAAGCCAGATTCTCCATCTGAGCGATGTCCCTGCTAAGATCAAACAGTTCAACATCGCCTCCATCATCTTCGGGGTAGCCGCGTTTTTCCTCCCATGCTTTAAAGCGACCGGAGTGATACCCGTCATCTCCGGAGACTAAAAGGTAATCCCCGTTCCTGATTGCCCACTTTGTGGATTTGGTCTGATGAACGTGGGTCTCACGGACCGCGTCCGCTTCGCCTTTCAGCAGTGGCGTAAGAACGTGAGAGTCTTCAGCAGCATCATCCGGCAACTCATAGGACACAATATCAGCAAAAGTCGCCATGAGATCGATCTGAGAAACCAGGGCATCTGAAACGCTCCCCTCCTTAACCGTGCCCGGCCATTTGACGATGAAAGGAACCCGGTGCCCGCCCTCATAAATGTCACGCTTCAGGCCGCGCAAGGGAGCAGCAGACCAATGATCAAAGTTCTCGTCCCTCTCGTAGGCATATTTCTCCGGACCGTTGTCAGCGGAGAAGATGACAATGGTATTCCCGGCTTTCCCACTCTCTTCGAGTGCTTTGAGGATACGACCGCAGGCGCTGTCTGTTTCATAGACAAAATCACCATACGGACCCGCACCGGATTTTCCGTCAAACTCATCGTTCGGAATAATGGGGGCATGCGGCGCGGGAAAAGCAAAATAGAGAAAGAAAGGTTCTTCGCTCCCTTTCTGATCTTCAAGAAAACTGACGGCGCGACGGGTCGTCTCAGGAATATTTTCATAAGGATCCCAATCTGAAATCATAGGCCCGGGTCGACATTCCCAACGCCCCTCTTTGATTAGCTTCCATTTCGACTCATCTTTCATGACATCCGGAGCACGAATGACTTTATCATCCTCAATCCAGCAGTACGGCGGGAAATTGATGACCGTATCTCCAAAATAATGATCAAATCCATGCGCGAGTGGACCATCCGGTATCGACTTATCCCAGTGAAAATCTTCAGGTCCCCAGGCAGCCGTTTTTCCAGTGCCGGTCATTTCTGCATCCGCCTTTCTGATGGCAGCCCAATCCCACCCAAGGTGCCATTTCCCGATCGCTGCGGTCTGATACCCTTTTTCCTTAAGCATTTCAGGGAGCGTGAGGCGCTCAGGAGCAAAAACCGACTCGCCAAAGGCGCCCACAATGCTGTCAAAATCACGCCAATGATGGCGGCCCGTAAGAAGCGCATAGCGACTCGGCGTGCAAATCCCGGACGAGGAGTGGCCGTCTCTAAACAGCATCCCTTCTGACGCCAGCTGATCGAGATGGGGCGTCGGAATTTTTGAGTCACTACGATAGCAACCGAGATCACCGTAACCGAGATCGTCGGCATAGAGAATCAGAATATTGGGCTCAGCGCCGGCCGGCGCCGCAAGAGCAGCCGTTCCGAGAAGGGCCACCAAAAAGAAGAACGAAAGGGAGCGAATCATCCCGAAGCTTGTAGCCAAATCCACAAAACGTAGCGAGGGAAAATGGGCGTAAAAACGTCAGCAAAAATCGGTGAGATACACTGGTAATTGAAATAATAACAATATCTATCGGGGGACGAACAGGTCATGACAGACAATCGCAGCAGAAGCGGCAACATTCAGGGAATCCATTTCATTGGCCATCGGAATACCAATCAGCTGATCACAGAGCTTGTGAAGAGAGCCACTCAAGCCTTCCTTCTCCGCACCGAAAAGAATGATGCTTTTTTTGACAGGCTTCACCTCCCGTAGAGGAGACGCCTCTTCACTGAGACTTGTCCCGAAGATGGAGAAGTGATGCTTCCCTGCTTCCAAGAGCGTTTCCTCCAAATTTTCCACCTCAAAAATCGGCACCCTGAAAATTGCCCGGGCCGATGCTCGAATGCTCTTCCGCCCCCAGGGGTCCGCCCCCTTCCCTTTCTCGATGAGGATTCCATCTGCACCGAAGGCGACCGCAGTTCGAATAATGGTGCCCACGTTTCCGGGATCAGCGAGCCTGACCGGAGCGACAAGCCGCCTTGCCTTCACGAGGAAGTCCACCGTTGGTCCACTTGGATGCGGCCTTACCACATGCGCCATCACGCCGCGATGAAAGTCATAACCCGCGACAGAACGGAGCTCTTCCGCCGAAAGAATCGAGTGGGGAATCTTTCCCTTTTCGAGTACCTCAACTAAGTCAGGGTGACGTCCCGACTCCACGAGGACCAATCTGATCTCGAAACGCCCCGAGGCGATCAGGGCCTCAACCGCCCAATGCCCTTCGACAACGATTTCGCTGTCGTCACTCAAACAGAATCAGGGGCGGCTCTAAAAGATCAGTGCGCTGAGCTCTTCGCAGCAACCGAATAACCGATCACGCCGAGAGCAATCATCGCAGCAGCTCCCGCAAAACGAAGCAGTGAGCCCAGAAGACTGGCGTCGAGGGAGGAAACTCCATAAAGAGCGATCCCCAACCCGATCACCACAGAGAAAACCGGTCCGGCTGCCTCAACCGCTTTATCTGAAATTTTAAGACAACCAAGAACCGCAAACATGATCACGAAACCGATCGAATAAGCAATGATCGGAATCCAGTTCCCGTTACTTGCGCTGATGCAAACGTCACAGAGAAGCCAGCTGAGTCCGCAAGCGTAGATAAATCCGAGTGAGAGGGAATTCATAGATGGGGGGAAAATGGTTTACGATCGGTGAGATTCAAGAGTTTTATACGAACAATTCGAACTTCAGGACTTGCGTCCCTTCTCACGAAATTCACCGAATTTACGATACTTGGCGTAGCGCTGCTCAAGGAGGTCTTCTTCAGAGATCTGATCGAGCTCAAGAAGGTGGCGATTGACAGTCTTCTTGAGATTACCCGCTGAACCAACGTGATCATGATGCGCACCACCCATTGGCTCGGGAATCACCTCGTCGATGATGTTGATCGCCTCGAGGTCAGCCGCACTTAGCTTGAGAGCCTGAGCGGCTTCGGTAGCGTATTTACGATCTTTCCAAAGAATGGCCGCACAGCCTTCGGGGCTGATCACGGAATAATATGCATTCTCCATCATCAAAACGCGATCGGCGACGCCAATTCCCAGGGCACCTCCGGATCCACCTTCACCAATGACGACAGCGACAATAGGAACCTTGAGAGACATCATTTCCCTGAGATTAAAGGCAATCGCCTCGGCAATGTTTCGCTCCTCTGCACCAATACCGGGGTAAGCGCCCGGAGTATCGATCAAGGTGACGATGGGAAGACCGAATTTATCAGCCATTCGCATGAGACGAAGCGCTTTCCGATAGCCTTCAGGATGAGCACTTCCGAAATTGCGACGAAGATTTTCTTTGGTGTCACGCCCCTTCTGGTGACCGATGACGACGACCTTGCGGCCTTCGAGATAGGCGAAACCGCCCGGCATCGCCTCATCATCGCCAAAGTGGCGGTCACCGTGAAGTTCCAGAAAATCGTCAAAGGAATGCTCCACATAATCCAACATAAAGGGACGCTGTGTGTGACGGGCGATTTGCACCCGCTGCCACGGTGAAAGATTCCGGTAAATTTCCGTCTTCGTCTTCGTGAGCTTATCTTCGATGCGCTTCATCTCGCTTTGCATGTCGATATCACTGTCTGCCGCACGGTCGCGAAGCTCAGCGAGCTGGTGCTCGAGATTTACGATTGGCTTTTCAAATTCAAGAGGCTCTGAAATCATATCCATTGTGAGTTGAGTTTATTTCACGAGAGAAACTTTGGCACCGGTTCGGAGAATTGTGAAGAGTTCTTCCATGTCAGCCTTCGCCACCATGACTCCGTACGAGTTTGAGTCTGACTCTTCCCCGTCGCCTTTCCCCTCACGGATGAAAAGCCCGATTTTTCCTGTTCTCATCCATTTACTGCAATTCAGGTAATTTGCATCCGCAAAATTCAATGGTTGATCACCGAACCAGGCCACCTTTTCCTGCACAGTGGTCGAAGTGGGAGCCTTGACCCCCGGGGGCAGATTTGTATCGATGATGCGATATTCTTTAAAAAAGCGATCATCATCAAACACAATCACCAGTTCCTTTTCCAAATCAATTTCCACCCGGAAATCCAGAGGATAGACAACGAGCTCTTCGTCAGGATAAATCAGTGCGGTGGTCTTCCCGTTTGCCCGCATGATGTAATCGATCGTCGTCTCAGTACGCCTCGCAATCGTAACGAGCGCGTCGCCACGGCTGACTTTGTAAATCGTCTTTTTGGGCAACGGAATGTTTGAGACAAGGAGATCAAGATTTATCTCCCCCACGACGCGCCTTGCCTCATCGAAGGTCCCCGACTCGGGGAAATACGTCATGAGATACCTCAGCCTGTCCCGGGCGGAAACTAATTCCCCTTCTTTCAACAACTCGACTGCCTCATCAAAATGCCTTTTCCCCAAATCAGGCTTCTCCTTCAGAAACTCAGCGGTCCCGTCAATCTGTTTCACGACCCCAATCTCCGGTTCGGCAAACTTCTTCCAATAGAAGTAGGCGCCTGCTATTCCGCCCACGCAAATGAGCAGAGCAAGAAAGGCGAGGAAGAACTTAAAGCGGACCATGACTTCAGGAAACGAAAAGCACTAGAGCAGCCCACGGCGCTTAAAATCAAAGGCGTTAATCTCGAGAGAACTGGCGATCATCTCCATCGTAAACTTTATCAACGAAATCTCCCAGGTATCGTCGATCCCGATAATGACCGCTCGCGAGGGATTTCCGGTCGAGCGAATATCATCAATAAGCCTGTCCTTTACCCCTTCAATCGGTTCGGATGCAGTGCTTTCTTTGAAGCCACTCTTAGCAAAGTTGAACCCGTATTTCACCAGGTTCACATTTCCGTTCTCCTTAAACCACTCGGAAAAGACCTTCGCCTGCTCACCAAACCCTTCGAAAAGAAGATCTTCGTAACCACTCGGACGGAGAATCTGGGGGCGTTGCGCCTCCATTTTACCTTCCCTGATCCGAACTCGACCGACCTCGTCCATTGGTTCAGTGAGGAGGTGAAACTCAAAATTCGTTGTTCCGAACGTGTCGATACGACGGTCAGGCTCATGAATCACCACCGTGCTTTCCATCGCATAAGCCACATCATCAAATGAGAGAGAGGACATAAAGAGGGACAAATTTAGCGGTGAAACAGGGAATTGCTATTAGAAACCCGCCTCATAAAAGTCATCGAAGCAACGCTTCGGCCCAAAAAAAATGCGCCCCGGAAAGGAGCGCATCATCATTTCAAACTGTAAGGGTCGGTGACCTCAGTTCGACTTTTCTTCGATGTATGAGTAAACCTCTCCGACACTGGTCAGCTTCTCAGCATCTTCGTCCGGGACAGTGATATCGAACTCCTCCTCGAAAGCCATCACCAGCTCAACAGTGTCGAGTGAGTCAGCACCGAGGTCTTCGATGAATTTTGCTTCAGGCTTCACCTGGTCTTCGCTCACTCCGAGCTGTTCCACGATGATGTTCTTTACCTTTTCTTCGATAGATGCGTCAGCCATTTTGGAAGGGAAATATTAATACAGTTCTCGGTGTTATTACCGGTGGTTAATTCATTTGGCAAAGGTTTTTTTACTTCTTTCGGACGTTCGTTTCCTCGAGGCTGCCTCCATGCGTGAAATCCTGTGCAAGAGGCCGTTGCCCAATGACGAGTCGCAGGTATCTTCACATCCCTTTCATGTCTTTTGTCGACCATCTCAATGCACTGGATGCCGGAGAGCCGCTTTCACCGACTCTTTCAGCGTTCCAGGAAATGCTCCAACCGGCTTCTCCAGCCGAATTGGAATCGCTCGCCCGCCGCTCACTCACTGCCACCCGAAAGCAGTTTGGTCGCACCATGCGTCTCTTTGCTCCGATTTATGTTTCAAATGAATGCGTCAACAACTGCTCCTACTGCGGCTTTTCCCGCGACAACCCGATCCTGCGGACAACGCTGACGGTTGAGCAAGTCGTCAAGGAAGCCCGTTTTCTTGCCGCCAAAGGCTTCCGTCACATTCTCCTCGTCGCCGGAGAGCACCCTAAATTCGTCTCCGACGGCTATCTCGAAGAATGTCTCGAAGCGCTTCGGGAATCCGTACCCACCCTCGCAATCGAGGTCGGACCAATGGAGACGCCGGAGTATCAAGGCATGGTTCAGGCAGGCTGCGAAGGCCTTGTCGTCTATCAGGAAACCTATCACCGCGGGGCCTATGGAGATTACCACACCGCAGGCCCCAAAAAGAATTTTGACTGGCGCATTGATTGCCCCGAGCGGGGCTATGACGGCGGCTTTCGTCGCATTGGCGTCGGCGCCCTCATGGGACTCGCCGACTGGCGATACGATGCCCTGCGACTGGCAGCCCATCTCGAATATCTCTACCGAACCTGCTGGAAAGCCAGCTTCACGATCAGTCTTCCCCGACTGCGTCCCGCCGCCGGAAGTTTCAAACCGAAATTT
The DNA here is from genome assembly GCA_029212615.1 of Verrucomicrobiales bacterium. Lineage (GTDB taxonomy): Bacteria > Verrucomicrobiota > Verrucomicrobiia > Verrucomicrobiales > DEV007 > Arctic95D-9. The sequence goes on from JARGPJ010000002.1 coordinate 319,306, forward strand.
GAAATGACGGATCGGGAATTCGTCCAGACACTGTGCGCTTTCCGACTCTGCTTTCCGCAAGTGGGAATCGTCCTGAGCACCCGGGAGTCCGTTTCCTTGAGAAACGCGATCTTCCCCCTGGGAGTCACAACGATCAGTGCGGGGAGCCATACAGAACCCGGTGGATACACAGGGGAAGGAGCCGACGATATCCACCTCACCGTCAAAGGCCGCAGAGTTGAGCTGGAGACTCCGGTCGACAAAAAGCCGTGCTCAGAAACGGCCGCCACCGGTCAGTTTGACATCGCAGATGAGCGCACACCGGAGGAAATTGCCGCCTATCTCAGATCCATCGGTCTGGAACCTGTGTGGAAAGACTGGGACAGCTCAATCCTGCCCACCCCACTCCCCCAATCATCCTAACTAACTTAAAAGCAGAACCTTAAGAGAAGTTTTTAATGAATGTGATCCTCAATGGGAAACCCGCAGAAGTGGAAGGCAGTGAGCATACTGTCGCCACTCTGGTTGAGCGACTCCCGCTTGGAAAACAGCCCGTTCTTGTTGAATTGAACGGTGAGGCTGTTCTCGTTCGTGAATTTAAAGACCGGAAGATCAAAGAGGGCGATACCATCGAAGTGATTCGGATGGTCGCCGGAGGTTGATCAGTCTGCAAATCGCGCGGTCACCAACAGCGCCTGATTCAATTGCGCCAGATAATCGTGACGGGGTATTTCCCGACAACCGAACCTGCTGAGATGGTCAGTTGTCCACTGAGTATCAAGGAGCTGAAATTTGCGTTTCTTCAACCGCTCTACCAGACTCACGAGCGCTACTTTCGACGCGTCCGTAACCCGTGAAAACATCGATTCGCCGAAAAATGCACCACCAATTGCAATGCCGTAGAGACCGCCCACCAGTTTGTCCGCCTGCCAACACTCGACTGAGTGGGCATACCCCAGTTCAAACAGCTTTTCGTAACTGGTGACTATCTCCTCGCTGATCCAGGTTGTCTTCCGCTCCGCGCAGCCACGCATCACTTCTGAAAAACCGGTGTCGACACGGATTTCGAAAGGGTCTTTCCTCAAGGTTCGCTTGAGACCATGAGGAATATGAAACTCATCAAGCGGGATCACTCCCCGGGGATCGGGTGAAAACCAGCCGATCTCACCTCGATTGTCCATCGCCATCGGGAACATGCCGCCGCGATAGGCGGCAATAAGCACTGCCGGCCTGATATAGCCTTCACGGGTGAAAATGGACTCTGACATGATTCCTTGCTATCGAGAATATGACTTTCCGCTGTTTTTGCAAAAGTAAATTCGGCGATCTTCCATTGTCGCCGAAGCTGTATCTGATTAGTCACAAATTAGCTGCTTGAATTTGGCACCCTTCCAGCTTAATGGTCCGACACTATGCCAGTAGCAACACCGAAACAGTTCGCAGCCATGTTGGATGCCGCCCAGGAAGGCGGATACGCTTACCCAGCAATCAACTGCTCAAGCCTCGTCACCATCAACGCAGCGCTGAAAGCGTTTGCCGATCAGAAGTCTGACGGAATTATTCAGTTTTCCACCGGAGCGGGCCAGTTCGCTTCAGGAATGAATCACAAGAATACAGTGCTCGGAACAATCGCTCTGGCCGAGCTCACGCATCGGCTTGCCGAGCAATACGATGTCCTTGTCGCATTGAACACGGACCACTGCCGACCACACGTCGCGCCTGATTTCCTCGCTCCCTTGATTGAAGCGACAGCCAAGCGCCGCGCGAAAGGTGAGAACAACCTTTTCCAGAACCACATGCTCGACGCTTCAGAGCTTCCGCTCGCCGAGAACATGGAGATCTCCAAAGAGTATCTCAAGCTCTGTGCTGAGAATGAGATCATCCTCGAAGTCGAAGCCGGCGTTGTCGGCGGAGAAGAAGAAGGTGCTGCGGGAACAGAAGACACTCCTGCGGAAGACCTCTACACAACCCCTGAGGACATGCTTGCGGTTTATGACGCGCTTCACCCACTCGGTCGTTTCACTTTCGCAGCAACCTTTGGAAACGTGCACGGGCACTACAAGCCGGGCGCAGTAAAACTCCGCCCGACTATTCTCAAGGAAGGTCAGGACGCAGTCATTGGAAAATATGGTAGCGAAGCTGAATTCGACCTCGTTTTCCACGGTGGTTCCGGTTCAACACTTGAGGAAATCCGCGAGACACTCGGATACGGCGTCGTGAAAATGAACGTCGATACCGACACCCAGTATGCCTTCACCCGCCCCATCGCTGAACACATGTTCAAGAACTACGATGGTGTCCTCAAGGTCGACGGTGAAATCGGAAACAAAAAGGCTTACGACCCCCGCGCCTACCTTAAGGCAGGTGAGGAAGGAATGGCAGCCCGAATCGGTGAAGCCTGCGAAGACCTCCTCTCCACCGGCAAGTCCATCGGCGGTCAGGTCTAATCACTTCCTGACAACCTTTTCGAAGAATCCCGACACGGCTTGCGCCGGTCGGGATTTTTTTTTGGCGCCAACACTTTAAGAGAAAATGCGTCATCCTGCCATTGTGCATTGGGCCCTTAAATGAGAAAGTCGCTGCCTATATGAGATTCAATAGACTCCTGATTTCGGGCTCTCTGCTCTCTCTCGCGCTCCTCACCGCCCACGCGGAAGACGCCAAGAAAGCTAAAGCTAAACCCAAAAAAGTTTACCCCACCGGCTACACGGATACCCCTTACCTCCCCGGAGGAAAATGGCGGGTGCACGATGACACACGCCCTCGGCCGGAAGTTGTCACGCCCGGCAAAACGGCTGCTGACGCTCCCTCTGATGCGATCGTGCTTTTCGACGGCACCAACCTCGATGAGTGGATAATGGAAGAAGACGGATCACCTGCCGACTGGACCATTGGTGAAGGATACTTTGAAGTGCCTGAGGGGGGAGTCGGAGGCTACCTTCGTACAAAGCGTGAGTTCGGTGACGTCCAGCTTCACATTGAATTCGCAACGCCTTCGGAAGTCGAAAATGAGTCACAGGGCCGTGGCAACAGCGGAATCTTTTTTCTCGGCTCCTACGAGCTTCAGGTTCTCGATTCCTATGAGAACAAGTCCTACGCCGACGGGCAGGCTTCCGCTATTTATGGATACAAGCCACCTCTCGTTAACGCTTCACGCCCCCCCGGTGAATGGCAAACTTATGATGTTATTTTTGAAGCACCTAAGTGGGATGCAGAAGGCAATCTTCTCAAGAAAGCCCGCATTACCGTTTTTCACAATGGCGTCGTGACTCATCACTATCAGGACTATCTTGGGCCTTCAGGTCACAAGAAGGTCGCGAACTATGATACGGTTCAGGAAACAGGCCCACTGAAATTGCAGAATCACAATAATCCAACCCGATACCGGAACATCTGGATACGGGAGATGGATTATACAGCTAACGATTGATCACCATCGTAAAGCATGACTCGCCGGACGAGTCGCCATGAAAAGGACGGAGCCTGCTCCGTCCTTCTTTTTTGCCCGGCTTCAATCGAGTCGAAAAATGAGAACCCGCCGGTCCTGCTTCAGCATGTATTCCTCAGAATGTGCAGGGAAGCGTGCCTGAGTCTCACCGAACCCGAGAGGAAGAAGGCGTGAGGCATTCACTCCAAGGCTGCCGAGAACACTCACAATCCGCTCCGCACGACGCTGCGAAAGCTCCTGGTTGGCATAGGCACTGCCTTCCGCGGAGGCATGCCCTTCGATCACATATTTCAGTTTCGCCAATGAGGGGTCCTTCAATGCCCGGGCCAGTTGGGCGACCACTTGAAAAGAGCCCTCATCTGCAAATTCTGCACTCCCCTTTTTGAAGAGAATATTGTCCTTCGTCACCTTCGATTCCGGATCGACAGAATATTTCACCTCAATCGCTTCCTCCCCTGCCGCTACCGAATAGTCCCCCGCCCCCGTCGACGCCTTGGCGGTGGTCTTACTGAGGGCAACCGTGTCCTCTTCAGCAGCAACCTGGATAGACTTCGGAAGTCCGCGGGTACTGAAATAGAGCGAACGTGTCTCCGATGTCGTTGCCGGTGCGCTGATTGAACGGGTAGACAACCCGCGAGTTTGAAAACCGGAGAAATCCCCTCCCGTTGATTCAGTATTCCCCGACTGCCCTCTCAGTCGCTCGATGAGTTCCTCGGTTGAATCCTGAGCCAGGGAAACGCCCGCTGGCAACGTAATGGCAAGGCTCAGCGCACTGAGAAGACGGCAATTTAACAATTTCATGATGATTCGTCGGTTCGAGTTCGTGGAGTATGCAAAAAGATTCAATCTTTGAGTAGGTATCCGATCCGGGCCTGGACAACCTTGGCCGTAGCCCCGGTCAGGTCAACAATCTCTGTAACCCGGATCGACTTCGGAATCCCGCGGGATGAGTAAACATCATCCTTTTCAAAAAGAACAAAGTCCCCCGCCTTTTGACCGTGTGCAAAGTTCTTAATCTCACTTTTCGCGGCGTAGACGATAATGTGCTCAGCCCCGCCCGGAGCGGTTGTCTCCCACGAAACACGAAGCTTTTTGTTTTTCGGACGCAAGGTCGCCCGCTCGGAATTGCCCGGAAAGAGCTCGGTAACGTGTTCGTCAGAACTAAAGTGAAAAACTCGAATATGAGCATCACTTGTCGCCACGATATCAAGCTCAGCCCGCTGACCTACCTTCAACCTGGGCTGAATCGAAATCTTCAATTTACCGCCACCGGGAAGAAGCACCGACTCGTGAGCAAGTGTTTCGCTCGCCCCTGCTGAACTGAGGAGAGCCTTTTTGGTAGAGGTGGGAGTGTAATCCCCGTCAACAAAGGCGGAAATATACTGATCAGAGTCCGCAATCAGATGGGCGTATTTCTCTCCCCCGAAGTCTTCGTAGCCGAGCGGCTCGAACGGCTTCAATTCATAGCCAAGAGCATAGACGAGAGCAATATACTCACGCAGCAGGTTTTCCCGGCGAATCGGCAAGTCACGCGACATCGCGCTGATGATGACACTGAGGGCTTCGCTCTGATGGCTCTCCTCTTCAAGAAGCGTCATCATTTCGTCATACTTCATTCCCAGCTCGCCGGCGAGCTTCTGCACGGTGACAGGGGAACGAAAATCGTTGTAGAGGCCGACCACCGGCTCAGTCGAACCGGCAAGCCCCCCGGTAGCTTCCGCTTCGGCCCGGGTGAATCGCTCAAAATCCTCTTTCACCGCCGCCTGCAGCACTTCAGGCTTCACATAGAGTTTATCAGCGAGCTTTTGCTCTTCGAAATTCAGGATCCCGGCCGCAGCAACGAGCGGGCCGACTTCATCCGTCATGTTTTCCAGCGTGCGCTTTGAGGGATCCGTTACCCGAATTGCAGGCTTTATCCCCTGATCATGGCAAGCCATGCAGGAAATGCCGTTGAGAATCACATTGTCCTGACGATTGTCGTCCTGGACAATCTCGATTGGCCCCCGGTCGAGGCGTTTGCCTTCATTCGTGGTAAGCATGTATCCCTGCAAACCGTTGGGGAGATTGTAGATCATCTCTCCTCCATCGTGCTCGAAAACATGCTCATGGTCATGAGTCAGCGAGGCGTCCATCGGGCCGAGCGGGGCGAGCTTGAGTTCCTGAGTTCGTTTCGGACTCAGGGGAGTGAAATCGTAGCTGACCCAATAGGCCCCCTGGTGGGTGCCTAACTCATGCCGTTCGATCAGGCGGTTCGCTTCCGAGACTCCGGAAAACTGGAACCCCGCCCGCATAGCATGGCCCTCGCGAAGGTTCCCGATGCGATCCACTCCGAGTGCGTCTTCAAGCATCGCAAGGACGTTGTCGTCGTCACTGTGCGAATCGATTCCAAGCAGGCGATACATGATATCGTCGTAGAGAGGTGGCTGAGCCGCCGCGAAAGTAAACCAGTCTGCCCTCAGATAAGCCATCTCAGAACCGGTGTACCGCTCGATAAGGCCCTCTTTCTGACGATCGATTCCACGAATTCCGTAGGGATAATAGTGAACCACCTCATCCCAGTCCTCCGGGTACCACTGGTAGTCCCTCAGATCGATCCGATAAATTGTTTTCTCCTCATCGATCGCGGTTGGACGGGTCACCTTTGCATTCATTGAAAGGCTGTTCATCATCTTGCTCACGGCGGCACGATGCGGATCCAGGTCGGGAACCAGAGCCTTTCCTTCACGATCCGTTCCGTTGTGAAGGTTCGTAAGAGTGAGATAGCGATAGAAGCGACGCTCAGACTCGCTCGCTTCCCGCAGGTCATTGTAAATCGCCTCGATGACATCGTTGTTCGTGATGAGACGGCGCTCAACCTGTTTCGGCTTTCCGGCTTCAAGCCACTTCGCGACCGCCTCCTTCTCTGTCTCGACGAGAGGTGGGCGAAAACTTTTGTCGCCCGGTTTCCCTTTCGACTTCGGCATCCGGCCTTCGGAATCGTGTTCCCGAAGAATTCTCTCAGCGATGGTTTCAGCGAGGAGTGTCTTACCATCCGCATCTTTCTCCGCAAAAAGAGTCGCGAGATTGATGGTTCCGTGAAGTTCCGGCTCGTAGTCCCCTGTGTGACACTTTGAGCAACGTTGTTCGAAGATCCAATGAACTTTTTCGTCAAGGGACACGCCACTCGGCATCACATCAGGAACATCTGAAACCGAAGCAGTCACCTCCACCGGAGAGGTAGCCTCGGATGAAGATTCCGTCACTTCGGGCGCAGGGTCCGCTCCTACCTGAGCAATCCAACGGCTCAGCAGGTCAGTTTCCCCGGCACTCAAGGGCGGGCGATAGGATTCGTCACCTTCTGCTCCCCGGCTCTTCGGCATCCGCTTTCTTGAATTGACGTCGAGTATGACCCGCTCCATGAGGATTGAAGCGGAAGGATCTCCCGGAATAATCGCTTCATCGCTAATCAAATCGGCAACGCTGACACCATCATGTAAGTAAGGGAAATCATCGTTGGTATCGGGATGATGGCATTCCTGACACTTTTCCTGAAAAAGAGCTAACACTTGTGTATTCAAGTCCTCCTGTGAAAGCCCCTGGCAAACCGGGAAAACAACGAAAAGGAATAGAAAAGCGGGAAATTTCTGGAATGGATTCTTCATGGAGCGGTTCGGTTTTCTAGACTACTATCGAATCGTATACATGGACGAGTCGAATGTTTCACTTATGAATTTTTGTCACATCTTATTCGTCCCCGCCTTAATGTCACTCCGCGTATTCCTCCCTGCAATCTTCTGTTTTATCCCCGTTCTTTTCAGCTCGTGTGAAAAACCGCAGCTCAGGCAAAGCGCAGGAAGCTTTGATCCAACCTCAATCACGGACGAAACCCCACTGCTGACGATCCTGAAAGGCCTTGGCGAAGAAGTAGAGAACCTTCCCCCTGACTCTCGCACAGAAGAAAAAGTGGAGTCCGGATACGAACTGGCCTCAGAGGGACATCTGGAATCAACTGCAGAAACGCAACTCTCTTCCTACTTCTACTGCTTTGATTGCCATGGTCTTTCGCCGGATAGTCCCCTCCCCGCCGCGACTTTCTCAGGGCTCGTAAATCGAACAACATTCTTTAACGGCGCGTCCGCCGTACGCTACGGAGACAGCTCGAATGCGCATACCGATCTCAACGAAGCCATTCAGTTCTGTTCCAGTAAGATCGCTCGCGGAAGAGCGCTCAAGCAGCCGGAGATGGATGCTCTTCTTGCCTATCTCTGGTCGCTCGAACTGAAACTTGGAGACCTGTCCTATACCGGCGCTGATTTGGCCGAACTGAAACGGAGATCCCTCAATCCCGCTGAACACGCTGAAATCGTGCAGGAACTACAGGAGCGCTACCTCACTGTGGCTACCGTGACGAAAGGAAGCATTCCCGAAGATAGCGCTACCGGCTATGTCTTAGAAAGCTCTCCCGACAAAACGAACGGGGAAAAGATATGGAAGGAAACCTGCCTGCATTGCCACGATGCAGAAGGTGCCTCGGAGCATTTCTTTGGAGACAAAATCTCTACCTGGAAAAATCTAGCAAAGCGGTTCTCCGGAGAAGGAGAGGAATCCCTCTACCACCTCCTTCGCAGCGGAACATTCGACCCCGATCAGCCGGGATCCCATATGCCGATGTTCTCGAAGGAACGCCTCAGCGATACTGATATCGAAGACCTCCGGTATTTTATCAGTTCGCTCCTGGAAATTGAATCAGCTCCCCGGGAGGACTAGAGCCCGACTTCGCGAGGCTCTTCTTTCTTTGTTTTCTCAGGTTTTTCAGCGTGGTGCCCCTCGTCCGCGTGAGCTTTGTGATCACCATGGGCATCATCTTGATGCCCCTCGTCTCCGTGACCCTTCCCGTGCTCACCATGGCTGTCGGCATGATCTTCCCCGTGATGTCCATGATCACCATGAAGAATCTTCGTCTCTTCAAACTGATGACGCTCACATCCCAGCATGAACAGGCCGGCGACACTCATTCCAAGCAAAAAATGGCTCAAAGATTTCATGAGTTTGTCTTTAATCGCGAGCCTGAGTTTTTGCAACTTCCAACTTATCCAATACCATAGCCAAATCTATGTCCTCTTCTTCCCGTCCAAACATCCTCTGGTATTGTACCGACCAACAACGTTTTGATACGATTGGTGCCCTCGGAAACAAGCAGGTGAAAACGCCGACCATGGATCGTCTCGTCAGGGAAGGCGTCACTTTCGAACACACATACTGCCAAAGTCCGATCTGCACGCCGAGCCGGAGTAGTTTTATGACCGGCCTGTATCCGAGCAAACTGCACAACACTCGAAATGGCAACGCTACTTTTCCCGTGGGGGTGCCCCTCATCAGCAAGCTCATTGCCGATCAGGGATATGACTGTGGCCTTATTGGAAAGTTTCACCTGCAAAGCGCTGGATTCCGAACTGAACCACGCGTCGAAGACGACGGCTTCCGCTACTGGAACCTGAGCCACGCTCCCCGCGACGACTGGGAAGGGCACGACTACGCTGACTGGGTCCGCGAACAGGGTCAAGATCTCACCGCCCTGCGAAAATCACCCGACAACGTTCCTGCCGAATTTCACCAAACCACATGGGCGACCTCCCGGGCAATTGAATTCATCGAAGAAGACCGGGGAGAGAGTCCCTGGATGTTAAACGTTAACATCTACGACCCACACCCGCCCTTCATTCCGCCCAAATCCTATGCTGATCAGTTCGCCGCCGGGGACATGCCCGGCCCCTCCTTTCAAGAATCAGATATCGAAGCGCAGGAAGCCCTTGCGGAGGCGGATTTTCAAACGGCATCGCGCTCTCCGGAAGAATTTAACGGAAAGCGGGCACAGGCGGACTACTACGCAATGATTGCCCTCATCGACGATCAGCTGGCACGACTTCTCCAGTATCTCGAGGACTCCGGCGAGGCTGAAAACACGGTGATCATCTTCACGAGCGACCATGGGGAAATGCTGGGTGACCATGGTCTTCTCTTTAAAGGTTGTCGTTTCTACGAAGGTCTGGTTCGCGTTCCCCTGATTTTTCATTTTCCCGCTCAATATGGAGTGAACCAACGGACCGATGAACCGGTGGAGTTGCTCGACCTCTCCGCCACCCTGCTGGAGATCAGCGGAGCGACAATCCCCGAATATCATCAAGGACACAGCCTCCTTTCCCGCTTGACCGGTAAAGAGGAACTCTCATCCCCTTTGCGCCCCTTTGTCAGATGTGAGTACTTCGATGCACTGGCTCCCAAATTCACTCAGGGGAACGGAACCTTTGCCACGATGCATCGGCGGGACCAATACAAACTAGTCGTGTATCACAGCCTTGGAAAAGGCGAATTATTCGACCTCAAATGTGATCCCCACGAGCATAACAACCTGTGGTCAGACCCTGATTTCGAAGCAGTTAAAAACGAGCTCATCCTTGAGTCCTTCAATGCTCACGTCAATCTCACGACCGATGTTGGTTCAGAGCGGATTGCGCCGATGTAAGCCAATCAGGCTTTAGCCACAACGACCCTGCTTCCTTCATGGCGAGTTACCACCACGCTTGCGCCGCGGGCAATGAATTCGCCGTCCGAAACGATATCAAGTAGTTGCTCATTAAAACGCCCTTTTCCTGACGGAACTAAATCAGTAGTGGTCTTCCCGCTCCATCCAACAAATGACTCGGCCTCAGTTCCGGCCCCTGCCTGTTCTCCAAGCGCCGCACCGGTAGCGATGGCCTCTTGAAGAATCATCCGGCTACCCAACTTTGTGTCCGGAAGAAACCGCATTCCAAGCAGGATGGCGAGAAGCGCTCCCACAAGCCCGATTGACACTCCGATAAAGGACTCGCGAAAAATGGCGTACCATGTCTCTGCACCGGGAAGACCTGTCCATTTCCATTCTAAATCAACACGATCGACCATCGCAAGACCGAGAGCGACAAGCACGAGCGCACCGCCGATGGCCCCCGGTATCACAGCTCCCGGAAACAAAAAGACTTCGACTCCCAGAAGGATCAGTCCCAGAATGAGAAGTACTGCCAGTTCGTAACCCGCAAGATTTCCTGCGAGATAATTCCCGAAGAAGAAAAGACTGAACGCAAGGACACTAACCAGCCCCGGCAAACCGAAACCCGGGCTGTTCAGTTCCATGTAGGCCCCCGCCAACCCAACCACAATAAGCAGTATCGAGAGCTTCTGAACCCAATGAGCAAAGGCTTCGAGTCCGAGTGGTTCCGCCATCACGACGTCGGCAGTGATTCCTTCAGCCTTTAGCAGTTCCTCGACACTGGAAACAACCCCCTTCGAAAGCACCGGCGCCCCGCCGATTTCTTCCGTTGCCCTGATCGTGTTCAAATTCAGCACATTCCCGGCTTCATGAACGATCACTCCGTCGATTCGCACCTCTTTATCGCGAGTAACAAATGCTTCCGCCACATCAGGATTGTGCCCCTTCAACTCAGCCACGTTGCGAACCGTCCCGATGATCATTTGAGTCACCTTGTCCGCCATATTTTCGGCCAGGTCCTGTCCGCTGCCGCCGACAACCAGAGCAGAGCCGATCGTCGCCGCCGGGCGCATATAAATATGGTCGGTTCCGACTGCGATGATCGCCCCCGCCGACTCCGCCCGTGAATTGACGAAGGTATAAGTCGGATAGGAAACATTCTGAAGGCTGTTCAATACGAGACCTTCTGTATACCAGGCAAAGCCCCCGGGGGTATCCATATCAAAAACGAGTGCAGCCGCTCCATCGAGTTCAGCCTTCTTAATCGTACGGTCCATAAAGTCAAAGCTGGCCTTCCCGGTCGCGAGAGTATCCTGGCCAACCCTCAGCACGATCACCTTTCCCTGATAGCTGCCTTCGTCGCGCCGACCAAACAGCGAGCCATCTTCCACCATCGCTTCCCCCCCCTCCTCACTGGCCTCCTCGACCGACGAAGACGATCCTCCTGCTTTTGAGAGACGCTCCCGATTCGACAACTCGCCGAAAGCACGGGGAGTCGTCACGATTGCCGGCCCTTCAATTTCAAACGCTAGAAGCAATTCCTCGACGCTCTCTACAATGCCGTCAGCGAGGAGAGGTTTTCCGTCGATTTTCTGAATGGCTTCATCAGCCGTGAGCGTTAAAACCTCACCCTTTTTCGAAATAACCGCTTCGCCGACCTTTACCTCCCGGGACTCGTCGATCATAGCTTCAACCACATCAACACGATGTCCATGAATCTTCGCAAGGCTTCTCGCCCGTGCCTTGAGGACTGATGCTTTCTGCCTGTGTGCTTCGCTTTCCATTTCATCCTCACCACTCGAAGAAAGGCCGGCGCTGCCGATGATCCCGCTTTGAGTCAGATAAATCGAATCCGCGGCAAGCGCTAAAAGAGCACCGGGACCAATCGCTGAAGAATTCACATAGGCAACCGTCTCGACCTTAATATCCGCCATCAGATCAAGGAGAAGTTGCGGTGCCTCCGGGTCTACTTGAGCACTGATGTCGAGGTCAAAGATGAGAACTGAGGCTTCCTCATTCTCCACCTTCTGAATGAGCCTCTCCAAGTCACGTAAGCGTCGACCGTCCCCTAAGTCATCGTTTCCAAGCGATACCAATACGGGCTTTCCTTGCCAGGCGGGAGAGTCCTCTTCCTTCACCTCATCCGCATCAGCTACCAGAAAGTGCAATGGCAGCGCAATGCTGAGAATGAACGCAAGAAACCGGCGGGGACATGGAGTCATCATAAAGTGAGACACGGTAGAATTTCTACTCCGAATCGTCCAAGAGTTTCGCCACTCACTCAACGGTTTCCAAGTTTGTTTCGACGATAGGAAAAATTGAAGCCAAATATCGACAGGGCGAGCGAAAGGAGCACCATTCCGGTCATCTCGAGTAAAATGAGCACGACCTCCTCAGTATTTGACGCACAAATACCAACGAGTAAGGGCATTCTCAAGCCCGTCACGGCTACTTCAACTCGCTGCCCGGCGCGGTCTGCTTCAAACTCCCCGAAAGAGATCGCGCGCTCACCGTTTCGGTTGAGGGTTGACGAAGAATTAATCTCCAGTGGTAACTCCCTCGCACTGTCACGATCGAAGATGTAAATTTTTGCCCCCGGGGGAAGCTGGCCGATGCTCGTATATTCCTTTCCGGCCATTCGCCCCTTCACATAAACCCAGAGAGTATAACGTTTCGCCTGAGGGAGAGTTGCTTCCAGCGATGGAGGTAGCGCCCCTCTTGCTATCTCTTCGAACAATTTCGGTATTTTTTGAAAGGTGAACCAACTGGAGAAAACGAATCCGAAAATAAGAATCGAGACAGATCCAGCCACCGACAGGATATATAGGATTCGCGGCCGCGTCATCCAGCTGACTCGAATTGGTAATACGTCACTACCCCTGAGAGAACCTCACCGCCTTGACTCTGCGCCAGCGGGGCGCGGCCGTCTGATTGATCATCGAAAATTACCTCTGCATTCAGGCACTCACGACTAACTGAATACGTTTCGAAAAAGCTCACACGGGGCCAACTGACACCGCATACATCATGAACTGAATTCAAATCGCTATTCTCACCCGCCGGTTCGGAAGGGATTTCCCCCGGTTTCACGATTTCCCCGGAGACATCAGGGGAAGCCGATTCTCCCTGAGAATGAAGCAAAACAGAAAGCAGGAAAACTACGACAACGGTTCCTATACTTTTCATCGGTATAGGCTACCCGGAGTCGCTCCTTCATGGCAATCAAAAAACCTGTGTCAAAACGTGTCGAACCTGACACAGGAAACCTTCCGAGGCTTCTTGCAACGGCCCCGGGAGTCGGGCGCCAGCAGCAAGAGTATGTCCGCCGCCCCCGAAGTGAGCACATATATCGCCGACACTAACCTCCGTTGATTTCGATCTTGAACTTACCCGAATTCTCCCATCTGAAAGTTCTTCAAAAAACACCGCCACGATCACTGAATCAATTCCGCGGATGATATCAATCACCCCCTCTGTATCTCCCGGACCAAGCCCCAGCCTCGTAGATGCGCCAAGCGGTAGCCTCACACTGGCGCACCGCCCTTCAAAATCCAAGCTCAGATCCTGAAGGAGTAGAGACAACACTTCGACTCTTCTTATCGGATAACTCTCATAAAGCTGCTGGTTCACCTTTCCCACATCGACACCGGCATCGATCAATTCCCCCGCAATCCTCATCGTAAGTGAGGAAGTTGAGGGATACCGAAAGCTACCCGTGTCCGTTGAAAGTGCAGCATACAGGTGAGTCGCGGCCTCTTGAGAAACCGGCCAGCCGGCTTCCTGCGCAAGTAGATAGATGATTTGTCCGGTCGCCGGCGAATCACTTGAGACATGGTTCAGATCCCCGTAATCCGTATTGCTGATATGATGATCAATATTGATCAGAAAAGCTGCACTATCTACCTGCTCCCAGACTCGCGCATTGATTCGGTCACGCCCGGCTGAGTCCAGTGCAACAACCAGATCATGCCCGCGAATCATTTCAGGAGGATCAATCCTTGAAGACTCAGGAAGAAAGCGAAGGGAATCAGGAACCGCATCATGATTCACCACCTGAATCGACTTGCCTATTCCCTCCAGAATCAGGCCGAGACCAAGCGCAGAACCGATCGCATCACCATCAGGCCGGTCATGGCACAAAATGAGAATCGCCTCCGCATCAAGGATTTTTCCAATGATCGATTGAAATGACATGCCCGAACTCTAACAGGGTCTCCTCAGAAAACGAACCCTGTTCACTATCGCCGCGGCTTTCGCTTTTCGTCGTCCGGCTCTTCGGGTAATTCGATCTCTCCAATTTCCTCGAGAATATTCAAGACACGAACGCCTCTCTCAATGGAATCATCGGAAACAAAAGAGAAGCGGGGCGTGTTTCGCAAAACGACCCGTTTCATGACCACATTCTGAATAAACCCGTGCTTCTTATTGAGCTGGTCGAGAACTTCCTGTTTCCGCCCGTCTGAACCAATCACTCCGATGAAAATTTCGGCAGCCCTCAAATCATGAGCCACCTTCACTTCATGGACCGTCACGAGAATTCCGGGAAACTCAAAGTTCTTCTCAATGCAGGCGCTGGTTTCGCGCTTAAGGAGCTCATTAACTCTGGAAATTCGCTGGCTCATGGTGGTGCCCCCGGGGCCTCAGGTGTCAAAAACACTAGAGCTCAAGCTTCAAGCTCTCGAGTTCGTAACATTCGATGACGTCGTCCTTTTGATAGTCATTAAACTTACCGAGCTTGATACCACACTCGACGCCGTTCTTAACTTCCTTCACATCATCCTTAAATCGACGGAGCGTTGAAAAACCACCATCATAAATCGGCACCTTGTCGCGGAGAACGCGAGCTCTCGCAGCCCGGCGAACCACACCATCAGAAATCACACAACCAGCGACTTTACCCGAAGAGAGCTTAAACACTTCAAGCACCTTCGCATGACCGATGATTTTCTCACGCGTTTCAGGCTCAAGCATACCGAGCATCGCTTCTTTCACCTGATCAAGGAGCTCATAAATGATTGAGAACAGCTTCACCTGGACGCCTTCGCGCTTCACCAAGGGCTGGGCCTTTGCCTCAACTTTCGTATTAAAACCGATCAAAATCGCATCTGATGCACTGGCGAGAAGGACATCAGCCTCCGTAATGGGCCCGGCGTTCTGACGGAGAATTTCAACCCCGATCTTCTCAGACTCGATTTCCATCAACGATTTCTCAATCGCCTGCAGTGAACCTTGAACATCAGCTTTAATGATCAACTTCAAGACATTCTTCTTACCCTGCTCAATGTTGGCAAAAAGCGTCTCAAGAGCAGATTTCTGCTTCGGCTGAAGCTTATCCTGGCGGAATTGCTCATGCCGCTCTTCGCTCAACTTCTTCGCTTTACGCTCGCTCTCCATCTCGATGATCTCATCACCGACATTGGGAACACCGGAATAGCCGACCACCTCAACAGGCGTTGACGGTCCCGCTTCCTTAATGCGTTCACCTCGATCATTGAGGAGAGCCTTCACCTTCCCGTAATGACTGCCACAAATAAAGGCGTCACCCGTGTTCAGGGTTCCACTTTGAATGATGACCGTAGCAGTCGGGCCTTTTCCAGCTTCGGTACGAGCTTCGATCACCGTCCCGCGCGCTGGACCTTCGTCATTCGCCTTCAATTCAAGCACTTCGGCCTGGAGATGAATCATCTCAAAGAGATCATCAAGCCCAGTTCCCTCTTTCGCGGAAACCTCAACGCAAATGGTCTCGCCACCCCAGTCTTCCGGTGCCAATCCGTTTTCCTGAAGCTGCCCTTTCACCTTATTCAGGTCAGCGCGGTCGAGATCCACCTTGTTAATCGCGATGATAATCGTAACGCCGGCAGCTTTACAGTGATCAATCGCCTCGAAGGTTGTCGGCATAAGACCGTCATCAGCAGCGACAACGAGAACCACGATATCGGTAATCTCTGCTCCACGAGCACGCATCTCAGAGAAGGCCGCATGACCGGGAGTATCAAGAAAGGTAACCGTCTGATCGTTTCGGGTGACCTGATAGGCTCCAACATGCTGAGTGATGCCACCAGCTTCACCCGAGACAACACGGGATCCGCGATACGCATCAAGCAAGGAAGTCTTACCGTGATCGACATGCCCCATGAAAGTCACAACAGGAGGCCGGATTGTCAGCTTATCGTCTTCGACTTCCTCGATATCCTCGACCTCAGGAACCTCGATCACTTCCTCCACCTTGTGAACTCCACCACCTTTTTCGCGCCGTTCCTTCTCGAAAATAAACCCGTGTTTCTCACAGATTTTCGAAGCAACATCCGGTTCAATCGATTGAGCCAGATTCGCAAAGACATCCATATCCATGAGATCCTGGATGAGCTTGAAAGGCTTCAGATCCATCATCTTGGCCAATTCCTTGACAATGATGGGCGGCTTGATGTGGATAATCTTTTTACCGTCAACCTCTTCAATTGACGACTCGTTGGAATCTCCAGCTTCCTCGGGCACAGGCTTGACTTCAGGAGCCGGGGCAGGCTTGTCCACCAGGTCGAGTACCTTAGGCGCCGGGGCGGCTGCCCTCTTCTTCACCACTTTAGATTCGGAAGCCTTGGGCTTCGGATCCTTTTTTCCGAGATGACCGAATACAGAGCCCTGCTCCGATTCGCTAGCGGAAGTCTTTGGCTTACGGGAACTCTTCTTCTCTTCTTTTTCGAAGAGATTGAGAGCTTCCGCCTTTTTTTCGTCCAAAGATTTTGGTCCGGCGTTGTCGCCTTCGGGAGCGGTGCTTTTCTTTTGAGGCATAAGGAAGGGGTGATCTGGTCTGGCAGCGGAGTAATTCTCCTTACTGTTGGAAAGTGTCTATTTTCTAATGAGTGAAGGCCTTGTCAATTTCTGATATCGGCCACGGGCGCTGGCAGGAAAGAGGCTCAGGACTCAACCGGAGCTTCAACTTCCTCTTCCGGAGTTACTTCTTCTTCGCTGGCAACGTCAACGGGCGAATCAGACTCGGCTTCCGCGGAGCTCTCCTCACCACCAACGGCAGCCTGAACTTTATTCATGATCTCGCGACCCTCTTCGACGCTGATTTCGAGAACATCAGCGATATCCACTTCATCAACCCCCTGAGCGATCATCTCAAGACTGTTCAATCCGCCACGAACAAGACCTTCAGCAATCTCCATTTCGATTCCAGCTGCTTCAGAAATAGCGCCTGCCGCCTTGCTTACCTGAGCCTCAAAGGCTTCATGAGCGGACTCGTCCTTCTGAACCTGCACATCCCAACCCACGAGACGGGCCGTGAGGCGTGCATTCTGACCGCGACGTCCAATCGCCTTGGAAAGCTCCTCTTCATCAACCCGAACCTGAACCGACTGAGCCTCTTCATCCAGGATGATCGACTTGATCTCCGCCGGTTTCAGCGCCTCGCTAACGAAAGATTTAATGTCATCACTCCAGCGAATAATGTCGACTTTTTCATTGTTCAATTCACGAACAATATTCTTCACACGTGCTCCCCGCAGGCCAACGCAGGCACCAACAGGGTCGACTTTTTCATCAGCACTGTAGACGGCCACCTTTGTGCGATAACCTGCCTCACGGGCCAAAGATCGAATCTCGACCGTGCGATCAGCAATCTCACTCACCTCTGATTCAAAGAGGCGGCGAACAAAATTAGGATGACTGCGGGAAAGAATAATCTCGGGGCCACGTGCGCCGTTCTCCACCGCCACAACGTAGGCGCGAATGCGATCACCCACATTATATTCCTCAGTGGAGACTCTCTCCCGCTGATTCATGACTCCTTCAAACTTACCGAGATCGACGAATACATCGCCCCGCTCGAATCGTCGGACAGTTCCACTGACAATATCGCCGGCCCTATCTTTAAATTCTTCGTAAATCAATTCCTTCTCCGCCTGGCGAAGACGCTGCATCATCGTCTGCTTTGCCGTCTGAGCAGCAATCCGCCCGAAGTTAGCCGGCGTAATATCAACTTCGACTTCATCATCGACGTTGAGCTCCGGCTTCATGCGACGTGCGGTAAAAATGTCAATCTCGTCGTAAGGATTCTCCACCCTGTCGACTACCATAAGGGTAGCAAAGGCTTTGATGTCGCCCTTATCGGGATCGATATGAATCCGCATCTCCCGTGCAGGGCCGATGCTTCTCCGCGAAGCAGAAAGTAATGCGGTCTCAAGCGCTTCGACCATGGTCTCGCGCTTAATTCCCTTTTCCTTCTCGTAGTATTCGAAAAGTGCTAACAGTTCGTTTGTCATATTCTCCAGCTGACCTTCATATTTTGAGACAAAAAAAAGTGGGACATGCCCACTTCAATCGTCCGGGATTTCAAGAACCCGGCATCTCAAGATTGCAGGATCGCGAACATATCGCGCCGAGCTTCGTTAGGCAAGGCCGAAATCAAGCCAATTCAAACGATGTCAGATCCTTCCGTAAAAGCCCTCTCTTTTGATGCCGCCGGTACCTTGATCGAACTCACTGAACCGGTAGGGCATTCCTACTATAGAGTAGCGATGGCCCATGGAATCCACTCTGATCCCTCTACGCTCGCTCTTGCGTTCAAAAGCGTCTGGAAAAAAACGCCTCCGGCTTTCTCAAATCAATCCCCCTTTATTGACCTGGATGAAAAATCCTGGTGGCATCGACTCGTTCGCAACGTCTTCGTGGAAGCCGGAGCCAGCCTCCCCCCTCCTCCGGCATTTGAAACCTTTTTTGAAGATCTTTATCTTCATTTCGAAACTCCCGGAACCTGGAGGCCGATCGCAGACGCAAAAGAGACGCTGGATATCCTTTCATCACACTACCCGTGCATCGTCCTCTCCAACTTTGACGGCCGGCTCCGGAAGATCCTGACCGATCTCAACCTCAGCAGTCCCTTTCAATCCGTCCTCCTTTCGTGTGAACTCGGCGCATCAAAACCGGATCCCCTCGTTTTTTCTGCAGCCCGGAAATTGCTGGGTGAGCCCCCTGAAAATATCCTCCATATTGGCGACGATCCGCATTGTGACTGGGAAGGAGCGGCTCGCGCCGGCTTTCAAAGTTTCCGCGTCGGGACAGGTGAATCATCCCTGAAAGAATTATTAAGACAACTTTCACTTGCGTGATCATCGGCGGTGAATACATTGCGCGCCCGTCAGTCTAGCACTGACAGGACGCTCTCAACGGAAAGGTAGCTCAGTTGGTAGAGCAGTTGGCTTTTAACCAATTGGTCCTGGGTTCGAATCCCAGTCTTTCCACTCTTTTTCTGCTAAGGCAGAAGCGCCTTCAGGCGAGCTTTGACAGCACCGCTGAAGCAAGATTCAATACGAGAAAAAACCCGCACATGTCGGTGCAGGTCGTCAGAATCGGACCGGACGCTAAAGCCGGGTCAACTTTCATCTTCTTCAGGAAGAGTGGAACACATCCCCCCAGTAGGACTGAAAGCATTGTATTTAGAAACAGGGCGCCACCAACGACGAGCCCGAGGTAAACATTGTCCTTCCAGATTCCGGCGATCAGCCCAAGAAGGCAGCCGAGAACAAAGCCATTGAACATCCCCAGAATTCCTTCTTTCCATACGATTCGCATGTATTCCGTCGGTCGAATCAATCCCAGAGTCAGCTCACGAATACTGACCGCGACCGCCTGATTTCCCGAGCACCCGCTCATGTCCGAAACGATGGGAAGGAAAACGGCAAGAGCAATCACCGCCTGAAGCGTGTCCTCATACATCGCGATGACGCTCGCTGCGACCAGGTTCAGTACGATGTTCGGCCCGAGCCAGGCAAGCCGGCGCCCACAACGCGCCAACATCGGCATGCTTCGCAGCTCCTCCCCTCCGAGAATTCCTGCGGAATGAAGATAATCTTCCGTCTGGTGCTCAGCGGTCGCCTCTCTAACCGCCTGGCGGGTAATAACTCCCACGATGATTCCACTCTCATCCACCACCGGCAGCCCAATATAGGACTTATCGTCAAACACCTTTCGAAGAGATTCAAAATCATCATTCACACCAACTGACACGGGGTCACCCAGCATGATTCGTTCAACAGGGCGACTTCTCGGAGTGAGGACGAGATCACGAAGCCTGAGGACCCCTTTCAAATATCCCGCCGAATCCACGACGTAGACGTATTGAACATCCATGTCTCCGTAGCGCTCGGCGTCTTCGCTCAGCTCAGAGAGAACATCGCCCACCTTTGCCCCGTCAGGAAAGGCAGCAAAGGAGTGAGTCATGAGGCCACCGGCAGTGTCCCAGTCATAGGATGTCAGCTCACGCAGGTGATCTGCTTCATCCGCATCATCGAGCTCAGCCAGGAGCGCTTCAGACTCCGGTCCGTGCATCTCCCGGAGAAGGTCGGCACCGATCTCTTCGGGCATCTCTTCAACAATATCCGCCGCATTCTCGGGAGAGATCTCTTCGAGAATATCTGCAGCTTGCGCTTCAGGGAGGTGACCAAGCAACTGCGCGGCATCAGCCGCCTGGATCAACTCAACAATTCCGGCCTGCTCCTCACCGGTAAGGTGAGCCATGGCGTGCCTCCGCTCTTCCGGGGAAAGGCTGTTCAACCCGTCCGTAACCGCGATCCCATCGCCCGCGCGCAAGCCTTCCCCGAGCGCCACCCATGGACGTTCAGCTTCTTCAGGGAGCATCGCATCAGCTTCGTTAGACATAACTCACCCTTGGAGCCTCGTGATCCAGAATCAACCGCTCTTTCGAATTCAAGATTGAAACAACCAGCGCACTACAGAAAAACTTCTCCCTCCACAAAAATCAGATTGTGGAGAGGATACCCCATTCTAAGATGCAAAATGCTCGAGACATTGAGTCCAACGATACCCTTCAGGCATCTCCTTTCCTTCCTTCTATTGGTAGCGGGCCTGGCCTACGGTCAAAAACCGTTGGTAACGTTTCATGATTGCACGGTGGTCCCACAGGAATGGGCCGATGGTGACTCCTTTATGGTAAAATTACCGGACGGCAGGACTGAAGTCTTTCGACTCTACTACGTCGATTGCATTGAAACAATCGTGACCACTGACAGCGACAAACGGCGCTTGCGGGATCAGGGGCGCTACTTCGGCGTATCCAATTTCCGTAAGGTGATTGAGTTTGGACGGGAAGGAACAAGGTTTCGTGAAAAAGCTCTCAGCAAACCGTTTACGGTAACAACATCGTTCGCGAAGGCACTGGGGCGCTCAAGCAAACCCCGGTATTATGCTTTCGTCTCGACATCAGAAAACCATGACCTGGCCCGGGAACTCGTTGAGAATGGTCTCGCCAGAAACTTTGGAGTGAGGAGGGAAACCCCGACCGGCATTCACCGGGATGACTACGAAGACTTCCTCTCCGATGTCGAGTTTGTGGCGGCGATTCGCAAAAAGGGGGTCTGGTCTGAAAGCAGCCCTGAATCGATCATTGAAATGCGGGAACGGCACCGGAAGGAATTGCGAGAGCTGGAGGACCTTGAAGAATCACTGAACCCACCTCCATTGACCGAGCCGATCAGCATCAATGAAGGTTCGCTCGAAGAGCTCGAACGCGCCGGTTTCCGTGCCCATCAGGCAAGAAATGTCCTGGAACACCGGGAAGTAAAACCGATTCAGAATTTTGCTGATTTGGACAGCGTCGATCAAATCGGGGAAAAGACGATTCACAAAGTTAAAGATAACATCTTCTTCGACGCTGAGGCGTCGTCCATCCCGACAATGCGCGTGCCCGCCCCTTGATTCTTCTGTGATTCATTGTCCATTCTTTCATCTATGGACCGCAATAAGAACCTCTCCCGCTTTATTCAATCCGATGGTCGAACCGTTATCCTCCCCATCGATCATGGAACTATCATTCCGGTTCCGACGCTCAATCCTCTCCAGATTGTTGAAGCCCTGAACCCCGTCGTCGACGGGTATGTCGTCAATCTAGGCGTCGCTCTTGCTGCCGCTGACGCACTTGAAGGCAAGGGAGTCTGCCTCCGAACCGATTGCTACAAGCCCGCCTATGGTGACAATCTTGATGAAGGCAGCTACCGCCTTTACGGGGCCGATGACGCACTCACCGTTGGCGCCCACGCCATGATGAACATGCTCTATTCTCATCATGGGAACGAAGCAAGCATCACTCGCGAAGTCGCAGAGCTCATTACTGAAAGCCATGAGACAGACATCCCCGTTATCCTCGAAGCGCTTCCTTTCTCGATTGGTCGACCGGATGACTACACCGTCGAGAATGTCGGATTTTCGGTTCGCGCTGCGGCAGAACTGGGTGCGGACATCGTCAAAACAGTCTACCCGACCAATGGCGCGGTCGAAGATTTCCGGGAGATCGTCGATTCATGCTTTGTTCCCGTGATTGTTCTCGGAGGAGCTGCCATGGGAGATGACGCAGCACTTCTCACCATGGTGAAAAACGCCATCACCGCAGGAGCTGCCGGAATCGCTATTGGACGCAATGTCTTTGAACACCCTCAGCCCGCTAAAATCGCAGCAGCACTCAATGCGATTGTCCATGATGACGCGAGTGTCGATTCAGCTCTGAAACTCGTTTCCTAGCTGATACCCCCCTCCCACATGATCGTCCCCTCCCTACAATACGCCGGCCGCATCCTTAAGACGGCTGACAAACGCCATCTCGGAAAGTTCATGTGGAACTTCGGAGTCAAAGGGGTTCGTTCGGTAAACCTGTTTAAAAAACGCATGAAGGAGGGAACCTATTTCCCCCCTTTCATCTACATCTCTATCCTGAACAGCTGCAACCTGCGCTGCCAGGGTTGCTGGGTTGATGTGGACAAACCTCAGGTGAAACTCGACCTCGAGAATCTGAATCAGATCGTCAACGACGCCAAGGCTCACGGAAATTCCTTCTTCGGCATCCTCGGTGGTGAGCCCTTCATGCATCCCGACTTGCTCGATTTCCTGGCGGAACATCAGGACTGCTTCTTCCAGGTTTTCACCAACGGCCAGATGATCACGGAGAAGAAGGCGAAACAACTTCGCCAACTCGGCAACGCAACCCCTCTCATTTCTATCGAAGGCACCGAGATTGTCGCCAATGAGCGCCGCGGCGGGAAGGATGTCCTCAACCGAACCCTGAGAGGGCTCGACAACTGCCTCGATAACAAGCTCCTCACCGGTGTCGCCACCAGCCTCTGCCAGACCAATATTGATGACCTGCTTACCGAGAAGTGGTTACGGACCCTTATTAATCGCGGCGTCCACTATGCCTGGTACCATACCTACCGTCCCGTCGGCCCTCAACCGAACGAAGACCTTGCCTTATCGCCGGAGCAAGCCCGCCGCGTCCGTGAGTTCGTCGTGAACATGCGGATGAAACTTCCCCTCGGCATCATCGATGCCTACTACGACGGCGAAGGAAAAGCGCTCTGCCCGATGGCGAACGGCATCTCCCATCACATTGGTCCCTCCGGAGGAATAGAACCCTGCCCCATCATTCAATTTGCGACTGAAAACGTTCGTGACGGATCGATCTATGACTCACTGACAAAATCCGAATTCCTCAAGGATTTCCGTGAAACATCCGCCCGACACACTCGTGGCTGCGTCGTCCTTGAGCGACCTGATGTCGTTAAAGCGCTGGTTGAAAAACACAGCGCGACTGACACCACCATCCGAAAGACCGCGATTGCCGAGCTCGAGGCGATGACGCCGCGAAACAGTCAATGGCTCCCTACCGGCGACGAAATCCCCGAAAGACACCCCGTCTACCGCTGGGCCAAACGTGTCTGGTTCAACGATTTCGGCGTCTACGACGCGATGGAGGAAAAGCGATAGCCGGAAAAGCAGTGTCGAGGCAGGCCCCGGGCGTCTCACGCGATCACCGGGTCAACTCAGGCGTTCGCTTGCCGATTCGCGAGAAGCAGATTAGACTCCGCCCGCATGCTTCCCTGGTTTCAAAACGGTCAATTCCCCCTCTTTCTCGCGCCCATGGCCGGGGTGACTGATCTGGTCTTTCGCCGTCTCTGCAAAGAGCTTGGAGCCGATGTCATGGTCACGGAGTTTGTTTCCGCCGAAGGCATCATGCAGGCGGACGAAAGGACCCGTGTCTATACCGAGTTTGATGAAGGCCAGCGCCCTGTCGGCGTCCAGCTCTTCGGTGCCGACGGCCCCCGCATGGCTGAAGCAGCTAATAAAATTATCGACTGGAAGCGTCCTGACTTTATCGACATCAATTTCGGCTGCCCCGTCAAAAAGGTCGTCTCCAAAAACGGCGGCTCATCACTCCTCCGCGACTGTCCCGTTCTTGCCCGGGTTGCCGAATCGATTGCCAAAGGAGTGGGCGGTCAGGTTCCGGTCACTGCTAAAATTCGAATTGGCTGGGACGCGGACCTCATCAACGCTCCCGAAGTTTGCCACATCCTTGAAGATGTCGGAATTCAGGCAATTGCAATCCATGGTCGAACCCGGGCCCAGGGATACACCGGCGAAGCGGATTGGGACGTCATCGATAAATGCAGCCGGGAAGTCTCCATCCCCGTGATCGGAAATGGAGACATTTCATGCGGGGAGGACGTCGAAAAGCGCCGGCAAACCACCGGCGTCAGCGGGGTCATGATCGGACGAGCCGCGATGCAATACCCCTGGGTATTCCGCGATGCCAAACATTACCTGGAAACCGGAGAACACCCCGCCCCCCTCTCTCTCGATGAGCGCTGGACATTCATCCTCAGGCACGCCCGCCTCCTCATCGAGTGGGGAAAGTTTTCTCACGAAAAATTCGCCATGCAATCGCTCCGCTCCAGACTGATGTCCTACTCCAAAGGACTCCCCGGTGGAAAGCTGCTGCGGGCGAGATTCGCCACCCTCAATTCGATCGGTGAACTGGAAGATCTTGCTGCCGACTACCTACGCCACTCTCAAGCCGCACCGGAGATAGCATCCGTCAGCGCATCATCCTCATCCTGAGACTCCCCTTCGCCTGTATTTGCCTCCCGAAAGAGAGTAACCCCCTCCAGGCGGTCCGCTGCACACTCAAGGCTCGATAAATCCGCAAGCATGCGCACCTGCCTGATCCGGCGCGCGCGTATCAGATGGAACGCCTTTACCAGAGCCTTAAACAAAGAAGGCAGAGCAGAGACGAAAATCGCAAAAAGGATCACGAACGAAACCAGGAAGAAACCGAAGTAGAGTTCAGCCATCGAAACATCAAGGTTTTTAATAGGATCCATAATACAATGGTAATATTAACAAATTTTAAGTAATTTTAAACCCTTTATTTTAAATGATTTAAAATTTACTCCCGGTCGATTTAAGTTTTGCTTTTGCCTGCTTGAGAGCTTCGCCAATCACCTTCATATTCAAGCATTCCTATTCGCCATGCTTGCTGTCATTTCGCCCGCCAAGACCCTTGATTTCAAGACGCCTCTCCGTTCTCATCGTCCGTCGAAGCCACAGTTCCTCACGGAGGCCGACGAACTGATTCAAGTGTTACGCAGGAAAACCCGCCCCCAACTGCAGGAGCTCATGAAGCTCAGTGAGAAGCTCGCGGACCTCAACTACCATCGCTATCAGGATTGGGATGCCTCGCCCACAGAGGATACGGCTAGAGCTGCCATCTATGCGTTCCGTGGCGATGTCTACACGGGTTTTGAATTGGACGATTACGCTTCTGATGACTTGAGATACGCGCAGAAACACCTTCGCATTCTTTCCGGGCTCTACGGTATCCTCAGACCGCTCGACCTCATTCAGCCCTACCGTCTCGAAATGGGAACGAAGCTTAAGACGAAGAAGGGCAACACCCTCTACGACTATTGGGGAGAGCAACTCACCGGGGGCCTCAAAAAAGCGATCAAGCAGAGCGAAACAAACGTTCTCGTCAATTTGGCTTCGACGGAGTATTTCAAGGCGGTCGTACCCGATAAACTTGAAGCGGAGGTGATCACCCCTCAGTTCAAGCAGTTAAAGAACGGAACATATAAATTTCTGAGTTTTTACGGCAAAAAAGCACGGGGTATGATGTCGGACTTCATGATTCGGGAGCGGATCAACACCCCCGAAGGCCTCAAGGAATTCAATCGTGAGGGATATTCCTATGACGTGAAATTGAGTGAAGGAAACAACTGGGTTTTCACCCGTGACGAAGTCCCTGCAAGCGCGTAGTCTGCCCGAATCTTTCCCATGCGCTTGCTCGTTCCATTGATTGCTGTCGCCCTCTCTGCCCTCTCTGCCCTCCTCCCCGTCCAGGCGCAGGAGGATGCACCCGTATCCTCTGAGAGCGCTCTGCCGGTTGGACTCTCCGTCAAACTGGATATCTCGCGGAGGCTCCTGAAGAACTTCCTCACTGACGAAACCGCCCTGATCCCCTACAGAAACGGAACAGAAACACCAAACGATTTTTCCGGAGCCTTTTCACTGGGATCCCCGAAGGCCCGACACGTCCCCATCTGGGATCCCGTATCTTGCCGGCTTGTCGGGATCCTCGATCTGAAGGCCACTGATTCCCCTTACCTTTTTCTCGCCGAAGGCCCGATGCCGACCTCAAGGACAAGTGGTGTAAGCGGTGAACCTAACTACTTCGGAATGCGCCTCGACCGTGGGCGCCCCGAATTTCTCTACACCCATGGCCCCCTCACGGTCGCGGAAATGATCTGGTTGGAAGATGACGGCGAGATCATGAAGCAGCGCTTCTCGTTTCGTAAGGTAAAAGGAGATATCAGCCTCGTCTTCCCCGCAAGCTGGGTAGACCGTATTACAGCAAGTAGTGGCAGCTTCGAAGATAACGTGCTCACGGTGCCCCGCGAATCAGCCGCCGAGATCACCCTTCTTTACCGCCTCCTCGAAGGAGCTCCGGAGAGTGACGCCGACAAAGACCCTCAATGAATCGTTATTTCCACGCCCTCATCTTCTGTTCACTGGTTTTCCTCTCCATTGGACGCGCTCAGGAAGCCGGGGAGGAAGCACGCTCGGTCATTAAGATCACGCCACAAACAGCTAAACCGTCAGTCATGGCGATGGTTCCTTTCGACGAAACTAACGCCTTCTTTCTAAACAAACGGGGGCAGGTTGGAGTGGCCAAATTTTCACCGGGTTTAAGTCTCATCGGATGGGAATACTATTCCGAACTGAAGTGGAATGCGCATCCTTCGCTTGCGGTCGGGCCGAACTATTCTGTGATCATGGCATCGACGAATGAGGTTACCCAGGCCTTTGATACAGATGCCGACGTGGAGTTGGATTTCTTTCAAGCCCTCATCAAGGACTGGCCGGGACGGGACCGCGGATCCATCATCACTGCGGGTCCCGTAGCCGACAGTCATGGTCGACTTCTCTTTGCGATCTCTGCGCCCTCCGCAATCCCGGCGGGAGAGGGTGAAGAAGCGCCTGTTGAAAAGTCGCACATCGTTGCCTGGCACCCGGAAGCCGACAAGCTGGTTACGATCACGGAAAGCCAACTGCCAATCGGAGCATTTGCCGTTGACCGCTCCGGTGTTCTGGCTGCGCGGCTGGTGATGCCAGAATACAAAGGAGGGTTCTTTATTTCACTCACTGAGCTTCCGCCCTTCGATTCTGATGCGCCGTCCGCCGTTCCGACATCGCTTCCCTTTACCCTCCCCTCCCTCGTCATCCCGGCAGAACTCACCAAAAATCAGGAACCGACCGAGTTGGCATTCTTCCGTGAACACGGTCGCGACAAACTTGCCCTGGTCTGTCCCGGCTCACGGCAGCTCATTGAAGTGGTTCATTCAAAAATCGCTGACGTCTGGCAGGGCTCTATTCTCCTCCGCCAAATACTTGATCAATCGATCGAATCCGTTGTCGAAATGGGCCCGGGGCTTCTTCTGGGTGGAGGCGAAGACGGATTTATTCCTCTCAATGGTGAATCGTCGAAGTTCCGCATCACCAATATTGAACTCGCTGACGATGGGATTGTCCTCGACTTCAGTGACGAAGTAGATCGTTACGAAGCATCCAGGGCCGACAATTTCCTGGTGCAATCAGTGTCGCTCAAAGGTGGAGAATCCAATCTGAATGTCGTGCCGATGATCGAATCCGACGGTCGCACCATTGTTCTGAAAACCGGAACTCTTTCTGAAGGAACCGTGATCCGAATTCAATGTCAGCGCCTCCCCTCAGAGTCCGGGGCGACGCTTCTCAGCAACGCCGCATTCTATACCATTCACCGAAAGCCAAGCCCGGAAGAGGGTAAAGAAAAAGCCGATCCCCGCTAGGGAACCGGCTTCCAAATCCATTTGATTTTCAAGCTCTTCCTTTGAAGGAGAACTGATTAATCCAGGTATTCAGCAGGAACGGTACCGCCATTCTCAGCGAGCGCTTGCATGACTCGCTTGTGAAGCCAGATGTTCATCTCAGCGCTCCCCTTGCTGTCAATGTCTGCCTGGCTGTAACCCAGCTCAAGAGCCAGCTCTTTACGCGCACCGTAGCTGCTATCCATGTCAACGAGCTTCATGAGGTCAACGATGGAACGCTTCCAATCAAGATCCTCCGGGTGAGCGGCTTCCATTTCAGTCAGCTGCTTCGCAACGTCCACTGGTTCCATCGCAACCGGAGCATCTGCTCCTTCGGCAGCAGCCTCGGCACCCGGCTCTGGAGCTGGTGTCGGTGCTTCTTCCTCTTTTGTTCCGAATATCTTGTCCTTTAGTTTGGAGAATAAACTCATATACCATTGAGGCTAGCGACCCGTGAGATTAAGGCAAGTTTCAAAAACGACGGAATTGAAGTTTATTCTCATCGAGACTCCGGAAGTCTCCCCTGATTGCACCTGAAGCGTTTCGAGCTATCATCCCTGTCGCTATGAAGCTGCCACCATTTATCTCCGCACTGCTGGCGTGCACCCTCGTTTGTATGCCTCTGGTCACCGGAGCGCAGAGCGGCTTCGGGTTGTTTTCGCGAGATCCTGAGGCGATGATTCTGCGCAAGGCGAAGCGATACAACCTGGTTTCCATCAAGGATGTGGTTCCGGGTGCCTACATCGACATGCGATACAAAGTGACCTCGGCGTCAGGCAAGCCTCTCTATTTGCCGTCGATGCCCTGCCTTGCTCACCGCTCTACGGCAGAGAAGCTAAAGCAGGTGAACCGTGAAATGAATGCACACGGATATGCGATCAAAATTTGGGATGCCTGGCGACCGCCGGAGGCTCACCAAGCGCTCTGGGACGCGGTGCAGGATCCCGACTATGTTGTTCCTCCCAGCAAGGGATTGTCCTGGCATTGCTACGGTATCTCTATTGATCTCACTCTCGTGAAGAAGGACGGCACCCCGGTGGAAATGCCCTCACGCTTTGATGAATTCTCAACTCGGGCCGCTTCCAACTATCAGGGGGGAGACCCTGAAATCGCCCGCCGTGTTGACCTCCTTCAGAAATCGATGACGAACGCCGGCTTTCGAACGATCAAATCTGAATGGTGGCATTTTGACGACATGACGGCGAGGGGCGGAATCCGTAGGGTCACGGCAAAAGACCTCGGTATAGAAATGCCAAAAGTTCCCTAGCGCATGGAGAAAGCCGCCATTAAAATTGTCCGTCGCCTTCAGGAAGCCGGCCACGACGCTGTCTTTGCCGGAGGCTGCGTTCGCGACCGCCTGACCGGTTCAACGCCGAAGGACTACGACATTGCCACGTCAGCGACACCCGATGAGATACTGGCGCTCTTTGGTCGTGGCGATGAAGTCGGCGCTCATTTTGGAGTCATTCTGCTGCGGGAGCGCGGGAATCATTACGAAATCGCCACCTTTAGAAAGGATGGCTCCTACAGCGACGGGAGACGCCCTGACTCAGTCATTTTCACCAATGCGAAGGAAGATGCTTTGCGGCGCGATTTTACGGTGAACGGAATGTTTTACGACCCGGTGAAGGAAGAGCTCATCGATTACGTTAACGGGCAGGTGGATCTAAAAAGCAAAACCCTGCGCGCGATTGGCGTCCCTGAGGATAGATTCGACGAAGATTACCTCCGGCTTCTTCGAGCGATTCGTTTTGCAACCGTGCTGGGCTACACGATCGAAGAAATAACCTGGGATGCCATTGTTAAGCGAGCCGGCGCGGTATCAGAGCTGCCTGCCGAACGGATTCGAGAGGAACTCGACAAGATATGGCTCAGTCCCCACCGGGCGACCGGATTTGACCTCCTCGTGAAATCAGGGCTCATGG
The DNA here is from genome assembly GCA_029212615.1 of Verrucomicrobiales bacterium. GTDB lineage: Bacteria > Verrucomicrobiota > Verrucomicrobiia > Verrucomicrobiales > DEV007 > Arctic95D-9. Next base: position 349,351 of record JARGPJ010000002.1, read on the forward strand.
GGGTTCTTCTTCCCGAGATCCTCGACTTACAAGGCTGTGAGCAGCCCCCGGAGTGGCATCCTGAGGGTGACGTCTTTGTTCACACCCGTCTCATGCTGGGATTGTTGGGAGCAGAAGCCAGTTTACCTCTCGTGCTTTCCGTTCTGTTTCATGACATCGCCAAGCCGGCGACGCAGACCTATGATCAAGAGGCCGGGCGAATCCGCTTTAACAATCACGACAAGCTTGGAGCGGAAATGACGGAGCGGATTCTGAAACGGTTTAAGTATTCCAATCAGACGATAGAGGCAACTGTCGCCGCTGTTTCTGTGCACATGGGATTCATCAATGTAAAGCAGATGCGTGAGTCGACCTTGAAGCGGTTCATGGCACGCGACCATTTTCAAGATGAGCTGGAGCTGCACCGTATTGACTGTCTCGGCAGCAACGGCAACCTCGAGAATCATGACTACCTCATCTCAAAAGCGGCGGAATTCGATGCAGAACCTCTCATCCCGCCGCCTTTCATCACGGGAAGAGACCTCATCGCCCACGGCCTGAAACCGGGACCTCACTTCAAAGAACTACTCATTGAGGCTCAGGACCTTCAGCTTGAGGGGGCCATCACGACACGCGAAGCGGCGCTCGATTGGCTCTCCAAAAAGCTCACTGAATAAGGGCGCGATTGTCAGTTGACGGTGCAATCCAGCTCCCCTCCAGTTAATTGTGGAAACTCCTTTAATGCGCGCTTCTTCATTCACCCTCTCCGTCGCACTACCCGTGCTGCTCGCTACATCATTCGCCCGCTCCAGCGAGACGACTGAGAAGGAGTTGGTCTGGCATGAAGTCAACGCCCTGGGGATTGAAGGACAGGGTTGGCCGGCCTCTGATTTAGCAGCACCTTTCGACCGGCTCCCCGCCAAGGCTGAAGGAATCGTTCCTCCCCCCGTTTGGCGCCTGAGCCGACACAGTGCGGGACTGCTCTTCCGCTTCAACACTGATGCGACGACCATTGAATTCAAATATGAAGTGCTGGATAAAGAACTGGGGATGACGAACCAGCCGGCGACCGGAAAGAGCGGGATCGATATTTATGCCTTTGATGACGGTGTCTGGAAGTGGGTGGATGTGAGTCGGCCGGCCACCACGCAAATCACCCACACCCTGAAGGGACTCGATCCCGGGTTACGGAGCTACCTCGTCTATCTCCCCCTCTACAACACGACGTTCTCAGCCGAAATCGGTGTTCCCGCAGAGGCCACGATTGAACCCGTCGCCCCGAGAGAGGACGCCCCCATTGTTTTCTACGGAACTTCAATCACGCATGGAGCTTCAGCATCGCGACCCGGCATGACACACGCTGCCATTCTGGGGCGAAGACTGAATATGCCGGTGATCAATCTTGGATTCTCGGGCAACGGGAGAATGGAACCTGAAATGGGAGCACTGATCGCCGAAATCGATGCCTCAGTCTATGTCATTGACTGCCTCCCGAACATGAACGGGAAGATGGTAATCGAACGTGCCGAGCCTCTCGTTCGCCGCATCAGGGAAATCCGACCTGACACCCCCATTATTCTTGTTGAAGATCGCACCTATGCAAACGCCTGGATCTTTAAGAGCCGGCGTGAAAAGCATCGGGAGAACCGGGCTTCTCTGATCCGCGCTTTTGACAACCTTGTATCCGACGGTGTTAAACATCTTTATTATCTGGAAGGAGAGGCACTTCTCGGCGACGATACCGAAGCCACCACCGATGGCTCCCACCCCAGCGATCTCGGATTTGTAAGACAGGCTGATGCTTTCGAACCTATTTTAAATAAGGCCCTTGGCCGCTAGTAACCCCGTTTAACCCCTCATCCCCAATCCCACCATGGAACTCATCATTATCGGTATCGTCGTTCTCGTCGCGATCATCACTTTCCTCATCCTCGCAAAATTTATCGGCCTCTGGATCAGAGCACGGGTCTCGAACGCCCCCGTCGGTCTCTTTAACCTCGTTGCCATGTGGATCCGAAAAGTTCCGCCATCCCTGATCGTCGACAGTCGCATTACGGCAGCAAAGGCCGGCCTCGATTTCACGACGGATCAACTTGAGGCACACTATCTTGCCGGTGGACACGTTTCAGATGTCGTCCTCTCTATGATCGCTGCTGACAAGGCCGCTATTCCTCTCGCTTTCGATCGTGCCTGCGCCATTGACCTCGCCGTGAAAGGAACGACAAAAACTGTTCTCGAAGCCGTTCGAACCTCCATCAATCCTGCCGTCATTGACTGCCCGGGCGATGGCAAAAAAATTGACGCGGTTGCTCGCGACGGGATTCAGCTCCAGGCACGCGCGCGGGTGACCGTTCGAACCAACCTGGATCGTTTCGTAGGTGGCGCCACCGAGGAGACCATCGTTGCCCGGGTTAACGAAGGCATCGTCACTTCGATCGGTTCCGCTCAGTCTCACAAAGACGTGTTGGAAAACCCCGACCATATTTCTCATCGCGTGCTTGAACGCGGCCTCGATGCGAACACCCAGTTCGAAATTCTTTCTATCGACATTGCCGACGTGGATGTCGGCCAGAACATCGGGGCAACGCTGCAGGCGAGTCAGGCCGAAGCTGACAAACAGGTTGCTCAGGCAAAGGCCGAAGTTCGACGTGCTGCGGCCGTTGCCACCGAACAGGAAATGTCTGCCCGGACTCAGGAAATGCGTGCCAAACTCGTCGAGGCGGAAGCACAAATTCCCATGGCGATCGCTGATGCTTTCCGCAGTGGCAATCTCGGCGTGATGGATTACACGAACTACCGCAACATTGTAGCGGATACTGACATGCGCCAAAGTATTGCCGATGAGGTCAACGAAGAAGACGATGATGACGATCTCAATCCCCACAATTGAGTCTGAACTCTAGTTTCCCCCTACCCCGATTTTAAACGATGGACGACGTACCCTGGCTCTATGTAGCGATGATTTTCATCGCCTTCGTCAGCTGGGTATCAAATCGTATCAAAGAGGCGGCGGAGTATCGCCGCGCAAGAAAAATTGAAAAGGAGAAGGCAGCAAGGGCCCGCCGCACCACGGCTCCCCCTGAATTCCAATCCCCCTATCGGAAGCAGTCACCGCCAACGCCAAGCGCACCGGAAGCCGAGCCTCCCAAGTCCTTTCGCGAAGTCTTTAAAGAACTGGAACGACAGTTCGCCAAACCTGCCGAAGAGACGTTCAGGGACAAGCGTCCCACTCCCCCACCCCTTCCGCAAACGCCGGAGGAACCGACGATCAAACAGCCACAACTCCCGAGCGGCCCTCTCAGAGTTTCTCCGCCCATGAAGATGGTCAAGCGGCGGGGCCGCAGGACTTCTGACTCTCTCATCAAAACACTTCAACATGGAGACAAGCTTAAGACCGCGCTTCTCCTTAAGGAGATTCTGGATAAACCCAAGGCACTGCGACGTCGCTGAATCAGTGACCCTGATCAGCCCACGAGAAGCCTGATCAGGGTTGGAGCAAGACTCAAAAGGCTCCATAACAAAACGACACTGAGAAGTATACTCAGAGCAAAAACAAAGGCGGCCTCAAACCCGATCAAAGCTTTCAGCATCCGCGGCGAAGCACCCATATGTCTCAAGGAGGCAAATTCGCCGGTGCGTAGGCGATAGGATAACAGGAAGGTCAACAATCCCAACGCCAGTGTCGCCAACCCGACGAGAACAAGCATGCCGAGAACTATTCGTTGCACGCTGAAAACCGTCTCAAAGAGCTCGTCCATCTCAGCGGCCGGTTCGACCAGGCTCAGGTCTTTGACCCCCGCATAGCGCCCTTTGATGAGTGCCTGCTCCTTTGCTCCGAACGGAACCACAATCACCGCGGATACCGGGTTGTCTTCCTCCTCGCCGTGGAAATGAAAACTCTCGACTGTCTCCGGCGTGATCTCGTTGTATTCGACAACTGAAGCATTGAGCCTGACAACGTTCTCATTGCCGGTTTCGAGTCGCTCATCCTCGCCTGCCTCCGCCGCCGCTATGTGACCATGGCCTAATCCCTCAATGATCCAGGTGGTTTTCAAATCGACAAAAACAGCTTCGTCATCAGGAGATCCTGTTGACTCAAGGACACCGCAAACCGTCATTTTAAGCGGGTAGACACCGGCAAGATCAAACAGCGTTTCCGGTGACGAGATTACGTAATCACCGACCCCGATTTCATTCGCCTGAGCGACCGCTGAGCCTACCACGCATTCGCCCATCCGAAGAAAGGCCCGGCCCTCAGCATAGTCAAACTCGCGAAATCGAAAGTAGTCGAAGGTCGTCCCGACAATGGAGTGGCTGCCGGCATGGAACCTTGCGTAGAGAGGAATCGCCTGGGCGAGGCCCGATTCAGCGACCTTGAGCGCTTCCCGGTAGGGCAAGGTCGCCATCTCAGGCTTCGTGAAGTGAAGCGCATTAAACGTCAACTCCAACGCGCTGCCGGCACGACCAAGAACTAATGGAGTCTCATCAGCACGTGACCGCAGATGTTCCTCCACTTTTCCTGCAAGCAATGTAATCGCGGCCGGAAGCAGCCAGACCAGAGTGAACGCTGACACGAGCAGAATCGTCTTAGTTCGATTCCCCGCCAGATACCGGGAACCGAGATGAAAAAGTCCGGACCAATTCATTCGCCGCCCTCCATTCTCAAAGACATCACGTTCTCGACGCGGTCGAAGCGACCATAAAGCGAAGGCTCATGCGTGATCATGATCACGGAGGATTTGAGGGCGCCCGCCTCTTCAAGCAACAGGCTCACGATTCGATCCTGATTGTCGGTATCCAGATTCCCCGTCGGTTCGTCGGCAAGAATCAGAGGCGGTTTTCCCACAAGACCGCGACACAAAGCAGCCCTCTGCCGCTCGCCCTGGGACAGCCGCGATGGAAGCTTATTCAAAAGCGGGCTGATCCCCGTTTTTTCCGCCAGCTCCTCAACCCTGTTTTCATGTGCTTTCTCAATCCGGCCGCGGTCCAGAAGTCTCAGCGGAAGAAGGATGTTTTCTCTCACAGTGAGGTAGTCGAGGAGCTCAAAATTTTGAGGAACAAGACCAATATTGCGAAGTCGAAAAGACTGCCGGGCTGCGAGTTCCAATGATTGAATCTGCTCTCCCCCCACTTCGATGACTCCTTCATCCGGAACGAGAATTCCGGAAATCAAATTAAGTAGCGTCGTTTTACCACACCCACTTGGTCCGATCAGCGCCACCGTTTCCCCGGCCTCGACCGAGAATTCCGGAAACGACAAAGCCACCGATTCTCCCGGATACCTGAATTCCAATTTCCGGCAAAAGATCATGGAAGCTCTACCTCCGGCGTTGCCTTCAACGGTTCGGCGACACGGCGTGACACTTTTTGCACCCGCTCTTCATTCAATAGATCCAAATCAGTCACCTTCCAGCCAGCCGCCATGGGTGAAAATGTTATCTTCGCCTCGTAGACATTCGTTCGTTCATGGGTATGCCCCCAGTGGGTGACCTCTCCGATCGTCGCCCAGTTCGCGACGACACGAAGGTCCTCTCCCTGCGCTTCCCCGGTCTGAGGCTTCCATCCTCGAAGAGCGATTTCATAAACCTTGACCCTGGGACCGCCGAGGCTCTCCAGTTCTAACGATTGCCGGATCTCCAGATAAACTTCTTCAAGCAATGGTCCGCTCACCGTTTGATCAAGCGTATCGTAGATCGCCGATTCCTCACGAAAATCGAAAGCGTGATAGACATTTCTAAGCGAAGCATAAATGAGCTCCTCAGTCTCCTCTTCAGAAAGCTGCTCAATACGGTCGATGCGAACTTGAAAGGCGGCCACGCACGAGGCGATGCCAAACATCGTGAGCCAGCCGATCCAGGAAGGTGCCTTTTGCTTTTCCCTAATCACGATGATCGAAGCGACGGTCAACAGGAGCAAGCCCACAAAGACCAGAAAGCGCACAGGTTGACGCTGAAATCGCTGCACACCGGGGACCGGCAACATCTCGGGCATGCCGAGTTCCCCATCCTGCTTCCAGCTGAACTCCGACTCGACCGGGGTAAGCAAACGGGCGGAAGGTTTTCCCCGACTTGCAATCTCAAGAACCAGTTGCTCCTGGCCCGGTGCAAACCAAAGCCATTCCCCGTGAAGCTCCATCACCCCCGCCGCATCGGAAGACAGCGTGACTCCCACGAGCGCTTCCGCGAGAGGAATCCGGGTTCGATCGTCCGGCGCATAACCTTTCTCAGGATCAGGAACAATAAATCGGAGAGAACGTCCCGTGAAAGAAATCGCCGTCTCCGGAGAACTCAAGTTCACTCCTGACTCAATAAGAGTCGCAATATTATCAAGAATCGGCTGTCGTTCAGCCTCTGTGATCACTTCCGCATCCAGTCGCCACGCCTCTTTAAACGGAGAAATCTTTACAATAGCTTCAAGACGAAGCTCGAACGGCTCGACGCTGACAAAGCCCTGCAGCGGCTCATCTGCTTTGACAAAGACGCTAACAAACAGAAGGAAAAGAACAATGAGTCGTTGATACACAGGGGAACAAACGCAAGAGAGAGCCAGTCGTCAAACGAATCGAAAGCGATCCCCCGGTTCACGGTGCAATTCGTCTAGACAGTCAAGACGGGCAATTCGGCTCGAATGCGGTGCTTGATTCGCGTGATTTTCTCTGCTTTGCTGTTCGCTTAGCCGACATTTAACCATGCGAAGAAAACTTCTCCCTTTTTTGACCGCCATCCCCGTTAGCGCAGTGACCCTGCACGCAGACGACGTGGATTTTACGACCCAGATCAAGCCACTCTTCGAAGGAGCCTGCATCCACTGTCACAACCCCGAAAAAGCCGACTCAGAAGGCGCGGAGTATGACATGTCAACGAAGGCGGCAGCATTCACCGGGGGTGAAAGTTACGGGGATGAAGTGATTAAACCCGGCGACGGCAATGACAGTCCCGTCTACTGGATGACGACGATCCACCTGGACGATCCCGATGATTCCGAGGCGATGCCACCTAAGAAGCCTCTTAACGAATATCAGCAGCAGATCATCAAAGACTGGATCGACCAGGGAGCCGAATGGCCTGATGATGTCGTTCTTGAGGAAAAAGCGCGCGTTACTTTCCAGAATGTCCGCCAACTTCTCATGAAAGGTGGCCCTTTCAGCGCGAAGCAAATTGATATGCTGAAGCTCTGGGCTGAGCAGGGGGCTGACTGGCCTGCAGGAGTCACCCTCGGCGGAGCAACCGTCGATGAAGAAGCTCTCGGTGACAACCTGAGCCTCGTGAAGACCATTCGTGAGAAAATCCTCGAAACGACGACTGAAAAATCAGTCGACGAGATGAAAGAATATACCGGCACCATCCCCAAGACCGGCGTGAAATATGACATGGTTCCGATTCCCGGAGGCGAATTCCTCATGGGGAGTCCCGACGACGAAGCAGGCCGCTTTGACGACGAAGGGCCTCAACACCAGGTGAAAGTGGATCCTTTCTGGATGGGTAAGTTTGAAGTCACCTGGAATATGTATGAGCCATTCATGATCACAGGAGTTGCTCGAAATAAAGACGGCTCACCCGAGAATATCCCGGAAGACGCCGAAGCTCTTGATGTCGTTTCCAGTCCGACCACTCCCTACACTGAAATGAGTTTTGGAATGGGCACCGACGGCTATCCGGCGATTTGCATGACTCAACACGCGGCAAACAAATTCTGCCAATGGCTCAGCGCCCAGACGGGACATTACTACCGCCTTCCGACAGAAGCCGAGTGGGAGTTCGCCTGCCGCGCTGGCACGACCGGTCCCTTCTCAGTCCCTGAATCTGAACTCGCTGACTACGCAGTGATGGATCCCGAACAGGTTCGGGTCGGCTATGAAAAGGTAGGCACTAAGAAGCCCAACCCCTTCGGCCTCTACGACATGCACGGAAACGTCATGGAGTGGGTTCTCGATCAATACATCGAAGATGCCTACAGCAAGCGCACCGGCGTGAGCGACAACCCTCTCGAGATCCCGACGACACTCTATCCGCGCATTGCCCGTGGCGGATCCTGGTATGACCCACCGGAAGAGCTTCGCTCAGCTCGACGCATCTTTTCCGATGAGAACTGGAAAGTTCAGGATCCACAGCTCCCGAAATCGATCTGGTATCACACTGACGCGCATTGGCTTGGATTTCGTCTCGTTCGTCCCCTCAACGTTCCAGAGCCTGAGCAGATGGATGCGATCTGGAACATGGGGCGCAATGGTGCAGACTGATCTCGATTAGTTTTCAGAAGATGAAAATTCGCATCAGAGGCGGACCGAACGGTTCGCCTTTTTTGTGTCTCCCCTCAATGAAGGCCGTTCTCCTCACACTTCTTTTTTCAGTAACGTCCCTCTTCAGTGAAGAACCGCTGAAGCTTTTCACCTATAAGCAAGCTCACATGGGCACGGAGTTCACCTTCCGGGTGTGGGCCGAACAGGGTCAAGTCAACGAGCTTACCCTGTTAAGTGATACCGCTTTTCAGCGCGTCGATCATCTCAACCGGATCGCGTCCGACTACCTTCCGGAATCGGAAATCAACAACTTTGCCCGGGGCCCTGTTGGTCGCCCCCTCCCCCTCAGTGATGATCTTTTTCGGCTTCTTGACCTTTCCGCCGAACTCTCGAAGGAGACCAATGGCGCCTTCGACGCAACCGCAGGGCCTCTCATTCGGCTATGGAAGTTGTCTAAAAAGAACAGGCGACTCCCTACTGAAGAACAGCTTACGAGCGCAAAGGCGCGAACGGGGACGGAGCATCTGAGCTTCGATCATGTATCAAAAACGATCACGAAGCACTGTGAAGGCATGCTTTTTGATCTCGGTGGGATCGCAAAAGGGTATGCGGCGGATGAGGCGCTTAAAATTTTCCGTGAGGGAGGATTCCCCCGCGCTCTCGTCGCCGCGAGCGGGGACATCGTTGTTGGTGATGCGCCACCCGGTAAAACCGGATGGAGAATTGGAATCGAAACGCTTACACTCGATCGCAACGTAAATGACCTCCAAACTGTGACGCTCTCAAACGCTGCCATTTCCACCTCAGGCGATACGCGGCGCTACCTGGAACTCAACGGCGTTCGCTATTCTCACATCGTCTCAACACGGACCGGATTAGGCCTCACTGAGCGAATCGGGGCCAGTGTCATTGCCCCGAATGCCACGACCTCCGATAGTTATGCTACCGCGGTGACCCTCCTCGGAAAAAAGGATGGCTTGCAATTCATCAGGAATAAACGAGAAATCGAATGCCAAATCGTCGCCCTCCGGAATGGTCAGGAGGTCACGATCCGAACCGATGGATTCTCCCGATTCGAAGAAAAAGAAACCCAAAAAGAAAGCCCCGTCTCCACGCCGTGACGGTCGCGAAGCTGCGGTTCAATATCTCTATGGAAACGACATCCACGGCGATGTCGATTTTTCGGATGAGACGCTTGAAGCCTTCTGGGAACTGCGCCTCGCAAAATCTTTTGCTCAGGATTTCGCGACCGTTATCATTGGAGGTGTCCGTGATCATCTTAGTGAAATCGACGATACGATTCGCAATACCCTCGAAAATTTTGCCTTTCAACGGCTCACCCCGGTGGATCGAAACATTCTTCGAGTCGGCACCTTTGAGGTGCTCTTCAACGATGAAGTGCCCTGGCAGGTGGCCATCAACGAAGCCGTCGAAATAGCAAAACGTTACGGAAGCGAGGAATCTCCCGGGTTCATCAACGGGATTCTCGATACGATTCATAAGAGTAACGAAACAGAGTGACACATGGGCTTGTTCAAATCCATCATCGAACGCTTCCGCGGAGCTGAAGTCGACTGGGACGATCTTGAAGAAACCCTGATCACCGGCGACCTCGGCATACACCTGACGACAGAAATCGTTGATCGCCTCAGAGATCGAAAAGGGAAACTCGACGCAGACTCGATTGTTGAAGCCTCTCGCGAGGAAATCGTTCAAATTCTCGGCACAGATCCTCTCTCTCTTCCGCAACCGGAAGACGGAAAACCCATTGTTATTCTGGTGGCCGGGGTCAATGGAGTTGGTAAAACCACTTCAGTAGCCAAGCTGGCGTCTCACTTAAAGTCGCAGGGAAAATCGGTAGTCCTTGCAGCGGCTGACACTTTTCGCGCAGCGGCGATCGAGCAGCTCAAAATTTGGGCCGAGCGTATCGACGTCCCTATCGTGACAACACAGTATCAAGGAGATCCCTCTGCCGTTTGCTATGATGCACACGCAAAGGCGATCGAGATGAAGGCTGACTACCTCATCTGCGATACCGCAGGTCGGCTTCATACCCGCCACAATCTGATGGAGGAGCTCAAAAAGATTCGACGCACCATCGCGAAACAGGACGAATCAGCACCGCACGAACGTTGGATTGTTGTCGATGCCACGACCGGTTCAAACGCCTTGAACCAGGCGCGTGAATTTCAGTCTGCTCTCGATCTCAATGGTGTCATTGTCACGAAACTGGACGGCTCAGGTAAAGGCGGCAGCGTTGTCGCCATCAAGCATGAGTTGGGTGTTCCCACCCGTTTTATCGGAACCGGTGAAAAGGAAGAGGATCTGAAGAGATTCGATCCCGTCGATTTCGTTGAGACACTACTCTAGCGGGTTACGGTTTCACACGAAACCGACTCAAAGGCTGCTCAATTCGATATTGACCCTTCAGCCCTTCTCCAGCAGAGTTTCGGCCATCCTATAAAACCCGGATTTCTACTATGGCAGATCTAGACGACATCAGAGACGGAGACAATTTTGGTCTCAACACTCCCGCAGACACGAGTTCCTTCTACCTCAAGGGACTGAACAGCACCGATTGGGGCATCAAGAACCGCATGTCCCGTATTTTCAATCGGAAGTCCGGTCGCACCGTGATGCTCGCGTTTGACCACGGTTTCCTCATGGGGCCTACTTCCGGTCTCGAGCGAATTGATATCAATATCGCACCGCTTGCCGAGCACGCAGACTGCCTCATGGGCACTCGCGGCATGATTCGATCCAGCATCCCCGCTGACAACACCAAGCCAATCTGTCTCCGGACGGATACCGGCACCACCATTCTCACCGAGATGAATCACAATGTCCTCATCGATGAGGCAGAGGCGATCTCGATGAATGCTGCCGCGATGGCCGCGATGCTCGCCATCGGTGACGCAGCCTGCGAAGCCTCGACCCTCGCTAACTTCAGCCGGCTTGTCGACATTGGGAACAAGTACAGCATCCCTGTCATGGGTGTTACCGCCGTCGGTAAGGACATGGCTCGTGACTCACGCTACTTCGGCCTCGCCTCCCGCGTGTGCGCGGAGAACGGTGCGAGCATTGTGAAAACCTACTACTGTGATGGCTTCGAAAACGTCGTCGCGGCTTGTCCCGTACCGGTGGTGATCGCCGGCGGTAAGAAGCTCCCGGAACTGGAGGCTCTTGAACTCGCCTACAATGCGATCCAGTGCGGCGCCTCAGGTGTCGATATGGGACGAAACGTCTTTCAGTCCGACGCACCCCTCGCCATGATCAAAGCGGTCGGCGGTGTCGTTCATGACAATCTGAAGCCTCAGGAGGCATTCGACCTCTTCGAAACATTCAAGGCTGAGAACGCCTAAATTGCTTCTTCAGCAATCAAATCTCATTAGGCCTTTCTGCTTTCAGCAGGAAGGCCTTTTTTTAGGCCGGTAGAATGGTTTCTTTCCGATTCTCTGCAGGATAGCGATAACTCTCTGTCAATTGAGATTCAACGACCGGGGGGACAAGCGGCAGACAGACTTCGATCGCATTAAATTCCCCTTCCGCTCTGAAAGCCCGGATGCTTCCCCCGTGGCTGAATGCCGTCAGATAGCAGGCAAGAAAATTTGAGCCCAAATCCTCCGGGCGCTGGGTGCGCACATAAAACGGTTCAAAAAGGTTTTTAAGGTCTTCTTCAGGAATGAGTTCACCGTTATCGACGATCGTAATCTTGACTCCTTTTCCATTCCGGCGGGGACGGGCGTGAACCTTGATGTGTCCCCCTTGATTTGGCAGAGCCGTTTTCGCTTCTTTGAGGATCAAACGAATCATCTGACTGATGCGCGGCGCTTCACCTGAGATGAGAGGCAGCCCTTCCGTAACTTCGAAATCCACCTGACAATCATCCAGATCGCTCACTGATATTTCAATCGCTGATTCGATGACCTCCTTCAAACAGAACTCTTTTGACTCAGTGATCAGAATCAGTTCAGCGCCCTCTGAGAGACTTGAGAGCATCGAAGTCATTCGGTTAATCTGTCCACCCACCTCGCCATAAAACTCGCCCCAGAAGGAATCGTCGGAAGGCTGTCGCCCCAGCTCCTCTTCAATCTGAAAAGGGAGCATATCATAGAAGGTTCGAAAGACCGTGAGCGCGTTTCTAATATGGTGATTCAAGCCGGTTGAAAGAATACCAATCGTAGCCGCTTTATCCGCCATGAGAAGTTGATCGACCATCTCGGATTTCTCCGCAATAAGCCGCTCCCTATCGCGCTCCAGACTGAAATGCTTCAAGGCCCTCAGCAATCTGTGTTCGAGATCTTCCGGGTCCCACGGTTTTGTCAGATAGGAATAGAGCAATCCCTCATTCAGGAATTCAACTGCCGCTCCCAGATCCGAAAAGGCAGTAACGAGAAAACGAAGCGGACGGGGATCCAGGGCTCGGATGCGGGCTAGCAAATCAATACCTGATTCATTCGGCATCTTCTTGTCGCTCAGGACTAAGCCGATCCGCTCATGATTCTCAGCAAACACTCGAAAACCTTCCTCAGGGCTACTCGCTGTATAAATCGGGGCGATGTCACCAAAAATGGCTTCGAAGTACTTTAATGACTTCTCTTCGTCATCAATATAGAGGATTCCGTAATCAGGAAATTGCATGCTGCTTGGGGATGGGTGAATGGCTGACTGTTGACGCGATAGCGTCCTCCCTTTGTTCTACAATCGGTAGAGAGATGTTGAATTTCGTAAAGCTTCCGACTTGAGAAGAGACTGAGATCCTTCCGCAGTGAGACTCAATAATCCGGTAGCAAATGCTCAATCCGAGACCTGTCCCTTCCCCCGGTTGCTTCGTGGTGAAGAATGGATCGAACAATTGTTTGCAGTGTTCAGGCTCAATTCCCGGCCCATTGTCAACGACGATAAGTTCGACGGTATCATTCAACTTTCTCCCGAAGATACTGACGAAGCCCTCTTTCGCTTCCATATCCGCCTTCGCCATCGCCTGGATGGAATTATGGATCAAGTTGACGAACACCTGGGTGATCTGATTCTTAACGGCATCAATTCGAAGCTTCGGATCAACTTGCAGATCGATCCGGACATTCGAATCCGAAATCTCTTTGCCGAGCATCCGTATCGCAACCTGAACAGAATCAATGAGGCTGAATTCAATCCTAATCTCGCTACTCTTATGGGAAAACTCACGAAGCTCAGACACGATACTCTTCATCCGGTCAAAACTATCCTGAATATCGTCAATAGCCTCTCGCACATGGCTTCCGTCCTCGTGATTCTTGAGAAGTTTCTTCAGGAGGAACAATGCCTGATTCGAATAATTCAGCGGATTCCCAATCTCGTGAATCACACCGGCACTAAGTTGCCCCAAAGAAGCCATCTTCTCTGACTGAATCAGCTGATTCTCAGTACGTCGCAATTCTACCACTGCCTTCTCCAATTCCTGCTTTTGATTTTGAAGCACCACTTGCTGGCGCCGGAACCGGTCACGAACCATGTAGTTTTCTACTCTGAACCTGTGATGAGCAATAGAACCAAGGACAATGACAATACCCGTGGCAGAGATGAAAATGCAATTGTTGATGAATCCCGCTGCGGTCCTGATATCCATGCCCAGAAACACGGCTGGAGATGAGGCAAGAAAAAACATCCCCGCAACAGAAACGGTCGAGAAGAACGCCTCAATGTAAGTCCAATGAAAGACGAATCCAATCGCAACGATACACAAGGTCAGGCCAGCATAATAGGGAGTCGCAGGATCCTTTGAGAGCATGATCATCAGCGAAATGAAGAAAGCTGGAATCAAAGGGAGTAACACCGTTGAAGCCCGATAATATTTCTTCCCTAAAGACGTGTGAAGAAAGGCAAAGCAAACCAGGGTCGCGAGAACACACGATAACCTGAGAACGAGGAACTCTGTAAAATACTCAGGATAGACGAAGAAATCGAGAAAAGAGAAAAGAGGAACCAGACAGACAATCAATCCGGTAATCAGCCTCTGATTCTTCGTCGTCACGCGGCGCTCGTCCACGTGCATCATCTTCCAAACGAAAGGAGAGAGTCCGGCGGTCCCCTTGCGGGCCGTCGAACTTGCACCTCCAATTGTAGGAAATAATGGCATCCATGGAGGATACCACCAAATTACCAATAAATCCTAATATTTTTAGTAATTATCAAAATTCAACTCTTTATGACAGCGTAAACCTCCACCCGATCGCTGTCCGTTTCGATGCAGACCTCTCCGGAACCCGTAGTAGCAGCTCTCGCAATGGCTTCAAAATCGTCCACCGTCCGATAGATCAACTCCCAATCCATCACATAAGTCATCCAGTTTCGAATTGGGTTCTCGACCGTGAAATTACTGACCACTAAGGTCCCTCCCGGCCGAAGAAGAGTAAAAAGATAAGCCGTAACCTTTTTCACCATACGGTCGGAAAGGTAATCGAAAAGGCCCGCGCAATAAATAAGGTCGTAGTCATTGTCAGGCGTAAACCCGTCTTCAGACGCATTTGCCTCGAAACCGCGTGAGCGATTTGCCAGATCGATCACTGAGCTCTGGTGCATCGAGACAGAGATGCCCTCAGGGAAATCTCCATACGCGGAATACTGCCGCTCCGCTTCAGCTAGAGTCACCGTCGAAAAGTCCACCATTTGAAAATCGACTTCAACACCGACAGGACTCGATTCGATAAACCTTTGAATCTCATAAGCAACACCGCTCGCCATGCTCATGATCTTTGCGGGCCGTTTAGACGCTTCAGTGAGTTTCACGGTGTTGCAGATCTCACGGTACAATAAATCAACTCGATAGCGATAAGCCGAAGCTGCCCCGCAACTGAGAATCCAGGAGTTGACGATCCGGTCGTACGTGGAAAACCCTTCCAGGGGGTTCCCAAGTATTTGACCCAGCATCCCGAAATCACCCGGAACGCCAATCGGACGCTCAACAACCCGGGAGAGGAACGGTGAACTCAGGGTAAAGGGAAAAAGGACTCGCCGCGCAAATTCCTTCGCACTCACCTTCGCTTGAGGAGTGACAATCCGGTCAGCAGCCCCTTCAAGTCTCTGGACAGCCTCCCAAAACCCGGGTCCAAATTGCCTCGCCGTCTCAATGACAAAACGCTCGTCTTCTTTAAGGGCCTCAACGCTCCCTTCAGAAACCTGACCGTTTTGACGTCTTTGTCCGGATGCGCTGCGAACAGAATCCAGAATTTCAGCAATATCGTAGACCGCCAATCGAAAATCAGAATCAACAGATTGTCCTGCCAACGCAAATTCATTGCTCCCGACATGAGAGAGCGGCGCGTTTGCAATCTGATTCAGCTCACTGCCTGGCTCTGATAGAGCAATCAGCGAAGCACCCCAACTACCACTGATCAGCAACTCAATTTGAAAGGTAGTCGACGAAGAACGAACCTTCATTCCGACAATAGCCTCACCCGTCGTGATAACCTGATCGCCAAACCTGAAACGAATATCACTTAGCTTCGAATTACCTGGAATGCCTACTGCGTTATCGAAGTCGACATGGGCTGAACGATAACCAAAGCGGGAAACTGTTCCCGCTACCTTTTCTCCATCCTCGGAAATTGCTTCGAACCGGCGATCTGCAGTAAAGGGAATCTTGACCTCCTCCGAAGGAACTCCAATCGAAACCCGCCTCCCTTCCGTATGCCTACGGGCGAACCTGCGGAACGAGTCTATGATTACTGAAGGGCCGACCGGCTTGGTCAGGAACACATCAGCGCCAGCTTCAATTGCGCGCTCAGCCAGTGATCGCTCACCGAATCCCGTAAGAAAAACAACCGGAATATCCGAGTCCGTTGCCCTGATCTCAGCCAAAATATCCAGCCCGTCTCTAAAAGGCATCTGATAGTCAAGATAGACGATATCAATATCTTCCAGATCAAGCGTTCCCTTCACCGGCACTGAATAAAGCTGATTGGTTTCCGCCTCTGACTGAAGGGATCGCCCGATCAGAACTCCAATCGTCGGATCATCATCGATCACCAAAGCGTTAGAAAGCCGCCTCTTAGCATCAAAATTATCGCCCGCGGAAACCCCGTTCGGATCGAGTTCGTCCCTACTTAAAATATTCATCGCCTTTATCAATAATTTTACCCTACTCAATGCCGGGACGCCCTCCCCGGAAACTCATCACAGCTTATAATCAACTCCAACCAACATCATTAAAATCTTAACTTTGATTCCTGTGATGAATATTCAACAACCTGAATGAGCTAATTTCTGAATCATTAAGAATCAACGAATCAGAGGAAAGCTCGCGGTGATATCCAGAGTATCACCTGCTTGATCTCGTAACCCCTCGAATTCAAGTAGCAATTCACGAGCCAAGTCAGGTTCGATATCTGACAAGTCATTCATTTCCAAGGGGTCTTTGTTCAGGTCAAAGAGCAGGACTTCGGGGACATTTGGATAAAGCACAAGCTTAAACCCATCCCTGATAATGCTCCGCTGGCTCTTGAGGTAACCTCCGTAAATGGCTTCATAGCCTGTAGATTCACCGCTGAGAACCGGCAGGAGAGAAGCGAACTGGACATGGTCCGGCGGTTGAATACCCCCGAGCTCCAATGTTGTCGGCATCACATCCTGAAGATATATAAGAGAATCGTTCTGCTCACCTCCGGGAACGCCCGGACCCGTCACGATAAATGGCACTTTGACACTGTGTTCGAAGAGACTCTGCTTTCCGATAAGACCATGTTGCCCCACCGAAAGGCCATGATCCGCTGTGAAGAAGATGTAAGTGTTATCCGCTTTGCCACTGCTCTCCAACTGATCAAGAACACGCCCGATCTGCTCATCCATGTGCGTGATGAGCGCATAATACTCCTGCCGATGGACTTGAACGGCATACCTGGTTCGGGGAAAAGGAGCCAATCGCTCATCCCTGAGAGTGGCACGGTTATCAATCGCATCTTTGTAGGGATACTCCGGAAGAAAGTTTGCAGGCACCTCTACCCGATCAAGTGGATAGCGATCAATGAACTCCTTCGGGGCCTGCCGCGGATCATGTGGAGCGTTGAAGGCCACATACATAAAAAATGGATTGGCACTCTCTGCAGCTTTCGTAAAAAATTCAGCGGTATCATCAGCAACCACTTCACTCCAGTGCTTTCCCCCTTCCCAATACCCTCCGAATCCGGTGTCGAAGGGACTCCACTGATCAGGCACTCCCTGAATCGGCCGGTCGTACCCTTCCGGCGTCTGCTGCGGCATCCCGCCCCTGATGTGCCCTATTTCATCGAAGACTGAGGCCGGGTTCGCTTTGACATGCCATTTACCGGTGAGGTAGGTGTCATACCCGCCACTCTTCATGAGTTGAGACCACATCCATCCCTCTTCCTGAAAATCGGGCCATAGATCGTTTCGCGGATCTTTTGCATTCAGGTTTTCAGAAATCTTCTCTGCATGCCAAACGAAAGCGCCGGTATTCAGCATGTGACGGCTCGCCACACAGACCGCTCCACTCCAGCTCCCCATATTGTAAGCGCTCGTAAAGGTGGTTCCCCTCTTTACCAGTCGATCGAGGTTTGGCGTCTCGATATCCGTGAGCCCAAGCGCTCCAACCGTGTCAAAACACTGATCGTCAGCAAAGATAAAAAGGATATTCGGCTTCTCCCCGGAATGCACTAACATTCCGCAAAAAACGAAACCTAAACAAATTAGAACAGTGAATTTCATGCAGTGATCGTGTACAAATGCTATGAGCTTGTAAAGGCCTCTGCCAACTTTCATGAACTGAGTTTATCAATTAAAATCTTGCCGATTCCTTGTTCACTGTGATAATTAATGTCACTTAGGTTTACCATTGCCTTCCAACTACCACTACCATGAGCAAACTCGACGACCTCCTCGTAAAATACACAGCGGACCTTGAAGGTGCCGGTGAAAAAGTAGACGCAACATTTCTTCGCGCTGTTGCCAAGTCATGCGGACCCGCGATCTACCGCGCTGACGCTTCACTCGTTGCTCTCTCCGACAAAAAAGAAGTTGAGCGTGTCAGAACTAATTTCCTCATTGGCAAGCTTGGCCTGAAAGACACGCCAAAGCTTGATGAAGGGATCGCGGCAGCAAAAGCCAAGTATTCAAAACGCAGCAAGTATCGCGTCGTTTTTTATTACCTCCTCGCGAAGCACTTTAAAAAGCGCGCAGCGATCATGGGTTGATCCATCAGAATCAGCCACCTGAATTTTACCCTTGCCCGCCCTGAGTTTTCTCACGGCGGGCTTTTTATTGCCCCGCGCGCTCAACCGCTTAAACGAAGACATCAAGCGATGTCCAGTTCCACCACCACAGGAATGGATTTCGAGGTAGGGGTATTGGAAATCTCAGCCGTGGAGCCGATCGGAACGAGAGGATTCAACTCAGGAAAATATCCGGCCACCGCATCTCTGGGCAGCTCGTAGGGAATCGCGAGAAAGCCACTCACTTCCCGCAGCCTCCCGTCGCTCTCATTTCGAATCGTGACTTGAGCAAGAGGCTTGATCTCCCGTTCCCTCATGTCATCCGGGTTCATGAAAAGAATGCGACGCTCGTTACTAATTCCGCGATAGCGATCGTGGAGCCCGTAGACAGTCGTATTAAACTGATCATGGCTTCGAATGGTCATGAGCATGAGCTGCCCGGCGGCAAGGTCAGCTGAGGTCAACGGCTCCGCCGAAAACTCCGCCTTTCCTGAGGCTGTATGAAAAATTCGGTTCTTTGCCGGATTATCAAGATAGAAACCACCCGGCTCGCGAACGCGCTCGTTAAAGTTGCTGAATCCCTTGATGGTCTTTTCGATGAGATTCCTCACTTCGTCGTAACTCCGGGCAACTTTCAGGAAATCCAGTTTTGACTCTTTCCCGAGGGTGGCATCAGCCACGCCTGCAGCGATCATCAACTCACTGCGTAAGTTTGAAGACGCCGGTTCGAGCGTTCCGCGGCTTTGATGTACGACCCCCATCGAGTTTTCAACCGTTGAGAACTGAAGGTTTCCGTTCTCGTCAGGATCCGCTTCACTTCTCCCGAGGCAGGGAAGGATCAAAGCCTGCGCTCCGGTCACGACATGGCTGCGATTAAGCTTTGTCGATACCTGAACCGTCAATGAACACTTGCGGAGTGCTTCAGCGGTGAATTCCGTATCGGGAGTCGCCTGAAGAAAATTGCCCCCCATGGCAAAGAAGACGGAGGCCTTCCCGGCGTGCATCGCCAGAATTGAATTCACAACATCGTAGCCCACTTCACGCGGTGACTTAAAATCGAAAACTCGATCGATGGAATCGTGAAACTCCGCCGGCATCTTCTCGAAAATACCCATGGTGCGGTCTCCCTGAACATTACTATGCCCACGCACCGGGCAGAGCCCCGCTCCGGGCCTTCCAACGGCTCCCAGGAGGAGATGCAGATTCACGGCATCTCTGATCGTTGAAACAGCATTGCGATGTTGCGTCAAGCCCATCGCCCAGCAAGTGACAAGCTTCTTGTCACGCCGAATCAAAAGCCCGGCAACTTCCCTGATCGACTCCTCCCTCAGACCTGATCGCTCTTCAATCTCGCCCCAACCGACCGATGCAATGCCTTTCGAAAAAGCATCGAATCCAACGGTATGCTCTTCGATAAACGCAGCATCAATGACTTCGCCGGGAGACTCTTTCTCGAGATCAAAAAGAGACTTCATCAATCCTTGAAACACGGCCTGATCCCCGTTGATCTTCACGCGAAGAAAGCGGGAGGCGAGAGGCGTGGAGGCTCCCATCATCCCCGTAATTTCCTGAGGGTGAGCGAAACCAATCAGCCCGGCTTCCTTCATCGGGTTGACCGCGATAATCTCGCCACCCTTACGAACCGTTTCCTGGAGGGCTGACAACATTCGAGGATGGTTTGTGCCGGGGTTCTGGCCGACGACAAGCACACAGTCAGCTTCCTCGACATCCTTCAATGTCACGGTTCCCTTTCCAATTCCCACTGCGGCCCCCATTGCCGCGCCACTCGATTCGTGACACATGTTTGAACAATCAGGAAGGTTGTTCGTTCCGAACATCCGGACGAATAACCCGTAAAGAAAAGCGCTCTCATTCACGGTCCTTCCTGAAGTGTAGAAAATGGCTTCGTCAGGATTTTTCAAGCCATTCAACTCAGACGCGATCAATTGAAAAGCTTCATCCCACCCGATCGGTTCGTAGTGGGTTGATCCCTCGCGAAGAACCATTGGATCAGTAAGGCGCCCCTGTTGCTCCATCCAATAGTCGGACTGCTGTGAAATTTCGGCAACACTGTGCCTTGCAAAGAACGCTGGATCGACCCGACGTTTCGTCGTCTCGGAAGCCAATGCCTTCGCTCCATTTTCACAAAACTCCGTAGGAGCGCGATGTCCATCCGGATCAGGCCAGGCACACGAGGGACAATCAAATCCGTCTTTCTGATTCAACTTTGCCATGCCCTCAACGCCCCGCTTCAATCCGGCGAGACCGAAAACATGTTTGAGAGAGGAAGCTACCGCTGCCACCCCTGCTGCGTATTCCTTTGGTTTCTTCACCTTTATACCGGTGTGTTCCTCAGGGGGCTGGGCAAGAATGGACTCGGGATCCTCAGTAGATTGGCTCATAGGGGGGGTAGCGATCTGGAAGGTAGATTTTGGAAAGGCCCAAAATTCGCTCAGTTCAGCGGAATAATCCCGCTATTTCTGTATCAATGCTAACGAACTGCCATCAGAAAACGACTCCAAAATGACAAGGAATGCTCAGATAGAAGGATTTACATTCTCCTCCACGGTTTGCTACCTTGAAACATGACCTTCCGTTTCCTTCCTCTTCTTGTTGGTATGTGTCTAACTCCCGCGGCCAACCTTTTTGCCGAGCCAGCCCCGGAACAGCGTACCATTCTCCCCCCGGGAAACCCTACCGCAGGGATGACACTCTTCGTCGAAAAGGGCTGCTACCAATGCCACCATACCGGTAAAATCGAATCCCCTGCCTCAAAGCTTGATATCAATCTCACGATTAATCTGGATGGTCGTGAACACGCAGATTGGACCCGCGATGATTTTGCCCGTGCCATCATGAACCCGAATCACACCATCTCCGACGAATACCGGAAAATCATGATGACCCTGGGAGACAATCTTAAGGCGGAGAATTCTCCGATGCCCGGCTTCAATGAAATGCTCACGGTATCGGACCTCATTCACCTTGCGAGCTTCCTCGAGAGTCTCTCTCAATAATCTCCCCCACCCCCGTCATGAATCGTCGACAGTTCATCGCCCGTTCCGCTCTTGCGGCAGCGCCTGTTACCACACCCGGCCTCCTCCCCGGAAACGAAATTGCTTCCGCATCGGAGACACTCGTTAAAACGCTTTATGACTCTCTTTCCGAAACTCAGAGAGCCGGGATTCTCTTTCCTTTCGACCACTCTCTTCGCACGAAAATTTCAAACAACTGGCATATCACGAAGCCACGGATTGGTGATTTCTTAACTGCTGATCAGAATGCGATGGTGGAGGAAATTTTCCTGAAAGCCCACAGTGAAGAGTATGCGGAGACAGTGCTCAATCAGGTGATTCAGGACAGTGGACAAAAAGGCTTCGGCGACTCCTCGGTCGCGATTTTCGGTGAACCCGGCTCAGGGGATTTCCAGTTTGTTCTCACCGGCCGCCATTGCACGCGCCGCATCGATGGAAATTCAGTCGCGGGGAAGGCTTTCGGAGGCCCCGTTTTCTATGGCCATGCTGCTGATGGTTTCTATGAGGGACCGGAACACCCCGGCAATGCCTACTGGTATCAGGCAAAGCGAGCCAACAGTGTTTTTCAAATGCTCGATGGAAAACAGCGTGAAAAAGCACTTCTCGAACATGAACCTGCCGATGAAGCTTCAACGATCAGATTGAAACGCACTGAAGAGGATCTTCCCGGCCTCTCCTTCGCCGACATGTCAGCCGACCAGAAGAATGAACTTCGCGCGGTCCTCAATGACCTCCTTCTCCCCTTTCGCAAAGAAGACCGGGACGAGTCGATGGCTCTCATCGAAAAGGCCGGAATCGATTCCCTTCATCTTTCCTTCTATCGTGAAAACGATATCGGCAATGACGGAGTGTGGGACAACTGGCGTCTCGAAGGGCCTCATATGGTGTGGTACTTTCGCGGAGCACCCCACGTCCACACCTGGGTCCACATATCAGATCCCGACGTTCCCCGTGAAGCGCGCGCGTAATGATGAGGAGTGACATCATAGGAATTTGCATTTAAAGCCTCTCAGTGGGATTCTCTGCCGAATTCCAAAACGACGTCTCCAATGAGTGATTTCTCCTACCACAAACCTTTCCCGCTCGGCCCTGACAAAACTGAATACCGGCTTGTCTCAAAAGAGGGAGTCGAAGTCACCGAATTTGAAGGAAAAGAAATCCTCAAGGTTTCGCCGGAGGCAATCACCCGACTCGCAAACGAAGCAGTGAGGGATATCTCCTTCATGCTCCGTTCCAGCCACCTCAAGCAGGTTGCGGCGATCCTCGATGACGAAGAATCCACCGATAACGACCGCATGGTCGCCCTCACTCTCCTGCGAAATGCTGAGATCGCAGCCCGGGGCATCCTGCCAATGTGCCAGGATACCGGAACCGCAATTGTCATGGGTAAGAAGGGTCAACAGGTCTGGACCGGAGGCGGTGACGAAGAAGCTCTCGCTGCGGGAATATGGAAAACTTATCAGGAGGAAAACCTGCGCTATTCGCAGATGACTCCCTTGACTCTTTTCGAAGAGAAGAACACGAAAACAAACCTTCCTGCCCAGATCGAAATCTACTCGACCGACGGCGATGCCTACGAATTTCTATTCATCACCAAAGGCGGAGGCTCAGCCAATAAGACCTTCCTTTATCAGGAGACAAAAGCCCTTCTCAACGAGAAGACATTCATCGACTGGGCCGTTGCCAAGATGGCTACGCTCGGCACTTCAGCCTGTCCTCCTTACCACATGGCTTTCGTCGTCGGCGGCACCAGCGCCGAAGCGACCTTAAAAACCGTCAAACTCGCCTCAACACGCTATTACGATGAACTGCCAACCGAAGGAGGGGAAAACGCTCAGGCCTTTCGTGATGTTGCGATGGAGGAAACTCTTCTCAAGCAAGCCCGTGCAGTTGGCATCGGCGCTCAGTTCGGCGGAAAGTATTTTGCGCTCGATGTCCGCGTGATTCGACTGCCGCGGCACGGGGCGAGTTGCCCGGTCGGTCTCGGCGTGAGCTGTTCCGCAGACCGACAGGCAAAGGCAAAGATCACCCGGGATGGCGTCTTTCTCGAACAACTCGAGACCAATCCGGGCCAATACATTCCGGATAGATGGCGCGACCATCAGTTTCACGGGGTTCCGGTAGATCTCAATGCCGGGATGGAGGAAACCCTTAAGACACTTTCGAAGTATCCCGTCACGACAGCGCTTGAACTTTCCGGGACCATCATCGTCGCGCGGGATATCGCCCACGCCAAGCTTCGTGAAATGATGGAAAACGGTGAGGACCTTCCGGACTACTTCAAACAATACCCGATCTATTACGCCGGCCCTGCCAAGAAGCCTGACGGGATGCCAAGCGGTTCCTTCGGCCCGACCACCGCCGGACGTATGGATCCCTACGTCGAACTTTTTCAATCTCACGGCGCTTCAATGGTGATGATTGCCAAAGGAAACCGCAGTCAGCAAGTCACCGACTCCTGTCAAAAATACGGTGGGTTCTATCTCGGATCGATTGGCGGACCGGCTGCTATCCTCGCACAGAATCACATTAAGAAAGTCGAGGTTCAGGACTTCGAAGAACTCGGCATGGAAGCGGTCTGGAAAATCGAAGTGGAGAAGTTTCCCGCCTTCATCCTCGTCGACGACAAAGGTCACGATTTCTTCCGCGACCTGAACTCGTGCCCGGTGAGCTGAGCAGTCCGAAATTCATTCACCTCCGGGTGTCACCCTTCACCAGTCATTTGAAACAAACGGCGATCCAACTGGAGAAACCGGAACGGTTCACGGAAGTAACGCAACAGCTATCCGAACCGCTCCCCGGGGAAGCACGTGTCCGCATTCGGCGCATTGGCGTTTGCGGCACCGACATCCATGCCTTCCACGGACGGCAGCCGTTCTTTAGCTACCCGCGTATTCTCGGCCACGAGCTGGCTGCGGAGATTGTTTCACTCAACGGCGAGAGTGATTTCGCTCCGGGAGACCTTGTCGCGATCGAACCCTACCTCAACACACCTGATTCGCCCGCTTCGAAGAAAGGTAAGCCAAACTGCTGCGAAGAGCTTCAGGTTCTAGGTGTCCATACTGACGGTGGAATGCGTCCTCAGATAAACGTTCCCATTCGCAAACTCCATCGTTCGAGCGGATGCTCACCCGACCAGCTTGCTCTTGTCGAAATGCTGGGAATTGGCCGCCATGCCGTGAACCGCTCTCTGGCGCAGCCTTCAGACCGCGCCCTCGTCCTCGGCGCGGGCCCCATCGGCCTCAGCGTCCTTTCTTTTCTGAAACTGACGACTTCTGAAACCGCCGTCGCCGACCTTGACGACGCGCGCCTTGCCTTCTGCAGGGAAGGCCTGGGGATCAACAGAACCCTTCAATTCAATAGCACGACCAACAAGGAGGCCGCTATCCGCGACGCTTTCGGGGGAGAGCTCCCGGATCTCATCTTCGATGCCACAGGAAATGCACAGTCAATGCACTCCTCCTTTGATTTGATCGCCCACGGTGGCAGAATCGTTTTCGCGGGGCTGTTTCAGGGAGACGTCACTTTCCACGATCCGCTTTTTCACCGGAAGGAAATCACCCTGCTCTCCAGCCGCAACGCAACACCGTCCGAATTCCGTGAGGTCATCACTTCCATCGAAGAGGGATCAATCGACACAGCCCCCTGGATCTCCCATCGACTCCCCCTCCATGAAGTTCCATCCCGGTTCCCCGGTCTTGTATCTGATCCCTCGCTTCGCAAAGCGGTGATCTATCTGGACTGAGAAAAGAGATTTCGAGTCCGCGAAAGCGGGATCTTTAACAGTTGATAAGGAGCGCGGGATTCATTACAAACCGCCTCTTATGAATCGCCTAGCCGTACTTTGTCTTACTGCCGTTCTAGCCCTGACTTCCTCTATCGCTGAAGCAGGACTAAAGCTTCCCGCTCTTTTTGGTCACCACATGGTCCTGCAACGGGATATGGAAAACCCGATGTGGGGCTGGGCTGAACCGAACGCCACTGTCACGGTCAGCTTTGCCGGAAAGGATATTCAAGCGAAAGCAGATCCCGAGGGGTACTGGAAACTAAAGCTCCCTTCCCTTCCCGGCTCCAGTCACGCGCTGCAGATGAAGATCACCTCCGGCTCCGAGAGCGTCATCCTCTCCAATATTGTCATGGGAGAAGTCTGGGTCTGTTCAGGCCAGTCAAACATGCAGTGGTCTGTTGCCCAGTCATTTGATTCTGATCTGGAAATAAACACCGCAAATTTTCCTAACATTCGTCTCATTACCGTCCCCCAGGTTGGCACACAGGAACTTCAGAGTGACTTTGCAGGCCAGTGGGAAATCTGCACACCGGACACGGTCGGTGATTTCTCCGGCGTGGGGTATTTCTTCGGGCGACAGATCCATCAAGCTCTCGGCGTTCCCATTGGTCTGATCGACAATGCCTGGGGAGGCTCCTCCGCGGAGGCCTGGGTCGACCGCTCTGTGCTCGAAGCCGATCCTAAGTACGCCGACTACATTGCACAATGGGAGAAAACGGAAGCCACCTTCGATTGGGACAAAACGCTAGCGGATTGGAAAACGAAGGCCGATGCGGCGAAAGCGGCAGGAAAGCCGGCGCCGCGATACCCACGGAACGCACTGACGGGCCAGCACCGTCCCGGAAACCTCTGGAACGGGGTCCTGAATCCAATCATTGGCTATGGGATCCGCGGTGCGGTTTGGTATCAGGGCGAAAGCAATGCAGGTCGCGCCTATCAATACGATGATCTTTTCGGACTCATGATCTCCGAATGGCGCAAGGCCTGGAAGCAGGGAGACTTTCCCTTCTACTGGGTTCAACTCGCCGACTACCGCGACGAAGTGGAGAAACCCGGAGAGAGCGAATGGGCCGAGCTCCGCGAAGCTCAGACCAATACCCTTGCTCTCCCCAATACCGGGCAGGCAGTCATCTATGATATCGGTGAAGGCCGTGACATTCACCCCCGAAACAAACAGACCGTTGGCAAGCGGCTTGCCCGCATCGCCCTCGCCGAGAATTATGGAATGGAGATCCCGTATCTCAGTCCATCCTTTGACTCCATGGAGATTGAAGGAAACAAAGCAATTCTCACCTTCAAAAACGTCGGAAACACGCTCTACACTTTTGACACCACAACGGCCCTTGGCTTTGCTGTCGCCGGAGAAGATAAAGTGTGGCACTGGGGTAACGGCGTGATCCAGGGTAACAAAAAGGTCATCGTTACGAGCGATGCCGTCAGTAATCCTGTCGCGGTTAGGTATGCCTGGTCCAACAATCCCGTCGCGAATCTCATGAGTAGAGAGGGACTGCCCGTGACTCCATTCCGAACCGACAATTGGCCTCAAATTACTGATCCGGCAAATAAGCCGGCTCAGCCCTAGGCGTCAATCCTCTCCGCCTCCCCTCGCCCGCCCCACTGACGCTGTGTCTGATTCCTACAAGAGAGACGCCTCTTCCATCGTGGAACCCCCGGTCCGATTCAGCGGTATGCTGAGGTATCTGGGACCGGGATTTATTCTCTCTGCCTCGATCGTCGGCTCCGGCGAACTCATCGCGACGACCTCCCTCGGTGCCGAGGCAGGGTTTGTTGCGATGTGGGTCATTCTCGTGAGTTGCCTCATCAAAGTATTTGTGCAGCTCGAGTTTGGAAAACACGCGATTCAATCCGGGGAGACTACCTTTGAAGCAATAAATCAACTTCCCGGCCCGAAGTTCGGAAAAGGAAGTTGGGCCACCTGGCTGTGGCTCGCCATGATGCTGATCAAGCCGCTGCAAGTCGGGGGTATCATCGGTGGCGTCGGACTGGTCTTAAACATCCTCATTCCCTCCATACCCGTCTGGATATGGGTAGTCGCCACCGCCCCGATTGTCTCGTTGATGATCTTTCGCTGGAAGTATCGTTTCGTTGAGAAAGTCTCACTCGTCATGATCGGGCTCTTTGCCCTCTTCACGATCACCTGTGTCGTCGGC
This sequence comes from Verrucomicrobiales bacterium, assembly GCA_029212615.1. Taxonomy (GTDB): domain Bacteria; phylum Verrucomicrobiota; class Verrucomicrobiia; order Verrucomicrobiales; family DEV007; genus Arctic95D-9. The sequence continues at coordinate 376,767 of JARGPJ010000002.1, forward strand.
GTTCAATACACAGAATTTGCATTCAGCTCTGCACAGATCAAAGAAGGACTCTCCTTCTGGAACGGTATTCCGGTCGCCTACATCGGAGTCGCCATCGCCGCATTCGGAATCACCGGGGTGGGCGGTGACGAAGTCATGGCCTACAACTACTGGCTTCTCGAGAAAGGCTATGCCGCAAAAACAGGTCCACGGGATGACTCCCCCGAATGGACCCGCCGAGCGCGGGGCTGGATCCGCGTCATGTACTGGGACGCTTTCCTTTCGATGCTCGTCTACACCGGGATGACCCTCGCCTTCTACATTCTCGGTGCCGCGATTCTCAACGCACAGGGACTCGTCCCTCAAGGATTCGAAACGGTCAAAACTTTGTCGCGGATGTATACCGATTCGCTTGGTAGCTGGGCGGAGACAGCCTTTCTTATCGGAGCCTTCTTTGTGCTTTTCTCGACGCTCTTTTCAGCTCTTGCCGCCTGGAGCAGACTCTTTTCCGATGCCTTTGGCGCAGTTGGCTGGATTGACTATCAGGACCCGAAATCCCGCGCTAAAGCCATTGCCGGGTTCGCCTTCTTTTTCCCGGCTCTCTGGGCGGTGCTCTTCTTCTTTTTCAAAGATCCTGTCTTCATGGTTCTCGTTGGTGGAGCGATCACGGCAGCGATTCTGATCCTCGTCGTCCTTGCGGCGATTCATTTTCGCTACTTTCGCCTCCCCGCCTCCCTGAAGCCTTCCTTCGGCTACGACTTTGGCTTCTGGATCAGCGCCGTGTCCATCGCAGCCCTTGCTGTGATCGCGGTTTACAAGGCGATCGAAAAGTTCTCCGCCGGTAGCTGAGATCGTTTCAATTCGATCATCCTGACAATTTAGGCTTGCCGCTCCGCAGGCATCAAGGCAATCTCAGGCCGCTATGTTAGAAGACTTCAAAAAATTCGCATTCAAAGGGAACCTCGTGGATATGGCCGTCGGCATCATTATTGGCGGAGCTTTCGGAACCGTCGTCAAGAGCCTCGTTGATGACATCTTCATGCCTCTTCTAGGCCGCCTTGTCGGTGATCTGGATTTCAGCAATAAGTATTTTGTTCTCGGAGGTGATGTTCCTGCCGGCACCGCCCTCGCCAAGGCGCAGGAGATTGACGGGGTGAACCTCCTTACTTACGGGAACTTTGTCACGGCTTTCCTCAGCTTTATCATTCTTGCTTTCGTACTCTTTCTCGTGATTAAAAAGTTCATGGCCGCCCTTCAAAAAGAAGAGGAAGCGCCCGCTGAAGCACCTAAACCAAGCGAAGAAGTTGTTCTTCTCCAGGAAATCCGGGATCTGCTTTCGAAGCAACCCTGATCAAATTTGAGAATTTTTACAAAAATTCATCATATTTTTGCGAAAAGAGCTGGACTCACTCGGAGATCTCGCTTACTTTCGGGCAAGCTAATCAAAAGGGTTGTTGTTGACCCTGAAGTTTCATTGCTTGGTTGTTGTTGCAGAAAGTGTGTTGTTGCACCGAACGCGAATTCAAAAAAACCTCTCCGTCCGAAACGGAGAGGTTTTTTTGTGGAGTAATCAAAAGCTCAAGCTAAGGTCCAACTCTCTCTCACCCCTTCTATCACCGTGCCTGAGCCCCTTACCATCGCCGACCGTTCCTTTGCCTCCCGACTCATGATCGGAACGGGCAAGTTTTCATCGAACGAATCGATGCGCGCCGCGCTGGAATCTTCCGGCACCGAAATTGTGACCGTAGCGCTACGCAGGGCTGATCTCAGTGGTGAAAGGGATCCCTACGCTGACATTCTCGATTTTATCGATCCTGAGAAGTACCTCCTTCTTCCCAACACCTCAGGCGCAATGAATGCGGATGAAGCAGTCAGATTGGCCCGGCTTGCTGCTTCAGCGGGCCTTCCCAAGTGGATCAAGCTTGAGATTCATCCCGACCCCACCTATCTCCTTCCTGACCCCATCGAAACTCTCGCCGCTGCCGAGATTCTCGTAAAAGAGGGGTTCACCGTGCTTCCCTATATCAACGCCGACCCGGTCCTCGCCAAACGACTCCAGGACGTCGGAACGGCGACGGTGATGCCTCTGGGCGCGCCGATCGGGTCCAATCAGGGAATCGAAACACGTCGTCAGATTGAAATCATTATCAACCAGGCAACGGTGCCTGTTGTGGTCGATGCCGGACTCGGGCGTCCCAGCCATGCCGCTCAGGCGCTTGAATTGGGAGCTGACGCCGTCCTCGTCAATACCGCAATCGCAATTGCATCTGACCCCGTCACGATAGCAAAAGCGTTCAAAATGGCCGTCGAAGCCGGGCGGATGGCCTTCGAATCAGGCGGCATCCACGAGATCTCAACGGGCGCCTCCGCGACCAGTCCTCTCACCGGATTTCTTTTCGAAAGCGACCAGGCCTAGTTCAACCTCCATGACGGAATCGGTAGAATCAGATCCCGTGATTGTGGATATCATCATCCCCTTTGAAAGCGGAGAGGACGATGCCGTTCGAAAAAAGGCAGTCAGTCGAAAGCTCAGGGTCCATCCTGCGAGGATCAAATCACTCCGGCTCATCAAGCATTCCCTCGATGCCAGAAAGCCACAAATCAAAGTGCAGCTCCGCTTCGAAGTCGGAGTCGATCACGAGCTCCCGGAAGAGGAAGCCTTTGAAGTCAAACTTCCTTCAGTAGGCAGCAAAGACCGCACTGTCATCATTGTTGGAAGCGGGCCAGCCGGACTCTTTGCCGCCCTTACCGCCATCGAAAAGGGTTGGCGTCCGCTTGTCCTTGAACGGGGAAAGGATGCATCGGCACGCCGCTTTGACCTCGCCCCGATTTTACGTCACGGGAAAGTGATCGAAGACTCAAACTATTGCTTCGGCGAAGGGGGAGCTGGCACCTTCTCTGACGGAAAACTCTACACCCGCGCCACAAAGCGCGGACCGGTGCGCAAAGTTTACGAAATCCTCGTCGCTCACGGAGCCCCGCGGGATATCCTGATCGACTCTCATCCCCATATCGGATCAAATCTTCTTCCCAATGTCGTCAAAGCGATCCGGGAGAGCATCATCAACGCAGGCGGGGAAGTACGCTTCGGAGCCAAGGTCACCGACTTTCTTCTCGATGCAGGAAAACTGAGAGGAGTAGTCGTAAATGCCGAGGAAGAAATACTGGCAGATGCTGTCATTCTCGCCACGGGACACTCCGCCCGCGATATCTATTCCCTCCTCCGTGAAAAACAGATCCTGCTGGAACAGAAACCGTTTGCGGTGGGAGTTAGGATTGAGCACCCCCAACCTCTCATCGACAGCCTCCAGTATCACTACGAACGGGGAACGGGAAGGCCGCATTCCCTCCCCGCAGCACGCTATAATCTCGCCACGAAAGTGAGGGGGCGCGGCGTTCATTCTTTCTGCATGTGCCCGGGCGGCTTTGTAGTCCCCGCCGCAACCGAGAACGACGAAGTCGTCGTCAACGGAATGAGCCTCTCAAAACGCGACTCACCTTTTGCGAACAGCGGCATGGTCGTCACGGTGGAGCCGGAGGACGTGCAATCGTTTATCCCCGAGCACGGCATCCTCGCCGGGATCGCCTTTCAGAAAAACCTTGAGCAAATCGCGAAACAGGCCGGCGGCGGCGGCCAGGTCGCTCCTGCTCAGCGAACGATCGATTTTCTCGCGAAGCGTGATTCAAAAGTTCTTCCCGAAACCAGCTACAAGCCCGGTCTTAACGAAGCGCGCCTCGATCAACTGATGCCTCATTTCATCGTCGAACGCATGATCGAAGGTCTTCAACTCTTCGGAAGAAAAATGCGAGGATACGTGACGGACGAATCCAACCTCATTGGATTCGAAACCCGCACCAGTTCCCCTGTCCGCATTCCACGGAATCCGGAAACCCTTCAACACCCGGAAGTTTCAGGTCTCTATCCCTGTGGTGAAGGCGCGGGGTTTGCCGGCGGAATCGTCAGCGCAGCCCTCGACGGGATGCGATGTGCCTCAGCCCTCTAATCCGAACCAGGATTGTGAATTTTTTCCCCACTGCCCTTCCCTTCAGAGGTAACAAACTGGGCAACCCTGGTTTCCAACAACCCGTAAAACGGATTGTAGCGGAGCCGTAGCTGGTCTCCCGCCGAAATGGTAAGAACTCCACGTTCCCCGCGGAGAGCAACACTCCCGATTTGATAACCATTTTCACTGTACTTGATATCGCTCCCATAGAGTCCGTCAGTCCGGGGGAAAGGAACGGCGAGATGGGACAACGAATAAATACCTGCAGGCCAGGAAAGCCCCAAATCTACAATCGTCGGATTTGCCCGGTCCGGACCATAGTATTCGACCACAACCGCTCCATCATTCAGCTCACGGTTCGTGACAAATGAAATCGCATAGGTCTTAGACGTCGACTTGACCAGATCCCGAATCGCATCTCCGGGGTCGGACTTCACGAAGCTGTGTAACTGATCACTGCGGTTGAGATCGAACAGAACCAGTTCATGCCCGTTTTCCGGAAGCACCCGGAAAAGAACATCAATCAGAGATGCGGTTGAAACCGTCGCATCGACAATTGACTGAAAAGCGAGGACCGGGGGAAAGGCATCGAGACTCCCCGCTGCCTCAGCGCCCCGGAGATCTCTTGTGATTTCTACGGTGAGTTCACGAACCTGTACTCCCGCATTCACCGCAAAGGACACATATTTAAAAGGGTCATATTCGGTTCCAATTGCATTCCAGCCCAGCTTTTCCAATCCTAACACGTAGCCCAGTCGCCGCTGCCAGATCGCAAGCGAGGCCATCGAAGTAACCCCAACCGCCGGTGACATGAGAACCAAACCATTCACGCGCGGAAGTGCCTCGTCTTTGAGTGTCTCAATCGCGTAATGAACGGCGAGAGCACCTCCGTTCGAGTAGCCGACGACATAGAGGGGCGCCTCCTTAACTTGCTCTCTCAAATGAATCATCGCGAGACACACCGCTTCATGCATGTCTTCCCACTTAAAATACTTGAGTCCGGAAGGAACCGTTCCGTGACCGGGAAGACGCAATCCAATCACTTGCATCCCCTGCCCCTGAAGAGCCCCGGCAACATGACGTATACTGTAAGGCGAGTCGGACATGCCGTGAAGAAGCAGTACCCCGCCCCGCGGCTCACCACTTTCCGGAAGCCACTCAAACGTACGATTCCAATCTGTCTCATAGCTTCCGGGATAGGCCACACTCACCGGATCGAAACGCGCGATAGTTCCTCCACGCGTCTCTTCTGGCTGGGCGGACACTTTCAATTCAAGCTCCTCGAAAAGCCTCTCCTCATTCTCCAGGTACCCCGCAAAACTATTGATTCCGCCTCCCGCTTCAAACTCATGGGCGAGCTTTACCTGATGCCACCATGAAAGATCATCTCGCTGTGTCATCACGACAATCGCGAGTATAAGAAGAGTGAGAGCTCCGCCCGCAATCAACGTGAGCAATTTTTGAACAAGGCGCCCCGCACGCGTCGAAGGAAACCTAGTGAAGCAGGAAAAGAATTCCTGTATTCGCTCTTTCGCCGACGGATTCGCTTTCATAGGGGAGAATGTGGGACGCTATGCTCTGCATAGCAAGAGCTGGTCGCTTCTCATAAAGTTAAAACGGCACTCCCCTGATCACGCTGAGAATGGAGGTGAAAATTGGACGACCCGGCTTCACAATCCCCGAACATGAAGAAATCCCTCTTTGCCATTTTTGCGCTCCTTTCAGGAGTAGTCTCCGCGGCGGATCAACCCAACATTCTCTGGATCTTCTCGGAAGACCTTTCACCCTACATGGGGTGCTACGGGGATCCCATTAATGCAGGCCACACCCCGGCGATTGATCAACTTGCCGCGGACGGCGTGCTTTTTACCCGGACCTTTATGCCTGCTCCGGTTTGCTCTGCAGCTCGCTCCGCAATGATCACAGGCGTGATGCAGACAACAACAGGAGCCCACCAGCATCGCTCAAGCCGATACACGGAAGGCACCGTCGTTCCCGAAGAACTCCGCATCAACCTGCCGTCCGGCATGAAAACCATTCCCGAGCTCATGCGCGATGCGGGCTACTTCACCTTCAATACAGGGAAAGATGACTACAACTTTCACTATGATCGCCGGCAACTCTACTCGGTTGGATCAGAGGAAAAATATATCGCCGGCATGAACGGGTGGCAGGGCAACAAAGCCCGGGCAAAAAAGAAGGGCTCATATGTCGAAAACACCTGGAACGAGCGACCTGATAAAGACCAGCCATGGTTCGGTCAGATCATGATCTGGGGAGGCAAAGCCAACTCCAGACATGTGAGAGAAGGCGAAGAAATCCCAGCCGACGGCGTCCCGCTTCCTCCCTACTTCCCCGATACACCCGCCTACCGGAAAGAGTGGACTCAGCACTACAATGCGGTCCGCGGCGCGGACGCTCAAGTCGAGGAAATTCTTGCGATGCTCGAAGCTGATGGCGAGATGGAAAACACCATCGTGTTCTTCTTCTCCGACCACGGGAACAATCAGTCGATTCGACACAAACAGTTTTGCTACGAGGGAGGCGTACATGTCCCGCTCATGATCAAAGGGAATCACCCCGCGCTCGAAGCAGGCAAGGTTCGCACTGAACTCGTCAACGGCCTGGATATTTCGGCAACCACCCTGGCTTTTGGTGGGGCGGAAATGCCTGAGTACCTCGACGGGCAGGACCTCTTCGCAAGCGAATACAAGACCATCGACTTCGTCATTTCAGCACGTGACCGCTGCGACTACACGATCGACCGAATTCGTACTGTGAGGACAGAGCAGTTTCGCTATATCAGAAATTTTTTCCCTGACCGCCCCCTCCTTCAGGCTCAATATCGGGATCAACGCCCGCCAGTCACAGAGATGAAACGCATGCGGGACGAAGGCAAGTTGACCCCCTATCAGGAGCAGCACTGGTTCGGAACGCGTCCCGAAGAAGAGCTATATGAGATATCGGAGGATCCTCATCAAATTAACAACCTCGCGGACGACCCAACCTTCATCAATGAGCTGAAACGGCACCGGCAAATGTTGAATGATTGGATCACAAAAACGGATGACCGCGGACAGTATCCGGAAGCAGCAGTCCAACTGAAAGCCACCTACGACCTCTGGAAAGACAAACCCGTTTTCTCTGAAGCAGAAGTTAACCCTGAATACGACCAATTTAAGTAGACCTATTTCAACCACCCCACCATCATGAAGCATTACTTAATTGCCCTTCTTTTTCTCCTCCCCTCGCTCTCCCGCGCGGAACTATCCGTCCCTCACTTCTTCAGTGATCACATGGTTTTGCAACGCAATACCGACGCAGCGCTCTGGGGAACAACCTCCCCCGATACAGAGGTTACACTCACCTTTGGTGAAGAAAGCGTCAGCACGACCGCTGATGAGGCGGGCAAATGGAGAATCGCAGTGCCAACAGGCGAAGCCAACGCAAGGGGCCGTGACCTTGTGATTTCCGCGGACGGCGAAAAGCTGACACTCTCAGATGTTCTCGTGGGAGAAGTCTGGTTTGCTTCAGGTCAGTCAAACATGGTCATGACCATGAATCGAATTCCGGACTACGAAAATTTGATAGCAAAATCAGATCATCCCGGTATCCGCATGTTCAATGCCCCTATGGTTACGGCGCTCGAACCACAGACTGATATCGAAGGGGAATGGAGCATCTGCGCTCCTGACACGGTTCCATTATACTCAGCAACGGCATTCTTCTTCGGTCGGAAACTTCACTCCGAACTGGAGATTCCGATTGGGATCATCAAATCCGCCTGGGGCGGAAAGCCGGTCGAGACCTTTACCAGTCGGAAGGCCCTAAAGACACTCCCCGGGACCAAACGCTTAGTCGATGCCGCCGTTGAAAGAGACTCACTTTACGTGGAAGCCGACGCCGTCGCCGCCTATCAGAAGCGGCTCACTAACTGGAATGAAACCGTTGCAGCTTCAAAAAAACTTCCCAAAGAAGAGCGTAAAAAACTCCCTAAAAAGCCTCAGCCTCCAAAGAGATATCTAGAGACAGAGGGGCAGCCCGGCGTTCTTTTCAATTCGATGATCAACCCCTTCGCCGGCTACACGATGCGGGGAGCCATCTGGTATCAGGGCGAAGCCAACGCCAAGCCGGGAGCGGTTCCCTACGACAAAACCCTGCCGCTCCTGATCCGTGACTGGCGGGCACGTTGGGACCATGATTTTTCATTCAACTTTGTCCAGCTCGCCAACTTCAAGACAGCTACTTCGGAACCCGGAGACAACGATCAGTGGCCTTTGCTACAGGATCGCATGAGAAGAATTCTCGACACCACTCCGAAAACAGGCATGGCAATCATCAATGATATAGGTGAGGCAAAAGACATTCACCCGAAAAACAAAAAGGATGTCGGTGAACGCCTCGCGCTTTGGGCACTCGCAAAGGACTACGGAAGAGACATCGTTTATAGCGGCCCTCTCTACCTTTCGCACCAGATCAACAAGGGAAAAATCCAGGTGAAATTTGATCATGTCGGCGACGGACTGAAAGCCCGTGATGGCAAAGCCCTTCAGCGCTTCGAAATTGCAGGCAAGGATAAAACATGGCGCTGGGCCGAAGCTGAAATATCCGATACGGATACGGTTACTCTCAGCCACCCTGACATTGCAAAACCAAAAGCCGCCCGCTACGCCTGGGCAGCGAATCCCGATGGGGCTAATCTCGTCAACAGCGAAGGTCTTCCCGCTTCTGTCTTTCGGACTGACGACTGGGATGATGTCATTGAGGTCGTCGACAACTCTGCCGCGGAGGCACTCGAGGCACGCCGTGCCCTTGCTACTGAAATCAAAAACCTCGGAGCAAAACGCAATGAGTTCGAACGGAACAGCAAGGAATGGAAGTCACTGAATGAAAAGCGAAGCTCACTCCTCGAAAAATTTCGGGAAACAGCTCCCGGAAAGTAGGGTCTTCGGGGAGACGTCCCTGAACACGTTAGGACGACACTTGCCGCCAGCCACAGCCGCTTGCTAAGCTCGCGGCATGCGTTCTTTCACCCTTATTTTACTTCTCGAGATCTTCCCGTTGCTGGCGTGCGGGGAGTTCTCCGCGGGAAGTGCGATTGTCGATATCACACCGGTAGAGCTCCCCATTGTGGTCAACGGCGGGATGAAATCTCGCTCTCTTGAAGTCGTTAATCGCCCCCTCCACGCCCGGTCCCTCGCCTTCTCAGATGGTGAGGAGTCTATCGTCATCGTCGTGGCTGATAGCTGCATGATGCCCAAAGACCTGATCGACCGGGCCAAGGGCATCGCCTCGAAGAAGTGCGGTATTCCGTCAGATCGCATCCTTGTCTCCGCGACACACACACACACCGCCCCCTCCTGCATGGGCGCTCTCGGGACTGATGCCGACCCGGGCTATTCTCTGTTTCTCACCCGGAAACTGGTCGAAGCAATCCTTGCCCCACTGAAGAAAATGAAACCGGCCCGAATTGGCTGGGGCGAAATTGATGCCGGTGAATACACCGCTCTGCGCCGCTGGGTCATCCATCCCGATCATATCAAGGAGGACCCGTTCGGAAAGCAGACCGTCCGTGCTAACATGCATGCGGCAGTCAATTGGAACGAAGTCACCGGAAAGAGTGGCCCTGAGGATCCCATGCTCTCAATCATCTCCGTTCAATCGCTGGAAGGAAAGCCGATCGGGCTGCTCGCCAACTTCTCCATGCACTTCTTCGGGGATCGTGACATCAGTCCCGACTACTTCGGCCTCTTCTCAAATGGATTAATGGAAAGAATTGCCCCCGGTAATGAGGATTTTGTCGCGATAATGTCTCACGGTTGCAGCGGTGATATCTGGAGACACGACTATGAGATTTCGCCGGATCGAGCGGGAAATAAAACAAAGATCGAGGACTACACTGCCGGCATGATAGACCTCGCGATGGCGGCACATGATCAGATCCACTACGAGGTCCCCGACAGCATCGCCATGGCTGAACTTCGAATGACACTCGACTATCGAGTGCCCGACCGTGAACGATTGGCATGGGCTCAACGAGTCGTCGCGGATATGGGCGGACGCCTCCCGAAAACCAAACCCGAAGTCTATGCCAGAGAGCAACTCCTTCTTCATGAAAAGCAAGACACCGAAATTGTGATTCAAGCCCTCAGGCTCGGAGAGACTGTTTCCATTGCCTCCACACCCACCGAGACCTACGCGATCTCCGGTTTAAAAATTAAGAACGCCAGCCCCGCCCCCCACACCATGGTCATCGAACTGGCCAATGGCGGTGACGGCTACATCCCCCCGCCCGAGCAACACCTTCTCGGGGGGTACAATACGTGGCCGGCACGCTCCGCGGGACTCGAGGTAGAGGCGGAGCCGAAGATCGTGGATGCCGCGATTAGCCTCCTCGAAAAGGTCACGGCAAAACCGCGGACAGACAGGAGACCTGAACACGGTCCTGCGGCACGAGAAATCCTTTCTCTGAATCCGAAAGCCTACTGGAGACTCGACGAGTTTTCCGGCCCCCGTGCAATCGACTCGTCCGGCTTTCACCATGACGCTATCTACGAACCTCAAATCCTCTTTTACCTTCCCGGCCCCGCTTCCGATAAATTTTCAGAAAATGGCGTCAACCGCTCCGCTCACTTTGCAGGAGACCGTCTCTCAGCGAAGATCCCCGGCCTCACTGGAAAGGAATACACCGTTTCTCTCTGGTTCTGGAGCGGTTCCGACGTTTCAACGCTCCAAGAACCGGAATGGATCATCGCCGCAAGTCATGACTCAAGCTCCAGCGAAGCCTCCGAACGAATCGGAATTTCAATGAATTCAGCAGGTCAACGCCAACTCATCTACGATGGCCCGGGCTACACTCGCTGCCCTCTTGAGTCACCACCCATTGAGCGCTGGACCTGGAACCATCTCGCTTTGATGCGAAAACACGATTCGGTGCATCTCTATCTCAATGGCAAACGAGTTGGCGAATTTGACGTCAGGAAAGATAGCATGCCGGTTCTACCTGAGATCTTTTTCTTCGGCGGAAGCAAACGCGATCAAAAACACTTTGAAGGGCGACTTGATGAAATCGCTGTCTTTGATCGAATCCTCAGTGATGACCTGATTCTAGAGCTTTCCAGAACGGGAAAATAGCCGCCATTCTTCACAAACCCGAAAGAATGTGCTAAGTCAATGGAATTCAAGCCCTGCCGATTCCTGCTTTCCGAATCAGTAACAATTTAACAAGCTACCATGAGCACCCCCTCAACAACATCCGGATCAGGTTGGGAGCCACCGTCTCCGGAAGAGCTTCAACAAATGTTGCCTCAGTATGAGATCAGCGGTTTCCTCGGAAGAGGCGGCATGGGTGCCGTTTACCGGGCAAAACAGATCAGACTGGACCGTGACGTCGCCATCAAAGTCCTGCCGGAAACGCTGACTCAGGGCGGTGACGATGAAATGAAGTTCGCCGAGCGCTTCGAGCTGGAGGCACAGGCGATGGCAAAATTCAATCATCCTTCTATCGTCGCCGTTTTTGATTTCGGCGAAACCTCCGAAGGGCAACTCTACTTTGTAATGGAGTTCGTGGAGGGGATGGATATTCATCACTACCTGCGCGAAAACGGAGGCTCTCTTACACAGGAGTATGCACTCTCGATCACCGCACATGTTCTTGACGCTCTCGACTACGCTCACGCGAGGGGCATCGTTCATCGTGATATCAAGCCCGCTAACATTCTTCTGAATAGCGAGGGACAGGTTAAAATCGCTGACTTCGGGCTCGCCAAAGCACTGAATGACGGGGAAGAATACGACAAGCCCGCTCTCACGATGTCGAACGTGGCCCTGGGCACTCCCGATTTTGTTGCCCCGGAAGCTCTTGACGGCGACGGTGTCCCTGATCACCGGGCGGATCTCTACGCTGTCGGCGTGATGCTTTACCAAATGTTGACCGGCAAAATTCCGCGCGGCCAATTCCCTTCTCCGAGCGAAATACTCCCCGATCTTGACCCCCGGGTTGACGAGATCATTCAGCAGTCGATGCAATATGACCCGGTCGATCGCTATGCCACCGCAAGCTCGATGCGTTTAGCACTCGACCCCGTTATCTCCGCACCAATCAGCCGGGTGAACACGGTCAGGAAAGCTAGCGCACCGAAACAAGCAAACAGTCCAAGCCCTCTTTCCAAAAACTCTGAAATCAAGAAACCCGGCCTTGCCGGTAAAATCTACATGATCGCCACCGCTTGCGCCTTTGTTGCCACCCTCGTTTTTGTCTTCGGGAGATCCGACTCCCAATCCGCGCCCGCGCCAGCGCCCGCTGATACGGGTAGAACCTCTTCCCTGTTGGCCGAAACAGAGAAAATTTCCGCGGAACCGAAAGTAGCAGGGGGCAATAGCGAGCAGCAGGCGCCACCTCTTCAAGAAGCTGAAAAGGTAAATGAAACCGATCCTCACCCCGCCAGCCCCGTTCAGCTGACGACGCCGGACGAGATTACGAGCCCGGTAATGGGATCCGCAGCAGGACCTTCAACGGGTGCACCGCCCGCCGGGGCGACCATCGACCAGCCGTTCGAAAATTCCCTGGGCATGAGATTTGTCCCGGTTCCGATCACGGGAGGCATTTCTGACGGAAAACATATCCTGTTTAGTATTTGGGAAACCCGCGTGCAGGATTACCGGGTATTTCTCGACGCGAATCCGGAAGTCGAAAAACTCACTCCCCGTTTTCCACAGGGCGATGACCACCCGGCTGTCATGACCGAGTATAGGAGTGCAGAGAGCTTCTGTCATTGGCTAACCGCTTCCGAACTGGCGATGGGGAACCTGAGCGAAGGCCAGCACTATCGAATTCCGACTGACCATGAATGGAGCTGTGCCATCGGAATCGGTGAATTGGAAAACCCCGGGGCAACGCCCGCCTCGAAGGACAAAGCGATCTCCAGAGTATGGCCCTGGGGTGATACCTGGCCCCCTCCACAGGGAACTATTAATCTATATGGAGAAGAAAATGCAGGATTGGGCCTCCACGGTAAACCGAAAGACCACCTGAAGAATTACGCAGACGACTACCGCTTCACGGCTCCTGTTGATGCCCTGGTCACAAACCGGTTTGGTCTCTTTCACCTCTCGGGAAACGTGCTTGAGTGGACCTCCGACTGGAATGATGAATCGAAAAGCCGTCGAGTCGCCCGCAGCGCCGCCTGGCTGAATACACCGGGTGGGTTTTTCATGTCTTCGGCGCGATCCTTCCTCCCCGAAACGGCTAAAGGCGATGCCATCGGATTCAGAGTCGTCTTAGACCTCAACACAGCTGCTCCGGTGCAGGATGCCGGCACGGCAGCCGGCAACGCCCCGCCGAATCCCCCTGAAGCCACTTCAGCAACCGGCACGGCAACGATGGAGGTTGCCCCGACGGTATCCCCTCTCTCCACCGTTCCCGGACTCGAACAACGCCTCGTGCAATATCTCGAGTATCGCCAGAATCTCATTGGCGGGCTCAGCGAAAAATATCTCGGCGCACTTGAGAGCCGTTTTGAGGCGGCCATTGCAGCCGGTGACCTGACGCTGGCGACCTCCTTCGAATCCGAGAAGAATGCGGTAACCAATCTTCAGGCATCACTTCTCGAACTGAATAAGGATCCCTTCTCCAGTATCACCTCATCCAGCACGTTGGATCCCCTTCCCTCTGGGAGCCCTGCGGGACTGGTGGATCTCCGCGGAATCTGGACCTCGGAAAGAAGCAAGCTGAGCGCTCAACTGACCTCAAACCTTGTTCAGTCGTTGCAGGCTTTGGAAATCGAATTGACCAAGGCCAGTGACCTTGAAAACGCATCCAAGGTGAAAGCCTTGAAAGATTCGATGAATCAAAACGCAAGCGCCCCTGCCTCCAGCCCTCCTCCTGAAGAGAATTCACCTGACGCGGGAACCACCGCAGAAGTGAAAACCTTTGAAAACAGCCTGGGAATGCAGTTCCGATCACTGGAGGTCGCCGGTGAAACGATCATGCTCAGCGTCTATGAAACGACGGTTGCTAACTACCGGAAGTTTCTCAGAAGCAACCGGGACGTCAACTGGACCGAGCCTAACTATCGCCTGAGAGATAAACAGGCGGCCACGCTCATGAGCTGGTTCGATGCTCAAGCCTTCTGTGAATGGCTGACCGAAGAAGAGCGCGAAAAACAAATCATCGGCGAAAATGATGCCTACACACTTCCTGAGGTTCTCGAACTCCGGACCGCCACCGGGCTCGTTCAATCCTACGATAAAGAGACTGACAAAACCACCCTTTCAAGCAAGTATCTCTGGGGCAATGAATGGCCCATTCCCCGTGTCGTCGGAAATCTTTACGGCGAGGAAGACCTTGAAAACGCTTCTCCGCAAAAACCTCCACTCAAAGGCTACAATGACGGGGAAACCATCATCGCCGAGGTTGGTTCCTACGACCCCACCCCCTCCGGATTCTACGATCTGATAGGCAATGCCGGCGAGTGGTGCCTCGACTGGTTTAACGAAGACGAAGTGAACAAGTGCGTGTTTGGAGGAAGCTACAGTACCAACTCGGAAGCCCGCCTGCGGAGCGCTTTTCGACTCTTTCAGGAACCGAACAGGCGATCAACAGCACATGGCTTTCGCGTCGTTCTACGACAAAATGTAGAAACTCCGTAAAAACCCCACCTAACCCTCTCAGGTGATACACCTAACCCTGTCAGGTTCAGGATTCGCCCTTGCGATTTACCCCTTTCTAAGCCAAGAATTCCTTCATTATGGGCAGAGCATTTGAATATCGACGGAAGTCGAAAGAAGCACGTTGGGACAAGATGTCTAAAATCTTTCCGAAAATCGGGAAGGCAATCACCATGGCAGTGAAGGAGGGCGGTGCCGATCCTGACTCCAATCCGAAGCTTCGTCTTCTCATTCAGAATGCCAAAGCGGCAAACATGCCGAAGGACAACGTCGATTCAGCGATCAAACGTGCCGACGGCAAAGACTCCGCCGAGATCACCGAGATCAACTACGAAGGCAAAGGCCCCCACGGAGTCATGATCTTCGTCGAATGTGCGACCGACAACACGAACCGCTCCGTCGCGAACATCAAAACTATTTTCAACAAAGCCGGTGGACAGATGCTCCCCAGCGGAGCCCTCGACTTTCTTTTCGACCGCAAGACAGTTGTCGAATTCGAAGTCACAGAAGAGATGGATATTGAGGACATCGAACTAGGCCTGATCGATGCCGGCCTTGAAGAACTCGAAGTCGAGGACGGCGTCGCCTATGCCTACGCCGATTTCACTGACTTCGGAAAGTTTACTTCAGCCGTTGAAGAACTGAAAATCGAGATCAAAAAAGCGAGTCCTCAGCGGATTCCCAATAATCCACAGGATTTTTCTGAAGAGCAGATGACCGAGATCGAAGCAATCATCGACAAGCTCGAGGACGACGAAGACGTTCAGGCGGTCTTCACCAACGTAAACTGATGCCGGGGGCACGCGTCCGCGCCTGATTCCGGCTTCCCCTGTTCACATGCCCTCTCTACCGTGACGGGCATGTTGCGGCATTGCATTCTTCTCTCTGCTTTCGGACTCCTCACCCCGATTGCTGTCGCCAATCCGGTCGACCTCCTGGAGGGGCCACTGGAAGAATCTTTCGTCCAGCATCTCAACGGGAAATCGTCCCTCGAAAGCGGGTTTCCCGAAGTTTGGAGGAAGAACGAAGAAGGACACCTCTACATCACCGGAAAGGGACTTGGTTACCTTCGAACGAAGGAATCCTTCAAAGACTACCATCTCGTCGTCGAATACCGATGGCGGGAGCACACCTTTGCCGGACGCTCGGACCGGGCTCGCGACGGCGGCATCCTTTTTCACCTCAAAGGAGAAGATGGCGCGTTCGGCGGGACGTGGCCGGCCTGCCTTCAGGCGCAACTCATCGAGGGAGGATCAGGCGACCTTGTTTGCCTGCCCACCGAGGCTATCCCCGCAAAGTTCACCGCCCACGCTTCACTGCAGGATCCTCCGATCTGGTTGGCAGACGGGAAAAGTAACCTCTTTCCGCGCCCCGGAATGAGATCGGGTCACCTCGGATGGAAAGATCGCAGCGAAAACTGGAAGGACGTCAAAGGGTTCCGCGGCGAACTCGATATCGAAAACCCGGTCGGGGAATGGAACCGAATTGAGGTCCTCGCCTTGAACGACACCGTCGAGATCCGATTAAACGGAGAGGTGGTGAATCGAGCTTCGAACGTCTTCCCTGCCGACGGTAACATCGGATTTCAAACCGAGCTGGCCTCCTACGAAGTTCGACGGGCCGAGGTCTACAAGCCGGGGGAATTCACCGACGCCTGGACTGGAACATCCCGCTCCACCGACATGGGATATTTGATCACCAGCGAAAGCACCCTTCCCCGCGCCCTTCCACTTTCACCCGGGGAAAGTCTCGCCGCCTGGGAACTGGACGGCGAATTCGAGATCCAGCTGGTAGCGGCTGAGCCTCTCACTTGCGATCCTGTCGATATCGTCTGGGATGATCAGGGTCGGCTCTTTGTCGCTGAAATGGGTGATTACCCACTTCCCGCGGACGATGCTCCCTTTCTTTCCCGAATCCGTCATCTCATCGATCATGATGGCGACGGGCGCATGGACGAAGCCATCACATGGGCGGACGAATTGGATCACGTTCAGGGCCTCCTTCCAATGAAGGGCGGACTTCTTGCGACAACCAGAAGCGCCATTCTCTTTCTAAAAGATACCAATGGAGATCTCCGGGCGGATCACCGCGAAGTGCTTTTCCGGAGCAATGCCCCCCGACACAACCAGCTGCAAATTTCCAGTCCCCGGTATGGACTGGACAACCATATCTACCTCAACAACGGACTCGATGGAAAAGAGATCTATCCCGAGGGTTCTCCTGACTCCACGGTTGCCTTCCCCCGTCTCAATCTTCGGTATCATCCCCGCTCAGGCCGAATTGAGGCCGCTACGGGGACGGGACAATACGGCGGGACTCTCGACGCATTCGGGCGTCATTTTTTCTGTAGTAATCGCAATCCGGCCATGTTCGCAGTGATGCCTCTTGCTGCCGTGAAACGGAATCCTCTCGCAGGGATAAAGAGTGGTCACGAAGACATCGAAATGCCCGGGGCCGCGATTCGTCCGCTGCTACTCAGTCACACAACATCTTCAGCCCATGCCGGGACTTATACCGCAGCTTGCGGCCTCGCTGTTTACACTGGCGACCTCATGAGAGAACTCGCCGGTGACCTCTTTATCTGTGACCCCACCGCCCAACTGGTAACGAGAAACAAGCTGGTTCCAAACGGAGCCAGCTTTCGCGCCAGACGTATCGGGGACCATCGTGAATTCCTCGCTTCGTCGGATGAATGGTCCCGCCCCGTGCAAATCAGAAATGGACCGGACGGCGCGATTTACATCGTCGACATGTACCGGCGCTTCATCGATCATGCGCGATTCTTCCCTGAAGAGTTTGCTGCTTCAAACTATATGCGGGCAGGGGTCGATCACGGGCGCATCTGGAGGATTGTACCCGTGAGCACCCCCGCTCGACCCATCGCTCCTCTCGTTACCGAACCGGTCGAGCTTGTCGAAACGCTCACTCACGAAAACGGATGGCACCGCACTACCGCGCAACGCCTCCTCGTCGAAAATGAAATGAAGACAGCGGTCCCCCTGCTTCGCAAAGCGATCGCGTCGAGTCATTCGGAAGTCGGAGTTTCCCACGCCCTTCGGACGCTTCAGGGCCTCGACGCGCTCACCCCTGAGATCCTTCGAAGTGTCCCTGGCACAGGCCCCGGTCTCATTGAAAACAAACTCTTCGCGATTTCCGAACTGGAACTCGGTAGAGAATTTGAAAGGTGGATTCTCAAGCAAAGTGCCAGTGAACAGGCACGCATCCGCTTTCTGGCCCTCGCCCTCTTTCCGGAAATCATCCGGGACGAAAACCAACTCACGCAACAAGTCATCACCTCCCCCGGTGACGAATGGTACCAAAGGGCCATCTTAAGCTCCTCACCAAAGTTGGTTCCGGGCCTCCTCGGAAAGCTGCTGAAATCGGATGAGTTTATGAAAACAGACCCGGAAGTAGCTTCCGCGACGCTTCGTGCCATGGCAGATTTCACCGCTGCATCCGCCACCCTGTCCGAAATGAATGCCGTCCTCGAGAACCTGAGCAAGGATATTCAATGGCCCCACTTTGCGGTCACGTCAGGGTTTTCCTCGGGAATAGGGCGCAACCCGGCAAAACCGGGAAATCTCGAAGCAATCATGTCCTCACCGCCCGTAAACTTCACAGGCGGAGCCGCAACCCTCAGCCGCATCGTCGAGAATGCCTCGACCATCGCCCTCAGCTTCAAGCGTTCAGACGCAGACCGGATCCTTGCGCTGAGCCTTGTCTCCCAATCTCCGTGGGATGAAAAAATACGAGTGGCCGATGCACTCATTTCATCTGCAGAATCCCCCGCAATCCAAACGGCAGTCTGTCGAACCCTGACAAAGGATGACCGGGTGAAGGTCGCCGAATTCTTCTTCGAACGCTGGGATCAACTCTCGCCAACCGCACTCCGGGAAGCTCTTGCTCTGATCACAGGTAATTCGAAATCCGGCCTTGCACTCATGAAGCGAATGAAATCCGGCGAAATCAGCAAAGCCCTCATGCCACCCATGACGAGATGGTCTTACGGGCGGTCCACGAACAGCGAAATCAACGCGCTCGCAAACGAACTTTTCGGTGCCCCCTCCGGAGACCGCTCTGAAGTCATTGCACGCTACCAGTCAGCGCTCGAAACTCTTCCGGGAGATGCCGACCGAGGGCGAGCCGTTTTTGAGAAAGCTACTTGTTCCGTCTGTCACGAGGCAGGAGGAACAGGCGTCGCTGTGGGACCGCCTTTGAATGACGTAAAATTAAAGCCCGCCGCCGCCCTCCTCTCCGATATCCTTGACCCAAACCGGGCCATCGAAGAACGATGGATATCTGTCACGGTCGTCTCAAACGATGGTCGTATCCTCACCGGGCTCGTCTCGGCAGAGGACAGTTCCAGCGTCACCCTGACACTCCCCGGCGGCATTGAAGAAACGATTATTCGCGAGGATATCGCTGAAATGAAATCCCCCGGCTATTCGTTGATGCCGGAAGGACTTGAAGCAGCCATTTCCCCCGGGGAAATGGCTGATCTCGTCACTTTTTTGAAGAACGGCTGATGCTTGCTAATAATTAATGTTCCCTTAGGATGGAACGGGAATCGTAACGGATACCTGATCCCCTCCTGAATGCCCTCTGACCTCGCGCCATCTCCCGGCGCTTCATCGAATACGAACCATCGCCGGCTCTCAACCCGATTGAAGCGCGGACTCTTCATTGTCGGCTCAGCCCTGCTCGGGTTCATCCTCCTTCTTTTCATCATTACAGGACCGGCGTTCTCCTCGGTAACGAGGTGGGCGGGACTCAAAGCTGCCGGGATCCAGGGCATCTCCGGAGATTTCACAATTGAAGGAACACTTTTCTCCGGCTTCACGATTCGGGAGATCGAGCTGACAGGTGAAGACTCCCCACTTGTTTCACTCTCACTCGAGTCGGTCGAGCTTGACTATGATTTTTTCAACATCATCTCAGCAGCAGGTGAGCTGAACTGGCTCAACCTTCTCAGCATCAAAAACGCAGTCATCGAGCTGAACATTCCCGTTACTGACGAAAGCACTGCGGCGAAGACAAAAAAGAAGAGAGCGCAGGAAACTTACGTCGATTTCAACCCGGCTTGGAACCTCCTCAACTCCGACATTGAGATCGAAAATATCTCGGTGGTCGCGCAAATCGAGGAGGAACGCTACGAACTCGGTTCATTCAGCCTGAAGACCCCGATCGGCCGTGAAGGTAGCCTGAGCATTCATTCCATACGGCTCCCCGGCAAAGAGCCCATCTCTCCTCTTTCAGCCCGCCTTCAGCACGAAGATAAATCCCTCACGCTGGACCGTTTTTCGGGAAAAAAAATCGAATCGCTGAAACACCTCACCCTGAGAGAAGAGAGTCCCGGAGAATGGGTCATCGATGCCGGGTTTGAAGCCGGTGGCGGTCAGGTATCCGTCTTCGCCGATACCACCGGTCTCGCCACATTGAAACTGAGGAGCGGTCAAACCATTGACCTTGCTCAACTACCGTCCTCTCCCAAGGCGCCGAAACTCAAAGGAATCATCTCAGATTTCGATCTCAGATTTAAAGGAGACTTCGCTTCGCCCGCCTCCTGGCAACTACAAGGGAAGGTCCTCGGTCACGGTTTGGCCGCTGACACCATTGGCGTGGATTCACTTGCCGTCATTCTGTCCGGCAATCAAATCAAACTCGATATGATCGCTCCCGGAGCTCGCCTTTCGGGTGTCGTATCCGCGCCTTTGGAATCGCTCACTTCTACCGACGACTTCGCGACGATGCCGGTTGACCTGGCAGCAGATCTTAAACTCGAATCACTCGAAAAACTACTCCGGGCGTGGGACATCGAGCTTCCACTATCCGGAGCCATTGATGGCCGAATCGAGAACGTGCAACTCGTCGGCGGAACCTCGCTACGCTCGGGCAGCGTCCTCTTTCTCTCCGACTCCCTGCAATTGAACGGCGAGGCACTCTCTCATTTGCAACTTGCAGCGCAGGTGCCCGAAACAGATCAAATCAAGCTGGTAGCTGAAGCCGGACTGGACGAGTCGACAAAGGTACAATTCAACGGAGATTTCCAACTTGAGTCCATGTCTTACCGTGGCACTCTCGATGGTAAGTTTGATACCGGAGGCCTCCTCGGTGGAGTGCTCGAACGGCTGAAGGTGACGGATCTTGCCGGCGCCGGGAACCTGAACTGGGAAGGCACGGGAACGATCAAACCGGTTAGACACCTCGGTGAGGCAAGGCTCACGGCACGCGATCTTACCTTTCAACAGGGGCACCCGATTGAGGCCTTGATCGAGGCGAGCTACGAGGACGACCGGGTAATGATTCCCACCATTCGCATCGAATCGAATCCGGTATCTCTCACCGGAAAAGCGGCGTGGCAGGACCAGCGAATCACGGTCGATGATCTCAACCTGTCTCTGAACGATGCAAGAGCTCTGACTCTCACCGCCTCACTCCCCTTTGATCCGGCGAGCGGAGAAGAATTTCTCAAACAAGAGGGGGATATCGCCGTCAGCCTTATCGCCAGCGAGCTCGAAATAGAAGAACTTGCGCTTCTTTTCACTGCTGAATCACCGATCACCGGACGGCTGAACGGTCAATTGGATACAAGTGGCCGCTGGGACGCACTTTCATCGCAGGGCGAGTTCAGTTTTCGCCCGGGCGCTAACAGCGCTGATGGTGACCCCTCCCTCAACCTGGATATGAAAATGTCCGGTGATGTCGCACGCCCCGAAAGTTGGGAGGCCGATCTCGGGGCAATCCTCTCCGGCCTGAAATGGGATGAGATCCAGTTCGGCGACCTCAACTTCAGAGCGGCCACTCGCCTGATCGAGGGGAGGAAGTCCTTTGATGCCGCCATCCATGCCAATCAGGAAGGCGCCAGCCTGACTGCCAACACGCGCCTGGACCTAAGCGGTGCCGATAGCCTGAAAGCACTCGAAGAACGCGCTTTTGATCTGAGTGCGAAGCTGAATGCGCCGGACCTGGCGCCACTATGGCAGCAATTGGCTCCGCCGGCATGGCGAAACCTAACTGTGGCAGGGCAACTTTCCCTAGATCTCTCAAAGGCACAATTCAAAGGGCGTGAGGTTCTCTCAGGCGATCTGGCTCTCTTCTCCGACACCTTGAGTATCGATGGTGAAAGGCTGGAGAGGATTGACCTCTCCGCACAGGTCCGGGAAACCAACGCCATCACTGCGACGCTCGCACTCTATGCCGATGAGCTCAGCCGTGTGGATGGCCGTGGGGCGTTCCACCTGACGGATCAGATTTTCGACGCTGACATGGACCTGGCTCTCGACCTCGATGGCGCGGGAGTGCTAAAGCGACTCGTCGGAGATCGTGAGATTGCACGCCTTCTCCCCGGCACCGCTGCCCTGTCACTCAATGCGGCAGGCAATATTAAAAAGAAGACAACATCCGGTGAATTCGACCTCGAAGGGCAACGTTTGATTCTCGCAGACAAGGCAGCCCCCATCGATTCTTTCAAACTTGCCGGAACGTTCTCCGAATCGAGCCTTGCTACCCTCCTCGCGCTTCGCAGCGATCCTCTCGATCTCGACGGAGAAGTGAATTGGGACGGCGACCGCGTCGACTTGACTAAACTCACCGCCTCAACCGGCGGTACCCCTGTTTTCACCGCGACAGCCTCTGCGCCGCTCAGCAAAGACAAGCTCACCGCGGCTGACTGGCTTTCACAGGAAGGCCCTCTCGAACTGCGACTTAATTCAGACCCCATCGCGTTAAAGACCTTGATGCAACTCGTTAAAGATGCACCGCCGGTTAACGGAGACCTCGATCTGGACCTCACCATTAACGGGAGTCCAGCCCAACCGAATATCGACCTTGCTCTTGCGGTTTCGAATATCGCACTACCGGAACAATACGACGTGAAAGTGGGATCACTCGATCTCGAGTTAAAGGCGTCTGATGCAGAAGCCCACTTCGAGGGAAGTTACCGCCATCCTGATGTTAACCCGCTCATTATCAATGCTGCGCTCCCCTTTTTCCCGAAAGAATGGGCCCTGGGTAGCCGGAAATTTGTGGAGGAAAAAATCTCTGCTTCAGCTCAGATAAAAAGTAGTCCCCTCGGCTTTCTTTCCTCCCAGGTCCCCGCGATCAAATCAATCGAAGGTGATATCGCCCTTGATGCGGCTCTCTCGGGGACCTTATCGGCACCGCTCATCTCCGGCGACGGAATCCTCGACGTTTCGCGGCTGCGCCTCGACAACCGGGATGCGCCATCCTTCTATGACATCAACCTGAAGACCCGCTTTGCAAAAAACCGGCTCACCATTGAAACGCTCCATGCCATTGTCGCCGGGGGGGAAGTAGACGCCGCCGGGACAATCCATTTCATCCCCGACAACGAACCGAAATTGGATCTACGCCTCGGTGCAAAGGAAGCACTCGTATTCAGAACCCCCGACCTGAGCCTTCGGACCGATGCCTCTCTAACGCTGACCGGACCCTGGTCAGCAGCAACACTCGCTGGGTCGATCGGAATCACAAACAGTCGCTTTTTTAAGAACTTCGATCTTCTTCCACAGACACTTCCCACGAGGAATACCTCCGTACTCCCCACTGTCGAACGCTCGCCCGCCGGAGGTGGCGCCGCCTACACAGATTTGAACCTGGGAGTCGATATTCCGCCTTTCAATAATTGGAACGCAGACGTCCGCCTTCACACACAAGACCCGTTTCAGGTCAGAAGTAACCTCGTCGAGTCCGATCTCGTCGCGGATATTCACGTTTCAGGCAAGCTATCCTCCCCCTCCCCCGTCGGATTTCTCGCGATTGACGAAGGCGAATTATCGCTCCCTTTCAGCTCGATCGACGTCGAAACAGGAAGAGTTGAATTCGACCGGGAAACCGGATTCAACGGAGCAATCAACCTGAAGGCACAGGCCAAAGCAGATAAATACCGGATCAATGTATACCTCTACAATCGAATCCTCGATCCAAAATACGTGCTCACGAGTAATCCACCGCTACCGAGTGAAGATCTCATGACCTTGCTGGTAACAGGTACGACACGGGATGCACTGACCGGCGGAGATGTTGGTTCTCTTGCCGCGTCAAAAGCGGCAACACTACTCTTCAAAAACATGAGAAAAGCCAGTAACAAGGCGGATACCGAACCTTCATTGCTCGACACTCTTCAAGAAAGAACTGAGCTTGATATTGGTGGAATCAACCCTGAAACTGGCGTACAGACCGTCGGGGGAAAAATCAGGCTCTGGAAGCAACTTTTCTTCGTCGGCGATGTCGATGCTGAGAATGATTACCGGGCCCTCTTGAAATACGTTTTCCGATTCCGTTGACGCACCGATTCTCCTCTTTAATGCCAATCGCTTTAACTCTTCGTTTTTGCTTCATTCTGCTTTTTACGGCAGGGCTCGCGCAGTCGACCCTACACGCCGCGCTGGCTGAGAAAGTGAGCGTCGAGGGATTGCGTTCTATTGACGAGGCCACCGTCAGAGAATGGCTGGCACCTCAGCTCAAATTTGTCGACAGTTCCGGTGTCAGTATGGCGAAGGCTGACGATATTGCTTACTTTCTCGAGACCTCGCTTCTGGATCGTGGCTACGAGAATGCTGAAGTCGACTGGCATGTCGCCGGCGAAGGCGATGACGCAAGGATTTTACTGAAAGTGAATGAAGGAAGTTCTCAGGGGATCCGCCAATTTCTGATCGGCGGCAACGAAGCGCTCGAGGATCCGGCCATTGTTGAACTGCTCACCGAGACAACCCGCAAGCGACTCAGCCTCAAGAGGGACGACACCGTGCCCTTTGTCCCCACGGACCTGAAAGCCGGGCGAAATAAGATTCTCGAGTTCTATTCGCTTCTGGGCCACATCGACGCCGAAGTCGAACTCAACTTCGAGAATTCCCTGTCCGGGGCAACCGTTTCGGTAACGATCACTGAAGGTCCACACTACCTCGTCGGACGAATCAGCCTCCCCGAAGCTCCTACCCGCTCTCTCGAGGAAGCCTTTCAAAAAACACGCGATGAATTTCGAGACAAGAATTTCAACTCTGCGATTCTCGCAAATATCCAGTCACGCCTCCGCTCTGCTGCGGTCGATGCTGGTTACTACGAGGCGACGGTGACCGCGGAAAAAGGTGAAATTCTGCCTTTGGAAGGAAGCAATGTGGTGGAGATCGTTACCCTCTTTGAATGGGGTGCCCCCGTTCAAGTCTCCGGAGTTCGGGTTAACGGAAACAACAAAACTGACGACGCTTTTTTCGAGCGTCACTTCGATGACCTCGTGGAAAGCCCGTATTCCCCCAACGACACCAATAAAGCAGTTGAAGAACTGCTTGAAACCGGTGCCTTTGAAACCATTCGAACCGATCCCGTCAAGCAGGAGGACGGTTCATTCATCCTGGACGTCGACGTCGAAGAAGGGTATTCCCGAACCCTCGGAATATTCGGGGGATTTACTAACTACGAGGGTCCCATTGCCGGCTTCGAATTCAGGAACCTCAATCTTCTCGGCAGCGTGAGAACGGTCGACGCTGAAATCGAATTTTCAAAAAGGGGTGTTCGTGGAGCCGTTGACTATACGGACCCCTGGTTCCTCAATTCCGAGCAGCGCTTCCGGGCCGGCCTCTTTGCTCAAAACCGCGAAGAGGAAGGCTACGAGAAATTTGAAACGGGCGGCAGCTACGAGCTTTCGAAACGTTTCGGCCGGCAGGAACGCAATCAAATTGCTTTCTTCGGGCGCGCCAGCTACACCGATGTACATGATGCAGAGATCGACGATTTCTATCTCGGCCAGCGCGAATACTTCACTCACTTCGTCGGGGTCTCTCTGTCACACGATCGACGGGATAATCCGAACCTACCCAGAAAAGGATTCATTGCACAGACCTCTGCCAGCGTCGCCACCTCGGGAATCGGGAGCGAGATTGAATTCTTTAAGGCGACAGGTAAACTCGGATACTATCTCCCCGTCGGCACACACACCTTACGACTCGGTGCTCGAGCCGGAGCAATCGCGCCGATGGGCGACACCCAGGCGATCCCGATTGATCTCCGCTTTTTCAACGGGGGCCCCTTCTCTGTTCGCAGCTTTCAGGAACGTTCTCTCGGTCCGATTGATCCCGGAAGCGGCGAGCATGTCGGAGGCGAGTTCTATTCTGTTTTTAACGCGGAGTATGAAATCCCGATCGGAGCCTTCGACGGCCTCAGCCTGGTCGGCTTTGCCGACGCAGGAAACCTGCTTCAGGATTACGACGATGCGAGTCTCGATGACATGCGCTATGCCATCGGCGCCGGGCTCCGCTACCTGACTCCTATCGGCCCGATCCGCCTGGAGTATGGCTACAACCCTGATCAGCAACCCGGCGAACCACAGGGCACCATGCATATCGGGTTCGGCTTCTCCTACTGAGAAAGCCCTAGCCCGTGATCACCGCGAGAATTTGCTCCTTCAATACCTGCATTCTGGGATCTGATTTCTCCGCAGCGGTCAATTCTCCCCACAACATCCAGGCATCAGCGGGACGGTTCGCGGCAAGGTAGCCTTCACACTGAGCGACGATTTCATCGATCGAGCCGGCTGGGAGGGGTGCCCCTGAAGCGGCGGATGCTGTTCGGAAACGACTCGAAGCGAGCTCGCCCTCACGGGTTGAAAGTTTCATCTCATATTCCACCCCCGGTTCAAGCGATGCTTCATGCCGCAAGCTGCTCCAACGGAGCGGCGAAAACGCTCTATCAAGACTCGCAATGCGTACTCCGTCGGAAGTGGATATTTCTATCTCAACAACGCCCCCGTTATCAACCTCCCACGTAAAAACGGGTTCAAGGAACGAAGTCTCTTCACCGGGGGTCAGTAGACTCACCGCCTCGGCAAAGCTTACCGGAATACTGTGATTGACGGGACGGACATAGGTGACGAAGGCTACCGCAACGGAAGCAGCAATCGCCAGACCGGCGGCAATCACCCCGGCCGAATGCCAATTGCCCCTTCCCTCTCTTTCCTTTCGCTGAGGATCATATCGCTTCGGCACGGAGTAGATCCCTGTTTCGGTCTCCCCGCCTTGAGCATCGGATTCAGCCTGAACTCTGGCCGCCTCGAGTGATTCACGAACCCCTTCCGGTAGCGGCGGAGTAACTTCCTTCTTCGAAGCAGCAGCAACCAAATGCAGGATGCCGTCCACTTTGATATCCGTTTGAGAATCAATGCTTTCTCCGGAGAGTTCCTCTCGAAGCTGAATGATTTCTTCGTCAGTGAGATCTCCCAGGGTAGCCCGGAGAGTTTCGTTGGAAATGGAGGATGTATCGTCTTTCATTTCCTAAAGAGTGGTATGGTTTAGTCTTTCACCCAGTGAAGCCCCCAGGATCTGGCGGGCCTTGACGAGATCTGAGCAGACAGACCCCTTTGGTCTTCCCCGTTTCCGGGCAATTTCCTCGGTGCTCAACTCCTCGAAGTAAAAGTCTTCGATGACATCACGATAGCGCTCCTCAAGTGATCCCACCGCTAATTGAACCTCTTCACATCGCCCGCTACTCACCTCATCAGCGACCACGGCAGTCTCTTTCTCGGGGACTGCTTCAAGATTACTGAGGCCGGGACGTCGAGCCCGTTTCCGAATTTCATCGATCGCCCGGTTTGAAATAATCCGGGAAGTCAGATTCAATATATCATCGAAAGTCTGAGCCCGGCGGAAGGACTCCTGTTCAGGGGAAACCAATTGCGGCACAATTTCTTTCCCGAGGACGCGGGAAACAAGATCCTCCAACTCCATGTCTGAGTCGAAGGGCAACTTTCGCCGGGCTGAGAGCCAACCCACCTTCCAAAGTCGCTCAAAAGCCTCCGTCCATCGACTGGAGTGCCCGTCCCGCAGTTCCCTGAGCGAAATATTGATCTTCGCGTTGTCCGGTTCCCTCATGATTCGAATGCCGATTCGACCGGCGACAGAACCTTTCGTGCCAGAGAACAGGTTCCCTTGCAAGCAGGGATTGCATGAGATCGCCCGCGATAAGGCGACCATGAAGGGTTTCGAAGCGGCTGTCATTTCAATTCTCAACTCACAGGAGGCTGCGAAATGAGAATCGACTGGCACCACCTCCTGATTGGATAGTGGGACAAATTTGATCTACTCGACGGAGGTAACGGCTCCGTTCACCTCCATGATCCGGTCAACTTCGAACGTTTTCGATCCAAGTCGATCAACTCCGAATGGAGTGATTGTCAATACTTCGAGCGTGTAGTTGCCGTCCTCTTCAAAAACCTCATCCCACCCGCTGATCTCCAAGGTATGATCTTCCGGAACGGTTGAATTCAGCACCAACGCCGAACCCGGGACAATGATCCCCTCGACCCCATCGTCGAGTGCGCCTTTATAAACTTGCGCATAGGTTTGTGAATTAGGATAGAGGTCGCTCAGTTCGATCTCCAATTCCGGCATTCTCCCCTTATAAACATCATTGTCATTGAGGCCTGAAATTTCGCCGCTGGCTACCGGCCATATCTGAATGAAGTCGGAGGCGATCTGTGACGCATCAGCTTGATAATCGGCGAGCGAGAAGATCGAAATTCTTTCTTCTCCCCGAACTCTATTTCTCGGATTCCCGGGCACTTGAGTGATCGCAAATTCCAGGGTAGTCGTCCCATTTGAAGTGATAGAAGAGGATGCCTGAAGCGTCGCCTGGTTCCGATCCACATCCTGCCCATTCCCACCATTGTACGACTGAGCATGATGAAGCAGCGTGACCTGCTTTGAGGGAAGAGGATCAGAGGAACCACTGAGAAGGCCATTGACTGTTACTTTTACCTGAAAAGGACGGTCTGCTCTTGTTCGCGGAATTACGTCGTAGGGATCTTCAGAAATAATTTCTATCTCTCCTACAGGAACATAAGAATTAACGTAGCGGGTATCGAGCAGATAACTCGTTAGGGGGCTGTTCTTCACGGTGTAGAGCTCAAACTGCGACCCCCCGAGTACAATAGGAAACGGGGCAAGTTGGCTTCCTTCGGCCTCAACCGGAATATCCCATTGTAAGCCTGTGGTAACATGGATCTGCCTGATAAAGTTCGTGTAATCCTGCCCCTGAATGAACGACGGCAAAACCGATAGTGCGCCCAAGGCGCCCGCAAGAATGACTGCGCTTAGATGTTTCATTGTTCAGTTGCTGTGTTAGCGGTAGCAGAATCGGGCTCCGTATAGGGAAGCACTGAGATGGCGCCTCCCTTGTAGGTGGCAATGATGAGTCGACCACTGTTTTTCATCCATTCAATCTTCGCCGGGTCGAATGGCTTTTTCCCGAAGGCAGTTTCTATATCAACCTCGTAGGTAGTGATCCAACCGCGATTCAGGACCGAAAACTCTGAAAACGTCTTTATCTTGGCCTTTTCATCAGTCACTAGACGGGACTCAAAGCGTTCCGGAAGATTTAAGACCGCGCCCTTCGGCACAAAGGTCAAATTCCCGTTGTAGGAAATAATCTCGGAATCCTTTACGAAATCGCCTGAGGGTGCCGCAATTTTTTTGTCCTCTTCAACGTCCCTCATTTCGAGATGGCCCATCGGACTGTTCTGCCTCGCCATTTTGAGCCGCTGTGAAAGCTCATCATGAGTCGCCGCGTTGCGAAACTCCAGGCCTTTCAGGTCTCCCTGCGAGAAGGCGTTCCCTGAAAGAATCAGGAGTAGAACGGAAACGAAGGCGGATGAAAAATCTAAGGAAAAGATGTGTCTCATACTCGGCGAAAAGTTACCAACAGAACAAGATCCTGCATATCAAAGCCCCACCCGTTCGGGTCGGTATGAGTGAGGTCAAAAATATAAATCACGTCCATCGGGCCAATATCGATTTTGCCCTGATCGTCGACATAAGGCTCAAGGAACGAGGAAATGTTTCCCTGTCCGTACGCTGAGATATAGTTAGGAGGACTACTCCCATTGACCAATGCCCTGACATTAATCGTATTCGTATTCGCGGTGTGGTAGAATGTTTGTGTCTGCCCGTTGCTTTCGATGTAGCGACCGCCAAAATGATTCTCCTCACCTTCACGAACCAATTTGGTGAAATAGATTTTGGAAGGGTTCACTTCGAGCTGAGTCCCCTTGAAGAATCGATCATAATAGTAATCTCCATCAGCAGCAATCCACGCTTCAACTTTCCGCCAGGTATGCCCATCACTCACGGAAGCTCCCAGCACACGGACGTCCATGTACAGGTCTTCTTTCGGGGTAATGACTCCGGGATCGACAATCTCAACAACCTCCGTAACAGTTTCCGGGTAAGTAATATTCCACTCCAATGAAGGATAGGTGCCGGCCTGCACCACGGATGGAGACGCCGACAAGCTTCCGGTTGGAATGACCGGATCAGATTGATCATCGCCGATAGCAGGAAGCGCAGGAATCACCGCAAATGCCAGAAAGGCAAGGGTGTGCGCGTATAATGAATTCAGTTTCATATGAGCTTTTGGTTTGAGTTGAGCGAATCTAAGATGCTCTGCCTCTCCTTAGAATTACAAGAAAAACCATAATTTACAATTAGCAACTGTTATTGCAGTTTTTATGATTTTATTAATTGTGGAAATTATATCAAAGCGGTTTATATTCGGGATAAACTTGTAAGCGCCTCGTATTTTACCGCTCTCCTCTCTCTAGAACCATGTATCATCGCCGATCATCCAAATTCTCAGCGCGCGGTTATGCTCTCATCGAAATTGCAGCCAGCTATGCAGCTCTCGTCATCGTCGCTCTGATCACCCTGCGCTCGACAATGAATAACGTGTCAGGTCAGCAGTGGACCGTTAAGCAGGCCATGACAGACGCCTACCTGACCCGTGAAACAGCCCTTGCCTCCCGGGTTCCTTTCACGGAGATCAGATCAAACTCCTCACCCTGGCCGGAGGAACCTGACGTATCCACTCAAACGGTCCCCGTAGGTCGGCTTCCCGGAGGGACCGTCGTTTCAGCCACCCTGCACCGCACCCGCATCCCCGATGCGAACAATCTGAACAGTGGCAGCGGGACCGGCAACAGCAACTCAAATCCCGCCCTCTCCGAAGCCTGGAAGCTTCAATCCATTCTCGTCTACACGGTCGGAAACAAGGAATACGTCAAAACTCGAACAACACTCAGAGTCCGATGAATATTATTCCAGAAAAAAGAAAGAAGATGGGGTTCACCCTCATCGAGATGACACTCGCTGTTGTTCTGAGCGTCGGAATCGCTGCTGTTATCGTCGTCATGGTGCAACAACAGATCAGCATTACATCGACCATCAATCGATTCAGCTTTCTTCGTGAAGACGCCCCGCAAATTAACGTGCTAATGAGCAACCTCATCACCCAGGCGGATGACTACCGGATCTATCCCAATACCGCAAATGCGAAGGCAGCACTCAATGCCGTAACAGAAGATGGAAACGCAATCCGATTGAGGTTCCGCCTCCCTGATGGATCGATTGACAATGCCATTGTCGCGTTCGAAACCATCAGCGGCAAAAAACAGCTGAGCTTCTACTACAAAGACAGTGGCACCCCGGCTTGGCAAACCGCTCCTGACTGGGTCGTGTCTTCCCGACCTGACGTCGTCCGGTTTTCCAACAACACAGGAGTTCTCGAAATCACGCTCGTCGGAAAGTACGGCGAAGAGGTCACGTTCGCAGGCAACCCAATCTGATGCAAAATCACTTCCCCACCAAATCCCGAAAGAAGTGCCGAGGCTACGGAACTTTCGTTCTTGTTGCAACGATTTCCCTCGTGATGCTCACCTTGCTCACGCTGAACCTGATCAACAGCCTCAAGAGCATGGATATGCAGAAGACGGCGCAAGTTAAGCAGGACTACACTCAGCGTGAAAACGCGATCCTGAACGCTCTTATTCATATTGTTCCGAACAAGGCTATCGGCGCAATGCAGCGCGACTCGTCGAACAGTTCTGACACCTTTACCTGGGAGACGATTTTTGATGAAGCCCTCGACCTTGCGAACGCAGAGCAGGCAGTCGATCCGCAGCTCTTAACGTCGCTCGATATCACCTCCGCAATCTCTGCCAACACCGGTGACGCCACGATCTCGGATATTGATGCCCTCGTGAGTCGGCCTTCGGATTCGCCCCTCAGCGGCGATTCAATCGTTAACGGTGGAAACTTCTGGGAAACAACCATGCTGTTCGATTCCGATTTCTACAGCCATATCCCGGCCCCACTCACGCTCAGCACCCAAAACAATGCCAAGAAGGACCGGACTTACCCGATCATTTCTTTCGACAAAACACACGTCCCTAACGATGACGGGTCACTCGATCCCGTTTATCACAAAGGGCTGGGAGTTTCTGCCGATCTCTACCCACTCTACAATCAACTGACCTATCCAGATGTAAAATTCGGCTACAAACGGCCCGGAGATCTCTTCGTGGGAAAACGAAACTGGTGGGTCTTTTCGCTGACCTTTGGAAAAGATGAAGCCGAACTGACCGGAGTCCCGCCTGTAACACGAAACTACCTTCTATCGATTTACGAAATCCCGTCACAACTTCCCCTCTCCTCAACCAACACCATGACCGTTGGTGAATACGAGGATGGAACCTCCTGGGATGACGTCTCGATCACGGGAAGCCTCTATTCACACCGTCTCAAAACAGAAGGTGATGTCGTCGTTGATTCAGGAGCGCTTTCAGCTCGCGACTGGGTCGAAGTGTCCAGTCAGACAACGGTAGACGGTAACACTTTAGATAATAGCTTCGACGCTCTCGGAACACGGGAAACGCTCTCGGCTGCCGGCGCGAACGACTTCTACGGTGCCTCGGTTGCGGGAAATGTGGGGAAAGTTGCTTTCATCCCCATCAACCGTGGAAACAACTTCCTCTGGCCCGGGGGCAATGACAGTAACTGTATCTCACCTACCGGCTGGCAATATTACAGCCGGGGAGCAAATCAGTGCACCATGAGGATCGAAATGCGGAGAATGAATTCCTCCAGCGATCAGACCCCGGAGCAGGTTCGTTTTCATTACAAAGACTCGAACGGAACCACCACTCGAAGAGTCACCTACACACGGGGTTCAAACTGGCCCACCGAGTTCGAATCCGGGGGGGACCGGTTCCCTTTTCAAACCGAGATCATGGCCAATTCCCGGATGGCGCTGGTCTACTATCCCGACCGGATGCCTGATTTTCTCGACGACCTCGGAAACGCAGCCGATGTTTCCGTGAACAATTCAATCGTGATATATCCGAACACCGGCAGGGCTACCGTCGAAGCCCCCAGCATTCCAGCGGAAGACGACGATTTGGTGGTTTCCCTCAAAGGCTGTAAAGATTTAACGGATTACACGAATGGATTCTCGCTCTTAACACGCTATCGCCTCTACATTGCCGATTCCTTCAACGCAACCTCCACAACCCCTCCGGCAAACTCAGGACTTCCTGTCGGAGATGAATACTTCCCGCCGGCCTCACTCTTTTCTCCCGAGAAAAGATTCGGAGATTCGCCACTGGCGGAACAGACCGTCAAAATTACCGGCCAGCTCAGTTCGCTCAAAACGAGCAACAACAATGAGTATCATCCACTTGAGCTGCAAATGGCGGATGATTCGGCAGTAACGTCCGAAAGAATTCAGGCAGATCTTGTCGACCTCACCTCACCTGCCGAACTTCCCCCTATCCACATGATGAACTGGCTGGTGACCATCGAGCCGATACGTTGACAGGAATGACGGAAAGAATGCGTTATTTTAAGTTTTTAAAATTTACGACTTAATTAACAAAACTGTTGATTCTTATAATTTTAGTAATTATAGTAGGGTAATTCATTAACCTTACTACAATGAGTCATCACGACATTCCGCCCAGTATCAACATTCCTTCAGGCCTGACGATCGGCTACCGCGCGACACTACTCAAGGAAAGGAAGGAAACCTGCCTCGCTCACGCTGAGAATGAAATCAATCTTGAGCCGGGGAGGCACCTCCTTCTCGCCAGGAACGGAAGGGGCAAAACGACACTGCTAAAGTCAGTAGCAGGCATCATCCCGACGCTTTCCGGCAAAATTTCAAGCACCGGAACAATCCAGTTCGTCGACGAAGATCTCCGCTTTGACGGGGAGATGACGGCGAAACAGATCATCAAAGCGCTCTTCAAAAAGCCACAGCGTCAGTTCGCTTTTGAGATGGCTGAAAAGATCGAACTCGATATCGAGAAACCCTACGGAAAACTGTCCAAAGGGAATCGTCAAAAAGTCGGACTGATCGTGGCAGAGACCAGAACGCAGTGCCGGGGCAATCACATCCTCCTCCTCGATGAACCCTTTTCAGGGCTCGATTTTGCAGCAAGAGAAGCGGTTGATCGCGTCTGGAGCGAAAACCGTGACGGCATTGTCAGAGTTGTTTGCGTTCACCCCGATGAACCCACCCTCAAGGCCGATTCAGCCATCATGATTCGGAGCGGCCAGCTCGAACAGATCGAGGTCGCCGGCTCTTTAGACTGGATGGAAACCAAAGAAGCCCTCAGCTAACCGATTACCCTATTTACCTCATGGAACTTTTCCGCCTTACCTTTGCTTCGATTATCACACGGAAGACCTTTGCTATTTTCGCAATGCTCCTTCTCGCACTGCCATTCGTTCTTCCCTACATGACCCCATGGGAAACAAAGCCATCCATCATTGAGCCAGCCCGCGCTCAGGCCTCCTGGTGGATGCTTTGGGTAGCTGCCGCATGTTGGCTCCTTTTTCAGGGCGCAAATATCGGAGACCGATGGGCCTCACACGGCATCCTTGAGTATTTCAAGACACTCGGGAAGAACCGGGTCAATCAAATGTTTCAAATCTGGCTGGCCTGCTTTTCAATCTTCGCCGGCATGATTCTGATTACGTTCGGAATCAGCACGTTCACGGCGATGCCGGGTGACCCCATCGAGGCGCATCATTGGCTCGTCACCAATTTCCAGTATGTGCTTCTCTTTCTCCTCGTCACTGCTCCCCTCCTTCTTTTTTCGATTGCGATGGGAACGCGTTTCCGAGGCGCCGTCGCATATGCCGTTACCCTGGGGCTCCTCGTTCATGGTCTTTTCGGAATTCGCTACCTTGAGGTGTTCCTGGCAGACAACAAGAGTCCTCTTCTCAACTTCATCTATGTGGTCTCTCCCCACTATCACCTTTCTGATTTAACCTCCCGCCTTGTCTTCAAGCTCGGGGCTCTTCCCTGGGGGGAAATGGGAAACATTGCACTGTATCTAGCCGGACTTGGCCTGTTGACCGTTGGTTTCTCTATTCAGCTTTTTAAGGAGGTCAAATCATGAAACCGGGTTTTCACCTCTTCACCATCGCTCTCTATGCCATCGGTTTTACTGCGGTGGCGTTCTCCAGCGTCACTCTCTCTCAGAGCGGGACCCTGGATCCCGGCGACAATCCTTTCGCTCTGAAGCAATCCGCCTATGGACGCCTTCTTGCCCGACTCTCAGAAACCACGGTCGACCGTGTCTGGCACCTTGGGGTGGAACAGATCGTTCCTCACTACATGTCCGGCACTGAGGCCCACACTGAAGCGGCCACCAAACACATTTCGGAGCCGACAACAGAACCCGCAATAGAAGCAACAACGGCGAGCAAAGAGGCTCCCTCAAAACCGATGATTGAGCTCGCGAAAGGCTGGGTTCAAAAAAGAGTGGTTTCTCAGTATACGAGAACCAATCCCCACGGAATGACCGAGAAGCACATCACCAGCATCAATCGGGGAATCGCCGATATGCTCAAACGAAGCTACGATCTCGACCCCACCCACTACGGTGCATACAACTCCTATAGCCTGTTCATTACGCACCAAACATACGGCGGATCGAAAGAAGGTAGAAAAGCTGCTAAGCGGTTGGCAAAGGAAACGATTGATCATATCAAGAATGAAACCGAAGATCCTGAAGCGTATCTAACTGCTGCTTCAGCATCGATGAACCTCTTCATCCTTGAGACCGAAGACGCCCGCATGAGCGGCGCCAAAATCCCTCTCAAAACGCTTAAGCATTTCAGAGATCAGACCGCTTTCTTGCTCGGTAGATTCGAAAACCTCCAGGAAAAGGCCGAAGAAACCGGGACATGGGATGCCCTCTCGTTTGAGCGCCAGGTAGAAATTGCTCAGCGGCACCGCTTCACCCGGAAAACGAGTGAACAATTTCAAGCAATGATCACACGTGCCGAAGACAGGCTTGAGAGCGAATCGAAAGCTGAAATCGTCGAGAATATCGATTAACTGGTTCAATTCGCCCTCTAAATAGAAAAACCCGCCTTTGAGCGGGTTTTTTTGTGCCCGTCCGAAATGTGATCAGAAAGATGGAAGTAAAAGCTCCGGCGAGCCCCTTTCTGATGATCTGCCGCGGCCGATCCCTCTTATGGGCCCCTTTCCTATAAAGAAATCTAAATTATTTTAAAAACTTTGATGATTTCTGTTTGCAGGTCTGGTAATTATGGTTTTTATTAAATGCACCAGCTCACACGAGTCTTCAATGGAACAATCTCAAGCACTAGCACAGGCCCAGGCAATCATGAGCGAAATCTTCGCTCAAGCGGGCGGAAACTCGATCTCCGATATTCAAATTCGGAGCGGCTTCCCTGTCTACTGCCATACCAAGAAGGGTCTTGAGATCATTCAAACGATGGGAGAGCTTCCCGTTCCCGCAGTCATGGCGGTGGTCGAGTTTCTCTACCAGCGACAGGACAATGACACCAGTGGAGCCCTTTCCAAACTCCAGAATACCAAGGACGTCCAGGAACGCCTTTTTGAGGATAAAGTCGCAGACTTCAGTTGCGATGGGTTTCCCCTCCCCGATGGAACCATTTCAGGCCGCATGCGTGTCCAAACTCATTTAAGCACGACTGGCCCGGGGCTCACCTGCCGTATTCTCAGCGATGAAATTGCCGACCTGAACACTCTCGGGATCGCCCCTGACACGATTCGTGCAGTCTCTCAGTTCATGACACGAAGACAGGGATTTGGGCTCGTGACCGGTCAAACGGGATCAGGTAAATCTACGACGCTTGCCGCTATCCTCGACTGGCTGAGGCAAAATCACCCGCGTCACATCGTAACCGTCGAGGATCCGATCGAGTATCGCTACTCACGCTTCAAAGCGGAGAAAGATGAAAACGGTCGTCTCATCCCCTCCCCCGGATTCTGCACCCAACAGGAAATTGGGAAGCATGTCGGCACCTATAAACAGGGACTCAAGGATGCTCTCCGTAAAGCGCCTCATGTTATTCTTATCGGTGAGATCCGTGATCGTGAAACGATGGAGATCGCTATCGAAGCCGCTCAGACCGGACACGTCGTTATTTCCACACTTCACACCAACGGGGCCGTCAAAACGCTCAGCCGTATTCTCGAATTTTTCCCTCAGGAACAACATCGCTCTCTCCTCGGACGCCTCTCGGAGATCCTCATGTTCATTCTCTCACAGGGTCTGATTCCTACTGAGAACGGTCGAGTTCTCAACTATGAGTTCCTCCAGAACAATAGCTCTGCGGTGCGCTCCGGCATTTCCTCCTACGATGGAGCAGCCAAATCGCTGGAAGACGCCATTCGCCACACTGGCAATATCGAGTGGGACTCCAATCTCAAGAATCTTCTGCACGCCGGGAAGATCTCTTATCAAGCTTATCAGATGAACCGCTACAACGAAGAGGAAGGCGACGACCTTCTCTTCATACCGAAAAAAGCGGGCTGACAACCAATCTCGGAAGCATTTGAAAAAGTGCTTTCAGGAAAACAACAACAAAAACAACAACATATAATAATATAATGAAACTTAATAGCTTCAAAAAGCAGGCCGGTCTTACTCTTATCGAGGTCACTCTCGTTATCGCAGTTCTTCTCGGACTTATCTCTGTTCTCTTTATCGGGGTTGGTGCCTACAAAGAAGGTTCTAACCGTGCCAAGTGCATCCTGAACATCACTAACGTTCAGAAAGCAGTTCGCTCTTACCAGAACATGTACGAAGGCGAAGTTGGCGATAACCTCGCTTACTCTTCCCTCTATGGTGAAGGCCGCATGCTCGCAAGTGAGCCAATCTGCCCAAGCAACGGTGGAGCCAGCTACACAGCTGAGACGACTATCCCTGAAACCGGCACAGCTTACATCACTTGCAGCTACGATGTTGATGCTGACACAGGTGTTGCAGGCAACAATGCACACGCGCCTTCCAGCACTGACGGCTGGTAATACCGGCATCGGTTGATCTCCAGATCAGCCTGAAAATTCAATCCTGTCCGCAAGACCAACAGTTTTGCGGGCGGGACTTTTCAGTGGCCCGATTTGTTCCTTCACGGCCAAAATTGGCCGACCTTTCCTAAGATAGATTGCAACACTCTATCCCAACATTATCTCCTGACACCAACAAATGGACCTTCTTCCCCAAGACGCCTCTCCTCACCTGGTCTACCGTCAGGCAAAAAAAATTCTTAAAAATACCAGCCGGGCTCGCAATGCTGACTGGTATAAGGAGGCAAGCGCGCTGCCCTTGCAATGGCATATTTGGGTCGGGAATCAGACGGTCTCTTCGGCCATCTACAATAAGACCTCAAACGAGTGGTTCGACGGTCCCGAACTTCCCCCTATCGCCTTTGATTTTGACGAGGATAAGAATCCGATCGGCCTCGACGACGAATCGCGAAACGGCCTCCACGATCTCGTCCGCCGAATTCTGGCAACGAAAGAATTCGGCCTGAAAGCCAAGTCTCTCGGCATCACATTTCACCTTTCCGACTCAATACGTGTCCGCGACATTTCCCCTGATTTTGCGGAGGAAACAGATTTTGAGAACGTTAACGAACTTCTCATCTCCGCTCCGGAGATAGCCCTGGGCGACGAATCAATTTCACCATCCGAAGGTCATTGGCGATGCCTGCCGCTCTTCGGGATGGGCGAAGGAGATAAACGCTCCATCGCCGTTCAAATTTCCGGCCAATACAAGTTTCTCGTCGAGGAACTGCGCGAATACGGAGAACTGAGAAACCTTCCCGTCATCGCGAACGTTCATGCTGCCCCTCTGGAAGCAATGACACAGATCCCGGAGATTTTTCCGACTTCCGATACGACAAACACCATTTGTCTCCTTCAATATGAAGGATTTACCTACATGTTCGCGGTGGGAAGTAAAAAAGAGCTGCTTCTGGTTCGCCCTTTGATCCACCGAACCGGGACCCATTTGAGCCAAAGCGAAGTCGCAGACGTCGTCAGAACGACCTCAGCACTCCTGAACATCAAAGATCCGAACGTGCTCTACGCCTCCATGACCGGGATGCCGGACGCTCAATTGCAGGAGCTATTGGGTGCTTTCCGCGAAGCAAATCCCGGATCGAGAACCAGCACTTGCGATATCAGAAGCCTTGAGCAACTTCAAAATGTTCCGGGAAAACGCATCGAATTTCATGCCACCGTACAGAGTCGAAATAGCGACAACACGGAAGGATCTCTCTTCGCTGACCTCAGGAAAAAATGGGCATTTCAAGACTTCTACGGGCTGTCCCGGGAAGCTCGTGCGCTGATGCCTTCGAGGGCTGATCTGCAGTTACTGAAATTTTCAGGGATCCTGCAGAAGGTGGCGCTTGTCGGCGTCCTTGCCTTTGCGGGTTGGTCGGCCACTGATTTTTTCACAAAAATGACTTCCGAGGCGTGGAAACTGGACTCAGTGGAAGCAAGCACTATGCAGCAATCAGTCACCAAACTGAAAACCGAGCGCAAGGAATGGGAGCATTGGGACAGCCTTCTCACTAAAAGATCCGAAGGCTGGCTGGCACTTGAAACGCTGTTGTCTATCTTTCCGGAAAGCGGAGGCGTGATTCTAAACCAGGCATCTTACTCGGTAAGCTCGCTCATGGACCGGAAAGACAAATCGATTGGGCTTTCCCGGGTATGGCAGGTTTCAGGATACGCTAATCCGGAAGTGGCCAGCGAACTCCCTACCCTGGGAAGCCGGAATCGAGTGACACAAATTTTCTCCAAAATTGCCGAAGAGAATCAGGCACCCTATCTGAACGTGGACAGCGAGACCCGCTCACTGGAGGTTTCCCTCGCTCAAAAACAGGGAACGATGCCTTCATCAATCGAGTTCCCTACCAGGGTTGCCCGCCATTTCCGAAACGCATTCGACCTCAGGATTGAGCAGAAAATTGAAGCTGCCGATGACCTTGCCATCAATACAAAGGCTTTGAAGTAGACATGAAAAGCTCCGCACATACCTCTGCCATTGCCATCTTTGGCGTAGCACTGCCCTTCTTTGTCGTTCTTATCCTACTGGGTGGAACTCTCTACGGCCGGAACAAACTGCAGAGTGAACACAATAGTAAGCAAGCCATTTACAACAAACACCGGGAGGCCAAAGCCGCCGTAATGGAACTGGATGCCTTTCTGACGAGAGAAAACCGCCGGGAGAAAGTCGCCTATTGGAACGAAAAGCTTGAACTCGATTTTATTCAGTCGCTGAGCGAAAACCTCGAAAGGATCCTCTCAGACTTTGATACCTCAGCCCTCCGCCAAACTGCCCTGACTCAGGCAAAAGGTTTAAGCCAGATTGCTTCAAAAGTAGACAATCCACATTCCCGCATCCAACTCAGTTTTGAAGGAGGCTTTAAGCCTATGCAAATCCTTCTAGCGGAACTGGAGAAGGAAATGCCCCACCTCTTCCTCGAAAGCGTATCGATCAAACCAACGCTTGCTTCAAACGAAAGCGAACAGGGCTTTCTATCATTCACACTCACCTACATGTGCTGGGAGAAGCCGAAGTCATAATTCAACATGATGAAATACCTCTTTTGTCTAGTCATCCTGTCCTTCTCAAGCATCGTCTCCCGGGCTCAGGAAACCCCTCCCCTGATCGCTTCATCAGAAGAGGCAACAAGCACAGAGCAGGCTGATCAGGAGGAAGCTTCCAGTGAGGCGGTTCCGGAGGATCTCGACATCAAGGTCAGAGCAGCCTTCGTCTTCGACAAGATTCGTTTCAATGATCGCCAGGTTGACCCTTTCGGCCTCGCCATGGACCCGGCAAACATGGTGCAGCCGATGGCGATGTCTGACCAATATCAGGATCCGGAGGAAACGGCGGTAATCAGCAACTCAACGTTAACGAATGCACTCCAGACTGTCCCGATAACCGGAATCTACCCGAAGAGACAAACCATTGTGATTGGTGCCCGCGTATTCAAAGCGGGAGATATCTTCGGAATGAAGCTCGAAGAATTGGTGGTTCGCCTACGTTTTGAAGGCATCAAAGGAACTGAAGTCTACTTTAAAGACCTTGATACGCAGGAGATGGCTTCCGTGGAGTACAACGCGCTGCCAGCCACCTTCGAACCGATTACGGCCTCTTCCCCGCTTGAGCGTGGTGCCGGGATCGTCCCGATGAA
This sequence comes from Verrucomicrobiales bacterium, assembly GCA_029212615.1. Taxonomy (GTDB): domain Bacteria; phylum Verrucomicrobiota; class Verrucomicrobiia; order Verrucomicrobiales; family DEV007; genus Arctic95D-9. The sequence goes on from JARGPJ010000002.1 coordinate 417,754, forward strand.
CGACCTCTACATTGTGAATTAAAAAAATTTTGCCTTTTTTTATTAACTGATGTATAATTTCCATAATTAAGATATTTAATCATAATTATTCCGCTTTCCACATTTCTCCCACTTACCTCATGAAACTAAAAGACATCGGAACGATCCTTGTCGCAGGAGCTCTCTCTCTTGGCGCAATCGTCCTCATCGAAACCCGACCAGGGTTTGATACCTCATCAGGAAAGCTTTCCGGGCCACGGACTGAGTTGAACTTCGCTGACAATTCAATCATTCTTGAATCATCAGTTCCGGCGCCAACAGCTGAGCCTCCAGTGGCAGGTGATTCCGATGAAGCGCCCAACGGAGGACCTGAAGCACCTGACTCTCCTGTCCAGGATGACAGTGGCCTCGTTGCTGATCTGCCAGACGATTTTGATCCTCTTGAGGATAGCCTCACTACCGGTTCGGACACTGAATCAGTTCCCAGCTTCGACGACACTTTTGCAGATGCGATCGCCGAAGCAACAGTGGATGATTCCATCCCGACAACGGGGATGAGCGAGCCCGCTACAGAGGTAGTCGAACCTGCTTCAATTATCGAAGAAACTTCTACCGGCTTCTGGCTCCGGGAGGCCCGGCTTAACGATGTCTTCCAACATCTTGCCCAGCAGGCTGATCGCCAGTTTTTTCATAACTCTGATTTGGACGGCCCATCCTTCGTCGTCACTGGTCAGCTCATGAATGACGACCCTATCCGCCAGATGGAAGAACTGGCGCTGATGTATGGAATCACGATTCATACGAAGGGAAATACCGTCTATGCCCTCACCGGCTCCCAACTTACCCAGCTGCCGACGCAACCTTTTCGCTACCAACTGAGGTATCTGCGGCCAAACGATATCGAACAGATCAAATTGATTCTGCAGCCTTTCCTTACACCCGGCAGCGGAATCATCGAATACGAGACCAAAACGAATACGCTCATTGTCATGGACAACGAACGGAAGTTGGATGCCCTTGCTGTCTTCCTGGAGCAAATTGATCAACCGAAACAACAGATTGCGATCGAAACCCGGATTCTTCGAGTCACGAGCAGTTCCGCCAATCGAATCGGTGTAGACTGGTCGAGCGTCCTCGGTGAAAACGGCATGCCTTTTGGTGCAGCGGGAAGCCTCAATTCACTCTTCAATCTACCTGAAGCCTACGAAGCCGCTGCAGTGCTCGTTTCTGATGCCAATGCCGGGAACTCTCTAAGTTTGAGTTCAAGTTCCGACATTCTCTCTCCGACCGATAACACCGTCAATCAGAACGATGATGCCGGACTGGTTCTCTCCCCCTTCCAAATTCAGGCGGTCCTGAGAGCCTTAAACGAAGGTGGCCTTGCCCAACAGGAATCATCGCCAACTCTTATCACCGAGGACAACGAAGAGGGTCTCATTTCCATCATTGACCGCATTCCGATCATTACCGCTACGATTAGCGAGACTGACTCCGGCCAGAATGTGAGTGAGGAGGTCCGCTACTCAATTGACGATAGCGATCCTGTCGGCGACCCGGCGACAACCCGTGAAGTCGGCGTCACCGTCTCCGTGACCCCGACGATTTTACCCGACGACACGATCCGGATGTCACTTCGTCCCCGTTCGGCGCAAGTCGTCGAATATATCGAAGGTCAAAGCGGAAACCTCTACCCCCGCGTCAATGAGTCGACCGTCACTACGATTGCCCGGGTCCCCAATGGGCATTCTCTTCTCGTCGGTGGCTTCTATGAGGAAACACAGTCAAGCAGCGAAAACAAGGTCCCTATCCTCGGAGACATTCCTGCAGTGAAACTTCTTTTCAAGTCATCCACCAAGCAAAAGGAACATACCAGCCTGGTCTTCATTGTGACACCGAAACTCTATCGCCCCAATGTTCCCGGCGAGAATGACCTTATGTCTCACGAAATTCACGACAGCCACGTGCTTCCATCCAATCACGACTATCCTGATCCGCAACACCCGGGACATTCCTATCAATCTGATTTTAGAAACACTGCGAACAATCTGTTTGAAAAGTATGAGCCGGATGCACCGACTAACATCCTTCATCCCGGCCACCCCTATAACTCACCCTCCTCTCTTCCCTCACACGACAAGAACGGATCAGAGACACCCTCATTCGAAAACCCCAGCGTTACCGTTCGAGCCGTTGAAGCTCCGAAGAGAAACGGATTCTTTCAGAAAGTCTTCAAAGGAAATAAGGGAAAGCACAACTGATGAGCGTAACTGCAGAAAACACTACTGCTCCCCGTTCCCAGTCCCGTCCCGGACCTTCCCGGGAGCCCGAGAATTCAGATGAAGCGCTGGCCGCACCGGAGACCGGGAAGAGCGATATCAGGAAAATCTCCTTTGATCTTCTCAATCGGCAGATCGCACACTGCGGGGAATACACTTATCAAGCTCTCAACAAAATTGGAAAACTGAGCCCTCAGGACACCAGCCGGATCACACAGAAGTATCTCAAGACGCTGAATACCATTGAAAAGGGAACCCCCTTTCCGGACGCTCTCCACTTTCTCGTTACGGAAGGATGGAAGAAAACCGAGGTCGAAGCACGGGATGTCACGCTTGAGATCACCAAATCCCTCATTCGCTATTCGAAGACGAAAGTAAGTCACCTTGCCTTTGCCCACCAAACCGAAACACCCATCGAATTTTACCGGTCCTATCCGGCCGTCTCCGAGATTTGCCGCCTCCTCGGATGTCCTATCATTCAAGTGAGCGAAAAGGACTTTGTCACGGTGACCTCAATCAACCCTTACACCGCAACCGCAGCGGCAAGGCTAATATCCAACGAACTCGAAGCGGAAGTGGGCAGGAAGCCCTTCTATTTCGTGACGACGACAGATCTGAACGCCTGGAAATACACCTGTGAAAGGCACTTCGGCACATGAATCTTAACATTGGCATCCCTCTAAACGAAACCATCAGCGACGCGGTCATTGACCAGCTGATCGAGCTGGATCCCGCCCTCGGCGAGCGTTCCCGTGAAGACATCCCCCGTACCTGCACTTCCAACCGGATTCTCGCAGCGGTAGGTACTATCACGTCCCTTCCCCTCTTCCTGAAGATTAAGGACTTCGTAGACCGTCAACTTCTGGAGGAATCAGACCCCTCACTCCTCAACCGGGGCATGTTCGTGCCTCTCTACAAAGATACCGATCAAATCTACATCGCGGTTGCAAACCCCTGGGATCCAACGGCAGAAGACACGTTCTCCCAGCAGTATCCTGATCTGGAGGTAACCAAAATTCTGGCTCCTGTTGCTGAAATTTCCACCGTGATTGAAACGGTTTCGAGAACAACAGGCCCCTCACAGTCCGATCTCGACGCGATCGAAGTCGATGACCGCGCGGATGAAATCAGCGATTTCAACGTCACCGAAAAGCACACCGAGCCACTGGCGCAACTTGTCGCCAAGATCTGCTCCGACGGGATCAAGCAACGGGCCTCTGACATTCACATTAAGTGCGACAAAGACCGGGTTCATTACAGTTACCGCATTGACGGGGATATGGGCGAAAAGTTCGAGATTCCCATGAAGTTGAAAGATCGGGTCGATGCCTTTCTCCTGAACCTCATGGGGCTTGCTCCCGAAGAACGAGCGGTCCGCCCCGGCATCTCAGGACGATTTACGGTGAACTATCTCCGCCGCTCCATTGACATGCGCTTTGAGCGCCACCGCACTTATCGGGGATACCACGTTACCATGCGTATCCTCGACAAAAGTCACTTCGAGGCAAAACTCGGTGTCGGATCGCTCGCCTTCGACGCCGCGACCCTCTTTGAGTTGGAGAAAGTGATGGCGATTCCGGCCGGAATTATCGTTATGTCAGGTCCAACCGGATCCGGTAAATCAACGACATTGAACGCAATGCTTCGTGAGTTAAACCGACCCGAAGACAATATTCTGACGCTTGAGAACCCCGTTGAGGATGAAATCAACGGAGTCCTTCACTGCGACATCAAGCCGAATGAGTTCAAACCGATGATTGCCAGTTTCATGCGAAGCGATCCGGACATCATTCTCATGGGTGAGGTTCGTGATATGGATTCCGCTGAGCTGGCGATCGAAGCCGCGATCACCGGGCACAAAGTCCTGACCACGATTCACACGCCGCGAGCATCTCAAATCATCGAACGATTCGAACAGATCGGGATCGAACGATGGAAGATCGCGCAGACCTTGAAAGCGGCCTGCGCCCAGCGTCTCATCAAGCTTCTCTGCCCATACTGCAAGATTAAGAAAGGCGGGCTCGCTGAACGTGAGGTGAGAAAATTCAACCTCTCCGATGATTGGCGCGATACACCCATTTTCTACCGGAACAATGACGGTTGCGGGGAATGCGGCGGACGCGGCTACCTCGGGCGAACGGCTATCCTTGAGATCATCCCCATTACCCCGGAATGGTCCGACGCCCTTTCAAAGGGAACTCTCAGCCCCTACGAACTTGAGTTGGCCGTCCGTGAACAGGGCATCCTGCCATCGCTGAGAAAAAGTGGACTCAAACTCGTACGCGAAGGTCGATGTGATCTCGAGGGCTTAAGGAAAGTCATCGATATGTCTTCCAGCGATTAACTATTTCCCTACTGCCTCCATTTGCATGAGCACTGCTAAAAAAGAAATCAAGGTATCCGCTGCCCAGGCTGCCCTGGCTGCACGTATCGAAGAAAAAAATCGCGCGACCTCTTCACATCACGGTACGGAAAAGAAGGCGCTTTTCAGTTCATCCGAAAAAAAGTCCAAGTTCCCAACCAAGGAGCTAATCAAGCTTTCACGTGGGATGGGTTCCATGCTTCGCGCTAACATTAACACTGCGGATGCGATCAAATACTACTCCAGCGGACATCCTTCAGTCGTGGTGCGGAAAACGCTCGCCACGGTAAGGGAACAGATTGAAACGGGTCTACCCGCATACGCCGCCTTCGAGAAAACGGAGAAGTTTGATGACAAGTTCATTTCGCTGGTCCGGGCCGGTTGTGACTCAGGGCAGTTGAGTAAGGCATTCGAATCGATCGCCAAAACCCTCAAGAAGGAAGCCGAATTCAAATCGAAGATGCGAAAGGCGACTTTGATGCCCTCAATCATTATTTTTGCACTCGTCTTACTGTTCATCGGGGCGCAACTCCAGATCATTCCCCAGATTGAGAAGATCCTCGACGACATGAAGCAGGAACCGGACGCAGTCTCCGGGTTCCTCTTCAAAATGAGTCACGTCACTCAGAAAATCTGGCTGCTGCTTGTTGGTGGAATGGTAGGCTCTGTCAGCGCCTTCATGTTTATCGAGAAGGTTCGAAACGCCGTCACCTTCTTCATGATGTCAAAATGGAGACTTTTGAAGAAGCTTATCATGGGAATGCGACAGCTGCTATTCCTGGGCAGCCTTGAAATGTTACATTCGAACGGAATCAACCTCTCCCGCGCCGTCGAAATTTCAGCGGAGTCACTTAAAGGGACCCCGATGTATTCGGAGCTGATTCAGGCAGGATTACGCTACGTGGAAACCGGCCTGCCCTTCTCGGAAGCGATCCGAAAATTCACGTCTTGCGACCCACAGGTCTCACACCTCATTGCCATTGGTGAGCGTTCCTCTTCTCTCGGTGAACAGCTGCACCTCCTCAATGAAATGTATGAGGAAGACGTCGATCAAATTGTGCAGCAATTCGCTGCTACTGTGAATCTGGTTGTCATGATGATCGCTGCGCTTTTGATCACGGCAGTCTTCATCGGTGCCTTCCTTCCAATTTTCCTGATGGGACCAAAAATGATGAGTGGTTCCGGTATGTAATTCCATTCCCCTTAACCTCCTCCTTACAATGCAACAAACAGCCATCGATCGTTATCTCAAAAAGAAGTACGTTCAGCAGACCGTCATCTATTGCAATACCCTTCCATATGCGATTCCTGAAGGGATCAATCTCGAAGAAACCACCGAGGAATCGGGGGGGCGATACCTCTACAGAATGACCGCCGCGAACGATAAGGCGTTGAATGAGCTCACAGCCCATCTCGAAGTAGCGAACATCACTTATACAGCCCGAATCATGGACCAAACGGGCCTGAACGCGAAACTCTTCAACGACCCTGAAAAAAGTTTCACGATGCAGGTCGTATCGCTCATCCTTCTCATTGGTTTCATCGCTTTGGTGCTGAGCGGTAAACCGGTTGAGATCTGGCGCACCCTCTCTGCGAAGGAAGTGCCGGCTGAAGTGAAATAGAACGTCCACCGCACTTATTTACCAAACAAACAGGCATGAATTTAAATTACAAACAAACAGCACGGGCCCTTGAGAAAGGCCTTACCCTTGTTGAAATATCACTCGTGATCGGGCTTATGTTAGGCCTTGCATCGCTTGCGACATTTTCAGTCGGGAACATCACAGAATGGAAAAAGGCCCGCGAGGCAGGAGAGTCACTTCGGAGCGTCTATCTTGCTCAGAAATCCTACCTCGCGGACCATCCATCCTCAGCGACCGCCGCATTAACTTCCGAAAAGCTGATCCCCTACCTTCCGAACAGGGCTGCCGCGCTCCCGAGCGTCAAAGCAGCGGACGGTTCAGCCCTCACCATCAAACTGGACGTCGTCCCACCGGTTCTGGTAAAAGGCGGGAACACCTACGACCCCTCGGATTCCGCTTCCGATGCACTTTGGGATGTTGGCGCACTGTAGGACTCAGAGTTCTTTAGAAACGCGTTGAGCTGCCGGTCTATCCAGTGATCGTCTTCGCCAAGCAGATCACAAACCCGGCGGGCAACCTTCGGTGCCACTTCACGGGCAGCTTCGACATCGAGCAGCAAAGAGCGCGTGCGTCTACTGAGGATATCATCCAATGTCGTCGCCATCTCGCTTTTGACGGCACGCTCAATATCATGCCAGGTGTAGGGTAGCGATGGATGAATCTGCTCTCCACCACTCTCTCCCTCTTCGTTACCCAACAGGGTTAAATCGTGAGTCGAACAGGGTTTAGTGGCGAGTCCACCGACTTCGGCGAAACAGTCAACAGTGTCTTCCGCCATCTGCCGGTAGGTTGTCCACTTTCCACCGGCCATGGTGATAAGCCCGGAATCACTCACCGTGAGACTATGGCTACGGGAAAGTTTTGAAGTGGCCTTTCCTGCGGATTCGTCAGGCAGGACAAGAGGTCGCAAGCCGGCAAAAGTCGATCGGATATCATGGTGACAGGGCTTCTCTGTCAAATACCGTCCGGCATGCTCGATGAGATAATCGACCTCCTCTTCAAAAGGCTTCGGTGAAAGCTCAACCGGCACGCCTCCTGTGTCAGTTGTCCCGAGAAGCATCTTGTTCTTCCACGGTATCGCAAACAGAACCCGCCCGTCATCCGTATTCGGAATCATGATAGCAGATTCTCCCCCAAGGAACTTCTGATCGAGCACAAGATGAATCCCCTGACTCGGGGCAATCATATCCCGAACCTGTGGATCATCCATCTTTCGAACCGAATCAGTAAAAACACCGGTCGCGTTCACCACGACCCTCGCCTTCAATCGAATCTCTTCTCCACTCTGCTCATCAACGGCCACCACGCCCCGCGTCTTTCCGCTCTCTTTGATCAACGAATGCACTTTCACCCGGTTCACTACAACCGCGCCTTCGAGGTGTGCTGTCCGGGCCATCGCGATTGCCAACCGCGAGTCATCGAATTGGCCATCCCAATAAAGCGTTCCTCCATAGAGCCCGGTCTCTTTCAAATTAGGAACTGCCTTCACCGTTTCGCGGTGAGAAAGATGCCCCGTCGATTGTATCCCCAGGTCACCCGCGAGGAGATCATAAAGCGTCATCCCCATGCCATAGAAGAAAGGTTCATAGAAGCGGTAGGCAGGAACCACGAAAGAAAGCGGCTCTACGATACCGCGCGCATTTCGCAGTAAACGTCCGCGTTCCCGCAAAGACTCTCTTACCAGTCCGACTTCGCCACTGCGAAGATAGCGAACTCCCCCGTGAATCAACTTTGTGCTTTTCGAAGAAGTACTTTCGGAGAAATCCGCTTGTTCAAGCAGGACCGTCCGATACCCGCGGTTTGCCGAATCCACTGCGATTCCGAGTCCCGTCGCCCCCCCGCCGACAACAATCACGTCCCACTCCTCTGAGGCATCAGACAAACGATCAAGAGACGCAGAACGATTCATGTCCCAAGAAAGCGCATTCTACTGAGCCTTTCAACCTGAGGCTTAACCGTGAGTTTCACGAGGAAAACGCGATCACGTGCTATCAATGTAACGAAAAACACCTTAATCAATACACCTCTATAGATTTCAATATCATGTCGGCAAACCATTCCCAGAAAGCCTATCGCCATATCCGTCAGAAGCTTCTGGATGGCAGCGTGCCGCCTGGTTCCCGACTTTCCTACGGCACCATTGGCAAAGAAATTGGTATCAGCGCTACCCCCGTTCGCGAGGCCGTGGGGCAACTCGCCAGTGAAGGGTTTGTAGAACTGGTGCCCCAACTGGGTGCGATCGTGCGCGAACTGACACGCGAAGAGGCGATCGAACTCTACGAACTTCGCGAAGCGATGGAGTCCTATGCTGCGGCCAGGGCCTCAGAACGCATCAGCGATAGACAACTCAGTGAGCTGTCGAAGAATCTCGAAAAATCCCGCGAGCTCGTCAAAAAAGTCCGGAAATCAGGCGATGAGCTCGCAAACGAGGAAATCGCAGGGCAGTTCCACTTCCTCGACCTGGCCTTTCACATGACGATCATCGAGGCGTCCCGAAACCGGCGAATGTTGAAGATGGTTGGTGACTCCCACATCCTCACGCGAATCTTTCAGGCAAATCGCCACGAGTTTCAGCTCAACATCCTCGAAACAACGCAGAAAGAGCACGAAGCAATCGCAGAGGCAATCCGTTCGAAAGACTCCTTTGCCTCTCACGACGCGATGCAAAAGCATATTCGAAACAGCCTTGATTTAACCCTAACCGAAGCAGACAACGACACCACCGACCGCTGGTGGACCCAGTAATTCTTTCAACCCCCTCGACCATGAAAACACCCGTTTTATGCGCCCTCCTCGCCCTCTTTGCGATCTCAATAAACGCCGAAGAGGACTTCAATCTACTCCCTCTCAAATACAACAACCCCGGGCTTACCGTTGACCTGGGAGTCGGGCTCTGGGCCTGGCCATTGCCAATGGACTTTGACGGGGACGGAGACATGGATCTTGTCGTGTCCGGCCCTGATAAGCCGACAAATGGACTCTACTATTTTGAGAACCCGACTCAGGATCCATCAATCAAAATGCCGGTATTCAAACCCGCAGTGCGGCTTGGGCCGGCCGGACGAAACGTGCAGGTTAGCTACGTCGATGGTGTCCCCAGAGTCCTTAACGAGAACATCGAGTTCCCTGACTTTAAAAACTCCGGAATTGAAAAGTCGGCGGGGGAAAAGTTCTATGATCGCCCGAATTTTCACCCCGGAAAAACACGGGCCAGAATGTGGCGCTACCTCGACTGGGAGAATGACGGCGATCAGGATATTATCGTCGGCATCGGCGATTGGAGTGACTACGAGTGGGATCAGGCATACGATGCGCAGGGACGCTGGCAAAACGGACCACTTCACGGCTGGGTCTATCTGATCGAGAATGTCGACGGGGAGTATTCTGAAGAACCAGTAAAAATCAAAGCGGGTAACAGCCCCATCGATGTCTACGGCTGGCCGAGCCCGAACTTCGCTGACTTCGATGGAGATGGCGACCTCGACCTTCTCTGCGGTGAGTTCATGGACGGTTTCACCTACTTCGAGAACACCGGCTCCCGTTCCGAACCCACCTACGCAAGCGGTGTTAAACTCGACGGAGACGATGGCAATCCGCTCGTGATGCATATCCAAATGATCACCCCGACAGCGTTCGACTGGGACCAGGACGGAGATCAGGATCTTATCGTCGGCGACGAAGACGGGCGGGTCGCATTGATTGAACACACCGGAGCAGTGAAAAACGGAATTCCCGTTTTCAAACAGCCTGTCTGGTTTCAGCAGGAAGCTGATACCTTAAAATTCGGCGCCCTGGTCACGCCCTACGCTCACGACTGGGATGGAGACGGCGACGAGGACCTCATCTGCGGAAACACCGCTGGAAATATTGCCATCTTCACGAACCTCGATGGCAAAGGAACCAAGTGGAGCGCACCTGAACTGCTCGAAGCCGACGGCGAAACTTTCAGGATTCTCGCCGGCGAGAGTGGTTCCATCCAGGGACCGGCCGAAGCGAAGTGGGGTTACACCACGCTCTCAGTCGCTGACTGGGACGAAGACGGGCGTGATGACATTATCTACAATTCGATCTGGCCAAAACTCCAGCTCCTCCGTAATACCGAAGACGGTTTCAGCAACGGCCCTCTCCCCTTCTGGACAAAAGAGGCTCCACCGGCATTCTACTGGTGGCAGACGCTGGAGGAGAATCTACAAACACAATGGCGGACCACACCGCTGGCGACTGATTTTGACAAAGACGGAAAACTGGATCTTATCATGCTCGATCAGGAGGGTTACCTGACCTGCCACAGTCGCAAAACAGAAGAGACCCGTATCTTCATTGACGAAGACAATGAGCTCATCCGCCTCAACAAGCAAACCGCCGGACGAAGCGGGCGATACAAACTGGATCTTGTCGACTGGGACGGGGACGGGCGCGATGACCTGCTCGTCAATTCGGAAAATGCGACCTGGTATCGGAACTGCGGGGAACGCGACGGAAAAATCCTCCTGAAACGCATCGGTAATCTTGCGAAGCGAAACGTCGCAGGCCACACCTCCAGCCCAACCGCCTGTGATTTTGACCGAGACGGAAAGCCCGATCTCGTTATCGGGGCGGAGAATGGCAGACTCTACTACATCAAGCACGACGACTGCATTCAATTTTCCAAAGAGGAAATTGCACCACGTGATCCGGAAGAGAAACCCTCACCGAGGTTTCCCGGCTTTCTCAGCGAAGGATTTATCTATGACAAAGCCCCTTTCCCGCAGTGTCACGCTTCGACCATTGTTGAAACAACCCGGGGCCTGGTTGCCGCCTGGTTCGGGGGAACAAAAGAGAAAAATCCCGATGTCGAAATCTGGTCCTCCTACCACGACGGTGCCGGTTGGACAAAGCCTCGACGCTTTGCCAATGGCATACAACACTCCGAGCTTCGCTATCCCACATGGAATCCCGTTCTCTATCAGCCTGAAGACGAGAATGCCCCGCTCATGCTTTTCTTCAAGACTGGCCCGACCCCTGTTACGTGGTGGGGTGAAGTGATGTTCAGCTATGACCGGGGCCGAAGCTTCAGAGATCGCCGCCGACTTCCGGAAGGCATTCTCGGTCCAGTTAGAGGAAAGGCGATCACGCTTCCCGACGGAACCGTGCTTTGCCCTTCTTCAACTGAAGCACCGAAGGAGGAAGGAGACGACTGGCGTTTTCACTTCGAACACTTGACTTCCCCTCATCAACCTGAACTGGGAGAATCCTGGACAAGGATAGAATCCGAGGAGCAACCTTTTCAAGTGATTCAACCAACCGTCCTCGTTCATTCTGACGGAACGCTGCAAACACTGCTTCGCTCAAAGCACGAGAAGATCGCGCAAAGCTTCTCCACTGATAGGGGACACAGTTGGAGCGAGCTCGAACTCACGGATCTGCCGAACAACAATTCGGGCATCGAGGCACTTACCCTTTCCGACGGTCGACATCTCCTTCTATACAATCACACAGGTGGCCGGGAGGACCGCGAAGATGGCTGGGGAAGGAGAAATGTCATCAACCTTGCCATCAGTGATGACGGTATCGAATGGAAGGCGGCAGCCGTCGTGGAGAAAGCAGAGAAAGGCGAGTTCTCATACCCTTCCATGATTCAAACCAAAGACGGACTCGTCCACATCACCTACACATGGAAGCGTGAAAAGGTTCGCCATCTTGTGATCGATCCGGCAAAACTCGAAGCACAGCCACTTTCGACCTTCGATCAATGATGCCCAGGAGTTTTCACCTTGTCATCACCTTGATCCCCCTGCTGTTTTCAACCACGGCAGGATACTCGGAGGAAGAACCTAACATTCTATTTATCCTCGCAGACGATCTTGGATGGGCTGATCCGGGCTGCTACAACCATCCCCTCTTCGAGACTCCAAATCTCGATCAACTTGCCGCGGATGGAATGCGATTCACCCAGGCCTATGCGGCCGCTCCGATCTGTTCGGCTTCAAGGGCTGCCATCCTCACCGGTAACTCAACTGCTCGAAACCGTTTTGAATTCGTCGTGAAAGATGAAGTCGGTTACCAGCCGATGCAGACTCCTCTTCGTGCCCCGGCCTACACCGTCGATCTCTCCCTCGATGCCATCACCATCCCGGAGTCTATCGCTCAAACGGGAAGAGAAACCGCCTTCTTCGGAAAATGGCATCTGAATGCTCACTATGGAAGATACCTCGGCTGGAGTCCGACCCACGGGCCGACCCGACAGGGGTTTCAACATGCGCGTGAGGATTTCGGTAGCCATCCATACGGGTATTGGAAGGACAAAAAGCTTCGCAGTTTCGACAAAAATATCGAAAGCGGCACCTTCCCGGAAGATTCCATGACTCAGGAGGCGATTCAGTTTCTCAAGGAAGATCACACCCGGCCTTTCTTCCTCATGGTCTCGCATTTCTACGTTCATGACCCGAATCACACCCGTCTTCGCTGGCTCTACGATCACTACCTGAACCAACTACCCACAACCCGTGAAAACCGGGAAAGAGTGGCCCACTACGGAGCCATGGTCACGACTCTCGATCATCATGTCGGAGAACTACTGAAAGGTCTCGAAGAGGCCGGGAAGGCCGACTCCACCCTCGTTGTTTTCACTTCCGACAATGGGGGCCACCCCAACTACGCCGGCAACGCCCCTCTGCGTGGCAGTAAATGGAACCTCTATGAAGGCGGCATTCGGGTGCCATTCATTGCACGATGGCCGGGGCATATTCCTGACAATACCATCAATAGGACCCCGATTTGTTCCACCGACCTCTTTCCCACCTTTGCCGGGATCACCGGAGCCGATCACTCAACCGCAGAAGACGGCATCTCCCTCCTCCCTCTTTTCAAAGATCCGGAGGCACCTCTCCGCGAACGCCAATTCGTCTGGCACTTCCCCTACTACCATCCAGAATCCAACTATGAACTTGCTCCGGAGGAGATCGGCATCAACGACGGATACACAACGAAAACAAAACCACAATCGGCGATTCGCGTTGGCGATTGGAAACTCATTCGGTTTCACGAGAACGACAACGAGGAACTCTACGACCTTTCATCAGACCTCACTGAATCATCCGACCTTGCTGATACCCGTCCTGATATCCGGAAACGTCTCTCGAAACAGCTCACCGATTACCTGGAGGAGGCCAACGCCCGCTTCGCCACCGCAAATCCTGATTCCAAAGAATGAAATTCCTATTTCTCAGCCTGACGATCCTTCTCTCTCTTCCCTTGCTCGCAAAAGAGAAAAACGTTCTATTCATCGTTGCAGACGACCTCAATTGTGCGCTCGGCCCCTATGAGGACCAAATCGCCGTGACCCCGAATCTCGATCGTCTCGCTGCACGCGGAGTAACCTTCACGCGTGCCTACTGCCAACAGGCCGTATGCAATCCATCGCGATCATCGTTTCTTACCGGGAAGTATCCTGACGCGACCGGCGTTGACGATCTGCGAAAATATTTCCGCACCGCCCTTCCCGATGTCGTTACTCTCCCGGGCGCTTTTCTGCAGGCGGGATACTTCACTCAATGCGCCGGGAAGATCTTCCACAACATGGGTGAAACAAAAGACAGAGCGTCCTGGTCCGTAGACGAATACCTCTTTGAAGGAACCCACGCAGCGGACACCGTTTTCTCCCAGATGCCGAAGGGCGACAATCCCCCCACCTACAAATCCCCTGTGACGGAGGCTTTCGATGTTCCGGACACCGCTTACCGCGACGGTCGCATCACTGAGTATGCCCTCGATTCTCTAGCACGAGCAAAAGACCGGGATTCCCCCTTCTTTCTCGCCGTCGGCTACTGGCGCCCCCACCTTCCTTTTGTTGCCCCTCAGAAATACTGGGATCTCTATGACCCCCTGACGATCCCTTCGCCCTACCCGAAAGCGCCGCCCTTGAACGTTCCTCAGATTGCTCTGCACCCCAACCGGGAACTTCATGGCTACGGCCTTGTTCCACCCGGTGAGGTTTCGCCGGAGTTGGAGTCACATCTTCGCCACGGCTACTACGCCTCAATCAGCTTTCTTGATGAACAGGTTGGAAAGCTACTGGATTCCCTGGAAGAGAATGAATTATCCGAAGACACGATCGTGGTTTTCACGAGCGATCACGGTTTTCACATCGGCGAGCGGGGGCTCTGGGCAAAGACCACTAACTTCGAGCTCGATGCCCGCGTTCCGCTCATTGTTTCAGACCCTGCGAAGCCGGAAGCGCACGGCAGTACATCAGGTACCCTTGCAGAACTCGTTGATCTGATCCCAACGCTCACCGAGCTCGCAGAAGTTCCCACTCCTCCCGGGCAGGATGGAAAAAGCTTTGCGCCGGCATTGAACGATCCAGCCCGGATGATTAAGGAACACGCGTTCACTCAACATCAACACCCTTTCTACGGAAAAGCAGGAGCGTCACACCTGGGCTACTCGGTCCGTGATGCGAATTGGCGCTACACGGAATGGTACAGCATTGAAACGGGCGAACGCGAAGCCAATGAGCTCTATGACCATCGCTCAGATTCCCTGGAAACCGAGAATGTAGCGGCGGCGAAACCTGAGATCGTTTCCAAACTCTCAAAAGTTCTCCTCGAACAGTACCATCCATGAAGTATTTGCTTCTATTCATAGCGCTGCTCGGAATTCAGCTTAAAGCAGCTGAACGCCCCAACATTGTTCTTATCCTCGTTGATGACTTTGGCAGAGAGACAATTGGAGCGCTCGGGGGAGAATCCTATCAAACCCCCAACATAGATGCCCTCGCGCACGACGGGATGACGTTTAAGATCTGCTACGCAACACCCATGTGCAGCCCGACAAGAAACCTTCTCCTTTCGGGCCGATACAACTTCCGGAACTATACCGCCTGGGGTGAGTATCAATTTGGGTCCGAACCGACAATCGCCAACACCCTTGCTGAGTCCGGATACGAAACTGCGGTAGCAGGAAAGTGGCATCTCGGGGGCTGGGATAAAAAGCCCTACGGACCGACCCGTGCCGGCTTCGAGCATTACGCCACCTTCAACTATCCTGAACAACTCGATGAAGACGCACAGAACGTCGGGAACTTTTTCTGGAACACACACCTCTGGCGGGACGGTCAACGCGATCGCCTCGGAGAAACGTATTCCTCTGCCGCCTTCCGCGAGTTCTCACTGAATTTTATTAGAGAACAAGCCGAAACAAATAATCCGTTCTTTCTATACTACCCGATGATCCTCGCTCATCGCCCCTTCATGCCAACCGACTTAAGCGAGAAATCCGGCAAAAACTTCCGGGGGCGACGCGGCGACATCGCGCATTTCCCTGAAATGGTGACTTACATCGACAACACCGTGGGAGCAATTCGCGCGTCGCTCGAGGAAAGCGGCCAGGCCGGGAATACCCTTCTTATCTTCACCGCAGACAACGGAACTGACAATGCGGGTGAGGCGAGAGAATTGAGGTCCTTATGGAAAGGTCAGGAACTTAAAGGTGGGAAATACGCCCCCACTGAAATGGGAGCCAATGTGCCCCTGTTTGCGGTCTGGCCTTCTGTGATTCAGCAAGGCAGTCACTATGCAAAGCCCGTCGACTTCACTGACTTTCACAAAACCTTTGCCATTCTCGCCGACGGAGATGAGCCACCCGGTCTCGACGGGCATGATCTCAGCCCTGTGTTTCGCGGAACCGGGGAATCCACCCGTCAGTATGCCTACACCTGGGGAGTGCACGAAACTTCCTCACGGAAGTATAAAACACCCATCGAGTTTAAGGACAAGCTCCTTCACATCCTCCGCGATGAACGATGGAAGTATGAATCGAACAATACGCTGTACGATCTGAAGAACGGCTGGCCACAAGGGGCCCCCCTCCCTCAGGGGACGCACAAAGAAGTGAGATCCCGTTTTCGCAAGGCCCTGCACGAACTCAGACAGTCGGAGCCAAAGCTCTGGTAACCCTCCCACCCCGACCGCAAGCGAACCGCTCACCATCATTCCCTATGCAAACGCTCGACCTTCTTGTCCTTGCCTCTTACATCACCATCGTGGTAGGAGTTGGCTTCTGGTTCGCCCGTCGCTCCGCAACCTCAGACGGCTTCATGAAAGCCGGGGGCCGTCTCCCCGGCTGGGTTATCGGACTGAGTCTCTTCGGCACTTACCTTTCTTCAAACACGTTCATCGGCGTCCCCGGAAAAGCCTATGCGGGAAACTGGAATGCCTTCGTCTTTTCTCTGTCCATCCCAATCGCGATTCTGATCGCCACCCGATATTTTGTGAAATTCTACCGAAACACGGGGGAGATTTCCGCTTATGAACATCTTGAACATCGCTTCGGGGTTTGGGCGCGGATCTATGCCGTAATCTGCTATCTCCTCACTCAGGTTGCCCGCAGCGCGACGATCATGCTCGGGGTCGCGATCGGTCTTCAGCAAGTTACCGGTTGGGATCTTATGACGATCATTCTCGTTGCCGGTGTCCTCGTCACTGCTTACACCCTCATCGGAGGAATTGAGGCCGTGATCTGGACCGATGCGATTCAAAGTGTTGTCCTTACGCTCGGCGCCCTCCTCATTGTCGGCATCCTTCTCTTCGAGCATCCCGGTGGTGCCTCGGAGGCCATCGCCATCGCCCGTGACAATGCAAAATTTTCGCTCGGCGATTGGTCCTTCACCGATCTGACGACGTCGACTGTCTGGGTCGTTCTCGTTTACGGGCTCTTCATCAACTTAACCAATTTTGGAATCGATCAGAACTACATCCAGCGCTACCACACCGCCGAATCCGAAAAAGCGGCAAACCGCTCCCTCTGGATCGGAGCGATCCTCTACCTCCCGGTCTCCCTTCTCTTTTTCCTGATTGGATCCCTCCTCTTCAGCTTCTATGAAACCATGCCGCAAGAGGTCGCCGCCATTCAGGAAATGGCAGGTGACCGAAAGTTTGAAGACTCAATTCTTCCTCACTTCATGACCAATCACCTTCCTCCGGGAATCGGAGGACTCATTCTCGCCGCGCTTGCTGCAGCAGCGATGAGCACGATCGATACGAGTTTAAACAGTTCAGCTACGATCACCTTAAAAGATCTCTGGGGTCGCCTTATCAGATCAGGAAAAGAAGTCAGTGAACAGGAATCGATGAAAGTTCTCCGGATCTCCACCATTCTCTGGGGAATCATCGGTACCGGCACGGCGCTGCTTCTTACCGGAAACGCAAAGAACATCCTCGATATCTGGTGGCAGCTTTCAGGCATGTTTGCCGGAGGAATGTTAGGACTTTTCCTTCTCGGTCTTATTGTAGGTAAAGCGGGCAATGCCGCGGCCGCCACCGGAGTCATCATCGGCGTCTTCGTCATTTTCTGGCTCAGTTCCTCCTGGGTTCCCGAACACCTCAAGCCAGTGCTGCACAGCAATCTCACCATCGTTATCGGTACGCTCACCATTTTCCTCGTGGGCCTTATCGTGAGCCGCTTTGTCTCACGCAAGGAAGTATGAAAGGCATCCTCTTCACTATCTTAAGCCTGACCTCAATAGCCGTCGCAGAGCCTCTGACGCGAGAATATGCTTCATTCGATTCCGGCCCCCTGAACATTGATATCCACTATCCAACGAAGGAAAGGGAATCCCTAGCACCACTCATTCTCTGGATACACGGAGGCGGTTGGCAACAAGGCTCGCGCGAGAACATGAATTTAATCGCATGGGTGACCCTGCATGGATACGCCATTGCTTCAATTGACTATCGGCTCACCAACATCGCCCCCTTCCCTGCTCAGCTCGATGACTGCCGCGCCGCGCTAGGATGGATCCGGAAAAACGGAAGGAATCACAGACTCGATCCTTCTCGAATCGTTGTCTCAGGATTCTCGGCCGGTGCGCACCTCGCAACACTGCTCACCGTTTCGCAAGGGGATGACGAAGCGCCCCTTCAGGGATTCATCCACTTCTACGGCCCGTCGGATCTCAATCAAATGGCACGATACGCAACCAAGCCGTCCGACCCGCTGAATCAACCGGATTCAAATGTATACAAACTTCTTGCCGGACCACTCATGGATTGCCTCGAACTCGCCAAAGAAGCAAGTCCGGTCACCTACCTCGACGCCGGGGACCCTTCCTGTCTGATTCTCGTCGGAGATGAGGATACGCTCATGACCCAACGTCAATGCAAACGCCTGCACGAGGCCGCACTCGCTGCGGAAATCCCATCTGAATTTCATCTTGTTCCAGGTGCCGGACATGGCGGCAAAGCCTTCTCCGATCCCGAACGACGGAAACTCATCCTGAAATTTCTGACATCAGCCCTACCATGACACCACAATACCAAGGAATCGTTCCCCCTATGATCACGCCGCTGACCGATCGAGACACCCTCGATCAGGAGGGATTGGAACGAGTCGTCGAGCGGATGATCAATGGCGGCGTCTCCGGGATCTTCGCCCTGGGAACCACCGGCGAAGCCCCCAGTTTGAGCTATCGCCTCCGCCGTGAAGTCATCAAACAGACCTGCCGAATCGCCAACGGAAGAGTTCCGGTCCTTGTAGGCATCACCGACACTTCCCTCGTCGAGTCCGCTAAACTTGCTCAAGACGTCGTCGACTACGGAGCCGCGGCCGTCGTCACCTCAGCCCCCTTCTACTTTCCGGCAGGACAACCTGAATTGAAGGAATACCTCGAGCAGCTCATTCCTGAACTTCCCCTCCCCCTCGTGCTCTATAACATGCCGGCCTTGACGAAGGTCGTCTTTCAAAAAGAAGTCATCTCATGGGCCCTCGACCAGGAGAGGATTGTCGGACTGAAAGACAGCTCGGGCGATCTGACCTATTTCAAACGAATGCTGGCGATGGCTGAAGCCCACCGCCCCGACTGGTCGCTCATGGTCGGACCGGAAGAGATCCTCGGAGAAGTGGTTCTCATGGGAGGCCATGGAGGGGTGAACGGAGGAGCCATCCTGCATCCCTGTCTCTATGTCGACCTCTACCATGCAGCAAAGGCAAAGGATCTCGATGAAGTCAGGCGCCTTAGCAACAAAGTCCTCGCTCTCAGCGGCGACCTCTACTCGGTCGGGCAACATGGGTCCGCAATTATCAAAGGAATTAAATGCGCGCTTTCAACCCTCGGCGTCTGTGATGACTTCATGGCCGCACCCTTTCACCGTTTTCACTCAAATGAACGAGCAATGATTGCCGAAATTCTGGACAAACATGGAATCACCTCCTGAGGCAGATGCGGACAAACCTTTTCATTATTCTGGCTCTGGCAGCGCATTCCTCATGGGCTGCCAATGTCCGCGACTATGGCGCGGTGGGCGACGGTATCACCGATGATA
The DNA here is from genome assembly GCA_029212615.1 of Verrucomicrobiales bacterium. Classification (GTDB taxonomy): domain Bacteria; phylum Verrucomicrobiota; class Verrucomicrobiia; order Verrucomicrobiales; family DEV007; genus Arctic95D-9. The sequence goes on from JARGPJ010000002.1 coordinate 437,312, forward strand.
CCTCCGCGATTAAGAATGCGTTTCAGTCAGAGAGGGAGATCCACTTTCCCGCGGGGGTTTACCTCATTAGCGACGGCCTTGAGTTACCACACTCAGTAACCATCACCGGAGAGGGCAGCCCCTCTCTAGGCACCTTTCCTCTGAAGGACGACAAGACCTACCTCGATAAGGATCGGTTTTCGAAACTGCCGGGGACAACGCTGCTCTTTCGCAACAGAGGTACGAAGGCACTGAAGACGACTCGCTCCGATCAGTTTTCTTCCCTCCGCTACGCGCTCAAGACCGCCACCGATTCACCCTGGAAAATCTCACATCTCGCTATCCTCCTCGATATGCAGGTGACTAGCGGTGGCAAAAAAACTTCTGCAAAAGCAGACATGCGCTCAGACTACGATGTCGGCCTCCTCGTCGACGACAGCCCCGGAGGAACGATGCATAGCGTATCCATCTATGGCTATTGGAATAAAGCAGGGCTCTGCATCGTCACCCGGGGGGCCGGAAGCAACCCGGACTACAATACGTTTTGGAACAGCTCATTCTCCGGTGACTATGGAGTGGCTCTCATCGGCAACGATGAACTCGATGGTCCCGGCCTCAGCGGCACGCAGTTCTTCGGCTGCAATCTGTTTTCGAACGATCACCATCTTCGAAGTTCCGCTCAATGGGGAAAGGGCTCACTCTTTATCGACGGGAAGACTGCAGGTACGCGCGCCGATCTGAATGGCCACTATTTTTTTGGTGGTTGTATCAGAACATACAACAACATCGCCGTGCGGCTGAATCATGCTTCGAACCTCAGCTTTCACGGCACCGTCTTCGAAGTCCCGGCGTGGGAGGGTGAGAATAGCGAGGGCGCTGATATGACAGGCAGGATCATCGGAACAGAGAACACCCGGGATATCATGTTCTTCGGATGCCGTATGCACGACATTGGAATACATCAACTCGCTGAGTCCATGACTGGAGGTAGCGTCACTCTCGCCGGGGACCTTAGCAAAGGCATCTTCATTCAATCAGGGTCAAGGCTCGCCCGGCTCTCTACCCACGCGAGCGGAGACCCGATTCTACAACTCTCTAACGGTTCCACTTCAATCAACAATGGCTGGACCCTTCGTCATGACACCTCTGAAGACGACGAACTCGATATCCGGTTTAACAACAAGCCTACCGCAACCCTTCGGGGAGACGGTAGTCTCACCGTCGCACAACTCAATGCCGGGAAATGGAAGCTGGATCGTAGTAGGACAGAAATAATTGTCGATTCCTCCATCCCTGTCAGCAGAGGGAGGATGAAGATCAAGGCTAAGCCCGAAGATAAACTTGAAACCCTCCGAGGCGGAAGTGAAGGCGAGCTTATTCTCATCGAAATGGCCCCGGGCTCTGTCCCTTTCCCGGCCGGAACCAGCAAGGCGGGAAATATTCGGCTCCCCTCTCCCTTCACTTTTGATCATCACCATGACCGGCTCACGCTGATCCATATTGATGGCGACTGGGTTGAAACTGCCCGGACTGATTTTCCAGCGGAATCAAAGAAGGACTCGCTTTCCGGAGACAAGCAATTACCACCTTCGCAGGTAACCGATTGACCCACCCATGGCCTCGGCAATCGAAGCGGAATTTTCCCATTCGACCTTCACCCACCAGAAACTGCCTCTGAACGCCAGGCCTGAAAGCATGAAATGAATCCAGTCGCAAAATCCTGCGGACGTTCTTCGATCCATTGCTCGATCTGCTCCGGGGAAAAGTAGCGCCCACTGTCGACCTCTTTACCGTGTACCCGGATTTTACCCTTCGCTTCGGCGAGGAATACTTCAATAAATTCCTGATCGGTTGCCTCTGAGGCAGCGAGTCTCGCTATCCTGACAACATCCCCTTTCGGTTTCACCCAGACTTCCTCCCACATCTCGCGTTCGGCGCAGTCTGAATAACTCTCTCCGGGGTCGAGATGCCCTGAGGCACTGCTATCCCATTTTCCCCCATGAGTATCTTTGAGGAGCGAGCGTAGCTGCAGGTAGATATCGCCCTGCTTGTTCTGTAGAAAAACATGAACGGCGCGGTGCCGCAATTTTTTCTCGTGAACTTCCCGGCGCGCCACTTGCCCGATCACCTCATCCTTCTCATCCACGACATCAAGAAGCTCCGTCGCCGATGGAGGGAGGGCACTGCATGGGTGCGGCTCAAGATGGTTCGAAAGGGTTACCCATTGATTGAGCGTCAATTCTTCAGCACGAACACTGGTCTTCAAACCCATTGTCTCAAGCACCTCGGCAGCGCGATCTTTTTCGACCGAAAGATTGTTCGGTAACTGTTTACGTCGCTGGGAAAAACCCTGCTTCACGGTCGAAGCAAAAACTTCAGGCGAATGAAGAGGAAGGGTATCTGAAGCACGACGGTCAAATCGAACAATGGAAGAGTCCACTGCAGGCCGGGGATGAAAAGGACCCGGCCCGATTGTTTTCAGATGAGTCGGCGCCCAACGCTCCTGCAACATCAAGCTGAGAATTCCATAATCCTTGGAGCGCGGCTCTGCCGTGAAGCGGCTCGCGACCTCCTTTTGAACCATGATGACCGCCTCGCTAACCGGACTCGGCGCATCGAGGAAGCGGCGTAAAATTTCGTTTCCACACGAATACGGAAGATTTCCAATGAACTTCACGCCCCCCTCCCGGAAGAGCGGCCTGACGTCATACTCAGTGGCATCTGCATGGACCACCTCGACTCCAAGCGGGCCATATTTTTCCGACAAATACTCAGCAAGTCGGCCATCCTTCTCAACGAGGATATAGCGTCTGCATTTACCCGCGATATGCTCAGTCAGCGCGCCAAAGCCCGGTCCCACCTCGATGACGCAATCATCAGGGTCGAGATGCAACTGGGCGGCGATCCACTGGGAAATATTGGCATCAACCAAAAAACTCTGCCCGAGCTTGCGACTGGGGGTGAGATCGAAGCGATTAAGGAGTGACTGAAGTTCGGAGAGATTCACAGGCGGAACATGCCAAGGATCGGGAAGGAATCCAGCACAACTAGACACGCTCCGGCTGAATGCCACCGATAGCAGGCAGGCAACAGTGACCCTGTTCTCAATCCTCTTCCTTCGAATGGAGGTCGTCCAACCTCATGCCGTGAGCCAACGGAAACCCCGAAGAATCCAAATTCACGAAAACGATCTCTTCGATCTTAACGATGGTGTGATGAGTCATGATATTTCTCACTTCGCACTTCAAGGTGATTGAACTACGGCCGAGCTTTTTCACCTTCATCCCCATTTCAAGAATATCTCCCGCCCTCGCCGAGCTGATGAAATCGATCTCTGACATCAGTTTCGTGACGACATAGGGACTCTCCAGCATCGTGATCGTGTAAATCGCCGCTTCTTCGTCGATCCATTTCAAGAGGCTGCCGCCAAAGAGACTCCCATTTGGATTCAGGTCCTCAGGCTTCACCCATTTCCGAGTCAGATATTTCATAAGGAGGACCATATGCTCCTCTTGGCTTGATTCACCTCAGATCCGCTCAATCGCAAGAATAGGACACAAAAAATGCGCGACCTGAATCCGGGCAGAATGACGATATCATCATCGTTTTCCTTCACCGGCGAAAGTTGAAAACCTCACTCTTAAACCCGCCGTCCACTCCGGAATCTAATTCCAGTCTACCGGGGCCAGTTCAATCCTCAGGCTCTCATTGCCCGTGATCAACATCCTCTCCGATTCCCGTGATGCGTTTATAGAGGCTCAACACGATCCCCCCGATCAGATATCCCACGCCTGCTGCAAGCATCCAATCACTCTGATCTCTCATCACAAAAATACTGCTGACCACCGCGCCGGCCATAAAAGAAAAGGTAATGAATACAGGGATCCATAACTTCCAGGATTCAACCCGGTGACCACGAAGCTTCATCCCTAAATGAATACCCAAATCAGTAAAAAGCCCCGTCAGATGGGTCGTCCTCAAGACTACCCCGCGATATCGACTCGCCAGCGCATTCTGTGCCCCGCAAACGGCGCCGGCAATACCGATTGAGAGTATCGGCAACCTCAGATAAAAACCATGGGCGGCGATAATACAAAGCCCCAATGCAGCCAGGATTCGGCCATAAGGCTTCCGAAGTTCAAGCGCCGGATGATGAAGAAGGAAACCGGAAATAACGGCCCCTAAAATAAACCCGAGCGTAGCGACCGTCACTCTTACGGTGGGTAGCTCATCGGATTCCCCAAAACTTGAAAGTCCCGAACCAATCCTCGCAATATCCCCGGTGAGATGGCTCACCGAAGTCCCTGTCGAAAGGAGAAACCCTGTATTGAGGAACGAAGCGCTGAATGCCAGGAGACACCCACCTACGACAATCTTGCTCGGTGCAATCGGATGCATTCTATCTTACTATCGAAGAGCACGGCCCGGCATCTCATCCTGCTTTCGACACCAAGCCACTTACGGGACAATAAGCGGCATGCAGATGCTCCTGACAAGTGAAAGCCGACGTGAGCCGGAGGCACATACTCAATTCGCGAAGGTGTCAGTCTCTCCCCTGAACTCGAGGGGCACTAAATCCCTGCTTTCCCACGAGGCGATGCTCACTCCTTTACGGGACCGGACTCTGTTCCGAACGATTCACCGGACTTCTCTTCATGAAGGATTGCCTGCAGTTGTTCCGAGAACTTTTCGACTAAAGAAACAACATCCTCGCGCCCCGCCAGATTAACCGTTTCACCGCTGTCGCGGCGGTGATCGTAAAGTTCGCGACTGACTACCTCCCCACTCGCGAAATCTCTCCACTCCGTATAACGATGATCCTTTGACCGGATCGAATACCCCATCACTTCCGGCATTTCACCACGGGGATAATTGGGGCGTGCGGTTTGAGTCAGCGCCACCTGCCTGACGGAACGCCCCGGCGCTTCCAGTAACGGCACGAGCGAGACGCCCTCCACACCCTTCGGAAATTCCAACCCGCATAGCTCCGTCAGGGTGGGATAGATATCGAGGAGTTCGACCAGCGAATCAGAACGCTGCCTCCGGGCAAACTCCGCGGAACGAATGATCAAGGGGACACGCGCATCAAGATCAAAGACAGTTGTCTTCCGCATCAACCCATGTTCCCCAAGATGAAGCCCATGGTCAGACCAGAAAACGACAATTGTTTCTTCGAGCAGATTGAGAGCCTTCAATTCCTCCATCACCTTTCCAACTTGCGCATCGAGATAGCTGATCGCAGCGAGATGGCCATGATGCATCTCGCGGAGCTCACTTTCCGTTCCCTTGAAGCGGTCTGAAGTCAGGGCAATTTCGGGAACATCCTGCGGAGGCAGAGTGTTGGCGGGCAAAGGAATTCGTTCAGGCTGATAGAGATCCCAATATTTTTTCGGAGCGTTGAAAGGGGTGTGAGGTTTCCAGAAACCAACCCCCAGGAAGAACGGCTCCTTCTTCCCTTTCAACTCCCGCAGTGCCTTCACCGCTGCCTCAGCGACACGACCGTCAAAATAGGCATCATCCGGGACATCCCTGCTTTCTGTCAGCTTCAATGTCGAAACATCAGGCGGCACCTCGCCAGCGACTACCGGTTTATCTTTACTGTGACTGTTGTAGTGCAGAACCGACGGGACACTCCATGAATCAGGATCTCCCCGCCAGTGATCCTGTCGCCAGTTATGGAAGATTTTACCGATTCCCTGCGAAAAATAGCCATTCTCCTTGAAGTATTGAGGCAGAGTGATGACATCCGGAGAGTTGGCTCGGAAATGAGTGGGCAGATCCCATACACGCAAAGTGTCCGGACGCCGCCCCGTCAACACCGATGCGCGCGACGGGTTACACACCGTTTGCTGGCAATAGGCATTCTCAAAAAGGGTCCCCTCCCGGGCTAATTGATCAATATGGGGTGAGATAACGTGCGGAGAACCGTAACACGCCAATTCAACACGCAAATCGTCAACAGCGATAAACAAAACATTCGGGCGCTTCAGGTCACTTGCTTTCGTTGAGCCACGCATCCCAATAAACAGGGACAACAGGGCGGAAAACAAAAAGAGAAGTCTCAGGGAATGTCGTTTTGTCATGGCGCGCAAATCTTCGGATAAGATGAACCAGAATAGTTTCCCGGACAAAAGCACACCCCCCTTTTTCCACCACATTCACGCCGCCCCGCATCTCAGATCACGTGAGGCAGGAAGGAAGCTTTTTACAAAGGTAGCGACCGAAGGGCGCCGCCACCTGCTTCCGCCTCTTTATTTACCGGACCTAAGGTGTGCTTTCGCCAGGCGTCCCCCTATCTCTTACTTGAGCTGAGCATTCAGGAAATCAAGCATCGCCGCTACAAATGCAGGTCGAAAGGCGTCCTTGCCCCACTCTCCATGCTTCGCTCCGGGAACCATCACAAACTCATTCGTGACGCTGAACGAATCGAGCTTCTTCCGATAGTCAACATAACGCTCTCCGGGGCGATCAAATTCACCGTCAAGCATCAAAATGGGAGGAGTTGTCGCTGACAGATGAGTGATCGGGGATCCGTTTTCATAAACGTCTGGCACCTCGTCATATTCCCCGCCGAAAAAGATCACACAGCTTTTAATGCTCCCCGTTTTAGACTCCTTCACGCGTGCGACTTGATCCACCCCTGCACCCATAATCACTGCGGCCTGAAGGGCGTCTGATTGACCGGGGTGAACTTCAACAGGGAAGGCGGCATCACCGGCTGTGGCCGCGACCAACGCAGCGAGGTGCCCCCCTGCAGAGCCGCCAACAGCACCGATTTTTCCGGGATTCAGACCCAACACAGTCGCATTAGCCCGCATCCAGCGAACCGCAGCCTTTACATCGAGAACCGCGGCAGGAAACTTCGCCTCCCCCGCCAATCGATATTCGATGTTCACGACGACGTAACCGCTCGAGGCAAGGTCTTCTGCCGTCGTTCGAAACCCCCTGCGAGTCCCTCCGGTCCATCCCCCTCCATGAACAATGACAATCCCGGGATACATTTCCCCGTCGTCAGGTCGATACCAGTCGAGCAACAACTCCCGCTCTCCATAACTGGCATAGACAACATCGTTGGACGTTCTCAGAGGTGTCTCCTCCGAGTGGCCCACAGCCGAAAAGACTGCGAGGAAAGTGATCAGGATTCTCATAATTCGGTACTGCACATTTTACAATAGCGGGCCTTGGTATCATGCCCGATGTGACCACACTCTTTACACTTCCGTTTGTCAGGGTGAATCTTAGCCATGTTCATGTTAAGCTCAGCGGTAACGATTCCGGTCGGCACCGCTATGGTTCCATAGCCGATAAGTATGATAATAGTGGAGATCACTTTACCTGCAACGGTAATAGGAGTGACATCGCCATACCCTACCGTGGAAATCGTCACAATGCCCCAGTAGAGTGACTGCGGAATACTTGAAAACCCCGGATTGTTCGCCACGACCCCCTCGACGAGATACATCATCGTTCCGAGAATCAAAGTCACCGCAAGAACAAGAAAAAGGAACACCGTGATTTTTGCAAAGCTCGCCCGGAATGCGTTCATGAGCATATTTGCCTCTCCAATATGCCGTGCCATTTTCAGCACGCGAAAAACGCGAAGCAACCTCAAAACACGAACGACGAGTAGATACTGAGGACCAGCAACGAAGATGGTCAGATAAGTCGGAATGAGCGAAAGCAGATCGACTACGCCGAAGAAGCTGAAGAGGTAAGACTTTTTACTCCTGACCACCCATATTCGAACGATGTATTCGACCGTAAACAAAATCGTGAACATCCACTCCAGTCGGTTGAAGAGCTTCCGGTGTGCCTCCTGAAGAGTCGGGACACTCTCCAACATGACCACAAAAACACTGATGCCGATGAGCCAGAGAAGGATGATATCAAAGGCCTTTCCTGAGCGGGTATTCGACAGAAAAATGACACGCCAGATACGGTCGCGCAGGGAATCTGTCGAGTGTTCCTCGACACGGCTGCTCAGGTCATCAAACATTTCCTACTACAGCACGACAGCACGGACTGATGTCAAGCTGAGATCGGGATGAATGACTCAATTTCATTTCCGTTTTTCCCCTTTCCAGCGTTCCGACCCGCCCCTATCGTTCCTCGAGCTATTAACGATCTGTTCCATGCCTGAGATGCCAGCCGCCACCGAAGAATTCCTTGCCGACGATGTTGCGGCAATTGACGAACTGAGAGCTTCCTACGACTCGCTGTGCCGGGAATTAGGTAAAATCATCGTAGGGCAGGAATCGGTCATTGAACAATTGGCGATCTGCCTTTTCGCGCGGGGCCATGCCCTCCTCATGGGAGTTCCGGGCTTGGCGAAAACACTCCTCGTTTCACGCCTTGCCGAAACGATGTCGCTGACTTTCAACCGAATTCAGTTTACCCCCGACCTCATGCCGATGGACATCACGGGTACGGAGATTCTGCAGGACAACGGATCCGGACGACGGGAGTTCGAGTTCTCAAAAGGACCCGTCTTCGCCAATATCGTCCTCGCCGATGAGATCAACCGTGCGCCATCCAAGACCCAGGCAGCCATGCTCGAAGCGATGCAGGAGCATCGCGTCACCGTTGCAGGAAACACGCTGGAGCTGGAGCAACCGTTCTTTGTTCTCGCAACGCAGAACCCCATTGAACAGGAAGGCACCTACCCTCTTCCTGAAGCCCAGCTGGACCGGTTCATGTTCATGATCGGGGTTGACTACCCCAGTCGGGATGAAGAAATCTCCATCGCACGGACCACCACAGGCGCCAGGCTTCCGGAGCTGGAGCACGTCCTCGACGGGGATAGCGTGATCCGCTTTCAGGAACTTGTCCGCCGCGTCCCTGTCCCTGACCACATCTACCACTTCGCAGTCGACCTTGTGCGACGAACCCGACCGGATTCCGATGAATCGCCGGATTGGATCAGTCCCTACGTCGGCTGGGGCGCAGGCCCCCGCGCCGTTCAATATCTCATTCTAGGTGCTCGCGCCCGGGCGGCACTACAGGGTAGCTATATGGTGAGACAGGAAGACATTGTTGCCGTTGCCGAGCCCGTCCTAAGACACCGTGTCATCAAAACCTTCACTGCTGAGTCAGAAGGAGTCACTTGTCGCTCGATCATCGCCCGTCTCGTCGAAGAGCTCAGTAAAGAAGCCTAACCTTGCAACGACGTGGCTGAATCTATCCAGCGGGATTTTCTTGACCCGGTCGTGCTCGGCAGGCTCATGGGGCTCCCCCTGAATTCGAGACACCCCATGCTCGGGAGTGTTTCGGGGAGGCATCGCAGCCCCGTAAAAGGCTCAGCCCTCGAGTTTGCCCAATACCGGAAATATGTCCCCGGCGATGACACCCGTCGCCTTGATTGGAGGACCTGGGGTAGAACCGATCGCTACTACATCAAAGAGTTTGAAGCGGATACCAACCTCCGCCTCTGTTTTATTGTCGATACCAGTGGTTCGATGGGATACGAAACCGGCGGAATAAACCGGCTCAACTACGCACGCAGCATTGCCGGAACCCTTGCCTATCTCACGGTGCATCAAGGCGACGCCGCGGGGCTCTATGCCGGGGCGAAAAGCGAAGACGGAAGCACCTTTCAGGAAGAGCTGCCTCCCAAACGCGGCGCCCTCCATCTCGGCGTCATGCTGGACCTCATCGCCAGGTTAAAATCAGGCGGCGAAACCGCCCTCGTCGAGTCGATTCACGCAGCCGCCGAGAAGATTCCGCAGCGGGCCATGATCGTGATCGTCTCCGACTTACTCTTTGATCTCGACCCGCTGCAGGAGGCTTTCGACCACCTCCGTTTCAGAAAGCATGACATCGCTCTCTTTCACCTCCTTGATCGTGAAGAGATTGATTTCACTTTCGACCGTCCGACCCGATTCCTCGATCTCGAGGGCGGCCCGTCACTCCTCGCGGACCCGTCCCTGATTCAGCAAAAGTATCGGGAAGCGGTTAAAGACTATCTGGGTAAAGTGGACCGGATCGTAAATCACTCCGTGGTCGACTACCACCGCACCTTTCTCGACGAACCATACGATCAGGTCCTTGCCCGGTTTCTAATGGGAAGGAATCCGAAAACAGCCCGGAGTGCGAGATGAGTTTCCTTCAGCCCATTCTCCTACTCGGGCTTCCGCTCGCCTTGCTTCCGATCATCATTCATCTGATCAATCAACACCGTCACCGGACGGTTGAATGGGCGGCGATGATGTTCCTTCTCGACGCAAAGAAACTCACCAAAGGCATCGCGAGACTTCGACAGATCCTGATTCTTTCCCTCAGGGTTCTCGCCGTGATTCTTCTTATCTTCGCAGCGGGGCGCCCTCTCGCCGGAGGTTGGCTGGCAATGACCGGCGGGAAAGCAGACACGGTTTTGATTTTGTTAGACCGCTCCGCTTCCATGGAGCAGCAGAATCTGGAAACGGGAGAATCGAAGCGCTCAACCGCACTTCGCAAGCTCGCCGACCTGCTTTCTAAAACAGCGAACAACAGTGAAATCGTGCTCATCGACAGTGCCACACTGACCCCCACCACGATCACTGATCCGGAGGGACTCCTTGAACTACCCGAAACAAGCGTAACCGCGACGGCTTCTAAGATCCCCGCACTTTTACAGATAGCGGTCGATTACCTCGCTACCGACGAAAGTGGCCGCACTGATATCTGGCTTGCCAGCGATTTGAGACAGAGCGACTGGGACCCCGGTTCCGGGCAATGGCAGGCACTCCGTGCCGAACTCGCCGCCAACGAAGCATCACGCCTCCTCCTCCTCAGCTATCCGGCGACGGACACCGCCAACGGGAATTTGTCCATCTCCGTCTCGAAGGTGGGAAGACGGCGGGCCCCGGAGGGCATGCAGCTCGTTCTGGACTTTACGATCAGGCGGCAATCAAATTCAGATGAGCCGACCAACGTCCCGCTTGAGTTTACCGTGAACGAAATGCGAACCGTTCAGGAAATAGCCCTCTCAGGGAAAGAAACAGTTCGCCTCGGCCATGTCATCCCACTTGGCCGGAACAACGGGAAAGGTTGGGGGCGAATCGACCTTCCCGCCGACGACAATCCTGCAGATAATACGGCCTTCCTTGTCTTTGCCGACCCTCCGGTAAGAAAAACGGTTGTTGTCAGCGACGATCAATTCGCGGTCGAGGCCATCACGGCCGCTGCCCGGGCAGCCCTGGAAACCGACATTCAGTATGAGGCGGATACGGTCGGCACCGATCAGCTCTCCCGTATTCCCTGGGAAGACACGGCGCTTCTCTTCTGGCAGGCACCGATTCCGGCACCTGATTCACCGGAAAGTGCCCTTCTCTCCCAACATCTTGCGACAGGTCGGACGCTCGTTTTCCTGCCCCCTGCCGGGGCTTCCGATCATCCCTTCAAAGGGTTCAGCTGGGAAGATTGGACGGGGGGGGGAAACGACCCGCTTCCAGTTGAATGGTGGCGCACGGAGACCAGTCTTCTCGCAAACACGCAAAGTGGCGAGTCCCTCCCTGTCGACGATCTCAACTTCTTTCGCGTGCGCGAATTTTCAGGCGACGTTCAACCACTTCTCCGCACCGGGGAAAACACCCCGGTTATTGCGAAGCTAATCAGTGAGACACCGGGCTCAGCTTATGCCTGGGGAACCCTTCCCCGAACTGACCATTCCTCACTTGCCACTGACGGCATCGTCTTCTTTGTGATGCTACACCGTGCCCTTGAGGAAGGAGCGAACGCAGTGGCCCCGGCTCAGTTTCGGGAGACAGGTTCCGGAGCCATCCCTGACATCCCCTACTCAATCCTGGCGCAATCGGGAGGCGATGCCTCTCTCACCGCCCCCGGACTTCTGCCAACGGCGATCTCTCTGGATGCCGAAGGCGAAAGTCGAAGACTCATGGCCCTGAATCGTCCGGTAAGCGAAGACGACCTCAAAACCCTCAGGCCTGAAGCCATTGCCTCTCTTCTCGAGGGTGTCAATTACCGTCAGGTCAGCGACGAACTCAACAGTGGATCTTCGCTTGCATCTGAAGTGTGGCGGGCCTTTCTGGTGATCATGTCCCTTGCTCTTCTCGCCGAAGCGATCCTCAGCCTCCCCGCGCGCACTGAAGCGGAACAACCCGTCGTCGGCCTGCGCTAATCCATCTACTCAAGTGACTCTAACCAACAGCGAACTGACGTTCAACGGAACTCCCCAGACGATGGCGTTTTCGATCATCATTGTCCTTGTCACGGCTGTTTTCAGTTTCCTCATCTGGAAGCGAAACCACTATGCTGCCTCAACCGGGGTTCTGGAGTCACTCCGACTCTGTATCCTCACCGGTGTTGTCGTGACACTCAATCAACCGGAATGGAGGGAAACGTTCAAGCCGGACGACAAACCGTCCATCGCGGTGCTTCGGGATGCATCGCTCAGCATGGACACGGAGGATGTCCTCTCCAATTCAAACGCAAGGAGCCGGTCATCCGTCGCCGGTAATCTTAGCGCTCCGGAAGCATGGGCTTCCGTAGAAGAAGGCATCGAGGTCAAGATCCAATCCTTCGGAGGAAGCGAGAACACCGGCACCGACCTCAGCACCGCACTTACCTCTGTCATCGACACAAAATCACCACCGCGTGGTATCGTTCTGATATCCGATGGTGACTGGAATTCCGGTGAGCCACCCTCTCGTATTGCGACACAACTGCGCATGCTGGGAGTTCCGGTCTTCACTGTCCCTGTAGGCAGCGAAGAACGCCTGCCTGACCTTGCCGTGACAGCCTTCGATGCTCCCACCTTCGGTATCGCCGGCAAGCCGGTCCGCCTTCCGTTCACCCTTTCAAGCTCACTTCCACGAGCCCATCCCTCCACCATTGAAATCCGAACGAGCGAAGGTGAAAAGCTCTCCGGGAGCGTGACAATCCCAGCGGTGGGAAAATCGCAGGAGACCCTCGTCTGGACACCCCTTTCGGAAGGGGACTACGAACTGACCCTGACACTGCCCGCTATCGAAGAGGAAACTGATCTCACCAACAACGCTTTGACCGCGCCGATATCCATTCGAAAGGAGGAACTTAAGGTCCTTGTCATCGACAGCTATCCACGTTGGGAATACCGATACCTTCGCAACGCTCTTAAGAGAGATCCCGGCGTAGAGGTAAGTTGCCTGCTTTTTCACCCTGATGTGGAAGCACCCGGCGGTGGCTCAGGCTATCTCAACGCCTTTCCCAAAGAAGACCTCCTCTCCACTTTTGACGTGATTGTCCTCGGAGACGTAGGACTGGCTCCGGGTCAACTCACGGAATCACAGCTTAGTGCTTTAAAAAATCAAATCGCCACACAGGCTTCCGGGCTGGTTCTCTTACCGGGATTCAGAGGCAACCAGGGCAGTCTCCTCAGGACAGAGTTGGAAGACCTCTTTCCGGTGGCGATGGACCCGGCTCAACCACGCGGCTGGGGCTCACCGACGCCGGGGCAGTTCGAGCTGACTGAACTGGGTGCACGAAGTCTCCTCACGCGACTCGAAGACACCGAGAACGCAAACGCGAACATCTGGTCCTCACTACCGGGCTTTCAATGGTATGCAGGGGTTCTCCGCGCCAAGGCGGGCTCCGAAATCCTGGCCACTCACAGCTCTGAAACCAATGAGTATGGCAGGATTCCTCTCATCGTGACAAAAACTTACGGAACCGGAAAGATCCTTTTCATGGGTACTGACGGAGCCTGGCGGTGGCGCAAAGGCGTTGAGGATAAATACCACTACCGCTTCTGGGGACAGGTTGCCCGCTGGATGGCCTATCAGCGCAGCATGGCGAGCGATGAACTGATGCGACTCTTCTACTCCCCCGACCGCCCTCAAACCGGAGACATGCTGACTTTAAATGCGAATGTCATGAGTCTCGGAGGCGAGCCGCTGCAATCTGCGAATGTCGTCATCCAGGTAGTCGCCCCTTCCGGAAAGGTTGATTCGATCCGGCTCACCGCAGGCGGCGGGGATCAATGGGGTCTCTTCACAGGAAATTATGAACCTACCGAACCCGGCGAACACTCTCTCACGATGAGTTGTGAGGAGAACGGAGGGACACTGAATCTCAGCATTAACGTTCAGGGAACAGCTTTGGAAAAGACCGGCGAACCCGCGCGTTTCGACGTCATGGAGGAAATCGCACGAATCTCCCGGGGCGAAATGCTGACATCCCCTGATATCGATCTGATTCAATCCCGCCTCGCCGCGCTCCCCGAACCGGATCCTATTGAACGAAGACTTCGGATCTGGTCTAGCCCCTGGTGGATCGGTGGAATCATTCTCCTCATGACTTTCTTCTGGATCGGTCGGAAAATGATCGGCGCGGTATAACGGAATAAAATGAACCCGCTTCAAGCAGGTTTCCCAACCACCCCATCGTCAATTGAGCGACACCGCCGGCGGGAACAATCGAATCGGCGGGAAATTCCCTCCCCACTCAAAGAGCGGCATACAGATCGCGTCCCGGTGTGGAATATGGAATCTTCAACCCCTGCTCATCCCAGAAATCCACCACGCTGACACGAACCCCGCGCTCCACATGTTCGAAGAGAATGGGGGCGACACTCTGTGGAAGGCGGATACAACCTGCCGAAGCAGGGTACCCGGGAAGATCACCTGTGTGCATGCCAACGGTCGAGTGACCAAGTCTCATCCAGTTCGGCATGTAGACATGATAAATCGTTGAAACTTTCCCCGACCTTATTTTCTCCGTGATCGGATACTCTCCCCGTGGGGTATATTTTCCGCGTCGAGCCGTTGAAACTGCCGAATCAATCGCGATCAAATCATTCACCACCAGAAAAGCGCGCTGACGTTTCACATCGACGATGATGCGCCGATCGGCCTCGGTTTCAATCGCCAGTAATTCCTCATTAATGTAGGCATCGCCATGCGCATCGCGATAACTGGAGCGATGCACCGGCCGTGGCTTCGGTTTCGGCTTGGGCTTCAAGCTCTCAAGTTTTGCCTGTCGCTTCGCTTTCAATTTTTCGAAGAGACCGGCCTCACTCACTGGTACCATCACAAACAGGGCCACGAAGAGCACCGCCGCCATCGAAGCTCTCGATGTTGCCGGTCGTTTCAACGCTTCTTTCTGGATGGATTCAGGGATCATGATCTTCAACTGGTCTTTTAACAGAGAATCGACGATCAGTGCAAGATGATTGCCAAAAGTCCCTCTTCTTTTGCTCCTATTTCATTTCCTTCACCGTTCCCCGGTTAATCTTCGCCATTCTTCTGACCTTCTTTCCAATTGAGACTTGATCGATTCATTGCGAAACAACTCCGTGTAAACGAACGCGAGGCGCGTCTCCGGATCGTAGCAGGTTCAACCATGCTTGATCAAAGGGTCACCAAAGACCACGGGGTCGAGATCGACCGCTTCATGGAAGTCCGCTACAAGGAGCAGATTCTTCAGACCCCGATCAAAAGGTTGTTTCTCATGTTTCACAAACCAAGAGGGATCCTCAGCGCGACCACTGACAAAACGCATCGAACCGTTCTGGATTTCATCGATTGCCCGGACAAAGAGACACTTCACCTTGCAGGAAGACTTGACCGAAGTTCGACAGGCTTGATTCTGCTCACCAACGACGGGAGGTGGTCGGAAAGCCTCACCGACCCACATCACAAGGTGAAGAAACGCTATCAGGTTGAAACCGATCAGCGAATTCCTGAAAAGGCGGTTCGCCTGTTCCGGGAGGGATTCGATTTTCCAACCGAAGGAATTCGAACCCGCCCCGCAATGCTGAAAATACTGGCCCCCTGCCAGGCCGAGGTGGTGATCGAAGAAGGTCGCTATCATCAGATCAAGCGCATGTTCCATCGAATTGATGGCATCCGCCTGAGATCCTTACATCGGGATCAAATCGGGCGAATCATGCTTCCTCAAGATCTCGAACCGGGACAGTGGCGCCCCCTCACGGCTGAAGAAATTCGAACAGCGACGACATGAAGTCCCCCCTTCCGGAATCGACAACCAAAGCTTCGCGTCCGAGGTGGACCTCATCCCTCCAATTCCTGGCGGGACTTCCTGCGCTCTTTCTTCTGCACTCCTGTGCAGAGACTCGTGAAGATGCTCTCACCGTTGCCGTTGCGAGTAATTTCGTAAACGCTGCCCGGCAAATCGTAGAATCCTTTCGCGCCGAAACGGGCATCAAGGTGATTCTCGTTTCAGGATCAACCGGCAAGCTCACTGCGCAGATCCAACAAGGCGCGCCCTTTGACGTTTTTCTCTCGGCCGACCGCGAAAGCCCCGGAAGGTTGGTTGAGGACGGGATTGCTGTGCCTGGCACCCGGTTCACCTACGCGATGGGGCAACTGGCTCTGTACAGCCGCACTGACTCTTTTGTTGATGAGAAAGGTGAGGTGCTCAACACCGCGGAGTTCTCGCACCTTGCCATCGCGAACCCAAAGCTTGCGCCTTACGGGCGTGCGGCGCAAGAATGCCTGATTTCGCTGGGACTGCTCGATCGAGTCCAGAATCGGATCGCTTACGGTGAGAACATCGCGCAAACCTTCCATTTTGTGGAAAGCGGAAACGCTGAACTGGGATTCGTCGCCCTTCCGCAGACTCTAAATCTGACAGGCGGATCAACCTGGCAGCTGCCCTCCTACCTCCACTCGCCGATTGAACAGGACGCCATCCTCCTGCAGGATACCGTAGCTGGACGCCGCTTCCTCACTTTCCTCCAAAGCGATCCAGCTCGGCATATCGTCAAGAAAAACGGCTATTTACTCCCCCCTTCCCTCCATGTTGAGTGACTCCGATCTGACCGCACTTTGGCTCACGGTTAAACTGGCCCTGATCACCACGGGCACCCTACTCCTCCTCGGAATCCCCCTCGCCTGGTGGCTTGCAAGAACTTCCTGTCGTTTCAAATTTCTGCTCGACGCGGTCATCGCATTGCCTCTGGTTCTTCCGCCAACGGTCCTCGGGTTCTACCTCCTCTTCGTCCTCGGTCCGAAAGGGCCTTTCGGCGACACCTCACTCGCCTTCACCTTCACCGGATTAATCGTGGGTTCGGTGATCTACTCTCTCCCTTTCGTTGTCCAGCCGATCCAAAACGCCTTCGCCGCCATACGACGCGAACATCTCGAAGTCGCTTCGACCCTCGGCTCAAGTGCCGTCCGTCGCTTTTTTACGATCGCCCTGCCACTGGCCCGGCCCGGAATTCTTACGGGTGCCGTACTCGGTTTTGCTCATACCCTCGGAGAGTTCGGGGTCGTGCTTATGATCGGCGGCAACATACCCGGGTCCACCCGAGTCGTTTCCATCGCCATCTACGATCATGTCGAAGGCCTGAACTACGGAGACGCACATCGCCTCTCACTCGTCCTTCTTTGCCTTTCTTTTCTGATGCTGATCTTCGTCTATGGACTTCATCGGAAAAAGTCCCTCCTTCTTTCGTGATTGGTGATTCCCGATGCCTCATCGCCTTGGATAGAAACGACCATCCGGATAAAACCCACTGCATTTCCGGAAAAGAGATACCAGTCATCGAAATCGATTCTCCCTCTCCATTTTTGTTGCAGATGATTCAGAAAAATTTTCTGCTCTCAGTCGAAAAGAGGGCGCATATATCCGTGCAACATTTTCTCGATCGCTTCATTGACCGTTCTATGTTTAAGCCGATTATCGTAGTCACTCTCACATGAAAAAACTTACATACCTCTGTTCTATTCTCCTCATCGTTCTTGGTGCCTTCGGCTACTTCGGATATGAAATCCTCGGCGCAGCGAAGCAGTCAATTACAGCTCTCATCCCCGCCTTCATCGGAATCCCCATGCTCATCGGCGGGCTGGTCGCCAACAAAAGCGTCAAAATCGGCATTCACATTTCCGTGCTCTTCTCCTTTCTGGGAGCACTTGCAGGACTCGGACGACTTATTCCCGGTTCTATCAAAGGTTCCATCGACTGGGGCAAGCCGTCGACAATCTTCATCCTCATCATGACTTTGATCTGCCTGTTCTACACCGTCATGGCAGTTCGTTCATTCATCGCTGCCCGCAAAGCACGTGGCTGAATCGCCTTCAAGGCCGATTAGAATTTGTTTCCGCCCCATTCATCCTACTCTCGGGAGGCACATCATCGACATGCGCCTTCCCACCTGTTTCACACAAAAAAGTAAACTTTTCAGTTGTAATTGAGACAGCGTCTCATTATCAGTGCTTCATCATGACACTTCATTCAACTAAGAGTCGCATTGCCTGCCTTCTCCGCTGTTCAGTCGTAGCCGCCGCCTTTTCAGCCGCTATTTACCTCCCGGTTTTCTCAACTGCGCAAGAAGAGGATTCTCCCAATTTTGGTCCCGTCATCGACGATGCCACCAGCGAACTCGACGTCACCATTGTGACATCTACCCCCGCCCCTCCCCGCGAAGCGACCCCCACGGAAACCGTTCGTCGTGCCACTGCGACACGACCTGTCGAAATTGAAGTTTACGACACCATCGACCCTGAGTTCATCAGCGGCGGCGCGGAGGAAACTTTCACACTTCCCGGTTCCGGCTATTTCGTGACCGCAGGAGAAATCCGTGACCAGAATTACGTCAATGTGAACCGCGTCCTCGCCCGGGTCCCCGGCGTCTACGTTCGCGAAGAAGACGGCGCCGGACTCTTTCCCAATATCTCGATTCGGGGGGTCGACGGCACGCGCTCTGAAAAACTCACCATCATGGAAGACGGCATCCTTCAGGCACCGGCTCCCTATGCGGCACCAAGTGCTTACTACTCACCAAACGTCGCAAGAATGGCTGGAGTCGAAATCCTGAAAGGCGCCAATTCCGTTCTCTATGGCCCGAACACAACTGGAGGTGTCATCAATTACCTTTCCACTCCCATTCCGGAACATGAACAGTTCTACTTCCGCTCCACCTATGGAAGTAATTCCACCTCGCAGATTCATTCCCACTACGGCAACATGATCGATACCTCCGTGGGGCGTATTGGTTACCTCGCTGAAATTTATTACAAGAAGTCCGACGGATTCCGCACCATCGATCCCGGCATGGGTATCGAGGGCGGCGACGCAACTGGATACCGGGTCATCGAACCCATGATCAAACTCTCCTGGGAGCCCAACACAGTTCTCGAGCAAAAGATGGAATTCAAATATGGATTCACTGATCTCGACGCGAACGAGTCCTACCTCGGTCTCACTGACGCCGACTTCGCAGCGAACCCCTATCGTCGCTACGCAGGATCCTTCCTCGATGATATGGCCACAGAACAGCATCGCATCAGCTTGAAGCACAGCATCGCGGTGACCGATGACCTCGACGTGCAGGTCGCCGGTTATTATAATCAATTTGAGCGTGACTGGTTTAAGATTCGGAACGTAAACGGAAATTCCCTCCACGAAGCCCTAGGACCGAACGGCAACATTGCCGACCTCAACACGCTTCGCGGACTCGCTCCCGGCACCCTTGGCTACCGCCACAATGCCAGAACCTACGAGGCTTACGGCGTTCAATTCTCCGGAGAGTATCGTTTTGAGACCGGACAGATCGATCACGGCCTGAAGTTCGGCGTGCGGGAACACAAGGACAATGTCCGCTTTTTCCAGGAAAATACAGATGTCATCCTCGGAGGTTCCTCCCCTGTCATTAACGACTTCGGACCCGGTTCGGGAGGTAACCGCCTTCAGGAATCAAACGCCACTGCCATCTGGCTTCAGGATTCGATCGAAGTCGGACGCTTCACCTTCACTCCCGGGTTCCGCCATGAACGCGTGGAACTCAACAGCACCAACTTCCAAAGCGACGCGACCCACACCCTCACGAGCCAACTTGATGGCGAAATTGACTGGTGGACGGCCGGTATCGGTGTTGCCTACGAACTCAGTGAGCAAAACTCAATCTTCGGTGGAGTCCATGAAGGGGTTGCCACTCCCGGTCCCAGTTCTATTCTCGGCAGTAATGTCGGACTGGAGGAAAGCCTGTCCTATGAACTCGGCTTTCGCCATCAGAGCAACAACTTCAACGCCGAGCTGGTCGGATTCCTAACAGATTTTGACAACATCATCAGCACCGCAGCCGGCCTCGGTCAGGGCGCCACTCAGAATGCCGGCACGGGACAGGTTCACGGCATTGAAGCCCTCGTCGGATTCGACCCCTGGCAGAAGCGCGCGGTACGCCTTCCCATGTATCTCAGTGCTACCTGGACGAGCACAGAACTCGATCAGGCACTCAGCGCCGGAGGCGGCGAAGATATCTACGGCGATGGTGCTGGAGGCGCCGGCCTCGCAGGAGCCAATCTTCCCTACATTCCTGAATACAAAGTCGCTGCCGGCATCGGTCTCGAGTCTGACACCTGGGGTGTTGATCTTGCCGCATCCTACGTCAGCGATACTTTCGGCACTGCCTTGAACTCTCCTGTTCCTGTTACCTCCAGCCGCCAGGGCGAAATCGATGGAGGAGTCATTTTCGACCTCGGTGCCTACTACCAGATCAACAACAACGTCAAACTCATCGGAGGTGTTCACAACCTCTTCGAAGAAGTCATGATCACAAGCCGTATCCCGGAAGGCGCACGCGCTAATGCTCCACGTGAGTTCTATCTAGGTTGCGAGATTCTCTGGGAGCCACGAAACTCCCCTTCCGGTAAATCCATCGTCGCGAAGTAGTCAACCTTTCTGCACGCTCTATCAAAACAGTTCCCTCAATCACAAGTGCGCTTTTTGCGCTGTCTCTGATGGCAGCGTCTGAAGTCCATGCCCAGAGCGAACCGCTGCCTCCTGCCCGCCAGGTGCAAACGCACCTTCAGGAGTGGGTAAGGACAAAGCAGCTTATCAGTCAGGAGGCTTCTGAGTGGGAATCCGAGAAGGCGACACTGAATGAACTTAACGAGATCAGAAAACGCGAGACTGAACAGCTCAACGAATTCATTGAAGGCGCTGAGGTGAGAATCAAAGAAATCGCGACGCAACGCGCCGCTTTTGAAAAAGAGGAAGCTGAGCTAAAAGAGTGGCGACGGAAGCTCAGTGCCACGATCACTCCCCTCGAAAGGGAACTCCTGAAACTCATCCCGACCTTTCCCTACCCGCTTCGACTTGAGGTCGCCGAAGCCATTACTCAATTAGAGGCCCGGGATTCCTCGCGCCCTCTTCAACACCGCACCCGTGACCTCCTGAGCTTAATGCAAGCCTACTGGAGTTTTCACGAAAAACTCACCCTCGATACGGAGATTCGGGAAATCGACGGGATCAAGCGCGAGATTGAAGTGCTCTATTTCGGAATGACCCAGGCCTGGTATGTTGATAAGTCAGGAAAACACAGCGGTGTCGGCAGCCCAACTCCGACGGGATGGGTTTGGAAGGAAGAGCCCTCGATCGCATCGACAGTGAAACGCGCCATCGATATGCAAACCCGCCTCGAAGCCCCCGGCTTCGTCAGATTACCCATCACCAACGGTTCAGGATTAGAATGAGACTCCATCTCCTGACACTCATCACTTTTCTCTGCCTCGCTGCAAACGGCGAGGACAGGGATGCGTCAGCCAATTATCGAAAGGCGGCAGCTTCCGCTGAGTTGGACCTGAAATCGGCGCTCGGAGAATTGGCTGACCTCCGCAAAACGATCGCCTCAGAGAAGCCTTCCATCGCCAAATCCGCTAACGAAATTGCCGCCGAATTGCGAGAGGCAAGACGCCGGGCCGACCTTGCCCGATCACGCAAAGATGCCGTTGAAGCTGAATTCGCCAAAACCGATGACGAATTAAAACAATGGCGTAATGAGAAAATCTACCTTGAAGGCCTCCTTGCTGACTTTCAAAAAAATCTTGGCAGCCCGGGAGCCCCTCTCGAACTTCTGGAATCCAGCATTAAGCAACTTGAATCCGCCGGCAGTGTCACGGTTAACCCGGGTAGTGCCCTTGGCGGGGACGGCGTTCTCATTGAAGGTGAGCTTGTTAACGCAGGCCCTGTTTCCTGGTTCCTATCGACCGACCGGAAAACATCCGGCATCGTCAGCGACAGCATGGCTCCGGAACCCCGAATTGTTGAGGGAACCGATGATAAATCTGCAATCCTCAACCTGATTGAAGGCAACGCCGCCTCCCCTGCTTTTGATCCAACCCTCGGCAACGCACTCGCCCTCACAGAAACAGAATCCTCGCTTCTCGACCATATCAAAGAAGGCGGGTTCTGGATTATTCCAATTCTACTTCTTGCTTTCATCGCCCTTCTTGCAGCGCTCGCCAAATGGATTCAACTCCTCAAAATTCGTGCGTTTCCGAGTGCAAAAATTCAGGAGATTATTCGCGACCTGAATGCTGAAAACTTCGACAAAGCAGCGACCACAGCGAAGTCAATACAACATCCTTCCGGCGCTATTCTGGAAACGGGCGTCAATCTTGTCGAGACTTCCAGCGATCCGACCCGGGATGACCTTGAAGAATCACTCTTCGAAAAATTCCTCGAAGCGCAGCCCGCCTTGCAACGGGGACTTCCGCTTATCGCGATTGCCTCTGCTACCGCGCCCCTGCTCGGGCTTCTTGGAACCGTCACCGGAATGATCGAGACATTCCGGCTCATTAACATTTTCGGCACCGGCGATGCGAAGACCCTGGCCTCGGGCATCTCCGAAGCTCTCGTCACGACTGAATTCGGACTGATTGTTGCGATTCCGGCACTCATCCTTCATGCCCTTCTTTCGAGAAAGATTACCGGTATCAAGTCGACCATGGAAATGACCAGTCTCGCATTCCTCAACGGGATAAAACTGAAAGGTGACCAGGCATGATTTCGTTCTCCGGAATAGTCACTGAATTGAACCTTCTCATTGAAGAGGGCGGATGGGTATTTCTCGCTCTCATCGCCCTCGCTTTCGGCATTGCCTTTGCTCTCCTCTCGATCTGGAATGCCTCCCGACTCCCCGAAGCACCGGTTCTCGGGGCAAAGGAGTGGCGGAAACTCCTCCACTCACACCAGGAGCTTCCCCGAACCCGTGAACGCCTCGCTTCTTCGCTGAAATCCGCCCCCGACCCTTCCCGTCGCCTCCAGGAAATCGGGCAGGAGCTTTTCGCCAAAACAGAACGGCGCCTCCCCTTCGCTTTTATCCTCATCAGTGCGGCCCCGCTAATTGGACTCCTCGGTACCGTCTCAGGCATGTTCAAAACGTTTCGCGGAATGTCAGAGACAATCGCCGCGTCGCCCGTGGACGTCATTTCCGAAGGAATTTCGGAAGCACTGATCACCACTCAGACAGGACTCATCATCGGGGTACCTACCTACATTATCTGTGCCTTCCTTAAGAGCCGCCACGAGGAACTCATTCTTAATTTCCGCCGACTCGAATCGCAACTTCTCCAATCACTCTCCAGCTCAACTACCTGAATGGCTAGACGCTTCCAGCGCTTTGGCGAACCCGCCGCCGACACGACCAGTGAGATCAACATCTCACCGCTCATCGACGTCGTCTTTATTCTTCTCATTTTCTTCATCGTTACGACTGTTTTTGTTGAAGAAACCGGCGTCGAAATCAACAAACCCCGTGCCGCAACACAAAACGACCTGGAAAAAAACAGCATTCTTCTCGGAGTGACTCCGTCTGGACAAGTCTTCTATGGCGGCCGCGACATCGGCGTCAACGGTGTTCGCTCTACCGTTAGCCGTCTCCTCAATCAGGAAAGCATGCCGGTCATCATTCAAGCGGACCGGGACACACCGACCGAAGCGACGGTTCGCGTTCTCGATGAAGCAAAACTCGGCGGTGCCGAAAACGTATTTGTATCAACAACCAATGACTGATTCCAGCCTGCCCACTATCGGCGCTGTCACTCGCGTCGCCTTCGCCCTCTTCCTCACCACGGGTCTACTTCTCTTCCTCGTAGCGATGAGAACATTTGATCCCCATTCCAATGCGCCACTCATGACGCTAAGGACGATGGACACCACTGAACCTGTCAGCCTTCCCGCCCCTCCACCGCCCACTGCCGAGGTCACACCACCGGCACCTCCCATCACTCCTGACCTGCCCGTGCTCGAACTGGAACTCGACTCGATCGCCCCTCCGGTTGAGGCCACTCTTTTACCGGACACAAAGATGTCCCTTTCGATGAGCGACTTCGCCTCTGTCGCTGACCAGCCCCGTGAACGCATCACCTTTGCCGGGAGCGATCTTGATACCAAACCTCGACTCGTCTACCGCCCCGCCTTCACTTTCCCGGAGGCACAGAAATCACGAGGCATCACCCAGGCTCGGGTAACTCTCGAAGTCGCCATCAATTCGACCGGTAAAGTGCGTGTCCTCCGCGTGCTTGACAGCCCTCACCCTGACTTTTCAGAAGCCGCCAAATCCTTCGCCTCGCGCTCTAAATTCACCTCACCGATCAAAGACGGACGCTCAGTGAATACCGTCTTCAAATGGCCTCTCGATTTTGTTCTCTGATGCGTTGCCTTCTTTCCACCATCCTATTGCTCGGATTTTCGATCGCATCATCGAGCGAACCTCTTTCGATCGATCCACTCTGGAAAAGTGAGTTCTTTCGGAAAACCGTAACCGGCAGCTTCGGGCTCGATGCAAGGATTGAACCGCGCATCACCGTCGATGAAGAGTTCTATCTCGAAAAATCAGCCAAAGCCATGGCCGGCGAAGACCGTAAAGCAGCCATCAAGGCGCTCGCAGATTCACCACTTCTCGATGAAAGTCCTGCGATCCAGTTCAACCTTGCAAACCTCCAGTTCGAAGAGGGAAATCTCGAGAAAGCGGTCGCCCTTTTCAAATCGGCCCTGACACAGTTCCCTAATTTCCGGGACGCACATCGCAACCTCGCCATTGCCCTCTTACGTGACGAAAAGTTCGAAGAGGCCGAAACTCACCTCATTCGCTCAATCGAGCTCGGTTCGGCAGACGGCCTCACCATGGGCCTTCTGGGATACTGCCATGCTTTGAAGGAGCATCCTCAAGCTGCCCTCAGCGCCTATCGTCACGCTTCCCTGACACAACCGGAGGAACGCCAGTGGAGAATTGGAGAGGCTCAGTCTCTCCAGGCTCTGGAGCAAACGCGCGAAGCCAACGCCATTTTCCAGGAGCTTATCGACACACAACCGCAAGACCTCAATCTTTGGAGGGTTCAGGCTGAGGCCCTCATCAGTCTAAACGAACCAATCGAAGCGATTGCCAACCTCGAGCTCGCGCATCGCGCCCATGACCTCCCGGCTACGGGTATTCTCTCTCTTGGCCACCTCTACCTTCAGGCAGACCTCCCCGAACTTGCTCTCGAACGATATGAGGCAGCGATTGACACAGAACCCCCGGTCGCGCTCGAACGAATTCTCACTGCCGTTGAAATGCTTTCAAATCAGCGCCTCTTCTCTGCAACACAGTCACTCATCGAAAAGATTGAACTGTCCAACTACGATCTCACTTCCGGGGCCAACCAAAAATATGTCGGGAAACTGACCCGCGCACGTGCCCTCATCGAACTCGAATCCGGTGACGCCGAGAACGGGGCGAAACAGCTCGAAGCCTGGCTTACCAAAGAACCGACCGATGCTCTCGCTCTCATTCTTCTCGCCCGTTTCAAGGAGGATTCAGGACTTCGGGAAGAAGCCGAAATGCTCCTCGAGCAAGCGGCCGAAATGCCTCAACATGAAGCTGAGGCGCTCCTCGCACACGGAAGATTGCTGACCAGTATCGGAGACTATGCCTCCGCCGTCGAAAAACTTGAGCGGGCCGCGAGAGCAGATCCTTCAGAGCGCGTCGAGAGTTACCTCGAAGCGGTTCGGGAACTGGCGGAATAATATCCTGCCTCCGGATATGGCCCGGGATTGCATAAATTTCATTGTCCCGGGAGGAATACATCGGTATAAAGCGCGCTCGAATGCCGGTGGTCGAGAGTTCCTTTGATGACGATGGCATTGCCCGGAATTCCGACCCGCTGAGACAAGACCTGAAATGAAGAGCCTGAGTAACAAGTTGAGCCTTCTGAAAGAACCCGGAAAGGCCATTATTTCCGGCGGTGTCTTCTCGCTGACACTCATTGCAACGCTCGAGGCGGAAAGTTTGACTCCCGAAACCGGCCAGCTCCCGCCCGTCCTCGCGGAGCTCCGTGATGCTTCTCCCGATAGAATCCTCATCGCGGCACACCGGGGCGGATACGAAAACGACAAGGCTGACAAGGCGCCCGAAAACTCTGTAGCCAACCTCGTCAACCTTCACCAAAAAGGCTACGAACTCTACGAAACTGACATCCAACGAACCCGGGACGGGCATTTTGTCATTGTCCACGACCCCACGATTGACCGCGAGACAAGCGGCACCGGAACCGTCAGTGAAATGACACTGAAAGAACTGAAAAGCTTCCGGAAACGGTTTCGAGACGGCACCGAATCAGAACAGACGATCGCCACCCTTGACGAATTCCTCGTCCGCGGAAAAGGGCTCACTCTTTTCAAAGCGGATTTAAAGCCCGGTGTCAGTAAATACTTTGCGGACCTCATGGCACTTGTCGCCGAACATGACGCGCTGAATGGAATCATTTTTCGAGTGCCTTACTATGAGGCAAATTTATTCGGGAAGTATCGCGACGAAGGCGGCGTCATCGCTCAACACACCCTCATGTTCAAAGTCACGACCAAAGATCAAGTCAATGACATCAAAGAGCGATTCGAATCCACAACCATCGAGGTCAAACTGAACAAATCTGACCCGGTGAACGCGAAGAGCCTGGAATTGATTGAATATGCGCGCAAGAAAGGCTTCATCGTCGAAACCCATGCCGAAGGCAATGCGGGAGATTGGGCGACCCTCATCAATGCAGGCGTTCGCATCTTTCACACTTCCCGTCCATCCACGATGAAAGCGTTTCTGGAAACGCGTGCGAATACTCCTTGAAGCCGATGGTTATCGCTCATTAGCGGCATGGCCCTATCGAGCCTTCACCGGGAAACCGCAGCTTTTTGCTATTGCCGGAATACGACGATCGACCGACTCATGGAAGGTCGGGATTCCAACAGGATCATGCCTTCCTTCGCCTTCTAAATCCTAGAAAAGCCGCGACTGATGCAAGGAGAACACCGATTGTCGTTGGCTCAGGAACAGCCTCTACCGTGAAATTGGTAACCTGCGAAGGATCGGCAGTCGACATGCTGGTGTCCAAACCGGACCAACCGAATCCCACATAATTAAAATCTCCCAGACCGGTCACCGTTTTAGTATCACTCGCGATCAAGGTACCGTCGTGATACACGCTCGCAACGGTCTCCCCGGTGACAAAATTATATGCCAACTCCATGTTGATCACAAAGTTCGCCCCATTCTCAAAAGCGTCAGGTCCGAACCAGCTGCCGCTTTGGGAAACACCTTCATCAAATATTTTCCAAGTCGCCTTCCCCTCGTTGTTTGAATTGTTTGAATTCTGAAACTGATACCGGAAGGAAGCCATGTCATCTACCCCCCAGTTGAAGAGTTGACCTTTCGAGTCGTGAATCGTCTCATAAAATCCAATCGTCAGGATGCCTTGAGGATAGGTGCTATGAGCTCGCGGAGTCAGATCAACAGAAACTTTAACGATATCTTGCCCGAGGGTCACATGAGAGAAATCGCCCGCCAATACAGCACCTCCCATGGCACCATCGGGACTTACCGCGTAATCACCGGAACCGTATTCAGCGCCGCCCAGGGTGCCTGTGGGTGTAGTTGAGGTCCCGGTCCAGGTTCCATAGGATAATGTATCCTGTTGGCCGATAATTGAAGTTCCGGCCGTCCCACCAGAAAAATCGTCAAAAGCGACAATTGAAGCCTGCATGGATACGGCAACCAGGTTGAAGCACAAGACGATCTTGATGATCAAATTTCTTCGGTTTTTCACTCGTCCTTTCATTGAATTGACAGAATTTCTGACGAAAAATCCATCTTTGAAGGTCCAAGTCAAGCACTTCCCCTGACTTCAGAACAAACGTTTTCGCAAATCGCAATTGTCACCTCGAAGATTTTACCTGGTATAGTGGCTAAGCTAAGACGCGAGCATCCTCCTGCGCAGGAAGAACGCGCATCCAACCAATCCAAGCATGACAAACACAGTTGCCGGTTCGGGAACGGCGCTGGTGACAAGAAAATTGTCTAAATAGAGGTCTGCCCCTTGCGCACCGTTCGAAGTATTGCTCCCCCAATCAAACCGGATGAGTTCGCTAATACTCCCCCTGAATTCCAAATCATTTTGTTGCGCCACGATCGTAGCACTGCCCCCAACTCCTTCGCTCACCACCAAATCATAATGGCTGTCGGTTAATGATATATCCCTCAGCTCGTAGTGGTACCATTGCCCCGTGCTGATGGTGCCGGCGGCCCCCAGTTCGTCATAAGCACCTGTGCTGTTCCGATTTCTAATGGCACCATCATTTCGTGCTATCTGAAGAAAAATCCCGTCCTGCTGAGTTTCTTCATTTCCGAAAAAGCTGATGCCGCCTCCGATAAAGGTATCAACGTAAAGATCAAACGCGATCGTTCCGGTTGAAGACGGATCCCACCCAATATCCCCCTGTCGCACCCTCATGTTGGAAACCGTTCCATCATTATTGGAATCCACATAGTGAGCAGCATTGCCTGATCCACCAATTCCCGTGACATCGGCTACGCGTGTCGTTTGCGTGCCGGAGCCCGTATCGACTGACACCTCGGAGAAGATAGTCCAGCCGTTGGTGCCGTTGATCTGGCTGCCAACAGTCAGACTGTCAAAATCATCTTCAAGCAGAATGACAGAAGCCTGTGAACTTGGAGCAGAAATAATAAAGGCCGCCAGAAAAAGCAGCTTGTAGAGAGGCACCCTCATGATCATCGCGTTTCAATAGTTGAGTATCGCATTATAAATGCCCATCATCGACAGATCCAGCCACACCGTCAACTAACTTTATCATGCCCTGAGATGATCCAGGGTAGCCTATATTGGAACCTCTATAAAAAGGTTCGAAAGCAGCGGTGAGGACGACTACGTGATTGAAAACCCGATTCAAATCCGCTGTATTGAGGTAGTATGCACCAACACTTCGCTAAAGCCTGCCACTTAAGCCTGTTCAACCTCATTCTATTTCTCTCTCCTCTAAACGCAGAGATCGTTCAGCACCGGGGGACCAGTTTTCACGTCTATCGAGTCGAAGCTGACAAAGACGCGGTACAACTCCTTCTTGCGAAAAGGAAAGGCAAACCAAACAAGTTTACCAATGTCCGGCAACGGCTGGAAAAGAAGGGCCGCCAACTTAAGTTCGCGATGAATTCGGGCATTTTTGAAGGAAACTTCATGCCGACAGGACTTCATGTTTCCGAAGGGAAGACGATTACACCTCTCAACCTAACCCCCTTCGTGAAGGAACGGGAGGGACAACTCACTCCTAATTTCTTCCTCGAACCGAACGGCGTCTTCTTCATGAGAAAGGACGGAACCTCCGGCATCCTCGAATCACACGCCTACGCAAAGTCGCAGATTCCCCCCCACCTTGCCACTCAGTCCGGGCCACTGCTGGTGCACGACGGGACCATTCATCCCGTGCTCGGCCCCGACTCCACAAGCACTCGACTTCGAAACGGCGTGGGGGTGGATGAAGGCGGCAACGTTATCTTCGTCTGTTCCGTGCACGACCAAAAGCAAGGACGAAGCAATCTCTACCGTTTTGCCGAATTCTTCCGGGATGTGCTGAAATGCGCAAATGCGCTCTACCTTGATGGCGATATTTCTTATGTTTACATCCGCGGCGAAACGGGTCCAATTGAAGACACCAACTGGTTCGCCGGTATCCTGGCAATCACTGAACCCGCCCCATGAAACGCTGTCTCCTTTTCGCCTCGATCCTTCTTCTCTGCCAATTCGCCCGCACTGCTGAGCGCCCTAACATTCTTCTCATCGTTTCTGACGACCAGGGATACAACGATCTCGGGATTCTCGGCAACGGCATCATTACCCCGAACCTGGACCGGCTCGCCAAAGAAGGAACAAGGCTAACGAACTTCTATGTCTCCTGGCCCGCCTGCACGCCGAGCCGCGCCTCGCTACTTACAGGACGCTATCCACAGCGAAACGGAGTCTACGACATGATCCGGAACGAGGCACCGGACTATGGCTACAAATATCCACCCGCAGAATACGATGTCTCATTCGAACGGATCGGGGGAATGGATCTCCGCGAGAAGATTATTCCCGCCCTGCTTCCGGAGGACTACGCTACTGCGATCTACGGCAAGTGGGATCTCGGTACGCTGCAGCGATTTCTCCCGACATCAAAAGGCTTCGATGACTTCTACGGATTCGTGAACACCGGAATCGACTTTTTCACTCACGAACGATACGGGGTTCCGAGCATGTATCGGAATCTCGAGAAGACCGAAGAAGACAAAGGGACGTATGCCACCTACCTCTTCGAACGGGAGGCCATCCAGTTTCTCGAGGACAAGGCAGGCAAGGAGCCCTTCTTTCTCTACGTTCCCTTCAACGCACCCCACAACTCTTCCGCTCTCGATCCTAAAATCAGAACCTCAGTGCAGGCGCCTGACGAATTTAAAGCGATGTATCCCCCGGTCGAGGAAGAATACAGGAGAGTCGAGGAATACAGATACGGCGGCCCCGCCGAAGTTGTTACTCCGGAAGCGCGTGAGCGCGACTACCGTGCCTCGATCACCTGCATGGACGCCTCGATTGGGAAAATGTTAGACCTCCTCGACGAGAAAGGAATCGCTGACAACACCATCGTCGTTTTCTTCAGCGACAACGGAGGGTCCGGAGGAGCTGACAATGCGCCTCTCCGCGGTAAAAAAGCTCAAACCTGGGAAGGCGGTATTCGCGTCCCCTGTCTCGTCCGTTGGACGGATGGACAAATCCCGGCCGGAGCTGAGTCGGATGCTTTTCTTTCCAGTCTCGAACTCGTTCCCAGCTTTGCCGCCGCGGCAGGGCATTCTCTCCCCGCAGATTTAGTCGTCGATGGCTACGATTGGTGGCCAACACTTCGCGGCGAAACTGAGTCACCGAGGACACAGATGTTCTGGAAACGCCGCGACCAGATCGGAGCACGTCTCGGCGACTGGAAGTGGACAGTGATGGGAGCTCGTCAGCAGGGACTCTTTCATCTCGCCGAAGACATCGGCGAATCAAACGACCTTTCCGAAACCCACCCCGAAAAGCTCAAGGAACTCCGGGAAGCCTACCAAAACTGGCTCGCCGAAATGAAAGCCGCCGACCCACGAGGCCCTTTCCGGGACTTCTAGAATTCAATCCACAGTGCCCTGGAGGGACCGGTTCCACCCGGTCCAGCCTTAGAGGACTATCTCTTTTACCCCCGGAGGAATTCCCCTTCGGCTACTCCTCAACGGCATCAGGCAATTCGATCGCTTCCGTCTGTTTACTGCTCATTCGAAAAGCCGGTCGTTGAATTTCTTTCGCCTCCCTTTCCCCGTCGTCGTCCTTTTTCTCCTCAGCTTCTCCCGACGCTACCGTCCGCGGCTCCGGTCCCTCCACCTGGATCAATCCCGGAAACAGCTCGCTTGATAGCAGAATATCCTCTCCCTCTCCCGGTAGATCTGATGCTTTCACGAACTGTGTCGTCCCCCAGTCCGTGCCGTCCCCCACGAAAGTCGATTTCTGTTGTCGCTCGCGCTCGCGGAAATTGATCTGACCATCAAGCCAGGTAAGTGAACTTTGCAGCACCTCATACTGAGGGGAAAGAGCCTCGGTAAACTCATTCGGCTTCTCAAAAATGATTTCATCGAGAAGGACTTTCGCCACATCCAGCGTGTTCAGCGCTTCGACAAAGCGGTTGTCAAAACGCTGATCGAGGCCGGTCTCGAACGATTCCGCGAAGTCGATAAATTTGACCATGAGATCATGATCCCCGCTTCCCAGTTTATCCTGCGAACTCTCTATCTCCTCCTCCAGCATCGCGATGCGATATTCCACCATCTCCCCCTCGAAGGCAGGATGCTCGCTTCTCATTTGCTTCATCTTGCGGTGAGCCTCCATGTAGCTTCCCATCGCGAGTGGCCAATGCCCCGCCTCCGCGAGGCGCTCGCCCGCCTGAAGCCACCCGTAGGCACTGACCCAATCCTCATTCGGGTCCTGAGAAGACCACACCTGAACCGGCCCGACGACAATCAGACAAATAGCGGCCAGGCAAAGCCTGATGAATGGGGTCCAGCTCATCACGCCTACCCTTCAACCTTCCACCTCTTGAATCAAGACTTCGACCTTTCGCAATACCACGGCAGTTTCTCCTGATCCGGCACGATACCCGGGGCGAATCACTTTCGTGACTTTCCCCGGCTGAAAGGCTTGCTCGATGTATTCACGCGTCCCCCATCCTTTCTTTCCGAATACTTTCACCTCACCCCGATTCTTCAGGGTCAGAAACAGGCCGACTTCGATTTCAAAAGGCTCAACCCCGTTCGCGACAAGGAGTCCTGTGAGGCGCTTTTTAAAGTCCTCAAGCTCATAGATAGCTTCCTTCATCTTTTTCGAACGGCGATACCCGTCGATGAGGCGTTCGAAAAATTCAATCTGCTCAATGAGCGAGAGGAAGATCTCCTGCTCGCGGTCGCTCGCAATGAGCATCGATTCGTATCGCTCAGGCATTGCGACCTCGACATTTCGGCGGCTCAGCCCCTGGGCACGACGCACCTCTCGATCCATGTCCTCTCTTACACGGATGATCTCCTTCTTCAGGCGGTTCAATTCGTCCGACCGTTCCTCTCCCTCAGCCTTCAAATCGCGCTCTCGATCGCGTAGCGCTTCGCAGCGGCTCTTCAATTCATCCGTCACTGAATTCCCATATTCTCTCCACACCGGCTCGATGAGATCCAGCTGCTCACGAATGCCCCTCCTGAGATGATTGAGGCGATTGACTCCGGCGAGATCGGATTCGTCTTCGGGCGGACCATCGTCCTCAAAGGTGGACCAATAGCTCCAGTCCTCACGCCACTGTTGGCTCAGGAGGTTGATTCGCTCAAGAAGGGTATCGAGACGGGCCCTCAAATCAGCCGCTTCAGCCTGACTTTTTTCCAGGACAAGATTGGTTTGAGCCAGCTCACCCTCCAAGGTCGCATGCCCGCTCTGCCACTCTTCTTTCTTCCTTGCGAGCACCTGCACTTTTTCCTCGAGATGTCCGATCGACGTCTCACGGCGGGCCAGCTCGAACTGCAGCGTCGCAATGAGCTTATCCTTCTCAAGAAGGTCCTCACGGCTTTTGCTCAGCTCTGCAGAGAGCCTCACAGGATCTCCGTTGTCCGGGACGAGATCACGCTGCTGCTGAAGCTTCAATGATTCTATTTCAGCAACAAGAGCCTTCTTTTCCTCCTGCCAGCCGGCTTCAGCACTCTCCTCCATGTCGAGAACCTTAAAACCGGTCGAAGCAAAACGAATCTCATCCCCATTTTTCAAGGGGCAACGCTCGACCTTCTCTCCGTTGACAAACGTCCCGTTGCTCGATCCACAATCGATGAGGTCGACACCAGTCCTGCCCACCGCCTCAATACGGGCGTGCAAATCTGAAACAGAGTCGTGCTGAATCGTGATATCGTTCTCAGCAAGACGACCCACCGTATAGGATCCGCTCCCTTCAGGAATGACGAAGGGCCCGGAAGAACCGTTGCTTTCAGTTAGTGATATGATCGATAGAGCCATCTTGCGGCGAAAATGAAGTCCTCCCCCGTTTTCGCATCTGTCGACGGCTCCGGCAATGCTCTTTTTCCCTGCAATGAGTGGAACTATTACCGGATTCAACAAGGAACATCCCTACCGCATTGAAGTCATTGACGGCACCGCCTCAAAATCTGAGACTACCCGTATGTCTGACAATCGTAAAAAGTCCCTACCCTCGCGTCGTTCCGCCATCAAAACAGTCGCCGGAGCGTCTGCACTCGCCGGAGTGGCCCTTCCTCATGTCCACGCTCAAGTGAACGAGGAATTGAAAATTTCCCTGGTCGGTTGCGGCGGTCGCGGCACCGGAGCGGTGAAAAATGCAATGTCCGTCTCCGGCACCCTCGGCCCCCTCAAACTCCACGCGATGGCTGACGTTTTCGAAGACAAGATGAACCGCTCATTCGAAACGCTCACAAAGGACCCCGTTGTCGGCGAGCACGTCGACGTGCCTGAGGAACGCCGCTTCATCGGCTTCGACGGCTATCGGAAAGCGATGGACTCAATGAATCCGGGCGACATCGTCATCCTCACGACTCCCCTCGCCTTTCGCTGGCCCATGTTCGAATACGCTGTCGAGAAAGGCCTCAACGTCTTCATGGAGAAGCCACTGGCTGCCGACGGCTTCTCCGCGAGAAAACTACTCGAAATCAACAAGAAGGCCGTCGAGAAAAACCTCAAAGTTGGTGTCGGCCTCATGTGCCGTCACTGCAAATCCAGAAACGAGCTCAAGAAGCGTATCGACGACGGTGCCATCGGAGACATCACTTTCATGCGTTCCTACCGCATGCAGGGCCCCATCGGAAGCTGCTTCACCCCGAAGAATAACGGCGACTTGAGTGAACTGATGTATCAGATCAAGAACTTCCACAGCTTCCTCTGGCTCAGCGGCGGTGCCTTCAGCGACTTCAATATTCACGGCATCGACGAAATGTGCATGATCAAGAACGCTTTCCCGATCGAAGCGAAAGCCACCGGCGGACGTCACTACAAAATGTTGGAGCAGAACGGTAAAATGGTCGAAGCCGTCGATCAGAACTTCGACAGTTACGGCGTTGAATACACCTTTGCCGACGGGGCCAAGGCCTTCTTTGACGGTAGGAATCAGAAAGGCTGCAATCAGGAATTCGCCGCCTACGCCCACGGCACAAAAGGTTCCGCGGTGATTTCGTCAGCCGGACACGTCCCCGCCCGCTCGCGCCTCTACAAAGATCAGAACATTGACAAAAACTGGCGTGCGACCCCGGAGAATCTCCTCTGGTCTTTCCCCACCGGCGAACGCGGTCTCAGTCTCGAAGGCAATCCCTACGATATTGAGTGGGAAGTCATCATCGATGCCATCCGTGAGAACAAACACCACAACGAACTGGAGCGCGGTGTCGCCGCAAGCGTCACCACCTCGATGGGTCGAATGGCCGCCCACACCGGCCAGGTCATCACCTACGATCAGATGCTCAACAGCGAGCATGTCATGGCGCCAAACGTGAAAGATCTTGTCCTTAACGGCGACTCTCCCCTGATGCCGGACGCAGATGGCTATTACCCCATTCCCGAGCCCGGCGTGAAGAAGGACCGTGAGTATTGATCTTCCTGCTTCTCACGCGTTGCGGCGTGGATTCAACAGGGTTAAGTGTCCCACCTAACCCTGTTCACTCCCGTCTCACGGTGCATGGCGATCATCTCTCAGGAAACGATTCAAAAAATACTCGACGGCTCAGATATTGTTGAGCTGATCCAGGGATATTTCCCCTTGAAACGGGCCGGGGTAAACTTTGTCGCGGTCTGTCCGTTCCATAACGAAAAGACGCCGAGCTTCAACGTCAATCCCTCACGCCAGACCTTCCACTGCTTCGGCTGCCAGGCCGGAGGCGATGCGATCAAGTTTGTCATGATGTATGACAACCTTCCTTTTCCGGAAGCCGCAAAGATGCTCGCCGACCGCTGCGGGGTCATGATTCAGGAGGAGGTCCTCGACCCTCAGGAGCTCGCCAAAATTCGCGGACGCAGCGAGCTGAAGCGTATGCAGGGATCCGCCGCTGACTGGTTTCACCGACTTCTCTTCAAGAGTCAGGCGGCCCAACCGGCTCGAGATTATCTGAAATCCAGGGGCATCACGATGGAAGTCTCGCGAAACTGGAAATTCGGCTTCGCCCCTGAAGATCAACGGTCCTTTTTTGAGTGGGCCCAGGGCGCCGGCTTCAGTGTCGAGCAACTCGTCAACGGAGGCCTCGCGAAATGGCGCGACGAAAACAACCCAAACCGCGGAGCCTATTCATTTTTCCGCCACCGTCTCATGTTCCCCGTCAATGACGGCATGGGTGAGCCGATCGCGTTCAGTGGCCGGGTCCTCTCCAAGGACCAGCGCGGCGGCAAGTATGTCAACTCTCCCGAGACCGGCCTCTTTAACAAAAGTAAGACCTTCTTCGGACTCGACAAAAGCAAACGCGCCATCATTCAGAAAAAGCGGGCCATCATCTGCGAAGGACAGCTCGATATGATCGCCGCCTTCGAAGCAGGCATTCAAAACGTCGTTGCCCCGCTGGGGACAGCCTTTACCAAAGATCACGCCCGGATCATAAAGCGCCACACGGATGAAGTGGTGCTCTGTTTTGACTCCGATACAGCAGGCCTCAATGCCGCGAGCAAGGCATTCCGCGTCCTCGCTCCCTCGGGAATCCTTGTCAGGCTTGCCCTTCTTCCTGAGGGTGAAGATCCGGATTCACTCATCCAGAAGCAGGGAATAGGCGCCCTTGAGTCGATCCTCGAGGCTTCACCGGAGTTCTTCGATTTTCATATTGACCGCCGGGGCAGCGCCCTCACCCAGGGCCCGCTCCGCGACCGGTTGAATTTTGCGAAAGATCTCTCCGCAGACATTGCCCTGATCGAAGACAAAATGCTTCAGGATTCGCTCATCAGTCGTGTCACGGTGCGGCTCGGCGTCGGAGAGGATGACATTCGAAAACTGGTGCGCAATGCAGCAGTTTCCCGCGACCGGATCGAAAAAGCTCAGGTACGGCGTGAAAACATCAGCCGGGCGCGCGAATCCGGAGAACAAGCCCCCCGGGAGACCCCACCGAACGGCGAAGCCCCCCTTCCCCCGGGTGGCGATGGCTCTGTCGTCAGTAATCGCTCCGTCCGACTGCTCGCGAAGGCACTCCTGAGCGATCCCGCAACACGTGCCTCCATCGTGAAGTATCCGGTTCCCGACTTTTTCGACTTCCTGACAGAAACAGAGCTGCTTTCACGTATCTGGCGGGCGCAGATAGACCCCGCGAGCCCCGGAAGCGTCAATGCCTTCATTGGGACCCTCTCTCCAAATGATCAGAAGACCCTTTCGCAGATCATGGTGGAAACGAGTGCCAACGTCACCCCGGAACTCGCGATTGAATGCCTTAAAAAGTTGCGAAGACTCAGTGTTCAGAATCAAATCGCCGGAATAAAATCAAAAATGGGTGCACCGGGACTCCCCTCTGAAGCGGTACATCTGCTTAGTAAACAACTCCTTGACCTCAGGGAACAACTACACGAAAGTTAGCGGCCCTGATTCGGCAGGGTTTTTTCTCTTTTTTCGTCCGACTTGAACGTATGGCTGCCGGTAAGAAAACCAAAAAAACTGCTTCAAGGAAGTCTACCAATACTGCTACGCCCAAGGCAAAGCAAAAATCAGCGAAACCATCTTCCTCAAAGAAGACCGCGTCAGCTGAGTCCGCGCCTGCGGCAGCAACTCCGGCAACGAAATCGCCTCTCGATTCACCTGAGTTTCAGCCCATCGTAAGAGATCTGATCCGCCTCGCAAAGGAGCAGGATTATCTCACCTTTGACGATATCAACGAAGCGCTCCCCGATACCCAGAGCGATTTGGAGTTGATGGAGGAACTGATCGAACGCCTCCAGGCGATGAAGTTCCGTATCATCGACTCCGCTGAAGTCGATAACGTTAAGACGACGAACGACGAAGAGGAACCCGAGAACGAGGTCGACACGAAGAAACCAAGCCCTTCCAAAGAGGGTAAGCTCGACATCCTTGATGATCCCGTTCGGATGTATCTCAAGCAGATGGGACAGGTTCCCCTGCTCACCCGCGAGCAGGAAGTGGAAATTTCCAAGCGCATCGAAAAATCGGAAAGCGACATCAAGAAGACGATTGCCCGCTTCGGTTTCATCCCGAATGCCTACCTGGAGATCGCCGAACGACTCGAGGCAGGGGACGAACGCTTCGACCGACTCATCATCGACAAGAAGATCGAGAGCCGCTCCCGCTACCTTAAGAACCTCGAAAAACTCTGCCTTCAGGTCGCTGAGTCGAAGAAATCACTCGATACTCTTTATGCCGAGCTGCGCGCCGCGAAAACACCGGCGGCTGCGAAGAAACTGGAGGCCAAATGGAAAACGGAACTCACCGCGCTCAGTAAAAGCTACAATCGCTTCTACTTTAAGCAGAAAGTGACCGAAGACCTCGTCACCATCTCGGAAGAGTATGCAGAGCGCTCCGAAGAAATCCGGACTCAGGCTTCCAAAGCAAACGATCGACAGACGAAAAGCGAAGCGACACGAACCAGAACCGCTTTTGAGAAGGAAATCTGGATGGAGCAGGACGAATTCGACCACGTCACGAAGAGCCTAGTCGAATTTGTTGCCGCGGCAAGACAGGCGAAAGATGAAATGGTCGAAGCAAACCTGCGACTCGTCATTTCCATCGCGAAAAAGTACACTAATCGCGGGCTTTCCTTCCTCGATCTGATCCAGGAAGGCAACATGGGCCTGATGAAGGCAGTCGAGAAGTTTGAGTATCGACGTGGCTATAAATTTTCCACCTATGCGACCTGGTGGATCCGCCAGGCGATCACCCGCTCCATTGCCGATCAGGCCAGGACGATTCGAATCCCGGTCCACATGATCGAAACGATCAACAAACTCATGCGCGTGCAGAAGCAGCTCGTGCAGGAGTATGGGCGCGAACCAACGCCCGATGAGATTGCAGAGGAGATTCATCTTCCGGTCGAACGGGTCAGTGCCGTCCTCAAGATGGCCCAGCAGCCTATTTCCCTGCAAGCTCCTGTCGGGGATAGCGACGAAACCAGCCTGGGTGACTTTATCGAAGACAAAGGGGCCGAGGATCCCAGCGACATGACCTCCATGGCGATGTTGAAGGATCGTATCAAAGACGTCCTCGATACCCTTACCCCGCGAGAACGCGAGGTTCTGGAACAACGATTCGGCCTCGTCGATGGGTACAGCCGCACCCTCGAAGAAGTCGGTAAACAATTTCAAGTGACCCGGGAACGAATTCGACAAATCGAGGCGAAGGCGCTTAGGAAAATGCGGCACCCGACCCGTATCCGCCAACTCGAAGGATTTATCGAGGCGCCTCCACTTTAATTCCTTTTTTTCGCAACTTGCCGGAAGCGACGGGGTTTCCCCCATTGTCATGGAACCATCAGAACATAACGATCCGGTTTGGAAGTTGCTTGAGCACGCCACCGCCACTGATCCCGGCCCTTATTTCACCCGCCGCGTCATGCGCGAAGTGAAGGCGCTGGAAGAAAGCGCTTCGCGTGATTGGTTCAGTAAACTCCTCGAACACTTCGCCCCCAAAATTGCGTTTCCGGCGCTCGCGGGCGTTGCGGCACTTGCGATTGCCCTGACCATTGCCATTCGGCAGGACAAGGACCTCCCCACCGTGAATCCCGGTATCGTTCTCCAGATCAACGAAACGGATTTCGAACCTGAGTCGGAGATGGAAGCTGTCGAATACCTCGGTCAACTCATGGCCGTCGCCGACCCGGCTCAACTCTCTGACGCGGCTCTGGCTGATCTCTTCTTTTAGCAACGTTCCGATCTCAACCGCACTGAAACGTGGACTCCCTTCCATAGAATCGAAGGGTAAACCGTTCACAGCCCGGGTCATCAGCTCGATTGATTCGAGGCTGCGATTAATCAGGTCGAAGAGCCTTTCTTTTTTCTAAGGCCTGCGAAATTTCCACGTCTCAGTGGTGGATTCTCGTTTATATTCAGGCTCTTCTATGAAGTTCACCCCCTCTACGGCTCGTCTTTCCGCCTTTACCGTTCTCATTGCTTCGGTCGCCTTCGTTGCCTGCACGACCACCGTACCGGAAACAGGCCGAAAGCAGGTCAATTTTATGGACCCTGCGGAAGAGGCTGCGCTCGGCTTCTCAGAATTCAAGAAGATGAAGGCTGAAAAGCCGATCTCAGGCGACGCCGGGCTGAATGCTCAAGTCCAACGAGTGGGAAAGAGGCTCTCCGCAGTCATGCCGGTCCCCAATGCAGAATGGGAGTTTGTCGTTTTTGATGATCCTACCCCGAATGCGTTTGCTCTTCCCGGCGGAAAAGTCGGTGTTCATACCGGAATCTTTCAACTCACGAAAAATGATGCCGGACTCGCTGCCGTCATCGGCCACGAAGTCGCTCACGTCGTGGCCCGCCACTCGGGGGAAAGAATGTCGCAGTCGGTTGTTTCGGGCGTGCTCGTCGCCGGAGCCGGCTACGCCCTGAATCGTGACGGCGGAAACGGGATCATCCCCACGGCGGCACTCGGCGCAGGAGCACTGATCGCGACCCGTTCTTTCTCCCGTAAACAGGAACTTGAGGCGGACCGCATGGGTGCCATCTTCATGGCCCGGGCCGGCTACGACCCGAAGGAATCAATTGGTCTTTGGCAACGCTTTGCCGCGTGGCGCTCAGCGAACAACTCCGGAAGCAGCGGACCGCAATTTTTGAGCACTCACCCTCTCGACGAAAAGCGCATCTCCGAATTACAACAATACATGCCGGAAGCGCTTACTGAATACCGACCTCAGAGATGACAGAAAAACGTGCTCTCCGCCGGCAGAATTTCGCCCGACTTCAGGAGCTCTCGTGTGCCCGGAAAGAAGCACAATCGAAAGCGATCGTCGCCATCCTGTCCCGTCATTCCTCTTTCATCGAGGCGGAAACCGTATTCTCCTACGCCGCAATGCCGAGCGAACCCGACCTCGATGCGCTCAGGTCCACCTTCCCTGAAAAGCGCTGGGGCCTCTCCCGAGTTGCCGACGACGGACAATCGCTCTCTTTCCACCGCGTCGCGCCGGGCGTCGAGCTCACCCGAAGTGACTACGGATTCCTCGAACCTGATCCGAAGACTTCTCCTCTGATCACCCAGCCCGACCTGATTCTTATTCCGGGTGTCGGATTCGATCCCTCAACGAAAGCCCGTCTCGGAAGAGGCAAGGGCCACTATGACCGGTACCTCGGCCCACTCAAGTTGGCGAACACTCCCCCAACCCTTATCGGAGTCTGTTTCTCGATTCAGGAAACAGAAATCCCGGTGGAAGCTCATGATGTCTCGATGGATTTTCTCGTCACGGAAAACGGCCTCATTTGAGGCGCCGCTCGTCACCTTCCCGCTTTGTCACGCCGAGTTCATCGAGTAATTCGAGCAGCGGCATGAGAATCCTCCGCACTGTACCTGTGTGTTGACGTAGATCACTCGCCGTCGCCCGTCCGTGCTCCTGGAGGTATCCGACAATCTGACGCTCTATCCTTTCAAACCCCGCGCGGGTGATTGCTGTCTTTGGATCAAGGTCGACCACCTCCCCGGTATGGATCAGAAAACGCAAAGCCTTCTCCTCGCTCGCATTCGTCGCTGCCTCACCTTTATTCGGAGGGGTGATAAGATCGGAGTTCAGCCGCTTTCGAACGAGTTCACCGGCACTCTGTAACTCCGGCGGCAACTGAGGGATATGATCACGGTGGCGAATATTCGGCCCCGCCTTTGCGAACTCCCCCGCGAGGAGCCCTTCGAGGGCCATGTCGAAAAATTTCGGGGAAGGTAGCTCCGGCTCCATCATCGAGCGAAGCTCCCGAAGCGGTAGACCCAACTGCTCGGGATGCTTTCGGTGAACCGCCTTAACCCGCTCACCTGCGAGAGCCCTGATCTTCTTCCACCACTCCGCAAGAAAGACCCAGTCACCATTTCTCTCCAACTCTCCAGCTTCGACCTGCCGTTCGGTTTCAGAACGAATTTCAGATTCAGAGAAACTCGACCTGGCGAGCAAGGTAGGCAGGTAGGCAACCCGATCCCGAACCAGTTGTGAATGAACAAGCACGCCAAGGTCATGAGGAGCCATCGCCCGGGCCTCGAGAAAGCCTGCCTGGAACGATTTCCGGAAAGCACGGCGGTTCGCCTCCTCATCGAGAACAATTCCCCCGGCCAGGGTAAGACCCAACGAAGCATCTCGAATCACAAAGCGATCGCCCACAAATACAAAAACCGGATTCGAAAACCGAAGCTCCGCCCTCACCGTTTCACCCGGCGAAAGAGAGCGCTGCCCGAGGAGGTGAAGCCTCGCCGGTAATCCTGCACTTCCGTGGTGAAACATCACCTCGCGTCCAGTTCGCAGCGCTTTTTTGGATTGCTTCATTCCCCGTATTTCGCGCTCAGATTTCGAGAGCATCACATCGATGACAAGCGCCGGCTCCCCGAGGCCGGCGGGAACAAGAACGTCACCCCGATTGACCCCGTCCTTCGCAGCGCGGCGCCGCTCCCTGACTCCAACGCCAGTAAGATTCACCGCCGTTCGACTTCCCGGCGGCACCATCTCGACGGATTCACCATGAGACTGAGCGGTCCTCACATGTGCCATCTCGCCCGAAGGTTGAATCTGATAGTCCTCCCCCACCTTGATCTTTCCATCAGTAAGGGTGCCTGTCACTACCGTTCCCACTCCCTTCAGTGAAAAAGCCCGGTCAACCGGAAGGCGGGGCTTTCCCACATCCCGAACGGGACCCGAACCGGTCAGCAAGGTGGAGATCGTTGTTCGAAGCGCATCAATCCCG
Source organism: Verrucomicrobiales bacterium (assembly GCA_029212615.1). Lineage (GTDB taxonomy): Bacteria > Verrucomicrobiota > Verrucomicrobiia > Verrucomicrobiales > DEV007 > Arctic95D-9. The sequence continues at coordinate 479,722 of JARGPJ010000002.1, forward strand.
TCTCCCGTGTGCGAAGAGACCGGAACCACCGGAGCACCCGCCCAAAGGCCGTCCGAAAGATTCTCCTCCAGATCCATGAGCACCAGGTCGAGATCATCGATCAGATCGATCTTGGTCAAGACGATCAAGGCCTGCTTAACGCCAAGGTAATTGAGGATTTGATAGTGTTCCTCGGTCTGAGGCATCCACCCGTCGTCAGCGGCGACAATGAAAAGCGCGAGGTCGATCGCGCCCACTCCCGCGACCATATTTTTGACAAAATCAGCATGTCCCGGAACATCCACGATCCCCAGAGCAAGCTCTGCGCCGGAGTCATCATTGGCCGGAAGAGAGAGTTGGGCGAAGCCTAACTCGATCGTCATCCCCCGGGCCTTCTCCTCCGGTAAACGATCCGGATCGGTCCCGGTCAGCGCCTCAATCAGCGAACTCTTACCATGATCGATATGACCGGCAGTTCCAATGATGTAATGACGGGAAGACATGAAGGAGTTGGTTTTAACGGAGCTTCCGGCGAAGAAAAGTCGAAAGCAAATCTCCGATGAGAATGACGGAAGCTCCCAGAAGAATATAGAAAAACATCCGGTCCCAGAAGAAGCCTTTTGAAAGTGCGATCAACTTGCCCAGCGTCAACAATCCCAGCATGCCGAGGACAGTAGCATCTTTGACACAAGTCTCCCATCGGTAGAAAAAGTAGATCAGAAACCGATTAAAATTTTCGGGGAGAATCCGCGAGAGAAAGGCACCTTCACGACTCTGGCCTGCGGCGAGAGCGTGCCGCGCAGCTGCGGGCTCAGCATTCTCCACGACCTCTCCCCACAGTCTTCCAAGGATTCCCAGATTGTGAATCGCGAGGGCTAGAACCAGTGGCCACACTTGCAACCCGAGAAGGGCAATGAGAAGGAAAGCGACAATGTATTCGGGAACCGCGCGTGCAAGAACGAAGCCGAATCTTGTCACCGGGCCGGGGACCTTCCGAATCCAGCGCCTGAAACGTCCCGTTCGCCCCGCCCACAAACCGAATGGATCCGGACGACTCAATTCACGGCTCGCGAGGGGCAGGAGAGGAAGGACAAGGCTCGCAGAAAGAATGATCGCAGCCGTGGCGATACCGAGGGTTGTCGCAAGAGCGAGGAACCCTTCATCAGTAAGTAATTCCCATGCCCAGGGGCCTGCGTCGCTCCAGTTCCCGCTCTTGCGCACCGGTGAAGGTACCAGTTCGGCCGCAAAATTCTTAAAATTCTCCCAGCGCCGCTCCGCCGGAAGTCGTCCCAGAAGAGGGCCGCCCGTGAGCCAGGCCCACGCGATCCCGACGGCGACAACCACCGCACTGAGACGAAGAAAATGACTTTTCTCCCGGGCACGACGGAGTTCTGCGACACGCTCACTCATGCCCGACACCCTCCCGGACTGGAATTTAATCGTTTCCGGATTCCGGCTCCCCAGAAATCGACAATGATGATGAGAGCAAGGAGTAAATAGAAGTAAGTCCAGACTTCCCGATAGTAGAACTCTTCGTGAGAGAGCTCAATATAGAGACCGATCGTTTCGATACCCACGAAACCGAGGACCGCTGAAGATCGTAAAGCACACTCAAAACGATAAAAGCTGTAAGTGATGAGATTCGGAAGAGCTGCCGGAAGAGTGCCCACTAAAAACGTCTGCACCGGTCGATGCCCAATCGCCTTGAGTGCGAAAGCGGCATCCCGGGCCTCTTCATCAATCAACTCAGAAAAGACTTTCCCGAGCGTTCCGGAAAAAGGCAGAGCCAGAGCAACCATTCCTGCGAGTGGAGACATCCCGAATGCCGAGAGAATCAGGAGAGCCCAGATCAACTCGTGAATTGATCGAAGCAGGCTCATGAAGAAGCGACTCAAAAGATAGACGCCTCGTAGCATTACCTTTAGTCCCCGTGGACAGGGAGTCGGCCACCATGAGGAGGATCCGAGAAACCCCATTAAAAGGGCCACAGGAACCGCAAGACTCATCGCTCCAAAGGCGAATTTGAGTGTCAGGAAGACACCTTTGAGTCCCTTAATCCAAATGGGATCGGCATCCTCAGGAACATCCGGATCTTCGTAGTCGAAAGCAGGATTCAGGGCTGCCTTGAAAAATTCACCGGTTCGCTCCCATCTTGTCGCGTCCGGCGGAACGAGTCCGGCAGGAGTCAATCCCAGTGCCCAGGCACAGATCAAGAAGATAAGCCCGATGCCGAGAACAACCCAGCGTCGACGCCCGTATTTCCCGTCCTCAGGCATCCGTCATCATTTCTTCAGCGCTCAGTTCGTAGAGCGCCTCGAGTTCCGTTTCGGTAAGTGATTCCGGGGCACCGTCAAAAACGACTTTGCCGGCACGCAGACCGACAAGCCGCGGAAAGAATTCCCGGGCCAGTTCGAGATGGTGAAGACTGACGCACAGGGTAAAACCCAGCTCATCCGAAAGCTCTGTGAGCAATTTAACCGTATCACGGGCCCTCGCCGGATCCACCGCTGAAACGGGTTCGTCCGCAAGAAGTGCTTCCGGATTCTGAAAAAGGGCGCGGGCGATGGCAACTCTCTGCTTCTGCCCGCCCGACAGCCTGGAAACAGTGTGGTAAAGCTTGTCCTCTATCCCCACCCGGTCGAGAAGCGCATGAATTTCAGCAGCATCCCGGTCCGAAGGCAGCAGGAGATCACGGACGGATCGGAGAGTATTCCGGGATCCTCCACGTCCAAGGACGATATTTTGAATCGACGTGAGATTGTCAACGAGCCCCAGATGCTGAGGCATTGTCGCGATACGCGAACGAAGTTGCCGGAGCGACTTGACGCCGAGACTGGCGACCGGCTCCCCAAGAGCGGTAAGTTTGCCCTCATTGGGGACAAGCATGGTATTGAGCAAGCGGATCAGCGTTGTTTTCCCGCTGCCGCTCGGTCCGATGAACGCGACACGTTCACCTTTATCAATCGAAAGAGAGACCTCGTCAACTGCGACGAGGTCTCCAAACTTACATGTCACTCCCTGGAGTTGAAAGGCAGATGACATGAAAAGCCGGGCGGAAAATCAGCCTTCGATGAGGCCCATCTCAATCGCAGTTGCCTTGATCCCGTCAAAGTCTTCATTCTTTGCAGAAATGATGGACTCCCGGTTGATCGCTTTCAGCGCATCAGAACCTTCAGGAGCTGCGATGAGCGCCGCCTGAACTTTACCGATAAAGCCTTCTCCAAACACTGTCTCAACTTCAGGGTGAATCGTAAAATTGTAGTCTGCGTAGAAAGGAGTCGTCCAGATCTTCACCGTGTTCTCCGCAATTTTAGGATCCTCCGCTACAAGACTATCATAAGTCTTGTAGTTAACGGCTCCCACTTGATAGGTAGCGTCTGCCACCGCATTGGCCGTTGCAACGTGACCACCGCTCATCTGAAACCCTGGCTTCGTTGCAAACCAGTCGTCAGGATTCACTCCCCCGTTGTTTTGCATGATGAAGTAGGTCGGCATGAGACGCCCGGAAGTCGAACCGGGAGAACCGAAGGTGAAGGTCATGTCTTTGATCGCGAGCGGAAATTCCGCGGAGGGCTCAAGACCCGTGGCCTTATTCGCGATGATGTATGACTTATACTTTGGATCCGCTTTGCCCTGAGCAATCGCCCGGGAACCTTCCACCGCCATGCGTGCCTGAACGCCGGAGAGACCGCCGAACCAAACAAGCTGCACTTCACCGTTTTTGAACTTTGTCACCGAATCGGCGTAGTCCTTTGAGAAAACAAATTCAGTGGTCGTGCCGAGTTCTGCAGTGAGATACTCAGCCAACTTGTCGAACTTGGCCTTTTGATCGGTGATCTTCTCATCGGGGATAGCCGATAGATAGAAGGTGGCCGCTGTTGCCTCCGGAGTGGAAGCGGTTTCAGATTGCTCAGTCGACGGCGAGTCACTACCGCAGCCAACAAGGGCCATTGTAGTCAGCGCTGCCAGACCGACACGGAAAAGAGAACTTTTCAACATTGTGGGTATAATTTTACTAGTGGGAATTTTCTGATCATTTTGATCAAAATTGCCTTTGCACTCTTTTCGTTAGCTGATTCGAGGACAAAGGTATGACGCATTCAATGTTCAAACCTTTCGAAAAATAGCGAGAAGATTTTCGACTACTTTCCCGTCCTGCTCCGGAAAAACTGTCCTGAGATCAATGCGGAATCTGTCCCCGGCGATGTAGCCCATCACAGGTAGTGCCTGCTCACGCATTCGCTGAGCCAGCTTCGGTAAACTCATCGTCGTGGGATATAGATCGAGTGCGAGCGATTCAATCTCAGCCTTTGGCATCGTTCCTCCACCACAGCGGGCAATTGATTGAACCGTGCCGACCTCCAATCCTTCAACCCCCTTCAACGCCGCTACGATCGCATCCGCCCTCGGCCTGAGTTCATCATCCACTGAAGCGGAGAGCATTCGTAGCAAAGGCAGGTCCGGCTGCCTGCCGTCCCCGGCGCTGAGATACTCGAGAATCGTTGCCTGCATCGCCGTCAGAATGAGCTTGTCGCAGCGCAACGCACGGAAGAAAGGTTCTTTCTTAATCCCGGCGATGAGATCAGCCCGTCCCGCAATAATACCTGCCTGCGGGCCGCCGAGAAGTTTATCACCGCTGATACAGATAAGGTCGACGCCTCGATTCAACACCTCACCGGCGGTCGGCTCATGCGGAATCGGAGCGAGGGATTCCGTCATCACTATGGCGCCGCTCCCGAGGTCTTCGACCACGGGGATCCCGTGCGCTTTTCCCAACTCGACGAGTTCCTCAGTCGTCGGCTCGTGAGTAAAGCCACCCATCCAGAAATTTGACCGGTGCACTTTCAGTAGCATCCCCGTTCTCGGCGTGATCGCTTTTTCGTAGTCTTCGAGAGAGGTCTTGTTCGTCGCCCCTACTTCGATGAGCCGAGTATTGCTGGCCTCCATGATCTCCGGGATGCGAAACCCTCCGCCAATTTCGACGAGCTCCCCCCGGGAGATGATCGCTTCATTCCTCTCGCCATTAGCAAGATGCTTCAGCATCAGAATCAAGGCCGCCGCACAGTTGTTCGTCACGGTGGCTGACTCGGCTCCAATCAGGGTTGCGAGACATTTCTCCAGAAATCCTCCACGTGTCCCCCGCTCTCCCGAAACGAGATCCAATTCAAGGTTATTGTAGTACTGTCCGACCCCGGCAATACTCTCGACGGCATCGCTGCTGAGAGGAGAACGCCCGAGATTCGTGTGAATACAGACTCCGGTCCCGTTGATCACCGGATGGATCCTTGATCGGAAAAGAGAGGTGATCGATGCCACGGAACTTTCCACAAAAGCATCAAATTTCGGGATCTCTGTGCATCCATTCTTTACGTCCTCCCGAAGAGATTCGACGGCCTGACGCACCAGCGCTGTGGTCAGCGCAAGAGGGAGCGGTGCGACATCTTCACGCTGACTGATCGCATGCAGCACTTTATCAACCCCTGGAATGAGGGAAAAAGGATTCGGGGTTTTCGAGCTCATTGCGATAGTCTGACAACTATCGTCAGAGGGTATCCAAATTGCAAGAACACTGAAACACCGGGGGGCCCCTGAAACTTTGCGACCCGTTCAATCAAATGAGCAAGGCGGCCAACGCTTCTACACGACCGACACGAGCTTCTCCCCTGCCTCTCCGGCCGGTGTAATATGCCCGACAACTGCTTTGGAAAGGGATTCATCTTCATCGAGAATCTCCATGACACGACTGAGATTGTTCTCGGGAACACAGCATAAAAGGCCTCCACTGGTCTGGGCATCAGCTAGAAGGTACTTCATGGCCATGGATACTTGAGGGCTGAATTCAGTGTCTTTCTCAGCAGTCTTCAGATTTTGCTTCGTCCCGCCGGGAACGCAGTCTTCCTCTTCGATGAGACGAATAACCTCAGCCGAAATAGCCGGGGTATTGTCCGAATGAATGACGGCACGGGTTCCGCTGGAGCGACATAGTGAAATGAGATGGCCCAGCAATCCAAATCCGGTGACATCAGTGGCGCACTTCACCAGTCCCTCCTCCGCCATCTTTGTGCCGGGAGTATTAAGACGACTCATCAGCGAAACCGCTTCAATCACGAGAGCTCCTGTCGTCATTCCCCTTTTAATTCCCGTCGTTAAAATGCCGGTGCCCAGAGGTTTGGTCAACACCAGGACGTCCCCCGCTTCGGCCCCGGCATTGGTGATCATACGATGTGGATTCACTAATCCCGTCACAGAAAGTCCGTAGATCGGTTCCGGATTCTTGATTGAATGACCTCCGGCAAGCGCACAGTTCGCCTCTTTTACCTTATCGGCACCGCCGCGAAGTATTTCGTGAATGACATCAAGTGAGATCACATCGGCCGGCATTCCGACAATATTCATCGCGGTGACTGGTCGTCCTCCCATCGCAAACACATCGGAAAGTGAATTCGTCGCGGCAATTTCCCCATAGAGATAAGGATCATCGACGATCGGTGTAAAAAAATCGACCGTTTGGACCATTGCAAGATCCGCGGAAAGTTGGTACACGGCTGCGTCATCGGAGGTACTGGCACCGACTAACAACTTAGGATCTTCGTACTGATTCAACCCCCGCAAAACTTGCGAGAGCGCCTCCTGGCTGAGCTTGGAAGCTCAACCGCCGCAGGACGAAAGAGAAGTGAGTTTAATATCTACTGACATGGATTGCGTTTTAATACGCCTTAGGACGAGTATGCTCTCACGAAGCTTTCAGTTTTTCCATGAGAAATGAAGCCTATTGGAGACCTTGATGAACATCCTTCTCTACAGCCCGGCCAGCACGGTTCGACGAAATGGCAACCGGCAGACCTCATCGCAATGGGTGGAAATGCTGCGGGAAGCCGGACACCATGTACGAATTCTGTCGCACTACGAAAACGAACAGGCCGACTTACTGATTGCTCTGCATGCCACCAAAAGCCGAGAGGCAATTCTGGGATTCCAGCAATCGGTTCCCGGGGGGAAAGTGATCCTTACTCTGACGGGAACCGACATCTATCCTTCGCCCGCCGAAGAAGCAATCGACACCATGATGAGAGCGGATGCCCTCATCACCCTCCAGCGAAAAGCCGTTGAGAAGGTTCCGAAGGACTGCCAGACGAAAACCTTCACCGTCATCCAGTCCGCGCATCGCCGTTCTAATCTGGCGGAGGAGTCAACGCACGGGGTTGTCGTCTCTGTAGTTGGACATCTCCGTGATGTAAAAGATCCTCTCCTTCCGGCAAGAGCCTCACGCCTGCTGAATGCCTCGTCAGAGATTCGGATCCGCCATGCCGGCGGCATCCTTGAGACAAAATACGCTGCCCTCGTCGCCGCAGAGGAGAAAGAGAACCCGCGTTATGAATGGCTCGGAGAGTTAAGCGAAATCGAAACGGCGAACCTCATCGCTTCATCACACCTCATGGTGATTTCCTCTTTAAGCGAAGGCGGAGCGCGCGTCGTCGGTGAAGCAGTGGTCCATGGCACACCGGTTCTCTCCTCCCGCATCGATGGCGTCATCGGTCTCCTTGGCGACGACTACCCCGGACTGTTTCCCGCAGGGAGCGCCAGCTCACTCGCTAAGATGCTGTCAAAAGCTGAACGCGACTCTTTCTTCTACGCGACACTTAAGAAAGCAGCGCTTCGCTCTGCCGAACAATTTAGCCCTGAAGCGGAAAAGACATCTCTCCTTTCCATTATTCAGAAATTTGAGCAGGGACAAAAGGCCCCGCTCAGCTTTCCGAAGAAGTAGCCTCTTGAACCCCGGGCGACTGATACTCGCTGTGAACGCGGGAAACGAATTCAAAGAGATCATAACGCCTGTCGTTCATCGGAGTGACTGAGCCACTTGCCCGTGAACGATATAGATCTGAGATGTTGAGGTCAGTCACAAGCAAGGTCTCAATATTTGGGTCCGCCTCCGCCTGAATCCCGTCCCTCGCAAACTCGAAGTCAGAAGGCGTGAACACCGCCGCCCGACCATAGTGAATATCCATCGCCGGCACATCCGGGAGATTTCCGACCACCCCTGCAGTCGCCACATAAATCTGATTCTCAATTGCCCGCGCTGCCGCGCAGGTATTCACACGCAAGTATCCCTGCCGGTTATCCGTGCAATAGGGAACGAACAGAATCTCCACCCCTTGATCCGCCAGGTATCGTGCTGCTTCCGGAAATTCAACATCGTAGCAGATCAGGATACCAATCTTTGCTTTCGGCGTCTGCACCACCACAAGAGAGTCCCCCCCTGAAATGCCCCACCAGGTCTTCTCACTCGGAGTGATGTGCAATTTGGGCTGACTCACATGCGACCCGTCTGGACGAAAGATCATCGAAACATTGTGAAGAGAACCATCGTCCTGTGCAACCGGGTGCGAACCGGCGATTAGATAAAGCCCCTGCTCCTGAGCAAGCGAGCTCATCAAGGCCTCAAACTGTTCCGTGTAATCTGAAAGTTTTCGAATCCCCTCCCGCGATTGCATCGGTTTCATCGCCGACAACAATTGAACGGAAAAGAACTCCGGAAAGACAACAAACTCGGCCCCATAGTCCTCTCCCGCCGTTTCAGCAAAATAGCGAACCTGTGCCGCAAATTCATCGAAATCGGCGATCCGGCGCATCTGATACTGAACGCAGGCTACCCTGACATTCCTCTCCACATCCGGGTCCACCTGGTAGTCGGGGTTCAGCCATTCAATTAGAGAGGCATGATTACAACTCTTCGGATCACGAATGTAATTTTTCATGATCCCGCGAACAACGAAACCTTCCCGCAATTGAAAACCAAGGACGGGATCGGCGATCCCCCCCTCTTTGACGCGGGCTACATACTCCTCGGGAGTGAGCTTATCGACATACTCAGAATAACGCCAGAGACGTCCGCCTCCAAGGATGCGGCGAAGATTCATCCGCCGGCAGAGATCCCGCCTCACCTGATAAAGAATTCTCCCCAGCCCTTTTCCCTGAAAATTCGGGTCCACATAAACATCAGCCCCGTAGAGAGTGTCGCCCTGTGGGTCATGATTGTAAAAATACCCGTCATCGGTCACCCCGTAGTAAGTGTGGTGCCTGAGAGGATTCTGACCAAGATCAACGATCAAACTCGAAGCCACCGCAACGGCGCAACCTCCAACCTCCGCCACCACCTGCCCTTCGGGAAAGACCTCCAGATGACTCAAAAGCTGATCCTCACGCCACGCCTCATCGGACTCCATCATGCTCGGAAAACACCGGCGATGAAGATCAATCATCTGCGGAATATCCGCCTCCGAAACTGGACGGATTAAGACCTCAATACCGGAAGTTTCAAATACCTGAGGCTCGATCATCATAGATCGTTACCATTCTCCAGCGTATTCAAAAGGCAATCCGCATTGAAGCCGGGCGACCCCTCATTCTCACTCTGCTGCGGCAAGTGAAGCAATCGAATGTTCCAGGGCTCCAGCGAGCTTTTTCGCTGCCGGCACGCTGAGAATAAACTGAGCCTCAAGGCCGTCCTTTGCCTGCTTGAAAACCATCCCCTTCGCGGCATCATAGACCAGCGTCCAGTCTCCCATCCATCCCCCTTCAGTGATCGTATGCGCCCGGGTCAACTCATCACCCTTCACTAAAGCTTCCGACAGTTTCGTCGCCGTTTTAGAAGAAATGAAGAGGGATCCACCCAGCGTTTTAGCAGGATCATCGTCCCGCGGCATCAGGATAAAAGTCAAATTCACCGTGGATTGAGCACTCACCTCCTGCTTCGTAAAGCCAACATGAGTGAAGCCACGCTCCTCGTAACCCTCACGAATAAACGGCGACGGATCACCGAGGCGTGAGGCACCGTCGATGATGGTTTCAAAAACAGTCGGATCAAAAGTTTCGTCATCGGCATCCCAGGCTGAAGCAAACACGGGAAACAACAGGCAAAGTATCAGGAAAAAATTTGGTATCTTCATATCACACACCGAATACCTAAGCAGAATTTTGAATTCGATCCAAGCGAAGTCGCCCCCTTTTTGACCTCCAATTCCATTATCCCTCATTGGCGCCGGCTACATTCCACCTTCTGCGAAATCAGCGGAAGTACCCGGGATCACTCACTGCCTCCGGAAGACTCGCGGACAATCAAATCGCCTTGAAGCGTGATGCGTAAAAATGGCGAATCGGGATTAGTCATGCGACGCACCATCGCTTCGGCCGCTATCCGGCCAATTTCATGACATGGTTGCTGATAGGTGGTTAGAGGCACACTTAACAGCGGCGCATAGGTCACGTTATCGAACCCGCACACTTTGACATCTTCCGGGACCTTTGCGCCCAGGTTTAGCAGCCCTCTCAGAAACGTGCTTGCGGTGACATCATTTGCGCAGACAACCCCGTCAACACCGGCCTTTAAAAGCTGCCTCGCCGCCTTTTCAGGATGCTCAGAATCATGATCAAAGACGTCTAACCCCTTTGGGTCCATTCCCCGCTGAATCAAAGCCTCCCGACAACCCATGAGGCGCAACTGAATGGTTGTCGCAGGGTTCTCTCTGCTTACAAAAGCAAGGTGTTTGCACCCCCGGTCCAACAAATGATCAGCCACCACGCAACCCGCATTTATGTTATCAATACTGATCAATTCGTGACGGGATTGTCGCGGCCACCGATGCACATCCCGATCGAGGAGAACGACCTGAATTCCCGCTTCCGTGAAACGTCTGAGGATTCCTAAATTGAATTCTGTCGTGTTCTTCACATGCTCAGTCGGGGCGAAAAACACCCCTCTGACCCGGGCCTCAATCAACTCCTGCGCGAGGGACTCCGTCCTCTTCTTTAAATCGTCGACCTCATTCAAGTCTGTCGGACGAACCACTCTCATCCCTTCTTTTCCTGCCGTTTCCGCCAAACTTGCACAGATCGGACCAAAAATTTCCGTCTCCGAAAATTGCGGAATCAACAAGCCGGCCAGCAAAGCGGAACGTCGCGGACCGAGCACCTGCGTCCCGAACCCGGGCTTCCTCAGAACCAGTTTATCATCACCCAATTGCTGCAATGCCTTTGCCACCGTCGGACGGGAAACACCATAGATTTTACTTATCTCACTGTCCGTCGGGAGCATCTCACCGACTGAAAATTCCCGGGCGTGAATCTTTCTCTGAAAATCTTTGTAAATTCGTAAGTAGCTTGGACCAGAGGAACTCATGACTTAAATGTAAAACATTTGTAATTTTTTTTACGCTTAAACGTAAAGTAATTATCTTTACATTTATTCTTATCCTTTGTTTCATGTTTTTACAAACTTAAAGAATTTCATTCATGTCCCCATCGCCCCTTCACCTATACAGAATCGCAGGAATCGGTGAACTTCTCTGGGATTTTCTACCCGGCTCACAACGTCTCGGCGGAGCGCCGGCAAACTTCTCCTACCATTGCCACCAACTGGGAGCGACAGCCTACCCCGTCAGCAGCCTCGGTGAGGACCTTCTCGGCATCGCTGCATTCAACGCCCTCTCAGAACGCGGCACCAACCTCGACTTCGTCGAGAAACTGGAGGGACGCACCACCGGCCGGGTGAACCTGTCCCTCGATGGTGAGCGGAAACCCACCTTCGAAATCAAACCCGACGCGGCCTGGGATCACCTTCACTTTTCACCGAAGCTGAAACAACTCGCCGGAAAGCTTGATGCAGCATGCTTCGGTACACTTGCCCAGCGCTTCGCTACGACCCGGAATACCATCCAGTCGTTCATCCGCAGTATGCCCGCGACATCCCTCAAGATACTCGACATCAATCTACGCAGCCCTTTCTACTCCAAAGCATTGATTGAAGACTCACTCAATCTCGCAACCATCCTGAAACTCAGCGACGATGAACTCTTTGTTCTTGCCGCCTTCTTCAATCTGCGGGGCAGCACACGGGAGCAACTTACGACCTTGTTAAACCGCTTTGACCTCAAGCTTATTGCACTCACCTGTGGGTCGAAAGGCAGCATCCTTATAGATGCGGAGCAATATGATGAATGTCCAGCGCCACCCACTGAACTGATCGATTCTGTTGGTGCCGGTGACTCTTTCGCCGCGGCACTCTGCCTCGGCCTTCTGCAGCACCAACCGCTCAGCGAAATCAACCTGTTCGCCAATCGAATCGCCGCATTCGTCTGTTCCCGCGATGGAGCAACCCCCACCCTTCCGTCTTTCGCCCTCGAACTTGAAACCGCCTGAACAAACCGCTTCCGCGCTTTTCCTTGCCACAAATTGTCCCCACCCCCTAGTATCGATAAAATAAAAAAACGTAAAAACCCATGAAAAAATTTATTCTCACCGGCTTCGCAATCCTCGCCGGCCTCTTCTCTACCTCCTGTGATCGTGGCGGTGACACCGATCAACTGAAGATTGGCATGACGGTTCAAGACCTCAGCAATCCAACCTGGTCCGGCTATTGCAGGGCTATTCAAAACGAGGCTCAAGCGGCCGGGGCCAAAATGAACTACGTCGCCTGCGAAAGCAACGTTTCGAAGCAAATCATGCAGATCGAAAACTTCGTCTCCCGCGGCATGGATGTCATCATCGTGCACCCCGCCGATCCGGCAGGTATCGAATCCGCCTGCCGCGAAGCTCGCAATGCCGGCGTGAAAATCATCTCCTGGGATGACGATATTGAAAATGCCGACGTGCGCTGGCTCATTGACAACTACGACCTCGGCTACCAGGTCGGCAGTGAGGCTGCCGACTTCATCAAGAAAGTGCACGGCGGCACCGCCGAAGTCGCCATCCTGAACTACCCTCAGCTCCCCGTCCTCCTCGCTCGCGGAAACGGAATTCGCGCAGCCCTCACCGAACTGGTCCCTGAAGCGAAAATTGTCGCTGAAACCAGCGCGATCAATCCTCAGGAGGGGATTTCCAAAATGGAAACGATCTTCCAGTCGAACCCCGATGTAAAAGTCGTCACCTGCATTGGTGGTGGCGGATCAGTTGGCGCAAACGAAGCAGCGAAAGCTGCCGGGAAAGATTCCGGCGACTTCGGAGTGTTCGCCGTCGATGCCACAAAACCCGAACTGGATGCGATCAAAAACGGCGGAGCTATCAAAATGAGCGTCATCGTCACCGGCACCGACGAAGACGTCGCAACGACCGTCTTCGGATTTGCCCGGAAACTCGCCGGGGGAGAAGAACTCCCCGCCAGAGTCTACCGCAAACTGATCCCTGTTACCGCGGAAAACGTAGACCAATACTACGCTCAGTGATCCCCTTTCTAATCCCCTGAACCATCCTATGATCCTGCAGCTTAAGAACATCACCAAAACCTACCCGGGCGTCGTGGCGCTGGACAATGTCAGCCTAGATATTGTCGAAGGCGAAGTTCACGCTCTGGTCGGCGAGAACGGCGCAGGCAAATCGACTCTGATCAAAACCTGCACCGGCGCCATCACACCGGACAGTGGTCAGATTGTGATCAGGGGGGAAGAGTTTACCTCTCTCAACCCGAAACTGGCGGAACAAAAGGGAATTGGAGTCATCTATCAGGAGTTCAACCTCGTTGATGAACTGTCGGTCGCTGAGAATATCTTCCTCGGTCGGGCCATTCGGAAAGGGATCGTCATCGACCGGAAGGCGATGGAACGGGAAGCCGCGAGAATCTTCGAAGAACTGGAAATCGACATTGATCCCTCTGCTCTCGTGGGACGGCTCACCGTCGGCTATCAGCAGCTCGTCGAGATCGCCAAGGCTATTTCCCAGAAAGCGAAATTGCTGATCATGGACGAGCCCTCTGCGCCTCTCACACAGACCGAAGCACAGGCTCTTTACGCCGTCGTTGAGAAACTCAAAGCCGCCGGTGTAACGATTGTTTATATCTCCCACCGGATGGATGAGATTTTCAGACTTTCAGATCGCATCACGGTTCTGCGGGATGGACAGAAGATTGACACCATCAACACTGCTGATACCGACCTCGACAAACTGGTCACCCTCATGGTAGGCCGGGAACTCACGGAAACTTATCCCGTCCGAAACCACAAAGTCTCCGACGAGGTTCTGCTCAGTGTCAATGACGTCACCGGCGCCATCGTTAGAGGAGTCAGCCTCGATATCAAACGCGGCGAAGTACTCGGTCTAGCCGGCCTCATCGGTTCCGGCCGGACCGAACTCGCTGAAATCCTCTTCGGTTACAAACCAAAAACGAGCGGCCATGTCATGTTGGGAGGAAGAGAAATTTCTCCCAGGCTCCCCAAGGAAGCAATAGCCAAAGGAATCGCACTCATCCCGGAAGACAGGAAAAAACTCGGTGCTCTCCTCGAGCGATCGATCAAGGAGAATACCACGATTTCCGTCCTCGAACGTATTTCCCGATTCTTCACCGTTGATAAAAGAGAGGAACAGAATATCGCCGAACACTATCGGGAGGCGATCAGAATCAAGACCCCCAGCCTCGATCAGAAAATCAAAAACCTGAGTGGCGGAAATCAACAGAAGGTGATCATCGCTAAGTGGCTTGCCACCAATCCCGACTTCGTCATCTTTGATGAACCTACCCGGGGCATCGATGTCGGGGCAAAGTCCGAAATATACGCTCTCGTCAACGAGCTCGTTGAATCCGGCAAAGCGGTCCTCATGATCTCTTCAGAAATGGAGGAGGTCATGGGCATGTCCGACCGCATCATCGTCCTTCACGAAGGAAAAGTTACGGGGGAACTTGCCCGTAAAGATTTTTCCCAGGAAGCCATCATGAGCTTCGCCTCTAAAAACTAGCCACCCCCTCCCCAGTTTAAGCCCCCCTAATCAAATCTCATGAATAAAGCCTCCAGTCTAAATAACGCCGGCAATGCCGGCATCGCCCTCGCCAGGCAGTTCGGTATTTACGTCGTCCTTCTCGTCCTTATTATCTTCTTCTCGATCGCTTCGGAGAATTTTCTCAACAGCAGCAACCTGCTCAACGTCGCCCGCCAGGTATCGATGATGGGGATTGCCGCAGTCGGTTTTGCCTTCGTGCTTCTTCTCGGCGGCATTGATCTCTCGGTCGGATCGGTCATCACCCTCGTCAATATTCTGGCCGCCTGGCTCATGGTGAATGCGGGCTGGAACCCGGTGCTCGCAGTCACTGCCGCCCTCCTCCTTTCCGCTGCGCTGGGCTTCTCAAATGGATGGATCATCGCCAACATCAAGATGCCCCCTATCATTGTCACCCTCGCGATGCTGATTATCATCGAAGGTGTCGCCTATCTCATCTGTGATGGTTTACCCATTTACGGATTTCCCGAATCATTCGCCGTGATCGGCCAGGGCTATGTCGGCCCGATTCCGATCCCCGTCATCATCATGATCGTGATCATGGCACTCGGCGGATTCATCCTCAGTAAGACATTTTTCGGGCGTTACTTCTACGCCGTCGGCGGCAACGAGGAAGCCGCGAAACTTTCCGGCATTGATGTCAAAAAGGTAAAATATCTCGTCTACACACTTTCCGGATTCTTCGCCGGGGTTGCCGGGATCGTTATCCTCTCCCGCACCAATTCAGGGCAGGTCCTGTCCGGAAAAGGGTTCGAGTTTGACGTTCTCACCGCCTGCGTCCTCGGCGGTGTTAGTGTCACCGGGGGAGTCGGGAAAATTTCCAACGTCCTTGCCGGCGTCCTCATCCTCGGTGTTCTCAGCAACGGTCTTGTCCTCATGGATGTCAGTCAGTTCGTACAAATGGTGATCAAAGGTGCTGTCCTCATGATTGCCGTCGCGCTCGACTGTCTTCAGAACCGGAAATCCCTGTGATCATTCCTGCAACACCGGCGATGACAACCACTACCCGACTCAACCAGCAGAACCTGACGAACCTTCCGGATTCCGTAGAACGCCCGACCTATGATCGCAGCGGTCTCACTGCCGGTATCGTTCACATCGGCGTGGGTGGCTTTCACCGCTCCCACGAAGCCTTTTACACAGACGAGTTCCTCGAGAAATCCGGTTCAAGAGACTGGGGCATCTGTGGCGTTGGCCTGCGCGAGGGAGACGGGAAAATCGCGGAGGTATTGAAGTCACAGGACTATCTCTACACGCTCATCATCAAGCATCCGGACGGCAGCATCCAAACACGCGTGATCGGTTCCATCATCGATTTCATGCTTGGCTGCGATGATCCCGCAGGGGTCATCGCCCGCATGGCGAAACCAACAACAAAGATCGTCTCCCTCACCATCACTGAGGGAGGCTACAACTTCGACCCCGCGACCGGTGCCTTCGATTTCCGGAACCCCGAAGTAAGACACGATCTGAAGAATCCCGATCACCCTAAAACCGTCTTCGGCTTTCTCACGGCTGCTCTCAGGAAACGACGGGACGAAGGCCTTCCACCGTTTACGATCCAGTCCTGCGACAACATCGAGCACAACGGAGACATGACCCGTAATATGCTGATCGCCTTCGCCGGCAAAGCAGATCCGGAACTTGGCGCCTGGATCGAAAACGAAGTGAGCTTCCCCAATGCCATGGTTGACCGGATCACTCCTGTCACCACTCCTCAGGACGTCAAATCACTCGAAGAGGATTTCGGGGTCAAAGATGAGTGGCCCGTAACCTGCGAGCCGTTTTGCCAATGGGTCATCGAAGACAACTTTTCCGATGGACGCCCTCAATGGGAAACTGTCGGAGCGCAATTTGTAGAGAACGTCACCCCCTACGAGACCATGAAACTGCGCTTGCTAAACGCTGGCCATTCGGTCCTCGGTTTACTCGGCTCGATCCACGGTCATGCCACCATTAACGACTGCATTGCCGATCCGCTTTTTGAAACATACCTTCGACGCTTCATGGAGGTGGAGGCCGGTCCGGTTCTTGATCCCGTCGAAGGCATCGACCTCGGACGCTACAAGGCCTCACTGATCGAGCGCTTTGGAAACCCGGCAATCAAGGACTCACTTGCCCGAATCTGCCTCGAGAGTTCTGCCAAAATTCCAAAATTTGTTCTCCCGACGATACGGGAAAATATCGCCCGGAAAGGCAGCACCGAATTCGCAGCTCTCGTCCTCGCCGCCTGGTGCTACTACAGCGACAAGGGCACCGACAGGAACGGCAACAAACTCGAGCTCGTCGATGCCATGAAGTCAGAGCTTCACCAGGCAGCGGCCCGCACCTCCAAAGACAAACTCGCCTTTCTGAAATTCCGCCCGGTCTTCGGTGACCTCGCAGAAAACAAAGCCTTCGCCGCCGAATACACCGGGATGGTCGAGGAACTCTACACACAATCTGATATCGCCAGGCAAATGCAGGCGCTGCTTTTCGGCAGAGAATAGCAAACTCTCCTACAGCAGCTCCGGATCCATCTTCCCCCCAACCAAATAAAAAGCATAATGAACAAAACATTCCTGACAGCCACTGCTCTATCGGCAGTAGCCTTTCTAGCAAGAGGGGAAGCCGGAGTCATTGACTTGCTGGCCCCGATCAAAGGAAACCACGACACCTCATCCTGGTATGAACGCGAACGCCTACTGGGCTCACATGATACCCTGGAAGAATCGGGTATCTCCCCGTTCCTGTACTTTGATTCCATCGCGGCAGCAAGCGTCGACGGTGGACGCGAGTCGGCTCAGAATTTCACCGTGCAAACTTATGCGGGTGTCGATCTCGACCTGGAGAAACTTTTAGGCTGGGATGAAACCACCGTCAAAATTTCAATGGTCGACCGCGAAGGCCTCGGAATCTCGAAGGACGTGGGTGGCATCTATGATCCCATGACCATCAACGGTGGCGCCGACGGACAGGTCACCTGGCTCTATCAGGCATGGATCGAAAAAGTGGTTTTCAATGATTGGGCAATCAAAGTCGGACGAACATCGATGGACGAGGATTTCGCGGAAGGCGGTCTGAACCGCTACTCCCTGAGCACCTCTATCAACGGGCCTATCCGCTCAATGATGCTCGATACTCCCCAGATCTATTCCTTCCCCCTCGCACTTTGGGGTGGACGCGTAAAGTACAGTCCGAATGACGAACATCAGTTTCAGCTGGGAACCTACCAGATCAACGACAACCCCTTCGGCACGCATCTGAAAGGAACGGACTGGAGCATCAACAGCGGTGACGGAGTGACAGTCATGGCCCAGTATGACTGGACCCCGGAAGTGTTCGGCCGTCCCGCCCGCTTCTATCTCGGCCTCGCCGATTCCATTTATGATGTTGAGGACTTCGATGGCGGAGAAAGCTCGAACATGCTGAGCTTCTACGGCCGTGCCGAGGTTGAAGTGATCGACGATCTCAAGCTATTCGCCTTCGCCGCCTACAGCACGGAAGACGAAAACGCCAAGATTCCCCTGCAGATCAGCGCCGGTGCAAACTGGAAAGGTCTGATTCCCTGCCGGGAAGATGATCATACCGTGTTCTTCGCCACCTATGGTGAGATCAGCGATACCTATGGAGAATATGTCACCATGGGTCCGGTGAGTTCTGAAGTGGTCCTGGAACTGGGGCATCGTATTCAGCTCATTCCCTCGACCTACATTCAGCCAGCCGTCCAGTACATCATCAACCCCGGCGGTGGAACGAATGGCGACCTCGATAACGCAGTCGTTCTTGGCGCCTGGTTTGGCATCACCTTCTAGACCCGGCCGATCAGGTAGGAATTCCGAATTCCCCTCCCTTAATTCCTCAACAAGTTGAGAATAAAGGGAGCGGCTTCCTCAAGCGAAGAATAGATCGCTGTCGTCAATTCCTTCATCTCATCAGTTGGCTGGAGAAGATCAGGGATCATCACCGGATTCATCCCGGCCCGGTGAGCTGCCCGGACACCATTATAGGAGTCCTCCAGAACCACGCATTGCGACGGATCAACATCCAGTTTTTCGGCCGCCAGTAAGAAGATATCAGGTTCCGGCTTGGATTTCTCCACTTCACATCCTGTGACGATCAGATCGAAGAAGTGTTCCAGCTCAGCAAGACGCAGCTTACGTGGTGCCAACTCCCGCTTCGATGAAGTCACCACTGCTCTCGGCACCTGCTGTTCAGACAACTCGGTCAGGAGCGAAACGCCCCCCTGCTTCACCTCGATACCATTTCTCATGAAATTCGAGAGATAGATATCGTCATACCTCTCGAGAAATCCCGCCTTCTTCAAATCAATTCCGAGGTGTTCTCCAAGAATCGCGAGACAATCTCCTGCATGGCGCCCGATCAGGCTCAACAGAATCTCATCGTCTATTGATTCACCGAACTGTTCCGCCGCTCTCTTCCAGGCGACAACTGAGGGAGCCTCGGTGTCTACCAAAAGGCCGTCCATATCGAACAGCACCGTCGTGATTCTTTTCATGATATCGATTCTGGGGATTCTCCCGTGCAGACTTGTATTGGACTGGTTACGTCAGGCTTACGCTTCGTTCGAAATTCAGGACGAGACAGTCGCTCGAGATTATTTAACAAATTGAGCTTCAGAACCTGAGATAAGAGCCGGCTTTACCAGTCCCCTTTCAGTCTTTGCCCCCCCTACCCTATGAAAGGCAGGCAGCTGAGGTGTCAACTCGCTTGAGCCGCTTCAAATCCTCCTGAAAAACAGATTCATGAAAGACCAAGCTCTCGAGGCACTTCAGATTCTGACTCAAGAACGTCCCCGGTTCGGAAGGCAGGCGGTAAATCGTCCAGTTTGCGTGACGCATCGATTCAATCATGGCATGGCGCTTGAGATAGGCCAACTGTTTCGAAACTTTCGGCTGCGGCTCCCCGAGAACATCCTGAATGTGGCATACGCACAGCGGTTCACGTTGCAACAAATGAAGAATCCGCAACCTTGTGATGTCGCCGAGGCACTTGTAAACTGAAAGGTATTCTTCCTCCATCATTTTGCCGGGTTCCCCCTGAATCAACCTTGCGCTTCTGTCTCGCCAAACCACCCCCTGGAGCGCTGACAAATGCGGACCAGAAAAAGCATCAGGGGAACCTCAATCAAGACTCCGACAACCGTCGCGAGAGCAGCTCCGGAGGATAGCCCGAACAGCATCACAGCGGTGGCGATTGCCACCTCAAAATGATTCGAGGCGCCTATCATCGCGGCGGGAGCGGCATCTTCATACTTCAGCTTCATCAACTTTGCCGCCAGGTAGGTGAGGCCGAATATCATCAGGGTCTGAATAGCCAGCGGAATCGCGATCCATAAAATCGTAAGCGGATTAGCGAGAATCGTCTCGCCTTTAAAACTGAAAAGCAGCACCAGGGTCAGAAGAAGAGCTCCGATCGAAACCGGAGTGAGAAAGCGGAGGAATTTTTGATTGAACCAGTCGGCCCCCTTCGCCCTCATGATCCACCTCCTCGAGAAAAAGCCACTCACCAGTGGAAGAGCAACGTAGATCCCCACAGAAAGCAGGAGCGCCTCCCACGGGACCGGCATTTCATTGACTCCGAGCAGCCATCCCCCGAGAACACCGTAAAGAATCAGCATCGTCAGTGAGTTGATCGCAACCATCACGAGAGTCAGCCCCTGGTTACCCCTCGAAAGATGACTCCATACCAACACCATCGCGGTACAGGGAGCGATACCCAACAGAATCGCGCCTGAAATATAGGAGCGATAGAGGGCCACTTCCGTGCCGTCTTTTACCACTTCGGTCCCGGGCAGCAAATCTTTGAAAAACACACCGAGAAACAAAGTCGCCAGACCAAGCATCGTAAAAGGTTTGATGGCCCAGTTGACGAAGAGCGTCAAAAAGACCGGCTTCGGACTGCGAGTGGCTTTAAGCACCTCGCCAAAATCGATCTTTACCATGATGGGGTACATCATGAAAAAGAGACAGATCGCAATGGGAATCGAGACAACCGGCGCTCCATTCACTTCAAGGGCCATTCCGTCGAGGGCCCGGGCCAAGCCGGGAGCAAGCTTGCCTAGCAAAACTCCAGCAAGGATACAAAGTGCCACCCAGATGGTGAGATTACGTTCAAAAAAGCCCATGGAGGATTTATCAAGACTCATAAAAAGCGATTGTTGGGAATACTCTGACAGGAACCGGCCTTGACCCACAATTGGACAAGGCCTCTTCCTCGTGGCTACATGCTCTTACCGGAATATTCCCCAAAGTGCATATTATGTCAATTTTCAGAAGTGCTCTCAACATTTCGCTCAGTTTGAAAGCCGCCTCAGGAATTGATCACTCAGGCAAAACCCTGAGGTCAAAGCAATCAACTTCAGTGAACCTGCCCTGCTGGCGGCCCTCCATCATCCCGGAAAAAGAAACAGGGGCACCGTTCACGCACATTGACCGGACTCAACCCCGCTCTTCAAGACGCGTGCCCGACGATAACGGTGAATCGAACAGATTGCGCCGAGAAAGCCCTCCAGCAGAACTATTGCAGTATGCTCAGGCACAACAATACCCTCGAGAAAAATCTGATCGAATTTCGTTCGCGAGTTGTTTTGGGTGCCTGAACCGCCCCGGCCGTAGATGCGAATTTCGACAGAATCGATCCCCTGAAAGGCTGCATTTCCAGAGAGGTCGACAAAGTTATCCTGTCTGATATCATCGTGCGGACTCACCAAGGTTTGATTACTGGATATCAACGCATTCGCTGCATTCCATGTTGTTCCCCCACCTGTTTGCACGAGAATATTAAACATATCCATCAGCTTGTCGGTGGTAAGGTGCGCAATCGCCGTGCTGATTGAAAACCCGGTGAGATTTAATGTAACCGGATTGGTTGCAGTAGCGGTAAACCCCACAAAATCATCATTACTCACGGCAGTAGCCGGATCAGCAGATTTTAAATTGTTATTCACCGGTCCAAAGCTTCCAGTCGAGTTGAATAACAAAAGAGTAGAGTTTCATGACGCAGTGAATCTACTCCAAAGAAGATCGCTGCTTATTGACCTTAGACCTTGCATAGATTTGACTGGTTCTCAAACCCACCATCACTCACCGAGAGCGACCGTAAAGACCGGATCTCCCCCTGATTCGGTGACCCTACGATTCGTCCCCCGCTCTCGCCAATGAAGGAACCGGAGTATCACGGCCGCGCGGGAAACGGACCCGAAGCGAACGCCTTTCGCGGCAATAGAACGGTCAGGAGCACAGCGGCAACGATGAAGCCAACGCTCACCCAAAGGCATCCGGCCAGCCCGGCCTTCAGATAAACCACTCCGGACAGGAGCGTGCCGACCAGCCTTCCGCAGGCATTTGCCATGTAATAGAATCCCACATTCAGGGAGACCTTATCCGAATCGGAGTAGGCAAGAATGAGATAGGAATGGACGGCGGAGTTCACCGCAAACACGATCCCGAAGAGAGCCAACCCCGCTAACACTGACACAACCGGGTAAAAGTCATACTGTACTGCTGCTGCAATCCCCGCCGTGACCACCGCGAGAGCTGCCCCCCAGCCGAGAGCGGAGTTGGCACCACGAGCGGCTTCACCCCCGACTTTCCGGTTCACAATCCCGGGAGCGACAGCCTGTACCCCTCCATAGACAATGACCCACCCGGCCATAAATGCACCCACCATCCAGAAGCTCCAACCGAGCACTTCCGTGAGAAAAATGGGAAGCCCGACCACGAACCAAAGATCGCGGGCACCGAAAAGAAAGAACCTCGCCGCAGACAGATAATTGATTTCCCGACTCTTTGAAAAAAGCTTCGAAAATTTCACCTTCTCTTTGGATTTTCCCATGTCCCCTTTCAACAGAAAGATGGAGAGGAAAAGGATAATCGAGAGACCTCCCGCCATCGCCAGTAGCGCCGGGGCAAAACCGATCCAGGAAAGCAACACCGCTCCGAGAAAGAAACCGACACCCTTCAACGCGTTTTTTGAACCGGTGAGAAGAGCAACGAATTTGAAGAGAAGTCGCTCGGAATGGTCCGATTCAGCTTTCGTCGGAATGAGGAGTTTGATCGCGCTTTTCGAACTCATTTTGGTGAGATCTTTGGCGACCCCGGAAAGGGCCTGAGAGGTCATCACAAATCCGACAGACAGCATGACCGTCCACTCCGAATTCAAAAACGAGAGCATCGACAAGGCGACAATCTGAATTGCGAGCCCGGCGAACAAGGTAGGCTTCAGCCCCTTTCGGGACGCAATCCATCCACCGAACAAATTGGTGATAACGCCACAGAACTCATAGAGTAGAAACAGAAACGCAATTTGAACCGGAGAATAACCCAGCTCATGAAAATGCAGGAGCACCAACATACGAAGGGCTCCGTCGGTCATGGTGAACCCCCAGTAGGCGGCGGTCACAATTGCGTAATCGCGGGTATTCATACCTCCGGGAGAGATTGCGCCACCTTCACCGCGAGGTCGACGAGACGATTTGCGTATCCCCACTCATTGTCATACCAGACAAGGAGCTTCACCTGTGTCTCATCGACGACCATGGTAGAGAGCGCGTCGACAATCCCGGAACGAGGGTCATTCAAATAATCCGTTGAAACAAGAGGGCGTTCTTCGTAGCCAAGAATGCCTTTGAGATCCCCCTTAGAGGCGTCCTGAATGAGCGAATTCACTTCCTCAACTGTAGTCTCTCGTGAAAGCTCAAAGACACAATCCGTGAGCGATGCGTTGAGGAGCGGGACACGAACCGCGACCCCATTGAGTTTTCCGACCAAATCAGGATAAATCATTGTGATCGCCGTAGCGGAACCGGTTGTTGTGGGAATCAGTGAATTCAAGGCGGAGCGCGCCCTGCGAAAATCTTTGTGAGGAGCATCAACCACCACCTGCGTATTCGTCACATCATGGATCGTCGTAATGAGTCCATGCGTGATTCCGATCTGCTCATGGACCACCTTTACTACCGGTGCGATGCAATTCGTCGTGCAGGAAGCCGCCGTGACCAGATGGTGTTCCTCCGGATCGTAAAGATGATCATTACATCCCATGACAACATTGAGAGCGCCTTCTTTCACCGGAGCGGCAACGACCACCTTACGGGCACCATTATCGTAATGTGGCTGGATAGACTCAGGAGTCCTGAATTCGCCCGAGCTCTCAATCACGATATCCACTCCGTGCGCCGACCAGTCAATCGTAGCAGGAGACTCGTGATCACTGAAGCTCACCGACCTGCCCTCCACCGAAAAACCTGATTCGCCTGCCTCGATGTTTCGATCCCACTGCCCGTGAACAGTGTCGAACTGAAGCAAATGAGCAGCGAGAGGCGCCCCTCCTTTCAGTTCATTCACATGAACAATTTCGATTTCAGAATGATCAAAAGCAGCGCGAAAAGCAAGTCGCCCCATTCTTCCAAATCCGTTGATTCCAATTCTTATACTCATCACTGTAAATCTGTAAATATTTTGAGCCGCTCAACCGCAACACCCTTTCTCCTCTCCGGAAGGCGGCAGGCATAATTCAGGTCGCCCCTGACAACAATCTTCCGTGAGAAAGGTCATGAGTTGCTGAATCCCCTCCTTGCGAACCCGGTAAGTGATCGACCGCCCTTTCCGCTCGGAGGAAATCATTCCGGCATTCATCAACTCCTTCAGATGAAACGACATCGTCGGCTTCGGGATGTCCATTTGCCGGGAGAGTTCACCCGCACATATTCCTTCGACTCCCGTTTTCACCAGCAAACGAAAGACTTGCAGCCTCGCCGGTTGAGCAAGCGAACTCAGAGCAGTGACCGCGTCGATTAGTTCCATAATTCTGAAACTATGAAACAGAAAAAAGCGCAAAGGTCAAAGGCGAAATGCTCTACGGCGCGGGGCAATCTTGTCACTGAAGCGCTGAGCTACCTTCACGCCACCCCTTAACCACCATTGACGAACGGCGCCCCCTTTCCCCAAACAACTAATTGCTACTTTGCGCCGGGTTCGGGACGAGGTGGTTTCACAAGTTCGGCGGGGAATGGAATATGAGGCTCAATCCTGAACCTAGTTGCAGAGGACATTCACACTCCGCTCGTCAAGAGATTGACGAATCACTTTCAGGAGATCCCGGGGTGAACAGGGCTTTTGAATGAAATTCTGTCCCTCTTTCAAAGCCAGTTCCTTACCTGCTATTTCAGCGCTGTATCCACTGATAAAGACGATCTCGATTCCGGGATTTGCTTCACGAACCCGGTTCGCGAGTTCAAAGCCACTGACGCCCCCCGGCATCACGATATCAGTGAAGAGTAACTGGATTGCATCCTGGTGCTCCTCCCAGATTTCCAGCGCTTCCACTCCATGCGCTGCTTCCAGAACCCGGTAACCGGCACGCTCCAGAATATGGCGCGCGAGACTGCGTACCGGAGCCTCGTCTTCAACCAGCAAAATGGTTTCCGATCCACCTTTTGGGATGGAGTTTCGCTCACCTCCACTTGCGGCAAGTTCGACTGATTCGACGATCGGAAGAAGTATCTCAAAAACCGTTTGCCCGGGCTCACTTTCGACGGAAAGCACCCCCTTGTGCTGCTTCACGATTCCAAAGACAGTGGCAAGTCCCAACCCCGTGCCCTGCCCCTGTTCTTTCGTGGTGAAAAAAGGCTCAAAAATTCTCGTCATATCCTCAGGACTAATTCCTGTGCCGGTGTCAGTAACCCTTAGCAGCGCATAACTCCCGGGCAGCGCATCGACGATTTCCGCCGCCGCCTTCTCCGAGAGATCACGCACCGCCGTTTCAATCGACAATTGTCCTCCCTCCGGCATCGCATCCCGCGCATTGACCACGAGATTCAGAAGCAGCTGATCAAGCATGCCCCCGTCGGCACGCGTCATCAATGGCGATGAATCAAGGCTGAGATTCAAGTTCACATCTTCACCGACGATACGCTTCAACATTTTACTCAGTCCCCTGACATTCTCATTCAAGTCCAATCGGCGTGGCTGCATCACCTGGCGACGACTGAAGGCTAACAATTGACGAGTCAGATTCGCAGCACGCTCTGATGCCTGAATGATCTGCTGAGCTGACTCATCGATTTCATCACGCGAAGAATCCTCCATCATCAACATCGACCCATAGCCATGAATGATCGTCAGAATGTTGTTAAAGTCGTGAGCGACACCACCGGCCAATTGGCCAATCGCTTCGAGTTTCTGCGATTGGCGCAACTCTTCTTCCAGTTGCTTGCGGGAACTGACATCCCTGTAGTTCTTCACCACCGCGCCAACTGCCGGATCATCCAACAGGTTGGTGACGACCCCTTCGAGCCATAACCATCTGCCGTCTTTGTGCTTTCGACGCCATGACATCGGCACAGGTTTTCCCGGATGCATTAAAGTCTCCTCGAAAACCTTTGCGACCATGGCGAGGTCATCCGGATGAGTATTATCAGTGTCCCTGCAACCAATCAGTTCTTCCAGAGAGTAACCCTCCGTCGATGAGACCGAAGGACTCGCGTACAGAATCTGACTCTCATCATTGACCAGGGTTAGGCAATCGGCGCTGTGCTCAATCAACGTTCGAGAGCGCTGCTCAACCTCCTGCATCGCCTGCTCAGCCAGTTTCTTCTCTGTGATATCCTGATTGACTCCATAGATTTTGATGTTTCTACCTTCCTCGTCTTTTACCACAAATATCTGGACCGCGACGTGACCGACTTGTTCATCTCCATAAACCACCCTGTGCTCTAATTGTATTGCGACATCTCTTTCCCGAGCGGCACTGACTTTTCGCACGACCGACTCGAGCTTTCCAACATCCTCCGGGTGACAGAAGCGTTGCAACACCTGTCCAAGCGACATCGAGTACCCGCCTTCATTCACCGCAGTCGTCCGAAATAGATCGTAGAAGTGATCATTAAACTTAAACAGCCCTTCGACCGTGTCGTAGTCCCAATGGGAAAGACGGGCAATCTTCATCGAATTGGACAGCTTTGCTTTGCTCTCGCGCAGAGCCCGCTCCATTTCAAGCCTCTCGACCTCACCTTTCCGAACCTTCAAAGCAAAGGAGATATCAGCGGCAAGTTCGTCGAGGAGAATCATCTCTTCCTCATCAAAGAATCCTTTCTCACCGGAGTAGAGGTTAAAATTTCCAATCACCTTGCCGTCCTCCATCAAAGGAAGGGAGGCGAGAGAACGATAGCCCCAGCCCATTGCCACGACACGCCACTCGACCGACTCCGGATCGGTCGCAATATCATGACAAATACCGTGGCGTCCGGAAGAGAGCGATTTTGCGGTAAAGCTGCATCCCGGGGGGCGATCGACCCGACAGGATACTGACTTCAACGTATCCAAAGTTTCATCCGAAGCACCTGCATGCCCCGCCATGCGAAGCTGCCTGCCGCCACGGTTGAGCAAGCCGATCCACGCCATTCGGAACTGACCCTTCTCCACCGCAATACGACAAGTTTCCATCAGTAAGGTCGAAACGTCTTTCTCCCTCACGATCAGCTGGTTGATCCCACTCAGTACAGCATGCGTTCGATTAAGTTGCCGGATGCGCTTCTCCGCATTTCGTTGTTCCGTGATATCGACCATGATCCCGCGCAATGACGAGACCTGATCGTCTTGCATGACGACGGTAACAATATCACGCAGCCAAACCGTGCGACCGTCTGCTGCGATCATTCGATAAACAAATTCGTGGTCCTGATGTGCTTTCGTATACTTCGAACAGTAGTCCACCGCATAGGTCCTATCCTCAGGATGAATATGATCAACCCAGAATGATTCTTCCTCGACCCATCGCGATACAGAATACCCGAGGAGCCGTTCGGCTTTCGGACTGACATACGTAAATCGAAGCGTTTCCGGATCCGCCTCCCATACGATCCCCTCGACTGAATCGATAAGAGAACTGAGATGCTCTTTACTCGTCTTTAAGGCCGTTTCAGTCCGTTTGCGTTCCGTAATATCAACGGAACAACCAGTGAACATTTCACGTCCCCCCGCATCTTTAATTCGCTGAGCCGCCATTGAAGCCTCGAATTTAGAGCCATTCTTTCTCAGCGCAGTGAACTCAAGCGTGCATTCACCCTTTTCTTTTAATTCGCTGATCAGCCTCACCGGAATCTGTGGATCGACACAATGTTTCATCGCCGATTGTCCAACCACTTCGTCGAGGCTGTCGTAGCCCCACATTTTCAGATAAGCCTTGTTCACGTAGATAAACTTTCCGTTTTCATCTACAAGATCAAATCCATTGAGCGAGTTCTCCAGGGCCTGGTTTCGAAGGCGTAACTCCGACTCAGTCCGTTTCAAACCGGTAATTTCCTGAAACGAACCCCGGAGCTTCACGACACTCCCGTTTTCCACCATCGGATGCCCGATCATTCTAACCCATTTCGCTACCCCGTCAGCAGAGGTTAACTCCGCTTCCAGATCGAATGGCTCCCCTTCCTGAATCGCACGTTCGATCGCCGCCTCCACTTCTGCACGTGAGGTCTCAGAATAAAAATCCAGGCCCCGTTTCAAATTCACAATATCATCAGGATCGAGCCCATGAATGCTTGCGACCGGTCCTGTCCATAAGACATTTCCGGCGTCAACGTCCAGTTCCCACCCCCCGACATTTGCAATTCGACCGGTTTCCTCAAGAATCGCCCGGTGATGGCTCAGTTGCTCCTCCGTCCTCCGCCGCTCGGTCACGTCACGCGTCACTCCCAGCGCCCCGGTAATCAAACCATTCTCATCGCGCATGGGAACAGAATGCGTCTGCAGCCACAATTTTGTCCCCTTAAGTCCGGTAATCTCATATTCCAGAATCCCGGCTTCCCCCTGAAAGACACTTTCCGCGAGAAGTTTGTAATCGCTCCTTTGCTTCGGTGAAACCAGGGAGTAAATACATTTCCCTTTTATCCGGTCGAAAGATTCCGCTTCGAACAACTCCAATCCAGCGCGGTTCATCATCTCCACCGATCCTTCCGGGCCGATGAGATGCACGGATTCGGGCCCTGAGTTAAAAACGGTAAATAAAAGACACTCGTTCCGGCTCAATTCACGAGTTTTGAACCCCAGATCTATCTGCGCGATCGCCTGGCGACCAAGTGCTTCAAGAGCCTCTTTTTGAAAGCCTTCCAGCTCCCGTGGAACGACGTCGAATACACAAAGAGTCCCAATCGCATCACCGGATGCGGTGTAAAGTGGTAAACCCGCATAGAAACGAAGTTCCGGTGGACCGGTGACGAAGGGATCATCACAAAATCTTGGATCTTCCCTCGCATCAGGAACGACAAACAGACCTCTCGCATTGACCGCCTCCCTGCAAAACGGCCCGCGTTCGGAACGCTCCGGAAAGGCACCTCCGAAAACTGATTTGCAGAAACTGGAATCCTCCTCCACCGAACAAACCATCGCAATCGGAGCCGAACAGATTTGAGCCGCCAGGGAGGAAAGGTCATCCAATGCCCCTTGAGACGGGATATCGAGCAACTGAGAAGGCCTCACAGAGAGAGCCGCTGGTACCATTCCTAAATCCATTTAATTTGGAAAATACCCCATTGTTATTGTATTTACAATAATTATAATTAAAATATCTAAAGTATTATTGGTAACTTCCTGATAGCACAGCAGTCATGAACGACGATAGCTCTGTGCGACCTCTCACCGAAGGTCACGACAAACAGAAGTAAAACACTCCTCTTTTTGCTTTCGCCCTTTTGCCCGGCGACAGATCATCCCCCGGAATTGATCCCGTCTCCCTACTATTGCCAAACATGATCTTCGTGGCTATGGCGGAGAGGGAAGGAATCGAACCAACCCCGGTAAGGATCACTCACCGACAACGGTTTTGAAGACCGCGGGGCCCACCAGGTGCCCATCTCTCTCCTTTGCAGCAGAGTTGAGTGTGCTCCGCTACGTGGAAAACGTCAATGAAGATGACGTAGAGAAGAACGGGAGCTTACGAACTCCGTAATCGTTCAATGCAGGGACAAGAATCCTGAAAGACTACCAGAACCATCCCCCGGCATTGGCAGATCCCTGGCCGAGGTTTAAACCAATACCTTGATTAGCTGTCGCCGAGCCCCCGCCGAGATTACCCGCAACGCCCTGATTAGCTGTCGCCGATCCTTCCCCCACGTTTGCCGCAGCGCCATTCGTTGCACTAGCCTCACCCTCACCTACATTGGCTGCCACGCCCTGGATGGCGCTCGCAGAACCCTCGCCCACGTTCGCTGCTATCCCGTTTAAAGCGCCGGCTTGGCCTTCTCCAATATTGGCAACCGCTCCCTCTCCACCCAATATTACCTGCGGCGAACCGGTAGTAGTCATTGCTGGATCAGAGGAATCATTTCCGGACGACCAGCCAAGGTTGAGAGGGCTCCCGCCTGAACTCGATTGACCAAGGGTAATTCCCAGTCCGAGCAGGCCTATCGCAATTTGCCCCTCTTCAGCCATGGTATCACCTGAAAGGACACCGAGTGCGATCCCTCCATCCGATGAAGTATCTCCACCCGACAAGGCCCCGAGGGCAATCCCGCCATTCGACGAGGTATTTCCACCCGAAAGCGCATTCAACGCAATGCCCCCATTCGCCGAAGTGGCGTTGCCGGAGCCTAAGTTGACCGCAACCCCACCAGAGCTACTCGGCGCCGCCGCACCTGCGCTACCTGACGGGCTCACAGGCAAACCGGAACCTGTCATCGAAGCCGGCGTAGCAGCGACCGGATAAGACGAAGAAGCGGAGACCGGAGTAAAATCTGATACAGGTGCAAGCTCGTTAGGTGTCGCTTCTACATAATCCCAGATCCAGTTCCCCTGAGAGGCATAGCTGACTGATGATGAGCGTCCGCCACCGGGGGACTCTTCATCGGACACCTCGCGGTCGAGACTGAATGATTTAATTCCATCACGCTGCGATACGGTGATTAAGAAACGGGATGTAGAAGGGTCCCAGTACGCCCGGGAAGCGCTCGAACTCCTTTCCTTTTCGTCCATCCACACGCACTGCAGCCGTTCATCAATCGTCGAACCCGATCCTAAACCGACAAACGTCTGCCGGTCAGTCTCAGAAAGTTTTGACCTAAGTTCCCGAAATACCTCCTCCGGGGTTTCCAACCCATTCAGATCGCCTCCTGCCGCGAGATGCAAAAGGATCGCACGATTCAATGTGCTCACGTCACTCTCCAACTTTAACTTCCTCGACCTGTCATTGATCGTTCCCGCCACGTTTATCATGATCGATGATATCATCGCCACGGCTACCACCATGACTAACAAATCAAAGACAGATGCTCCTCTAACCCGAGTGGTGCTGTTTCTGTCGTAAGCAATCATAGATGTTATGAATTTATCATAAATGTAATAATTCTTAAAACTATTTAACGCCTATTTTATGGGTAATTCCCCCCATTAACAAAAAGACCAACGCGTTCATTATCGCTATATTCCTTCCCGAGCTTCTGAAAGCCGCGGAAAATCTTTAAATTTCAGCTCTTCGGAAATTTAAAGGAATTTACCCAATTACAGATACCGAGTTCAAAAACGAAGCTCCGGGCCTCCTTTTCCGGATGGCAACCTGTATAGGCGATTCCGAAAGAAGTAGTCTTTCGACGGTCGCAAAATCTGATTTCGAAAAAGGACATATCGACTCTCACCCATAAAGAGGCCCTTGCCATTCCTTTTCCATCCACACGCCCCCCCCGACAGAACAACGATAAATAAATGGAGCGCCGTTGACGCGATCTGGTACAAGCAGGAAAGAATGAATTCATGCATGTGGGGCCGGAATCATTCCGCTCCCCGCTAACTAACGATTCTTGCAATCAGCTCCACCGCCTCATCCACTTCCTCCTGCGTCGTGAAAATAGACAGCGAAAGCCGCAGGCTGCTGAAGGCTTTCTCATCAGAGAACCCCATCGCTTTCTGGACATGACCGGGCTGACTTTTCCCGGTCATACACGCGCTTCCGGCGGAGCATTGAACTCCGGCGGCATCCAGTTTCGGGAGAAGCCCGGCGGCGACCCGCCCGGGAAAGGAAACATGAGCGACATTGCCGGTGCGATGCTCCCGCGATCCATTAAACTCAACCCTGTTCAGCCTCTCACCCAACCCTGTCTCAAGCCGATCCCTGAGCGCGGCGACTCGATCGAGCCCGCCATTTCCGGCTTCCTCCATCATGATGGAAGAAGCTTCGCCGAGAGCAACGATATAAGGGACGTTCTCGGTGCCACTGCGGTGCCCGCCTTCTTGCCCTCCCCCCCGAATCATGGGCTCAAACGGCGTTCCTTTTCGGATAAAAAGAGCCCCTACTCCTTTCGGTGCATGGAACTTGTGTCCACTGATAGAGAGGAAGTCGACAGGCACCTCATCGACGCGGACAGGAACTTTACCAACGGCTTGAATGGCATCAGTGTGCATCCACCATCCGGCAGCTTTCGCAATTTCAGTGGCCTCCATCATCGGCTGAACGACACCTGTTTCGTTGTTCGCCCACATCAAGGAGGCAAAACCGGGCTTCGAGCTGTCGACGACGTTTTCAAACTGATCGAGATCAAGGCGTCCATTGTCATGTACACCGACGCGCTCAACATCGAACCCGACGGCAGCCATCGCTTCGGTGGGCCGGAGAACAGCACTGTGCTCAATCTCACTGACCGCGACCCTGGACGACTTCCTTCCAATCTCGCGGGCGAGTGATTTGATGACCATGCTGTTCGACTCTGTTCCACATCCCGTGAAAACTATTTCATCCGGCTCCGCACCAATGAGGGCGGCAACCTGCTCGCGAGCCGTTTCAATAGCTACCTTCACTTCACGCCCCGCTGCGTATCCGCTCGACGGGTTGTACCAGGCTCCGGTTAAGTACGGCATCATTGCCTCGACAACTCGTGGATGCACCTGTGTCGTCGCGTTGGAATCGAGATAAATGGACATTGGTCGAACCTGAATTAGAGAAGAAGAGAAGGCGCCAGCCGTCTGATTTGCTCCGCCGCTTCCTTTATCGCAATGGAATCATGCGAAAGTAACTGTACCGTCGCTGAGGGAACCTGATAGTTTCCACTCCCGTCAACCGTGTAGCGGTGGTCGTAGTGTTCAGTGAGGAGTTCGACCACAAAAGGATGCCACTCTCCGGCTTCAGTCATCGTTTTCCATCGAGCCAGAGTCTTGTTGGCATGAAACCCTGCGAGCCGATCAATGGTGTCATGAACACGATCCAGATTCCCGACCCACTCTTCGTAGTCGCCCGAAAGATAACGTGCTCGCGCTTCAACCGGGGAATCAATTTCTATCACCGGAGAACCCTTTAGTTTCTGCCACAGTGGGTTGGGTAAATTTAATTTCCCGATCTTAGCGCTCTCCGCCTCAATGTAGAGAGGACGATTCATATCAATCGATTCGAACTTCTTAAAAATGAGCGACTCAAACTGCTTTTGGGCTGGCTGCGGATCGTCAGGATCACCACCAAAGACAGATCCTTTATGCCTGGCGATACCCTCAAGGTCGAGGACCTGCTCGCCCATTCGGTTCAACTCGGCAAGGAGCAGCGTCTTCCCCGCACCGGTGTATCCGTTCAAAACGATGAGCTTCAGCTGCGGCGACTTCACCTTGATTGACTCAACGACGGTGGATCGATAGGCCTTATATCCCCCGCAAATGAGCGAAACATCCCAGCCAACGTCACTCAGCACCGTGGCCATGCTGCCCGATCGCTGGCCACCCCGCCAACAATAGACGAGAACCCGATAATCTTTCGGTTTCGACGCAAAATGGCTGTCGAGATGGTTGGCAATATTCCGCGAAACGATAGCAGCGCCGAGCTTTCTGGCATCAAAAGCGGAAACCTGTTTATAGATCGTGCCGACCTTAACCCTCTCTTCATCGCTGAGAACAGGAAGATTGATTGCCCCGTCGAGATGGTCCTCTTCAAACTCTCCGGGCGAGCGGACATCGACGATTTCCTGAAAACCGGAAAGATCGGCAGGAAGGGAAATTATTTCGATATGACGACTCATGAAAGGGACTCGAACGACAACACAGGAAGGTAAACGTTCAAGATGACTTACGACTTTATTTTAACAATCATGGGGAATTTTCTGTCATGAATCCCACTCTCAAGCGTATAAAACAGTGCGGAACCGATGACGTAATGCCGTCGGGGCCGCCAATCAATAATATGAAAAAATTAATCGCAACACTAGCGGTGACGATTCTTGCTTTTGCTCCGGCATTTGCAGAGGAAGTCACTTATGTAGCCGGCATGACCGGCGTCGTTTGAGGTGGATGTAAGCGTGACGTCAGTTCGGCGTTCTCTTCTCTGCCAGGTTTCACGTCCATCACTGTAGAGGATGGCGAAGAAGCAGGAACTCAAAAGGTTACCGTCATCACCGATGGTTCCGAAGAAATCAGCCAGGAGGCCGCGATCGAGTCTCTCGGCAGCAAAGCCAGCAAGTACGTCGTACAAAGCTGGGGCGTCGAAGGCGCTGAACCTGAGGAGAGCTGACCCCTAACCGGTTAAGTAATTCTTACGAAAGCCTCGTTGTCTCGGCAGCGGGGCTTTTTTGTGGCAGGAAACACGCGTGAAGAAGAACAAAACCTTCATAGCGCTGAGGCCCGCCCTATGGTTAAATACTCAGTTGAATATGGCGAAATCTTCACAGCACTCCTCAGCGCCAGTCGATGAGCCGACCGGATTGTGCATTCCGCCCCATTTGCAGGAAAAACTGGAAGCTTTTCAGCAGCGCCTCTGGTCCGTAAAGATTGCAGAAGGCGCTCTCGCCGGTCTCATCGGCCTCGGAGTCACTTTTTTCACCGTGTTCGCTGTCGACCGGATCATCGACACTCCGCTCTGGCTCAGAGTCAGTCTGCTTTTACTGGGTTTTGCCGTCCCCGCTATTTCGATCCCTCTTCGCTGGCGGCGATGGGTCAAAAATCAGCGCTCGCTTGAGCAGGTCGCCCGCTTGCTGAAACAACGCTTCCCGCGGCTCGGTGATGAATTGCTCGGCATTGTCGAACTCTCCCGAAGTCACCGCGGCGAATCGAGCCGTGTCCTCATCGAAGCCGCGATGGCCCAGGTCGATGAACGAATAAAAGACCGTGACTTTGACAACGCAGTCCCTGCCAGTCGCTACGGGCTTTGGTTGGGTTCCTCTCTCGCCGTTCTCGGCCTGTCAGCGCTGCTTCTGCTTTTTGTCTTCGATGCGACGAGAAGCTCTCTCGCCCGATGGATCGCCCCCTTCAAGGGCGTGGAACGTTACACTTTTGCCCGGATCGACCCTCTCCCTGAAGAATTGATCGTTCCTTATGCCGAAAACTTCGACCTGACGCCGAAATTATCAGCAACGAGCGAATGGAAACCCGAATCCGCTTCAGTGCGCCTTCCCGGCAAAACAAAGCTTTCCTCTCTCCGCTCGGAAGACCGCTTTTCCTTTGACGTTCCCCCTCAGAAAGAATCCCACTCACTGGGACTGCGCGTCGGTGACGACTATCAGAAAATCAAGCTCACTCCCCTGCCGCGTCCCGAGTTAACCGGGCTCACAGCGACGCTTCAGTTACCCGACTACCTTCTCTACCGGGAGGATATGGTCGTGCCAATACGGGGAGGATTACTCTCTGTCGTCGCCGGAACGACTGCCACCATCACCGGCAGCACCTCTCGCAAACTCGCTTCAGCAAACTCCACATGGGAAGGAGCCCGTATCGAGGGATCGAGCTTCTCCACCTCGCCGTTAACGGTGGAAGAAGCGGTCGAGCAAACCATCACATGGGAGGATATCAACGGCCTCACTTCTAAAGACCCGCTCACCATTAAACTTAGCCCGACGAGTGACCGGAAGCCTGATATCTTTGCCCGCCAACTCACGAAAGAGCGCATTGTGCTCGCCGACGAAGTGATCTCCTTCGACCTCTCCGCCTCCGACGACTTCGGCATTCGCTCGGTTGGCCTCGAGTGGCACGGCCAGATTCAAAACGACGGCACCCACGCAACGAAGGGGGAAAAGCCCGTTGCCGCGGGAGCTCCTGAGAAGCGTGAGATTGAGACGCTCGCCACATTTTCAGCGTCGAGAGAAGGCATTGCCCCGCAAACTGTTCAGATACGCGCGTTTGCCGAAGACTATCTTCCGGACCGGGAGCGAAGCTACTCACCAACCTTTACCGTTCATATTCTGAATCCCGCCCAGCACGCGGAATGGATCACCCGTGAATTCGGGAAATGGTTTCGCAGTGCAAGAGAAGTCTACGAGAAGGAGAAACAGCTCTACGAGTCGAATGAATCACTCAACCAGCTCTCAGACGGGGAACTTGACTCGCCTGAGAACCGGAGAAAGCTGGCGGAACAGGCGTCTGCCGAAACCGCAAATGCAAAGAAACTTGAAGCCCTCACTCGCGCAGGTCGCAGCCTCGTAAAGCAGGCGGCGAAGAATGACGAATTTAACGCGGACCGGCTTGAGTCATGGTCAGAGAAGATGCAAACGCTCGACGGAATTGCGCACGAGCGCATGCCTGAGGTATCCGACTCCCTTCGTCAATCATCGGAAGCTCCAGGCAGCCCCGGCGGAGGCGCAGCGAAATCTGAAGATCCGTCAGGCAACGGCGATGAGTCAGCACCGGGCCTCCCGGGAGCGACATCAGAACTCGAAGCGGCTGAAAAGGGTGAACCGAAGTCACCTCAAAACTCTCCCGCGAGGAAGAAGCTCAAAGAAGCCGTCGAAGACCAATCCGCCCTTCTCGAAGAATTCGCGAGAGTAGCCGATGAACTTCAACAGATTCTATCGAGCCTTGAAGCGAGTACTTTCGTCAAGCGCCTCAAAGCAGCTGCCCGCGAACAAACGGAACTGGTTGAAAAAATGGATCAGACACTTCGTGCAGGGTTCGGTCTCCCCCGTCACCGAATTGAACAGACGCTTCGCGACGTCGGGGCGAAAGCAGCCACCAGCGTTGAAGAACAAAGCACTCGCATCTATGCCATCCAGACCGATCTCGAAGCATACTACCAGCGTAAGCAGGACGTCATCTACAAGAAGGTCCTCGATCAAATGAAAGAGACCTCTGCCGTTGCCCGCATTAAGGAAATCGGTCATCACTCGGAAGGCAATCTGAGCGGCCTCTCCATTTCATCCGCTGAATATTGGGCTGACACATTGGATCGGTGGGCCGAGGAACTCGTTGAAGCGGCAAATGAAGGCGCCTCAAACGAAGGGGAAACCAAAGAGGGTCTTCCTCCGGAAATTGTCCTCAAAATCATGAAATCATTGCAGGACCAAATGTATCTACGCGATGAAACACGCGAGATGGAGTCGGTCCGCCCTGCTCTTACCGAAGAGACCTATGAGTCCAAAATCATCCCGCTTGAACTTTCGCAGCAGGATCTCCGGGAACGAGTCGACCTCGTGCAGGATGACATCCGCCAACTTCCTGACGGCGATCAACTCTTCGGGGCGGAGCTTCAGCTCCTGAGCCTGGTTTCCGATACCATGAGACAGGCTCGTGGCGTTCTCGCCCGACCCAGTACCGGACCGGAAGCCATCGCCGCTCAAACGGAAGCCATCGAACTACTGCTCCAGTCGAAACGTCAGCAGAACTCCGGCGGCGGTGGCGGAGGCAACTCTCCCGGAGGCGGAGCGGAAGCGGGCGGAAGCGGCTCATCTGCCCTCAGCGACATCAGTCTCCCCGAAGGGGAACGGCGGCGCTCCGATGCGACCGAACGGGAGGTCGAACAATCCACCGGCAAGGCAGGACGAACTCTTCCTGAAGAATTCCGCCGTGGACTGGATACCTATTTCAATACGATTGAATCGAACTGATGAATTCTCGAACATCATACTTTTTGCTCGCAAGCCTTCTCTGCTTTCCCGTCGCCATGACCGGAAAACTTCAGGCACAGGTCAACGAGCCGGATCCTTTCATCATCGTCGATGAAGGCCCCGGCGCCCCTGATATTTCCACCGTCGAAGGACCGGCCGGAGGCGAGCGCATGAACGAACCGCTCAGCGCGCAAATCTCTCAGCACATTCTTAAGCTTGCCGAAGGTGAACGCGACAAGCGGTTGAAATTCATGTCAGTCGTTATCGACGACGTGGCCCGCCTTTGTGAGATTGCCCCTGAACAGCAGGAACAGCTTCAGCTCGCGGCAAAGGGTGCCGCGGAGCGATCGATGAGAGACTGGCACACTCAGGCGGAGAGATATTTCCGAACCCGACTCGACGGAGCAGACAGCGATGCGGCCAAAGAAATGCTTGAAGGCATGGGAAGTGTCAATTTCGGGGGGAATCGATCAGAAGAAGAGGGCGAATCACTCGACCTCTGGAAAGATACGCTGAGAACGGTCCTCTCAGAGGATCAGATTGATCGTTACGAGGAAGTGCTCGAACAACGCCAGCTCGATCGCATCGAAGCGTTCACGCTCATGTCAGTGACCACGCTCGATTCCCACCTTCGCTTTACTCCGAAGCAAAAGGCACAGATCAACGAACTGATCCACTTTGCCACGACCGCGTATCTCGACGATGTGCAACGCTATTGGGGGGACTATTTCGAGAGAGGCATGCTTATGTCACTCGCCAATGCGGCGGAGGAATCTGAGTTACGCAAGATCCTAACAGAAGAGCAATACGACAGACTGAAGGAAGCGACGGCAAACTTCGATCACTTCTGGGATCAAAAGCGCCGCCTCAAACGGGCCAAGGAAAAAGCTGCGCTCCGAAGAGCCGAACAGGCGGAGAAAGGGGAGGAAACTGAAAAAGAAGTCTCGCCGCCCGAACCGGCGAAACCAAATGTGATGACCCAATAGGATATGATCCGCCTTCCCCTTCTTCTTGTTTTCCTCGCACTCTCCGGAGTCGCACCGCTCTCCGCGCAGCTTCCCTCGATTCGTCTCGGGAACGAAATCCCTTCCGAAGTGGAGACGATCTATGAACGCGGCCTCGCGTTTCTAAGCCAGGCCCAGAATGACAACGGCACCTGGAGAAGTCGATCCGAGCACGGCATCACCGGGCTCTGCCTCATGGCCTTTCTTGCGAGTGGGGAAGATCCGAATTTCGGGCGATACCGGCAGAACATCAAGAATGCAATTCGGTCCATCCTTGTCGGGCAGGACGCGAGCGGTTATTTTCCGAACAGCATGTATCACCATGGATTCGCGATGCTTGCTCTCGCAGAGGCATATGGCGTCGTCGATGAAGAAACGCTCTGGGACAGCACTGACAAGGAAACCGACAGACAGTCTATCGCGGAAGCGCTGCAGAAAGCGATCGCTCTGAGCGTGAATGCCCAACAGCAGAATCGATGGGGAGGGTGGAGATACAAGCCGACTTCGACCGACGCTGACACCTCTGTAACAGGGTCGGTCTTAATGGGACTCCTCGCCTGCCGGAACGCGGGCCTCAACGTTCCTGAAAACTCCATCGAAAGTGCCCTCGTCTACCTCCAACGAAACACGGCCTCTTCCGGATTTGTTGCCTATAGCGGCGGCATTGGCGGCGGTGGAGAATCGATGGCACGGTCTGCCGTGGCGACACTCGTCTATGCTGTCGGCGAAAAGCGCGAATGGGAAGAATACGATTCCGCCCTTTCCCACATCGCCGGAAACCTTGACCACAAGGAATCCGCCCACACCCACTACTTCTACTACTACATGGCCCAGGCTCTCTTTCAAAGCGATCCGGAAGCATGGGAACTCTGGAATAGAAATACCGCCCGTATGCTCGCCGAACAACAGGCCGATGACGGAAGCTTTGCCGGCAGCTATGGGGAATCATATGGCACCGCAATGTCGCTCCTTGCTCTCGCCCTGAACTATCGTTTCCTCCCTATCTACGAGCGCTTTTAAAAGTATGATGCGCCTTTCCCGACCCTGTTCACTTAGCGACTTGACCCTCTTGGTTATCGCCTTGTCAGGACTGCCATGGCTGAGCCCGTCCGGCCATGCTGAGGATGCTTTCTTGAAATGGAGGAACGGGGATTCCCTCAAAGGTGACCTCCTCACCAGTTCAGATAAGATCATCAACTGGAAAGCGCCACCGTTCGCGGCGCCTCTCAGCATTCAGGTCGAGCAGCTTGAAGGCATTCGCCTTCCCCGGCAATCGAAGACAAAACAAGCTCCGCCTCCCGCCCCCTTCCGACTGCTTTTGAAAAACGGAGATCGCCTCGAAGGCGAGTTGGAATTTATCGATGAAAAGGCGATCGGCTTTCTGGCGGTTCCCTTTCAGGAAACAGCGCGAATCCCGAAAGCGCATGTCGAGCGCCTCATCCACGTCGGAAGTGATTACCTTCGATACTCGGGCCCGAGCGATCTCGACAGCTGGACATCGAGCGGGCGTGATCGGAAAATTTCAGAGTGGCACACTGATCTCACCGGGGCTTTTGCGACCCATCAGTGGTCAGGAAATCTCTTCCGTGAAATTGAGTTTCCAAAAGCGGTTGAAATTCATTTTCAAGCTGCTTTTCCCCTTGGGTCTCCCAACCTGGAAATAGGACTTGTCCGCGGCGCAGACCTCGGGCCCAAGATTGAAACCTGGGATAACTTTCTGGTACTGACTTATCGAAGTCAGTTTGTGCCCGTGATGGAATTAGGTGAAGAAACGAAACGATTGGACTTTCGTTTTCTCTGGGATCAGACCACAGGCAAACTTCTCCTTTGCGACCCTTCCGGCAGGAAACTGGCGTCCATCGATCGAGCCCTCGTTGACAGGCGCGCCTCAGACTCCACCAAATCCAGGGCTTCTGATCCTCTTATTCGGGGGTTCTCCATTCTCAACCACACCCCCGAATTGAAACTTCTCTCCCTCTCGGTTCAAGAATGGAACGGAAAGGACCCTGCTGTAATCAACCTGGCAAAACCCCGCCTCCTCATGGCAGGCCGGGAGCCACAATTCGCGACGGACAGGGTTCGACTGTCCGCCGGGTCAAACTCGATTCGAACCGGCTCCGGATCCTACCCTATTGAAGAGCTACAGGAATTCATTCTCGGCGTGAAAGATAGTGTCGACCCAACTCCGGAAAAGGAATCGAACAGCCGGATAGCGTGGCACGACGGCAGCAGCATCAGCGGCCGCCTCACCCGGCTCGAGGAAGGAAGCGTTGCCATCGAAACAGACTGGTCTCCAGGCGAGCTGCAACTCAATCTGAACAACGCAAAAGAGATCCGCTTTCCCAACGAAGAGATCGCGCCGATTGCGGGGACGGATCAACTCGAAGGCGAAGGCTACGGTCTACGTGGAGCCGTTCGCCCCCTCGCACAGAAACAAGGGCAGAGCCTTACCGGGTGGCTCTCCCCCGGGGCAACTCATCCTGTTCCATTCTCAGATACGACCTCCGCCAAAGTGACGAGATATCCCCATGCTTCCGCAAATCCCGATCTCACCAGCCTGATCGGCCAGACGCGCGTTTATCTGAAGAACGATGAAATTCTCGTCGGCTCACTCATCTCAATCGAACATGAGGCGATTGAATTTTCGAGTAAAGTTACCGGCCCGATTAATATTCCCACTTCGAATGTTCGTGCAGTCGACATAGGCAGCTCGGGCCGTCTTCTTGAGGGGTTTGCAGACCTGGAGTGGGAGGAAATCGAAGACCATGAAGATGACGTCAGTCTGACACGTGAC
The DNA here is from genome assembly GCA_029212615.1 of Verrucomicrobiales bacterium. Taxonomy (GTDB): domain Bacteria; phylum Verrucomicrobiota; class Verrucomicrobiia; order Verrucomicrobiales; family DEV007; genus Arctic95D-9. The sequence goes on from JARGPJ010000002.1 coordinate 521,036, forward strand.
ACCGCAATCATTCGAGCAGGCGGCTTCGGCAATCCCTCTCTCGTTCTCGGTGATCGCATTCATTTTTCAGCGAAATGGAAACAGACCTATGGAGCAGTGACCCTTAAGCTGTTTGCAAATGGTTTTGAGGAGAATTCGCCGTCGACCGACATCATCATCGCGGCGCAGGGCAATCGACTCTTTGTGGGGAAATTGAAAGAAAGCGGCGCCTTTTCTTTCTCCGGTGATCAAATCCCGATGGTCGGCGATATTGCTGAGTTCGAAATCCGGATGGAAGGAGACAATATCGAAGTCATCGTTAACGGGAAGACTTCGATCGATATTGTGATTGAAGAAGGCCGCGTTTCAGGAAACGGAATCTACTTCAAAATGGGAGGCGGATGGCAAGGATGGAATCAGTCTGACAATGAAATAACGATCTCGGATTTTCGAATCGAGCGCTCACCCGGAAGTATCCCCCGGAGAGTGATCGATCCATCTGCTAAGGAGATGTCGCTTGCGCTGCCGCGGTCCCGTCGCAGCCCCGCCCCGCGCCATCTCCTTATCGCGCCGAACGGTGACCTGCTTCGCGGGCAACTCAATTCAGCAACGGCTAAAGGAGTGAACTTTCGCGTCAACGAAACGACCATCGATCTCCCCACAGAACGGATCTCAGCCATCGTCTGGCTGAATGCAGCTGTTTCTGCAGAAGAAGAAGCTGAGGAAGTCAGCGGGGCTGATCAAGCCGGGGAAGAAGATCTGACAGCACCCTTAACCGTCACCCATGAATTTGTTCTCATGGATGGCAGCCGCCTGAACTTACACGCGGATGAAGTCGTGAATGAGAAGTTTGTCGGAGAGTCAAGCCTCCTCGGCACCTGCACCATTGCCATTGACAACATTCGTGAAATGAAACGTGGCCCCGCTCGATCGGCCTCGGAGCTGGAGTCATTCGAAATCGGAGCCTTTAAAGACTGGACCCTCAAGCCAACGCCGGATCCCGTCATCCCCGGGACTGAAAGTAACTCCCCTTCTCCACTCGTCGGAAAAGAGGCTCCTTCCCTGGAACTGACCATGCTCGATGGATCCATCTTCAAGCTCGCAGAGCACCGTGGCAAAGTCGTTGTTCTCGACTTTTGGGCAACCTGGTGCGGCCCATGCATCAAAGCGATGCCGGACATCCAGCAAGTTGTTGCGGCAATGCCTGAAGGAGCCGTGACCCTTTGCTCCATCAATCAAGCAGAGTCTCCCCCCATTATCAGCCAGTTCCTCGAATCGAGAAAATGGACAGATCTCCCGGTGACTCTCGATTTTGACATGAAAGTGAGTAGAGCTTATCTCGTCGAAGAGATTCCGCATACCGTCGTGGTGGGCAAAGACGGAAAGGTTCACTGGGTCCACGAAGGCTACTCGGAAGACCTTCAAGAGAAACTGTTCAATGCGATCGCAGAATCACTGCAACAATGAGTGTTTAAATTATCATACTGGACAGAATCTCAATTCCAGCTATCATGATTGAGACTCTCTCAACTTTGAACCTCAATCTTGCAATTCCATGACCAAATTCCTGCCAGCGTTTGTCGTCACCGCTCTTCTCGGAGCCACTCTCATTCCCGCCTACGCCGGCGGAACCGGGTATTCCAGCGGAAGCTCCTCAAACTGCGCCGATTCGAAGTTTCAGACTCCCCGCTACAATCAGCTTCTACCTTACCGGCACTATGAAGATCGCCGCCGCTACAATGCGGCACCCTGTCAGGGAGAAGGACACCGTGAACAGCCCTATCTTCTCAAAACAGTGGTCGTGAACAGAAAGAAGGTTCCTCACTATACCTACGACAATCAGGGCCGCCGGTGCTGCCACAAAGTCACCCGTGTCACTTACAAAGCGCTCTACTCAGACGGGAGCTGCCGGGTCTGGACAACGCAAAGCTGAAATCAGCTCATCAAATCCTCTTCATCCTCTTCGTGAGTGAGATGATGCGCCGTTTTCACGATCGAGAGGGCGTAGTTGCCAATCAGCTCAAACTGATTGTGAATCTCAACAGTAATCATCTCAGTCTTCACTGAATTCACCTCAGTTGCCATACGCCGCATTGAGGCCTTGTTGTAGGCCTTTCGAAGCCGGTCTGTTTTCTGCTCAAGGTCTATGGCCCGCTGGAGAACCTCATCATCGGGCCCATTGCCTTCAAGGGCCGCTTCGTAGTTTCTGATCACCTCGACAACGACGTTCGCCAAATCCGCGACATTGGTGTTCGCTTCCTCTCCAAAAGCCCTGTGCTTATTGTACTTCCGGGAGGTGATCTGCACGAGTCGATATATCACGTCGGAAATTTCCTCAAGCTCAGCCGCTATTCTAACCATCCGGCTTACGGTGCGGGCATTCTCAGTGCTGAGCTCAGCCGCGGAGATTCTCACTAAATAGTCGGTAATATCGTGCGTGAGAAGATCAGCATCATCTTCGAGCTTTTTCAGCTGATTCACTTCATCGCTGAGGTCACGATCCGGATTGCTCAACACATTAAGGTAACCATCAAACATTCTGCGGGTAATTCCGGCAAGCTCCCTCGTCGCACTTTCCGCTTCGGGAATATTAAGTTCCCCAACATCTAACAATGATTGCGAGATAAACTGTAATCTCGGTTGCCGCTCCCCTTCATCATCCTCTACCCATCCCGTCACCAGTTTTGCAATCTGCGGCACAAAACCGATCAGCAGCAGAATATTTGCCAGATTAAAAAGCGAGTGAAAAATGGCGAGCTTAAAGCCGACATCGGAATCGTGCTTCTCCGTACGAAAGCTTTCCGGCAACAGGTCGCCCAGCCAGTTGATTCCCGCGGTGAATGGATAGAAAACAATTAGCATCCAAACCACCCCGATGACGTTGAAAAGCAAGTGGGCGCGGGCAGCACGCTTAGCGTCAGCACTTGCACCGATTGAAGCCAGCCAGGCCGTCACCGTTGTTCCAATATTCTCGCCGAGAACAATTGCAGCAGACTCATGAAAGCCTATCCAGCCCTGCAATGTGATTGTTACCGTGATCGCCATCGCCGCTGATGACGATTGAACAAAAATAGTCAGGAAGACTCCGAGAGTAAGAAAGATCAGAACGGAAAAATAACCCTTCCCGCTGACTTGAAGAATGAACTTACGAATGCTCTCAGCCTGATCCTTTGTCTCCATGTCAGTACTAGCCAACATCGATCGAAGGTCAGGCACCGTGTCTTTAAGAAGAGACAATCCGTAAAAGATAAGCCCGAAGCCAATGAGTATCTCCCCCACGCTGCGCCATTTATTCCTACCGGCAAAGAAAAGCGGCAAGCCGACACCGATAATCGGAAGAGCAAGGTCTGCGAGCGAGAACTTCCCGACAAGTGCAATGATCCACGCAGTGAGAGTCGTCCCCAGGTTGGCCCCCATGATAACCCCTATTGATTCGGTCAGGGTGAGAAGTCCGGCACTGACAAAACTCACCACCATCACCGTGGTTGCTGATGACGACTGAATGAGTCCGGTTGTCGCCACTCCAGTCACCACCCCGGTAAAGCGGTTACCCGTCATCGTCGCCAGGATTCGCCGCATTCTCTCGCCGGCAGTTCGCTGCATCCCCTCGGACATGACTTTCATGCCATAAAGAAAGACTCCAAGAGATCCTAGAATTTTAAGAACAAAGACAAGAGTATCCATCTGCGGGTGAAATAACGAGTCACGACCCTGCCAAACGTGACGGATTTGTCACATCAAAAATACAAAAGGATTTCAAAGAAATCTCACTCCTCCTCTGTGAGCGCGTCAGGACCGATATGCCGAATGTCCGCAGCACGGTGGATATACACCACTTCCTCGCCAATATTGACGGCATGGTCGCCAATTCTCTCAAGACAACGCACCATGAAGATGCAGTGCAGATAAATCCTGAGATTCTCAACATCAGACTCCATCGAACAGGTTAATTTCTTAATCGTCCGTTTATGAAGTTCGTCCAGCTTCTGATCGCGATCATAGAGAGTCAGCGCGAGATCGACATCACCCTCTGAATAAGATCGCAAGGAATCCAAGAGGAGGTCATCAGCCAGGCGAAAAACGGGCTCAAGCCATCTTACTTCCTGCAACTCAGACTTCTTCATCAGCTTAATCGCACGTCTCGCGATATTCTCCGCTTCGTCTGAGACACGCTCCAGATTCGTGGCAATTTTCATGGCTCCAACCACGGAACGAAGGTCGGTTGCCAGTGGATTAAACCGGGTCAAAATTTCCATTCCCTCTTCCCCGATCTCCCTCTCATAATCATTAACGGCTTTATCCTCTTTGATCGCGGACCGACAGAGTCCTTCGTCCCGCGTGAGTAAGCCCTGCACGGCATTGGTTAAATTCTCACCAGCAGTACTCCCCATCAGCAAAATCGACTGCTTGGTGTTCTTCAAGCCGTCTTCAAACTGCGATAGGGTGTGTGGGATCTCTGCCATAATAAATGAAAACCTGAGTTTCGTTGATAAACAATGGACGTATACCACGAGGATTCAATCAATTGAAACCGGAGTAAATCTGATTGCGTTCCGGGAACTCAGTCACGGAACTTCAGGTGAGTGTGCAAATTTTCCGCCCAGGAGAGCTTGCAGGGTATAAATAGCGAACGATGCCACGCCGTAGGACAAGCCTAAAACCACTCCAAAATCGACGATGCCGCGCCAGGGAGAAGGTAAGTACCTCACCAGGACAACGAGTAGAATAATCCCGAGCGTCAAACAAATCGCGGTGATCTGCGTCCGGCGATTTGCAAAGAAGTAGCCCATGCAGAAAAAGGGAGCGAGAACGACGTGAAGAGGCTTCGGATGGTCGCGTAGAAATTTCACCCGGGCAGCGGTTCGTGGAGAGAACTTCTTCTGAAACCCCCGGTATCCTTCCGCCACAACCATGAAGAGAGCAAAGACGACGAGAAAGATCCACTGTCCCTTTGTGAGAGGCGACTGCAACACCTCCCAGGCGCGGGGAGCGAGACGGTAAATCGCAAAACTGAGAAGAGCCGTCACTCCCGTAAATCCCCAGATCGCGCCTACTACTCCCATATACGTTTTTTATGATGTCCTGAAAACAATCGGCCTGCGGAGCGATACGCCAGTCTATTACGCGGCCTCACTAATGTCGCCGTCCTCGTTCCCGGCTGAGATGAAATCCCCCATTCCTTTGAGTTGGCCCTCTATACTTGTGACGAGCTCATCCAACTCGTCGAGCCCTGCATCAAGACGGGCAAACTGCTCCGCAACTTCATTCCCGAGAATTTCGGCAAGCGGCAGGATATTTGGCACATCCTCAACCTCGTCAGTCGGCGAAGATGATTCAGCGGTGGCACTGGCGATCTCGTCTTCAAGCGCTTCAAAATCCGGCCCCCCGTCAATCAATGCCTCCATCGAGTCCATTGCCTCGTTGATGAGAGAAAGCTCCTCCCCTTTGACGTCTTCGACGAGGTTCACCTGAAGCTCAGAGATCTCTTCTTCAACGACCTCAACATCGATTCCGATAGGATCATCTGCTCCTTCAGGCATCTCCGCCTCATCGGACTCCGTTTCACCAACAACATCTGCTTCCACATCTGCTTCGAAAATGTTGCTCTCACCTTCGTTCTCTTCCTGAAGTTCATCCTCCGGTGCGAAAACAACCGGTTCACCACGATCCCGGGCAGGAGAGGAGCGCATGAGCATCGCGAGACCAGCGGCAGCCTCCTGAAGCTCGTCAAAATAACTACTTTCGCCGCTCTCTTCAGCTTCAAGCGGTTCATCAATTTGCACGTCGCTAAGCGGCTTCAAATCCATCACGAGAGGGTCTGAAGACGCGCCCTCACCGCTTTCCGTCAACTCGGGAGCCGGAAGAAGGTGCATCGTTCCCAACTCAGAAGGAGCGTGATGAATAGATTTCTCTCTGGAACGCCCCGCAAATCTCGCGTAGAGCATAAATGCTGACAACACCAAAAGCGCAGCGATGAGAATCAGATAACCCCAGGTATTCATAATTGATACTGAATCATCAAGACTTCTTAGATACTTTCAACCCTAAATGATAAGGATTTTCAACGAATCCGGCTTATTTTTAGGCTTTTACTGAATTCATGAGCATTTACTCACGTGATTATATGCGCGACGGGAGCCAACAACGTCCCGGCAGCCCGTCCACCTGGAACGTCGTGACGTGGCTACTTGTCATCAATCTTGCCGTATTTTTGATCAACTTGATCTCAGCCGGCAGGATCGGCGAATACCTCGGACTGTCATGGCGGGCCCTGTCCGCCTTCCGCATCTGGACTCCTCTCACCTATCAGTTCACCCATCTCGGGCTGCTCCATTTAGCCGGAAACATGCTCGGACTCTTTTTCCTGGGCAGACTCCTCATGGGGATCATCGGGCCGGCAAAACTGGTTCGCGTTTATCTCCTTGGCGGTCTCCTCGGCGGCTTCCTTCAAATTGCCTTCCAGCTCGCACTCGGAATCGATGCCAATATTATCGGTGCCTCGGGAGCGGTTTTGGCCATCCTTGCGGCAACAGCAGCACTTCTTCCCCATCAGAAATTTCAGCTTCTGATCTTTTTTGTCCTGCCTATCAGCATGACCCTTCGCACCCTCCTCTGGATCTCTATCGGGGTGAATCTGGTCTCACTGATCATGAGCCTGACCGGCCAGGGCGGCGGCATCGCCGTCATGGCTCACTTCGGCGGAATGCTCTTTGGTTGGGCCTATATCAAATACTGGTTCAACGGAACGTCAACACGCCCTGCAGGGAAACGTTTCCCGATTCGAATACTCAAAGACTCTGACAGTCCCGGGAAAATTCGAAAAAAGAGAGAGAAGAAGAAGAAAGCTTTCGTCTCGACTGACGTTGACGCCATTCTCGACAAGATTAATGAAAAAGGCTTTCAAAGCCTAACCGATGAAGAAAAGCAGCAGTTAGAGAAATCAAGCGAACGACTCTCCAAACGCGTCAACGATTCTAATACCGGAAAACATGAGTAAATCGGCGACGAAATCCCCCTCCGGAAGATCGACACCCGGAGTGCACGCAAGTTTCCGGCACCTTACGCGAATTCTCTTTGCGATAGCCTTCGTCCTCTGCATCTACCTCTCCGGCCTGCTCGGCGTCCAGATGGCAAAAAACCGGATCCCGGGCGCCACGACGGCGGAGAAAGCGCAGAACACCGCAGCAAGCATGCTTACCCTTGGGAACACAGGTGAACCGGTCTACTTTGCGACAAGTCCTGAATCACTTCGCCACTTTTTCAACACCTACGCTTCTCCCGGGGAGCGAGCCAGCGCTGACCTTTCCAGCCTCGATATCCGCCGGATTAATGGCCTCATTGAAGTAACAACACGCAAAGCTGAAGCCGATGCCGTCGAAGTCACCGTAAACTCCGGTGCGATCGCCGGAGCTGTCTACTGGGTTCATCACACTCAGATTCCGGATCGCACCATGATAGACCCCATCATTCCTCCGGTACCGACCCGCGAGCCATCCGAATGACAACAGAATTGGCAAAATTTGCATTTTTCGTTTGTTTGGAGGCCTTAACTACCTAACCTGATTGACATGCTTGAGTTAGCGATCCTCGGAAGCGGCAGTTCTGGAAACAGCGCGCTCGTGTGCCTTGGCGAAACTCGAGTCCTCGTTGATGCGGGACTTTCCGCAAAGCAACTTTGTCTCCGGCTTGAGTCACTGGGCGTCGATCCGAATTCACTGAGCGGCATCATTCTCACCCACGAACACGGTGATCACACCCGGGGCATCGATGTCTTCTGTCGAAAGCGCCCCCTCCCTGTCTATGCGACGACGCACACTTGTGCCGTCGTTCGTGAAAACGTGAACTCGCCCGTGACTTGGCGCCCTTTTGAATCCGGTAGCCCATTGGCGATCGGGGAAATGAAAATTGAGTCGTTTTCGGTGCCTCACGATGCCGTGGACCCGGTGGGATTCGTCTTCAGATGCAAACAAAGCAGTATTGGTATCCTGAGTGATGTCGGACACGTGACCCGAATGATCATGGATCGTCTCCGGGGCGTCGACACCCTGTTCACAGAGGCAAACTACGATGAAGTGATGCTGCAAAACGATACGAAACGCCCGTGGTCAACCAAACAGCGGATCAGCAATCGCCATGGACACCTCTCCAATGATCAGACCGCTGATCTCGTTTCCGCCATTGCCGCACCCAATCTCACCCGCGTCGTTCTCGGGCACCTCAGCAGTGATTGCAACACCGCTGAACTGGCGACATCGGTGATCGCAAAGAAACTCACCGAAAGCGGCTTCAGTGACGTTGCTGTCGAGTGCGCTGAGCGCATCCATCCCCTTCCCCTCACAGCAGCCGCACGTGCCTCGAAAATTCCGCCCGCGATCGACGAAGAAAAACCTGCGAAATCCGCGCGGGTGTGCGAGCCTTCCGCTCCGGAGCCCACCTCTGACATGCCTTCCGACTGGAAGCAGACGGAATGGGCCTTTTAAATCCCGTGGTGATTAAACACCACTGCCTCCCTGCCCGCGATGACTGTGCTGAAACCGTCTTTTGAGGAATTCTCGACTCTAGCCCAAACAGGAAATCTCATTCCTGTCTGGACTGAATTAGCCGCTGACTACGAAACGCCTGTCTCCGCGTTTCAAAAACTGAGCGAAGGGAAACACACCCCGTGTTTCCTCCTCGAATCAGCTGAAAACAGTGAGCAAATCGGCCGTTTCTCTTTTCTCGGAGTCGATCCCCGCTTCGAAATCCGCGCGAGCGGGCGGAAGATCTCGACCCGTAATCAGGGCGAAACTGAGTTTCATACGACTGAACTGAGTGAAGCTGAAGGCGACCCCCTGCATGAAGTCGAACGTCTCATGGCGAAGTTTACGCCTGTCGCCGTTGACGGTCTCCCTGTCTTCACGGGCGGTGCCGTCGGCTTTATCGGTTACGACATGGTTCGCTTCTTCGAGCCTACCGTTCCCGGACCTCCTGACAACGGTCTCGGCCTTCCCGATCTGGCCTTTGTGATTACTGATACGCTCGTGATTTTCGACCACCGGTTTCGAAAGCTGCAGGTTGTCGCCAATATTTGCACGGATGACTTCGATTCGCTCAAGCTTGCATACGAAAGCGGAAGAACCCGGATTGAGGCGGTAATCGCAGGACTCTCAAAACCACAGATTTCGGCGCCTTTCTCGCTCATGGAAGAGCCGGACTCGCCTGATGAAGTTGTCAGTAACACCTCGAAAGAGGAGTACGAGGACATGGTCGAACGCGCCAAGGAATACATCCACGCCGGAGATATTTTTCAGGTCGTTCCCTCGCAGCGATTCGAAAGTGACTACACCGGACGCCCCATCGATCTATACCGCTCACTGAGACACGTGAACCCTTCACCTTATATGTTCTGTCTCGAGTTCGGCGACGAGTTTTCTCTCGTGGGAAGTTCACCTGAAGTTCATGTCCAGACGATCGATGGACAGATCAAGATCCGCCCCATTGCCGGAACCCGCTGGCGCGGCAAGACACAGGAGGAGGATGACGCCCTCGCCGAAGACCTTCTGAACGATCCCAAAGAACGAGCTGAGCACGTCATGCTTATCGACCTCGCACGGAATGATGTGGGACGGGTCGCTGAGTATGAATCCGTCGAAGTAAGCGAATTCATGATCATCGAGCGCTACAGCCACGTGATGCATATTGTTTCCAACGTTCGCGGGCGTCTTCGCGACGACCAGAGCGCCTACGACGTCATGAGAGCGACCTTTCCTGCCGGCACCGTGAGCGGCAGCCCGAAAGTGAGAGCGATGCAGGTCATCGATGAATTTGAAAAGTCAAAACGGGGCGCCTACGCCGGTGCGGTAGGTTACTTCGGGTTCGACGGAAACCATGACAGCTGTATCGCCCTTCGAACCGTCGTGCTTAAAGACGGCAAAGCCTATGTTCAAGCCGGTGCCGGCGTCGTCGCTGATTCCGTACCCGAAAATGAATACAACGAGACCGTGAACAAGGCCAGGGGTATGATGCGGGCTATCGAGCGGGCCAAACTGCTGGGCTGAGAGACAGTTCCGGCCGCTCGACAGGAACAAGTCGATGAATTGGTGCGAGCACCCCGGATTCGCCACCTCCTGTTCCCCCCACGCGCCAAAGTAGCGCAATCATTGCATTGCCTTTGAATCATATTCTAATTACCCTCCCTCCGTTGAAGGATGTAATGACGACTACCGACAATCTCCGCTCGGGATAACAAAAACTCATCGGAGCGGGAACAAGGCGACAACTTTTCATCAGACGCACCCGAAAAAAAGAGTCAATTTTTCGTGAGGATGAATGGGTTCCAACCTGAATAATATTTCACGCCCGGGCCCGGCTTTACTCAGAAAACGCCCCGTAAAATGAATGAGCCATGCTAATCAGGAGAAATCAGCAAATTGCAAGCGCGTCGGTTCGCCGTCTCTTGCAACCCTTCACCTCAAAGAAGCGCTATCACACTGTTGATGATATCGGCGAGGGAGGCCTTTCCAAGGTGTCTTCCAGTTTTGACAGCTGCCTTAACCGCGTCGTAGCGGTGAAAGAATTGCGGGAGGAAAATCTCTCCGACCCCGACTTTCTCAACGCCTTCATCAAAGAGGCAAGGATGATCAGCTATCTGGATCACCCCGGAGTGGTCACCGTCTATGACGCTCATCTGAACGAGAGCCAAAATCTCTGCTACACCATGCAACTGTTGAGCGGCCAGACGCTCTCAGAATTTCTAACACATCACCTGCAACCTGATGTCCTGAACGAGAACTACCTGTTTGAGGTTCTCAACATCTTTACGAAGCTGTGCGAGACTCTCGCCTACGTGCACGACAAAGGAGTGGTTCATCTCGATTTGAAGCCGGAAAACATCATGCTCGGGCACTATGGCGAGGTCATGATCATGGACTGGGGCAACGCCCACCTCTATGACGCGGATGTCTACGAAGACTATTTCCGGACCTACTTAAGAGCCGATTCAGATTTTAACATTCAATTGGAATCCGGAGACGCGATCGTCGGGACTCCACTGTATATGTCCCCCGAGCAGACTCATACTCGCAGCAACCTTGGTCCCACTTCTGATATCTACAGTCTGGGAGTAATGGTCTACGAACTACTGACAGGACAACGTCCCTTTGCTGCTCCCGCGGTTGACGATATTGTCGAGCATGTGCGCACACTCGTTCCGCCCCCCGTTCATGAGTTGAATCCCGATATCCCGCTACGAATTTCCCACATCCTCCAGAAGATGATGCAGAAATCGCCCGGGGATCGTCATCAATGTGCCCGCGAGGTGCTAACCGATATACAAGCTGCACAGACATCGGGACAGGCCTTTCCTGAATGGGAGATTCCGGCAGGCCACATTATTTTTCAAGAGGGTGACCCCGGAGATTTCACGATCAGAATCAAAACCGGCAAGGTGGAGATCTCCAAAGAGAATCAGGGAACGAGGATGGTACTCGCCGAACTCGGTCCGGGGGATATCCTCGGAGAACTAGCCGTCTTTTCCGACATCCCCCGTACCGCTACCGCGACGACTCTGGAAGACTCAGTCGTCTACCTGATGCGAAGCACGGAGGTAAACGCAGAGATGGAAAAGCTGAGCCCCTGGGTCTCGCAAATGATAACGGCCCTCTCAAACCGTTTCGACGCCCTGAACAAGAGTGTCATGCAAATGGAGAAAAAGAACAATCCCACTGCCAGTTAGCCCGAGAGACGAATCCCGGGAAGTTGGACGCACCCTCCTCCTCATCGTTTCCCGTGACAATTTTGCCTCCGAATTTACTCTCATTTTTCCCAATTCCCCTCCATGTTCCCCCCATTATGGACGAAGAGGAAATGTTCAAGAGGGTCCGGGCAGAATTCACGGACAATTTCGACGAGGAACTCGAGATCGAGTTGGGCGAGTATTCGGACGAGCACCGCTCGGACGCCGCGCAGGCAATGGGGCTCTCCGAGTTCCGCCGCCAGTACTTTCGCGAGTTGCTTAGATTGCAGGTTGAACTGGTGAAACTCCAGGACTGGGTCGTCGCTACCGGGGAGAAAATCGTCGTCATTTTCGAAGGTCGGGATTCCGCCGGAAAAGGCGGCACCATCAGCCGCTTTACTCAACGCCTCAATCCACGCGTCTGCCGTGTCGCCGCGCTCCCCGCACCCAGCGACCGGGAGAAGACACAGTGGTACTTTCAACGCTACGTTTCCCACCTCCCCGCCGCAGGGGAAATCGTGCTCTTCGACCGAAGTTGGTACAATCGGGCCGGAGTGGAACGCGTCATGGGTTTCTGCACTAAAGACGAGTATAAGGAGTTCTATCGCTCTGTTCCCGAATTTGAACGCATGCTGGTAAGATCCGGCATTCGGGTGATCAAATACTGGTTCTCAATTCAGGACGAAGAACAAAAATTTCGATTCTCAGCGCGTATTCACGACCCGCTCAAACGATGGAAACTCAGCCCGATGGATCTCGAATCCCGTCGCCGCTGGGAAGACTACACCAAGGCGAAGGAGACCATGCTGAAGAAGACCCACATTCCTGAAGCCCCCTGGTGGGTCGTCCCCGCGGACAACAAAAAGAAGGCGCGTCTCAACTGCATCAACCACTTTCTCAGCCAGATCCCCTATCAGGAAATCGAGCAGGAGACTGTCGAATTACCTGCCCGCGAGCATTATCCGGATTACCACCGGAACCCGGTTCCGGAGGAAATGATCGTGCCTCAGAAATTTTGATCAGTCTTTAACCTGCCGAAGCTGGAGTGAATCCACGATCTGGTCTCTATCGACCAGTGCGTTCGTGATCACGACAAGCCAGTTTCCAGCCTTTACCCAACCTTTGCGCTTCAAGTAGGCTACCGCATCTTGAATGGTCTCGTCAGGGTCATCGGAAAACTCCATCAGAAACGGTTCCACTCCCCAGGGGAGGAGAAGTTGACGGAAAACAGGCTCCACGTCCGTGAAGGCATAAATTGGAATGCCATGGGGTCTTAGCGCACCAAGAACGTAGGGCAGAAATCCGCTCCGGCTGAAAACAACGATACCGGAATCTTCGAGGTCGGCGGCCAGAACCGCTGCAGAGCGCAGCATTTTTGCTTTGGGCTCTTTGAGTTCAATGAGCGTGTTTAATTTACGCTCCACCGACGGCTCGATTGTTTCAATGATATTTCGGAACACCTGAACTGACTCCAGCGGATAAGCCCCGGTCGTCGTTTCTCCGGAGAGCATGACGGCGTCAGCCTGCTCCCGAATCGCGTGAGACACATCGGAAACCTCGGCACGTGTCGGCATCGGCGAGGTAATCATCGACTCAAGCATGTGCGTGGCCACGATGACCGGCTTTCCTTCCGCATGGCAGGCGGTGATGAGCTGAGACTGCACGAGCGGAAGCTTGTGGTAGTCAATCTCCACCCCGAGATCCCCCCTCGCGACCATGATTCCATCCGCCTCGCGAATGATCGCCTCCATGTTTCTAACCCCTGCCTGATCTTCGATCTTGGCGATGATTCGGGCCGACGAACCCAGCCCGTCAAGGAAGGCCCTTAGAACCTTTACATCATCGGCTTCCCTCACAAAGGAGAGAGCGACAAAGTCAATTCCTGCCTTTACCCCGGCACGAAGATCATCTTCATCCTTCTCCGTCAATGCAGGTAAATCCACTTGAATCCCCGGGAGGTTAATATGGCGCCTTGATCCCATTTCGCCCGGCGTAAGGACCTCAAAACGAATCCGCCGCTCGTCTTTAGCAATCGCTTTGAGTTGAATCAGCCCCGAATCGACAAGAACCGTGTCGCCAACGGTAACCTCTCCCGGGAGCCCCTTATAGTTGACGGTGACCGCGGGAATATCCCCGGTCGGCTCGGCGCCATCGATATAAAACTCAATGAGATCTCCTACCGATAAATCCAAAGGCTCATCAACCGCACCGGTGCGAATTTCGGGCCCCTTCACATCCATCATCACCGCGACGTGGCGCTCCACTTCGGTCGAAACCTCCCGGATGAACCACATGGCATCGGCCACCCACTGATGTGAGGCGTGAGCCATGTTGAGGCGGAGAATATCAACTCCTCCGTTAATCAACTTAGAGAGCATTTCCTTGGACTCGGTAGCCGGTCCAAGAGTGGCAATGATTTTGGTGTGACGATAATGTTCAGCCATGTGCGTATCCAATAGGGCAATATCTCAGCAAAGCAAATATGAGGCCAGCCAGACGGTGGGATCTTGCTCTTTAAAATATTATCTCCTACGATGCGCCTCTGAAAATGAAACGAAATAGATACGGTCAATCCGGGTTCTCCCTTCTGGAGTTGCTCATGGCTATGGCAGTTTTTGCAATTGCGGCAGTGAGCCTGGCGCAGGCGATCAATTTGATCAGCCTGACCGTGGTTGAGTCAATTGATGATGGGGAGCTTCGCGAGCGACTGAGGGGAGAGCTTCTCGCCGCAAGCAGGGATCCTTTTATCAAAGCGGAAACTCGTCTCACTCCCCCGAATGGCGACGGAATATTTTTCAGAATCGAAACCACCAAAATGAATGCCGAAAACCGCCAGGGCATTTCCCTGGAAGACCTCTACGAGGTTCGAGTCACGGCACTGCGACAGCTCACGGGAGAGGCCGAGGAAGAACTCGACTCCGCTTCAACCGCCAGTTTTTCAGGCATCTTTTAGAATGGCAGCTCATCCCGAAAGAAAAGGCGGGTTCACCCTGTTGGAAATGATGCTGGCAGTTGCCGTCTTTCTCATTCTCATTACCTCAGCGTTTTCTCTGGTCGGGGCAACCACAGAGCTGATGACAGAAGTTTCCGAAGCCCAGAAGGAATCAGCACTCCAACTTCGCTTTCTTGAATCCTGTCGAACCGCCTTTGAGGCAACTAACCTCAACTCATCAATCGAATTTCACCATTTTGATCGAGGAGGCAATACATTCGACACTTACCTTTCCTTTGTGAACACGCCCGCCGCCTTCGATTTTGGAATGAACAGCCGGGAGGAAATTGAGCGCACCGTGCTGGCTGCGGAGATCAGACCGGATGGGTTTATCCGCTCGCGAATTTACTATCTGACCCGGGAATCCTTCGAGGCAGCTGAGAGAACCGATTTTTCAGAGATCGAAGGACCACATTTAGAATTGATCCCCCGGCAGCGCCAGCTCTCCTGGCTCTTTTACAACGAAAACACACAACGTTGGGAACCTACTCTGGAGGGCAATTTCCCCAACTCAATGGTAAAGCTCATCCTCCAGGTCGACGGAACAACTGAGCCAATCGAAACGGTATTCTACTATCTGAAAGGCGGGTCGTGAAAAGTAAGGCCGACATCAACGTTTCCCCTCACATACGGGGATCAGCCCTGATTGCCATTTTATGGATTGTTGCGATTTTGAGCGTCGCCGTCTTCACGGCAACCCAGTTCCTTTTTATCGAACTGGAATCAGATTCGAATGCGGCCTCGCTGTTTCGCGCCGAACAGCTCGCTGATCGTGGAATCGCCCTTGCAGCTCATCCCGATGTCGAGCCGGGAGACCCGATCCTGGTGCAACAGTTGAGCGATTCCGAGTCATTTTCGGCACGCATCAGCAGCGAAGGGGAACGGCTGAACCTGAACACCCTCCTTGAGAACGCCACTTTCGACCGGATCGTCCTCGAAGAGCTCTTTGTCGACTGGGGGCTCCGGTTCGACGAAGCGGCGGATGTCGTCGACAATCTAATCGACTGGGTCGACCCGGACAATAACGAGACAAATCTCGGCGCGGAGCAGCCCTTCTACCTGAGCCATGAGCGCCCCCGTCACCCCTATAACCGCCCTTTCCGATCACTCGAAGAAGTTGAGTTGGTGAATCAGTTTGATCTGGTCAGAAATGCCAACCCGAATTGGAAAGAATCCTTCACTTTACTCAGCAGTGGAAAGCTGGATTTAAATGAAGCCCCCGCGGAGCTCATTCTCGCGACCTGCGAGTGCGGTGAAGCGGCGGCAGAAGCATTCATCGAGGTTCGAGAGCAGATGAGAGACGGGCCTGACTATCAAATTTTTGAGTCCCTTGAAGAAGCCATCGCACTCCTCTCGATTCCGCCTGATTTCGAAGATCGTATCCTGGCTAGAATCACTGTAGAGGAAGCGGTAAAACGCCTCGTTTCCGTGGGCCGCTTTGGCTCAATTGCTGTTGAAAGGGTGCTCACTGTTCAATACACTGGCGAGACGGGAATCGTACAGCAATGGACCTCCCGCCGCCTCGAATGACACAGACATTTCCAGACTGGGCCTACCTGAGCGATGAATCAGGCAGGCATTGGTATCACCTGAGCAAAGGAACGAAACTTCCCCGCGACGGTGATGGAAAAGAGCGCCCCCCTCAAAAGGCTCTTTTCGCCATTCCGAGTCGGGACCTGATTTCGCACCCCCACTGGGTCAGCAGTAAAGACGACGCCATCATCGCCCAGGTCGTTGCGGTCGAAACTGAAAAACTCGGCATGAGGCTCACCCCCGGACCCGGCCGGATTTCCGATTGGAAACCCGTCAAGTACAACGGAACCCGCACTCTCGTTCAGTCAGTCGCGATCCCCTGGGATTTTGAAACCGGCGAAACAAAGGCCACTGAGTTCATCGACTTTATCCCGCAGTATTCACTCTATCCCCCACCCGCAGACACGGTCGCGCTCTGGAAAGAAGACGGTGAATGGATCGCCGGTTACGCCAATGGAAACCGGTGGGCGCACATACAAGCTCTCGGAGAACTTTCTGCCGGCGAAATTGCGAGCGAGATCAAGCTGACATTGATCGAACTCTCGGCCAAAGAGATCATTGACGAGACACGGGAAGTGGTTGTCTGGGGAGGCTACGACGTCGCCCTCCATCAATCCCTTCAGGAGCAAACCGGCTTTGAGGTAAGATTCGAACCGAAGCCTCTCGCCACCACCACAGCCTCTGAGGGCTGGAATTTTGAGCCGCATGAAGTTTCACGTGCCAGGATTCATCAATCCCGTAAAAAACGTGGTGCCTGGATCGGAGTGGCAGTTCTCTTCGCGGTCTTCCTGATTGCCGCCGCCGCTGTTTTTCACCTCTGGACCTTGCAAAAAACCAATGAAAACCTCAGACGGCGAATCGCCGATAACCGCCCTGCGGCAGAGGTGATCGAGAAGGCGATGACGCACTGGGATACTCTGAGCCCGGCGATTGAACCACGAAGATCACCGCTTGAGCTGTTCCATCAAATTTCACGCCTTCTGCCCCCGAAAGGATTTCGTGTGACCTCCTACGAAGTGCAGGACCATCGCATTATTTCCCTCACCGGTGAAGCTTCAAACATGGGGACCGCTCTCAAATTCAAGGGTGACCTCGAAGAGAACAGTGCTCTCAGCGACTATGAGTGGGAGGAGCGTCAACCCCGCCAGAAGGGAGACCTCATTGAATTTAACGCCATTGGCAAATACCGCTTCGCCGAATGAAACCTGGCGAAAAGCGTCTGTTGATGATCCTCCTGAGCCTCCTTATCCTGGGTGCGGGGGTGATCAGCGTCGATATATACACGGACAAACGTGATGAGTTAGAATCAGAGAAGCAGCGACTTGAGCTCGAGTGGGTCGAAATCGATGCGCTCTTTGAGGAGAAAGAAACATGGGAGTTGCGAGCCAACTGGCTGAAGCAGAATCAGCCCTCATTCACCTCCACGGAGATTGCGTCACAACAGATCTTCAATGATGCACTTGCCGAAAACCGGAGGGGAATCACAACCTCGAAACACACTCTTTTGCCGATAGAGGAAACTGAAGTCTATATCCAGGCAGGAGTCGCTCTCACGGCAACGGGCGACCTTGCCGCGATCTTTCGCTGGATCTACGACATCACCCGCCCGACTTCTTTTCGTTCCGTCAGAAACCTCACCGTTCGCCCGGATCAGGAGGATCCAACACAGGTGGTGACACAATTTGAATTGCTTCGCTGGTATGCGCCCCCCTCTACATGAAAGGCTGCCTTCTTATTACGCTCGCAACAGTCGGGGGCCTGAACCTTTGGGCCGACGAGATTCTTCCGACAGAATTTCCGGTTACCCGCTACACTGCCCTGTGGGAAGACTCCCCATTTAACCGGCAGGTGGTAGCAACGGTTGAAAATCGAGTCACGAACACGCTGGGAATCAACCTGTCCCTCGAAGGTCTTGTCACCGACGAAACAGCCGGCACAATTGCCTACATGCGGGACCTGAAAGAGAATAAATTCCTCGTCGTGACGAAAGAAAAATCAGACAGTGTCCCCTTTTACCTCATTGATGCCCGGAAGAGCAGCAACCCGGCGGAAACGAGAGTCACCATCTCAGACGGAAAAGAAACAGCCGAAATCGGCTTTGCCGAGGGCGTCTTCACGAAAAAGATCGACAGTCCCGTGCCCGTGCCTGATGCAAAGGATAAGAAAGAAGCGACTCCTCCTCCTGCGGCGCCGGATTCCGCCCCGGCTCCGAAACCTCCCACCAGCGGCAAATCGCCAAAGAGCAAAGCCCCCGCAGAATCCGATTCACGGCGCAGACGAATCCTGTTACCCTCGAGATCGCCTGCCACTTCCAATTGATTTCTAAATGTCATCCAGACACCATTTACCTCAGGCCATCGCGCTTTTCTTTTTGATTGGCGGAATGTCTCTCACTTTGATCCCGGCCCAGGATTCCGCGCCCGGAAACGAGCCGATGACCGATGTTCAGTTCCCGAACACGCCGGTTCCGATTATTCTCCTCGAATACGAGCGCCTCACGGGAAAGCGTGTCATTCGGGATTCATCCATTCAGGATCAGAGCCTCAGCATTCAGACTTCCGGGAAAATGACCTATTCGGATGCTGCCGAATTCATCGAAAAGAGTTTCCTTCTCAACGGCTACGCGATTCTCTCCACCGAAAAAGAGGACGAAATTAAAATCGTTTCCTATACGAGCAAGTTCCCGAGCAGCGAAGGGCTTCCGGTCGTGACGACCCCCTTTCAGATCCCGGAGTCTGATCAGGTTATTACCTACATCATGCCCCTCTCCTACCTCAGTCCCGAGGCCGCCGCAGAGTTGTTCGAAAGCATTGTCGAACTGCATTCCTACGGCAAAATCACCCCCCTGCAGAATGCTTCCGCGGTCGTCATCACGGAGAGCTCCAATGTCATTCGTCGACTCGTGGAACTGAGAGATCATCTCGACGTGACTCCCATTAAAACGATGGATCGCTCCTTCCAGTTGGAACGCGCCGACGCAGAAGCTGTTGTCGAAGCCCTCATCGACATCCTCGAACTCGATCAGGAATCCCCTCCCGGAGGCTCCTCACAAGGAGCGAATGCACAGAACCCGGCATCGATGCAGGCTGCCGGCGGTGCCCTCATCCCGTCCCAACGCGGGAGTGCCTCTTTCGCCAAACCGACTTCTCCAAAGCCGCGCGTCAGAGCGATCCCCAGAGCAAACCGGGTCCTCGTTGTCGCCTCACCCAGCGACATGGACTATGTCGCCAACATCATCGCCCACCTCGATGCTCCCGTCGAAAACTCAACCTACCTGAGAAGAAAGCTCAAATACATCCAGGTGGCCGATGTCCTCCAAATCGCCGGCGACGTCATTCAACGTGGCCTCGGGAGCGAAGATGCGGGACAGAGCCAGTTGTCGGGCCAGCAAAACAACCGGCAACAGAATCAGTTTGGCAATCAGAACAACGGCAATAACAATGAGACAGGACTGGGAGGCAACAGTTCAGGCAGCGGATCGAGCGGGAATCTTGGAAATGCCGGGAGCGATCAGGCCGCCCCGCCTCTTTCTGTGGTGATCGATAAAACCCTGCTCGTTGCCGACAATGCCCAGAACATGCTCATCGCCTCAGGTCCGCCTGAGCACCTCCTCCTTATCGAGGAGCTTCTCGACACGATGGATGTTCGGCCGAGCCAGATCCAGATTTCAGCGGTCATCGCCCAGCTCAACCTCAGCGACAATTTCAACTTTGGATTCGATTTCCTGAGGACACTCGATAACCTCGGAAACGGAGCCACTCCTGCAATTGCAGGTTCGTTAGGCTCAACCGGCGGTGGCCTTCTCGATGTATCAAGCCTGACCGACGTCAATAATCTGATTCCGGCAGCCCAGGGCCTGACCCTCTACGGACAAATCAACAACCACACCGATGCGGTCTTCACCGCCCTGGAAAACACCAACCGTTTCGAAGTGCTGCAACGCCCCACCGTTTACACCATCAACAACCGACAGGCGACCATTGAGACCGGCCAGCGAATTG
The DNA here is from genome assembly GCA_029212615.1 of Verrucomicrobiales bacterium. Taxonomy (GTDB): domain Bacteria; phylum Verrucomicrobiota; class Verrucomicrobiia; order Verrucomicrobiales; family DEV007; genus Arctic95D-9. The sequence continues at coordinate 541,254 of JARGPJ010000002.1, forward strand.
CGGTGCCAAGAAGCACGCTTTCCTCAGTCGACATCGATCAGGGAAACAACAACCAGGTCGTGACCGCTAATATCGATTTCGAAGATGTCGTTCTGCGAATCGACGTCCTGCCGCTCATCAATGCCGACGGGGAAATTACCCTTCAGATTCAACAACGGAATGACGATATTATTGGCAGCACCCTGATCGGCAACGACGAGATCCCCACAATCGGAACGCAAGTCATCGGAACCACCGTGATGGTTCCGGATGGAGGAACTGTTCTCCTCGGCGGATTAATTTCCCAGGACGACCAGAAGTCTGAAAGCGGTGTTCCTCTCTTTGCGAACCTCCCCCTCGTCGGACGCGTCTTCGGAAACACAAGCGACAGCCTCCTCCGACAGGAACTGCTCATCTTCATTCAACCGAAGATCATCAGGAGCGAACACGATCGGGTCTACGCTGATCAGGACATGCAGGACCGAACGAAGGTCGCCACTTCTGCAATGGAATTCGCCAACGACGAATCCGATAACCTGGACGTCTTCGAAACCCCGGAATTCAACTCTGCCGAAAAGCGGGTGCACTTTTTCAGAGACCTCTTCAAGAAACAGAAAAAGAAACCCACAGTGAGAGCCGTCCCCGTTGGAGAGTAAAACTCAATCGAGGAAGGTCTCCTCCTCCGCTAAACCAGTGAGCGCGTTAAATTTCAGACTGGTATAAGAGCGCCCAACCGTCAGTCGCAGGCCGATCGGCTCGCTCAGCCCCGAATCCCTGAAACGCCAAACAAACCTGTTCAACGGCATCCATTTCGTCGCTCCCAAAGGAAGCAGTTCGAGAAAGAGTTCCTCAGGGATAGGGTAAACCTCATCGCCTGCCTCTTCATTCGGATCAATAATCGGGGTGCCTGCAGTTGGCTCCCGATCAGTCAGCCAGAAGCGTTTCCGATCAAAAACCACGTAGTGATCACGCTTGAAGGCATAGGATCGTTTCTTAGCCAAAGTCGCGGCCGACCTCAACTCTGCCGTCGTCCCGGCGAGAAGTTCGCCTTCCCGACCATCGTCAAACCGGAGAAGAAAAAAGCCCGAAAAGAGCGCGATAATCGCAAGCGTGATAAGGACTTCGAGAAGAGAATACCCGCTGCCCCTACCAGTTGGAGACGTCATCTTCAGTGCCTTCTTTTCCATCTTTTCCGACGGAGAAAATATCGTATGAGTCCGTATTGAATTTTCCGGGATAACGATACTGATAAAGATTTCCCCAGGGGTCGTAGAGAGCCTCTTCTTTCAACAGGGATTTGTAACTCTTCGGCTGAGGCCCGTCAGACGGCCTGACCACGAGAGCCTTCAAGCCCTGCGAAGTCGTCGGGTAGAGCCCGCCTTTCGTCTTATACCGAATGACACTGGCCGTAAGTCCGGCAATGTCCCCTTTAGCCCGCCCCTCCTCGGCGTCACCGAGAACATCCTTCATCATGACCGTGCCCATTCCGATGAGTAGAGCAATGATCCCGAGGACCAGCAACATCTCCATGAGCGTGAACGCTCCGCGCTTTTGATGCCCTGAAATAATCATGAGGGGAGGCTATCAGGACTCATCGATTCCGCAAGACGGAAATCGTTTCATAGATGACCGAAATCATCATGTAGGACATCACTCCCACGAGGAGCGCCATCACTAAGATAATAGCAGGCTGAATCACCGAAGCGATTCGATCAATGCTCCGACTAAACTCACGATCCAGACGCTCACCCGCCTTAGACATGGATGAGGCAAGCTGACCCGTGTCTTCTCCAATCCTGACCATGTCAATGAGCCCGGGCTCGAAAACGCCGGCCTTCTCGAGGGAACGGTTCAACAATGCGCCTTCGGATACTTTGTTAGTGATCCCGTTAATCTGCTCCCTGATGTATCGGTTTGCAGTCGTGCCTTCGACGAGCTGCAAAGCCTTCACCAGGGTGAGCCCATTGTTCAGTAGGTTGGAAAGAGTCTCGACAAACTGTACATTAAACCGGGTGATAAGAAGCTTCCCGAACAATGGAAGCCTCAACTTCTTTTCGTCCCAAATCCGCTTCACAGACTCCTTCTGGAAAATCACCGCTCCGGCGATGAGCATTATCGCCAGCACGATGAGAAGCGGGATCCATTGTGCTTTCAGAAAATCTCCCGCACCCAGCATGAAGCGGGCAACCGGAGGCAACTCTCCTCCGGTTGATTCAACAAGACGCCTCAGTTTCGGAATCAGGAAGAACGTAAACATCAGAGCAACTCCCACCCCTGACAAAATCAAAAAAGCCGGGTAGATCATCGCCGTCGCCAACTTCCCTTTCAATTCCGCAAGGGTCGTAAGATAACTCACCTGTCGCTTCAATATATCGCCCAGCGCTCCCGAGACTTCCCCGGCAGAAACCAGGTTCAAATACAGATCCGAAAAGCTGGGAGAGGAGGCCCGCATCGCCGAGGCTAGAGGAACTCCGTCCCTTACTTTCCCGTAGCAGTCTGCCGCCACCCGTCTGATTGCAGGGCTCTCGCTCCGTTTCCCGATAGAGTTCAACGCGGTATCCAGCTGAACTCCCGCGGTGAGCAAATCGCTCATCTCCTCCGTAAATTGAATGAGATGTTTCGAGGAGAGTCGATTCTCGGCAGGAGCGCCGCCCCGCTGCACTTTCGTCTCTGCCCTTGCTTTCCTCCCACCTTCAGATTTTTTTACTTTGGCCCCTTCCACCTCAACGAGGGAAAGTATCTGCAACCCCTTTTCATTAAGACGACGCATTGCATCGCCCTTGGTTGAGGCATCTAACGAGCCCTCCGAAAGGCTTCCATCCTTCTTAAGAACTTTGAATTGAAAGGCGGACATACTGGCTGAATCAGGGCTAGGTCAATTCGGTCGAAGCCACCACTTCTTCGATTGTCGTCTGGCCTTCGATCACTTTCCTCCATCCATACTCGCGCATGTTCACATAGCCATCGAGCATCCCCTGCCGCTGCAGGTCCTGCTTCGATGCACCACTCACGATCAATTCCTGCACCTTGTCAGTCACCCGGAAAAGTTCATAAACGGCTGTCCGCCCCCGGTATCCGGTATGCCCACAGGCATCGCAACCTTCAAGCTTCGCCTGCAAAATTCCTTCCGCATCTTTTAGAGGAAAGCCAACCGAACGAAGAAACTCAGCGGTGTAGTCCGCCTGCAGGCAACACTCACGGCAGAGACGCCGGACAAGTCGTTGCGCGATAAAGGCCCGCACGGAGGCAGCGACGAGAAACGGCTCCACTCCCATGTCGATTAAACGAGTGATTCCACCAATCGAGTCATTGGTATGCAGAGTGCTGAAAACAAGGTGGCCGGTCAGCGCCGACTGCACCGCTATTTCAGCAGTCTCCACATCTCGAATCTCCCCGACCATGATGATATTAGGATCACCCCTCAGGACGCTCCGAAGCCCGGAGGCAAAAGTGAGATCAATCTCGGGCTTCACGGCTATCTGCAGTGCCCCTTCGAGGCGGTTCTCAACGGGATCTTCGATCGTAACGATCTTCCTGTCTTCTGAATTCAAAGCCGAGAGAAAGCAGAAAAGGCTCGTCGACTTTCCACAACCTGTCGGACCAGTCACCAGAACAATTCCATTAGGGCGGGAGAGAATCTCATCCACATCCCGTCGCAATTCGGGAAACATATCGAGACGCTCAATATTGAACTGTTCCTGCCCGAGAAGACGGAGACTGATGCTTTCCCCTTCAATCCCGGGGATCGTCGCGACCCGCGTATCGATTGGCTCTCCTCCCACCTGAAGAGCAATTCGGCCATCCTGCGGCTTTCGCTTCTCCGCGATGTCGAGACCTGCCATGAGTTTGAGCCGGGCGATGACAGAACTCTGCAAGGTGACAATATTATCCGGCACTGAAACCCGCCGGAGCACACCATCCACCCGATAACGAACCCGCAGATCGCTCCTCAGCGGTTCGATATGGATATCCGTGGCACGCTGTTTCAATGCCTCATTCAGAATCTGATTCACGAACTTCACGACCGAGGCTTCTTCATCCTCATCATCAATCACGTTCACTTCCTCTTTGAAACTGAACTCGTCTTCATTCCAATCCCGGCTCGCGAGGAGGTCATCAAAAATATCACCTCCCACTCCATAGAGCCGCTGCAATCCGCTCAAAACCTTCCGCCTTGGTGAAAGAACCCACTTGATCGGGCAGGCAATAGCACGTCGCACTAACTGTCTATCAAAGGTTGCGAAGGGGTCATAGTGCGCTAATTCGATAAAATCAGGAACGGTTGCACTTCCGCCTTCACGATAGGAAACCCTCAACGGGAGCACTCGATGCTTGATCGCTACAGGAGGAGCGCACAAAGATTTTAAGACATCTGCATTTGCCTCATCCGCGAGCGCTTCCCCGTCCCAGGCCAAGCCCAGGCAGGAGGCAAGAGCGCTTCCGAACTCCCGTTCCGAAACCTCGACATGATCAAGCAGCCAATCAATCAATGAGCCGCCATTAAGAAACTGCTCCTCCATCGCGGCGGTATCGACGCATGAACTCAAATCAAGCCCCGCCGAATCGCTCAGTAGCGAGAGAACTCCTTTGAAACCTGTTGCTGTTGTTCCGTTTACCATCCTGTCGCGACGCTGCGAGACGATAGCGACTTGAAGAGATGGCTCAAACAGTTTGTTTTCCCTCGAAAGCCATTATTGAAAGGAATCCTGCCCCTCAAGCAGGATATCGTCATCAGTCCAGAGATGCCTGTCCGGGCCGGCCGAACGAATTTCCAACAATGCCCGCGAAACGGGATGAAAATGATACGGAGTCCCCCACCGGTCAATGAGCTCCCCCGTTTCATTCAAGACACGGTGCCCCGGCGGTATAATCGCCAGTTTCCCCGCATTTCTTCCGGTCATCGATTGCATGATATCAACATTCTCTCCTCCCTGAGGGATCGTCTTAAACGCACTGAGATGGATACGGATCAATTCGTCGACCACGAGCAAATCCTGACCGGGATCCCCCTCGGGATCATTCAACTGATCCGCAATCGCCCGCCCCTGGGGGAGCAAATTTATTCCGTCTTCATTCCGCGCAGCGACTTCAAATGTCGCCGTCGAAGTTAACGCTCTCCGGGATGGTTTCAGGTTCTCCCCGGAAGAACCTGAAACTGAGGCTGAATCGATTTCCGCCCCCCCTGCACCCAGCCTGCTCATTGCCACAGCGCAGAGCCCTATGAGGACTACTGCCACTGCAGCAAAGATAAGAAACAAACGCCCTCCCATCAAAGCACGTAATTAACGTTGGAGCCTGAGGCGAGGGGATCATCAAAGCGAACCAGATTAGGGAAGATATCATTCACATTCGGCACTCCCAGCCAGTCAGCCGCCACTGCGGCGTACTGATCCACTGAAGTTGACGGAATCCAGCGTCCCCGGGTTGTTCCAGCGTCTATCCCGCCGTTAACGATCAGCTGAGGGAAAGTTCCGAAAATCTTACCGCCATCAACCGGACCACCCATAACAATTTGATGACCTCCCCATCCGTGATCAGACCCTGAGGTTCCCACATCAGTTCCATTCGGAGTAAGGGTCCTCGTGAAATCCGAATGGGACATCAACATGACCTTATCATTGTCACCGATCTCTTTCATCGATTCATTGAATGCCTTCAGCGAAGTCGAAAGATCCGTCATGAGACCGCCATGAGATGAAATCTGATTCGCATGAGTATCGTAACCTCCTGCCGCACAGAAGAAAATCTGGCAATCATTATTCAAGGCGCTTCGACCGGAGATCAACTTTGCCACCATTTTCAATTGATCGGCAATGGAGCTGTCGGCGTTCGCAGCGGTAAACTCCGCGTCAATCGCCGCTTCGTTGGAGGCCGCGACGGCATCGTTCACGATCCCTTCGTTTGTTCGAGAGTTCTTAACGACGTCATTATATCCCGCTTCGAGAAGGTGGGAGTGCGCATGTTCAGTGATCATGTCGAAAGCTTCGAGACGGCGACCGGCATCATTGTTGTTGTACCCGCTGCTTCCATTCAGAGCATTGGCATAGTCAGTTCCATACCCACTTAACGGAATCGCTCCGTTGGAAGTGACCGCGTATTGGCTTACCTGATTCCCTACCTGAAGTGAGTTAATCCCCGCAAGAGAGACAGAAAGAGAAACTGTCCCTCCCTGGCTGGAGGCCAAAAGGTCAGCGGCGCGCCCCCCCCACCCCGTCCGGAACGGCTGGTCAGGAATGGAACTCTGCCACTGAATTTGCTGATCCGAGTGGGAGTATAACTGGGGAGGGAGAAGACCCGCCTTATTCGGGTCGAGATAGTCAGTTCGTGAAACCGGCCATGACAATGAACCCACATTCGCCATGAAAGACAAATCCCCTGAACTGAACAGATCAACGACAGGTTGCATGTTAGGGTGTACACCGTATTGATTTGATGTTCCCGGCAACGGAAGCGGAGCTCCCGCCGTCGCGTCATGGAGAGGATCGCTTTGATCGACGATTCTCAAGATGCCGCGATTGTCCTTGTAGTTGTCATACTCCGGATGCGCTGATCGAGGAATAAGCATATTGTTAGAGTCATTTCCTCCATAGAGGAAAAGAACGACAAGAGCTTTATATCCTCCACTGCCTCCGCCCTGGGCAAGGGCAGACTGCATGAGTTTCAAGTTCGTGAGCGTATCAATGACACCGGTAAGAGCCATCGTTGAGCAGGCCGAACGTCCAAGGAAGTTCCGGCGAGTGAGATAATCTGCGCTGCTTTTCTTTTTCATGATTAAAAATTGGTTAGGGTTTGATTGTAATTAGCACGCCTCACTTCTGGTGAATGTATTCAGGGGTTGTCGCCAGCAAGTAAATGGCATCTTTCACTTTGCTCCCGTTGCTTTGACTGGCGATGAGATCGATCGCAATACTTCGAGGATTCGGAGTCGGCGCATTCCCATAAGTTGCCTTGAAATTGCCGGCCATTAAGAGGACATCGAGATGATCCACCAGCGTCGTGACGGCCTCGGCAACAGTTGCTCCTCCACTGATCTCGGCATCGTAGAATGCCTGAACGCTGGCTTTGTCGATCGCGACATTATCCAGGTCAGGATCGGTTTGTCCGACCAGGGCATTCACGCCCTGCCATGTTCCCCGTGAGATCTGATTGAGATAATTCAGGTTGTAAATCACCTGTGTCTCAGTCGTTTGAATCATCTCCGGGGCAACGAGGCCGGCAGCAGAGGCTGCTCCTCCGGGCTCATAGTCAGGCAGAAACCAGTTGAACACCGTCGGCGGCCTCAGTGGAGACTGGCTCAGAACCGTTGTTGTGTCACCATACCTGAAACGGGTCATCCCGGGCGGAAAATTGTCCAACTGTCCCGCCGGATAGCCATAGGCACTGAGGTCTGATAAAGGCAACTGTGAGTTTGCATCAAATGCCCTCAAAATTTGAGTATAGCGAACAATGGGCTCCTTCTGTTTTCCGTAGCCGATGTCATCTGCGAGACTTAGGGTCCTCGCCTCATAGTCGAGAAGGATCGCCCGCACCATCGCTCCGAAATCACCACGCTGACCACTTCCCGACCCGTTGTATGTGCCTGACTCATACGCCTGTGCGACCCGGTAAACATACCCCCGGCTCGGGTTACTGTGAGTGAGCCGCTGAATCATCAGCCTCGCCAGAAACGGACCTGTATTCTGATGGTTATGGATGATATCGAGAGCTGCATCCAGGCAAGCTTCACCACTCAGTCCCGCGGAAACCGTTCCGCCGAGAAAGTTCTTCTCACCGGTGTCATGCTTGTCCGCGAAATTCTTCATCGGGTTCGTCCAGGAAGCCTGGAAATACTTTGGCCCGTTCCCCCGGTTGAAATTGGTGTTGTCTACAACCGGATACCCATCAGCTTTGTTCCCGTGACCTTTACTGAAGCTCCATCCCGTAAAGACTCGCGCCAACTCGGTGATATCCTCATTTGTATAGGTTTGAATAGGTAGCCCTCCCTCGTCGAGTTCGAGGGTTCCGTCAGGATTAAGCTGGAGCAACCCGACCGAGAACAGTTGCATGATCTCACGAGCGTAATTCTCATCCGGAGCCACGAGAATGTTCCCGTTTCCATCGGAGAGTGCTTTCTGATTTTTGAGGGAGCTCAAATAAGCGCCCATGACAGGGCTCTTACTGATGTCCTCAATTAATGAACGGAAGTTTCCGTCTGCAGCAGCAACCAGATTATCATAGTATTTAGCTGCCCCGTAGTGACGAACCCGAACATTATTCTCGGCTTCGGAAATAACGAATATCTCGCTCAGAGCAAAACCGGTTCGTTGACGGAGCTGATCATGAGCCTTCACTGCAATCGGCCACCAGCCGCGGCGACGATTATTATGATCCGGGTCGTTTGAGTTATCAAAATTTATCGGGTCCGACCCTCTTAGCGCCCACTCCTGTTGGTCAGCGGCGTAGGTGTAATCGTAGAGGTTTGTCTGATCGAGCGCAAACTGGTCATCAATCCACTGAGCGAACCCGGCAATGCGATCGCCACCGTGATTATTGTTGATATCATCAACCAATCCTTCAATCTCAGCTTGAGTCGGCCCGAAAGTCGCCTGCGTGAGAAAGCGGGAAACATCCCGGGTGAGATCATCTCCGGATAGCGAGGTGATGGCAGGCGGTACCGCCGGTTCCTCATAAGTGCCCCCATCAACAAGGCTGTAGACGGCACGAATTTCACCGGACTGAAACTGTTCGGTATGCACGTTAGCATAAAGAAAGAAACCATTCTGCTTGTTGAGAGAATCGATTAAATCCTGACCCGAATACGGTTCGCTGGGAACGATGTCCCAGACCTCTCCGGTAACCTGACCATGAGGAAGACTGATCACTGTTGGCCCCGGCAGACCATTCGGCGAAGATTCATCAGCATGGTGGATGTGTGAAGCATTCTGGCCAGTCGTCAGTCCACTGAACGAAGACGAAACCACTGCTTGAGTATTGCTTCCATTCATCACAAGCGTCGAGAATCCGGAAGCTGAAGTTTGGCCGGCAGCCCACGGCTCAGCGGTATAGAGCCCCACATAGAGCTTGTCATTGTCCGGATCGTCGGTCGCATCGCTGATCGTCCCGGTTTTGGCTGACCCGGTAAGGATGTAATCCGGATCCGTCTGTAAAGTGATCCTGAAATTCTCAGGATACTCAAAGATGCCGTCATCGATTGGATCAACGTAAATGATGATACTCGCTGCGTTCTCCGGAATCGTGACCGCGCCATTGAGAATCGTCCCGTTATTCAGAGTAACATTGTAGTCACTCGGACTGCTTACCGCATCAAGATCAGTCGAACCATCGATCGTAAAATTGACATCGAGAGAGGCTTTTCCGACCTTTCGGTTTATACGAAAACGGGCACGAGTTCCCTCCTTCTCAAAAGAATCCTTATCCAGAGTGGCAAGCGAGACCGATCCGCCACTGAACACAAACGGATCATAACCCGCTTCAAATTCTTCGAGATGAGTGAGTAGATCATTGTCAGGATCATTACCCGCATCGTTCGGATCGGCGGGATTCAGGCCATTCTGCGTCTCCCAGTCATCACCCATGCCGTCACCATCTGAATCAAGCACAGTCGCAGCAGTCAGATATCCAACCACTTCGTCGGCGTGATCATTTCCTCCCGGAAGGCTCTCTTCCTCCTCGGCAAAAATGGTAGCACTTCCCGCGGTCAGTTTCCTTGATCGAATCGTGACAGGGTCCGCTTCGTTGTAGCTTTGAAAATCAGCCAGAAAGACCGGCAGCGCGTAGTTGGCGCCGAAGCTGACCACCTCATCGATATGGCTCACTGTATTGGTCGACCCGACCGTGAAGTTCATTCCACCAATACTGGTGAAACTCCCCTGCCCTGACTCTATCGCGACGTAGTGTACGGTCTCGGGACCATGGGTTCCGTCATTTCCTTTTTCTTCATCCAACTCAACGGCGAACCCGTCCCCGTCAATCCCACTGAACCGGTGCGTGAGCGCTTCCGGCTCATTTGTCGTCACGATCTGACCGAGAACAATCGGAGTAGCAGTGAATGGATCGATAAAACTCTCAGCTGCAGCCACGTGGGTTGCCCCCCCTACCTCGCCTGCCTGCCACTTGAGTCCACCCATTTCAAAAACACCGGCCTCCATCACAAGGACACTGACCGACTCAACGTTGTGACCGCCATCGCGATAATCCCACTCATCAACTTGAGCCTCAAAGCTGGTCGCGGTCACATTCCGAACCCGCACCGTTGATTTATCACCGCCATTCATGCTGGGCGGGCCGAGCACGACGACGGGATTCGAATAGGTCTGAGACAGATCGACCGTTTCCCAGTCATCACTCATGTTGATCGTTAAAAGTTGAAGCTTGGAATCAGCTTCACCATAGGCATCACCTACGATCATCAGGCCGACATTCTCGGAAGTATGACCAATCTCATCATCCTTCGATAACTCTTCTTCCAGCCAAATCACGGCCGATGTGTCGGTCGCAGATCGATAGCGGAGGCGGGCCACGTCACCGCCGTCCCGCGTTTGCTGATTACCGAGAATTCCGGGATTCCGGAGGAGCCCTCCGAAGTTGACGGTCGTGTTTCCACCAGTGACAACGTCGCCAGTCAGGAGAATTTCAAAAGGTCGACCATTCAGGTATCCCTGCCCGGGAGTCGCCGCAATGTAACCGACAGACTCATTTAGAATGGCGGTTGTCGCCAGTTCTTCATCTTGAAGCTGAACCTGAAAGGATGTCGTGCTGACGTTGCGCGCTCGGGTGATGAGTGCCTTCGTATCTGTTGCATCCAGCATATTGACCGCCGTTTCAACCTGGGACAGAACCACTGGAGCCACGACGTGACTACCAGCCAGTGATACCGTCTTGAAACCGGAACTGACGTTGGTTCTACCTGCCTCGAAAATGAGCCCGCCTATATCATGAACCCCTTCTTCGAGAACAAAATAGGAAACTGTTTCAGCGGTGTGCGAACCGTCGAGGTAGTCATACTCATCAATCTGCCATTCGAATCCAGATGTAGTTACATTTCGAACTCTGACGGTACTTGGATTCCCCCCCGCAGTGGTGAGAGGCCCCATCACAACAACCGGTGGCGTTGCATACGTTTCGTCAAAAGCGACGTTATGCCATTGCGCCGAATTCGACTGGTTTTTGGTAAGGGTTCCAAACTCGGAAACCGGGTTTGCCTGAACATTAGCAATACATGCAATCGTACAAGCCGCAGTTAGTAGACCCGTCAAACGACGGACCAATCCATGGTATTTCATAAGCGATTTAGGGGGCTGGATTGTGCGACAGGCACGCAATCCGTTATTTTTTAGTGGTTTATGGACCCCTAACCGCTGAAACTAAAATCCACCCAACCGGAACGTTGGGATGACAATTCCAGTGTGGGCGGCGGGAGACATGGCGCGATCCTGCTCAAATTTTGCGGGATCCGTCAATCCTTTTATTGCCTTTTTGTACAAAAAAGTGCTTTTACAACTATTTCCCCCTTTATTAGATAGCCCTACCTATATACGCATAAAAAATGAGCCAGGTTCAAATCATGGATGAGCGATGATCCTTGCCAGATCTATAGATAGAAGGCAATCTGGTCAGATGCAGAAATGGGTAGGAAATATTGCCATCACCACACTCCTTGTCACATTTTCGACTTCACACGCAGAGACGAAGAAGCCCCTTCCCGCATGGAGTTCGTCACTTCAATGCCTTGCCCCGCTTGCCCGGGAGGCAAGGGAAGGCAACGCCCCTCTCAAACTGGATCAAGCCTTCTTTGATGGCCCTTACCGCTTCGACCGCCAACTTCGTAATGCCTCCGAAAAGGCAATAACCAGAGAGGGCTTTGAGCGACTTCTCGCCTTTGATGACCGTGAAGCCGAACTGGCGTTTCGGGAGGCGGTAGTCCGGGCCGGTGACACAACATCAGCGTGGATCGGGCTGGCGGCGGCCAATACTTCCTCACTGAGAAGGTTCGCCTGTTTCGCCGACGCGGCGACAGCCTCAACCCCGACAGCTGAAGAGTCGATGTGGATCAGAAATCTCCGTGCCGCCGTCCTCGAATCAGATGAGGAGGCTTTGAACGAATGGCTCAGTCTCGCCATCTCTTCAGACGATTTCGCTATCGCGGTCTCCCTCGCATGCCACCTCATTCGACGTGCCTCGATGAACATACCGGACGACCGTACAAGTGAGATCATGCAAGCTCTCACCGAAGCATTCCCGGAAATAGCACGGGTTCCATTCCTCAACGAAACCGGAGACCTCCCAGTCAGACAGGACATGAGCCCGACCTCTGAGAAATACCCCTCGGCCTGGTGGAGTCGACTCTCAGCGGAGCAGGCACTCAATGCCGGACAGTTGAACAACGCCGCAGGATTTCTCAGGCGCTCGATAGACCATGAGTGGAACCGCCTCGAGCAGACCGGGCAGATCATGCCTGAAGCATCGCTAAATTTGGGGGAAACTTCTGCACGCCTCTTGCAGCTATTGCTGAGCGGAAACGAAACAGACGAAGCTTCTTCCTTCGCGAAAGCTCTCATGAAGCTTCCGCGGGATGCCAACGCCGTCGGTAAGAAGTGGAGCCGCCTCCAGCGGGAAGCCACGACATGGGTCGTCGCAAGGCAAACCCTCGCTCAAATAGCACTTCGAGAGAAAGACTGGGAAGGCGTTGCCGCGCTACCAAAAGGCTTCACCTCGCGGGACAAAGCTGAGTGGTTCTTCTGGCAAGTCATGGCAAAGGTAAATGCAAAACAGGATTTCAACCTCTGGCTTGCTGCCCTGAGAAGAGAAGCCGAAGGATCAGACCTCGTTTCTGCTGCCGAATCCTATTTGCACTGGCAAACCGAAGGTGAATGGCTGGCGGAAGGCTCCTTTCCCGGGATTCCCCCATTCTGGCTCGCAGAATCAACGGCTCCCTCACTTTCGCCAGGTCCCACTGTTTCGACGGAGAACCTTATCATGCCCCTCAAGCTTCCTGCTGCTCCCTTCACTCTTGAGAACGGAGAGAATGAAATGGTCAGCCTCGACCAGTTCATCGGAGAGCCGCTCGTGGTCATCTTCTTTCTCGGGGGTGGATGCCTCCACTGCGTCGAACAACTCAACGCTTTCGGTCCAAAAGCGGAATCCTTCGCCGAAGCCGGCATCAAGATGCTCGCAATCAGCACCGACCCGGTAAGCGTCCTGACTCAGGCCGTGGCCGCTTCTCCTGACGAAAACACCCCTTTCCCCATTCCCATCGTTTCAAATGAGGATCTTGACGTTTTTCAATCCTGGGGCGCCTATGACGATTTTGACGGGCGGGCGATTCACGGGACCTTTCTCCTCGACCGGAAGGGGGAAATCATCTGGATGGAAACCGGAAACACTCCCTACATGCATGGGGACTACCTCCTCTACGAAGCAACCCGCCTCCTTACCCATCCCTGATTCCGCGCTCTCTCCCACTTGACCTTTTCACCCTCACGAGTCCAAACTTGAGACGATGCTCCATTCACCCCGCCCGACATTGAGACTGATTTCCCTTACCGCTGCACTTTTCACGTTCACCTTTTTCACGACTCGGCAAGCAGAGGCTGACATGAACGACGATGGAAAGACCGTGATCTGTTTTGTTTCTCATCAGACGTCTCACGGGTTCGGAAAACACGAATACTCTGCCGGCTCACATTTAATTGGGGAATGGCTTACTGAAAGCTATCCGGACAAAACCATCGAGACTCGTTACGCCGTCGAATGGCCCGCCGATCCCGGGTCCTTTTTTAATAACGCTGATACGGTTGTCTTTTTCTGCACGGGAGGACCGTCGCATCTCGTGAACCAGCATGTCCGCGAGTTTGATGAAGTGATGCGCACAGGCGCGGGGATTGCCTGCCTCCACTATGCTGTCGAAGTTCCCATCGGCCCAAGCGGCAAAGGCATGCTCGCCTGGATGGGTGGCTACTTCGAAACGAACTGGTCCGTCAACCCACACTGGGTCGCCTCATTTGAATCTTTCTCCGACCATCCTGCCGCGAACGGCATTCACCCCTTCGAAATGGATGACGAATGGTACTTCCACATGCGTTTCGTTGGCGACATGAAAGGCGTCTCACCGATTCTCTCGGCCGTTGCTCCTGAACAAACCATGAAACGGAAAGACGGTGATCATTCCGGAAACCCTGCGGTGCGGAAAGCCGTCGCTGCCGGAGAACCTCAGCACGTCGCATGGGCCTACGAGCGCGGGGAAGACTACCGGCACGGTCGAGGCTACGGCTTCACCGGATTGCACTATCACTGGAACTGGGAAGACGACAACTTTCGTAAAACCGTCCTCAATGGCGTCGCCTGGTCCGCCGGGCTCGAGATTCCAGAGGCAGGGATTGAAACCTCCCGGCCAACGAGAGAGTTTCTGGAAAAGAATATCATGAACTACGCCGGGGCGCAGAAGAAGTAGGAGAAATCACCTCCTTCTGAAGATCCCTCAGGACACGTAATTCGCCCCACTCCGCACCGCGCATTTTTCGAGCGCCGGTCACGCGCGTTTTGCCGTAGCGTTGTCGTCGTCCCTGTTCGCGGGAGAACACTCCGTTGATGAATTCAGCGCTCCCGAGAATCGCGCCGTCACAGAAATACCTCACCCGATGTCGCAGGATTCGACGAATCGGCATCGCACCGTTTTCTGCAAATACTTCCTCAACCTCTGCTTCGCTGAATCCACGACGACCACGCTCACCGGCAACTTCGTCGGCGGACTGTTCCAATCCATCATCATACAGAAAAAGGCGATAGCGATTCTGCGTGCGACGCCAGTCAGACTTGAAACAGGCATCCTGTAGCGACTCACTGAGAATGATTCCCAGGCCAGCCCGTGCCTTCTTCGCTCCCCCGGTCGCCGAAACCGCTTCCGCATACCCGCACCAGCGATAGTCTTCCGGATTCTCGACGATGCCCGCTCTGACGGGGTTGAGATCAATGTAGGCCGCCACCGTAATCAGAGCGGTTTCACTTCCCTCTACTAGAACACTCTTGTAGCGCCCTTCCCATAGCGTGCCGGTGCGGTTCAGTCGCTTGTTCATGTAGAGCGTGACCCGTTGCTTCAAGTCCTTGAGGAAGAGCCCCATGTCGCCACGGCGTCTCTCGTAGCGGGAGAGAATCTCCTGACGCCATTTTTCGTTGCCGGATTCTTTTGCCCGTTCCAACTCCTGCTGAACGCCCATAACCGTGAATGAATCGTGAAGGAGCGGAAGAACCTTCAGAAGTTCCCCCTCCGTCAACGGTTTGAGATCCCCTTTCTCCGGCACATCGAGCAGCAGATGAAAGTGATTCGTCATCAGACAGTAGGTCACCACTCGAACTCCCGTAAAAGCCTCAAGATTCCGCATGATCTTTCGAAAAATTTCTTTGTCCGTGGGTTCAAATACCATCCTCCGGTCCACGACCCGCGAAACGACATGGTAAAACGAACGCCCCTCTCCGAGCAGTCTGGCTGTTCTCATGCGGGGACCATAAACTGTTCGTAAGAACACTTCAAGAGAAATCAACTGGAGGTCTGTCCCTTAAAACTAAACTATAACGGCGATTCCCATCAACGCGACCGCCATTATCACGTAGGGCCAGACTGGTGAACGCGAGGGCGATGGGGACTCCACTTGCTCTCCGTTTACATCCGATTCTTCAGGGCTTAAAGGCTGTTCTGCTTCTGTTGGTCGAGCAGTAGGCGATTCTGCTTCTGCTCCTCCTGTCGAGCCGGATTGGATATGCTCCACAACACTCGATACAAGCTCTGAACCAGGTTGATCGCCCAGAGCTTGTAGCTCAGCGGCACGTGCTTTGAGAACAGGTATATCGCTTGGATTACCGTTAACTCGATACCATTCGGCCACTCTTGTTTGAACTTGCCCGTCGTTGAGTTGCAGCAGTCTCGAGACCGTCTCACCTGTGAGACCTTCCCCATATGTCTTGAAGACGAAAAATGAACTACGGATCAATCCCAACGCCTTCGTCGCTCGGTGATACTCGTTGAACTCAAGATCTGAGCCGACCCCGGGAACTGGAGTCGTGCGACTCAACACATCATTTAGCTGTTCAACCTTATGGGATTCCGCCTCTAAGATTTCTGCGTATTGCTGAAGGATCTCTTCGCTATAGCCATTCAAGTCATGTAGTGCTCGAAGCCCTGCCGAGATCGCCATGACGTCAGATACACCGTCCCCATTGAAGAACGAGTCCTTAACGTACGCCCAAACCTCTTGCTCTCGACCGGAGAGTTCTGAGCGAACTCGCGCGCGCATTTCTTCTCCATATCCGGCTTCTCCATATCCGCCAAGCATTTCGGCAAAATCGAAGTCTTTTGCATACACGAGGACAGAACAAAAATTAAGGTAAACCATGCTGCACACGATTCCCCCTATTCGAGCATCACTCAGTTTTTGCGGCAGGATGTGCATGTATCTTATTTTCTTGGTGTTGTTGTAATCGCTTGGAAGCTCCTAGGACATTCTCAGGAGAAGTCCCGAAACCCCATGGTCCAGCACCCGTCATTAAATTTTGAAAGTTTAAGGGACAGACCTTCCATTGGTTCCCAAGCTAGTCCCCGAACCAACTCCGCCTTTGAATTTGAAGCTTTGCATCATCAACATATAAATTCAAAGACATCCAAATATCGCCCGAATAAAGTAAGCCGCTCCGAGAGTCGTGACGAAATGGGATTCCTGATTCCCCAAAAACATCTTTTATTGCCCCGGGGATATCGTCAGGAGCCGGAACAAGCTTTCCACCTTTCCCTATGTATGCAACTGCAGCAGGGATAGTTGCGGACAACTGAAAGTCATTTGCAAGCATTTGTCGCCACAATGTCAATAAATCGGGCTTCTGCATCATTGAATAGACGGTTGCAACCTCATTCTCCTCCTTGCGGTTATTCAACATGATCCAATTGGCCAACTGGTCACCTGGAATGTCGTCCGCTGCCTTTTGAATATTCACTTCAAATTCCTTTATTGACTTATCAACGTCAACATTCTTCAAGAACCACTGCTTAGCTGAAGGTATTCCTTGGTACGATTTCAGTGCACGAGCGATATCAGAAGCCGCACTTGGATCTGCCGCAATCACTCTCCATGCTACAGCAACCGCTACTTGATCACACGTTGCAGCAATCAGTTCATTTAGATATCCTTCTTCATTCGAAGCCAGATTTGAAAATTCTAAGAAATCCTCAAAAGAATCAAGCCATTCTTGAGCTGGATTTATTTCAATCTCACCAATCGCCATTTCAAGTGACTTCAAAACTTGTACTACGAACCTGACATCATCGTCCGACTGTTCTTCGGCGCCAGGCACTACCTCAGTAATACCTGGCCAATTTTCAGCGTTATCTAACGCAAACCTAATAGCATCTTGTGTGCTCAGTTCTGCAAAAGCGTCAGTCCATGATTTGACCTCAGTAGGCTTTCCAAATGCAGCGGTTCCCGTTAGAAAAAGAATCGCAATTAGTTTTATTTTCAAAAAGCAGTATTTCAAAAGCCGTTCCATCGTAATTGAATATCGAAATCCGAATCAACAAAGTCTATTTCGGTCCGCGTAACTCGGCCTCCCGGGCCCAATGAAGGAAATCCGGACTGAATTTCCACAGCTCTCTTGGGACTAACAAAACGGTCAAAAGGGTAGACTTCATTATGGGGAAGTTTAAGGGACAGACCTTCCATTGGTTCCATTGACCGTATCAGAATGGATTATGCATTGTCCAGAGCAACAGAACCCACCGAAAGTAGGCAACAGACCTGTCACTCACCTCTCTTCAAACCGCACCTCTTTCGACAGCATCTTCTCTCCGTCAAACTCGAACCAGGCTTGAAAGGCCTTTCCTGCCAGCATTTGCGGGAGCCAGTGACGGTCGTCGGCCCACATGCGGTCGAGAGGCAAATCGTCGATCGGAAACCACTCAGGGCGCGCCTCGCGTGTTTCGGTGGGGATACCCTCAAATCCGGATCCCTGAAAAACGGTACAGTGAAGCTTTAACCCATCGACAAAGTCAAAATACAAGACGCCCCTCTCTTCAATAAAAGTCGGCGTGATGCAGAGTTCCTCCTGCACCTCACGGATCGCCGCTTCATGAGCGGTTTCGCCTGCTTCCAGCTTGCCACCGGGACCATTGATCTTGCCGGCGCCGAGACCGGTCTTTTTATGAATCAACAGTACCTCACAGCCTCTCGTCAGAAAAACGAGATTAGCAATCATGTTAGGCGTCCATGATGAAGGAAAAGGACAATGAGCGATTTCGGACTTTGTCATTCAGCGTCAGAATAGGCATCCATCCCCTCACAAGTGCAAACCAGATTTCGATCCCCGAAGACATTGTCGATACGACTCACGGGGGGCCAGAATTTTCGCTCTCTCACCCACGCGAGCGGATACGCGGCTGACTCAGGCGTATAGGCCCGTTCCCAACCGCCTTTGAGCAGGGTTTCGGCAGGGTGCGGGGCGTTCTTCAGTGGGTTATCGAGCGGGTCGGATTCCCCCCCGGTAATGGCAGTGATCTCCGCGTGAATTTGAATCATCGCGTCACAAAAACGGTCAAGCTCCTCTTTCGACTCGCTCTCAGTCGGCTCGATCATGAGCGTGCCTGCGACGGGCCATGACATGGTCGGGGCGTGGAAACCGTAATCGATGAGCCGCTTTGCAATGTCTTCAACCTCGACCCCGGCGGTCTCTTTGAAGCCACGAACATCAATGATGCATTCGTGAGCGACACGCCCCTTTTCACCCCGGTAAAGAACCGGAAAGCAGGGATCGAGGCGGGTCGCGATATAGTTGGCATTGAGAATTGCAAACTGCGTCGCCTTGCGCAGCGATGGACCCATCATGGCAATATACATCCACGAAATCGTGAGAATGCTCGCGCTACCCCACGGAGCCGCGCTGACGGCGTGAGTTTTCCTGCTACTCCACTCGCGGTGGCCCGGGAGAAAGGGTTTCAAATGAGACGCGACACCGATCGGCCCGACACCGGGCCCACCACCTCCGTGAGGGATACAAAAAGTTTTATGCAGGTTCAGGTGACAAACATCCGCACCGATCGCACCCGGCGAACACAGTCCGACTTGGGCATTCAAATTCGCGCCATCCATGTAAACCTGACCGCCCGCCACGTGTACGGACTCGCAAATCGACACCACCGATGACTCGAAGACACCGTGCGTCGAGGGGTAAGTGATCATGAGCGCGGCGAGTGATGCAGCATTCTCCGCGACTCGCTGTTCAAGATCGGCCACATCGATATTGCCCTCGTCATCGCAGGCGACAGGAACCACGCGGAACCCTGCCATGACCGCGCTCGCGGGATTCGTTCCATGAGCCGACATTGGAATGAGGCAGACATCGCGCGCCCCCTCTCCCGCGGCCGCGTGAAAGCGGCGAATGGCGAGAAGCCCGGCGTATTCGCCCTGAGATCCCGCATTGGGTTGCAGACTGACTGCATCGAATCCGGTAATGACCGCAAGCCAATGCTCCAGCTCATCGATCATCTGCCGGTAGCCAGAGGTTTGTGAATCGGGGGCAAAAGGATGAATCCCCCCCACCTTGCCCCAGCTCAAGGGAAGCATTTCGGAAGCGGCATTCAGCTTCATGGTGCAGGACCCTAACGGAATCATACTCCAGTTCAGCGCGATATCTTTACCTTCAAGGCGACGAATATAGCGAAGCAGTTCCGTTTCGGTACGATACCGGTGAAAGACCGCTTGCCTCAGGAATGCCGACTCCCTCAAACAATCATCCGGAAGCGCAAGGTCAGCCTCAGCCTCTTCAATTCGAAACACGTCGAAGAGCTTTCGCCAACTGCCGTCACTCACGGAGACTTCATCGAGAGATAACCCGATGAGCTCCGCTTGATCGATCCGCAGATTGACGCCGGCAGCTTCACACCGCTCGAGAATCAGCGCGCGCTGCTCTTCCGGAATTCGCAGCGTGAGCGTATCGAACCAGGAGTGATTGAGAATCTCGTAGCCACCTTTCTTCAGCGCCGCGGCAAGGACGGAGGTTGCGACTTGAATCTGTTCCGCGATTCGCTTCAACCCCTCCGGCCCATGATAGATGCCGTAAAATCCCGCCATCACCGCGAGGAGAACCTGAGCAGTGCAGATGTTCGACGTCGCCTTTTCCCGACGGATATGCTGTTCGCGGGTTTGTAGAGAAAGTCGCAGCGCCGGTCGTCCGTCGCTGTCTTTGGAAACCCCGACGAGTCTCCCGGGAAGTCGTCGCTTCAAGGCATCTGTGCAGGCCATGTAAGCGGCATGAGGCCCGCCGAATCCAAGCGGAACCCCGAAACGCTGTGCACTCCCGACCACGATATCGGCCCCCCATTGCCCCGGTGGTTTGATCAATGTCAGGGATAGCAAATCAGCAACAGCGACAACGAGCCCCCCGGCGGCATGACACTTTCCGACTAGGTTTTCATGAATCGCGATAGCACCATGATCATCCGGCACCTGAAGCAGCATCCCAATGACCTCGCCCTCGTGAGCGGCAAAATCGAAAGCCTCCGGATCCGAGATGATGAGCTCAATATCAAGCGGCTCGGCCCGGGTCTTGATGACATCAATCGTTTGCGGAAAACAACGCTCACTGACGAAGAATGTCCGCCCTTTCAGCCTCGCCGCTGCCGCAAGGGAAATCGCCTCCGCGGCAGCTGTCGCTTCATCGAGAAGAGAGGCATTGGCCACCGGCATTGCGGTGAGTTCACAGATCAAGGTCTGGAAATTTAACAGCGCTTCGAGCCGACCCTGCGAAATCTCAGCCTGGTAGGGTGTGTAGGCAGTGTACCATCCCGGATTCTCAAGCACGCATCGCTGAATCACGGATGGAGTCAGCGTGTCGTAATAGCCTGTACCGATAAAAGACGTCCTCAATTCGTTCAGTTCCATCGTCGCACGGAGGCTCTGAAGGGCGCCTCTTTCGCTCAAGGCTGCAGGGAGCTCGAGCGATACGTCACTGAGAAGATCCCCGGGAACGACTTCAGCAATCAGCTCATCGATACTGCGACAGCCCAGGGCTGAGAGCATCTCCACCGCCTCCTCTTCCGAAGGGCCGATATGGCGATCGCAAAACGTCGCGTCCGGTTCAGGATATTTGCTCACGGTAACTCCCGGCATCATGCAAAGACTCCAGTTCCCCTGAGTCAGAAAGTTTAATTTTTACCATCCAACCACCGCCATATGGGTCCTCATTGACCGGTTCAGGGGCCTCGGCGAGGGCTTCGTTCACTTCGACGATCTCTCCGCTGACCGGAGCATAGATATCGTTGGCCGCTTTGACCGACTCGACCACCGCAAAGGCCTCGCCTTTCCCGACGATGCGTCCCACTTCGGGAAGTTCCAGGTAGACGACATCGGTCAGTTCGGCCTGAGCATGATCACTGATCCCGATGAGGGCGGCATCAGGCGTTGACGGGTCGATCCATTCATGAGAGTCGGCGTAACGAAGGTGGTCAGGGACGTTCATAGAGCTGCGTGTATATCAAAGCGAAAAAGCGGTGTCTGACAATGACTAAAGAAATGGTTTCTTCACGACCCGGGCAGGGAACGGCCGGTCCCGAACCATGATGGTGACTTCGGTACCCGGCACGGCGTTCGCGACAGGTAAATAGGCAAGGCCGATCCCGAGTCCGAGGCCCGGCGAAAGTGAGCCACTCGTGAGTTCCCCGAGAACCGCCTCCCCCTCCTCATCGCGGACTTCGTAACCGTGACGGGGTGGAGGCGCTTTGCCCGTCATCGCGATACCAACCAACTTGCGGTCGATGCCTGCCGCCTTTTGCTCAAGAAGCGCCGCTGAACCCGTGAATCCCTCTGCCTTGCCCAGCTTCACGAAAAAACCAAGCCCGGCTTCGAGCGGCGTGTGATCCTTGTCCAGATCCGAGCCATTGAGTGGATAGCCTTTCTCGAGGCGGAGTGTATCCCGCGCCCCCAGCCCGCAGGGGGCCGCTCCTGCATCCAGTATCCGCTGAAAGTAACCATTGATTAACTCGGTCGGGGCAAACAATTCGAATCCGTCTTCACCCGTGTACCCGGTTCGACAAAGAATTAAGCCACCCTCATACTCAGCGATCCCGTTTCGCGGCGGCAAAGGGCAACCCGGTTCCAGTGTGGCCCACAATGCAACACTCTCCGGTCCCTGAACAGCGACCGCACCGAGACTCTCACTTCGATCATCCAGGCTCACCCCCTCAGTCAGATGTGAGCGAAGCCATTTCACGTCCTCCTCCACTTTCGAGGCATTAACGACGAGAAAGTAGGAACTCTCGCCGGAACGGTAAATGATAAGATCATCAATCACGCCGCCCTCTTCACTCAGCATCAGGGTATATTGCCCTTCGGAAACGCTCAATGCTGAGACATCATTCGTGAGTAGCCCGTTTAAAGCTCTCCCCGCGTCCGCTCCGGAGACAAGGAGCTCTCCCATGTGGGAAATATCAAAGACGCCCGCTCCGTTCCGCACCGCACGATGCTCCGCCACGATCCCCTCGTACTGTATTGGCATCTCCCATCCGGCAAAGGGAAGCATCCTCGCATTCAGGGCTTCATGAATCCCATGGAGAGGGGAACGGTTCATAACGCATCCTCGTTGCCCTTCCTCTGAAGTCAATCAGTGAGCGCAGAAGGAATAAAACTTCGCGTTGAAATTCGTTCAATCCTCCCGACCTTTGGCCCCATGATTCTGGACACCGGCAATCGAATTCTCGACGATTTGGAAAAGCAGTTTGGAGGTCTCGCTTTACCTCAGATTCTCAGATGGATTGCCGGATTTCAGGCCTTCACCTGGGCCCTCTCCCTTTTTTCCCCGGACCTCCTTAACTGGATCTTCTACGACAGAGACCTCATTCTCTCCGGCCAGGTGTGGCGTGTTTTCTCCTGGGTGCTTCTGCCTGCGGCACAGAATCCACTCTTTGTCCTTATTGCGGTCCTCTTCATGTTTTTTATCAATGACAGCCTGGAAAGCCATTGGAGCAGTTTCCGGCTGAACGTCTATGTGATCAGCTCCGTTCTCCTGCTCTCGCTGATCGGGCTTTTTCCCTTCATGGACGGGATCGGCATTTTCATGAACAGCGTCTTTTACTCAGCCGCCTTCTTTGCTTTTGCGACGCTCTTCCCGAATCAAATCATTCATCTTTTCATGATCATACCGATCAAAGCGAAGTGGCTTGGGTGGGCGGGAGCAGCACTTCTCGCCGCAACCGTGATGACTTCACCGGCACCGATTCGCATCGCCCTTGTCGCTGTCGCCGGCCTCCTCCCCTACCTCATTGCTTTTGTTCCCGGTTTTATTTCGGGGGCAAAGGAAAGAAACGAGAATGCGGTTCGTCGACACAGGTTTGAGAAAGCGAATCAGCCCGACTCCCCTTTCTTTCACGAATGCGCCCGGTGTGGCGCAAATGATCAGACGGATCCTGACCTGACGTTCCGGGTCAACGCAGAGGGGGAGGAAATCTGCGAGAACTGTCGGAACGCCGAATCCGACCCCTCGTAAGTTCAACTTAGCTGTCCACGAACCGTGCCTGATAAACATCGGGACGGCGGGCGGAATAGACTTTCACGATGCCGAAAATGACCCCTGCGATAACAAGCAGTCCGAAGAAGATGTAAATATACGTCCAGTCCATCGGGAGATCAGTGTTCGCAAGGAGCGCTTCTGACGGGGGCGAGCTCCTGCCTTCTTCATCGAGTGTCAGGACTCGCAATTCATAGCTCGCCGCCGGAGCAAGGCCCTTGATTTCGGCCTTCACCAGGCGGTCAATCCGTTCGTAGTTCACCTTCTGATACGGCACCCAGACTTTGGTCGGAATAGCCCCTTCAGCGACCTGCATCCCGCCCAATTCAACCTCAAACCTGACCCCTTCAGAATCTTTTGGAGCGGTCCAGCCAATCGTCAAAGAATCGGCACTCCTGGATACTACCGAAAGATCCTCCGGCCTCCTCAAGTCGGGATTCAATTTCCGCTCAACCGCAGCTCTTGTGATATGACCAAGCGGCGATCGAAGTTCTTCTCTCTCCTCTACACTCAATTTTTTGTACCACAACTCGTCGCGACCCGCCCCCTGGCCATACTTCGATTCGCCGCCTGACGAGTGATCGGATACCGAGTTCAATGCCGCAACTGACATCGGCTTCGGCTCCTCTTTTGGTGTAGCAGGAGCCCCCGTACTCAACCGCAGCCCCTGCAGGGGCTGTACCGCCGGCGCCGGACGAGCCGTGGATGCCGCAGCCCCCGCCCCTTTCAGCACGTTCCCCAGAAGGCGAACGGGAAGAGACTGCTCATTGCCATACACATTCATCGTCACATCAACGAGCCCACGCTGAGAAGCGACGGGATACAGACCGATGGCGATATTCACCGACGAAAGTGGTGCCAGTTGAGCGCCCGGATCATTTAACATTCGGAAGGGCTCAGGAAGGTGAAACTCCAGCGGCACGGCAATGCCTCCTCGATTCGTCAGAGTTAATGCCCTCTCAGTGGAGCGCCCTGCTTCTACTTTTCCAAAATTGATCACCTCTGTGTTGATCGAATCAGGAATGTCGATCTCAAGACGCCCCGGAACGACAGCCGAAATAACTCGCGCTGTTTTCATGTATCCATTCTTAAGAGAAAATTGAACCATCCCATCGAAGGGGGCGGTATCCGTGCTTCCCAGGCTGAGGGGAACTCTGGTCTCTGTCTCCGGACCCAGAACATATTCTTCCTCTAAACTCTGTTGAAGACGGGCACTCCCCCTTGCTTGAACAAGAAGCGGTCGCGTTCCATCATTCTTCAGAATGACTTCTCCTTTACGGCTGTAGTCATCGGAGTCGAGTAGAAGCTCCACTTCCCCGGACACGATGGAAAACGGGTCCTGCCCTTCACCGAGAAGCTTCGTCGTTCCGGCACTGCTTCGGCTGAGGCTTAGAAAATAGCTGGTTTCGCCCATCATGTCGGGCCGGAAAGACACGGTAAGTTTTCGACTCCCACGGGATCCAAGAGTGAGTTTCCCGTCCTTCGGCTCGAGGAGATACCATGGCGGGGAAAGGAAAATCTGGCGCTCAAACACAGCGTTTCCAAGGTTTCGCACCGTGATCTCCTGCTTCTTTGATTCACCAATCATGACGCTCCCGAAATCGACTTCCTTATCGACCTGAATTTCCGCCTGAGTATCAATCAGATCGATATCGAAACGCATCGCAGAAGAGTAGCGCCCGTTCCGGTATCTCACCGCAAAAGCAAAGGCGTCTGAAGTCGCGCTGGTATTCGGGTCAGCGAAGTAAGTGACAATGGCCCGGTTCCGGGCATTCGGATTACTCGTTAAGGAAACGATCTTTCCCGCGGAGGGGAAGGTTCGAATGAGAAACTCCACTGATGCGGCCGGCGTTTTTGTTTCAGCCCGAATTTCAAAAGTCGTCTCAGTCCCTTTGAGAACTTCGACGCGCCCTGTCACCGGAGTCGGCAAACCAATCTGCTGCTCAGTCAAATCACGGGGTGCTTCCGTCTTACGGTTCAAGAGGCCGTTTCCACCGAAAAGCTGAGCATCCGAAACGCCCGGTAACCCGAGCAAAGACAGCACTGCCATGGCCTGAACCCCAAAGACAGCTGAGCGGATTGAAACAGTTCGCGACATGATGATATCGAATGAGATATCGTAGAATGGAAGATCCATTCCACAACGGGTGACAGGATACCCTGAATTGTCCTATTTTTCGAGCGAGAACCCACACAGGCGCCGCCGAAGCATGTCGAGCACTAGACGAGTCACCCGGAGCTTAAAGCTGAATCGATCAGCCGGTGTAAAATGACGCTTCGAATAGGTCTCCATCCCCTTGCTAGCGATGCCAATATAGACCGTCCCGACGGGTTTTTCTTCAGACCCTCCGGTAGGGCCTGCCACGCCACTGACGGCGACCGCATGATCAGCCCCGCTAACACGCAAACAGCCTTCAGCCATCGCCCGGACGACTTCATCACTCACCGCCCCGTGCTCTTCGATGAGCTCCGCAGGCACGCCGAGAATCTCTGTTTTCGCCGAATTCGCATAGGTCACGTATCCCTGTTTCAGAATCGCACTGGAACCGGATACATTGGTCAGCGTGCTCACAATCTGACCGCCGGTGCAGCTTTCCGCGGTGGAAACTGTTTCCCCCCGCTCCAGAAGAAGCTCGAGAATAACCTGCTCAATCGAATCCTCCGACTCGGCAATGATGTCTTCGGCATACTCCTGTCTGACGATCTCCGAAGCTGCATCAACGACTGACTCCGGCCCGATCAATCGCAGGTCCACCTCCCCCAGTCGAGCGCAATAGCCAAGTTCAAGATCTGCCATCCCCTCAAGCCGCGGCTCGATTTCGGCTGCGAGCGATGATTCTCCGACACCGTAGATCCGAAAATTTCTCCAGACATGAGAATGCAGCTCACTCTGTCTCATTTCCGCCAGCCTCGGATAAACGAGCCGGGAAAACATGGGCTTCAACTCGCGCGGCGGGCCGGGAAGCAGAAAAAGGTGAGGCGAGCCCTGCTCCTCACATGCCGGGAGATATAAACCCGGGGCCGTTCCGTTCGGATTATCAAGGACGATGGCTCCCTCCGGAACCATCGCCTGGCGGTCGTTCGAGCGATTCATCTGGTAACCACGACGCACAAACATGTCGTTGATTTCATCGAGGATTTCCTGATCGAGATGAAGTTCCCGACCCAGCATCTCGGCGACTACTTCGCGAGTGATATCGTCGCTCGTAGGGCCAAGCCCTCCGGTGATGACAATGATATCTGTCCTCGGAAAAGCTTCCGCGAGAACCGTTCGGATTTCATCGCCGTCAGGAATCGTTGTTTGCCGCTGGATTCGCAAACCCAGCTTAAAAAGTTCCTGCCCAATATACCCTGCGTGGGTATTCAGCACTTTCCCAAGAAGGAGTTCAGTCCCCGTATTGACTACTTCCACCCTCATGATTCCGGGCACTCAGCTAACCTTTTCGCCGGGGGCAGCGGGGCGTTCCGGGAGGAAATCTAAAGGAACACGCGGGGCATCGCCCCAGAGATCCTCAAGCGCATAGAGATCGCGCTTCTCCTCGTGGAAGATATGAACGACGACATCAATGTAATCGATCACGAGCCACATACTCCCCGGGTCGCCATCTGAAGAATTTGGCTTTTCCCCCATGACCTCTTCATTGCGCATCCGAATCTCGCGATTGACGGCCTTGAGGTGCGGAAGCGATGTCGCGGTACAAAGAACAAAGAAATCGGCGAGCGTCGAGATCCCGCGTAAGTCGAGAATCATGATGTCCTCCGCCTGAATCTCATCAGCGTGGAGGGCACATGTCTTGGCGATGGTAAGTGAGTCTGGCAAAATAATGACCTTTCGAAAGGCCTAAAATGCGGGGAAAACGCCGTTTCGCAACGCGAATTTTACCGAGTAGGTCTGATACTCAAGAGGGTAATGCCATCAACTTGACCCTCTTGCATGAATTCAGGTGAGGCACAAAAACAATCTCCACCTTATCGCTAGAGCGCCTTGACCCTCAAATCACGAACCCAAAAGGGCAGTCCGTGGTCCTGAATCGTGATGTATCCTTCCTCGTGAAGGGCCTTTTCTTTGGGCTTCTTTGCGGCAAGATCAAGGTCCTGCACCTTTTCCCCATTCAAAATCACGGTGAGGTGATCGCCCTGAACAGTCACCGTCATACGATTCCACTCTCCGGCCGGAATCGTCATGTTCTTCGAAGCTCCCTGAGTTTTGATCACCCCGCCGTTGTCATGATGTCCCATTTCCTCATCACTTTTACCGCTGGAATCGAGGATCTGAACTTCAAAGCCGCTTTCGACAGGATCAGTGCGGTCACCCACCCGGAAATAGAAACCTGAATTTCCGCCTTCGTTATATTTGTATTCAAAATCAAAAACAAAATCTCCGTATTTTTTCTTCAGCCAAAGATAGTGATGGTAACGCTTCCAACCTTCCTCACCCTCCCGGGGTTCCAGATACAGTGAGCCGTCCCCGTCAATCTGCCAGTTGCCCTCTGTTTCCAACATCTCCATGTCAGTCCCGTCGAAAATAGTCACAAAGCCTTCAGCATCTTTTTCCGGATGTCCGGCTTGAGCAGAAAGGGCGGCAAAAGCCGTTAGAATAAAAACAGTAAGGAAATTCTTCATGAAACGTATCATGAGAGAATATCTTTTCCGTCGCAACACCGTGATAATGTGCCAGATTTTTAAAGACTTAAGTCCCTACACTCTCTCTATGAAGCTTCCCACCACCTCATTTCTTCTCGCCCTCGGCCTTCTCGCCCTGCCTCTTGCTGCACAGGAACCAAAGAAGGGTATTGAAGGGAAAGAAGCTCCTCCCCTCGGAGTCACTACCTGGATTCAGCTTCCTGAAGGAAAAGAACGACTCGGACTCCCTGATTTTAAGGATGAGGTACTCGTGATTCTCTGTTTTCAAAGCACCTGTATGGCTTGCGAGAAACGCGAATTCCCCGTCCTGCAGGAATTGATAAAGCAATTTGAAGGCACCGAAGGCGTTTCATTTCTTGCCATTCAGACCCCATTTGAAGACTTTGCGACCAACAGTGAACTTCAGCTCAAACCGATTGCCCAAAAACACAAGTTGGATATTCCGATCGGACACCTCGCCAAAACGCAGGATACTTACAGCATCAACGTTGCCTACGAAACAGGGGGAACTCCATGGTGGATCGTGATCGACCGCGAAGGAACGGTTGTCTTTAATGATTATACGATGGCTCCGGATGTCGCCGCCGCCAACATCAATAAACTGATCGAAGGAGCACCGGTCGAATAAAAAATGGAGCCGGCGACGGCTTCTTTTTACCTACCAACTTCGCTGCCTCCGAAACGGGGGAGACAGATCAAGAATACGGTTCCGGAAGTCCCAGGATCGTCAGTAACTCAGGGTGATCCCAAAATGAAATCGCCCATCATCGCGGGCACCCATTGGAAGCCCGTGAGACTGAATCGGCCATCCATAGGAGGCACGCGCTACGCTCTTGTCCCCAAGCCGGCAGTTCAAGCCCAACCCGATACTCTGAATCGAAGGACTGACCTCTCCCGGCAGCTTACCCTCAACCTGAAGGGCCGCGGCATCCCAGAACAGGAAGAATTGAGAAGCATCCTTCTGTCCTGACATACCCTCCCATCCGAAAGAAAACTCAGGAGAGTAAAGTTCAAGATTGGCAATCACCCCTGAATCCCCCCGCACGACACTCTCATCGAATCCCCGAACCGTTTGATATCCGCCGGCGAGGATTTGCTCAGTTGCGGCAAGCCGGTCAGAGGATGACTGCCCGGAAAGCCGGAACCTCATCGTCATGTCACGGGGGAGCCGTTGAAAGCGCTCGATCTCAGCGAACAAATAGGAGTAATCACTCGTCGATCCATAGCGCGCTAACCCGAAACTGAGATCGTCGTTAAAATCAAACATATCCCCGGGAGAGCCAGCGACTCCGGCACGAAAGTCGATAACACCGCCTTTATCCCGGAGACGAAACCCGTATTCCCCTCTGAACTGCCCCACCGCAATTCGAGTGTTCAGCAAATTGAGAGAACCGAAAATCAAATCTGTATCAGTTGTCTTATAGTCGAATCCGAAAGCAAGATGATGGCTGAAGTTTCGATTCACGGCTGGACGTTGAAGCGGCACCCGGTAGTCGAAAGTAAATTGACCACTGGTCCCCTCAGTATCGAAGATACCGGGGTTGGCAGCCTCACTTTCAACGTAGGCTCCGAATAAACTGAGGACATGCCTCCACGGCAGATAAGCCTTGTAGTATGCGGAGTGGGCCTCGAGGTGCTCAAAATCGACATCCGAAGCGAAATTGTAGCCAACGATATGCTCTCCCTCCAACGGGTTCATCCAGACCGCGCCGAAGTTCACTTCATTCTCTCCTGTGAAATCCACCCCGGTGTTGCCGAACCCGACATAAAACGAGAGAGGATCGCTTTCGACGACGTCGAGGACGATGTCGCTCGTTCCATCTTCCACTCCCTTTTCGTAGACGAGGTTTACCTGACGAATCGGATTCTCGTTGATCCAGTCGAGGTCACTATCCAACTGCCGTCGGCCAAGTCTGTCCCCCGGGGAAACTCTGATCTGAGAGAGGAGCATACTCTCGCGTGTGACACGGGCGCCGTCGACGCTAACCTCACCGAGAACAGCCTCTTTGACGACTACCTGAAGCTTTCCCCCGGTAATATTCTGTTCCGGAAAGTAGACATCAACCAGAGGATAGTTGCTCGACCTCCAGGCTAATACAATCTCGCTCGATAGATCGGCGAGCAACTTCATCGACAGCGGCTGTCCAAGAAAGGGCTGAACCCGCGCAGACAGTTCTTCGGGAGCCTCGACGCCGGCGCCGATAAGGAGAGGCGTTGAAGCCGCCGACGGATCCATCGTGGCGTAGGACTGATCGGAAATTAACACGAGCGTCACCAGATCAACGCCGAGCGGGGTTGAGTCGGTGACCGCCTCCTCTTCCTCCTCAGCAAAAGAATCAGCGACCGTCTCCTCACCGCCCCCAATCGCCGTCCATTGGTCAACACCACGTTCGAGGGGGCGATTCTGGCCATACGAAACGACGAACGAAAAGAACAGAGCAATGCACAAAAACACTTCGGCCCCGACCGGGCCGAAAGGAGTGAATATGCTTAGATTACTGCGTTTTATCATGGCCACTGTTACCGTCTCTATCCATTTCCAAGTGCCGCCGTCAATTCATCAAATGCTTCGCCATTGAGCATTTCATCCAGTAGCGCAACCGTTTCGGGATCAAGCTGAATCGGAATATTCAGAATCCCTATCGGCCCATCCTCCGATGTGAGAGGGATCGCGAGGTTCATTCCCAATGCTCCCAGCAATTCCTGGTGAGCCGCTGCCATCATGCTCTGACGAAGCAATTCCAAAATTTCAGCAGGAGGCATTTCAGACAAGTCGATGGCGTAGGCCCCGTCCGCGTTGACGAGAACAACTCCACCGCCGATGAACTCGATCGCATTTGCCAGTTCCTTCCATGAGCCTATTCCCAGCGACTCACGCAACTCCTCCAGGACCGGTGCCGGAGGCACACCCGCACCGCCCATTTCAATTGGGCCATCCAGATTGATGATCGTCCCGTCCAGCATCGTGATAGAGGCTTGAGCGGCGATCCCGGCGGAAGCCGCCCCAAATGCATTTCCGCCACCTCCGGGAGTATTTCCTGACATCAGATTGTTAGAGCCGGATCCTCCTGAGAAATTATCAATTACGGCTCCCGGTGGGCCATCATCACCTCCCTGCGACGTGAAAACATTACCTGTTTGCTGATCAAGAACGACCTGCGAGTTCTGTCCGTTTCCCACATTATCGAGCTCTCCCGTCACAACGAAGTTACTCGCCAGGATCGTTGATCCCCCTACAAAGAAAGGATTCGAACCGGTGGCGACGGCCCCGCCGAAGTTAAGCGAATTCGACCCGCCGCCCCCGTTGAGAAGCTGAGTTAAACCATTTCCGCTACTGACGACGGTGTCGTCACCGGGGCCGAGAAGCAGCTGAAGCAATTCTACGCCGCTGAAATAATATTGCGGGTTCCGGGAAATACGGTTCTCCCCGATGGTATACAAATTGGTTCCCCCCAGATCTGTATCATCAATAATGAAGGAATCATAGCCGCCACCTCCAATCACCAGATCTACCGTCGCTTGATTTCTAAAAATGAATCGGTCGTCCCCGCCTTTTCCGTCAATAATCTCGAAAGATTCGAAAGTGGAAGTTGAATGCCCCTGACGCCTTCCCGTGCCGCTACCCACCCCGGTGATCTCAATGACATCATCGTCGTTGGTTCCGCGAATCGTGTCTTTTCCACTTCCCCCCACAAGCGCGTTGATGCCTTTAAAAAAGTTCACCTGCGTTGCTCTGTCCTTCGAATAATCAACGACCACTGACTCCGAAAACATCCGGAAGCTTAAGGTATCATGTCCTGCTTCCCCCCTTATTTCCTCCACTGAACCGCCGGGAATGATTTCAAACAAATCGTCACCCTCTCCACCGTCTAGAATTCCCCCGAAATGCTCTCCTTCCTCCAATTGAACGGTAAAGGAGTCATCCCCACCCTTTCCCTGGACACCTTCAAACCCCTGAAAACTGTAGGTAGTTGATGGAGCTACATAGGCATAATCGTAAAAGGTTTCTTCATACTTCGGCCCCTCCGTCTCAAGGGGGTAATACGAAGGCGCAAACACTTCAATGGTGCCCCCGTTTTCTCTGTCGATCGTGATCAGGTCATTTTGGGAGCCCCCCTGAATAACACTCCCTGTGCCACTCCCCACAAATGACTCAATTCCGCCAAAGGATCCAACACCCATGGTGGAATTTTCGAGATCAATGACAAGTGGACCCGTAAACTGAGAAAAGTCGAGGGTATCCCCAAATTCTGAAGAGCCATAGTCATTGATCGTCAGCCCCATTGGAATCACTGATCCTCCGAAAGAATAGATCGTGTCTTCGTCGTAAGCTGTTCCAGTGATCGATGAACTGGAAGACAATAAATTCCCATTTGGTCCAAAGCGGAAATCACCACTTTCCACATCAACTGAAATTGAATGGTAGGATCCACCACTGTAGATAGGAGCTTCGATCACCACGCCATACCGTTCAGAACTTCCAGTCGGTGCCCTCGTTTCCCCTGAAATATGGATATCCCCACTCGAAGAGGAAATGATGTAAGAAGCCCCCCAATCGGGCGACCCGATAACGACACCATGGTTTCCGTCAGCATTTCCACCAGTTCCGTAAATAGAGACATTCCCATTTGCAGCGATCTGCCCATTGATCGTCACCCCGTCAAAATCCCCGTCGGTTGCGGTAGGATTACGGTTGGCATTCAAACTAACAGATCCCTGCATTCCGATAGATCCCTCCAAATCAATAGCCCTCCCCGCATTCACCACGAGATTTCCTCCCCCATTGATCATCGAAGCTCCCATGGAACTTTCCACGTCTTCTCCCTGCATCACAAAATCGCGCTCCGCATTGAAAGTGAGATCATTATTCTGAGACCAGCTAATTGAAGCACCAGATTGGACGGTGATGTCTCCACTACCGGAAATTGAATCCTTGTCAGTCTCGATCACGAGGCTTGCCGAGGAGAGAAAGTTCTCAATATCAGCATCCATGAGAGTATTTTGATTGACCGGGCTGGGGCCTATCGGACCCGGTGACGTGCCGTCAACGATCAAGATGTCATTGGGATCAATCAGTAATGTCCCCCCTTTTCCGCCCGGAGCCTCGAGGTGAACCTGGTCGGATAATGAAGAAACAAGCAGCGCGTTTTTACCGGAAATTTCGATAAACCCTCCGTCTCCGGAAAAACCACCGCCACGGGCGGAGACATCCCCCTGAAACGAAAGGGTATCCTCTGCAAACAGGATTACCTCGCCACCGTTTCCAACCTCCCCGGCACTGGCATCCAGTGTGGCTCCACTGGCGATCGTCACATTCGTCGCATTCATCAATTCGGGGTTCTCCCCGCGCCTCCCGCCACCAACATAGATGCGACCACCGGCGCTTTCTCCATCAGCAAGAATTAGCGATTCAGAAAAAAGATCCACTTCACGTCCGAGGATGAATATGTCGCCTCCCTTACCGGCTTCTGAAGAGACATCCACCTCACCGTCTATTTCAACCCGACCGTCAGACCCTGCATCAACAACGACACGGGCGACCGGCATGGGAGTCCCGGGCGCTTCCTGAGCAACCGGTCGCGCGATCAACTGACCGGTGGATCGAATCCCTGAGCTTCCACCCGCCCTGAGAAAAATCTGCCCTCCTTCCTGTGTCACTCCGGTAGCTGCGACGCGCCCCTCGTTCTTCACGGCCATGCCGTACACATTCCCCCCGTGAGCTTTAAGCTCCGCAATGTTCGCTTCGACGACACCCCGATTCACCACTCCGTCCTCCTGCACCGCGCCGGCACCACGAACAAAAACCCTCTCATTGCCGGACTCAGAGATGAGAATGTTATTCCCTGCAGCGAGCCCGACGGTACCTTGGGGGGCCCGGATCGTGCCTTCGTTCAACACTGACTCTGCAAGCAGAAAAACATCACCTTCAAAAGAACTGATCTCCCCAAGATTGACGACAGCAGCAGCAGATTCGCCTCGAAAATTCAAATCCCCGCCCTCCAGAAAATTCTCATTTGAAAGATCAAGCGTCGAAGCCGTAAACCCTGCGGTGTCGACCCGCCCTCCCGGACCGATCACAACACCATTTGGATTAAGCAAAAAGATCCGGCCATTTGCAAGAAGGCTGCCATCGATGCGGGACAAATCCTGACCCGTGACTCTGTTTAAAGTTGCGGCGGAACTCCCCGGCTGGGAAAACCTCGTCACCTCTCCGTCGGAAATCGAAAAACTGTTCCAATCGATGATCCCGTGCGAACCTTGCTGGATAACCTTCAGCGTGTTGCCGCTCTGAAGAATCTGAATATCACCATGTCTGACAACAGCGCCTCCGGGGTTGGCAAACAGCGATGCCGGGATCGAAATTACCAGCCCAAGAAACGCGACGAAGACACCGTAGTGCCTCCTTGCTTTTCCTGTATGCCTCCTCCCGTTCATTTCCTTTCAGCAGTTCGGTCCCACGCACGGTTTACTGCCCGTCCTCAGCTTCCGTTGGAATGATTTCGACCCGCCCCTCTTTGACCTGGGCAAAGCCTTTCCCGTCCTTTACAACGACCGAGTAAAACGTGCCCCGCGCTGCTGCTACCCCGCTGGGAGTCCGGACCTTAAAATCCAGCTCAGTTGCCGCTTCCGGCTTCAAAAGCGCCCCGAGACTACCGCTCTTCAAATCAATCAGGATGTCAGACGGTGTCGCTACTTCATCAATGCTTTCGAGGACAACTTCAGAATTCGCTGCAATTCGAATCGCGGACCGGGGCGTAATGACAACGACCGCACGGGAATCATCGCCCGTCACGACCGTCGATCCCACTGCTACCTTATCACCTTTCTCTAAGGGCACCGCGGCAGCACCTTCGCCGGAAATGACCTGAACATCACCAACCGCTACGGTCACCGTGCCGCTTTCGGGTTCGGCATAGGATAGTGTCGTTAAGAGGAGGCACGTTAAAGCTCCTGAAACAAAAAAACAAAACGGCGAGCTTTTCATGGTATCACAGTGGTTTCCTTAGTGTCTTAGCGATGATTAAGTCATAATTCAACGCTTATTGTACCAAAGTAGCGACGCTTTCAGTTCTCTGATTATTCATTATTTCTATTTTTTTTCATGGCACTGCCTTTTCCATCCCGCAGATCGCTCATCCTGCTCCTATCCCCTCCTCTCGTCGCCGCGCTCATTTCATTGCTCTGGCAAACCGACTTTGCGCGTGAATTGGAGAATGTGACGATCGACAGAAGGTTTATCGCCAGAAGCGAGCGGGACCCGGCACCGCACCCTGAGATCGCACTCGTGGGAATCGGAGAACAGTCACTGGAGAAGGTGGGACGCTGGCAGGATTGGACCCGCGATATACATGCTCAGTTTCTAACGGCCCTCACCTACCGTCCCCCGAAAATCATCGCTTTCGACCTCTTCTTCCCGGAAGCCAGCAAGAATGAATCCCAAGACCTCGCCTTTGCTGACGCACTGGCCTCAATGCACGGCTCGATGACCGGTATGTATGTTCAACCGGAAGAAGCAGGAACAGAACGCTCAATCCCCACCGATCCCGATCTCCTTGCCACCCTGTCGGCCCTGCCGAACTTCGAAGGGGATATCAATGCTGTCTTGGGAGGCAGTTCCGCGGACCTGCCAATCCCTGTCATCGCTGAGAGTTCCTACACTGGATCAGTGAACTTTCCCCCTTCCGAAATCGACGGATTAAGGCGCGAGATCCCTCTAATCGTTCGACTGAACGACCAGATCTACCCTTCACTCGTTCTCCAGATGCTGATGCAGAAAGCGGACGCAAAACCTGAAGATGTACACATCTACCTAGGCAGGGAGATCCGGGTCCCCAAAGCCGGGGGAGGGTCGTGGTCCATCCCCATTGATCAACGTGGCCTTCACTATCTGAATTACCGGAGCACAGCACGTTTTCTGATCACAGACTACATCGCGCTCTTTCTCCAGATCAATAAAACGGCTTCAGGTGCGCCCTGGCCTGATGAACTCCCGCCGATTGAAGATCAAATCGTCATCGTTGGTCAAAGCGCTCAGGGCCTCTCCGACTTCGGACCGACCCCCTACCGCGCCCTCGACCCGCTCTTTGTCGTGCAGGCGACAGCACTTGACAGCATTCTTCGAGAGGATTTCATCACACGAACTTCACCCGGCCTGACCCTGGGGGCCTGGCTCATCCTCGCGTGGGGCACGATGTTTCTACTGCAACGGGCCCCAACCCTTCTCGCGATCCTGATTCCCGCAGTCATCGTTGTTAGTTTCGTCGGAATCGCATTTGCCGTGTTCACCAGTCATTCCATTCTCTTCCCTATGGTTCTCCCTATCGCAGGGTTTGTTGCCGTCCATTCTATCATGATCGGAGATCGGCTCGCGGTGGAGTCAAAGGAGAAAAAGTACATTCGCGG
Source organism: Verrucomicrobiales bacterium (assembly GCA_029212615.1). Taxonomy (GTDB): domain Bacteria; phylum Verrucomicrobiota; class Verrucomicrobiia; order Verrucomicrobiales; family DEV007; genus Arctic95D-9. The sequence continues at coordinate 577,815 of JARGPJ010000002.1, forward strand.
GGTCTTCGGCTCGTATGTAGCTCCAGACATCGTCAATCAAATCATCAGTTCAGGAAAGACGCCCGAGCTGGGTGGTGAAAAGGTCAACATCACGGTTCTCTTCAGCGACATCCAGGGCTTCTCAACCTTCTCCGAGCAGCTCACTCCGGAAGCACTCGTGGAACTGATGGTCGAGTATCTCTCCGCCCTCACTGACATCGTGACAGACTCCGGCGGCACCCTCGACAAATATATCGGTGACGCCATTGACGCCATGTTCGGCGCTCCTTTACCACTCGAAGGCCACGCCTACAAAGGAGTCATGGCCGCGATCAAAATGCAGCGCAAACAAATCGAACTCGATGAATTCTGGCAAGAGGAAAACCGTCCTGAAATCATTCAGCAAATGCGCACCCGTATCGGCCTCAACACAGGAGCCGCCGTCGTCGGAAACATGGGTTCGAAGCGTCGCTTCAACTACACCATGATGGGTGACAATGTGAACCTCGGAGCCCGCTGCGAATCCGCGGCAAAAACCTATGGTGTCTACACCATGATCACTGAAGACACCTACCGCGCTGCCCGTGAAGTGAAAGACGACATCGTCTACCGCTACCTTGATCAAATCATCGTTCAAGGCAGGACCCTCCCCGTCAAAATCTACGAAGTCTTCGAGCAGGCCAACCGGGTGAGCGAAGACAGTATCCGCTGCATCGAAATTTATGAGGAAGCCTACCGGGCCTACCTCGCTTGCGAATGGGACAAGGCAATCTCCCTCTTCGAACAATCGTCCGCCCTTGAATTTTATCAGCCGGGTCGCGACCACGGCATTAAAACCAATCCATCCCTCGTCATGATCGCCCGGTGTGAGGTCATGAAAGGCACCCCTCCGGAGGAAAACTGGGATGGCGTCTACCGGATGACCACGAAGTAGTAACTCTGCCGTCGCTGGAACGCCGGGTCAGGAGAACCGCGGCCGCTGACAAGCCCTCCTCCTGACCGAAATTCTGACAACAAGAATTTCATCCTCGGCGACAGGAATCCTCAATTATTCTCCGAAGGTCAAGAGCCATTCCGCGCCGGGTTCCGCCTGACGCACCTTGATGGTAACTCCCAGGCGATCACAGAGCTTCTTGACGATAGACAGTCCCAACCCCGTCGATACCTCATCACCGGTTGGCCTTGCTGAAAGCCTCCGATAGGGAGTGAAAAGCTCCTCCATATCCGCATCACTGAAACCTGGGCCCTCATCAGAAACCCGCAAGGTGGTCGTCTTTGTGTTTTCCATGAGGATATTCACCTGCGATCCTGCCGGTGAAAATTTGATCGCATTACTGATCAAATTCCCGAGGACCCGGCGCAACGCTGTCCGGTCCGTCTCAATCATCCGCTCCTCATCGGTGAGAGTCACTTTAAGTGAAATACGTTTAGCTCTCGCCCTCTGATCATGTTGTTTGACCAACTCTGCAATGAGTTGATTGAGTGAAACCTTCTGAAGGTCGAACTTTATCTCCGTTTTTGACTCTCTCGCATTGGCAAGAAAGTCATCGATGAAATGGATGGCCTGCCCCGTCGATTCATCAATCGTTCCGACAATCTTCGCAGCCTTGTCAGGAAGCCCTTCCATCTCCCCCAGCAGCTGAGCGCTGAAACTGGCGCTCCCGATCCAATTCTTCAAATCGTGCGCCATGATTTCAAGAAACCGCTCAGTATTGCTGAGAAGCTCAGAGCACTCGTCGCGCATAAACTTCAGTTCCAAATGGGTTCTCACTCTCGCAAGCAATTCTGCTTTATTAAAAGGTTTAGTGACATAGTCAAAACCACCGGATTCCAGAGCTTTAACAATGGAATTCTTGTCATCACTTGCTGACAAAAATATAACTGGAACCTCTTCCATTCCCTCAATTTCCTGAAACTCCCGACAAACCTGAAACCCGTCAAGCTTGGGCATGAGGATGTCCAGGAGGACCAGATCAGGCAACCGTGCCCTGACCCTTTCGAGCGCTTGCTCTCCATCATTCGCCACCATGAAATCATAGCCGAAGGCAGCAAGCATCGTCCCCACGACTTGAATATTCTGCGGCTCATCATCCACGATGAGAATCGTTCCCACTTTATCACTCGATATTTTCATCATTGCTGGCTGCGCCTTCGCTTCTTTCACGCTTCTCTTTCTACACCTGAAATCTCCGTGATGATGCCGCTGAATTCGGCCAACTTTCTCTCAAGACCACTTTGATCGAATCGCTCAGTCATTGAAACCAGTTCACCGGCATAATCGCTCAAGGCCTCGACGTCGTATTGCTTCGCTAAATCATCGATGACCTGCGCCACAGACAACACCTCACTGAACACCATCGCAGAAGTGAGTTCTTCCCACTCAGCCTCATAAAGCTCCCCTAACGAGTTGACCAACTCTGTGTGGTCCCCCTCAGGAACAGGAGTCGATACCGCTTTGGTTTCAGTATTATTTCGCTCCTTCAAGCGATTGCCTTCCGCCGAAGAAAGGACATCTTTGAGTGCTGAAAACAGCCGTAGTCCGGTAAAGGGTTTCCGGATGTAACCTTCAAAGCTTTCCCTGAGCCGCCTCTCTTCTTTGAGTAAACTCGAGGCGGTGATTGCGATGACAGGGATCCCGCTCCAGTCCGGATTCTCCAACATCCGCTGCCGGGCCACTTCACCGTCCATCACCGGCATGCGAATATCCATGAGAACGAGATCAAAGCGTTGCCTCTCCAACTTCTGCAGTGCTTCAAGTCCATTCCCTGCGAACGCAAGAGCATGATGACTCTCCTCAAAGAAACCTTCAATCAAATCCCGGTTATAAGGATTATCATCGACTACAAGGATCTTTGAAGCACTGAGCTGATTCAAATGCCAACCCTCGTAATCCTGAACATGCTCAAGCGAAAGGTGATCGCACTGCTCCACATTCGGAAGAATCACGCGAAACAATGCCCCCTCACCGACATTACTCTCGACCTCCAGTGTTCCACTCATGAGAAACACCAGCTCACGACTGATACTGAGCCCGAGCCCGGTTCCGCCTTGCATTTCGTCCAGGAGATCGACCTGTTCGAACGGCTTGAAAATGGTCGCCATTTTGTCCTCAGGGATTCCCCTTCCGGTATCGGATACCTCCACAAAAAATGTGCACGCCTGACCCTTAGTCACCTCCGACGAAAAGAAGCGAACCGTGATCCGGCCCGCTTCAGTGAATTTAAACGCGTTCCCGACGAGGTTCACCATGATCTGACGAAGGCGCATACTGTCGAGCACGAGGATCTCGGGGCAGGCTTCATCGACCTCCACACTGAATTTGATCCCGCTACCGGCGGCCTCACTTTCAAACAGTAAGGTTATCCCTCTGGCAAAATCGCTCACCGAAACCGGTGCTTCATCCAACTCCAGGATACCCGATTCAATCTTCGAAAGATCCAGAATGTCATTGATGAGTTCAGCGAGAGAGGCCCCGCTTTTTGAAATAGCAGAGAGAAAACGCTTCCCTCTCGTGGAGGAAACTTCTGCTTCAAGAAGTTCAGTGAACCCGAGCATCGCGTTCAGCGGAGTCCGGATCTCATGGTTCATGCTCGCGAGAAACTTACTTTTCTCACGATCCGCACGCTGTGCCGCATCCTTCTCCTTTTCCATCTCACGAACTCTGCCTTGTTCACGAAGGCTCCCCAGCAACAGTCCCACTCCAATGATTCCCGTTCCCAGCGCAAAGAAAGCCGCGAGGTTCATGACAAGGGTTACTCGACTCAAGGTCTTCTGAAATTTCCTCTCAGCTTCCTCGATCATCAGTGACAGCGTCGATCTCATGCCTCTGACCTCTGCCCGGACCGCATTCGTGAGATCCTTCCTTACCTCAGCGCGTATCGCCGATTGGGACATCTCAAAACCCTCGAGGAGCCGGATCTGAACCGCTTCGAGCAGTTCAGCATCTCTCTCTTCAACCTTAGACACCGCGGATTCTAAACTCGCTGAGAGAACGGGAAACTCGACGACCTGCTCCTCCAGATTCTGGAGAAGCTCTTTCTTATCCCCCCTTGCTTTCATGAAAGGCTCAAGAAAGTCTTCATCCCCGGTGATCAAAAAACCACGCTGCCCCGTCTCGGTATCGATGATAAGCCGCTCCAGGTCTGACATCCCGAGATCGAGGCGGTTCAGCTGCTGAACACTTTCGCGGCTCATGCTCAACTTCGCCTTCGAAGCCCAGGCCGCGATAGCCACCCCTACGAGGATTGAAATGTTAATGCCGAACAAGGCACTGACAAAAAAGGTTCGCCAGCCCGTGTTCATGTATTTGTGAGGAGATTGCATTTCTTCGCCGGTGCTCGCGTCCTCCACTCCTATCATTGATCAAGAGTGAACACAAAAAACCGGGCGTTCGAAAACGAATCGCCCGGCTTCAGTAACCTGAAAGGGTTTCATGATTCAGTTCATCGAATACGACGGCCCGCGATAAGGTGGATGATAAAGAATACGGCTCCCACTACAAGAAGGACCCAGCCGATATTCAAGGCGAGTCCGCCGACACCGCCGAAGCCGAGAGCTACAGCGATAAGTCCGATAATGAGAAAGGTGATTGCCCAGGAGATCATAATATTTTGTTTTGAGTTAGTGTGGTAGCGCTCGTTTGTTCGCACTTTCCATCTCCTTTCATCGCACCCTAAGTGCCAAGTCGACAAACAGAGACACAACCACCTAACAGTAAGTTGCTTACAATATTAAAGACACTTTCAGAAATTGCCAACATGATGACATCTCCGGACTTCTGCACGACTCAATCCGTGCATTATGCATGTTCTATCCGGTTCCTGAAAACGCGTGAAATGGGCAGAAAAAAAGTGGTGCGCTTGCACCACTTTTTCTTTTATTCACAGGGGGCCGTAGATAACTACAAACCTAGTCCGGCGACCGGGAAATCTTTCCTGCCGACTGATTCATTCTTCCATCCGTGACGCCGGCAGCATGGGTCAGAGTATTTAGCTTCCGACCCTTTGCCGGCACTTTCCGCCCGGAGACACCGGAAGTATATTCCGGTAACGGCCCGCTCTCAGCCTCCCGAAGATGCGGCATCTCACGGTTTTCCGCCACCTGAGGCTTCACCTCCTGCGATTCTTTTACCTCACACGAGCTGAAAGGAAACATGATCAATGCCACAGTTGATTGTACTGTCAGGCACGACCTGAGCTTAAAGCGGGGGAACATCGCCCTGCCCCCTTAAGCCTCCAAAGAGGAATTACCACGCGTCAGGATTATGTAAATCGCGTGGATGATACCCGGAATATACCCCAGAAGTGTCAGCAACAGGTTGATCCAGAAATGGAGGCCCAATCCGACTTGGAGAAACACGCCAACAGGCGGAAGAAAAATGGCGAGGAGGATTCTTGCTAGGTCTTTACTGCTTTCTTTCATAAATTGGTGTCCGGATCTATCGCGGGAATCGTTCCAAGGCCATCACGACACGCACAACCCACTTATCGTAAGCGATCTACACGGACACCCCTCCATATCTATTCCCCATCCATAAACGCTTCAAGATTGCAATCTGCCACGCTGATATCGCAAAATTGCAAACATCCGCCTACTCATCGCTTCAAGCCTCAAGATTGCGTAATGCAATAATTTAGAATCGTAGTCATTGCATTACGCAAGACCGAACCGCTATCCTCCTGCTCAAAAGAGGCGCCAAATCAAGCAGCAGTATGGCCTGAAGCGCTCAAACTGAACCTGGCCTCCGAATTGCGAATACGATAGACAATGGATATTTTAATCATTGATGATGAGCGCTCGGTCAGAGAATCCACCCGCATGGCACTGGAGATCGACGATCACTATGTCGAGGCAATCGACAACGGGAAAACATCACTACTTCGTCTCAAGGAAGACCCTTTTGATCTCATTATCCTCGATCTGAACCTCGGCGATGAAAACGGGTTGGACATTCTCGAACAGATCCAGAAACGACACCCCCGTATTCCGGTCGTAATGTTCACTGCCGAGGCATCAATCGACTCCGCGGTGAAAGCTATCCAGCTGGGAGCAATGGACTATCTCGAGAAGCCGTTCACTCCCGAACAACTCCGGAGCGTTGTCGCACGGTCCCGCAACTGGAAACAGATGCATGACCGCATTGAAGAACTTGAAGTCGAGGTTTCAAATCAATCTCCTCCCGCGATTTTTGAATCCCGGGATCCAGTCATGAGTGACTCTCTGGAAATTCTCTTCCGGGCGGCACCGACCGCGGCTTCACTTCTCATCCTTGGTGAGAGCGGTACCGGAAAGAGCCTTGTCGCACGTGAACTTCATCAGCGAAGCCATCTAAAAGCGAAACCATTCGTCACGATCTCGTGTCCAAGCCTTTCCAAAGAACTGCTCGAGAGCGAACTTTTCGGCCACGTTAAAGGCTCATTCACAGGAGCCATTAAAGATAAATGGGGAAAAGTACACGAAGCGAACGGAGGGACCTTATTCCTCGATGAGATTGGCGAGCTACCACTCGACATTCAACCCAAGCTACTCCGCCTGCTGCAAGAAAGAGAGTATGAAAGGCTCGGCGAAACGAAAACCCGCCAGGCTGAAGTCAGGGTAATCGCTGCTACTAACAAGAACCTAAAGCAATGCGTCGAGGAAGGAACCTTTCGCGAGGATCTATACTACCGCCTGAATGTTATCGCGGTTGAAATGCCTCCCCTCAGAGAACGTCCGAACGATCTCCGCTTTTTCGCAGAGTCCTTCGTGAAGTTCTTCGCCAAACAAACCTCACGTGCAATTGATGGTTTCAGCGAAAGCGGTCTCAGTCATCTCGTGAGCCATGACTGGCCGGGGAATCTCCGTGAACTCAGAAACGCCATTGAGCGTGCCGTCATTCTCAGTCGAAATTCCTCCCTCGAGGACGAAGACCTTCCCACTCCGGAGTCAGCCGGAGCCGGAAGCAACAGTTCCGGAGGCAGTGAAACTCCTCTTCATCCGGGTGGCAATGTCACCATTGAAGAACTCGAAGAGGAACACATTCGACGTGTCCTCGCACGAGCTTCCACCCTCCAGGAAGCAGCCGAAAATCTCGGAATTGATCAAGCAACCCTCTACCGCAAACGGAAGAAGCTCGGAATCCAATAAGAGCACCCTAACCTAAACCCATAACAACCATGAAAATACACCTCATTCTGGCAACCCTGATCACTTCAGTCGCTCTCTTCTCCTGTGAGAAGAAGTCGGGAGTGGAGAAAGCAGCCGACGACATCGGCGACGCCGCTGAAGAAGTCGCTGACGAAATTGGCGATGCAGCCAGAGCGGCTGAATAAAGCTTAATGCCCTGTCCTTAGAACGACTCGGCAGGATAGCCCGGCTCTGAAGAGTCGGGCTTTCTGCTTTCACCCTTTCCAGCGATAGATTTCAATTCTTTCGAGAGGTCGCATCGCAACGCCCCCTCCATTCCACTTCATCCTGAACCGGCTCTCCCACGATACCCCCCTCAGCATCTTGATTGCCAGTGGAGACTGGCTGAAAACCATACCACATTTTAACAGACCCATGCCCATTCGTCTCCTCAACTTCCTCCGGGGGGTCTATTTCAGAACCATCTCAAGCATAGGGTTCTGGCCGACCCTGATCTCAGGTCTTCTCGCAGCTGCCGCCATCCTGCTCCTCTCTTCGAACACTGATAAGCCGACCGCTTTTCTTCTGGAGAAGCTACCGGGACTGATGATCAAGGACGGAGATACAGCCCGTGTCCTCCTCAGCACCATCGTCGCCGGGATGGTTTCTCTCACGGTCTTCTCCTTTACGATGGTCATGTCACAATTGAACCGCGCCGCATCTGAGTATTCCCCTCGCCTGCTCCCCGGACTAATCTCCACACGACGGCACCAGGTCGTGCTCGGATTATTTCTCGGCACCATCACCTTCTGCCTCTTTGTGCTCATCAATATAGAACCCTCTGATGACAAGTATACCCTTCCGGGCCTAGCAGTGCTCATCGGAGTCATTCTCGCGCTGTCCAGTCTCGGCGTGTTTATCTATTTTCTACACTCGATCTCAAGGTCAATTCAGGTTACTCACATCCTCCGCACGGTCGCAACCAAAACCGAGAAGCGCCTGAACCAACTTTCCAACTCCGAAGCCAGGCAGGGGTCAGCAGTTCCCCATCGTGAGATTGGGGAAGTGGAACTCGTCGCGGAACGAAGCGGCTTCCTCTGTGGCTGCAATGAGAAATCACTGCTCGCGATCGCCGATGAGCACGATCTTCACATCGAAGTGATTGCAATTCAGGGTGAAATCATTCTGGAAAAATCGATCCCTGTCCGCATCAACAGGGAAGTGGAAGAAGAAATCAGGAAGGAAATTCTTTCCTGCCTCTATCTCGATGATGAGGAGCGCGTTGAGAGTAACTACATCCTTGGCTTCAAACAGATCGCTGAAGTTGGAATCAGGGCCATGTCACCCGGCACCAATGACCCGGGGACAGCTCTGATTGCGATCGACCATCTGACACGCCTTCTTACGTTTCGAATGAAGTTCGATGATCGGGAAGACTATCAATCAGACGGTCGAAAAGGAAGTGTTGCAATCGCGGTCGTGACTTTCCCGACTCTGCTCTATTATTTGCACGCTCCCTTCCGAACCTATTGCAAACACGATGTCATCATCGTGTTAAAGCTGCTCCAGATGCTCTCCCACCTCCTTTCCCAGCCACAGGGAATCGAAGAACACACCGAAGCGATTTGCCGGGAGATTAATTCTCTCCTCGATGACTGCCGGCAGGAAATCAAGTCTCCGGCAGACCTGGAGCGCATCGACCAGTCGGCAAAAGAAGCGCTGGCTAAAAAGTGAACGGAGTTCAGCACTCTCATCGCCTCCATTCAGGCATCTTGTTGCACTCCCATGCATCAGGCACATGCATTCTGCACGAATTACCGGGAATGCCACTGATAGGCATACCACCTAATACTTCTGTAACCAACTGAATATAAATCGCATATAATACGTTCTGAATAAAATCTCTATCGCAAGGCACACAGGCTGCGATTTACGGTGTCACTATGAAAGCTAAGTCCCCCTCGAACTGGAAATCACCGTTAATCAATGTCATGGCTCTGAGCATCATCCCCCTCATCGCCTGCGCTGAAGAAAGGGTCATCATCGAAGCAGGTCCCGGAGTCGTGCAAATCTCTGATGAAGATGGACAGCCGGAACCTGTGACGCCGGGTGCGAATCCAGCGACTTCTTTTTCAATCCCAGCAGAACAAGGGGCTACTCAGATTCAAAGGCCGACAGATAGACCCACTCCGAAATCAGCTCTCACCATGCCCCCGGTATCACCCCCGGCCCCTTCGAGCGCGGACAGCGAGAGAGGCGAGAAAGCACCACAGTTGAGAGACCTCGAAGTCGCCAAAATGAAGGAACTGGGGAAACTACGAAAGGAAATAGGGGTATCTGAGTCGGCTACCGAATCGAAGATCGTCTACGAAGCTGACCAAATCTTTGATAAGGAATCAGACAGCATCACTCCCTCGGCAAAACCTTCCCTCGAAAAGCTCACCAACTACATGCGAATGAGCGAGCGGAACAAGGTAACGCTATCCTATTTATATGCCCCTGACTCCGGGAGCAAGACTCGGGCACAGAATCGTCTCATCATGCTCATTGCCTACTTTACTGAAGAAGCCGGCATTGAAGACCACGACTTCACGATGGCTGACCCTGAACCGCTGGAACAACCGCTCGTCGAAGACGGAGTCGTTGAAACTGCAGTATCGGAATACAAACCGCTAGTTGTCATCACCATGCAGTAAAGAGCCGTCCCAAACAACGCGAGCAAAACCCCCGGATCAGTCCGCCCTGCCTCATCGATTGTGGAGCAACGGGGCGGACTTTTGTGTTCAAAGATAGAACGACCCGGCGTCAGGCAGCTTGCAGCCTGCAAAAAAGATGAATGCAGCTTGCAAAAAGGACCGGGATCCAGTCGATGATTCAACACTCCGACATATTCACAACTACCTAACAGCAAACCGATAAGGAACCCAGCTCAGTCTGCTGGCACGAGCTCTGCGCTATAAAGAGGCACTATGGAACAACAACCACGCCTTGATACACTTGAACCAAAACACATTCCGGCCGGCGACGGCGGCCATCTCACTCAGGTGGTCAGCTCTCAACGCACGAGGCCGATAGATCAATCACGCTCAACCACCGAAACCGCGAAGAAGTTGGCTCGGAAAGCAAAAGAGCACAGCGCAGGAGTCACCGAAAAAGTGAAGCAGGGAGTGAAGTCGCAAGCAGATGATTTGATGAATGTTTCGAGAGATCAAGCCAGAGGAATCAGTAAAGCGGCACGGAAAGCCGTTGATGAACTCGACGGGAACGACTCGAATGCCGGAAGCAGTGCGTTCGAATGGGTTTCTGAAAAAATGGATGGGGTCGCTGATTTTATCGACGCCCGCGATGTCGATGAACTGGCTGAAGAGGCTCGTCACTGGATCAAGAAGAACCCGGGACTGACACTCGGTGGTCTCGCCATCGCAGGCTTCACCGCCGGACGCATTCTGCGATCTGAGTCTCTCGATCAAACCAGCTAACGGTTAACCCTTCACAGCTGAAATGCGTTACGACAATACAACTCGAAAAGACCCTCTCCTCTCAGGAAAAGAGATTGATGAAGGTGACTCTGACAAAGTCGAAACCTTCCCCGAACTTTTCACCGCGCTAGTCGACGAGATGTCGTCCTGGATCCGCAAGGAAACAGAACTCGCGAGGTCGGAGATATCCGGGAAACTGCGTGCGGTGGTGCGGAACGTTTCTCTTGTGATCCTCGGAGCGCTCATTCTCTACACCGGGATAATTATTGTCGCGGTCGCCCTCGCTCTGGGAGCCGGTGAGCTCCTCACCTTTGTCGGGCTTAGCGGTCCCGCTAAATACATCGCAGGATTCTCAGCAGTCGGAGTCGTGATAATGATCTCCGGCCGAATCCTCCTTCAACATTCAAAGAATAAACTCTCTCAGGCCGAATTAATGCCCGGGCAAACTGCCGAATCCCTGAGAGAAACGAAAAACTGGGCCAAAGAAAAAATCCAATGAATCATATCCAAAACAACCACAAACGACGCACCCATCGAGACCCGAGGCTGATTGCACAGGAGATCAGTCAAGCCCGACGCGAGATGGACAACACTCTCGATCAAATCTCCACGAAATTTCAACCATCGAACTACGTGGACCAGGCGCGCGACTGGTGCTCCGAAAAGTGGCAGGACTTCGACCTGGACTCCACCGCCGAAACGGCCGGCCACTATCGGGACAAAGTAGTCGGAGGCATTAAGCAGAATCCTGTTCCGGTCGCCCTTGCAGGCCTGGCGGTAGCATCACTCTTTCTTAACCGACAGAACCGCTCATCCAAGAAGGAGACCACCACGGGAGAAACGCCCGTTTCTGATACCCACTCGCCCGACACTTTGTCGACTCCGTCCACGGCAAAGGATTGGGAGGAACATCTATCCTTCAACGGGACAGATACCCGGGCGCCTTCCCATTCCACGTCCGACAGGAAGATCAGTCAAGCCTGGCATGAGGTGAGTGATACTGTTTCAGAGCAAGCGAAACGGACTTCGGAGAAAGTTGCTGAAGCAGCAAAAGCAAGCGGGGGAAAATTACGCCAGGGGCGAAACGACTCTCCCCTCCTGACTGGAGCAGGTGCCATCGCCCTCGGATTCCTGGCCGCACTCGCCCTTCCGCGAACGAAAGCCGAAGATGAACTCTACGGCGAAACGGGAGAACGCCTCAAGAATGAGCTGAAAGATCAAAAAGACGCCGCGCTCGAAAACGCAAAGCAACACCTGGATGAGAAACAACTTAACCCGGAGGGCTTGAAAGAGCGCGTCGAAAAAGGAATGAAGAGCGTTGAGGAAAATACCGTCGAAAAAATTGACGACTACCTGAATTCCAGTTCATAGCAAATTCACCCGTCACGTCGAGAGGCCGGTTACCGTTCGCGGTACCGGCCTTTTTTTTCGGCCTGACAGGCATCCATGTCTGTGTTTTTCCCTGTAGAAAAACAAGCGCACTGCTTCTCCCTTTACATCCTGCGCTATCCGGCAATCGTCCTTTACCAAGTTGAAGCGCTCAGCTAATTTGCTACCGAAAAGCCAACACTCCGTGCCTGATCCGTCATTTTCATCAGATTGAACCTTCCGATATTCACCCCTTCTATTACTGACCATCCTCAACCACCAGCCCCGCCATATCCATGATCTACCGTGCCCTTATCCTCCTCGCTATATCCATTCCTGCATTCGCACAGAACGAAGCAGGATCACCTCTCCGGGTAACCGTGACCTCCACGACCGCTGCAGAGCAACCCGCTGCCCAAAGCACTGGATATAGACTGACCAAGGTATTCCATGATCCGGAGGCAAAAGACCCTGACAGCAAGTCGAGCGGCGGCATTATCTATTCAGCATACGGCCCCGGAAATGTTTGGCACGGGGAAGTTCCCGGGTTCATTCCCGAAGTGGCCGTGCTCGGGGGAGAGGAAACCATTCCTCTAACCGACGTCTATGAAAGAGGTCGATTCATCTACGCTCACTACGGGACGGATCACTATCAAACGAAACTGGTTCAAGTGATCGACGAAAATCGTTTCCTCATCGCCGAGTTTAACTTCTACGAGATTGAAAATGTCTCTTATGCCCATTTTGATCGAGACGCCGAAATGCTCTACTATTCGGTCATTGAACCGAATATTGGAGAGTCTGCTGAAGCACGGATTCATGCCTTCTCCATCGCTGAAGGCAAAGAAATCTGGCAATCCGACTCCGGAACATCACATGGGGATTTTGAAGTAATGGAGAGTCATCTCCTCACTCATTACGGCTTCTCAGGACAGGATGATTTCCTTGTCGTCCTCGATAAGGGAAACGGGAAAACACTTGAGAAATATTCTCTCGATACTGCCGCGGAAATCATCGCCCCCTCCGATGGAGTCTTCTATGTCCCCTGCTATAGCGGGATCTACCGGTTTGAATTCCTCGAAAAATAGGGATCCGGGAGAACAGCTCCGCCCATAGGCCGGCGATGCCCGGAGAAGATCCTGACACAAAAAAACCGGACGCCCCTTTCGGAACGCCCGGCCTTTTGAAATCGTAAGTCGGAACCTTCGCAGGTTCCGCTTCGGGTATTACATCATTCCACCCATTCCGCCCATGCCGTGGTCGTGACCGTGGTCGGCAGGAGCTTCAGGCTCTGGAATGTCACTGATGAGACACTCAGTAGTGAGGAGCAATCCGGAGATCGACGCGGCGTTCTGAAGAGCGCTGCGAGTCACTTTAGTAGGATCAACCACACCCGCCTTAACGAGGTCTTCGTATGTGTCAGTTGCCACGTTGTAACCAACGTTTCCAGACTCATTCTTAACGTGCTCAACGATGAGAGCACCTTCGCGACCTGCGTTTGCAGAGAGCTGACGAAGAGGAGCTTCGATGGCGCGACGAACGATGTCAGCACCGGTTGCTTCGTCACCTTCGAGTCCGAGTTCTCCAACGTTGACCTGAGCGCGGATGAGAGCAGTACCACCACCGGGGACGATACCTTCTTCAACTGCTGCACGAGTCGCGTGAAGAGCATCTTCAACACGGGCTTTCTTCTCTTTCATCTCAGTCTCGGTAGCCGCACCAACATTGATGACAGCAACACCGCCGGCGAGCTTGGCAAGACGCTCCTGGAGCTTCTCACGGTCGTAATCGCTGGTGGTTTCTTCGATCTGACGACGAATCTGGGAAACACGACCGCTGATGGAGTCACTTGTTCCTTCACCTTCGATGATCGTGGTGTCTTCTTTAGAGATCTTGATGCTCTTAGCAGAACCAAGGTCATCCATGGAAACGTTCTCAAGCTTGATGCCGAGGTCATCAGTGATGACTTTACCGCCGGTAAGGATCGCGATGTCTTCGAGCATCGCCTTACGACGATCACCAAAACCGGGAGCCTTAACCGCAGCCACATTCAGAGTGCCGCGAATCTTGTTCACGACGAGAGTGGCGAGAGCTTCACCTTCAACGTCCTCAGCAATGATGAGGAAAGGACGACCGCTCTGAGCAACTTTCTCAAGAAGAGGAAGCATGTCCTTCAGGTTGGAGATCTTCTTCTCATGGATGAGGATGAGCGCGTTGTCGAGATCGGCAACCATCGCATCAGTGTCACTCACCATGTAAGGAGAGAGGTAACCTTTGTCGAACTGCATCCCTTCAACGACGTCGAGAGTTGTCTCGATGCCTTTAGCTTCTTCAACCGTGATCGTTCCGTCTTTGCCGACCTTGTCCATTGCGTCAGCAATGATGGTCCCGATTTCGGTGTCCCAGTTAGCGGAAACCGTAGCGACCTGAGCGATCTCTTTGGTGTCAGTCACTTCAGTGGAGATCTTCTTGAGCTCGGCGACAAGCGCCTCCGCTGCTTTGAGGATACCACGCTGAAGACTGGTAGGATTAGCACCGGCAGTCACGTTACGAAGACCTTCAGTGTAGATAGCTTCGGCAAGAACCGTAGCTGTCGTAGTTCCGTCACCTGCGATGTCTGAAGTCTTGGAAGAGACCTCTTTGATGAGCTGAGCGCCCATGTTCTCGTAGGGATCGCTGAGTTCGATTTCTTTAGCCACAGTGACACCGTCTTTGGTGATCGTCGGGCTACCGAACTTCTTGTCGAGAATCACGTTACGTCCGGATGGTCCGAGCGTTGCTTTAACCGCACGGGCCAGCTTCTGGACACCGTGAAGGAGTGCATGACGTGCTTCTTCGTCGAATGACAATTGTTTAGCCATAATATTTTAGTATTTTGTTAGTTTTAAAGTAGTTTCAATAGGGTGAAATCAATGACCTGACCCTGTTCAATCCTCAGGAAAGAATTCCGAGGATGTCGCTCTCGTTCACGAGAACACACTCGTCGCCACCGACTTTGACTTCGGTACCGCCGTATTTTGAGATGAGAACCTGGTCGCCAACTTTGACGGAGAATTCAACAATCTCGCCTTCGTCGTTTTTGCCGGTTCCAAGCGCGACCACTTCGGCCTCCTGTGGTTTTTCCTTAGCAGTATCAGGGAGGAAGATTCCGCCTTCTGACTTCTGCTCATCCAGTTCGATACGCTTCACGAGGACACGCGTGCCGAGGGGGGTGATATTGGTTGCCATATATAGTTAGGTTGGTTTTCTTTTTATTTGGGTTTTAAATTTCCGGGAATCGCTGGGCACGCCGCCGGCTCGATTTTCTCACTCAGAAGCGGGCCGACGATTCACGGAACGTTTAAAGTCCCGGCCCCGCCGCGAGGTTCACCGCAGCGCAGACCGGAAAAGGGGTTGTTAGGATTTATTATCTTCGCCGACCTCTTCGAACTCGGCGTCAACGACATCACCCTGCGTTTGCTTGGGTTCATCGCTTCCTCCATCGTCAGGGGCACCTCCGGCGGCAGCAGCTGCGGCAGCGGCCATGGGATCTGCTCCACCACCCGCCTGCTGAGCCGCCGCGGCGAGTTCAGCAAACTTGGCCTGAAGCGCGTCGGTCGTCGACTTAATCTGAGCAGTGTCGTCTGACTTGAGGGCTTCCTCGACTTCAGCAACCGAAGCCTCGATGTCAGTTTTGGCTTCCGCCGGGAGTTGCTCACCGAGCTCTTCGAGTTGCTTCTTCACTGTATAAACAGCGTTGTCGGCAACATTGCGAACTTCGATGCCCTCCATGCGCTCCTTATCTGCATCAGCATATTTCTCAGCCTCCTGCTTCGCTTTTTCGATTTCGTCATCGCTGAGACCGCTGGAGCCTTCAATCGAGATGTTCTGCTCTTTTCCGGTTTCCTTGTCTTTTGCAGACACCTTGAGGATACCGTTACGATCGATGTCGAATGTCACCTCAATCTGAGGAACCCCGCGAGGTGCCGCATTAATTCCATCGAGTCGGAAATTTCCGAGCATCTTGTTATCAGCGACCAGCTTTCGCTCCCCCTGACAGACAACAATATCCACAGATGGCTGATTATCAGCTGCCGTCGAGAAGACCTGAGATTTTTTCGCAGGGATCGTCGTGTTGCGCTCGATCATCGGAGTGGCAACTCCTCCCATCGTTTCGATTGAAAGCGAAAGCGGAGTCACATCGAGAAGAACGACATCACCGAGTGAAGGATCTTTTGCAAGGACACCGCCCTGAATCGCCGCACCAACGGCAACCACTTCATCAGGGTTGACGCCCTGATGGGGATCCTTGCCGGCAAGCGTCTTAGCAGTCTCAACTACCTTAGGCATCCGGGTCATCCCGCCAACAAGAACGAGCTCATCAATTTCACCGGCGCTGACACCTGCTTCTTTCAAACACGCAGTGACCGGCCCCTTGGTGCGCTCAAAGAGATGATCAGTCATCTGCTCAAGCTGTGAACGCTTCAGCGTCTGCTGAATGTGCTTCGGACCACTCTGGTCAGCAGTGATGAAGGGCAGGTTAATGTCGTAACTCTGGCTGGAGGAAAGCGCAATCTTCGCCTTCTCCGCCTCTTCTTTGATCCGCTGGAGGGCATCAGGCTGACCATTGAGATCAATGTCGTTATCCTGTTTGAACTGAGCGACGATGGATTCAATGATCGCGTTGTCCCAGTCATCACCACCCAACTGAGTATCCCCGTCGGTTGCAAGCACTTCAAAGAAGCCTTCGTCGATTTCAAGAACAGAGATATCAAAGGTTCCCCCACCGAGGTCGTAAACGGCGATCTTTTCCTCGCCCTGCTTATCGAGACCGTAAGCCAGTGCTGCGGCAGTCGGCTCATTCACGATACGTTTCACATCGAGGCCGGCGATTTCGCCTGCTGCTTTGGTCGCGTTACGCTGGGAATCGTTAAAGTAAGCCGGGACCGTGATCACCGCTTCGGTAATCGTCTCACCGAGTTTTGACTCAGCATCGGCTTTAAGCTTGCCGAGCACCATCGCCGCAATTTCCTGCGGGCTGTAGGTCTTCGCTTCTCCGCCGGCTTCCACTTTGATGTGGGCATCGCCATTCGAAGCTTTTACGATTTCGTAAGGAGTGTTCTTTTCCGAGTCATTCAACTCTTCGTATTTCCGGCCAATGAGGCGCTTAGCTGAAAAGATTGTGTTTTTCGGGTTCGTGATCGCCTGTCGCTTTGCTGCCTGACCAACAAGACGTTCACCGTCTTTGGTAAAGGCGACAACGGAGGGAGTGGTGCGGGCACCTTCAGCATTCTCAAGCACAGTTGACTGGCCACCTTCCATGACCGCCATGCAGGAGTTAGTTGTACCAAGATCGATTCCAAGAATTTTACTCATGTCTTTATTATTCTCTATAGGGCCCTGCTGGAAACTCATCACAGCGAGCGGGGTTTTTATTGTGCGCGGAAGCGCTATTTCCTGAGTCCCGTATGTGCAAACCACGTGCCAGCCGCCTCGATTATGAGACAACTCACTTAAAAGGAGCTAGTTACAAAATAATCAAAATCCTTCCTCCTCACCGAATTTTCACCATCGAGCGCCAAAATGACGCAAAACTGGCGACATGGCGCGTCAAAGTGGCTCAACAGCGCCACATTGGCAGACCCTCCCTTTGATTCGCCCCTCTCAATGAAAGATGAAAGGCACGCCCATCTCTTCGAACGCGGCTTTCTGCTCTGACATGTAACGCTCTGCCAGCTCATCGAACCTTCCGTTTTCACGATATTGCTTCAGAAACTCATTCACCTCTGCGTGAAACGCATCCTCGCCCTGCCTCATCCCGATCGCCCAGGTCTCTTCACGGATCGGATTAAGAATCGGGCGGGTTTTGTCCTCATACTTCTTCCAGAACTGATAGATCGAAATTTGATCGTAAATGTAGGCATCAGCCTTGCCCTGCAATACTTCGAGAACGCAAGCGGCAGCTTCATCCAAGGTAATCAAATCAACATCCGGCATCGCTTTTCTTGCCCACTGATGACCTGTCGTCGCGAGTTTCACCGCTATTTTGTGCTCACCCGCTTTCACATCTGCAATGGATTCAATCCCGGAATCCTTCTGCACCAGCATGCAAAGGCCATTGGTGACGTATCCATCGGAAAAGGCGATCGACCGCGCCCGCTCCGGCGTGTTCGTCATGGATGAAATAATCGCATCGATCTTCCCGGAGTTGAGCGCCGGTATGATGCCGTTCCATTCCACGTCCCGTATTTCAAGAGGCCGCCCCAAAAATGTCGCGAGATCCTCGGCCATGCGAACACTGATCCCGTCAGGCTCATTATCCGGTCCACGCATTTCGAACGGTGGATAGGCAAGTTCCATCCCAATGACAAGGGGTTTCACTCCATTTTCAGAAGCTGATTCACTACAGGAAGACAGCAAAGCAATAAAGCAAACGAAGGAGGACGCGAGAACAAAGCGTTTCATGATCACACCTTTGCGCCCTCTCACTGAATCTCAAGGAGATTGACGCGAACCGGAATCGCCCGAAACTTACCGTAAGACACATGCGCGAAAGAATCCTCCACCTCCTCAGCGAAAACGCCTCACCCGATGCGGTATCCTGGTTACAGCACACCCTTGCCGGTCAGGATGTAAATTTTGATAAACGTCCCTTTTACTATGCCTTCAGTGGAGTCTCCCGGCACTTCGACAAATCGGGAACAATCCCGAAGGGTTCCGATGAAACTTTCGGCGGCTGGGATGAATACCGCCTCGCCCGTGTCGCCCTGCTCCTTCTCCTTGCGAAGCAGGACGAAACCACTTTCGTAGAGACTTTTCATGCCCTTCTCAACACCGCCGACCTGCGGGAGCAGGTCGCCCTTTTCTCTGCACTGCCCTGGCTGCCGCATCCCGAAAAGCTCCTGGAATCAGCCGTCGACGGCCTGCGTTCCAACATCATTGACATCTTCGACTCCATCGCTCTCGATAATGCATTTGCGGCACAACACTTCAGTGATGAAGCGTGGAATCAGATGGTGCTGAAAGCCATTTTCATCACCCGCCCCCTCTATCGCATCACCGGTATCGGGAACCGCAAGAATCAGCGCCTTGCCGAAGCCATTTCCGATCTCGCTCACGAACGCTGGGCCGCGGGCCGCTCCATTACTCCGGAAGCGTGGCAAAGTTGCGAGGGCTTTATCGATCAGCGCCTCGCCGAAGATATTGGAAAAATGGCCCGCAGTAAGGACCCTGATGATCGGGCTGCCGCCGCGCTAGTCGTCGCCAATGAGAAAACGGGGACACTTGAGGCGCTTCGCGAGCTACTCCCGACTGAACTTGATCGCATCGAGGCAAGGGAACTTACCTGGAAAGCGCTAGGCCATTCCATGGAAGAAAAACTTACCCGTAAAAGTCTTACCTGATCGCTTCAGCGATCACTTCTAACTCTCATTTTCAACGTTATGCGCTTCTTCGACTCACATGTCCACATGGTCTCCCGGACCACCGATGATTATCAGCGAATGGCCGCTGCTGGCGTCACCGCCATCATTGAACCCTCCTTCTGGCAGGGCCAGCCGCGCACCGAGGTGGGAACGTTTAAGGATTATTTCAATTCCCTGATCGGATTCGAAAGGTTTCGAGCCAGCCAGTTCGGGATCCAGCACTATTGCACGATTGGCTTAAACCCCAAGGAGGCGAACAATGAAAAGCTGGCGGAAGCCGTGCTTGAGCTCATGCCGCTCTACATCTGCAAAGAAGGAGTCGTCGGCATCGGCGAAATCGGCTTCGATGACCAGACTAAAGCCGAGGAAAAATACCTCATCAAGCAGGCGGAACTGGCGCTCGAGGCTGACCTCCCCATTCAAATTCATACACCACACCGTGATAAGAAAAAAGGCACAATCCGGACCATGGATGTCCTCGAGGACGTTGGCATCGACCCCTCAAAGGTGATCATTGATCACAACAACGAGGAAACAGTGAAAGAGGTTCTCGACCGCGGTTACTGGTCAGCCTTCACGATCTACCCACACACTAAATTGGGAAATGAACGAATGGTTGAGCTCATGCTGGAATACGGCGCCGAGCAAATCGTCGTCGACAGTGCCGCTGACTGGGGCATCAGCGATCCCCTCGCGGTGCCGAAAACGGCCGCGCTGATGAAAGACCGGGGCATCAGCCTCGAAAAGATCGAGCAAGTCACCTATCACAATCCACTTGCCGCTTACGGTCAAAGCGGACAAGTTAGCGAAACTGACTGGGCTGACAGTGAGGGCATTGATCCGACCGCTCTATTTGAAGGAAACACGCTTCTCCGGGGAGGCATGGACGTCGAAACGGCAATGTCTCAATATCTGATCGAATAGCAGGAATTCGACGCATGCTATGCCCAGCAAATCGCTTGATAGTCTGCCCCCCTTTTGAAGCTACGGTTGAAGTGGCCTGAATCCCGCTACAAAGCAACCTTTCCGACTCGCCCGTGCGTTCGCCTGCATTCCCCATCACTATTTCGTGCCCTCTATTCTGCACTTCCAATGACTTCACGATCGCTTGTCATTCTTTTGTTTTCCGCCTGGCTCATAAGCGCCTCTGCAAACCAGGCTAACGAACCCGCCTTTTACACCGTCGAAGGCGAATGGGGGAAACTTCAGTGCTACGACGTTGTCATCGCACCACCTGCGGCGACACTCTGGGAGTCCTTATATGAAGAGCGATCGCTTTGGCCGTTCGAAGGGCTGTCCCGCATCGAAGTCGATGAACTTTTTGCTGAATTAGGGTTTTCCCCCGAAACGATCGCAACCATTTCAAACGATAGCAGCTGGAATAAAACCACCGCTGAACTGGAAGTCGGAGACAGAGCAATTGAAGCCTTATCACCAACGGATCGAACTGCTATTTTTACCTGGTGGGAAACGCAATTCCCCGGATACATCGATAGGCTTGTGATCAATTTTGAGGACCGGAATCTCACCGCGATCGCGAAGGAACTCCCCCGGGAGATGATGGACAAACTCCAGCGTGTCATTTTCTACCGGGGCGAGGTCACCAGCACCCTCGACAGACCATACCTTCTGCGGCAACTGAAAACGAGAGAAGAAAAAGAGCATCTTCTTCGAACCATCCTAACAACACATGCCCTCATCGTAAGGCTCGAAGTTGATCCAGATTCGGAGGCGGACTCCATCATCAAATACTGGGAAGCAGGCGGTCTTAATCCCAGAGTTCGCGTCCTTATTGAAGGGCTCTATACGACTGAAGGCGTCGACCACCTCGACATCCTGCACCTTCTTCCGCTGATGCCGCGAAAGTACTTAAACAACTTCACGGTCCTGCAGGACGTTAATCCACACAACACGCCTGACTGCTTCTGGACCTCGACTCAATTCTTTAACTTCAACACGTCGAGTCGAAGCTTCGACTCCCTCCCCGTCGAACACTTTCTGGACAAGGACTACGAAGAAATTTCAGGCCCCCTGCAATTTGGGGACCTCGTCTGCCTCTTCGATAAAGATACCAAAGAGTTCATTCACAGCTACACCCACATCGCAGGCGATCTTGTCTTCACTAAAAACGGGGGAAGCTTTCTTAGACCCTGGGTCATCTCCACCAAAGCCTTCATGCTGTCACTCTACACGGACAACAGTGGACTCATCACTAAAATTTTTCGTCGCAAACTTGGCTCATGAAGATTGCGATTCTCACTGGAATAATCCTCAGCTTCACCATTGAAGCCTCTCATGCACAGGCGATCTCCCTGTCGCGGCCTCTTCCTAAATCCGTGGAACACTCGAGTTCAGGACCATGGGGCAATTTGGATTTTTATGAAATCAAACTCAGTTCACCGCTGAGCTACTTATCTCAACTCGCGATACCCTCTGAGCAAACTGAATGGAACTTCACACAGGAGTCCAGAGCAGAAATCGTCGCAGAGATGGAAGAAGCAGGGTTCTCGGCAGAAGAAATTTCCTACCTTGTCTCAGAAGGCTCGCTCGTCACCGTCGGCGAATCACTGAAGCTTTTTCCCACATCAGAGATGATCTCCGAAATCCCCGGTGATCTCAAATCGCGATTCTACTCATTTCTCGGTCGAAATCCGGCTAATCGATTCCATCACCGCCCCGCCTATATCAATACCACCAATTTGACGCGCTATTTCCATCACTCAAACCTTCCCGTCGAAACCCTGCAGCATATCGCAAAACTTGCTTACAAAACTCCCAGCGGTTACGGCTTTTTTCTCTCCGATATCCCCAGTTTATTAAAGCAGACAAGTAACAGTGAAGAAGAGAGATTGCTGATGAATGCGATCCTGAGAGTTCCCGCTCTCATGGTCCGGATCAATCTCTCGGAGATGGACTCCATCGATGAACTCGCCAACTATTGGTCAGCCGGTCATCAGAATAAACAGGTTCTCTCTCTTTTTGAATCGATTTATCGCAATCCCTCCGTCGATCGACTCGATATTGGCCACCTTCTTCCACCTATCGCCAGGCAGAACCTGAACCGCTACCCTGAACAACCTGACGGGCTGAACGGACGCTACCCCGACTGGTTCTGGACCTGCTACAATTTTTCCCGCTTCAGCCCCGTCGATGTCTATGCAGACACCGACCAGAGCCGCGCCTTAATGGAGAAAGCTTTTGCCCCGGTCAAAGCTCCCTACACCTTTGGCGATATGCTGCTCTTCAATTCCAGGGGGCGCGTGATACACGGCTGCATCTACATCGCCGACGACATCGTCTACACTAAGAATGGACCGGGACTGCTCTCCCCTTTTATTCTGATGCGACTCCAGGATGTGATTGCCTATCATGATCTCGTTGGCGACGTCACCCTGAGTCAATACCGCAGGACACGCCAGAGAGGTGCCCTTCCACCTGCAGCGGTTGCCCCTACCCCGTCCAATTGACGCACTTTAAACAAGGCTCAAATGGCAGGCTTTAGTTGCCGCTCTTCCGGGGAGCAATCCTTTCACGAGCGGGGATCGTCATCCTAACTTTATTGACATTTATGGTTTTTACGTTTTTGATTACTTAATTATTAAGTTTTCTTAAACTTCTCACCGTAGATGAACATGAACCTGACACAAGCAGCGGCAATCTCCGCTTTCCTTCTCGCCTTTGCAGTCACGTCGTGTTCCAGCGCAAAAAAGAAAAAACAGGATGATACCCTCGGCATCCTCGGCCAACTCAGCGCCGAACCAGTTCTCTCGCATGACGCGGTTGAACGATTAAAAGAAATCGCAGATTCTCCCAATGCGACTCTCACTCATGATTCAGAAGCAACCGGGAGTGATCTGGATGGACTCGCCATGGCAGATGATACAGAACCCGAATCAGGGGTTCAGGAAGCAACAAGCGACGAAAGCGAGATCAAAGAGAATACTGATATCTCGCAACTTGTCGCTTCATGGGAGAAGAAAGGGCTCAATCCACGCTCCATCCAGGTCGGTGATATTTTCTCAGACCACGCTGGTCCGATTCTCAAAAAAGCCGCCAGTCTCGCGGATCGGCTCAACGGCGAGGACTGGACCAAGACAGTAAACTCAGTCACTGAACAAAGAGGGGCCCGTGTCCCCGTCACCCTGTCAGTGGCAGAAATAAATGCACTGAAAGATCGCGCCCCACTCGACGCTGCTTTTCCAACCCGCAGTGTCGCGCTCGATTTCCGAACCGTCGCTCAATCAGTCCGTAAGTCGCAGCTTGAAAAGCTTTACGAGTTGATAAGCGACGCTCCCGAAAAACTTACCATCACCGATGAAAAAGCCCTCAAAACAATGGCTAATGAGCTGAAAGAGGTAAAAGCCCGGCTCAAGGATGGTGAACAGCTCTACGTTATCACCGGCGTGACCCGCTCTGATGAAATGGATGCCACCTACCCCGGGGCCCCACTTGGCAGCGTTGATGTCGGCCTCATTCAGAATGCCGTCACCGCCCTTTACCCCCATCTTGACGATCTGAAAGCGGACAAAGCGGAAGAATCCGTTCGCATCACCCGGAACCCAAGCATCTACTGGGAATTTGAAGTTCGTGAACTGAAACTCAACAACGATCAACTGGTGATCGACAATCAAGCCCTCGCTCAGATCTGATTCAGACTCAAACCGGGTTCACCGCTATTCCAGCCCGAGCTTCTTCATCTTCGGAGAAATCACGATCCTGCAATAGGGATTGCTGCTCTTATTCTGACGATAAAAATCCTGATGATACTCCTCAGCGGGCCAAAATGTTGAAGCTTCTGTAATCTCGGTCACAGCCGGTTGGCTATAGATTTCGACGGCATCGAGAGCTGCCTTCGAATGCTCCGCAAGATTCCGCTGCTCGGCGGAATGATAGAAAATCACAGATCGATACTGCGGGCCATGGTCATTCCCCTGCTGATTCAACGTCGTCGGATCATGAGCCTGCCAGAAGACTTCGAGCAGATCTGAAAAACTGATTTTCTGCGGATCAAAACTCACTTGAATCACTTCAGCATGCCCTGTGGTCTTTTCACAGACCTGCTCGTAGGTCGGATTCTCGACATGGCCGCCCATATAACCGGAAACGACCTCATTCACGCCCTCAAGCCGCTCCATCACCGCCTCGGTGCACCAGAAGCAACCGCCCCCAAAGGTCGCTAACTCCAACTGTCCGGATTTTTCGTTTTTCATATCATCTGTTACGGCCAACGGAGTCTCAGAGACTTCCTCCTCCTCTACTTCGCGAGTCGACTCCATCCGTGGCGATTCCGAACAGGCCACCAGCCCGCCCATCACCATTGGAGCAAAGAGGGCAAACAATCCTCTGCCAAATAGAAGCTTCTGCATGCTTCCCATTCTTCCGCTTCAGGCCCCCCATGGCAACCCTTCATCGGTTTCAGTTCAAATCACTGATTCGAAGCCCACGGGAGAAAAATCACCTTTTTTCTTCAAATCAGGCCAAAACCATTGACTTACCGGAATACTTACCTATAAGAATGGCATAGTTATTCCATTTAAACGGAATTTATGGCGAGACCAAAGAACACGACCGAAACCGTTCAGATCACTCTTTCTGCCACCCCGCAGGTCAAAGAGCTGCTCGAAGAACTGTCCCGATCGGGTTTCTACGGAAAAAATGCCGCAGACACCGCGCTCATCCTTCTCAAGGAGAAAATCAGGGATCTACAGCGCGATGGACAGGCACCTACGCCACAATTTCCGAAATGATGGAGTGACACTCAACAACACTCCCGCGAGGGAGGCCCGACTGCCCCAAAAGGAACCACCACTCAACATCATGTATCTCCCAGACCAGGCACCCGACAAACAATCAAGTCTCGAACTACTCGAGACCGCGACACAATCACCTGAGGAGCTCTGCGAGAGTGACCCTGAGGTTAAAGCAGCCTTCGAAGAGAGCCTTCGCGATCTTGCTGAAGATATTGTGAAGCACCACCCCGGCCTTGCTCACCTCCTTCTGGGAATGGGTGAGACTCCCTGCCCCGTCGTTCACGGCCAGAATTGAACTCCCGGTCTCGTCATTGACCGCACCTACCGCGCGGCGTACGGTGTTTCATGAACGATGACCTACAGGTCGAGTCGGTCGGAGATCGACTCGAAGGAAAAACCGTCGCCCTCTGTGTGACCGGCGGAATTGCTTCCGTTGAATCCGTCAAACTGATCCGCCATTTCCGTCGCGAAGGGGCAGAGGTTAACGTCTTCGCAACACCGGAAGCGCTCAAGTTCATCGGTAAAGCCGCCCTCGAGTGGGCCGCAGCCAAACCTGTCATCACAGAACTCTCAGGCCTCGCTGAGCACATCTGCACCCAGGACATCGTCGTCATCGCTCCCGCGACGATCAACACCGTCAATGCGATTGCCGCCGGTATCGCCGGAAATGTCGTGACGACCCTCGTTGCGAGCGCCCTGGGACAGAAGACTCCCGTCCTCATCGCCGCAACCGGACACCACTCACTTTACGAAAACCCGATCTTTCAGCGGAATCTGAAAGAACTCCCCAAGGTCGCCCCTGCCATCACATTCATCCCGCCGAAGATGGAGGAAGGGAAAGCCAAGCTGCCGGAACTGAAGCAAATCGTCGAGGCAAGCATCGCCTCATTTTAGTCGGCACAATTGAGAGCCTCCTGAAATCAATCGGGCCCCGTCTCTTTGCCGGGCATTAAGGCAAAGAGAACAGAGCCCGATTTTCTGGCTGCGGAACGATAGTGACTAAAGATTCAGGGAATCACTCTGGATCGATGAGAATTGAAAAATCGATGTCAGCGGCATCGCTGCCGTTGTCACCACGAGGCCCGATCGCGACATAAATGGTATCGCCGGAGGCGAGATAACCGAGGCTGCAATCAAAGTCAGTTTCTTGATCCGTGCCGTTCGTGACTTGTCGAACCAGGTCATCGTTCACATAGACAAACACCTCGGTGCCGTCTCCCTTATCCCGAAGTTGATCGATGATTGAATCAGCAATGACATAGTCACCGGCCACGCGCACAGAGTATGCAGCGATGACACAGCGATCATGAGTGATGCTACCGCCCGCCCCGTCGCCGGGGCAAACACTACCACTCGCATCAAAGCGTCCCCAGTCGAGTTCAGTGGAGTCGGGCAGCCCCCTCTCGGCATCAGAATCATAACGATCGACACCATCCCAGTTCATCGAAACATAGCCGGATTCATCGCCCACCGGCCCGTTCCTGTTCCACAGATACTGCCAGCCACGTTTCGGGGAAACCGGATGAAAATCGTCACGATAGTTAGCAACCAAAGTGAGGTCGGCATAAGATATCGTGAAGTCCAAATCAAACAAGTCCGAGCCCCGGTTGCCTTTCGGTCCCACGGCGACGTAGATGATTTCTCCGGGTTTCAAATAACCCAAATTAGTGTCGAAAGTTGATTGGCCCGCCGCGGGGTTATCGATCGTCGAAATCACGAGATCATCTACCATCACGATCAGGTCAGTCCCATTTCCCCCGCCGTGATTCAACTGCTTCAGAAGGGTATCAGTCAGGTAGTACTGCCCTTCCAGGGACACGGTAAACGCCGAAATCGAATAGCGATCTTCCGACTCACCCTGATTCGATCCCCATCCCGGTCGCCCTCCGGTCGATCGACGCTCAGCCAGGTTTGAAGGATGCACGTAATTGCTGCTCGTGCTTGAGGGAAGCGACACATAATTCACCGCAGAACCAATCGGACCATTCGCGTTGGTCAGATAACTCCAGCCCGGGGCCGGCGTTCCACTCTGGTAGTCGTCAACACTGTCAGCTTGAACCGTCGCGACGAGATCAGTGACGGTGAAAGTAACCGTTTTCTCTATTCCTGCTGTGCCCTGTCTATTGATCAGAGTATAGGGCCGCGCCGTTAAGGTATGACTGCCCGCCGCCAGATCTCCCAGAAGAATGCCCTCGCCCGCTTCGCCGAAGAGGGTATTAGGCGGCAAATTGTCGGTCCGGTAGTTTGTGCTTCCGGCAAAGGTGAAGCGGACTGACCCTTGAGCGCTGTTCACATTAGCGACAATATTCACATTCGAGCTGCCCAGCTTTCCGTAGTCGATAACGCTTCCGTCTTCGATGTCCATCAACAGCGCTCCTGAGGAAGCATCAATGAGACTGAAAGAAATGACTTCCAGAGAAGTTCCGGAAAGCGAGGGAAGTACCCACGGGTCAAAGAATGCCCCAAACGCACCCAGATCAGTCCCTCCGACCGGACTGCCGTCCAGCCACGCGGGAGGAATAACGCCCCCGACTTCCCTCGGTTGCTGCGAGGGTTGGCGGCGGAAGTCTTCCGCGGCCGAACTACTCCGGTCGATCGAAAGAGCCGCGAGCGCGAGTCCGTCGAAGCTTGATGTGCTATGACAGGTTAAACAGAACTTGTTCTGACTTGACTCGGGTCGCGGAGCGTCATGGTAAAGCGGGCCTTCCGGGAACAGGAACTGATGCCGCAAGCCCTCGACGTCGTTCGGGATATTCAGAAGGTGGGCGGCCCCGTCGGCACTGTAGTCAGCCCAGTTCACGTAGTAGTCGAAGGTCGCTTCGCCCTGATTCGCGAGGAATTCGCTGAGCTCATCATGTGCCCAGTCAGGATAAAGATCGGCATCACCTGTGAGAGGACCGCTATAGCTGGAATCGAAACCTACGAGGGTTCCTCCTGCATGGTTGGCGGCCACCTCGGGATTCATGGCATGGGCGAAGACTTTAAACTCATCGAGCCACCCACGAAAACCGGAGCCGCTCCCTCCATCAATTTTCGCCAATGAGAGCTCACCGGGAACCATCTGGAAAAGGTTCTGAATCGGATTCGTCCAGCGGTGGTATAGCAATCCATTGAGATAAAACTCGACCTCGTATCCGCCATTCAACACCTGAACCGCGAGATGCGACCAACCCGTGTCAGGAAGAGCCTCCGGCAAATTAATGATAGCGACATCATTACCCGATGCATCCTTGTAGACGACGAACGAACGACCACGGAGACTCACCGATGTCTGATCGGGAAAGGCAAAAAGTAACCGGTCCACGTTGGTGCTGTCAGCAAAGCGGCAATCAGCAAATACCCCGATATACCAGTCGCTGTTACCGACGTTCTGCGGCTGCGCCCCGATAGTGTATTTGATTCCGGAATTGCCATCCACCCAGGCTCCCCTGCCGCAAATGCCCCCCAAAGCCACAGGCTCAACCCGCATGCTTCCGAACGCTTCGCCATTGTCAGGAATCAGCCACCGGTCGGATGTAGCGCAGGCGGCATTTTCGAATTTAACCGGATTCGAAAAAGTTTTCGAACTGGAGTTCCACCCGTCATGATAACTCATGCTGGTATTGCCGGTGGAAGTTGACCCATAACTCAGCGCTGCAGTCATGTGGCTCACGATGAAACCGTCCAGATCAGTGTAGTCATCAAAGGCAAACTCCTCCGTTGCCCTGCCATTGCTCACCCGCCAGACGACGTCGAAAGGAGTTCGAATTTTCAGCCTTGAATCGTAGGACACCAGACTTTCCAATGTATCAAAAAAGGTCGTGTTGGTTGAAACGTTAGCGGGCCATCCCGTGCCGTTTGCCTGCCGTCCTGAACCCACTCTAATAATACCTGTTTCGTTCCCGGCAGGCCCCGAATTTGCCTTATAAAGAGTCACCAGTCGCTGTTTTTCGTCCCCCACCTGAAGGCCGTAATCCGTGCCGTTTAAAACGTTGTCGAGCATCACCATCTTACCCTGAGTCCACAATCCCATCAATATCTGGCCACGGGTTTTCCCGGCAGACTCTCCCGTCGTATCATTCGGAAATCCCTGGAGCGGCGAGTTCGGGTATCTCTCGACACCACCATCATTTAACCTGGATCCGACCGTCGTGAATCCGATCAGGCTGGCATCGCGGGACATCCAGGGGTAAGTCCCCTTAATATCGTAACCATCAGGAATAACATTTCCCTCCGGATCACGGAAAAGCTGCATCGCGAATCCGTATTTCTGATTGATACGACTGTCGTAGGGAGCATGCGAAATCGGAATCACCGCATCCCAGTTCGCGGGGTCGCCATTCGAAGAATAACTGTAAACAATATCAGCGAACCGGGAGGACTGAAGAACTCCGCTCGCCGGATCATTCCAGCGATGGGCAGATTTGGCAATTCTCCCCATCACGAGTTGGCCGTCATTTGAGATCTGGGGCTCGAACATCGCGTTCGCCGGGAATGGAGGACTGCCTGAGGTGGAAATCACTTCAATGTCCTCAATGACTGCCGGATCCGTCTTCGGGTTGGCCACGGTAACAACAATAGGCGTCTTCCAGATACTCATGTATTCCGTGCCGGGATCATTAGGGTCATCGTAGTGAGCTGTGCAAATCACGGTAAGATCATAATAGTCTTTCCCGTCGCCCAAACTATACGGGTTTGGATCAGCCCCCGGGGCCTCAGAAGGGTCCCAAAGACCGAAGTGCACGCTCCCCCCGTTTGAACCATGGAGAGTATTTCGCGGGACATTGTACCGGTTCCCTAAATCAAGGATGGTGACTCCGTCAGAAGACTCGGCAAAATGGGAAGCGAGCCCTTCCGGTTTCAGGAGATAGAAATTCGCACTCCCCTGACCGAGGCTCTTCATCGACAAACCGATCCGTCCGTCAGCACTTGTCTTAAACGGAGGAAGGTGAGGACGATCATAACCGGATTCTTCAATACCCGTTATGCTGCGTGCAATGACAGGATGCTCAGGGTTCTCAGCTGAAAGAGGAAATTGAATGCTGACGGCTAACAGAACAACAAACCAGGCAATGCCTGAATTGCGAAATGGAAGCAGTCGTGTCAGTCGGGGTACCGAAACGATTCTCATTGGTGGGGTTTTGATGGGGGTTCTAAAAAGGGAAATCTAATTTGTGACGCCTCTCTCGCCGGGTTCAGGAGAGGAAAGAATCAAGGAGCCCATTCGGTCAGGCCGTGACCAATCGCTCCCGGTCTTCGGCGTCCAACTCAACTGACTGCGCGCGGCATCGCCCGGGTCAGAATCATTTGAAGCGACATTGAATCCAAGTCTGAGCCCTCCGCGAGGCCTGATACCAAGGCCCGCCCATGGCAGACACACCTCCACTCGAAAGCCATCGACCGTCCGATGCGCCTCATGACTGATTCCGGGATCCGGACTCAGGGCGCCTACTCCAGGGGTAATGCTCTCACTCCCCGGCTCAAAGAATAGAAAGTGATCATTCACCCCGTCAAAACCCGTGCCTCGACTGTTGTCTGCATCAATGAAGACCTCGACTGAGTCATTTGCCCAAACCCTCTCATTACTACTGTCGGCATCACTATCCACTACTTCTATCAACACGTAGAGAGCCTTCTCATTCCAGATCGCACGCCATTGTGATGAGTGATCCCGATTCGACAACGGGGCGGCCTCCATTCGATCTCCTTCGAAACGATTTACCTTCACCGCTTGCGAATCCCAGATGGAATCATTGCCTTGATCGATAACAGGGCTGCTTGAGACATACCGGGCCGTTGCAACACTACTTCCGCGTCCATTTTCATCTTGTTTCCAACCACTGCCGGCGGTCAGCGGAATCGGCTCGCTCACCGGCGCCACTTCAACCGCAACCATGCCTCGATCGACAAGAACTTCGGAACTTCGATCCGAAACCCCGACATCAAAAGCGGTTCCCAGAACCTCAAGGGCTAAGTGCGGGGTGACTACCCTGAGGGGTTCTTTCTGCGGCGACACCGTCGCCCCTATACTCCCCGAGTCGAGCAAGACCAGTTTTCCGCCCGCGGAGGTCTCTTCAAATCGAATCTCCGCATTCGCCTCCACTTCCAGTCTTGTCTCCTCCCCCGCAAAGACAAGACTGAACCCCTTTTCAGAATCGCGAATCGTTTTGCCGCTTCGCACCTCAGAAGCAAGCCCTTCTACTTTTTCACCTCCCTGCATCACCATCGGGGTACCTGCGACAGGCTGAGAAAGAGTAAGCGCCCAGCCAACGAAGACAGCCATAGCAGACACGAGCAAAGCTCCTCCCCCCCACATAAGAAAGAGGCGTCCCCGAGCCCAATTTGAGGAACTTCCCGCCCCTAACGCTTCCTCCCGAATTGCACACTCAATCATCGCCAATTCGGCGAGGCGACGCGCCGCCTCCGGGTCTGAGCTGATTAACTCAGAGAACTCACGCGAAGGAGGTTGCCCGCCCAGAAACCGCCATACTTTCTCATCCAGATTCCGGGGACTCATGACTTAACCCTCCGTGTCGCCAGGGAAGCCGAAACACAATCAGCAAGACGGGACTTGGCGCGGTTGATCGTAACCGATACCACGTTGGCGTGAGTATTCAGAGCGAGGGCAATGGCATTGATTTTCTGATACTCCCAATACCTGAGATTGAGGATTTTCATCCAGCGGCGGGGCAGTTTCTTCAGGCAGCCCTGCAGGGCCAGAGTGCGGGACTCATCGGAATCCTCTGCCATGGAATCAAACGCGGCATGAAGACTCTCAATTGCCTCCTCACTCAGCGAAACCGGTTGATTCTTAAGCTGACGAATCGCTTTCAGCGCCTGTCGCCTGGCGACCTCGCGTGCAAAACTCCAGAAGTCCCTGATCTCTTCCTCCGCCCAGCGATTTGCGACCACGGAAAGCGTCTCCTGGAGAATGTCTTCCGCCAAATGGTAGTCCTGCACAATTGTTAAGAGAAAGGCTCTCAATCCACGACGATGCTCATTGACAAGACTCTCGAAGTCTCTCGGGGCATCGGGTAAGGAAGGCAACTCTCTCATGGCGCGTGCAAAGCCTGACTGCCCTTTAAGTAACTGAATTTCTGAAATCTTAACGAAAAAAGTGCAAAAAGAACCAAATACCCGAAAAATGGCAGGAAAAGCAACTACCCACCTCCCGAAGGCCGTGATCCTTGCGGACACAATGAGGGACTTCTCTCTCGCTAACTGAAGAGCTCCGCAATCGGATTCCCTGAATCCGTCGTCGGCACCGGTCTGTCACCATCATACAAATACTCACCCGGATCGATTCGCATCGCAGCAAGTGTCGTCGCAAAGAAATCCGGAACGCTAACCGGCTTGTCGACAATCTCTTCTGAAATCCCGTCGGAAGCCCCCCACGCTCCCCGGTGATTCAATCCTCCACCGGCGATCACATTCGTGAAGACCTTCGATTGGTGGCCACGTCCCCCACCCGAATCAAAGTTACCGGGGCGACCAAATTCGGAATTGACCAAAATCACGGTTTTTTCGAGGAGACCATTAGAGTCAAGATCGGTGATCATCGTGGAAATTGCGGAATCGAGATCCTGAATCAAGAGGTGTTGCTTTAACTGTCCGTCGTTGTGCGTATCCCATCCGGTACCGTTCTTGAAGTTATCACTGTAGGAAACTTCAACAAAACGCACCCCCGCTTGAAAGAGACGACGGGCCAACAAACAACGCTGTCCAAACTCACTCCCATACGCGTTACGCAAATCGGCGCTCTCGGAATCAAGATTAAAAACCTTCATGAAATCAGGTCCTGACAAACGCAGACTTTCTTTCAATGCCGCATCGTATTCCGAAAACTTCCTATCTCCCGCGAAGCGTTCGGCTCCGCCTTTCCGAACCGCTGCAAGTATCTCTTCGCGACGAGCCACCCGATTCGATGACAACCATTTCGGCCGCGCCAGCCCCGCAGGGCCGGACCTGATATCAGTGGAATAGATGAACCCGGCCTCCGGCCCGAGGAACCCCGGGCCACGCGCAATATTGGGGTAGCCGAGCAACACATACGCCGGCACACCTTCGGCAGCAGCGCCCCGCTTATGCGCGATGATGGACCCTAGCGAGGGATAAGTCACCGTGCCGCTGGTGGGCCTGCCGGTGTGCATCCGGTTTGCCGCCGCCGCGTGCTCATCGACGACGTCATGATGAAGTGAACGCACTGCCGTGACGTGCTCCATCAACCTGGCAGTTTTCGAAAGGTGCTCACACACTTGTACCCCGGGAACGGAGGTCTCAATCGCTCCGTAATAGGAACCCGGCTTTTTTGCCCCGGCATCACCGCGGCCTTTAGGGTCGAAGGTATCAATCTGCGCCATTCCCCCACCCAGCCAAAGCATGACACAATGTTCCGCATTACCTTTTT
Source organism: Verrucomicrobiales bacterium (assembly GCA_029212615.1). Classification (GTDB taxonomy): domain Bacteria; phylum Verrucomicrobiota; class Verrucomicrobiia; order Verrucomicrobiales; family DEV007; genus Arctic95D-9. The sequence goes on from JARGPJ010000002.1 coordinate 611,284, forward strand.
CCCACAAAGGTGCAGCCCCTGCCGCGTGAGTAGTTCCGGGAGCGGCCAGTGCGCTCGCTGCCGCCGCAGTCGTGGATTGAATAAACTTTCTGCGATTCATTGAATTTTTTATTTCAGTTAGGGCACCATGATCATTTCCGGGGCATTCAAAAGTGCCCACAAAGCATCCTCAGCCTGCTCACGCCAATGCGTTCTCAAATAGCGGGTCGGGGGGTCGCCGGCACGCGCCATGGCCTCCTCCTGCTGCTTGATCGAATTGGCCTCGGAATGGAGATGGTTTGACCAGGAAACGTAGGGCATTCGTTCCACCTTCGGAGCTGGTGCCCGTTCCGCCGCCGGAACAACGCGCTGTTCAAACCCGTCCGAAAGCAGGGCTGAAAAAACATCACGCTCTGCCGGCGTCGGCTTCCGCGTTAAGAATCGCAAATAGAGCTGGTCAGTGAGCCACTCAACTGACTCGGCATCGACACACAGTTGAGTGATCTCCGACTCATCTGTGAGCCGTGTCAGCCAGCTTCCCATGACCCCATTGGCAAGAACCCCGGGCTGAAGCGGATTGGGATCCTCAATGCGGTGCGAGGTTGGCTCCTGCCTCGAAGTTCTCCATCCGAATGCCCGCAGGACATCCACGACCGCCTGAATTTTCGGCATCGCGAGGCTGGGCCGGTCACGCTCATTTGCGAGGGTGGAAAATTCCCAGGCTCTTTGCGGCGAACCGAAATTCATGAAAAAATCCGGCGCAAGCCGTCCCTCGATATCCATTGTCAGCTTACCCAGATCCATCTGTTTCCCCGCGATATGCCAGGCGTTATCAACCACCTGTTCCGCCACCATCCGCCGACGATAGGGAGCTTCAAAAAAGCGATCCGCATCGACAATATTCACGGGTGGATCCTGCGCCACCTGCTGATAGACCCGTGAATTCATGATTCTTCCCGCCAGTTTTCGGAGGTCGTATCCTCCCCGGATAAAGTCATCCGTGAGATAGGCGAGCAGCTCCGGATCTGCCGGCGCGTGCCCCTCCCAGTCATCCACCGGCTCAACGATTCCGGCACCGATAAACCGGGACCACATCCGGTTGACGATCACTTCGGCAAAGCGCCGGGAAAAGGTCACGTCGGCCGCAATCCGTTCGCGAGTGTCATTCGGATCAACGATCACTCCTTCGGGGATCTCAGAGATGAACTCGTCGAAAGGCCATTCCGCTTGAACCTTCGCCCCAATCGGAAGCGTCACCTCAATCAGAGATTCACGCCCTCCCTCAGCGACATGATCAAAAAAGGCCGCAGGCACACTGCTGGTTTCAGGAACCTTAATCTCCCTTAGTTCCAGCATCGCCGCCATTTGGAAAAGGTCCTCCTGAGTGGTCTCATGATAGGGTGCGTCATGGCAACGGGCGCACTTCATATCAACTCCGAGAAATGCAGTTCCCACAATGTGGGCCTTCGCCGCCATCGGCACATCATTCTGCGTTGCAACGCCGAAGCCACCGGCACCCCCGCCCCAGGTGCTGCCGCGCATCGTGATCAGTTCCGTCGCGAATCGATCCATCGGCTTATTGTCGCGGAGCGCTTCCAGAATCCAGAAACGGAAGGGCCCTGTATTGTTCAGCATCGGCTTGAGAAGATTAGGATTCTCCGCCAGCACATCCTGCCAATATCCCACCTGATTGTCCGCCCACCTCTCATCCGCGAGGAGACGGGCTATCATTTTTTCGCGTTTGTCAGGAGAAGGGTCTGCCTGAAAATCGCGAATATCTTTCACTGGAGGCGCAATACCAAGCGTATCTATCCAGACTCTCCGGAGAAAGGTGAGGTCGTCCACGAGCGGGGTTTGCTCCCCGATCTCCTTCGCGGCGTGTTGAATCTTTCCTCCCTCATCTTTGACCCATTTCTCTAAAATCGATCTTTCCCCGGCGGAAAGCCCGCCACCCTTCGGCGGCATCCGGTCATCGTCGGCGTCCGCGGCGACGACCTCGATCACGAAACTCCCGTGAGGATCCCCCGGAACCACTGCCGGAATCCCCGACTCGCCGCCCGCGAACAGACTCTCCTGCTTCTGCAAATTCAGACCGCCCTTTTCTTTCTCGCCATGACAGCGATAGCAATGCTCCGCAAAAATGGGACGGACCTCCTGATTGAAAAAGGAATCCGGATCATCTGACTCTTTCCGTGCGCTCTCGAGACGCGCGAGGATAATGTCATCGATACTACCGCCATCTGAATCTCCAACAAGATGCTTCGCCGCGAGTTCGTGACGCATATCCCAGTAGCCCGCCTGCTGATCCGCTGCCCGTCGATTGTCACGGTCAAAATGATCGAGCATCTCCCCGGTCTCAGCCGCAAAAGCAAGCCAACCCTCATCGGTCAGTTTCGGTCCCCTTGCCGAACCGGGGGCGATGAGATGGAACATCTCTTCCCCTTTTGCTATGGCGAGACAGGCTTCTCCAAACTCGAGGCGTTTCTTTGGACCGCCGACCATGACATCAAACACGACCGTATGAGTTCCGCCCGGGCTGGTGAACTTGACGATTTTTTCAATATCATCCATCGCGTGAGGCCGCATCCCCGCTCGCGGCACCTCCGGCACCGGCTGCACGTGGTTATGAGCTCCCCCTCCCCGGCTCACTTTCGGAAAATCGAGAATGTTTTCCCCATCCACAAAAAGGCGGGATACCGACCGCGAACGGCCCAGAAATTCGTACTCGCCCGCTTCCAACTCAATTTCCGTTACCGCACGTACAATCACGCCCGTCCCCCAGTCCTCGCGCACCCCCCAGTCATCGAACTTGCGCGGAATGCGAATGAAACCCATCGCTTTCTGGCTCCAGGAAATCAGTGCTTCGCCGGGATCATTGGGAAACTTCACATTGCTCTCAAAGGGGCCATAGAGGTGAAGGCTCACCACCCCCTTTTTCGCTTCCGGAAGTATCAGGGGAGGCTCGACCCGCTCGTAGCGAGCGATCAAGGTCTCCGCGGACAAGGCCCTCCGATAGAGCGCGACTTCGTCGAGGCTGCCAATAAAGGAATTGCCGGGGCTTCCCCCGGTTGAAGAGCCTATCCAGATTTCATCATTATCAACCACCGGAGGCGCCGTCGTGGGGCCTCCCATATCCCAGGTCCCCCTGATCTCTTCCCCGTCGATAAAGGCACGAATAGATTCCGGCTTTCCGAATTGGTAACTCACCGCAACGTGATGCCAACCCGTATTCACCCCGAAGCCCGAAACTGTCGTCCATCGATGCCAGTCGCCCTTTCCTCCCTCATGCTCCCGGCTTCGAAACAGGAAATTCACTCCGGCCTGTCCTCCGACTGATTTCAAACGCAGCGCCCAATTTTGATTATTGTTAGAATAACCTTGGTTGTGGGTGCGCCCTTTGGAAATGATCGCCGCCTGCCCGTTGAACTTCGTGGGGTTGACCATCGCTTCCACCGAGATCACATCACCATTGTCGAAATCGAAGCGCGAATTTTCACCTTCATCGGGAATGATGACACGCTCACCACCATCAAGACGCAGCGCCTCGTTTCTTTCTCCAAAGAGCGGATATTCAGGAGCCGCTGGCCCCTGATCCGTAAGCTCTCTATTTTTGGTTTCCGAAACCTTGAAGTCAGCGTCCTTCGAGAATGACCAGTGCGCGACCGGATCCGAATCCCGAACGGCCCGCTCGAACGCCGGGATTTCCGCGGCCCCTGCCGATTTCACGGGGAGAAAGACGCAGACTGAGAGGGAGATAACGAGAGCCCGTTGCATAACTCCCATCCAAATTCGAGATTACCACCCTTTCGGTCAAGCTTATGGGAGTCCGAATCTGCGTATGCAAAATCGTCTCAGGACGCTCATGAATGCTTCGTCATTCTCCCCGATCATGCCGATGCTTCAGGTATGCTCAGTTAAAATCCCCCTTTGCAAAAGCGAATCTCCTCAAAGAAAACATCCGCCTCGTGATCTGCCATCACCAGTGAACGCTTCCGCTCTCCGCACGAGGAACCCCGGAGATTGAATCGAGGAGTCGAGGGATTCTCTTCCTCTCGACTCCGTGATGAAAGACGCGCTCACTCAGCGGGCTCAGGACGCTTCGGAATCACGCCTTTACCGGTATCTTCCATTCCTTTTCCTTTTTCGCCCTTACCCTTTTCCCCTTTGCTTTTTCCCTTCCCTTTCTCCATGCCTCCTCCCGGACCGCCCGCGCCCCCGGAACCGCCGGGCCGCGGACCACCCCGAAAGGCGGACATTTCCGCAAGCTCTTCCTCGGTGATTTCATCATCCTCTCCCGCTAGAAAAGAGAAAGATCGATCCGCCCGCTCAAGAGCTGACTTCACCTGAAACACAACCCATTCGGCCTTATCCACCCCACCGCTGCCATCGGTATCGATCTCGGAGAATTCCGGCTGAGGTGGCCCTCCACGACCTTTGCCGCCTTTTCCTTTCTCCTGAGCAGCAGTGAAGAACGGCACGACTGACAAAGCGATAACAACGATAGTGATTGATGAGATATTTTTCATGAATTCGGTAGTGCGAGTTTAAACCCCCTCCCGCAGCAAAAGTTTCGATTCTTCAAACAGGTTCTCCAATATTGAAAGAATCCCGGAACCATTTCCCCTTGATGGAGTTTACCAAACCACGTCATGAGATTTACCTTCCTATTCATTTCCTCCATCTCACTCAGCCTCTCTCTTTCCGACGCAAAGGGAGAGGAACTCACCGACGCACAGATCGATTTCTTCGAAACAAAGATTCGTCCTGTGCTCGCCGATGCCTGCTATGAATGCCATTCCAACGAAGGGGGGCGAGTCAAAGGCGGCCTCGCCCTCGACACTCGTGACGCGATGATGCTGGGCGGCGACAGCGGTGGAGTGGTCACTCCCGGGGATCCCGATGACAGCCTTCTCTGGATCGCGATGAGCTACACGGATGCGGACTACGAAATGCCTCCGAAGAAACGACTGGCTCCTGAAGTTGTCGCCGACTTCCGAAAGTGGATCGAGATGGGTGCACCTGATCCCCGCGTTACCGAGAAACAAATCATCAAGTCGGAAATCGACATTGAGAAAGGTCGTGAGTTCTGGTCCTTCCAGCCTCCTGTAAAAACTCCACCCACCGAAACTGAGAACACGACATGGGCCACCAGTGAGATTGATCGCTACGTCCTTTCTTCACTCGAAGAAAATTCACTCACCCCCGCGCCGAATGCGACTCCTGAAACTTTGATTCGACGACTCTCCTATGACCTTACCGGACTCCCCCCGACTCCGGATGAACAGGGAATCTTTCTCGCGCAATGGAAGGCAGACCCCGCCAGGGCTCTCGAGGAGCACATCGACAGACTCCTCGCGAGTGAACGGTTCGGCGAACGTTGGGGACGGCACTGGCTTGACGTTGTCCGATACGCTGAATCGACCGGGAAGGAAACGAACATGACCTACCCACATGCGTGGCGCTATCGCGACTACGTGATCGATTCGTTCAATGCCGACAAACCCTACGACTACTTTCTCACTCAGCAAATCGCGGGAGATCTCCTCCCTGCGAAAACGGATGAGGAGTGGCAGGAAAATTTGATCGCGACAGCCTACCTCGCGCTCGGCTCCAAAGGTCTTAATCAGGACAACAGCCGGCAGTTTCAGATGGACGTGGTTGATGAACAGATCGATACCGTGAGTCAGTCCGTTCTCGGTCTCACCGTCTCCTGCGCACGCTGTCATGATCACAAATTCGATCCCATTCCGATGCTGGATTACTACTCAATGGCAGGAATCTTTTTGAGCAGTGAAACCTTTTTCGGCACGGTCACTAATGCGCAGAACAAGCGCCCTTCAGAATTACTCCTTCTCCCGATCCCTGATCCGGTCGGTAAAAAGCTTTCCCGGGAAGAGGTGAGTTCGCTGGAAAACCGACTCACTTCAATGCGAAACGAAATGATCGAATACCGGAGCGCTCGCGATTCGATGAATGGCAACGCCGCCGGCGATGCGGCAAAAAAGGCACTGCGGACCCGCTCACAAATGGCAATTCTCCAGGCTCGCCTCAGCGGTCTCGAAGAGGATGGTCGCCAAAAGACGTTTGCCATGGGTATGCAGACACTTGATGCGCCGGTCGAAGCTGCCGTTCTCGTGCGGGGCGAAATCGACAAGCCCGCCCAGACCGTGAATCGCGGATTCCTTCAGGTAGTGCAGCATGACGGCGCTGAGCCCATTCCCGCCGATTCCGACGGCAGGCGCGAACTCGCCGAATGGCTCACGTCCGAAGAGAACACTCTCACTGCCCGGGTCATGGCGAACCGCATCTGGCTTCAACTCTTCGGCGAAGGCATTGTCCGCACCCCTGATAATTTCGGCACCGCCGGACAGCTCCCGACCCACCCCGAGCTCCTCGACTATCTTGCACTCCGCTTCATTGAAAATGGCTGGTCGGTCAAATCCCTCATACGGGAGATCGTGCTAACCCGCACCTATCGCATGAGCAGTGAATTTGATTCGACGGCATACAGTCAGGACCCGGAGAATACTCTTCTATGGCGGGCGAGTCCACGACGTCTCGATGCTGAAGCGATTCGGGATTCGATGCTCGCAGCGAGCGGCACCATCGACCTGCAACGTCCACACGGCTCCTACATTGCCGAAATGGGTGACGTTCGAGTGGGCATTCGCATCAATGAAGAAAGCATCAATGAACCTTCCTCCTATCGATCGGTCTACCTCCCCGTCGTCCGGGATCTCGTTCCCGACTCTCTTGGCCTCTTCGACTTCGCCGAACCCGACGTGGTGCGCGGCAGCCGCGAATCAACAAACGTCCCCTCGCAGGCACTCTACCTGATGAACAACGACTTCGTTGCAGATCAGGCAAAAGCAATGGGAAGCAAACTGTTCAACGAATTCGACAGCCTTGAAGAGCGCATTGCTGCAGCCTTTCAGCACACCTTCAGCAGGCTTCCCACGCACGATGAAACACGATCCGCCGCCGCTTTCATGCAAGCCTTCTCGTCCTCCGGAGAAACGGGAGAGACAGATCCAATCCTCGCTCTTTCAATGTTCTGTCAGGGCCTCATTTCCTCCTCTGAATTCCGCTACCTCTACTAATATGTCTCCCCCATCCCAACTCCCTTTCTCAAGACGCCGGGCTCTTAAATATGCCTCGAGCGGATTTGGCTATCTCGCCTTCGCCGCCCTCGCCCACGAACAGGCCCGCGCAGCGGGAACAAGCCGAATTGACCCGCTCGCCCCGAAAACCCCTCACTTCTCCGCCCGGGCAAAGCGCGTCATCTTTCTTTCGATGAGAGGAGCCCCCTCTCATGTCGATACCTTCGATTACAAACCACAGCTCACCAAAGACAACGGCAAGGCCGGACAACTCGGGAGCACGCGGGGCGACATGCTGATGGGCTCCCCCTGGGACTTCAAGCAACACGGTGAAAGCGGCCTCTGGATATCAAGCCTTTTCCCCGGCGTCGCGAAACACGCCGACGACCTCTGCCTCCTCCGCAGCATGCAGACGGATCAGCCGAATCATCCTCAAGCCACCTTGCAGATGAATACCGGGAGCTTTCAGTTTGTACGACCTTCTCTCGGGGCATGGTCTCTCTACGGGCTTGGCACTGAGAACTCGGACCTTCCCGGTTTCATCACCCTGAACCCGCGCGGCAGCGCCCAGAACTACGGCAGTTCATTTCTCCCCGCAATCTACCAGGGAAGCAAACTTGATTCCGGCGCAGGACGACGCGGTCCCAACGCAGGGGGCGGCGGTGCACCGAAAATCCCGAATATCAAAAACCGTGACATGAACGGTGAGCAGCAACGGGTCTGGCTCGACTATGTACAGTCACTCAATCAAAACGACCTTTCCAGAAGAGTCCATCAACCCGGAATCGAGGGGGTCATCGAATCATTCGAAATGGCGTTCAAAATGCAGGATTCACTTCCTGAACAGATTGACCTCACCGGCGAGTCACAGGCGACCCTCGACCTCTACGGCGTCGGCAACGCCACTACCGACACTTTTGCCAAACAATGCCTTCTCGCCCGCCGTCTTTCCGAGTCAGGGGTTCGCTTCATCGAAGTGAACCACAGCAGCTCATGGGATCATCATCAGAATCTCAAGAACGACATGGAAAAAAACTGCAGTGAGATCGATCAACCCATCGCCGCACTCCTCACCGACCTCAAGCAGCGCAATCTCCTCGACGACACCCTCGTGATCTGGGCCGGGGAGTTCGGACGCACCCCGCACAGCCAGGGCAGCGACGGTCGCGATCACAACAACAAAGGCTTCACCACCTGGATGGCAGGCGGCGGCGTCAAAGGCGGTTTCAGCTACGGCTCAACCGACGAGCACGGCTACGAAGCCGTCGAGAACAAGATGCACATTCACGACTGGCACGCCACCATCCTGCACCTTCTCGGAATCAATCACGAGAAGCTGACCTACAACTACGCCGGGCGTGATTTCCGACTGACCGATGTACATGGCTACGTCGCTAAAGACATCCTCGCCTGAGACGTCGACTCCCCCTCCCTGCGCTGTGAGGTATTCCTAATCAGGAACCGAGGGCGTCGGTGTCGGTGAAAAGCTGCTGGCGATCTCATCTTGTTCGTCCTCAGACGGGACGGAAATTCTGACCGTTTTCAGGAAGCCGCAAGTCAGGACTCCTTTTGTGCTGCCCCGCCATGCGCGATGGAGTGCAAGAAGTCGTAGCGGGTTCGCATGAACGACAGGACGAAATCAGGATCGACTCTTTCCGAATGAAACTGGGCGTAAGCCAGGTGCTGATTGATGCAGGTTTCGATACCGGAGATCGCTGAATTTCCGAAGAACTTCCCTTGGCCGGAAATCGCGATGAGCAGGCCGTTGAGAGCGACCTTTGGAAGATAGTAATCTTTGACTGCTACCGGCGTTACAAACTGATCCGACTCGGCAATGAACCGGTCGTGAATCTTAGTGATGTTCAGCCAAGGAACTGTGCCGGCTTCCCAATAAGCTTCGTTTGCTCGCTTTGGAGTCGAGCCATTCCCAACTTTTGCGAGGGCGCCCAACTCCACCACCTCCCAACCCTCAGGCACAGGGCCCATTTCACTTTGCTTTTGAGGGTGGAGGCGCCCAGTCTCGTTGCGAAGTCCCTCAGTGCAGAGCGTGCGCATGAGGGCCTTTTTCAGCTCGCTGATGGCCTGAATGATTCTCTTCTGCGCTTCAACCGCTCACTGCGTCATCGAAATGCAGAGCCGTTTCGTAAAGATCAGAGGAAGGATGAGATTCGCGCCCCCACGCTCACCCTGCGGGCTGCCCTGCCGGGCAGTCTATGTCGTTCCGCTCCATTCGGCGCATCCTTCGCTCCGCGAATCGAGCAGGCAGCGTCCCAGATCCAGGATTCGAGGAATTTGTCTTTGGGAGCGGCAGCCTTTTTCACGGATTTCTGGATCGACATCGGAATGGTATTCGGACCGACAGTAACCTGCCGATCGGAATCCAGGCAACTACGGAAATGTGGATATTCGCTTATTCCTCACCACTGGGCAGTCATGCTTTTCCCTCCCCGAATCTACTCTCCTCCTTCGGCTTTCTGCCAGACAAAGCGGATCGCGAATGCCGTGAAACAGGCCCCGATGAGATTAGCAACCAGGTCCCAGCCGGTATTGCGGTAGTCCCCTATGTTATGGTGGGGGATCATCATTGAGGCGAAGAACTCGATCACTTCGTTGAGAGCTCCGAAGCCCATTCCTGCCGCAGTACAAATCCCAAGCATTCCGAGGGTGGGACGAATCGGTTCCCCACTCAGTCCCCGCAGACGCGAAGCGAGGGCCTGCCAGCAAAGCCAGGTAACGAGGCCGACTCCGATCCCGTGTACCAGTTGGTCATACTTTACATAGCCGGGGATGACCCGCCAGTTGTAGACCACCGCACTCGTATCAGGAAGGTGCCAATGAGGCGGAATCGGAACGAGTCCACCTATGATATGAAGGACCCCCCAGAAACTGAATCCCCACATGACATGAGGACCGAGACCGGCCCTCTTGTAGATACCTAACACCGCAACAATAATGGCCATCATGACCATGAGATAGAGCAGGAATTCGTTATTCCTGCTCTTCACAATGTAGATGGCAGCAACCGAGAGATAGGCCCCGCTGAAGAGCAGAACCTGAGTCAGCTGCCGCCGGGACGCGACTTCACGCATCTGCTTCCTCTTCCTGATCAGGTTGCGATTTGTTTCTCCGCTTTCTTCGCCTCATGAACGAATGCGCAACCCATCCGACGGTGAGACCGGAGAAGAAGAAGCCCAGGAAGAGCAAGGCCCGACTCACCTCGACCGTGCCAAAGAGGAAGTCCGCCTCTGTCGTCTCACGATTAATGAGAACAAAGACCAGAAGGATGAGGATAAGTGACAGTCCAAGCACGGTCTCAATTTTGTGGCGAATCGTCATGTCCTAAGGTCGCTCCCCTGCGCCGGGTTTCATCCAATTTCTCTGCGTCACGCCAATCGGTGATCGGAATGACAATAAGAGCGGAAAGCAAGTCAATGAAGGCGTGGATAGAGTGGCCCGAGGCGAGCTACTGTCCGGGAACGCTAGCCGAAACCAATGCCTCTGCTTTGCACTGGGAAGACGCCCTTCGTTTCATGCCCCCCCTTCCTTGTAGAAACACCTTCCTATGCCTTGTGAGAATCAGCCACTCGCCCCCGCGACATGAATGTCTTCTTCTGGATTCTCGGAAGCGGTCTCTTGATGAGCGCCATTGCCCTGGTGGGAAGTGTGACCCTTTTCCTGAAACCCGCCACTCTTGAGCGTCTCATCCTGCCACTCGTGGCGATCGCAGCAGGGGCCCTAATCGGCGGGGCGTTTCTCCACATGATCCCTGCCGGCCTCGCCGCACACGGGAACAGTCCTGGTTTCTTCCTCTGGATTGTTGCCGGGTTCACCCTCTTCTTCGCTCTTGAACAGCTTCTCCACTGGCACCACTGCCACCGGGCAGCGGCGGAATGCAAGGAACCCCTGACCTATCTGATCCTCATCGGCGATGGTCTCCACAACTTCATCGGCGGACTCGCCGTCGCCGGAACGTTTCTTATCGACATCCGACTCGGCATCATGAGTTGGCTGGCTGCCGCAGCCCATGAGGTTCCCCAGGAACTGGGCGACTTCGGGGTCCTCATCCACGGAGGCTGGGAGAAACGAAAGGCCCTCCTCCTCAATGTTTGCTCAGGTCTCACCTTCCTTCTCGGGGGCCTCGTCGCCTACTTCGCCTCCTTTGAATTCGACATCTCCTTTCTCGTGCCGCTAGCCGCAGGCAATTTTGTTTACATCGGCGCATCTGATCTCGTTCCCGAGATCAACAAGCATAGCAACACGCGCAGGAACTGCCTTCATTTCCTCTCTTTCCTCGTTGGAGTTCTGCTAATGGCTGCGCTTCGATTAATGTGAACGTTAGAACAAATGACCCCGGAAAATACCTCAAGACTCCTTCATCGACTGGTCGGGAAACTCGACGAGTTGGAATCTCAACTGACCCTCGATACCGATGCCGCCATCGATCAGTTCGAGGCGCACCGGGGAGCGCTCCGGAATGAACTTCAAAGCCTTCCCGAATCCCTGCACCTTCTCGAGGAAGCACTGGCAGATGAAACTCACGACCTGCGACAAAAACTCGAAGAGCTTGAACTCCATCTCGCACTCGCAAGAATGGAGACTGTGGACGACTATCGCACTCAGAGAGATGGAATCATGAAAGCTTTGTCAGGATTGGATTCAACGATCCTAAAAATTGAAGAATCGGAAGATAACCAGGGATTGGTTCACTACAAAAATTTCGCAAAGCAAGCCCGCCAACTTGAAGATAAACTGGGGGCACTTCATCTGCATATTGCGCTGGAGACTGAAAAAGGCGGCGAAACCCTGGAAGATGTCAGAGCCGATCTCAAAGAAGGGATCAAGGAAATCTCAAGAGAGCTGAAATCGACGCAAACGCATATGTCCGGAAACTTCAAAACCCTGAGCGAAAAGATTCGTGAGCGCTCTTCAATTGTCTGGAACTGTCTCAAGGAATTTATGCAATACATTGAGACTGCAGAGCAACAACGGGAGCGCGAAGAGATGGAAGAGAAGATCATCGACTAATCGCTCGACAGATTGCGAATCGCTACCGCTCTCTCAAAGATTTAGAAATGGAAAGCATCCCACTCACGATTATGGCCGGCAGCGACCACGCGCCCGGCCATCTCCCGGAATCAAGTTCCGACTTGCACTCCCTTTCGACGTTTTACAAGGGTGCCGAAGTCAAAGTCGGGGAAACCCCATTGATCTCCCTCATGATTGAGCAGATCGCAAAATCGCGAGGATTCGGCCCGATTACGATCGCAGGACCGGCCGACGTCTACGCTCCCCTTGACCTGAAAGCGACCCTTGTCGACACCAACGGAAGCGTCGCAACGAATCTAAAGGCAGCCCTCGATCACCACCTCAAGACACATCGCGACCAGCCGATGGCTTTGCTGGCCTACGACGTCCTCATGAGCTCCGACGACCTGGACGAACTTGCTGATATCTACAAAGAGGACGATCCCTGTGCGGTCTGGGTGCCTCTCGTGAAGAAGCCTGATCGTCGCGATGAACTCGGCGCTTTCGGTTGGAAACCTACCTACCGGATCGCTCCCGCAAAGGGCGAAGCCCCTATTAATATTCTCCCCGGCCATCTTGGAGTTCTGCAGCTTGAAGCCATGCGATTGCCAATCCTTTATGAACTGTTGAACCTTGCCTACGCGACGAGAAACTATCCGGTAGCAACCCGTAAGAAGGTCATGGTTCGTTCCGTCATTGGTCAACTCCTCCTCGATGATCTCCGCGCCATCTGCTCTTTCCGGGTGCCGCGCCTCACTGCTTCCGTGATCACTAATGGCCTCAGAATCGCGGCGCACCTCCGAAAGGGTGATCTCACGATCCCCGACCTGGAGAAGGCCATCGGCGGGATTTTCCTGCGGCATGACAGTCCCTTGAAACAGTCCGGGCGGGGAGTTCGTCATCCCATCGTCGACATCCTCCGTCTCGCCGAAGATATTGATACGCAAGAGGAAGCGGCCCACCTCAATCACCCATCCGGCTCCTGACCTGGAAAAGCGAAACCATCGCCTCTGTCCGCCAATCGTATCGTCTTCTCTTTCTTCCGCCTCTCCCGGGTTCATAATCCCCTTCCCTGATGGCATGCCCGCCAATCGGATCGCCTTTGCGCCGGCCACGCAACAAAGACACGGCGGCACCTGCTGAATCAACCTGCCTCCCCTTGCTCAACCGGGCGATATCGCCTCAGCATAAACTGGTCTCCCGGCCCCCGCTTCCGATCCTCGTCAAATTTCAGGCGGAGTGGTGCAGTCCCTGTAGACTTACTTACCCGGGCGGGATTGGATTAGCGGTCTGTCAGGTTCACCTTGCACAGCTGCGTGCGAAGAGACGCTGGACAGCGATAATACTCACCCCAAAGCGTCGTCAAGAGCACGCAGAGCCGTCATGATTCTCTGATGGTTGGCCTTTGTCGCCTCATGTTCCTGCCCATGTTTTGCATGGTCCAACTCGGCAGCTTCATGTACCGCCTCTCCGGGGGCATTGCCCGCTTGCTCGTGATTACTGATTTCATTCTCGTGACTGGCAATCAGCGCCTCATGGGCACGAATAGTTGCCTCGTGACAGGCAAGCTTCCCGCGCACTCGTTCCAGAATCGCATTCGCTTCCACATGTTCCCCGGCCCATTTCACGTGATCACTCTTCCAAGTGAGGTGGTCAAGCTGATCATCAGCATGTTCGGTGGTAATCTCTATACTCATATTAAGAAGGTGAATTAAGTGAATCGGTAAAAATAGACTATTGAGGTTATTTCGCCTGTCCGGGCCAGGCGTGCTCTCCACGGGTATAAACTGAGCAACCTTCCTCCCCACCTTATCAATTCAGCAGAAGCATACTCCGCATTTCCTGTGAACCCTACCGCCCCGATTGACCCGACCGGATTCCCCGTGCTTCCCTGTTCCGGAGCGCCCTTTCCCACGCTCCCGAAGTCCGACACCATTCGATTACCACAAGGAGAATGAAAAGACGCCACCTCAGATTCCCATCAAGGCCCTGACATGACGCGCCGCGCAACGCCCTAGCGAAACCAATTCATAGCCACCTTCGAGAACGGAAAGAAGCCGCCCCTCAGAGTGCCGCTCCGCGGCATCTACGATCCACTCACTGATCCAACGGTAGTCATTATCGACGAGAGAGGAGTCCCCGAAGGAGTCCGCCGAGTGGGCATCAAATCCGGCCGAGACAAAGATCATTTCGGGCTGAAACTCGTCCATGGCCGGACGCCATCTCTGATCAATCGTTTCACGGAATTGATTCCCGCCAATACCGAAATCCACGGCAATGGCTTCCTCGCGCCAGGCTGCATCCCCTTCGGCACCGGCCTCCGAAAAATAGTCCTGCTGAAAAATAGAGAGAAAGAGAACCCGGTCGTCATGGCGAAAGATGTCTCTCGTTCCATTTCCATAGTGGATATCAAAATCAATGATCGCAATCCGTTTGAGATCGAAGACTTCCAGAGCCTGGGCCGCGCCAACCGCAACATTGTTAAAAAAACAGAATCCCATCGCCGAGTCCCGCGTCGCATGATGTCCCGGCGGGCGCACACAGCAAAAGGCATTCCCGGCTTCTCCCGACAGCACAAGGCGACTCGCATGCGCCGCTGCACCGGCCGCCCGCAGGACCGCTTCGAGGGTCTCCGAATCCATCATCGTATCCTCGTCCAGGCGGACGATCCCTGACTCCGGAGCAATTGAAAAAATCTCTTCAATGTAGGCTGCTGAATGAACGAGGCCCAACTCTTCCCGCGTCGCTCTCGGGGCCTCAACCTCCAGCAGGAAATCGAACAAACCACCGGACACTAACTCATCACGAATCACATTGAGCCGCTGAAAACTCTCCGGGTGATTCTGATCGAGAAGGTGAGCCGCACAGGCGGGATGGGAGACAAAGGCGGTGGCCATGTGAAAGAGTATAAAACAAATTGCTTCAGAGTCTGCGGCGAATCACCCTGACGGTAGTGTCGTCCGGATGCGATGTGATTTCAAATCCAAGGCGTTTCACGAGATCCAGCATGTGCCGGTTGTAGGAGAGCACTTCCCCCTCGATCCAGACGAGTCCCTTGGATCTGGCCTCCTCCATGAGCGCGTGCATCAACGCCGTCGCGACACCCCGTCCCTGCCATGCGTCGGCCACGACGACCGCAAACTCACAACTACGATCATCGATGTTGGTCGTGTAGCGCGCCACCCCGATCTCAGTCTCTACTCCTTCGTCGAAGAAGACCGCGAGAAACGCCATCTCCCGATCGTAGTCAATCTGGGTGAAACGAACCAGCGTTTCGATCGACAGCTCCCCGAGTGACTGCATGAATCGGAAATATTTAGTTTCTTCAGACAACTTGCCCACGAAGTTCTGCACGATCTTCGCATCCTCCGGTCGAATCGGACGAATCACTACTTCTTCACGGTTCGCCAACTGAAAAGTCCGCGCAAGATGCGCAGGATACGGGGCAATCGCCATGTAATCGCTGTGTCCACTTCCAGATGCCGCCCCGGACAAAAGAATCCTCGCGTCAAGAGCGAGAACCCCTTCAGCGTTTGCGATGAGGGGATTGATATCCATCTCCGCTATCCCGGGCAACTCCACTACCATTTGAGAAACTCGAAGGAGGACCTCAACGAGCGCCCCCGGCTTTACCGGCGGCATCGTCCGGAACTCCCCGAGAAGGGCCGAGATCCTCGTTTGCGAAATCATCTCTTCGATCAAGACTTCATTGAGCGGGGGCAGGGCTGTCGCCTGGTCCCTCAGCACTTCCACCGTGATCCCCCCCGCTCCAAAGGAAATTGCCGGTCCGAAAACGGGGTCGGAAATCACGCCGATAAAGAGTTCCCGGCTGCCTTGAAAAGCATGCATTCTCTCGATGATAACTCCGTCGAAGATGACTTCAGGGTAGTCCTTTCCGATGCGATCCCTCAGGGAGCAGAACGCACGCTCCACTTCGTCCGCTTCGCGGAGATCGAGAAGCACTCCGCCCACCTCACTTTTATGAGTCAACGTAGAAGAATTGATCTTCATCGCGACCGGATACCCAAGCTCATCGGCCGCCGCTACTGCGGCTCCTGCCGTGGCCGCCTCTATCATGGGGAGCACCGGAACGTGAAATGCCGCGAGAACCTGGTTCGCCTCGGAGGGAGTGAGTTGCCTACGCCCACCCGACCGTACGGTCTCAAAGATCTCTTTCGCCCTGCTCAGATCCGGTTCAGCCCGGTCGGAAAGCGGACCCGGAACCTCAAGGAGCAACTTTTGATTTCGCCGGTATTCGAGCAAGTGGGAAAACGCCGCTACGGCAGCTTCCGGTGTCCGGAAAACCGGAATCTGTGCTTCTGCGAGAAGCATTCTTCCCTCCGCAACGTGATCTCCTCCCATCCAGCAGCCAAAGAAAGGCTTCTTCACCTGAGACGCTTCCTCGATCACCATCTTTGCGATCCCAGTCGAGTCGGTCGTCGCCTGCGGGGTCAACATCACTAACACAGCATCCACCCGTTCATCGGCAACGCAGCCTTGAATGGCAGCACGATACCGTTCGACATCGGCATCGCCGAGAACATCGAGGGGGTTCCCGTGCGACCACCACCTGGGTAAGGATTCATTGAGAGAGCTCAGTGTTTCCGGATTCAATTCCGGCAATTCGATCCCGCCGTCCGTCGCACAGTCGGCCGCGATGACACCGATCCCCCCGGCATTCGTGACAATGGCGAGAGCGGCCCCTTTCGTCGTCCGGTAGTTTGACAGGATTCTCGCCGCCGCAAAGAGTTCCCCGACCGAATCAACGCGAACAGCCCCGGCACGATCCACCGCCGCGTTGAAGACATCGTCACCTCCCACTATCGCTGCGGTGTGGGAAACGGCGGCTTTTACTCCCGCCGCATGACGACCGGACTTCATGATCACGACCGGTTTCAATCGGGCCGCCGCTCTCAGCCCACTGAGAAAGGAGCGCGATCGATTCACTCCTTCGATGTAGAGAAGAATGCTTCGCGTCTTCCCGTCCAACGCGAGAAAGTGCAGGAGTTCTCCGAAATCGAGGTCCGCCGCTGTCCCCGTGGAGACGACAGCTGAGAACCCAATCTCCTCGGACTCCGCCCAGTCGAGGATCGCCGTACACAATGCTCCTGACTGGGAAATCAGGGCCACATCGCCGCAACGCGCCCCCGTCACTCCGAAGGTGGCATTCAGCCCCACAGCGGGACGAATCACGCCAAGGCAGTTGGGGCCCAGAAGACGAATCCGGTGTCGTCTCGCCGTCTCAAGAAGCACCGATTGCCGTTCTTTCCCCCCGACGCCGGCCTCGGCGAATCCGGCAGACAGGATCACCGCCATTCGCACCCCCGCCGCGCCGCATTGCTCCAGCAGTTCAACTACCGACTCCGCCGGAGTCGCCAGAACCGCCAGATCCACCCGTTCTTTGATCGTGGCAATGTCAGGATAACAGGAAACTCCCTGCACCTTCTCATGATGCGGATTCACAGGGAAGATCTCGCCGGCGAATCCACTTTCCTGAAGATTCCGAACAACGCGCCCGCCGATTGAACTCCCGCGGTCCGAGGCACCGAAAACCGCGACAGACGCGGGCGAAAAAAGGGGTAAAAGGCTCGATTGCTTCATGACTAATTGCCCTGATCCAGGGGGGAGATTCTGAATCAATCGGCACAACTCAGCAAAACATTTCCTGAACCTCTTTCTCCGCAATGATTGTGCTTCTCCGGCCCCCTTTTTACAGTTCAACCGCTCCCCCCTCCATACAGTGCAGAGCAATATCGGCTCAATAGCGGATTTGTTCCTCTTACATGAAAGCATCCTAAATCGAGGGCGCCGCAAACTTGCCGGTAATCAGAAATGACCGCCCCTCCTCAATCGCCGTGCAAAAAGCAGCCAAAAACAGCTTCCCACCACGCGGACACTCGCTTCGCCAATTCTCTCAACCGGCAGTGAACCATCCGGCACAGCAGAACTGCTGCTCATTCAGGAATGGAACGCAGACTCAGCAAAGAGACAAATTTGAACATTGTCATCTGAACCCTGCGATACCACCGTCCCCGCCTTACCGGTAAGAATCGCCATCGCATCGCCAAGTTTTCCAATTCCTGCGGTCCCGCCGGAGGAGCGCACGAACTCGCAGGCGGCCTCCACCTTCGGCCTCATCGACCAGATTACGATGCTGACTGTCATCCTCACCGGGGCCGCTCTCATCCGGGAGCGTTAACACGGCACTCTGGAGCACCTCCTCGTGATGCCCCTTACCGCCTTCGATATCGCCATGTCAAAAGTCTGGGCAAACAGTCTCGTTCTCCTGGTCGGGGTAGCACACTCACTGAATTTCGTTGTCATCAAACTGCTCGAAGTACCGGTCTTCAACGATCAGGGCCAATGTGTCGCGATGGTCACCCAGGCCCACCTTTTCAAAGCCCTCCGGGAAAAGGGTAATCATTGCCTGGTCAGTGACATGATCGATCTCATCCCGCCTCAAATCGAGGCCGATGCACCCCTCCTCGAAGCATGGGAAAAGCTGAGAAACTCAAAGCTCCCGGCCGCCGCCATCGTCGACGCAAACGGTCGCTTGAGCAGCTGTCTTACGATGACCAATCTCAGCGAGTTCATTATCACACGGACGGCTCTTCACGACTTTTCCAGGCACCACGGCACGACGACTTAACAGGGTTGAATCATCGTCTGAACAGGGTTCGTTCAACGCAGAAGAAACCTACGGAGTGCCCGGGCTTTGAGCTGAGCTGCCCGCCAGCGCCGTTTCCAATGAGCCCGCAGCCACCTCATACGCGAAGCGCGAAATGAGATGAAGAACAATGGCAAAAACAGAAAGCCCGGCGATGGCCAGGTGAATTCTGTCGGAGCCGGATGCCCCCGGGGCAGGAGGATTATTCACGGCGGTCAGAGTTCAATGGTCTCACCGCGTCCCTCTGACCTTCTGTGAAGTCAAAAAAACGCCCTCCGAGAACAACCGGGGCAAAGGCGATGACAACAGCCGCCGCGCTGAGAAACGAACCGCCTGCTAGTTTCGGTCAGAGAGCCAAATAAGCGCAATTATTTGGTGAAAATAAAGGACGCGACATGAGAAAAAGACCATCATCCGGGACCACGATCGTCCGGACCATTCAGGTCTACACCGAAGCACCCCTGCTTGATGTGGACGAACTGAGCGAAGCCACAGGATTTCACCGGGATCTGATTCGGGAGTTGGAACACGCCGGAATGATTCCCGCCGTTGCCCGGAACCGGCAGGGTGAACCTGTCTTTGAGAGGGAAGTCCTTCAACGTTGCCGCCTCATCGCGAGACTGCATCAGAGGGAGAGCATGAGCTTTCACCTCATCCGCCAATGGCTAGCCGTGCTGCAACGGCTCGAAAACGCAGAGTCGGAGCTGGATCAATATCGACGCCTCTAGAAAACCGGGGGACGGCTCGGCCCGCTCCTTTCATTGCCGGTTCGCCTTTCGCCTCATCGGCATCACACCTGATTATTGTAGATCACTCTGGAGACCGGGCTTTTGACTACCGGGAGCTTAACTTAGCGTCGGGAAATAATAGTTCCGGCCTCGCCATTCAGAATCTTCAAGGCGTCTACCACCGATCCGATACCCGCTCCTCGTCCACCTGAATTCACAAAACCACATCCGGCCTCGATCTTCGGGCGGATCGTTCCTTCCTCAAATTGACTGGTATCTATGTTAGTCGCCTCAATTTTTGAAATCAATCGAGCTTCATCCGTTCCCCAGTCGAAGTATACGCCATCGACATCCGTGAGCATGAGGAGGAAATCAAAATCCAAATGAGAGGCCAGGACACCGGCAGTCCGGTCCTTATTCACGACGGCTTCGACACCGTGAAAAAGGCCATTCTCCTTCACCACAGGAACCCCCCCGCCACCGGCGCAAATCACGAGGTAGCCCGATTCAAAAAGCATGCGAATTGCATCAATTTCCAACACTTCTACCGGCATTGGAGCCGCCACGACCCGCCGAAAACTGTCCCCGTCTCTTTTGAAGACCCATCCCATCTCCCGCACCAACCGCTCTGAGCCCGCCTCCACATAGCCGGGACCAACGAATTCCGTAGGTGACTGAAAGGCCGGGTCCGAAGCATCCACGAGGGTCTCCGTAATCAAGTTCACCACTTTCCGTTCAGGCATCTGATTTTCAATCTCTCTCCCAAGCATGTATCCAAGCATGCCCTCACTCTGTGCACCAATGACATCCAGCGGATAGGGGCAAACCGTCTCACTGCAGGCCGCCGCCTGGAGGGCAATGAGTCCGACTTGAGGACCGTTCCCGTGCGTCAAAATCACCTCATGCAGAGCAGCGACCTCGCGGACGGCACGACTTGCCTTCCGGATGTTAGTCCTCTGAATTTCTGTCTCAAGCGGTTCATTCCGTTTCAAGAGAGCATTTCCTCCTAATGCAATAACTACCTTCATTCTTTACCTTTCCGATCTTAGGAAAGCTCGACCTGAAAAACGGAAAAATCCGCGCTTCCCTTGGCGGGAAGTGAGCCACGATTGCCCGAACCTACCGCATTGAGGCGACTCCAGTGCGACAACAAGATAGGCTCTGATCGAGCCAACCTGAGCAAAGCCCTCACGCAGTTTCCCTGGTACCTTTGAGAAAGTAGATTCAGCCCCCGACACCTCATTGCTCTACCCCCAATCTTCAAACACCCCTTCCCCCATGAAGCCTACCCTTCGACGCTCTCTTTACCTTCTTTCGGCTCTTTTAATCGTGACGGGGCTGCTTGTGTTTCAATCAGGAGCCAGTGCAGACGATCTCCCGACCTGGCCGACCAAGGTCCCCGCCGGGAGAATCGATTTTAGAAAAAGTGTCCGCCCCCTTTTGATCATCAACTGCCTCGAATGTCACAATAGCGAAGATGCGAAGGACAATGGCAATCTCAGTCTTGAAACCAGGAAGCTCGCGCTAACGACCGGAGACCGCGCCCCGGTCATCGTTCCCGGCAGACCGGACGAAAGCCTTCTCATCAGTGTTCTCAAACTGGAAGGAATCCATCAGGAAGCGATGCCTCCCACGCCTGACAAAATCTGGGGAGTCCGCATGGAAATCCTGCGGCGCTGGATCACAGAAGGTGCCAATTGGCCCGAGAGCATCCGCCTTGTTCATCCCCGCGAAATCACAGAATGGTGATCCCCCTCTCCGCAAACCTTATCCTGACAGCGAGTGCGACACTGAAGGTCGCCACCATGGCCCCGTGGCTACCCGGTATCATAGAGAAGGCTCAGGGGATTCCAGAGGAAGAAGAAGTCGATGCTCGCGAAACTCCTTTACTCTGCCTCGCCATTTACATGCCCAATTTGTTTGAACCATCTCCAGCATCTCGGCAGTTGATGGGTGGAGTCTAATTCGGAGAACGTGAAGGTGATCTGAATGTGGATTTTAACAAGGAGTTGCGAAGGGCCCGGGAAAACAAAAAGCCCTAAGGGATATCTGATGCGGAGATTGTCTTGACGATCAATCTCACCAATCCGGAGTTCCCCCTGCGGCTTGCCGAAGGCAAGGCAATGTCTCCCATCATCTCGCACGTCCCCGGTACAGATCCGGAGGGCTCTGATGGAACAGAAGCTATTAAGCCGCTTCGCATTAGAAATTTGAAATGCTCCCGGCCATGCCCGGTATTGGACTTCAAAATGTTCAGGAAAGGAAATTCTGAATTTGTTATGGCACCGGGCTTTGAGCCGGCGCCCCCGCTCAAAAATGATGGAGAAAGCGAAGAGAGAAATCCGTTTTCGATTTTGAGGTTCTTGCCAAAGAGTTTTCCGCTGTTCCACTCTTCCCGGTTTTTTGTTTTCCAAGTGGCGGGAGCGCCTTCGGCATGGAGGTGGAGCGCGATGAATGCAGCGATGCTGAGGATGATTGGCGACAGAAACTTTCGTGTAAATGCATGGTTTTGCGAGGTGCGAATGAGGCGTTCGTGGCGGCGGCTTTAGATGAGGGTTTGAAATTGGAAGCCGGTGAGGCGGTGGCGCGAGTTGTTCGGGAAATTTCTACAACACAGCCACCTATAAAAAACCTTCAAAGAAAAATCGTTAGTTTCACCCGGTTTGATACATTTAACGGTGAAATTTCTTTGATGGAAAATTCAACAACAAAGAAATGAACTCACATTTTTTCACCCCATTGACTCTTTGCCTCGTGGTCATTGCCGCATCAATGTGTGACCTTGAATTTGGTCAACAACGGGTCACAGACTGCAACCTATACCAAAGACAATGCGCAGTTTCACTGGGGCGTTTCCCCCGAAAATCGATGGGCGCTCTATCACAGCAAAAAGGATCCCGCCTGCGAGAATGACCTCGCCGCAACCAACCCGGAAATTGTCAAAGAACTCTCTGAAGCCTACGAAAAATGGTGGGTCGATATCTACCCGGAAATGATCGCCGCCGATGGCGATGACGGTGAACCGATTCTGCATGGCGGCCCTGGTAAACGTAAGAAGCAACAAATCATACAAACAGAGGAAAGAAATTTTATGAAACTAAAAATTATCGCACTGGCGATCAGTCTACTGACAGCTTCGAGTTTCGCGTTCGCAGCGGAAACGAAGCCCAATATCCTCATCTTCTACGTCGATGATCTCGGCTGGCAGGGGTCTCAGTTGAATGATGTCGATAAACCCTGCGCCTACGAAACGCCGAATGTCGTCAAACTGGCGCAGCAGGGCATGAACTTCACCCAGGGATATTCCTCTGCGCCGACCTGTGCCCCGTCGCGGGCCGGAATCATCACAGGGCAGCATCCGGGAAAACTCCGCTACACCCATGTCCTGTTTGACAGAATTATCGAAGGCAAACCAACAGACGAGTTTGTGGATCCGTATCTCGGCTCTCATCTCCAGCTGGATGCGTTGACTTTGGCAACGGCCCTTTCAGCGAATGGCTACCATACCGGTCATGTCGGCAAATGGCACCTGGGACTGAGTTCGTCACTGTTCGGTTTCGACTTCAGCCACGAAGAACGCGGAGTGCATCGCAAGACCGCTGATCGAACCAAAGATTTTGCGACCGCCGATGACCCGAAGTATCCGCTGAGCAAAGAGAAGTACCCGCCGTTCAGCGACAAGAAACCGGACGGTATCTCTTACCCTTATGATGACGTCACCGAGACCGCGATCCAGTTTATGGGGCAAAGCGACGACAAGCCGTTCTTTCTCTACCTGGCCCATTGGATGGTGCACTGGCCGGCGATGACCCGCAATGGAGAGCTGCTCGAATACTATTGCGACAAGCTGGGACAACCGTTTCCACCGAAGCCGGGAGAAATGTCCACTCCAGGC
Source organism: Verrucomicrobiales bacterium (assembly GCA_029212615.1). Lineage (GTDB taxonomy): Bacteria > Verrucomicrobiota > Verrucomicrobiia > Verrucomicrobiales > DEV007 > Arctic95D-9. The sequence goes on from JARGPJ010000002.1 coordinate 634,678, forward strand.
CAGAACAATCCCTATTTCGCGTCCATGGTGAGCACGGTTGACTGGAGTCTGGGTCGAATCGTAGACCATCTCGAAAAGACCGACGATCCACGTAACAAGGGAAAGAAGCTGATCGAAACCACCTATATCATTTTCACGTCTGACAATGGAGGCGCAACGAACCATGGCAAGGAAGTCCTGTCCGACAACACTCCGCTGAAATACGGAAAGACCCATGCCGAAGAGGGAGGCGTTCGCGTCCCGATGGTGATTACCGGACCCGGGATTCCTAAAGGATCGCAGTTTGATGGTCCGGTCAATCAACTCGACTACTTTCCGACGATCCTGAATTTGACTCAGTCGACGATTGCGGCGGAAGCCGAGAATGAACTGAGCGGTCTCGACATCACGCCAGTGCTTTTGAACGGCGCTGAGAAGATAGTGGACGCACAAGGTGAAGAACGGGAAAATCTGTTCTGGCATTACCCACACGGCGGGACATCAATGAGATCATCCCTTCGTGAAGGCGATTTCAAACTATACAAAAACTACCACTCACACGACTACAGTTTGTATCGTCTATACAAGGACGGGCAACGGCATGACCTCGAAGAAATGAAAGATCTGGCGGCTGATCCAGAACACACTCCGCTTATCAAGACGCTTTCAAAAAAGCTCGAACAGCATCTCGTAGAGAATCAAGTCGAAGGGCCCTATCTCAATCCTGAGTACACAAATAAAACAAAGCCAGCCGCGAAGATCCAAACCGTGAAATACGAGGCAGAGAATGGCGAGTCCAGAGTGAGGCTGACGAGCACGAGTCCCGCCATCAGAACCGCCTATGTTATCTACCGCGACAAACCGGGTGCCGATAAAAAGAAGAAAGGTGATTTCGACGTTCGTATCGGCGTGAAAATGCCAGCCACGATTGCCGCTTCCGGGAAAATTGCCAAGGCCAGGATACCGGAAGGAATCGAGGCTTGGTGCTTCCTGCTGATTGACGAAAACAACTATCAGACTTTCAGCGATATTCAGATCTCGAAGTAGTCGGACCCTGTAGAACGCAAGCACCAATCAACCACCTAACCGAAACATAACCCCGGCAGGACTTCATTTTTGATGTATCCCACTTTCCGGATCAGGTCACCGCCACTGTTCATGATTCAGGGCGATAGCGACACCACAATCCCAGTCAAACACGCTTACTACATGGAAAAGAAAGCGAAGGAACTGGATGCGCCCGTGCAAATTCTTATCATCAAAAACTCCGACCATAACTGGCGAAAGGGCGATGCTGAAATCAACCCGACACGGAACGAAATTGTCGCGGCGAGTGCCCGGTTTTTTATTGATCAACTTAAGTGAGTTGAAGGAGCCGGGTGTTATCTATTCAAACCATGAAAATATACGAGCGGTGGCGTTAGCGTTCGGGCTGTTAGTCTCGTCGACGGAAGCTCAACAGGGCAACGAATAGCCGGGTCTACACCCCATCCAGCCTGCCGGACCAAGGGCTAAGCAAGTTCAGGGTTGAATAAACAATTTCCTATCATAGAACAGTCAAAACCGACAAAACCATGATGGAGGTGACGACGCCCTGTAGTGGCAGAATTACCGAAATCACTGCTGAAATCGGAACCAGCTATGCCGCCGGATCCCATCTCGCATTCATCGAGGCGACCGAGGAAGATGCGAACAAGGCAAACCTCCAACACCAGCGAAGAGCAGGAAGAAGCCGCGCCTGAGGCCGACGCCAATCTCCACTTCCCGATTGCTGAAAAAGACATGATCGATCCGCACGCGGTTCAGCCGACGGTCCGCGACGGACTTCCCGTTCCGATTCGGCCGACCGTTTGTCTCAGCCCCCGCATGCGCCACCGCATGGAGGAACTGGGCCGCAACTCAGCGGACCATGCAGGCCTACCCGATGCGAATTGCGGTCGCTGACTCGATGCGCCGCAGCTGGACCCGCCCTCTCGCCACTGCGACCCTAGCCGTCATTCTCGACGAGGTCTTCAAGCTTCGAAAATCGCCCGATGCCAAGCCCTTCCGAACTTTGCCTACTTTCGGATCTCGTCGGCCACAAACGGCCCGACAAGGTAGACTGCCTCGCCAATCGATTTCGTCACTGCGTACGCCCGCAGAAGCTGAGCTTGCGTCGTTGCAAGCGCTTCGCCTGGTGGCTTGCCCTCCGACATTTCACGATAGAACTGAGCCATTACCTCGCCGGTTCCTTCATCGCTGATATTCCAGAGCGTTGTCACCAGGTTCCTCGCTCCGGCCTGACGCATTGAACGTTTCATCCCGAAGACCCCCTCTCCTTCGACGATATCACCGAGGCCGGTCTGGCAGGCGCTAAGAACGACGAGAAGGGTTCTGTTCAGATCGAGATTAGCAAGTTCCGCCGCGAGCATGACGCCATCACCTCTAGGATCAGGGACATTGCCGTTGCTCCATTCCCTCAAGGTCTGATCTGCTCCGGTGAGTGCAATGAAGCTTCGCGCCATCGGATCAGTCAGAGAAACAAACGGGTTTCCTCCCGCCTCTCCCTCAAACGCCTGCGGCAAAAAGACGCCATGGGTACCCAGATGAAGGATCGTTGGCGCCACGGCCCAACTAAAGGTGTTTTCTGTGATTGCCTCGCCTTCGAAGCGCTCCACTTTTGCTCCCAATTCCCCGAGAATCGGTTCGATCATATTGATCTCAGTGACCGTTCCGGGTAAATCACCGAGTCCTTGACGAAGCAGATTCAGCGATCGTGAAGGATTAGCTGCTTGCTGACCCAGGCTCACGAGGAGAGCACCATCATTCAACGACTTCTCAGAGCCATGAATTCGGGTATCACTGGCTCCAATCGGAGTTCCGCTAAATGCCGGATTCGCCAGCAGCAAAGCGGTCATTTTTTCCGCATCTAACGCGTTGGTTCTCTCCGCCAATAAATCGCGTCCAGACCCTACATAAGAGAGTTCGAATTTCTCTGAAACGAATTGACCGTTCACATCCACGAGCGCGGCGAAAGGCACCACGTGCAGCAAGCCGTCGGGCGAAAGGTAAAGACGCGTGATTGAATCCAACTCGGACGCGACGGGTTTCCAAATAGCAGCATGAGCGGTCCTGGCTGCCAATTCGATTTCATCGAATAGTTGCTTCCGACTGCCTGCGGTCGGCTGGACATCAGACATTCGCTCTTCCGATAGAGCAAACTGGAGCGGTTTCAACGCTGCCTCAACTTCCTCCTCGGTTCCGAGCGACAAGTATTGAGGAGCACCATTTGCACGGACGATGATCGCTACATATCTTTTCTCGACTCGATCGAGCCCGACGATATGACCGTATAGGCAGAATTCGATGAGTGCCTCATCAGGCTCGAGCTTCCTCTGCACCTTCTTATAGTCGACCTCCGAAAGCCTAATTCCCGATTCCGTCGCTACCGGGGATTTTTTAAAAAGAGCGTCTTCAAAATGACCGATCTGAGTCTCCAACACTGAAAGATCATTCAGGCTAATTCCCCTCGCTGTTTGTTGCAGGTAACGTTCTTTAAGCCTTCTGAGCTTTTCGAACGCCGGTGCTAGCGAAGAGTCGTTTCCGATTTCGGCCATCCGAACACGATCCCTCGCCAAACTGTCGAGAACCACGCCTTTAAACTGCAATACAGCGTCCGCTGAGATTTCAGGATCCCCCAGAGTGAGCGGGACATCAAAAGGGCGTAATTTTTTGGCCGCCGAAACACGCTTTGTTTCCGGGTAGACATCAATGATACGCTGCATGAAGTCCCGATCACTTTGCAACCGGTTTGCAGTCGCAACAGCGAGGACTTCACGATTGTTGGCTAGTAGTGCCGCAGTGAATATATTCTCACGGAGTTTCGCAGGCCAGCTCGGCTCGAGATTTCGCGGGGCGACCCCCAGTTGAATCACTACCTCAAGCAGAAATTGAACGGGGTCTTCGATTCCAAGATAAATCTGCGCCAGATAATCGAGGTGATCATAAATCTCGCCTTCGAACTCGAAGTCATACTGTGGATTCTCTTTGTACGTTTTCACTGCTTCGAGGTATGACTGGCCCGCGCGCTTTTCATCTCCGAGGAAAGCCCAGGCCATGCCCGCATTAGCCGCAGAAACCTTTCCCGAAGCGATGAGCCGATCCAGTCTCGCCCTTGCCTCTTCCATGGTGCCATTCCTCTTGTTGAATTCAGCCCAAGCAGGAATCATTCGGTCTAAAGCCAGAGGGCCACTAATCGCGTGACCAAGACCTATTTCGAAAACCTCTACCGCCCTCTCATTCTCCTCTAATCCATCCAGAAATCTGGCGGCCTCCACAAAAGCGGCCTCTTCCTTTCCTTGATATGACTCTGTTACAAGAAGCTCGAGCCCGCCCACCGGCTCTACCTGTTTCGCAAACGCATGATAATGATCACCTGCTTCGCGATACTCCCCTCTCGTCGCGAGATAGCGCGCCTGCTCAAGATGAAAAGTCGCAGCAAAGCCTTGCTTCTTCGCCAGATCCCAGTGCTTAATTGCCTCATTTAAATTGCCGGTTCGTTGCCATGCCGTCGCCACTTTCTCTTGCAGCTTGGCCGGAACGATATCAGAACTTCGTTTCTCGAGGGAGAAGTTGAAAGCGTCGAGCGCCAGTTCCCACATGTTCAGATCAGCGAGGACGTCACCAAAAGTCTCGGCAGCAAAACGATCCGACTTTGCGACTTTCTCCGGCAGCTTACCAAGCCTGGCAAAATCACCCACTTTCAGGTAGTCCATGATCATCCCTCTGAGGACTGGAGGGTTGTTAAAGTCAATTCGTCCGGCGTCAATAATCCGCTCGTGCTCTCGCAGCGCTTTTTCCTCTTCACCCACCTCCATGAAGAGCCCTGCGAGGTAAAGCGCTCCTTCCTCATCATTCTCGACAAGGCGGTCAAGCAAGACAATTGCGCTATCGAAGTCCCCCTGCCGAATCAGGAGCTTACTCTTCAGAATCTGTAATTCATTGAGAGACTCCGGTGAGACTTTTGAAAGGCTGCTGAAAACGTCTTCGACGATCGCAAGATTTCCGGCGGCCCGCTCCAGCGTTCCCATGTTGATAAAATCAGCCGCACTTTCGAGAAGCTCCAGTGCCATTTCTTCCTCAGTCGGTTCCTGCTGTTGTGGCGGAGTGTACTTCGGAGTGTTTGCGGCAATGCGATCGGCCTCTTCCTGACTCACCCGATTGGCCATCGGCGCCGGAGCAGGAGTCGGCTTCATCCAATTGGGCGAATGTCCCTCTTGAGAACGTTTCAGACTCCAATCCGACATGAAATATCGGATACCACCCACTTCAACGTAGGCCTGCACTGCAGCCTCAGTGGGTCCCTCGACCCGCTTGATGAAATTCCCATCCTTATCGACAATGTCATAGCCATTTTCGAAGGTCAGCAATTCAGGCGCTGCCAGCGTGATCACCTCCTGGGCATGACCAGCTACCGTAGACAGCGATACACCGATCAGCATCGCAAACCAAAGGCTTCTTGTTGTATTCATGATTCTTCCTCAAACCTGCTTTTAACAAAGGGATCGCCGGAGAGCGAGGACTGATTGCCGCAACACAAAAGGATTCGGGCGAAGACTTACAATTATCCTCTCTTTCATTCCTACGCTCTCTTATTCATCTCTCCCCATCCTGTCAAATGCCTCAGGGTTTGACTAGCATTCGCAGGACTATTCAAGCTGATCTTCTCCGCGATCCATGATTAAATTACACCCTAGCGCTTCCCCTTCGCCCGCGCGCTCGACGTTCGTTTCAAACCTCCCCGGGAAAGCCTCCTATAATGCTCTTCCGTCATCCCTCAGTGCTATGTTCCATCGCAAAGGATCACCTCGGTACGGCCATCCGCGAAGTATCTTAGTACCTGACTGCTTTTCATGACCCGGCAGCTCCCCTCAATACTCTCGCTGCAGTATACTGCTAATCTCTCGGAACACGAATATGCTAAGCGAAGAGAATGATCGAATTTTTCACCGTGGAGCCCTCTTCACCGCCCTCTTCATTCTGGTTTTACGACAGAATCCTCCGGGTCCGAGCTGATTCGCTCAGGCAGCCCATCCGCCCTGCTCATATACCTTGGCGACCTTTTCGTCCTCTTTCTTGAAGTAGTCCCAGGCCTCCTCAAATTCGCGGACGAGCCAGCCGTCACAATCGACGAGGCGTTAAAACCACCCCGGATCCGTGACTCCGTCTCATTGACGTCCTCGGAAGCTTTGGCAAGAAATCCACACACCTTCCAACCCACCGGACAGACGGCTAAGCAAGTTCAGGGTTGAATGAACAATTTTCTATCAATTCAATCATTGGTTCGCAGCTGTAAAATGCTACTAATAACTACTTTGTTATGGAATTGGAAAAAAAGCGCCGCCTCAGAATATTTTTAGTGGCAATTTTGTTACTCATTGTTGTCCTGCTGCTGCGAAGCTGCGGTGATAGGGAACAAAATGTAGTTACCTCCGATCCTGATCTACTCTCGATATTGTTGGAGCTGCGTGAAGAATTAGAGTGGCCTGGGATCGATGTGGAAACAGCGGCAGCGAATCTTGGGACCCCGGAGGCCGTTGTAAAATTTGTTCGTGAGGAGACTGTCTATTTGCCCTATCGAGGTGCCTTCGCCGACCCGCATGCGGTTCTCCGCACACGCACTGCAAACTCTGTCGACCGATCACGACTTACGTTGGCTTTGCTGGAAGAGTTAGGTTTCGAAACTCGATTTCGGCGGTTGGATACTAATGCTGGGAAAGCAGGGGTGCCGTATACAAGCAACTTGGACAGACCAGTTCCGAAAGCGCTGCAAAAGCTGGCTGACTATTTGGAATTCGATCTTGCCGAAACGGAGGCCGAGATGAATAGAATGAGAACAGATTTCGAAGCTCTCGCTGCTATTTTGGAGACCGAGTCCTCTGAGGCTTTTGCGAAGATAAAGGAACTCACTCCCGAATTTTTTTCTGCAGAAGCACCAAAGCCTTCTTACACCGCCGAGGTGACCTGGATGTGGCCGCAGTATCGCAAGCCGGGAGCAGAAAAATGGATAACCGCTGATGCAACATTTGAGAATAATCGCAGTGCTCATTGGGTCTCGACTATAGAAGTGCCGACGTCCGAAACGCGAATTCGAATCAATGGTGTTCGTGGAGACGGTAGCAGAGTAAATTTGATGTCCTGGCGTGGCGACGCTGTCGGGCGCGACGTCGAGGTTTTATTTTTGCCTGCTGACCGAAAGCCAGCTGAATTGATGAATATCAGGGAGCCAAATGTAATATGGACCTGGGCTCCCGTTGTTCAGGTCGGGAGCGAGACAATTCGAGGTAAACCTTTCACGCCGGAAGGTGCCGTGCTTTCCAATTATGATGGGGCTCCTGCCTCTTTTTTTAATGAGAAGGGTGATCTGGATTTTCTTGCTCCCGAGGTTCAGAAACTATCTGTCGTAGACGTCGTCTGCGGTGATGGGAAGCGGGTCCGGGTCCGGCTGAATGCGACCACACAAGAGGCACCTCGCTGGCACACTGGGAATTTTTCGCTGAAGGATGATGGGATGCCGGTCAAGCGATTGCGCATGGAGTCGGGAGGGAGCCTTCCTCGACCGGTAATTCTCGTGGTAGACGCGAGTGGCAGTATGAGTGATGGCGGTCGCGATCACATGGCAAGAAAAGCTATCAACAACGTGATCGGGAAACTGCCGGATCATCAGAAATTGGGCTTGATAGTGCACAGTTTTGAAAAGGCAACGACCCTTCAGGAGTTAAAACCGAAAGGGGAAGGGCAAGCCGCCGAGGCGTTCGGGAAAGTGATCTTTGGCAATATTGAGGCAGTGCTGCCTGCGGTGAATGCAGCGTTGGAGATGGCCACTGAGCCGTCGACGATTCTCTTCCTGTCGGATGGCAGGGACATGGCCGCTTCGAAACCGGGTTACGCAAATAAATTGGCGGCTACTTTGGAGGCGCTTCGCGAATCGGATTCCACTCTGATTCCGGTGGGAATCGGCGAAGCAGATCCGGTGCTGATGACAAAATTTGCCGAAGCATCAGGCACCGAATATGTCATAGCTGATGATCCAGCGAGTTTGCCGGATCTATACAACGAGCTCGGAACCGGACTCTCGGGTGCGATCGAGTTGTCCTATGTGATACCGGAAGCTGCCGTTCCCGGCACAACGAGGGCATTGACAGTCGAGATGGACGGTTTCGAGGGGCCAGTCGAAGCAAGCTACGAGGTCAAGGAGGGAACTCCTTTCGGGCTTGTTCGTCTCGAGATGGAGATTGACGGAAATCCTAACATCGACAAAACCAGAACGCTGATTGATTTTTCAGACGGCTACGATGGATGGCGGATGATGACGAAGGCGTCGGTATGGATGTCACCCTCGATTTATCCGAAGCACATTGTCGAATCGAGGCGCGTCGATGAATGGATCGAGGCGCTCTTAATGGCGGAATTTATGAATGGAGGTGAGCTCGACGAAACCCTGATCAACAGGAGTTTTTCGTTTCAGCAGGGGGCGACACTCAATCGGATTCGCAGTTGGCACACCGCTGTTTCGCCCGGCACACCACTCCCGCTTGGCCCTTCGCTTTGGATGAAAAAGGAATCGCTTCGTTTGCAGGGAGCCGATGTCGTAAAGCGTAGCGATCTCGATTGGGTCTCGGGGTCCAACTGGCCCGTCGTCGAGAACCGCGAGCAGTTAGCGAGCAGTTTTCTTGCCCTGCTTTCGGCTGAAGGGATCGTATGGGCGAACGAAAGTGTAAACGCTACTTTGATGGATCATTCAGGTTCTCTCAAGAAGTTCGCCGCGACGGATTCGCTTCCGGAGAATGTCCCCCCTTCGCTGGAGCAACTTCAGGGCGAACAGCAAGACAGAATTCTCATCGTGAACCCGGCCGTGCCGACGGTTGGATGGAAAATGGATCAGTCGACCGGTGGAATCTACGGCTATATCGCCCATGGTCATGAAGTGGCGAAAGGCGCTTCGCTTGAAACAACCGCCGCCGAATTTCGCGAGATCCGCTCGATGCTGCAGATATACTCGACCTTTGGCGGCGGTGCTTTGTCGGGCGCGATGTTGCCGTCTGGCGCTGTTTTCTCTGCGCTTTGTTCATACTTCGACCAGGTCGTGAGGATGTATTGCTACTCTACCCTCATGATGCAGCAGGTGAACGTTGCGATCGATGGAGGCGGGGGAAATTTTGACCCGAGAAAGGCAAAGGCGACCGCCGAGAAACTTTGCGAAACTTCAGGTGATGCCGACGACTTCGCTCGAAATCTGATGAGGGAATCTGTCTACGGATTCGTGCGCGGCACGGCTGAAAACGTTGTAGGAGGAGAGATCGATTCGCGCTACAGCAAACGTCTCGACGTCAAACCGGGGAGTGCTGCAGATGTCGCCGTTTCTGCCGGTTCCAGCGTGGCAGTGTCAACTGCTGATCCTACGCCGGGGAGCTACAAGGAAGTGTCGAATCATCTAGGGATCGGTGGGAGTCCTTCCGCGGTTTCTTCTCCTTCGTTCGGTCAAACTGTCGATAAAGCGATTTTCAGCAACTGACAAAGGAGAGACGAGAAAGTGCCCCAATCCACTTCCTTGTTGTGTTTCTCATTCCCTCCTTCTTGAACTCTCGAGATGATCTCGATTTCATCTATCATATCCGTAGTATAACATCTCTTCTTCCGGGACGTAAATCACGACGAGAACGCCCTCGATACGCACGCTTCCTGGCGGGCTGGCCGGGACCTCGAGTCAGACCACTCGCGGCCGGACATCCAGCGCCTGATTCTGAAGTCGAGCCCTGAACTATGGGGCGAAACATCAGGCATTCCCAGGCAGGGGCTCACAAAGACCAATATGGCCGTCGGCACTCCCGACTTCATTGCTCCCGAGGCGCTGGATCCGAATGCGGAGTTGGACAGTCGTGCTAATCTCTACTCGGTCGGAGTGATGTTGTATCAACTGCAAATCAAAGCCGCACCGCACGGGATTTTTGCGATTCCCATTGAGTCATACCCGCAGCTTGATTCCAGGTGCGACGAGATTGTTACTCACGCTCTTAAAAGCAATTTCCTGTCACCTGTCGAATATCTGAGCGTAGACGTGCTCATAGCCTTCCACCATTTTCTCTACGGAGAAGTTTTCTTCGACGCGGCGACGGCAGGCGGACGGGGCGATCTCCGAAATTCGCGGAATCACATTGACGGCTTCATCGACACCGTCGACGAGAAACCCGGTGACGCCATCTTCGATCACCTCACGGCACGAGCCCAGATCCATCGCGATAACAGGGACCCCGGCAGCATTAGCTTCGGCGAGGACGAGCCCAAAGCGTTCGGGAATGGTGTTGAGGTGCAACAGCGCGAGAGCGCTGGAGAAGATCTCGTTTTTTCCGGCATTGTCGACCGGACCGAGGTAGCGGATGCGGTCACCGTCGAGATTCGGTTCGATCTTTTCGCGGAAGTAGTCGGCGTCCTGAACGATCCCGGCGATGAGAAGTCGGCGGTTGCTCGCCCGAGCGACTTCGATGGCCAGATGCAGCCCTTTGTCCGGATGGATCCGCCCGAGGAAGACTAGATCTTCTCCGCGTTCTTCGATGAAGGGGTAGAGCGACACATCGATTCCATTGTAAACGGTTCCGAGATAGTTGAGCCCCTCGGCGCGGTCGGAGTCGCTAATGGATACAAAATTAGCGTCTGCGTATTTGTGATAGACGGGCATGATCTGCGCAGAGGAGAAACCGTGGACGGTGGTTAAGACAGGAGTGTCAACGAGACGACTGAAACACAATCCCATAAAATCGTAGTGACTATGGATGAGGTCGAACTCGGCAGCGTGTTCGAACATCTCGGAGAGGTGGAGATATTCAACGACCTTGGCGTCGACCGAGGAATCCTCTTCGTAACCTTTTTCCACGACGGCGTGGAGCCGGGCATTAGTGATGGAGTCGGCGGTGGCAAAAAGCGTCACATCCCATCCACGGGCGACAAGACCTTCGGCGATGTTGCCGGCGACGGTTTCCCAGGCACCGTACTGTTTCGGTGGGGTTCGCCAGGCGACGGGCGAAAGCACTGCGATTTTTTTCGAGTCCCGCCAGTGATCCATCATGCTTCGGGAGGGTTTGCAAGGAGGGCGGCGAGCAGTTCATCGAGCGAAAGGCTAACGATGGCGGAGGCATGATCGCTGACTGCGTATGGAAGGATGAGGCGACGGTCGTGGAGAAGGCCTCCGCAGCTGTAAACGACATTCGGAACGTAGCCTTCGCGTTCGGCTCCCTCCGGGCTGAGGAGGGGTTCGGGGAGCCGACCGATCACTTTCATGGGATCATCGAGATCGAGTAGGACGGCGCCGATGCAGTATTTCCGCATCGCTCCGACACCGTGCGTGAGCACGATCCAGCCGGCTTCGGTTTCGATGGGCGAGCCACAGTTGCCGATTTTCACCGCTTCCCACATGGCGGCAGGACGAAGGATCACTTCCGGGTTGCTCCAGTGATGGGCGCCGTCTGAGAACATGATGAACAGATTCTCATTGTCCTGTCGGGACAGCATGGCATAACGACCATCGATGAGCCGCGGAAAGAGCGCCATGCCTTTATTCTGCACTGCGTCTCCGTTCAGGGTGAGAATCCTGAAATGGAGGAAGTCCTTCGTCTCGATCAGTTGCGGCAAAATGTCGTGACCGTTGTAGGCGGTGTAGGTGGCGTAGTAAGTAACTTCCCCGTTTCCGTCGACAAACCGGACGAATCGCGCGTCCTCGATACCGTTGGTTTCATTGGGCGACACTGGGAAAATGATGCGCTCGCTGATGGCGAGCTTTTCTGAAAAGCGAAGCTCATAATTGGAGTCAGCTAACCACTGCATACACTCGAGGGTATGGTTCAGTTCGTGCGTAGCAGGTTGGTTTTGATGACGAACAGTGCCGACGCTCTTGTTCAGATCGCTGCGGGAGAAACGGTCGCCGAGCGGATCGAGGACGGCATTGGCGTAGCCGTCGTCGACTCCCATCTCGTGCAGTTTCGCGAGGAAGCTGGATTTCAGATAACTCGGATCGGGTATGATCTCCGGCTCGGAAACAAAACGGGATACCGGATCGAGTTCGATGTGCCCATCCTTCTCGATTGTTCCGGCACGGAACTCGATGGACGAGATATGTCCCTCGCCAGTAGCCCGCAGGCTCATGATGAAACGCAAACCTCCTTCGGGGGCGTCGCTCTGATCCGGATGCGCCACGATCGACGGATTAAAAATTGCAGCCGACTCCAGGGCATATTCGCCGGAGAAAAGCGCACCCATCAGGAGCTTGCGCTCGTCGGAGAGGGAAGTGTCCTCCTCGAGATGATGCCTCACGATATCAAAGTGCGCCAGGATCTCTGTTTCGATGTCGACGTGCCGATCTTCGAACTCACCCAGCACCCTCTTCAGTTCAGAGACGACCTCCGACTCAGAGAGGGCCAGTGCCCTTTCGATGACCGCGACGATCAATTTTTCTTCGCCGGGGATAAAGGGGCGGATGATGACACGAGCACTCTGGGGGAGTAGAGTGATCTCGTGGCGCCGCAAGCGGATTGGATTCATGAGGACGGTCTTGAGGAAGAGAGTAGCGGCTGGGAGATGGGTTGCTCCGCAGCATTCATTTCCGCCAGCGAGAGGTGGTAGGCTAAAGTTGATTCCGCGCCTTGGTTTTCGTTGACCCGGTCAGCGTGCAGACCGTCAGAACAGCCGCCCGTAGTGAAATCGTATAGTGGCAGACCGAGATCATTGCGGCCGAGAAACCACTCGAACGAACGCTTCGCCTCGACCAGCCAGAAAGACTCCTTCGTCGCGCGATACGCTTCGAGGCAGGCGGAAACCATGGCTTGTGCCTCGACGGGTTGTTGGTCAAACTCCGCCCGGGAACCGTTCCGGACATAGAAGCCGTTACTTCCGATCGGGCGGAAACAGCCCGCTTGTGTCGTCTGTATCGAAGCGAGCCAGCGAAGCGACTGCAATCCGACTCTCAGCGCCTCCGGATGTGGCATCCATTGCCCGCTCAGAATCAGGGCCTGGCAGAGACGCGCATTCTCGTAGGTAAGGCTCTCCTCGAACCAGAACCAATCGCCCGTAGCGCAGCCTTTCCAGCATGCCAGAAGCCGGGTCGTCAGTTCGGCCCGTATCTGGTCGATTTCGGTGTTAGCCTGATATTGTCGAAGGTATTCGTGAATGCCAAGCAAAGCAAAGGCCCACGCCCGGGGCGACGAAAGCGTCGCCACAATCGGCAGCCCACGCTGAAACAATTGAACGGAAATTTTTTGATGCCCCTCGTCGCGCGAGCGACCCGCTCCTGAGCCTGCGGCCCATAGCGCCCGTCCCTGGCTGTCGTCGCTGCCTTCTTTTTCCAACCACTGCCGACCATGGCTCATGAAATTCCGGAACCGCCCCGTTTGGTAATCGAAAGCAGCCGCCAGAAACGCGATGTAGCTGGACGCGATTTTGTTCAGTTTACTGGACGGAGGAAGGTCTCCGAGTTCATCCAGTAGATTGCAGAGAATGAAAGAACGGGCGTTGTCGTCGGTGCAGTAGCCCTCGTGGAAGTTGGGAACATTGAAAATCGCGTGCTGGAAGATCCCCGTCCCGTCAGTCATCCGCTCGACGTGGTCAAGCCGACGCGGAGGCAAGTCGGTCGGGCGTGCGTCCAGAGTCCATTCTCCGAACGACTTACGCGGTTCGAATCTTCGATCCGCCCGCGCATGACGGAAAACCTCAAGGTAACGCTGCGCGACCGCAGGCCAAATCATGTTCCGCCCCATCGCGTAAGCGCCGTGCCGGATCCGTTCCATGCGAGCATTGTCGTTCAGTAATCCGCAGACTCCCTGCGCAAGAGCGCCGGGATCCCGAAATGGGACCAGCACGCCCCGACCTTCGGCCAGCAGCTCCTGCGCATGCCAGTAGGGTGTCGAAACAACGGCCTTCCCCGCACCAAACACGTAGGCGAGGGTTCCCGAGGTTACCTGAGCCTCATTGAGATAGGGTGTCACGTAGATGTCGGTGGCACCGATGAATTCTTTTAAATCGTCGAGCGAAACAAACCGATTGTGGAAAATAACGTGCTGATTGACACCGTTTTTCACGGCGAGACGCTGCAGGCTGAGTCGGTAGCGCTCGCCCTCGTTTGCTAGCAGTTGGGGATGGGTGGCACCTAGAATCAAGTAGACGACGTCCGGATGCTCTTCAATGATCGAGGGGAGAGCTTCGATGACATGCTCGATTCCCTTTCCCGGTCCGATCAGGCCGAACGTCAACATTACCTTGCGCCCTTCAACACCGAATTGTGCCTTTGAATGAGCCGAGTCTGCGAAGGGAAGATCCGGAATTCCGTGCGGGACGACATCCAGCTTCTCGTCTGGGACCTGGTAGACAGCGCGAAGAATGGCGGCACCTTTTTCGGCCATGACTACGAGGCGGTCGCTTCGTTCCACCAATTCGTCCATGACCCGCCGTTGTACCGCGTCGGGCTCCTGCAGCACGGTATGGAGAGTCGTCACCACCGGCATACGGACCTCTTTCAACAAGGAAAGCAAATGGCTCCCGCCCGGACCTCCGTATATCCCGAACTCGTGCTGAACGCAGAGCACGTCCGAATTATTGAAGTTCAAAAATTCCGCCGCCCGTCGATAAGAGTCCAAATCTTTCTCCAGGAATTCGAATCGGACGCGGGGCGGATAGTCATACCCCTCGGGTCTGTCGTTGACCGCGCCCACGTAGCATTCACTCTCGGGAGCTGCAGTCGCGACCGCTTCGCACAGGTCGTGAGTGAACGTTGCGATACCGCACAACCGTGGAAGATGATCACCCAAAAATGCGATCCGCCGCAAATCAGGAGGTCCACCGTCGAAGTTTCCCTCTGATCTTTCAGTCATCCCTAACTAGGGAGCGTTAGCGGCATGATAGCAAGGAGAGTCGGTGTCTATTCTCAGATCCTTTAATGGCAATTCGAGAAGCCACTAATTCCATTGCAATGTTTTAACCGATTCTTTATTGTATCATCAATCGCCGGACGTCCCGGCAAACGCCATACGAAGAAGAATCTTTCCACCGCAGTCTCTGGTCCGAGCTTCGCCAGACACGGCATCCTTCACTGGAAACCATCGATTCCAATTGCGGAATCCTTCCGGCAATTCGGTAGCAGCCCTAAATTCGACCAACAAACTAACAAAACAATAAATTATGGGAGACAAGTCACCGAAATCAAAAGACAAGAACAAGAGCCAAAAAGCCAAGAAATCGAACGCTGCCGACAAGGCAAGGAAAAGCGCCATCTCCGCCAAGCAGAAGCCTGGGACAGCTGACAAGAAGAAGTAGCCAGCTCTTAAATTAGAAGCGGCGGACTCTCGGAACCAGGGTTCGCCGTTTCTACACAAGTCTTGACTCGTTCAGACTTTGTCTCAACAGAGCCCATCCGCGACGGAGTGGCTGCGCAAGTCTGCGGTTTGAAACATGCACCGATGTTTCTCTCGAGGCCGTTCCTCGTATATCTGCTGGTTGCGGCTGAAGAAACAGAATGAATTCGCGATAGGGCTTCAAAGGAAAGCTTCCGCACTTCTGTATCTGGGACCCCCGATCTTTCGACCAAATCCCCACCCTTTCAGAGCGGTCCAGTAGATTCATGGCTCGCAGCCTTGACCCCAGCTTGTTTTCGTGGCCAGATCTCTCCATGAAGACAAGATTTCACCCTTTCTCCCCCTGCACCTCCTCAATCCCGCGAGGAATGACGCCCCGATAAGAACTCCTTGAGAAAGCAAATTCCTGTCAGTTATGAACAGATTACTGAAATCCATATTTATCTCCGCACTCGTTTCTGTCGCGGTAGGGAGCGTGGCGTGTTTTTGAAATGAAGCGCCGAGTGCGATTATTCTTGAGTATGAGATTCTTCGCGAGGAGGCCATGCAACCCGTTATGGAACTCGACGGTCTGTATCAAGAAAATATACAGAAAATAAGAGAAGGAGCGGTAAAAGCAGGAAAACTGGAATTGGTTGTGGCATGCGATGCTGAAATCCAAGCCATAGGGACAAGTTCAACTACTAAAATTGAGCCTCGGTGGGGTGAATTGGTAAGAGTTCAAAAGATATATCTCGAAAATCGCAAATCACGTCTGACAACAGCCCGAACGGACATCGAAGGTTTGAAATCTGCGGCAATATCCAAACTTAAGGATGCCATTGTGACTCTTACTCAGGAGGAAAATATTACCGAAGCACTGAAGGCGCAGAAATTGATAGGGCAGTTGCAAGCGGGAGGTGAGATTGCCAATGCTCGCCCCGGAGATGAAAGCACTTTGACTCATTTCAACTTGGAGGATGGCAGCTACTACGGTGCGAAGATTGGTGATACGGAAGAAGTGATTCGCGCCGCGTTCAGCGCCAACGGTCTGAAGCTATTCAAGACGAGTCCGATGAGCAATGGTTCAAAAAACATTTCGGCCAATGGTATTAATTTCCGAATCAATAACAGAGGGGAGTAATATCAGTGTTATATACTCGGCGAAAAGATCGCGTTTCCGGGTGGATTGAAGCTCAAGGAATCGACAGTGGACGATTTCTCGAAGCTACTTGATAAGCGTGCTCGAAAAGTGGAAGATAGTTCTGAACAAAGTGATCATTATGAGATCAAGACTAAGGAATTTAAGATACTGTTGATTTCGACAGGGAAGGATGAAGATACGGTTTTTTCGGTGATGGTCAGCGAGCGATAGTGTAAGTTGTTTTGGCTTTTCCGTCTTTGTGCGGGCATTTGGAACATGCTAGTCTCGCAGCATGAGATTTTTCCGGCTTCGTCTCCTTGTTGCGCTCGCCCCGCTTCTCCAGGCCCGCCACCCCAATGTGGAGGCACCCCTCAATCCCGCCAGGAAAGACGCCCCGATAAAAAAGCCCCTGAGTAAGGGCAGGCTCTGCCAGCACACGCTAGGTTATGTGCTAGGCGCTATGCTGCGTCGGCGGTGGTAGAGCAGCAGGCCTGAGCCTGTTAGTAATAACATCAAACCAACTGTTGAAGGCTCAGGAACCGGGGTCACATCAATGCTGAAATCGCTTAGGGTGGTCGTGATGTTATTACCTTGGGCCGTTAAGTAAATATGGCCACCACCGAAGTTGTCCAAGAACTCATTTCCCGTAAAGGCGGTAGACTGATTGTAAATGAGAGTGGTGTCCCCAACGAACCCTGCTTGCGTACCAATGACGTCGGTGATCGTAACGGTGAAGCCATTAACGTCAGCAACCAGGGCGATGTTAAAACCATCTCTGAGGCTGGCTTCGTCTACCCCGAATCCAGCGTCGGTGCTACCAAGACCAGGGAAATTGTTAAGAGCCATCCCGCTAGGATCACCGTCGACGTCAGTCCGAAATAGAAGATTGTTGACGGGCCTAAAGTCTGTTCCGGACGGGCTAAGTCCGAATTCAATGCCGTTTGCGCGAAGGTTCCCGGTCGAAGTGATCGTTGCATTCAACGTCACCACATCTGTAGCTGCCAGAGCTGTTCCGAGAAGAGTATCGATACTGTCGATACTAGCAATACCAGTGTTATTATTATTATCTCCAAAGTTGGTGAAAGAAAGCGGACCTCCAGACTTGGAACCGTTGCCACCCACACCGTTTGATATCAGGTTGGTGTTGGCGTCTCCTCCTTGAAAAATAAGAGAGGCTTCAGCCTCTGGCACGGCTCCAAAAAGGCATAAAGCTGTAATTATTAAAATTATGGCTTTGGTCATTCTAACGCCAAGAATTTGAGGAAGATGAGTATCAAAACGAAAAAACTGATCAAGCTTTTTGACAGCAAACGGTAAACTTGTGTTGAGCTAAAGCAAATGGGTTTCGTGCTTCAGGTTTGGCTCGGCCGGGGCGTATCCGCAGAACTCGTTCACGGATTTTTTGATCAAGCGCAGCGAGAAGACGCGGCGCGCTCACTCGTTCGCAGAACTTGCTCCGGAACTCGGAGATCACGGCCGGCAACGCTCAGAAATGGCGCGTATGGATCAACTGGCGTTCGGTGTCGAAGTTAACACCATGCCAGAGCCTTTCTACCGTCGTATTTTCGGGTTTTGGCTTAACCGTCCTCTTTCTGCGCCGACTGCGCCGCACTTGACCGGAGAATCCAGTTTCATTCGTATTATTCAATTATCCTGGAAGAGATCAATCGACGCGTCCATTTGAGGCTTCGCGAAAGAATTCTCCAGACAATTTCAGCGTGACGCGGCGTGTGCTTTCGCTGGAATCGAACCCTCGCGGCATAGGTTTGTATTATGCCTCCTCAATCCCACTAGAACCGACGCCCCGAGAAGAACTCCTTGAGAAAGCGAATTCCTGTCGTTTTGCCATTCATTTGCCTTTTCCCTTCCCCTTGCCTCCCCCGCCTTTGCCTTTTCCGCCTCCTCGTGGCGCGCTTGTTTCGGGATCGTAGTCCGGATTCGGAGTCGGCATTTGGGCTCCGACCTGCTCAAGGCGTTTCTCCAGAACAGCAGCCATGTGTGTCGCGATCTCCGGCATTCTCTGAGCGAGATCAGTTGACTCGGAAAGATCGGATTCGAGGTCAAACAACTGATCCTTTCCGGTCTCAAGATCTCGAATCAGCTTGTAATTTTTCACGAGAATTGCGGTTTGCGGTTTCTGAATCGGTCCCGCGCCGTAGTGAGGATTGTGAAAAAGCAATCCATCCTGAGGGCGCTTGAACGCCAAAGGATTTCCCGCCAGCAAAGGCACGAGGCTGACACCCTCGATCTCGCCGGCAGTTGTCCCAACCCATTCACAAAAGGTGGGCAGGAGGTCGCATCCCGTCACCTTTTCATCGCAGTAGGTATTCTCCTTGATCCCGGGTCCGCGAATCATCAGGGGCACGCGGATGCCTCCTTCGTAGAGTGTCCCCTTCCCGAACGCGAGCGGTGCATTCACTGGTCGACGTTGATTGCCGACCGCTCCGTTGTCGGACATCAAGACGAGGTAAGTGCTCTCTTCCAACTTCAACTCGCGAACTTTCTCAAGGACCTGCCCGACACTCGTGTCGAAGTCGAAGGTCATTGCCGCAAAGTCCACCCTGTCGTGTCTCCGACCGGCATTCATTTCGCCGAACCTTTCGATCGATGAAGCCGATGCCGCGACCGGTTCGTGCACCGCGTAGTGAGACAGTTGCAGATAAAACGGGTTACGGGCTCTCGCCTGTTGTTCCATGAACTCCAGTCCGCGGGACGTGATGCCAAAGATGTCTTTTGGATTATCCCCGTCGGTGTCGTCACCGCTTTCATTTCCGGTGCTGCCATCGTGGGAATCAAATCCATGTTCACCGGGGTTGCTACTCCCGAGATGCCACTTACCAAAGTGGGCCGTGGCGTAGCCCTGTTCTTTCAAACGGTCGGCAATCGTGACTTCCGCCTCTGGAAGCACTCTCACGAAATCCGCCGAAATCACTTTTTGCCACGGCTGCGAACGTCCTGCTCCCGGCGTCGTCATGTGCAACTCCGCCGGGGTCTTGCCCGTCAAAATACCGGCCCGACTCGGACTGCATGACGGTCCCGGAGAATAGGCTCGCGAAAAAACCACGCCCTCCCTCGCGAGTTGATCAATGTTAGGCGTCTTGTAAAAATCGCTGAGCGACTCTTTTACATCGGGATCCATCGCCGTGGAAAGTCCATTCCATCCCATATCGTCGACGAGGATAAAGACAATGTTCGGTGCCTTTTCAGCTGCCGCTGCGTCCAGCTGGCAGAACATCAGAGCCAATCCTATACAATTTACTATTCTATTCATGATGCTTTCAGGTCGATTAAGATATTGGCTTGTCAGGGTTTTCGCGCCGCGCCATCTGATCCCGCCAGCGTGACGATTGTCCGGTTTCAGGAGCGATATGGAACACCGAAGCATTCAGTGAGTTTCACACTTTTCTGCAACGGTTATGAAAACAGTGTGAGCAGAGAGCTAACAAAAACATTCGCAACTATTTTGCCCGGGCGCGGTTTAAACGGCCATTATGAACCGGACTTCATCTACTTTTCTCACTCTTTCCTGTCTCACTATCGTTTCGCTCACGATCTCGCTGATTGCTCAAGGTCCACCACCGATGCGCCAGCATACCGCGAACAAGGCAAAACCTTTGACGCTCCTGCCCGCCAGCGAAACGCCACCGGCAGAGCAACGTGAATCAATCGAAGAGCAGGGCGAGTCACGAGTGGTCGTATCGAACGCCATCCCCGGGCACCTCGTTGGAGTTTTCCCCAACCGGGCGAATCCTCACACCATCGAGGAGCAGAAATATCATTTCGTGCTTCCGGCCAATCCGAAGCCGGCAGCAGAGACGACGCCGACCCACAACAGCTCCCCGACAGGCCCTCCCAACCGGCCCTTTGGCATCGCCCTGAACGGCGTGCTCTTTGATCCAGGCACCGCTGAATTCTGGAACGCCGATCGCGAGGCTGATTGGAACTACGAAGCGCTTGGTGGTGCGCTGCGGCTCGGGCTCGATGAAAATCACGCTCACGTTCAGCCCAGTGGCGCTTACCACTACCACGGCATCTCGAAACTCTACCTGAGGGCCATTGGCGCTGGAAGAGACAAGCACTCCCCCCTCGTTGGCTGGGCGGCAGACGGTTTTCCGATTTACGCGCTCTACGGAAACAAAGACCCTCAGGATCCCCGCTCTCCGATTGTCGAGATGACATCGAGCTATCAGCTGAAAGACGGACAACGCCCGTCGGGCGACGAAGGGCCCGGTGGCGAGTATGACGGTGCTTTCTCCCGCGACTACGAATACGTGGAGAACAGTGGTACCCTGGATGAGTGCAACGGGCGCTTCTGCATTACCCCCGACTTCCCCGAAGGAACCTATGCCTACTTCCTGACTGGCGAATGGCCCGTAGTCCCCCGCAACTTCCGGGGAACGCCCGTGGAACTGCGCCCCGCTGGAGGTGGAACTCGCGGTGAGCGGGGTGGTAAAGGCGGTAAAGGCAAAGGTGGCCCTCCGCGCTGATCGAAGGAGCCACCAGCTACTTCCTGCATGCCATCGACGACTGTCTCTCCCGATTCCAGCGACGGCCCAAAGTCCAGCTGAGACAGATATTCCGGTGCCGGTGACGATTCTTAATGATCGGATGCGTTCAGCAACCGATCATCCCCACCTGGATTCGCTCCCTTCATAACAAAAGGATCGAAGTTGCTCCCCCCTCAATCCCGCCAGGATCAACACCCTGATAAAAACGCCTTAAAAAAGCAGTTGCGGGGCAGTTATTCATCGAGTGAACTGCGAAAGGCTTTCATCGAGGATTAGCAAGAAGACTGCGTTTTGAAGAGACAACAATAACCACACGGCAACATGGAATCAGCGACATCGAATCAATCCCCAGGAAAGCCCGAATCAAATTCGAAAAAGAAAAGCTGTTTCATCAAAGGGTGCCTTGGAGTCCTTGTGTTAGGTGTGCTTATTTTAGGTGGACTTCTCGCCATTGGGCTCAAATCCAAGTCAGCTAAAAGAACAGAATCGCCACTTTCATTCAACTTCGAGCCGGCAAATCTTCCCGTGTTGTCGATCGGCTCAGAGGTCGACCCGGATTGGCCGCCACAGATAGGCGGCTACCAGCGCAAGAGTTCAGGAGAACCTGCCAGTGTCGGAGTTGATGGGAGTTTCGCCCGAATCGCCTACGAAAATCCCGCAGAATCGATTGAAGTCGAAGTGAGCGCGTTTTCCTACGAGGACGTCGACGACTTTACCCGGAAAGTGAACCTTTTCGTAAACGACACTTTCCAAGCCACGCCGGGCGGAATGGCCGAGAATTTTACGCAGTCAACAAGCACGGCATTTCCGGGGACTCTGTATTTTCGACAGGACAAGCCTTCGAAAAAAATCAGCCTCAAGGTGCTCAACTCCCGGGCACTGCTCATGTTGTTCCATCATTCAGGAGGCGCGGAATTGACTCCCGATTCGATTCATGGTTTTGCCGGTCCATTTTTCGAGGCCGTCTCCGCTCCGCCGCGCGTCCCTGCCGACTTCAATTCTTCTTTCGGAGACCGTGGCAATCCGGGTTTTTCGTTCGGCCCCGCTTCGGTCGATCCGGTTGAGTGGCCCGCCTTGGGAGAAGAATCAGCTTCGGCTGCACTCGTCGAGCCATCTCCGGATACTCCCGCCAGGCTGGTGGAGCTATTCGGGGGGAGCGCCTCATTTGCGAAATATCAAGTTTCGGGAGAAGATTTGAATCTGGATGCGGTGTTTGTCCCGAAAATGGCAGATGAATCCGAGGAGGCCGCCTTCTCCCGTGTCCTGAAACCCCTGGCGAAGGAGGATGGGACCATCCGACACGAATCGTCGAAGGGATTCATCGTGACGAAAAACGATACCGAGTCCTTCGAAGTCTGGACGCAGCTGATCGAGGACTCGGGTTTCCATTATGGGCTGACGACGTTCAGAAATGGAGTTCTCGTGCTGGTTCTCGATCCCAACTTCGTTGCCGAAGATCAAGATGTGGAGAGCCTGGTTATCGGAGTGGTGAAGAGTCTCAGTGCCTTCTGGACAAAAGCCTCCGACTAGGATGAAATAAGGGAGAAGGATCATGCGGACAAATTCTTGATTTTCAAGATGGCTTGGAGCGATTTTTTCGGCAGCCCTGTCCATGGTTCACGCGGAAGCGCCCCGACTCGTTATCGATCCCCGGGGGCATACCCGAAAGGATCAGCCAATTGATTTTCACGCCCGATGGAACCCGGCTAATCAGCCTGAGCCATGATCGGACAGTTCGCATTCAGGACGTCTTCACCGGTCGATTGAAAAGGACCCTCCGCATTCAGATCGTAAGCGTCAAGCCGAGCGCCTCTTGACGTTCTCGTGATTGGCCTTCGCCCA
>JARGPJ010000003.1:0-632752 GCA_029212615.1 Verrucomicrobiales bacterium
CCGGCCGAGAAGATGATGTCGTTGGCCGTGATAATCGTGGTTGTCCCGCTGTGATTGCCGTAGACAAGATTCCCTCCCTGGCCGAGCTGCGCGTAGGCGTAATCTCCCTCCCCGCCCGAGAAGGTGATGTCGTTGGCCGTGGTGATCGTGGTTGTCCCGCTGTGATCGCCATTAGCATTTTGAGATCCGCCCTGGCCGAGCTGCGCGTAGGCTACTCCTCCCGTCCCGGCCGAGAAGATGATGTCGTTGGCCGTGATAATCGTGGTTGTCCCGCTGTGATCGCCATTAGCAGCATGCCCGCCCTGACCGAGCTGCGCGTAGGCTAAACCTCCCGTCCCGCCCGAGAAGGTAATGTCGTTGGCCGTGGTGATCGTGGTCGTCCCACTGTGATCGCCAAATGCAAAACGTCCCCCCTGGCCGAGCTGCGCGTAGGCCAGGAGTCCCCCTCCGCCCGAGAAGGTGATGTCGTTCCCGGCGGCGACCTCGATCACCGCACTGGCAACCGCCTCGATTCCCTCTCCCGCGCCTCCCGTGACAAGGTCGTATCCGACATGTCCGACCTGGGCGAAATTATTAATTCCTCCTCCGGTCGCGGTCAGATCGTTTCGCACGTGCACGGTGATATCACCATCCACCACGACATTCTCTCCGGCAGTATCGCCCGCCGTGCGCAAATCGTTGTTGCCGAGGGCGATGCCATCACTGATCCGAAAACCAAGCTGGGAGAAATTAGAATCGCCGATGGGCGCATCTGCATTCGCCCCCTGCAAGACCACATCATGTCCGAACACATTTGTCGTCCCGCTCCGGCTGCCGACCGCGATGCCGGCGGTCTGCGTGCCGTCGCCGACTATCACGCTGCCGTTCCCGTTTCCGAAAAGAGTGGAATTCGTCGCATTCACATCCACGGCCGCAAAAGTCGCCGTGTCATAGGCGGTCGTGCCATCCCAGCCGGCCACGATATTGATATCGCCCCCGGTGGCGTTGCGGTTCTGCAGGCTGGTATTGAAATGGATATCGCCCTCCGCCAGCAGCGTGTAGTCGTCCGGGCTGTCGTAGCTGCCGCGCTCGAGGTGATTGTTCAGGGTGATGTCGCCACCGGCGGTGATGAGGATGTCACCGGTGTTCGAGTCGCCGTCCGCATCGAGGAGGTGACCGATGAAGCCGTTGTTCACGTCGATGTCGCCGCCGGTGTTGACGGTGACCAAGCCGGAAACCGACTGACCCGCGTCGCTGTCGGGAACGATGCCGTTTAAAATATCAAGAAAGACCGGCGCGTCGCCGTGGCCGATGAGGGCGTAGCGGTCGTCGATGTTATTACCGGTCAGGGTGAGGTCACCGCTGTGGAAGACATCGATTGACCCGCTGTGATCGCCCTCCGCATCATACCCCCCCTGCCCCAGCTGCGCGTATGCTTGAGTTCCGCCGCCGCCGGTGAAAACGATGTCGTTGGCAGTCATAATCGTCGTCGTCCCGCTGTGATCGCCCTCCGCATTATACCCGCCCTGGCCCAGCTGCGCGTAGGCTACATTTCCTCCTCCGGTGAACGTGATATCACCCGCTCCCGTGATCGCCGTCACTCCACTGTGATCACCATCGGCACCCAATCCGCCTTGGCCGAGCTGCGCGTAGGCATAATCTGCCCCGCCGCCGGTGAACGTGATAGCCCCCGCTTCCGTGATCGTTGTCGTCCCACTGTGATTGCCTGCTGCACCATACCCGCCCTGGCCCAGCTGCGCGTAGGCATAATAATCGTTTCCTCCGGTGAAGCGGATGTTGTTGGCCTCGGTGATTGTGATCGTGCCACTATGGTTGCCTCTAGCATTCTCTCCGCCCTGACCGAGTTGCGCGTATGTGTTATCTCCATTGCCACCCATAAAGACAATGTCGTTTGCGGTTGTGATCGTGATCGTACCTTCGTGGTCACCCCGGGCGCTGGTTCCCCCCTGCCCAAGTTGGGCGAAGGCGCGGGGCCCGTCGCCACCGGAAAAACGGATGTCATTGCCGGTAGACACCTCGATCACCGCGCTGGCATCCGCCTCGATTTCCCCACCAAAGCTGGTTTTAGGATCAAACCCGACATGTCCAACCTGAACGTAATTGTTCATTCCTCCTCCACCCGTTGCAGACAGGTCATTGCGGGAATGGATCGTGATGCCGCCGTCGACGACCACATTGCTGCCGTCGTCGTCACCCATCGGACGCAGATTATAACTGCCAAGAGCGATGCCGTCGCTGATCTGAAAGCCGAGTTGTGAGAAGTAGGAAATTCCTGCAGGCGCATCTGCATTCGCCCCCTGTAACTTCACATCATACGCGAATACATTCGTCGTCCCGCGACGACTCCCAACCGCGATGCCCGCCGTCTGCGTGCCGTCGCCGATGAAGACGCTGCCCGTGCTCGTGCCGTTCTGGTTGCCGAACAAGCTCGGCATCGCCGCGTTGACATCCACCGCTGAGAAGGCTGCGGTGTCATAGGCGGTCGTGCCGTCCCAGCCGGCCACGATATTAATATCGCCCCCGGTGGCGTTGCGGTTCTGCAGGCTTGTGTTGAAATGGATATCGCCCTCCGCCAGCAGGGTGTAGTCGTCCGGGCTGTCGTAGCTGCCGCGCTCGAGGTGATTGTTCAGGGTGATGTCGCCACCGGCGGTGATGAGGATGTCACCGGTGTTCGAGTCGCCGTCCGCATCGAGGAGGTGACCGATGAAGCCGTTGTTCACGTCGATGTCGCCGCCGGTGTTGACGGTGACCAAGCCGGAAACCGACTGACCCGCGTCGCTGTCGGGAACGATGCCGTTTAAAATATCAAGAAAGACCGGCGCGTCGCCGTGGCCGATGAGGGCGTAGCGGTCGTCGATGTTATTACCGGTCAGGGTGAGGTCACCGCTGTGGAAGACATCGATTGACCCGCTGTGATCGCCCTCCGCATCATACCCCCCCTGCCCCAGCTGCGCGTATGCTTGAGTTCCGCCGCCGCCGGTGAAAACGATGTCGTTGGCAGTCATAATCGTCGTCGTCCCGCTGTGATCGCCCTCCGCATTATACCCGCCCTGGCCCAGCTGCGCGTAGGCTACATTTCCTCCTCCGGTGAACGTGATATCACCCGCTCCCGTGATCGCCGTCACTCCACTGTGATCACCATCGGCACCCAATCCGCCTTGGCCGAGCTGCGCGTAGGCATAATCTGCCCCGCCGCCGGTGAACGTGATAGCCCCCGCTTCCGTGATCGTTGTCGTCCCACTGTGATTGCCTGCTGCACCATACCCGCCCTGGCCCAGCTGCGCGTAGGCATAATAATCGTTTCCTCCGGTGAAGCGGATGTTGTTGGCCTCGGTGATTGTGATCGTGCCACTATGGTTGCCTCTAGCATTCTCTCCGCCCTGACCGAGTTGCGCGTATGTGTTATCTCCATTGCCACCCATAAAGACAATGTCGTTTGCGGTTGTGATCGTGATCGTACCTTCGTGGTCACCCCGGGCGCTGGTTCCCCCCTGCCCAAGTTGGGCGAAGGCGCGGGGCCCGTCGCCACCGGAAAAACGGATGTCATTGCCGGTAGACACCTCGATCACCGCGC
Source organism: Verrucomicrobiales bacterium (assembly GCA_029212615.1). GTDB lineage: Bacteria > Verrucomicrobiota > Verrucomicrobiia > Verrucomicrobiales > DEV007 > Arctic95D-9. Next base: position 3,575 of record JARGPJ010000003.1, read on the forward strand.
TGGCATCCGCCTCGATTTCCCCACCAAAGCTGGTTTTAGGATCAAACCCGACATGTCCAACCTGAACGTAATTGTTCATTCCTCCTCCACCCGTTGCAGACAGGTCATTGCGGGAATGGATCGTGATGCCGCCGTCGACGACCACATTGCTGCCGTCGTCGTCACCCATCGGACGCAGATTATAACTGCCAAGAGCGATGCCGTCGCTGATCTGAAAGCCGAGTTGTGAGAAGTAGGAAATTCCTGCAGGCGCATCTGCATTCGCCCCCTGTAACTTCACATCATACGCGAATACATTCGTCGTCCCGCGACGACTCCCAACCGCGATGCCCGCCGTCTGCGTGCCGTCGCCGATGAAGACGCTGCCGGTGCTGCCGCCGCTGGCATTGCCGAACAAGGTGGGATTCACCGCATTCACATCCACCGCCGAGAAGGTCGCGGTGTCATACGCGGTCGTCCCATCCCAACCCGCGACAATGTTGACGTCGCCAGCGTCAACGCTGCCATTGCGGTTCTGGACGCTGGCGTTGAAATTCACATCCCCGACCGCCAGAAAGGTCAGGTCGTTTTCCGAATCGTAGAGGATCTCGCTGTTCACCGTGATGTCGCCGACATCCAGCGCATTGCCCGAGGAACCGAAAGCCCCGCCATCGGTGGTCGTGTCGATGGTGACATTGTTCATCCCCAGTGCGTTGACCAGATTGGTCGCCTCCGTCGCCCCGATGACGTAATTAAACGGATCGAGCAGCAAATCGCCGCCCCCGGTATCAACGGTGCCATGAAATCCGAGCGAGCGCAGCCCGGAGACTTCGGTGAAACCACCCGCACCACTCCCGGCTCCGCGATTCTGAACGCTGCCGCGGAAGTCCATCGTGTCATCGGCCCAGAGAATCACGGTGCCACCGTCCCCGGCACTGCCGGTGGTATTGGCGGAGAGACTCGCTCCTTCCTCAATGGTTGTGATACGTGCATTGCTGATCGAATCGTCACGTCCCGCACGGCCACCGCCCACGAGAATGGAGCCGCCTCCGGTCGCCCCGCTCGCGTCGATCGCGGCAGTATCCCCGAGAGTCACGGTATCGCCGGTGAGACGGATGCTCCCCCCGAATCCATTTTCCCCGACCGCAGAGATGGAGTCGTCGAGGCGAAGCTCGCCGCTCGCGGTGATTTTGATGGTGCCGCCCTTATTCAGTCCCGTCGTATTGAGAAAGCCGCCCACCTTACCAATGACACTTTCGGCTTCGATCTCGATTTCGCCTCCGTTACCAAGCTCGCTCGATGCGTCGATCGTCCCCGCATTCTCGACCGTACCGGTGGTAGCGTTGATCTTTACATTGGGAGCCCGAAGGGTTCCCCGGTTGCGAACCCGACTACCGCCGCCGGACCCGAGATAGATTTTTCCACCCCGGTTCTCGAAGCGAGTCGCGCGGACGAGGCCGTCGTTGTTGATCGCGAGCGCGTATTCGTTACCGCCGGCGGCTTTGAGTTCCGCGACTGCCGCGGTGATGGTGCCACTCGTTCCATTGGTGACGTTGCCCCCTTTGCTCTCGGGGAGGATGGAAATACGCTCGCCCATCGCTTCGGATTTCACCATGACACGGGTGCCACCTGCGAGACCAACGGTGCCGCCGGGAGCGTTGAGCGTGCCGTAGTTTTCCACCTCCTGCGCGATGAGAAAAATGTTGCCTCCGTCGATCGCGTTGATCGTACCGAGATTGACGACTTTGGCAGAGGAGTTTCCGGAAAAAATCATGTCGCCGCCATTCAGAAAGTCGGAATCGCTGACATCAAGAGTTGATCCGAGAAAGCCTGCCGTGTCGATGCGACCGCCCGGACCGACAAGGATGCCGTTCGGATTGATAAGAAGGACGCGACCGTTGGCCTGGAGATTCCCGTAGATTTCACTGGGATTTCCCGAAGTGACGCGGTTGAGGGCGGCGCTGGTGCTGCCGGGCTGGATGAACCGCGTCGTCTCGCCCTGCTGGATGGAGAAGGTGTCCCAGTGGATAATCACATTCTCACTTCCCTGATGAATGATCGAAGTCGATCCCGAAGTGGAGAAAGTCGCGACTCCGCTTCGGAGACTCGGATTGGCGGGGTTGGCCTGCAGAGTTGAATCGACCGTGAGACTTGCACAGAGCGCCAGAGCAGTGAAGAGACGGCCTGTGCTTGAAAACACCACCCAATGATTGAATTTAGCAGATATGCTCATATGTGGCGGTGGCACCGAAGCTAACGTCAAAGACCCATAGGACAGGAACTCGCTTTATCAAGGAGTTCCTATCGTTGCGCCGGTCCCCGCGGGATTGAGGGGGGTGCAAATCACTTTGACTTTTTGAGCAAAGGCTCATCAACAATGAGCGCTTCCGGGAAATCAGCGGCCTCGACTCCCCCTTTGTCCCGCAGGCGTTTGTTATTCTGCCTGCCGAGCGGACGATTCATCGGTATCTCCATGCCGCCGAGATCTGCCATCATGTCGTAGAGCCGGTCCTGCATATCATCCTTCACCTTCTCAAACGCAGGATCGTGAATCAGATTGTTTTGTTCCGTGGGGTCGGCCTGGATATCGAAGAGCTCGTCAGTATCCCAGACACCGTAGTAGGTCGTGTACTTGTATTGGTCGCCGCGGAGGGAAAAATGAGTCGGCGTCTGAGGAAAATTCTGTTCCCAGTAGTAGGCATAGAGAAAATAATCGCGCCAGGGAATCTCCTCTCCACGGGCAAGCGCGAGAAAACTTTCCCCATCCATGTGCGGAGGCTTCTTCAGTCCCATTGCTTCCATCACCGTGGGAGCGATGTCAATATTGGCGACGACTTCTTCGACGACGGTGCCTCCCCCGAACAGGTCTGGACATTGCATCAGCATAGGAACACGGCTCGACGTTTCGTAGGCAACCCGCTTATCGATCAAGCCGTGCTCGCCGAACATGAAGCCGTTATCGCCCATGTAAATGACGAGCGTGTCGTCATAGATTCCCATCTTCTTAAGCTGCTCCATGACGGTGCCGACACTGTCATCGACAGAACGCAATGATTCGCAGTAACTTTTGTAAAGATCCTCCGTCGATGTGCCGCTGTGAAAAGGAAAGTCCATCCCGTGCCAGCTGTTGCGCTGGTCAAGCAACCAACGGGGGCGGTTTTGAAGATTGTTAGACTGAAATTCACTCGACGCTGGAGCGTGGTGAGGCTCAGCCGCGAGAGAGCCTGCATACTTCGGTTCGGGAGTGAACGGGCCATGGACGGCCTTGTGTGAAAGGTAGAGGAAAAATGGTTTCTCGCGATCGGTCTGCGCCTCGAGAAACTCGACCGCGTAGCGGGTCAGTAGAGTCGTGACATACCCGTCCTGGGGGACGCGCTTTCCGTTATCGTTGATTGTGTATTTCTCACCCGGAGGATAGTAATGCCCCTGCCCCTTGAAGCTGACCCAGTAGTCAAAGCCCGGTCTCGGATCATCATTTGCGGCCCCCATATGCCACTTACCAATGAAGCCGGTGGAATACCCTGCGCCCTGCAAATATTGAGGAAAGAACTGCGTGCCCTCGGGGACCGCACGCTGATTATCGATCACCTTGTGGCGAAACGTGTAAAGGCCTGTCAGAATCGAAGCACGGCTCGGCGAACAGAGCGAAGTCGTGACGAAGGCGTTTTTCAAATGGACGCCATTGGCCGCAATCGCGTCCATGTTTGGCGTCTTCGCGAAGGGATGCCCCATAAAGCTCATCGCGTCGTAGCGATGATCATCGGAAAGAATGAAGACAACGTTTCTTGGCTTCGTGTTGGGAATCGCTTCCGGATCAATCGCTTCCGGTACAGGGATTACTTCCGCTGTAGCAGAAGATAAGAGACTGCAAAGAGCCAGGCAAAGAAATCTGGAAAGAGGTTTTCGATTCATCTTGGAAGAAGGGTATAGCGGGCGGGCGAGTTTTGCCATGACACGATCCTGCCAGACTCCTGCGGGGAAAGAGAAACTGAAAGGATCTCGCTTATCCAAGGAGTTCTTTTCGGTGCGTCGGTCCTAGCGGGATTGAGGGAGGCAATCATCTTCCTTTCAACATCCCCCGTTGAAGAGTCAGCATAAAAACCTCTTACGGCGCGTTCAAGCACCAAACCGTCGAAGGAATGCGTGCAAAGTATTCCGCCGAATCGAACAACCGTTTATCATTCAACTCAGAGTCAATTGACCATCAGCGACTTGCGCAAATACGGCAAACGCAAAGATTGATAGAAATAGCCAGAGCGAGCAAACTCCCTCCTTTTGCAACCCAGCTCGACACCTATGAATAGACGCCGTTTTTTGAAGACAAGCTCAAGCAAAGCCGCCTCGGCATTTATGATACTTCAAGCCGGCTCTGCTCGGACCTATGCGGCTAATGAGAAGCTCAACATCGCCTCCATCGGTGCTGGTGGACGTGCCGCAAGCGACATCAGCGAAGTAGCTGCTACTGAGAACATCGTAGCCCTCGCCGACGTGGATTGGCAGCGATCCGCTCCGATGCTGAAGCTTCATTCCGGAGCGAAGCGGTTCAAAGACTACCGGGTCATGCTCGAAGAATTGGACTCGGAAATTGATGCCGTCATCGTTGCAACGCCGGATCATCACCACTTCCACGCGTCCATGGCTGCGATCAAACGAGGCAAACCAGTCTATTGTGAAAAGCCCCTCACCCATTCGGTTTGGGAAGCTCGTGAACTGACCAACGCAGCCAGTGAAGCGGGCGTCGCAACCCAGATGGGTAATCAGGCGCAGGCAGATGAGCAAACCAGAGTCGTACAAGAGTTTGTCATGGATGGAGCTGTCGGCCAAGTGCGGGAAGTTCACATTTGGACGGATCGACCCAGCAAAGGGTTACACGGCGAATACTGGCCACAAGGCGTCGAACGCCCGGAGGAATCTCCAGCCGTTCCGAATGACCTAGACTGGAACTTGTGGCTAGGCCCGGCACCAGAACGCCCTTACAATCCTGTCTACGCACCCTTCAAATGGCGTGGTTGGTGGGATTTTGGGACCGGCGCTCTCGGAGACATTGCCTGCCACTATTTCGACCCTGTCTTTCGCGCCTTGAAACTCGGCGCACCGACGAGTGTCGAGGCCGCTTCAACCCGAGTGAACATCGAAACCTTTCCAGTGGGCTCGATGATCACATGGCATTTCCCGAAACGAGGCGAAATGACTCCGGTCAAACTTGTTTGGTATGACGGAGGCCTCCGCCCCGCCCGACCTGATTCGATCAAAGACAACGAAAGCCTCGGGGCAAACGGGCTCATGCTCATCGGCGATGAAGGTTGCCTCACCTCCGATTGGTCCAAATGGAAACTGCACCCCGAAAAGAAGGCGCTCGGATATGGAGCGCCCCCTAAAAAGTTAATGCGCTCTCCCGGTCATCACGCCGAGTGGATTCGTGCCTGCAAAGGTGGAGAGAAAGGCGGCTCGAACTTCGATTGGGCCGGTCCTCTCACAGAGACAATCCTCCTCGGGAATATCGCGCTCCGCCCGGAACTCCGCGAGAAACTGACGACGGTAAAACTCCTCTGGGACGCAGAGAATCTCACGTTTTCGAATTGCAAAGAAGCTAATCAGTTCCTCCGTCGGGATTACCGGGCTGGTTGGGAAGTGTGAGGTAGAACACTGCCGTGCAGAATTAGGGGCACGAGCGAGTACGAGAAACCGGCTACGATCTTGCCTTCATGGCGAAATTTGGGCATTTACTCCCCGGGGCCTGTCCTTATCGAATCTCGAAAAACTGAAGCGAACGGAAAGAGCGTTTTGAGAACTACGTCAATCCGATATTTCTCCTTTGGGCAATGATCATCCCCGGATCACTATCTCACCTGTAGCTTTTTCTAAAAGCCAGCGACACCCGCCACACTCATGACCACTCGAAGAACTCAGTCCTTTGCGCTCTTTGGTTTCAGTGCAGCACGATCAAAAATTCCGGTTGATCTTCTTTTTATTTGCTGAATAATTGATCACTCAATTATACCGCAAATAACATCATGGCTATTTCTCAAGACGCTGCACTACTTCTGACGCTTTCCAACCTCCAGACCCAGCTCTTTAAAAAAGTAAGCGGGCCCCTCACGGCGCACGGAATCAGCTTCACGGAATTCATCGTTCTCCTTCATTTGAATGATTCCCCTGCTAGAAACATGCGGCGGATTGATCTTGCAGAAAAGATCGGATTAACCGCATCGGGAGTTACTCGATTACTCAATCCCATGCAAAAAATCGGACTGGTTGAGAAAGAGGAATCCGTCCGCGATGCGCGCGTCAGCCTCATCGCCATTACCGAAGCCGGGACTCAATTGTTTAACGACGCCGAAAGGACTTTCAACGAAAGCGCCGGCCATCTCCTGGCCCCGCTCAACGCAAAACATCACCGCGCGTTTTCTGAAATAGCGGGAGCTCTCTTATCGTGAGGTTGATTGGGTGACCGATGATCGCGGGGATCAAGACTGCTTGATCAATGAGTTGGTCACTCTATTCCCTCCGGGCCGTTCGAGGCGCGTTTCGGCATCACCAAATTTTTCGGCGTTGCGATTCTGCGTGAAGACTCTTACGCCTTTGGAGAGAAGAATACGCGTTGCCTCAAATCCGGCACGGCGTTCGCTCCGGTGATGGGATACGTTTTGCCAGCGAAGGAGCTCCATTGCCCCGGCGTCCAGCCTTCCTGTCCGACTTTCATTCTGTCCGTCATGATTCAATCCTTTCGACTCCGTGCTACTTCTGCACTTTCACGAGTCTGCCATTTTTACAGAAATCGTCAGAAATCGATCAACAGGAAGTGAGCGCTTCGCACTCGAGAGAACTTTCCTGACAAGCTTGGCTGTCGCCATACTCCAGTGCAGGGTAAACTCTCCTGAACCCGGCGAAGGATGAGGGCGGAGGCTCGCGAGCCTCACTTAAATGCTCTGTTCGCCCCTACTCTTCCCCGAAAACAAGCGCCACTTGCTCCCCGATCGGAAGGCTGCGGTCTCTGTTCTCAAACCTTACCGTTATCTCAACGGTGTTCGTCGCGGGATCGGATAGAGGAGAGACAAATTCAACCCGCCCTTTTCCAAGAAATTTTCCGGATACCGTTTCCAGTCTCGCTTCATCCCTGTTCTTCAAGAGGGCAGCAAGAGAGATCGGAACAAATGCCCGGGCTTTGAGAGTCCCGACTTCGACAATCCGGACCAACGCATCTTCACGAACCGAGTTAATCGCTTCTCCGGCATCGCGTGCAACCTCGACAACGACCCCTTCGATCGAACTTCTCAGTGTGCGACGCGCCAACTCCACTTCAATCGATTGGACCTGAAGTTGTTGAATTTCCTTTTCCTCCTTTGCGGCGGTCAAATTGGCAAGACTCACCTCGAGGAGCGACTTCTGGCGGTCGTATTCGGCCGAGTTGGAAGTTCCCCGACGCTGAAGCTTTTCCACAATCGCAAGGCGTTCGCGATTGAGCTTCACTTCGGCCTCCGCTGCCAGAATCGTCCCCGTGCTCGATGCCTGCGCCCTCGCGATAGCAAGACGTGCTTCGATACTTTCTGCATCAAGGCCCAGGAGAGCGGTTCCGATACTGACGTCATCCCCCTGCCGGACGAAGACTTCGCGTATCTCCCCCCGCTCGGTTGTCGATACCTCAACACTTCTGTAAGGGCGAAGATAAGTATGCACCGAGGTCTTCTCATCTGCCCGTGTCAGGGTGAGAAAAGCCATGCAGGCGATCAGGAAAGTGATTGTCGTGTTTTGTCGTTCCATTTGTCTCTTTCCGCCATCTGAAGGCGGATCTGGTAATTCGTCTGTTCCAATCGTCGCTGCAGCTTATCAAAAATTCGGCTCGCCTCCGACGGGAGCTCATGAGACTCCCCCGACCGGAGACCATGCAACTTACGAAGCATCGACTTGCTGAACCGTTGCAGAAGTTCATCCTCGAGGCTCACAAAGGACTGAATCGAACCGGGCTTCCCCTGACGGGCGCAGCGCCCGAATAATTGCCGATCAATGCGTATCGATTCGTTTCGCTCCACCGCGATGACATGAAGTCCTCCCGCTTCCTCGGCTTCAGGGGTAAGATCAATGTGAGTCCCGCGACCGGCCATGTTCGTGGCAATGACAACAGCGCCGGCCTGCCCTGCCCCGGCGATAATCCGGTTTTCCTCCTCATCGTGTTTTGCGGTGAGCAACTCATGAGAAATGCCTTCTTTTTCCAAGCGTACGGAAAGAGCCTCACTGGCGAGAATCGTTCTTGTTCCGATCAAGACAGGCTGCCCCCTCGCCTGACGTTCAGCGACACTCCCAATGACAGCCTCATACATCGTCTCTTGATTCGAAAACACCCTCTCCGGCAACTCCCGCCGCTTTCCGGGGCGGTGCAGAGGGATCGTCTTAACCGGCAAGTTGAAGAAATGCCAAAGCTCACCCGCGCTTTCCATGGCAGTGCCGGTGATACCGCAAATCGAGTCGTAACGCGTGAAGAAACGCTGGCGGGTAATACTGGCCGATGACTCAGTTTCAGGGTTGATCGGGAGGCCCTCCTTTGCCTCGACCGCCTGATGCAGCCCTTCCTTCCAGTTCCGCTCTTCATGCGCCCGTCCTGTAAACTCATCGATGATTACGACTTTCTCATCCTTCACAATATAATGTGAATCGCGCTGGAACAGTTCGATCGCGGTGAGCGCATTCTGGATATAAACCCTCCAGGGGCGCACCAGTTGAGACCATGGAACCTCGGGCGACGCATGTATTTTTTCCAGCCCCGTATTCTTTATGATGAGCCGATTACCGTTCTTCACGGCGTAGTCAGTTTCCTTCTCAAGAGCACCGGCAATGTTCCGCGCGATGTGAAACGGTTGGTCGTCAAATTCCCCCGGCTTGTGCTGACTGATTAGCAGCGGAGACCCGGCCTCATCGATAAGAACGCTGTCAATTTCATCGACAATCGCATAACTGAGTCGGCGATGCATCGTGGACGGTTCAACGATTTCCTCTCCGGCCAGTAATTTGCAGAGTCGCGGAACCGGCCGGTTCCCGGGTTGATCGACGATCTGAAGCTGATCCCGCAGGTAATCGAATCCGAAGTCGTAGCCAGTACCGTAGACGATGTCCTTTCGATACATTTCACGCTTCGCCTCCGGCTCCATCTCCTGTTCGAGAAGACCGACACTGAGCCCGAAAAATTCAAATAGCGGGGTCACAAACTCACAGTCCCGCTCCGCGAGGTAGGGATTAACAGTGACAACGTGAACCCCCTTGCCAGTGAGCCCAAACCAGAACGCAGGAAGTGTGATTGTCAGGGTCTTTCCTTCACCGGTGGCCTGCTCGGCGACACCCCCTTCCACCAGCGCAATTCCAGCCATGAGCTGCTCCGGGTAATGATGCAATCCCAGGACACGGCGGGACGCCTCCCGAAGCGTTGATAACGCCTCGACGAGACTGTCGGAATTCTTCACCTTTTCAAGAAGGGCATCGCGTCTCCATCTGGCCATGCCCGCTTTCAATGCCTCGTCTGAAACTTTGCGCAGTGGGAGATCATGGGATTCAATGGCTTCAAGGAGACGGTCTGAATCAAGAACTCCCCGCCCGCTCCAGTTTGATTTGAGCCTTTGTTGCAACCAGCCCGCCGCATAGGACCGCTTGTCGTATTGACGGAAATATGAGCTTTCACCTGCCTTCTTCGAAGACGGTTCGCTGGTGACTGCTTCTGCCATTTCCGGCAAAACTATTTAGGTTGATCTATTCTGAGAAAAGTCCCCTTTGATCGCTCCAGCGAAGCAATCGAGAAATTGTATTGCACGATGCTGATGAGATAGGACTCCTCGGCTCTCTGTTTACGATCAATCGCATCGAGAAGAAGTTGCAGACGGGAGCCGATAGAACGCCCGTTTTCGGCCCCTGCATCGGTATCAACCAATTCGTTAAGCTGACGCACTTCCTCCCGGGTCGCGCGCAGGGCTTGGTACTTTGCCTGCACATCGCGATAAGACGTGACCATCTCCCGGTAGCTCACGAGAACACTGAGGATCACATTGTTGGCAGCGAGACGCGCGCGGTTCACGGCCTGTTCAAACTCGATCCCCCGGCGCTCATGAAAAGACTTCGCAAAACCGCGCTCAAGGGTCTGCGAAAAGTTAATCCCGGCGCGGACGTTCGTACCATTTGAATCCAAATCATCATAGGCACCGCCAAAATCGCGCCCTTGGTCAATCCCTGCATATCCCACATCGGTGAACAGGTTCACACGTGGCTTCAGATCATTCTTTGCCGAATCACGGCGAAGTCCCGCCACTCGGATTGACTCGAGACTACGGTTCAATTCAGAACGATTATCAAGCGCTGTCTGAACCACCTGGCTCACATTCTCAGGAGCTGGAGTCATGACGGGACGTGAAGTCGGAATCACCTCACCTGCAACGCCCATTTGAAGGTCAGGGTGATTAACAATTGCCCGAAGTCGTTCTTCGGCGGTTCGGATAGCGGTCTTGCTGCGAATCAAATCCGCCTGACGCTCGAGGAGGGCGGCTCTCGCTCTGACAATCTCACTTGCAGTCGCTTCCGCGTCGATCTCTTCGCGATCTTCCAGAAAACGGACAACCGCTCTCGTCTCCTGCACCAAATCAAGTCGAAGGGCATACGCGGAGCGAGCGAGATAAAGGCCCCAGTAACTTCGGTTGAGTTGCAGAAGGTGCTCCTCAATTCCCGTGACCATATCCTCATAGGCAATACCGCGATCCAACACCGCTATTTTGAGTGAAATCGTGTTGTAGTTCACTCCGCTTCCACGGAAAAGCGGCTGAATAATGCGAAGACCAATCGATGACTGACTCTGTGGATTGGGATCCAGAAAGGTCGAGTTATTCCTCAATGATTCGATCTCGTTAAACACTTCCAACTCGGTTCCTGTCGCCAATTTCTTTCTGAGGCCCGCCTCAGCATTGACCCGATCTTCGATGAGACGCCCTGTCGTTCCGGTTGTCAGAGTCGTTCCGGTTGGTTCGTCAATATGATCGTAGGATCCCTCTCCGAATATCTCCGTATCAAACTCAGAATTCGCCAAACCAATACTCGTCGCCTGAATGCGGGGATTGAGGGTGAAATCCTTGACTTCATAGGAATGCTGCAGGGAACGTGAGTAGACCTCAGAAAGCGTCCAGCAGATCCTTGGCTGGTCACGCCAGTATCCCTTTTCCGAAGCAACGACCCACCCGGCATGATGATCGAGTCGATTTCCTTCTTTTACGAAGCCTTCCAGATTAAGTTCCGGATCAGTAAGATTGTATGAACGTTGTTTAAACTCATCTTTGAGTTCAGCAATCCTCTCATCCACCCATGATTGTGACCTGGACTGCTTGAAAACTCTCTCAGGAATTGGCGAGCCCGAAACTGCGATCACATTCGGTTTCACTTCAAAAGCATCATCCAATACTTCAGCTCGAAGTGGCCTCTGAGTGTCCCCTTTTCTCGTATGCTTTCCCAACCCCGAAGAATCCGAACCTGATTTCGACTTTTCCTGCACCCCGAACAGGGTTCGTAACAACCCCCTCTTTTCCTTCTGGACGGGACTTGCACCTACGGATGAATCCGGGACCGGCCTCGCAACGATGACATCGTCCGCATTCAGCCGATTACCACCACCAAGGCACAAAACTAAGAGAATCGTGAAGAAAATAAAACGAATATGAACGGTGTTCATCAGCGGAATGTTAGGGACTGGTACGGCTTCTTCAGAATGCCGAAAGACTTTGTATGTGACGATATTGAGCAATTTACAGGGCAGGATTCAGGATCGCGCCAATCGCGTCGTGAGAGTCTGTTCGTATCTGGCTCTCAAAGCTCCCCGATAGAGGGTCTCCCGAAGGGATGAAATACTGATTGAAAACCGGGGCCCCCATCGCGTTGGAAGCCGGAGTAATCTCGACTGAAAGTCGCGCAATCCGCCCCGCATTGAAGGTCGATCCCTGGAGAACGACCATCCAGTGTCCCGAACTGTCGGCAGTCGCCAATTGCTGCCCAATTACCCGTCCATCGCTGCCGAACATCGTGAGGAACACCGAAGCGCCTCCCGAGGTAAGCCCACTGAAGAGAGGGAGCAGCGGGCTCACCGGTCTACCTGAGAAATTAGCGCCGAAACCAAAGTCACTTCCGCTGGTGGCAAAAACAAATCCGGAGAAGATTTGATCCTCTGCAAAGACATTGCTCAAGTTGACAAGCAGGTCATTGATCTCGTCGCCAATGTCATAGATGCGATCAAGCGGGATGTAAGGATCGACGGTGAGCTCAAAATCATTTCCATCACCCCCCAGGTAACTTACATCAGCGGGACGTGGTGAATCGATGAATGAGTCAATAAGGTGATCCTCAGGGAACCCTGAAAACTTGCCTCTGATAGGATCCTCTCCATCATTTACGATCGGCTGATACTTCGTATCATGATCCGGATCATAGCGATTCGCTGGAAGCAGTTCGAGCGTAGCCCCCCCGACCGAAACAGCTCCGTTCACAATAACCTGATCGTAGAAGCCCCATCCTATGCCGGGCGCGATTCCGCCAATTTCAACAACGAAACGGCTGCCGGATCGAAGAATCAGCCCACCGGCCGTGATCACGCCGGGTGCACCATTACCGGGGGAAAGAGTCGATCCTGACAAGGCCTCAATAGAGGCAACCGTTGTTCCATTGCCCACCAGAATCGAGCCATTTTTGAGAACAATCTTATTCGCTGCGATCCGCTCGATGAGCTCGATCCGGTGAAGACCTTCCTCCAGGAAGACAGTGCCTACATCCACTCCCGTAGAACCATCGAACGTGACCCGATCAAAGGTGATCTCATCGATCGCCGCCAGATTTATTGCAAACGACCTGTCATTCCCCGCTGTGGTTTTGGTCAGAAAAGCAAAATCCACATTTGAGAGTTGGAGACTGTTGCTCCCGTTTCCGGAATAACCGCCACCTTCATCAGAAAATGTTTCCGCCGTGTCAACCGACACTCCGTCCCTTGCGTTCTTACGTGCGACGGTTCCGTCAAGAACCACCTCCGTTGCCACATTCCTGAGGGTGATGCCGTCGCCATTCCGTGTAAAAGTCGAACCTGCATCCGCAAACCGGTTCAGACTCTCACCGGAGAATCCGATCTCATTTCCAATCGCCGTTACCGAAGTAAACTCGACATCATTCACGTCTTCAATCCTGAGCCCTGCACCGATCTGGCTGTGATTGAAGCTTGAATGAGAAACCGCTACATTTGATGTCGGAGAACCGGTCAGCACGAAGCCGTTGACTTCGTTTCCGATGAGCGAGCTGCCGTTGGTAACCCTGACATTGCCGTCAACGTTGCTCAGGACGATTCCGTTGACCTGATGCGAAACAGTTCCTGCGCCATCCGTATCCGAAGCGGTCACTCCATCGAATAAGACTGACCCGGTTATACTTTTTGCGAAGAATCCATTTCCGACACCGTCAGCATTCGCATCGTTGTTATTGAAAGTGCTGTTCTCGACAATGAGATCGCCCAGAATTTCCTCAAGTATGATACCACTGTTGTCGTTCCCAACGCCACTGACACCAGAGAGAGTAACGTCCCCCATGATTCCGGAGATCACGAGGCCGGACTCCTGATGGAAAGGACCGGACATCCCGCTGCGTCCGTCAAATGTCGTATTCGTAATCGTGAGCCCCTCCCGGAGGGCTGAAGTAGCCGCCACAGAGCTCATAACTCTCAGCCCCGCCCCGCTGCCGTCGGCATCTCCATCATTTTCGTCGAAGTGAGAATTTGTCAGGACCAGGGAACCGCTTATGTCATTAATCAATGCTCCGCCATTGCCATTTTTCGAAACGGTTGTGTCGACGATTTCAAGGTCGGAGACCTCACTGAGCGTAATCCCCGATTCGGCATTTCCACTGATCGTTGACGTATCAATGCCGATCTTTCCAATGACCCCGCTCAGGACCACTCCGCTTTTCTGGTTTCCAGTCGTAGTGCCCGCTGCAATTCCAGTGAGAGTTGCCCCCCCTTGAATCTCTGTCGCGGTAACCCCGTTCCCAACACCATCACCGTCCGCATCGTTGTTGTTAAAGAATGAACGAACCAGATTCAGCGCACCGCCAAGGCGGGAAGCAATGAAGCCCCCCTTATCATTCCCCGAAGCGCTTGAATCCGAAATTTCCAGCGACGCCACATCCGTGACGGTCCCGCCCGTCCCTTTATTGTCATTGATCTCCGTGTTCGAAATCCTGACCGCTGCAGAACTCGAATCCGTGACAAGCAAGCCATCTCCACTATTGTCGTTCACGATTGAATCTCCGGTCCCCTTCTCCAATGAGATAGTGCCCGCGACCGAGCTGAGTTCGATTCCTGTCTGATTCTGCGAGAATCCCACACCCTTCAGCGTCACTGCTCCATCAACCGTATCAACCGACAGACCAATCGTATTCGAGTCGGCAATCACATCCTTCGTCACCACATCCGAGACATCGTCCAGGCGAATGCCGTTACCGGTGTTTCCGCTGAATGTCGAATACTCCACGCTTATTTTGCCCTCAACATTCGAAAGGACGACACCGCTTGCCTGAGTGCCGACATCTGCACCGGAGGTGACGCCAACAAGTGTCGCCATTCCACTGATCCGGGTGGCATTGATTCCATCGCCGCTGCCATTGTCCTCTGCCGTAGTATTGGTAAGACTCAGGTCGCCTTCAAGACCGGCGAGCGAGAGGCCTCCCTTCGCATTCCCGCTGATTTCCGAGCCGTTGTCAGTGAAGCTTGTCGCGCTGCCATAGCTCACATTCTGAAGCGAAGCATTCAGGGTATAAGTCGCACCCGCGCCGATCGCTCCACTCAATTGCAACTCATCCGGATCCGCCGCGTTTGCACCGTCCGATGCTCTCACAACAAGAAAGTATTTCCCGGCCGTCGCAAAGGTGTGATCGAGATACGCATCATCGGTTGAGGTACTTCCGGGATCCACGGTTGCGGCACTGTCATTGGACGCAATCAGATTCCCGTTTGCATCGTAGAGCAAAACCATTGCATCGAAAGCGGTGGCTCTATCGATGTCAAAGACACCCCGATCACCCGCGTTTTCGACCGTAAAGGAGAAAACATCCTGTGAGCCTCCCGCATTCCGAACAATCGAGAGATGAGGAATCGAATCCGATTCACTGACGTCGATACTGTCCCGGAGAATCCAACGTCCATCGAGATCGAATGATTTCGTCGTGACCGTGTTGCCACCGGGGCTTTCGACCGTATCCGCATCATCGTTGAGAACGATCCCCTTGTCGTTTGAGGCAACAGTCAGTCCGCTCGTGGACACCGATCCAACCGTTGTCAGGTCGAGACCGGTTCCGGTATTACCTGAGATTGTAGCATCCGCGAGCTGAACACTATCCAGTGCATCTTTGATCGTGATCCCGCTCCCGGTGTTATCGGAAAGAGATGATGTTGTCGCACCTGAACTCCCCAGTGCGACCGCCCCCTTTACCTCGCTCAACTCCACCCCGCCATCCGCGTTGTTGTCGGCGGTAATCCCATTCAGGGTGACGCCACCCGTCACAGCGCTCAAGCGAATCCCTTTTCCTGTCGTCGAATTGCTCGCAGAAGAACGCTCTATCGTGACCGATCCCGCCGGTGCCGCGTGCCTCACGATCAAAGCGACATCATCGAGGCGCACCGCGAGATTTTCAGTATCCGATTGCAACACGAACGCCACGATCACGGTCTCTCCCGCAAAAGCGGACAGGTCGGCTGTTCGCTTCGTATAATCCTGAACGAGGGAGTCACCCGACTGCGTTGAATAGACTTCCTCCAGGAGCGCTCCTGTTGAGGCATGACGAATCTCGACGCGCCACTCACGCGTCGTATCAACGAAATCGCTTTCGCCATTCGCGATCCGGTCGGTCCACTTCAAGGAGACGCCGGCAGCATTCTTATCAATCGTGACCACCTGCTCGATCACGTTGATTCCAGTTCCATCGAGAGCCATTTGATAGGAACCACTCTCCGGCACAACAAGGCTGTCGGTTCCACTTGGATCGACACTTCCATCATCAACGCGAATATTCCCCGCAGTCGATTCCGTGGCGATCCATCCAGTGAAGTCACCTGATTCGAATCCCCCGTTCGTGATCGTGTTCTCCGTTGTCAGCTCAAGTTCAGTCGCTGCAAAATCGCTGAGATCGATGCCGTTCGCATTTCCATTGAAATCACTGTCCGTGATATTGATCGAAGCGAGATCCGCCCCGACGAGACCGGCTCCACCGTTCCCGTTAGCCGAAACATCGCTCAGCGTTGCCAGGGTCGCATCCCCGCTCAGGCTGATACCATGAGAGGTATTGTTAGAGAATGAGCTGTCACTCAATTCAATCCGTTCGACCTGGCTCACCGCAACCCCTTCGGAGGCGCTGCCCGACTGAGTAACCTGATTCAAAGTCAAAGTATCCCGGTCCGTGAGGTTTTCGATCACTTGCGGTGTGTTGTCGAAGTCAGTCACCGCAACTGAATCGAAGCGAACATTGAACGCTCCGGTGTCGTCGAGCATGCGGAATCCGATCCGCACGGTCTCGCCGGCGAAGGCACTCAGATCCGCCTCCCGGTTCACCCAACCCGGTGAAGCCGGATCACCTGGCTCGGTCGAGTAAAGAACCTGTCTGGTCGTATTGTCTTCATTGAGAATTTCCACACTCCATTCCGTCGTTCCCGCGGCAAAGGCTGCATCCGTCACCACCGAAACGCTCACCTCATCGAGAGTGGTTCTGAACTGGTTGCTATCGCTCTCAAGGACAAAACTCACCTGAATGGTTCGTCCCGCGTATGCACTCAGATCGAGGGATCTCGCGGTCGCCCCCTGAGTGGTCGCATCGCCAACACCGGTGATAACGAATTCTTCAAGGAAGCCCCCTGACTCATCCAGAATCTCAACTCTCCACTCACGGTCATCCTCGACAAAGAACGGATTGGCGGCGAGGACAGGAGGGTCCACACTCGTGTCGAAAGGAAGATAGGTGTTCGTGATCGTGTCCGTCCACTCAAGGATTACTCCGGTAGCGTTCGTCGGGATTGAGATTTCCTGAGTTAAGGTCGACTTTTCACTGGTCGTTCCGGCCGGATTCACCTCAAAGGCAGCCTCGCTACCGGAATTCAAGACCTTACCGGAAGTGCTCCAACTCGAGAGATCCCCTGTTCCAAAATCCCCGTTGCTGAGAACAGCGTAGCCATTGATCAATTCGATGTGGTCAGCCCACTTCAACGTCGCCCCGAAGGCATCCTCCGGAATCGTGATGTCGCGATAGACCAGGTGGTCTCCGTTCTCGAGAAGTATCGCGCTGCTTCCACTGTCGGGTGTTTGCGTCGATCCCAGAGGAACCTCCTCGCCGTTGACCTCGACATTCGGCACCAGGGTTCCGTCATCAATCCTCACCTCGCCGACATTCTCGTCCCGAATGAGATTCCAGTTTTCAAATGAGCCACTCTCGAAACCGAAGTTCCGCTCGAGACTCTCTTCTCCACCATTGATCCGAATTTGACCGGTCACCGTCACGGTATCGAGCACCAGGGTGTCATTGCCGGAGTCCGCGTCGATTGTCAAAGCCCCGACGCTGCCGGTGCCGTTTCCTTTCACGAGGATGGTGTCGGAACCCGCTCCCGCATCAACGGTGATTGAATCGGCCCCGGAATCCGGATCGATGGTTAGAACATCATTGTCCTCCTTGAGATCGACCTCTATCGCCTGAATCGTGCTCGCGGCAAAGGAGAGAGCACGATTGTTGACCGTTTCCCGCACCGTGACGGTGTCCGACGCATCATCGTAGGAAACGTCAATATTGTCCTGGAAACTCGTTCCGGTGATCGCCAGTGTTCCTGCGGTGTTGCTCACACCAATCACATAGGTGGTTGTCGCAACAGCAGTCGACTCGCCATCATCATCATCCTTCACGGTCATGGTGACGTTGAAAACCCCGCCGGTTGCATACTGGTGCTTTGCCTGAATCGTTCCCGTCTTCGTGGCCTGGTTGTAGCTCGTCACATTGATCGTTTCGATCATACCGTCGCCCCAATCAATCGTCGCGACAAAGGTGTCGTTGGCCGAAAGATCGTTGAATGCGGCGTTGAGAGTCACATCCGTCCCTGAAAGAGCCGCCTCGTGAATCATGGCATCGCCCTCATCGAAAGTGATGATCGTTGGCGCTTCGTTCTCAACGACCACACCAATCACCGTGGGAGTGGAAACACCGGTATCGTCATCAGTCGCCGTAATCGTAATCGTAAACCCGTCTCTGCCCAGATCGGCATCACCATCATCCGGATCATCATCGAGGTAGGTTTGGTTGATCGAGAAAATCCCATTGGCAGGATCCCAGTCGATTCCGTGATCGGCCTTCGTGAGGACCTGATTAGTAAGCTTGAACTGCTGAGTTTCCGGATTCCCCACCTGGCTGCTTCCCCAGTCGATATCGAGAATCATGACAGCACCACCTGCAAAATCGATATCGTCCTCACTGACATCAGTGATCAACCCTGACAAAGTAACCGTTCCCGTTTCAAGAATTGAATCGAGATTCAATCCCGCATTTACCACCGGGGCAACATTGCGTATTGTCACGGTCGCGTTCGATGAACTCAACCCGTTACCGACTGTATCGTGATCGTCATCCTCAATCGTGAGATCAAAGGTCACATCATCCTGCGGTGTGCCACTCGGATTATCATCAGAGTATCGGTGTGTGAAGGCGAAATCAGTAGTCCCCGCAACGAGCGAGAACTCCTCCACGGTTCCGTCTTTCCAATCGATCGTAAGCGTAAAACTGTCCGCGCCCGCATCTGTCACCGTTCCCGTGAGAACGGTAATGCCCCCTTCGTCGATCGTTGTCGCACTGAGATTGCTCAGCACCGGAGCCGCATTGGAAACAATAACCGTTTTGCTCGTTGAATAGACACCGTCTTCATCCCGTGCCTGCACCTGAACCGTGAACGTTCCGTTATCGGCAAACTGGTGAACCGCTGCGGCTGTCGCGGTATTGAAAGTGTCCACGGAGCCATCGCCCCAGTCGACGATCCACTCCACGATGGTGTCGGTTCCCGGGTCGGTCGCGCTGAGGTTCAAGGTGTAGTCGGAACCCTCCGCAACACTGTTGGCTCCAAGAGCAGACAGGGTTGGGTCCACATTATGGACAACAACATCGTTGAAGACTTCGACAAAACCGTCGTCCTTGTCGGAAATTCTGACGCGGACCGTATGGACGCCATCATCGGCAAAGACATGCGAGTTCGTATTCGAAGTCGTCAACGCGTCAAAACTATTGTCGTTGTCAAAGTCCCACTGGTAGGTGAATCCACCCTGATCAGCCGAGGCGATATCGGTCGCTCCGGAAACGGTGAAAGTGGCACTGCCGCCTTCGTTGATGGGACCATTGTTAGAGATACCGGTTACGGTGGGATTCACATTGTCCACCTTCAGAGTCGCGGCGCTTCCCGAAGTGAAGGAGATCCCGCCGTAGACCGCGACAAACTGAATCGAGTAATCGCCGGGATCGGTAGCACCCGCAGTTGAACTGTCGGTAATGCCGAGCGCCTCAAGCTGCGCCCATGTGAGCGTAGGGTTTGCGGCATCCCCTCCGGACGGGACGAAGCTCTGCCCGTTGATAATCCAACTGACGCTGTCAGGTGATCCTGTCGCGGTCCCGAGAAGAGTGAGCGATTCGCCTTCCTCAATTTCATAGGGTCCTCCTGCGATGATATTGTTTGTATCGACCGTCACCTCAACCTCAATGGTATCGGAGGGCAGCGAGGCAATCGAAAGCCCCGAATTATCGTCATCGCGAGCGCGAACCGTCACCGTGTAATCACCCGGATTGGCATAGGCATGAGAAGCTCCCGTTGCCGAGGATCCGAGGTCCTGCAATGCCGTTCCGTCGCCCCAGTCGACATACCAGTTCGTAACCCGGTCAGCGCCGGGATCAATTGCTGTAAAGTCGATATGATATTCGACTCCCACATCAGCAGAACCTGCCGGGGAACCCGAAACGCGATCGACGGCGTCCACCGTCAGCTCGGTATTTGTCACCGTCAGGGTGAAATACTTCCGGGTCGTTCCCACCGCATTGGTGGATTCGGCTCCGATCCGATAGGTCCCCTCATCATCAATCCCCGCATCACGCAGTTGGTCCCAGGTCACCGTCAGAGGGCTCCCCGTAAATTCCTCGAACTTACCGTCGCCGTTCAAATCCCAGGTCATGCTATCGGCAATCGCTGTATTGGCCGGATCGTTTGGATCAGTAACCGTGGCCGTAAACGTAATCGTCCCGCCGCTTCCATCACCCGTCGTTGCGCCCTCATTCGTCGTAAAAGTCGACTTTGAAAAGAGGATTACCGGTGCCGCGGCAACCCGTGGAATTTCCACATCAGTATTCCAATCGACTGTCCCATAAACCGATCCGGCTCCAATGGCATCGGCAGAAAAACGCCGGTCATCCGCTGGCGGAGGATTGTCGGCAGGACCAAAATAGTATTCTTTGCTTACCGGAGTTTCATCTTCCGGATCGAGGTTCAGCGTATCGGTCCCCTCCCCACCGGCGACGGTGACCGTTGCGGTTTCATCAATCTGCTTTCCTGCAACCGTGATTACATCGTCATCGTCGCCGCCATCGAGATGGATCATCATCCCGGGCGCCGAAGAACGAAGATCGATGATATCTTCACCCGCTCCCGCATTGACCGTCAGGGTACCGTTAGTCAATCCCGCTGCGATCTGAATGTCATCCGTTCCCCCTTCACCGTTCACAGTCGTCGTCGCACTGAGATCCTTGAGAACGACACGATCCGCCTGATCCATCGTGGAATCGTTGTCACCCAGATTGAGAGTCAAACTCTCGACGGTTGAGTCGGGAGCATTTTCAACAGTGACAGTGTCAACACCTCCGCCCGTATTTACCGTGAGCGCCTTGATATTCTCGAAATGAGTCACCGTCTCCGCCGGAGCGGGAAGATTGCTACCGAAGGCAAGATTATCAAACTCAGCCAATCCGCCATTCTGCGCAGATGCGGCAGAGCCGATGCTTCCTATATAGAATTTCTCTGCATCAACACTGGCGTCGCCGGTATTGAGAGTCGCAATCACTCGCGGTCCTGCGAGACCTTCAGCGCCCGACACGTCATTCCGGAGAACCTGAACGAAGCTTAACTCTCCATTGCTCATATCCCGGAAGAAGACAGCGGCCGCATCACCAGACTCACCGGTGACAATAACGTATTGCTGATCCGGCGTGATGAGAACATCACTGGCACCCGCGATTCCACGGATATCTCCGGAATCATTCACGTAACTCTCTTTGAAGGTCAAGAAGCCGTTCAACTCGTTGAAGTGGGTCACTGAATTTCCGTCTGCGCCCGTCACATAAATATCATGACTCCCATCCGATAGAGTGTCACTGACCGATACTGCGCTCGCTCCGTTGAGCCCGTTCGCAGTACCCGCCTTCGAATCAATCTCCGTCATCGAGCTGACATCCAGCGTGGTCAGAGTGTCATTCGTCGCGCTCAGGAGGAAGACGGTGCTTCCATCGCTGCTTACGGCCACTTCACTGAAATCCGCCCCGGCAGAAGTGAACGTCGTGGGATTCGAGAGGGCTCCACTGCTCACATTGCGATCGAAGCGAACCAATGAATCCCCAGCGACCGCGAACACTTGCGTCTGCGTCGAATTTGCGGCCAGATCAGTCACTCCCGATAGTGTCGTTGTGCGACTGTTATTCTGGGTGAGGTCCCCCGTGCTTTCATTCCGATCGAATACCGAAATTTTTCCTGAGTCCGTGGCCGATACATAAACCTGCGTGTTCGCCCCGCTTCCGAGAACGATAACATCACTGGGACGGTCAAGATCACTCACTCCATCGAACCCATTGGAAAGCTGTTGCCGTTGATTCAGGGTCTCCCCGCTAATCACGAGGAGAGAGTCATCTTCCGCGCTCACAGCATAGAGATGAGTCTGCGATCCGTCATTCGATTGAACAACTTCCACATCATCAAAACCGGAGATCGTGGGATTCTCTGCCGGTTTAGGTCGGGAGGCCGTGATATAGCGCACCCCGCCATTCTCGAGCGGGTTTCCATATTGATCTGCGGATTCAATATTGACGACCGAATCGTCGAACCCGCCAAAACCATCAATCGAGAGATCAAAGTAAGTCTGACCGGAAGACTCAGGAATCAAGGTCGCCCAGACACTCAGTTCCGCATTCGAGGTCAAGCTGGCCACGAACGAGTCAGCAGAGCCATTCAAAGCAGACATTTGCTCGTCCTGATTGTTTCCCCCGAGACCTGAAGTCCGATCCAACCCGCCAATCGCGAGATTCGCTTTCGCGGTCACGTAATCCCCGAGACTGATCCCGAGCTCAGGATTCTGAAGATTCAAAGTAGTCAGATTCACGACGAGAACCAAATCGTGCTCCGTGTAATTCAGGCTGTCTCCCGTGGTATTCAAATTCCCGAATTTCGCGGGAATTTCGTTCAACCTGACGAGGGCCACCATGGCACCCTCCGCCTGGACCGAATCCAGATCGATGTATGCCGAGAGATCATCGGCAGTCAAGCCACCAACCTGACCGTAGATTTCCGCGCCACCCTCCAAACCGGCGAGATACGGTGTGCTAATGTCAATGTTCTTTTCTACTCCGTCTATGTTCGTAGTTTCTCCACGATCGACAAACTCGTTGTCACGACGATACCCTTCAAAATACTGCGGACCGGTGTCTCCCGTCAGGTTCCCCGTGACCGGCTCATTTCCAATCCCCTGGATCTGATTCAATTCATTAAGATTGAGATCGTTGTTTCCCCCGAGGACAATTCTCCCGTTGTCAGCTCTCTGATTTCCGTCGCCATTCAATCCCCCCTGTGTGTTCGCACTGACCCCGTCAACATCGAGAACCGAAGCATAGAACTTGATCGTTCCGCCGGCTCCGCCACCACCGGCAGAACTACTTCCACCGGAGGCCCCGTCACCACCTTCGCCGCCGGCGCCACCGGAACCACCCGAAACGGTTCCACCGAAAATTCCGGGAGTCGATCCGCTGTGACCGTCTCCGCTACTATTCACGTCAACATACCAGGCTGTATTGAAAGAGGTTCCGCCATTGCCACCGCTTCCCCCGTCGTTTCCGGCTCCGCCGGCACCACCATTGGCGAGAAAATTCGAAGTGTTCGAGCCCGAGCCATCGGAAATTTTCCCCTGTGCGAGAATCTCGAACGCGCCACCGCCGCCACCGCCAGAGCCACCACTGGCGCCGCCGCCGCCGGCACCGCCCCGGAGACCATCTGCCCCGGAACCTCCAGAGCTTTCCGCTCCTGACTCTCCGCCTGATCCGCCGCCACCGCCGCCGCCGCCGGCACCACCGCCACCGCCGCCGGAACCTCCATACCCACCGGTTCCGCCACTGATGGCGAGACCGGTATCGACATGACGCCCGCCTGATCCTGCAGTCGAAACCGACCCGCCACCGCTGGACGCATTCCCTCCTGTTTCGCCCACCTCGCCGCCGCCACCGCCGCCCGGCTGATCAAAGAATCCACCTTCATCGCCGGAACCACCGCCGGAACCACCTTCTCCTCCTCCGCCGGATGCCCCCGCAGCTCCGCCACCAGCTGATGAGCCACTGATTGAGCTACCAAGTCCTGATCCCGGACTTCCTCCCTGAGTGCCGCCTGCCGCGGTTCCACCGCCGGAACCATCCTGTCCGGTATTCCCACTGGGAGATTGCGTTCCCCCTTCCTGTCCTCCACCGGCACCATAACCACCGGCACCACCACTACCGCCATCGCCACCGCCCGGGCCTGCATCCGCCCCGGTTCGAGTGGAGCCGCCGGAACCACCATAGGAGGATGAGTTCCCTCCATTAGAGCCTTCCTGACCTCCGGTCCCGTTTGCGCCGAAGGCATTCATCGTCACGTTATTCCCAATCGTGACATCATCGGCATAGATGGAAACCCCATACGAGTCAGACCCGGAGAAGGAGAAGGTGGTATCGTCGGCAATCGTCAAATCACCGTCGAAAGCAAAGGTGACAATGCCACCACTTTGAGAAACCCGCGCAGCCCCCCCGCTCAGTCCGCTAATCGTGGAATACTGCGGGTTGGAATGATTGATGTTGATATTTACGTTCCCACTGAGGGTAAAATTTGTCTGCGTGGATGGCGTTGACGTATCAGCAGCACCTAGGCTGTAGAGACTGTCCGCAACGAGGTTGTCGATCACGAGATCGGTAGAACTGAGTGTGATTTCCAACTCGGAAATGAGCGCGTATTCGTCCCCGAAATCCGTCAGCGATTCGATGACCGATCCTCCGTTAATCACGAAGGTCTTCGTGGCGAGCGTCTGTCCATTCGCAAGAGTGGCCTTGACTGTGACCGTGCCGTTTGCCGATTCAGCCCCGAGATGAGCGACATCAAGCGAGTGAAACGCAATCGCCTCTCCCGCAGTTTTTGAAGTGATTTTTATGGTCGTTCCCGCAGACGTCGGCTTCAACGCCGCACTGACAGTGTCATCGCGCTGAAATGCGCCGGACGTTGCCGTGATCTTAATCTCATCCTCAGAATATGAAGTTTTTGTTCCGCTGAGCGCATCAAAATTTACCACGTCGGTGAAGTTTCGATACTCCCTTGATTCACTGTCAGGATCGACCACTTCGAGTCCGGTCTCGAGAGTCACGGTATTCCCGTCCACTTCGCCTATTATATTGTTGTTTCCTGAGGTTCCCACATTCAGTGTCGCATTGTCATTCTTCCCTGCAGTGAGCTCGAGGGAGTGCGCCCCGCCCGTTTTAACGATCACCCCGTCAACAGTCGACAGCTCCCCGTCCTGATGGGTCCAGTTCACCTCAGCCGGGTTATCAAAATTGTCCACTTTCAAGAGGTCAACATCGAGAGCCAGTTGTGTGAATGAGCCGACCTCCGGCAATCCATCGATTTCAATATTGACCTCATCGACACCGGCTCCCCCGACGATACTGGTCGCCAGGGTTCCAATGGAGGTGAGCGTTATGACGTCGTCACCGGCTCCGCCTTCGAATCGAACAGCTGTGTTTGTCAGGGTATTATCGACATCAAAGGTATCGTTAGCTGAACCGAGAATCACCGCAGCAGTATCCAGAGAGGTAAAGCTGACACCACCCGCGGTCCAAAAGGCAGTTCCGCCGATTGCCCCCGTAGTCCCGCTCCCCGTGAGAGTTGCGCTCTGCGATAGAATTTCGCCCCCCCTCTGAACCACCAGGGTATCATCACCGTCGCTGCTTCCATCAATAGTCAGGCCGGCGGAAACATCGACCACGTTTATGGTGTCGTTCCCGGTTCCGAGGACGATATCGACATCATGTGAGATCTGGTTGACCGTCACGACGTTGTTACCCGCGAGGAAAGAAACATCAATCTCTGTTGCGGTGTCATTGATCGTCAGTGAATCACTGCTTTCCCCCGCGAAGGTCAGATCGAGATCGAGAAAGTCGCTCCACTTCACCAGCGCGTTGGCTGCGATGCCGGTTCCACTGAGTTGGGAAACTCCGCCGACCAAATCAACTGTAAAATTACTCAGCCCCTTACTCGTGAGCTTGAGCGTTTCATTATCATCTCCCCCATCGAGAATCAGTTCGCTCGCGACACTACTCAGATCGGCCACCTCAATAGTATCGGTCGCACCATTGGATCGCAGAGTCGTTTTCGTGCCGTCACTGGTTCCATTGATCGTCACCGTGTCGACACCGGATCCTAACTCAACTATAAGCTCGTCGATATTGGCGTAGCCCATCGTCGCAGTGGATCCGAATCCTGTGACCGACCCCACATTGAGAAAGCCTTCATTTGCGACCGTGTCGCCGGCATCAGATACTGTGAGCAGGTTATCTCCGATTCCCCCGTCGAGCACGAGGGTTCCGGCGATCGCATCCAGAGTGGCCCCACTGCCCGAAACGGTAAAGACATCATCCCCCGTTCCCGCATTGACCTCATACCTCATCCCGCTGCGGCTGCCCTCGACCGCGATCAAATCGGACTCTGAGCCCAGGTTCAATACCACCGTTTCAAGCAGATCGGCCGGATCAGAATCATCCTCAAAGAAAACGACGCCTCCGGAAAGACCGAACCCACTCAGACCGCTCGCAGTGAGCGTGCCCGCGTTGATGCTCGTATCGGAAGTATCATCAATATGCATTTCATCGTTCCCGAGCCCGCCGTTCACCGTGATGCGACCCCGGATCGCATTGGCATTGCCTCCGGTGTTGCCTCCCGTTGTAGCGTTGGCACGCGAGCCCAAAAGAACGCGGTCGCTTCCCGCAAGCCCCCGAATAATCATCGCAGTCGAACTTGCCTGGATCGCAAAGACATCATTGTCAGCATTGCCCTGCAAAACGACATTTCCGCTCTCTGAGGATACCGATCCATTGATCTGCGCGGTTGCCCCGTCCACTTCGAGGTCCCCGAAATCCAGATTGATCGTCACGTCGTTTCCAGCGCCCCCTGCCTCTATCGTAGAGAGGCTGTCGACAAAGATATTATCACCGATGTTGAGAGTGACGGCCCCGTCGGAAGCCCTGATTGTCGCACCGTAGAGAGTAAGGTTCTCCTGATCCGCCGTTGTGCTTTCGAGAACGGCTAACTCGATGTCCCCGGAAACGGAGGTAACCGATCCAATCGCGAGACCTCTCTCATCAATGTCACTGACCACAAGGTTATCAGACGCACTCGCGTTGAGGGTCACAGCTGAAATTTCGATGGCCTCATTCGTCGTGCCGTCACTCCCGATGCCCCCGCCCTGAGAAGAAAGCGTGACCGTTGAGCCGGAAACATCTTCAGAACCGTCTCCATCCCCGTCGAGAATATCCCCTGCCGCAATGATACTAACATTCCCTCCTATGGAAGTCACATTTCCCAGCGTGAGCGCACCGGTGATCTCCTTGATGAAAATATCACCGGTCGCGGTCGCAGTGAGAGCCGCCACCGTATCGATCAATAAGGGATGGGTCCCGTTCCCTATCGTTCCGGAAGTGGCCGAGAGGACGAGATTTCCGGGTTTGCCGTCGATACCCGAACGAATCTTCGCATCCGGTGTTCCATCAACGAGTATGCTGCCTCGCGCCGTCGATATGAATGTCGTGCCAATCGTCGGGTTATCAATGAACTCGGTGAAAGTGATATTGTTCTCCGCGCTTGTGTTCGTCGACTTGATCGTGAGATCCGTCGAACCGGTCGTGGTTTTCACATTGTCATCGAGAATACTGAATCCGGATTGAGTCGGAGCACTCACCGTGAGATTCGATTTCAACTGAGAAACCGGAGTGGAGTTATCATTCACTGTATCAATCTGCTTGAAGATCAAATCGAGCGCGGAGTTGTTTTCAACGACAACACTTTCGAACGCCTTCTCGAACTCAAATATCGGAGTGCCGGTGAGCACGCCATCTGCACTGACACTGCTCGCCGTAATCACAAAATCAGCGGTTCCTCCGAAACGGTCATCACTGAGAATGTCCTCAATCACGACATTTCCCAACCCGTCAATTGCTGCGGTCACTCCGGTCGAAGTGGTGATATTCCCAAGCGAGTCAATTTCCACTTTCGGACTTGCCCCGGGGAACCGCACCTTGGCATTGAATTGCATGCGACGTTTCAGTTCAAAACCGGATACATCATCTGTATCACTTCCCCCGACCAGCTCCGTGGTATTGCCGCTTCGATGCCCGTCGGCAACGTTCGACGGATTTGTGTCCGCATCGACAGTCACATCGAGATCGCGTGTTTTGATGATTGTCGAAGCATCAGCATCCAGCTGCGTGAATGTTTTCTGCTCGCTCTTTGCATCCGCGTTACTCGTTCCCGTGGCCGCATTGAACTCCGTGTCCGCCTCTGCCTTTGTATCAATCGATTCGTGACCTGCTGAAAGGATCACCTGATCAGCACCGGTAATATCAGCGCCATTGATGTCGAGGTTAACATCCGAGTCTGTCTTGATCGTGGCATCCGAATCGGAGAAAGAGACGGCAGCGCCGGCCTCGGAATCAGCATCGGCTTCCAGATCGATATTCGTGCTTCTTGCCCGAATCTTCGTGACGGTGCCTCCGCGCAGGGTTGAGGCCCCGACTGTCGTGGTCACAACCGAATTGAAGGTCAGGTTAGCTTCCGTATCAGCTCCGGTTCCACCACCATATCCGTCAGCGACCGCCTGAATTTCGCCGCGGTTCCCGTTGTTCGCGTCAGACTGTGCATCAATGTCAATCTGCTGCTCTGCATCAATCGTTCCGGAACTGCCGATAATGATTTTGGTTTCGTCATCAATGATCGAATTCGATTTTGCAACCGAGGCTGCGATGAGACCGGCACTCCCCCCCTGTGATCGGAGGTCCACGGAATGATCGGAGTTAGCCACGATGTGCAAATTGGTGGCGGCATCGAAATCAACACTGTCTCCGATTGTGACAATCGTTTGCTGATCATCCGAAATGTTTGCGTCAGTGAGAATAACACCCGCGGTGAGTAATCCGCCCGATTTACCGGTCCCTTCAACATCGAGCCGGTTCTTGTTCAATGCCCGTATCGTGACAGATGATCCGGTCGCTTCCAGCTTCACTCCGTCAGAAACGGCCACGTCTACCGCTGCCGCATGAGTGCCTTTGAAATCGACCCCGGTTCCCGAAAGAATTCCCCCGGCAGAACCAAATCCATCAATGACAAGGCTGTTGCCGAGAGCACTGCCGCCGGTGTTAAAGTTGTGAAGAGCCTGCACCATGATGGTGTCGGCCACGATGGAACTGTTTCCGCCAATCAGTGTGTCGACGGTAGGCTTGATCGTAATTCCCGCGAGCGAGACCCCGACCGCGAGAGTGTTACTGACCGCGATCCCCCTGACATCCACATCAGCATCCGCGATTGAAACAGCATTCATCGTAAAGGCACCGGTGAGCTTAATCTTCGCACCTTCGCTCCCGACCGCATCATCGGTACGACTGTATCCGATCGCCGCCATAACTTCCGGAGTCACCTCCGATTGAGCGATCGCTCCGGAAAGCCCGAGCCCCAGTCCCCCCGCCGCCGCGGTGACATCGATCGTCGTCGTGACATCGGAATCCGCTGTGACCTCGAGCGATCCCACCGAAGTCGCGGTTTCCTGACCGATTTCAACCCCATCGCCAACGAAACTCTTTGTCGAACCGCTCGTATTCATCTCGACGTAGGCCAGTCCTGCAGCAGCACCGAGAGAACCGGCGACACTGACCGCTTCTCCGAACATTGTCGTATCCCGCTCCGCCTTAACCGTCACATTGGAGGCCTCGGCGATGCGCGCACTGGAATCGATAAACGCCTGAACGTTGCTCTTATTCGTTCCGATGACCACTTGCGCTCCCAGAGCCAGCAACCCTCCGATCGAACCTCCGTAGGAACGGGACTCAATGATCTCTTCAAGTTTGGCCGTCACGTTGACGTCGCCTCCCGCTAGAATCGTAGCACTCCGCCCGACGTAGGCGGTGACGTTGGATTCGATCACACTGATACCCACAGACGCCCCGACAGAACCTCCCACACCGAAAGCAATCTGACCGGTCCCCTGGTCGTAATCCACTCTTTCACTGGCCGTAACCTCAATATTCTCACCCGCTACAGCGACTACAGAATCGCTAATGAAAGCAGTCGTTCCCGGAGCGATCTGTTCAGAGTAAAATCCGCTGTTCACAAGATCGTCGTTGCGATTGCTTTGATAGCTCGTATTGGCGTCGGTCGTTGCCGCGCCGACATGCCCACCATGGGTCGGGTCATCGGAAGCATAGCCGCCGAGATAGGAATCACTGTCCACATCCGACTGCTCATCGGAATAGCTGTCAACAGACGAGCCATCACTATCGGACTGCAAGACGTTATCCGTCGCCCCGTCCGTGCTGTAGGTTTGCGCGAGATCACCTGCCATGCTCCAATAAGAGAGCGATCCGGCAATTCCAACCGTTCCACCGGCGGCACTTGCGGCGACAGAAACAATGCGCCGGTTGGCGAGTGCATTCACTTCAATATTCTGATTGGCGGAAACACGCTGCGCGGCGATATAGGCAGTCGTGTCGTTGCGGAAAATTCCAACATCCACGCCACCGGCGACAGCCCCCTTCAAGGCACCTGCAACCGAAGCGTCAACAATTGAAATCCTCGCATAGTTTGCCGCGTTTACATAGACATCCTGATTGGCATGACGACCGGAGCTGTCCTGATTGATCTCCGTTGAATCTTCAACACCGGTCCCACTCTCAATGTAAGCCTGAGTGTCGGAATCAATCACCTCAACCGTTACGGCCCCGGCAAAGGCGCCCACCCCGCCGACAGATCCGGCCGCGGCAACAGAGACGAAGTCCTCACTCGAGTTTGCGTTCACAACGAGTCCGCGAATACCATCGTTCGTTCCAAAGTCACTTCCATCGACGCTTCCATTGAAAACGTCGTTCATGACATTGTTAGTGCCGTTCCCTTTCGCATCCACATCAGCACCGGCAGCGATGTAGGCACGTGTATCTTTCTTCACCGAAATGACTCCAAGCCCTCCGCCATAACCACCGCCGCCAAGACCGACACTGACCGCTCCAGCCACCATGTCGATATCCGTGGCGTCGGACGCGTTGACGAGAACATTGCCATCCGCATTGATATCGGCGATCTGTCCGATGAAAGCTTGAGTCGTATTATTGATGTCCATCACCGCAACCGAACCGGCTACAGCAACGTTTCCGGAACCGGCGATTGAGGCGGAGACAATCACCATATCCTCGGAAGCGATCGCCTGCACGACCACGTTTCTCGAAGCATCCACTTTCGCTCCATCCCCTGAAATAGAACCGGTGAAACTGGAATCAGGTTCTTTTCCGATAAAGGCTTTGGTGTCGTTTTTCACCACCCCGATGTTCACCGCCGGAGTCACTGCGACGTTTCCACTGATCGCAGCGGCACCAGCCAGGGCAAGGTGATAGAAATCATTCCCCGCAGCAACGAGAACCGACTGTTCCGCTCCGACCGCGGCCCGCTTCTGATTGATCAAGGTCGCATGTCCAATGCTCGATGTGGTCGTGTTAGAGATCACATTAATCGTCGCCGAGACCGACACCGCATTGTTTGCAGAACCTCCCGCTCCCACCGCATACGACTCAATGTCGTCCTTATTAAAGGCGACCACCGCGACGCCCTTGAGATTGGTCGTCTCGTTGGAAATCGTCCGTTGGGAAGTCAGCGCAGTGCTGTCGATATCGGTATTCCCAATGTCGATGGGTGTTACTTCACCCTCTTCTGAAGAGTTCGGAACAAATTCCTCGGTGAACTTTCCGGTTTTCACGGTGAGAGCATCTTTATTCGCGAAAGCATCGACCTGAGCATTCTCTTCAATCTTTGCCCAGGTATTCTTCGTCACGACAGGCACAATCACTCCGCCCCCGATCGCGTTTGCCCCCGAACCTGAAATCGTTCCGGCAACGGAGTCCACCTGCAGATTCTCATCGGCATTCACGTAAACACTCCCACCGGCTTCCAGCCGCGTTCTGTTCGTGGTCGTCCCACCGTAGACAATCGCCTTCGTATTCACCGTGAAAACGGAGACATCGACCGCCCCCGCGAACGAGGTGCTACCGGAGAACGAGAGGGCCGCACTCACCGATATCATCCGCTCATCTGAAAGCGCCCTGATCTCGATGTTGTCCTCCGCTTCGATCTCGGCACCGTGCCCGACATAGGCGTTGGTATCTTTTGTAATCACCGCGACATCAATACCGGCACCAACCCCATTTCCACCGAAGCTTCCGGTAAGTGCTCCCGCAATCCCCAGATTATAGGTGTCATCACTCGCGAGGACACTGACACCCTGGAGGGTGTTCTCGCTTATATCTTTCGTATTCACTTGGGCATCAGCCCCGATATAGGCATCAACATTGTTGGTCACCACAGCCACCGATGCCGAACCCGCGAAAGCCAAACCTGCATCCGAGACGGATCCTCCGGCGGCAGTGGTTCGAAAGTAGTCGTAATTGGCCGCCGCCACGGCAACACCATAACGGGACTCTGTCTCGCGATTGCCCGAACCACCGGAGCCTTTCGCAATCGTGACCCCCGAACCGTTTCCGCGTCCGTCAACGATCACTCCTCCTCCAATGTAAGCGAGAACGCTCGAGGTGGAGACCGTCGTGGAGTTCGATATCCCCACAGCCGTTCGCGACAGTTTAAGGTCAGCTGCCACCGCGAGGACATTTTGATCCTGAACCGCCTCAACCTTCACGGTGCCGTCAGCGAAAACTTCTGAACCACTCCCTGACAGGTAGGCTTTTGTTTCATTGTGAAGCACGTTCACTATCACGGAGCCGCCTGCGGCAACTTTGTCTCCTAAAGCGCCCGAAACCACCACCGAATCACTGTCGACAACCTGCAAGGCCGTCACCTCGATGTTCCCGCCACCGCCATCAGTAGTCCTGACATTCGAAGAATCGACATAGGCTTGAACCGAGTTGTTCAGCGAATTGGTGACAACCGAACCACCCACCGCGAGCCCCCTGCCACCGCCACCGAATGAAATTGATCCAGCGCCTGCCCGAATCGTAGTGTCGTCTTTGGCGTCAACAGAAACCGTGCCCGCTGCAACGACACTGGAGCCATTCGAAATGAACGCATTGGTTTCATTCTCCAGTGTATTTACGACAACTGATCCGGCAAAAGAACTCCCGAGGGTGCCGATGCCCACCGCCACCGCGTAGGTGTCGTAAATCGCGACTTCATCAGCATCGAGCGTCACGGTGCCGGAGGAGATCAGGTGAGAGTCACTGATCGATGCGGCAACATCGTTGTTCATAATGCTAACATTGACAGAGGCCCCGAAACCGCGGGTACCGCCTGCTCCGGCTCCGGTAAGAACGGTAAAATCGGAAGCATCCTCAGCTTTCAACGTCACGGCGCCAACCGTCGACTCATCCAGCTCACTGCCGGTCTTATCAACCGTTGCTTTAACCGACGAATTGATCGTGCTGACGGCCACGGTTCCTGAGGCACCCGTTCCGGTCGGCGAAGTGGACGCCCCTACCGAAAGGGCCACCGCACGGATCCCCAGATCATTCTCAGATTCCAGCTCCAGATCACCGATGTTGGCGAATTGTGAGCGCCGGTTCTCCCCTCTGACCTCAGCACGCGTCGTGATGTTCAAAGTATTGACCGCTACCGCGGCACCAATTCCGGCCGAAGTGCCGGTGCCCCCGGAGAATCCCAGTGCGCCACCGAGAGAGATGATTTCACTGCCGTCTTTTGCGTGGAGTTTCACTTTTCCTCCGGATCCCTGAAGCGTGACACCGTCCAGAAAGCTCTCCGTTATATTCGTGACCGTATTCACCGCAACCGATCCCGCGAGAGCGAAACTGCTGCCTGTCGCCGAAGCGGCCCCCGCGCCGCCGATACCAATGGCCACGATGAAGCGATCCTGGTCTGCATTGAGAGTCACTTCGTCAACTTCATCAAAAGTCGCCCCGATAATAAAACTCTGAGTATCCACGTCGAGCGTATTGATCCCCACAGCACCGGCAAACGCCGCTGAAGTACCCTGCTGCGTCGAGGTTGAGATGGCCCCGCCGATACCATACTTCGTTGTCGTATTGTCAGAATCCAGTATCACATCTCCGCCGCCGCTCACGGTAAAGACACCATCATCATTGATAAAGGCTCGCGAGTTATCCACCATCGTATGGATCGATACATCGCCCGAAATACCAAGGCCCCACTGTCCGCTTTTCCCACTGTCACTGCTGTTTGCGTCCGCCGCCGCGGCAGGAGCCGCATCATTCGCTGCACCTGCCTTTGCCTTCGTTTTATCCGGTGCCACAGTCGATCCAGCAAGTGTAAATGACCAGATCGCGCCCTCAGCGTTGGCGGTCAAAGTAACGTCACCGGTAACATCGATGTCCGACCCTGAAGACCCAACTGTCTGATTGGAATCATCATGACGATTACCAATAAATGCCAAGGTGTTTCGGTTCACATCGACAATCGATCCGGACACCCCAATACCCGCTGCCTCAGCGAACTGCCACGCCCCGGCTACGGTGATATGCGTCATGTCGTTGTTTGCCGCGATAGTGATGTCACCACCTCGATAAAACAGCCCGCTCCCAATGTAAGCTTCCACATCCGAATCGTGATCAACGACATCAAAAGATCCGGAAATGCCCGCGATACCGGCATTGCCACCCGCTTGGGCAATTTGAAGACCAAAGTAATTCTCGGTCGCTCCTAGTGTCAGCTCCGCATCGTCTCCTGTGTGAATCCTGACATCCTCTCCGATAATGGCCCGGGTATCGGTATTGATATCGTCGAAAAGAACGGTTCCACCGATTCCGTATCCTGCCGTCTGATTGCCGGTGAGCAAGAGCGCCTCTTTCCAGCCTGCTTTCTTCGGATCGGCTGCTTTACGAAAGCCTTTGTCATTCAAGTCAAAAGAAATCGTGCCGCCAAAGTCAATACGATCCATCGTTGTCGTGGCAGTAACGGCCACCGCCTGATCGCTGTTTTGATAAGTGGCATCCTGATTGATCCT
Organism: Verrucomicrobiales bacterium; assembly: GCA_029212615.1. Classification (GTDB taxonomy): domain Bacteria; phylum Verrucomicrobiota; class Verrucomicrobiia; order Verrucomicrobiales; family DEV007; genus Arctic95D-9. The sequence goes on from JARGPJ010000003.1 coordinate 38,113, forward strand.
CACATTGTCTTCAATAATCGCCTCAGTGACACTGTCGACCAGTGTCACGCCCACGGATCCAGTCAGTGTGAACTTGGAGTCGGGTGCTTTTCCTTTCGAGTTAACGAATGTGTTGAGAATCTGGTCCAGCCCTAGCTTACCATTGAGCGCCTGCCCGATATCCTTGTATGCGCTCTCCGCTTTCTCAGGCGTTCCGGCGACGCTCTGGCGAATGATCGATGCGAATGGAATCAAGTCGATTGGCTCGATTATCAACGGGTGAATCGATGTTGCATTGACGGCGGTTGTTCCTCCGGCATCCAACTGAGCGCCGCTCCTCACGAGCGCCTGAACGTTGTAGTCCAAATCAGAAACCCCTATGGCAACCCCCACCGCAAACTTCTTACCTCCGCTGTCCGGCGACACTTTACCCTCAATGTTCATCGCGGATTTCTGCGAGAGCTTATCCGCCTGCACCGTAACATCCCCGCTAGCCTTGATAACGGCATTTGATCCCACTTCAGCGATGACATCGTGATCAACAAACTGCAAACCAATCGCTGCTGAAGCCGTTCCAAACGAGTTCCCCTGCTGCTTTGTCCCGCTCGCCTTACCGGAAAAAGCGTCTTTCGATTTCGTCGCAAGGACACTCGTAATCCCCTTACTGGACGTCAACATCTCACCCTTCCCGAGAAGATCCTTCCAGGAGGGCTCGGTTCCCAATGATGCACCCGACTTTACTTTGTTCGTCGATTTCGTGTGCTCAGCAAGAATCTTCACCCCTTTTCCATCCCGACCATCGAGACGGTGTCCGCCGGCATCACCGGTTGCGGTATCTATGTCAGCGACGTATGCCTCAATTTCCGTTTCAGCGAGGCGAAACGTATTGTCATCGATCTTGGTCACGTAGTAGCCGACACCGGATTCCAGATTGCGAATGGGTGTGTCAACACCTTGAAGAATAGAAAGTCGTTCGAAACCGTGTTGGAGACCTCCTCCGACTGAAGTGAGATCGACCGCGAGACTTCCGCCGGTCGAAGCCAGTGCATTCGCCTCCGATGTCGCCAGCTCAATCGTGTTCGAATCCACCTCAATCACATAATAGGTCTGTCCATTCACGAGTCCGCCAATGTTGGCGCCCCCGCCGTTCAGATAGACGATTTCATCCCCGGTAGAGAATTGGTGATTCCGAATTTCGATCTGATCGGAAATCGAATCAACCGGCTGAGTCAACGTGGCATCAAAGATCTCCAATCCGACATTCTCCTGCAGGAAGCGCTGAGCCCCGGTTCCTCCTGAAGTAAGATCAATCGAGGTGGTTCCGTCCTCATCGGTAGCTTCCTGCTCGGATTCCGCCAATTCAAAGGTGTTCGCATCAATCCGGATCACGAAATAGGTTTCACCATCAATGAGCCCGCCGATAGGGTCCTCCCCCAGAGCATCATAGATGATGGCATCACCACTCTCGAGACCGTGATCGGTGAGGGTAATTTGATTGGATGAGAGATTTACGACGCTCGAGGAAGCCACATCCGTCAGGGAAAGCACCCGGGTGATCGAGAGCGCATGCCCGTCCGACCCCAGTTCGTCCGGCCTTGTCAGGAGGTCGACAGCCGCCCCACCGGAGGTCAGCGTAAGAGCGATATGATCGGCGTCAATAACGTCCACGTAGTAGTCCTGCCCTTCAACCAAACCACCGATGACAGGCCCGCCCACTGAACTGTAAGTCACGATGTCTCCGTCAATGAGGCTGTGCCCGATCAGCTCAATCGTGTTGTCTACCAGATTAACAATCGGCTCGGTCCTGCCACCGTCAAAGGTAGTCACGACGGCTGTTGTTTCCACCGCCTGAAGCGACCCCGTCCCGCCAACCGTAAAATCGATTTCCGTTCCACTCGACGCATTGTCGCGAGTGGTTGCGAGTTGGAAGTGATTGCCGTCAACAACGATCGCGAAGTACTCAGCCCCATCAATCAGAGGCGTCCCGTTATTGTCCAGCGGTGTGTCGCCCTGCACAAAATCAAAATTCACCCGTTGTCCGGTTTCAAGATTATGCCCCTCCGACATGATCGTGTTGGCCTCGAGATCCACATCTCCGCCATCAGCCAGTGCCGCCGGATTAAAAGTCGTGACCTTCGTGTTTACCGCCGTCTTCGTGATACCGGGATCGGTTCGGTATTCGATAAAATCCCCCGTTTCGTATCCGTGAGAAGTAATCGTGATCGTGTCATCCGAAGCATCTACAGCCGTCGACGCATTAAACGTCTTTTCCGGTTCGCCGAAAATCAAGACATGCCCGCTCACCCCGTCACTGTCGGTATCAACCGTCACGCCATAATCCGTCAGGTCGACAAAGATGCCATTGCTTGCGTTCTCCGAAGTCGTCGCGAGGCGAATAAGATCACTGTCGGTGGGATGCTCAATGACATAGAAACGGGTCTCCCCATCAAGCCCGGCGATCTCCGTGTCCTCGGCAGAGGTAATCGAAAGTCCAATAAGATCACCGGTCGAAAGCGAATGGCCGGAAAAGAGAATCGTATCGTTATCAATATCGACAACCCCACCGGTCGCAGTCGGATCAAAGAGATATTCACCGCTGCGCGAAAACGAATGCGTAGCGGCAGGATCCACTTCATCAATCTCAAGATCAATTGCCGGAGAATTCTGCAACTGAATCGTATCCTTATCGAGCTTCACGACATAGTACTGCTCCCCACTAACAAGACCACCAATCGCGGTTCCCGAGCTGGTGTAGGTAATCAAGTCTCCGCTGCTCAATCCGTGATCAACGATCGTCAGCGTGTCCTCCGTTGTCGACGCCGCCGATTTGTCGAATTCCTGCCCCGTCTCGACTCCGGCTGCGGTAATCACTCCATCGACGCTCGCCCTGATATCAACATCCTCAAACCCGAGGCTCAACCCGAGGCTGGCAAGGCCATCCACATAGATCGCGACAGAGGAACTGGCCTGGCTCTTTGTCTCTGCCAGCGCGTGAATATTCACATTTCCTCCGGACACCACCGAAGTGTACTGATTCAACACCGTCTCCACATCCGAAACCGTGTTGTAAACGGAAATAGAACCTCCGATCGCTTTCGGATCCGCCGGAGCCGTCACCGATATATTCCCCGTAGTCCTCGCCGTTGCAACGGCCGTGTTTTTGAGCGAGGCCTTGATATCAACACTGCCAGCGGCATTGATCATCACGGTCTCACCTGAGTTCCCCGCCAGATTAATCTTCGAAACCGCCGTGCCCTGGCTGTAGGCCACGCTGATCGAGTTCAGCGCGTTTGTAATCCCGCCGACGCCCGGTGTCTTCACACTGATCGCCCGGCTGCTGGAATCACTTGTCGCATCGGTGGTGATGGAAACGGCATCACTGGAGGTGATCGAAGACGAACCGGTGATATCAATGGTCGCTTCGCTGGCCCTGATCATGACCGATGCAGGGATCGGAATCTTCGACAAAGCAGCATCAATCGGAAGCGAACCAATAGGTCCCAGGAGCTGCTTCGAGACGGTTTTCGGGAGTGCATCCGCCAGCGTCAAATCCTTACCCGTCGCAGAAATACTCACAGCGCCCCCGTCAATCGTGACATCGTCCAATGTGATCGTAGCCGCGTTCTTTGTGATCCCGATAATGGAGAAATCAGCAGTGAGCGTCTTGTCTTCTGCCGTTATAGTTATCTCCCCGTCGTTTCCTGCCGTCGCTTTTGAAGTCAATTGCGAACCTGACTGAATCTCAATATTCCGGCTCTTGATCTCAATCTTTCCCGCATCACCTGCAACACTTCTCGAAGTGCTGATCACCGTATTCTGTCCGATCGTAATCCCACCGGCGAGTGAATTGAACGGCCCGAAGGCCCCAATCAACGTCCCCGTTTCAATGAGGATATTCCCGTCATTGATAATTGAGCCGCGAAACTCAATGTTGGACCCTGCAATGGTGGTATCCATCAGCAAGTCATCGCTTCCGGAATATTGAAATGTCAGCAGATTCCCGTCAACGTCCCGAAGCTCGTTCCCGCCAAGATTAGTGTCATTGTCGAACGCGATTTTGTCATTCCCACTCCCGGCATCAATACGGAGGAGATTGATGTCAGTATAGATCGTCTCACCGGCAAAAACATCATTCAGCCTAACGCCAAAGGATCCGTTCCCTGTCGAGCGGATTATCCACGTATCATCTCCACTCGTTCCACTGAGATAAGCCGTGTCGTCGGTAAGCGTCTCAATCGTAAATGAGGCGCCACCACTCTGATTACCCGCCGTATCCTGAGCCGCATTGCCGGCAAAATTCAAGGTCACAGGGGTTCCCTTCGCTGTCACATTAAGATCGACCGTGTAGACCCCGCCACCAGTGTGAGTGAGATTCGCGATCGTAGCGTTGGTGAGATCCACAAAATCACTGGCATCGAAGCCGCTGACAACCTCACCGAAATCAATGGTCAAATTGATGGGACTGTCATTGGTCGGACTCGTTTGTACGGAGGAGATCGTCGGCGTTGGTACGGTGCGGTCACTGGTGATGATCACAGTCGATGAGACCGTGTTCAAATTCATGGCGGCATCCTGAACCGCCCCCGCCGCAATCTGGACATTGACCGCGCCATCTCCGGTTGGCGCCACTTCGAAAGTATAGGTGCGTCCCCCGTCTGAAGTGCTCTGATTCCCCGCGGAACCATTGGAAATCACCAAATCGCTCGTGACATCAAAGCCCGTCACCACTTCTCCAAAATCAACCGTATAGACATACTTGGCCGCATTGCTCGATCCGGATGTAGTCGAAGTGAGAACGGGCGCCGGTGCAATTTTATCACTGTTCAAGGTGATCACTCCGGATGCTTCGTTGCCTGTATTCCCGGCCAAATCAACGACCGAGGCGGCATCAATCTGAACCACGACATCGACGTCCCCCGCATCCGGAGTGACATCGAAAGTGTAAACCCCGGCACTGACAAGCACAGGATCACTGACCGTACCGTTTGTAACCGAAATATCAGAACTGGTGAAACCCGTCACCGCTTCACCGAAATCGACCTGATACGAAAACTTGCTCGCGTTTGAAGTCGCCGGTGCAGCCGGAGTCGAAGTCAAAACCGGGGTCGGGGCGGTCGTATCACTGGTAACATTGACCGTATTCGAGACGTCACTGATATTCCCCGCCAAATCCATCACATTTCCCGCAGCAATGGAAACACTGACAGAAGCCTCTGCACTCGGCGTGACCTGAAAGGTGAAAACCTGATCGTCTCCCGTGTTCACCAAACTGCCTGCGACCCCGTTGCTTATGGAGATATCACTCAGGGAAAAAGTGTCTCCTGCTCCGGAATCAACGTTGATCTTCTCGCCGAAGTCGACCGAGTAGGTAAAAACCCCGGCATTGCTGATGACCGGACTTCCCGCCGGACTGGTTAAACTAATTACCGGAGCAGGCCCCGTCATATCAGCCCCGCCCATCAATCGCCACTGATCAATCGAACCCGGGTCCATCCCAACCGCTTGAAACGGAGCGGGACTGCGGCGCTCCCCCGTGGACAAAACATGATCCATCACATCGCCGGTCGAGGCAATACTTCGAGAGGCTTCCTCAAGCCCGAGTGCATGGCCATACTCGTGAGTGAGAACCGTAAGGAGATCAAACCGACCGGAGACCGCTTCCTCTTCACTGAACCCGTTTAAGAACTCCGAATCGTCATCCGGAGTTGAATCGACAAACCACCCGCTCCCGGCACCATCGTCATCAATCACGATCTCAAGCCCCTTCGTCCTGCCGAGCGCCTCGCCCTCAAGATCCTCAATTCTCACAGTAATTTCCGACAATGCAGCCAATTGTTCGTCAGAAAGACCTGATTCGATCCAATGCCGCTCCGCCGCAGCGGAAATCAGACCCAGCTCCTCATTCGTTAACGAAGTTGCTGAGAGCATTACATCCGCGGAGTCGCCCGACACGACTCTACCTGCGACCGAGCCTTGCGGATCTGAAACCACCACCGCCGACCCGGAACTCTCCGCCTGATTGATCACGCCAATAGAGGACTCTGTAATCCGCTGGTCCGCTCCGACCGAAGCCCCTCCATTGAGGAGTTCAATCATTTCAGCCGAGGTAACATCCGCCTCCGGCGATTCCACAACCGAAGCGACTCCTCCTGACACACCCAAAATAGCCTGTTCCGTGAGAGCATCATATCGTGTCGGAGGCACCGACTGACTGAAGCTGCTTCCCGGAGAAACTTCCGCTTCCGCAACGGCCTGCGAAGCAGCGTCCTGATCACTCGACGTGGCAACATCTCCAGGATCAATCAATGGAGACGCTGAGTAGAGCAAACGTGGTTCCAGTTGCTCATAGCGAACCCGTTCCTTAGCGGGCCGCGGCTTGTCCTTTTTCTCACCGCGGATCCACCCGGTGAGTCGTGAGGTCATCGACTGCGACGATTTGCTCTTTGGATTCTTTGATTCGGAGTGCTTCGGCATGACAGGGGGAACGGGTTCCCTGCAATGCCGTCCGAGTCGAAGAACGCCTGATGCAGGGTTGAGATTTCACCGTCCACCCTAACCAATCCAATCCCTCTTTCAGGTTTCAGATCGTGACATATTCTTTCCTCTATTTAGAAAATTGTCACTTTTCATTCTCGGAATTGATTCTTGGAGAGCATCCGAGATTGAAGCTGATACAAATGCGGTCATCTGTGTTCAAATTCGGTTTCACCTGATGCAACAGCCACGAGGGGAAAATGATCATACGCCCCTCAACCGGCTGATACTGAACCGTTTTGTAGGTCCATCGATTGTTGGAAACCTGAGGAATGACCTCCATCATTCGCACCTCTCTTGGATCACGAAATTCGATTTCACCGCAGTTGGCAGGTGTCTGGAGATAGTAGACGCCGCTGAGAAAGGAAAGCGGGTGATTGTGCAGCGTGTTGTATCCGTGCTGAGGATTGATGATTCCCCAGGCGTTGAGCAATTCGACACGGTAATCCGAAAGGGCCCACTGACCGAAATCAGCGACCTCTTCACCGGCTTCATAAATGACTTCGATCAAAGGCTTGAACGCCGGATTCTGATGAAGGTTCGTCTCACTGTGCCACCCCAGTTGGGTCGAGCGACTCGTAATACCGACACGATCTTCCTCCCGTATCCGATAGAGCTCAGATCGCCACAAGTCATGATGCCCTTTCAGCTCATGGTGATCAAAATACCAAATTGAAGTTGGAAACCAGTCTTCTCTAATGCCTTCAACACTCATGTGGTTTTATAAATTGAGATTCTTATGATAATCAGAATGAGGAATCCCCGCTTCAAAGTGCGAAATCTCGCTGCTCGCATAAAAGTCAAAAGCAATCGCAAGTCGTTCGCCTTCAGATCCCTCCGTATTCGAAGAACGGCGATGCTCGAGTTCCGATGGGAAAATCAAAATTCGATTCTCCTTTGCCGAATACCGGGCGGTCTGAAAACTCAGAAGGTTGAGTTCCGTTTTCGGTAGGGCATCGCTCAGAAAACGACTGTCCTTGTAAAATTCAAGGTTACCTGCCCCCTCTGGAACCCGGAGATAAAGAACCGCGGAAAACGTCGCGCCCCGGTGATGATGCTTGATCCCGCTGCTTCCGTTGCTGATCTGAACCACCGGCCAGCATCGCCCTATCGAACACCTCACTTGTGAGGGATCAATCTGCATTTCATCAACAAAACACCGCCTGAAAACAGGATGGAGTTCATCCAACAGAGCCGCAATTCTGGGATCCTGGTGAAAATCATTGCGCGCACAGCTCGCCGTAATCCCCGTGTGATTTGCCATCGTCTCCGGATCGATCTGCTCCCTCACCGCTTCGAGAGCCCCTTCCTTGATGGCGTCGGACAACTCCACGTCCTCAAAGTAAACAAAGGTAGGAAACCAGGCTTCAATCGGCATAGGTCTGAGAAGGTTAACGATTCCACTTCCAATGAGGGAACTTCAGGCGGAGTTGATCGATATAGCGATCCGTCGATTCATCCCGATAATCCCAGACGACACTGAGCACCGCCTGAGAATCGGGTTCACGGATAATGTGATCTTCATTCTTCACATTCAGTTTGTTTTCAAAACACAGACGAAGTCCTTTCGGGGGCGGTCCCAACTCCCGTAACTCATTCAGCTGAGCAATCGCGTCGTCGAAGTAGCGCTCCTCATACCATTCATAGGTCACGAAATGTCGGGGCTCCCAATCGTCATTTACCTCGATGTATTCGTAGAGCGAATCGTTGTCGCGAATATTGGAAAAGGTATTTTTCCGTGGATTCCTGTAGGATCCGAATCCAATCACGGAAGGACGCTGCCCCAGTTTCCCGAGGTGCTTCGATCCTTCATCCATCGTCGGAATGAAGTTGAAAAATCGATCTCTGTAATCCTCCCTTGAGACATCTTTCCGAATCACTCGCAAACATTTGAGGGTTTGCTTGTATTCGACGGTCAGGGTCCGTTCGCCTTCAAACTCCCAGATATAATCCGAGGCGATTCTCGAGCGCATCACGAGGTCGAAAAACCGGTCGTTGAGATGCTTCTTCTTCAACAAATCATAGTTCAACTGCAGGCTCAGAATATCAAAACCCGAGTCATGAGCATGTTCAAGGTCCTGAGCGAAAATCTGATCCGCGTTGATTCGATCCATGTAGTAGATCAAATCCCCTGCCACTGCCATCCCCTTTGATTTGATGTAGTCGACCAATTCATGAATCGAATCAGGACTCGCGTAGAGCCGGTTTTGCCGCGCGAGAACCTCCGCATCATAGGACTGAACGCCAACGATGCAGCAGCTGAAACCGAAGTCAGCCAACAGATCGATTTGTTCCCTGCTCCAAACCGCCGGGTGTACCTCAAAAGTCTTGGAATCAGTCTCTCGAAACTTCGGCAATCGATTGAAGAGAGCCTCCATCGTCTCCAGTGACATGAGACTGGGCGTTCCGCCTCCGAAGAAATAATTCCTGACCGTTTTCGATTCGATGACCGGAAAAAACGGCTCCATCGTCCTCGGCAGATAGTCATCGAAATACTGCCGGTAAAGCGCCTCCTCTGAACGCTTGTCAAACTCAACGCCCTTGTAGTAGCAGAACTTACACACACTCGCACAGAACGGCGTGTGAACATACACGTGAAGATTCGGATTGGTGCAACGGTCCCATGCCGCCATGATCTCGCTGCGGTCCACCTCACGGTAGAGTTCGCGGAATCGTTCAAGGTTGGAGGCGTAGGACTCAATCTTCATCGTATTCAAACGGGATCCGAGCCCTGGTTTACCCCTTCGATAATCAGATTGTAGAGCTTGTATCCCAGCCAACTCCCGAGCCTGCGTTCGATACCACCTTTGAAACGAACGTAGCCCCACTCGCCTTCCCGCAATCCGGCAAGTCCCGGCGTTTTCAGATCCAGCGTCGCGTAGGCAGCAATCCTCGGTTGTATGAGTTGCTGAGCGCCGGTGTCCAGTTCCCTCGAAAGTCCCGAAAAGTGACTGAAGGCCTCTCCTTGATATTGATCCCCTCCGGGTGTTTTCTCCCGCTCACTTCTTTCGGAGAAGCCGCTTCGAACTGGCAACGGGCCGCCGAAGGCAGCTGACAAGGCGGGATGGGGAAGTCCTGTCGTTGCCCGGCTTTCAATCCGCTGGAGAACCGCAGCCATCTCATTGTCATGACCGAAGAGTCGAACCCTGACCTCCTGATCCCCCTCGCCTCGAAGGGAACTGATGCTCTCGGGCGAAGCCGCAATAACGAGCTCGCGACCGTCACCGGGGACAATGCTCAGCAAGGCTTCCCCTGTCGAAAGGTAACGCCCTTTGAAGCGCGACCGATCATCCAACAGAACGGTTCCGGAAATGGGAGCCTGGACCATCAGAGACGCCACTTTCTCCGTCTGACTGGCCAACCTTTCGCGCAGTCCCTCGACCTTCTTCCCCGACGCCTCGAACAAAGCCGGCTCGTCCTCTCGAAAGTGATCGAGACTCTCCAGTTCCGCCCGGCTCACCTCCACCTGAATCTTGTCGAGCATGGCCACTTCCTCCGGATTGACGATCGAAAAAAGGACCTCACCCACCTCAACCTGCTGCCCTGACACTACCTTGACCTCTTCAACAAAACCGGGGCAATCCACTCGCACGACCTCTTTGCCCGCATAGCGAACCACTGTCGGCGCAGTTGCCGCCGGGTTGACTTGAACGAAGTAGAGAATCCCCCCTGACACGAGAACCATTGCCGCGATCCGCCCCAACGCTACCGGGAGGTTGATCCCGTTTTCTCTCGACCACAGGAAGCGCCCCAGTTTCCACACTCCCGTCCCCAGTGCTCCGGCGAAACTCAGGACCGCGAGCACCACCCCGGCGCCGCGGAACAAATTCGCGACGATAATCAGAATACTGAACATGAGGAGCAGCCTCCAAACCGCGGACGCAAGGCCGTAAATCCCCAGGAGATAACGATCGTTCACCGTCCCCACCGGTAGAGGCAACGACTTCATCCCGAGAATCAGCCGCTTCGCGAGCCACTGCTGCATCATCGTTCCCTTCGTTCCCAAATTTCTGATTCCAACGGCATCACTCAACATGTAGTAGCCATCAAAGCGCATCAGGGGGTTCGCATTGAAGAGCACAGTCACCATCGAAGCGACCAGAATCACATTGGCAGCGAGGGTGTTGGCAATGCCCGCCGAAGTCGCGCTCCAAACCAGAACCGCCACCGCGGCAATCCCCAATTCGACATACATTCCCGCAGCCGCGACCACCCACCGCTGGCGGCGTGTCGGCAAACTCCAGCTGGCACTCGCGTCGACGTAGGTCAGAGGAGTGATCATCGCAATCAACTGCACCCCCCATTCCGGAACAATACCGCCGAACCGCTTCATCGCGATCCCGTGCCATACCTCATGAACAAACTTCAGAACGACAAACACGCCCAGAAGCATGAGCCAGTTCGAAGGCAGAATCACAGCCCCGAGAGTGACGCCCAGACTGCGAAAATCATCCGCGACCATCACCAGCGCCACGAGAACAAGTACCATCCATGCCACGAAAACGGGAGTCGAGAGAGTCCACCCGAACAGGGTCGCGGCGTGAGAGAAAAACCGGTCCGGATTCCCGATCGGAATCTTCATGAACAAAAGAGCCGCTACCCCTTTCGCCTTTTGCTTCGGCGCGCTCTGACCTAGCTCGTGGCGTCGACTGGACTGATCCGCACTCAACGGTTGCAAAAAATCCTGCTCCAGAAGCCAGCGAAGCAGCGAAATCACTTCTCCCTCATCAAGTGCATTCTCCCGATGCCTGCGTGCATTTTCGGCAATGAGTTTACTGACATTTTTCTCCCCGTCCAGAGATCGGAGAAACTGATACTCCGGCAAGCCGATCTGAACATACTTCCGGTTCGCCAGATCCTCGATCACATAAACAGGCCCATCCTTATCCTGTTGAAAGTGAAATCGGATATCGCCCCGCAAACGCGGACAAGAGACCGACCACTCACGCACGGCGTGATCGACCTCCAACGCTGATCTGTCATTGCTTTCACTCATGAACAGCCCTTCCTCACCACCAGAGGTTCATTCGCAGGAACTCGACCGGCTTGCGAAAAACAACCCAGCCCAGGGAAGCACGCCCCGCGAGAATCCTTGCGCGTCCCCTCATTCCGGGGCGCAGATCCCCGTCCCGATTTTCCAAGTTCGCAAAGGCAACAAAAACGTTCTTTTCCTCCTGCACCTCGGATACCGGATAAACCTCCGATACCTCGCTCTCATAGAGCCGGCTGTTGTGAGCCTCCAACCGCACCGAGACGGGCATTCCGCGGCTCACTCCCGCCGACTCGGAATCGGCCACCGACAACTCGAGCCGCAGGGCATCAAGCGGGGCAATCTCGAAAAGCTTCTGTCCGGTCTGAACAGGAACCCCGCGGGATTTTTCGAGATTCCCGCTTAAAATCAATCCGTCGATCGGAGCCCGCACCTCCATGTTATCGGCACGCCATTGCATCAGCTCAATTTCAATTTCGAGGCCGTCGGCCTCAAGACTCGCGAGCTGTGAGGAAAGCACATCATCCCGTCCAATGGCCTCCCCTGCAAGTTTGCGCTGACTGTCCCGCCGGGTTTTCAACTCCGCAATCCGCCAACGAATCTCGCGCCCGTCCAGTTTCGCGAGAACCTGTCCCTTCTCAACAATATCGCCCGGCTTGGCAAAGGCCTCCTCCATGATGCCATTGAAGGGCGTCGCCACAAACCGCGTCCCCGTCGGTTGAACGCGACACTCGGCTCCAACCTTAAAATCGACCGGAACAAAGAGAGCTGACACCAAAGCAACGCTCAACAAAGGAAACCCCCACTTTTTGAAACGCCCCGCCTTCCTCGAGAACAAACTGAGTTTCGCACGCAATCCTCGCGGCTTGGACCGGCGAATCAGATCCGAAACCACGGCAAGCTCGGGAGTCAGCGCCTCCAGTAAATCCCAGGAACGTTGGAAACCCGCAAGGCGCCCCCTCCAGGAACACAACCAGACGCCCGCCACCTCATCATCCCGCGACAGCAGAGGTATCGCCACAAAGGCATCCGCGCCAAGAGAACTCAATAACTCATCGTGGTTACCGGAAAGCATTACCTCCCCCGGAAGCTCCGCTTCGGGAGGCCAGTAGACGGATGCTTTCACCCCCGCCGATTCCCGCATTGCCCGTTTGATCAGATCAATGTTATGACCCCGCTGATCATGCCTGGCAGTTCCTGACAAGGCCGCTAACTTGAAGCGGTTCACATTACCGAATCCAATCGCAACCTGCTCACAGCCGACGAAACGCTGAATCTCATCAACGAATACAGCGAAGGCGTGATCAAAGTCCGGTTCACGCCCCGCATCATAGAAAAGCTCAAGAAGCTGTCTCGTGCGCTGATGAGCAGCCTGTAGCCTCGATGACTTCGAAGAATGCTCCCTCCTCTCAATCAACTGCCCGACAAAAATACCGAGCAACTCACATTCCGGGAGCGAATTCGCCTTTTCAGGCGCGAGGAGCAACCCCATCACGAGTTGGCGCATCCCATCCCTGACAGGCACACATAGAAAGTAGTGACCCGCGCAGCCGGACTCATTCAGCGGGCTCATCGAAAGCCTGCCGGAATTCACCGCAGCGCCCACCTTTGCTCTCACTTCCGGAGAGTAGAGAAGCCGGGCATCGACACCTTGCGACAGGCGATTGACGAGGCACTGAGCCGGTCCTCCCCCGGGCATTGCCAGGTAGAGAAGTCCGGCCCTCGCTCCCGTCAGCGAAACCGCAAGAGCCGTTACCGCATTCTGAAACTGCGCATTGTCCTGGATCCCCTGGACAGCACGAATCTCAGAAGCCGCTTTCTCTGCGGCTGATTGAACCGGTGCGACCGTGGAAGTGCCCGTCTCAGTTGAAATCCCTGCATCCACGAGTTTCCCTGCAACTGAATTTAGCTGGCAGATTCAGCCAGCTCCGGCTCAACCGCCTCCGCGCTTTCACTGCTCCGCTCACGGATCTGCTGAAGCACACCGCCGAGTGTCTGAACCAAACTTGCCGCATTGGCAGGAGTCATCGCAAGACGATGCTGAATCGGAAGAATGTGACTTCCGGTGGCATGATCGGAAATAATCCCCGTTGAGAAATCGAGAATCACCTGATCCCGTCCGGAATTTACGATGACCTGATTTACGAAGCTTGCTTCAGTCTGTTCATAAAGGATGCGAACATTTGGCTTGTTGTGTTGTTCCAGTTCTTCCGTAGCGCCCGCAGACGCTGTTTCTGTTTCCGTAGTCTTTTTGCTCATGGCATGTAGTTGGTTCACTGAACCGGAACAGAGACTAACGCCTCAAAGCGATTCCGAAGGTAGAATACAGTGCCAACTTGTTCACACATCTTTCGACAAGCGAGACGTCAGACCACACCGCTATACAACAAATCGAGTACACGATTTTCGTCTTGCCGACTCGCTTCCCTCTCGATTCGACCGTTACCTCCCGGCTCAATGAACTCCGGGAGACACTCTCTCCCCGGGAACTTCAGCGCCTCGCGATGCAACGCCTTCATGAAAGTTGGGCCGAAGCGAAGGAATGTCCGACGGAAAGCAATTCAACTGAGTCTACCTCCGGTTCCCGCGACGAATCGGTCATCGAGCCAATCATTGAACACAAACACCGCAGCCTGACAGAACTCGCGCCGCCAGCGCCGGTCTCCAAGTTTTACCCGAAGTCGCCCCGCCCGCTGAAGAGCCCTTCCCGTAGTGGAACCGAACTCCAAACGTATCCTCCCGAGCCCCAGCCGAAAAATTGCACAATTGGCCGGGATATCATCGACCAACCTGGCAGCAAAACATCGTCTTTCTTCGGGCGAAAGCGCGGCACAAAGTCGCGCAAGAGCTCCTTCCTTACTTTCCTTCGCGATTTCCAGTTAGCTGATAATAAGTAGGGCCGGTCGGACTTGAACCGACGACCAGAATTCCGAGGGACAGGTTATCTATTCCGTAATTCCGAGGGACAGGTTATCTATTCCGCGAACTCCCGCTCGACGAGGGGCAGGCCCTCGTTCTCAATGCCGAAGACCCGTTTCCCGCCGACGAGTGGCCGGTCTATCGGGCGGACTGAACCAGGGCTAAACCGGCACGCATCATATCACCCGCCGATTTCAGACACGGAATCGAGCCGGGGCCACAGAGGTGTGTCCACGCCACGCCGAATCGTGGGCAGACGCGCTACAGATCCGTTCGTCTTCCCGGCGCAGGCTTGACGACCGGGGAGAATAGCGGTCAAATCTCGTGGAATAAGGCTCTTTCACCCCTTCCTCCCCCTGCACCTCCTCCTCCGCGGTGACCGAACGTTGGGGTTGAAAAAGCGAGTTCCTGGCAGTAGAAAGTGAAAGAAGGCAGCACTGAGTTTTACTTCGAAGCACTTCTTGCAGAAAGCGAGCTGGAGGTTTCACTTTAGTCCATGCTGCTGCCCCCCGCCCTCTGTTCTCAATCATCTCCATCTAGTCTTGACCAAAATGGCCGAACCGGCGCCGCTACTTGCGAGGAAATCTGGGACTATCTAAGCTCTGTTCCTGACTCAGGCATCGACGAGGCTCTCGATGTTCTCATGTGGTCATTGCAGGAAATGGCTGATGCGGATGACATCAGCTGGTTAGGATTTCAGGGCCCAGGCTTGCTGCTCCCGGGATCCAACGAGCCGAAGATATGTCAGTCGGGTCATGCGATGGAAGGGTGGGATGCTCTCGCAAGAAGACAAATTAACAGCGATCCTGAACGCATCGCCATCGCGGAGGATGTGATCGCTTCCGCGGCTCAAATCCCGAGCCTTACGTCACAAGCACTCGTCAAATCCGTGGGAAGCTTCCGGATCCACCGGTTGCGAGACGGCTTCATCGATTTTGAGGCTTACGAACAAACGGAACACTTCGACCTCCTTTATCGAAAGGCCGATATTCGAGACAGAATTTACGTGGGGCACCCCGTGGAAATGGGTGCCGAATCATTTTTATTAATCGACCGCAAGGGCCGAGATGATTACTTCACGGAGAAGAATGTTTCGGACATTGAAAACCTCTTGCGACCGATGGGCTGGTTACACCGGAAAGTCATGAAGGCACACGGGATCATCGGAAGCACCGGCGTTTTCGACGCGATGGAGCGCCGAATTTTCCGCCTTCTCCTAACCAGTCGAGGTGAACCTGAAATCGCCGAGACGTTGGGGCAAGCTCCGAAAACGACTCATAAATATGTCACCTCTCTCTTCAGAAAAATGGGTGTCCAAGGACGTCCGGGCTTCTTCGCGAGGTGGGCGGGAAGTGACTGAATTTTCCGTTTCAGCCCCCTTGAATTTCCAACTCAGCTAACGAGCTGAAGATTCCCCTCGGATCAGAGGGGTGACAGTGAAAGCCGCGAACTATAGGTAGACTATAGCCCGCAGTTTTTATGGTTTTTATTTCCCCTGTATCGCAGCAACTCAGGACCGCTTTTCGCTTAAGATTGGTACACCGTCGTAACAGAAGCAGTCTGACCGTTCTCTTACTGTTGGGTTTACTTTGCACCTCCGCTTCGGTCGCTCAGGAGGTAAGTGTTACGGGCACTGTCTCCCCTGCCGGCGGACCGGTTTTTCCTCTTACCGCTCCGAACTGGATTGTCCCGGGAACGATCACTGTGGGGACTTCTCCAACTGTTAGAGGTGCAATAACCGGACAAAATGGTGGTTTCGTTCAAGCGGATACGATTGAGATAAGCAGCGGGCAGCTCGGGTTTTCTAATGGGTCTACCTTACAAGCAACATCGAACATCTCGCTCGGTGTGATGGGATACGGACAGGGAGTTTTGCAATCGGGGTCCTCGCTAATCAGTGGAAACAACATCGATCTAAGCACCACCTCCTCCAGTTCAAGTCTTCTGCTGGTGATCAACTCGACGATTTCGGCGGCATCCAAAATTCGTGTAGGAATAGACGGGACGGGAACCCTGGCGGCATCGGACGGAACGTCAGTGCAATCCCACGAACTCCATATTGGTGTCAATTCCGGAGGCGTAGGTACAGTCAGCGTCAGCGATTTCACACCTCCCGGCTCAACCCTGGACATCGCTGGAGCAACCTGGATCGGGGTGAACGGAACCGGGGCTCTGGTCGCTGGAAATAGCTCATCCGTCGAGAGCGGATGGGTTTGGATCGGGCTCAACGATGGATCACAGGGCACCGCTACCTTGATGAGCAACGCCTCGTGGACCGTGAACAATGACCTCAATGTGGGCGGAAACGGCACCGGCATGCTGAACGTCGAATCCGGAGCAGACGTCTCCGCAAAAGAGGTCACGATTGGTGCGCTTTCCAGCGGTCACGGTGAAGCGACAGTCAGCGGTTCGGGCAGCACCCTCTCCGCGAGCCAGCGACTATCCGTAGGATGGGACGGAAACCATTCCGGTGCCCCCGACACTCTCATCATCAGCGATGGCGCAAGCGTCAGCAACGGATGGGCCTGGATCGGCTATGCCAGTGCTGCCAGTGGATATGTGGAAATGAGCGGAGCCACCTCGGAGTGGGAAACTACCGGCGATATCAATGTGGGAGGTTTTGGGAAGGGTGAAATTTCCCTTCTGGGGGGATCCATCTCAGCAGACAGTGGAACGATCGGCTATGCTGGAAGTTCAACGGGTATCGTATCGGTCGAAGGAGCAGATTCCTTATTCAATATTGAAAACCACCTCGCTATCGGAAGAGAAGGAAGCGGCAGTCTGACGATTCAAGACGACGCGATCTTTATTGGGGGAAGTGTCGATGTCGGAGCAAGTGCTGGAGCAAACGGAACGCTCACAGTAGAAACCTCTGCTACGACCCGCATCGATCAGACACTACAGGTAGGCGCAGCAGGGACCGGCTCGCTGAACGTGGCGACAGGCGGGCAAGTCTTCAGTGACAGTGGTATCATCGGGGCGGCCGCCGGAGGAAATGGAAGCGCAATGGTGACAGGCACTGGGTCCCTGTGGGATGTGACCGACGTGCTCGCAGTTGGCAACGCAGGAACCGGCACCCTGAACGTAGAAGCCGGTGGCACCGTCGAAAGCGGTAGCGGCGTCATCGGTGAGGCTGCCGGAGGCACTGGAACAGTCACCGTGACAGGCACGGGATCGTTGTGGGATGTGACCAACACGCTGACGGTTGGCAATGCAGGAAGCGGAAGTCTCCGTCTCTTTGATGAAGCGACCATCGATGCCGGACGTCTGACGATCGGGAATACTCTCGGCGGTCTCGGATCAGTCACCGTTGACGGTGCCAACACAGCACTCAACGCGGACAACGCGTTTATAGGAATCCAAGGCACAGGACACACGCTTTCTATCACCGACCAGGGCCAATTCACCTCGACCGGCGCCCTCTCGATTGGTGAAAATATCGACAGCACGGGCAAGCTATCCATTTCAGGGATGGGCTCGGGAGCATCCAGTGAGCATCTGACCGTTGGCTATAGAGGGCTAGGAACCGTCCGAGTCGAAAACGGGGGGAACCTTATCAGCGAAATTGCAAACATTGGCTACTTCGACTGGGCCTCCGGCTCATCTGTCACAGTCACCGGGGCTGGAAGCTCCTGGACAGGACTGGAAGACTTTTCCGTCGGTGTGTTTGGAGATTCCATCCTAACTATCGAGGATGGAGGCCTGCTTGAATCCGAAGAAGCCTCCATCGGAAATCAGAGAACGAGTGATAGCTTGATCACTGTGACCGGTGCTAACTCGTCAGCAGTTATCGATGGAACGGTGCACGTCGGTGTCCTGGGAAAAGGCACTATGGAAATCCTGGACGGTGGAACGGTAGAAAGTTCCGCGGGACTAGTCGGAAACCAAGGCGGACAAGCGGAAGGTAATGTGCTAATTCAGGACAGTAATTCGTCATGGAAGCTCCTTGGCAACCTAACTATCGCAGCCTCCGATACTGGCCTGATCGAAGTGAAAAATGGAGGTCTCCTGGAATCAAATACGACTTTGATCGGACAGTTCAACGGGTCCCAGGGAACGCTTCAAGTCGACGGAGTCGGGTCGCGAGTAAATCTAGCGGATCTTTCGATCATCGGAAATCGAGGGGAAGGCACGCTCGACGTTATTAACGGAGGCGAATTCTCCGGCGAAGAATTTCGGATCGGGGAGTATAGCGACGGCACAGGAACCGTGACGGTTAACGGTACCGACTCCCTTTTGGAGACTTCCAAGGGGCTGATTTCAGGCGGCGGCGGGACCAGTAGCTTGACCGTCGAGAACGGGGGGAAAGTCGATGCCGACTATGTTATCGCAGGATCGAACTCGACCAGTGTTTCAGACATTCTAGTCGCGGGAGCGGGCTCTCTCCTAACCTCGGAGAAGGACTTCTCTCTTGCCCGAGAAGGCACCGCGACCATGGAGGTCACATCAGGTGGAAAGGTGGACAGCAGCTTTCTCGTGATCGGACAAGACACCGGCTCGAGCGGCACGCTGGAGATCGGCGGCGCCGGAAGCCGCTGGGATACCGACACCTATACTTCTGATTTTGGGAGGGACGGGCAAGGGACACTTACACTATTCGACGGAGGGGTATTCTCATCCATCGGTGGGACGAATGCAGTGCTGCTAGGCTTCGGATCCAGTGGCGAGGGAACCCTCAATATTGGAGGCTCCGCTGGCGATCCGGCACAGACAGCAGGCTTCCTCGAGGCGACCGAGGTCATCGGCAGGGATGGCACCGCCATTCTCCGTTTCAATCATCTGGCCGGGCTCAGCGCGCCCTATCACTTCACCACGGACGGAACATCCAGCGGATCCGCCATCGGGATCTCGGGCTCTACCCGCGTGATTCATGACGCGGGGGTCACGACATTCGACACGGCACGGACTTTCACCGGAGGAACGCAACTCAATGGCGGCAGATTGATCGCAGATCACGCGGCAGCGCTCGGCAGCGGGCCGCTCGATCTGATCGAAGGAACCTTTCAGCCCCTGCAATCGGTAGGCGTGGAAAAGTTCAGCTGGAGTGGCGGTAAAGTCGACATGGAACTCGGCAACGGAGCGCCCACCATTAAGGCTCTCGGCGACTTTATTAAAGGTGGCAACGCCGCCGGCGGTTTCGAATTGAAGCACGACGGGGTAACCCCGCTTCTGCAACGATATCAGCTCGTCGGGTTCGGTGGCACCACCAACTTTTCAGAATCCGATTTCTCCGGTGGCTTTGATCCGAACATCGCTAACGTCAGTGTTCAGTCTCGCTATGAGCTGGATGGAGGAGCTCTCTGGTTAGATCTGACCGCACAGGCTTCGGGAAGCATTCTCCAAAACAGTGCACCGGTCCTGATCCCCACCTTCGCGGACTTCCTTGTTCAGGGAGAAGTGACCACTGGAACGCCTACCGAATCCAACGTCATTCGTTCCCTCACCTTCGATCCCGATAGCCGACTAAAAATTTTTAACACTCTCGAGGTGACCAGCGGAGAACTCGATGTCCCCACCGGCACCGCTAGGATTCACGGCGGACGAATCTTTGCTCCGGATGAACTACAGAAAAACGGAGCGGGACGACTGGAACTCGACTCAGACTTTGTGGTCACGAACGATTTACTGATTCAGAACGGCGCGCTAGCCGCAGCCGGAAATGGGCACGCAGGAGGTTCCATTGTGGCGAGTCCCAACACCCGCTTCGAACTGACCCGCAGCGCCACGGTCAGTGCTGACGGCGGCGTTCAATTCAGCCGAGGCGCCAGAGGCATCATTGACGGCACGCTCATCAGTCCCCGGACGTTCTTCTCTGCCGGCTCGATCTTTCAGGGCAATGGAACCATTGTGGGTGACACCATCCTGGACGGCACCATTGCCCCTGGCAGAAGCATCGGCACCCTTACTGTCACCGGTGATTTTACGATGGGAAACAGTGGACGGTTCGAGCTGGAAACCGCCCGTCCCGGAAAACTCGATCAACTGGTGGTCGGCGGTCGAGCACGAATCAACGGCACGCTTGAGGTCGCTCCCGTCGAGAATTACCGCTACGAGCACGGAGACCGGCTCGCGTTTATCTCTGCCGATAGCCTCTCAGGAACCTTCGACTCGATCGAGCTGAACGCCGGCTCCGGATTTCGCGGCCGTTTCGTCTATCACGACGATGCCAATTTTGGCGAACTCCTCATCCTGAATTCGAGTTATACCCCGTTCGCCACCAATGCGAATCAAACGGCCCTGGCCACTGCGCTGGACCAGTGGATTGGCATTGAGACGGGCGATATTGGAGAGATCACCTTAGCGCTCGACAATCTCGATTCCGAATGGCTCCCTTCTGCCTTCGATCAGATCCTCCCCCACCTTCAAGCCTCGGTTCTGGAACTGGAAGTTAACGGAACTCATGAGGATCTCCGCCAGCTATCTCGTTATTTCAGATCCCGCGCCACCAGCGGCAGTTACATCGACCGGGAAACCCTTCCACGCTGGAGCACCTGGACGATGGGGAGCGGGGCGTTTGGTGACTACGCTACGCCAGCTGCATCTGACTACGAAAGCGGCACCTCCCTCAGCGGAATCGACTATGCAATTTTCCCCAACCTGTCTGCTGGTATACTGATCGACTACAGCGAAGGAAGCGGTGAATTCTACAGGGGAGGAGATCTCGATCTCCAGAGCACGCAGTTCGGTGCCTACACCCGCTATCAGGACAACGCATTTCACGCATACAGTGCGTTCGGCATCGGAGAACTGGAGCAAGACTACAAGCGCCCGATTCATATCCCGGGTCTCAATCGAGACACCTACGGCAACGGCGACGGACACAGCGCTTCCGGCCTTCTTGGAGGAGGCTACGATTTCTCGATCGGCCCCTGGAAATTCGGCCCGGAAGTATCTCTTCAGTATGCTCGAGCGCAGTTCTCCGACCACCACGAAAACGGTGCCGGTGCCCTCGATCTCGCCTATCGAGACCTATCGACCGAAAGTCTCCGCAGCTACGTCGGGCTGAGACTATCACGAAATTTTGAGACCGCTTTTGGCCTGAATGTTATTCCTGAACTGCATGCCACATGGCGCCGCGAGTATCTGACGGGACCTTCTTTTGAAGCAGTACTCGACAGCGGATCGGGACCGGGGTTCTCCTACAATACCAGCCGCGACGGAGGAGATGTGTTCGAACTGGGGAGCTCTCTCACTATTTTTGACAGCATCGACTGGAGCGCGGGATTCCACTACCGGGCCATTTTTGACAGCGAATCAGTCAATCACACGGTCGGCCTGAGCGCTACGGTCCACTTCGGAAACAAAACCAGCCAATATCTGAAACCGACCTCGGTCAGCTTCTAACCACCCTGCGCCACCAGCCGAGGCAAAACCGATTCCCGCTCACAAAGAGTCGCGGGCAGAAGGTGGCGAGCTCCACTCGCGCCTTCCGACAGCAACTCGCTAACGGCGAGAGAAGCCATTTCGCTAACTTAAATTCCGAATTCCGAGAATTCCGAGGAACAGGTTATCTACTCCGGAGTCATATTCCGCGAGGGACAGGTTATCTACTCCGGAGTCATATTCCGCGAGGGACAGGTTATCTATTCCGGAGTCATATTCCGCGAGGGACAGGTTATCTATTCCGGAGTCAGGCCTTCGTGGCAGAAACCGCGGGCGCGGGTATGGCGGAATTGATAGAAACCCTGTCCTTTGAGCGATATTAAGGAGCGCGGATCTACCTTCTTAATATCAAGGGCAGACGATACTGATCTCGGCTCGATCTTCGTGGTCCGACCCGATTTGTTTGGTTCCGTCAACGACGACACAAGCCGGTGAATCAGAGATATCCTCAACATACGGCAACTGCACCCCCTCCTACCCGGGGCGATCCGCGGTGACCGAACGTTGGGGGTGAAAAAGCGAATTCCTGGCAGTCAGTTGGTGGCTCAAGCGTTTCCGCTTTGGTCCGTTGGAGTGGCTTTGGCGGCGATTGACTTACGGTTCAGCGGCGGTGCGGAAGCGGCCAACGCCACCGAGCCTTCCTTCCTCCAGCTAGTCATTGCGAGGGGAACGCGTAGTTTTCTAACTGATTTTTCCTCCGCAACAGCGCTGTTCCGCAGTCTCCGCCGAATATTCTCGCAGTCGACCCTGATACGAGCGGTGCCAAATCCGTTCGCGAACTACTCGTTCAGCAAATACGCCAGCAGGTCCCTGATCTCTTCGGGTTGCAGTGGCATGAGCAAACCGGGGGGCATCAAGGAAATGTCCAGTTCGGTGCTGCTGACGATGTCGGGTTTCAAGACGGAAAATTCCTTCCCGTCGATGCCAAGATAGGTTTCTCTAGTTCCACCTTTGCGAAGGACGAATCCCATGGTCGAAGTGCCGTCGGTTTTGAGGACCTGCCAGGGAAGATATTGTGGCGCGATGCTTTCAGCCGGGTTCAGGATATGGGTCAGGAGCCATTTCTCGTCGATCCCGGACTGCTGATGAATGGTGGAGAGGTCAGGGCCGACCATGCGTCCGCGTCCATCCATTTCGTGGCAGGTCGCACAGGTTGCGAGACGGGGGTGAAAATAGATGCGACGTCCGGCTTCGAGGTCGGGCTCGCCGGGGAGAGTATCGAGAAGGGCTGACCATTCGACAGCGTCAAAGTTGGCCGGCTTGGGTTTGAGTTCTCTGGAGCTGAGTCCGGCTCCTGCAAGAGCCCGCCGGGCTTCAGCCGCAACGGCTGGATCGGCGTCGGTGGAGAGCTGAGTGAGAAGGCCGGCATGGGTATCAGCCGCCGAGGCAAGTCCAAGGACGGACTCGGCGCGTAGTTGCGAAGGTTGTTCGCGATCCGATGCGAGGGCGACAAGAGTTGGAATCCGATCCGGTGAAGTGGCTGACTGTAGATTACGTACTGCTTCGAGCCGGATCACGGGCGGGTTCTTCAGCGCCATCTGAGTGAGCCGTTCGATTGGAAGATCATCTGCCGGCATGAGACTGAGCGCGAGGGCGCGAAGGGCGGGGTCGCGAGATCTGTCGTTGAAGAGCGATCTGAGCTGATCTGGATTTGGACTGTCCGATGGCTTCTCGCCTTCGAGGGTTTGTTCGGCGGCGAGAATCGCAAAAAGGAGCGGTTGTGATAGGCCGTCGCGATCGATCTGCTCATGCAATTGTGCCTTGTATTCAGTGAGATTCTCATCAGCGATCCACTTGACCGCGACGAAGCAGACCGCTTCATCGAAATCGCGAAGCAAGTCCGGGATTTGAGCGCGAGCGGATGCTTTTCCGGATCGCTTCATGGCGACGGCGTAGTGGGAGCGCGCGATTGGACTCTCCATGGATCTCCAGTCATGATCAGGGTTTTGTGCCACCATTCGAATCGCCTCAGTCCGGACGTAAGGATCGGCATCCCCGAGGGACGAAGCCGCCTCGTCGAGACTCATTGCTGAGAAATTGTTTGGTTCTGTCAGGGAAAAGTCGACCGGCGTTTTGAATTTCACTTTCCACACTCGTCCTTCGCCATGGACGGGGTAGTTTCTGAGCACCCAGTCGGTGATGTAGAGCTCGGTGCCGTCAGCATTGTAGGAAAAGTGTACGGGACGGAACTGATTGGAGCCTCCGAGAAAAAGATTTCTTGAGGCGCTGAAACTGCGTCCATCGGGCTCGAGCGCGTGACGGTAGACCCGGTTGTCGGCCCAGGAGGCGACGAGTAACTCTCCGGATCCGAAAGGGATCACGCCACAGGCGCCTTCACCGATTGGGGCGACCATGCCGAGTGTTCCCGGAAATTCTCCGGTCCAGGTTTGGAGGGGGTGTCGTCCGGAACGACCGTAGCGAAATTCGAATCCGAAGTCGGCGCCTTTAACGATGTGGAGGAGGCGGTTGGGAGGACTGCCTCCAGGGTCATTGTCAGTCGCGAAGAGATTACCGGCGAGGTCGAAGCTCATTCCGAAAGGATTCCAGTGTCCGGTGGAAAGCTTCTCCAATTCCGATCCATCAAGACGGCACCGATAGGTAGAGCCCCCTTCCCCGCCTCCCGAGAGGCGGGTGTCGTCTGTGCCGATGAAGGTGTAGTCAAAGCCCAGGTTCTCTCCGAATCCGAAATAGAGCCAGGTCGGGTCATGAGGGTTGATCGCCAGTCCGCCGACGCCATCATGCGGATAATCGCATTCGGTATCACAATGAACGATGATCTCGGGGTCTCCGGCTGCGACCTCGAGGTTCGCGGCATCGGGGAAGCGAAAGACATCCCATCGGGTTGTCGCGTAGAGGCTTCCATCGGTTGCGAAGAGAAGGTCGGTGCTGGTCTCGAAGCCTTCGTAGAAAATGGAGCGTTTGTCATGGACGCCGTCCCCGTCGGTGTCTTCAAAGGTGTAGATTCGATCGGTTTCCGGTCCTTCGTATTCTTCCGGGCGATGGTGCGTGTGGTTTTCCTGAACAAAGATCCGTCCATCCGGCGCGACGGCGATCCCGGTGGGGGTGACAATGTCAGGACTTTCCGCGAACAGAGTGACAGCTTCGATATTCGGATGATGAATCGTGAGATCCTCGGCGTGGGTGAACAAGGCACAGGTTCCCGCTGAGGCGATCAGGGCTGGAGAGAAAATCAATCGTTGGATGGATGGCAGCTTCATGAGAAAGGAGATTTCGGGCTGACCATAGGCAATTAAAGGCGGGGCGAACAGTCCCTCAATCCGGTCACATTTCCTGCTTTCCATGAATTCTTTAATCATGTTGCCGTGGCTCATGTTATTTCGAAGTTATTTTCAGTTACAGGGATTCTGCGCGCTCGTCCTGGTCGTGTTTTGCAGTTTCTGTTTCTCTCCGGAATTGTTCTCAGAAGAGGAAGGTGTCAAAACGCAGAACTGCCCCCCCTCCTACCCGGGGCGATCCGCGATGACCGAACGTTGGGGTTGAAAAAGCGAATTCCTAGCAGTCACCCGACCGAGCCCTAGGGACTCGGCTACAGGCTGGCGCTGCATTGGGACTCCGATAATGCAGGGCAACTGTAGTGCTTTCCAATAGTCCGGTCGCGGGGCCAGCACGTCGAGATTTCGACGTGAGGCGCTCCCGACGCCCACGGGCGCCGGGAGCTCTCAAAGGCCTCGATGGTACCCTCTGTCGACTCAGCTAAATGGGCGCAACGGACGATACCATTGTGAAATACGATTGTCTTTCCGATTACCGTTTGGCTTCCAGGATCAGGTTGAAGGGCGTTTCAGCCACGCGTTGGAGGCTAGGAAAACCGGCCTCCCGGGCGACTCCTCGCAATCTTGCTTCACCCGCCTGAGCACCCAGAGCCGCTCCGACTTCCTGACTGCGTGAGCCCGGTGTGCAAACCATGGTCGAAAACGCGTAGTAGAGTCTTCCTACGGGATTGAGATTGTCCTCGAGCTTGTCTCCGGCCATCGGCTCCACCAACATCAGGCTTCCATCTGGTTTGAGCGTTTCGAATATATGTTGGCAAGCGCCAACAGGGTCACCCATGTCATGCAAAGCGTCAAAGATGGTGACGAGATCATACTTCCCGTTACCGGGAAAACCCTTCGCTGTCGCCAACTCAAACCTCACATTGTTCAACCCTTGATCTGCGGCATGGCGCCGGGCGTGCTCCAGCGATCCCTCATGCAAGTCGAACCCGACAAATTGCGTCTTGGGAAATGCTTTTGCCAGGATCAGCGTCGATGCGCCGTATCCGCATCCAACGTCGGCTACGTGGGCGTTGCCGTTCGCGAGCTTTTCTTCCACTCCATCCAAAGCAGGAATCCAGGACCCCACGAGGTTGGCTGCGTAACCTGGACGAAAGAACTTTTCCGTTCCACAAAACAGACAATCGTGATGATCTCCCCACGGAATTCCGTTGCCGGATTGAAACGCTTTAGCAACCTTGGGCTCGTCATGATAGGTGGACGCGAGCGCATAGTATCCACCCGTCATGGCCACAGGGCTGTCTGGATCAGCAAAGACGGCGACCTGTTCCGGCTTCATGAAAAACTCTTCCGTGCCGGGATCGTATTCAACATATCCGGATGCCGCCTGATTCGAGAGCCATTCGCGCAAATAGCGCTCATCAAGACCGGTTTCTTTTGCCAGTCCTTTTGAAGTCAGTCGACCCGACTTTGCCAATGAGCGATAGATCCCAAGTCGGTCCCCGAGGAGCACGAGGGCACCGCTGGCGGCAGCCCCCATGTCACCGAGAATGGAATGAACGAGGCTCATGAGAGACTCTTCTTTGATCTGATTACGGTAGCCCTCGAGCCAATCGATTGCGCTCTCGGTTTCGTTTGATGATGTCATTATTGCTTTCATTTTTTTAGTTTTGGTTTGTTTGGTTCCGGCTAACATACCGACCGGTTGGTATGATTTTTGTGTAAAAAAAGGAATTCCTCTGTTTGTGTATGAATCTTTAATCTCTCATCGCAAAGATCGAGCAGAACTACTGCACTCGTTCACCAATGGGCTCCCCGATCAGGATTTCTAGATAACGTCGAAAACTGTTCACAGACCGGGTGATCGGGGTCATCTGCCGATACGCTTTCGCCAGCACGATTGACCCCTCAATCGTAGAGAGAAACCATTCCGCAAGTTCCTCCGCTGAAGGGACATTCTCCAGCTTACTCTTCTCTACGACCGGCTGAAAGAGATCGGCATGCCCTTCGACAAATCCCCGAAAAATGGTCTCCACACTCTCCTGCATTCGATCGCTTGTCCCAGCCATGTCCATGGAAAGACTGCCGACAAAACATCCACCGCGCCATAGATCAGGAGCAGAGTCCACCACATGTTGGACATAGACCAAAGCCGCTTGAGTCGGATCCTCCACTTTCTGGTGTGGGCCGTTCTGCAAGATTTCTGCATTCCTCGAAATCCAACGATCGAGCACCGCAACGCCGAGATCTTCTTTGGTCTTGAAATGATGATAAAGACTTCCTTTGGTCACCCCGGCATTGTCACATACAGAATCTACCGAAGTTTGGGAGTATCCCTCGGCTAGCATCAATGCTTCCGCTGCATTGAGGAGCTTTTCTTTTGCGGTGATTCCAGCCATATTGAAATACCAATAAACCGACCGGTTGGTATGGTCAAGGGGTTTTGTCAAAATTTGACGCGGAGGAGCTGCATTTGTCTGACGAATGAAATCGTTCTCAAATAGCAAAACAATGCATTTTTCGCAATTCCAGGGTCTGTCCCTAAGCCCAATTAGATTTGCGTGGGAAACATTGGGCCGATTAGACGGAATCAACTAATGACCTGTCCATTGGGGAAACTCGCATATAGGATGGAAGGGGCAGGACATCAACCCCGCTCCCGGAGCGGCGACGGCTGAAGGATTCCCCACCTCGATGGAAGTGGATTATGTAAGAGTGTGGGAGCGTAAGTAGGATTGCCTGATCTCCTTTTTACCTCACAGAAACAACGGCCTCGATCTTGTTCTTGCGAACGCTTCTAACTTAACTCACCTTCCCGGATGGGTCAGACTAAGATTCAGTGCTTGCCCTACGATCAGTGGGAGCCGAATTCGATCACCTGGGTCGTGACTTCGCATGATAACGAGGCACTCGGTAGAGAGTTTGATCTGCGGATCCGGACGCGGGTTGAAGTGAAGCGATCAGGAGGGAATGATGTGTCGGACACTGCCTTTGATGAGAGTTTCATTCTAAAACGCAGTCAGAAGTTCTCCGTTTCATTCAAGGACCTGAAGGCTCTGCCCTTTCAAGGCGACGCCGTTACTATCTCCATCGAAGCACGATTGAAGGGGAATGGCAGCAACGGGCGCATCAAAGAAACTGTGGTTCTGAGTGAACCCGTTTTCAAGAGGAGGAAATCAAAGATCGACACCGCTCAGCTCATCGAGCCGAAGGACGTTTTTTGTTTTAAGAAGAATCTAAAGGCGCTCTCCTTTCATCAACAGATCGTAACGGTTCTACTCGCCATTGTCGCGTTGATTGTCTGTGGCATTGCTATAGCGCTCGGAGTGCACGACCAGATGGCAGGAAATGGTCAGGAGATATTTATACCGAAAGTAAACAGTGATGGCGAGGGGCAAAGCCCCTTGATGGCCGCTCTCGCCGCGAGTGGTGGCGTCGGCGCTTTCTTCTGGTTTCTGATTCGGAAGCAGTTGCGCAAATACATGACCTTTGTCGAAAAACCGATTCGAGGCGGAATCACTCCCGGTCTTGTCTTCAGGGCTGGAAGCCTCTTCAAGGGAAAAGCCCGCATCGACCTGCACAACATCACCCTTCGCGTAGTGGCGTGCAATCAGGAGTGTGGCACCTATACGACCGGATCGGGATCAAACCGACGCACTCACACATTTCGCACCCCTTTTCTTGGCCTCCTCCTTTATGAAGAGAAAATCGATTTGATCAAAAAGGGCGATGAGGTTGAACGCTGGTTTCCCGGTGAAGTCTACTTTGA
The DNA here is from genome assembly GCA_029212615.1 of Verrucomicrobiales bacterium. Lineage (GTDB taxonomy): Bacteria > Verrucomicrobiota > Verrucomicrobiia > Verrucomicrobiales > DEV007 > Arctic95D-9. The sequence goes on from JARGPJ010000003.1 coordinate 66,920, forward strand.
TACTATCTACGAAGCGCTCCTGCCTCCAATGATGGTTACAGGCAGCCATGGTGTGGGTGTGCACTGGGAAGTGCAGCTGATTCATGATGAACTGGTAGATCAGGAGATCAAAGGGAACATCGATGGTCTCGTCATTCAAGACTTTCTCGACCGTGAAAACGAACTCGCCGTTTCATGATTTTCACGGCCTCGGTCGCGTGAGATTTGATCGACCTCGCTGCATTGTCCTTTGCGGCGTGAGTGGTGCCGGGAAGTCGACCGCGATCCAGTGGCTGCAGGAGCGACACGGTGGCGGCCGCTTTCAGGTGATCGATGAAGTTCGTTCGATCGCAGAATTGAGAGTCGCTGTTCGAAAAGTGAAAGCTGATTCATCTATCCTCATCGCGAGTCATGCCTTTCCTCTCGCCCATCGTTTCATTCGTTCATGGCGGATGCCTCAGGAGATATTTGTGATGGATCGCAACCGTGGCCAGATCGAAGCCTGGCTGATGGGGCGAGGGATACGTTTTTCGCCGGAGGCAGTGAGCCGTTTTCTGAAAACCTATCGGGCAAGCTTCGTTGATTTGGAGATTATCGTGGCTGCCTTTCCTTCCGATCATTTTGATGAATCTCTTCATCAGTTTGAGAAGCAGCGCACCGTGACACGGACTCCTGAGGAACAATAGCTATTGAATGAATCGACCATAAGATGGCAAAAGTTACAAAAGCTGACCCTGTGGAAATCGGCCTCAGAGTGGCCATCTCGCTCCGGGAGCTGTTCTCCGCCTATCCGCCCTAAGCTCATTCCCGCCTTCCACAGTAGCGCCAGCCGCACCCTCACCCCGCCGGCCTATCCTTCATCGGACTGTGCCCATGTACATTCTTATACTGATTGGAAAACTGAAACACAGTCTCAAACTGCATGAGGTCGGCGACTTCTCCGACTCGTAAGCCTTCGGTTTGGAGTATCTTCCGTGCGTAGCGCATCCGCTCGCGCATGAGGTATTCTTTCGGGGCGGTCGCTGCTTTTTTTCTGAAAGAGACGACGGAAGTGGAGAAATGAAAGTCCTGCCTCTTCGGCGAGGTCGGAGATTTTGAGAGGGCACAGGGGGAGAAAGGGTGAAACCTTGTCTTCATGAAGATATTCGGCCTTGAAAACGAGCTGGGCTCAAGACCGTGAGCCGCGGATCCTGGAAGCTTTCAGAAAGCAAAACACCCTCAATTTGTCGATAATAAGGTAGGGCCGGTCGGACTTGAACCGACGACCAAGGGATTATGAGTCCCCTGCTCTAACCACTGAGCTACAGCCCCTTATTTCCCGCGTGGGAGTCGGGAGATTCGCCTCATTTTCCTTTCAGGGCAAGGAATTTGCGGGACGGATTACCTGTCTGGCTCTGCGGTGTTTTCGAGCGCGGTTTCAGGCCCCAATCCAGTTTTGTCACCCGAAAAGGTAACCTGGCGCTCATTTCCAACAGTCCTGCTCACTCCATCTTCGCTCCGCCCCCCTGTCTGATAGAGACCTTTTTCGAAAAACCTTGATACGGGCACTTCAAATCAGTTCAATTGGCAGGCAGGAATTGATCACCCGAACCCGACTTCTTTTTCACGATTCCCTGATGAGGCACCGAGCATTCATACGCCGCGTTTCAACCGGCATCTCGAAGCTAGTGCTCTGTCTTCTTTTCAGCCTGACCAGTTGCCGCCAATCCCGGGATCTGTCCGACTGGATCGGATCAGAGAAGCTGGACCCGGAGGACTCGTCAGCGCTCCAGGAATGGATCTCCGCAAATGGCTTTCAAGCTTCTGATTTCGAGGTGGTTGACACCGCAGCGAAACGCTCGGAAAACAGTGTCCAGATCGATAGCAGTCAGATCCTGAAGCTCCGGGCGACCGGAGTAAGAACGCTTACCGGCCTGCTTAACCTGACTCGCATTCACACCCTCGAGTTGAGTGAGTATACCGGCGACAATCTAAGCGGCTGCCCATTGGGCCTGACATTTCTACAACTCTACGGTGGAAATCTCAGCTCTTTGCACGGCCTCGAAAGCTGCCATGGTCTGGTCTCACTCAGTATCATGCAAACCTCTCTTCCTCACCTCAACCACATTGAGGGGCTTCCGGCACTGACAGAACTGACGGTCAACGGCCTCCCATGGACCGAAGCAACCATTCCACCGCTACCGGCGCTTACCCGACTCGACTTGAGCGACAACAGGCTCACTGCTGTGCATGGGCTCCAAGGCTTGCCGAAACTGAAATCTCTCTTTCTCCGGGGCAACCATCTTGAATCACTATCCGGCCTCAATGAGTTGCCATCCCTGCAACGCGTGAACCTGAATGGCAACCGTTTTACCGATATCTCCCGAGTCAGCCCGGGCAAGTCTGTGGAGAAACTGGAAATCAAAGACAATCCAATCCGGGACCTCAGCCCGCTGGAGGAATGGAGCGGCCTGAAATCGCTCGTGTTTGAGGGCGACGCCGAAACCATCATTCCAGAGACCGTGGCAAACCTTTCCGGCTCCGGACGTCAGCCTTCCGGTCCTGCAGATCAAAAGGCAGAGGCACGCCGCCTGAAAACAGCCTACCTCGAAAAAGTAAACTTCGTGGAGAAACTCCCCCGTCAGCCCGGAGGCTCGGTCCGCAGGATGAAATCAACACTCAAGAGTTCCTTTTCATCCTTCGGACCAGTCCGAATTTCAGGTAGCATCGACATTGAACAACTGCGGGGTCTCTCACGACTCAAGGTGGCAAGCACCTCAAACCCTCTCTACATCAGCCGGGAGGTAAAAGTCGAAGGGACAGTTTCCGTAAAGGCCGGACGCCTCGAAGTCTACAGCCCGGTAGAGATCAATTTTTACGATCTGGCCGCCCCCTTCGTCGCCAATCCGACATTCGCCGATACGGGGGCGAACGATCTCAATCTAAAAGGCTGGATCATTACGGATATTCCTCCCGGCACCGTCCATCCCTTCACCGCCAACCTTCTCCCAATGGGGAATGACTTCACGCTCCTGCTATCTGCTCAGCATGGTGATGTCTCGGGAGTGGAGATAACACTCAAATAGCCACCCATGAGAACCTCACTTTCTCTCCCCTGCTGCATTACCGGTGTCATAGGGATCGGACTCATCGCCCCGGCAGCAGAGATAAGAGACGGGGAAAGAACCACTGTCTACACGATCGACAGCCCGTGCCCGGCCGAAATACGTGTTCAGAAAAGTATCGAAGACGATCGCAATGAGGCAAATATCGAAGTGTATCTCTTCAACTCAGACGGCCTCCCGGAACGCATTTTTGCCAGTGGGCTGACGCCGCCGGTAAGCCTCAAGGCCGGAGTGCACGAGTATCGAGGTCGATCAACGCTCGATGGTGCTCCGATTTTCTGGGCATGTTCGCTCAAGCAGAGAAACCACGAGCTGAGGTGGATAGCCCCGGAGTCGGTCGACCTTCGAGATGGTCGAACACTCGAGTTCTATGGGAAACAGAAAGGCCTTTATCGGGAAGCGTCGGACAAGACACGCCTCGAGCGCGCCCTCCATGCCTTCGGGGAACACGACAGGCAACTCAACCGGGAATACACCGATCTCATCGCGGTGACTCCGGCTGCAGACCTTGAGCTCATCCGAAGCTCGCAACGTGAATGGCTCACCTTCCGGGATTCGTGGATCGCCGACGGCGACAATGCTGACCACGTGGGTCCCGGAACGATCTCCCATACCTGGATGCAAGCCGGGCGAACGCTCGAGCGGAGGGCCTATTTGAATGCGCTGAACCGGGAAGTCACTTCGCCCCCGGCCTCCGGCCCCGGACAATACACCGACGGTTCGGGAAAACGCCTGATCTGGCGCCCCCTTTCCAACAGTGGGAATGTCGCCTATTTCCTCGACCTCCGGGAAACCGCACCGCCCGGGCCTGACCATGAAGCGCTATGGGGTGTCGCCTCGCCCTCAGGCCCCAAAGGGTGGATCTCCGTGGATGGCTTGCACAGAGTCTTCTCGTCGAGTGGAAACCCTCCCCCTGCAGAGGTCCGTTTCCAACTTACCGGGAACGGCCGGATAAGCGTGAACCCCGTATCCGGGGAGCAACGGGACGAACCCGGGAACCCGATCGAATCAGCCTTTCTGCGAGTCGACGATCTCACTCCCTCAACGGAACCGATGCGGCAAATCCTCGTCGCCCTGCCCGACCGTGCGCTGGATGATCTCACCGACCCTCTGACAGCCGTCGCGAGGGAGGAGCTCGTCGCGACCGGAAAAACCCTGATCCCGGGAGGAGGCCCCGAACGTCACCGCTTGAACCGGATTGAAAGTGAGAGCATTCATCATCTCGACGTGAAAGTGCCGTTCGGTGGGTTCACGCTCGCCCGATACCCCCGCCCCGACGGCAGTGGTCTTGTAATCTTGCTGGTCCGAAGGGAACAGGAACAGGAGATCCGCCTGTGGGAATGGAAAACAGGTGCAGAGGAAATGATCCCGGTCGAAAGGGTTGATTACTTCCCCGAAATTCTCCTGAACGACTTCTACGATGAAGAGGAGGTCAAAGAAGCCGCGACGGAAGCTCAGGGATTCCCATTGGAAAAAGGAATCTGGAACACGCTTTCCTTCTCCGCGCTTGAGCCACCCGCCCTCGAACTGATTGCTCCCGTCCCCCCTTCAGGCGGGAAAGAAATCGAACCAATTTACCGCATCGAGTTTCCCTGGAACAACGTTGGGTTCGGCCTCGAACGGTATGAATTGCGCCCTTAGAAAGACAGTCGATTTCGATAGTGGGGTTTTACCAGAATGATTCCGGAAAATAGCTTTGATCGAGGCGGCGGAGAATATTGACCTCCTGCTCACCATCGCCCATCAAGCGGGTTTCCGAATCATCAGCAAGGAACGCCCGCCCCTGATCGAAGACTATACAATGCCAGGGCTTCGCCCGCTCAAGCGGGGAGCCGGTGTATAGAGTCCGGCAGCCTGCCAGAATAGAAAGGTTCCATGCTGCAGAGAGGAGCCAGGCCTCCTGGTCATCCGCTTCTTTCCCGAAAGACAGCCCCCAGGGAAACTCGGATTTGTTTTGCGAAAGGACAATCACATGATGCTCTTCCGACAAAGGCGAGGAAATCCAGTCGCTGATAAAAACGACCGGTCTCACATCTGAGACGATCCGGGATAGAAGCTCTTCATCCGGTTTCTTTGAAAGAAATAGATCCATGATTGTTCGGATAGGCCGGCATCGCCAACAAACCGTTGGTGAAACGGAAAAGCGGCCCTGAGGAAGGTCGATCCCTCCCCGGGCCGGATTTCCCCGGTTTCACTTTACTTGAGACTCAGAATCAATGCCCCTGCATCGTGGCACTGACTGCTCCGTCCGGAGAGAATTTCATGACACGATAGGCGGACGTTGCCCCGTAGAGAGCGCTGCCGTCTTTCGTGCCTGTAAAGCCTTTGAAATACTCAGGCCAGCCGGGGAGTTTATCGATTTTGCCCGTGACCGAAGTGAGCGTATCCACTGGAGTGATGCTGTAGTTGGCAAGTCCACCGGTGAGAATGATGCCGTGGTCGCGAGTGAAGCCGATGCCGTAGTTAAAGCTGTTGGCCAGTTCAAAGAGGGTGATTTCACCTTCAGGAGTCATTTTCACGTTCATGTTGCGGTAGGTGACGAAGAAGACATCGTCACCCACAAAAACGAGAGATCCGTTACTCTCATTGAAAAAGACGGTCGTTTCTTTCTCAATGGTTGCGGTAGCGACGTCAATGACAAAATACCGAGAGGTCTTCCCATCATTTTTCTGCTCGAATTCAGTCTTGGCAATTCCCTTCAGATCTTTGGGAATGTCCGCCCGTTCGACTTTAGTCTCGCCTTCATCGTCAACTCCCTGAAAGAGAACCGCGATCTTCGTCCCTTCGTCGTTAATTCCAAGTGAGGCAATGCGCTGCCCCTCGGGAAGGGGCACAGATGATTGCAAGGTCCCGTCGGAGAAACTGAACACCTGGACTTGAGGTGCTTTATAGTCACCGTCCTGTCCCGCGATAAGCCCGCCTTCGACGGCTGCGGAGAAATTCATCACTTTCTTGATTTCGGTGATCTGGCTCCAATCCCCGGTATTGTAGAGATAGACAGTGCCGGACGTATCATAAACAGCGAGGATGGAACCGTCCCCGTTGAACACCAGGTCAACGATAGAGGTACCGACCCAATGTCGGTCCTTCACCTCGAGAGACTCCGGATCAAGAACGAGCAGGGTCCTTGAGTCACCTCCAGCGACGAGTTGAGTCCCGTCGCTCGATACGGCAACGGTGAGTCCTCCGAGTGGCGAGGCAGCCTGAAGGAGGCTGAACGAAGTGGCAAGGAGGGCGGACAGGCAGAATGAGAGTGCAACTTTCATCGGGGTGTGACGAGTATAAGACCGGGGAAATGCAGATTATTTTTCAAAAAATACCGGGCCCGTCTTTCCCGTGAAAGGGTGGAATCGTTGCGTTCCTGTTTCATTCCTTGCCACTGACATGATTTCACGGCATGAAGTGGCTGTGGAGCAAAGTCAGATCATCAGTTTAGGAATCAATGCGATCGTGCTCGTGACGATGGTCATCGTCGGGCTGGATGTCACGCTGTCTGAATTCAGAGATCTCCTGAAGCAGCCCAAACCGATTCTCACGGGACTAATCAGCCTCACGCTTTTTGTGCCTATCTCGATTACCTTCGTGCACCTCACCGATCTTCCCGCCCACCTCGAAGCAGGCATTCTACTGCTCGCGATCTGTCCTACCGGCAGCATTGCTAACGTCTACGCCTCCGTCGGACAGGCAAACCTGGCTCTTTCGATCACGCTGGCGATCGCGACCGGCCTTCTTGCCTTTATCACAATGCCACTTTGGATCGCTTTCTACGGAACCCTTCCCGGCGATGTTTTTGAATTTCAAGTTCCGGCCTCGATGCTCTTCACCCGGCTCTTCTTCGTTCTCGCATTGCCCATTGCTCTGGGCATGTGGGTGAGATCAACGTTTCCCGCCTTCGAGCGCCGATTTCACCAACTCTTAAAAAGAATCGCTCTTGTCGGCGTTGTCACTCTCGGCGGATACATCATCTTCAGTGACGGCAAGGGCTTCAGCGACGGCTTTGTTCCCACGGTTCTCTCGGCAACGGTTTTAACGGTGTTAGGCATGGCGGGCGGCTTCCTCATTGCGCTCCTCTTCCGCCTCGAGAGACGTGACTCCATCACTTTGCTTCTGATCTCACCCGTGAAAAACTTCGGCGTCGCCATCGCTATTGCTGTCAGCATTTTACATCAAACCGAGTTTGCGCTCTTCGCCACGACCATGTTCATGGCTCAGCTTCCCCTTCTCCTCGGAGCGGCCCTGCTTTTGAGGCGATTTGTGAAGGAAGCAGAAGCTTGACCCTGTCAGGTCCCTCACCAACCCCTGTTCAATAGCAACCCGGGGTTGCTCCCCGGACTTCTCCCGCCTGAGATTTTGAAAACGCATGAGGCTGGAGGGAGATTTTTCACTGACCGTTTTCTACAAAAATCCGTCCACGCTCATCGACAGGCAGGATTGCGTGAGCTCATGATCCCGGTAGCGTTTTGAGCGCGACTTGCACCACGCCCTCCTTCGATCACTGAATGAGGTGACTCTATCCCCCCCTTCAAGCATCATGAAATTCGTTCCTCTGCTTCTCTCTCTCGTTGCAATCTTCCCGACGGCCTCGCTCGTGGCAGCGGAGCGCCCGAATGTGCTCCTACTCTTCATCGACGATCTGAAGCCCATGACCCGTGACTACGGACACGAACACATGGAGACGCCCAACTTCGACAGGCTGGCCGAAAGCGGGCTGCGGTTTGAAAACGCCTATTGCCAGGTCCCCACCTGCGGGGCTTCCCGGGCAAGTTTGATGACATCACTCTACCCGACTTTCCGCCGATTTCCGGACTTCCTGACGCGGGCGGAGAGAGACGCCCCGGACCAGCCCACTCTCCCGCAGAGATTTAAAGAAGCGGGATACATCACCCTTTCAAACGGAAAAGTATTTCATCACCTCGATGACACAGACATCCGTTCCTGGAGTGAGCCGGCATGGCGACCCGAAACATCCGGAAAGACTTTTCACAACAGGGAGACCATTGATTTCATCGACAAGTCCACCGTTCTCAAGGCATCGAAAGGGAAGCCGGTAAAGAAGGTGACGATGTTTGAAAAGAGCAGAGTCAGCCCTCTCGAGAGCCATGACGGCCTTGTCGCTGCGCGCACCATGGAAGACCTGAAACGTCTGGCCGAAGGCGACAAACCATTCTTTCTCGCCTGTGGATTCGCGAAACCGCATATGCCGTTTTACTCACCCGAGGCCAGCTGGTCGCCCTACCCGCTCAACGAAATTGATATCGCAGATCATCGCGAGCGGCCGGTGCCTACGCCACTGAGCATGCGTCAGGTGAAAGAGCAATTCGCCTACCTCCCGATGACCCACGATCTAAGCCGGGAACTGGAATACAACAGTGATGAATATCACCGACACATGAGACAGGGATACTATGCCAGTGTTACTCATGCCGATGATCTCACCGGCCGGATTCTGGATCAACTGGAAGAACTCGATCTCGACCGGAACACGATTGTCGTTGCCGTCGGGGATCATGGCTGGCTTCTCGGAGAACACAACGAATGGGCGAAGAACCAACTCCTTCACGAAGCCCTCCGCACCGCAATGTGGATGAAAGGGCCCGGTATTTCCAAAGGAGCCGAGGTGAATACCTTTGTGGAGTTTGTCGATATCCATCCGACCCTTTGTGAGCTGGCCGGGATCAGCTACGAAGGCGATTCGATCAACGGGAAGAGTTTTGCCCCCGTTCTCAAAGACCCGACGGCAAATCATCGGGATAATGCCTATACCCGCTTCGAACATGGTGACGCCCTGACCTCAAAGGATCACTACTACGTTCGCTGGAGATCAAAAGCACACGGGGAGGAAGCACTGCTCATCGACCGTCAAAAGGATGAAGGTGGCATGCACAATGTCGCAGCCGACCCTGCCTATGCGGGGGCCGTTAAGGCACTGGGCAGCCAACTCGATGACAAAATCAATGAGGCACTCGATCTCCCGAAGCCCCCCCGGGTCGCCGAGACCCCGATTGATCTCTTTGCCTCAGTCTCGGGCCCCAAGCTAAACGGGGTCGTCCTCTCGCATGGCGGACTTCGAACGGGCTATGCCCTTCACTTCAACAAAGGAATCCCCACTCTCTCGGTTCGCAATGGCGGCGAGCTTTTCACTCTCTCCGCTTCAGCACCTGTAAAAGGAAACGTGAATCTCGCCGCTCGAATCGGCCCGAAAAAACTGGTCCTGACCGTGAACGGAAAATCGATCGAAGGCCCTCCCTCGAAGCTTCTCAAAGGGCAGCCCGTCGGCCGTTTCTCTCTCGGTTCAGATCCGGGGGACCCCGTTGGCGACTACGAGGGAAAACAACCTTTCTCGGGAACCATTCGCACCCACCGGGTCGTCGTCGGTGCCAGCCCCGGGGAGGCAGTGAAGAACTTGAACTCCGCGACGCGGGAGATTCCCGACCCGCCCGATACTCCGAATATTGTGATGATCCTGGCAGACGACTGCACGTTCACTGATCTCGGTGTCTACGGAGGCCAGGCAAAAACTCCCCACCTCGAAGCGCTCGCAAAATCGGGCATGAAATTTGAAAACTGTTTTCAGGCCGCCCCGATGTGTTCGCCGACCCGGCATAATCTCTATACAGGCATTTACCCGGTGAAAAGCGGAGCCTATCCGAACCACACTTTTGTGAAGCCGGGAATAAAGAGCATCGCCCATTACTTAAAAGAACAGGGCTACCGGGTCGCCCTCACGGGAAAAACTCACGTTTCACCTCGCGAGGCCTTTCCCTTCGAGTATTCATTCATCCGGGGCGGGAAACACAGGGAACCTGACTTCGACGCCACGGATCGACTCATCAGCGAAAGCAAAGCGAGCGGAACTCCCTTCTGCCAGATCATCTGTTCGAACGAGCCTCACTCGCCGCATACAAAAGGACCGCGGGATCTCTACCCGCTCGATAAAATTGTGCTACCCGAGTATCACGTCGACACGCCTGAAACTCGTGAGGCCTATCGGAACTACTTCGCGGAAATCACGTTTTTCGACGGTCAGGTCGGCCGCGTCATGAAGCAACTTGAGAAGCACAACATGGTCGACAATACTGTGTTGATCGTGCTTTCCGAACAAGGCAGTGCCTTTCCCTTCGCCAAGTGGACCTGCTACGATGCCGGACTCCGTTCAGGAATGATCGTCCGCTGGCCGGGCAAAGTCGCCCCCGGCTCCACGAGCAACGCTCTTGTGGAATATGTCGATATTCTCCCGACCTTACTGGAGGTGGCTGAGTCAGAGGTTCCCGACGTTCTCGAAGGCCGAAGCCTCCTCCCCGTCCTCGAAGGGCGATCCGATCATCACAAAGATCACGTTTTCGGCCTCATGACAACGCGGGGAATCAACAGCGGTGCGCCCTTCTACGGGATTCGCTCAGTGAGGTCGGCGCAATACCACCTCATTCGAAACCTCACGCCCGAATCAGAATTCCGGAATGTGATTCTCAACACAGACTACTTCAACTCCTGGAAAGCACTCGCCGACGAAGGAAAGCAGGACGCAAAACGTTGGGTGAATCGCTACTCGAAACGACCCGAGTATGAGCTTTATGAACCGGCAAAAGACCCTCTCGAGATCAATAACCTGATCGATCACCCTGAGGTCGCGGAGGTGAAGGAGGAATTGATCCAGCGGCTGGAGTCATGGATGACAGACCAGGGAGATCTCGGTCAAGCCACCGAGATGGCAGCCCCGACGAGGATGACACGGCCTCCTAAATCGAAGGCCTTGTAAGAACAGTAGATCATCCAAATAAACGACCCTGGATGGCGCAGTGCATCCCTATTTCCTCCCGCCCCGGCCACGCATCCTTATGCAGGCGCTCACCACAGCGGCGGTGATGAGGCATGCCACCAAAGGAACGCTGATATCCAGCACTGAATCCAGATTCCAATGGTGAGTCAGGCCATAGTGCCATGAAACCTCCTTGGGTCCACCGCCCTTGTACTCATGCTGCGCAATTTCGCGCCCGAGGAAAACAGCGAAGGCGATAGCACCTCCCGACCAGATTCCAAAAGGACGCCATAGCAGCAACTGCACTACCACGGCAATCACCCCGTGCTCAATCGCGGTACCCCAGAGAGAGGTCTGGCCGGAATGAAAGAGAGCGAAAATCATATCCGGTAGTGAACCAATCGAACAGAAGATGCAATGTCAAAAACCTGAACAAAGCGCGAGACCGCGGTGGCTCCTCTCCCCCCTTTCCCGACAGGCCGATTCCGAAAACGGGGAGATCAATGGTCATGATTTGACTCGACGCCTTCCTTCCCTCCCCCGCATACTCACCCCATGAACCCCCGCCCCGTTCTTCTCACCGCATGCCTGTCGCTTCTCCTCGCAGGGCTTCCCCTCAACGCTCAGGAAAAGAAGGGAGACAGTCCGCAAAAATCACGCCATCAGGAGACTCAGGCAGCTCACCCGGATTCCAGGCAGGAAACCCGAATTTACCACATTCCACCGACCTTCACCATCTCCCGCGCCGAAACCGGAAAAACAGCTTCGGACCCATTCTCCAAAAAGAATACTGAAGCCGGCTCAGGGGCGGAACAATCCCTGAGAATGACGTTTCTCAAGGCCGGTGTGGAACTCAACACAGACGACAAAGTCAACTACAACAGTTCTGACGAAGAACTCACCGTTACGACCAGCGTAACCGCTCATCGCCAGCTCGAGGATTACTTTGCACTGCTCAAAAACGAAGCCGGGCGACAGATTCATATTCTGGTCGAGTTTATCGAGGTGGATCACCTTGAGTTCAGCGATTGGATGATGGAGAATCGTATTTCGGGAGACGGCACCCCACTGCGCAAGGAAGTGCAAAAGTGGATACACGGCAAAAGGGCAACAATCCTGGAGAGTGTGATGGTGACGGCCCGGTCAGGGCAACGCGCTAAGACCGAGTCGATTTCCGAAGTAGTTCACCCGACAGAATTCAGTCCGGCGGAAGTTCCTGCCACTCTCACGCAAGCCGAAGACACGGAGCCACCCATCACACCGATTGGCGCGACCGCGTTTGAAACCCGCCATGTCGGCGTCACTCTCGAAGTCGATCCTGTGATCGGCGCGGACAATACGACGATCGATTTGAACCTCGCGCCGGAGATGGTGCGACTGGAGGGACATACGGTCTGGCCGAACGAAGAGATCGACGCCAAATTCCGGGCGCAGATTCCTACCTTCTACACCATGAAGACAACGACTCAGATCACGACCCTGGACGGCCGATATGCGTTTCTCTCGACGCTTCGACCGCTCGGGCCATCCGACAGGAAGAAGGAAGATGCTCTTGTTCTCCTCTTCGTGAGAGCTGATATCGGCAGCATGGGTGAATGGTCTGTGGAAGCAGAGTAGGGAAAATTTCGTGGAACATTGTCTGTTCTTTCCGATCGCACACTCGTGAGCCATTCAGAATGGGTGTACAATGAAGCCGCATTCGTGCTACTGAGAGGCCTTGACCTGCACACCGGCATCTCGAAACATTCGAACATGCTGCGTATTCTAACTTTCATCCTCTTCATTTCCGGCATTTGCCACGCCAAGGAGGCCACCGGAACGGTATTTCATGACCTCGATGGAAACGGAAAGCATGACCCGGGTGAACCCGGAATTGAGGGAATCCCCGTTTCAAATCAACGTGAAGTCGTCGTCACGAACGCAGATGGAAAATGGAGCCTGCCACACGATGACGATACCATCTTCTTCGTCATCAAACCCTCCGGCTGGAAAACCCCGGTAGACGAAAATCAAATTCCTCAATTTTATTATATCCACAAACCGAATGGATCCCCGAAAAACTTCCGCTACCCCGGAGTGGATCCGACGGGTCCACTGCCCCCCTCAATCGATTTCGCCCTCACGCCTTCAGAAGAGCCCGATCAATTTAAAGCTATTTTCTTTGGGGACCCTCAGCCTTCGTCAATCGACCAGGTCGATTATATTGCTCACGATGTCATTGCCGAACTGATCGGAACGGATGCAAAATTCGGAGTCACGCTTGGTGACATCATGTTCGACAAATTGAATCTGTTTGAGCCTTCCAATGCCAATATCGCTCTCATCGGAATTCCCTGGTACAATGTCATCGGAAATCACGACCTCAACTATGATTCCCCCGGTGATCGTGACTCCGACGAAACCTTCCATCGTCATTTCGGACCAAACTACTACAGCTTCGACTACGGTGCCGTTCACTTTATCGTCCTCGATGACGTGGAATGGGGCCGTCAGAATTCGAACGGAAAGAAGTCCTACATTGGAGGGCTGGACGAAGCTCAACTAAGCTTTGTGAAGAATGATCTCGAACTCGTCCCTGATGAAAAACTGATCATGCTCATGATGCACATTCCACTCACCGGCGTGGAAAACCGAACGGATCTCTACCGCCTGATCGAGCAACGCCCCTATTCGCTCAGTATATCCGGACACACTCATTGGCATGCTCATCAGTATATCACCGAAAAAGACGGGTGGCAGGGCGCAGAACCCCATCACCATATTGTAAACGTCACCGTGTCGGGAACCTGGTGGAAGGGCGAGAAAGATGAAGTCGGGATTCCTCATGCCACGATGAGAGATGGCGCCCCCAACGGTTACTCCATCATCACCTTCGATGGAGCAAATCATACCCTTGATTTTAAAGCCGCACGCCAGCCGGCATCCCATCAAATGACAATCCATGCACCCGACGAAATAGCGAAAGACGAAGCGGAGCGAACCCCGGTTTACGTGAACGTTTTTAATGGTTCGGATAAATCGACAGTCCGCATGAAAGCAACTGCTAGCGAGTGGATCACTTTGGAAAAGGTTCTCGAAAAAGATCCTCACTACTCCGAAACCAGGGACAGGGAGATGAAGGCAAAGCCTGATTCTAAAGGTCATCTGAGCGCCCCCATTTTCTCCGGTCACCTCTGGAGGGCAACTCTTCCAGCAGGCATGAATGAAGGCAGCAATTTGATCGAAGTGGAGGCAACTGATGCCTACGGACGCCTTCACAAAGAGGAACGGCTCATCCGAATCCTCCCTTGATTCCACGAGGCGCAAGGAAAACTGCTTCACCGTCATGACTGCGGCAGTAAAATCAGTGTGATAGAGAACCCGTTCACATCATGCACCCCTCAGGATAGATACCCGACACCAGCTTACGCTTGCAAAACTTTCAATTATTATTATATTTATAATAATTATATTGAAATGAACTCGTCATCGTTTCTCAAACAATCTGTCAGCCTGAGCCTTCTTCTCGCCTTTAGCCTCTCACCGGCGACGGCTGATGCACGTCTATTCGGGGGGAAAGAAAGGAAGGTTCGAACCGCGACTTCCGAGTCGAGAGCGCCGGGCGCCTTCTTCCAGGCATTCAGGAAACCTGACTACGAACTCCCGTATGCCGGTTGGGAATTTCCAAGGAAAGAAGTCAAGGCGAACGGATTCTTTAAAGGCAACCCGAAGCCTTCCACTGAAATGATGCAATTCATCTCGGTGGTCCGTGCCCGCGCTGAAAAAATCTCCCGATTCGGACTCACTTATAAATTTGGTGGAGACCACCCGACTGAGGGCGGGATGGACTGCTCCGGCACGATGCAATTTATGCTCTCAGACCTGGGGTTTGATGACATGCCCCGAACGAGCTATCAGCAATACGACTGGCTCAAAAAGAACCGGACTTTAATCCCCTCGAAATCCATCCCCGACAAAATGGGCGGTCGCAAAGGAATCAAACCGGGCGATCTAATCTTCTGGGGCGGAACGTATAACTCCGGTCACAAGGTTTCCCACGTCATGATCTATCTCGGGCAGAACGACGACGGAAAACACTACATGTTCGGCGCCCGTGGAAAGAAAAAGAAGGGCCTCTTTGGAAACGGTGTCGATATCTTCGAACTTTCCTCCGGATACCAGAAGAGCCTTGTTGGCTTCGGGACACTCCCCGGCGTATCCTGACCATCGGAGATAAACCTTCCTCATTGCACACGTCCGTTGCGAAAAAAGACATGCGCGATCCTGCCATTTCAAGGGGATGATTATTTCTTGCCGGAGGCCCTGTTGGACCTGATAGGGAAGGATGCTGAAGCGTCTTTTTTCATTCTTTGTAGTTTGCGCAGCCCTTGCTGCACCGGCCTTTTCGGACGATCGCCCGAACATTTTGTTCATCTTCACGGATGACCACGCCCCCCACGCAATCGGCGCGTATGATGGATGGCTCAAGTCAGTTAACCCGACCCCGAACATCGACAAAATCGCGGCTCAGGGAATGGTCTTTAAGAACAGCTTCTGCACGAACTCCATTTGCGGCCCCAGCCGTGCCGTGATCCAGACCGGCAAGCACAGCCACAAGAACGGGTTCATGAACAATGGAAACTCGTTCAACTGGGATCAGCAGACCTTTCCGAAACTTCTCAAAGAGGTCGGCTATCAAACGGCCATTTACGGCAAATCCCACCTGAAAGGCAACCCTCAGGGATTCGACGACTGGAAAGTCCTTCCGGGCCAGGGGCTCTATTACAACCCCGACTTCTTCACTGAAGATGGCAAGATCACGGTGGAGGGATACTCCACTGACATAATTACCGGCATGGCTACGGACTGGCTCACAAACAAACGTGATACGGACAAGCCTTTCATGCTCATGGTTCAGTTCAAAGCACCGCACCGTAACTGGATGCCGGCGGAACGATACCTGCATCTCTACGACGACGTCGAAATTCCGGAGCCCCCCACCCTTTTCGACAAATGGGAAGACAACGCTCCCGGCGCAAGATATCAGGAGTTGGAAATTGATCGCCACATGGACATCAACTACGACCTCTTTCTCGATCTCACCGCTGACTTCGACCAGGAGGCGAGTCAAAAGCGCCAGGACAAGTCGGCCTTCAAAAACATGGGGCGCATGACCGAATCTCAGCTGAAGGCATGGCGCGATGCCTACGCTCCGAAAGATGCAGACTTTCACGAGCAGAACCTCAGCGGTGACGACCTCGTGCGTTGGAAGTATCAGCGTTACGCGAAAAACTACCTCCGCTGCGTGAAGGGAGTCGACGACAACGTCGGCAATCTCATGAACACCCTCAAGGAACTGGAGCTCGACGATAATACGATCGTTATTTATTCCTCCGATCAGGGATTCTACATCGGAGATCACGGCTGGTATGACAAGCGATGGATGTATGAGGAATCATTCAAGATGCCTCTCATCGTGAAGTGGCCGGGCGTGACTGAACCGGGGTCTTTCAACTTCGACCTCGTCCAGAACCTCGACTACGCGTCGACTTTTCTCGACATTGCGGGAGCAGATATCCCGTCAGACATTCAGGGACAGTCACTGAAACCGCTTCTCGAAGGCGCAGAATCCGTCGCTCCTTTCCGCGATGCGGTCTACTACCACTACTATGAGTATCCCAGCGTTCACATGGTTCCACGCCACTACGGCATCCGTACCGATCGCTACAAGCTGATCCATTTCTATCAGTTCGGTGTCTGGGAGTTCTACGATCTTCAGGAAGACCCCGATGAGCTCACCAACATCTACGAGACCGGCGACCAGAAGCTCGTTGAGCAGATGAAAGTGAAGTTGGAAGAATTGAAAAACTTCTACGAAGACGACAGCCATGAAGCTGAGTTCTCTTTGGAGAAGAAGAAGGAGTTTTGGCCTGAATATACAGAGTAGCACCCATAGTAGAATACCCATTTCATAGACCGTGCCGGAGTATCCGGTGCGGTCTTTTTGTTTGTGCTACACAGGCGACATGAGGTGAAATGCGCAACGAACTATGTTTTTCAACCTAATCGCCGCGATCTTCATCTGCCTCGGGATCATCCGGGTCACCATTCGATTGGTGAAACGAGTGACCCTCTCAGATGTTCTCTATCTGCTCTTCTGGCTTACCCTGATTGCTTCATTCTTTGTTGAGACGAAGCTCTACCTGATCATACCGCTTGGGTTGCTTGTGGTCAGCCATGTCGTCAAAAAACCGGATCATGGCAAGATTGGAGACTTCCCGGGTTCTGAGCCGGACCGTCCAAAACGCTTCAAGCTTTCTGAACCGCCAAAGCAGCAACCGATCGGGCGCCCCAGTGACCAGCTTGATTCAGAATCCGGACCCGACCTTCCAGAAGAGCGGGAAGTGGAACGCGTCGACGAGTCCCCCGAAGATTTCATTCATGAGATTCCGAAAGTGGCAGAGGAGTGTGTCAGGATGACGAAAGCGCTCCTCAAAGAAGACCTCGACTATTCTCCGGAAAGTCTTGAGATCGTCGATCGCTTGATCACTGAAACCTGGAACGGGGAATACGTGCTCCCAATCGATGGACTTGCCGTCCAGTTTGGCTCCTACACTGGAGAAGTCATTCGGCGCAACCTCGGCGGCACATGGGCTTATAGCGAAGGTAGCTATGTGCTGCTCGACGTTCAGTCCATCAAGGTCGCCTACGTCTTTTCAAAGGCCTATCGAAGGCTCAAAGACGGGGAAGATAATTCTTTAGCATTCTTTTACCGAGCCATGAAGGCGATGATTGAGCGCGAGGAAGAAACCGACTCAGACAGCTAGTGCCGCTTCGGCCGCCCAATAGCCACACATCCCGTGCACACCACCGCCGGGCGGAGTTGAAGAGGAGCAAAGAAAGATATCTTTCGCCGGAGTCGTGTGCGGCTTCAGGCTTACCACCGGGCGGGTAAGCAGCTGTCGCCAATCGGCGACGCCGCCGACGATATCGCCGCCGATGAGATTCGGATTGTATCGTTCGTAATCGTCGCAATTCATGGTGTGGCGCGCCAGAACCCGATCCTTGAAACCGGGAGCAAACCGCTCCATCTGTGCCTCGATCGCACCAGTCATGTCCACGGTCGAATCCGCCGGAACATGGCAATACGCCCAAAAGATATGCTTGCCCTCGGGCGCACGCCCCGGATCACAAAGACTCTGCTGAGCCGTTAGAACAAAGGGCTTCTCGCTGTGAATCCCCTCCCAGGCCTCTCTTTCCGAGACAACAATCTCGTCGATAGTCCCGCCGACATGGACCGTGCCGGCCCGTCGGCATACCTCAGAAGTCCAGGGCACCGGACCATCGAGCGCATAATCGATTTTAAATATGCCCGGCCCGTGTCGAAACCTCCCCAGTCGGTCTCGATAGGACTGAGGAAGACGATCCCCGGCAATACGACTCAAGGCGGAAGGAGAGGTATCGAATAGATAAGTCTTTGCTTTGGGGAGCTCATCGATCGATTCGACGTTCCACCCCGTCTGCAGTTTACCGCCAAGACTCTCGAAATAGCTCAAGAGGGCGCCCACGATAGAAGCCGAACCTCCTTTGGCAACCGGCCAGCCTTTGGCATGACCGGCGAGCATGAGAAGGACTCCGATCGCATTGGTCGAAAGGAGACGGTCTAAAGGCATCACGGAATGCGCCGCGTTCCCCGCGAGAAGCCCCCTCGCCTTTTCATCCGAAAACCAGAGCCTTGCGGCATCGAGGGCAGCAGGCAGGACACGAAGACCGAACTGTGCTCCCACGACAGGGTGCCGGGGAACTCCGGGAGCAGTAAAAACATCCCCCACCAGCTCATCAAAATGCCTTGTCAGGTAGTCAAACACGAGCCGGTAAGCCCGCGCGCTGAAAGGATCAAACTGCGCCGCCGTCTTCTCGACCGAACGATACATGACCGCTGCTTCGCCACCATCGAAGGGGTGCGCCAACGGGATATCGGGATGTATCCATTCCAGTCCATGCTCAGCCAGTGGCAGGGTCTGAAAATAGGGAGAAGCAAGCCCCATCGGATGAATCGCCGAGCAGACATCATGCTTGAACCCGGGCAGGGTCAGCTCCGCCGTTCTCGCTCCGCCCCCGGGCTCATCATGAGCCTCAACAATAAGAACCGACCGCCCCGCCTGAGCCATTCGCACTCCGGCGGCCAGCCCGTTGGGACCGGAACCAATAACAACAGCGTCGAAAGAATGAGAACAGCTCATTCTGATTCTCGCCGCTGATTTTCAATCCAGGTGAGCCAGTCCGAATCCCGCCAGTTCATCCCAATGACACTTCCGTGCGTTCCACCTGCAATGACCTTAATCTCCGCGTCCCCTCCCAACTCCTGAATTTGGCGAATGATCGCGACGTGTTCTTTCATCGGAACCGCTTCGTCAGCATCACCATGCCACGCCCTGATCGGCATCTTGAGCAGCTTCTCTGCGACCCAGGCAGGCCCGTGAGCTGTCACCGGCGTGAGCGCGGCGAACTTATCGGGAAAACTGCCCGCCAGATTCCAGGCCCCCATCGCACCGAGACTGTCCCCCGTGAGAATGACCCGGTCCGGATCGACATCATAAAGCTCAAGACATTCATCGACAAGATCGCTCAGCTCCTTCGCCGGCCAGGCCCCGTCGGGGAGCTGTGGACAAATGACCACAAAAGGGAATTCAGGCTGCTTTCCGAGAAAAGCAGGAGGGCCGTAGCGGCGGAGCTGCTCGAGATCATTCCCCCGGAGACTCCGGCCATGAAGCCAGAGGATCATGGGCCATTCCCGTCCCTTTTCCTCTCCGTAGGCAGCAGGAAGAAACAGAAAATAACGCCACGGGGCTCCGTTCTTATCAGCGCTGGACGCAGAGCTGACTTTGGCAGGCCGTTCCTCTTCCTGCGCCTGTCCCGGGATGCCTGAAAAAAGAAGCGCCAGGACAGCCCCTGCCACACAAAAATGCCCCGCCCTCCTTTCGCCTGAGCTCGAGAAGGTGAGGCATCTCATTTCGTATGGAGGAAAAGATTAGAGCTGACCGCAATCGGCAACCTTGATCTCTTTCGCCGTCTTACCACTGCGGCTACCGAGGGCCTCCAGCTTTTCGACAACATCCATTCCTTCAACCACCTTGCCGAAGACAACGTGTGCGCCGTCGAGCCAGTCAGTCTGAGCCGTGCAGATAAAGAACTGGGAGCCATTCGTATTCGGCCCGGCGTTTGCCATGCTGAGAATGCCTGCACCGGTGTGCTTCAGTTCGAAATTTTCGTCTTCAAACTTCTTTCCGTAAATTGACTGACCGCCGGTGCCATCTCCGCGAGTGATATCACCGCCCTGACACATGAAATCAGGAATGACGCGGTGAAACGGGCTTCCTTTGTAGCTTACGCCCTTTTCACCCGTGCAGAGTGCCCGGAAATTCTCCGCAGTTTTGGGGACAACATCAGGACGGAGCTCCATGACAATACGCCCAACAGCTTCGCCGCCGGCTTCCATATCAAAAAAGACTTGTGGTAGTTCTTCGTTATTTTCACTCATATTTAGTAAATGGTTAATCTAATCGGCTGTGGGAGATAAGATTAAAGCCTCTTAATAGACTTAATCACGATGGTCTCTACGGGAACATCCTTCATCGGCGCATCGCCGCTCTTAGTCGTCAGGACCTTTGTCGTTGTTTCGGCCACGGCAATCTGATCGATGACCTCAAGGCCTTCGATTACTTTGCCAAACACGGCATAGCCCCATCCATCGAAGGAAGGGTAATCGAGATTACTGTTTTCCCCGTGATTGATAAAAAACTGTGCCGTTGCGCTGTGAGGGTCTCCAGTGCGGGCCATCGCGATCGTCCCCCGTGAATTCTTGAGCCCGTTCTTCGCTTCATTCTGGACCGGAGACTTCGTTTCCTTCTGCTTGATCGATCCATCTTCATGAAGCCCGAAACCTCCACCCTGAACCATAAAGCCTTCAATCACCCGGTGAAAAACAGTGTTGTCATAGAAACCCTCGTCAGCATAGGAGAGGAAATTTTCGACTGTAACCGGTGCTTTCTCCGCATCGAGCTCAATCTTGAAGTTACCCGCACTGGTTTCGACGAGGACAATCGGAGTTGAGGATACTTCAGCGGGAACAGGCTCCTCAGGCGCTTGCGGCTCTTCGCTCACCTCCTCTTCGAGAGGCGTTTCGACGACCTCAGTAGATTCAGTCGGCTCGCTGCACGAGGTAAAAGCAAAGGTGGCGGCAAGAAGGAAGAAAGGGAGAATTTTCATACGCAGGTGAAAGGATTAAAGAATTTCGGGGGATTGCAGGGCGTGAAGGTCCGCGAAGTGCCAAATGAAGTCAACCCCCGCCCTCTGTCGAAAGTGAGGAATCCCCTATACGGATTTGGCGAACAGAGACACATGCGCCACCGCTTCTATCTTGCCCTGTTGAAGCCATCATGTATCATTTTCCGCACTCGAATCTAACCCCCAGAATTTCCTATCATGTCATCACTGAAATTGCATAACGCCATGTGGCCCGGTCTCGTTGGAAAAGGCGACGACGAAGGTCAAGAGCCCCCTATCTCTCTCGACCATATGCTCGAGCTTACCGCTGCGGCAGAAGTGAACGGTCAGAAATATGACGGCATCGATTACTTTCTTTTCTTTCCCCACACGGATCCCTACGCGTCAGATGATGACCTCAAGGCGATCGCGGACAAAATTGCCGGACATGGGTTTGACGTCGGTTCCCTGGTCGCTCCGATCTGGCCCGGAACAGTCGGAGATTCCGCGATGGGCGACGACGACTCTCAGGCAAAGTTCCTTGAGTCCATCAAGGTAGGCTGCCGCATCGCCGGTATCTTCGATGATCACGGCGTCCGTAAAAGTGGAGTTATTCGCATCGACTCAGCTGAATTCGGTGTTGATAAGTGGCGTGAAGATTCCACCGCGAACACAAAACGCATCGCTGCCACTTTCCGCGAAGCTGCGAAGATCGCAGCGGACAACGGTCAGCGTCTCGCCGCTGAAGGTGAAATCTGCTGGGCCGGGATGCATAGCTGGAAGGACATGCTCGACCTCCTCGAAGAAGTGGGAATGCCGGAGACTCTGGGCTTCCAGGCTGACCTTGCGCACACTTACCTCTACCTCCTCGGCTACAACGCACCGGAACACGCCCTCCTCAAGGAAGGTTACGGCGAAGATGAATTCTACGCCGCCTATGAGGAAATGACCGACAAGCTTCGTCCTTGGACGATCGACTTTCACGTCGCGCAGAATGACGGCACGGTTCACGGGGCCGGAAGCCATGATAAGACAGGAAAACACTGTCCGGCAGACGACCCCAACGGGAAGCTGGACATCGTAAAATGTTCTCAGTATTGGCTCAAAGACTACGCCGATCGCGGCATCGAGCACATCTGCTGGGATGGCTGCATGTTTCCTAATGCCGTCCTCGAGAAACCGGAAACCTGGAACACGATCCTCAAAACTATGATCGACGTCCGCGACGCGGTCTGAACCGGTTTCCAAATCGATTCATAGAGAGCCGGCTTGCGAACGCAAGTCGGCTTTTTTGTCCCCCCCCCTTCTCAACTTAGAGGCAGACAACCCGTATACCGGAAAGAAAACCAGGACACGCCAATCAGCGTCAAATCAGCTAAGCACTCCGCGCTGATTGAACCCTACACAGGGTAGAGTCACCCATCCAACCCTGTTACGCAGGTGATCGCGCCAATTTTTAGATTTCCATTTTTAAGCGGCGTTGCTAGGGTCGCGACTCTGTTTTTTGTCCCATGAGTAACAATATTGAATCGCTTCAGAAGGAAAACCGTGTTTTTGCCCCGCCCGCCGGGTTTGCCGCCACGGCGCATGTCAAATCGATGGAGGAGTATGAAGCCATACATCAGCGAGCTCTCGAGGATCCGGAAAGCTGGTGGAGTGACGAGGCAGCCACCCTTTCCTGGCAGGAACCATGGACCCAAACTCTCGACTGGTCGGACCCGCCCTTTGCAAAATGGTTTGTGGGAGGCAAGCTCAACGCCTCCGAAAACTGCATCGACCGCCATGTTGCTGCCGGGAACGGCGACACAGTGGCGATCCACTTTGTCGGCGAGCCGGGAGATACCCGCGATGTCACCTACAACGAACTCCTCAAAGAAACGAGCCAGTTTGCCAATGCGTTGAAAATTGAAGGAATCAAAGCAGGCGACCGCGTCCTCATCTACATGCCGATGGGGGTTGAAGCGGCCGTGGCGATGCTCGCCTGTGCCCGAATCGGCGCGGTTCACTCTGTCGTTTTCGGTGGCTTCTCCGCGACATCGATCAAAGACCGCCTCGAAGACTCCGAGGCAACGGCGATCATTACCGCGGACGGCGGCTGGCGGCGCGGTAGCGTTGTTCCATTAAAAGCCAACGTCGATAAAGCGCTCGAACAGTACGATGGAGTTGAAAAAGTTCTCGTCCTGAAACGTTGCGAGAACGAAGTCACGATGACAGAAGGTCGCGACGTTTGGTGGCATGATGCCATTGAAGGAGTCTCAGAAGAATGCCCTGCAGAGGGATTTGACGCCGAGCACCCCCTGTTCATTCTTTACACCTCCGGATCAACGGGTAAGCCCAAAGGCATCCTGCACACCACGGGGGGATACCTCACCGGCACCGCCTCGACCTTTAAATACATTTTCGACCACAAACCTGACGACGTCTACTGGTGCACCGCCGACGTCGGCTGGATCACCGGTCACAGCTACATCGTCTATGGTCCCATGGCGAACGGAGCGACTCAGGTCATTTATGAAGGCGCCCCGAACTTTCCCGACTGGGATCGTTTCTGGAAAATTGTCGAGGACTACAAAGTATCCGTTTTCTACACGGCCCCGACAGCGATCAGAGCCTTCATCAAAGCCGGCGACGAACACGTCGACAAGCATGACATCAGCTCGCTGCGACTGCTGGGAACAGTGGGAGAACCCATCAATCCGGAAGCATGGATGTGGTATCACAGCAAGATCGGCGGCGGACGCTGCCCGATTGTTGACACCTGGTGGCAGACAGAAACCGGGGCGATCATGATCTCCCCCATTCCCGGCGCGATCTCTACCACTCCCGGCACCGCAACCCGACCATTTTTCGGGATTGATGCCGCTATTCTCGATGAGGAAGGCAACGAATGCGCCGCCAACGAGGGCGGTAAGCTCGTCATTCGCAAACCCTGGCCGAGCATGCTCCGCACGATCTACAAAGACCCGGAACGCTTCAAAGAGACCTACTGGAACGAATACGAAGGCATCTATCTTGCCGGGGACGGCGCCCGTACAGATGAACACGGCTACTACTGGATCGTGGGACGACTCGACGATGTCCTTAACGTCTCAGGACACCGCCTCGGCACCGCCGAAGTCGAAAGCGCCCTCGTTTCACACGATGCCGTCGCAGAAGCAGCGGTGGTGGGACGACCTCATGACATCAAAGGGCAGGCCGTTGTTGCCTTCGTCACTCTCAAGCATGGAATGGCGGCGAGCGATGAGCTCATGAAGGAGCTGCGCAACCACGTTGGCACCGAAATCGGGGCGATAGCGAAGCCGGATGAAGTTCTTTTTGCGGATCGACTTCCCAAAACCCGTTCCGGGAAGATCATGCGACGCCTCCTGAAAGAGATCGTTGCGGGAGGAGACGTCACCGGCGACACCACGACACTGGAAGATCATGAAGTGATCACTCAGCTTCATGCGGAATTCCAGAGAGTAACCGGAAAGTGCTGAAAATCCCCGTCTTTGCCCGATCTCTCCCTTGACGGATCATAAAACCTCTCCTAAAGTTCCGCCCTTCCTTAAGGGAAGACTATTCAGCACTCTAAAATATCCTCAAATCCACCATGCCATCCATCGAAGTCAAAAAAGGTGAACCTATTGATCGTGCCCTCAAGCGTTTGAAGGGCAAGATGGAAGCTGAAGGTATCATGGAGGAAGTTCGTCGTCTTCGTGCTTTCGAGACACCGGCCCAACGCACCAAGCGTAAAGCCCGTGCCACTGCTAAGCGCAATAAGAACCGCTTCCGCTGGACGCTGAACGATCGCTCCAAGGCTTCCTCTGACGAGGATTGATCCTTTCTCCGACGCTGATCGGAAAACGTGAAAGCCACCTTTCGAGGTGGCTTTTTTTGTGCCCTCATCACTGCGCCCGGGAGGCACGCTCTACTCACCAATCCGCCAATTACCGGACTGGAGTGATGGGCGCAGTCGGATCAACGGGCTGCTGTCGAGCATTGATCGCCCGGGCGGAGCTGGCCGCTTTCTTCGCATGGGCGCCCGCCCCTTTATTCTTCGACCATTCCGTGACCGCCTGTCCGGTGAAGTAGTCCTTTAAAAAAGCACCTGCGGCACTGGAAATGAAATCCACCTCATCAGCATTGTGATGCAGAACAACGAGGCGATAGCCTCGAGCTAACACGAGAAGGAGATTCCCTCCATCGTAACAAAAAGAGAGGATCTCGGGACTTCGCCCCTCCCCTTCAAAATAAGCAACGATGTCATCAATGACGTTCACCATCTCGGCAATGCGCTCGGGAGTATAAGCAAGATCAGAAAAGATCTCGTCCCTTCCCTCTGAGAACATTACCCCGAAAACCGAACCGGCCTGACGCATCGATCCGAGGGTGGAAATTAAGGTTTCCGGACTCATCGATCAATAAAGTCCCGAATGGAGCGGTTAAATTCACGGAAAGGCATGCGGCGATTCACGATACCACCCGCCACTCTCGGATTCTGCGGATTCGAGTTCGGATCAAAACAAAATCCAATCGTCTCGCTCTTTTCATAAACCGTCGTGGAGGCTACCGCATGCATTCCCAGCTTTTCCCCGAGAAGGATCGCGCACTCCTGAAGAGTCATTAGATTATCAGCGAACAGGGCTGTATCCTCATGTCCGGTCTTGCCACTGGCAGATCCCCGGCTCGCTTGAAAGAAACGGATGCGACCGTTTTCCAACGCTTCGGTGAGCATTTCGTTGTCTGATTTTTCCTCTTCTGACATGGACCCTGATATCGTTTTCCAACCACGGAAAAATAGTCGAGATTGGAGCCTTGTCGAATCTTTAGGGTTTGTTCACTTTTTTATTCCCCGAAGACGAAATTACATGACGCTGGCAAACAAGATCACCATTACACGGCTCTTCTTGATCCCGGTATTTATCGTTTTAGCGGCCTACTACAGCAAAAGCATCGATATCGGACAAGAGGAACCCAGGCTCCGCCTTGCAGCGCTGATTGTCTTCGCGGTCGCAGCTCTGAGTGACGCGCTCGATGGCTACATCGCCCGCCATTTTAATCAAAGCACACGACTGGGAAGAGCCCTCGACCCGGTTGCAGACAAGCTCCTACTGCTCTCCGGGGTGATTACGCTCAGTGTCACAAACTGGCACAACGGGCTTCCCATCTGGTTCGGGGCCCTCGTCATCGCCCGTGATATTCTCATTGTCATCGGGGTTATTATTATCCATTACACCGCCGGAAAGGTCGAAATGGGGCCTCTCATCACAAGTAAAATCTGTACCTTCCTACAGTTGAGTTGCGTCTGCTGGGTTTTGGTGGACTTTTGGAGCGTTGAGGCCCGTCCCCTTCCGCTGGACATTTTCATTTATCTAGCGGCTTTGTTTACCCTCGTTTCCGGCTATCAGTATGTGGCCGAGGGAATTAGACAATTACGGGAGTCCGGCCACACCAGCCCAGATTCCCATGTCCCGTAAACACCTCCCCAGCGTCGCCATTGTCGGGCGACCCAATGTCGGCAAGTCAGCCATTTTCAACCGCCTCGCCGGACGGAGAATCGCCATCGTCCACGATCAACCGGGAGTGACGCGGGATCGCATCGCCGCCGAGTGCACTCGTGGCCGTTTTACCTTCGAACTCACTGATACCGGCGGGATCGGTGCGGTCCTGAACGATGGCTTCGCCGAACAGGTCCGCACGGAAGCCGATATTGCAATCCATTCTGCGGACCTCATCCTTTTCGTCGTGGATGCCCGCGAAGGGATTCATCCGATCGACCAGGAACTCGCAAAAGTCCTCCGCAAAGAGGAAGGCAAAGTGCTTCTCCTTGCAAACAAGGTCGATACCGAAAAAACGGATAACGAAGTGAGCGAATTCACCCGGCTAGGTTTCAATGATCTCCTCGGAATCTCCGCCGCACATGGACGTAACTTCGATCAACTCGAAGGGGCAATCGAAGATCACCTCGCTTCCATTTACGTCCCGCCGCGCGATCAGGGCGACGCATCCGAAGAGGAGGAGGAAGCCCCCGTTAAAATCGCAATCGTCGGTCGACCCAATGTCGGGAAGTCCTCCCTTATCAATGCGATTCTGAACGATGAACGAAGCATCGTTTCCGACGTGGCCGGCACGACCCGTGATGCCGTTGATGTCCCCTATCGTCGCAATAAGAAACCGTATACCCTCATCGACACCGCTGGAATTCGCCCGAAAACAAAGCGTGATACCTCTGTCGAGGTCTTCTCTGTGATGCGATCGGAGCGCTCGATTCGTCGCGCCGACCTTTGTCTCCTCGTGATCGATGCCTCGTCCGGCGTGGTTTCGCAGGATCGCCGTATCGCAAAAATGGTTCTCGACGAGAACAAGCCCTGCATCGTTCTCCTGAATAAGTTCGACCTCTACCATCCGGATGCTCACTTCCAGGATCGGATCGACCAGTTCCGTGAAGAACTCGGCGATGACCTGTTCTTCCTCCCCTACGCTCCCAAGGTCGCCATCTCAGCAAAAGAGCGCCAATACATCACCAAGATTTTTGACTCGATCGATGGAGTGATCGAAGCAGCGGAGAATCCGGTCTCGACCGGAATCCTCAACCGCCTCCTCCAAACCGCGATTGAGCGGAATCCACCGCCGGTTCGCCAGAACAAGCGTCTCAAGATTCTCTACGCGACCCAGAAACGCGATGACAAAGCCGGTCCGGTTCCCGTGCCGGAATACATGCTCTTTGTGAACTATGCGAATCTCCTCACGCGAACCTATGAACGCTTCCTCGAGAATCAGATTCGCAAGGAATACCCCATGGAAGGCCTTCCCTTTGTATTTCGCGTGAAGTCGAGAACGTTGCGCAAGGATGCCAAGGACAGGCGCTAGAACACGCTTACCCTGATAAATTCCGGCCCAACCCGTGGTAGGCATCGAAAGGCCGGTCCGGGAGGGGCTGAACAGGTCGACGCAAGTGGAGGGACAGGTTCCACCCTGTCCGCAAAAGCCCTGCCCTCAGCAGTTCGAAATCGCACCCAAAACAGGCGAGGTGGAACTCGCCTCCGGGATTCACCACCTAACGGGAACGAATGTCGTCGATTTCCTCCTGTGAAGCGGGAAGCACATTCATCTTCACCTCATTGGGAATCTCCACCTCGGGATTCTCCTCGTAGAGGTAGGATTCCATGATCATGTAGACCTTTCCCCGACTGTTTGGACGGAAAGTCCGTGATCCAAGCGCGCGCGTGATCTTGATCGGCTCCTCGCCCGTCTCAATCTCGAGAACAAATTGCTGGCCGGAAAGCCCGAATGTCGGATCCACCTTCCTCATTTCGGTCTGAATCTCAACGAGCGGGCGAAAAAGCTCACGATACTCAACCCTGCCGTCTGTGATCTCCGGAGGCGTTACTTTCGGGACCTCAAGATCGACGTAAATATTTAGCGAACCACGAGGCTGATTGGCGATGAGGTCAGGATTGCTCTCCATGAGCTCCTCATTGAACGGAATCACCACAAAACCATCGTTATCGACCACAAGAACCAGAGGCCCCTCTTCGAGATCGAGAAAAAGCTCAATATCTTTCGATTGAATCGTCGAATCCCTGCTTTGAATCCGGAGCTTATACTCATCCGCTCCCGGATCTGTTCTCGCATCACTCTGCGCGATCTTAATGAGCTGCTGGTAGGGAAGCCGGGCCAGGTTGTTGTAATCCAACGGGCGCCCTGAAAGCGTTTCAGGCGCTTCGATATTCCCTTCCTCCTGAGCAATCAGCGAATTCGCCAGGCTGCAAAGGGCAAAACACAGGACGAGGGAGGAGTATTTCATCATTGATTTCAGAATCTCCGTAATTGAACACCCCTAGTCGAATCAATTCAAGCCCGATCATTCGCACTCTTCTCCCAATAGAGGCGAATCCCGTCTGCACACATCGCAGTACCGTTCACGACCTGTAGTGTTTCCCACACCGGAGACGGCAACCGGGCGCGAAAGGCCTGCTCCATCTGGAACGCTTCATAAGCAATCTGAAGACTCTCCTCATCCATGCCCTCGTCGAGCCGTTGCTTCACAAACAGAGCATTGAGCTCAACTGCATCCCGATACGCATCCAGGTGTGCATCAGGGTCTTCCACCTTTCCAAAGTGAGTTAAATAAAGGGCAGCCGGTCTCAATGCCCTTATTTTTTCAATGCTTGCGAGGGTATACTCAAGATGAAACTGCGGGGGCGCAGAAGTCACCGAGATAAAATCCGCCTCATCCAGCTTTGCCCCGGCTGAATCGCCGCAGAAAATAACATCATCGATCCTATAGGCGTGGTGATGAAAGCAATGACCCGGCGTTTCCAGTGCTTCGATCTCCAATCCGGCGACAGAAAGAACCTCACCATCCTCTAAAGCCGTGACTCTCTCCGCCGGAGCCGGAACCATCGCTCCCCATAGTGCATCAAAGCTTGCACCGTATACCTGGCGGGCACTCTCCTCCAGTCGTGCCGGATCGACGAGGTGCCTCGCCCCTTTCGGATGAACATAGACCGGCACCCCCTGTTGAGCCCACCACCCGGCTCCTCCGGCGTGATCGAGGTGAATATGAGTCACCAGCACCGCTGAAACAGTCTCAGGCCTATGCCCCTGCTCCTTCAAAGCCGCCAGAAGCGCCTTTCGACAGGATTCCGGCCCCGTCTCTATCAGAATTGCTCCCTCAGGGCCCTCAACGAGAAACGAAGCGATGGCCTGAGCCGTGTTTTGAAAGTTGAGATCGAGTGGGTGAACCTGCATCAGAGGCCATCATACCTATTCCCGCTAACCCGCCAACTCAAACTTGCCGGATCGTTAGGCCATGCCTAAGTTGCGCGACATGAGTTCCGATATCGTTTCCGAAATCCCCGTCGAAACTGACGACCCCATCAACACGCAAATCCTCGAAGTCTCTGAAGACCTCGTGAGCGGATTTCAGCGATTCCCATTTCAACATATCGCCGAGAAATCAGGCGTTGAGCTCGATGTCGTCCTGACCCGCATTCGTGCGATGCAGGAAGCAGGAGTGATCCGCCGCACCCGGCAGACACTCCTCGCCACGAAGCTCGCTCACGGGGCTCTCTGCGCCTGGAAAGTAGATCCCGATAAGCTGGATGCGACTTTCGACTTCATGTTCAACGAAGATCCTTTCAGTGGTCATGTCGTGACTCGCTCCACCGACCGCGAGATCTCCGGCAGCGACTATAAACTCTGGACCACTCTTAAAGTGCCACAGGGCGAATCTCTTGAAGAACACGCCGAAGTTCTGAGACGCCTTACCGGAGCCCACGAATTTGTCCTCATGCCTGCTCACGGCATCTTTGCCCTCGGTGTCGGCCACATGCGCCGCAAATCGATGGAACCCGGTGCCCGCTACGACGCACCGGTAGTCATGAACACAACGACAACCGTTGAGCTCACTGACGAGGAATGGGAAGTGCTTCTCGCGATCAAAACAGAGCTGACTCTGGAAGAGATCAATGAAGACCCCTGGGGACCGCGAGCCAAAGCCATCGGAATGGACACTGAAAAGTTCTTCAAGATCGCGGAAACGCTTGATGAAAAGAAAGCTATCGGCCGTTTTTCGACCTTCCTTGAACATGTCAAACCGAGCGATACCGGCAAACGGGTCACTAAATTCAACGCGCTCTTCCATTGGAAGGTCCCTGAGGGCATGCAGCAACAAGCCGGTTCCGAAGTTGGTCGTCACCAGATCATGACACATGCCTATTGGCGCGAGGGAGGCCCCCGCTTTGGAGGCGTCAATATCATGGGCGTGGTACACGGAACCGAGAAGGCAAAGGTTCTCGAGCACAAGGCTGCCATTGACGCCCACCTCGCTGAGGTCGGCATCCCTCTCGAATACACCAATGTGTTCTGGGGTGGCCGCAGCGAAATCAAGCCCTCTGAAATTTCCCCCAAGGTCTACGCAGAGTTCCATGAAAAGTGGAAAGATTCCGGACAGGTGCTTTGATCCACTGCCTTGCTTAAAAAACCATGAACGTTCGTGACGTCGCCCGCCTTGCCCGTATCCACCTCACTGATGAGGAAGTCGATCTCTATCAGGATCAGGTCGGTCAAATTTTAAAGTATGTGGAACAGCTGAAGACAATCGATGTAGACGGCATTGAGCCCACCGCTCACGCCGGCGCTGTTTTTGACGTGATTCGCGAAGACAAAGCCTCCGATGAGCACCGACTCGGGCAGGAGAAAGCGATTGCGAACGCCCCTGCCTCCGCCCACGGTCAGATCAAGATGCCCAAAGTGGTTGAGTGATCCCGCCCCTTCTCCCTTTCCCTTATTCAACCTGAGCTTTTTCGCTTCCTTTGAACGCCGCCGACTTTTCGATCGCCCAACTGAAATCCGCCTACGCCAGCGGAGACCTCTCACCGGAGGATGCCCTTCGTTCCATCGCATCCAGCATTGATGCCAAGGACGGCGACATCGGGGGATATCTTTCCTATGATCTCGACCTTGCCCTCGCAGACGCCGCAAAGGCTGATTTAAGCCTGCCCCTTGGTGGTGTTCCGATCGCGATCAAAGATCTCATCAATGTCGAAGGACATCCCTGCTCCTGTGCCTCGAAAATGCTCGAAGGCACTTACCAGTCCCCTTACGACGCCACCGTCGTGAAGAAACTCCGCGCCGCCGGCGCAATCCCTTTCGGGCGCACGAACATGGATGAATTTGCGATGGGCTCTTCCAACGAGAATTCGGGGATCAAACCCTGTCGCAACCCTCACGACCTTGACCGCATCCCCGGAGGATCATCAGGAGGTTCGGCTGCGGTTGTCGCGGCGAACACAGCGGTTGCCTCGCTCGGCACCGACACCGGCGGTTCCATTCGCCAACCCGCCAGCCTCTGCGGAGTGGTCGGACTCAAGCCAACTTACGGACGAGTCTCCCGCTACGGACTTGTTGCTTTCGCCTCATCCCTTGATCAGTGCGGCCCGATGACAAAAACGGTAGCCGACTCCGCCTTACTTCTGCAAACGATTGCCGGAAGCTGTGACCGGGATTCCACCTGTCTCGCAAATGAGGTTCCTGACTATACCTCAGTGCTTGGCGAGGACATCGCAGGACTGAAAATCGGCTTGCCGAAGGAGTATTTTGCCAAGGGCCTCGATCCGGCCGTAAAAGAGAAAGTCGAAGCGGCGATCAAACAACTCGAAAGCCTCGGAGCAACACCGGTGGAAGTCTCACTCCCCAATACGGAACACGCCGTTGCCACTTACTACATCATCGCCACGGCCGAGGCGTCCGCCAACCTCGCTCGCTTCGACGGAGTCCGTTACGGGCACCGGGCTGAGTCTGACGATCTCATCGGCGTCTACGAAGACTCCCGCGAAGAAGGGCTCGGGGCGGAAGTGAAGCGACGCATCATTCTCGGCACCTACGTACTCAGCTCCGGCTACTACGATGCCTATTACCTCCGTGCTCAGAAAGTCCGGACGCTCATTCGTCAGGATTTCATGAATGCGTTTGAAGAGGTCGATCTTATCGCCTCTCCCGTTTCACCCACTCCGGCATTCAAAGCAGGCGAGAAGGCGAGCGATCCTCTCTCCATGTATCTCGCCGACATCTACACCATTTCGGCAAACCTGGCAGGAATCTGCGGAATTTCAGTTCCCTGCGGCACGGTTGATGTGGAAGGTAAGGCTCTGCCTGTCGGTCTTCAGCTCCTCGGAAAACCACTGGGAGAATCCAAGCTACTCAAAGTGGCCCACGCCTACGAAGTTTCGTAGAGCCGGTGATTTCTTTCTTCCCGACGTCTTCTTTCCCGAAGCTGCTTCAGAAAGCCGGACGCAATACACTACCGGCCGGAAACAGTTACTGCTGGATCACCGCGTAATCGCCGACTTTAAGCTTACTGAAGAGATAACGGGCACCCTCGTAAGGTAGGCGAATACAGCCATGCGAGGCGGGATAACCGGGCACATAGCCTTGATGCAACCCGAAAGCACTGTAGCTGAAGCGGGAAAAATACGGCATACTCGAACCGTAGATCGACGAGTTGTGATGGCGGTTCCGGTCACTGATCACATACTCACCCGTTGGTGTCCGGTAGCCGGATTTCCCCGTCGAACAGGCCGTCGAATACGTCGCGACGCCATTTTCATACAAAGTCACCCGCTGACTGGAGAGGTCGACAACCACCTTGCGTGGCTGCACCTCGGGAACTTTCCCCAAAAGAGCAATCTGCTGCATCTTTGCATCTTTATACCAGGAACCAATGATCGCGGCCATGAGATACTTCGGCGTATAAGCCCGTCCATTCGCCCCGCCATCCATCAAAATTTGAGCAATCTCGTGATTTCGTTGCGCCGCCGCCATCATGATCGGCCGGATCCGGCGATCGACCTGAAGATGATAGCGAAATGTTTTACTATCGAACATATCGCGGAACTCTGAGCGCGCAGGATTTCGCTCATCCTTGTCAGGATCAGCTCCAGCTTCAAGAAGCGATTTCACCACCCCCGCCATTTCATGCGCCACGGCCCAGCCCAAAAGAGAATGTCCGTCCCGGGCCAGAACGCCTTCAACTTCAGCACCCGCCTCAACAAGGGCCTTAGCAATCGGGGCATTGCCCTCCCTTACCGCCTTCGAAAGCCATGTTTCCTCCTCATCAAATCGTGCGTTCGGATCAGCTCCGCCGTCGAGTAGAACTCTCGCCGCCTTGTAACGATGATTAGTCAGGCAATAGTTCAACGGGTCCTGACCTTCCGGTCCCGGCTGTCTCGGGTCAGCTCCGGCATCGAGAATGAGACGGATCAAATCATCCTGCCCGGTTAACAATGCCCCCCAGAGATTATCACCGATATTTGCTCCCGCATCGAGAAGCGTTCGCACCGCACCAGTCGCACCATCCTGCACCGCGAGATCGAAGACTCGTGTATCCGTCCCCGGAACAAGCGATTCCGGGTCTGCACCGGCGTTGAGGAGGAGACTCATGAGCGGATCATCCCGGCGCTCATAGGAAGCAGAAAGAAGAGCCGCCTTATCCAACTCCGCTCCCGCGAGAATGAGTTGATTAACTACCGCGATGTTCCCGAGTTCGATCGCCGCAAGGAGCGGCGGGTCGGTGTTATCCTTTGCAAATGAAGGGTCCGCATCATGGGCAAGGAGGAGATCAACCATATCAAGTGACTCCTTTTGAATCGCTGCCTTCAGCGGCGTCAGCCCGGCATCGGTCGACACATCAGCAACGGCTCCATGCTCAAGTAAAAGCGTTGCCGCCTCTTCGTTACCGCCTTCAATAGCATCATACAAAAGAGGCTCCGCGTCGAGACTGTAAACATCAGGAGACGCTCCCTTTTCGAGAAGTAATTTCTGAATCCTCCGGTTTCCGGTCGCGACCGCAAAACTCAGCGCAGACATCTCGCGTCCTGCGGTTTCGCCAACCGTTACACTGATGTCGGCACCGCTCTCAATCAGGAGATCAAACAGCGAATCGTTACGCTCTTTCACTGCCTCGATCAAAAGCGGCTTACCGGAAACTCCTCTCGCATCCGGGCTTGCCCCTTCCTTGATAAGGCGCTCCGTCAACTCCAGGTTGCCACTTGCAGCAGCGACTGCGAGTGCCCCCACTGGCTCGGCACCGCGGTATTCAACGTCAGCGGAGTAGGACAAAAGAAAGTCGAGCATCTCTTCATCATTGCTCCGGACCGCTTCGATCAGAAAAGGCATACCGGCTTCCTGATCGACGTCGAGACTCGCTCCGGCCTCAATCAACTGGTCGGCCAATTCAAAATTCCGATCATTCAAGGCGGCTGCCAACGGCGTCAACCGCTCCGTTGAAGTGAACTGATTGATCGTCTCCTTAACCGGTCCGCGGTTAATCAAAAAGTTAATCGTTTTCAAGTTCTTCTCCTGAACCGCAACGAGAAGCGGGGTTCTTCCACCTTCATCCGAAAGCCCCAACCCGACTCCGGCCTGCTCCAACTTCTCGAGTAAAACGAGCTCCCCTTTCCGCGCTGCCTCAATCGCACTCCCAACGTTCAGCTCGATCTCATTCTGCGCGAGAAACCGTTTTGCCTGTCGGGTCACCTCGTGACGAAGGTAATAATCCGTGACAATGGCCCCCGCCAACAGCGACAAGGTAAAGACAGCCAGGAGTGCAGTTCGGAACAGAAAACTAACGGGCTTCATGACTATTTTGATTTCAGCGGAGTGGTGGGTTGGAAAAATTCTGAATCAATCGATCTTCACTGTCGAAGATAGCACATCTCATGCCTCTCAACAGGCGAATCGGATAGCGCGATGACCTGATTTAAAAAAAGGCGATATTGAGCCGATCATCTTACTCATCCAGATCCAGTTCCGGCTTGAAATCAGCAGCATGATAAGAGCTTCGCACCAGCGGTCCTGAGGCAACGTGGCGGAACCCTTTCTCCAGACCCACTTCCTTATATTTTTCAAAAACGGCCGGTTCGATGTACTCGACGACGGGAAGGTGCTTTTCCGAAGGTCGCAGATACTGCCCCATCGTCAAAACCGTCACCTCATGAGCGCGAAGGTCATCCATCGTTTTAAAGATCTCTTCTTCTTTTTCTCCCAGCCCGAGCATGATACCGCTTTTCGTCGCACAACGGTTCCCCATTTCTCTCGCCATTTCCTTTGCCCTCTTGAGAACCGCGAGGGAACGCCAGTATTCAGCTTTCGAACGAACCACCGGAGTGAGCCGTTCCACCGTTTCCATGTTGTGATTGAAAATCTCCGGTGCGGCCTCAATCACGACCCAAAGCGCATCATCTTTTCCAATAAAATCCGGAACGAGTACTTCAATGACGGTGTCAGGATTGACCTCACGAGTTTTGTATATCGTATTGGCAAAGTGACAGGCACCACCATCCGGTAAGTCATCGCGGGCCACGGCGGTGATCACGACATGATTAAGATTCATTCGTCGCACCGCTTCGGCAACACGATCCGGTTCATCAGCCTCGAGCGCCATGGGACGTCGCGTATCCACCGCACAAAAGCCGCAAGCACGGGTGCAGCGATCACCGGCAATCATCATCGTCGCAGTTCCCTGCCCCCAACATTCCCAGCGGTTCGGGCACTGGGCCTCTTCACAGACTGTGACGAGGTTTAAATCGTCAATCATCCCTTTGGTATCCCAGAAGACGGGATTATTCGGAAGCCGCACCCTGATCCAGGGGGGCTTCTTCTCTTGATGCAAAGTCGGATCGATTTTGACGGGCATGAGCGTGGACGTAAAGTTCGCCTCAACTGTTACGCCGAAAAGCGCATTATTTCTCGGGAAAAAGAGTGTGAATCGCGCTTTCTGTCGCCTCACAAATCCCCCTCTCGGTGATGAGTCCGGTCACCAGTCTTGAAGGCGTCACGTCAAAGGCGTAATTCGCCACCGGGCTGCCGGGGCTTACGACCAGAATCTCTGACTCTTCCGCCTCGGAATCATTGAGGAGACCACTCATGACAGATACCTCCTCTCCTCTCCGCTGCTCAATCGGAATATCCTTGATCCCATCACCCGTCTCCCAGTCTATCGTCGATGACGGAAGGGCAACATAGAACGGGATATGATTGTCATGCGCGGCGAGAGCTTTCAGGTAGGTCCCGATCTTATTCGCGACATCTCCGGTATGGGTGGTTCGGTCTGTTCCCGTAATAACGAGATCGACCATCCCGTTCTGCATGAGATGCCCCCCCGTATTATCGGGAATCACGGTATGGGGAACCCCGTGTTGCCCCAATTCCCAGGCAGTAAGACGCGCCCCCTGATTCCGGGGGCGGGTTTCATCAACCCAAACGTGAACCGGTATCCCGGCATCATGCGCGGCGTAAATCGGAGCGGTTGCCGACCCGTGATCAACGAAGGCCAACCAACCGGCATTACAGTGTGTCAGAACATTAATCGGGGTCTTTTCACTCTTTCCTGATAATAATCCTTCAAAAAGAGAACGACCATGTTGTCCAATACGGCGACACCACTCCGCATCTTCGTCAGCGACGAGTTGAGCCAGTTCCCGGGCGATCTGAACCTTCGCGGCAGCTTCCCCCGCTTCGGTGACGGCGACGATCTGGCGTTTCACAGCCCATTCCAAATTGACGGCAGTGGGCCGGGTCTCACAAAGCTGCTTTCCTTTAGCCGCAAACGCTTCATCAAAGGCGGTCCCGCTCAGTCCGGCGGCACGGCATTCTTCCGCAGCGAGATACATACCATGAGCAGCGACCGCTCCGATACAGCCTGCTCCGCGAACATACATCTCGAGAATTGCTCGCGCCGCATCCTCCGTCGAAGTGAGCTCTAACGTTTCGAATGCAAAAGGAAGCTTCCGTTGATCGATGATCCCGACGGTTTGCGGGGCCTCTTCAAGCCAAACGGTGCGATACGGAGTGCCATCCACTAACATGGCAGCAGTTTACTCCGCACCAAGGCCTGCGCGCAAGGCTCCAACATACCAAAACCAGAGAGCCGGACCGATAAACATCCAGATAAAGGCACCCAGAGCAAGGTAGGGGCCGAACGGGAGCGGACGCGACCACTCCTCTTTCACGACAAATTTCTGAATCAATCCGACGACAGCACCGACAATGGAAGCAGCGAAGAGCGTGAAAAAGGCAGCCTCCCATCCGAGAAAAGCCCCGATCATGGCGACAAACTTCACATCTCCAAACCCCATCGCTTCGCGAGGTACGACCGCACTGGTGATGGTCCCTGAAACTTTTTTCACGGTTTCCAGCTCCAATCGCTCTCCATTCAGCTCGAAACCGTCACCAACCACGAGAAAAGACTCAAATGCTGTCTCCTCGCCGTTGATGGCAAGGCTCTCAATATCCATGACAAGGCGATCCCACTTTCGAAAAAATACATCTCCCCATTCGTAGGAATGCTCGCCGAGTTGAATGATGATGGCAGCTTCCTCTCCACCGGGCTGCGAGATTTCAAACGCGGTCGGCTCATCAAACTCATGCTTGATCTTTCCGAAGGCGAGCTTGCCCATGAGAACGACGAGGTAGAGTAGCGCGAAGCCGACAACGGCTCCGATAAGGCTCTCGATGCCGCCCTTCCACCAGATCTTCTCTTCGTGAAGCATCGGAAAAATAAAGCTGGCAACGATGCCTACAGCGGTTCCCCCAATCGTGATCGAATCAGGAATGATAAAATGATCGAAATCGATGAAAGTCGCGGAGATCAACAAAGAGGCGAAAATCCATAGAGAAATCGTGGCTCCAATACCGAGATCCCCGACCGCCATTTGCCAAATCGCGAGAAAACAGATCCCCGTGAGGAGTTCCACCATGAAATAGCGGAACGCGATCGGCTCCTTGCACCATCGGCACTTCCCGCGCAACCAGAGCCAGGTAATAAGTGGAATGTTATACCACGCCGGAATCTGCGTCTTACAGTTGGGACAGAACGAACGCTTTGGCTCGTTCACACTCAGACCGTTGGGAACCCGGTAAATCACCACATTCAGAAAGGAACCAATACTGGAACCGATCGTAAAAGCGAAGAACGGCAGAATATAGGTGTAGATAAGGTCAATCGACGACATGGCCATGGCTGACCAACATCATCGTTTAAGACACCCTTAAAGTCTAGAAATTATAATAATTCTTCAAGGAATCAATTCTCCGATAGAATTGACGAAGGCCCGACTAGTATGCCAGTTGACGGAAAGTCCGATCCTGCCACTCATAAACCGACTCACGCGTGACTCCGGTCTGAGAAGCGCTAATCCCCCGGGAGGCCCCTTCCTCATCCGTGTTAGTCGTGGTGCAGCTCGTGAAAGCGGAACTGAAACCGAGCAGGCAAAAAAGAAGGATGAACCGTGATTTAGTCATGGGAAAAAGGTCTGTTTTCCTCATTATTCACTGTTTCCAGCAACGGTCGAGCGCAAAGATGAGGGAAACGTCCCGCAGATCATTGAACCGGTGCGTCCGGTTCACGATAGAACCACTCAGGAAACTCCGCCTCCGGTGAGCCTCCGGCTTTTCGATGGAGAAACTTCGTTCCGCGATCCGGCAACAGCATCATTTCACTCCCGCCCGTCTCTTCAATAAGCTCAAAGAGACGCGCATTGAGTTTCGTGACCGTTTCAGCGTAGGCGGGATCATTGATCAGATTGATTCTCTCTTCAGGGTCCTTTTTAAGATCAAAAAGCTCATCGACATCCCAAATGCCGTGATAGCGGATGTACTTATATCGTTCCCCGAGGACCGCATGGGTCGTTGGCGTTTGAGGGTAATTGCGCTCCCAGTAATATTCGTAAAGCAGGTAGTCGCGCCAGTCATCCGAAGTACCTGTCACGAGCGGCTTCATGCTGCGCCCATCCATCTCTTCAGGGACTTCAACCCCGGCGAAATCCAGCATTGTCGGAGCAACATCAATGTTGGCAACAACTTCAGTGAGGACTTGCCCCCCTTTCACTTCCGCGGGATAGCGCATCAGCATCGGAATGCGAACGGACGCATCGTAGGCATTTCGCTTATCAATCAGACCCTTTTCCCCGAAAAGAAAACCATTATCCCCCAGATAGAGAATCACCGTATCCTCCAACTCGCCACGTGATTCGAGGATATCCAGGATCCTGCCGGTGCTTTCATCCACCGCCTTGATCGTCTCGCAATAACGCTTGTAGTAGGTTCCCAAATCCAGGTTGGAGTAATAGGCAAACTCAGATCCATGTCGGCTGTTATGCTGATTCTGAACCCACATGGGGACATCGCGGAATGCCTCCGGCATCTCCTTCCAGGTTTTCGGTGGATCGAAAGTCTCCCCCTCATAGGCATAGGCGTGCCGGTTCGAAGGCAGGAAGTCAGCATGCACCGCTTTGTGGGAAAGGTAGAGCATCCAGGGTTTCCCGCCTTTCCGTTCGTTCAGCCAATCCGCGGCATAGTCACTCAGAACATCCGTGATATAGCCTTCCTGCGGCACTCGATTTCCATTCACATTAAACCCATCGCGATTTACCTGCGGGACATAACGCCCCTTCACTTTTGCTTCAGCAGGATCAGCAAAATAAACCCCCTGCCCTTTGAACGCTACCCAGTGATCAAATCCCGGCTGCTTGTAGTCAATCTCCCCCCCCATGTGCCATTTCCCGACGAAAGCCGTCTCGTAGCCCGCCGCCTGGAGATAAGACGGGAAATAGGTCAGACCTTCGGGGATTGGATTGTAGTTATCCACGACCCGGTGATTGTGCGCGTAGAGCCCCGTCAGAATAGATGCCCGACTGGGTGAGCAGAGTGAAGTCGTCACCACCGCATTCTTGAAGTAGACACCTTCCGCGGCAATCCGGTCGAGGGCCGGCGTTTCAAGAAAGGGGTGCCCCAGGAACCCCATCGCATCGTAGCGATGGTCATCCGTCAGGATAACGAGAATGTTAGGCTTCTCCGCGGCACTGGAAAGAGCAAGGAGAGATCCGCAAGCGGCCAGAACAAGGCGTCTACAATCGAACATGGCGGGAGACTAAAGAACTCACCTCTCGCGGTCAACGCTCTCATGCCGCGAATCTCTCAAAACGGCTCGAACTCCGGTAAATCGCTTACCACCCCCTGATATCGAAGTGACCGCCTCTGATAGCAAAATGCTTCATCCGAAAAAAATCGAAAATTTTATCTCGTTGATTACCAGATAGTTAACATCACCCCGAAAATTGTTGGCACGGCGAATGCGATAACAGTGGTCAAGAGAACGAAAGCGATTCTCAACCATTTAAAACAACCAACTAAATACACATCATGAAAAACGAAAAAATTACCTACCGCGGCGCTTCCATTGAACAGTCAGAGCGCACTCAGCAGCTTCAACAGAAGCAGCACACTCAGACCGTGAGCTACCGCGGAAACAAAGGCGATGTCGAAGTGGGCCACAAGCCACACAATGAGACCGTCCAGTATCGCGGAGCAAAAGGCGAAGTTCAGCTTTAATCACCCGGATAACCATTCATCAAACACCCAAACCCAACTAACACTATTATGAGCGACGAAAAAATTAACTACCGTGGAGCCGAAAAAGATCAGTCCGAAGACACCAAGCAAATGAAAGAGGGCAAGCACACGGAGCATGTCCAGTATCGCGGCGCAGAAGGCGACGTTGAAATCGGACACGATACTCACAAAGAGAACGTGAAGTACCGTGGAGCTGAAGGCGAAGTAGACGTCTAAGCATCCAGAGGAAATTTACCTCCCCCAAAAACCTGAAGAGGCAGTCGGAAACGGCTGCCTCTTTTTTGTGGACGAACAGACCAGCCCCACAAAGGGTTTCTTATTGGCCGGTCAATGGAAGACTTTCATTTCTTCCTCGAGAAATATTTCGCGCATTGTCGTGCCCTCAGGTTTGCTTGAGGAGTAGAATTTGCCAACATTTGCTTTACCTTCCTCCATGCTCCGCCCCCGAAAAAAGTATACCGTTCGTGATCTGCAACAACTTAAGGGCAAACGAGTCTTAACACATATTCACGTCAAGTCGCCCGAGGAAGCAGCGGCGGCGGAAGAGGCGGGGCTCGACCTCCTGAGTTGCAGCTACGATTCGCCGGAAGCTCAAGCACGCCTGCCGAGGCTGGTTGAGGCGGCTCCCAACAGTTTTCTGTCAGGGGCGACGCCTCATGGTCTCGCCAGTCAGGAGGAGGCGATTCGGGTAGGTTTTTCCGCGCTGGAAGCAGGGGCCAGTTCGGTGTATTGCTCATCGAGTCCTTTCATCATCGAAGCGATGTCGCGGGAAGGAATTCCCGTTGTCGGGCATCTCGGACTGGTGCCTCGTCATGTTACCTGGACAGGGTATCGGGCCATTGGGAAAACGGCAGAGGAAGCGTCAAAGCTTCTCGGACAAATGAAGGAACTTGAAAGTGCCGGTGCCTATGCGGCGGAACTGGAAGTCGTCCCGCACCAGCTCGGAAGCTATCTAAGCTCACAAACGTCGATGCTTCTGATGTCCCTCGGTTCAGGGACAGGATGCGACACCCAGTTTCTTTTCTCAGACGATATTCTCGGCGACTACGACGAAAGACTCCCCCGTCACGCGAAAGCCTACCGGAATTTCAGGGCTGAGTATGAAAGGCTTCAGCGTGAACGCGTCGCCGCTTTTCAGGAATACGCAGCGGAGGTGAACGCCGGACAATTTCCTCAGTCAGAGAATCTCATCGAGATGCCGACGACGGAGTGGGAAGCTTTTCTTCGAAAGGTAGAGACGCCCGCGTGAGGTTCATTTCGAGGTCGGACTGCCTTATTATCAATGAGCGGGCATCATTTCGATCCTCATTGGCCTTCAATTTGCTAGGTAGGGAGTAATCCGCACCCTAGCTCCTACCCCATGCCCAACTCCCCGGAAAAAACGAAGCTGACCGACTGGGTCGACCCCTTTCTCGGCTGTGAACCTGCACGCTTACCGGAGCCCGATGCTCTCGCGGCAAAATGGTGGTGCGCCAAACCTCCCATCGGTAACACCCATCCCGGCGCAACAATGCCTTTCGGGATGGTGTCCGTCTGTGCCTATTCCGGAGCCT
This sequence comes from Verrucomicrobiales bacterium, assembly GCA_029212615.1. GTDB lineage: Bacteria > Verrucomicrobiota > Verrucomicrobiia > Verrucomicrobiales > DEV007 > Arctic95D-9. The sequence goes on from JARGPJ010000003.1 coordinate 109,453, forward strand.
ATGTCACTGGCTACGGGAAATACGCAGTCTCTCTCTCAGGCGACGAGCCGGAGAAACTTTACCAGGAGAACACCGCTCTCGGAATTGCTCACTTTCAACAATCCGGAACCGGCCGGATCCGGATGTATTACAACTACCTTCTCACGACTCCTCTCACCGGCGAGGGATTGAGCGGAATCGGAACCAGGTTCAGACTGGAGAATGAGACCTCCCGCCCCGGACGCTACGCGGGCCGCTTTGCTGAATCAGGGGTCAGTTTCGAAGTCACCTGCACAAAGCGCACCGCCGTGCACCGCTACTCCTTTCCTGAAAACGAAAGGGGGAAAGTTGTCGTCGACTTTACCTCCGGCGGCCTCCTTATCGAAGGGATGACGACCTATCCGCAAAAGAGCAGCGCCCGTTTTCTGAACAAACAAGCCTGCGAAGGTTGTGTCACGATCGAAGGTATCCCCTTTTACTTTCACGCTCAATGCATGACTCCGGTAAAGGCCTCCGGTTTCTGGGAAAACGGGGAACCTGTCACCGTCGAGGGCACCTACAAACCGTCAAAGGAAACGAGAGAAGCGCAGCAAAGTTACGGCATCTGGTTCGAAGCGGCTGAGCCCGGAGCGACAATCGAATATCGCATCGCCTTCTCGCTGCACACTCCTGAGCGCCCCGGAGAGGCGATTGCGATGCGCAAATCTTTGAGCTTTGAAGATATTGCCGGTGAAATCGATGAGATCTGGGAATCCATTTTATCCAGAATCATGGTGGAAGGTGGCAGTGACACCGATCGCGAAATTTTCTACTCAGCCCTCTACCATGCCACTCTCAAACCCGGGGACTTCATGGATGAGAGCCCGTTTTCGCCAGAGCCCGGCCCCTTCTTTTTCGACCTCTCAACCCTGTGGGATCTCTACAAAACACAGCTCCCCCTCCTCATGACCCTCTGGCCGGAACTCGGGGCCGATTTTGTAAAATTTCTTGTCGGGGTTGCCCGTCGCGAGGGCTCCTTTCCGGTTAGCTACCTCATGGACAACGGGCCTGAGCGCTTTGGAAAACAGGCAACCGGGCTTTGCCACATGATTCTCACCGACGCCCAGATGCGGGGAGTCGATGGAAACTGGGATGAAGTCCTTATGTTGCTCTGGCGTACCAGCCTCAGCGGAAAAGGACGACGCGGTAAGTTTGCTGAATTCGCACGAAACCACGTCGTCGAGCCCCTATCGCACACCCTCGATCTCGCCTTTGCGAACTGGTGTATCTCACAGATGGCAAAACGAATCGGCGATCAGATCATCTATGACAAAAGCATCCCCCTTTCCAGATACTGGGTGAATGCATTCGATCCGGACACCGGCCTCCTCAGCGAAGACTCAGACTACTACGAAGGCGAATACTGGAACTACTCTTTCCGCTTCATTCACGACATGGTAGGACGCATCAAGATGGCGGGCGGTGAGAAGGAGTTCGTCGATCTACTCGATCTGTTCTTCGGATTCACTGACCCTGAACCCGGGCAGACCGTGCACCATTTCGAAGGGCTGAACAATGAGCCGGATATGGAGTCGCCCTACGCCTACCTTTTCGCCGGTCGGCATGACCGGACCGCGGAAGTCGTTCGAAAAGTAATGCGATACCAGTTTACGACGGGCAAAGGAGGCCTCCCGGGAAATGATGATTCAGGCGGCCTTTCCTCCTGGTACGTCTGGAGCGCGATAGGGATTTTTCCCGTTACCGGCCTCCCCATCATGCTCATCGGCAGCCCGATTTTCGAAAAAGCATCGATGAAACTTCACGGGGGAAACTTCACCGTGACGGCGTTGAACCAGGCCACCGAACACTATTATGTGCAACGGGCGTGGCTCAACGGCAAGCCCCTCAATCGCTGCTACCTCAAGCTCTCTGAGTTCGCCGCAGAAGCTGAACTGGTCCTTGAGATGGGCCCGGAAGCATCTGATTGGGCTTCCGATTCCCGTCCTCCCTCCTTCGTTTCGTGACAGGATTGCCACGCCCGGAAAAGGTTCGCCTTTCTTAAACAAAACGAACTTGGCACACAAGATGCGCACCTGTCGTGGTGCAGTAAACCTCGACCCTCACCAGTTCTATGCTCAAGCAACCCGACCACACCATCGACTCATTCAACGGACAGAACCCGTCAGAGAAAGACGTGAACAATCTTATTCTCGTGGTGCGCGCTGACCCGATTATCTGCGGGCACTCAACCGAGGCACGCAACCTCGCCGAAGCGGCAATCGCACGCGGCTTCAATTCCGTACACATCGTGAGCTATCCGATCGAGACACTTCAGGCGAGTTCACTCCCTCTGAAGCCACTCGACACCATTTCCCCCTATTCCGACGGAATCGAAGTAGACCGCCCCGAGCCAATTGGGGACTATAAAGTACTCGATGGTCGCCTCGGCTATGCGATCAGCGGACAACTCGTTGATCTCATCCACAAACTTCCCGGGAAGACGATGATCATGGATCTCTATCTCGTTCCGCATGGCCAGATGGTGATTAATGCGATCGACAGCTTCCGAGGCCTCAAGAAACAGCCTAATGTTCTCACGGTGGGAGAAGCGGTTGGATCCGATATCACGAACGTCGTCACTAACGCCCTTGCCGCGGGTCAAACCGGTGCCGCCCAGATTGTGCTTTCCAACTACCTTCATCACGACCTTCCCGTCGCGGTGAGCCAATTCACGAAAGACATGATCGTGGATGCCGGCATCAAGGTGGATGCCGAAATGGGAACCGATTTCGCAGCACAACTCAAAGAGCGTGTTGAAATCAGCTTTCCTGCAATCGACACCGGTGCCTACACTTCGATTGAAGAGGATCAAAGCCGCGTCGTCGAAGTTCTCGCTTCACGGGGACTGGAGCAGGACGACTACGTCATGTTTCTTTCCCGAATTGCCCCGGCAAAAGGTGTGGATGACCTCATCGCTGCTTACAAATCCAGCGAACTCTACGGCCAGAAGAAGCTCATCATTTGCGGCAACGGCCCAATGAAAGAGGAGATCCAGGAAATGTCAGCCACCGACAACAACATCCGCGTTCTCGACGATGTCAGCGACGAGGAGAAAGGTGTCCTCATGTATGGAGCTTTCGCCTACTGCCTGCCGAGCAAACCGATGCCCGAATTTATCGAGACCTTCGGTATCGCAGTTGCCGAGAAGATGCTCGCAGGAGGCCCCGGTCCGGTGATTACCACCCGCACCGGCGGCATTCCCGAAGCAACGGGAGGGCATTGCCTTGAACACGAAGCTGGAAATGTGGAAGAACTTCGCGAATGCCTCAACAAGGCCTACTTCATGACTGAGGAGGAACGCAAAGAACTCTCAGAGCGTGCCCGAACATTTGCCCTGAACTTCGACCGGGTTGCCATTCTCGACAACCTGATCAAGCGAAGCTTCGCGGTGACCTCTTCAGCTGAATTCTGAATCACCGCCTGTTCTTCCCAGCCATCGTCAGAGCCGGGAGCTGAAGATCACCTTCCGGCTCTTTCTTTCAACGAAGGAGAAGGCACGATCAAGTTTCCGGGGAGTAGACTTCATGACTCCCCTGTCAGGGCGAATCACTCTGAATTCGCAATTGCCCCTCGCCGCTCGTCCGGAAGCCCTTCCTGAGCACGTGGATTTTCCCGGCAGGAGAAAACATCATGCCCGGGCAGAACCATATAACTGACTGCCACTCAATAAAATCTGATCAGAACAACTACTCCACCGTCATCTCACCTTTCATGATGATCCAGTGTCCGGGAAAGGTGCACAGATAGGGATAAACACCGGCCTTTTTCGGTGCTTTAAAACGAAGCACTTCAGCCGTGTCAGGCTCGAGAAGTTTGGTGTGGTGCAAAATTTGCGGACTGTCAGGAATGAACCCCTTTGAAAGTCCCTTCGGATCTTTCGCCATTTCATTCCCCGCCATCCCGACTTCCTCGAGCGCACCCGGCTTGACGATCACGAGATTGTGTTGCGTCGCATCCGGATTCACGAGAGTCAATTTAACCGGCTGTCCCGCTTTCACCGTGAAGCTCGTTTTATCGAACATCATCCGTTCCGGCACACAATTCATCTCAAGTGAAAAGAGGTCTTTCTGACTGTCAAAACCGGCATCCTGAGAGGTTCTCCTGCTCTTCGCAAAGGCCATTTTCTCATGCTCTTCCCAGCTCTCATAAAAAGCGGGAATCGCCGGATACTTCGCGGCGAAAACCTCGTCACCCTTCCAATGCCCGACAAGAGCCTCTGATATCAACGCTGTCTGCGCAGCGAACTTCAAATGATCACCCATCGGCTCCTCAAAAATCGAAGCGACAGCCGAAAGAGCTTCCTTCGAGCCGAAATAGGTCGCCGATATCACCGCCTCAAGACGAACGATTCCATCCTCATCCTTCGCAGCCCTCTCCAGCAGTTCGAGTCCACCGTCATCGAATTGATCATAAATAAATCGAAGTTGATGCGTCGCCGCTGATCGCGCATCGGAAATCTCAGAATCGAGGAGACCGGCAACGAGTTGAGGACGGAAAATGCCCACCCGTCGATAGGTCCAGAGGGCCTCCAATCGATGGTGATCGTACCGAACTTCCTTCGGGTCAAGAGATTCAACCCACTCGTCGAGCGCAGCCGCGACGGCGACAGGATCGCGGAACTGCAGTTCCCGTTTTGACCAGTAGCGATAACGATATTCAGGGCGTTTCAAATTCTCGATCAAATCGGGGATCGACGCACCTGAAATAGCCGGTGGGTCCTGCAGTTCGCCCCCCTTTGGAACAATCCTCCAGATACGGCCGGAGACGCGGTCGCGTCGGGGGTCTCGCAGAGAATACTGAGCATGGCCTTTCACCGGATTATACCAGTCACAAATATACATCGCTCCACGAGGTCCGAAGCGAAGGTCTACGGGGATGAAGCTGAGATTCGTTGAAAAGACTAGATCGGAAACGTATTCCTCGGTGTAGTGGTCCTCTTTCTTCACCCATCGATGAAACTCAATCCGGTTCGTCGGCTTGTATCGAGCTTTGATGAAACCGCCCTGCATCTCATCGGGCCACATCGGAAAATCGACGAACTCGTGCCCGCACACTCCGGAGTAGGCGGGAATCCCCGCCGCCTTCGGTTGCTGCTCCGGATAGGGCGGATTGAGGGCATGGAATGCGGACGCGAAAATGGGATGGCTCGCGACATGGTTCCCCCAGTCATCGTAGGTCACCCCCCAGGGATTCGTATTTGGATAGCTCCCAAAAGTCGTGAGCTTCTGCGTGCGCGGCGTGTAGCGAAACCAGGCCGAGTTCTTTGCTCTGACGGGACCATATGCCGTCTCAACCTGTGAGTTGTGAAAAATCGATTCCCGAAAAACGAGATCGCCATCCGGTGTCCAGGCAAAATCATGCAGCGCGTGGTGACTGTCCTCCATTCCAAACCCGCTCAGAACCCGGGTGCGTCGATCCGCCCTGTCATCCCCATCCGTATCCTCAAGGAGAAGGAGATGAGGCTGATCCGAAACATAACAGCCATTGTCCGTGAGAACAAAGGAGAGCGGAATGTGCAACCCGTCAGCGAAGATCGTCGATTTGTCCGCTTTGCCGTCATTGTCAGTGTCCTCCAGAATGACGATGGTATCAGCCGGCTCATCGCCGGGATAAACATGAGGATACGTTTTCGACGTGGATACCCAAAGGCGGCCTCGACCGTCCCATTTCATCGCAACAGGACAGGCAATTTCAGGAAATTCCTCCTCCGTCGCAAAGGCATTCACTTCGAAACGAGGATCGATCTGAAAGGCGGCAAGTTCATCCTCCGGGGACATCCACTCGTTCGCTCCTCTCGCTTCCACCACTGAATCGAGCGGCGGAATCTCGGAGTCGTCTGGCAGGGTCTCAGCCTCCGGATTCTTCGCTATCGCATGAATCGCAGCCTCGCGGCTACTCGTCATCATTTCGAAGTTCCTCATTGCAGGAAGAAAATCGAGATAGCCGTAATCCTTGTTCCGCCCCCCGGTATAATAGAACGAATTCGCAGGACGATAGCGTCGCTGATACTGACGGTTCTTATCGATCACGAGCTCGCGGACCTTTGCATTCACCTCCGGCGAAGACTCACCGAAGCTTTCACTGAAGAGCTGATTTGCAAAGACCTCATACCCATCCGCAGTCATGTGAGCTCCGTTGATTGTCAGATCAGTGTCAGGATCTTCAAAGGCGGTTCGAGTCACGGCAAAGACATCGGCGAATCCCACCTCCATCTCCGCAGCAACCTCCTTCATCGCCTCTGTATATAGAGCGAGACGGTCATTATTCATGTCGGCGCCCCTTACCCCTGCCGCATTTTCATTCGCAATCGGTGAGACCAGCACAATCTGCGGCCCCGACTCTCCATTGAAAAGTGACGACTTCATCTCCCTGAGGTAGTCGGAGAGGCGCTCTCTGAAATCAGGGATCGCGCCGGCCCCGGCAAACGACTCGTTGTATCCAAAAGCGGCAAAGATCACGTCGACCTTTTCACGGGTGAGGTGTTGGGCAACTGAGGCAAAGTTCTCAGGGCGAGGCTGGAGGTCTACTTCATCAGCCGGCCAGGAGAAATTCCGGATCTCCAAATCGAGTTCCGGATGAGCCTGATAAATCATTGATTCGAAAAAGCCAAACTGCCCCGCCCGGTCAAACAGGGTGTTTCCGACAAGAGCAATGCGGTCCCCTTCTTTCAACTCAAGAGGCAGCGTCGTGGCTGTCGGGCTTCCCTTCCCCGCCACCGGCGCATTCTCCGCGTAGATCCCGTAGGCCGCCAAAGCGGGGTCTTTGGGAGGAGCCGGCTTGTCGATCGTCTGATACTTTGCATCCTTCTTGTCGTCGACAATCCCGGGGGCATGCTGTGCATGAAGAACCGATGCAGCGAAGAAGATGATGATGACCCAATATTTCATGATCGGGATATCTCATGAACGGCAAAGAAGGTCAATTCCCCTGCCCTCCGTAAAACAGCCAAAATTCTTCAGTGAGACAGGGGCTTCTACTACATGCAGCAACGCCATCGCTTGACCGGCATCCATCCCCTGCCATCTTCTCAGGTGATTGAAAGCCTTGACCTGGAACTGACCCCGAAACGCAAAGCAATGCTCGCCTGCTTTGCGGTTTCGACCGTCCTCCTCATTCCCGCCGGACAACTCATCGCCGGTGGATTGTTTTCCCTTGCCTGTATTGGGCTCATCGCAACTGACCCTGAGACGAAGCTTCGACGGCGCATGGGGATTCTCATGGGCTGTGTGCTTCTTCTCGGCGCGATCGACATCAATCCCTCATTGAAAAACGAGAACTTTATCGCCCTTAGCATCCCCTTTGCGCTCGTCATCACTATCCCCGCGATCATTCAACACTTCGGTGACAAAGGGGTCATCCGCTATCGCTTTTGGCCCGTACACTGGCGCAAACACGATCTCATCTATACCATTCTCGCGATCCCACTTGCCTGGGTTGTGCTGAAATCCTACGAATGGGGAAACCGCGAACTCTTCGACAACGAACTCTTCCGGCAGTGGGCAATGCCGGCGGAGGCTGATGACAGGGAAATTCGACGCCTCTTTGTCGGGATCAATCTGGTGGGGATCTGGGATGAACTCTTTTTCGTCAACACCTGCTTTGCCCTCCTCCGAAGCCTCTTCCGCTTTCGTGTCGCCAATGCGATCCAGGCCGTGATCTATACCGCCGTGCTTTACGACATGGCTTTTGTGGGATGTGGGGTCTTCATCGTCTTTCTCTTCGCCTGGACGCAGGGGTCTATGTTTGAAAAATCGGAAAGCCTTCTCTGGGTGCTCATCGTTCACCTTATCGTCGATTATTTTCTCGTCGCCTTCATCGTGCAACACTACTACCCCGACTACGGTCTCGATTTTCTTTGGCGAAAAGGCTTCTGAACGCCGGACCCAACAGGGTTGAGTCTCCGAGCGTACCCTGTTGAATGACGCTAATGCGGGCTTGTTCGAACGGAAGGCCTCCTGTGTAATTCCTCTGACCATGATCGCTCGCCTTCTCTGCCTCACTACCACTTTCCTGTTTCTTTCGCCGATACAGCTCAAGGCCGACTTCTGGCCGGAATTTCGTGGAGCAGGTGGTCAAGGCCACGCCGGGAATGCAAACGTTCCCTTGCGTTGGTCAGAAACCCGGAACGTTCGTTGGAAAATTCCCGTCGCTGGAAAAGCCTGGTCCTCGCCCATTGTCGCTGATGGCAAAATATTCATCTCTACCGCCGTCGTCGAGGGCGACCGGCTCTCGCTTCAGGCCCGCGCCTATGCCCTGGCAGACGGTGCTCCCATCTGGGAACGGGAAGTATTCGAAAAGGCAGATGAATACATGCATAAGAAGAACAGCCACGCTTCTCCCACCCCGCTCTATGAGAATGGCAAACTCTACTATCATTTCGGCCACCACGGAACAGCCTCCCTTGACGCTGCCAGCGGCAATATTCTCTGGACCCAGACTTCACTTACCTACAAGCCCGTTCACGGCACCGGAGGCTCCCCTGCCATCTGGGAGGACCGGCTCATCTTCAGCTGTGATGGCGCCGAATCCCCTGTCGTCGCCGCGCTCGACAAATCGACCGGGGAAATTCTATGGAAAACCCCGCGGAAAGTTGAGATTTCCCGTCCCTTCTCCTTCGCGACTCCACTCGTGATCGAGGTGAAAGGCAACGCTCAGGCGATCGTCCCCGGCTCCGGCGCTGTCATATCCTACGATCCTGAGAGCGGCCGGGAAATCTGGAGGGCGCGCTATGGGGAAGGTTTTTCCGTGGTCCCCCGTCCCCTCTACCACGAGGGGAAGGTCATTGTGTGTTCCGGTTTCATGGTTGCAAACCTTATCGCAATCCGGGCCGACGGGAGCGGTGACGTCACGGATACGCACGTGGAATGGACCGTTGAGAAGCAAATCCCGAGAGAAAGTTCGCCGATCATCGTCGAAGACCTCCTCTACATTAATGACGACAAAGGGATCCTGAGCTGCATTGATCCAGCGACCGGAGAAAACTTCTATCGCGAGCGGCTCGACGGGCGCGGCGGCTATTCCTCCTCACCGGTTTATGCGGGCGGCCACCTCTATTTTCACAATGGCGAAGGTGTCACGACGGTGGTGAAACCCGGGAAATCATTTGAGAAGATCGCTGAAAATGAAATCGGCGAATTCGGCTTATCCTCCTTTGCCGTCGTCTCCGATGGATTCATCATCAGGACGGAAGAAAGCCTCCTCCGCCTCGGAAAATAAGCGGACGGCTATTGGTCGAGGTATTTCTGCAAATTCTCCTTCAACTGAGTGCGAGCCCGGAAAAGGAGACTTTTGATCGCCGGGACTGACATCGAAAGAACTTTCCCTATCTCGTCATAGGGCAGCTCCTCGTAGCGACGAAGAACAATCGCGATCCTCTGTTTCTCGGGCAGGGCCTGAATCGCCTCATCGACTGCCTTCTCCAACTCAGATTGCAACACGTCAGCATCCGGAGTAGCGGTATGAACATCTTCGAGAACCTGATGACTATCCTCCTCACGTTCGTCGGCAGAGATGGTTGGCTTTCGTTTCCTTCTTCTCGTCTCGTTGAAGACCAGGTTCCGGGTGATCGTAAACATCCACGTCGTAAATTTTGCCTGAGGTTCGTAGCGGGCGGCCGATTTCCATATCCGGATGAAGACCTGCTGAGCGATGTCTTCCGCCTCGGTCGGGCTACCCAGCATCTTCGCTACGGTTCCAATCACTGCGCCCTGGTGAATCTCCACGAGAGACTCGAAGGCAAGCATGTCGCCCCCTTTCACCTTCAACATGAGTTCGACATCTCTCTCGTTCGCCTCACGCTTCTCATCCCCCGTATCGTCGCCTTGGGAAAGAGAATCAGGGGGAATCATTTGGTAAGGAAAAACTTGCGAAAATCCGAGGCGGATACGTGCAATAACAGGTAAACTCAACCCCTTCAAGCGTGGAATGTTTCAACAAGCGATTGAAATTCGATTCCTATGCTTCACTTCCATTGTTCTTTATGGATACTCTCAACCGTTCACGCCCCCGTCGCCGATGGCAACCGATGCGTCGTATTGCCCTGATACTGACGTCTCTCGGCGTTACCAGCGAAATGGTCGCCATCCTCGGAATGGTACTAGGCATCCTCGCGGGATTCTCCTTTATGTTTACCGGGGAATCCGGAAATCCCATGATTTTATGGCTCGCAGGCATGCTTTGCTGCCTCATCCGAATCGCCTGTATTCAACTGGATTCCCTGCTTTACCACCACCATCATTCAAAACCGGCGGCCGAGGAGATCTTTGTAACTGAGTTGCCTGAGCGGGTTTCGGACGCGGTAACGATCATAGGTTTCGGCTTTGCCGCCAATTCCAACTCCTGGCTGGGGCTGGCGACCGCGCTTGCCGCGATCTTTTCCGCCTACGTTCGCTCCCTCGGCGTCATCAAAGGTGCCGGGAAAAAATCGGCCTCCTCCGGTCCCATGACCCGGGTGCACCGCCTTATTCTCGTCTCAATCACCTCCGCTCTCATGATCACTTCGATTCCGAAAGATCACTTCAGCACTCCCATTCCCCAAATAGCCCTCTGGGTAATGCTCTTCGGCTGCCTTGCCACCATTGCGATTCGATGGCTCAATATCCAGGAATACTCTGATTCATGAGTTTAGTTAAGATTTCTTAATCACCTTCTGGACAGTCCCCTTTTATCTCGCTACCCTGCCAGCCATGCGCGCCTTCATTGCCGTCCTATCGATCACTCTCCTCGCGACAGCCATGATTTCATCGAAGGCCGATGCGACCGAGTATTTCACCCATGTCGTCATTGACCCGGGACATGGAGGTATCGACCCCGGCTCAAATGCCTTTGGCCTCGTCGAAAAAGAACTGGTCCTCGATCTCGCGGTACGTCTGGAGAAAATTCTGAACTCAAAGGGTTACACGACCGAACTCACACGGCGCACTGATGTCTACATTGAGCTCGCGGAACGCGCTGAGATGGCAAACAAGAAGCCAAACACCGTCTTTATCAGCCTGCATTTCAACGCCCATTCAGATCGCAGCATCAGCGGCACCGAAACGCTCTATTGGCCGGGCAGCGCTACCGGACGGGAGCTGGCCAGCTATATCCAGAGCGAGCTCGGTCGACGTCTCGTCACGCGAAACCGGGGATTCAAACCGGAGCGCCTCAAAGTTCTCGAAAAGACTCAGGCGACCGCCGTTCTTGTCGAATGCGGGTTTATTTCGAACCGCTGGGAAAGTCAGCGTTGTGGTGCAGAATGGTTCCGCCAGATTGTCGCGGAAGAAATTGCACAGGGGATCATCCGCTATCGTGAAGGCTGATTCAGCTTTTCGCTTCTCCCACTTTTCATTGTTTCTTTAATTTCTGTGTTTGCCAATGCAAGTGACTGTGATAGAATCTCCATAATATTGTGATCTTTCATAGATACTCTCAGCCGCCTTCAGAACATGAGTGACCCTATCGCGAACCGAACCCTGGAACTAGCGTGCACCGTCGGAGCAGCAGATGATGCCATCGAAGCCATTGAAGACGGAGCGGATGTGAACTACCAGGGAGGAGCCCCCCTATTCCTCGCGATCATGAATCGCAATCGCGGGATGATCCACCTGCTCCTCGATCATGGCGCCGTCGCTGACAGTTTCATTGCCAAGAAGAAGCTCGCTCTCGTCAACGACCGCGACGACCTCATCGAAGAACTCATTGCCTGTGCCCCGCACAATCCCCGTGACGTGAAGCCCGATCAAATTGCGGAAATCGATTCCGGCATTCGCAGTGAGGGAGTGGGCTACCTCGTCGCCGAAATCGACTGGGACAAGGCTACTCGTTTCCGTGATTCTCTCGATGCCATTGGCGCCGGTGGAAGCCACCGTTGTGTCGCCGAACTTCTTCAGTGGGTCCGCAGTGAAAACGGCGCTGACCGTGATGCTCTCGGTAACTTTCTCGTCAGCAACGAAAACACGATTACCGAGTATCGTGAGCGTTATCTTTCGACCGGTGAGGACCTCATCGCGCTCGCAAACGATTACGTGACCGAAGCCGACAGCGAACAGGGAGAGTAAAACTCCGCCTGCTCGCGCTCTCAAGCTGGCGCCCTCCTGAGCGCTGATTGAAAAGTTCCTCAACATTTACCGTGAGGTAGTCATGTTGAATCGCCTCACTACCGGCTGAATCGGCGCCGGACTGCTTTCGGGATCGACCCCTGCCTTCGTTGGTGGATTCAGCGCAGGCAGGTGGCGCACCATCTCCTCTTTCAATGAGCCGCAGAACTCCATCGAGCTCCCGGACGAATGCGCCGTGAGAGACACATCGCGCCCTCTGCACAGTAGCCCCAGTGATGAGAGCGAAGAAAGTCTTTTCTCTGCTCGAAGTTCGTCGTCATTCCGAACCGCACGGCAAGAGTGCGCCTTCTATATCAGACAAATTGGTGGCGCCGGAACTTCGGCTACAATGGCCAGAGACATTTCGAAGCACGTGAGAACTTAAGGCCCGTCTATGCTCCCCCCGGACCACCTGCGAATCGTTCAGGCTTCTCCGGGCTTAAAACGCTACTTCTTTTTGCGCAGGAATGTCGGCACATCAAGATCTTCACCATCAACAATCGTTGGGTCTGTCTTCGCAAAACGCCCCTTTGCCTTCACCGGCTCAAGCTGCAAAAGCTCTTGCTGCTGCTTTACTTCATCAGGAATCTCTCCGTCATCCAACTCTTCAGCAGGCATCGCAGGTGGCTTCGTCGGAGGCATCACAGGGCCATTCGACCCGCCATCTCCGGGACTACGAGTCTTAATCCGGCCGGTATTGCCGCTTCCGGATACCACGCGGGTCAACGTAATTTTCTGCGAACTCTCTGTCAAAGCCTCTACGTGACCGGCACCCGGAGCCTCGTCTTCATCCAGCTGCTCGATTCCGAGATCAGCCGGCTGAATCGGCGCAATTGAGCCGGTATCAGCTACCTGTGAGTCCTCGATAGCGCGGGCAATGGGATTGCGTTCATCTGAAACCACTGTTTCCGTTGCTTCTTCAGCGTCCTCCAGAGCCGGGGGAATCGAATCAGGTGCATACGAAGGAACCTCTTCTTCAGGAACGGTCTCCACCTCAGGCGCATCGTCGAGCGACTCAAAAACAAGAGTCTCATCCTCTCCCTCTTCAGCCTGCTGAGACAACTCCCGCCCCCGTAAGGGAGCAGGCACATCCGCCTCCGCCGATGGAAGAGGCGGCGCCGATTCAGCCTGAGAAAGTCTGATCGATGGAGCTCCGCCGGCAGGAGCCGCAGAACTCAGGCTAACCGGAGCAGAAGCTGCAGCAGCGGAAGCAGGGATCTCAGCACCTTCAACGCCGGGACCGGGAATAGAACTGATCAGGGTGACAGAAAGTGCACTGCCGAGTCGCTTGTCAGTTCCCGTTCCAAATAAAATCTGAGTATTCTCACCGACGTGCTTCCTCACTTCCTCCATGACAAGCTGCACTTCATAAAGTGTCATATTGTCACCACCGGAAACCTGAACAAGCACGGCCTGCGCTTCATTAAGGAGCTTTCCACGATCCAGAAGAGGACACTTAAGGGCCTGCTCAACCGCTTCGAGCGAGCGGTTATCCCCTTTCGAGAGACCGTAACCGAAAAGACAACGGGAATCCTTCGTGCGGATCGCAGCAAGGAGATCATCCATGCCGATATGAATAATTCCGGGACGGAAAACCACATTCATGGTAGCGCGAATGCTCTGGCTGATGATCTTGTCTGCCGCGGCAAAAGCCTGAGTAACACCATCCTTCGGCACAATGAGCTCGCCCATGCGATCATTGTCAAAAGTGATCACAGCATTGGCATACTGCCCAATCGTCGACAGTGCCAACTTCGCCTGATCCATGCGTCGCTGCCCTTCAAATGAGAAAGGCATCGTCGCGAATACAGCAAGGAATACGCCCTCCTCTTTTGCAATTCGGCACACTTCAGGTGCGGCACCGGAACCCGTGCCGCCACCCAGGCCAACACAGACGAAAACCATGCCGGCCCCGCGAACCGCTTCACGGATAGAATCAACTGCCTCGAGCGCAGCCTGCTTGCCGAGTTCAGGATCACCACCTGTTCCCATTCCTTTGAGGAGGGTAGAACCGAGCTGAATTTTCTCGCTGGAAACAGAGTTCTTGAGAGCTCGTACATCCGTGTTGAGAGCGAGCAGTTCTGCTACATCACTGCCTTCCAAAGCCATTCGGTCAAGGACATTTGCGCCGGCTCCACCGACTCCAATCACCTTCACTCCGAGGTCTGAGTCGAGCTGAAGCTCGCCTCGTGCGGATTCATCGTATTCTATCATGGGGATCTACACCTTCCTTAAGGCAACAATATTGTCAAACAAATAGAGGTATCCCCTTAGGGCTACTTCTTTCCTCCTAAGATCTTCTCGAACCGTTGACCAAGCTTGGAGAGAGCACCTTTTTTCGGGCGCTGCTCATCCAGGAGCTGGGCATACCGGATCAATCCAACAGGAGTTGCGTACTGGGGGTTTTCAAATAAAGCCGAAGGACCGGACATTGAGGCGGCATCCGACTCCTGTACAGGTACACCGAAGATATCAGATGTCACCTCACCAATTCCTTTCATCAAACTCGAACCTCCGGTGAGGAAAATACCTTTCCCCAATTTATCCAGAACTCCTTGTTTACGAAGGGGTTCCGAAATAACCGTAAGCAATTCGGTCGCCCTCGCGTTCATTATCTGATTCAACAACTCCTGCTCAACGGTCTTCCCGTTCTCACCTTCGATAGCGATTTCGCCATGAGAAATATTTTTCAATGAGGCGCTGCCGTGAGTAACCTTGAGCTTTTCAGCTCTCGAAAGAGGAATCTTCAGAACCAGGGCGATGTCATTCGTAATATGGTCACCACCAATCGCGACGCAGCCACTGGCAACCACCGCTCCATCGACAAAACAAATAAAATCAGTCGTTCCTCCACCAATATCAAGAAGAAGAGCCCCTTCGTTCTTTGCCTCACGGTTGAGAACAACCTGAGCAGCAGCGACGGGTGAAAAAACGATATCCTCAACTTCAAGAGGCACCTCGCGAACGCATTTGATGGCGTTTTGAATGCGGGTCTTTGTTCCGTGAATAATGTGGTAATCCGCCTCCAACTTCTGACCGATCATCCCCAAAGGATTCAGCACTTTCTCCTGCCCATCGACAAAGTAGTGCTGAATAATACTGTGAATATAGCCGTTCTCTTTTGGAATGGGAACGTCGCGGGCGATCTTCTTTACCTCCTCAAGATCTTCAGGTGAAATCTCCATCTGATCGTCAGCAACCCGGATCGTGCCTCGATTGTTTAAGCTTTCCACATGAGAGCCGGTCACGGCAAGAAAGACGGTGTTGATCTCGACATCACTACGCTCTTCAGCCCTCGAAAGCGCGTCATGCAGACAGGTTTGAACGGTCTCGGAATCAACCACTTCACCTTTTCGAACGCCGGCAGACGGATGCTGCCCCACTCCCAGAATTTTGATCGCGCCATCGCTGCGCACTTCGCCTACGACAAGGCAAACTTTAGAGGTGCCGATCTCAAGACCAACATAGATATTCGAGGAAGCCATTAATATTCAGGAACCCTTAAGAGTTTAGCCCCCATTCAAAATAGAGCGCAAGTGTTTTTCTTTATCGTTCAGAGGCTTCGCATCACTGCCGTAAGAGTCCCTTGCGATGGGAGAAGCCACCGCGGAAATCCCCGCCGGATCAACCGGCCCCGCAAAGGTCGCCGGAATATTCTCACTCATTGAAACATCCACTGTGGCCAAATGCTGCCCGATTTTCTCAGCCTTGGCAAGAACCACGCGAAGATCGGCAAGGCCCCTTTCCAGGTCATAGGTTGCAAAAACTGCCTGCAATCCACTGCGGTAGCGACATTGCAGAGACCACTCGTTCCGCAGTCGAACCAGGTGAACCTTCATTGAATCATCTTCGGCCGGAACTGATGACTCCCCGATCAGCCGAATTGCCCCGAGGATCCCGTCATCCGTCAACTGACTGCCTTCAACAGGGTCCTTCATCGCAAAACTCTCGATGACTGGCAATGCCTCAGTCTCTTCGGATAAATCAAGGCAGCGAAAGAGGTACCCGTGTTCATCAATGAGGAAGCCGCGCTCCATATCCCCCGGCCTTACGCCGAGCGGCGGACACGAAATCCAGGCAATCGGCATCCGTTCCTTCACAGAAATATTGAGCTTGTCCGGCATCTCACGTGAGACAACCACCTCATGAACGACCGGGATTTTCCCGATCCGGTCGCGAATCCCGTCGAGATCAAGCTCAAGAAGCTTCATTCCGGCAGAGACATTTGAAATTTCAGACAAATTCGCCTGCGTGAGGACTCCATCACTGATGAAATTTAATTCACGGAGAACAAACTCCTCATTCTCGAAAAAGATCGCATCATGAGCGCGGGTTACTCCATATGGAATGCTCACGGAAAGACAAGCGATCGCCAATCCCCTGACAACCCACAACTTCCTGCGGGACCGCCTTACCTTGGGAGAAGCTGCCGGTGACGCGGGAGATGCCTCCAGCATGATCCACTCGGTTTCATCGACTCCACGATGCCGCTTCCGGAAACCGGAAAACCACTGACTTTTACGTAGATTTGAAGACCCTCTTTTCTTTCGCATTAACCGAAATTAAACGAAAGTTTAATAATTTTCAAACATAGAGTTGCATAATCGATACCGGCAGCAGCGGCAGCCTTTGGAAGTAAACTGCTCTCCGTCATCCCGGGAATCGTGTTCACCTCCAAAACGAAAGGTTTCGAATCGTCTGCCCGGAGGAGCACGTCGACCCGGGAATACACTTCAATTCCGAGGGAGCGATGAGCTTTGAGAGCTTCCTCCTGAACCTGTCTGGTAATATCCTCAGGAAGCTCAGCCGGACAAAAATAGTCAGTCCCCCCTTCCCCTGTCATCCAGGGATACTTGTTAGAGATGTCGTAAAAGCCGGAACGAGGCTGAATGTGAACGATAGGGAAAACCTCATCACCAAGGATCCCAACGGTCAGTTCCTTCCCGGTGATTAACTGTTCAACCAGAACGTCTTTGCTGAAATTGGCAGCATCTTCTATCGCGGCACCCCATTCCTCTTCATTGTGAACAAGGTGAACGCCAACGCTGGACCCTTCGCGGGGCGGCTTTACAACACATGGAATCCCGACACTTCCGGGCGAAGCCTCATCCCCTTCCAGAATGACGGTCTCCGAGGCCGGCGTGCTGACGCCAGCAGCGAGAAAACGATCTTTGCTGAGAATCTTGTCGAAAGCGACTCTCGAACTCGCTTCGCGGGCCCCCGTATACGGAACACCTTTTTTCTCCATCACGGCCTGCAGGCTCCCGTCTTCACCAAAGGTTCCGTGAATCACGTTAAATCCGATATCGGTGCCTTCCGGCAGATCAAAATCATGCTCCCGGACATCGACCAGAACCACCTCGCCTACTTTTCCTTCGAGAGCTCCGACAACCCCTTTCGCAGACGCGAGCGAAACTTCACGCTCTGATCCGGGACCTCCTGCGAGGACTGCCACTTTCATTTCACTCAGTGCTTTCATACAATTAAAGGCTTCAATTTTATAAATTTCAGGATCGCTAAATAGATCCATCCGTGTTTTTCGTGCCGAATCCCCCGGTCGGACCATCCACCTGGGAATCGGCTAGCGCACGCGCCATTCTCACCATGTCTTCGTCGCTGATTCCCGACTCCCACTCCCCGCACCAGCCTTCCCGGGAAACTGTCGGCCACGAAGCCAGCGTGCCAGCTCCGGCCGCAGGGGCATGGCGGCGGCATTCCCCCCCTGTCGCGGCACTGCGGGAGGTTCCCTCAAAAGCCAGGAATCGACAGCTGCGACAAGAGACCTCGTCCATTCCAAGGCCGTGCAGTTCATCTGAAGCCGGGGATGGATCAACGCCGCCTGAACCCTTATGGTAATCCGCTGACTTACTATCAGTTACAGCATGTTTTTCCAAATCCCCTCTAAGACCGACATTCGAAGGCGGGATAGAAGATTTGGCAGCAAAGGGATTATTCATGCCGTCAGACCGGGGTGTTCTGTCCAATGACCTGGACCTCAGTTTCAAGCTCAATCCCACGCTCATCGAGGGCTTTCTTTTTGATCACTTCGATCAGATCCAGGACGTCGCGCGCTGTCGCTGCCCCTTCATTCACAATAAAATTACCATGCACACTGCTCACCACCGCCCGGCCGACACCTGACTCCTTGAGATCCATTTCGTCGACGAGCTGGCCCGCGCCAATTCCCTCAGGGTTCTTAAAAATGCAACCTGCACTGGCAGCAACAGGCTGAGAGGATCGCCGCTTTTCCTTTGAAGCATTCATCCGCTCAGCAATGAGATGATCCTGCGTCGGCGTTCCTTTAAATACCGCAGAGACTGCCACATTGTGAGCGAGTTCAGGGACGTGCCGGTAGTGATGTCGAATTTCCTCCACCGGCTTTTCGAAAACCTCACCTTCGGCATCAATCATGGAGACGCTGACGACTTGATCGAAAGTCTCCGATCCCATTGCCCCGGCGTTCATGCGAAGACTCCCGCCGACGGCACCTGGAATCCCTTCCATCCACTCAAAATCTCCAAGACCGGCAGATTGAGCCGCGGCAGCAAGTGCCTTGAACTTCACTCCTGCTCCGGCACGGATCGTATCCCCTTCAGCGTGGATGTCAGCGAATTCCCCCTTCACCGGATTCACGACCACTCCGGTAATTCCTCCATCCCGAACCAGCAAATTCGAACCTCGCCCTACTACACGCAAAGGAATCCCCGAGTCAGCACAGTAACGAACGACGCGGGCCAACCCGGCAACCGTGGTAGGCTCAATCCAGAACTGAGCCGGACCTCCCACTTTCATCGTGGTGTGTTTGCGCATCGGCTCGTAAAGACGAACTTCACCACCCTCCTCCGCGAGGACTGACTTCAACTGGTCCATCTCTGCGAGATCTTTCGCGAGACGCGTCCCCACTTCATGAATATTTCCCGCGCCGAGTGTCATGACCCAGTCCCCGGCCTTCAGGCCTTTTCCGACGGGAAGGTGAAGTGAAGGCAAATCAGGATGACTGTGAGCTTTGGCCACCTCCCCCAGTTCTCTTACCGCCTCAACAATGGTATCGCCCGTAATCCCCGGAATCGGCTGCTCGCTTGCCGGGTAAATATCAGTGACCCACAGTTCATCAACGCCATCGAAGCACTTCCCGAACTCATCACGCAGCAATTGAGTCCTCGAAAAGCGATGCGGCTGAAAGAGACAAATCAGTCGGCCTGCATGCTGGCTCCGGGCCGTCTGTATCGTCGCCGCAATTTCTGTGGGGTGATGACCATAGTCATCTACCACCGTCACGAAATCTTCGTGACGCTTCAGCTCGAAACGGCGCTTTGCGCCGCGGAACGAACCGAGAGCCTCATCGACCAGATCAAAGGAAACCCCCGCTTCATCAGCCAGCGCAATCACCGCGAGAGCATTCAGGACATTGTGCCTTCCCGGTATCCCGAGGCGAACACGTCCGAATTCCTCTCCTTTACGGTAGACGGTAAACTCAGTTCCAGCTCCTTTCGGAGAAAGGTCGCCCGCCGAAAAATCGAGTTCCTTTCGCCAGCCGTAGCTCACCGCGTTCGGACGTCCTCCACAGACTTCAGCAGCATGCAAATCATCACCGCAGTAGAAAATCTTACCGGCCGTCTGATCGCAAAACTGGCCGAAAACTCCACGGATCTGATCAATTCCATCCTGATAGAAATCAAGATGCTCTTCTTCCACGTTGAGCAGGATCGCATGCTCCGAATGAAAATTAACAAGCGTTCCATCACTTTCGTCGCCTTCCGCGACAAAAAACTCCCCCTTGTCATCCCAGTTTGCATTGGTTCCGAGAATCGGGATCTCGGCTCCAACATAATGCGATGGAGCTTTCGCTCCAACCTTCAGAACATGAGCAGCGAGCGCTGAAGTGGTTGTCTTCCCGTGAGTGCCCGCAACCACGACTCCCTTCTTGCTGTGCATGATTGCGGCAAGAGCCTCGGCACGACGCAAGAGAGGAGTTCCATTCTCGATCGCCGCATCATAAGCCGCATTTCCCGGCTTAATCGCACTGGAGTAAATCACAACCTCAGCATCAGAGACCGCCTGCGCTGAATGCGGGGACGAAAAGGAAAGCCCTACTTTTTCAAGGCGCTCAGTCTCTCTCGAAGTGACGCGATCTGATCCGGAAACGCGATGTCCCAGCCCCAGGAGCAACGAAGCTAATCCGCTCATCCCTGAACCGGCCACACCGATCAAATGCACTCGAATCGGAACATCCTGATCTCCAAACTTCGGTCCCCAAATTTCACAAATACTACTCATATCTCTCTAATCGGAATGCCACCAGTCACAGGGCCGAAACCACTTCATCACAAACCCTTCCTGAAGCATCCGGAACGGCCAGAGATCCCATGGCTTTTTTCATCGTCGCGAGACGTCCTTCGTTCTGAATAAGTTCGATCATTCGTGGCGCAAAATTTTCTTCGTTCAATCCTCCCTGAGCCCATGCTTCAGCGGCTCCCGCCTCTGAAAAAATATCCGCATTCAAGGTTTGATGATCATCTGCCGCAAACGGATACGGAACGAGCACAGACGGTATTTCAAAATGAGACAATTCCGTGAGTGATGATGCCCCCGATCGACAAACGGATAGATCGGCGATGGCGAGAGCTTTCTGCATTTCACCACAAAACGAAATGAGCGTCCCCGCCTTCGGATTTGCCTCATAGGCGGGCTTTGCCGCCTCGTAGTCAGTGGGGCCGCTGATCTGTAGAACCTGCAACCCGGCCGCTTCGAACTCCGGAAGGCCCGAGGCGACCAACTCATTGAGTCGGCGGGCGCCCTGACTTCCCCCCATCACGAGGAGAATCTTCTTCGCCGGATCCAAATCAAATGCGGCAGCCGCCTCGGCCCGGTCCATTTTCTCGACGAGCGATGGTCGAAGTGGCGTTCCGACAACCTTCACCGGCTTACCTTTTCCAAAGTAAGGCACGCAACGTTCAAATCCGACCAGAATAGTTCGTGCAAAACGGGCATTAAGCCGGTTCGCCCGGCCCGGGATCGCATTCGACTCATGGATGAATGTCGGAAGCTTCATGAACTGCCCTGCCATTAACGGGGCTGTCGAGGTAAACCCTCCCATGCCCAGCACAGCGTCGGCCTGAAACGATTTCAGCAATTTCCGGCAAGAGAAAAACGCCCCGATAAAGCGAAAGATAAAACCGGGCATTTTGAGCGACACCAGTTTAGGCATCGCCACGGTCGGCATCCGTTCAAAACGGAGGTGTCCATAGCCCTCCGAAGCGAGAGCGTCGATATGCTTTTCGGAAATCAGGAGGAGAGCCTCTCCGCCGCGCTTCGTCCACTCCTCAGCAACAGCAATGCCGGGAAAAAGGTGACCACCGGTGCCTCCGCAGGCAATAACAAGGCGCTTCAGGGAAGAATCAGACATTTAGAAAAGCGAAAAATTTAGGGAGATTACACTGTATCCAGAATTTTGAGAAAAACCTCCCACATGGGATGATGAATTCTCACCTAATGCTGATTTAGCACCGTTTCCCGGAATTGCACCGAAGAATCCCCTCGCCCCCTCAACTAGACAACAACCCTCAGGGCATTGGGCAGGGCTTTGATCAGCTGCGGGGTTTGCGCAGCGACATCCCCGTCGACTTGAATATCAATAACGGGATCCGTCTTAATATCAACCGACTCGACACTCCAATGCGTGATCAACTTCGAAGCATCAAGATCGATATCGTCGGGATCCGACTTTTTATGACGCTCCAGCCCCATCATTTTCCGGGCGAGCTGAACGATACCTTCAATATTAGCCTTTTTGAGTAAAAAGACATCAAGACGCCCATCATTTACATCGACTGACGGAGCCAGGGTAAGTCGCCCCACCCCGACCGTACCGGCATTGGCGACAACACAGGCCACCCCTGAAGATTTCACGGTCTCCTCACCATTGAGAACGAGTTCATAGTCTGCCTCCGGAATATCCTGAAGCAATTTAATCGCAGAAAAGACGTAGGCCCACTTCCCGAACTGATCCTTCAACTCACGGGTGGCTTCCTGGACCACGCCGACTTCAATACCGCACCCGATTCGCAAAAGGAACGGTTTGTCCCCCATCATTCCGACATCGATATGTTTTGTTCGGTAACTCTCCCCGCAGATTAGATCACAGGCTTTTTCAAGATCCCCCGGGAGCCGTAACTCGGAAGCAACCAGATTACCGGTTCCTCCGCCGAGAATGAGAAGGGGAACATTTGTCCCGATCAGCCCCGAGGCCACTTCCATCACCGTTCCATCACCACCGTAAACAGCCACGACTTCAAAGCCTCTCTCCGCAGCCTCCTTTGCAAGCTTGCAGCCATCTCCGGTCCCGTGCGTGATCGAAATATCCCAGTGAATCCCGGCATCGCGAAATGCCTGATTCAAAATCGCGAGAAGCGGAATCCGCCGCGATGGAGCCGGATTGACGACGACCATGACTGACTTTGGCTTATCCTGCTTTTGAAGGTTTACCGGTTGGATCGACATAAACGGATAGAATCGTTTCAGGAACTTAGAATCATTTGCAGGAAACGTCTATTCTCTTGTATGCTGCAATGAGCAAAAAGAGATAACTATCTCGCGGTGACGTAATTGTCACGACAGCATTCTTTCGGAACAGTGAAACAGTTGCACTCTGCAATCGTTAAAATATCCCTACCCGACCCCACCTATGCCTACCATCCTCATCGTTGACGACGAAGAAGATATTCGTGAACTCATCGCCATCAATCTGCTACGGGAGGAGAAATACAGCCTTCTCGAAGCAATTAATGGGCTGGAGGCCTTGCATCTGGCCAAGACAAAGAGGCCGGATTTGATCATTCTAGACCTTATGCTTCCGGAAATGGACGGTCTCACGGTTCACAAAAACCTTCGTGATGATCCCCGTACCGTGAACATTCCGGTGATTATGCTCACCGCCCGGGGAAGGCTTGAGGAGAAAATTCATGGTCTCGAAATGGGAGCCGATGACTACCTTGCCAAGCCTTTCAGCCCGAAAGAACTCATGCTTCGCGTCAGAAATCTGCTCCGGCGCACCAATCCGAATCAAGGGGGAAGCCTGATTGAGTCCGGCCCGTTCAGCCTCGACAAGAATGCGCTCAAACTTCATCTTGAAGGCGAGGAAATTGAGCTCACCGCTACCGAATTCAAACTCCTCCTCAGCCTCATTGAGTCACCGGGCATCACTCAGGAGAGGGGCGACCTCCTTAAGAAAGTTTGGGGCTACAGCGACATGATTCAAACCCGTACGCTGGACACTCACATCAAACGTCTTCGTGAAAAGCTGGGAGCCAACGGGAATTCCATTGAGACAGTGCGTGGCGTCGGCTATCGCTTTCTTGAAGGAGCTTCACACTAAAACCCTTGGAAACGTTCATCATTCTCTCCCTTTCGGGGATTTCAATCTGGCTTGGTTGGCGATTATACAGACTTCGCGAGGGCATCACCAGCCTGACGGAAGCAATTCAAAGCGATCCGCTGCCCTCCATTCGAAAAATCGATGCCGACATCTATCAACGACGGCTCAAAGCGCTGAGCGCCGTAGCCCTGAACACGGTTGCGGAAGCCACCCTGACGAGAGACTCCGAACGGCGGAAAAGGGAATTCCTTGAAACCCTCCTCAATGAAATTAAGGACCCTATATTCATTCTCGACAGCAATCGTGAGATCAGGTTCCTGAATGAATCCGCCCGCCAGCTCTTCCCAAGCGATCAGCCCTACATGGCCCGGGCATTTATCGATGTCTGCCGCGACCACCGGGTCTTCGACACCCTCGTCCTCGCCGATGAAGTAGGCGCAAAAGTTTCTGACAACATCGTCCTTCGCAAAGCAGAGCCGGGAACCGGCCGCATGCAGGAAATAAACTTGCTCGTCGAAGCCGAACCCCTCGTTTTTCACGGATCCAACTCCGACCCGGACCGGGGCAGCTGGGTTCTCCTCAGAGACGTCACAAACGAACTGGAAACTGAGCAAATCCGTCAGGACTTTGTGGCGAATGCCTCCCACGAACTGCGAACCCCGCTTTCAATTATCAACGGGTATCTGGAATCAATGGACGATCCTGATACCGACTTAAATCAGGAACTATATCGTCGTGCGGTTCGGACGATGAAGAAACACGGGGAACGTATCGCCCGCATTATCGAGGACATGCTGATGATCTCGAAACTGGAAAACGCTGACAACCTTCTCAATCACGAGCCATTCAGCCTCAGAGATTCAGCCGAGGAAATGGTATCTCAACTCATGCCGATCATTGATGAAAAGCACGCCAGGGTCAGCATTAAATCCGACCCGGTGAATGGTGATTGGATTCTGGTCGGTGACCGCTTCTACTGGGACCAGATCTTTTTCAATCTCATCGAGAATGCCCTGAAGCAGAACCCCGAGCCCGGCTTAAACATCAAGATCCGATTCCGGGAGAACAAAGGTCGTTACCTCATTTCCATCTGCGACGATGGAATCGGCATCCCTTCAGCTGATGTTCCCCTCGTCTTCAAGCGCTTCTATCGTGTCGAAAAGCATCACGCAACGATCAAAACGGCAGGCACCGGACTTGGCCTGTCAATCGTGAAACGCGCCATTGAAGCCCATCACGGCACCGTGAACCTCGAAAGCGAACCCGGAGTGAAGACCGAATTCGTGATATCAGTGCCTGCGACAAAAGTACCGACAGGGAGCCCGCACCTGGACTAGAACAGCTGAGCATAGCCCCCCCCGCTTTAATAAAACGCGAGGGCGGCACCATTCGCACACTCCTCTCCTAGCGCCTCGCCGCAAGGAGTCGCATCACGAAGTAGAGCAGTTGCCCGAGAGAGGCGATGGCGGCAACCGTATAGGTCATCGCGGCCCAGAAGAGCGCATTCTTCGCCTTATCGTGATCAAGATCCCCCATTGCGTGGGAGCCGTCCAGCCATACGAGCGCACGACGGCTGGCATCAAACTCAACAGGAAGAGTGATGAACGAAAACAGTGTCGTCGCAGCAAACATAATCACCCCGATGAGGAGGACCGTAGTGTTTCCTGATGCCGCGAGAAACATCCCTGCCATCAGCACCCACATCATGAACTTGTTCGACAGGTTAACCACCGGAACAAGCGCCGAGCGCAATTTGAGAGGACCGTAAGCCTTCGCGTGCTGCACGGCATGACCGCACTCATGAGCAGCCACCGCTGCTGCTGCCACATTTCGCTGACTGTAAACAACCTCACTCAGATTCACCGTCTTCTTCAGAGGGTTGTAATGGTCGGTCAACTGCCCCGGAGTCGAAATAATCTGGACATCAGTTATCCCCTCGTCCTGCAACATTCTCTGTGCAATCTCGGCGCCGGACATCGTAATCGGTCTCCCGGAGTATTCGCGGAAACGCTTTTGCAGCATCGAGCCAACCCACCGACTGATGAGCATGGCACCAAAGGTGATGACGTAATAGATGATATCGATACCGCCGAAAGACATGATAAAGTGTGGTAAATGTATTCGTAACCAAGTTACGAAGATTGGAGGAAAAAGAAACGATAAATCGCCTTCATCGCACAAGTATCCGCCCATAAAAAAGCGACCCCGGCGGACCATAAGTCCACACGGGGTCGCCCACCTGAGCCTCTGAAACCCAGAAATTCTGTCAGCGAATCACTAGCGGACGTTCGCGCCATCCTCTGCGATTCGCCTCATAGCTGATCCAGCGTTGCGCCTCGTCAGCTGTCGAAAACCCGCCTTGTGTAACAACCAGAAACAGGGCGTTCGCATTCGAACGGAGCACTGTCGTCGGAACGCCACTTCGAACCAATGATTCGTTCATTTCGTATGCATTTGAGGATTTCCTGAACGCGCCGAACTGCGCCCGGTAGACCGATACCTGTGTCGTCGGTTGAGCCGGAGCATTCTGCCGGGCAGGAACCGACTGGATCTGCGAACCTGCATTTAGCGGGATCAAATCCGACGGCGCAACCCCGGCCGGGGATCCACCGATTCCAGTCGTCCCTGCTTGAACAGGACTCATCGGATCGTACTGCGCCGCAGGAATACCGTATTGAACCGGCTTGGCCTTCCCGAAGAGCCCTCTCTTTACAGGGGCCCCTACAGCGGTTTCCGCCTCGAGCTGCTTGGCCTTGTGAGGATCATTTACCGCTTCCAGCATCGGATCGCGCTTCAAGCCTTTGAAAGGAGTAAACTTCTTCTTCGCCGGCGCATCGACCACCCCGGGAGCGGGAACAACCGAATGCTGAACCGTTGTCGGAGCAGTCACCGCGGATCGCGGCTGAAACGCCGGGGCGTTAGACAGTATCATCATCGACCCCTGAGCCAGCCTCCCTTTCTCCAACCCGATGTGATTCGCTGCCGCCCGTGAAATATTTACCAGTGTCGAGTCCTCTCGTTTCCGATCGTTGATTCGCACATCGACCATTCGACCTGTCTCAAAATTAGCCACTCTGACCATGGTCCCCAGAGGAAGCGTCGCGTGAGCGGCCGTGAGCGCCCTGACCTCGTAAAGCTCACCACTGGCAGTTGGCCGCCCCTGATACTGATCCGAATACATGCTGAGATACCCGGTAGCCGAAACCTCAGCCTCGACAGAGAGAGGCCCACAACACAGGAAAACAAAGCAAATAAGAGAGAGTCGTGAGGTCATAACGCGCAGTTATTTCAATTTAGTTAAAATTAGTTAAATATAAAGTTTTTATTTTATTAATTTTTTATAATTTATTGAAGCCTTTCCGATATTCTTTAACAGACTCCCAGCCTTCGCTGAGCCTTAAGGGATAGCGTTCTATACGCAGTCCCTCCGAATTAAGCTGAATCGCGCCGGGGAAGACGCCTCAGCTCCGCTGACTGCCCCTGCACTCGAACAAGATGTCATCGAGACAAAGGATTCCGACCTCCTCCCACTTTATGCCGATTACCGCCCCCCCTTTAACGATATGCTCGGACTGCTGCTCTTACCGAATTCCAAACAGCCGGGCTTTAGTCGAGGCTCGTTCTCCTTTATTCCACCCCGAAAAAAAGACTTCCCGATCACTAAGAACCGGAAAGCCTCTATTCATCGATTGAGAGAGGATACGAAATCTTCCTCAGATGTCTCCGCCTCAAGAGAGCAAATCGAGCACCGGCACCCCTTTATGAGCAACGGTAAACGGACGTTTACTGGGGCTGTAAAGGATTTGGTCAAGCGGTAGACCTAAGGCATGAGCGACCGTCGCATTGAAATCCGGGATCTTAACCGCATTCTCGATGACATTTTCACCGCCCTCATCAGTTTTCCCGTAAACGGTCCCGCCTTTAACGCCTCCACCTGCCAGCACTGAGCTGAACGCTTTCGGGTAGTGGTCACGTCCGGCATTCTGATTGATACGCGGGGTGCGGCCGAACTCAGTCGTCAACACCACGACCGTGTCATTCAGCTTTCCACGCGCATCCAGATCTTCGAGAAGCGCCCCCATGGCCTGGTCCAGGATCGCGCATTTCTCAGGAGCAGCGACAAACACACTGTTGTGCATGTCCCAACCATTGAGCGACACTTCAACCGCCCTCACGTCTTTCTCAATGAGGCGACGTGCGAGGAGACAGCCCTGGCCAAATGAATTCTCGCCATAGCGAGCACGGGTCACCTCATCTTCTTCCTTCAGGTCAAAAGCAGCGAGGTCTTCACTTTGCATGAGACGAACCGCGTCATCGTACATCTGAGTGTAGGCGCGAACCTGCTTCACATCATAGCGCTCGTGAAATTCCTCATCAAACTGCCTCGACAGGCTGAGGCGCTGGTCAAAAGTTGCCTGTTTTACCCCTCGCAAGCTTGAGTTCTTCAGTCCCCCATTCGGATCGTTGATTGCGAGCGGTTCGAACTGAGGCTCAAAGAATCCCCCGCCGCCGTTAATGCTGCTGCTGCCTCCGACGTAGACAGAACCGGGAAGGTTGTCATTGAGCTTCCCCTTAAACTTGAGCGCCCAGGCTCCGATTCCCGGATGTTTGATTGTAGCACGCTCCTCGTAGCTGGTGTGCATCAGATAATTGCCCTGAGCGTGCGCGCCCGCCGTCGATGTCAATGAGCGAATGATCGCCAGCTTATCCGCCTGCTTCGCAAGGGAGGGCAGATACTCGGAAAGTTTGATGTCATCCACATTGGTATCAATGGTCTTCGTTACGCCCTGATTGTCATGCCCGGGCTTTGTATCAAAAGTATCCAGATGAGTCATGCCGCCACTCATATAGAGGTAGATCACATGTTTCGCCGCATTCACTCTCGGTTCGAGGCCGAGATTAGGCCCGAGGGCTCCCATGCCCCGGCTGGTCATCCCCAATGCCCCCACACCGAGGAAGGTCTTTGCGGTTCCCTCCATAAAGCGGCGACGGCTCCACTCATCTGACTTGAAGACTGTATTCATACGGTTGTGATTGGCTGGATTGAACGGATAGGGTTTAACGAAATTACTGCACGAACATGAATTGTTGTGTGTTGAGAAGAGCCCACACAAGCCCCTCGTAGGCGGAGTCACCGCGCTCAGCGATCTGGTTGAGCGCAATCTCCATCTCCTGTTCAGACGGTTCTCGCGTCAACATCGCTTGAAAGATCATCTTCGACTTCTCCTCCGGATCGCCGGCGGCATGAACCCGACTGCCGAAGACGGCAAACTTGTTCGTGAGTGCCTCGGCGATAGTCCCATTGAGTAGATTCAGAGCCTGCGGCACTGATGCTGAGTAGGCGGCATTTTCAATCACTTCCCGGTCAGACTGTCCAAACTCACGCAGAAAATGGCCGCGCCTTGCCGGAGACTCCAACTCGGAAGCTCTTGCCATATTTGAGACGAGGGAAGCATAAAGTCGGTATTCCGTTTTCAGCTTGCTACGCCATACTTTTTGTTGCTTCCGGTCGAGGTCAGCCGGCGGATCAGGAAACTCAGGCTTGGGCAGAGCGGTCAGGACCGCGCCCTCTTTATCCGCATCCATCATCGAGCCACCTTCCATCGCCATACTCATTTCACTCATTCCCATCGCTGCAAGAAGATCATCGCCATCGACTTTTTCACCGGTGTGTTTGTAACCAATTTCAGCAACCATGTTCCGGCCTTCACGACGAAGCTTACCGAGCTCGGCCTGTAGCTTTTTGATCGTTGCTTCCTCTCCCGCTTCACGGGCAGCATACAATTGCTTGCGGACCTTTTCCTCCCGTGGCCCGAGATCGGCGTATCCCGCGGCAACCTCCTGGACCATCTCGATGAACTCTTCAGGGCTTCGTTCTTCGAGTGCATAGTAAATCCGGCGGACTTTATCCACAGCCTCAAGCTGCCCTTTGAGCCGCGGACGATAACCGTCTGCTTCAGGAAGAGCCAGAGCCACGATTGAATCCCAAATTTGTTCTGCGCTCATTCGACGAAGAACCGGGCCCTGAAAGTAGTAAGGCATGCCGAGGACCAGTTCGTCACGGTTAACTTCGCGCTGATAGGCATCGGTGAGATAGAGCACCTCCTGGTAGGCGCGCATGTCGTAATCGAGGTCACGCATAAGCTCTTCAAGATAGGAAAGCAGCTTCGGATTCGTCACTGCCGTCGTGTCAGTGAGGTCATCGACGGGCTCAAAAATGCCGTGCCCGAAAACCCGCTTCCAAAGCCGATTCGCAATCACCCGGGTGAAGGTTGGATTCTCAGGAGAGGTCATCCAGTCGGCGTAGACGTCGATCATGCTCCCATCGATGTTCTCAACATCGATATCCTTACCGAACATCGTGAGTGGCTTCACCGGGTCATTCGGCTCAGCGTCGTCATATTGATAGTCGTGCGGAAGCTTAAGAGTCCGCTCCAGTTCCTGGGCCTGAATGTATTGGAGCGGATTGTAGAGCTCGTTGATCGCATTCTTCACAAAACGTGAGTCGTGATCATACGCCTGGTATGCATCAATCGAACGCCGGGCAAGCTTGCGAAATTGAGCATCATTGATGCCCATTCTATCCAGGCTCCGCTGATAGCGCTTGTTCTTCACATATTTTTCCAGAGAGGCTTCACTGTTGATTTGAGGAAACCGGTCCAGTTTAACCGCTTTTTCGTGAAGTGTTTTGCGCTCTTCCCGCTGCCACGCATTCAGCGCCTCACGGTTGGGAGAGTTATAGCGACGGGCGTCCATTCCATAAGAGAAGGCCGCCATATGAAAATAGTCCATTTGCGTCCAGACATCGAAAGGGTGATCGTGACACTGAGCGCACTCCAGGCGGGTCCCCAGAAACACCCGCACAGTGTTCGACATGTTGTCCAGAGGCATGCCTCGATCCCGGATGTAGTAACCAACGGCTCCGTTGTCCCAAATCTCGCCCCGGGCAGAAACCAGCTCACGCACGAATTCATCGTATGGGAGGTTATCTTCAACCGCCTCTCTTACCCATAGTTGATACGCCGCCTCAGCCTGACGGGCATTATTGCCGAGACCTGCATTGATTCTTAAAACGTCGGCCCAGAAGTTAAAAGCGTGACTCACGTGTCCATCACTTTCGAGGAGGTCACGGATAAGTTGCCCGCGCTTCCGCTCATAGGTGGAACCATGGAAATTTTCAGCCTCTTCAATCGT
The DNA here is from genome assembly GCA_029212615.1 of Verrucomicrobiales bacterium. Taxonomy (GTDB): domain Bacteria; phylum Verrucomicrobiota; class Verrucomicrobiia; order Verrucomicrobiales; family DEV007; genus Arctic95D-9. Next base: position 140,116 of record JARGPJ010000003.1, read on the forward strand.
TGGTATCCGCCCGACAATGTCGAGATAGACGCGCCGAACAAATGTCTGGTCATCGATTCCTGGATTGGGCTCCACTCCATTCTCTTTGAGGACCTCGTTGACGAGTTGATCAATCTCTCTCGCCGCCACCTCAAAGTCGACTCCCTCTTTTCCGACCTCCTGAGATTCCGGCTTTGCCCGGACCGTAGACACTCCGGAGAGGAGAAAGAGAAAGCAGAAAACTAGTCGGAAAGCACGCATCATCATTTCGGGGTTACGATGAATATACTCTGATACCCCGCGTTTGTTGCATACCAATCGGAGACACAATAGCGCCAAAGTGATGACCTGAAAGAGCTAGATCGCCACACAGAGCAGCAGCCGTCTCCCTCTCCATTCAACGAAAACAGAGCCTTCATCGGCTTGAAGGCGGCTATTTCCCGCTTGCCCGCCACCAAATGCTTTTTACACTCCGGCAATGATCCGAACTGCTTTTCTATTCTCAATCCTTTTCCTTCTCATTTCGACAGGACACGCTGAACTGAACTACCGCTTCGTGGAATCATGGTTGAAGCTTCCCGCCGGGCAGGAATACCTTGGGAACTCTCACGGCGAGATCGACGTCGACTCCAAAGGGAACGTCTATATCAGTGTCGAGGGCGAGTCCGCCGGGCTCCAGGTTTTTAATCCCAATGGTTCCTATTCCCACGCCGTTCCCAATCTTCCGGGAAGTCTCCACGGCTTTGTCATCAAGGATGATTTCATTTACGCGAGTGTCCTGAGAACAGGCTCTGTGATCAAAGCCACGCTTGAGGGCGAGATCGTTCTGGAAATCCCGACCTCATCCTTTCCCGAGGAAAAGGTCGGCCCCAAAGGACTCAAGCTCACCTCAGTCGACGTCGCCCCTAACGGCGACATCTATGTGGTCGACGGATACGGCATCGACTCCATCTTTGTTTTTAATGCCAAAGGCGAATTCAAAACCGTCTTCGGTGGACAGGAAGCACCCTACAATCTCGACAACTGTCACAAGATTTTCATCGATCCCCGCTACGAAGAACCACGTATTCTTTGTTGTGACCGGAAGAATCACCGCCTCCTGCACCTTTCACTTGAGGGCAAGGTGCTTGGAGTCTTCGCTGAAGACCTGAGGCGTCCTTCCTCAGCATCCTTCCACGGCGACTATGTTTGTATTGCTGAGATCGCCGGTCGAGTCAGCATTCTCGATAAAGAGGGATCGATCGTCGGCACGCTGGGAACCAATGAAATCGAAGGCGAGATCAACACAAATAGGGTTGCGCCTTCCCAGTGGCGGACCGGTATCGTGACGGCTCCACACGGCATCGCCTTCGACGCCGAAGGAAACATCCTCATGTCCGAATGGAATGTCAGCGGCCGGGTTCTTCGCTGGGAAGTTCGCCTCTAAGTGCCCCCTCCCATCCACGGGAAATGGCAAGGTCCGGCCGGAAGAACAATTCCGGGCCTCACCACGATTAGACGCCCGGCCACCTGGCCGGGCTCTTATGAGCCTCGCCTCTCAGTAATCGTTAGAACGGGCTCTACTGAACTCAGCGACCTGTGATTCAACCTGCCTTTTAAAGATTTTGATCATGGGGGCTAAGTCGGGGTCATTGATCCGATTGCTCATTTCATGGGGATCATCCTCGAGATGGTAAAGTTCATCGGCCCCCTTCAGGTTGGGATAATGTATGTACTTCCAGTCACCTTCACGAAAGAGTTGCCATGAAGGAAAGGAACGACTCGACTTCTCCATAAAATATTCTGCGACAAAAGAGCTTCGCCACTCACTCGAATTCCCCTGCGGATCGCCGAATAAGGGCAACAGCGATTCACCTTGAATCACGGTCGGCACCGGGATGCCGGCAAGTTCCAGAAAAGTGGGAGCAAGGTCGACATTCAAGACGAATCGCATACTCTCCGAGGCCGCGTTGATCAGGGGAGGGTAACGAATCAGCAAGGGAATTCGAATTGATTCCTCAAAGGCGACCCGCTTCTGATTGAAGACCCCGTGTTCTCCCTGAAGAAAACCGTTGTCGCTCGTAAAGACGATCAAGGTCTCATCAAGAATCCCGTGTTTTTCCAGCGTGCCCAGAAGTTGCCCGACCCCTTCGTCAACTGATTGCAGCGCACTCATTTGATCCCGGATATTCGACGCCGGATCCTTGCCTCGCCCCCAGCGGGGCTCTTGAGGTTCGGGAAGCCGGTCTAGATCCTCAATGACCTCAAATCTAGCTTTCTTCGGCTGGATGAACGGAAGCGGATTCCCCGTCACACGAGCATGAGCAGTTGGCTGGTCCGAGGTATCATCCGAGGCGCTGACCGGCGGAACATAACGGAAATCAACATACTCCTCTTCATGGCGGGGCGCGGGCAGATAAGGGACGTGAACCGCTTTGTGAGACAGGTAGAGAAGGAAAGGCTGATCCGGAAAATTCTCTACCGCGTTGTCGACAAAATCGACCGCCCTGCCATTCAAATAATCAGTCATATAACCACTGAGCTGAATGCGCCGGCCATTGTCATTAATCACCGGATTCCGATACTGCCCCTGCCCCTTAAAACTGATCCATTCGTCAAACCCCGGCCGGCGCGTGTCATCAAAGCCCATATGCCACTTTCCGATCAAGCCGGTCCGGTAACCACTGCTGCGCAAGAACTGTGGGAAGGTCACTAGGCGATCTCCTAAAATCCCGATGCCATTGGTATCAATATTGTAGATCCGGTGGGTGCTCGCGTAGAGCCCCGAAAGAAAACTCGCCCGACTGGGCGAACAGATTGGAGTGGTGACGAACGCGTTGTGAAAATTGATGCCCTCCGCTGCGATCCGGTCAATGCCCGGCGTCCTGACATGAGGATTTCCGTTACAGGCAAGGCCGTCGTAACGCAGATCATCCGCAATGATAAAAATGATGTTCGGCGGATTCTCAGTAGCGCCGACTATTCCCGACAGGGCGATTAGCAGCGAGAGAACCGACCACACGATCCTCCGAGGTTTTGACTGATTCATCGGTCGTTTGTAACCATTCATTACTCCATCTCACTAGACAGCCCCACCATCAACTATTGCTCCAATGTCCCCCCATGCGGAAAAACAGGAAAATAGCGATAGGCACCATCTCGCCGAAATCAGAGAGCCTTCTTCTCAGGCGCCTCACCCGGCAACCCATTCGTAGGCTTCTTCCTCACTCTCAAAGTATTTCATTTCACCTGAAATGAACCACGTTCCCACCTTTGCCGCGATCTCCTGCCAGTGTTTGTTTCCGAAAATCGCGATTTTACCGAATTCCTTTCCATGCTTTACGCCAAGACGGAAATCGTCCCAGGCAGCGCGCGGTTCCCAGCCTTCCATCTCCGTGCCGTCTATCATCACATTGATAGTTGGATGAGGAACGCCGCTCACCGCGGCATCAATCATGGGAGTGATCACCTCGTAATCTTCGTGCTTCAGCTTTCCGACAGCTTTAAGCGTGAGAAAAATTTCATTCCCGACTCGATCAATTCCAACCGAAAATCCGCGTTTGATTGTTTTCATGTTAGATATTTGATAACGATTGATTTCAAGCTCCACGATGCCCGGCGTCCGGGCCGTTCAAGGAATGACGGCGACGGGTAGGATCTATCAGCACGCGATCTGACGCAATCTACACCGGCTCATCTTCACCCGGCGCAGACATATGCTTGGAGATATAGGCCGGCTCTCCCATCCTCTTCAAGAGGTCAAGCTGGAGCTCCAACCACCCCATGTGGCCCTCTTCGTCCATCACGATCCGCTCGAAAAGCGATCGGCTCCCGATATCCCCGACCTCATCTGCTTGACGTGCGGCCGCTGTGTAAAACTCAATCGCCTCCTTCTCGTCAGCTAAATCCGACTCAAACATCTTTACCAGAGATTCCGCAACCTCCGGCGGCTTTGCCAACTCAAGCTTCGGATCTCCCTTGAGGAACAGGATACGGTTAATGTAATCGTCAGAATGACCCAGCTCTTCCTGCATTTCTTCACGCATCTGCGCAGCAAGCCGGTCGATTCCCCAATCCGATAAAACGCTGGCATGCAACTGATACTGATGCGCAGCGGTGAGTTCCATCGCCAGTGCGGCTTGCAAGTTCTTCAATGTATTTTCTCTACTCATATTCTTATATACGTCTCTGGTAATCAGATGATTTAAATTTTCACAAACCGGATTTTCATTACGAATTCAAAGGGCTGATTCGGAAATCATTTCACTCGTTTTCAAGCATCGAAACCCTCTCCCCGATTACGACCCGGAAGGTTCTCAATCGGGCGCTGAATGATAAGTAAAATGCACCTCATTCACAGTTTCCAACACGATCTCACGAACCAATATCTCAATTTGGTCACCTTTCATCATGGCGATCCGGACTCCGTTGAACCGGCACCCCCATCGATGTCCCAGCCCAGCAACCTTCGGCAAATATCCAGAGGCTAAGCCATTCACGAGAAGCGATGGATCCTTGCATGTTTGCATCTTAAAAATCTCCTCATGCTGTGCGTCATAATCGTCCCCCGCGCATACTGAATCCCTTGTTCTCGAAACTGAAATCTCATCTTGTCCCTCAGGAATCTGGAATAGCACCTTCATTCTTTCAACTAGCGCCTGATAATCGAGTCACTCCCGGAGCGGCGCATTCTCTCCGACAGGATAGACGTATGAACGATGGCACGTCAATACCCGCACCACGGACAAAACAGGATTGAGCCGGGGAGGGACAGGTTGCGCCGGGGAGGGACAGGTTGCGCCGGGGAGAGAGCAGTAACACTTCGCCAAGGACGCCAAATAAATGTCATTGAGAGCGAATGACAGAACCCTGGCTTACCCCGGTGAACTCGCCGACGTCATTTCACCATGAATTCGGGATAGTGCTTCTCAGCACAGGGCTCGCAAATCCCGTGACTGAATTGAGCATCGCTGTGATCGCGAATGTACTCCTCGAGTCTGTGCCACTCTCCTTTGTCATCACGAATCGCTTTGCAAAAAGAACAGGTCGGCAAAATTCCCCGCAAGGTTTTCACTTCATTCAGCGCGGATTGCAAAGAGGCAATGAGCTGCTCTTTGTCTTTCTCCAGCTTCTTCCGCCGCTCAATCTCCTGTTGGGCCAAGGTCAATTCCAATCGGACCTCCGTCACCTCCTTTAGAATTGCCAGCACGGGGCGGTTTTCGATTTCCATCCCGTTTTTCCTGTTCTGCCAAACGATGTACAAATAAAGAAAAGGGAAAGCAAAGAGACAGATGATGAGACGGCTCACAAAAGTCCCTGACATGATATTCAAATATTCTTCACTCCCTAGAAAGGCACCGGTTGAAAAGAGAAGGACATCCAACCACATGACCCCGAGAAGGGTGAAAAATGCGCGCAGCCCCACGCGAACCTTAAACTGTGGCTTCCCGAGAAACTCCCAGCAAACGGCCAAAAAGATCAAATCAGCCAAGGCGGCCACAATCGATGCCACATAAATCCGGAGGGCTTGAGGCGGGAAATAGCTCAGTTGTTCCTCACCGCCTGAAAGCCTGATCTGCCAGTGAAGAACCATGGTCACAATCGGGACCATCACTGATACGCCGATAATCGTTGAAATAGCGATCCTTGTCGCTCGCGGACCATCGAAAACGTAGACAACAAAAACGCCGAGTAATAAGGCCGTATAAAAAACGGTCGATCCAACCATCAGAGAAATGCCCCCCATCTGCACTCTCACGCCGGCATCTGTCGTCCAAACCATCACGGCCGTTAAGCTGCCAATTAACGCATAAAAGTGAGAGAGCCCGATGCGATCCCTAAATGAGTGAGCGAACAGCACCAGAAAATAAACAGCAATTGCTTCGGTGATCAGGATCAATAACTCATTATTCATATCAATTTACTCTGGCCCGGCTCCCCGCATCGCAGAAGGTCAACAGAATTCAAAAAAGGACAGCTGGAAACTGTTTTTTAACTTTTCTTTATCATCTCGTCTTCTGAACAGATCCCGAAAATTTGAGCGCTAAAATAGGAGAATAAGGGGATAAATAGGAGGGGACAGGTTATGAACTGTTCAAAATACCACTTGATTAATAAGTGTTCACTTTTACACTTGATGCATGAGGTATTCGCGGATCAAAGGTGAAGGACTCAGCTACTTTCACTGCATCTCCCGTGTCGTTGACCGGCGATTCATTTTTCACGATGCCGAAAAAGAGCATTTTGTCGCTCTCATGCGCAAACTCGAGGCCTTTCACGGCATGCGGGTGGTCACCTATTGTGTCATGTCGAACCACTTCCACCTCCTCATCGAGGAGCCGGATCGCGAGACGCTCCCGCCTCTTGACCGGGAAACCCTTCTCAAGCGCATGGGTTTTCTCTACAAGACGCACACCATCAGAACCGTCCGTGAGGAGCTCGACCGTGCCGCCAGGTCAGGGAATACCCAATGGGAACAGGAAATTCTGGACCGCTACCGCCGTCGCATGGGCGACCTCTCCGCCTTCATGAAAGACCTCAAACAGCGGTTTTCCCAATGGTACAACCGTCGTGAAGGTCGGCGCGGCACCCTATGGGAAGATCGCTTTAAGAGCCTCCTCGTTGAAGGTGACACCAAAGCACTCATGACCGTCGCTGCCTACATCGATCTGAATCCGATTCGTGCCGGCATCGTTGAAAAAGTGGAATCCTATCGCTGGTGCGGCTATGCCTCGGCCGTGGCAGGAAACCGCTGGGCCCGTGAGGGGCTGAGACGGATCTGGGGACAATCTCCGGCCATCAGCGCCGGGGAAGACGAACTGGATTGGGACACGGTGAGCCCTCAATACCGACTCTGGTTGTATCAGGAAGGGGTCGAAAAGAAGCAGGCTGAGACCGGAAAGAAAGCCAGGCGCAAAGGCTTCACCGAAGAGGAGCTTGAAGAAACGATCGCGTCAGGCGGGCAACTTCCCCTGCCGTCTGTCCTGAGAAAACGAGTGCGTTACTTCAGTGACGGAGCCGTTCTCGGCAGTGCTGATTTTGTAAATCGAATCTTCGCGCATCAAAGGGAAAAACACGGACTAAAGCGAAAGACCGGAGCGAGGCGGATGAAAGACGCTGCCTGGGAGGGACTTCATGTCATGCGCGATCTCGGTGTGGATCGGATCGGTTGAAGAGAGGTTTGAGTGGAGGAGAAAGAGAACGCTTCCGGGAATTCCTGTGCCCGGGCGTCTGATCCGGTGCGACTGAGGTGGCTGAGGGCTGCCTTATTGAGGAATTATCGCGCTCAGGCAGGTGGAAGATTGCTTTGTTCGTCGGGATTGAGTCGATGTTCGCTGCGTCGAAGCAATATAAAGCAAAGTCGCATCAGGAGAAGCGCGAGGGCTCAATAGATAACCTGTCCCTTGGGAGAGGGGATCTTGCGCACTCTTTAGTCACTAAAAACCCTCTCAACCTACTCATCTTAAACAACATGTAAAGCATTCACTCGCAGTGTAAAGATCGAGTATTTCGCTTGAGGCAACGCCGGGCAGACCGTTTAGCTATGCTTCAGGAAAGGCGCACCGTTTTCCAGGGCTGCTCTCCAAGATGCTGAAAAATATCGGCTTCAACCTTCAACGGCGAAAGGCGAACCACCGCGTGCCCCCAGAAATTACCGTAGTCAAAACGTCGAATGAACGGCTTCTCGCGTTCCAAAATCGCCCGCCTTTCCGAAACAGTGTCAGGCGAATGACCGGGTTCGAGGTCCACGAGATTGGGGCCATACTGATCCACTCCCGAGATTAAATCTCTCGCTTTTCCCTTCAAATTATAAGCGACACTGCTGATCGAGAGTTGGGTAAAGTGTCCCTCGCCTGTCTTCCGCTCGACCAGAGAATATTTGTGTAAATGACCGCAAAGAACAATCGCATGATGCCTTCCAAGGATCTCGTACAACAGTTCCCGCTTCTCCTGTAAATCGCCCCTCCCAAATAAGCACCAAGACGAACGCGCGTTGTAAGGCACTACAGGTGGATGAACGATAAAGAAGACACGCCCGGTCGAATCCGGGCGGCGCGATGCCATCAGGGCTGCAAACCAATCCAGACTCCTCGCGTTATAGGCATCGAAATAGACAAAAAGATCGTCGCCCTTTCGGTGCTCAAAATGAGCCTCACCTCCCCCGGATATCCCCAATCCCCGGTCAATCCAGGGAACCATCACTTCGTTGTAGGCTTCTATCGCCCCTGGACCGGTGATGTCATGATTGCCCTTCGTCATTCGAACGGGAACACCGAAACCGGCCTGATCAATGAAGTCTATTGCCTCTTTGCAATGCCTCCGTGCCAGTTGTTCATTGCCACACAGCCCCTGAACGAGATCCCCGATTTGAACGACAGAATGACAGCCGGTTGTCTGAACTGTATCCTTGACCCGCTGTATCAGCGTGGGAAGGTTTGACTCAGTGATGCGCGAATAGCTTTCAATCGCATTCACAGCGTTTGGCTGTTCACGCTTCACCCAATCGAAATCATGATGATCGAGACGGTCAAAATGAAGGTCTCCAAGCAAAGAAAAACTCCATTCACCGGCATCCGCCAAAGGGGCTTCAGACTGCCCCAGGACAACACGAGAATTCCCCGGGCCGACCAGCGTAGCGATACCGACAGCAGAAGCTGTATTCTTAAGCAAATGGCGGCGGGTAAAGCGGGCGTTCATTTCTCCGGGATGAGCTGCATGCGTATCAGTTTACCATAGGGCACAGACTTTCAACCTTCAGAATGCCCCTCATGAACGAAGGGATACAGGGTAGAACGTGGCGGCAGCTTTTCGCAAGTAAGATCACTGAGGGACAGGTTAGAATGGACAGGCATGAAGGCCCGTTCCAGATGAAGAAGGAGGCAAACAGACAGATTTAGAGTGCCGGTTAAAAGCCCCCCCGGCCCTGCCGTAAATTTCATCGGGGTATCAACTACTGACGAAACCAGGGCTGAATTCGTCGAAGCTTCCCCCCCTAAAAGCAGTGTAAGGAACTCGCTTAACACCGGGCGATTCTCAGCTGCCCTGATTTGTCATGACTCGGCATCGTCCTGATCGCTAAGCCCTTGAGGATTCTCTTCAAAATGTAGTTTATGAAGGATTCGATGAAGCACAGGAACAAAGAGAATCGCCACCGTTGAAACAAAAATCAATCGCGCATAGAGAATAAAGACCCCTGAGAAAATTCGTCCACCCGGTGTGCTCTCACTCGGATGCACATCGTGACCACTAAGCATGAGGCATGTATGATAAAATGCTTCATCCAATTCTCGATCGCCAAGTTGGTGATAGCCGACCGTCCCTACCAGCAATGACCCGCCAACCAGTAGCAGGGTGATAAAAAAAGCCAGGGCTATGCGCTTAAAAAAGGCATGCCTCGATAAAACAGGCTGCGACCGGTGTTCAAACATCCCTAACTGGTCAATAATTCTTTCAACGTATAAACCAAAATTACCCGATTCTAAATCGTAGCCGCCGAAAAGAGATTAAATTACCCGACTGAACATGTCAAACCTGACAGGCTTCGGGAAACTTCCGATAGTGCCCTGGCCCGAAATCGACCGCTAATCAATAGATGACATCCCCTCTCGGAATACGTCTAACAAAACCAACTAATCAGAGGAGCTCCCAAATAAAGTGCCTTGTCCCCTTGTCCAGAAGTGCTCATCGAGTCTTCACTCTGCGCTCGTTGACTCCTCGCCTCCGTCTTCCTCAACTTCCTTCTCCCGCAGCTCTTCGATCATCTTATCGATTTGATCGACGTGTTTTAAAGGAGCGCGACGACGGAGATGTTTATTCCAGAGAACCTCACGGAATTGCTCCATCTCGGCGAGGGTGAGCATCTCACGCTTCTCCCATTCCGGATCTGATTTCCGGGTGTAGAAAAATTCCCAACGTCCCGCGTGATGCTGGGCCCGGTAAAAAACCTGCTCACCGTCTTCAGCCCGGTCACGCCATTCGTGTTTTGTCATGATGCGGCGAGAACCTCTTTAAGGGTTTCTATGCAACGGCGGTTTTGATCCATCGTTCCGATGGAAATCCTGACCCAGCCGGGAAGCTTATACCCACTCATGGCACGGATGATCACACCCTTTTTCAACATCGCTTGAAAAACAGCATCGCCGTCGCCCACCTTGACGAGAACAAAGTTCGCGACACTGGGCACATACTCGAGCCCCATTTCCTCAAAAGCGGCGTGAAGAAAAGCAAGCCCTTCATCATTGAGGTCACGGGTTCGTTGCTGGTGTTCTTCATCCGCGAGACCGGCAATGGCGCCGGCCTGAGCAATCATGTTCGTGTTGAAAGGCTGGCGGCATTTTTGCAGGACATTGGCAATCTCCGGAGTGGTGATGCCGTAGCCAATCCTCAATCCGGCCAACCCCTGAATCTTCGAAAAGGTTCGCATGATAACGACATTCCGACCTTCGCGGACATATTTAAGAGTGTCAGGCGCATCGTGAAGGAACTCGTGATAAGCCTCGTCGAAAATCACCATGACATGGTCGGGCACTTTCTCCATGAAACGATCAATTGCCTCCTCCCCCACCATGGTTCCGGTCGGGTTGTTAGGATTTGCAATGAAGACTTTCCGCGTCTGTGGCGTGATTGCCGCTGCCATCGCATCAAGGTCGTGAACGTATCCGGGGTCGGGAACTTCAATCGTCTCAGCGCCGAAGAGCGTCGCCATGAGTTTATAAACGACAAAGGCGTGTTCGGCAGCAATGACGTTGTCTCCGGGATTCAGGAAGCCGTGGCCGATGAGCTCGATGATCTCATTCGACCCGTTTCCGAGGATAATGTTCTCCCGTCCGAGACCGAATTTTTCAGCGATCGCAGTGCGGAGTTTGTAGCCTCCTCCATCGGGATAAATATGGACTCCTTCGGCCGCTTCCTTCATTGCCTCAACCGCCCTGGGAGAGGGCCCGAGAGGGTTCTCGTTCGAAGCAACTTTGATGATGTCTTCGGGATTAAGCCCGAGCTCGCGGGCCGTTTCATCGATTGGCTTTCCGGGGTCGTAGGCAACGAGGTTTTCGAGCCAGGGGTGGGCTTGCTTGGTGATGGTAGACATGTCAGGAAAAGGTTAAAGAGAAACATTAATTGCCCTGCTGGCATTGCGGGCTCTTTCGCGGGCGTCATCGATCGATTCCCCGCGGGCAACGGCAACCCCCATGCGGCGTTTACCGGCAACTTGAGGTTTTCCAAAGAGCCTGATTTGAGTGTCAGGCTCGACCAGCGCAGCCTCAAGATTGCCGTAAGTGATATGTTGCGACTCGCCTTCGACGAGCAAGACCGCCGAAGCGGAAGGGCCGTGCTGCTGTATATTCGGAATGGGCAGCCCGAGGATCGCACGCGCATGTATCGCAAACTGGGAGAGGTCCTGGGAAATCATCGTAACCATCCCGGTGTCGTGCGGTCTTGGTGACACTTCTGAGAAAATCACTTCGTCGCCTTTGATGAAAAGCTCGACGCCGAAGATCCCGCGCCCACCGAGTTCCCCGGTGATGGCCTCGGCATATCGCTGCGCCTCAGCTTTTGCCGTCGCGCTCATGGGCTGCGGTTGCCAACTCTCACGGTAGTCCCCGTCGACCTGAACATGGCCAATCGGCTCACAAAAGGAGGTGCCGCCGACATGACGCACCGTGAGCTGAGTGATCTCGTAGTCAAATTCGACAAAACCCTCAACGATGACTTTCCCTTTTCCGGCCCGACCGCCCTCCTGTGCATATTGCCAGGCGACCGCCACTTCATCAGGAGTGCGAACCGTGCTTTGGCCCTTACCCGACGAACTCATGATCGGCTTGATCACAAAAGGGAGCCCGATCGCCTCAACCGCTTCTTGATACTCCTCTTCGGTCTCAGCAAAACGGTAAGGTGAAGTTTTCAAACCGAGATCCTCTGCCGCGAGCCGGCGAATCCCTTCGCGATTCATGGTGAGCTGTGTCGCCCGCGCGGTGGGAATCACCGTAGTCGTACCCGCAGCTTCGAGCGCGGCGAGAGTGTCTGTCGCAATCGCCTCGACTTCAGGCACGACGAGATGCGGCTTTTCCTCTTCAATCACCTTGCGTAAGGCATCGCCATCCAACATCGAAACCACATGTGCCCGATCCGCTACCTGCATCGCCGGCGCGTTTTCATATGCATCCACCGCGATGACTTCCACGCCGTAGCGCTGAAGTTCGATAACGACTTCTTTTCCCAGTTCGCCCGACCCGCAAAGCATGACGCGGGTGGCTTCTGCAGTGAAGGGGGTTCCTATGCTTGCCATGGTCGCTAACTTAGAGATAAACTCGGAATACCAAAGGATTTTTCCGGCTCACGCGGAAGAATCCTCATTCTCCTATGTCGACCGCTTCGCAATGGCTCCTCCTCTTTCGCATCCATCTCCGTATGGCGGGAGTCAAAGCAACAAACTCAGTGAAAAGCTCCCGCCTCATGTCCGGGACCATTTTGCTCTTTCTCATCGCCTACACGGTGACGGCCTACTGGCTCTTTCGAGAGGGACTCGACTATGTCGCCCGCCTCCCCGCGGCAGGAGCGCTCCTCAGCGATCGGCTCATCTATGTGATGTTCTTCTGCTTCATGATGATGCTGGTCTTCTCGGTCGCGGTGACGAGCTACATCTCACTCTATCGGAACCGCGACACACGATGGCTCCTCACCCTGCCAATCTCTCACCGCACCATTTTTCTCTGGAAGTGCTTCGAATCTGCGATGTTCTCCGGGTGGGGACTGATCTTTATCCTTTTTCCTCTCCTTCTCGCTTTTGCTCAAATGCGGGGCGTCTCTGCAGGTTTCTTTTTCAAGGTCATTCTTGTCCTCGTCCCTTTTCTCATCCTTACAAGCAGTCTGGGGTCACTCATTCTCGTGGCGGCGGTCCGCTTTCTTTCGCGACGTCAGCTCGTCATCGCGACAGCACTGGTCGGACTTGTCCTTGCCGGATCAGCGATTCAAACCGCGCTGGTGAACAATGAAATCAATCAGAAAGAAGAACTCAGCGCCGCATTTACTTTTCAACGAGTGCTTCATCACACCAATATTTCGGTAAACCGGGCGATACCGAGCACCTGGGTTTCCGGAGCGATTGTTGACTGGACCCGATCGTATCGTCACTTTGGGAGCCTGCTCTACCCCACCCTGCTTTTCAGCAATGCCCTGTTCGGATTGCTCCTCGTTTTCCGCGCCGGCGGAAGCTGGTTCTATCAGTCATGGAACCGTTCTCTACAGCAGTCGGCCTTCTCTGCGATTCGCCGGGAGTCCTATCACTCCGCTCCCCCGGTCGAACAGTTTTTCAGAAAGCCGACCACGAACCGTCTCCTGCGACTCCTCGTAGGCAGGCCGAATGCCGCGATTTCCCGGAAAGATTTCCTCACCTTCTTTCGCGACCCCGCGCAGTGGGTCCAGTTCTCCCTCGTTTTCGGGCTCCTCGCGATCTACGCCAGCGGGCTGCGACAGATGAATAGCAATATCGATCAGCCGCGGGACCTCTATCTCGTCGCTTTTCTCAACCTCGCCGTCTGCGCCCTTGCCCTCTCCACGCTGACAACCCGATTTGTCTTTCCCCAGTTCAGTCTTGAAGGGCGGAAACTCTGGATTCTCGCGATGTCCCCTCTCAAGATGCCCTCCCTCGTGGTTCAGAAATTCGTCACAAGCACGCTCTTCAGCGGAATGACGATCATCTTCATCCTCCTGATTGGCGGATACAATTTGCAGCTCGGCTGGGCGGACTCGATCTTCTTTGCCATCGCTATCGGGCTTCTGGCGATAGGGCTGAACGCCCTCGCCGTGGGACTCGGCGTTCTTTTTCCGAACCTCCAGGAATCCAACGCCGCCAAAATTGTGAGCGGGTTCGGAGGAACGCTCTGTCTCATAGGTAGTTTCATCTACATTTTGCTCTTCATTCTCCTCCTCGCCTGGGCGAGACGAGACGTCTTCCTAAGTAATGAGATCAGCCATGATTGGATGAAATCCCCGAGAAGTCAGGCTTCCATCGCCGCCGCACTGTTCATAACAACTCTAGTTAGCGTGATTCCTCTTCTTTTTTCACAGAAAAAGCTAAAAAGACTGGAAATTATAAGCGTTTTATAATATTAATGATTTGTTAACTAAAATTTAACCCATCATTGCTTCCCATGTCTGCTGCTGCTGAAATCCAACCGATGTTTTTTGATGAGGACGGTGGAAACGACCTCGAGATCCAGTTCGACCCTCAGCAATTTGAAGCGGTCACGCCCTACTCGGAAGACCTCAATGACGAGTATCAACAGGCCCAGGATCAACTGCGCCAGCTTCGTCAGCAGGAAGAACAGATCCGCCGTCAGGCTGAGGAACTTGAAGAGCTCACGCAGAAAGAAGAGCAATTTAAAGAAGGCCGAACTGCAGCGACGGAGCAGCTCACGAAGTATCTTTCCATTCTCGATCAGGAAGCCACCGAAGCGCAACGCCTCGCCGAAGAATGCGGTGCCGCTCACGAGCGTCTTGAGAGTCACCTTTCCCACATCAACGGTCTCCGGCCGGAGACCTGGAGCCGCGCCGATCGCAAGGCGGAAATCGCGCGGGCTCTCGGCTATGTCGAGGCGGCCGAAGAGGAACTCGAAGACGTCTCCTCATTGGTAAGCAGTTTTGGTAAAAAGTCAGGTGGACTCTTTCAAGTCAAGGCACATCACAAGCGCCCTGCAAACTCCAGCGGATCCTCCAGCCAACAGGATTTCACTTACTGGATCAAGAGCGGGCTCGCCTTCTCGCTTCCACTTGTCGGCTTTGCTTTGATCGCTCTCATCATCGTCCTTTTTCTCTAGGAAACCAAATCTGTCGAGCTGACCACTCAACGATTAACCCTTACCTCGGGCCACCCCTTCAGACCCAACGCCAAAGGCATGTTTTCTTCCAAACCTTCAAACCGTCGTCGTCGTAGCAAAAAAGCATCCGATCGCTCATGGATCGATGATTCCGCGTCTTCAAAGGCCAAGCCAAAAGCAGCCCGGAAAGCCAAGTCATCCACTCCCCGTGATCAGGCCCACAAGCTGCACGCTCAGATTGGAGCAATCGAAAGTTTTCTCGACATGCATCATCAGGCTGAAGTTCAGCGGATGCAGATGAAACGCGAAAACATTCTGCCTCCACCTGACCGGTCCAACCATCGTCAGGCTCGCAAGACCGTAACCCTGGCGGCCCGTCGACGTGAAATGGCAGAACGCAATCGCACGAGCTTCAAATTTCTCGTGATGTTTTGCACCGCCTGCGCGATCTGCTGGTGGCTGATCTTCGCGGGAGTGTAACGCTTCCCCTGTCCCGGTCGAGGCAGACGAGCGGGAGGCAGGAAAATCACTTTTACGTCAATACGACAAACGGGAGCGTTACTCAGCGGTCCCGGCTTCGTCTTCCCTGACACCGTTCTTCACCTCGAATTCACGGCACCAGCCTTTGATTTCGAGATCGTTGAAGATTTTACCCATGACACGCCGGAGAAGCCCTTTGAGATTGGCGTTGTCCAACTCCGCAAGATTTCGAACCGCCGCGTCCTTGTAGGTTTCGAGCAGAAGGAGGCATTTCTCATCCGCCTCAACCTCGTGCGCCAGTGTCCGGATCTTGTGAATCGCGATGTCCTCAAGATCTTCATGGCTCCAGAGCGATTCCATGAGCGCCTTGTCATCTCCTTTCGCCCTTTCGCGGGCCAGAGCGAGAAGGACGCTGGGACGCATTTTCTCCAGCTCATTGTCGCCGGCATCCGCACCGAGGTCGTCCATGTCATCACGGATCTGATAAGCAATCCCGAGATTTTCAGAATACTTCTCGAGGACCTCACCGACTTCGTCGAGCTTTCCGGCATAGCTGGCACCCAGTTTCAGCGCCACCTCAAATGCCGGAGCGGTTTTTTGTCGGAAAATCTCAAGGACCTGCTTGGATTTCAAGGGCTTAGGATCCTGAGCCCATACGAGTTCAGCCCCCTGACCTCGACAAAGTTCGCGCTGTCCCCGTGAAGAGACAAGCAGCATTTCTGTCTTCTGTGCATCGGAAATCTCACTCTCACCGATCAGGCGATACCCTTCCCCGATGAGAAGATCCCCTGCGTTGAGCGCCACCGGAATACTGTGCTCAACGTGCAAAGTCGGCTGATCATAGCGGCCGTGATCCTCGTCCTCAATGTCATCATGAATGAGGGAAGCCTTGTGAAAAAGTTCCGTCGCCACTGCGATCTTCTTGAGATCCTCAGGGATAGGTTCACCACGATCATCACGCAGAGCCTCAAAGGCTGCCGCCGTCAGAAACGGACGCCAGCGTTTGCCGTCACGGGCAAGCCACTCGCGGGCGATTTCCTCCTGTCGGCCTTCGGCCGGGCCCATGATCGATTCGATCGACTCAGCGGTGAACCATTCCTTCACCTCTTCGTGCAAAGAGTTCAGATCAAGTCGCCGCGTTTTATCATCACTCGTGAGGTGAATGTATTCCCAGACCCAGTCGATATCGACGGTTGTATTGATGCAGTCATCCTGCAGGAGAGGCACCGCAATCGATGGGATCGCGGCCGCTTCGACATAAGGAAAAGTTCGCTCAAGAACGGGAAGGCATGAAATCCCGACGATCGCTTCGATCTGCCCTGTCTGAATCAAAGACATCACGATAGCAGAACCTTCCGCAACGAGAACGGCATAACCGAGACGCTCCGCCTCGTTTTGGAAATCCTGAATGGAGCAAAGGCCGCACTGCTTGCAAAGAAGGCCGAACTCATCAAAGGGCGCCGGGCATTTGTCCTCCACCCGAAGACATTTCGGCATGAGGAGGAGCCGGCGCTCGTAGGGAATCTCGGCGAGTGTTTCCCGCCACATCTCATTATTGAGGCAGACCGCCGTATAGTGGAGGTAGGTTTCATCCCCTTCGTAGCCAAGTCCCTTGAGAATGACACGGGCGTGAACATCAAGTTCCTCCAGAGGCATCGGAGGAACAGGGTTCTCCTTTTCGATGTAGTCGCGAATCGCGGCAAGAAAGTGATCCCGCTCAATTTTGGTCTGAGGAATGTACTTCTTCGGCGGACGAAAACGAGTCGTGGTGACTGGCACCGGCTTCGGAACCTTGATGGTCTGGATGGAGTCGACGGGAGAGGACATAAATGGGAAGTCGATTCAACAGGGTTGGCTCGATGACCTAACCCTGTTGGGTGCAGTCTAACATGAGACAGAGTCTCGAAAAGCACAATTCAATCAATGAGAACCGCCCTGCGTGATCAGGGGAACAAAATCGGCAACGTTTTGTAAGGAGTCGCTATTGAAAGGTTCATCGATTCACCGCAAAATGCAGAATGGTCGCGGCATGCCCGCGGCTGAGTTCGTTTTTCTCTTCTGAAACGCGTATCGCGGCGGTGTGATAGGCATGGCTTAGACCATCGGCAAGAATGACGCTCCGTGGATAGTTCATGCCCTTACTGAATCGTTCGTGATACAGATCGACCGCCTTCCATTCGCCCCCGTCAATGCTGACCTCAAGCATCCCTGCATCAGGTCCGGCGAGGACGAAAGCGCCAAGCATGTCCCCTGAGAAAGTGTAATACAAATAGTCCCCGGCTTCGTCTGATCGCAGGGCATGGTATTGTTTGTAGTCCGCCCGAATGCTCCCGGCCGTCAACAAAGCCTCCGAAACGGGAGCCCACTGCCACCCTCCGAGCCAGTTTAACTGCTGAGGGTCAACGATTTTGATCGAGTCAAATGAGCGTGGGTCGAGCGGCTCCGGAATCGAAACCACCTGTGGTGTTTCACCTGAAACCGTGTCATCGATGACTTTCGTGATCAATCCGGAGGAAAAGACGTATCCCCGGTCCTTTGGGTGCGTGTCACCATAGTCCGCCTCCCAGGTCATTGTTCCCGCCGCAATTTCGTTCGCGAGCCCCTGCCCCACATCAACGATGGGCAGGTCATAGTGGCGAGCCACCGTTTTATGGGCAGCAACGCTGACGGCTTCCTCCCCGGCCTGTTTCTTCGCTAGAATCCCCGGGTTCACATACTGCACCGAGATGATATCACCTTTCGGGTTTGCCTCGAAATACTGGCGCACAATCCCTTCGAGCCCCCGAATCGCCGTCTCACGATCATGCGCAGCATCCTGGTCATCGTTCACCGCAAACTCGAGTACGAGAAGATCCACTTCCCCCTGCGAAAGGACATCGCGGTCGACCCGAAAGGCACCGCTCATGGAACAGGTTGAAGCGAGCCCGGCATTGGTAAAAATGAAGTCGACGTCAGACCAGTTCTCCTTCAACCAATCCGCGACCTTCTTGCTGTGGCCGGTATCTTTCTGCGTGATTGACCCACCGAGAAAAGCAACGTGTGCGGTGCGGTCCTTTTCCATCTTTGCGATGAAATTGGAGACTCCGCGCGTCCCCATTTCAATGACAGGGGTTTCCGCCCCATCGCTCGATGGTGCCAGAAAAAAGATGGCGAGAACAGGTAGGTATAAAAGGCGGTTCATGACTTGTCTTGAGACAGTAAAGGCGACAAGACTGGGGAGATGAAACTGTTTTCCTCCCTTTTCGCGCTAACTGCCTTCTTCACAGCCAGCTGCCTCGCTAACGGGAAGCCAAACATGCTCGTGATTATGGTCGATGATCTGGGCTACGGTGATCTCTCCGTTTACGGTGCCCCTGATTTGAGGTCCCCCCACATCGACGCCCTCATGAATGAGGGGATGCGATTTGACTCCTTCTACGCAAATTGTCCGGTGTGCTCCCCGACTCGAGCCGCCTTTCTAACGGGGCTCTATCCGGACATGGCAGGCGTTCCCGGGGTCATACGAACCTCGCTCCCCGACCGCCCGACAAGCTGGGGTAATTTGCGGAACGACGTCACGACGCTTCCCACTCAGTTAAAGAAAGCAGGCTACGACACAGCCCTGATCGGTAAATGGCACCTCGGTCTCGAAGCACCTGATCGTCCAAACGATGTCGGCTTCGACTTCTTCCACGGATTCCTCGGCGACATGATGGATGACTACTACGAACATCACCGGAACGGAAAACACTACATGCGCCGAAATGAGGAACCGGTTCATCCTCAGGGCCATGCCACTGACATCTTCACCGACTGGACCATCGATTACCTGAAGGATCGCAACCATTCCGAAGCCCCCTTCTTCGTCTTCCTGGCCTACAACGCACCGCACACTCCCATCCAACCGCCCGAAGACTGGCTCGAAAAAGTAAAAGCCCGGGAGCCCGGCATCAGTGAGCGCCGGGCCGCACTCGTCGCTCTCATCGAACACCTCGACGACGGAATCGGGCGCGTCGTGCAAACTCTCAAGGACGAAGGACTGTGGGAGAATACGATCACTGTCTTCACCAGTGACAACGGAGGACAATCCAGCGTCGGTGCCCGCAACCTCCCCTGGCGCGGCGGCAAGCAGGATATGTGGGAAGGCGGCATTCGTGTCGGCACTTCGGTGACCTGGCCGGGACACATCCAGGCCGGAACGATTCAGGAAGATCACGTCTCTTTAACGATGGATATTTTCCCCACCCTTGCGGAGATAGGTGGCGTTCCCGTGGATTTTCATCTCGACGGACGGAGCTTTCTTCCTGTCCTCAAAGGTGAAGCATTCGAGGAAGCTCCCCGCCCTCTCTTCTGGATGCGACTTGAAGGCAACCCGCGCTATGGGGGACTTCCTTATCATGCCGCAAGAATAGGCGATTGGAAGATTCTCCGAAACGATCCGTATGAACCCTATCAACTGTTTAAACTCGATACTGACTCAGGCGAGGAACAGCCCGTCCCGCGCGCTAAAGCGCCCAAGAAGTATGATGAAATTTATCAGGCTCTCATGCAGCATCACAACGAAGCCGGCAAAATCCCCTGGCAGCGCGAGAATCCGTAGCGAGTCACAGTTCCAGACAACTTAGAATGCCTCATCGAACGACACTGAATCTGCCTTCCCTCCCCTACGGAAAATCAGTTCGCGGGATCCCGCTTGAATACCTTCCTGCACGCGAAAAATGTGAACTCCTCATCGTGGCGGGAATCCACGGTGAAGAGTCAGACGGCGTCATTTCCCTATCGCGGGCCTATCGCTCGATCGCTCCTGAGATGCTCAGCCCTGCGATCGCATCAGTCCTTTGTGCGAATCCGGACGGGACGCTCCTCGGGACACGGGGCAATGCACGCGGTGTCGATCTAAACCGTAATTTTCCGTCAGAGAACTGGTCATCGAAGCCCTCTTCCTGCCGGTGGCACGCAGACGAAGATACGACCCTTCCCATTCTCCCGGGAGTATCCTCAGGCTCCGAGCCGGAAACGGTCGCCCTCATTGATCTCATCGAAAAACTGAAACCCAAACAGATCCTGACGCTCCACGGACCACTCGCCTGCGTCGATGATCCGGATGAGAGCAATCTGGGCAGATGGATCGCTAAGAAGACCGGCCTCCCGCTCGTAACTGAAATTGGCTATCCCACCCCCGGGTCAATGGGATCGTGGGCCGCCGAAAAGCAATGGCCTGTCATTACCTGGGAATTTCCTCCCGAAGGAGTCGAAACGCTGAGTCGCTCGCAAGTGCCGGTTCTCGTCGAAATACTTTCCGGAAACTTTCCTGAAGCATGAGCGTTGAATCAAGGCAGCCACTTCGCTTCTCTCCACCACCATATGAATACCCGGCTTCCTCTCGTCACAATTTTAACGCTCCCACTCTTTGCAAATGCAGAGGTCACCTACCATCGGGACATCGCCCCGATCATCTACGCGAATTGCACAGGTTGCCATCGCGAGGGGGAAAGCGGCCCCTTTCCACTCAGCACTTTTGAGGAAGTTTCGAGGAAAGCAAAAACTGTCGAGCGGGTCATTGAGGACCGTTACATGCCCCCCTGGCACGCCTCAATCGAACACGTCCCCTTTCACGATATCCGCCGGCTTGAGAAAGAAGAGATTGAGAGATTCGGAAACTGGGTCACCGCGGGAAAACCCGAAGGTGATCCCGCCGATGCGCCCCCGATCCCTGACTTTCCGGAAGGATGGCAACTCGGCGAACCGGACCTCGTCGTCACCATGGCGAAAGCCTACGAGGTTCCCGCAGACGGTCCTGACATTTACCGAAATTTCGTCCTCCCGCTCGACCTTCCGGAAGACAAGTGGGTCAAAGCGGTTGAGCTCCGCCCCTCGGCACGCTCAGTTCTTCATCATAGCCTGCTCTTCCTCGACGATAGCGGGACGGCACGTTCGCTCGACGGGAAGGATGGAAAACCCGGCTTCAGTGGAATGGGGTTCCGCAAAAGCGGCTCCATCGGCACCTACGTTCCCGGGGCAACACCCCGCAGACTCCCCGGTGATCTCGCGAGACCACTCCCAAAGGGGTCCGACATCGTTCTCTCAACACATTTTCACCCCTCCGGGAAAATCGAAGAAGAACAAACGACCCTCGGCATCTATTTTGCAGACTCGCCTCCCGGCCGGAAACTCGAAGAACTGCAAGTACCTCCCGCCTTCGGTCGTGGAGCAGGGATCGATATTCCCGCCGGTGAATCCAACTATATTGTCGAAGACAGCTTCAAGATACCCGTCGACTACGAAGCCATTTCAGTCGGCGGCCATGCCCATTACATCTGCGAAACAATGCTGATGACAGCCACACTTCCTGACGGCGGGGAGAAAGTCCTGCTTGAGATCACGGACTGGGACCTCGACTGGCAGGACACTTACTATTTCGCGGAACCACTCATTCTCCCCGCAGGCACTGTGATCAAGTCGGTCATTACCTACGACAATTCAGCGAACAATCCTGACAACCCCAACACCCCTCCGCAACGCATCAAGTGGGGCCGAGAATCAACCGATGAAATGGGAAGCATGACCCTCATCGGCGTTCCCGTCGAAGCCGGCGACTCCAGAATGCTGAGTCGCGCCGCCAAACTTGATCAGGCAAAAATACTCGCCGAAGTGGGGAAAGAACTCATCAATTCCCGAACCGCCGAAAAGCTTCCGCAAATCATCAAAGCGCTCGACCGGGATGGCGACGGCAACCTCCACGAAACTGAACTGCCGCCACGCATGAAATCAATCCTCCTGGAGAAACTCGATATCGACCGGGACAACTCATTGAACCCCTCGGAGATTCAAACACTGAAGGACTGGCTTGAAAACAGGAAAGCTAAGAAAGAAGCATGACTATTCTTCGTACGCTGCTCCTCTCCTGCGTTTTCGTTCATTGCTCCGTCCTCGACGCGAGTGAAGAAAAGGCCGACTCTCCGGTCGCAACCGTCTGGATCTTCGTCGCGGTGGATTGCCCGATTGCGAATGGCTGCGCCCCTGAGATCAATTCAATTTATGACGACTTCCACAAACGCGGCATCGCGTTTCATCTCGTCTACCCCGAGCCTTCGCTGACGACCGAAGAGATCACCGCCCACCTTGAGGACTACGGTTTCAACATGGGGTTCAAGCACGATATTGATCATGACTACGTCAAAAAGGCCGGCGTCACGATCACCCCGGAGGTCGCCGTTTTCGGAGGAGACGGAACCCTTCTCTACCGCGGGAGAATCAATAATCGTTATTCCGATTATGGCGATCGCAGGAAGGCAGCCACAGAACACTACCTCCGTGATTGTCTTGGACAACTCCTCACCGGTGAGCCCGTCACCTTCCACGAGAACGACGCGATTGGTTGCTACATCGAGGCACTCAGCGGAAACTGAACCCTTCTCAAATCCAGTGACTTCTGATATAACTGCCCGAATCCCCGGTATTTATGGAGCCACTCACTCTCGTCGAGTCCGTCCTCGACAACCTTCCCGTCGCCGTCTTTGCAAAAGATGCGAATGACGATTTCCGGTTCGTTCTCTGGAACAAAAAGCAGGAAGAGATCACCACAGTGAAAGCGTCCCGCGCCCTTGGCCGTGATGATTACGCTCTCTTCTCAGAGGAATCCGCCGACTACTTTCGGAGCGTCGACAAAGCAGTCCTGAAAGCAGGCCGACTCCTCAAAGTTCCGGAAGAAATCATCGAAGGAAAGAACGGGCAGGACATCCACCTTCGCACGGTCAAGATACCGGTTATCGAGGAGGAGACCGGACGCAGGCTGGTCGTCGGAATCAGTGAGGACATCACCGAGCAAGTCAGGTCGAGGGCTCAGCTCGAAAGTCTCAACAAAAACCTCGTCGATGCAAACAAGGAGCTCCAGGAAACCCAACTTCAATTGATCCAGGCGGAGAAACTGGAGTCAATCGGCCGACTTGCCGCCGGCGTTGCCCACGAGGTGAAGAACCCCCTCGCCCTTCTCCTGCTCGGAGTGGACTATCTTTCCAACGGCATCGACCCCGATGACCCCAATGTCGATACCATTCTCGCTCAAATGCGTAGCGCCGTTGACCGGGCCGACCGGATTGTCCGCGGCCTCGTTGATTTCTCCTCACAACGCTCTCTCTCACGTGAACCGGTCCAACTGTATACCGTCATCGACGAAGTCCTTCTCCTCGTGAAGCATGAGCTGACACGCTCAAACACCTCGGTTGAGGTTTCCATCCCCAGAGACCTTCCCCATGTCTTTCTCGACCTCTCCAAATTTGAACAGGTCGTGATCAACCTCGTTATCAATGCCGTTCATGCAATGTCGGAATCAGAGAGACCGTGCCTCGAAATCAGAGCCAGGTCAGAGTCCCTTAGAGACGTCGTCAAGAACCAGGGAGCACGTCGTTACGAAGTGTTCCGCAGCGGTGACCATGTCGTGATTCTCGAGCTGGTCGATAACGGATGCGGAATTGATAACAATGACGCAACGAGGCTCTTCGATCCCTTTTTCACCACGAAAGCTACCGGGGTCGGGACAGGACTCGGCCTTTCAGTCGCTAGAAAAATTGTGCAACTCCACGGCGGTGAGCTTCACGTTGGTGATCGTGAGGATGCGAAAGGCGCCATCGCGAAACTGATCCTGCCCACCAAAGTCGACACCGGAAAGGTCGGTCTCTCTTCGAAAACGGCGAAATAGATTGACACTCACCGCCTTATCCTGACACCCTGATAGGGTCAAAACGGCGCCCTTTCACCCCCAACCCTCTCTTTTCATGGCTCGCAAAATTCTTTTGGTCGATGATGAAGCTGGCTTTACGCAGCTCCTCAAAATGAACCTTGAAAAGTCCGGGGATTTTGAAGTGACCATCGAAAATGATTCCACCCGGGCCGTTTCGACAGCCCGGTCATTTCTCCCTGATATTGTCCTCCTTGATGTGGTCATGCCGGGAATGGATGGAGGTGACGTTCAAGCTCAATTCCAATCAAGCCCTGAGCTGCGCAATGTCCCTGTGATCATGCTGACCGCGCTGGTGGATTCCGCTGAGCTTTCTGACGGAGCAGTGGCACAAAGTGGATCTTCCATTGTTCTTCCTAAACCGGTGGACCTCGATCTTCTGCTGCGAGTGATTGATGAAGCCACTGCCGTGATTTGAGCGCCTACGCGTCGAAAACTTAACATTTCTAAAGTGGTTACGGAAGCCCTCTTCACCCTAGGGTGCCGACGTGATGAATGAGCAAATTGTCCTGTTTCTCTGCACTGGAAATTTTTACCGAAGTCGCTACGCCGAAGCGCTCTTCAATCACCACGCCGCACTGGCCGGGCTGAATTGGAAAGCGCGATCAAAAGGCTTCCGGCCCCACCTCGCCACCGAGGACCTTTCGCACTGGGCCGCAGAGCGGCTCGAAGAGCATCACATCCCGTTCTCCCTGACTCGAGCCAAGCCGGGAAAACTCTGCCCGCTTGATCTTGCGGAATCCTCTCTCGTCATCGCGCTCTACGAACCGGAGCACGCGCCAATGGTAAAAGAACAGTTTCCACAGTGGATCGATCGCATCCGCTACTGGCATGTCCCTGACATTGACATCACGACGCCTGCGATTGCCCTTGCCAAAATAGAGTACGAGATCGACGACCTTATTCGACAACTCGCTGCCGGTCATGCTCTTGGAAGACATGAGGATTGCGTCGTCGAATTTTAGTCATCCTTATTTTTTGACAATACTTAGCAACGTGTCCATGCTGACTTTCATACACGTTTGTCCTTCCGGATTCTCCGGCAAAGTCAAACCTATGATATGAGTGATCTGCAATCTGAAACGGGAGCGGGTGGAGCATCTTCAGAAGGGACTGTCCAAGTCGAGATGTTCAATGGAAGCGGGCCTAAAAAGCGCCGGTCTTCGAAGTCGAAAATTTACGGGGACGGTTTACAAGCGCCCTCACCGATCGGCAAGAATTTCGTTCTCGATACCAACGTGCTTCTCCATGATCCGGAATGCCTCGATCGCTTTGGAGACAATCACATCTGCATTCCACTCGAAGTGCTCTGCGAGCTCGACCGCTTCAAGACGGAGCAGACTGAGCGCGGAGCCAACGCTCGCGGGGCACACCGGAAACTGGCGGCCCACTTTTCCAGTCAGCCGGGAAATGCCACCTCCGGGATCGCTTTCTCTGAAGGAGGGTCCATCCGACTCGTGACCGGACAGCTGCCGGGCGGCACACGAGGTGAAGCAGCCGATGATCTTCTCTCGCTCTTCCGCGGACAGGACACGAATGACAATCGCATCCTCGTGACCACGAGGCTGATTGCGTCAAAAAATCCGGCCCCTACCATCCTTGTGACCAAGGACCTCAACATGCAGCTCAAGGCGCATGCGATCGGCCTGTCCTGTGAGGACTATCAAAACGACAAAGTCCACAACGATCTCGTCAAAGAGACCGGTCCGACTATTATCGACCTCCGCCCGAGCGATCTGCAAAGGTTTGCGAGTACGGGATCGATTGAGCTTCCGCCTCACGTGAAAAAAGTCTATCCAAACGAATATGTGTTGCTCAAGGCAGGCGAGAAGCGGACGATGCCGGCGAGGATGGGCAGTGACGGGCTTTTCCACAAGCTCTTCGTCCCCGATCAGATTCGGATTCAACAGGGAAAGCCATTGCGCCCCCTGAACCTCGGTCAACAATGCTTCATCGATGCTCTGCTCAATCCCGAAGCAACGCTGGTGACCTGCTACGGTCAGGCCGGTACCGGTAAAACGCTCCTCGCGGTTGCCTCAGCGCTTCATGCCACCTTCGGGGGCGATTACAACGGAGTGAC
Source organism: Verrucomicrobiales bacterium (assembly GCA_029212615.1). Taxonomy (GTDB): domain Bacteria; phylum Verrucomicrobiota; class Verrucomicrobiia; order Verrucomicrobiales; family DEV007; genus Arctic95D-9. The sequence continues at coordinate 166,163 of JARGPJ010000003.1, forward strand.
CGTGAGCCGGCCTGTGATCCCGCTGGGCGACACCCTGGGTTTCCTCCCCGGTTCTCTGGAAGAAAAACTCGACCCCTGGCTCAAACCGATCTTCGACGCACTGGAGTTCCTCCTCACTCCGGAACAGAATGCGGCGAAACGGAAGCAAACCCGGGGTCGCAAAGGAGCTACCGACGCCCCCTTCAATGCCGGTGGAAAAAAGGTCTATGACCCCATGTTGGAGTCCGGTCTCGTGGAAATTGAAGCGCTTTGCTACATTCGTGGTCGTTCTATTCCTAATCGCTACTTCATCCTCGATGAAGCGCAGCAGTTGACGCCTCTCGAAGCCAAGACCATTGTCACGCGAATGGCGCGTGGCTCCAAACTCGTTCTCATCGGAGACCCGGCACAAATTGACAACCCTTATGTGGATCGACTTAGCAATGGTCTGGTTTACACTCGCGACCGTCTGCGCGACGAGGCCTGTAGTTCGCACGTTACCCTGGAACGTGGCGAACGGAGCCAGTTGGCGGAGGCAGCCGCAAAGAAAATGTAAATCAGACGAACCAACCGCATTTTATTTGCGCAAAGGCCGTCAACGGGGAATAAGGTTCCCCGAAGATGGCCCGTGACTACACCATTAACCGCGTCCCGCAGGGCGCGAAATCGGAAATCGATTACCGAAAGGAACTGAATGATGCTCAGTTCGCCGCGGTAACCGCAGCTCCCGGCCCTGCTCTCGTCATTGCCGGAGCAGGCTCGGGAAAAACAAGGACGCTAACCTACCGCGTCGCCTACCTGCTCGACAACGGGATCGCCCCGAAGAATATTCTGCTTCTCACCTTCACGAATAAAGCAGCTCGTGAAATGCTACAGCGCGTCGAAGAACTGGTCCCCTACGAGACCGGTGAGCTCTGGGGCGGGACCTTTCACTCGATTGGCAACAAGATCCTCCGGCGTCATGCCCCCGAGCTGGGATATGAACGCAGTTTTTCGATCATGGATCGCGAGGACCAGAAGGAACTCATGAATGCGGTCATCGGCGAGAGTGAGTTCGACACGAAAGCGACACGCTTTCCGAAGCCTGACGTCCTCCTCGATGTCTTCAGTCTTTCCAAAAATACCGGTGAGGAAATCGCCGACATTCTCCACAGCCGCTATTCCTATTTTCATCATCTTGCCGAGCCGATCATTGCGCTGCAGGATGATTACGAGAGAAAGAAGCAGCAGACGAACTCAATGGATTTCGATGACCTTCTGGAAAAAACGCTTCGCCTTTTTCATGAAAACCCCGGAATTCTCGAACACTACCAGAAACAGTTCGAGTGGGTCCTCGTCGACGAGTATCAGGATACCAATACCCTTCAGGCGGAGCTGATCGACATTCTCGCTGCGCCACAGAAAAATGTCATGGTGGTCGGCGACGACGCCCAGTCAATCTATTCCTGGCGGGGCGCCGACTTTCGCAACATCCTCGACTTCCCCGAACGCTACGAGGGGGCAAAGCGGTATGTCATCGAAACGAACTACCGATCGGTTCCCGAAATTCTGACTCTCGCGAACGCGGCGATCGCGCCGAACACGAAGCAATTCCGTAAAGACCTTGCGCCGGCCCGGCCTGATCGTCAGGAGCTACCCGGATTGATCCCGCTCAACGACACCGCCACTCAGGCAGCCTTTGTCGCTCAGCGCATTCTCGAACTGCGGGATGAAGGCGTCGAACTGAATGAAATCGCCGTGCTCTACCGGGCTCACTTTCACGCGATGGAGATTCAACTGGAACTGACGAAGCGAGGAATCCCCTTCGTGATCACAAGCGGACTGCGCTTCTTCGAACAGGCACACATCAAGGATGTCGCGGCCTTCATGAAGTTCGTCTACAACCGCAGGGATGAAGTCTCCTTCAAACGCATCGTCAAAATGCTCCCCGGCGTCGGGGCGAAAAGCGCCGATAACCTCTGGAAAGAGTGGCTCGCCTGCGATGAATCGAAGGCTGAAGCCGTTCACTCTTTTTCAGATGTCATGCTCGGATTTAAAATCCCCGCTAAATCCAAAAGCAGCTTTGAGCAGCTAGCTTTTACCCTCGACGAACTCGTTGATCACGAGGGACAACCCAAACCTCCCTCCCCCATGATGCCCTCCATCCTCGGAGGGGTTTACGAGGACTACATGCGGAGCAAATTCTCCAATTTTGACAATCGTCGCCAGGATCTTCTTCAACTGCAGAAATACGCTGAAAAATTCGAAGACCTCGAAGAATTTTTGAGCCAGCTCAGCCTGCTTGCGGGTCAGGATGCGGTTGCCGCAACACAGGATGAACCGGACAGTGAATCCGTTTGCCTCAGCTCAGTACACCAGGCAAAAGGCCTCGAATGGCGAGTTGTCTTCGCCGTCTGGCTCGCTGACGGGATGTTTCCCAACAGTCGCGTCATCGACGAAGACGATGACAACCAACAGGGGCTGGAAGAGGAACGCCGCCTCTTCTACGTTGCGGTGACGCGGGCAAAGGATGAACTCTACCTCACCTACCCCCTCATGTGGCACGGTGCCTTCAACGGAGAAGTCATTCAGCGGCCCTCACGCTTTCTCGATGATATTCCCACGGAAATGACCGAGGAGTGGAATGTAGGAACTGCGATGTGGTAGCGAAGCCGCCAGGTGAATTTCAACTCCCTGGTTCTCCGGGGATTGCACGGGGCACCATCGCGAAGATCTACCCCGGTTGCCGACCGCCCGGATACTCCGCTTCAGTTCACTGAATCCGGATTCCTCGGGCAATGGTCTCGCGCTGACCTATTCCCCGAGGCCTCGCTGTGGAGTGGTGAATACGTCTTCGTTAATCTGGACATCAGGGGGAATTCCATCCAACAGAAGGACTTCGATGACATCAAACCGGAACAACACAGAGGGAGCGTTCAGCTCGCGCAGCCAGGCGTTGGCACCGCGAATGATAAGCCGCTCTTTCTCGCGATTCACGGCATCACCGGGACGCCCGAACTGATCACTTGTCCGCGTTTTCACCTCAGCAAAAACAAGCGTCTCCCCATCACGATAGACAATATCAACCTCTCCCCCTTTCGGTGCGCGAAAGTTTCGGAAGAGAACCTTTCCACCACCTCGATGAATCTGCTTGCCGGCAAGGCGCTCACCCGTTTCACCAACAAGCCGGTTCCATTCGCCTGTTTCAGTGACTTCACGGGCAGGCAGGACAGTCGCCCGGTCCAATTCCCGGTCGACCCATCGAAACCACGCTGTCCGCATCCAGTTCACCGTCTCTTTTTTGCTGCTGCCGCGACCGGGGCAAAACTCATCCGGTGAAGGGGACAGGGCCCGTACTTACTCAACGCCGCTTTGTGAAGAGCCGTTCCGTATCCCTTGTGCCGCTCAAATCCGTACTCCGGATACTGAGCCGCGTAGCCAATCATCAAGCGGTCACGCTCTACTTTGGCAATGATGCTCGCCGCCGCAATCGAAAGGCTTAACCCGTCGCCTTTCACCAGTCCCCGGTGAGGCGACGGAAAGTCTTTCACCGGCTTTCCGTCAATCAGTGCGACATCAGGACGGGGCTCCAGCTTCAGAAATGAACGCCTCATCCCTTCCCACGTCGCCTGAAGGATATTGATCTCATCGATCTCATCCGCCTCGACCATGACGGAGGCCCAGCGGATCGAAGCATCGTTCGTAATCTCTTCGTAAAGAAGCTCCCGTTTCTTCTCCGTTAACTGCTTGGAATCATTCAGCACCTCATGGGTATAACTGTCCGGCAAGACCACCGCAGCGACTGAAACCGGTCCTGCGAGCGGCCCCCGCCCTGCTTCGTCGATGCCGGCAACCACTGGAAATCCTTCTTCCTGAAGTGCCAGTTCGTAGGAAAGGTCAGGCATGGAACGAGTGTCTTTTGTAATCAGGAAACAGTGTTGACCTCGTCGATGAGCTGACGGAAACGACCTGCCATCCCCCGCTTCTTCGAGCAAATGAGACGGGGCAGCTCTCTCAAATGAGGTTCGTCAGATTCGGCGTCGAGCGCTTCACAACTTTCGTATTCGCCCTCTTCAAGAAGATCGAGGTAATCCCGGTTCAATGTTGCAAGGAGATCCTCAGTGACCGGTTTTTGCAGGCGCATCACGAGTCGACGCCCGACATAGCGATAGCTGTGAAAGTTGCTGTAGAAAGTAGTGATCTCAGCAACCGCCGCATCGATATCGGTCATCACTTTGAAGAGATGAAAATCATCCTCTGAAATGAGCCCCAAACGAAAGAGGTGATCCTTCACAAACTGCATCCAGGTCTTCCAGTAGGTCCCCCCGTCCGCATCAACAAGCACGATCGGCACGACCTGGGCCTTCCCCGTCTGAATCAACGTGAGCACCTCGAAAAGTTCATCCATCGTCCCGAATCCTCCGGGAAGGGCGGCAATCGCGTCACTCTCCTTCACGAAAGCGAGCTTTCGAGTGAAGAAATAATTGAAATCAATGAGCTTTTCATCGCCGTCGATGTGAACGTTTGCCCCCTGCTCAAACGGCAGCTTGATGTTCAACCCGAAAGAACTGTCACGCCCCGAACCTTCCTGGGCAGCTTCCATGATCCCCGGTCCGGCTCCGGTAATCGACATGAAACCGGCTTCACGCATCTTCTTTGCAAACTCAACTGCTGCCTGATACTCAGGCTCCTCGGGTTTGGTGCGGGCACTCCCGAAAATCGAAATCTTTCGTTCATCAGCGTAGGGACCAAAGACACGGCTCGACTGCCGCATTTCTTTGAGCGCACGATTGTAGAGTTTCAGATCTCCTTCCGGCGGACAATCCCGACCGAACTTCAGCGCCGTCACGATCATTTCACGGACCAGTGAGTTTGAAGCTTCGCAAGCCCAATCCTCCACCAGCTCCCGAATCTTTGCGTCAATCGCTTCATCTCCTGTCGTACCGGTTTTGCGGGGAAGACCAAAAATCCCCCCCCCGGTGAAGTCACGCGGGTCACGTCGTAGGTGGCGTCGTTTACTCATACGCGCCGAGGCTACCGGATGAATCGCCACCGCTCAATCTTTGATCCATAATTCCCGCCCCGAAAAAGCAGATTTTTTCCTTTCGTGCCCCCTGATTAGCGTGCTTATTCCCCGCCCCATGTCTATCCCTCTCGACGATATCAGAATCGACAGTCTAAAGCAGCTTATCGCACCGACCATTCTTATGGAGGAAGTGCCTGTTTCAGCGAAGGCCGCTGACGTCGTCTCAACCGCCCGATCCGAAATTGCAGGCATCCTCGCGGGAAAGGATGATCGCCTCCTTGCGGTGGTCGGCCCCTGCTCGATCCACGACACAGATGCCGCACTGGAGTACGCCGATCGTCTCGCCGAGCTCAATGCAAAAGTTTCCGACGACCTCCTTCTCGTGATGCGGGTCTACTTCGAAAAGCCCCGCACCACAGTAGGCTGGAAGGGATTGATCAATGATCCACACCTCGACGAGTCCTACGATATCAACGAGGGCGTCGCCATCGCCCGGAAGTTGCTCCTCGGTATCGCCGAGAAAGGGATCTCTGCGGGAACCGAATTTCTTGATACGATCAGCCCTCAATTTTACGCGGACCTCATCAGCTGGGGCGCCATTGGAGCCCGCACCACGGAATGCCAGCTCCACCGCGAGCTCGCCAGTGGACTGAGCATGCCTGTCGGATTCAAAAACGGCACCGGCGGCAATTTCCAGATCGCAATCGATGCGATCCAGTCAGCAAGCCAGCCTCACCGTTTTCTTTCGGTAACCAAGTCAGGAGACAGCGCCATCGTTGCCACGAAAGGCAACGAAACCTGCCACATCATCCTTCGCGGCGGCAAGACCGGGCCGAATTTCGATCGCGAAAGCGTTGCCGAGGTCCGTCAGGCACTCATTGGGAAGGGACTCGATCCATCGCTCATGATCGACTGCAGTCACGCCAACAGTGGAAAAGACTATAAGAATCAGCCCGGCGTTGCCGCCGAAATCGGTGCCCAGATCGCTACGGGCGACACCTCGATCCGTGCCGTCATGATTGAGAGCAATCTCCATGAAGGCGCTCAGAAAATTAACGCAGATCGTTCCAAGCTTGAATACGGGGTCTCGGTAACTGACTCCTGTGTCAGCTGGGAAACCACCCTCGAGATCGTTGACCAGCTTGCGACTGACGTGCGCAAACGTCGCGCCACCTTCATCGCTTAGTTCCGGTCTCCCGCAACCCCGGACAGGGTTAAGTCACTCACTTAACCCTGTTGTTAATTTCCCGCCTGACGCGGGATTCAGTTCTTCTTCGGTAGTTCCGGAGGGTTCGACTTTGTCTTTTTCTTCGCCTTAAAGAGGGGCTTGAAATGCCCGTTCTCTGCGGAATTTCTCCATGCCATCCTGAGCCAGCGAACCAGAGCGGCAGCGAGCCAGAGAGCCCACAGCAGCATCGCGAGACGAAACCACCAGATGGAGACAGACCAATACCCCGGCTGCGGAAGTTCGGCTCCGGAGCGCTCCGAGAACCATTGCAAATAACTGGCGGTAGACCCGTTTCCCGCAACATACATCTGCGGATCTCCCAACAGTCCCGACGACGCCACCCCGAAAAAGATTCCCACCGAAAGCATGGTCAGGAAAATCAGAATCCCGGCGCAGAGATTGAAACTCCAGGGAGGTAGTTGCTGAAATCCGGGAGAGCCCCGCCACTGAACAAAAAAGAGCCAGGCAACAACGACCACCGAGAGAAACACCGGTATTTGCGTTAACCCAAGGCAGAGAAGTAACCACTCGTGCATGCGAAGCGGACTTGTCGGTACTCGTGACAAGACAAAGGCTGCCAGTATTGCGAAAACAAGAACGCCCCAGAATCGAACCGCAGGGCCACGAAGGGGACCGTCGAGGAGAACAATCCAACGGTCATCAGCCGGTTGAATCAAGGTCGTGACATTGGCTGACTCCACAGGCAGCACGACTCCGTCCGCCCGGGTCCATCCGCGATCCTCTCCCGGAATCCTCCACTCAACCTCGATATTCTGCGCGCCCGGCCGCAAGGGAACCACCACCCCGTCCCCCTCTTTGCGAACCGGGATGCTTTTTCCAAAGTGCTTTAATGACGTTACGTCAGCACCCGTCGGAATCTGGATCGCAAAGTCTTCCCCGAGGCTTGTCCGCAGCGAAAGGTTGAGGGTCGACAAACGCTGCCGACGCCCGGGCTTCAGATGGTGCTTTGCCGAATCAATCGTGACAGCAGCCCCTGCGACGGCTTCGGGACGGGAGACGGAAATCGTCGCCGACTCACCGGGCCAGGGCTGCCACAAAGGCACGAGCTGTTCTTCGCTCACCACGAAAGTCGGAGAAAGCCCGGCAAAGGAAACATTCCAAACCGGTGAGGCTACGAGTCGCCATTGCTCCGTCCAGCTGTCGGAATCACGTGCTGAGAGCGTCAATTCATTTACCGGCGACAACTCCCCTTCCCAACTGAGACTGTCAGCCGCCGGGGCAAGCCTGACCTCAACCGAACCTCCTTCAACGGAACGCCCTGCACTGACCACTTTCTCCCCGGGCAGGACCGGAACTCTGATAACGACAGCACGTCCCGTCGGTGAAAGCCTTGAAACGGTCGTCTTAACCCTCCAGACAAGTCCCAGCTCAATCTGACGTTCAACCAGAAGTGCGTGACCGGTATCCGGTCTGTCGTAGGTGGCTGAAGTTCCTCCTGCCCCTTCATCCCGTGATCTCGAAAACAGGATCTGGTCTTCCGCACTTCCGTCGGGTCGCACTCCACTGACACTCCACCCTTCAGCCTCAATGGAAAAGCGACGGGGTTTCAGCGCAAATCCCCACTCCCAGTCCGTGACGTCGCGGAGCTTTCCTCTCACGGTAAGCTTCCGGATTCCTTTCTCAGGTAAAAGCACCCATATCCCCTTCTCTTTACGGAGCAGAGTTGCCTCACTACCATCAGCAAATACGGCTGAGACGGGAATACAGGCGCCCAGCGGAAGCGGCACCGGAACTGCGCACCGATCCGCAGCATGATACTCAAACGTAATCGTCATCTCCTCTCCTTCGATCTGCAGATTCGCCGAGCTGATTCCCGCAGCCCCCGGAAAAGCGTCAGACGGCTCCGTCACCCGGGCCCGCAATTCGTTGAGCAATTCAGCATTCGGAAACTGAGCCTGCACCTTCTCAGGAGAACTGAGGACACAGAGCCCTGCCACGAGAATGGCAGCCGTCCCGGCCACTCCCGGATCCAGCGGCCTATCCTCCTTCTTCGGGCCGTGTGATGACTTCCGCCGAACTGTCAAAAGCATTACTAACAATCCAACGAGGCACAGCACTCGAAGGACGGCGAGAAAACGGGAGAGGAGAGGCGGAATCAGGATTGGTCTCACCTCCTCAGAAGCCGAAACCGGCCCCTTCCATCCAAACTCCACGGTCCGCCAAGTCCAGGAAGGAACGCCGGGTCCGGTTTGGATGACCGCATCAGGATCATTCTTTAAGTTCGACTTTTTGAGCTTGTAAGAGTCCTTCGAAACCACCGGCGCGGCTACATTTCTTGAGGATGAAACATCGCTGTATACACCCCCTTCGAGGGCACCGGCAGCAAGTTTCATCCGGCCGGGAGCAGAGGAAAAGGCAGCTTTCCGCTCAAGTTGCGGAAAAACAGCCCCCTGAATTTGATAAGTGATAAACGGGAGTAAAGAGAGCAGAAGAATCCCTGCCATACCCCATTTGACGCCCATGACGACCTTCCGCCACCGCCCTTCCGGCATGAAAGCGACCAATGCCACCGGAATCAAAAGTAGAAGCCACGGAATCCGGGGTGCACCAGGCTCATGGTAGGCTAGCCCGAAGGCAGCGAAGGCGATCAAAGCAGCACTGAGCCCCTGCAGGCGGAACACCGCGAGAGTGAACAGTAAGAGCAGAAAAAGATCCAGCAAGGTCCAGGAGGTCAACCAGTCACCGCGTGAGTAGTCAGCACCGAAGAGGGCAAAAAGACGGTATCCGGGAGGAAGTTGCATCACCGCGGTAAGCCCATCGGCGTCAGCCTGCCACCCGGTTGCCGGAAGGGTGCGATTCATCTGAATTCTTCCGGTGGCAGTGGCCGACAACTGAGGTGATCTCACTTCAAACCCCGGAGCCCCTCCGTCAGGATTGTGTGTGATCAGCTGCGGTTCACCATCCACACTGACAGACCCCAGAGCGTGACCTTCTGCGGCGTCGAGGCGACGAACCTTGCTGACCGGTCCACTCAATTTATCCTGATAGGTCAACATGCTCCCATCCCCGTCGAGCCAGAGTGATCTTTGAATTTTTAACGGCGCCCGTCCCTGCTCTCCGGAACCTCTGACGCGCTCGATCAGTTGAAATGTCTTTGCGGTATCCCACCGGTAAATGGGCAAGGTCCGCCATTCCGCAGGAACCTGCGTTTGAGCGACATCGATCTGCGGAAGCCCGATTACCTCACTCTGACGAAATTCCGGAAGCGCTTCAAAAGCGACCGATTGATCAGCAACAGCAGGGGTGACTCCTTCTGAGAACGAAACTCCCTCCACTTCGTTGATTTGAAAAGCGCGGAGAGTAATACTCCATCGTCCCGGCCGGAGCTGTGACTTGAGAAGCCCCCGATCATCAATCGCCACGGGAACAGGAGCACTGATACTCGCCAGTTTCCATCCTTTCGGCAAAACGGTCCCCAGAGTCTCTTCACGGCTCTTTCCAGCAACGATCAACTCGATCCTCGTCTCAAACCAGAGAGGTATTCCATCCTCCAGTTTCGAGAACACATTGATCGAAAGAAAATCTTCGTCGACCGGCTCTGACGATGCCTGGCGTTGCAACCACAGGGTACCGTCAGAATCCCATGAAGGATTCTCCTGCGGAGCACCTTTGACGACGAGATCCAACAACCCGATCTCCGGGGGAAGCGTGATCTGCTGAGGAAGCAGCGGCCATTCAAAGTGCCCCTTCACCGTAACACTTCCCTCTGCTATTTGAATGGCGGGCCGGCCTTCCCGCTCAAGCACCGGAACCGGGACACCCGATACCGTCACCTCCTGAGGCCACAGCCGCGAACTTCCGGGAAGGCTCAGCCATTCTTTCTGAAAAGCGGCCACTTCCATCGAAAACTCAGCGCCGCTCTCCGTTGCATCCAATTCCAGGCGGGAACACCAGATCGCGAATCGAACAGCAGGATCGGAGTAGTCCCGGGGGCTCTTGAAATCACTCCCCCCATTTGTGACCCACCCGACCCAGGGCTGTAGCGATTCAGGCACCTCATCTTCTCTCTCTCTCCCGGTTCCCACTTCGTCCTCCGGCCCTGTAAGCTCCTGGCCCATCAAGCCCCGGGGCAGGGAAATTGAAATAGAAGCAACGAGAAGGAGAAGCAGCCTGGCGGGAGTCATATGAAGAATACGGAAGTTCGGTTCAATTCTATCTCAACACGACCGGAAAAGGCGATTTAAAATCCAGTTTCCACGATATTTTCTGCAAACAAGCTGCCGGAAAATTGAGCCGCCACCACGCAGATCAGCTCTCGCAATTTTTCGACAGCTTGTCATAATCTCAGGTATGCGTTCCCTCATCGTATGGGCTCTTACCGCCCTGACCCTTCCCGTATTCTCCAACGACCGGCCGAATGTTCTTCTCATTTGTATCGATGACCTTCGCCCCGAGCTGAATTGCTATGGCGTTGACTATATCCATTCGCCGAACATAGACCGGCTGGCATCAGGAGGTCGGGTCTTCAAACACCACTACGTTCAGGCACCCACCTGCGGAGCATCGCGCTATGCGCTACTCACCGGAAAATACGGTCCATCCTCAAACGAAGCCCTTTTCCAGCGGATCGACGGGGTCAGTTCACCAACCTTGCCCGAATGGTTCCGTCACAATGGTTACATCACCGTTTCTGTAGGAAAGGTCTCTCACCATCCGGGTGGATTAGGGGGACCTGACTGGAATGATGAGGCCATCATCGAAATGCCGGGCGCCTGGGTTCGCCATCCCATGCCCGTAGGAGACTGGCAACACCCTCGCGGATCAATGCACGGACTTGCCCACGGGGAGATCCGGGGAAACGCGAAGGACATGGATCTGTTTCAGTCAGAAGAAGGCTACGACGACATTTACCCGGACGGACTGATCACTGACACCACCCTCAAGGAACTGAATGAACTCGCTGCTGCGAACGACACCGAACCCTTCTTTCTTGCTGTGGGCATCATTCGTCCCCACCTCCCTTTCGGAGCGCCAGCCAAATACATGAAGCATTATGAGGGAGTGAAACTGCCGCCGATCCCCCACCCTGAGAAACCGGAGGGTGAAACGACATGGCACAAATCCGGAGAGTTCATGAAATACAACCGCTGGGGGCGCGACCCGAATACGGATCATGAATTCGCCGGGGAAGTACGCCGGCACTACGCTGCTTGCGTCACCTATGCCGACGCCCAGGCGGGCAGGATTCTTGACCGGCTTGAGGAGCTGGGATTGAGTGACAAAACCATCGTCGTTCTCTGGGGTGACCACGGCTGGCATCTCGGTGAACATGCGATTTGGGGAAAGCACGCCCTCTTTGAAGAGTCCCTGCATTCACCTCTTATCATTCGCTATCCGGGTATTTCCGATCCGGGTTCCTCAAGCGATGAGATCGTGGAAACGGTCGATATTTTTCCAACACTCACAGACCTCGCCGGACTCGAAATGCCTGCCTTCACGAACGGCCGTTCCCTTCGTCCGGTGATGGAAGGCAGTGGGCGCGGGCGTCCGGCGATCTCCTACTTTAAGAAAAACACATCGACGATCCGCACAGAACAATACCGAATGATCCTCCACGAAAAACACGTGGAACTTTACGACCATTCCACCGACGCAGGTGAAACCCTCAATGTGGCTGAAGAAAATCCCGGGGTGGTCGCAAAGCTGACCACACTTCTGAAGTCAAGAAAGCCGTAAACCGTATCCCCGAACCCGGAGCCTCAGGGCAGAGTGTCGACAGCTTGGAACGTTACAGGGAACACCGGAAAGTTCAGTCCGCCACGGCCTCACGGGCAGCGGCAGCAGAGTAATCGCGGTTCAACTTCGCGATCACATCAGCACTGATCTCTGCGGGGCATACCGCTTCGCACTCATACTGGTTCGTGCAGTTCCCAAAGCCCTCGGCATCCATCTGCCGGACGAGAGCAAGAGTTCGCTTGTCCTTTTCGGGAGCGCCTTGAGGAAGCAAATTGAGGTGAGTCGCCTTTGCTCCCACAAAGAGCATCGCACTGGCATTCTTACAGGAGGCCACACATGCGCCGCAGCCAATGCAGGCAGCTGCATCAAAGGAGGCATCTGCATTCTGTTTCGGAATAGGCACCGAGTTTGCATCCGGAGCCGACCCCGTGCGAACATCAATGTATCCACCCGCTGCGACAATGCGGTCGAACGCGGTGCGGTCGACCATGAGATCTTTCACGATAGGAAAAGCCCGGGCCCGGAACGGCTCAATCCAGAGGGTGTCTCCATCACGGAACTTCCTCATGTGAACCTGACAAGTGGTGATGCCCTTCTCCTTGCTGTGAGGCACGCCGTTAATCGTCAGTGAACACATCCCGCAAACTCCCTCCCGGCAGTCATGGTCGAAGTGAATCGGGTCCCCACCATCGGTAATGATTCGCTCGTTTACAATATCGAGCATCTCAAGAAACGAAGCTTCTTCGGGAATGTCTTTCGCATCGTAGGTCTGGATGCTTCCCGTGTCGGTTGCGTGAGCCTGACGCCAGACTTTTAGAGTGAGATTCATATCGTCGTCGGTAAGTTAAAAATAGGATTAGGTTTCGAGGCGATTACTTATAACTCCGGACACTGAGTTTCACGCCTTCGAAAACAAGCTTCTCTTTGTGCAGGATGGGCTCTTCACCGGGACCGGCATGCTCCCATGCGGAAACATAGGCAAACTCCTCGTCACGACGCTTTGCCTCGCCTTCATTTGTGTAGCCGGACTGAACTGCTTCATCGTCCTTGGTAAACTGATACTCCTCCCGGAAGTGACCACCGCAGGATTCCTCGCGATTGAGGGCATCGTGGCACATCACTTCGGCGAAATCGATAAAATCAGCAACACGCCCCGCTTTCTCGAGTTCCATGTTCACTCCATCAGCATCACCGGGAATCCTGACATTCTCCCAGAAGTCCTTACGGATTTCCGGAATGCGCTCAAGCGCTTCCTGGAGCCCTTCCTTAGTGCGGGCCATCCCGCATTTATCCCAGACCAACAGTCCCAGTTCACGGTGAAAGCTGTCGACCGATTTGGTCCCTTTGATACTGAGAAGTTTTTCGATCCGCTCCCTCACTTCGGCCTCAGCTTTTTCAAACTCAGGGGCTTCGACCGTCACCGCACCGGGTGTCTGATCGACAAGGTAATTGGGAAGCGTCGCCGGAATCACGAAGTACCCGTCGGCAAGTCCCTGCATCAACGCACTCGCTCCGAGACGGTTGGCGCCATGATCGGAGAAGTTAGCCTCTCCGAGCACGTGCAGGCCTTTCACATTTGACTGGAGGTTATAATCCACCCAGAGGCCCCCCATCGTGTAGTGGACCGCAGGATAAATCATCATCGGCGTCTCATAGGGATTGTCGCCGCTGATTTTTTCATACATATGAAAGAGGTTGCCGTAACGGGCCCGAATCGTATCCTCACCGAGGCGCGCAATCGCATCACTGAAATCAAGGAAAACACCGAGCCCTGTCCTCGCCACTCCACGACCTTCGTCGCAGGCTTCCTTCGCTGAACGGGACGAAATATCACGCGGAGCTAGATTACCGAATGAGGGATACTTCCGCTCGAGATAATAGTCGCGATCCTCCTCTGCGATATCCTTTGCCTTCAGTTTCCCTTCGCGAATCTTCTTCGCAGTCTCCGGAGATTTCGGTGCCCAGATCCGCCCATCATTTCGCAGTGACTCAGACATGAGAGTCAGCTTGCTCTGGTAGTCACCGCTTACCGGAATACAGGTTGGGTGAATCTGCGTGTAACACGGGTTAGCCATATAGGCGCCACGCTTGTGCGCCCGGAAGGCAGCCATCACGTTGCAGCCCATCGCATTCGTGGAAAGGAAGAAAACGTTGCCGTAGCCGCCCGTGGCAAGAATCACGCAATCAGCAGCATGACGCTCGATCTCCCCCGTGCAGAGATCCCTCGTGATGATCCCCTTGGCATGGCCGTCCACCTTCACGAGGTCAAGCATTTCAGTGCGTGGATACATGGTGACGCCTCCCTTGGAAACCTCTTTCTCCAGCGCCTGATACGCTCCAATCAAAAGCTGCTGTCCCGTCTGGCCACGGGCATAGAACGTCCGGCTCACCTGCGCGCCACCGAAAGAACGATTATCGAGGAGTCCACCGTATTCGCGGGCGAACGGCACCCCCTGAGCAACACATTGGTCAATGATATTCGCACTGACTTCTGCGAGGCGGTGCACGTTAGCCTCGCGGGATCTGAAATCCCCCCCTTTGATCGTGTCATAGAAAAGACGCCAGACTGAATCGCCATCATTCCGGTAATTCTTTGCCGCATTGATCCCTCCCTGCGCCGCGATGGAGTGCGCACGTCTCGGGCTGTCCTGATAACAAAAGCACTTCACCTGATATCCCAACTCGGAAAGGGTTGCCGCAGCGGACCCTCCGGCGAGACCGGAACCAACAACAATGATATTGTATTTCCGTTTATTTGCCGGGTTAATCAACTTTGCGTTGTCCTTGTACTTCGTCCATTTTTCAGGAAGAGGACCTTCAGGGATCGCTGAGTCAAGAGTGTCCGTATTCGAGCCTGTCGTAGAACCGTCGTATGCCATGTGAATTGTCGGTGGAAGTTTCGGAAAGTTCAGATTCAGGATTCAGAAATCGTTTCGACTGCGGAACCATGCGCGGCGGATTTTTCCGGAACGCCTTCGTCTTTCAGCAGGTTAACGGAAGTGAGGAACGGAATCGAAATAAAGCCCAACCAAAGGATCAGGGTGACCGCAATGCCGATCTTTCCCGTCACCCATCGAGTCTTTTCAGAACGAAGGCCGAGAGTTTGGAACAGCGAGGAAATCCCGTGGTTCAGATGGGTGCAGAAAAATGAGACCGCCACGATATAAAACAGAACAACTATCGGGCTCTGAAACCCCGCAATGACCATGCCGTAGACATCGTGCCGGCTCGGGTCCATCGGATCCTTCATCTTCGCCAGGTCAGGATCAATCCGAACCGTAAAGTGGAGAAGGTGAAAGATCACAAAACCAAGCACAGTGAGCCCGCTCCAAATCATCATACGCGAACTGCGTGGTGCCTGAACTGTTGCGTCGTAGGCATAGCGTGTGTTTCTCGCGGCACGATTTTCGCGGACGAGGGCTATCGTCGCGACGAGGTGCAAAGCGAACGCACCGAGAAGTCCGAGGCGGAAAATCCAAATCCCCCACCCATGAAGAAAATGATGGAGGAAGTAACCGTAATCATTCAGAGACTCGCGTCCCTGAAAAATCAGCAGATTGCCGACCATGTGAGCAATAAGGAAGCCCACGAGCATGACGCCGGTCACGGCGACAATGAGCTTTTTACCAATAGAGGATCCCCAAAATCCCAGTAGAGCTTTTCCGAGCGCGTTCATTTCCGGTTTCTTAAGCAATACGAAGCGCTTTTGCAAGAAGATGGGCACTGAAATCGAAAAATTGTGCAAAATATGTTCATTCCTCGCAAAATTGGCTCAATCGATGCGTCCAGCTTGTCTCAATTACGAGGAAAAACTCGTTGCCAATATTGCCCCGCGCCATCTAGCATCACCCATTTTGGAACCATGTCGACCACCTGCCGCTTTCTAGCCTTCATTACCTTGACTTTTGCCCCTCTTGCAGCCAGTGCGGAAGAGGCTGCGATGTCCATTGCCGACAAGATTGATGCCGGACTGAAGCCGGTTGCAGATGGCGCCGTGGACATCGTTTTCTTCGGAATCGAGGTGATGGATGGCGTCACTTTACCCATCGTTCTCATCCTTCTCGCCGCTACCGCCATTTTCCTGACACTCTACTTTAAATTCATCAACTTGCGCGGGTTCGGGATAGCCCTTCGCACCGCAAAAGGAAAATACACAGATCCGGATGCACCCGGACAAATCACTCACTTTCAAGCGCTTAGCGCAGCCCTCTCTGCCACAGTCGGACTGGGAAATATCGGTGGTGTCGCCGTCGCGATCGGGATAGGCGGGCCCGGAGCGACTTTCTGGATGATCGTGATGGGGCTGTGCGGGATGACGACTAAATTTGCCGAGTGCACCCTCGGAGTGAAGTATCGTCGAATCGCAAAAGACGGATCGGTCAAAGGCGGTGCCATGTATTACCTCCGCGACGGATTAAAAGAAATCGGCATGGGACCGATCGGTGCTGTTCTTGCCGTCATGTTCGCCATTTTTGTGATCGGCGGGGCGTTCGGTGCCGGGAACATGTTTCAATCGAACCAGGCATTCAGCCAGTTCAGCTCAACATTTCTCGATCCCGGTATCGCAGGAAGCGGCGGAGCGAAATTGACATTCGGTATCATTCTCGCCGTTGCCGTGGGGCTTGTCATCATCGGAGGAATTGTCAGGATCGCTCATGTCACCGCTTTTCTCGTTCCCTTCATGTGCGGGATATATGTGATTGCTGCCACTATCATTCTTCTTACCAATCTCGGCGAAATCATCCCGGCGATAAGCACCATCATCTCGGCCGCCTTCAGCAACGAAGCCGTCACCGGTGGTCTCGTCGGCATTCTCATTCAAGGGGTCCGGCGCGCTGCTTTCTCAAATGAGGCGGGACTCGGCTCCGCCCCGATCGCCCACTCGGCGGTTAAAACAGACAAACCCGCCTCCGAAGGCTTCGTCGCTCTTCTCGAGCCATTCGTCGACACCGTCGTGGTCTGCACCATGACTGCTCTCGTCATCGTAATCACCGGAACATGGCAAGTCAGCGCGGAGGTGAATACGGCCGGCTCATCCCTTCTTTCTGAACCCGGCTCCAGTGAAGTTGTTCGGGATCTGGAAGCCGGACAGTTTCTTCATACCCGGGCATCGAAGGCTGATCACCTCGAAGTTATTGGTCTCGTTTCCCCTGACGACCATTCAGTCGAGGAAATCACCGGCTGGGTCCCTGCCAACTCTGTGACCGACCGGAAAGGAGTGCCGGTCACCTCCATGGCTTTCGAGTCGGTTATCTCATGGTTCCCCGCTCTCCTCACGATTGCTGTCGTGCTGTTCGCCTTCTCAACGATGATATCGTGGTCCTACTACGGTGAGCAGGGTGTTATCTATCTTTTCAGTTTTCTCGCCGACGACAAGATTAAGATTCCCGTGCTGATCTACAAAGTTATCTTTTGCCTCCTCATCATCGTTGGTGCCTCCGGCTCACTCGCCAATGTCCTCAACCTTTCAGACTCCATGGTCTTCGCGATGGTCATTCCTAACTTAATTGGCCTCTACTTTCTTCTTCCGGTCATTAAAAAGGAAATGACGTCCTACCTCGACCACGTAAAAACCGTAGATCAAAACCCGGAATAATGGGCCAGGCATCTCTCCCCACTTCCAAAGCCGCGGTTTGGAGCCTCGTCTTCGGCATCCTGAGCATGACCTGTCTCTGGATCCTGGGATCCATTCCTGCAATCATTTTAGGAATTAGGGCCCTCAAACAAACGGGCGGATCCGCTCCTGAAAAATCCGGTCACGGCCTCGCGATTTCAGGAATTGTTACCGGAGTCATCGGCATCCTCACCGGTATCTTTCTCTGGGGGATGATCGCCAGCATTGCCCTACCAGCCTACCTTGAAGTACAGGAAAGAGCCAAACAAGCGACCACCACATCCCGGGACCAAACAGTTGTAATCGCTAATTCAGGGTAGGAGCAGTCAACGAGGACCTATCTGAAAAGGCAACCACCCCTTGTCTACGCGGATAGAAATACCCGCATTTCACTTCCCACTCTTTGACCAAGGGTGACTCCAACGGTCCAGACGATAATCTGCACCCCGCAATCTACGGACGCACCACTTCAACCGTCACGGTCTGTCGTCCCCACTCGAGAGCCTGCTTGTGGGTCTTGAAAAAGAGATCAATTTTGCCGCCTTTAATCGCACCTCCGCGGTCCTCCACCGTTCCCCACCCATAGCCTGGAATCTTCATGCGTGTGCCAAAGGGAAAGACATTGGTATCGGCGGCAATCGTGCCCGGCTTTGCCTTCGTTCCTGAAGCCGTCACCCCAAGCTTCTTACGCTCCCCCTTTTGCGGCCCATACGCATAAACCGGCTGCATGAGGAGGTTACGCTTCCACCCACAACACTCCTGACACTTGCAGTAGCCTGTCGCTTCCAGCGTGACAAATTCACTTCGATCTGATGAATTCCTGCTCGCGCAACTGGTGAGCAGCGCTAAGGCCACGCCAAAGAAAAAGCCCCATTTCATAATTACCATAAAGTATGATAATTATAATTATAATATTTGCAAGACAATTGCCCATCCATCTATCGATGAAATTTCGGCCTGCAGACGCCCCGCGGAAAACTCAGAAGCCCCCCCGCCTCTCATTCATCACACGTAAGTCGTCGATCTTAAATTGGATCAAACGAAAGTACAAGTCTCTTGAATCCTCCACCGACTCAAAAGGATTACCTGCAAACTCAAAATGAATCTTCACCGAATCAGCCGCCGGAATGGTCACGGCTCCTAGATTGGTCTCAACGAACCACTCCTCGCCAAGTTCAATCGACTTCTCATGATCTCCCCAAGACAATTGAACACGACTCTGCTCAGGCAACTGAACCGTCAGTGAAATCAACACCGAAAGCTCTTCTCCTGAGATATTCTGAATTTCCAAAAAACTGCTTTGTTCGGACCACCTCCATTCACTCGCCCCATCTCTCTCCGGTTCGTAAAATCCTTCCCCCCAGTTCACGTGAAACACATCCTTCTGTCGAAAGAGATAATATGGATATCCAGCTACCGCCTCAATGACTTCAATCTCTTCGAACCGATAGCTGTTTCGCAAATAAGCATAGATCTCATCAGCTAGAAAATCGGTCGGAAATCTTGGGTCGCTAAACAACGAATCCTCCGGGCAGGAAACCACGTAGTCAGCCACGTTGATTAAAGGAATCGCGGAATCCAGTGAATCCAATCTCCTGTCATCGTAAGCATGAACTAGCTTATTTTCTTTCAACGCCACCCACGAGATCTGCGCAGCATCGAAAGTGCCGGGCGAAGCAATGAACAAAGAAGATTCTCCCGGAGTGCGGGAAACTATCTCGACCAGGCGCCGGTTTGCCCTTTTCCAACGTTCACCTGATTCATCTCCCGGCTCGTACCAGGTTGGTGAAATCTGAGAGGGCTTAAAACAATAAATACCAACTAAGAAGAACACCAGCACAGGCATCGAACAGAGAACTCGCTGCCTCCCTACTGACAGAATAATGGATGCGGCCTCTAGCGAAGCCATCATCGAAACAATGAAAAACGGAAGCCCCAGGAAAGATGTTTTCTCCGCATTGTAGGTGACGACGGCATAAGCGACAAGAATCATGCTCCCCCAATGGATCATTCTCCATTTCGCCTGCCTGCCGCTTAACCCCAGATGAGTGAGAAGGATGCCCAGAAAAGTGAGCCCCAACCATCCCCACAAATGGGGCAACGCAGTGTGCCATGCCCAATGACCAGTCAGGTAGGCGGTGAGACGATCCATCAGGTTCAGCTCAGTCCTCCAAATGGCCGATTCTGCCTCATCAAATACAACTTTCCAGATATAGTGAACAATTATCTTCCCATTGAATAAATAGAGAGGAAGAGCAACCAACAGCGCACAAAAAGTAAGTTTCAGGAGCGCTCGAAGCTTCTGCTGCAAAATCTCTTTTCCGCCACGAAACCGCCAGCCCGCCGCCATCAGCCCCAAAACGGCAGTCGACCCGATCATAACGATCGTCAGGGGAAGGGTTGAGGTTTTCACGACGAAAGCACCACCGATAGCCACCCCCGCCCACCATGATAAGTCATCGCGTTTCTCTGCAAGCATCCGAAAAAGCAGGGCGCAGGCCAGAGAAATGACCAGACCGTAGGCAAAATCCGGCCGGAACTGGTTGGCAGCCTCAAAGACAGTTGGAGTAAACAGTACTGCGATAGCGGCGAGAACACCCTGCCATTGAAAACGCCAGGGGAAGAACAAAAATGCGGCGGCGGCAAAACCGCTCACGACGATCAAATTAATCACCAGCGGCGCCCATTCCTGATACCCGAAAATCAGGAAACCAACCGTCGCTATAAAAACGGAGAACGGCGCCCTCAGGGGCACCGTGGTGAACTGCTCAACCGCTCCTGAAATCCCCTTATTCCTGATTTGTTCAGCATACTCATATCCCTCTAAATAATAATTAAGGTCATCATACTCGAGATCGCGAGCCCAACGCCCCTTTTCAAAAACGGTCGTTAGGACAAATCCCCCAAACAACAGGGGCAATATGATAATACTCAGAACACTGAGCCAACGGTGCTTCCGCAGTATTTCACGAATTCTCATCCTGATCAGTTCTACAGTTACTCCTCATATCCACCGGCAGTGAGCTTAATTAAATAATGCGGGCGATGCTTCACCTCCTCGTAGATCTTGGCGATATATTCTCCCATAACCCAGATCGCAAACAAAAGGCTTCCTCCAAACATGGATACCAGGAAGACAAGCGCAGTCCACCCCGGAACAGTTTCGCCCCGGAGGTGACGAATGAGGGAGTACATGCAATAGCATATCCCGATCAAAATCGAAATGACTCCGGGAAGCATCGCGAGCCTCAACGGGGTCGAAGAAAACGATGTGGCAGCATGCCAGGCAAGGGAAACCATTCTTCGAGTCGGATACTTGGTCTCACCGGCAGCCCGCGTCGGACGATCAAACAAAACTTCGGCCTGTGAAAATCCAATCCAGGCAAACATTCCCCGAAGAAATTTGTGATGCTCAGGCATCTGACGGAAGGCCTCGAGAGCCATCCGGCTGATCAACCTGAAATCCCCGACATCTTCAGGAATCTCAATTGGGGTGAGCAATCTCAGTATCCGATAGAAGACTTTAGATGTGCCCCGCTTCCAGCCGGTTTCGCCCTCACGACTCCGCCGCCTTGCGTAGACGACATCAAAACCTTCCCGGGCTTTATCCAACATCTCGGCGACGAGTTCAGGAGGATCTTGAAGGTCTCCGTCCATGATCACGACATAGTCTACCTCTTCACCGACCTGATCGAGACCTGCCGCGATGGCTGCCTGATGCCCAAAATTACGGGACAACGAAACGACATATATATGAGGGCTTTCCCCTGTCCACTCCAGCACTTTATCGAGAGTATCATCACGACTTCCGTCATCGATAAAATATACAGAAACCGCTGCCGGCAATTCGGCAACCATCTTGTCGACCGCAACCCGAAGATCCGATAACACTTCGCTCTCATTGTAGAGAGGTATAATCACGGCCAGTTTTAATTCCTGATTCAATTGATGCATTTTTCAACTCCCTTCCATGAGGATTCGAGGGCGACACATGAATCACTACCCGTTAACTCATCAAGTTTCAATATCCCTCCCCCCTGCCGGCACAACGATTCACCTCACCTGGAAAAAACGAAAAATTTCCTGCTCACAAAATTGACGAGCGCGGAAGAAATCATGAATCCGAATTGCGCGATCCAGGGGTCCAAACCTCTCGAGATGAGGACAGGCCCACTCAACAATCCAGCAATGAAACTTAAAAAACTAATCGCCGTAAAGAGAAATACTTCTCTGAATGTCGAATGCCTCCCTTTGGTAAACACAAATTTGGCATTGGTGAAATAAGCAAAAAAATTAGAGAACGGAAAAGCAATAAGGTTGCTCCAGATCGCATGTTTCTCTCTTGTCGCCGCATCAAGCCCCTCAATATTCAAATAGCCATGAGCGGGAAAGACATAGTGGGAAATCAACGCAAACACAGTGAGATGAACAACCGTGCTTCCCAATCCCATCAGTGAATATTTCGCAAACTGAAAGGTAAGCGGGGCTGCAGGCGACACCACCCATGCCACAGCAGAACGAATCCCTCCTGACCTGAACCGGACTAAAAGCAGAACAACATCAGCTTTAATCCTCTGAAGGGGATTTATTTTCATCATTTGTAACGGAGAGGAGCGCAAGTTTTCGCTCGGTACCACCACTTGAGCACAATCCTCGTTAACTTCCCCTTTTTGCTTCAAAATCACCTCTCAAGCCAACAAACTCTCTCTATGTCTTTCATTCTCTCCCTCGATCAGGGCACTACCAGTTCAAGAGCTATTCTCTTTGATTCCAACGGAAAAGCGATCGCAACCGCGCAGGAGGAATTCCCCCAGATTTTCCCCGAACCGGGACTCGTTGAGCACGATGCCATGACCATATGGGAGTCTCAACTCAGAGTCGCCCGATCCGCTCTGTCTGAGTCAGGCTGCAAACTCTCCGGAATCGCAGGCATCGGCATCACCAACCAACGGGAAACAGCTGTCATGTGGGATCGAAGAACGGGCGAACCCGTCGGGAACGCGATCGTTTGGCAGGACCGTCGCACCGCAGCTTTCTGTGAAGAGCTGACAGAACAAGGTCTTGCAGACGAAATCCAATCCATCACCGGCCTCGTGATTGATGCCTACTTTTCAGGAACCAAAATCCACTGGATGCTGGAAAATATCCCGGGCGTTCGACGGCGCGCCGAAGCAGGAGAACTTGCCTTCGGAACCATCGATTCCTGGCTTGTCTGGAATCTGACAGCGGGCAGAACCCACCTCACTGATGTCAGCAACGCCAGCCGTACGCTTCTGTATGACATTCATGCACTCGACTGGAGCGAACGAATGCTTTCAATTCTCGATATCCCCCGCTCACTTCTACCTGAGGTTCGCGGCAACAGCGAACCCTATGCAGTAACAGACCCAAGCCTCTTCGGCGCGGAACTGACCATCGCCGGCATTGCCGGCGACCAACATGCAGCCCTCTTCGGCCAGGCCTGCCATGAACCCGGAATGGCAAAAAACACCTACGGCACCGGATGTTTTATGCTCATGAACACGGGAACGACACCGGTAAAATCGGAACATCGCCTCCTCACCACTGTCGCCTGGCAGATAAATGGGATCACCGAATATGCTCTTGAGGGTAGCGTTTTTATCGGGGGAGCGGTGGTTCAATGGCTGCGGGATCAACTCGGGATCATTCAATCTTCCGAAGAAATCGAAGAGCTCGCCGGACAAGTCGAAGACAACGGTGGAGTCTACTTCGTTCCCGCCTTCACCGGCTTGGGAGCTCCCCACTGGGATGGCTTCGCACGCGGCACGATCAGTGGCTTGACCCGCGGATCTAATAAATCACATATCGCCAGAGCTGCTCTCGAAGGAATCGCTTTTCAGGTTCATGATATTCTCGAAGCGATGACGGAAGATTCCGATACAGCGCTGACCGAACTCCGCGTCGATGGTGGAGCGACAAGCAATGATCTTCTCATGCAGATTCAAGCAGACCTACTCGGGGTGCCGGTGGTCCGGTCGGCCACTTCAGAATCAACCGCCCTTGGTGCCGCTTACCTCGCCGGACTTGCTACCGGCGTCTGGGAAAGCAAAGCATCAATCTCCAGAACGTGGCGGGAAAGGGATCGCTTTGAGCCGTCCTCTGGCGCTGAAAAAATGCAAATGAAGGTATCAAACTGGAGAGCAGCAGTGAATCGAACGCTCAGCTGAAGATCCCTGTTCTCCCACTGTTCGATAAGAATCCTCCTAATTCCGGCATTCAGTTCCACACAACATATTCATCAGTAAAATGGCTTCTTCCACCTCCCTGTAGCTCAATTCCCCAAAGAAGAGTTTGCTTTCTCACGGTGGATCAAGAACAAATGCAAGTAATGGCAGCGCCCCTCCCCACAAACATTCCCGACTTTGAAAATGGCTTTCTCCTCTCAGTGGTCATTCCTGTATTCAATGAAGTTCGCACGGTAGAAAGAGTCGTCGAAAAAGTGCTGAATTCACCCGTTCCCTGCGAAATTGTGTTAGTCGATGACGGATCAACTGACGGGACCCTTGATATTCTCGCAGAGCTGGAACTCAATGATAGAATCCGTGTGATCAGACACAGTAACAATCGGGGAAAAGGCGCCGCGCTAAAAACCGGATTCGATGAGTGTCAAGGACACCTGGTCATCATCCAGGACGCTGATCTCGAATATGATCCGAGGGACTATGCCAAGCTTTTGAAACCATTTTTCGAAGCCGATGCAGAAGTTGTCTATGGCTCGAGATTTCTCGTCGGTGAATACGCACGAGTTCACCTGTATTTCCACTACCTTGGCAATCGCTTTCTGACTTTCCTAAGTAATTTAACCACCGGATTGAACTTAACGGACATGGAAACCTGCTACAAGGTTTTCAAAAGGTCGTGTCTCGATGAAATCACGATCAACTCGAAAGGTTTTACAGTGGAACCGGAACTCACCGCCAAAATAGCACGAATGAAGCTGCGTGTCTTCGAAGTGCCCATAAGTTACGCTGGCCGGAACTACGAAGAGGGGAAAAAGATCACCTGGAAAGATGGATTCGCGACCTTGTTCGCGATCTTCTACTATCGATTCAAGCGTTGAGCACCGATTCCCGACGCCTCATCAACAACGCGATACAACGTCCATTGAACCAGGCCGCAGGTGCCTGAACTATCGAGAGTCCATCCCCATTTCGCCGGCATCTCTGAAAATTCAGCGTAGCCGGGAGACGAAACAACCTCTTCTCCGCACGCAAAAAAGTAATCAACCCCCTCTTGGTTAAGTCGTTCACCAAACGGAATCTCCGAAGATAGCGCCGGCAGTAGAAATTCCATTCCCTTGACACTGATTCGCTCCTCAGGATCCAGAAACTTTTGCACTTCCCGAGTCTGATAAACAGATGCCGCAAGTGTCATTCTTTCGGATTTCATTTCATCCCGCAACAAATCGACAGCAGACAAGACAGCACGCGGGGCGTCGTAGGGCTGTGTCCGGTTCGCCCAAAGTGAAGGGATCATCAGCACTAACACTAGACCTGCAATGGAGGCCCCCCCTTTTTCTGGAAGCGACCAGGGGAGTCGCCTCCAGCAAGCCCACAAGCAAAGTCCAGTGAGCAGATAAAGGAATGCTATCCCGGTTAGATAGAAACTCGTGCGCGCCAGAATGATCGTAGCGACCGGTATTGCCTGAAGAAAGAAACCAAGAAAACACAACCACGCAAAAATGTGAGGGCGGAAGGTTCTCTCAAGAAAATAAGCTCGATCTTGATACACCAACCAGCCACCAATCAGCCAGAGCAGACACAACAGGACCAATCCTGACAACGCCCCAAATCGATGAACCTCAGTGGTAACCACATCCGGATTTCTCTCCGTGTGGCGTGCATTAAAAAATGAAATCTCAACACTCGCAGGAATCCCCTGAACATTCGTTTTCACGTGATTCATGAAAGCTTCAGGATTTTCTCTCATCGCCTCCCCCACCGAAACGCATCCTTTCCCGAAATCTCTCTCGCAAATTTCATCATACACATACCAAACGTTTCCCTCGGTCTCCGGATGCTGAAGGAAATAGGTAAAACTGTAGTTCTGACTGAAATTAAACGCTGATTTATGCCTGATCGCTTCCACGCTCCCCATAAATCCCGTATTCGATTGAGCAGCCAGTAACGCCCAAATCGAAAAAACAAAAACGCTTGGTGCGAGATATGAGCCGGCAAACCGTCCCAAAGTGATTCCCTTCCCTGACTTGCGACGCCACAACTCGAAGAAAGTTAAACAAACCGAAAGGAAGAGATAGCAGGCAACTCCTTCATTTCTCAAGAAAAGTGCTGATACCGCGACAAGAGCGAGGGATATCCCCCTCCCCCTTTCCGTCTTGCTGAGCAAAAAACCGAAAACGGGGACCAAATTAGCAAAATGCGCAAACAGATGAACGGTGTAAAGCGGCGCAATGTTCGTTGGGATACTGGCCCACCAGAACGTCATCGCCATCGCGACGACTCCGGGAAGCAATTTTCTCAAGATTCCGAAAAAAAGTAAGGTCGTTGCGAGAACGATTACGATCCGATGAAGAATGGTAGCAAGAAAAGGATCACCGGTGATCACTCCGAATGCTCCAAAATACAGGGAATTTAATGGCGACCACGAAACCCGAATCCGCGCAAAATCGAGGATCGCCTTAAATCCACTCGCGTAGTGAGAGGCTGCATCTCCCATCGCCCACTCATAATTTTCCCAAATATTCCAGTTCGACTTGAGAAGAAAGAGAGAAACAATGACCCAATGGAATCTTGGAGAAACAATCATTCCGATGAATGATTGCCCTGTCTTCTTTAGAAACGCAGAGATACTGGAGAAAGACATTTCAGATAGAACACAGCGTCACAAAGGATTTACAGGCATTCGTTTTTTCCGCAGACAAAAACCAGGAAACGCAAGCACGACACATACTGGGAATAAGGAAGAGTTCAAGCATAGCCTTGCTTTCTCCCAGTGAAGTCTTGCATTTCCTGAATTCCTGCGAAACCTTGCGCCCATTTCTCATGCGGAGTTTGCTCAGATCCAAGATCCATCTCGCCACGGTAACCGAGGCCAATGTCGACTATGTCGGGAGTATCACGATCGATCGGAATTTGATCGATGCCGTCGGTCTTTGGATTGGTGAAAAAGTCCTCGTCGTCAGTGCGACAACTGGTGCCAGACTTGAGACCTACGTGATTGAAGGAGAACGGGGTTCCGGAGCGATCGAGATCAACGGAGCTGCCGCGCACCTCATCAATGCCGGGGAAAAGGTTATCATCATGGGCTTCGAATTGACCGAAAAACCAGTCGAACCGCTCGTAATCCTCTGCGATAAGGAAAACGGGATTGCTGAATTTTTAAGCGAAGCTCAAGGGCAAATCCCGGCAGTTTAATTTCGCTTCGCCTCCCGGGAATCCTTACCTCGTGTTCCGAATACACGCGGAGTCGTTTCCCCCGGTCACGGATTGGCCCACGTCTTCACGACCTGCTCCAGCCCCCTGGTGACTTTGGTCAAAACATCGAGGTTCAACTTATCCATCGTATCAGTTGGCTTATGGTAATGCGGATAGCGGTAGGGCGCAGTGTCAGTGACCATGACCGCGAAATAGCCCTCCTGCCAGAATGACCAATGGTCAGACCATCCCACTCCCGCAACCTCCGGGGGGAAAGCCCCCGCGAGCGCGGGAATACCGGTCTCAGCCTTGAATGCCCCCCTCGCTGAATCGGCGAAATACCGGGAGTCCTCGTTTCCGACAAATGCGAGAAAATTCCCACTGGTCGGAAAGACACCCTCCAGCCCCTCAGGAACTTTCTGACTGTTCCCTGCATCTGAGAAATACCCGATCGTTTCCAGGGATATCATGGCGACGATATTCTCGCGACGACTGCGACAACGGGCGGCATATATCCGGCTCCCCATCCGATCTGTTTGGAAATAGGGAGGCTCCTCATTCACAAAGGCGGCAAATCGGACCGTTCGCTCCTGTTGGTCACCAGCCATCGCCCTGGCGATGGAGATGAGAGCAGCAACGCCGGACCCATTGTCATTTGCTCCGGGGCATCCCGGAATCGTATCATAATGCGCGCCCACCACGATAATTTCATCGCGTCGGCTTTTTCCGGGAAGCTCCGCGATCAGATTTCTCACGGCCACGCCATCTACATCGTAGGCCTGGCGCTCTACCGGATATCCGATGTTCCCGCCACCAAGAGTTGACTCAATCCACACCGCTGCTTTTTCGAGATTTTCCGGCTTCTTAACATGACGCTCGCCGATCGTTTCGGTCAAGGTGGTGAGGTACCGCTCAAGGCCCTCCCGGTTAACGGGCTTCCGATTCAACGAAGAAGCATTGAGACGGCTCTCTTCATTCGGATCGAGTGGAATCTCCGGTGTTGAAAGATGCGTTTTCAACATCGCAATCACACCGAGAAACAACAAGCCTGCCGGCATCGCGACGACCAAAAAACGAATCAAAGCACCTTCTTTCATTTCAATGGACTACGTTCACTTCCCGAGAGCCGCCGCGACTGAATGTGCCGCGTTCCGGTGTGCTCCCCCCTCACCTAACATCGAAACCACGTCGGCAATCTCCTTTTCGATTTCGGCACGGGCCGATTCATCATCAAGAAGGCGCAAAAGCTCTTCCGCCATCGCCTCTCCTTTTGCCTTCTCCTGCAGCAGCTCTTTGACCACTTCGCGGCCGGCCATGACATTGACGATCCCCAGATAGTCGACTGACATGACCCATTTTGCAGCCATGGCGGTGAGCGCCGCCACTTTATAGGTCAGGCAATAGGGCAATCCAAGGCAGGCTGCCTCAAGCGTTGCTGTGCCAGAGGCGACAATGCCCACCCCGGCCTCCTGCATGATCTCGTGGCTGGAAGACGTCCCCACAGAAAAAACAGATGAGAGACCTCGTTCTGCCACCATTTCCTCAAGTCTCGCCGTGAGTGGCGCCGTTGCCCCTGTCGTCGCAAAGCGCAGGTCGGACCTTTTTTCCGCAAGGAATGCCGCCGCATCAAGCATCGGGGGAAACAACTTTGCAATCTCCCGCTCCCGGGAGCCCGGAAGCATCGCAACGAGATTTGCATCCCGGATAATGGAAGGATCTCGAACCTCCGCCATCTCATCGATCAGAGGATGCCCCGCAAACTCGGTCTTCAGCCCGCTTTTCTCATACAGTTCCTTTTCGAAAGGGAAAATACAGATCATGAGGTCGAGTAACTCAGCCATCACTTTGATACGGCCTTTCTTCCAGGCCCACACCTGAGGACTGATGTAGTAAAGAAGCTTCCCAGTGTATCCTTCCGCCCTCAGTCTCTTTGCAAGGCGAAGGTTAAACCCCGGGTAATCGATCATGAGAACACCATCCGGCTTTACTTTTTGAATGTGAGCAACCGCCTCATCCATCTTCTCGCGAAAGTAGCCGTATTTTTTGAGCACTTCGAGGAGCCCCAATACGGCCGCTTCATCGAGCCAGTCTTCTATCGTGCCGGCCAAGTCAGCCATGCGTGGTCCACCCAGTCCGGACAGGCTCCACTCGCACGTATCCGGAAGTGCCCGCAATAGCTCCGCGCCATGCGTGTCCCCGCTGATTTCACCGGCTATGACGACAAGGGATTTCAAAGGAATGGGAAATAGGGAGGTTCAGCGAACTTCAATCGCCTCGGGAGGCTCGATGTCATAGCCCCACGCGTCGAAGGAAAATTTCCAACGCTCTCGTATCTGCACCGCTTCTTCTTCGCTCACGCAGTGAACATTCCGCTGATAGCCCTTCAGCCCGTCAACGTATTTGCCAATCTCAGACAATCCGGCTTCCTTTCCTTCGAGTCCCAGGGCATCATAAAGTCGACCAATCTCTCCAAGCGGATCTTTCGTGATCGCTTCATAAGTGGTTTCGACCAGTTGATGAGCGGGAAGATTGAGTTCGTCACGATCAGTGAGATAACGCTTCATCAACTTTTCGTAAGTCTCGAGAGTGTAGCCGGGAATATCAACGTCCTGAAAAGACTGCCAGGCGAAGGCGTTAAAAATACGCGGAAAGTGGCTCCGCGTTGAACTGTAAACTTCCCAGGGATTCCGGACAATATGAACGAAGCGTGCGTCCGGATACATCTCGAGGATCATCTTCATCCGCGTCGTTGATGGCGGATTTTTGAAGAGCAGCTGCTTCCCTTTCTTCGCGTAGTTCAGCTTTCGAATGAGGAAGGCGTAATTCTTTTTAAAACGCGTCAAAGCCGAATCAGAAACCCCCTCAAAGAAAAGCGATTCATCTCTCACCTCCGTCATCCGCTGTGGAAAGTAAAAAATGCTGTAGTACCCAATCGGATTCAGATTTCCGAGAGCCATCTCCTCTTCCTGCGGTTCATCGAGGGTCAGCTTCACTTTATCGAAACCCCGGTCATCAGGAAGAGCCCGATCGATGATTCTCCGCATGATGCGCACCTTGGGCCCCAGCATGTCCAGCGGCAATGCCGTTTCGGTGAATTTGAGGTAGCCAAACTGCGGGTCGCGACACATGAGATTATGCAGATGCGTCGTCCCGCTCCGCCAATGTCCGATCATGAAAATCGGCGGAGTCTTCATCGTCTGGCGGTTGATCGCTCCGGCATACTTTACCGTTTCAATCGCCGCAAGCGGCGCCCGAACGAACTGAGCCACCCAGGCAATAAAACGCTGGTAGCGTGCCCTCGGATCAAAGGCCGGGGTGAAAAGGATGTGTCGAAGAAAAACCCGCAACCTCGATCCCGCGAGAGGATGAAGACCCGGCGCTTTCTTCTCAGCCGCTGATTCTAGTGTCCATTTTTCTCCCATCTTGAAAGTGAGGCGACCCTAGCCGGAATCAGATCGATCCGCTAATTCAAAATCACAGAAAGCAAATAAGGTTTCAAATGAACACTTGATTTCAAAGGAAGCATCGAGTATTCAAATTTACCCATGGAACCGAAAGATGCCTTTCTCGTGCTAAATCTTCTCTCCGGGATCGGTCCTATCAGAGTCCGCCGGATGTTGGAGTATTTTGAGAGACCGGACCGGGTTTTGGAAGCATCGGCAAAAGAACTGCAGGAAGTTCCCGGAATCGGTCGTGAAATGGCACAGCAGATTCGAAGCTGGGAAAAAACAGTCGATCTTGACGGGGAAAAACAACGCATGGCTGAGCGTGGCATCGAAACACTTACGCTGGATGATGATGACTACCCCCCCGCCCTGCGTGAAATTCACGACCCTCCTTTTTTGCTATATATAAAGGGGAAACTCCTCCCTGCAGACTCCGCTGCAATCGGCGTGGTCGGGTCACGGCGCATGACGCACTATGGTCGTGAACAAACGCGTAAACTGAGCTTTCAACTCGCAAGGACCGGATTTTGCATCATCAGCGGGCTCGCCCGTGGCATTGATACCGCGGCTCATGAAGCCGCTCTCGCGGCAGAAGGACGCACCATCGCCGTACTCGGTTCGGGGATAGGAAACGTGTATCCACCTGAGAATCAGGCGCTCGCCGACATGATATCGAAAAACGGTGCTGTTATTTCAGAATTCCCTGTTCTTTACGTTCCCGATAAACAATCCTTTCCGCTGAGAAACCGGATCGTATCAGGCATGTCACAGGGGCTGCTGGTTGTCGAAGCGCCCGCCCGCAGTGGTTCGATGATCACCGCGAACCAGGCCCTCGAACAGGGACGAACCGTCTTTGCCGTCCCCGGTCCGATTGATCGCGCCAACTCCGAAGGTTGCCACCGGCTGATTCGCGCCGGAGCCACCCTTGTCTGCTCCGCCCGGGATATTATCGATGACCTGGGAGCGGAACTGAACTCTCTCGCCCTCGACTTTAGCGCACCGGTGAAAACATCGGAATTGAAACGCCCCATGCCGGATTTGAACGAAAACGAGGAGAAGATCCTCCAATACCTTGAAAACGGGGAATCCACCATCGATGCCCTTGCGGAAGCCCTCGAAATTCCCGCCGGAGTCGTCAGTGCGACCCTCCTTCAGCTCGAAATGAAGAGCCTGATTAAACAGCTTCCCGGCAAATACTTCACGAAACTGATTTGACGGAACGTTGAAATCGGGGCACTCCATTGGCGTCCTCAAAGCTTTCCGCCGCACACCTTTCCTTTTTATCCATGTCGAAATCACTCATCATCGCCGAGAAACCGAGCGTCGCCAATGACCTCGCCCGAGTCCTCGGAAAAGACCCTGCTATCGGTAAATTCGACAAAAAGGACGACTTCTTTGAGAACGACCGATACCTCATCTCCTCCGCCGTCGGCCACCTTGTTCAGCAGGCATTGCCGATGACCGCCGAGGGGAAAACACTTCCCTGGAAGTTTGACTGCCTCCCCGTTGTTCCCGATCAGTTCACCCTCGAGCCCAGCGAACAAAAGGGATCGAAGTCCCGCCTCACTGTGCTGAAGCGGCTCATGAAGCGCAAAGATGTGACGGAACTGATCAACGCCTGTGATGCCGGCCGCGAAGGTGAACTCATTTTCCGCTACATCGTTCAGTTCGCCGGGATCGATAAACCCACCCGCCGCCTCTGGATGCAGTCGATGACCGACGGGGCAATCAAAGAAGCCTTCAGCAGCCTCCGCAGTGATGAGGAAATGCGTCCGCTTTCCGACGCTGCCTATTGCCGTTCCGAGTCCGACTGGCTTATCGGGATCAACTCAACCCGGGCGATGACCGCTTTCAATAGCAAGTTCGGGGGCTTCAATAAAACGCCGGTAGGACGGGTTCAGACGCCAACTCTCGCCCTCCTTGCAGAGCGCGAGTCGGAAATCGACAAATTTGTCAGTGAAGACTATTTCGAAGTTCACGGAACCTTTGGCGTCAAAGCCGGGGACTACCTTGGACGCTGGTTCAGCGAAAGCTTCAAAAAATCAGAGGACAAACCACATGCCCGGCCCGAGCGAATCTGGGATGAATCGGAAGCCCAGGCAGTCGTCGACCGTTGCGAGGGGAAAACGGCCATTGTTGAGGAGAAGAAGAAACCGACCAAACAAATTTCCCCGCAGCTTTACGACCTCACCAGTCTTCAGCGCGAAGCGAACGGTCGCTTTGGCTTCTCGGCACGACGAACCCTGCAACTTGCCCAGTCTCTCTATGAACGCCACAAAGCGCTGACTTATCCGAGAACCGACTCACGCTACCTTCCCGATGACTACGTCCCGACAAGCATCGAAACCCTGAAGAAAATTTCCGCCGGATCCGGTTACACCATCGGCGACATGCCTGGCCACGCCGCGAAAGTGATCGAAAACTCCTGGGTCAACGGCAAAGACAAACGAGTCTTTAACGGTGCCAAAGTCAGCGATCACTTTGCGATTATTCCAACCGGTCAGATCCCTGCCAACCTCGACGAGGCCGAACAGAAACTCTACGACATGGTGAGCCGTCGCTTTATTGCAACCTTCTACCCGCAGGCAGAATTCGAAAACACGACGCGCATCAGTCGAATCGGCGAAGACGCCTTCAAAACAGACGGAAAAATTCTCGTCAATGCCGGATGGCTCGCCGTTTACGGCAAGAAAGTCGGTGGCGCGGATGCTCCGGCTCCTGCCGCCGATGAAGAAGGCGGAAGCAGAAAAGCGTCCTCGAGCGCCGACAAACAGATCGTTCCGGTCGCACCCGGCGAGAGCGCGACCGCAAAGAAAATCGAACGCCTCGACAAGCAAACGAGACCTCCGGCGCGATACAATGAAAGCACCCTGCTCTCCGCCATGGAGACCGCCGGGAAGCGGGTTGATGACGAAGATCTTCGCGATGCTATGTCCGAGCGCGGCCTCGGCACTCCGGCGACACGGGCTTCGACAATTGAAGGCCTCATCAACGATAAATACATCACCCGGGATGGCCGGGACATTTATGTCACAACCCGCGGGATGCGTCTCATTGAGCAGCTCCACAACATGGAGATCGGCATTCTCACTTCCCCCGAGATGACCGGTGAATGGGAATATAAGCTCAAACAAATGGAACAGGGCAAACTGGATCGCCCCCGTTTCATGAATGAGATTAAGGACCTCACCGGCACGGTTGTCGAAACCGCAAAGGAATACGCCCGCACCGCCCTTGAGCGCGAATGGCCTGAATTTCCCGTCCCCTGCCCGGTGTGTGGTGCTGCGGCGCTGG
Source organism: Verrucomicrobiales bacterium (assembly GCA_029212615.1). Classification (GTDB taxonomy): domain Bacteria; phylum Verrucomicrobiota; class Verrucomicrobiia; order Verrucomicrobiales; family DEV007; genus Arctic95D-9. The sequence goes on from JARGPJ010000003.1 coordinate 199,821, forward strand.
GACAGGACGACGGACGCTACAAGTGTAAGGAACCGGACTGCAAATTTGCCCTGCCAAAGGTGATTGCGAGCCGTCCTCTTTCAGAAGACGAAGCAAAAACCCTCCTGACAACCAAACTGGTCGGCCCCCTCACTGGATTTGTGAATCGCTTCAAACAGCCCTTCGATGCTGCGATCGAATTGCAGGAAGACAAAAAGACCGGACTCAAAGCCTCCTTTGTTTTTGAAAAGTCTCCCGAAGAGGAGGAAGAAGTCGAAGCGATCAAGCCCGAGAACAAGCTCTGCAAGTGCCCCCTGTGCGAAAAAGGCGACATCTACGTCACTCCCCACAGTTACCTCTGTGACCGTCGTGCGAACGGCGATGGGTGCAAAGCCCGTCTCTCGAAAGAGATGTGCAAATACGAAATCCCGCGTGAGCAGGCGCTTAAATATTTCAACGAAGGCAAAACCGATGTGATCGAGCAGTGGATCAGCAAAAAGGGCCGCCCCTTCAAGGCTGCTTTAACCTGCAACACCAAGGGTAAACGCATGCTCGGCTGGGAGTTTCCTCCCCGTGAGCCGGCGAAGAAAAAGACGGCAACTAAAAAGGCGGCGGCGAAGAAGACCACCACTAAAAAAGCAGCCAGTAAGAAGGCTGCAACGAAGAAAAAGAGCAGTTAAGGGAGCTTCATGGAGCGAATGAAGTCAGCATTGACTTCACCGCTATAGACGGACTCCTCTATTCCTTTAACTTCCCACTTTCTCCAACAGCTTCGCTTTGACGCAAAGCGGCACAAACTGATCGATATCGCCTTCGAGCCGGGCGACCTCTTTCACAATTCGTGAGCTCAGGTATATATTCTCCTGGCTGGGCATGAGAAAGACTGTCTCCAGGTTTTCATCGAGGCTCTGATTCATCAGGGCCATTTGAAACTCATATTCAAAATCGGAAACCGCTCGAAGGCCCCGCACGACGACATCAGCTTTATTGTCGCGAACAAAGTTTACCAACAAACCCTCGAAAGACGTCACTTCGACGTTCCCGAGATGACTCGTCGATGCCTTGATCAGCTCAACCCGCTCATCCGGTGTAAAAAGACCGGTTTTAGCCCCATTGAAGGCGACCGCCACAATCATGCGGTCCCACAGTTTGCTGGCCCGTTCGATGACATCAAGGTGACCATTGTGGATCGGGTCGAAGCTTCCCGGGTAAATCGCAGTCTTCATAAATTATGATGGGAGTTTACCCCCATTCTGATTGAGGATGACCCTATATTCCAAAATTATTCAAAGACTTTTCACGAAATCCCGCTAATATCTGAATGATGAATGTCGTGAAAAGTTTGATGTTTCCTTTCGCTATCGCTGCATCTCTTGGTTTCAGTGGCTGCGAGACAACCGGAAATTCAGATGGCGAAGTCATTTCCCCGTCTGGTGCCAGTCAGAGTGGCCCCATCAACGCCATCGGCTTTCTCAAGACTGATTACGAACCTCTCAACAAGTGGCTCGACGAATCTTTTGCGGTCGATTACAAGCACATGACCCCGACGCTGATCTTCGATCAGGTTCCGTTGAACGATATCTTCTACGAGACCTCAAATCTCCCGACCAGTGCACCGGCCTTCAATTTTTCCAGCCCACAGGTCACACGCCGCGAGCTTCTCAAAAAGATTGCCAACCATTGGCGACTGAAAATGAGTTTCGTAACCGACGCCGGAGGAACCCCTACTGCAGTTAAAGTAGAAGGTTAACCAAAGCTCCTCCTAACGGAGCGAAAGACGGGCGTGTCGCGCCCCCCCTATCGTCAGCCTTTTCCGGAAACGCCTCAACGCCTGCCTAGCGATAGGCCTCGCGGACCACTTCACCGAAAATCCGCATGCCATCCTCAACGATCGCTTCCGGCTGTGTGTAGCTCACGCGGACGCACTGTCTCGAATGCTCCCAATCGGTCGTATCAAGACCGAAAAAGAAATACTCTCCGGGCACAACGATGAGGCTGGCCTCCTTGAGTCGTCGATACAGTTCACGGCAGCTGATTGGAAGTTTATCAAACCAGAACCAGAGGAAGAACGCCCCTTCACTTTCATGAACACGCCACGGGATCTCTGAGGGCAGGTGCTGATGAGCCAGCGCGAGGGCCCGGTCTGACCGGGTTTGGTAATAGGGGCGAATCACCTTTTCAGCGAGCATTTTCATCTCATGCGATTCCAACAGCGGACGAGCCAGGGCCTGCCCTACATTATTGTTCGCGAGACCTACAATCGCGGTCATTGAGCGAACTTCCTGAATGATCTCTTCGCGCGCAACAATGATGCCCGTCCTTGTTCCGGGGAGTCCTAACTTACTGAGGCTCATCGTTAGAATCACATTTTTATCCCAAACGAGTTCAGCATCGTGGAAAACCACGCCGGGAAACGGGAGCCCATAAGCATTGTCGATAATCAAAGGTATCCCATTCTCTTCAGCAAGTTCGCGAAGCCTGGCCACTTCCACATCTGTGATAACGTTGCTGCTCGGGTTCGTCGGCCGGGAAACAGCAATCGCGGCATGACTTGAATCCACCTTCAGGTTTTCAAAATCGATCCGGTATTTAAACCGATGATCCGCCGTCAGTTCAATGAGAGGACGGCGCGAATCGAACATTCCACCGCCGGAAACGCTCTGATCACTGTATCCGATATATTCAGGAACCAGAGGCAGAAGAATTTTACGCTCACTCCCGTCCGGCATCCTTCCCGCAAACCGGTTGAGGAGGAAGAAAAAGGCAGTCTGCCCTCCATTAGTCACCGCAATATTATCTTTCGTCAGCTCCCACCCATACTCTTTCGAAAGGAACCCTGCCACGGCTTCACGAAACGCGGGACTCCCCGCCGGCTGATCATAGTCAGCCATGACGCGGTCGAATTCATCAGGCGTGTCGAGAACGAGCTCACGCATCCGCTTGCGCCAGATCTCCTGCATCGCCGGAATGTGGGCCGGATTCCCCCCGCCCATCATACGCATTTTTCCGCGGCCGGCAGTCAGAGCCTCGCCGAGGTCATCCATCAACTCAGTGATACCGGAATGATCAGTCAGCTGTTTACCAAAGACTGATTTAGGATAGGGACTTTCTTCACTCACATAAACAGTGTCGATACGAAGCGCTCAGGATCAAGAGGACTTCGCAGGTTTCCGGTCGAAATTTCACAGGTATCCACTACCGTCTCACACGATGCCTCCAGCTCCTCCTGTTGCCCTGACCATCGCGGGATCGGATTCCTCATCCGGTGCCGGGATGCAAGCTGATCTGAAAACTTTCGCAGCCCACTTGGTCTACGGGGTCAACGCGCTCACCGCAACGGTGGCCGAAGTCCCCGGGGAGGTGGCCCGTTTTGATGCCGTGGACCCAACCCTGCTGGGCCATCAACTCAACAGTGTTAACTCCCATTTTCCCATCTCCGCTGCAAAAACCGGGATGCTGGCAAATGCGGAGAACGTCCTCGTCACGGCAGACTTTGCGAAGAAGCATTCATCAATTCCCTTCGTAATCGATCCCGTGATCTTCGCCACTGCCGAGTCGCAGCTGCTCTCGAATGACGGAGTCGAAAAGATGAAATCGGACCTCCTCCCGCTCGCACTCCTCGCCACACCAAACCTTCCGGAAGCGGAAGCACTCCTCGGTCGTCCCCTCTCCGACGCCGGGGCACTTGCTGAATCCTCCCGCCAACTTTTCGAGCAGTATGGCTGCGCCTTCCTCGTTAAAGGGGGCCACTTCGATAGCGGTGAAACGATCACTGACTACGCATGGATCGACGGAAACCTCGTCCATTTCCCCCATCGACGCCTTGATGTCGCCGACACCCACGGCACCGGCTGCACGCTTTCCGCTGCGATCACCGCAAACCTCGCCAAAGCGATACCACTGGCCGAGGCCATCCACTCGGGAATCGATTACCTGACGCGCTGTCTCGCGAATCAGTATCAATGGCATGAAAACGGGGACATGATCGCAGCATTGAACCATTTCCCCGATGAAGTAGATTAACCTCCCTTCATGATTCGCTGTCTGACATTCCTCATCTGCTTTCTACCCGCCTTCATTTGGGCGCTCGATGAAACTCTCCCGGTCGAGGCCCCTGAGAGTGCTCCGGAAGCAGACGATCCGGAAAAGCTCAGTGAGATGATCGATACGCTGAATCAGGCCAGCCTGCAGGAAGCTTTCCGCCTCCTCACCAGTGACTACATCAACGGGGAGGAACTGGATTCTCTAGAGGTCAACCGCTCCGCCCTTCAGGGCATGCTGAGCCGACTCGATTTCGGGGCGATGCTCCTCACTGAGAAAGCCGTTCAGGAAAGCAATTCCCGATTCGTCTTTCACGCGGAGAAAATCAACCGATCGACCGCCTACCTCCGATTTGGCCGCTACAACAAATCCGGGCTTAAGGAAATGGACGCAGCGCTCAAAACGTTCATCGCAGAGAAAGCAATCACGGACCTCATTGTCGACCTTCGCTCCCCTCAGGCACAGGCGGAATTTGCCATCGCTTCAGAGATTCTGAGCCGCTTTCGCCCGCCAAATGAACTGCTTTTCAAGATCAGGCGGCCCGGTGCTGACCGCCCCACCCTTTTCGTCTCGAAATCCTCGGGGCCGAACTGGTCGCGAAATCTGATCCTCCTCGTTGATCGTGAAACAGGGAATGTCGGTGAAATCATTGCCGCAGTTCTCAAGCGTAAATCCGCTCCTCTCATCATCGGTGAGACCACCCCCGGTCTGACGGTGGAATATCGTGATGTCCCGATCGGCGAAGACCGCATCATGCGCTACGCCATCGCTGAAGTGGTCCTCGACGATGACTCGTCCATTTTCAGAAAAGGGATCGAACCTGACATTGAAACACCGACACCGAAGGAATCTAAACATGCCATCTTTGATGCCACTCAAAAAGATCGGTCACTGACTGATTTTCTCTATCAGAAACAACGCCCGAGGATGAATGAGGCCGCTCTTGTCGCCGGGATTGATCCGGAAATCGACTACTACATCCTTCGCACGAACGGTAAGCCCACCCCCTGGGACAAACCGCCGCTTCAGGATCGAGCGCTCCAGCAGGCCGTCGATCTCCTGAATGCAAATTCCTTCCTCGAATCCGGACGCAAGACTCGTCGCTGATGCGAGATCCCGAAGATGAATTGAAGGCACTTGAAGCCGCCGGATTGAGACGTCGGCTGAGGCGACTTGAGTCTCCCCAGGATGCGCAGGTGTCACTCGCAGGCTCCGGGAAGTGCCTGAACTTCTCTTCAAACGATTACCTCGGTCTCGCCAATTCCGAAACGCTCAAAGCAGCATTTCAAAAACATCTTGAGACTTACGGCGTTGGCTCCGGAGCCTCCCGCCTCGTGTGCGGAACGATGTCTCCTCACCTCGAACTCGAAGAGATACTCGCCGGGCTGAAAAAATCGGAGGCGGCCCTGACCTTCGGCTCCGGCTTTGCCACCGCCACCGGAATTCTCCCTGCCCTCTGTGGAAAGGATGACTTCCTCATCCTCGACAAACTTTGTCACGCCTCACTCATCGACGGGGCACGCCTCTCCGGCGCGACGATGCGGGTCTTTCCTCACAACGACCTCAACAAACTGCGGGATCATCTAAGTTGGGCAAGATCGAAAGCCACTCGCGAAAGCCGAATCCTTGTCGTCACGGAGTCCATCTTCAGCATGGATGGCGACCGCGCACCGCTCCGTGAAATCGTCGGGATCAAAGAAGAATTTGGAGCGATCCTCCTCGTCGATGAAGCCCATGCCTTCGGTGTCTTCGGTCCGCAAGGCCGGGGCCTGTCAGCTGAGCTTGGCCTCGAATCCGGGATCGAGCTTCAGATGGGGACTTTCAGCAAAGCCCTCGGCTTGTCCGGGGGCTACGTCTGCGCAGATCAAGCGACGATCGATCTCATACTGAATCGGGCGCGCAGCTTCATCTATTCCACCGCCCCCTCACCTGCTCTCACCGCGACCATTTCCAACGCGATTTCCCTTGTTGCCGGCGTCGAGGGAGACCGGCGCCGCGCCCGTCTCTGGTCAAATATCCGCACCTTTTCCGATGAGGCGGAGAGCGCGATCATCCCCCTCGTCATTGGCGAAAACGAGGCAGCCCTCAACGCTTCAGAAAAACTGCTCGCGGCTGGCTTTCTCGCCCCGGCAATTCGCTATCCCACCGTCCCCCGCGGAACCGCGAGATTGCGTTTCACTTTTTCTGCATCACACCGGCAGGAGGACGTCACTGCGTTGAAAAAGACACTCGCGCGCCTTGAGTTCGACTGATAGCCTTCGCCCCTGATGAAGTGCCTACCGTTTATACTCCTTACTCTAGCTTTCGCTCACTCCGCCATGGCTGAACCTTTTGCACCGATTCCACTTTGGCCCACCGGTGTCCCCGGCGAAGACCACCTCGAACTTCCGGAGGAAGCAGTGGAATTGAAAGGGGAATACCAAATCGAAATTCTCTCCAATGTCGATGAACCGGCATTGACCTGGTATCCCGCCAAAGAACCCAATGGTGCGGCAGTGCTTGTCCTCCCCGGAGGCGGATACAACGTTCTCGCCTACTCTCACGAAGGAACTGAAGTCTGCGAATGGCTGAACTCCATCGGCGTCGCTGCCGCGCTCGTGAAGTACCGCGTGCCCCGCCGTGAAGGTCGCGAACCGCACGAAGCCCCGCTCGAAGATGTCCAGCGGGCGATCGGGATCATGAGAACAAATGCGATCAAGTGGAACATCAATCCGGATCGTATCGGCGTCCTGGGATTTTCCGCCGGTGGAAACCTTGCCGCGATGGCGCTGACGTCCGACGGTTCCCGCAGCTACGAGGCAGATTCAAGCGTCGACTCCCCGGGCTGCATTCCCAATTTTGCGGTATTGGTTTACCCCGCTTATCTCAACGATCCTGAGAATCCCGATGATCTTGCGCCCGGACTCAGCATTACCGACTCGACCCCTCCGGCCTTCATCGTCGTCTCCGATAGAGATAAGAAATTCGTCGAGGGCAGCGCTCGTTTCTACATTGAAATGCACCGCAGGGATCGCCCCTGCGAACTGCATATTTTCAATGGAGGCCGTCACGGCTTCGGCTTCGACAAAATCGACGGACCGATCAAACAGTGGCCTGTCCTTGCTGAACAGTGGATGAACGAACTGGGTCTCCTGACGACTCCCTGAACCCCTGTTGCGGGGACACCCCCGGAAGGTTTTACTCGGCCACCACTTTCACTCGCTCGCGGGCGAGAACGGTCTTCTTCTGTGAGGTCACGTAGCGAATTTCGTAATCTCCGGGTTCATCCGGTGCGGTGAGATCCTGGTCCTGCCCTCTCTCCACATAAATGTAGTCTCCATATTTCCCGTCTTCCGCGGAGGCCTCTACGATCGTGATGTAGTCGCGCGCATTGTCCGGGCCCTCCCACTTCACACGAAACTCCTCCTTTGCCGCTACTTTCTCCGGAGTCTCCGTGAAGTTAGCTACTGCCGCGATCATTTCAATGGGGGTTGAGGCAACGATATTGCGATCAGCAGAAACAAAGCGAATCTCACACGGACCCACCAGTTCGGGCGACTGAAGCTTTGTCGGAGACTCTTCATTTCCTGTGTAAAAATACTTCGTGTAGGTGCCTGCCTCAGCAGATTTTTCGACAATGGTGATGTACCAGCCTTTGTATTCAGGTCCGCTCCATTTGATTTCCACTTCACTCCCCGAGACCGCTGACTCCGGCCCTTCAACCGACGCGGTGACCGGCCGGATCGATATGGGATAACTGGCGAGTGTTTTCTTATCCTGTCCCTCAACGTAACGAACCTCGTAATCATCCCCTACTTCCTCGAGAGCAGTGATTTCCACTTTTCCGTCATCACTGTTCTTCGTGTAAAAGTATGAATGATAGGTCCCTTCGTCGGCTCCCTGTTTTACGATCGTAATGTAGTCCCCCTGATTCCCCGGTCCCACCCAATCGATCACCAGCGACGCACCGGCATCAACAACCTCCGGCCCCGATACAAGCACGTCAGCTTCAGTGACGGTGATCTCTCGACTTGCCAGAGTCAGCTTTCCCTGCCCGGTGACATAGCGAACCTCCGCTAGGCCCGGAACAGAAAGCGCCCGAATCTCAGCGGGATTCCCCTTTCCCGTGTAGGCATACGATTCATAAGCTCCCTTTTCCGCGCCCCGGGGAACAATCGTGATGTAGTCCCCCTTGTTATCCGGCCCCTTCCAGTCAACGTTGAAGCCCGAACCGGCGACCACTTCTTCGGGGGCTTCGAGGCTCGCTGATACGGGAATCACTTCAATATCGACTCTCCCGAGGACTTGCCTCTCCCCTTCGCTCATCAGGTAGCGGACCTCACAAAGGCCGGGATCAACCGGCGCAGTCAATGTGAGCGGACTTCCTTTCCGGGTGTAGGTGTAGTTTCCGTAGACACCTTCTTCAGCGTCCTTTGAAACAATGGTCAAGTAGTCGCCTTTATTGTCCGGCCCGGCCCACTCAACCTCAAATTCAGCGCCGGCCGGAACCGTTTCAGGTGCCTTGATTGTTGCGGGATCGCGTTTCGGCTCGGGCATAACCTCCCCTGACGGCTTCATCAGTGCATCAATAGCCATCTCAAGGGCGTCTTTGAGTGTCGAGGCATTCTGAGCCTGGAGAAACTCACCGCCGGTTTCATCAGCCAGACAGCGGAAACTGTCAGACTCTTCCGCTGTGAGATCGAAAGCGACAATATGTGCCTTAAAGTTGATTCCTTTTGCCGCGAGTTCACCCGCGAGGACACAGGGATCCTCATCACAGGTTTCAAGCCCATCGGAGACGAGAATGATATTTGCCGCTTCCTCTTCATATTTCAGAAACTGTGCAGCCTGCTCCACCGCAGACGTGAGCGGAGTTTTTCCTTTGGGAATAATACTGTTCACCTTGGCGAGAAAACCGGCCCGATCCCCTTTCGAAGGAGCCGAGAGCAGTTCAATATCCTCACAATTCCCTTTTTCACGATGACCGTATGCCATCAGTCCAATCTCGACATCCGGATCGAGCGTCGTCATCAGATCGGCGATGACTTCACGTGCGATTTCGATCTTCGGCTCACCGTCGATCTGGCCCCACATTGACCCTGACGCATCCAGGATAATAATCGACTTTCCGCTCTCTGACTGGGCCAGAAGCGGGACGGTGGTAAAGGTAGCAAGAAGGCAAAGCGCGGAGTAAAACAGTCGGATACGATCAGATTTCATGAATAAGTAATTCTCTCACCAGTCCACGAACAGAAAGGCGGACTTATGCAACATTCTTGAAATTTTCTGGAAATATCTCCTTTTCCGTTCGATCCGTAACCCGTCACAGGAAATCATGACTTTGGAAAACTTCGACTTCGCACAAATTGATCCGGGAGAAATATTCATCGAATATGTCATTCCCTGGGGCACCAATTTTCTCTTTGCTTTAGCCATCTTTCTCATCGGGTCCGCACTCGCAAAGTGGGTCGTGAGCATGATCGGCAAAGCCCTCGGAAAATCATCGCTCGATTCCATGCTGATCGACTTTTTGAAGAATATCATTCGATGGATCTTCATGCTGCTCGTTATCGTTGCGGCCCTCGATCAAATCGGCGTCGACACGACTTCATTCATCGCTATTCTCGGTGCAGCCGGTCTTGCCGTGGGTCTCGCACTGAAAGATTCCCTCCAGAATTTCGCCTCCGGGGTGATGCTCATCCTCTTCCGCCCTTTCAAACTTGGTGACTTCATCCAGGCGGGTGGTTCCGAAGGGATTGTGGAAGAGATTCGAATCTTCAGCACCCAGCTTCGGACGCCCGACAATCGGGAAGTCATTATTCCCAATGGCGATGTCTACAGTGGTGTGATCACCAATGTGACGGCAAAAGCAACACGCCGTATCGACCTTGTTATCGGAATCGGTTACGATGATGATCTCCGTGAAGCCAAGCGCATTCTCGAAGAACTCGTGAAATCAGATGAAAGGGTCCTCGAGGATCCGGCCCCTTTTGTCGCCGTAGGCGAACTGGGCGCCTCCAGTGTCGATCTTCTCGTTCGTCCCTGGACGAGGACCTCGGACTACTTTGCGACAAAATGTGATCTCACCGAACGCATCAAACTCGCGCTCGACGAAGCGGGAATCTCCATCCCCTATCCCCAGATGGACATCCACCTTGATTCCTCCGGTACCCCTGAGTCCTGAGCGGCGTCAGCCGAAGGCACGAATAAACCCCACTTCGAGCGCGAGAGCTTCGAAAACATTGGTGTTCAGGTTGGCTCTCAGCTTTTCGACCGCCTCGATTCGTTGCCCCAACTGATCGATCGTCAGGTTCTGAGCAAGATGCCGGGTTGCCTCGGCATACTCCGGTAGATCGAGGTGTTTTCCGCCATTCTGCTGTCGCATCGCATCGCCAAACCACATCATGAGGAAATCAATGAGGCGGTTTCTCTGTTCCAGATACTCCGCTTCGGTGAGCGCCTTGTAGTACTCATCCCGCTGCTTCAGATAGTCCCCTTCGGTCGTTTGGCGGTAGTGGGCAATCTCCGCCCTAAGTGCCTCATCGTTCCGTTTCCCGATGGCTGCTTTCTCTTCTTTAAGGATCGAAGCAAAACGTGACATCAGTCCGAGAGCACCGGAGACACCTCCCCTCCCGTTCTCGGCATGCCTCTTCAATGAATCGAGAAACTGGCGTGCCGTGTCACTCAACACTACCGGACCGGCACTGCCCGCAAGCGTCACCTGAATACAGCGGGAAAGAATCGTATCGAGCAACATCTCCGGACGGGAACTCAGCAAGAGTAGACGACTTCCCGCAGGAGGCTCCTCCAGCGTTTTCAGGAAAGCATTTTCCGCCTCCACCCCCATGCAATCAGCATCCTTAATCACCGCGAACTTCGTGATGCCTTCAGGCGCTGCCATCTGAAGCGTGTGCTCAAGTGCGCGAACCGCCTTCACCGTGATCCGGCGCGACCTCGACTCCGGACCGATCACCGACATGGTGCTTGAACGCAGGGCTTCGAGAGTCGTCGCGTCAGGATCCAATCCTTCATTGACGAGACGAATCATCTCCACGGCAAACCGCTCCTTACCGCTTCCGACAGGCCCTGTGATGAGGTAGGCATGCGCGAGGCGGCCGTTGGCCCTGGCTTCCCCCATTAATTCGACCGCCTTTTCGTACGTAAAACTCATGCAGCCCCCTCTCCCAGTCGTTCCGCAAATGATGCCTCAATTAAAACGGTCACTTCTTCGATCGAAGCAGAAGCATCGATCACCGCGATTCGATCAGGAGCTTCCGCTGCAAGCGCGAGGTAGCCATCTCTCACCACTTCGAAAAAATCGAGAGGCTGATCCTCAATCCGGTCCTTCTGCCCATCGCTCGATGCCACCGCGCGGGCATGGCCTATCTTCACATCGAGATCAAGCAGAAGAGTCAAATCAGGCATCGTCGAGCCGACCGCAAAGCCGTTGATCGCTTTCACTGCGGCGGGATCAAGCCCCCTCCCCACGCCCTGATAGACAGCCGTGGAGTCCAGAAAACGATCAGCGACCACCCAGGTCCCCGCTGCCAGAGCCGGCTCAATGACGCGACGAACGAGCTGGGCGCGACTGGCTGCAAAAAGGAGCAATTCGCTCTCATCGGTGAGGTCCCCCGCCTCAGAGTCAAACTGCAGCAGGTGGCGTATCTTTTCGCCCACGGCAGTGCCTCCCGGCTCACGGGTTTGGATCACTTCGTGCCCCCTGCTTTCCAGCATCGAGACGAAGCGCTTGATCTGAGTGGATTTCCCGCACCCTTCCGATCCTTCAAAGGAGATAAATTTACCGCGTTGCATCAAAGGCTTTTTCATCTATGAATGGCTGCAAGAGGATTGTCTAATTGAAAATAACCTGACTACCAAACTCCATCATGTCCAACACTTCAGAAATCACCTTCGGCACACGGGAAGATCGCAAGCTCCTTGAGAAAGGACTCACCTTCGCCCCCAAATTTGACGACCACGGCCTCATCGTTGCAATAGCTCAGGATGCCGACACGAACGAAGTGCTCATGGTCGCCTACATGAACGAAGAGTCACTCAAACAAACTCTCGAAATCGGTGAAGCCGTCTACTTCTCGCGAAGCCGTCAGGAGATTTGGCACAAAGGCGCCACCTCGGGACACACCCAGACTGTTGAAAAAATTCTCACCGACTGCGATCAGGACGCTCTCGTCCTCAAAGTCCGTCAACATGGCCCCGGTTGCTGCCATGCAGGATACCGATCTTGCTTTTACCGAAATATACAGGAGCCCTCAAGTCCCGTAACATTGGGTCAAGAGATCGAGGACCAGTCCTACGATCCGGATAAGGTTTACTCGTAAGACCTCTTTTTACTTTTTCTTATTCTCTCTTCTTTTCATCCCTGTGTTCGAGCTGGCATAGCCCGTTCAGCCCGGATGAAGCGATGAGGATTAAGAACAGGTCCGGGAGTTCTGAGCGGGAGGGGCTAAATCCAAATAGCCCCTGATCCCGACCTTGATCTTTTTGTCCGAACTCTATTTACTCCTGACTTCCTTTCCGGCATCCATTCCCCCCATTTTTCCAGCTTTATGAAATCCCTCTGGTCCAACTCCGACGCGAAGAAATTCAAAGGCGATCTTGGCAAGCGTGTTTACACCTCACGACTCCTTGGCGCGAACCCTGAGCTCGTTCTTCACGGAGGGGGAAACACCTCAGTCAAAACCACGGAAAAAGATTTCTTCGGTGACAAGGTGGAGGTGCTGCATGTCAAAGGCTCCGGATGGGATCTCGGCACGATCGAGGCAGCAGGCTTTGCCCCGGTGAGAATGGAGGCACTCTTGAAAATGTCGAAGCTGGACTCACTCAGCGATGCGGAGATGGTGAAGCAACAGCGCGCCGCGATGCTTGAACCGAGTGCGCCGAACCCCAGCATCGAAGCAATCCTTCACGCGATCATCCCTCAAAAATTTGTCGATCACACGCACGCCAACGCGGTGGTCGCATTGACCAATCACAAGCACGGACGTCAAGCCGTTGAGGAAGTCTATGGAGACCGCGTCGTCGTCGTTCCCTACGTCATGCCCGGATTCGATCTCGCCAAGGCAGTCGAGAAGGCACTCGCCAATGTTGACCCGTTTAAGCTCGACGGAATCATCCTCATGAATCACGGCATCTTCACGATGCATGACGACGCCAAAACCAGCTACGAGCTGATGATCCAGCTCGTGACCGAGGCCGAAATCTACCTGTCCACCAAACTGGGCAAATCGTTCGCTTTTCCCACTGCTAAGCCCGACGAAGACCTCCTCGGACTCTCTGAGATCCGTGGAAAAGTCTCCGAACTCCGTGGCGTTCCCGTGATCGCCTCTCTCGATCAATCACCTGAAGCGGTTGGTTTTGCGAGCCGGGCCGACGTCACCAAGATTGCAACCCGCGGTCCCCTCACCCCCGATCACACGATTCGGACGAAGCGTATTCCGGCAGTGATCGGCAAAGACATTGGCAAAGCGATCGACAAATATTCCGCCGACTACACCAAGTATTTCGAAAAATACAACGATGGTGAAACCATGCTTGCTCCGGACCCGCGCTGGGCAGTCTGGCAGAACAAAGGTATCATCGCTTTCGGAGCTTCAGAAAAGGAAGCGGGAGTTCTCACTGACATTTCCACGAGCACCTGGCGCACCATCACCCAGGCCGAAGGAGCCTTCGAGGGAGGATGGAAAGCTCTCCCTGCCGGTAAGCTCTTTGAAATTGAATACTGGGAACTCGAGCAAGCCAAACTTAAAAAAGGCGGCAGTGCCCCGGTCCATCAGGGGAAAGTCGCTCTGGTGACCGGCTCCGCAGCAGGAATTGGCTTCGCCTGTGCTCAGTCTCTTGCCGAACAGGGCGCCAAAGTCATCGGCATCGACCTCAGCCCCGAGATTGAGTCACAAATGGAGTCTATCGGTGGCGTTGGCATCATCGCGAATCTCACCGACGACGAGAAAGTCATCGACGCGGTCGAAAGCGTCGTGCGCCAGTTCGGAGGCATCGATATTGTCGTCAGCAACGCCGGTATATTCACCGCGGGAGCCTACCTCGAGAACCTTGAAGGCAGGAACTGGGACCTCTCCATGGCCGTTAACCTGACGAGCCACCAGAAGCTTCTCAAATACACGATTCCCTACCTTAAGAACGGCATTGATCCCGCCATCGTCCTCGTTGGATCACGGAACGTCAACGCTCCCGGCGCCGGTGCGGCGAGTTACTCCTGTGCCAAGGCAGGCCTCACTCAGCTTTGTCGCGTTGCCTCACTCGAGCTCGCTCCCTTCGGAGTCCGCTGTAACATCATTCACCCCGATGCCGTCTTCGACACCAAGCTCTGGACCGAAGAAAATCTCAAGCGTTCCGCGGAGCGTTACAACATGACGGTCGAGGAATACAAGACACGCAACCTTCTCAAAACCGAGATCAAGTCGAAAGACGTCGGCAACATGGTCGCCGCAATGGCAAGTGGACTCTTCGGCAAAACCACCGGCGCACAGGTTCCTGTCGACGGCGGGAATGACCGGGTGATCTAGAAGGCGGCCCTTTGCGGCGCTGCACCCGGAGTGGCATGTCAGGTGCCGCTGGATTGAGACGCGGCCTCTACAGACACCGCACCGGGATACCCGCGGGGAGCCCCATCCCTGCATCAACGGTCACATTCAGGCGCCCGCCTCCCGGAAAGGCGGTCATTGCCTTGCAGAACTTGTTGAGCGAAGGATCGCCGACAAGTAAAACTGATCCCGTCTCATTCCCCGGGTCATGCAATCACCCCACAAAAAAAGGCGACCTTTTCAGATCGCCTTCCTTAGGAAATAAAATGGAATCGTCGTTAGGATTCCTTCGCAGCAGCTGCGGCAGCCTCGACCTTCTTGGGGCGCTTGAGGGCGGTGAGAACATCGCGTGAATTCATCTGATTCACGACGGCTTCGTCCATGCCGAGAGCGATGAGACGCTTCTTCTGGTCACGACGACGACGGTTCTTCTTTCCAGCTGCCTTCTTAGGACGAGTCCGGTTCTTGTTGCGTTCTAATGTCGTTCCCATGAGTAAAAATCGGTGCGTAGTCTTGATATTGGACCGGGGCCGGAGCTCTCGATCCTCCCCGAGGAAGCGGGGAGCGGGACTAATAAGCCCATTCCACGTGTAGGTCAACGGGATTTCGAGTGACTTTCTCCCGAAGTTCGGCCGCAAATATCAGGCCTTATCAGGCAATACAGTGACAGAATACGACTGGTCCCCCCGTCCCTCCTTTGCTAGCATACCGGCATGATAGCAACCTACGCCGCATGCCTACGCCGATCCGGGCACATTTTAGCGCTCATGACGGGGCTACTCCTCACCGGGTTTACGCCCTCAGCCCGGGCTGAACGGGCGATCCACGTCTTCGGGGTGTTCTGCAACGCCTACGAAGGACAGGGGGGTGCTATCAATGAAGGGGTCACGGCCGACAAGTTTATCCTCAACACAATTTTCACGGAGTATTTCTCGGAACAATCGTGGGGCGTAAAACTGAACCGGAGAACGCTGGAAGGTAAGGCCGCGACGAAAGACACGCTTCTCGCAGAGTTCGAACTTTTCTCACGCAATGTCGGACCTGATGACACTGTCTATGTCCACTTCTCAGGTCACGGCGTGATCCATGATCCGGCGAGCGGCGAGCAGTTTTTGAATTTTGTCGATGAGTCCGAGATCAGCCGAAATGAATGGGCCGAAAGCATCGCTGCTCTCCCCTGCCGGTTAAAAATTCTCATCACCGACTGTTGTTCGAGCTATCCACCGGAATTCGTCATCGCAGAGGGTGACGAACGGGTTGAGCCCTGGAAGAATCTCTACGCCCTCCTTCTCGAACACGAAGGCTTCATCAATATCACCGCGGCTCAACCCGGACAAGCGGCTTTAGGAAGCTCCAATGGAGGCTTTCTAACGATCAATCTGGAGTCTGACATGCAGCGCTATTCGAGTTGGGAGAAAGTCTTCGCAGAAACACAAAAACGAGTCGAGACCGAAACTGAAGGCCAGATCCGCATGGCCGGCCTCCTCGATCAATTTGATCCCCAACGCCCCTATGCCTACAGTCTCGGACGGCGCATTGAGAATCCGGAAGATCAGGACCTCGCGCGACCATCCACGTTCGAGTATGTTATCCCCGATTCCAACGTGCGGGAACTGAGCGCCTACGAGCTCCGGGACATGGGACTCCAACAGCTCTACCTCGCCCGGAACGAAATATTCGCCCGATACGGTTATGACTTCAGCGGCGCCTTTCTGCAGGAATACTTTGGGAGTCTTTCATGGTATCAAAAAATCCCCGGGTTCAAATCTCCTCCGGTGACCCCTCTGGAAGCGGCGAACGCAGACCTCATCTTGAAAATCGAGAAGGACCAGGGAGGACCTTTCATCAGCAGTAAAAAGGTCATGCCCGGCGATCAGGACGGCTCAGACTCCTTTCCTGACATTTTCGCTTACTCCTCGCAGCGGGCGCTTTCCCGATCGGTACTGCAGGCCCTCTCACCTCCGGAGCTGTCGATCGCCCGGAATGAGATCTATGCGAGGCATGGATACCCCTTTACCTCGCGCGCCCTGCAGGAGTACTTTGCGACAAAACCATACTACTATCGGGACCCCTCGGCGAAGGACCCTGCCTTCACCGATATCGAGAATCACAATCTCTGGCTCATCCGCAAGGTCGAGCGAATCAATGGGGGGGCCTACTCCTGGTAGAAGGACAACGGGGCAGCCCGATTCACCGCGCCTGACAGCCCCCTTTCACGACACCGGACAGGGTTAAGCCCATGCCACAACCCTCTCAAATCATTTCCTCAGGGAGTCCGCAGCGAAATCTCTTCGTCAGCATACTTCACTAAAAGGGCATCAATCGCCTCCACGATTTCCGCCTCCGTTCCCTGCACCAGCCAGTAGCGATATCGAAGGATGGATTGAGGGCCCAAATTCACTTTGGCGATAGGCGCGACATGGACACAGGGCGCGGCGCCGGCCATGGAACTGTTTCCGCCCCCGTGCGGGCCGAAATTCCAGTGCTCCGTTGCCGACGGGCTGAATATCGCAATCCCCTGCCCTCCTGCATTGAAGCAGGCCATGACATTGAGCGGTGGCACGGTTCGTCCCCAGGGCGGCCCGATCGGCCGGGATTCATCACGCCATTCCCCCTCACCAAGATAGCTATTAATCTTCGAAAAATTGCGGGTAAAATAAAGCGCGGGAACTTCCTGTGGCCGGATCACGGCGGGGCCCCACTGATCATTTAGCTGGCGACGGCATTCCAGCTCGCACTGAACGACCACCACCTTCGGCATCCCGTTTTCAAAGGACGTCCACTGCCGCATCCTTGCCTCAGCCTCTTCATCAGGCATGTCCCACAGCTTCGGTATGGTTTCCGCATAGAGTTGGTCCGGAGCCCTCTTCTCGAAGACAGTGACCCGCGCCCAGGAACCGACCCCGCCACCCTGGATCGGATTCCACGCCCAGGGAGCCCAGGAAGGGCTCTGTCCCTCAGCGGTCCGGTCAAGTCGGTTCCCGGCATAGTAGGACTGCTGGATGAGCCTCCCGGGATCGTGAATATTGACCATATTTTTCCGATAGGCCGCTCCCGACAAATGCGTGATTGCCGCCCCCATTTCACGATCGATGCCCACCCTGATCTCACCATTGTCGATGAAGAGGAGCTCGGCTTTTCCTGACGGACCGATGTTCGGCGTTTTCACCGGCCCGGCCTGAACCGCGCCGATTAAAAGAACGAGGGTAAGAAATTGAAAACACTTCATCGCCGGTATGTCACCCGCTCCGAATTGATCAGCCCTTATCAGGTCGACCATCCTTCTTGAGTAATGGCGGCGCAGTATCCTTGACCGGCTTGGTTCTTTTCGCGGGAAGGCGTTCCACCTTGTCAGCCGTCTCGTGCCAAATCTCAGATAATTCCTCCACCACTTCGGGGTGGTCGCCCGCCAGGTCATGCAACTCCGTCCCGTCCTTCTGAATGTCGTAAAGCTCCCATCGGCTCGACTGATGACTCACCAACTTCCATGGGCCTTTCCGAACGGCACGGTTGCCGTTGAAATGGAAATAGAGAAAGTCGTGGGGCTCGCGGACACCCCCCAGAATGATCGGAACGAGGCTCTTTCCCTGAAGCGGATCGACATCAATGAGCGTTCCATCTGCGAGGGTGACCTCATCAGGATAGTTTGCATGGCCCGCGTCAAGACAGGTCGCCATGAAATCAACGAGGTGCGCCGGCTGATGAGTGATCGAACCGGGCACGGTTTTGGTTCGGCCCTTCGGCCAATGAGCGATCATCGGCGATGAAATTCCCCCCTCATGCTGATTCTGTTTATGAAGGCGAAAAGGCGTATTTCCCACATGCGACCAACCGGTATCGTAACACCA
The DNA here is from genome assembly GCA_029212615.1 of Verrucomicrobiales bacterium. Lineage (GTDB taxonomy): Bacteria > Verrucomicrobiota > Verrucomicrobiia > Verrucomicrobiales > DEV007 > Arctic95D-9. The sequence continues at coordinate 218,227 of JARGPJ010000003.1, forward strand.
GTAGGATCGGGAATCCCACGGTTCAAATTCTGCTCCTTCGGTACGGTCGAAGGGGCAGGCTCCGTTGTCAGAGCAGATCATGATAAGCGTATTATCGAAGACCCCTTTGTCCTTGAGGAATTTAACCAGCCGTCCCGTCGTTTGATCAACGCGGTCAACCATTCCCGCAAAAGCGGTCATGCGCCGCTCGTCCCAGGCACGCTCTTCATCGCTCATGTCCTCCCAGGCGGGGACATGTTCCGGCCGCGGACTGAGAGCCCACTCTTCCGGAATCAATCCCATCTCGACCTGCTTCTCATAACGACGCTGCCGAATCACGTCCCATCCCTCACGATAACGACCCTCGTATTTACGATAATCCTCCTCGAGGACCTGGAGCGGATAATGTGGCGCGTTGTGAGCAACGTAGAGGAAGAACGGCTTTTCAGGAGACTCCTCAAGGGCTTCGCCGACAAATTTTTCGGCGTAGTCGATGAACACTTCAGTGGTGTAGAAATCATCGCCGAAGTCATTCCATGGCTCACCGTTGAGACGAAACGTTTCGTCGCCGGTAAAGAAATTCGTTGCCCCTGAAAGATGACCAAAATACTGATCAAATCCACGATCAGTCGGCTCTCTGTCCAAGTGCCATTTTCCCACCATCGCGGTCGAGTAACCAGCTGACTTCAACACTTCCGGAATCGTTGCCGCACGCTTCAGACTCTCACTGCCGGCCTGATCACAATAAAGCCCCGAAAGCAGGGAGACACGGGAAGAGTGACATTTCGCAGTGTTGTAAAAACGACTGAAACGAAGGCCGTTGGCCGCGAGCGCATCGATGTTGGGTGTTTCAATCTCACTTCCATAGCAACCGAAGTCTGAGAAACCGAGATCGTCGACCATCATGATCACGATATTCGGCCGCTCGGCGGCTTGCAGAGAGAAAACAAACGCCGAAACGAGAGCAATAAGCTTTAGGGATTTCATGGAGCAATCGTGCCATCATTCGCCCTTCTGTCGAGTAATCAGCGCAGCGCGATTAAGGGGTGTCCGAATTCTCCTGCTCCGGATTCAATGCGGCTTCACAGGACCAGCAGGTATCAAAATTCCCGGGACTGACCTCACCACATTTCGGACACTTGAGGTCAAACTCGACGAGTGCATCATTCTTCGTCCGGTGCTCATAAATGAGCTTCCAGGCGCGGTCATAGTCTTCATTATTCACCACGCAAAGAGCTGGAAACGTGTCCGGGATCGGAATTTCGGCTACCCCCATGAGAGCGATCGTTTCATTGCGAATGTGTGTCTTAATCCCCTGAGATTCGAGAAGTGACTGGTAATGCCCGATCATCGTGAATTCAGGCTCGCGAAAGAGTTCTTTCATGGCTGACGTAGTTTATCGGAACCACGAAGCATCGGGAAGCTAAATTCAAAAGAGGATTCTCAACAATCGACATCCAACCACACTCCTGGAGGGTCGAGTTCCACCTCGACCGCCATGCCCCTGCTCCCCTTCCCACGCGGACTGAGTGGAACCTGTCCCTCCAGAAATGACGAACGGCATGCCGTCATGCCAAAATCGACAAAACAAGCTCCTGCTTTCCTTCAATCAGTCCGCGTTGGACCGTATCGACTACTTAAGGTATCTTAAACTCCCCCACGATCATGAGCAGGAAATCCCCGTCCCAACATCCCACAGATCCCCCCGGACCATTTGCCGGCCTTTTTCAGGATAGTCAAGGCTCCGGAAGATCCCCGGGCAAAAAAGGCGGCTGCCTCCGTGGATTCCTCATTCTCTGTATCATCATAGTCGGCGTTTCCGGACTCACCTATCTGGGAGGCACCGCTTACTACGGCGGCAAAGCCCTGACCTTTGACCTCGACAAACTGGACGAAGTCCCCGAACGCACTCTCGTCTATGACCGGGAGAACAAAGTCCTCGGGCACGTCTCCGGACACGGGGAAAACCGTCTCGTCGTTCCTGCTTCGGAAGTTTCCGATCATTTCATTAAAGCGCTCCTTGCTCGCGAAGACAGCCGCTTCTACGAACACGGCGGAGTCGACTATCGAGGTGTCGTTCGTGCCGCCATCAAGAACATAAAATCCGGGGGAATGGAGCAGGGCGCTTCGACCCTCACGATGCAGCTGGCACGAAACGCGTTCGAAATGCGGGAGAAAACATTGAATCGAAAGCTGCTTGAGGTTGCTCTCGCGAAACGAATCGAACGAAATTTCGACAAGGAGGAAATCCTCGGCTTCTACATGAACCGCATCTATTTTGGTTCCGGTCTCTATGGCATCGAAAGGGCTTCCCAGGGATTTTTCATGAAACCGGCCTCTGAGCTCAACGCCGGTGAAGGCGCCATGCTCGCCGGCATCATTCGCGGCCCGAGCCTGCTCAACCCCTTCCGCAGCATCGAAAGCGCAAAGGACACCCGCGACGAAGTGATTGCCCGCATGGTCGCCGAAGGAACCCTCACTGAAGAACAATCAATCGCAGCGAGGTCGGAGGAGATCGTCCTGCGACCACCCGATAAGCGCTACGCGACAGGAAGCTACATTTTACAAACCGTCTTTGACCTCCTCAGTCGATATCTAGACAGCGAAGAAGAGGTAAAATACGGAGGCCTCCGCGTTTACACTACCCTTGATTCAAATCTACAGGCCGCTGCCGAAAAGTCGCTCGACAGTCACCTTACCTCGATCGAAAACCGATCCGACTACCGGCACCCGAAACGCTCTCAACATAAAAAAGGTGAATCGACAAAATACCTTCAGGGATCAGTCGTCACCCTCGACAATTCCTCCGGCGCAACGCTTGCCCTCGTTGGAGGACGTAACTTCGGAGACAGTTCGTTTAACCGGGCCTACCAGGCAAAGCGCCAGGCCGGCTCCACTTTTAAACCTTTTGTCTACGCAGTGGCGATGGACCGCGGCGGAATGCTTCCGGGCGTTTATGTGAGTGACGACGCCATTCGTCTCCAGCACAACGGTGGCCCTGTCTGGTCTCCAAAGAACAGCGACGGCACCTTCACCGGCCTGCAACCCGCCGCGATTGGTCTGATCCGTTCCCGCAACACCATGTCCGTTCGCGTCGGGCAAATCGCCGGGATAAACAATGTTCGAAGCCTCGCGCAGACCCTGAAATTCGGGGAGATCCCGGACTCCCCCGTGATCTTCCTCGGAGCGTTCGACACAACGCCCTTCACCATGACCAGTGCGATGTCTACCTTCGGAGCGAAGGGAGTGAACTACACCCCCTACCTCATCGAACGCATCGAGCATCGCGACGGACGCGTTCTCTTTCAAAATGAAGTCAAAGGAGCCTCCATCTTTCCGGAGTCAGTCGCCTGGGTCACTTCCGATATCCTGTCCAAAGTGATGGATGAAGGAACGGGCCGCAGTGCCCGAACCGCCGGATACACCGCACCCGCCTATGGAAAAACCGGAACGACCAACGACTACCGCGATGCCTGGTTTGTCGGCTACTCCGATAAAATCACCACAGGAGTCTGGGTCGGCCTCGATCAACCGAAGAAAATCATGGACCGGGGATACGGAAGCACCCTCGCTCTTCCGATCTGGACGGAGGTGATGAAGGCAGCCGAAAAAGACCACCCCTCCGAGGGTATCCCCGCCCCTGCCGGAAGCACGCAAACCACCCTCTGCCGCGAATGCGGATTGCTCCAGAGCAATCGCACCCGGAACCCCTACCAGATGCTTCTTCCCGCAGAAATGCGCCCTCGAAGTGCCTGCCGGGGCCACGGTGGGGGCATCTTCTCAAACAATCGGGGACTTCCTCAAGCCTTTCCCATCCCCGGGGAAATGCCTGCTCAACTCCCACCGGGGATGCGTCCGCCCGAAGAAGAAAGTGGACTCGGGAAAGCGATTCGCGGACTCGGACGATTTATTTTCGGAGGTGACCCACAGCGCTAAGAGACAATTCAGTTGTACCACTTAAATCACTTGGATGCATGGAAATGCCCGCAAATGAGGACTCGACAAAAATAGGCACTGTGTCATTTTCAGCCAATTGCGGAAATGAGCACAAACAAAGATTCCTTTTTCAGCCTGGTTCCTGAAGGCTCCCCCCACGAGGTCGAAGGGGAACGCGAGGTCATGCTTCCGGGCATGTCTCTCGAAATACTGGCGACCCGTAAGATTCGACTTCAGCGTTGGAACTTAAAGAGCCTCTTTGACCCTTACTGGCGCCTCTACTGCCCCGTGGAAGGTCGCGCCATCGTAGAGTGTCAGGGCATCGAAACAGAGCTCATTCCGGGAAATATCTATCTCATTCCGCCCCGCACCTCCTTCAGCTCAAACAACCCTGAGCCCTTTTCGAAGTGGTATGTGCACTTCATTCTCGGACGATCTGATCTTCTTTCCGTTCCCGGGATATATTCTCAGGCAGTTGACGAAATCTCGGAAGGGTTCATCGACACCCTCGCTACCGCCAAGGGCGAACCTTATAACTGGGAATCCGCCAGCCTCGTTATTCATGCACTTACAAAGCTGCCCAACGCGGCCTGGACCGACCAGAAGCTCGACACTCGAGTCGAGAAGGCAATGGAGTTTCTCCAGTCAAATCTCGCCCGGAAAATCAGCGCTGACGATGCCGCCCGCTCGGCTGGAGTCAGCGTTCGCAACCTGAATCACCTTTTCAGGTCCCAGGTGCGCATGGCTCCCATGAGCGTTCTTTTAAACTACCGCCTTGACCGGGCCTGCCACCTTCTCCGGCATTCCGAACAGTCAATCGAGCAAGTGGCAGAAAACTGCGGCTTTCCAAACCGCTACTACTTCAGTCGCATGCTGAAACAGCATCGCGGGATCTCGCCGGCAGCCTATCGCAAAGGACAGCTTTACTGACCCCTCTCCATGATGCGGCTTCCGACCCTCGACGACCGGCAACGCGTCAGTGATCGACCGGGAGATCCCGCGGTGATGTCTCAACGATGGACGAACCTCCTCTTTTTACATTGGGAGGTCTCACCTGATCAAATCCAGCAAACCCTCCCTGCCGGACTCACCGTAGACCTGCACGGGGGGAAGGCCTATCTAGGCCTCGTCCCTTTCTATATGCGCGATATCCGGCCGCGCTTCGCGCCCGCCCTTCCGGGGGTTTCCCATTTCCTGGAGATGAATGTCAGGACTTATGTCCACGATCGGCACGGCAATCCCGGCGTCTGGTTTTACTCCCTCGACGCAAACCGGAGCCTCGCCGTCGCCATCGCACGACGCTTCTTCCACCTTCCCTACCACCGTGCGAAAATGTCAGCACATCAGAAGAACGGACTCATTGGATACCGCTGCGAACGCCTCAGCCGCCCCGGCGAACCCTCCACCTTCTCCTACCGGGGCGGAAAGGCTCTCGCAGGACCTGAGCCCGGTTCGCTGGATTACTTTCTCCTCGAACGCTATCTTCTTTTCGCCCACGATCCCAAACGGAACCGCCTCCTCTCCGGCCAGGTTCACCACAGGCCCTATCCCGTACACACAGCAGTCGTGAACTCATTCTCCTCAGACGCTCCCCGACAAGCCGGATTCGATCTCAATGGGAAACCGCCAACCCATGCTGCTTTCTCCCCCGGAGTTGACGTGAAAGTCTTTGCCACCAAAGACGTCGATTAATCAACGCCCATTCGGAAAAAGTGCTTTCCGTCACCGTAACCGACTTGTCACTGCCTATCTCAATAGGACACACTGATCCGAATTATCCCCTATCATGACCAGCGCAGAGCAAAAAGAATTCGATCAATTCATGCAAGGTCTCAAAAAGCGGAATCCGCACGAGACAGAATTTCAACAAGCCGTCCACGAGGTCGCCCTCTCGGTGATGCCCTGGTACCTGCAGCATGATGAATTTCGCAAAGCACAAATTCTCGAACGGGTCACGGAACCTGACCGCATCATCACTTTCCGCGTCACCTGGATGACTGACGAGGGCGAGATCCGCGCAAACCGCGCCTGGCGGGTTCAGTTCAACAATTCCCTCGGCCCTTACAAAGGCGGCCTGAGGTTTCACCCCTCCGTGACTCAAAGCGTCCTCAAATTCCTCGGCTTTGAACAGATCTTCAAAAACAGCCTCACCGGTCTCCCCATGGGCGGCGCCAAAGGGGGCTCTAACTTTAATCCAAAAGACAAGAGTCAAAATGAAGTGATGCGATTTTGTCAGTCAATGATGATCGAACTTCACCGCCATATCGGGGAAGACATTGACGTTCCTGCAGGAGACATCGGCGTGGGTGGGCGGGAAATCAGCTACCTCTTCGGACAATACATGCGCCTTGAGAATCGATGGAGCGGCGTCCTCACCGGAAAAGGCCTCTCCTTTGGCGGCAGCGCCGTCAGAAAGGAAGCAACCGGATGGGGCTGCGTCTACTTCTGCGAGAGCATGCTCCAACAGCACAACGAATCGATTGAAGGCAAGAAAGTCGCCGTGAGCGGCAGCGGCAACGTCGCCCTCTACGCTGCACAGAAACTGATTCACAAAGGCGCAAAGGTCGTCACCCTGAGCGATTCCAAAGGCTTCATCCACATTAAAGACGGGCTCACCGAAGAGCAGTGGGAGGAGATCCGCACGCTCAAAGAAAAACAACGCGGACGGCTCTCGGAATTTAAGGGAAGCGGTATCGAATATCACAAGGGAGAACGCCCCTGGAGTATCGCCTGCGATATTGCAATGCCCTGCGCAACACAAAATGAACTCGAAGAAGCCGGGGCAAAAACGCTCGTTAAAAACGGAGTCATCGCCGTCTGCGAAGGAGCCAATATGCCGACGACTTTTCAAGCCATCTCGACCTTTCGCGAACACGGAGTCCTGCATGCTCCCGGTAAAGCATCCAATGCCGGCGGTGTCGCCGTCAGCGGACTGGAACAAAGCCAAAACGCAATGCGCATCTCATGGTCACCCGAAGAAGTCGATCAACGACTCAGGGATATCATGAAAAATATTCACCGACGCTGCGTCGAAGAAGGAACCACCGAAAACGGTCGCGTCGACTACATCGACGGATCCAACATCGGAGGCTTTAAAAAAGTGGCTGAGGCAATGCTCGCGTATGGAGCTGTCTGACCGGGCTTTCCGCTCAGATTTTCAAAATTCCCGACCATCTGATTGATGCCGCTCGAATCTAAAGGTTCCCGTCTTTGCCGCTTGTCTCTTCAGAGGTAAATCGAGTAGAAGATAGGGAATGAAAGTGGCTACCCTGCTGCCTGCGGCGACTCTGTTTTTTCTCTCCCCGTGGGTTGGAGAAGTCATTTCAGGGTTTCTCACGGCAGGGCAGTTTCTGGAACCATCCCGGCTTCTCATCACCCTGCCTCCCTACGGATGCGGTGCGCTGATTGCCCGTGAACTCATGGTGCGACACCACAAGGGCTGGCCAGGCCTTCTCATGTTCGGATTAGCTTTCGGGATCTTTTTCGAGGGCATCATCACCCGCGTTTTCGTGAATCCTGATCCCGGCATCCTCGCACCGCAAGAGGTGGCTTACCAACGAGTGCTCGGGTGGAACTGGGCGAATACCATCGGAATCACTCATTTTCATGCCCTCCTCGCAATTGTGACCCCGGTTTTCCTCACTGAAATGCTTTTCCCGAAGTATCGTCGTGAATCATGGATCAGCAGACCGATGCTATGGGGGTGCTGTATTGTGATGCTGGTGTGGCCTTTTGTCCTGGGCCGTTTTGCCAACTACCTGCCCCCCCTTCCGGTAATTCTTTCAGCCCTCCTTTTGACCGGATTCTTCCTCGCCCTTGGACTGAGGTTACCCACACGAATATTCCGGTCAGAATACCGGAAGGTTTTTCACCCCTTCTGGCTTTGGCTGGTTTGCACCATAGCCATGGCGCTGATCATGATCGCCGGCAGCGCCATTCCCGGCAGCGATGCCCCTCCGCCCCTCCCCCTGCTTCTCGGAACGATGTTTGCCGTCATCACTCTTGAATTCGCCATCCTCGCTATTCTCACGAACGGTTCCTCATTTGGTGACCGTCACCGCCTTGCCATGGTGCTGGGCTGGCTGACGTTCTTCCTGTTCTTCTCACTCGCCAAAGAGATTGAAGCTAAGGAGCTGACACAGCGGGGGCTGTCCGCTGGAACCATGGCTCTACTCCTTCTCTTTCTATGTCTTCGATCGAAAGCGGAAGACATTCGGATGGACGGAAAACACCGCGAACGCTCAGGAACATCTTAGAGCGATCCATTGATGAAGCACCGTTGTGAGGCACCGCGAGCGAACTTCACCACACCTTCAGTTGCCAGCGAAATTTAACTCGGCTACTTTCACCGCACTCATCCGGATACCCCTCACGATGACCCGCTGCTCAAGCAGCCTGCAGGAAAATGATTGCCGCCAAAAGAACCACCAAAATGCTGAAGTCTTTGAAAGATTACTGTCTGATCCTGTTATCCGGCCTCCTCTACGCGATTGCCCTAAAATACTTCGTCTTGCCGTCAAAAGTTATCCTAACAGGAACAGAAGGTATCGCGACAGCACTTTCCTACTATTTTGAGAGTTACGGGCTTTTCATTGCGCTCTACGTAGTCTTCCAGACCATCCTCCTGACCTTCGCGTTCATGTGTGTCAGCAAGGTGTTTGCGTTGCGCTCACTCATGGTAGTCGCCACCGTTGTCAGCGCGCTTGTTCTCCTTCCTGAACTGAGATTCGCCCAGCCTGAACCGCAGAATGAACGAATCATTCTTGTGCTCTTCGGCGGCATCCTTGCCGGAGTCGCCAAAGCAATGGCATTCAAGAACCGAGGATCGACCGGTGATGAAGATATTTTGGGAGCCTACTTCGCCATCAAGTATCTGAAGCCGGTAGGGTCCATCGCGATCTTTGCCTCAATCATCTCGACCGCTTTCGGTCTCGCCCTGGATTACTTCAAAAACGGCGATTTCGAGCCAGTCGTCAACACGCTCATGTACACATGCATTTACATTTTCGTGTCAGCCGAGACACTGAACAACCTTTATAGGAAATTCAAGATTACGATGCTGGTTGTGGTGACGCGCCTCCATGAAGCAGTGGGTCAGACCATTACCTCGACCTCCGCCCACCGAACCTATACTCTCCATGAAGGGACCGGTGGCCACAGCCGTGAGCCTTTTCATATCGTGCGAACTATTATCACTCACGAAGAACTTCCCCTGATGATCACAGCGATACAAAAGACTGACCCTGATAGCTTTTACTATTTTCACGATATCGAGGGGATCTCGAGCCGCTACTATATTGCTCCGATCGGCTGAGCAGCTGCCTATGCCGTGACTCGACTTACTCTGCCCTTGCGCATGGATGATCACGAAATTCCATTGTTTTGCAGGATAAGGGCATCCCTGATCACGGCCGAAAATTGATCCTGTCGCCTTCGAAATTCTTTTGACTTTCTGAAACAAAAAGGGAATTTCCTGCTTGCCCTATTCATGACCAAGACAGTCATCGTCGGTGCCGGAGGAGTCGGCAACGTGGTCGCCCACAAATGCGCACAGGACGCCGAAACTTTCGGCGAGATCTGGCTGGTCAGCCGTACGCTCGAAAAGTGCGAGGCCATTGCCGCGGACATCAGGAATTCAACCGGCGTTGAAGTAAAAACAGCCGTGATCGACGCTGACGATGTTGCGGCAACGGCAACCTTCCTCAAGGAGCTGAAGCCGAAGCTCTTGCTCAATATCGCGCTCCCCTATCAGGATCTGACCCTCATGGATGCCTGTCTCGAAGCGGGCGTCCACTATCTTGACACGGCAAACTACGAGCCTCCGGAGAATCCCCACTTCGAATACAAATGGCAGTGGGACTATCAGGACCGCTTCAAAGAAGCCGGCCTGACTGCACTGCTGGGCTCAGGATTCGATCCGGGCGTCACCAATGTTTACTGCGCTTACGCACTCAAACATTTGTTCGACGAAATCGAGACCGTCGACATTATTGATGCCAATGCCGGGGACCACGGCCTCCCCTTCGCGACAAATTTCAATCCGGAAATTAACATCCGTGAGATCACCGCCAATGGCCGCTATTGGGAAGAAGGTGAATGGAAAGAAATCCCCGCTCTTTCCGTGAAACAGGATTTCTCATTTCCCGATCCCGACATCGGAACCAGAAGCATCTACCTGCTTTATCATGAGGAGCTGGAAAGCCTCGCGCAGAATCTCCCCGACCTGAAACGAATTCGTTTCTGGATGACGTTCTCCGAGAATTACATCACGCACCTCAAAGTGCTGGAAAATGTAGGCATGACCTCCATCGAGCCGATTGAGATCGATGGCAAAGAAATCATCCCACTGCAGTTCCTCCAGAAGGTATTGCCTGACCCCGCCTCCCTCGGTCCGCTCACGAAGGGGAAAACCTGTATTGGCTGCCTGATCACGGGACGGCTCAAAGAGACGGGAGAGACAGGGACCCGTTTCATCTACAACATTTGTGATCATCAAACTTGCTACGAGGAGGTGAAGAGCCAGGCGATTAGTTATACCGCCGGAGTTCCCGCCATGATCGGAGCACGTCAACTCATGTCCGGGGCCTGGCTGCGACCCGGAGTATGGAATCTTGAGCAGCTGGACCCCGATTCCTTCATGGACGATCTCAATGCCTGGGGACTTCCCTGGCATGTCCTTGAAGCGAATCAATCGTTAGAACCGTAGGCGCATCCGGCTTTCCCGGTTGCGCCGCGCCCGACTCGCCCTCTTTCCCGGCTTTCGTCGAAAGCCACACGAGTCCCGTCCCCTGTCCGGGAGTTCGGACAGGTGGTCCCATCGTGGTCATCAGACCACTTCACGGGGCTTTCTCACTCCATTTTTTTCCTTCCCACTTTTTCGACTCTACTACCATGAACCCGGTTCAATCCAATTCCAACGCGCAAGCACCTCTTCTCCCCATTGTCGCCCCGGGCAGTGACGCGCTATCGCCTGCAGAGACCTTTACCCGTCTCGCCGCCGCCGCCAAAAGTGCTCATCTCGAAGCCCCCACCTATCTCATGGACCACGCCGCGTTTCATCGCAACGGGTTGATCCTGAAACGTGTCCAGGACAAGACCGGCGCGAGGATTCTTCTCGCTCAGAAAGCCTTTGCCTGTTTCAACCTTTACCCCACGCTTCGAAACTATCTCGCCGGCACTGCTGCCAGCGGTCTCCACGAAGCCCGACTCGGTGCGGAGGAATTCGGCGGAGAAGTTCACGTTTTCTCACCGGCCTACACTCCAGTTGAAATCTCCGGTTTGCTCAAAATCTCAGACCACCTCATTTTCAATTCACTCAGTCAATGGAAACGCTACCGGGAGGAAGTGCTGGCTTCCGAACGTCCCGTCTCTCCCGGTCTTCGCATCAATCCGGAATACGCTGAGTCTGTCGCCGAGATTTACAATCCCTGCGCACCCGGCTCCCGCTTCGGCGTCCTTGCCGAAGCCCTTAACGACGATGATCTGGTCGGCATCGAAGGACTCCATTTTCACACCCTTTGCGAACAGGGCTCAGATGCGCTCGAGCGAACCCTGAAGCATGTTGTCGCCAAATTCGATGCGCAACTCAAGCACATGAAGTGGCTCAACATGGGAGGAGGACATCTTATCACCTCAATTGATTATGACGTCGACCACCTCATCCGCGTTATCAAAGAGATTCAAATCCGCTACCCGCACCTTCAAATTTACCTGGAGCCGGGTGAAGCCATCTCCACCGGGACCGGCGTCCTCGTCGGTCACGTCATCGATCTCGTGAGAAACGGAATGGATGTCGCAGTACTCGATGTGTCGGCGACCGCACACATGCCGGACGTGCTGGAGATGCCCTACCGGGCTGACGTCGAAAATGCAGGCATCCCCGGGGAAAAGCCCTTCACCTACCGCCTCGGAGCTCCCACTTGCCTTTCCGGGGACGTTATCGGCGATTACAGCTTTGACGCACCGCTTCAAGTCGGTGATCAGATTGTCTTTCACGACATGTCACACTACACCATGGTCAAAAACACGACCTTCAACGGAGTCCGCCTGCCGGACATTTCGATCCTTCAGGAAGACGGCGACATCGAGACGATTCGCCGCTTCGACTACGAGGACTACAAATGCCGACTGGGAGGTTGAAAACACAAGCTAGGCAAAAAGCCCTTTCACGACCTCACCGTAGACATCGGTGAGGCGAAAATCGCGACCGGCATAACGATAGGTGAGGCGCTCGTGATTCATCCCCATGAGATGCAAAATCGTGGCATGGAGATCATGCATGTGGACCTTATCCTTTACCGCGTAGTACCCGAATTCATCAGTCTCTCCGTGTGCGTAGCCTCCTTTGACCCCTCCGCCGGCCATCCACATCGTAAAGCCCTGCGGGTTGTGGTCACGACCATTGGAACCCTGCACAATCGGTGTCCGACCGAACTCCCCTCCCCAGACGACGAGGGTATCTTCAAGCATTCCCCGCTGCTTCAGATCAGCTAGCAGACCTGCAACAGGTTTATCGACGGCCCGTGAATTTCTTTCATGCCCTTTCACCAGATTACCATGCTGATCCCACACATTGGGGGTAGATACCTGGAGATAACGAACGCCCGACTCAGCAAAACGCCTCGCCAATAAACACTGTCGACCAAACGTATCCGTGGCCTCCGTGCCAATACCGTAGAGTTCTTTGATATGATCAGGCTCATTTGCCGTATCAATCACATCGGGAGCAGATGTTTGCATTCGATAGGCCATTTCCATCGACTGAATCATTCCCTCAACCGGGGCGAACTGCGTTTTCTCAAAGTGTCGACGATTCATTTGCTGAAGAAATTCCAACTTCTTCGCCTGAACCTCTCTCGCTGATACGGGGGAAAGAAAATCAAAGTTCGCCCCTTCTTCCAGCTTCCCATTGCTACCGATCGTCGTCGCCTGATGCACCGCGGGTAGAAAAGCCGGGCCGTAGTTTCGGGGGCCGCCATGAGTCGCCGGGGGACTGATACTGACAAACCCGGGGAGATCATGATTCTCGGTCCCGAGTCCGTAGCTCACCCAGGACCCCACCGAAGGTCTCACGAAATTATCCGACCCGGTGTGCAGCATGCACACGGCCTGCCCGTGAGACTGGCCCTTGCTCTGCATCGAGCGGATCACACAAAGATCATCTGACATCTTTGCGACTTCAGGAAACAATTCGCTCACCCGGAGACCGGATTGCCCGTGCTGTTTAAACTCCCAGGGCGAACCCATCAGCTTCGCCTGCTTCGTTGCTGACGGGTCCAGATTCTTCGCCGGGGAAAACGGGAGTTGCTGCCCGTCCCTCTTCTGCAACTCAGGCTTGTAATCAAAAGTATCCACATGCGACGGACCGCCGTGCATGAAAAGAAAAATGACCCGCTTCGCTCTCGGCGGATGGTGAAACGATAGGTTCCCCTCTGCATTCGCTAACCCTGACAAAGCCATTGAACCAAAACCACAGGCAGTCGATTTCAGAAGGTGACGCCGCGTCAGAGGCAAGGCTTCAACGGACTGATGGAGGTTGTTCAATGGGTTCATCTCAATCGAGGTAAAGGTATTCGGTCGACGCCAGCATGAGGTGGGCGAGATGCCCGAGAGCGGCCTCAACCGCAGCATCATCTTCTGATCCCGAACTCAACTCGGAAACGAGTCCGAGAGCGGCCTGAGACTCAAGAGGGTCAGGTGCCCGACTTAAGAGGGTTTGATAGAGCCAATCGATCTCGTCCCCCACCACAGTGGACTCCTCCATGGCAAGCTTCGCAAGGACGGCGGCATGCTTATGCATGAACTCGCTGTTAAGAAGATAAAGGGCCTGTGTCGGCACTGTCGTTTGCGCTCGTTTTCCTGAAACCATATCCGGATTCGCTGCGTCAAACACGGCGAGTTCCGGAATGGGATTGTTCCGCGCGACAGGAAGGTAGACCGTCCGTTTCCTTTCTTTGGCAAAAGAGATCGGCTTGTCGAGGTCGTCACCGAATTGATTTGCGGTGTCATGCCCCGGGTCGGCGTCAAGTCGGCCTGACAAATACAAAACACCATCCCGGATTTCCTCAGCGGTGAGCCGCCGGTGATTCTGGCGTCCGAACCACTTGTTCGCCGGATCGGCGAGCCGCCCCGCTTCGCAATCACTGGAAAGCTGATAGCAGCGGCTTAAGACTAACTCCCGCACGAGTCTCTTGATTGATCCCCCGCTCTCACGAAATGAAGCAGCCAGATAATCGAGCAACTCCGGATGACTGGGGCCGGATCCAAGGCGACCGAAATTGTCAACGCTCTCGACAATGCCCCGCCCGAAGAGGTGATGCCAAATGCGATTCACCATTACCCGGTCCAAAAGGGCATTGTCCTCACTCACGATCCATTCCGCGAGTTGAAGACGACCACTTTCACCTTCTTCCAACACCGGCGGGGCGGCGGCGTGTAGAACTTTGAGAAAATTCCGGGGAATTTCCGGGCCCAGCTGTGACACTTCCCCGCGGACACGGAGATGTATGTCACCGGAAGCTTCATCGTCCCGGGGAGCCATCGCGACCGGTCTGTCTTTCAGTCCCTTGATCAAAGAACTGAGCTCTCTTTTCAATTCTTTCTCACTCATGCGGAAAAGAGGATCCAGGGCCCCGCCCTCCTCCGCCGCGACCGCAGCAAGCGCTTCGGCTTCACGATCAATGTCAGGAACGGCAATGAACTGAACCGCATCCACGATAAGGTATCCTTGATCACCGCCAAGAGACGCAATCGTCACTTCGCAATCGCCGCCTTTCTCAAAATAATATCGACCGACCGGTTCAAAAAGCCCTCCCACCGACGGGGCCATCGTTTCATTCAGAATCAACTCATACTGCCCGTCACGGGCAACAATCGAAACCGCAACTTTCCCGGACCGGTTGGCCTGAGCATTGTAGGCAACCCTGACCTCATATTCACCGGACACAGGCAGATTCCCCCTGAAAATGGCTTTGTTAGTCCCCTTCCCCTTTTTATCGTCGTGAATGTATCCGGGACCAAAACGATTTGGGGAAAATTTACTTTCGGTCCATTCCCCTATCCGTTCAGCATCCGTGTCATCGTAAATCACCCCGGAAAACGGCAGTTCGTTTTCTTTCGTGCCGCCACCTGTTTTATTCTCAAACTGCTTCTCAACGGTGAGGCGCATCGCCAGCTCAAGGCGCTCGATTTTCCGGGTCGTTTCCGCTTCAATCTCTCCGCCCACCGGGAGAGGGCGTTCGATCCAGCTTGCGACATTAACGCACCCGTTTCGCGTTCCCGTCACGACCCCGGTGGAGCGGAAGATTCCCGCCATGGCGTAGTAGTCCTCCTGAGAAACCGGGTCAAATTTATGATCATGACAGCGGGCACATCCGATCGTGAGCCCGAGGAAAGCGCGTCCAACAGTGTCGAGTTGCTCATCGGCGGTATCGAGCCGGAGCTTCTCTTTGTCACGCTCCGTCAGCATCTTCGGACCGAGGGTGAGGAACGTAGAGGCAATGAGCCCCCGCGCTTTCTCTTCGTTACTATCGGCAGGTAACAGATCACCGGCGAGCTGAGCCTTCACGAAATCGTAATAGGATTCGTCATGATTGATCGCATCAATGACCCAGTTCCGGTACCGCCATGCCTGGTAGAAGGTGTAATTCCGGTCTCCTCCGTTTGAATCAGCATAGCGGGCCACATCGAGCCAGTGACGCCCCCACTTCTCACCGAAGGCAGGACGCGAGAGCAGCTCATCGACGATCGCTACAAAAGCCTCAGGTGATTGATCTTTCCGGAACTGTTCCACTTCCCGGCGCGTCGGAGGCAACCCGGTCAGATCGAAATGCAGTCGCCGGAGCAGCGAAGTTTTCGGGGCATCGGGTGCCGGCCGCAACCCCATCGAGTCAAGTCCGGCCTCAATGAAACTGTCCACCGCGGTGCGAGCCCAGTGCGAGTCACCTGAAGCAGGCACCTCAACGGGTTCAAGGGGGCGGTAAGCCCACTCCCTGCGTGCCGCATCATAATCAATCGCCTCTTTTCTGAGAGCTCCGGCAAGTCGGCTATCACGGGGGTCCGGGGCCCCTATCGCGATCCATTTTTCGAGAACCTCAATTTCCTCCTTCGAGAGACGGGTCTTGGGAGGCATCTGTAGAGAGGGCTCGAGGTAGCGAACTGTTTCGATCAGAAGACTGCCCTCGACATCACCCGGAATCACGGAAGGACCGGAGTCACCTCCCTGCTCCCAACCTTCGCGACGGTCCAGCCAAAGCCCGCCTTTTTGCTTTCCCGCCTCTTCCGAATGACACTCGTAGCAATGTGAGACAAGCACGGGACGAACCTCCTTCTCAAAGAAAGCAAAGTCCTCTGTCGCGGCGGCGGAGAGAAGGAGACTGCAGCTCACAAACGATGTAGCTGCGATGCGGGGGAAAGCGGACATTCTACCTGAATAAGGTCAACGTGAGCGAGATTGGACAATCAGGTTAGTACGCAATAGAGCCATACTCTACGCATCCCCCCTGAACGAAAGAGGTGTCCAATCACCTGAAATTCTGCCTTATTCAGGTGAACCCTCATGGCTGATTCCAATGACAATGAACGCACCGAAGCCTTTCTCCGGCTTCTCAGTGAGCACGAAAGAAAGCTCGGCATCTACGTGACCGGCCTCATTGCCTGCCCCCAGGATTCACAGGATATACTGCAGGAAGGCAAAATCGTGATGTGGAGACAGTTCGAGAACTTCGAGCTGGGAACCAATTTTGCAGCCTGGGCAAGGAAGATTCTCTTTTATCAAATCCTCGCCTATCGCCGACGCTCCAAACGGGACCACGCCGAGACCCTCAGCGATCGGATGCTCGAAATGCTGAGCGAAGAATCTGAATCGGCGATTCGAGAGCAACGGTGGGAGAAACGCGAGGAGGCCCTTGTTCAGTGTGTCACGAAGCTCAGCGAAGAGCATCGCGAGATTCTTCAGATGCGTTATCGGGATGAATCTTCTATTGAACGGATTTCACACCGAACTGAACGAACCGAGGGAGCTGTGTATCGCCTTCTCAGCCGATTGCGTAAGAACCTCTACCAGTGCGTGGAAAAGAAAATCCAAAGTGCCAGTGCCTGACTTTTTATCATGAACGAAACGGACCGTGACGAACTGCTCGAATTAGCAAATTCCTACCTCGAACAGTCACTCTCAGCGGAGGAGGCGGCGAGGCTGGAATCCATTCTCGAAAGCAATGAAGAGGCGCGTCGCTGCTTCGTCGATTTCACCCACGACCACGCCGCCCTGCATTGGGAGCAGATTTCTTCGGCCGCAGACGAGATCGAAGAACTTTCTGATTATCGCCCGCGACGCCTTCCAACCATGTGGCAGACACTTGCGGCTGCCGCGGTGATTTCCCTGCTCGCTCTCGCGCTGGTGAAACCGCAGCCGAAGTCGGAAGACTTCGCGACGATGACACGAACCGCTGCCGCCCGCTGGGAAAGCGGTCCCCTCCCCACGATGAACGGCGCCCGCCTTGGTGCCGGCACGCTGAAACTTGTCCGTGGTCTTGCCACGATTCAGTTCGACTCCGGTGCCGAAGTGGTGTTGGAAGCGCCGG
Source organism: Verrucomicrobiales bacterium (assembly GCA_029212615.1). GTDB lineage: Bacteria > Verrucomicrobiota > Verrucomicrobiia > Verrucomicrobiales > DEV007 > Arctic95D-9. Next base: position 235,722 of record JARGPJ010000003.1, read on the forward strand.
CGGAACTGGAACTCGTCGACGCCATGAATTGCGTGCTCACCCGGGGTACCGCAGTCGCCGAAGTGAGCGAAGGTGCTGAAGGGTTCATGATCAAAACCCCAACCGCAAATGTCATCGACCATGGCACCCGGTTCGCCGTCAACGTAAACCCGTCCACCGGCGGAACACAGACACAGGTTTTTGACGGCCTCGTCGAAGTTGAACTTCCGGCGACAGGTGAGAGCATCGAACTTCATCGCGGGCAGCGTAACTTTGTCGCAGGGCAGGAACTTGGCGATGCCAGCGAAGGCCTCGAGGAAGCGACCTGGGCGCCCTCCTCACTGCCCCGCCACCGCAAGGGCAACTGGGTGGAAATCACCACGGCTGATCCGGGAGGCGATGACGGATACGTTTGGGGAGGAGAGCCCAACAATCATGTGTCCGATGAATTGTTACTCTTAAAACACAGTCAGGACCGGAAGGGGCCACACCGGAAATCCTACCTGAAGTTCAATCTTGGACCGATCGAAAGCGGAGCGATTAAGAGCGCCGAGCTGAACCTGCGCTTTACGCCAACCGGCTGGGGACTCGCCTCCCACGTGGACGATTCGAGGTTTAACGTTTTCGGGCTCACTGCTGACAACCTTGATAACTGGACCCACAACACGCTGAAATGGGAGAATGCCCCTGCCAACGACACCAATACCGGCACCACCCTTCAAAAAGAGGCCGCGACGCTTCTCGGCTCTTTTCAAATCCCTCAGGGGCTGCAATCCGGCACCTTCGGAATCCGTGGGGAAAAACTCGTCAACTTTCTGAATCAGGATGAAAATCGCAGCGCCACCATCGTCATTGTCCGGGAAACCATCGAAAACAGCAGTGGCGGTCTCGTGCATGCTTTTGCCAGTGCAAGACACCCCAACCTTCCGGCGCCGACACTGACGCTCCAGGTAAAGTAGGCTCATCACATTCCGCAAGCGCGGCTCATCGCCGCGGCAGCGGAATCAACCTTTCTTCGAAGCAAGGAAGGTCACGAGATCGGCAAACTCTTCGAGAGAAAGTGCATTCGCGAGGCCGGGAGGCATCATTGAGGTGGGAAGGTGCTCTTCATGCTCCACGTCAGCAGTCTTCAAGGTCGTGACCTGTCCGGCCATGTCACGCAGGGTCATTTTGTCGACGTCGCTTTCGGTGACAAATCCCAGGTGAACGGAGCCATCTTTCATCTTCACCTGAGCCGTTTGGAACCCCTGGGAGATGGTGTCATTCGGACGCAGGATAGCGGTGGCAATCTGCTCCCGATTCATGATCGAACCAATCTGCCCCATATAAGGCCCGAGAGCGACACCTCCATTCGTAAGCGCATGACAGGCGACACAGCCCTGCTGTGTGAAGAGGGCTTCCCCCCGGGCTCCATCTCCTTTAATTTTATCGAGGGACAAGATAACATCCTCGATCGGGGTCGATCCCACGGCACCTTTCTTCGAACGAATTTTGGCAAGGTCCACGGTCGGGGCTGCTTCGAGGGACTCCTCTTCGATGAGGGTTCCCAACTCTTCAATCCCCATTCTCATGCGATCATTCAATGACGCGAGAAATTCGGCTTTCGCTTCATCGCCTCCTTCGAGCTCCCGGTTCAGGGCTGCGGCAATCTTTGCGGAAGCATCCCAAGCAACCGGTTTGTAATAAGGCCCGCGGGTATCAGGACGGGTCGTCCACCACCAACTGCCGTCATAGGGGGCCTCCTCCTGATAGAGACGGGCCAATGTCGTGAGAATCTTTTCACGCGCCTCCCCTTGAGCGTCATCGAGCTTCTCTAACAAACCTTCCACGGCAGCATCAGAATGCAGGTATGACAAAGCCCATAGAGCCAGATCTTCGCTGGAGGTACCCACCGCATTGAGAGCGCTCTCAACATCCCCGATGCGAATTAGAGCGCGTGCAGAGAGATGAGGAACGATCACCTCTGAGTTCGGGGTGGAGTGTCGAGGCGTGGCAGTCACCCCGTCGACTTCAGCATCAGGTGAAACAGTCGAGACGTAGAAATCGATCGAGCCTTCCCGGGGACAGGAATCTGCCTTCATTGCCTCGGTCTCAAAATTCACCGCGTTGTCGGGCACCTCATAAACAATCGTCGCCGGTGCATTCATCGTAACAACCGAGTCGGCCGACTTCGTTGCCTTTTTTGAAAGAGCGGAACCGTCCGGGTTCTGATTCACAAAGACGTCCCCGGAAACCGGCTTCAATGAACTGAGGCTGAGACTGCTGCCATCGGCCAGAGCAAAGCGGCCGTCAATGAGGGCGAGCTGAGAGGCTTCCTCGACGAGGTTCGTTTCAGCCAGATTAAGGTAAAGCTTTTCCCCGGGCTCCACGACAAGCTTTGAGACGATCCGGCGTCCCCCCTTGACGGTGTTGAGCTGAGTGGCAACGGCTTTGGTCTGCCGGGCAGGCTTTTGATACTGGACGGCAAGGAGTGCTTCAGATGCCTCTTTATTCTCAAGGCGCCCCAGAGCAATCGCTGCGGCCGCTTTTTCACGGGGGGAACCTTCATGCAAGGCTTTCACAAACGGCTCAAGACTGAGGTCGGCGCCTTCTAACCGGGAAAGACGATCCGTCGCCGCCCGGAGTGCAAACTCACGAAGATCACCTTCACCTGCCGCCAGAATAACAGCTGGATCATTCTCTATCTGGGCAAAGGTATAAAGAGCGGCAACACGGGATTCCAGGGGAACCGACTCGTCACCTGAGAGCGTCTGCAAAGCACTCAATGCCGAGGCTGAATCATCACGCGAAAGCAATTCCTGCTGAGCGTAAAGGCGAGTCTTGTCACTCGGCGCTCGAAGCAGGGCAACAAGCGCTTCGAGATCTGCCCCGGCAAAATCCGGAGCCGCCTCAAAGGTCCAGTCTTTCGGGACAACCCGAACGACATACCCCTTCGTCTCATCGCCTTTAAAACCGGCACCATCCCAGGCACTGAGAAACATCTGACCGCTCGGGTCCACATCAAGATCGGTAATCTGGGAGATGAAAACGAAATCTTCCTGCTTCTGCTGAAACGTTGCTCCATCGACCTCAAGGCGGTGAAGGTAGACCGCCTTCCGTCCCCAGTCAGCCATGAGAGGCTGCTTGTTGTAATGATCAGGCCAGGTCGCTTCATCCAGGAACAGGGCACCGACACCGGAGCCACCACCCAGATCTTCAAGAGCCGGAATAATCTCCTCTGCAAAATTCACGAAGAGCCTTGGATAACCGTATTCACCCGATTGAATGTGATGATTGAAGCGAACATTCCACCCTCCTCCGTCATTCGTATTTCCCCGGGTGAAAATGTTCATGAAGGGGTCAATCGCGACATCATAGATGTTCCGCATCCCGGTCGTGTAAAGTTCCATCTCAGTGCCGTCAGGTCGCACCCGGACGATGCCACCACCGAGCAATGTCAGCTTTTTGCCGTCACTTCCGATTGCATCGGCGAATCCGAAATCTCCGACCGCAACATAGATCCATCCATCGATGCCCAGCTGAATACCATTAGTCGAGTGATCCGTTCCCCGATTGTTAATAGCAGTTCCCGAACAGATATGTTCGACGAGCTTTCTGGCAGGACCGTCAGCAACGCCGTCCCGGTCTGCATCAGTGAGCACCACCAGATCCATTCCGGTCGAAGCACCCGCCTCATCGTAGGCCGTGTGAAGCACGAAGAGTTGATCCCCCACCGCAATCAATCCTCGCGGATTGTCGATCGGGGCGAAGAGGGTGTGCTCGTCAGCAACACCGTCCTTGTTGGTATCCACGAGGCGAATGATGCGCCCTTTTCCGGTTCCTTTCCCCAGCGAACCGTTCAAATCAATCCCTGCATAGACACTGCCGTCTTCGGCGGCGCACAGACAAGCAGGACTGGGAGTGAGTTCAGGTCCTGCGAAATGAGTGAGGACAAGATCATCCGGCACGCTGTCCGCGTAGAGCGCATGAGCAGAAAACAAAGAGAGGGCCAGGAAAGTGAATCGCTTCATCATAAGAGAGCGCGCACTTAGCCATGCCTTGAGGAAAATTACAACTGCGGCAAGCCCTGTATCTGATGCAGCATCGCGCTACTCAAGATGCCAGTCAGCTCCGTCAGCCATGATACTGGCATTGATTTCGAGCAGCTGCTTTTTCAGCTCAGCCACGACTTCCGGCTTCTCTTCCGAAAGGTCAGTGGTTTGATTCGGATCCGCCTTCAGGTCGAACAATTGAAAATTGGTGTAGCCGCCCAGCTTAATCGCCGGGATCCAACTTTCATCAAACATATTGCTCTCCGACATCTCATAATCGGGATCCGCCACCAATGAGTAGTCCCCCGCTCTCATCGCAACGATGGGACGAGCTTTCTGGAGATGCCAAAAGAGCGGCTGATGACGAGTGAACTCGCTCTCGTTATTGATCAGAAGAGGAGAAATATCGCTACCATCAAGATGGACACCTTCCGGGGTTTCCAAACCGAGCAAGCCACAGACTGACGGCAGCACGTCAACCAGTCCAGCCGCCTCATCGGAAACGACTTCAGGCTGAATCTTACCGGGCCAGCTGAAAACCCCGGGAACACGAATGCCGCCTTCCCAATTCATCCCTTTCTTTCCACGCAGACCGCCGGTCCGTTCTTCGCGATAACTTCCATTATCCGACGCATAAATAATAAGAGTGTCTTCGGCGGGAGCGATCTCTTTAAGTTTCGCGAGAAGGCGCCCGATAGCACGGTCCGTGTTATCAATCGTTCCCGAATAAACGGCGCCTGATTTGCGATAGCCCTTTTTGTCCGGCACCTCGCCATACACTTCGACAATCTCAGCGGGAGCCGCAATGGGGGCATGAGGCTCGTGAAACCAGACATTCAGGAAAAACGGATCCTCCTTGTCTTCACGGGAATCGAGCCATCCGATCGCTTCATCCACGACAATCTGGCAGGAATAGCCCTCGATTTCCCCCACGGATTCCCCGTTCCTCACAAAATTGACTGGATTCTCGTGGCTCGGCTCCGCATTATTTCCAGTGGCGAACCAGTAGTCGAATCCATGTTGATCAGGCGTTGGCTTATCAATTTCGGCCGACGGCAACCCTAGATGCCATTTCCCGACGTGAGCAGTCGCATAGCCAGCGTCGTGAAGAATCTCAGCAAGCGTGACTTCCCGCTCACGAAGGTGCGACTGCTGAGTCTCATCAAAAATCCAGCTGTAGACCCCGGTCCGAATATGATGACGCCCCGTTAAAAGAACCGCCCGCGACGGGGAACAGACAGCACAACCGGAATAGAAGGTGGAAAAGCGGGTCCCGCTCGCGGCAAGCTGATCGAGATTCGGCGTTTTTACAGGGCCTCCATAGACACCGATATCCTGATAGCCAAGATCATCAGCAAGCAGTATGACGACGTTTGGTCGATCCGCCGAATGACAGAACAGGGTGGAAAGCAACGCGGTGACAACAATGAGGAGTCTGATCATACCGTGACCGTGAGCGCATTCGCCCGCTTTGTCAGCCCTCGCAAATGCGTCATTTTGAGAAAACATGGGTGAGACTCATCGGGATTGCAGATCCGTCATGATGAAGGACTATTCGGTGAACAAGCTGCTTTCATCAGGCATTTTGAGGTCTTAATCCGTTCTTTGAGAAAGAATTTAACGAATGAGGACTAATCACCCGTTGACTTTCTCCAATTCAGGGGCAAAATGCGCCCCCCAACCAACTTTAGCTATGGCAGTCCCAAAACGTCGCACCTCCAAAATGAAAAAGCGCCTTCGCCGTTCCGGCCAGCGCTGGCGTGCTCAAAAGCTCAATGTCTGCTCAGAATGCGGCAGTGCAGCTCCATCTCACATCGCCTGCCCGAGTTGCGGCTACTACAAGGGTCGCCAGGTCATCACGGTGGACGAGCTTTAATCGCTCCTTTCCTACTACTTTTTTCTGCGAAGTCACCTCGTTTGAGGTGACTTTGTTGTTTTCGGAGTTGCATGTTTCCTACTCCTCATCCTAGATAGCGCCCTGACTTCCCTATGAAAATTGCCCTTGATGTCATGGGGGGCGACAACGCTCCCTCTGCGACCATGGAAGGCGCCATGCAGGCGCTGGAAGGATTCGGCGACGACCTCGATAAACTTTTCCTCGTCGGCGACGAGGCACAGATCAAGGAGCAGCTCAGCCACCTCTCCTACGCTCACGGGAAGATTGAGATCGTCCACGCTGAGCAAGTCGTCACGATGGAGGATTCCGCGGTCAAATCTGTCCGCGAGAAGAAAAAATCTTCCATCAGTATCGCGACCGATCTCGTGAAACAGGGGGAATGCCAGGCTGTCGTCAGTGCCGGGAATACCGGCGCCGCTGTCGCTGCGGCCACGATCAAACTTCGCACCATCCCCGGTGTCGGAAGAGCAGGAATTGCCTCCCCTCTCCCCAACGAACACGGCCCCTGCAATATCGTTGACGCAGGAGCCAATGTCGACTCAAAGCCATCGCACCTCCTCGGCTACGCCATCATGGGAAGTGTCTACGCCCGTCACGTCCAGGGGAAAAAAAATCCTGTGGTCGGTCTTATGTCGGTGGGCGAAGAAGATTCCAAAGGCACTGACTTCACTCGTGAGGTTTTCGGCCTTCTCAGGGAGTCGGGACTGAATTTTGTTGGAAATGTAGAAGGTCACGACCTTTTTGAATCCGAAATCGATGTCGTGGTCTGCGACGGTTTTGTGGGGAACGTCATCCTTAAATCCTGCGAAGCCACTGCGAAGGTCATGTTTAAATGGCTGAAGCAGGACCTCATGGCGACGCCAATCCGCCAAATGGGTGCGCTCATTGCCAAGGATGCTTTTCGTGCCACGAAAGAACGCGGCAACTACGAAACCTACGGGGGTAGTCCCCTGCTCGGCGTGAACGGTGTATGCATCATCGGACACGGCTCCAGTTCCCCTCTTGCTGTAAAGAATGCGATCCGAGTCGCGTCTGAAGCAGTCAAACATCACGTGAACCCTCATATTCAGGAAGAAATGGCTCGCTCAGCCAGTCTCCTCAGTTAACTGTGCCCTCTTCAAAACGGCACTGAATCTCCGCTTATGACACCATCCGCTCCACAGCCCGGTCAAACGATCACCCCGGTTCGCATCGCAGGAACGGGTAGCTATCTCCCTGAGCGGATCATGACCAATCAGGAACTCGAAAAGACTGTCGATACCTCTGACGAGTGGATCGCCTCCCGCACCGGTATTCGAGCCCGTCGCATCGCTGCCGATGACGAGAAGACCAGTGACCTCGCGAGTAAAGCAGGCCTCAAAGCCCTCGAGCAAGCCGGTATTGACGGCGCAGATATCGACCTCATCATTGTCGCAACGATCACGCCTGACACGCTCACCCCGGCGACGGCCTGCTATGTGCAGCAAAAGATCGGTGCTCTCAACGCGGTCGCCTTCGATGTCTCTGCCGCCTGTTCCGGATTTCTTTACGCCCTTGAGATCGCCCGCCACAGCGTCGGCGCCGGCGCATTCAGAAATGCGCTCATTATCGGGGCTGAAAAACTCAGCGCTTTCGTTGACTGGACTGATCGCAACACCTGCGTGCTCTTCGGGGACGGCGCGGGAGCAGCGGTGATCACCCCGTCAACCAACGGCGGAGGAAGGGTTCTCTCTTCTCAACTTGGAACTGACGGAGCGCAGGCTGAATTGCTCAACATCCCCGGGGGAGGCTCTGCCTGCCCCATCACGGTAGAGAACGCGCCCGAGAAACTGGCGACACTGGCGATGCAGGGACGCGAGGTTTTCAAACACGCGGTCAACGCGATGAAAAAGGCAAGTATCGATGGCATCACCGCCGCCGGCCTCACTGCCAAAGACATCAAGCTTCTCATCCCCCATCAGGCGAACCTGCGCATCATCGATGCAATCGTGGAACGTCTCGAAGTGAACCGGGACGACGTTTTCATCAATCTCGATAAGTACGGAAACACCTCCGCAGCGGCTGTCGCTATTGCTCTGGACGAAGCGCATCGTGAAGGGCGCATCGAACGGGGCGACAAGATTCTCCTCGTTGCCTTTGGAGCCGGTCTGACCTGGGCCAGTGCCGTCATCGAATGGTAAGGGGAGTCGAGCGATTGCGCGTTTGCGGTGTCGAACCTCCCGTAGCGTCATGAGTTTGCTTGCTGAAACGACTTTCACTCTGGTCCACCCCTGGGCTCTGGCGCTTCTGTTTCTAATTCCCCTCCTCGCTCTTCTACGCAGCCGTTCCGGCAATCAGAATGCGGTCACTTTCTCCTCACTGCAGATCCTCCAACGCCTCGGGCCAGCTGCGAAGGGACGTAGTGGAGGCTTCCGTCTCGGCAGTCTGTTCCTCTCTCTGACTTGCCTCACTTTTGCCCTGACACGCCCGCAATGGATCAATCGGACCGAACAGGTATCCGAAAGTGGCGTGGAGTTGATTCTCGCAATCGACGTCTCCCGCTCGATGCAGGTTGAAGATTTCCGCATCGAAGGAAGCCGCGCGAACCGTCTCCAGGCAGCGAAGAAGGTGACCCGTGAGTTTATCAAGGGTCGCGACAATGATCGCATCGGCATTCTCGCTTTTGCGGGGCGTCCCTACCTCGCGAGCCCCCTCACCCTTTCAAAAGCGTGGCTTGAGGGCGATCAGGGTCTCGGGCGGGTTAAGATCGGCCTTGTCGAAGACGGCACCGCAATTGGGTCGGCGATTGCGGCAGCAGCAAAGCGGCTCGATAAACGCCCCTCAAAAAGCAAGGTCATCGTCCTTCTCACCGACGGGGTGAACAATGCCGGTAAACTCGCCCCTGTCGAAGCCGCCAAATTAGCGAAAACCCTCGGAATTCGCGTCTACACGATCGCCGTCGGCACCTACGGGGAGTATGTCGTCCAGACCCCGGTCGGGCCCCAGCGACTTCGGCAGGAATTTGACGAAAAAACGCTTCAGGAAATCGCGGCGATCGCTGACGGGGAATACTTTCGCGCTCAGGACACCTCGGGACTTGAACGGATCTTCGAACTCATCGATGAAATGGAGAAAACTGAAGTCCTCCGCACCACACGGGTCGAGTCCGACGAACTCTTCCACTGGTTTGCCCTGGGCGGACTCTTTTTCGGATTGCTAACCCTCGTAGGAGACGAGACCTTCTGGCGACGCTATCCATGAACGGCCTCACTTTTCACAGCCCGATCTGGTTTTGGGGATTGCTCGCTCTTATCCCCCTTCTCGCCCTGCGTCTCTGGTCAGGGCAGTCGGGGCGGCGTCAGCTTCGCGGCCTTGTCTCGCCACGCCTCCACCACCAGCTCGTGAGCAGCCGTGGACGCGCTCAGCGCTGGACCGTGTTCTTCCTTCAACTGCTGGCCCTTGCCGCCACCCTCGCCGCTCTCGCACGGCCACAACTGGGGTTTGATGAAGTGGTAACGGAGATCGAAGCACGCAACCTCTTCCTCGCGATCGATACTTCGCGAAGCATGCTCGCCAACGACCTCCGGCCCTCGCGACTGTCACGGGCAAAGCTGGCCGCCACCGACATCGTGAATTCACTGCCTGAAGACCGGATCGGTCTCATCGCATTTGCCGGCCGCCCTTTCCTCCAGGCCCCTCTCACCGTAGACCATGAGGCAATCCTTGAGGCGGTGACTCAACTCGATACCGAGATCATCCCGCGTGGAGGAACCAATATTGCGGCAGCCATCTCTCTGGCGCTCGATACAATCAAAGAAGCGGAAGTCAGTCAAAGTGCCCTTGTGATCTTTTCCGACGGTGAGGCACTCGAAGGCAGCAAAGAAGTCGCCGAAGCAAAATCACGGGCCCGGGAAGCCAAGCTATCCATTATTTCCGTAGGAGTGGGCACCAATGAAGGGTCAATCATTCCGGAACTCGATGACCGTGGTGCTCCCATCCCCGGGGTGTTTGTCAAAGATGAAGCCGGTCAGGTCGTTCGCACAAGGCTCGATCCGGGCGTGCTCCAGGAGGTCGCTTCAGGAGGCGGGCTCTATGTCCATCTCGGTGGCACGACTTCACTGAGTCGCGTCGTTCAGCAGATTCAAAGTGGCATCACCAGCTCACGCGAGGAAAGCGAGTCACAGATCCGTCCCATCGAGAGGTTCATGTGGCCTCTGTCCTTCGCTCTCGGGTTTTTGACTCTCTCCCATCTCGCGCCGCTTTTCTGGCCGGCTGCGCCCCGCGCCGGGGGACTTCGAACCCTGAGTGCCGCCCCGGTTTGGATCATGGCATTTTCACTCTCCACTGCCGTTGCGGCAAAAGGAGAAGATGCCCTCTTCGCAGGACAGGAAGCATTCGAACAACAGGAATTCGATCGGGCTATCGAAGCGTATGAGGGAGCTCTCGCCTCCCGCCAATCACCGCGCGACGTGACCCGGCTGAATCTCGCCATTGGCGCGGCGGCATTCCGCAAAGGTGATTTTGAGAGAGCTGCTGAAGCCTACGGACAGGCTCTCGTCGAACCGACGGAAAAGCTGCGGGAACACGCGCACTACAACCTTGGCAACACCCTCTTTCGACAAGGGGAAGCGGCGCTGAAAAACATGAGCCAACCGGCGAACCCGGATCAATTACAGCATCTGGAAGGCGCCTCCGACCAAACAAAAGCGGTGCTCGGGCAATGGGAGAGTGCGCTCGAACATTATGAATCTGCCCTTTCAATCAATCAAAGCAATGAGCGGACGATCCATAATATCGAAGTGGTGAAGAAACGCATCGAAGAACTGAAAAAGGAACAGGAAAAGCAAGAGCAGGAACAGGAGGAGCAAGAGCAACAAGAGGAAGAGGAACAAGAAGAGGAAGATCAGGAGGATGAAGAGGATGAGGAGGATGAGGAGAAAAAGGATGACTCATCTCAAGAAGGCGGGAACGAAGAGGAATCAAAAGAAGAGAACGAAGACTCCGGAGAACAGAACCCGGAAGAGAACGGAGATGAACAGGAGAACCCTGAGGCCCCCGACGAAAACAGCGAAGACAAACCGCAGGACCCTTCAACGGACGAAAATGAGAGTAACGGCGAGCAGCAGGAGAATCCCGGACCTCAAAATCCTGAAGGCAGCGAACCGGAGCAGCCCGATGCTCCACAGGATGGCGAACTCGAGGCTAATCCGAACCAGGCTCAACCACAGCAAATGAATCCTCAGGAAGCCGAGACAAATCCGGAGACCGGCTACGCTCCCAGCGAGGCGAGACAACTTCTTGAAGCGCTTGCCGATGAAACAGAGGTGAGACCCGTGCTTGCCCCGTCGCGAGGAGAGAACTACAAGAATTGGTAACTGCTTTCAATGCTCCAACAACTCACCAGACTATTCCTGATCGCCCTGCTGCTCTTTCCCGCAGGAGGGACGGCATCTGCACAGCAAGCGGAAAACGGTTTCGGTATATCGATCAATGCACTGAGCAGTCGTGTCGCGATCGGGGAAATCGGCACCCTCATCGTCAAAATATCCGGCGGTGATTCACGCCTTCCTGAAAGCCTCGATGTCCCCGGACTCGAGATCGAACATTCAGGCCAGCAATCCCGCATCAATATCATCAATGGAGCCCGTACCATTGAAATGACCCATTTTTACCGATTTCGCGGGGATACTCCGGGGAATTACACAATTCCACCCATCGAGATTGGACTGGGGACTGAAACATTTGCCACGAAGCCCCTTGAGATCACGATCTATGAGCGGGATCAGGACGAGGCCATCGACGCAACAAAACCCTATTTCGGCAAATTCGAACTCTCAAAGGAGGAGTTCTACGTCAATGAAATCGTTCCCCTCACCCTCACGAGTTTTGTGCAGGGGCGAAACCGCATTCAAGACGTACTACCTCCGAAGCTCGAGCATGAGAGCTTCATCGTGAAAAGCTTTCGCGATGTTCAGACAGATGGCGCTGATCTCGGGAATACCTACTATTCCTCCGCTTCGATGCCTTCAAACCTTTTCGCCCTCAAGGCGGGTGAACACCGGCTTGGCCCGGCTACGCTTGGAGTCCGCGTCGCAGACTCCTCCGGATCCAGTTTCGGTTTCGGGGGCTTTTTCTCACGGACCGTCACAAGGGAAATGGCAACGAACACGGTCAACGTCACCGTGAAACCACTCCCTAACGGAGCTCCCCCCAGCTTCACCGGTGGTGTCGGAAAATTTGACCTCGTCGCCAATGCCTCGACCAACGAAGTCAGCATCGGTGACCCGATTTCGATGGAGTTTGTGGTCGCCGGGGAAGGAAATTTTCAGACCATGAGCGCTCCTGTTTTCAAGGTATTACCCACCGGTATCTGGAAAAGCTATGAAGCGTCAAAAACCATGGATGAATCCGCCTCAACGGGAGGATCCTCAAGCTCGGTGGGACGCGCCGTCTTTTCACAGGTGATTATCCCCGAGGCGAAAGTCGATACGATCCCGCCTTTCGAACTCACTTACTTTGATCCTGCCCGGGAAGAATATATCACCCTCGAAACACCGGAAATCCCGATCACGGTAAGTGCCGACTCGCACAATGAAGCGCCGACCACGATCGCCTATCCTGCCGGGGGAAATGAAGCCGCTCCGCTCGAAACAGCCTCCAAACCCATTGCTCAATTTGATGACGTCCTCCATATCAGGACAACAACGCCACGTTGGATGGCATCCACCGATCTGGAAAAGAACCCCATCTGGTTCTATCTCCTGCAAACCCTTCTCTCAGCCGGCTTTTTTACCATCCTCGGTGCAGGGATAGTTCGCTGGTTCAGAGAACGCGAAGTGACGAGAGAGGGCCCCGTCCTCAGCTACCGCCAATCTCTCAAGCGCATCCCGAAAGAAGGCGCACCGAAGCGGGAATTCTATCATGCCGTTGCGACATCAATCAAACTCTGGGAGGCAGAGCATCCCGATGCGCCGGCCCCTGTTCTTGAAATCGTGAACCGAATCAACGACCGCTGCGACACCGTTCTCTACAGCGGCACCTCAAAGAGTGATGGGCCGGTCTCGGCTCATGACGTCAGCGAAGTGCTTCCCATCCTCCAAAAGCTAACTCGAAAGTGAAAACCCCTTTCTCCATCGCACAGATTCTCGTCACTCTTGCGGTCTCAGCAGCATCACTCACCATCGGCGCTGAAGATTCCAATGAGCTCTTTACCTCTGCAAATACAGCGTTTGAAAGTGGGGATTACGGGAAAGCGGCACGCAACTATGAGCGTCTCGTCGAAGACGGGCTCATCTCTTCGACACTCTATTATAACCTCGGGACAACCGCTTTCCGTCTCGAAAAGCCAGGAGAAGCGGTGCTCTGGTACCGCCGCGCCGGACTGATCGAGTCAGGAGCTCCCGAAGTCACCCAGAACCTGGAGTATCTCCGCACCAAGCTCGGGTTTCTGGAATTTGCCGAGACCGACCTTGACCGCTTTTTAAGAACCCTTCCTCCGGAAACGGGACGGTGGATCGGCTCCGTGCTCCTCTGGGGCGGAGCCTTCGCGCTGGCTGCAACCTTCTGTATCCCCCGGCTTCGAAAGCAACGAACTGCCTTCCTCACTCTCGGTATTATCCTCGTGGTGTCCGGCTATGCCGCGCTTCGCCTGAACCAATACACCGGGGAACAACTCGCTCCGGAAAACTTTGCAACCGTGACCTCGGCAAACACAAAGGCGCTCACCGCACCTGCGCCAGGCGCTAAAACCGTTATCGACTTGCCGCCGGGATCAGAAGTGCGCATCATCCAGGCATCCGGCCCTTGGCGCTACGTCGATATTCCCGGTGAACTCAGAGGCTGGGTAAGGGCCGAAGAGATCACCCCCGTCTGGCCCGTCCCCCCCCAAAAATCATGATCCGTTTTTCCCTTTTTCTTCTCCTGGCTGCTATCTCCTCGCTTCAAGCCGCTCCCGGGGAACGTCTCGTCATCGGCGCTGAAGCGAAGAAAGGACTCGCGATCATTGATCCTGCTGACGGAAACAAAGTTCTCTGGCATCACCCTATTCAGCAGGTACATATTCTCCACCTCCTTCCGAACGACAATCTCCTGACACAGGATGGATGGCCGCTCGTGAAAGAGTTCGATCTCGAAAAGAATACCGTCTGGTCCTACGACGCGATGAAACAGAATCGCGACGACGGTCTCCCAAGAATTGAAGTTCACGCTGCACAACGCCTTTCCGACGGAAGGACAATGGTTGTTGAGTCAGGATCAAGCCGGCTTCTCGAAGTCGACCGGGACGGGAAAATTTTGAAACAGTTTCCCCTCCTCGTCTCAACGCCCAATGCCCACTCTGATACCCGTCAGGTTCACCGGCTGGAGAACGGGCACTACCTTGTCGCCCACGAAGCTGACGAAACCGTCAAAGAATATGACACCGATGGCAACGTCATCTGGGACTACCCCGTTCCTCTTTTCGGAAAGGAACCTGCCAAAGGACACGGACCGGACGCCTTCGGAGGGAAATGCTTTTCCGCCATCAAAGCGGGAAACGGAAACTACCTCATCACCACCGGCAACGGTCACAGCGTGCTCGAAGTCACTCCGGAAAAGGAGATCGTCTGGAAGCTCGAGCAAAACGACCTCAAGGGCATCACCCTTGCCTGGGTCACAACGATCGAGGAGCGTGAGAACGGAAATCTCATGATCGGCAATTGTCACGCCGGCCCGGAGAACCCTCAACTCATCGAAATCACTCGCGACAAGGAAGTTGTCTGGTCTTTTCATGACTTCGAAACTTTCGGAAATGCACTCGCTAATACGATTGTTATCGACGGGGAAAGAGCGAAAGCTCTGAGGGAAAAACTCTCTGCCCTCTAAGCTGTTTCCATGTCCTCCCGCCGCGCCGCCCTCGAAGCCCTCCATGAATGGGAGAATACCTCCTCCTACGCCGAAGATATCCTCGCTGATGTCGCCGGACACTACAAACTGACGGGCCCGAACCGGGCCCTTGCGGTCGAAATTCTCTACGGGACAATTCGAAACCTCTATTTGCTCGATGAGATTATCGACGAACTGAGGCGCGGAAGCATCAAGCCGGAGACGCAGAACCTTCTCCGCATCGGACTCTTTCAGATCTTTCTTTCAGGAATCGCGGATCATGCCGCGGTCAATGAAACCGTCAATCTCTCCCGGAAGCACGAGCGGGGCCTCGTCAATGCCATCCTTCGCAATGCACTCCGCCGACGTGAGGAATTCGAAGCCGCGATCGCCTCCTGGCCCCTCGAAGATCGATATTCTCATCCACAGTTCCTCATTGATCGCTGGGAAGCCCAACATGGCAAAGAGGCGGCGGCAGCCTTTTGCGAATGGAACAATCAGCCTCCGACCAACTTCGCCCGTCTCAACCGGCTCGCCGCCGATCAGGAAGGACTCAAGAGAGTTGAGTCAGAGATCGAACCCTGTCTAATCGGAGAGAGTCACCCTGACTTTTTCAACTTCGAAGGAGCTCCGGATCGTGACTGGATCGATGAAGGTCTCATCTACGTCCAGGACCCCAGCACTTCTCTTTCCTGCCGACTCCTCGACCCGAAGCCCGGCGAACGCATTCTCGATGCCTGCGGGGCTCCGGGTGGAAAAGCCGCCTACCTCGCGGCCTTGAGCGGGGACCCTTCCGAACTCACCGTAACCGATAGCTCTGAAAAACGGCTGACCCGGACCCGTGATAATCTGGAACGTCTCGGTGCCGGCGACGCTCACCTGCAAAAAGTTGATTGGAACAGCAGCTCACTGAGCGCTGATGACTTCGAGCCTTTCGATGCCATTCTTCTCGATGTCCCCTGCTCGAACTCAGGGGTGATCCGCCGGCGCGTCGATGTGCGTTGGCGGCTTCAGCCCGATGACTTCGGCCGTCAGGCCGCGGTTCAGAAAGAACTGCTCAAAAACACGATCCCCTTTCTGAAGCCGGGAGGACGAATCGTTTACAGCACCTGCTCGATCGATCAGGAGGAGAATGAACAAGTCATCGAAGCCTCAGGGCTACAGATTGAGAAGACAATCAGCTCACTCCCCTGGCGCGATCAGTTTGACGGCGCTTTTGCCGCACTTCTCCGAAGATAGAATCAGTGGTCCCGCTACTTGCGCGATTCATTCTTTTCGGGTAGAAACTTCACATGTTCCGTTCCCTTGTCACTTTCATCGCGGTGATCCTTTTCGCCTTCGTGGTCGTCCTGCTCTGGAGTGGCAGCCAGGAGTTAACCTTCAAGCGGGTTGCCATGGATGGAGATCGCTCCACTCAGGCAGTGATTGCTGACTTTCAACGAAAACAAATGGAGGCGGCAATGGCCTCCTCAGCTCCAACTGAAACAACACAGATGGAGGCTCCCAAAGCATCCAGCAGTGGAGACGGCCCTCCCGTGGTCGTCTGGATCAGTATTCCCGGCTTTCGAGGTGACTACGTCGAAAAATCCGAGACTCCTTTCTTCGACGAACTGATCAGCAAGGGCGGCGGCACGAACAAAATGCGCCCTTCCTTCCCCTGCCTTACTTTCCCGGCCCATGCGACAATGGCGACCGGCGTTCCCGCCTCAACACACGGCATCGTTGCCGACCAGCTTCGAACAGCCCCCGGTGAAGTCATCAGTGAGCCGACAGACTCTGCTTTGCTGGAAGCCGAACCGATCTGGACCAGCGCAACCCGACAAGGGATCAAGACGCTGGTCCACGACTGGCCGCTTTCTCAGAACCAGAGCGGAGACCACCCCGCCGCATACTTTCTTGAGTCATTTGACGCGGAAGCAAATGATGCAACCCGTCTCAACACCGCACTCGAAGCCTGGCGTGGATCCGTTTCCGAAGGAACGGAACCCGCCGCGGACGGAAGCGACCACCTTCGCCTCGTCATGCTTCGCCTCAACGATATTTACAAGGCGGGCCTCACCCATGGCCCCCGCTCTGACGATACCTATGCCGTGATAGGTGAAACGGACAAAGCGTTGAAAGCGTTTTTCGATACCGTTCAGTCCGAGTGGGAAACCCTCGCGCCTCCCGCCGCCAACCTCGTAGTCTTTATCACCACCGATCACGGAATGGCCGAGCTGGACAAGAATGTGAACATTGCCCAGCTCCTCGGTGAGGAAATGATGGCGAACGCTGATATTGTTGCTCACGACGCGATCGCAAATCTCTACTTCAAAGACCTTCCCGAATCCGAAGGTGAGAAACAAATCTTCACGGATAAATTCGACGGCGAACTCAGCAAGCGAATCTATTTCCGAACAATCAAAAAAGAGGAGATCCCCGAAGAATGGAGTTATGCCCACGAGCGCACCGGCGACCGTGTCCTCGTTCTCAAAACCGGTTATGCCTTTGCCGAGGAAACCTCCGACGAACCCGTCTTTGACCCTTCCGAAGGCCCCGGGTATTTTGGCTCATACGGCTACCCCGTCGAAGAATCGATCCGAATGTCAGGACAGGTCATTCTCGGAGGAATC
This sequence comes from Verrucomicrobiales bacterium, assembly GCA_029212615.1. Classification (GTDB taxonomy): domain Bacteria; phylum Verrucomicrobiota; class Verrucomicrobiia; order Verrucomicrobiales; family DEV007; genus Arctic95D-9. Next base: position 253,061 of record JARGPJ010000003.1, read on the forward strand.
CCAAACTCCCCTCTCAACGGCGAACTGGGTGAAATCAGTCAGCTCACCTTTCATGCGACCGTCAGCAAGATCCTCGGAATTGAGCCGGCTGAAGGCGCCTCCACCGAGACGCTCGATGTGAAGTAGAAAGCATTTCTACAAAATCCAGTTCTTTCCCCCCGCTACCGGGTCTGAGCTTTCGGTAAAACGCCGATCTCGTATTTCCACCAGATCGCAATTCCCGTCGCGAGCAGAATGATATTCTGAACAATCTTAACCGGATAATTCAGCTCCTCATTCTGTCCGAAACAACCACAGGAAATATCGAGTCCCCGCGCCCAGGAAACAGCGATAGCCAAGGTAAAAACAAGAAGGCTGGTAACAAGCAAAAAAGATCCGCCCTTCACAAAACGGTCAAGCATCACCGCAATACCGGCGATCACCTCAACCCATGGCACGAAAAGAGCCATTGCCGGAGCGATAGGGTCACCAATGAGGCGAAAATTTCTAACCGCGTCAGCAAAAGAGATCGGATCTTTCAGCTTCATGATCCCGCTGAAGATGAAAAGAGCTCCAAACACAAGACGGAGCATGAACCAGAAGCTCTTCATGACTGTTTTTCCTTACGATAAGCCTCCGCAAGTAGACGGACAGGATGAATCACTTCAGCTGAGTCTCCGAGCCCGTTCTGGATCTGGAGATGGCAACCGGGATTCGAGGTCACCACCTGTGAAGCGCCCGTCTTCTCAATACAGGCAACCTTCTCTTTCTGGAGCTTTCCAGCCTGATCCGGTTGGGTGATATTGTAAATTCCGGCACTGCCACAGCAATGAGTCGCGTTCTCCAACTCCACCATTTCCAGGCCGGGAATCGAAGATAAAACCTCGCGAGGCTGACTCGATATACCCTGCCCATGACAGAGATGACAAGCTTCATGATAAGTCGTCTTTACCGCTTCATCACTTACTCCTGAAGGCTTGCGAAAATCAATCTCAACAAGCCATTCCGAAATATCCTTTACCTTCCGGTCCCACTCTGCGGCCCGGTCCGCATACGCAGGATCTTTCTTCAGGAGATTCGAAAAGTGCTTGAGGTGAGAGCCACACCCTGCCGCGTTGGTGATAATGGCATCGAGCGAGGAGAGATCGAATCGATCAAGGAGCGCTCGCGCGCGGTCCGCCGCCTGGTCGAGATCCCCATTGTGCGCGTGAAGTGATCCGCAGCAGCCCTGGGAACGGGGCGTCGTCACTTCACAGCCATTCTCCAGCAGGACATCCGCAGTGGCGCGGTTCACATCAGGGAACACAAGATCCTGTACACACCCGGTGAGTAGCCCGACACGATACTTCACTTCAGCAGGATCTTCCTGCTCGCGAATCAACTCATCCGAAAAATGACGCTGAATCACGGGCGTGCTCGGCTCCAGCTCACGCAAATTCTTCGGCGCAAGCCAGAGGACACCGCTCTTCCTGACCAGCCAGCAGACACCGCTGACCTGGTAAAGCCAGAGAAGCCGACCCATAGCTTTCAACATCCAGTGTTTTGAGAAGAGCTGATTCAGGGTCAGCCAACGCCAGAAGCGGCGCTCGGGATTAAAGAGGACTCCATGATATTCCACTTCAGCACGGGCATTCTCAAAAAGCTCAGGATAGTTCACCCCGGCCGGACAAGCCGTCGTGCAGGCAAGGCAACCGAGGCAATAATACATTTCCTCGCCAAAGGCTTTCGTGACGGAAAGATCTCCATCAGCGATGGAGCGCATCAGCGCGATACGGCCACGCGGGCTGTTTCGCTCCTTCTTCGTCTCAAGATATGTCGGACAACTCGGCAAACACATTCCACAATGCATGCACTGCTGCACGACCGAGTAATCGAGATCGCCCATGTATTTGAGTGGTGCCACCGCCTTTTTACCGCTCATGACTTTGCCTCCCCGGCAGGATCAAATATTTTACCGGGATTCAGAATTCCCAGGGGATCGAGCGCCACCTTCACCTGCCGGAGGAGTGAAAAACTGGCCTCGGAAAACTGGCGGGGGAGAAACGGCTTCTTCGCCAAACCGACTCCATGCTCTCCCGTGATCGTCCCGCCAAGCTCAATCGTTTTGTCAATAATGTCAGAAAGCGCATGCTCAACCCGCTCCATCTCCTCCGTATCCGTTTCATCTGTAAGAATGGTAGGATGCACGTTCCCGTCTCCGAAATGACCAAATGTAGCAATATCGAGGTCGTATTTCCTACCTGTCTCCTCCACAAAGCTCACGATTTCAACGAGTCGACTGCGCGGAACCGTGACGTCTTCCAGAATGGTCGTCGGACGAATCCTCGCCAGTGCTGAGAAAGCGGTCCGGCGCGCGCTCGCGAGCTTCGTGGCATGAGCCTCGTCCCTCGCTTTTTCAACGGTGATCGCTCCATTCGACTCAGCAATGGCGGCCATTGCATCAGCCTCTTCATCGACGACGGAAGGATGTCCATCTGTCTCCATCAGAACCACCGCCGCCGCTTCGGTAGGAAGTCCCACCTTAGCGTAATCCTCAACACAGCGACAAGTCTTGCGATCGAGGAATTCCAATGTGCACGGAATGATCTGTTTTTCGATAATCTCAGACACCGTTCTCGCCGCAGCCTCCATCGAATCGAAAGAAGCCAGCAAGGTCCTGCGGGCTTTTGGTCTCGGCACGAGCTTGAGAAGCACTTTGGTAATAATTCCCAGGGTTCCCTCTGATCCTACAAAGAGATCCTTCATCGAATAACCTGCTACATCTTTAACGCATTTTGATCCCAGCCAGCAAACCTCCCCGGAAGGCAGAACAACCTCCATCCCCATCACATAGTCACGCGTCACGCCATATTTAAGACCGCGCAATCCACCGGAATTGTTTGCGACATTACCTCCGATCGTGGAAATTTTCATGGAACCGGGGTCGGGCGGATAAAAGAGGCCGAAAGGAGCAGCGGCATCATCAATCGCCTTCGTAATGACGCCGGGCTGGCAAAGCATCGTTAGATTAGCGGGGTCAATCTCAAGGATTTCATCCAGATTGACGAGACACAGGACAATCCCCCCATCCACCGGAATGCTTCCACCCGATAACCCGGTTCCGGATCCGCGTGTGACAACAGGAATGTTTTCGGCCGCAGCCAAACTCACAATCGCGGCAACGGCCTCTACGGTACGGGGAGTCACCACACATACCGCAGATTGCTTCAATGCGGCAGTTCCATCAAACCCGTAGGGAACCAGATCCTCCGGCTCAGTCAGCAAATCTTCTTTCCCGACGATGGACGAAAGTCGGGACACCAGGTTGCTACTCTCAATTCGATGTGATGCCATAGAGGGCACTGTATACAATACGATTAGAATCCCGCAAACACCGGTTCAATGAAATCATCCCTGAACAGCTCCCTCTTTTTTCGCCCTGCTCATGCTCCTCCGCCAAGTTCTGAGGTGAAATCAGCAGGAGAAAGGTCCTCGAACTCTCAATCGCCCTGCGTTCCACCTATTCAGGCAACGAGCCAACACCCTAAAAACCAATTACTTAACAATATTTATAAACAGTAAAGCAAACAACCTCACCTTGAACGTAGAAGCGATAATTCCAATGCATTGAAATTATCCTCACGCCCCCTATCGCAATTTTCACTTGAGCGGGCGACCAATCAATCGATTGGTTTCCCTCGTTGACTGCTGTTCGTATCTGAACATTGGAACGGCGCACTTCATGCTCTATTTGACCAACGCCAATCGTGCGCTATAACTCCACCCCGACCTATGGCCAACACCATTCCAGAGATTCCAGAAGATGCTCCTTTTTCAGCCGAACAGCGCACATGGCTGAAATCCTACCTGAGTGAACTTGTTAAGTCGCTCGGCGCCGGCGTGCCCGCTGGCGCCAGGACCGCCGGAAAGCCCCGCGCGCTCTTCCTCTACGGAAGTCAAAGCGGCAACGCCCAGGCCCTTTCCGAAGGTTTCGCTGAAGTGATGAATAACGACGGCTGGGCTGCTGATGCCGTCGATATGGAGAATCATGCGAGCGTCGATCTCGTTGAAGAACCTCTCGTTCTTGTTGTCACCAGCACCTGGGGTGAGGGTGATCCGCCTGACAATGCCGTTGAATTTTGTGAAAAATTCAACTCCGCGGATTTTCCTAAACTGCCAAACACACGATTCTCAGTCCTCGCCCTCGGGGACACCAACTACGCCGATTTCTGCGAAACCGGAAAAATTCTCGACGCACGCTTCGAGGAACTCGGTGCTGAGCGTATCGCAGCCCGGGTTGACTGCGATGTCGATTACGAAGACCCCGCCGAAGAATGGTTTCGCGTCGTTTCGAGAAAACTCGACGAAATCGGCAAAGAAGTATTCACCACGACGGTGACCACTGACGGTATCACCGAGATCGCCTCGAATGAGGATATTCCCTTTGGCAAGAAGCGCCCCTTTCCTGCAACCCTCAAGCATCGGTATAAGCTCAATGTCGACCCTTCTCCACGCGACACCCGGCACATTGAACTGAAGCTCGATGGTTCAGGTCTCGAATACGAAGTAGGAGACGCCGTTGCAACCTTTCCTCTCAACGACAGCGCTCTCGTCGATGAGATCATCAGCATCCTGCCTTTCAATACATCCGTCTCCGTCACCGTTCATGACGGTCGGAAGCTCTCTCTCCGGGATGCGCTTCTCGAGTGCTACGACATTCGTACGGTGACGAAAGCGATCGTGAAAAAGTGGGCACCAATGACCTGCCATCCGTATCTCATCGCGATTCTAGAAGACGATGAAGCACTCTCCGCTCTCGTCGACGGCATTGAGATTGTTGATCTTATTTATGATTTTCCGGCCGACATTAAAAGCGGGCAGGATTTCATCGGACTTCTTCGCAAGCTTCAGCCGAGACTCTACTCGATTGCCTCAAGCCCTAACAAGCACCCTGACGAAGTCCATCTCACTGTCGCAAAGGTGACCTACGAGTCCAAAGGCCGTCTCCGCAAAGGGGTCGCCTCGAACTTTCTCTGCGAAGGCATGACAGAGGAACAGGAAGTTCGGGTTTTCATGCAGCCTACCAAACATTTCAAGCTGCCGACGGACCTCAGTAAGGATGTCATCATGGTGGGACCGGGAACAGGGATTGCCCCTTTCCGCGCTTTCCTCGAAGAACGGCAGGTCTCAAAGGCCTCCGGACGCAACTGGCTCTTTTTCGGTAATCCGCACGAAGCGACTGACTACTTTTACAAAGAGGAATTCGATGAGATGGCCAAAGAAGGCGTTCTCACCCGCATCGATTGCGCCTGGTCCCGCGACCAGAAGCACAAGATTTACGTGCAGGACAAGATTCGGGAGTTTTCCGAGGAAGTCTGGAAATGGCTCGAAGCAGGCGCCCACTTCTATGTCTGCGGAGATGCCACCTACATGGCAGGCGACGTCGACAAAGCCCTGTTCGAACTCGTTCGCAAATACGGCGGCTACGATCACGAGGAAGCGGGAGCTTACCTGAAAAAGCTCAAGGATGACGGTCGCTATCAGCGCGACGTCTACTAAGTCGCTCCCGCGAGGGACAGGGTGAGCCGTTTACTTCTTTTTCTCCTTCTTCTTGCATGATCCCTTTCTTCATGCGTCAGGGAAGGCATGAAATTGCGCTTTCTGCTGACTCCTTCCATTCTCCTGGTCACCTCTCTTTCTCCTGCAAACGAAGAGCCCGTTGATCCGGCTTCATTCAACGCAAAGATCGCTGAAGCCGTCAATGCAGGTAAAGAATGGACCGCAGATCCCTCACAAATTGCAGCGCACCTCATCGGCCCCTGGGTTGCTCAGGGGAAAGAATCAGGGAGCCTCGGATGGAAAATCTCGGCCACGATAAACGGGGAGGAACTTTCCTCCGGCGTCGATGTGACCGTTACAGAAGACGGTCTCCTCGATGATGCAACACGTCGAATCGATCACCGTTTCACCTTCGCTCTGGTCAACGGAAGCTGGTCCGTCACGAAGGCATCCGTCAAATACCACAATGCCCGTCCGCCGTATCCTCTGCGCGAAGAAGAGAATGTCGAGAAAGCGAGAGCCGGAATCATTCTGCTCCAGCAAGTCCCTGTTCCCGCCCTCGGACAAGCCGCTGAAGACGCCGGTATCACCGACCTTCCCTCGACCGTATTTGCCACGCTCGAAGGCGACGCGGCAGCCCTGAATACCGTGCTCAACCTTTCCACGAAAGTCAGTGGCTTTGCCCGCCAGGACTATGCTCGACTCCTTTTCGGCCTGAGCTGCTTCTTCGAAAAGCCCGGCTTCAATCGCTACCTCTACATGAACCTCGACGAGCAGACATCCACTGCCGTCCGCGAAATCCTCCGACAGGTTGAAGACGGCGAGCTTCCGTGATTCGCCGCTACTCGACACCCAGCGCCTTGACCCGTTCGGTAACCGGCGGGTGCGTGTAGTTCAGAAAAACGTAAAACGGGTGTGGCGTGAGATTGCTCAGATTGTCTTTGCTCAACTTCCGCAGAGCATCCGCCATCGCCCCGGCATTGCCGGTGACCTCCGCCGCGTAGGCGTCCGCCTCAAATTCGTGCTTCCTGCTCAGCCAGTGGCTGCCGATCGAAAGAATGTTATTGAGTGGTGACATGAGAATACCGAAGAGAACAAGGCTCACGTAGACACTCGTTTCCTTCACCCCGAAGGCGTCATGCAAGGCCCGGTTTTGCATCATGAGCCCCAGGAGGAAAAAGGTGACCCCGGTGGTGAGAATCCCGATGACAAGGGACTTCACGATATGGCGCTTCTTGAAATGCCCGATTTCATGAGCGAGAACACCGACCAGCTCCGGGACGGTGTGGTTCTCAACGAGGGTATCGAAAAGGGCGATTCGCTTATTGTTTCCAAACCCGGTGAAAAAAGCATTCGACTTCGCGGAGCGTTTCGAGCCGTCCATGATACTGACTTCTTTGAGCGGAAAATCGCATTTCTCCGCCATCGCGTGAATCTCTGATTTTAATTCCCCGTCTTCGAGCGGCTCAAACTTGTTAAAGAGTGGCATGATCCAGGTCGGGGCAACGTAGGCAAGCAGTAGTGAAAAAGTAGTCACGAGCGCCCAGGCCCATACCCAGGCAAGAGGAACCGTTTGAAAGATCCAGAGCAGCGCTGCGAGAAGAGGCAGCCCGATCACCACTCCCAGAGTAGCGCCTTTGACGCGATCCAGGACCCAGGTGCCGAAGGTCATGCGATTGAAACCGTACTTCTCCTCGAGACCAAACGTCGAATAGAGATCGAAGGGAACCGAAATGATCTGCTGAGCAATCATCAGCGCAACGATAAAAATGAGGCCGGTCACGATGGAGCCCTGACCAAATCCCCTCGCCTGCTCATCAAGCCACCCAAATCCGCCGAACCACCAGAAAATGAAGAGAACGACAAGGGAGATGACCCCTTCGCAAATACCAAGAACGGATTTGTCTTTCGTGTATTCCTGAGACTGTTCGTAGGCTTCCTCGTCAATGTAATCACGGAACGTTTCCGGAATCTCAGGAGTGAGCGCCTTGAGATTGAGCAGCGTCGCAAAGAGATCAAGCTTCCAGAGGAGAAAAAGCGCGAGGACGATGGCGATAAACCAGGCGTTGTATTGCATGCCAATCCCTTAGCCGAGAGCCCTGAATAGATCAATCATCTTCCTCGGAAGCCCGGGCCAATTCCTCCTCTGCGAGGCGGCGGGCTTCCTCTTCAGCTTCGGCAATCTCCTGATCGAGGCTCTTCAGATTCTTCCGGTGTTCATGCCTGATTCGAATCAGGTCGTAAATGGCGAGAAGCAGAACAAAAGCCGCGAGGAAAAAGACAACCATCCAATAAATCGCAAACCAAACAGCCTCCGTGGTGAGCACGCGACCAAGCGGAACGGCTCCTGCAAAAACAGCAATAATAGTCACTAAAGTGCTGATGAAGAGAAGGTTGCGACGGTATGGCCGATACCTTAGGACAAACCAGGCGGTTGCCAATCCCATCGCCAGACGTTGCTCTTTCTCTTCAGGTTCTTTTTCCACGGCGAATAGGAAAACACAAAAGCTGACGCTTGGCGACTTTCGATTTTTGAAAGACTCCGGACTGTTCAGCCCCCTGTTTCCGCCTTATCATCCTTCCATGTCGAGACAGAGACTGAACGTCCTGAAAACCTACAAACTATACATCGGCGGGAAGTTTCCCAGGACCGAAAGCGGAAGAACCATGACTGCAGTGGATGCGAAAGACGGAACTCATCTGGCCCACTATTGCCACGCTTCCCGCAAGGATCTTCGCGATGCGGTAGTCGCCGCTCGAAGCGCTTTTCCGGGATGGCGAGAATCGACGGCCTATCTCAAAGGGCAGATCCTCTATCGTGCCGCCGAGATGCTCGAAAGCCGTGCGGAGAGCATTAGTGCGGAACTCGTCTCCGCGTCGGGCCTGACAAAGGCAGAAGCGACAGTAGAAATCGAAGCTGCCGTTGATCGCTTCGTTTATTATGCCGGTTGGACAGACAAATACAGCCAGGTCTTCAGCTCAGTGAATCCGGTCGCTACATCACACTTCAACTTCACCACTCCGGATCCCTGCGGTGTCGTCGGTGTTTTTGCCCCCGACGAACCAGCCCTGCTAGGACTCGTCACCCTCATCGCTCAGGTCATTCTCTCCGGAAACACTACGGTGGTTCTCGCTTCAGAGTCCTCCCCTCTTTCCTCGATCTCACTCGCTGAAGTGTTTGCAACGAGCGATCTTCCCGGCGGTGTCGTCAACATCCTCACCGGCAAACGCGCTGAGCTAGCCCCCTGGCTCGCAGGTCACATGGATGTGAATGCAATCATCGACGGATCAGGCGGAAAGGCGGTTTTTGAAACCCTTCAAAGCGGAGCGGCGAAAAACTTGAAACGCGTTCACTCGCACGCGCTCAAGAACAAAGCCGACTGGTTTTCGGATGCCGCGCAGGACCCCTACCGCATCCTCGATACGATAGAGTTTAAAACCGCGTGGCACCCCATCGGGGTCTGATCCCGTGAAGCAGGCTCTCCTCATCATTCTTGACTCTGTCGGCATTGGCCATGCTCCCGATGCAGCTGACTTCGGGGATGAAGGGGCCAATACAGTCGGACATATCCGGAAGACAGTTGCCGAGTTCTCCCTCCCGACACTGGATGCCGCCGGATTGCCGGCCACCGAAGCACTCGCTGCGGGCATGAGCTTTTCGGGGTCAACGACACTATCCTACGGGACGCTCACGGAAGTCTCCGCCGGGAAAGACACCACGACCGGCCACTGGGAAATCGCCGGTGCCCCCATCACTGAACCATTCGCTACTTTTGACCAATTCCCTGATCAGCTCGTCACTGAAATGGAAACAGCCTCCGGCGTTTCTTTCATCGGTAACTATGCTCAATCAGGCACGGTCATTCTCGAAGAACTCGGCGCCACTCATCTTTCCACCGGAAAGCCCATCCTCTACACCAGCGCCGACTCGGTGATTCAAATTGCCGCCCACGAACAATTCTTCGGCCTGGAGCGTCTCTACGAAGTCTGCCGGCAATGCCGGACAATTGCCGATCGCGAGCGGATTGGACGGGTCATTGCAAGACCTTTCGTCGGAACAACGGGAAACTTCACCCGCACTTCCAACCGCCACGATTTTTCACTGAAGCCGCCTCAGACAATTCTGAACCGCTTACAAGACGGGGGCATCGACACCATCGGCATCGGAAAAATCAGTGACATCTTTGCCGGAGAAGGAATTTCCGAATCGCATCCAACGGTGACCAATGCAAATGGCTGCGAGGTGATTGATACCCTCCTTGGAAACCCGCCGGAACACCCGCGCCTCCTCCTCGCCAATCTCGTTGATTTCGACATGCTCTATGGGCATCGACGGGACCCCGGGGGATACGCACGCGCCCTGGAGACATTTGACCGTTGGCTTGCCACCCTCCTGCCACGCCTCGATGAGGAGACGCTTCTCATCATCACCGCCGATCACGGGAATGATCCAACCTGGACCGGTACAGATCACACCCGTGAGCGGGTTCCTCTACTCGTTCATGCTCCCGGGTCTCCACAGAGCCTCGGGGTTAGAAAATCGTTTGCCGACATTGCCGCAACCCTCGCGGACTGGTTCGGGGTCGATTCAACGGGGTATGGTCAATCATTCAACCGGGCTATACTCTCGTAGAGAAATCAGTTGGGCACTACTCTCCAACACAATAGAGATATTCCTGCCGCTCACTCCCGTGCTCAGCGGTACGAACAAAGACTTCTCTCCCGACGAAAACCGGCGTCGCGAAGCCTTCGTCACCCAGTTGATATTCTCCCACTTTTTCAAACAGGTCAGGGTTTGGCTTGTAGGCAAAAGTCACTCCCTGCTCATTCATCGCGTAAATCAGCCCACCCGCAAGAACGGGAGAAGCACTAACAGGACCACCCAATCGGACCTTCCATTTTTCTTCGCCCGTTTCCGCGTCCCAACAGAGAGCGATCCCGTTGTCGTTCAGCGTGTAGAGATGCTTCCCGTAGTAGAGCATTGATTGCTCGTAACTCTTGTCGCCATTACGCCAGAGCACTTCACCTGATCCATCCGCCCTCACCGCGAGCGTTTCTTTGTTTGGAAATCCGCCACTCGCAAAGACGGTGTCTTCGCTCCAGACCATTGTCCCGCATGTCGCGAGACTACTGCCGTCGACCTGCCAGAGCAAAGCACCTGTGGCGGGATCGTAGCTACTGACCTTCCCGCCCCCACTGAGGAGAAGCTGGTCCCTTCCCGCGACATCGGCAACAATCGGGGAGGAATAGGACGTCTTCAGCTTTCGTTCAACCCTCCACTTCTCACTTCCGTCCTTCGTGCTGAAGGCGGCAATAAATCCCTCTTCGTACTCGGAAGTAATGATGATCAAATCCTCATACAAGGTAGGGCTTGCTCCATAGCCGAAACCATAATGACAGACAAACCCGCCCGCCTCTCTCTGCCAGAGAAGGCTCCCGCTCCGGTTGAGAGCACTCAGGAAGAGACTCCCTCGATGATGAAAGAGAAAATAGAAGTGCTTTCCATCCGATGCAGGCGTTGAACTGGCCGCCGTATTCTTACGATGCAAGTCAGTCGGAACTCCACCTTCGTGCACCGTCTTCCTCCAACGAACAGATCCATCGCGCCGGTCGTAGGCAATGGCGAGTTGAGTGTCATCGGTCGCTGTCGCGATGACGACAAGGTCATCGACGACAATCGGACTGGCATGACCACGACCGGGAATGACCGACCTCCACTTGATATTCAGGTCCTCACCCCATCCGGCGGGTGGCACTGCCGCATTCGACGCAATGCCATTCCCGTTTCCACCCCGCCAAAGACGCCAGTCATTTGCCCCGGCCAATCCCGAAGTGGCTGCGACCAGGCAGAGCAGTATCAAAATCAAAGATCTTTCAGACATGATTCAATATTTTACAGCAGAGGGAGTTGAAAAAGCCAACTTTCCGTCTCTAATTCCAATAAGTAATCCCGCCCCGTTCCCATGTCAGAACCCTCTAAATCGCCCCCTAAGCTCTATCAGGAATTTCTGGCAGAACGCGAAGAGATTCTGCGGCACAAATGGCTCATGAGCGAAAAGGCCGGAGCTGATGTCGGCTTTGATTCAGCGCTCCTCGACTGGGCACTGAATTGTCGCAGCGAATGGAAGAAGAATTATCTGAAGTCTATCCGATGAAAAAAGGGCGACCGTTACCGGGTCGCCCTTTCTTAAACCGGGGTATGAATACAGGATATCAGACGAAGTCAGTTTCGAACCAGGGACTCACGCTCCTCAGCCGGGCTCTGCTCGATCCCATTGGCTTTGTCGATTGAAGCCGTCAAATTGTCTGCGGTTTGAACCAAATGGTGAGCGTATGCCAGCGTCGGGCCTGTCGCCGGAAAATGGGAAAGGAACGAACGGGCGTCAGCAAACTGCCCCTCGGCAATCAATCCGCGAACGTCGGTCAACGCCGTCTCAGCAACGATGCGGCGAACATTGGGCATCACGACCTTGAGCTCCTCACCGAGGCGGTAGGCTGAGGCGTAATCGCCCGTGTGGTAGATCCCCATGGCAAGCCCCTCAGCTGCCTCACGGCATTCAGGATCCGCTTCAAGGGCGGAGACAAAGCTGCTCATCGCTCCCGACCAGTCCTTTGCGTCGAACTGACTCCATGCCTGCGCAAGAAAGGCCTCCGCCTTCACTTCATGGTGAAGACCCTCAGCCACCTGAGCAGCAGGCCTGATCACCACCTTCTTTGCTTCAAGCGGGCGGAATTCGCGAGTTTTCTCTGTCACCTCCCCCAGCGAAACGACTGTGGAAGCAATAAAAAGAGCGGAAACAATGAAGGAGGGCGTGATAGACATGGGATCGGTCAGGTGAACTTTTTAAAATTAAGTTCACTTTATGATCCGATCAATCAAATATTTTAAAAATATTAAATAAACGTCGCAATATTGCGAAAATGAGAATCAGGGGGCTTCTTCGATGATCCTGGTGATCTCCAGCGCAACGTCGAGTGCTGCCGCGCCCTGCTGACCGCTCACTTTCGGCTGCTCTCCTTTCGCAGAGCATTCAACGAAGGACGCAAGTTCACATTTCAGCGGTTCATCTTTCTCGACTTCGACTTCCTCCCGTCCAATCTCCATGCCGTCTTTGCGATAGATCCAACCACTTTGATCCTGATAATCGAGCGAGAGATAGGCATCGCTTTGAAAAACCCGGATTTTCCTCATCCGTTCCGGGCTGATGCGACTCGCCGTGATGTTAGCGACACATCCGTTCTCAAAACGGATTCTGGCATTGGCAATGTCTTCGCGACGGGTCAGCACTTTGATGCCAACGGCATCGATCGAAGCAACCGGCGAATTGACGAGGTGGAGCACTATCTCAAGGTCGTGAATCATGAGATCGAGAACCACTCCGATATCGAGACTTCGCTTGGGAAAAGGCGAAAGTCGATGGCACTCGATAAACTTAGGTGAATTCAAACGGTCCTCGAGCTGACTCATGACCGGATTGAAGCGCTCGATGTGGCCGACCTGAAGAACGAGCCCTTTCTCATTTGCCAAATCGATAATCGCCCTCGCATCGTCAACCGAATCAGAAATCGGTTTCTCGACAAGAACATGCTTTCCGGCATTCAGCAGCTTTGTGGCGATCTCACGGTGCGTAATCGTCGGCGTGGAGACGGACGCAGCATCCACTCGATTGACGAGTTCATCGAGATCGGCTACTGCCTCGGTTCCAAACTCAGCTGCGATCGCCTGAGCATGCTCAAAATTAGCATCATAGATCCCGACAAGATCCGCTGACTCCAGTTCCGAATAAATCCGGGCGTGATTTCGACCAATTGCCCCGACTCCGACCACTCCTACTTTGACGCTCATAGCCTCTGCTATGGCAGCATGTGAGGCCGTCGGCAACCCCTGATTTTCGACAAGCCTATTCGGAGCGCGCTACGATCGAAACCTGATGCTCCAGACAAAGGCCTTCAATCTCCTCTTTTCCGAGCAGGAGGGTGGATTCCGCCTCAACGACAATGGCAGTTACGCCACTCTCTGCCGCGGTCTCAATCGTCGCCGGCCCCACCACGGGCACGTCGAAACGGAAGTCTTGATCAGGTTTGGATACTTTGACCATCATCGCCTCCCCTTTGCCCAGCTGTCCACCGCGCTTGATCGCCTCATTTGTCCCCTCGAAGGCCTCCACGGCAAGAACGGTTCCTTTTTTGACAATCACCGTCTGGCCGATATCGAGACGACTCGTCTCCTTTGCGATACGAAAACCATAGGCAGCATCCTCTTCCTGTCGATCGCTGAGGGTTGGACCGCAAACGTGACCGGCCCCCGGTAAAAGATCATCGAGAAACGTGGTCGCCGGGAGCAGACTGATGCCGTCTTTGGCTAATTCGTCAGCAATCGCGGTGAATAAGGTTTCCGCATTACGCTCCTTCACTTTACTCAGCATTTTGAGCAGTCTGAGATCCGGGCGCAGATCAAAAAGATTCTTCGGCGCGATCTGGCCGACCATGACCGCTTCCGTGATACCATGCGCTTTGAAAAATTTGATCATCTTTCCGAGCTGCCCGACCCGAAGCCATTCAATCTCGTCAACCAAATCAGCAAGACGGGGTTCTGTCTCGTCGGTGAAGGCAGCAGCGCCCAGCAACTCAACGCCGGCAGCACGGGCCGCTCGCGCAAAAGTCTCCGGATAAATGCCGTTCCCGGCAATCATCCCCATTTTTTTGAAAGTGCTTGAGTCACTCATTCAGAAATCATCCTGGCCCGATCCATCACCGCAATGATGACCGCAGCCGTCAATAAAACAGTACCGGCGACACGCCAGAGAAAAGCTCTTCCCGTATCGCGGTGCTCACTGTTGCCCAGTGCCACACCAAAGACAACCACGAGAACAATGACCCAAAGGCCCCGCGAGGCATAGACCACATTGATCCCCGTTGCATCATCAAAGAAACTCAGGGAAACCCCCATCCCCATTGCCTGAAGACCGACACAAAACGCTCCCCACCAGGCCCATGTTCCCGAAGACCATGACAACTTCAGATCGGGCCGTCCCTGAAACAACCACATCACTCCCGATATAAGCCCGACGACAAGAGATCCTGTCGCCAAAAAGGACGGCGCACCGAAGGAAGGAGACCACCACGAGACGAGCACATCACAAAGCCCGAATACTGCGGCGCTCAAAAGCGTGATGAGTATCGTGAAAACAAGATACTGCCCTTTCTTCATGTCAGCCATTCCCATGACAAGAATTCCCACCGTCGTGAGGATCGCAGCAATCCAAAGCGCAACACTCGGCATCTCCCGGGTCAACAGAACGACACCAATGGCTACAAAGACTACCTTGGTTCCCATGATCGGAGTGACCAGGGATACATCGCCCCGCTTGATCCCGACAAAGGTCAGCCAGGTTCCGACAAAGAACGTCGCCCCCATCATCACCGGCTTCCAGAGAAGACTCCAGTCAACGGCCGAAGTCTCAAAGAAATAAAGCGGCAAAAACATCACCCCCACCGCGAAATTGGTAAGGTGAAAAGATTGATCCATCGTCACCCCCTCTTTGAGGGCACGTTTGATCAGAATAGACCCCAGCGCATAAATAATCGCCGAAGCCAGTGGGAGTAACAGATAGTACGGCACGGACGCACTGTCGCGAGAGCGAAGGTGCCGTCAAAGGCTATCTGCATGCTCTACACCAGCGGCATCACCAGCGAAAGAATGACGCTCATGATGAATGAAGTCAGCCCCAGAATAGCCAACATCGGGGTCCAGGATTTCAATGCCTCGGCCTCGGTAAGCCCACTCATTTTGGAGAAAATCCAGAAACCACTGTCATTCATCCACGACCCGAAAAGCCCCCCGCCACCAATCGCCGTCGCGAGATAAACAGGATGGAATCCGAGTTCAACCCCATCGATCATTGCCGCAATCATTCCCGAAGCGGTGATCACAGCAACCGTGGTCGAGCCCTGAGCGAATTTCAGGAGGGAGGAAATCCCAAAGGCAAGCAGGAGTAAACTCACTCCAATCGCTCCACCGGATGAACCGAACATTCCCGCTATTGCCGGCCCAATCTGTGCTGCCGCCAACATCGCTCCGAACGCACCACCAGCCGCCGTGATAAGAATGATGAGGCCCCCGCTCATGAGTGACATCTCCAGCGAATCCGAAAATTCCTTACGGGTTGGACGGCAGTTTGAAACATAGAGAAGCACTGCAATCACCGCTGAAATCAACAGGGCGAGATTCGCGTTACCGTAGAGCTTGCTCAAATTCGCAGCTTCGCGGGCGGGCGTCTCCCACACCTGAGTCGCGAGAACACCCTCCGGCAATGCGGCTTCGATTACCTTGCGATTCTCATGTTCAACAAAAGCAAGATTGGAGCGACCGAGACTCACCCCTGTATCAAAAGCGGTGCGATCTGCCAGCGCCATATTAAACGAGGCCGCCGCGACCTCCGGCGAAGAGAAATCAACTGAATCCTGAAGCTTCTTCAGAGTGCCTTTTTCTGCACTTTCCACAGCCTGCTTCAACCCGCCGAAATCAGTAAAATCAGCAACCTTCACCTGAGCGGCACGCTCACCATTTGCTCTTGTTTCGAGCACCGTATTTGCACCGATGAGCAACACAGGAAGAATAATCGGGAGAAGTGAGAGAAATAGATTCGGAAGCTTCCGGTCAGCCCCTGATTCCACTGCAATCTCCTCATCTCCGGGAAGCGGCCTCATCTCAATGGGCATCCGCTTATCAAGCCATGAGCTGAAAACGAGACCGGCAATTGCCGCCGCGAGACCGATCAAAGAGCCAACTCCGATCATGACGCCGAGATCCACACCAAGCTGCTGGGCCATGAGAAGCGGGCCCGGTGTAGGAGGCACCATCGTGTGCGTGATCGCCCCTCCTGCTGAGATCGCGAGAATATATTTCAAATAGTTTTTCTTCGTGCTCCGATAAAGGGAACGGGCGAGAGGAACGAGTAAATAAAAGACGGTGTCGAAAAACACCGGAATCGCGAGAACAAAGCCACTCCCGGTCAACGCCCACGAAGCGCGCTTTTGCCCCATCCCGCCAACGAAAGCCTGAACAATGCGGTCCGCAGCGCCACTATCCATGAGGCACTTCCCGATCACCGCAGCAAGCGCGATAACTATTCCAACACCGCCCGCGGTTCCACCGAAAGCGGAGGCGACGCGTGAGACCTTCTCCGCTATTTCTCCCGGGGCGAGAAAGCTGACAACGAGCGCAGCCGAGATCAGAGCAATAAAGGCATTTATTCGAAGACCGATGATCATACCAATGACCACGGCAACACCAACAAAGAGAATGAAAAACGGGTTATCCATAAAAGCGGCGAGACTGACAGGGTGCTGAGCAAAGCTCAACCTCAATTTCACCGCAATTCAGACAGAAAAATCAGTGAGTTCCCTCAATAAGAGAACTCGTCGAGAGAGCTGCCCAATCATCTTTCGCTGGATCAGGAGCCGCTTCGCCCTGGGCAAGCCCAAAGCTTTCCTCGACCATTTCCACCACCTCACGCTCAAGCGCTTCTGATTCGGATTCCGTGAAATAGCCTTCAGCGAGGGCCTTTTCCCGCGCAAGCTCGACGCAGTCCTTTCCGAACTCTCCGGCTCTCAGCTCAGCGGGCACGTAGCTTGCATCATCGTGCTCGCCGTGACCGGAAAGTCGCAATAGCTTGCCAACGATGAGCTGAGGTCCGGCACCTTCCCTCGCCGCCTTGATCGCCGCCTGGAAGACGCTGAGACACTCACCCAAATCGGTCCCGTTGATCGAGTAACCTGTGACCCCGTAGCCACCGGCCCGATCAACGAGGCTATCACAGGCATACTGCCGGTTTGTCGGCGTTGAATACGCGAACTGATTGTCCGCCACCGCAACAATGAGAGGTAATTTTTCAACCGCCGCCTGGTTCAGCCCCTCGTGAAAAGCGCCTGTCGAAGTTGCTCCGTCGCCGGCGGTTACTCCCCCGACAAAACCAGTCTCCCCCTTAAAACGCTTCGCCATCAACATGCCATTGATCACCGAAACGGACGAACCGAGGTGACTGATCATGGCAGGTTGCCCGGCAGCGGGTCGTCCCCGGTGAATATTTCCATCGCGTCCTTTCATCGGGCCACTCGCCGAACCGAGGTAGGTTCTCGCCGCATCAAGTAAGGGTTCGCCAAAAGCAGCCCGACCGGCCTGATCTCTGATCAGAGGAGCGAATACATCCCCCTTCTCCCGATCGAGAAGCATTCCGAGTGCCGCGCTGAAAGCCTCCTGACCTTTGCCCAGGTAAACGCCTCCCACGACTTTTCCAGCCCGGTATAGGGCCCCGATTTTGTCATCAAAATAACGCCCTTTCAGCATCCAGCGATACCCCTCAAGAAATGTAGAAGCATCGACGGGAACGGGCTTGGTGGATGAAATCTCAGAGTCGGACATGACTGGCAGAAGCAACAGTAAATACTTCGTTGACCTTATTGCCCCATGATCCTTTCCCGCAACGAATTTCTGATATCAAGATTAGCCGAAACAGAGCCATCTTTTACGAGGTTTTACATGACACTCCAGAAATTCCCCTTATTTATTAAATGTATACCGATTATTAATTCTCCTTAACTAATCCAGCGACCATGTCAGTGACCGAATCATCCACCACCGCAGAGCGAGCCTACTTCTACTATCTCGAACGACAGCGACTGGGACTCCCGGGAAATGAAGGGGACGACTGGCTCCGCGCCGAAGCAACCGCTACAAAAAGGGAACTCCCCGTCACTGCGATCAAAGGAATCGGGCCCAAAGTCGCTACAGAGCTGGGAAACAAAGGAGTATCCAGCGTCGCCCAACTTGCCACCTGGAGTCTCTCTGATTTCGGGGAAAAGCTGCCTCGATTGACAGCCCGCGCCAAAAGCGGACGCTGGATCGAACAAGCTCATAAACTTTCATGAAACAGCTTCGTCAAATTTCAGAATTCTCTCTGACGTCGATTGAATCCTGAGCTAATAATTCCCTCATGAAACTAGGAGTCATTGGATGTGGAAAGATGGGACGCGCCCTCGTCGGCGGAATCCTCAAAGCGGGAATCGTGGAAGCAGCAGATACGGTTGTTTTCGACACCTGGTCCGAAGCTGCCGCCGGAATGGCAGCCGAAATGGGAGTTCATCAGTCCGCCTCCAACGAAGAGGTTGTCACAAAGTCTGATGTCATTCTCCTCTGCGTGAAGCCACAGGGGTTTCTTGAGATGCTCGAAGATATCGGAGAATCGGAGGGTAAACTGCTCATTTCAATCGCCGCCGGAGTGAAAATTTCATCCATCGAATCAGCCACCGGCGGAAAGCACCGCGTCGTCAGGGTCATGCCAAACACTCCTGCGCTCGTCGGAAAGGGCGCGGCGGGGTTTGCGCTCGGGAGCAAGGCCAGTGCCGATGATGCAGCACTGACAAGTTCCCTCCTGGGTGCCGTCGGCTATGTCACGGAAGTCACCGAAGCTGACCTCGACGCCGTCACCGCAGTGAGCGGTAGCGGCCCCGCCTATGTCTTTCTCATGATCGAAGCTCTCGTCGCCGGCGGGATCGAGCAGGGGCTCTCCCCTGAAGTCGCTGAAGCTCTTGCCGCCCACACTGTCGCGGGAGCGGCAGAACTCCTTCTCCAAAGTGAAGAATCCCCGGCCCAGCTACGGGAGAACGTAACGAGTCCCAACGGGACTACCTTTGCCGCTCTCGAGTCTTTCCGCGGTGACCATTTTGAAGAGATCGTCAAACGAGCGGTCACTGCCGCAACAGAACGCTCCCGGGAACTCGGAGGGTCTTAAGCCCTCTCAAACCTATACTACTTCTATACCAAATCGATATGACTGCCACACAAAAGCATTTTGAAGACAATGGTCAGGGCCACGTTTTTACGTTTTTTGATGAACTTTCCGATACTGAAAAAGAAACGCTTCTTCAGCAAGCTTCCGAGATCGATCTCAATGAGCTGAAAGGGCTCGTTGAGACGCTCGTCAATGAGCCCGGAGAAGGAAACGAGTCCATTGCCGATGCGCTCGAACCGGCAGCCTTCACGCCACTGCCCGAAAGCGAAGGAGGCAATCCCAGTCTCTGGATTGAAGCCCGGGACAAGGGCGAAGCCGCTCTCCGTGCGGGACGTGTCGCCGCCTTCACCGTTGCCGGCGGACAGGGAACACGTCTTGGCTACGACGGCCCCAAGGGCACCTTCGGCGTCACGCCGGTTCTCAAAAAATCACTCTTTCAGGTCTTCGCTGAGAAGATCCTCGCTTCGAGCCAAATCTTCGGACGACCTGTCCCCTGGTTCATTCTCACCTCGATCATCAATCACGAGGAAACGGTCGCCTTCTTAAAAGAAAATGAGTATTTCGGCCTCCACGAGGAGAAAGTCCACTTCTTCAGCCAGGGCCTCATGCCCGCTGTCGATTCCGGGGGAAAAATCCTCATGGCTGACAAAGGACAGATCGCACTCAGTCCGGATGGACATGGAGGCGCTCTCCGGGCCCTTGTTCGATCCGGTGCCGTGCGGCAGATGGAAGCCGACGGCATCGATACGATCAGCTACTTTCAGGTCGACAATCCACTCGTTCGCTGCCTTGACCCTGCCTTCATCGGCTTTCACCTGATGAACGAATCCGAGCTCTCAAGCAAGATGGTTCCCAAGGCCTATGCGGAGGAGAAAGTCGGCGTCTTTTGTGAGAAAGAAGGAACTTCTCTCGTCGTCGAATACTCCGACCTTCCCGACCGGCTTGCTCAGGAAAAAGATGAAAATGGCGCCCTGAGGTTTCGAGCCGGCAGCATCGCGATCCACATCTTCGATCGCAATTTCGTGAACCGCCTCGGCAGTGGTGACGATGAATCCGCCAAACTTCCCTTTCACCTCGCCCACAAAAAAGTGCCCTTTATCGACAGCTCCGGTGCTCTCACTGAGCCGACAGAGCCAAATGCCTACAAGTTCGAAATGTTCGTTTTCGACGCGCTTCCTTTTGCAAAGAACCCTGTCATCATCGAAACCAATCGCGAGGACGACTTTTCCCCGGTTAAAAATGCGACGGGGATCGACTCAGCTCAAACCAGCGCGGAGGATCAGCTTCGACAGTTTTGCCGCTGGGCGAAAGCGGCCGGCATCGAAGTCGCAACGGATGAGACAGGCCTTCCCTCTTTCTCTTTTGAAGTCTCCCCTCTTTTCGGCGATACCCCGGGCCGCTTCACTCAGTCATGGAACGCACTTGAGCATAAACCTGAGTTGACGGAAGGTCTTGTTCTGGTGTAAGACGCTCACCATCATGAGCGCAGACACCCGACTCGAAGAACTTGGAATCACTCTCCCACCTCCTCCTCAGCAACTGGGAGTCTATAAGCTGCTTGTCCAAACAGGAAACCTTGCCTACCTCTCGGGGCATGGCCCATTCCTTGATGACGGCAGCCTCATGAAAGGACGTCTCGGTGACGATGTCACTCTTGAGGAAGGTCAAAAAGTGGCCCGTCAGGTTGGATTGAATCTCCTCGCCACTCTCAAAAATGAACTCGGCTCGCTGGATCGAGTTTCACGACTCATCAAGTCTCTGGCGCTGGTAAACTGCACCGACGATTTTTTCGATCAGCCTGCCGTAATCAACGGCTTTTCCGAACTCTTTGCCGAGGTCTTTGGCGAAGAAGCCGGAATTGGAGCCCGTAGTGCGATGGGCACCAACTCCCTTCCCGGCAATATCCCCGTAGAAATCGAGATCATCGTCGAGCTGAAAAACTGATTCATTTTTTCCGATGCCATTCATCTCAGGGCTCGAAAAAGTGACCTCACCCGCACTACTTTTTGATGCAGATGCCATCGAACGGAACCTTGAGCGAATGCTGGAGATTGTCGCCGGGAACGCGTCAATCCTCCGGCCTCATATCAAGACGCATAAGTGCGCGGAAATCCTCGCACTGCAACTGGCACGCGGGATTCGCTCAACGAAATGCGCCACCCTCGCCGAAGCAGAACTCTCGGCCAGAGCCGGCATCCCTGATGTCCTGATTTCCTATCCTCTCATCGGGCCTAACATCGCCCTTTTTTCTGAGTTGATCACAGCTTATCCCGAGACCACGTTTTCCACTGTCACCGACAGCGTGAATGGTATCGAGGCGCTTGCCGAAGTACCGTTTCAGTTTCCACTCAAGGTGCTTCTCGATCTCGACGTCGGGATGCATCGCACAGGAGTCCTCCCCGGTGACGCTGCTTTTGAATTGGTAGAGCTGATCCGGTCAAAACCCAATTTATGCTTCAACGGTCTCCATGCCTACGACGGGCATATTCACACCGCGGATCCGAACGCTCGACGGGCCGATTTCGATGCCGCCATCAATCGCCTCGACCAGTTCCTCGGCCGCCTCGACCTGGAAGGCATCGACGTGCCCCTTGTCGTCTCCGGTGGCACCCCCACCTTTGCCTTTCACGCCGAACGTGCCCTTTCCTCGCCGCCGGGCACCTGGCAATGCTCACCGGGAACACCTCTGCTTTGGGACGCCGGCTATGGCGAGCACTATCCTGACCTCCCCTTTGAGCCTGCCGCCTTTCTTCTGGCCCGGGTCATCAGTCATCCCGGGGAGAACCTCGCCTGCCTTGACCTCGGCCATAAAGCTGTCGCCGCAGAGAATCCTCTCGGGAATAGAATTCGATTTCCCGACTCCGGTTTTCTGAATGTGCTTTCCCAGAGTGAGGAGCATCTCGTCGTCGAAACCTCAGCAGAATCGCGGCCTGCCATCGGCGAAGCAGTCCTCGGCATCCCGTATCATGTCTGTCCCTCTGTCGCTCTCTATGATGAAGCGCACCTGATTCGCAACGGGAACGCAAGCGGCGAGCGCTGGAGAATCACCGCCCGAAAACGCAGCCTCACCCCCTGATTATCGGTCGAGGTATTTCTCTTTGATCAGACCAATGCGACCATCACTGAGCTGAATCGCAACATCTCCTTTGTCCTCTCCGAGGACAGCAACGCTCGTGCCCGGAAACACCCTGACACGAACATCATCCGCAAGAATTTCAGTCTCCTTCTTCACTGTTGCCAGCTGGCTTCCCGGAGCAAACCCCTGCTCACGACTCACAAATATGGAAGAACGTTCTTCCTCTGAGTCCGACCGCGAAACAGCAGATGAAGCCGCCGGAGGATCAGCAAACTCCGGTGCCATCGGCACCCCGGGAGCGGCCTCCTCACTCACCGGTTCCTCATAGACATTTGAATATTCCGAAGCCCCGACCGGCTCAAAACTCACTTCAGGCTCTTTTTTCTTCTTCCCCTTCAGCCATTTGAAAAAACTGCGTTCTTTCTCCGGCATTTCCACAGAGGAACCTCCATCCGGGTTCGATTCCGAAACATCGAAATCCGGCACGTACGCGTCGCGTCGGACCGGCGCAGGCCGGGGTTCTGAAGGAGCCGGCATCGGGGGACGGTTCGCCGCCAAAAATTCTTCGGCCGTCGTGTAAACCGGCGCCGGGTTCGCTCCACTGGAAGCCATCGCCGCTTTCAGCTCCTTCAATCGACGCGCCTCCAGCGCGGCCCGCTGCATTTCATTTTCGTAGATCGACTTGTTTTGCTGCACGTTTCCCTGAGTCACATAGGTCTGCGGGACGGATTCCTGCGCATTGCCAGTGAAAGCAAAACATGATAGCAAAGCTAAAAAGGAGAGTAACCGTTTCATTTTATAGAGTTCCTTTCTGAATTCTGCCTTGTTTCTCTTCATTTTTCCAGCGCATTGCCATGAAATTAATATTCGACGTTCACCTTGATCTCAGCATGAACGCCCTTGAATGGAATCGGGATTTAACGCTTTCTCTCGATTCAATCCGATCCCTTGAAAGCGGAATGACCGATATGAAAGGTCGCGGCGAAAACACTGTCACCTTCGAGGAAATGCGGCGCGGCGGGATCGGCCTTTGTGTCGCCACCCAGATAGGCGGATGCATGAAACCTGCCGGCCCCTGCGCCAGTTGGGAATCCCCGTCCCAGGCGTGGGCGATGACGCAGGGCCAGCGAATCTACTATGAGACGATGACCGAAATGGGCGAGATGGCTCCGGTGAGAAACCTCGCAGAACTCGATGCTCAACTCACCCGTTGGAAAGATCCCGTCGCAGCGGCAGAATCCAAAGCCCCGATCGGCTACCTCATGAGCCTCGAGGGGGCTGATTCAATCGTGACTCCGGATTACCTCGAGCGAGCCTATGAAAACGGGCTTCGCGCTCTCGGCCCCGCGCACTACGGAAAAGGTCGCTACGCCCTCGGGCATGATCAGGTCGGCGGCCTGCCGAAAGGCGGCAGAGATCTCATTCAAAAAATGGACGAACTCGGCATTATTCTCGATGCAACCCACCTTAGCGATGGCTGCTTTTTTGAAGCCCTCGATCTCTTCGATGGAACAGTTTGGGCCAGTCATTCAAACTGCCGCGCCCTCGTCGATGATCCCCGGCAATTCAGCGACGAGCAGATCAAACTGCTGATTGAACGCAAGGCCGTCATCGGCAGTGTCTTCGATGGATGGATGATGGTTCCCGGTTGGGAACGGGGCGTCTCAACGCCACAGTCTGCCGGCGTCAAAATCGAGAACATCATCGAGCATATCGATCACATCTGCCAACTCGCAGGAAATGCTGAACACGTCGGAATTGGCAGCGATCTTGACGGCGGTTTCGGCCGCGAACAGGGCCCCATGGATCTCGACAGCATCGCCGACCTTCAGCATCTCGATTCACTACTCTCCCGACGGGGCTACAGCGAAGACGACATCTCCGGCATCTTCTCTGGAAATTTTCTCTCACTCCTGCGTCGAGCGTGGTCCTGAGTTTAAAGAAGGCTCACGCCATTCCCGGCCGGAATGGTTCGTAGAGCATTTTCTCGTCGGGATAGAGCGGCGGCGCGTCATCCCACGACATCGGATTGATCGCCAGTTCCTCTTCGGCATTTAGCGCTTCCTCCCAGGTTACCACCTGACCGGAGTAGGCTGCCATTCTTCCCATGAGAGCAAACAGAGTGGAGTATGCCCCACGCTCAGCTTCGTTAAATTCGCTTCCCTCCCGAATCGCTGAGAAAAGGGCATCGTGTTCTTTCTGATAAGAGTTCTCAGTTTCGCGTCCACGCCAGGCCTCTCCACCTCCCGCGCCCGGCTTGATTGATCCGTTTGCCTTGAATGAAAGCTCAGCGCTCCCGTTTGTGCCGTGGATCTTTTCACCAAACCAATTCCAACATTTCGGAATATGGCGATGCTGAGTGGTCACTAGAGAACCGTCGTCGAAAACATAATCGACACTGAAATGATCGTAAATCTGCCCATTCGTTGGCCCGGTCCTCACCAGCCGTCCCCCCTGTCCCTGACAACTGACAGGAAAAGCATCGTGTTTGATCCAGCGAACGACATCAAACTCATGCACACTCTGCTCAACCATGAAGTCTCCACTGAGCCAGGTGAAGTAGTACCAGTTTCGCACCTGAAACTCGAGTTCGCTCTCCCCTTCGACCCGGTCACGCCTCTTGTTCACATCTGACCGGCAATTGAAGATCTGGATCAGGGGCATCTCGCCAATCGCCCCATCGTGAAGCCTGCCAATAACCTCTCGGTGTAAAGGGGAGTGCCTGCGGTTCAACCCGACGCCCACCTTGAGTCCCTGCGCCTTCGAACGCTTCGCCACCTCCAGAACCTTACGAACCCCGGCGGCGTCAACGGCTACCGGCTTCTCCATAAAGACGTGCTTCCCCGCAGCTACCGCCGCCTCGAACTGGAAAGGCCGGAAGCCGGGAGGCGTCGTGAGGATGACGACATCGACCTCGTCGAGATCCATGATGCGTTGATAAGCATTGAGACCGACAAACTGATGTTCAGGACTGACCTTGACCTGCCCGGGAGAAGGCGCATTTTTTTCAAGGGTTTCTCGACTCAAGTCGATCTGCTCCTGTGCAATATCAGCCATTGCCACCAGCTCAACCCGGTCATCAGCCGCCAGTGCCTGGGCCGCGGCCCCGGTCCCCCTTCCACCACAACCAACCAGAGCAAGCTTGATCGTTTCACTGTCAGCGCTCTGCGCATGAACTCCTGAGGGAAAGGTTGAAGCCGCCGCGGCAAGAGCGGCTGACTGCTTCACAAATTGACGTCGCTGGACCTTGTTCATCTCCATGAGGTGGATTCTGCCCCGATCTAATGAACGGGGTCAAGAGCCTCCCTGGCGGGATCAGGGCCGCTTTGTTGCCGTGCTGGAAGGGATTCTCTCTACACTGACCACATGCTCAACCGTCGCCAGTTTCTCTTCACGACAGCAGTGCTTGCCTCCCCGCCCCTTACTGCGGGCTACCTGAACAAGCGGGTTAAACTTGCGGTGAAGTATCAGATGATTGAAGAACCCACCTTGAGTGTCGTGGAGAAGTTCAAACTCCTTCAGGAGATAGGGTTCGACGGAACGGAGTTGCAGGCCGATGAAAAGATCGACCCTGCCGAGATCGAGAAAGCGATCGAGCGCACCGGAATTCCCGTCCACGGCATCGTCAACGCCGGTAAGCCCGACATCATTCCCGCACTTGAACTGGCGAACCGTCTTGGTTGCAGCTCCGTCCTCACTTTTGCCCAAACAGACCCAAAGAAGACCTATGCGCAGAATTTCGCCGACTGGCAGGGCCGGATTCGGAAAGCGCTTCCTTATGCTGAAAAATCCGGGATCCCGCTCTGCGTCGAGAACGTGAGAGCCTCTTTTCTCAATCGGGCCGAGGAGATGGCCCGCTTCATCGACTCGTTCGACTCCCCAATGGTGAAATCCTACTTCGACCTCGGCAATACGATCACCTGGTCGGAACAGTCCGCCGGGCACTGGGCAAAGACCCTGGGTTCACGGATTGGGAAGTTGGATATCAAGGATCGCGGTCATGCCGAATTCGGAGATAAGAAGAAAGCGCGCGAGGGTGTCATGGGAACCAATGGCGGAGAAGTTCATTGGGAGCGAGTCCGTGAGCACCTCAAAGAGATCGAGTTTTCAGGCTGGGCGACGGCTGAGGTCGCGGGAGGTGACCGTGTCCGCCTTACCCGCATGCGGGAGTGGATGCGCGACGTTCTTGATCTGACGGTCTGAAAATCTCAGGCAACACCTGCTAAATTGTGTCACGTGGGTAGAGCACGCAGGTATACTGAGAGTGAACTATCTCATGAAACTTCATCTTTCTGCTCTTTCTCTACTCCCCCTCATGACCAGCTCCGCACTCGCGCTGGACTACGAGGCAGACATTCTCCCTATCTTCGCAAGTAAGTGCGCAAAGTGCCACCTCGACGGAAACTCGAAGGGCGGCCTTGCCCTTGATCTGGAGGAAATCAGCAGGGAAATCGGATCGAGCAAGGTCATCGTAGCCGGGGATCCCGAAAAAAGTGACCTTCTCGAACTCGTTAGCCTCCCCGACGACGATGGCGATAAAATGCCGCCGGAAGGAAAAGGCAGACCGATGTCAGATAGCGAGATTGCCACGCTCAGGGAGTGGATCGAAGGCGGCGCAGTGGTTGGCGACGGAGAGCCGACCATGACAGAAGCGGAAACACCGGACGCGGAGAAACCTCAACGTCCCGAACCCGTTGCGGGGTCCTGGACAAACACGAGCGGAAAAACCATCGAAGCAACACTCATTCGGGTCGATGGCTCGAACGCCATTCTCCGCATGGGCACAAAAGACTACCCCTACCCGATCGCCCATCTCGACGGGACGGCACAGGCAACGATCAAAGCGTTCGCAGATCAATGGGCGAAGGCGGAAGCCCCCTGAGCGGTACATTCTCCGCGAAAAAATCACTCCGTTTTCAGCGGCCCCACTTCACGTAATTTCGCGTGAACTCGCGCGACCTTGCCCATGTAGTGATCCATCGAATAATCATAGGCGGCGAGACGGATGTGTTCCCGCATTTTACTTTCCTCCCCCAGTGCCTCAAAATAAAGCGCGAGGTAAAGATGTGCGTAACAAAGGTGATTACGTTCTTCGCCGGAAAAGATATTATCGTCGTTCGGAGCCGCCGCGATGAGAACGTCATCAACCGTCCCGCGTCCTGCAAAAAGATCGTGGACTTCCGCCATCGGAACCCGTGAATCGCGCTCAATGGGGATGAGATCTTCCTGAGCCGCTTCGACACTTCCACCCGGCGCACGAACCGCGCAAAGAAAGTGCCAAACCGCATTCTCGACATCCTGAGTATTCACCGTTTGATGCCGCTCAAACTGAGCCACTCCCTTTTCATACTCTTCGGCGTAATAATAAGACAAGCCCCGTTGCCAATGATGTGGATCCTGCTCAGGAAAGTAAGCAATGAAGGCATCAAAATCGCTGATCGAGCCGGCAATGTCAGCGTCAAAAAAACGCGCCTCTCCCCGTCGCTGCAAGGAACCGGCACGGACTCGAAGCCACGAACTGTCATTAGGAATGTCCGCAGTAAGAGCAATAACCGTATCAAAGTCTTCGCTTTGATAGGCCTCCATGACCTTCGCCCCGTCCTCTTCAGAGAGCGAATCATCCTGCGCTGAACCACAGGCTGAAACCATCAAGGCAATGAGACAGGTGCAGAAAAGTCGAATCATGATCAAAGTCTCCACGAAAAACGGGAGCCCGTAAAGAGCTCCCGTTCGCCGTAAAAACGTTTTGTTTATTTATCTGCCTGCAAAGGCGGCCGGGTTAAACCTCGAGAGCCCACCCTTCGCGATACTCACGTTTAATGAGAGCCGCAGCCTCAGGCGTGTTCGGAGAACTGAGTGTCTCGGAATCCCACTCCACCTTCTTATTGAGGCGGACCGCAAGGTTTCCAAGGAGCACCATCTCGGTGAAAGGACCACTCTGAGAAAACTTCGATTGAGGAAGTTCCGGATCACCTGCGATGATCGCATCATAGAACTCTTTATGAGGATCTTCGTCCCGGGCACGTGGAATTGAAGGCTCAGGGAAATCGAATCCATCCATGAGATTGCCCGGCTTCACGATCCAGTTGTCCTTCGCACGATTGAAGAAGACTTTGCCTTCGGTTCCGATGATGACACAACCGTATCCATCGTTGCTGATGCCGTCCATACCTTCGAGAACCTCTTCAGGCGGAAGGTTGCGCTCACGAATCTTACCGCCATCGATCGAGCTCTCGAGAGCCCATTTCTCCGGGTTGAAAACCGCGTCCTTGTAACCGTCATACCAGGTGTAGTTCACCGCTTTCTTACCATTGCGTTCAGGAAACTTGTATTCAATCGTCGCCCAGGTGGGAGGCGAGAGCTCGCTCTGTGCCCCGCGACCGTCGGCGCTGACTGCTGAAACGCTGGTCGGGGCGCCAAGCTCAGCCGACCAGAAAGAACAGTCCATGATGTGACACGCCATATCTCCGAGAGCTCCCGTACCAAAGTCCCAGTAGCCGCGCCATTTAAAGGGGGCGATCTTCGAGCTGTAATCACGGTATGGAGCCGGTCCGAGCCAGAGATCCCAATTGATGTGCTTCGGCACTTCCTCCGCCTCAGGCCACTCCGGGATCCCCTGCGGCCAGATCGGACGGTTTGTCCAGGCGTGAACATCGGTGACGTCCCCGATGAGCCCTGCACGGATGAGTTCGACCATGCGACGCATGTGATGCTGCGCATGCGCCTGATTCCCCATTTGAGTCACCACTCCGGTTGTCTCTGCCAATTCGGCAAGATAGCGGGCTTCCCAGATGCCGTGAGTGAGGGGCTTCTGACAGTATACTGCACAATCTTTACGCATCGCAGCAGCGGCCGCAAAAGCATGCACGTGGTCGGGAGTCGAAACGGTCACCGCATCGATCTTGTCCCCCTCTGCCTCGATCATTTCACGCCAATCATCGAAGAATTTGGCATCAGGATAGTTCTCCCGGGACTTCACCCAATTGCCACCCACATTCGGATATTTACTCGAATCGACAATATCGCAGAGATGAGTCACTTGAAACCCGGCATCAGCCGAGTTGCTGATATCACTGGCACCTTTACCGGAGATACCGATACCAGCGAGGGTGATTTTGTCGTTGGCTCCGAAGACGCGGCTCGGGACGACTTGAAAATTAAAGGCTGCAGCAGTCGCTGCCGCTCCTTTGACGAAGTTTCGGCGGGAAGTATTTTTTTCCATAGGTTCTGATTCAGACATTCACGAAGCGTGAGAGGAGACTAAAAGGCAAAAGCAAGCCGCCTTCAATGCCGCGATGAGGGCAGATTGACGTATCTGCAAGCACGTTCCCATCACGGTTCCGGTAAGGTAAACAGAGCCATCGATACCATCAGCCCTCAGCTGATGGCATTTTCACCAACTGGATCACGACCTGAAATCGCATCAAAAGCGATCGTCTTCAACGCCGGTCCCGTGCCCGCCATCCTCCTCCCCCTGCTCCTCGCCAGTATCTGGATGAGCCGCCGTCGAAAGCAGCAGCTTGATCTGGAAGCAGCGAAAACACAAATTCTCCCGGGCTGATGCGCCCCGTGTTCTGTCCCCCCCCCGATACGAACCTTCCCTTCTTCTTCCAAGCCGGTTGGAAACCCCACCGTAAGGTTGCGCGATGGAGCCCTCCCCAAAAGGCTGGCGCCCCGATTCACCGGCAAATTCAAAAAGGCGAAAATAACGCTTCAAGGCGGGATATAGCGGTTGACGCGGCAATCCCCCCCCCTATCTGTAAGAGCGGCAAATTCGTCTATCGAATGGCACGTTCACTGCGTTAGTGGTGCTCTGTTAGCATAATTTTGCGTTCTGTTAGCCCTCCTTTACCCTCCCTCCTTAGCTTTCATGAAACTTACGCCTCCTTTTCGGTGTCGAAAGGCACTTATTGGTGTCATTCTTTTGCCCTTCCTCGCCGTTGCCTCTTTGACTAACGCGCAAGACACTGTCACCTGGAATGGCGATGGCAGCGACAGCAACTGGAGCACCGTTACCAACTGGGTTTCAGATGGCCCGCCCGTCGATAACGACACCCTTATTTTCGCAGGGAACACACAGGTCACTTCGACTAATGATCTGACAGTGGATACCATCATCAATGGCATTCAGTTCACGAACGATGGCACCGCTTCTGAATTAGGGGAATTCACCCTCTCGGGAAATCAAATTATTCTCAACGGTCCAATCACCACGACAGCCCCCGCTACGGGAACGCTGACAGACGTCATCGATTTTGATATCGAAATGAACAAGGGACTAGCAGTAGTCGCGAATGGAAATGGAACAGATGCGGATCATAACATCATTTTCAACGGCGAAATCAGTGGTGGGGTCAAACTTTTCACGGCCGGAGATGCGACCATCACTCTCGCAGTGGCCAACTCATTCACGGGCTTACGGCTCGGAGATGGGGGAGCCGCGACCTTCGACGGAACGACGGGCGTGAAAGCGGGCACGGTCATAGCAGGACACAGCGACGCACTCGGAAACGGCTTAATAAACGCATTTGGGGCACAACTTCAGGCAGGAACCTCCGGCCTCGTTTTTGCCAATGAAATCGAGGTGGTCGCCGCTGGCCTTAGATTGGGGGGGAGCAACGATTTCGAACTAAGCGGCGAAATCAACTTTGGCGGAAATAGCACGATCGGAAGCTACTTTGCCGGCACTACTGTTACGATAAGCAATACTATCGATCTGAGCGGGTTCAATATCTCGATTGAAGGAGCAGGCGACTTAGACATAACCGGCGAAGTCACCGGCAATGGCAACCTTACCAAAACCGGAACAGGAGAAGTTACTCTTTCGGGAGCAAACGATTTTGTCGGAACGACCACTGTGTCCGGCGGAACGCTTATTCTGACGGATGCAGCGATACAGAAAGATAGAACCTACGTAGTCGACTCGGATGGCATTCTGGAGCTGTTTGCAGATGCCGCGACATCACTTCCCGGAACCATCAATCTCTCCGGAAACGGAACTTTCAGGAAGTCCGGCAGCTTCAATATGGGATTGTCATCTTCGACCTCGACCGTAGCAATGGGGAGCGGCGCGCTTTTTCACGTCGAAGAAGCAGTTTTAAATTTTGGAAGCAGTACCCCCGGCGATTGGTCCAACAACAAATCAGACCTCCAAGTCGACAGTGGCGCGACTTTTCGAGGGGGGGGGACCCCCATCGTTGTCGACTCGCTGATCGGGGGGGGCGTGATCGAGGTTGGCGGAGGCATCACGATCGGTGCGGACGATGGCACCGGTGAAACATTTTCGGGCATCATTCAGGAGGAAACTTTTGCAGGCAGGCTCAACTTGAACGAGTCGATCCGAAACACTCTGACTAAAATCGGCGCAGGAACTCAAACCCTGAGCGGGGCCAACACCTACACAGGTGCGACTACTATCTCAGCCGGCACCCTTCTCATTAATGGCGACAGCAGCGGGGCAACCGGTGATGTCACCGTCGCCTCCGGCGCAACCCTTGGCGGTGTCGGAACGATTGGCGGCGATACTGTTATCTCAGGCACCATCACCGCTGGAACTGACGGTACGTTCGGTACGCTTGCCTTTTCCGGGGACCTGACCATGGAATCCGGCTCGACCTGGCTACTCGATCTCGTGAATGACAGCACCAATGCAGATCGCGTCGACGTGGGAGGAGCACTCACCTTTAGCGGTTCCCAACTCGAAATCGAACAACTCTCCGGGACCTTCACCGAGGGGTCTAGCTATACGATTGCTTCCTACGCCAGCTTATCCGGAACTTTCTCCAATGATGTCGGCGGAATCATCACTTCCGGAGGAAGCTCCTGGTCCATCAACTATGCGGACGGCGGCAATTTCATCACCCTCACCGCTGTCCCCGAGCCAACCACCTTTCTCCTGCTTCTTCCCCTTCTCTTCGCCGGCATCTGGATGAACCACCGTCGAAATCAAGGCTCAGCGAACGCCTGAGCCGGAGAAAAGAGAAGCCGGGGACGGCGGCGAATCATCTAAAGTCAGGCCCTTTACGGCGCCTCCCTCATCATTTTCCGGCGTTACTTAGATCAAGGGGCAGATAGCTCTCCAATAGCTCCATTTAAAATTAGTTTACAAAACATCGTCATTATTGCATTAAATGTCGTCTCGCTCAGATAAGCGGGAAGACGTTAATCACTGATAATGCGCGAGTTTCACCTTCAGACCCAACCCTGTTCCACTCTGAGAACCTCGGGGGGAATTCGCCTAATAGCCGCAGTTCTGGCCTTCTCATCGATCTGTGCCATGGCGCAGAATGAGAGCTGGGACAATGGCGGGACAGACGGCTTGTGGGGCACGGCAACGAACTGGACCAACGACACCATCCCCGGAACTGCTCCCGGCGACGTAGCCACTTTCGATTCGGCAAGCACCTTTACGATTATCGATCTGGAGGGGACCCGAACCAGTGGTGGAATCCTCTTCGATACCGGAGCCGACTCTTTCACCATTGGAACGGCGGGTGACATCCTAATTCTCTCTCAATCAGGCGACGACACCAGTAATGACGCCCGCATCGACATTGCAAGCGGTGTCACGACAGATCAAACTATCGCCGCTGACATCGTCCTCGGCGATGGCACCGGAACCACCGGATTTCGAGATCAGATTAACATCAATAATCTAAGTGCGAATGCCACTCTTTTTGTCACCGGCGACATTTCAACAGGAACCGGCGGGACCATCACCGGGAACAGTGTGCAACGGCTGATCTGGGGGAACTTCAGCTCCGGTTCGAGAGAGATCGTCTTTTCCGGTGACTTTAACGAAACTGATACGGCAACTTCGGCGTCCCGTGTCGATATGTTTGTCGGTGGTGCTGAACTCACCTGGACCGGCTCAGTCAACACCACTACGAACAACTATCTCACGACGATCATTCGTGACAATGGCACTCTTTCGCTGGAAAACGGATCAAACATCGGCACGGGTTTCATGGAAATCAGGAGCGGCACCTTAAACGTCAATGCCGATCAGACCTTCGGAAACGGCCTTGCTCTCGGCCATAGCAATCAAGCAAATGGCGACGCCTCGATTAACATTGGCGGCGCGAATACCATCTTTCTCGACAGCAACTTCACCTACACGGCAGACGACACGGTTGACAACGCTGCCACGATTTCCGGGGGAACGCTGCATTTCACCAATGATGACCGGACATTTGATATCGGAGACCATGCAGGAATCAGCGGACCGGAAGTGACGATCTCCAGCAATATAGCGAGCGACACCAGTAACCGTGCCTTAATCAAGAATGGAGCAGGCACGCTTGAGCTGTCAGGAGCAAACAGCCACGGAAACACCACTGTCAACAATGGACTTCTCATCGCCTCCGGTGGAAGCGCACTCAGCGATACCCACCTCCTGTCCCTGAATCAAAACGGCATCCTCGGGAATTTACAATTAAACGCCAGTGAAACCATCGGCTCGCTTGATGGTGATGGAGGAATCAACTTACAAAGCAATACCCTAACAGTCGGTGATGCGGATAACACCACTTACAGCGGTCTTATTTCGGGCACGGGGGGTGGGCTTACGAAGACGGGAACAGGCACACTAACACTCGCAAATACCGGGGCTCACACCTACACCGGTGATACGGTCATCAATCAAGGTCTTCTCAATCTCGAAGGGAGCGTGACCAGTGACATCACCGTCAATACGGGGGGCAATATCGGAGGGGAAGGTTCAACCTCAGGATCACTCACCTTTGGAGCAGGTACCTTCACCCTCGAAGCAAACGCGCTCACTTCCGCTGCCCTCGGCACCACCGGGTTGCTTGATGTTTCCTCCCCTACGTCCATCACCGTCAACATCAGCGGAACTTCGGCGGGAAATATATCCATTCTCGAATATGGCAGCCGGGCTGGTAGCGGGGTCGCCAATTTCGTACTCGGAAGTAATGAGGCAAGCAGTCGTGGCGCTCAGTTTATCGACACCTCAACATCAATCGCGCTGGATCTCGGTTATGTCGACAACACCTGGGTCGGCGGCGACGGCAGCAACCCGACCTTCTGGGACGTCGACACCACTGAAAACTGGACCAACACCGCGGCGAGCAAAAATACGGTCTTTCTCGACAATGACACGGTCACCTTTGACGATACAGCTTCATCCTTCACCGTGGTGAGACAGAGTGATGTCACGGTTGAAAATATTGTCTTCAATAACAGCGCCAACGACTACGCCCTCGAGGATGCAGGAGGTGGGGAAATTCTCAACGTAACGGGATCGATCACCGCAAACGGAACAGGTGCGGTAAACATCAATGGAGCGGTGAATGGCACCAGTGGAATTCTGATCGATGGTGCTGGAGACATCACTTTTGGAGGTGACGTTTCAGGGAGCGGAGGCCTGATCAAAAATGGAACCGGAACCGCCACCATAGCTGCCGTGTCCAACTATACCGGTCCCGTCTTCGTCAATGAGGGCACCCTGCTTATCTCAAGTCCCGCTCTCGTTTCCGGCTCCGCTGCCAGCGAAACCACAACCATCGCGAGTGGCGCCACGCTCGAGTTCAATACATCAGGAAACCGCAGCATTGATGCTTTTGATCATGGAGGGGACGGAACCTTCCTCAAATCAGGTACCGGCCAGTTCAATCAGGTATCGAGCCAATCAGATATCACCTATTCTGCAACCGGCCTCATTCATATCGCTGAAGGCAGATATCAATTCGGAGGTGCCACCCCGGGCAACTGGTCATCCAACTTCGGCAGCATGCGCATTGATTCAGGAGCGGAATTCTCCGGACGAGCCACTTCTATCTTTTTGGATACACTCATCGGAGAAGGCACTTTCGAGGTGGGAGGCAGAGGCACAAACGGTGACTACGGGCTCACCCTTGGCGTATCAGACGGGTCAGGGACCTTCAATGGAATCATTGAGAACTCTTCAGGAGCCAGCGAAACTGAATTTACCATCAACAAAATCGGCAGCGGGACGCAGTCATTGAACGGGAACAACACGTACACGGGCGACACCACCATCAGTGCCGGCCAGCTCAACATCGGCGGAACCAATGCATCAAGTTTCATCGTAGGCACTGGCAGCGGTACAGGGGCCAACCTCGGTGGAGAAGGAAGCACGAGCGGAAATATCACCTTCAATGAAACGGCTCATACCCTCGATATCGATGCCACCACCGACGCAGCCCTCGGCCTGGGCACCACTGGTACAGGGACCTTGGATGTCAGTTCGTTGGCTGCCGGTGGCTTCACCGTCAATGTCAGTGGCGGCGCCCTCGGGCCTGTCAATGTCCTCAGCTACGGCAGCGGCACATTTACGGGCGACATCGACCGATTTGTCCTTGGCACCGGTGGCGGACGGAGCAATGGAGTCTTCGTTGATGACATGGCCGGAAATATCACCATTGACCTCGGCAATGTGGTTAATACATGGAAAGGCAACGACTCGTCGAACCCTCAGTTCTGGAATGTGGCGGATACTGAGAACTGGGAGAACGCTTCAGACAATGTCTTTCAGCAAGGTGATGGAGTAGTCTTCGATGATACGGCGTCCAGCTTCAACGTCGTGAGACAGGAAGATATTCTCGTCGACAACATCGTCTTCAACCATAATTCCAATGCCTACACTCTCGGCACCTCCAGTGGAGGAGAACTTCTCACCGTGATCAATGACATCACCGTCAACGGCACCGGGGAGTCAACGATTAGCGGGCCGGTCACAGCTCTCAATGGAATGACGATCGATGGAGCAGGAGATCTCACTTTCGCCGGTGAAATTTCCGGCAGCGGTGGATTCACCAAAAACGGCACCGGGACCACCACTCTCACCGCCGCCTCATCCTACACAGGTACCGTAAACGTGAATGAAGGTACGCTCATTCTTTCCAATGAAGCACTCATTTCCAACTCTTCAGCTGATCTCGCCACCATTATTGCCAGTGGCGCAACGCTCGAGTACAACACATCGAACGGAAACAGGACTATTTCTGTTTTTGATCACGGTGGCAATGGAACCTTCAAGAAGACAGGACAGAACGAATTAGTTCAAACTTCCGGCGGTTCAGAAATCACCTATGGAGCCGACGGTTTAATTCACGTGGCCGAAGGAATCTACCGATTCGGCGGCGCCACACCGGGAGACTGGTCAAGTAACCTCGGTGATATGCAAATTGACAGTGGTGCCGCCTTTCAAGCTCGCTCAACCTCTATCACAATCGATGCCTTAAACGGAGAAGGCACTTTCGGAGTCGGTGGAAAAATCGCGAACGGTTTTGGCCTCACCCTCGGTGTCAGTGACGGCAATGGCGTCTTTTCAGGAGCAATCACAGAAACCACTGCTGATGGCGAAGCCTTCTCTATCGAAAAGGTCGGATCGGGAACCCAAAGCCTGAACGGCGACAATACGTATACCGGAGCGACCCTCATCAGTGGTGGACAACTCAACATTGGAGGAACCAATCTTTCCGATATCACGGTGGGAACCGGCCTCGGAAGCGGAGCAAACATCGGCGGCGAAGGCAGTACCTCCGGTAATCTCACTTTCACCGAATCAACACACACCCTGGAAATCGATGCCTCGACTACCGAAGCACTCGGCACGACAGGGGCCGGTACAACTGACTGGACCGCCCTGGATCCTGAAGGGCTCACGGTCAATATTTCAGGAACAGGCGGCGGCGATATCGTGGTTCTAACCTATGGTAGTGGAGGAATCAATGGGAGCCTCCTCTCTGACCTGAAACTGGGATCCCATACCACCGGGGTCCGCTTCACAGGAACTCCCACTTTTGCAGATGATGCGGTGGGCAATATCACTATTAACCTCGGCTATGAAAATGCCTCCTGGATCGGTGGATCCGGTAACCCGACTTTCTGGGATGTCGGCACGACCGCAAACTGGGGAACCAGTGACACCTTTTTCCAGACGAGCGACGATGTCTTTTTCGGAGACAGCGCTTCGAATTTTAATCCGATCCTGCAGAGCGACCTCACTGCCGGCAAAGTTACTTTCGAAGCTGACAGTAATGTCTACAACCTCGACTCCGCCGGCAGTGAAATACTGACGGTCACCAGCGGTGTCTTTGTAACCGGAGACTCAGACGTCAATATCAGCGCTGTTATTGCCGGTGCTGGAGGCCTGACCCTGGACGGGGCGGGGACAACGACGCTCTCAGGAAGCAACTCCTATACCGGCGACACTACCATCAACAACGGGCAACTGACCATCGGAGCAAGTGGGGTGATCAGCGACGATTCCGTGGTCACCCAAACCGGCGGGACCATCAATTTTGCCGGTGGCGTCGTCGAAACCCTGCACAGTGTTCAATCAACAGGAGGAACCTTTCTCCTCGGCAACACCGCAGGCGCGGGGGCTGCTGACGTCACCCTCAACAACGACAGCGAGATCAGAACGATCCAGGTCGGAACGAATAGCTTCCTGCGACTCGCTGATGGAGCAAATTTGACCGTTTCCAGTTCAATCAGTCAACTTGGCGATAACGACAGCCTCACTCTCGATCTCGGTGTTGGCTCTGTCGCAGAAGTTTCCGGTGCCATCAATTCCGGCAATGGCGGCGGAGCGCTCGATAAATCCGGAGCAGGTACGCTCAGGCTGACGAGCGATGGGAGTGCCTGGGGCGGCGGAACCCGCATTACCGGCGGTATTCTGGAGTTCACCTCTATCTCCAATGTGGGAAGCGCTGACGTGGTAAATGACAGCAGTCTTGGTAACGCTGACACCTTGAACGTGCTCCAGATCGGATCTGATTCGACCGCGGCCACGCTCCGCATGATCGGAACCAACGCAAAAAATACCTCTGACCGCCTCGTTCAACTGGGTGATGCCGGTGGCACCATCGACGTCGAAGATGCAGGCCAAACGCTCACCCTTAATGGGGCACTCAGCAACGATGTTGCCAATGGAGGCACCTCAGGATCCCTAACGAAAGACGGGCACGGCACCCTTGTCCTCGGCGGCACCAACACCTACACCGGCGGCACCGGCGTTTCGACAGGCACTCTCCTCATTGATGGTGACAGCAGCGCCGCAACAGGCAACGTCTCGGTCGCATCGGGAGCAACCCTCGGGGGTAACAATGGAACGATTGGTGGTAACACCACCGTCTCAGGAACGCTTTCCGCAGGAACCAACGGAACAATCAGTTCGCTCAATTTCTCCGGGGACTTGACCATGGAAACCGGTTCAACCTGGCTGCTTGATCTCGTGAATGACAGCTCCTCTGCCGATCGTATCGACGTGGGTGGCGCGCTCACCTTTAGCGGTTCCCAGCTCGATGTTGCTCAACTCTCCGGTACCTTCACCTACGGCTCCACCTATACCATCGCCTCGTACAGCACCTTATCCGGCACCTTTTCCAATGACAGCAGCGGGATTATTACCTCGGGAGGAAAGTCCTGGTCCATCAACTACGCCGACGGCGGCAACTTCATCACCCTCACCGCCGTTCCCGAACCAACCACCTTTCTCCTGCTCCTCCCCCTGCTCTTCGCCGGCATCTGGATGAACCGCCGTCGAAGCCTCAGGCTCCGACTGAATCAGCAGTAAGAACGTCTTCCCCTTCCGACTTGGCGACGAGAACGGCTCCACAGGAATCACTGAACACGTTCACCGCCGTCCGCGTCATGTCGAGGGGACGATCCACCGCAAGGATCAAACCGATGACCGCTTCCGGGTTTGGAATGCCGACATTGTAAACGATGATCGTGATCGCAACGAGGCTCGCCGAGGGAACCCCCGCCACGCCGATACTGGTGAGCAAAGCGAGCATGACGACCGTAAACTGAGTCGAAAGGGCCATCTCAAAACCCAGGACCTGAGCGACAAACATGACCGCGACACATTCATAGAGCGCGGTGCCATCCATATTCACCGTCGCTCCCAGGGGAAGGACAAAGCTGGTGACCCGCTCAGAGACCCCCGCATTCTGACGAAGTGCTTTCATCGTCACCGGAAGGGTCGCTGAACTCGAGGCAGTTGAAAAAGCGGTCAGGATTGCGTTCCGCATCGCATAGATATGCCGCCGGGGACTAACTCCGGCGACAAATTTCAGGACAAGCGGCATGATGACGAATGCATGAGTAAGAAGCGCCGCAACGACAACGAGGAAGTATTTAGCGAGAAGCTTCACGATCTCGAATCCTGTCTGGGCACTCGTCTCCGCAACGAGAGCAAAGACGCCGAGAGGGGCCAGCCACATCACCCAGTTGGTGATGAGAAGAGTCAATTCGTTCAGCCCTTCGAAAAAACTGAGAACCGGCCCCCTTCCCCCGGGACTGATGAAAATCAACCCCACCCCGGTGAGGATGCTGACGAAGATGAGGGCCAGCATTTTGTTGTTGGTTCCGAAGGCGTCGAAGACATTCTGAGGAACCATTCGCAGAAACAAATCAGTGACCGCGTTCATTCCCCCCTCCTGCCCGACGAGCTTTCCTTCGACGACGCCGGCATATTTAGCCTCATTCGCCTCAAACTGGCTTCGAATCTCCTCGTTCGGCTGACCGTTTTGAAGTCCCGGCTTGAAGGTATTGACCATGAAGAGCCCGATGAGAATTGCTACAAAACTCGAGCACGTATAGTAAAGGAGCGTCTTTCCTCCCAGCCTCGCAAAACCGTCTGTCTTCCCGAGACCGGCAATCCCCACCACGATAGAGGTGAGAACAAGCGGTACAATCACCATCTTGAGCAGGTTCATGAAAAGCGTTCCGATGTAGTCAAAAACGCCGATGAGCGCACTCCCTACGGAGTTAAAAACGAGCTCAGGCTCTGTCTCGACGACACAGCTTGCATTGATAATCGCGCCGACAACAAGGGCGGCGATCATGGAAACGAGAATCCACTGCCAGGGTTTCATGAGTAGGTAGTTTTCAATTTTCAATTTTCAATTCGCCGATCGCTTGAAGCAAGCCGGTGGAACCATGACTGAACTCAGTCCGGAAGGCGAATCTTTCCATGCGATTATTTCGAAGATATCGCTTTTTCCGGCTTAATGTCGCTCCTCCCCGGGGCGGGAATGCTGCCATTCCCTTAGTCCGCCTGTTTCGCCCGGTTGTCGAAACGCATGAACTCCTTGTGGAAGGTCAAGGGCACTTCACCGGTCGGGCCGTTACGCTGCTTGGCGATGATGAACTCGGCTTCGCCTGCTTTCTCTTCGCGGTCATCTTCATCATCGGCATACACCTCGGGACGCATGAGAAGGCCAACCAGATCGGCATCCTGCTCGATCGAGCCCGACTCACGAAGGTCACTCATCTTAGGCTTACCCCCACGCCCGTCCGGATTCCGGTTCAACTGGGCGAGAACGATGACAGGAATATTGAGCTCCTTCGCGATGCCCTTAATCCCACCGGAAATCTGGGCGACTTCTTTCTCACGGCCATCACGGCCGGCAACATCGGGCGCACGGAGAAGCTGAAGATAATCGATCGCAATCATCTGAATATCGTGATCTGCCTTCAAGCGGCGAGCTTTTGCCTGGAGTTCATTGATCGTGATTCCCGGGGTGTCATCAATCCAGATCGGCGCCTCAGCCAATTGACCGGCAGTATTCATGAGCTTTGGCAAATCCTGTTTCGAGAGAAAGCCGCCCCGAAGCTTCTGCATCTGAACCTTGGCACGCGAACAAAGAACACGTTGCACAAGCGATTCACAGCTCATCTCAAGACTGAAAACAGCAACCGGGATCGGATTCTCTTTTCGAATCGAGATGTTCTCCACGATATTCATGACGAACGACGTCTTCCCCATCGAAGGACGGGCCGCGACAACGATCATTTCGCCGCCGTGAAACCCATTCGTCATTTCATCAAGATCGTGGAAACCGGTCTTGAGACCACCGGCATTTCCTTCCCCGCTATAAGAATCCTGAATCGTCTGAATCACGTTGAGGACGTGAACCTTCATTTCTTCGATTCCTTTCTCCTGCTCGGTCTCGTTTCGAATTTTAAGGATCCTTTTCTCAACCGTATCGAGGAAGTCCGCGACCTTTTCAGGCCCGTCGTAAGCTCCGGTGACGCACTCGGTGCAATCCTGAATGACACGACGAAGCACAAATTTCTCTTTCAGAAAGCCAATATAATCCTCAAAAAGGGCCGTCGTTGGGACATCATCAAGAAGGTCCGCAAGCGCTTTGGGGCCTCCTACCGCATCGAGTTGACCGCGCTGATCGAGTTCGGTGGAGAGAACAATGAGATCAAGCGCTCCTCCCGGGCGCGATTTATAGAGGTGCAGAAGGCATTCGTAAATGATGCTGTGAGCCGGGATATAGAAGAACCCCGGCGCCATCTTTTCGATCGCGACCGGAATCATGTTACTGGGATCCATGAGCATACAGCTCAAAGCAGCGCGTTCTGCGTCTGCGTTCAACGGCATCGAGCGCAAGGGATCGTCGGACGAACCCGGTTTGATCTCACGCTCGTTTCGGTTGCCGCCTTTCGGTCCGGACTTGAGGGAGCCTTTTCCTTTCGGAAAGCCTCCTGAGGACGAAAATGAGGAATCAGGCATTTGGGAACAGTGTTTGTGTGGTTGGTGTGCGTGGGGTCGCCCTCTCCCGGCCCATCCGAAGATCAGGACACAAAAAAGGCGGATTGCCAGTAAAGCAATCCGCCTGAAATTCGCAAAGCGATTCGGTAAAAATCGCTATTATTGATCTCCGGATCAGTCTTCCGACCCTTTAGTCGATTCCGCATTCTCATCTGCCGCAAGAACGCGAACCGTGATTGCTGCATCAACATCCGGATGAAGCTTGATGGGAATGTCAAAACTACCGGTCGTTTTAATCGGCTTGTCGAGGTCGATCTGGTGGCGATCAATCTCAAGCTTGCTCTTCTCATTAATCAGAGCAGCGATGTCCGCAGTCGTCACGGAACCGAAGGCTTTTCCGCCCTGTCCGATCGCCAGTTCCGTGGAAAGACGGAGTTTCTTAAGTTTCGTTGCTGCATTCTCCGCATCGGCACGCTCTTCGGCTTCACGACGAGCGCGAGTCTCTTTGAGCTGAGCGACATGACGAAGGTTTCCCTTCGTCGCTTCGAAAGCACGTCCTTGAGGAACGAGGAAGTTACGCGCATATCCGCGCTTCACCTTGACCACGTCCGCTTCTGCGCCGAGTCCCTCGATCTTCTCCTTTAAAATCACATCTACAGTTGCCATGGTCAGGTATAAATTGCCGTTAAAAACAGGCGGGACATGTAGACGAAGTTGTCACGAATGTCAACCAACACTCCGAAGATTTATCTTTCCAAACCAAATCCCTGATTCATCTTACGCCATTATGGCAGAAGTTCCCTCCACCTTTCAGCTGAAAACCGGTCAGAAAGCCCCTGATTTTACGCTTCCTGACGCTCGCGGAAAATCCTACTCCCTTGAGACTCTTCTCGAAGGAAAAAACGGACTGCTCGTCGCCTTTGTCTGCAATCACTGCCCTTTCGTCGTTCATCTCGCGGGGTCATTCGGCTCATTCGCAGATGAAATGATTGAAAAAGGCATTCAGGTCGTCGCCATCAACGCCAACGATATCGAAAACTACCCCGCTGATTCCCCGGAAAAGATGGTCGAGTTTGCCGAAGTAAGTGGATGGAACTTTCCCTACCTATACGATGAGTCTCAGAAGGTGGCAAAAGCCTACGCCGCCGCCTGCACTCCCGATTTCTATCTTTTCGACAGTGAAGGCCTCCTCTCTTATGCCGGCCAATACGACGATTCTCGCCCCGGACGCGGCGGTGAGATCACCGGCCATGATCTCAGGAATGCCGTAGAAAACCTCATCTCGGGTGAAGCAACTCCCGGCCCCTGGTATCCCAGCACGGGCTGCAACATCAAGTGGAAGGCTGGAGAGGCCCCTGACTACTTCGGCTAGACGCGAAAAAAAATTGGCGTATTTGCGATCATTCAATGCTCGTTAGAATTGAAGCGATTGTGGAATATCGTCACTCACTCTTCATGCGCACGTATCTTACTTCCCTGGCTTTTCTTTTTCTGATCGGCACAGACGCTTTCGCTAAGCCCAACATCGTCTTCATTATCAGCGATGACATGGGATACGCCGATATTTCCTCTTTTGGTGCTCCGGATCTGAAGACCCCCCGCATTGACGAACTGGCGCGGGACGGAATTAAGTTCACTCACGTCTACGCCATGGGACCGGAATGTACCCCTTCCCGTGTCTCCTACCTCACGGGGCGGTACCCCCAGCGCGTTGGTGGACTTGAGTGCGCTATTGGTACGGGGAATGTGGGTCGATACGATGACGCGATCCGCCTCGCCGAAGAAAATGACCTCGGCCTTCCCTCAGACTATGCCGTCCTCGCCCCGGCCCTCAAGAAAGCGGGCTACACCAACGCAATCTTTGGAAAATGGCACCTCGGCTACGAAGAGAAATTTTCACCGCTGGAGCAGGGCTTTGACGAATTTGTCGGGTTTCTCGGCGGAAACGTCGACTATTTCCGCCACGAAGAACTCTCAGATATCGATGTCTATCTCTCGGGGAAAGAGGTCATCAAGCGCAAAGGTTATACCACAGACCTCATCACCGGGGACGCCCTCTCTTTTATCGAAAAGCGTGCCGCCACACCTGATAAGCCTTTCTTTCTCTACCTGCCTCACGCAGCCCCTCACTTTCCTTTTCAAGGACCCGATGACGACGACGGTGGACTACCTACCGAAGAGGAATGGATGACAGGCAGCCGGGAAACCTACATCCAAATGATGGAATCTCTCGACGCCTCAGTCGGTGCCGTTGTCGACGCCCTCGAAAAACACGACCTCACTGAGAACACACTCATTGTCTTCACCAGTGACCATGGCGCAATGGAACCCGGGCTCAACTCCCCCTGGCGGGACTACAAGGGAAC
Source organism: Verrucomicrobiales bacterium (assembly GCA_029212615.1). Taxonomy (GTDB): domain Bacteria; phylum Verrucomicrobiota; class Verrucomicrobiia; order Verrucomicrobiales; family DEV007; genus Arctic95D-9. Next base: position 297,311 of record JARGPJ010000003.1, read on the forward strand.
TCTCTTCGAAGGCGGGATCCGCGTTCCGCTCATTGCCAAATGGCCGGGCCATCTCAAGCCCGGAACCGAAAGTGCTCAGGTCGGAACGCTGATGGACCTCACCGGAAGTTTTCTCAATGTCGCCGGGGCAAAGCTTCCCCAGGGTATGGCGCTGGATGGTGATGACTTGATCGAACATGTTCGCACCGGCGGCAAAGACTACAGTCGAACCCTTTTCTGGCGCGCCCGTCGCGGGGACCGCACGGCCTGGGCTGTGCGCCACGGAGACTGGAAATACCACCGGAAGAGAGAAGGCGGGAAAACCGGGGAATGGCTTTTTAATCTGAAAAAGGATCCAACCGAGGCGAACAATCTGATCGAGAACAAGCACGCCGCAAAACACCTCGAGCAGCTCAAGGCCAAGCTGGATGCCTGGGAGAAGAAGGTCGCGCACAAGCGCTAGTCAACCGGCTTTCGAGGCGCCACCTCCCATCGACCCATTGAACAGGGTTGTCTCAATGACTCAACCCTGTTGAGTCTATACCGGCGAGGCTTGTATCAGGGATGGCGATACGTGAAAATTTCATTCGAAAGTCCCCTATTGTGATGGAAAATAGGCGGGTGAGTGAAAAAAACGAAAACGGTGCGGTGACGGAACGACCCACCTGGGTCATGGGGCACAAGAATCCTGATACGGATGCTATATGCTCGGCGATTGCCTACGCCAACCTGCTACAGCAAACCAGAGTCCCATCCGCCCAAGCTGCCTGCTGTGGACCGCCCAACAGCCGAACCGAGTGGGTTCTTTCCCAAGCGGGACTCCCCCGCCCCAGGTTGATGAGCGATGTCTATCTTCGCGCGGACGACATTTGCCACTCGAATGTAACGATGGCAAAGGCGACCGATACCGTGATCGAAGCCTACCGCCTCATGACCTCGCACGGCTTCCGCAGCCTCCCCGTCGCTGACGAAAAGGGCAAACTGGTTGGGATGCTTGCCCTTCAGGACTTGCTTGAGCTCCTCATTCCTTCGACGGCGAAGGGACGGGACGCCCGCCGCGTCACCACTTCAACTGAAAACATCGCCCGTATCCTTGACGCAGAGATCGTAAATCTCACTGAGCATTGCGAGAACGAACAGGATTTCCTCATGATGGTGGCCGGTTCCTCCGAACCGGTGATGCAGGACAGGATTGCCAAACTGCCGAAAGATGAGTTGTTGATTATCACCGGCGACCGCATCGGCGTTCAGCTTCAAGCGGTGGAAGCAGGGGTGCGCTGCCTCGTGATTACCAGTGGGTTCATGCCTCCCAGCGCTATCCTCGCAGCTGCCAGAGAGACCAACACCGCGATTCTCGTGACAAAGCGGGACACGGCTTCCACGACTCAATTAATCCGTGGAGCCCGCTCCATTCAGCGAGCCATTTCTGAAGAATTTATTTCCTTCTCCCCTGAGGCTAAGATTCAGACGATCAAAGACAAGATCAAAGGAAGTCGGCGCCAGGCCCTCTTCCCGGTATGTGATCCGGAAACGAAGGAACTCATCGGTGTCTTTTCCCGCACCGACCTCGTGAACCCGGAGAAACCGAAATTGATCCTTGTCGATCACAATGAATTCTCCCAGGCCGTGAGTGGTGCAGACGAAGCCCACATCATCGAAGTCATGGATCATCACCGCCTCAGCGGTAACCTTGTCACAAAAGAACCGATTCAATTCATCAACAAAACGGTGGGCTCTACCTGCACCATTGTCGGCAACGCCTTTCAAACCAATCAGGTGACTCCCGAAAAAGGAATCGCGCTCTGCATTTGCGCCGGCATCATCTCCGACACTCTCAATCTGACTTCTCCGACCACCACTGATGAGGACCGCTCGATTCTTGAGTGGGCGAGCAAGATTGCAAACATCGACGTCGACCAATTTAAAGAATTCTTCTTTTCCGCCGGGTCGGTGCTCCGGAGTTCGAATTTCACCGAGGCCGTGAATTCAGATCGAAAAGAATTCGAAGAAAGCGGCTATCGACTCAGTATTTCTCAAGTGGAGGAAATCGGCTTCGATTATTTCTGGCCGGCCCGCGAGGAGTTGCAGGAAACGCTCCGAAAAACCATCGCGGAGAACCGGCTCGATGTTGCCTGCCTCATGATTACCGACATCACTCTGAACGACAGTTTGCTTCTCGTTGAAGCAGCTCCCGAAGTTCGTCAGCTGATTTCCTATCCCAAAAAGGATTCACACCTTTTCGTGCTCAAGAACGTGGTGAGCCGTAAGAAACAACTCTTTCCGTATTTAAGTTCGGTCCTCGCAGAGATCCCGAAAGAAAAAGACTGATTCGGCAGGGAAAGAAAGTGCTATTCCCGATAGCGCCATTCCGCTACCCTAAGGCCTCCCTCCTTGCGATACACGCCAGTTCAAAGGCCGTCTCGTTGCCGTGTTTCAGCACGGAGTATCGAATCGTTTTCCGTTTCCCTTCACCGGTGGTCCAGCTTGCCTGCCAGAAGTAATACTCGGTACCGTCGGCACTCCGTTGCATGATCCGGGTAACCCCGACCACCCCGGAACGATTCCGGGCAGCGGGGCTGGAGTGAGAACGGGGTGAAGCCGCCGTTTCTGCCCCCCCCCGCTCTGCGCGGGCAAGAAGGCGGTCACGGAACTTCTGCGCCTTGCCGAGAGCCGCCGCCTCTCCGCCCCAGGCTGAATCCGAAAAAAAGCGTCCATAACGGACGCCTTTTCGTTGAAACCTCACCTGCCAGCCATGAGTACCGACTGACTCCTGGTCGAGTCGGCTGATTCCAAAATAAGGATCAGAATCACTCACAGCATGGGGTGTATCGAAGATTACTTGAGTGGCACCGCGAGGATATCGCGTCGCCCGGCAACATAAACCTGCAGAAGAAGCACATCAGAATCAAATCCCTCAACGATATCGAAAGCCCCTTGAGTCGAGTCGACATCAGTTTGATCGATCTGAGTGATGACCGTGCCGGGACGTAGCCCGGCTTCAGCAGCGGGGACATTATCCTTCACACTTTCAACGACGACGCCGTTCACTTCATCATCAAGCTGAAGAGCCGCCCGGGTGTCTTCGTCCAGGTCTTTAATCCGGACGCCTTCGACCAGTTCCTGAGGCTTCGCAGTCCTGCTGCCACCTGAAGGCGCTCCGGCAAGGCTCTTGGTTCCATTCTCGAGGTCTCCGAGAATCACTTCCACATCCGTGTCTTTCCCATTCCGGATCACTTCAAACTTCACTTTTTCTCCCGGAGGCGTGTTGCTGATATCGAGCCGAAGCTTCTGCATGTTATCAACCTTTACTCCGTTGTAAGCCACGATGAGATCGCCCGGCTTCATCCCTCCGGAAGCCGCTGGAGTATCACTGCCGACTTCCGTCACCAGCACCCCGTTCTGTTCGTCGCGCCCGAGAGCCTTCGCAAAGTTCTCATCGAGTTCACGGAGATAGACGCCGAGAAATCCACGCTTCACAATTCCGTCACCTTTGATGAGACGCTCAACAATGTTCAGAGCCATGTTCCCGGGAATGGCGAATCCGATCCCGATATTCCCCCCGGAAAAGTTGGACTGAATCGCTGTGTTGATACCGATCAAACGGCCACTCGCATCGACGAGAGCACCACCGGAATTTCCACGGTTAATCGCGGCATCGGTCTGAATGAAGTTCTCATATCCACCGTTGGTGATGTTCAATTCATTCCGGCCCAGTGCACTGACAATGCCGATGGAAGCACTCTGCTCAAGCGTGAGCGGATTGCCGACGGCGAGAACCACGTCGCCAATTCGCAATTTCGAACTGTCACCGATCGTGATCTGCTTGAGACCACTTGCCTCGATCTTCAGCAGCGCGACATCGGTCCTTGGATCAGCTCCGATGAGCTCCGCGTCATATTCTTTCTTACTCTCAGGGAGCGTCACCTTAATCTCATCTGCATCAGCGACCACGTGGTTGTTGGTGAGGATGTAGCCATCCGGGGTGATAACGACACCTGAGCCGAGGCCCTGCTCATGCCTTTCAGGCGCTTCATTGCGGTATTGATCAAGCAACTCATCAGGAATATCAAAGAAGCGCTTCAGCATCTCCTCCTGCTGGGGATTGCTGGTTCTTTCGACCTTCACTGACTTGGAGGCGAAAATGGTGACCACGGCGGGCATCACTTTCTCAAGCGCCGGCGCATAACTTCCCATTCCGGGAGAATGCGTGGTCTCGGCATCAATAATCAGCTTCTTCTGCAAAGCCTGATACTTCTTGGCATCGGCATATGCCGGGGTCAGGCCGAGGGCGGCAGCTCCGAAAAGCGCCGTCATGGCGTGGAGAATGAATTTACGTTTCATAGAGTTTTTCGTTTGGTTGAAATGATGAGGGGGGTAAGAGTCAAATTCTGCGGAAAGGATTCGTCCTATCAACAAAGTCTCATTTGCCAAGTAGAGCGACCCCCTGTTCTCTTTCCGTCTAACTTTTCTACGACCGTCAGTCCTATGAATTTCAATGATTCAAGAGATCACCTCGATTCGTTCGACCTCTCCACCCCTGAAAAGCAACGCTACGCGAGGCACCTGACCATTCCCGATGTCGGGATCGAGGGCCAGAAAAAGCTCAAAGCAGCCAAAGTTCTTTGCATCGGAGCCGGAGGTCTAGGCTCCCCCATCGCGATGTATCTGGCCGCTGCCGGTGTGGGGGAAATCGGGATCGTAGATTTTGATATCGTCGACTTTTCCAACCTCCAGCGCCAGATTATCCACGGAAGCAGCGATGTCGGGAAGAAAAAGATCGTCTCGGCGACGGAGCGGCTTTCAGAGATCAATCCCGAGGTTGTTGTCCGAACTTACGACACCCGTCTCAGCGATGAAAATGCGGCAGAGATCGCCGAACCCTACGATATCATTATCGATGGAACCGACAATTTTGAGACCCGCTACTTGAGCAATGATCTCGCCGTCCTCACCGGCAAACCGAATGTCTATGGATCAATCTTTCGATTTGAGGGACAGGTCTCCGTTTTTGCCCCTCACCTCGGAGGTCCCTGCTACCGCTGCCTCTTCCCCACCCCGCCTGAACCGGGAGAAGTCCCCGGCTGCGCAGAAGGTGGAGTCCTCGGAGTGCTTCCCGGAATCGTGGGGTGCCTTCAAACCAACGAGGCGATCAAACTCATTCTCGGTATTGGTGAACCTCTCATCAACCGGCTCGTCCATTTTGACGCCCTTGCCTTTCGCTTTCGCGAGATCAAGTTGAAACGCGACCCTGAGTGTGCGATCTGCGGAGAGAATCCCACGATCACTGAACTCAAAAATATAGAATTTGCCTGCGACATGAACGACACCCCGACCTTAAAAGAAATTGATGTTCACGAGCTGAGAATTCGTCTCGAAAAGCCGGAACCCTTTGTTCTTCTTGATGTTCGTGAGCCGGCCGAAATTGAAGTCGCCAAGCTTCCCGGTTCCATTGTCATACCGCTAGGTGAACTTCCCCACCGTCTCGACGAACTGAATGCCTCCGCAGAAACCATTATTCACTGCAAAGCAGGAGGCCGCAGCGCAAAAGCTCTCGCGATTTTGATCGAAGCCGGCTTCTCAGATGCCTGCCATGTTCAGGGAGGCATCAATGCCTGGTCGACTGAAATTGATGCGACCGTTCCGCTCTACTAGGTTCAGCCCATGTCCCGCCCTCTCTCTCCTCAGGTCGAAGCACTTCTGCGATGCCCACACACCCGGCAGCCACTTCACTTCGCCGACGCTGACAAGCTAAACGCTTTTCAAGGCAACTTCCCTGAAGGTGCCTGGATCACCGCGGACGGTTCCCGGGCTTATCCGGTTCGGGAGGGCTTCGCCATCCTTGTTCCCGATGAAGCAGAGGTGATCAACTCAGATTGAGGTGCCGCTCCAACCGAGCTTTTGATTCAAAATCCGGTAAAAATCCTGTCCGGGAAGCGAAATGAGAGGTAGCTCAAAGGCAGCCCGGCGCATCCTGACTTTCGCGGGCTTGGAAATCGAGGCGACCAATTCACCGTCAACCATCAGGGCAAGATCATCCCGTTGTTCGGGAGCGTTGAAGACAAGCTGGCTTCGACCATCAACCACGAGGGGCCGGTTCGCCAGCGCATGGGGGCAGATGGGGGTGATAATAAAAACGTCAGCATCCGGATCGACCAGTGGTCCACCCGCTGAAAGGGAATAGGCAGTCGACCCTGTCGGTGTCGAGAGAATCAATCCATCCCCTGAGTAACGGTTCGCAAATTTTCCATTGATATGCGCTTCGACGTGGATCCCCCGCGCATCGACTCCCCGGCAGAGAAGGATTTCGTTCAGGGCAAAGAAAGTCTCCTTCACCTCACCCTCTGCTTCGAACTCTCCCTCAATCAACACCCGGTGACTCGACTCGTATGCGCCCGTCGTGATCGCCTCCACCAGTTTCCGGCTTTCCTGGGTCGTTGCACAGGTCATGAAACCCAGCGTCCCCGTGTTAATCGCCGCAATCGGCTTCACCTTTTCCTGAAGCTGCCGCAGAACCCAGAGAATCGTTCCGTCACCGCCGAGGACGACGAGGAGATCAACCTGATCACTGAGTTCCTCGAAAGAAACCCCTTCGACATTGCCGAGAAGAACGGCCGTCTCCCTTTCAAAAAAGAGAGGAACCTCGTGCTCACCAAATTGATCGATGAGATCGCGAAGGAGGTCTTTGGCGCCCTTCTTGGAAGGGTTCGCAATGATTCCTACTCGGGGTGTTTCAGCCATGCCAGAAATTCGATATTACCATCGGTTCCACTGATAGGCGACTGCGTGAGCCCATGCCAGCTTTTTCCCATGCCGTCGACGAAGCTTCGAATCTTCTCGACCGCTTCTTCGTGAAGTTCAGGCTCACGCACAATGCCACCCTTCCCAATCTGCTCCCTCTTCAATTCAAACTGCGGTTTGATCAGACAAACGACCGACCCCTCCGGTTTCAACACTGAAAAGACCGGCCCGAGGATCAATGTCAGGGAGATAAAAGACACATCGATAACGACAAGATCGACTTTTTCGGGCAGATCCTCTTCGGTGAGATAGCGAATATTAATCCCCTCGCGGGAAACGACTCTTTCGTCGCTGCGGATTTTCCAGGCGAGTTGATTTCTGCCGACATCGTAGGCGTAAACCCGCTTTGCCCCCCGTTGCAGAGCACAATCAGTAAACCCTCCTGTAGAGGCCCCGGCATCCAGCATCACGATCCCTTCTGTCTCGACCCCGAATTCATCGAGCGCCTTCTCCAGCTTCAACCCGCCACGGCTGACGAATTTCGGTTTACTCTTGAGAATAATCTCAGCATCCTCCTCGATCTTCTGTCCCGGCTTGAGGTTTCCGTCAATTCCTTCCACCCGCACCTCACCGGCGAGAATGAGACGCTTCGCCAGTTCGCGCGAATCACAGAGTCCGCGACGATGAAGCACTATATCGAGTCTTTCTTTTCCCATGAAAACGGTAAATCCGAACGGAAGACCGCTCACAGTCAAAACAGAACCCTGATACCGCAAATATTCAACCGGTGGGATCAAGATACGAAATCTGACATAATCGTCAGTCCGAAAACATCGACAAATGCTTCAGATTCATTAACCATCATCCCGTCATGTTTCGTTACCTCCTTATCGGCTTCTCCCAGGTCATGTTTCTCATCTCGATTCACGGGGAGAATGCTTCTCCCGCCAACGACTGGATCTCCTCACCCGGACAATGGAAGGAGCTATATGCCGGCGATGCCATTCTGCTCGAATCGAGCGACCCGCCTCACGCGAAAGGCTCCAGGTATGCCGCCACGGCAGCGATCCTGATTGAGGCGTCCGTAGAAGAGGTCTGGAATGTGATCAATGACCAGGAAAGAGCCCCGGGCTACCTCAAATCGCTCCTCAGTTCAAAATCACTGGAAGATCACGATACCTATTCTCTTCTCGAGCAGGAGGTTAAAGTAGGTTTTCACAAAGTGAAATACGTCGTCAGGCACATGCCTGAGCCGCAAACCTCGATTCATTTTCAGCGGGTCAGTGGCGACCTGAAAGAAATGGCCGGCTTTTGGCGCTTTATCTCTGTGAAAGGAAGCGCGGACACAAGGACACTTCTGATCTACCAACTCAGCTTAACGCCCGATTTTCCCGTCCCGCCTTTTCTCGTCAAAAAGTCGCTCACAGAAAACCTCCCCGACACCCTGCATGCGGTAAACGATGAGGTCCTGCGTCTGCGGAATTCCTAGCTCGCCAACGCCCCCTTGTTTGAATGGCAGGGCGCGGCAAACACGGCCGGAAAATCAGTCCAGTGACCTGATTTTGAGATTGCGGTAGGAAACCACATTCCCGTGGTCCTGAAGAGTAATGTGTCCCTTCGTCGGCTTACCGAAATTAGGGAATTTTGAAAACTTGCTGGCAGCGACCTTTTCATCCCAATCAGCGGAGCCTTTCACGTACTCGACATACTTAGTGCCGTTCATGTAGTGCTCACACTTCTCAGGAGTGATGACGAGACGAACCGTGTTCCACTCACCGGGAGGGTTTGTCGTGTCGACTTCAGCGGGATAGAGCTGATAGAGCCAACCGGCCTTCTGAGGGTCTTTTCCCGCTGAGTTATCCTGAATTTGCATCTCAGGACCGGTCTGCCAGGGCTTCGCCTCAGTCTCAAGGACATGAAACATAAGACCACTGTTCCCGCCTTCAGAGATATTGAAATCAAACTCCATCTCAAAGGCTCCGTATTGCTCTTTGGTAATAATGTCTCCTCCACCCTTTTCGGTAAGAGTAATCACACCGTCCTTCTCCACCCACTTGTCGCTGAGATCCTCTGCCTGGTAATTTCTAAAATCGGCGAGGCTAAGCTCAGTCCAATCAATCGAGGCAGCAGCCGTTTCCTCCGGCTTTTTTTTCTCATCCTGAGAATCCCCGGAAGCGGCAGGCTTCTCACAGGATGAGAGCGAAAAGAGGGCCACTATTGCGCTAGAAAAAAGAATCGATTGTTTCATTCCCGCGACGTATCACTTTTCGCATCAGATGACAAGCCCCATGAAAGCGCTCATTCTCACCCTTGCCCTTGCCTGCTCCCTCACTTTTGCCGGAGAGAACCCCCACATCATTCTTGTGATGTCAGATGATCAGGGCTGGGGCCAGACGGGCTATCAGGGACATCCTGACATCAAAACACCACACCTCGACGAAATGGCCGCCAACGGTCTTCGCTTTAACCGCTTCTACGCCGGTGCATCAACCTGCTCCCCCAGTCGGGCAACCGTCCTTACCGGCCGCTCAAATGACCGGACCGGGGTATACACCCATGGAGCCCCTCTTCGTCTCCAGGAGAAAACCATCGCCCAGGCGCTGGCGAAGGCGGGCTATGCGACGGGACATTTCGGGAAATGGCATCTGGATGGACTGCGAGGCCCCGGCGTTCCAGTCCTTGAGACCGACACCCATTCACCCGGTGCCTTCGGATTCGAGCACTGGCTAACCGTCACGAACTACTTTGACATCGATCCCCTCATGGGCCGCATGGGTGAATTTGAAGAATTCAAAGGTGATTCTTCAGAGGTCGCCGTGGCTGAAGCCTTAAAATTCATCGAAGAGAAAGCAAAAGAACAACCCACCTTTACCGTGATCTGGTACGGAACGCCCCACGACCCCATGGTTGCATCCGGGGAAGATCGCGCCCCGTTCTCTCATCTCTCCGAACGAGCCCAAAATCAGTACGGGGAGATTCTCGCGATGGATCGCAGCATCGGAACCCTGCGCTCAACACTCCGCGATCTGGAAATCGCCGACAACACGCTGATCTGGTTCTGCAGTGACAACGGCGGGTTGAAAGATGTCGGAGAGGGAACCATGGGTGGCTTGCGCGAATCGAAGGGCACGATGTATGAAGGCGGGCTTCGGGTTCCCGGCATCATCGAGTGGCCCGCTCAAATCACCGAAGGCATGATCACCGAATTCCCGGCCGGCACCGTTGACATCTTTCCCACCGTCGCCGAAATCGTCGGGCTACCGGAGGAAGCACGGCTTCAGCCGCAAGACGGCCAGAGTATTCTTCCCGTGATACGCGGAGAGAAGGTCAAACGGGCAGCAGCCCTCCCCTTTCGTCATAACGATCGGGGTGTTCTCATTCGGGAGCGCTTCAAGCTGCTTTTTCAAGGCGGCAAATACGAGCTTTACAACCTCGTCAAAGACCCTGCCGAAACGACCAACCTCATCGAATCCAATCTCAAGATTGCGAAGAGCATGAAATCTCAGTGGGCGAAATGGAACGCCACGGTTGAAGCCTCTGATGCCGGCGCTGACTACCCGGAAGGAAGTGTCACCCCCGATCAGCCGGAGCGACGTTTCTGGTATGAAGATGAAAGTTACGATTCTTACATCGAACAGTTTAAATCCCGCCCCGAATACAGTGACTGGCTCAAAAAGCATGAGCGACACTTGAAAAAGTAGAGCTCATCGGATCATTGCCGGAAGATAGTTTTAGCTGAGATTCCAGCTCGATTCGCAGCAGCAGGATCCAGTCCTGAAACTAATTTCGTGCCCCTCTGTGAGCCTCCCTTCAACGATCACTTGATCGCCCCTTCTTTCGGTCAATCATGTCCCATGCCCATCTCGATCACGCTTCCTAAATGGTATGACCTTCACACTCACTTCCGCCAGGGGGAGAATGTGAAGCACTACATTGCCGATCACCTCGCGATGGGATGCGCCGGCGCTCTTGCGATGCCGAACACGAAGCCCCCGGTTTCCGCGATCACAGGGCCAAAGAGCGATTCCGCGTGGACGATCAAAGCCTATCGCGAAGATTTAATCTCAGCCGGGGGGGACCTTTTCGATCATCTCATCACCCCGCTCTACCTCACCCGCGAGACGACACCGGCAATGATCGCCGAAGGCGCTGCCTCCGGCTTGTTACAGGCAGCAAAGTATTACCCGCCCCATGGAACGACGAACTCCGAACACGGTGTTCCCATCGAAGAATGGATCGGCAGCGACGTGCTTCGTGCGATGGAGGATAATGAAGTGATCCTCTGCATTCACGGAGAGCAACACGGCCTGGAAGGTCCGGAGTATTTTGACAGCAATCAGACCGCCGAGTCCTTTTTTTACTTCAACCGGCTTCCCCGACTTCTTGAAGCGCATCCCAAACTCAAGATTGTCTGTGAGCACATCACGACCGAGGCAGCCGCGAGCTTCGTTTCCCAGGCACCTTCGCATGTCGGCGCGACCATCACTCCGCAGCACCTGCTCTACACGATGGGACATCTCGTTCAGGGATTGAAATATCACCTCTATTGCCTTCCCCTGGTCAAGTTCCAGCGCGATCGGGCCGCTCTGCGATCCGCCGTGACCGAGCCGGGTCAGGACAAATTTTTTGCCGGCACCGATAGCGCTCCCCATACCTCCAAGATGACGGAATGTGGCTGTGCCGCCGGATGCTATACCGGAGGCTGTGCCCCCCAACTCTACGCAATGGCCTTCGAGGAAGCCGGAGCACAGCTGGAAACAGCGGGCGGGATCGCTGCATTCACCCGCTTTCTCAGCACGAACGGCCCCGCTTTCTACGGTTTCGCCCCGTCGAAGGAAACCTTCACTCTCACCAAAGAACCGTCTACTACGACGGTCTTTGAGACAAAAGAGGGACCCGTGACGCCTCTGCCATCGGGTCTCGGGATGGAAATGTCGTGGAGTCTTAAATCCTGAAGAATTTCCGGTTGCCCCGCGCCCATTCTCAAATTAGAATCCGGCCCTGTCATTTCGACATTCGAATTCGGGGCATTAGCTCAGTTGGTAGAGCACCTGCATGGCATGCAGGGGGTCAGCGGTTCAAATCCGCTATGCTCCATATATTCTATAAGGGTTTCAGCCGATTCGGGAGAAACCTGTATCACTCAAACTGTATCACTTTTGGTCACCCTGCGAAGGAATTGTAGGATTTGTCCCACGTGATACTCAAGTCGGGGCTGGATCAGGGTCCGTAAGGGAACTATACCGACACCGCGCTGGATTGTTCAGGGCTCATTGCGCGGACAATGTAGAACTCGACCACTACCGGCCCGTAGTCACAATACTCCTATATGTCGGCGGAAGCGCACCCGCCCCCTCCGGTCAGGTAGTTCATTTTCACTTCATCGACAGCAGGCTATCACTCAGTAGAGCTATCACCCTTAACTTTTTGGTTTTCGGTGGTCAATTTCATAATTTGTCGAGCGGTGCGGTTCAGGTTCCTTTTTGCGCGCCTGTCTGATTTCCACCTCATCCGTCGATCCGGGACAGAGTTCGTAATCGTCGGTCTTTGGTCATGGAGCCTTGTGTAAGCTTTTCTTTTTCGCGATGGCTGGTCGGCTCAGTAAAGCGAGGACTTCGCGGGCAACCTTTCCGGGCTCATCCTCATTGGCAAAGCAAATCCGTATAATCTCCTGCCCTATCGCGGACATTTCCTTAGTCTCGAGATAGCGAGGGGTAAAAGGTTGCTCTTGAGCCAGCGGTAGCAATTCCTGAATCACTTTGGTTAGCTGCTCGCTATGTCCCATGGCCGCGTCGATCTCCAGCGCGAGCGACGACACCGCTTTATGGTTCTCTACGATTTCGATAAATTTGATTCCTAAAATATCCTCGATGCGTCGTGCATCAGCGTCCGAAACACTCTTTAAAGTGCCGTTTAAGAGCTTCGTAACCCAGGATTTGCCGAATCCCATCCGTTCTGAGAGTTCAGTCTTCGTGACCCCTCCCCTTCGTAAGGCGTTATCTATTAGCGCCCTGCAGTTGTTAGTCAGGTCCATTATGGAAACAGTAGCACCGGCCAAATATCACTTCCAGATATCTTTTCCTTGAAGGGTATTATCCCGCCATCTTAGTAGTTTCTGAAGACGGAACAGGCAAGATATTAGCCTTCCATTTTTCTAATCGGTCTTTGGTTTGGTCATGGTGCTTCTGTTTCCCTCTTCAGGCCGGCTGATAGCTGGATAACCTTCAGCCCTATCAGGACGGGGTTGTCTCTGTTTTCATCGACGAAGGCTGAAAAAGCCTTCTGGGACGAGCACAAAATGGCAAGCTCCCGATCGAATCGGCATGCAGGGGGTCAGCGGTTCAAATCCGCTATGCTCCACGTTTTCGAACAGCCACGCGGACATCGTCGTCCGCGCTGCCTCGACTTCGCTTAGACCCGGGGGGTAATCCGCTGCCTGCGAACCGCAAACGCTGATCCCTCTACTTCCCCGTTCCCCTGACGATAAATATTGATCAGAATACCAACCGCAAGAAGTCCGATCACCAGCGACGACCCGCCATAGCTGACAAAGGGAAGCGTCAATCCGGTGTTCGGCAGAATCGAAGTGGCAACGCCAATATTAAGAAAAGCCTGCACTCCGATAAAACCCACGAGACCAACAGCGGTAAGTGAGCCGAATCGATCCGGCGCGTGAAAAGCGATCACGAACCCGGCGACGACCAGGGTGATGAAAGCGAACACGACGAGGAGAGTCATAATGAGCCCCATCTCCTCCCCGATCATCGGAAAAATGAAGTCAGTGTGCGCGAAAGGCATGTAAAGCATCTTCAGTCGACCCTCTCCCACCCCTCGTCCCGTGACACCACCGGAACCGAGCGCCATCAGTGAAATCCACTGCTGAAAGCCGGCGCCGTGACGATGAGCCTCCAGGTCAAGGAAGGCCATGATGCGCTGCATCCGGTCGGGTGCATAACTCATCATTCCAATGAATCCTGCAACGCCGGTGAGGCCAAGACCAGTGAGGTATTTCCAATGGGTTCCCGCGATAAAGAGAACGAGGAAGGCAGTCCCGGAAAGCACCGCGGTCGTGCCGATATCCACCTCAAAAAGGATGAGCAGAAGTGGAAGTCCTACGATGGCGAGCGGGTAGATGAAACCTTTCAGGAAATGGCCCCCACCATCGGGGTGGCGTGAAAACCAGTAAGCGAGACTCAATACTACCGTAATTTTACCGAGTTCCGATGGTTGAATCTGAAACGGTCGAATGCCGATCCAGCGACGTTCCCCGTTGATCTCCATTCCAACATACGGAACGAAACAGAGTACGAGCAGAAAACAGACCCCGCCGAAAATAAGCCAATGGTTCTTTTTCCAGAATCGATAATCCGTCGTCGCCGCCCACCAACACACACCGATCCCAACCAGCAACCAGACTGCCTGACGTTTTGCCTCACGGTAACCGTCTGCCGCATCTGCATGGGCGCTGAAGAGACAGGTACTGAACAACATGACAAACCCGACAATGATCAGGAAGGTCACGGACCCGAGGAGAAGTGGCAGACTTTTCTTATGCATGGCTAAAAGGGGAAACTGGACTGAGTCGGAGAGCCAGAGATTCTAGTTCGCGCCGGGGACACGAAGTTTCTGACCAATCTGAAGTGTTTCAGGCTTGGAGACCCCGTTTATCTTCATGAGGTCATGATAGGAAACGCCAAGCTTCTGCGCGATTGCCCAGGCCGTGTCGCCGGGACGAACCTCGTAGGTTCCTGTCGACGGTGCAGCTGGAGCTGGGGCCGGAGCAGGTTTAGCCTGAGCAGGACGCTCGACGGTCTTCGCGGCCGCGATCTCAGCAGCAGTTGGAACTTTCAACCAGCGACCCGGGTATAGCTCATTGTCTGAAATGATTGAATTAGCCTGCCGAAGCGCAGCGACGTCGACTTTAAGAGAGGCCGCAATTTCAGGGAGAGTATCGCCGGCTTGAACCTTGTACTGATTGTCGTCCGTCTGACTGCGTCGAAGCGGAGCAGGCGGCCGAACACGGGCGGGATCTTCTGCCGGTGCCTCGGTGCGCGCGGGCACGGCAGCAGCAACTTCCTTCCCTTCCTGGACCGCAGACTCAAAAGTCGACCGGGCCGAAGAAATAGTGATCGCCGTATTTGCAGAGGCTTTATCGACCATCTTGAAAGCGAGGATCCCTCCGAAAGCCACGGCATGAAGCAGCAACACAATGGTGAATATACGAGTAAGGCGAATGTCCGGCGTGTCGAGATACCACTCGTGCTCTTCGGTGACATTCGCGGCCAGCTTGGTGCGCGCCTTCGCTTTGCCCATCGCGGTGTAGCGAGGACCCTTCGTCGTCTTGCGGTTTCTTCTTTGGTTGCTCATCCTTGTTGTTGTTGGTTGTTGATTCGTTAGGACGTCGCACGAACGGCAACGGCTTCTCGAAAGGCTTCCCCTCTCTCCTCATAGCCTCTGAACATGTCAAAGCTGGAAGTGCCGGGCGAAAAAAGAACGACTTCGCCGGAGACAGCGAGCGATAGGGATTTGGAAACAGCGTCATCAACATCGACGGCGGTCCAACACGGGATCAATCCACTCCACTGGTCAGAGATCTCATCGGCTATCTCGCCGATACATACGGCCTCTCTAACGCGGCTCGAAACAAGATCATTGAGAGATGAAAAATCGAGCCCTTTGTCCTTTCCTCCGACAATTAGAATGACCGGGCGCTCTTCGCCCGCGAGGGCACTCTCAAGGGAATGAAGATTTGTTGACTTAGAATCATTGATAAAGGTGACCCCACCGACCACTCCAACTTTTTCGCATCGGTGTCCCGGGGCATCAAAGGCATTCACGCTCGACGTCACCTCATCCCAGCCGAGACCGAGGCGATCCGCCACCGCGAGCGCCACCATGACATTCTCAGCATTGTGTTTTCCATGAAGCTGCCCTGCCGAGAAATCAAATTCCCTGGAGGAAGCACGATGAATAACCTTGCCCTCTGAGTATCCAAGATCAGCAGCATCGGCGAAAGCTGAGAAAGTAATCTGGTCAGGAAAAGAAAGACCGTCTTCGTATTTTGAAATCACCAACTTTGATTCATCGATACGCTCAAAAAGACGAAGTTTGGCAGCACGGTAATCTTCGATTCCTTCATAACGATCCATGTGATCGGGCGCGAAATTCATCCACACCGCCACCTCGGGAGAAAAATCAACGACCGTCTCCAGTTGAAAAGAGCTGACCTCGAGGACGATCCAGTCGAGTAACGCTCCTTCGAGAACGACCTCGCTGTAGGGCTTTCCGATGTTTCCGGCCGCGACGGCTTTTCTTCCGGCTGCGTTCAGCATCTCCGTCACGAGGGAGGTAGTCGTCGTCTTGCCGTTCGTCCCCGTGATGGCGATCACCGGAACCTCACACAGTCGGTCAGCAAACTCGATCTCGCCGATGAGTTCATCCGAAGCTGCCTGAAACACTTTCCCAATCGGAGACGCAGCATCAATACCGGGACTGATTACCGCGAGATCATATCTTCGTTCCGGGGAAAGCGCAGCGTCCCCACAAGTCAAAACAATCCCTTTATCAGCGAACTTTTCGACGGCGGGAGCAAGCTTCCCGGCATCACCGCTATCGAACGCAGCGACGTGGGCACCGCAATGCAGGGCAAGCGAAGCCGCAGCGATCCCGCTCCCTCCAGCACCTAGCACAGCAATATGTTTCCCCGACAAATTCATGTTCAGCGAAGCTTCAAGGTCATCAGGCCAATCATCGCAGAGACGATGGAAATGATCCAAAAGCGGTTGATCACTTTACTTTCCGCCCACCCCATCAACTCGAAATGGTGGTGAATAGGCGACATTTTGAAAATCCGTTTCCCGGTAAGCTTGAAACTTGCAACCTGTAGAATCACCGACATCGCCTCCATCACAAAAACGAAGCCGACAATGATCAAAAGGATCTCCTGCTTACAGCAGATCGCGACCATTCCCAACATACCGCCGATCGCGAGCGAACCGGTGTCGCCCATGAATACTTTCGCAGGGTAGCAGTTGAACCAAAGGAAGCCGAGACCGGCACCGACGAGTGCGGCACAAAAGATGGCAACCTCCCCGGCGTATTTGTTGTAGGGAACAAAGAGATATTCCTCCGCCACAATCTGGTGACCGGCGATATAGGTGAAAATCGAATAAGCCAGGGCCGTAGTGATCGTACAACCGGTAGCGAGGCCATCAAGGCCATCGGTCAGATTCACCGCGTTCGAACAACCGACGATGACAATCGGAAGCAACAGGAAAGTGAAAAGCCCCATATCTTCGATGATGGGTGATTTCAGTGAGGGCAGATAGAGCTGTCGAATGTAATCACTCGTCTCAGGATTCACATAGAGATACCCAACCGCGATGAAAGAAACGACAATCTGCACAAGCAGCTTCACTTTCCCCCGGACGCCGACTGAATTTTTCTTCGCAACCTTCAGGTAATCGTCGACAAAACCAAGCGCTCCCGTCGTCAGCGTCACAAAGATCAATGTCTGAATGAAAGGATTCGTGATGCGAGCCCAGAGAAGAGTGGCAATCAAAACCGCTCCGACGATGAGAATCCCACCCATGGTCGGCGTACCTGATTTACCTCCGTGAAGTTCAGCGAGTTGATGAACTTCCTCTTTCGTCCTGATCGGTTGCCCGAGCTTAAGCGAGGTGAGTTTGAGAATCACACGGTTTCCGAGAAGCACGCAGAGAAGGAAGGCGGTGAGACAGGCTCCGGCGGCACGGAAAGTCTGATACTGAAACACATTCAGTATCTCCAGAAACTCAGTTGAGTCTTTCAGTTGGTGTAAAAAATAGAGCATAGGAAGAATTAGTTGAGGCCTTCAATGACCTTCTCCATGGAAGCGCCGCGGCTTCCCTTTACAAGAACAAGATCATCACCTGAAAGTTCGTTGCGGAGATATTGCACCGCCTCGGCATGAGTGGAAAAATTGAGATTCACAGGCACCGCCCCGGCGCGTGAATGAATGCGGGCTGCCTTCTCGCCAACGGTGACAAGAAGATCGACCTTGAGCTCTGCTGCCTGTGCGCCGAGAGCGAGATGGGCCTCTTCTTCAAGGTGACCAAGTTCCCCCATGTATCCGAGTACCGCGACGCGCCGGCCTTTAACCCTTGCCTCGCTCAGCGTGCTCAGCGCCGCGAACATAGAGTCAGGATTCGCGTTGTAGGAATCATCCAGAATCGAATACCCACCGACTGATTTTTCTTCCAGGCGACCGCCCGACAGTTTTACGGCAGCGAGCGCCTCCGCAATGAGAGCAGGCGAAAGCCCCTCTCTTAATCCTACCGCGGCCGCAAGAAGGGCATTCGAAACCATGTGCCGGCCACGAACCGGGAGGATCACCGGCACCGAATCAGAGAAGGCTGAGACGAGATCAAAGTGAACCCGCCCCGACTCATCGAGTGCCATTCCTTCTGCGCGAACGTCGCCCGATTCGAATCCAACTGAAATCATCTCCGCACGAGTCTGCGTCCCGACATAGTCAAAAAAGTCATCCCCGTGCGGCATCACACAATAACCCGAATCAGAGAGTGTCGCGGGCAGTTGCGCCTTCTCCTCTGCTATCGCCTCACGGGTGCCCAGGTATTCAATGTGAGCCGTTCCGATGTTCGTGATCACCGCCGCGTCCGGTCGGGCCATCTCAGCGAGAACTTCGATCTCTCCCGTGTGATTCATCCCCATCTCCCAAACGCCATAGTTGTGCTCAACTCCACTCCTGAGAATCGTCAACGGAACGCCGATATGATTGTTCAAATTTCCGGCCGTCTTGCTGACAGAGTGCGCGGCAGAGAGAACCCCGCTGAGAAAGTCTTTTGTCGATGTCTTGCCATTGCTTCCGGTGAGAGCGATGACGCGAAGCTCTGAGAGTGAACGCCGGTATCCCCGCGCGAGAGACTGCAGCCCTGCGAGAGTATCTTTCACATGCACGATTCCACCCTCGAACCCTTCAGTTGCTGAAATAAGATGACTGACAAGGAAACAGGAGGCACCATTCTCACTCACTTGAGCGAGGAAATCATGCGCATCAAAACGATCCCCCTTCAAAGCCACAAACAAATCGCCGGGCCCTGCTTTTCGACTATCGGTGGATACGGCGGTGACAGCAGCTTCAGGAACCCCCTGAATCAATGCTCCCCCCGCCCAGTCGGCGACACATTTCAGCGTCACAGGATCCATCAGATGCCCCTTTCCGCTTTCTGATTAATGTGTCGCGCGGCGACCCTACGGTCATCGAAGTCATGCCTCACGCCGTCAATTTCCTGGTAGGTTTCGTGCCCTTTTCCAGCGATCAATACGATGTCGCGTTCACCGGCTAGGTCGATCGCCCGGGCAATCGCAGTCTCCCGATCTTCGATCACTTCGTGTTCCTGCTCGCGAAAACCCTTTTTCGCATCCTGAAGGATAACCTGCGGATCCTCCGTGCGCGGATTGTCGGAAGTCAAAATGCAATAGTCACCACCCTGCTCGGCGGCAAGAGCCATCAACGGACGCTTCAAGACATCACGATCACCACCGCAACCGAACACCGTAATGATGCGGTTCGGCGAAAGCGTGCGTAACGTCTCCAGCACACTGATGAGCGCGTCGGGAGTGTGCGCATAATCGACAAAAACACGATAGTTAATCTGGCGATTCCCCACCGCCTCGAGGCGACCGGGAACCTGCGGTGCTTCCGCGATCTTCGCAACCACCTCCCTGAGGTTCAGCCCCACCGCATACGCCGAGGCGATCGCTGAGAGAGCATTGTAGACATTGAATGCTCCGATTAAAGGAATCCTGACAAGGAAACTGCGTTCACGGAAAGCGAGCTTGAATCGGGTTCCATCAAAGTCGGAACGGATGTCCGATGCTTGAAAATCCGCCCCAACTGAACGCCCGAAAGTGAGCTTCTTGATTCGGCTGAACCCCTCTTTGTTGAGTCGATCGCCAAAAGAATCATCAATATTGATGAGAGCGACCCCCTCTTTCGCCGATTCAGAATCCATCTGCTCAAAGAGGCCCCGCTTTGCCGCAAAGTAGTTCTCCATCGTCCCGTGATAATCGAGATGATCCTGAGTCAGGTTGGTGAAAACGCCGACATCGAAGGCGACTCCTTTGACCCGCCCCTGGGAAAGCCCGTGCGAGGAAACCTCCATCGCCACGCCGCGACAATCATTGTTTACCATTTCACCGAGGAGACGTTGAAGGTCCGGAGACTCCGGTGTCGTGTGCGGCGATTCCTCGAGCTCCCCACCGGTGGAGTAGTGAATTGTTCCGACGAGACCGGCCCGCCGAAGAATCGCTTCAAAAAGGTGATGAACAAGAAAGGTCGTCGTCGTCTTCCCATTTGTCCCCGTGACGCCGACCACCGGAAACCTGAGGCTTGGCCGTCCCTCAAACTGTGAGGCAGCGATTCCCATGGCATCGCGGGCATTCCCAACCTGAAGCCAGGTTGCGGGGAACTCGGCAGGATTGGGACGCTCCGAGATGATCGCAACCGCTCCGTTTTCGATCGCTTGATCGAGGTAGTCATGACCGTCTGCCCCAAGGCCTTCGAGAGCACAGAACACGCCCCCCGGGATGACATCGCGAGAGTCATAGAATACACCGCTCACCTCCACCGCCAGCGGCCCGGCCACTGACTTCACGTAGATGCCGTCAATAATGTCTTCGAAATTCATTTTATTCTTCCTGTCCACCGATCGGCTCGACCACAGCGAGACCTTCGTCCACTTCAGTGATCAACTCACCTGGACGATCAGGCTCAATACCGAGAATCTTCACTGCATCAACTGCCATCGCCTTAAAAATGGGGGCCGCAACGGATCCGCCGTAAACAGCAGAACCGTCCACCTTCGGGTCGTCGATCACAATAAGCCCGAGCAACTGCGGGTCATCCGCAGGCAAAAATCCCATGAAGGATGCGATATAACGACCGGACACGTATCCAACATTCTCAACGTGTTTTCTCGCCGTTCCGGTTTTCCCGGCAACAGAATACCCTTCGATCGCTGCATTCGTCCCGGTACCATGCTCAGTCATCGCTTCTTCCATACAACGCCTTACCTGGCTCGCGGCAGCTTCACTGATGACCCGTCTCGCCGGGGCTCTGAGACCGCCTCTCAATTCGGATTCACGACGATGTTCTTTCAATCCTTTTAGAATGGTCGGGGGCTTCAGCAATCCACCATTCGCGACCACACTGCATGCGACCGCCATCTGGATAGGAGTAACCGCCACCTCGTATCCCATGACCTGACTGGAAAAGGAAGGGGCTGACCATTTCGAAACAGGATAGATACGACCCGGGCTCTCGGCATTCAACTCAACTCCGGTGGGTGCCCCGAAGCCAAACTCGTGCATGTAGTGGTGAAAGACATGCTTGTTCAAGGGGCGTGCCACAAGATAAGCCCCGATGTTTGATGACTTAGCAAAAGCCATTTCAGCCGTGAGTCGCCCATAGTCATGGTGATCCTTCAGAACAAAACCGTCGAGATCGTAGTGCCCCATGTGGCAATCCACTTCCGTCGATGGCGTCGCAAGACCACGGTCAAATGCCCCGCCATAGCCAACAATCTTAAAGGTCGAGCCCGGCTGATAGAGGTCCGTGATCGCAATATTCCGCCGCACCGGTTCCATCCCGCGAATTCCTTCACGAGTACTCAAATCGAAGTGAGGCCGGCTCGACATGGCAAGAATCTCACCGTTCCGCGGATCCATCCAGATTGCAGTCACCTTCTCCGGCCGATACTTATCGATCACCCCGTCGAGTTCCCGTTCCACGATCGACTGGAGAGCCATGTCAATCGTAAGGTAAACATCCCGACCGGGCTGAGGATCCACCTGCATCCCGCGATAGGCATGAATCTCTCTCCTTCGGCTGTCACGCTCACAATAGCGATATCCCGGCACGCCGGTCATTTCATCATGGAACGTCTTCTCAACTCCGGACGCACCTTTTCCTTCGCTATCAACGAATCCGATTACCTGAGTGAGCGAAAGTGGACTGGGATAGTAGCGGCGCTGGCCTCGCTTGAGATAGATCCCTGCAAGTGCCCGCTCATCAATTAAAGCTTCCAGCTTACCGGCAAAATCATCTTCAATCCCTTTTGCAAGAACAAGCGGCCCGACTTCTTTCTCACGGAGCTTTCTCGCCAATTCCTGCTTCGGCTGCCGCAGGATGCCCGAAAGCGACTCCGCAACATACTCTCTGTATCGACTCTGAATCTCCTTGGGAAGATACTTCTTTCGAATCTCATGTGAACTGACCTCCTCGGAACGGGCCAGACCAATGGAAGCAAGCCCCAGGTCCCTGAGATGCTGACTGTCAACGACAAGCGAATAGACAGTTTGATTTCGAGCGAGCAATTCACCGGAACGATCATAGATCCGACCGCGCTCGGCAGGTAGCTCCTCTTTGTATTCGTAATGAGCCCTTGCCTTCGAGGCAAGCCGCTCACCTTCAAAACCTTCAATATGAAAGAGGCGTGCACTCAGGAGCGAAAGCATCAGGACGAGAGCTCCACAGCCCACTACCAAACGAGTCTTCAATTTTGGATCCAGGGCCAACATTAATCGAGCTCCTTCACTGGTTCGGGAAGCACTTCAATCACTTTAGAACTGTCAATCGCGGCGAGATCACTCTGAACCCAGCGCAGTCGGCGCGACAGCTCCTGCCGATCACGAACCCCGGCGATGCGCAGTTCCCACATCTCAATCTTACGGTCCAATTCTCCGATGCTGTCTTCCAGATTTCGAATCTCATGCCCGCGAATGACATGCTTATTCCGGACCATGACAAAACCAACTCCCGTTGCGAGGAGTAGAACACCACAGAGAAGGAACCGGCACAAAGTCAGCGCACCAATTCGATTGCGATATCGATTCTTCTTTTCCATTCAATGATCAGACTTTGACGGCAACCCGTAGCTTCGCACTACGCGCCCTCGGATTAGCAGCAACTTCTTCCTCACCGGGCGAAATGGCACGTCGCGAAGGAAGACTCAACGCATAGTCAGGATTCTCACGCGGCTCAGGCCACTCAGGGCGATCAATAAAGGGGTTACTCCGGCGATGCATGAACTGCTTCACCATGCGGTCCTCAAGGGAGTGAAACGAGATAACCGCGAGAACACCGCCAGGGGAGAGAACTTGAAGCGACTTCTCAAGCGCATCCTCAAGAACCTCCAATTCACGGTTCACCGCGATACGGATCGCCTGAAAAACACGGGTCGCTGGATTCTTTGGCCCTACCTTCGGAATAACACGACTGACGATCTCAACCAACTCCGTCGTCGTCTCGATCACCTTTTCTCTGCGCGCCGCTACGATCGCCTTCGCTGCCCTTACGGCGCGACGCTCTTCTCCATACTCACGGAAGATTCGAATGAGATCCTCTTCAGACCATTCGTTGACGAGATCCCTCGCCGAAAAGTCTGCCCGATCATCCATCCGCATGTCGAGAGCAGCCTCCCCACGAAATGAAAACCCACGCGAGATATCATCAAGCTGGCGTGACGAAACCCCGAGATCCAGAAGAATTCCATCTACCGAATCAACTCCATGTGAAGCCAGCAGAACATCCATTTGCCCGAAATTTCCGCGAACAGGAAGAAACTGGTCACCATAGGAAGCCAACCTCCTCGTTGCGTGATCAATCGCATTTGCATCCTGATCACAACCGATGACATGGGCACCCTCCCGAAGAAACATCTCAGTGTGACCGCCCCCTCCGAGAGTGCCATCAAGGATTTGCTTCCCGTCGATAGGTTGAAGATAACTGAGTATCTCAGCCGCCATGATGGGTTCGTGATAAAATTCCATGCGATCTGCCTTTCCCGGTTCCTGGTTACTGCCAAATAAAGCCGAGCTATCCCGGATCATCTCTTCCTGCTCTGCATCCGCAGTTAAATAAACACCGGAAGCCACCATACCTCGCTCGAACGACGATCCTTTCACCCCGTTAGCAGATTCGGCTAATTCTAACCAAGGCTTAATAGGAATGATCATGTTGAGTAAAATTGGCCTCCCACTGAGATTGAGGATTCATACGCCCTAAGAGTTGGCGAGATTCATAATTTTCATAAAAATAGAAAATATGACAAGCTTACTATATCTTCCGGAATCTTTCTTAGGCAAGCCGAAAATCTTAGATATCCGAAATAATTATTACTTCTGGAAAGACTGTTCCGATAAGAAATGAAATAGCGGCTGAATTTTCCGTGATTCTACAGCTTTACCGCTTCGCCAACGACGGCGGAACAATTCGATCACTCCACAGAAAAAGTCACCTCTCTCGACGAATCGCCGCCCCTTGCAAAGGTGAAATCGGGATGAGAAAAATGCGGCAGGAAGGTCTCCCCGTCCCACCTTCGCAGGACCAACGCGATTTCCTCAACGAGACGAATCAATCCCGTCCCTTCTCTCCCGGGCCGGCCTTCTTCCCGCCGGGGCGACCTTTTCCGCCGGCCCCCGGTTTAAAATCGAGACGCGACTGAAGACTTTTCAACTCGGGATTGTCCTTGAACATCGCCTCAAGAACCGCACGACGCATCTTGAGGTGTGCCTCCATTCTGCGTTTTCGAAGCTGATCATCCTGAGCACGGATTTGATCCAGCTGTTTCTTCGCCGCTCGAACGCTTTCTGACTCCTGTGCCTTCTCTTCAGCAGCCCTGAACATCTCCCGTTCCTCCCCGGTGAGCTTTTCGAGGAATGCCGGCGGACCGGCGGGATACTCCAGCCCTCTTTTCGAAGGAAACCGACCGGGGCCACTACCCTTCAGGCGATCCCGCATGTTACCCTCGTTCATGTCCTGAATTTCTTTCAACAATCCGATCAAGGAAGGGTCTGCTTTTGAAATCGCTGACCGAATCGCTTTCTGATACGCCTCGGAAGCCAACTTTACTTCCTCTCTCGCGCTGAGCACTGATGGATCCGCCCAGACATCGCGCAGAGCCACCTTCAACTTTTCTCGATCTTCCTCTGAGAGAGATTCCCATTTTTCCCTCTCGCCGCCACGCGGATCGCCTTTCCCCCCGACCGCGGGGCCCGCCGGTGGCTCATCCGCATCGACACGAACCGGCAGCGTTTGGCCAATCAGGACAACTGCTGATAGAATCATGAATGAAGTGAAATGCCTCGTCATAGGGATATGATTAAGTGGATAGCTGATTTAACCGCATGCCTCAAGAAAAGTTGCACTCATTCTGTAAAACTGCCAGCCTACTTCCTGAATGAACCTTCTTTGTCGGGAACTCCTGCTCATCGCTGTCCTGGTTAGCATCCTCCCACCACTCCTCTCAGGGGATGAGGGGGAAAAGGAGTCACCGGATTATGCAGCAATCGAGACCAAAAGCGGCCGGACCTACTTCGACTGCTTCGTCAAGAGCTCAGATGCTGAAGGAATCGTTATTCAACACCGCGATGGAATGGCTCGTCTCTCGCTCTTCGACCTCACTCCTGAGATGCAGGCGAAATTCAACTTCGACCCTGTCATCGCCATGAAAACGTATCGGGACAACGAAGCGAGAAACCGGGAACTTCGAAAACAACGGCTCCTTGAAGCAGCCAAATTGCAGGCTGAGGCGGAACGCCGCGCCACCATGGAGGAGATGCAGGCCATCGCGCAAGAGGAGTGGACCCCCATTGAGGCTGATATTGTAAAAATCACCGGGGACGGCGCCTACGCCAGGGTCAAACAGATCAGCTTTCTTCCCACCACCCAAACTTCAACCCTCGGCTTTGAAACACCGGGTCCTCCGAAACGGGTCACGAGGAGCTACGGAACCGGCCTGATCTTCCTTCAATCTGCCGGCCACCCGTTTACTTTCGACGAAAAATGGAAAGGCTACCTCGACCCCGTTTCGATTCGACTGACCTCTGATTTGGCCACAGGCGAAAAAACCGTTCCAGTTCACCTTGCTGTGCCTCCCCGCTGAACTAATGTCCCGTGTCCGAAGCCTCACGCTCCGTCCTTTTTCCCATGCGGCCCCGAATCAAAGATTTCCCGATTTTATCAACCGGCATTCTCATTGCCTTAATCATTCGATTGGTGATGAGTGGCCTGAGTTGGGTCGGCGTCACCGCGCTCGTCATCTCAATGGTATGGTTCGGATGGGAAATTGTCCGCTGGCTTCAACCACTCCCTGATTCGAAAAGCGGAATAGCGCGTCCCGCGCCGTCTGCTGACAAGGAAAAAGAAGAGGCAGAGGATGAGCTAATCTCCCTGGTATACTTCCTTTCCGAACCCCGCGAAGCCCACGAAGATGCGATCAGGAATTGTGTCTCCAATGCTCTTGATATCGAGTTCGATACCTCAAACCCGAATGCAGATCATTTTGTGATGCAGTTCAACCCTCCTGAAACCCGGCGTCAGGAGGATAATTCGATTCTTCACTTCATGGTGAAGCTCCCGGAGGGCCTCTTCGCAATTCTTGTTTCAGGGCTCCCTTATATCGATCAGCCTGAAGATTTTGCCAAGCACTCGATTCGCGACAAACGCCTCCGCAATGCCGTGCAACAACATCAGGCCTGGTTGTCAGTCGATCTCATGGAGTCCCCCGATCAGGCCCGGGTTCAAGACGAAGCCTATGCCGTCATCGGAAAGAT
Organism: Verrucomicrobiales bacterium; assembly: GCA_029212615.1. GTDB lineage: Bacteria > Verrucomicrobiota > Verrucomicrobiia > Verrucomicrobiales > DEV007 > Arctic95D-9. Next base: position 323,645 of record JARGPJ010000003.1, read on the forward strand.
ACTCTCCTATCTCGCCGGTCCTGACTGCCTTGCGATTTACTGCCCCCAGCTACAACGCTGCAACGAGTTTGATCTTGCACTGATTGAAACGCTGGCCAGCGGCCATCCCCTTGCCCTCTTTGAAGAACCGACTTTCGAGCCCATTATTGAGATCTCCGACAGCAACCCTAAAATGGCTGCCGCAGTGAAAGAGGCGATTGATCGCTGGGACGAATTTGTGAAAGAATTTGAAAGCCGCCGCGTTGAAGAAAGTGATCGCTACATCGTAAAAGTAGAGTTCAGAGAGGGCAAAAAGTGCGAATACATGTGGGTTCAGGTTGAGAACATTGGCCCGGACGAAGTTGTCGGCATCCTCATGAATGACCCGCATGAGCTGATCAATGTCCATCGGGGCGCAACCGTCACTTTCACTTTGGACCGTCTCAACGACTGGATTTATCCTACTGAAGACGGCTCACACATCGGAGGATTTACTCTCGATGTCCTTGCCAACGAGGAAGAGTGAGTGCCCCGCGGGTCAATGCTGACAGCGCGGGCCGTCGACGGCGCAAATTCCCGTAAAATCCTCTGTTGCATTTTGTGATTTCAGGCCTAAAGTCCCGACTCACTCAACTTCATCCCTTTCCCAGTCATGTCACAGCACGCCAGCCTCAAAAAATCCAGCAGTGTCGGAGCCAAGCGCAGCGTTTTGAAGCGTTATGAGCGCGTCAAGCTCCTTCAAAAGCGTGGTAAGTGGGAAGAAGGCAAGAGCCCGATCGGTCTGCCTAAAACGACTCCTGACATCTAGGCGAATTCGCCCGGAGTCACTCCTTTGTCCCTTTCAGGCCCCGCCATCATATGGATTCTGCGCCAGAAAAGGGAATTCGTCTGAATAAATTTCTCGCTTCCTGCGGGATGGGGTCGCGTCGTGGCTCCGAAACTCTGATCAAAGAGGGCCGCGTCGAGATCAACGGCAAAATGGTCCTGGACCTCGGCTACCGTGTTCTCCCGGACGATCATGTGAAGTGCGATGGTAAGCTTCTCCAGGAGAAGTCTCCGCTCACTCTTGTCCTCAACAAGCCCATCGGATTCCTCTGCACGCGGGACGATCCCCAGGGTCGGCAGACGATTTACGAATTGATCCCCCGGAAGTTCAGCTTTCTCACCTACGTCGGCCGACTCGATTACAACAGTTCCGGCCTCATCTTAATGACGAATTCAGGTGAACTGACGGAACATCTAACGCACCCGCGCTTTCACGTCGAAAAGGAATACGAAGTCACTCTCGAACACCCTTTTGATGCTGAACAGACCTTCAAGCTTACTGAAGGCATTCACATGACTGAAGGCCTTGCCAAGGCAGAGTCAGTCAAGTTCGAGACGAGGCGTCGTCTCCGCATGGTATTAACCCAGGGATACAACCGGCAGATCCGCCGAATGTTTTCAAAGCTTGGCTACAAAGTCAAAAAACTGGAACGGGTTCGCATCGGAAACCTAAAGCTTCCAGCCCTTTCCACAGGTGAATACCAGATCTTAAATCACCGGGAAATCGAGCTCGCCGCAGCGAGACGAAAAGACTAATAAATTCTCACGGACCAGCTCGCAACCGGCTGCCGGGATAGTCTCAAGGTTGAGAGAGAACGGGCATCCTCCTCGTGAAATCCGTGAATAGTTTTATCCTCAAAGGCAAAGGTTGGGCTGTGGGTCACAAACCTATTTACGGCCGGAAAGGGATCACGGGCATTCACATCACTATCCGCCACCGTCAGCTCAAGGCGGATACCGAGCATTGATTCGAGCGAATCCAGGGTCCATTCGTGCTGATGAAGATAGGATCTCGGCACCCGGACTTCGAGAAGTCGCTCTCCCCTCTCTCCCGTCTCGAGCACAGAGGTAATTCCTGCCGGATCAAGAATCATGTTATAGCCATTGCCAAATGACCCCAGCTCAATCGCAGGGGTGAAGCCCGGGCCGTCACTTCCCTTCGTGAAGATCTCAATCGGCTTGATTGCTCCAAATGTCCTCACTTCATTCAGGGAGCGGGCATCTAAAAACAACTTCGCCTGCAACGCGGCTCTGTCACCCAGGAGCGGAACATCGATTCCTTCCAGCGAGGCGATGACGTAAAGAGCCTCATCATCGGCATCGAAGCGCGCCGACACTTTGCCTCTCGATCTGGCACGCGCCGTTTCAACAACGGTCGGCGGAGCATTAACATAATCACTCCAACCTCTCATTTCCATGACCTCTCCGAGCACGAGATCACGGGTCGCTTCCAATTCCCGGTCGAAGCGTGTCACCACTCCACCCACTTCAATCTGAATCCAAACGCTGCCTTGAAAGGCGTGCGCCTCCCGGGGGGTAAACTGGAAGAGGGAAAAAACACTTTTTGTCCCCAGAGGAGAAACAGAAAAGCTGGTCGGCTCCCCGATCCTGTCCCCCATCGCGACCTGAAAGGTTCCTGAAATTGGCTTGTCCGAACCATTCACGAGATCCCACTCAACACGCATACGGTCAGTCACGTTGACAAACTGACGCGACTTCCAAACTGCCGTGATCGGACCGATACGAACCGGAAGATCCACGATCTCGGAACCAAAGGTATCCTCCAGCAAAAAACTGAATCGACCGAACTCATCCGAAGGCTCAAGTGGGAAAAGCAGATCTGAACCATCCTCCATCTTTCCGATGATGGGACGTCGGTAGGTAAAGTCCACCTGTGTGATTGCATTCGCCGGCACCGAAAATCGCTTTGCTGTATCCAGGGGAATTAAACTATCGCCTGAGGCAAGCGCGCCGATCGATCCCTTTTTTGTCTCTCCGGTCTGATTCTGGATCGCCATCGTGAGCTTCACCGTTCCCTCATCACTGAAATTCGCGATGCCTGCAAAGGTGAAATCAGAGAGTGTCGGACCGTCCTTCAAGTCATCCATCATCGAAGCCCCGAGATAATCGTTCACTTTCATCGCAGGGTGAACCTTTTCCCGAACTTGCAGATCAGGGCCATAATGGAAAATGCGAGCAAGACGATCCTCAACGATCTCCACCGCTGCAGCCGGCTCCGTGTTGGGGTCGACGCCGCCACCAAACTTGGATAGGTACTGTCCGGCATCAATAAACATCGTCCCATTTGTCTTAGCCACTTCCTCCGCCGCCATCGCATAAGGACGGGTGAGCCCCCATTCGATCTCTCCGGCCCCCAGGTTCACGAGCGTCGGGGCAACAATGATCATATCGACGTTCTCGCGACGACCGATATCAACAATCTCCTGAAGAGCGAGCTTATAGGTATCAATAGGAATTCTACCGAGAGCATCATAAATCCCGAACTGGACCAGAATGAGATCCGGTTGATGCAGATACGCATCGGTTCCCGAATGACGCAGTCCGGTTAGAATCGTCCCGTCGATATTCGTCAGATTTTCAAAGGTGATCTCATCACCCAGATACTCCGAACGCTTATTGGTCCCGCCTGGAGGCGGATTCAGCAGGCGGACGCCTCCAGGATAAAAGAAATCCCGCGCCAGACGATCCAGAAACATCCCGCTGTAGGAAAACAGCGGATTATTTGATTCCCATGCCGAGGGAAGCGGGGTGTATCCCCCCATGACACTGTCACCTATCGCGACAACATGGACAGGATCACGAGCCTCCAGCTTCGGAAAGGTTCGAGGCAGATACTGCTTCAAACGCTGTCTCTGCTCCAGTGTCAGCGGATAGGCTGAAACTGGAGTCGAACTCGCTGCGCCGATCACGCAAATGGACAAAAGTGCCGCAAAAAATCTCATATCACTCTACTGCGGAACCATAAACGACAGCCCCACCTCTTTCCTTAGTCAAAGAGTGCTGAAATTCAGCACTCTTTGACTGATTGGAAATTATCAGGAGGCGGCGGAAGATCCAAGCTGCTTCTCACGGAAGGCCGAAATACCTTCTTCAGGCAGGAAGAATCCTGTCATTTGAAGCTTAGCCGGCGTCACCCCGAGTTTTTCAAGATACTCGTAGTGGGCAACCGCATCCTCATTCTCAAGCTCACCCAAAGTCGGAGCAACATCATCACTCAACCCGGTAAGAAGGCTCACCAGAACACAGCCGGTGATCTCATTCTTATCGCGGCTGCTCAGGAATTTCATGAAGCTCATCTGAACGGAATCATCCATCTCCTCGACTTCATCCGGAAGGTAGATTGTCTCAGCGACCACTTCCGGCATCTTGAGCTCTCCACCGGTGGTGAAAAGAATGTCGCGATCAGCGGTGAAGCGCTTAATCGCCTCATCGATTCTGAAGACCGGAGGGAAACTGTAATCAACCACCAGCGTGCCTGGCTTCAGCAACTGAACATTGAGCACACCTGGAAGGTTAGTCGAAGCAATGACAAGCGATGCATCGTAGACCTCCGGAGGAAGCGCACCGCCATTCTTAACGATGTCGATTTGCCCCATGTAGCCGGCATCGCGAACGCGGTCGCGGATACGGCTCATCTGGTCATCCGTCTGGTAAGGATCACAGAGAATGAGATGCTTCGGATGCTCCATCACATCAAGCATGAGACGAAGCGTCCCGAATCCAATCGATCCAAGCCCGACGATTGATACCGTCTCCCCTGTTAATTCACGCTTCGCCTGAGCGAGGATGCCTTCCACCGATTTCACGATCGTCGCAGAGCGAGTCGCATCACCAGTTGTGATCGCCGGAAGATCGGCACGACCTTCCATCCATTTTTCGATCTCGCGACCATGATCAGTTGCCGATGGAATCACTCCAGTGAGGGAAACATTCTTCGCCCCGGCCTTACCGGCCATTTCAAGAGCCGTGAGTGTTGCCGTTTTAACCGAAGCCGGATCCTTGTAAAAGTCTGCTTCGAAACATGGCAACATGATCACCCCGATTTCACCCTCATTCACCGTGTAGGTGTTACTGAGGATCGGTTTACCGCTGAAAAGTCGCTCGGAAATTTCATCCCGCGACATGCCGGACATTCCCGCAAGAACATCAGGAATGTAAGTCAAGGCGACGGCATCCAGCTTCGGAAGCTCATCGGAAGCTTCTTCGACATCGATATGTTCGAGGTCTTCAAAACCCATGCCGGCAAACTCGTCATCTGAACTGTCCGCCGCTTCAGCCGCCGGTTTGTCCGTGCTGAGATACAGCGCGAGCTGCTCGATGGTAGGATTGGTGAGAAACGCATCGACTGCGACTTCCCGCTTAAATGACTCGGAAACATCAACGACAATGCGAAGAGCCATGAGCGAGTCTCCGCCCATTTCAAAGAAGTTATCCGTCACACCGATATCCTCTGAATCGAAGTTACGGCTGAAGACGTCCCAGATTTGCTGTTCGACCGGATTTCGCGGTTGAACGCGCTCACCGACACTGGCAGAGCCAACTTTGGGCATCGGCAGCTGCTTACGATCAATCTTTTTGTTCGGCGTAAGCGGAAACTCCGGAAGTTCAGCGAAGTAGGCGGGAATATAGCTTGCAGGAAGATTCTTCGACAGCTCGCTCCTGATTTGAGCGGCATCGAGAGTCGATCCGTCAGCAATATAATAACCAACGAGTCCTTCACCCGTTGGAAGATCTTCGCGCTTCGTGACGACAGCCTGCTTAATTCCATCGATCGCTTCCATCTGCGTCTCGATATCACCAAGCTCCATACGCACGCCGCGCACTTTGACCTGAAAATCGACACGGCCAAGGCATTCAAGCTTACCGTCGCGATTCCAGCGAGCGAGGTCGCCGGTGCGATAGATACGCTGACTGCCAAACTCGGGGATGAGCGTGACCTCCTTGAAGGCGGCCGCGGTCAGCTCCGGCTGATTGCGATAGCCACGGGCAAGCCCGTCACCACCGATCCAGAGTTCACCCGTGAATCCCTGCGGAACAGGCTTGAGATTGGCATCGAGAATATAGACGTGCGTATTCGCAATCGGGGTTCCAATTGATATCGCAGCAGTTCCCTCTTCGATTTTCTCGACCGAAGACCAAACCGTCGTTTCGGTAGGACCATAGAGGTTCCACAATTCGTCGGCGGAATTGACGAGAGTATTAGCAAGCGTTCGGTTGAGTGCTTCACCACCGCAGAAGATTCGAAGATCACTGTTTCCTTCCCAACCGCTGTCCAGCAGCATCTGCCAGGTCGCAGGGGTCGCCTGCATCACTGTGATGTCTTCCTCATCGATGAGATTAGCGAGGCGTCGACCATCCTTCACATCATCTGCTCCGGCCACGACTACCGTCGCACCGGCAAGGAGTGGAAGAAACATCTCAAGAAGAGAGATATCGAACGACAGTGTTGTCACCGCGAGGAGACGATCTTCACTTGTCAGGCCGGGAGTCTTCTCCATCGAGCGGAGGAAGTTAACCGCTGCGCGATGAGGAATCTCAACCCCTTTCGGCGTTCCTGTGGAACCCGAGGTGTAAATGATATAAGCGAGTGAATCAGAGCTGAGCCCGGTCGCCGGAGGCGCTTTCGAAGTTCCTTCAATCGCATCGAGATCGAGGACTTTCCAGCCACCGTCAGGGAGTGTCTTAAGAAGACGTGCCGAAGCGACCAGCGCTTTCGGCGCCGCATCTTCGAGCATCATTTCGAGACGCTGCTGAGGAAACTCAGGGTCCAGAGGAATGTAGGTCGCCCCTGCCTTGAGGGCACCGAGGAGAGCCGTGATCATCTTGGGAGAACGATCCGCAAGCACCGCAACATTGTCGCCGGACTTCACTCCGGCAGCGATGAGGTCACGAGCCACACCATTCGCCTGACGATTGAGAGACCCATAGGTCATGTGCGTCTCGCCGAAAATGACGGCAGTATCTTCATCGCGATCCGCGACGACTGCTTCAATCAGTTCGTGGAGCAAGGCACTCTCTTCATAGGTCGAATGAGTGTCGTTGAAATCAACAAGCACGTTCTTCTCTTCATCCTTATCAAGGAGATTGAGTTCCGAAAGGCGGGCATCAGGATTGGAAGTGATCTCTTTGAGCACCTGCTCGTAAAGACCACTCAGTTCCGCAATCGTTGCCTCGTCAAAGAGATCCGTATTATACTGCCAGCAGCCGAAGAGTTGGCCTCCGGCCTCCTCCAGCGTGAGCGTGATCTCAAATTGAGACTGACGTGTCGTGAGGTCGATCGTTTCCATCGAAAGATCTCCGACGTGGAAGGTGTGACCACCCTGACCGATCAGGAAGACAGCGATACCTGCCTCATCAATCCCGGGCACTTTCTCCATTGAGAAGCTGACCTGAAAGAGAGGTGAACGTCCCGGATCACGCGGAACCTTAAGTCGGTCCACCATGCGGGCGAGAGGATACTGCTGATTCTCGAGTGCTCCATTAACGCGGAGACTGTTGCTCGACAGATAATCGGAAACGGTTGGGTCGTCCTCCACTGTGCTGCGAACCGGCACCGGATTAATGTAATAACCCACCGTGCTGCGCAGCTCAGGCTGCGTGCGGCCTGCAAGAGGAACACCGATAACGATGTCATCCTGCTGACAGTAGCGGTGCATGAGGATGTCGTAAGCCGAGAGCAACGTCGTGAAAAGCGTCACATTGTTCGCTTTAGCCAACTGATCGACAGATTCAGTCAACTCCTCACCAAACTGGAAACCAAGGGTTCCACCGTTGAATGTCTGAATCGCCGGCCGCGGACGGTCCGTAGGGAGATCAATGACATTTGGAGCGCCGGCGAGGTGCTCCTGCCAGAACTCATACATTTTCTCACCGGCATCACTCTCGAGGTGTGCCTTCTCCCAGTTGACGAAATCAGCGTAGGTCGCTTCGACCGGCTCAACCTGCGGGGTGCGGCCACCTTTGGCAGCGAAATAGTATTCGATGAGATCCTGAATCACCACCGCAACCGACCAGGCGTCGGATACAATGTGATGCATCGTGAGAAGCGCGACGTGCGCCTCATCCGCGGTGCGGAAAAGCTCAAGTCGAACCACCGGGCCACGCTCAAGATTGAACGGACGGCTCGCGTGTTCGCTGATTGTCTTCTTCAGCTGCTCATCATCAAGGTCAGAGCAATCATGCTCGCGGAAATCCACGGTACGTCCTTTATGAACGACCTGCATCGGCTCACCGTCCTTCGTCGTGAAAGTCACGTCGATGAGCGGGTGACGCTCAAAGAGCAATGAAAACGCGGTTTTCATTGCTTCGATATCAAGCAAGGGACGGAACTTACCGGAGAAGTTCAAATTGTAAGCAGAAGAATCCGGAGCAAGACGGTTGAGGAACCAGAGTGCCTTCTGTCCTTCCGAAAGCGGGAAGACTTCCGGCATCTCTCCTGTCGCCTCAAATTCGACAAGACTGCCTGCATCGATGCCGGCGGCATCTCCTGAGGCACCACCACCGGATTCGAGAAGTTTCTCAAGCACTGGCTCGGAAAGGTCACGAATGTTAGGTCCGTTGAGGACAGATCCCATCGGCATTGTCATGCCCAGTTTCTCCTCAATGCGGTTCACCAGCTCAATCGCCATAAGCGAATCGAGACCGAGATTCGTGAGCGGCACATCCTTATCAAGACGTGCAGCATCAGTGCCGAGAACAGCACCCACCTGAGCGGCAATCAGGTCTTCGACCATGCCCATGCGCTTCTCAGCAGGCGATTCAAGGATTCGGGCAGCCATCGAGTCTCCACCTCCGGAGTTCGAACGAGGCACCACGGGAAGGAACATGTTAGATCCACCAACCGAAGGACTGAAGCGGCTCAGTGCCTGCCAGTCGCATCGTGCAGCGCCAAGCTGGTATATATCGGAAGGAACCCCCAGGCTGAAGAGATAAAGCGTTTCCTCGATATTGGTCGCCCCGAGGCCAACCAGTTCGAGATACTGCTGCGTTTTCTCATTTCGAGCGACAAATCCGGCTCCTTCGATCGCACCCCAGTTAAAGGTGAGCGATGGAAGACCAAGCGAACGTCGATGATGCGAGAGCTGATCCAGGAAGACGTTTCCTGCATTGTAATTCGACTGCTTCACCGCGCCAATAACGGCAGAGAAAGAGGAGAAATTAATGAAATGCTCAAGCGGGATGTCGAGCGTCGCCTCATGAAGATTCCAGGCACCCAGCATTTTCGGAAGGAGAACGCGATCAAAACGTTCCGTGTCGAGTTCGTTGAGGAACTCATCATCAAGGACCATCGCACCGTGAATCACACCGATCAGCGGAGAATCAGTTTTCTGAATTTCCGCGACGATCCGGTCGATGTCAGCCCGACTCGTCACATCACCGCGGGCATCCATGATGGAGGCACCGGCTGCGACCAGTTTGTCGATTTTCTCCTGAGCATCTTCCTTCGGCCCGGAACGGCTCATGAGGGCAAAACTGCGTGCACCGTTTTGAATCATCCACTCAGCGAGCTCCAGACCAAAACCACCGGCACCACCGGTAATCAGATAAGTACCGTCTCCACGGAAGCGGTGACCTTCTTCAGTAGGCTGACCGATTTCGATCACCGGAACGTCAAAATCGAGCACGTTTTTACCGATATGCTTACCGGCTGCCATGAAGCGGAACGCCTCGACCACTTCCGTGACCGGGAACACTTCGTTCGGAAGCGGGACATAAGACTGATCGTAGAACAGCGCTTCCAGGTCAGAGAACATCTTCGCTACATAGGCAGGCTTGCTCTGCAAGTGCTGCGCAAGGTCAATCACGAAGAAACTGATGTTATTGCGAAGCGGCTCAAGACCAATCTTCGAGTTACCATAGACATCGACCTTCCCGATCTCCATGTAGCGACCGAAGGTTTTCAGCACGCTGAAGTTCTTCGGAATGAAGTCACCGGCGAGAGAGTTGAGAACAGCATCGACCCCTTCACCATCCGTAATCCGCATGATTTCATCCGCGAATTCAAGAGTTCGGGAATCAAGGACATGGTCAACGCCCATGTCGACGAGAAGCTGTCGCTTCTCAGGCGTTCCTGCGGTTGAAAAGATTACCAGACCAAGATGTTTCGCGATCTGAATCGCAGCCTGACCAACCCCGCCCGTTCCGGCGTGAATGAGAATGCTCTCCCCTTTCTCCATCCGTGCCAACTCGTTGATCGCATAATGCGTCGTGAGGAAAACCGTCGGAAGCGTCGCCGCCTCGACGTGGGTCATCGTATCCGGCTTCCGGAAGACCATGTCACGGTGAACCGTGACATAGCTGCGGAAACAATACGGTGCCATCCCGACGACATTGTCGCCGACCTTGATGTCTTTCACCTTGGCGCCAACTTTAACGACAGTTCCCGAGAAATCATCACCAAACCACTTAAGGTCGACAGGATTGCCGGGGTAAATCCCGAGTGCCTTCATGACATCGCGGAAGTTGATACCACCCGCTTTGATCTGAATTTCAATCTCCTCGCCCTCAGGGTCGCGACGAGTTGTCTCGTTCAAAGAGAGATTGGTAAGAATACCGGGCTTATCAATCTGAAGACGATATGGGAGAACGGATCCGTCCTCCTGCACCGCATTCCGCGTGCGTGGAGGAAATTCCTCAGACTTGATGCGATGCACTCGACGGGCGTAACGACCGTTTCCACGGAAAGCGAGTTCATGCTCCCCGTCCGAATGCAGAAGCTCAGCAGTGAGGTCTTCGAGCTCAAACGCATTTTCGTTCGGATCAAGATCAATCTGTCCCCAACAATACTCAGCCTGCTCGTTATTCGCAACCCGAAGCAAGCCGGTCAACGGAGCGGAGGCAAGACCGGGAAGTGACTCCCCTCTCACCACAGGCATCGTGCCTCGCGTCAAAAAGGTGATGTCAGGCTTGGATGCCCACTCACGGCTCGTAATCATTTTGAAAAGCTCATGAGCAAACCGGACTCCGGTGTCCTGCGCTGCATTCAGCACTTCCAATGAAAGATTGTCAGATCTCGAGTGATCAAGGGGTAGCGTGACAACAAGTCGCTGCATCACAAGTTCCTCTTCGGCGATAGCATTCAGCGCCGACTCGATCTCCGAAATTGAACCGCCAACAAGTCGAGGCTCAACCTCATCAGTTGCCAGCGCGGAAACAAGTTTTTTACCGAGACCGGATTCGTCTTTCGTGATGAGGAAGATCGATTTAGCCGTCACTTCTTCTTCAACGACTTCGGCGTCAATTATGTCTCCTTCAGACTCTTCAGGAGCCGGCTCAACCGGATCAGGGGCACGCCCGATCAAACAGGCCTGCTGATTCTGCTTGGGATCTTTAGAACTGATGAAACTGTCGACTCCGCGGTAGCCAAGATCAGTGAGGAAAGAAACCCACTCTTCACGGGAGAGCAGTGCCGAATCTTTTCGAAGGTCAGTGTCTTTGAAACGCCACCAGCCCGGAAGAAGACCGAAGACATTATCCAGCGCAGCGCGGCGCCAGGTCACTTCGAGGAACATGAGTATACCGTCCGGCGCGAGCGCGCGCTGAAGGTTTCGGAATGTCGATCTAAGATCCTCCGTCGCGTGGATCACGTTCGACGCGAGAATGATATCGAAATGGTGAAGATCAAACCCCTGAAGTTCCGGGTCTTTTTCACAATCGAACATCTTGTATTCGACGAAAGGATACTCTTCACCAAAGCGATCCTCAGCTGCCTGCAGGAAGAGAGGCCCGTTGTCGGTAAAGACATACTCAGTGCGTTCCGCCGGGAAAAGCGAAAGGAGATTGCTGGTCAATGAACCGGTACCGGCACCGACCTCAAGCACGCGAATCGCGCGTCGTTCAGGAAGGTTGGCAACCGCCGCGACGAGAGCATCGCGAATCTGTTCATTAATGACAGGAAAGTCAGCACCCTCGCGATAAAATCGCTCCATGATGCGTGATGATCCACCGGGGAAAAGCACTTCGAGCGGATCCGTCTCACCGCTGAGAACGCCGGCCAGATTAGGCCCGGAAAGACGCTGCAGCTCCGCCTCGGAGGCGAATTCAGGCATGTCTTCAGCAAGCTTGTCGAGATAAGGCAGAGCATCTTCGTCACCGGGAACGTCGATCACTTCCCACTCGTTCTCACTGAGCTGCTTCAGAAAGCCACCCTCTTCAAGAGAAGTGAACTGCCCCCGCACCAGCTTGACGTGCTGGTCTGCGATCGCAAGATCACGCATGAGACCTTCAATCGTAACCTTCTCCCCTTTCTTCGGATCCCATCCGAGCTGGAAATAGGCATTTATGATGAACTGACGGGAAATTTCGTCGAGAGCAGGAAGGAAAGTCGCGTAGTGATTTGCCAGGCCGCGCTGCTCATAATACTCCGGAAGATTCTCATTCGCGGCAGCAACCAGATCCTTCGGATCAGGAACTTTCGCGTCTCCGTCCTCACGGGTCCCCTTGAGACGTGCGAGCTCCCACTTCGCCTGATAGAGGCACTTCTCGAGATCGTCGGTATTGCTCTGCTCAACGCGATCCGCGCGGAATCCGTAAATCTCAGCAACGAGCTTTCCGGAATCATCATAGACATCGATGTCAGCAATGATGTATTCGCGATCGTTGTCTGAATTCACTTTCGCATGCCCCCAGAGACGAAGCGGCGGTCTCTCAACATGGAGACGAATGCTCCGAATTGCAGCGGGAAGGTAAAAGTAATCCTCTGCATTAGCGCCATCAGGAATGACCTGACCACCCTTCACGGTGTGGAAACAGGCATCGAGAACAGCAGGATGAAAATGGTGATCAGGAATCGTGTCGTAGAGCCCCTCAGGCGCCACAATCTCAGCGAGACACTCACCATCTTTGCGCCAGACATTCTGGAGATGCTGGAAGAGCGGGCGGAATTGATAACCGGCCTCTTCGTAATCCTCGTAGTACTCTTCGTGATCAAAGTGGCGGGGAAGATCCTTCTTCACCTCGTCAAAAATGAGCTGTGGCTTGGTAGGCGCAGGCTGCTTGCGCAGAACCCCCTGGGAATTGAGATCCCATTCCCCCTTGTCGCCAGTGGCAGAATATACCTGAAAAATCCGGGTATCCTGATCGAAGACAACTTCAACTGTCGGAACCTTTTCCTCGGAAACGAAGAGTGCTTTCTTCATCTCAAGGTCTTCCACGACGTAATTTTCGCCGGGAAAAATCTTGCGGGCGATCGCGATACCGATCTCCCCGTATCCGGCCGCCGGGAAAACAACACTGTCCCAGAAACGGTGATCATCGAGCCAGGTAAAGTAACGAGGATCGAGTTCAAAACGCCAGGTCGGATGAGGCGCCGTCTGCTTAAGCCCGAGAAGCGGATGCTCCAGAGGGGCGCAACGAAGATACTCCCCCTCTTTCGATTCGAGCCAGAAGACCTCCTTCTGCCAGGCATAAGTCGGAAGACGAACGCCCCGCGGTGAAGCCTGATTGACCGACTCCCAATCCACTTCGTAGCCGTGGTTGTGGAGCTTGGCGAGACCGGAAAGCATTTCGACGGACTCGTCTGTCTTCCGCTTCAAACTGGAAAAGTAGAACCCCTTGCGTCCCTGATCAGAGAGACACTCCATGATCGGATTCTGCAGCGCAGGGTGTGGTCCGAGTTCGAGGAAGGAATCTTCACCCGAACGAATCAAATTCTGAATCGCAGGGGCGAAAAGAACCGCCTCGCGAACATTGTTCCACCAGTATTCGCCATCAATCTTGGTGCCGTCAAAGACACCGCCGGTGACAGTAGAGATGTAGGGAATCGTCGTCGCACGTGGCTTGATGTCCTTAAGCACTTCGAGAAGCTCATCTTTAATCGGCTCCATCTGGTGCGTGTGGAACGCATAATCGATCCGCAACCAGCGCACAAATTTACCCTGCTCTTCGAGCTCGGCAACAACCTCTTCGAGAGGTCCCGTGTCACCGGCAAGAGTCAACAATCCGGGGCTGTTCACCACCGCAATTTCAACCTGCTCCTCTTTCCCGGCAATCGCCTTCTTGGCTTCCGCCTGCGAGAGGCCGACCGCAACCATGCGACCGTTCCCACCTGTCTCATCCTGCAAACGCGAACGATGATAAATAACCGTGACCGCATCTTCCATCGTGTAAACGCCGGCCACATAAGCTGCCGCTACTTCACCAACGGAGTGCCCGACAACTTTTGAGGGAACAATACCCCAGGATTTCCACAGCTCGGCAAGAGCCACCTGAAGACCGAAAATCGCAGGTTGCGCAATGTTCGTGCGGTTGATTTGTGAAGACTCCTCGTCGCGAGTCATTTCCTCGATCAAAGACCATCCCGCAAGCGGCTTGAGGTGCTTATCAATCTCTTCAAGAACGCCACGGAATACCGGCTCACGCTCGAGAAGGTGCTGCCCCATCGCCCACCATTGTGCGCCCTGTCCCGTGAAGACAAACACGAGCGGGTGCGCTTCTCCGGACGGCTTGCCGGGGATAGCCGAATCGCTGTCACCGGTGGCAAGCCACTCGGTCATCTCATGAATGAAATCCTGCTTCGTCTGCGCCACAAAAGCGAGACGGTTATCGTGATGTTCACGCTTGAGTCCGGCGGCAGAACCAATTGCATTGATATCCGCCTCAGAACCGCGGAGAAATCGACGCCAGCGCTTCACAGTGTCGCGAAGCGCATCGTCACCGCGGGCAGAAAGCGGAAGCACGACGGGGCGCTTCGCCTTTTCAGATGCTCCGCCGCTAAGCGTAACAGTCTCATCCTTCGGTGCCTCAACAGGCTCCGGAGCCGCCTCAAGGACGATGTGAGAATTTGTTCCACCAAAACCGAAACTGTTCACTCCGACAACGGGAAGCTGGCCCTCGATGTGCGGGAGAGGTTGAAGCTCAGTCGAAACTTTAAACTTAAACTCATCGAACGGAATGTTCGGATTCGGGTTCTTGAAATTCAAGTTCGCAGGAACCTGGTCGTGATGGAGAACCAGTGCCGCCTTGGCAAGACCGGCCACACCGGAACCTGACTCGAGGTGTCCGACATTTGTCTTCACTGAACCGATGAGACAGTAGTCATCATCATCGCGGCCCTGAGAAAGGATCTGCCCGAGGGCACGTGTTTCAATCGGGTCACCTACCGGGGTTCCGGTACCGTGCGCTTCCATGTAGCGAACTGCCTTCGGCTCAAGACCTGCCTGCGCGTAGGCAATACGAAGCATTTCCGCCTGTGTCTCCACACCCGGAACGGTCATCGAAGAGGTATTCCCGTCCTGGTTGATCACCGCTGCCTTAATCGTGCAATAAATACGATCGCCATCCTCCTGAGCCTTCGAGAGAGGCTTGATGACAAACATCCCGGCGCCCTCGCCACGGACATAACCGTTCGCGCGGTCATCAAAAGCAAAACACTGCCCCGTCGGGGAAAGCATCGTCGCTTTCGAGAAACCAATCGACGCATCAGGCGTGATGAGAGCATTACACCCTCCGGCCAGTGCCATGTCAGCCATTCCCGACCAGACAGATTCACAGGCAAGGTTGATCGCCACCAGCGCAGAGGAACAAGCCGTATCGACAGAAACCGCAGGCCCCTTAAAGTCGAGAAGGTATGAAATACGGTTCGACGCGATCGACAAAGTTGAACCGGAGTTCGTGTGCACATCGACGTTACGCGGATCGCTCTGAGCAACATTCGCGTAATCGTTCGAAGCAATCCCGACATAGACCGCTGTGTTTGAGCCGCGGAGCTTGTCCGGAGCCATCCCCGCATCCTCCAGTGACTCCCACGCTGTCTCCAGCATCCAGCGCTGCTGAGGATCCATCCGCAGGGCCTCACGAGGCGAAATGCCGAAAAATTGAGCATCAAATTTGTCGTGATCGTGAATAAATCCACCCCACTTCGTGATCATCTTGCTCGGAATCTCAACGTTCTCGTGATGCCAGCGCTCCCGGTTCCACCGGTTGGACGGAACCGGAACGATGCCGGAGCGTTCCTCCACCATCATTTGCCAAAAGGATTCAGGTCCCGTTACGCCGCCGGGAAGGCGGCATCCGATTCCTACAATAGCCAAAGGCTCGCGAGTCACTGATTTATTGTCAGACATGTGAATTTGCGGTCAAAAAATAAAAACGAAAAAACGGGAAGGTCCTTTTGGTCCCCCACGTTGTTTCAAACAAGGATCGTGCTGAAGCGATTAAAATAATCAGTCAAAACAGAGTGTTCCGGCTCACCGATTCCACACTCTCCGCGACGCTGAATTAATCCCGAAGGACCCCAGAGTCAACAGGGTAAGACAAAAGGTTTAACAGGGTTTAATGATAATGATTTCCAAAATTTCCAGCAGCTTCAAGAAAGCATGTCCGCTACCGCAGCTTTCTCCTCCCGCAGTTCCTGTACCGAAGCCTCGATTTTCTCGCGGCTGAATTCGTCAACCGGCACATCCTGAACAATTTCCCACGATTCGCCATCGGTCCGAACCGGGAAGGAAGAGATCAAACCTTCATCCACCCCGTAGGAACCATCCGAACAAACACAAACGCTGTTCCAGTCACCCTCAGGGGTTGGTGTCGTCAAACTTTTCACGGTATCAACCACCGCGTTCGCCGCTGAAGCCGCCGAAGATGATCCGCGAGCTTCGATAATCGCCGCCCCGCGCTTCTGGACCGTCTCGATGAACGGCCCTTTCAGCCAGGCCTCATCCGCAATCTTCTCCGCTGCAGGCACGCCACCGATGAGTGCATTCGTGAAATCCGGATACTGAGTCGCGGAGTGATTTCCCCAAATCGTGGTATTCGTCACCTCACTGACGTGAACGCCCGCCTTCGCCGCAAGCTGGCTCTTCGCTCGATTCTCATCAAGCCGGGTCATCGCGAACCAACGGTCCGAAGGAATCTCCTTGCCGCTGTTCATCGCAATCAGGCAATTGGTGTTGCAGGGGTTACCCACCACCAGCGTCTTCGCGTCAGAAGCTCCATTAGCTGCGATCGCCTGCCCCTGACCGGTGAAAATCTTGCCGTTGATTCCGAGAAGATCAGCGCGCTCCATCCCGGCTTTGCGGGGAACACTGCCAACGAGAAGTGACCAGTTAGCATCTTTGAACCCTTCGTTCAGATCTGAAGAATACTGAATGTCTTCCAGAAGCGGAAAGGCGCAATCGTCGAGCTCCATGATCACTCCTTCAAGAGCCTTCATTGCCGGCTCAATCTCGATGAGGTTTAAAGCCACTTTCTGATCCGGACCGAACATGGCCCCGCTGGCGATACGAAAAAGGAGGGAATACCCGATTTGACCGGCAGCACCGGTAACAGCGACTCGAATTGGCTTACTCATAGTGTAAAAAAGAGAAGGACTTTATTGGATTTACGACGCTTCAGCGGAAGACGACGCGGTGCGATCTGAAAAATGACAGGGTACGCTTAAAAAGAGCCAACCCTTCGCGAGCGACCGGCTTCATTCAAGACCTTTTTTAGCATCTCTCTCAGCTCCCAGAAATTCTCTCCCACGGCAAGTTCCTGCGATGAGACCGGCACGCGGTAGCTCCAGTTTGTTCCATCCATGACACCGGGGACGTTTATCCGATCAGTCTCCCCCAGAATATCGGAGACCATGATGGCGACACGGTCGGAGTTGGAAAAACAAATTTCCCGAAACAGGCGCTCCCAAACCGCCTCCGAAAACTCAGGCGGCAGGTCACCGGGCATCTCAATGCCCGCAAAAGAACACAGCGTCGCGAGGAAATTGCGTTGAGCCCACCATTCTTCACTGTCGTGCTCCGCTTCATTCATCGCTGCGATTGCGTCGTTCCACTGCCCTTTCATGGGGGCATGGTCATGGGTCGCGTAGGCCGCAAACGACAATTGCGGATAATGAAGGCCTGACGCCACATGCCCGTCGTTGAACTCCCACTGCGGGACTTTCATCCCGGCAATGCCGAGTTCGGCGAGCGACGGCCGAACGTAGTCAGGCACGGTTCCGAGATCCTCGGCGATGACCTCAGCGCCCCCGGCGGCTTCAAGGATCATGCGGAAATATTTCTCTCCGTCGGCGCGATTTGCTTTCTTCGACTCTTCAGAGTGATCTGCTCGCGGACGGAAACCCGGCAAGCGGCCTTCACAACGAGCCGCTGCCTCGTCCTGCGTCAGGGGAAGGAATTCCGCATTGTGAACCGGATTCCAGGGAAAAGAGTAAATACGGTAAAAACCAAGAGCATGATCCACACGGAACATGCTGAAAATTTCCGTCGTTTTCTGAATCCGCTGACGCCACCAGTCAAAGTTTCGCTCTTCGAGCACGTCCCAACGATAAAGCGGAATGCCCCAGTTTTGTCCCCACTTCTGAACAAACTCATCATCTTTGAAGAGTGTTTCCGGTGGAGCTCCTCCATACCAATCGAGATCAAACAGGCCGATATTCGCCCAGACGTCACAACTGTAGAGACTCACACCGAAGGGAATGTCCCCCATCAAGCTGACGTCTTTTGAGCCCGCGTACTCAGCGATAGACCGCCATTGCTCAAAAGCAATCCACTGGACGTAAGCGTAATACCGAAGGTCGCGGTCGATTTCCTCGCCGTTTTCCTTTGCCTCCTCCATAAGCAGGGCGAGAGCAGCCTCCTTCGTGCGATGGGTCTCAGTCCAATGCTGCCACACCTGACTCCCTCCTTCGCGGTCCATGAAAAGACGAAAAACACAGTAGTCATTAAGCCACGCAGACTCCCGTTCACAGAAGGCTTCGAAATCCTCCGCCCGAATGTCCACTTTCCCCTGAACGTTGGCGAGGAAACCGTCGTAAGCCTTATGAAGAAGTTCGTGCTTCAATTTTCGCACGATCTCATACTGCACCGCGCCACGATTCAGCTCCCCGATGTCATAGGACGACATAACCGCATTAAAATCATCCCCGGAAAGGTCCACCAGGCCGTTTGTCGAACAGTCGAGCGTCATCGGCTCGATCGCGACGGAACTGATCGCATTATAGGGGCTGTTATCAGGCCCGGTTTCATTAATCGGGAGCAGCTGAATAAATCCAAAACCGGTTTCGGAAGCAAAACGGACAAACTCTCTCAAGCTCGCGACATCTCCAATTCCAAGATCCTGTTCCCCCCGAAGTGAAAAAACCGGAACTAAAATTCCGGCGAGTCGGCGATTCGTGCTGTGGCGTGGTTCCGGCATGGCGAGTCTTACCGCACGTTACTCAAAAGAGATCGGAACTCTAGGGAAATTTGGGAGGACCGATCGCCCCTGCCGCAGGGAACATCAGGGGCACCCCGTTTGTTTGCGGATCGAAAATCGCTCTGCTCCACAATGCTCCCGCTTCTTCAGGTAACTTCACCGTCAAACTCGCCGGGGCAACTCTCAGATCCGCCTCTGATATCAGGAGCAGAGGAGTTACTGTAATTCTTGTTGTAGCAGCCTGTAAAGTCGAATGAGCCACTTACGCACCGGCAATCGCTTTTACGACCTCATCTTTCTCAATGAGATGATCCAGGATCGCGCGTGGTTCGCCAATGCTCTTGCTGACACGCAACTCACGTGAGCGCTCAACAAGACGACGGGGAACCTTCGTGTAGTTGTCGAGTCGCTTCCAATAGCCATCCGTTGCGGCATTCAGCGCCGCACGGGATTCCCCGCAATGCCCATCGAGCGAAGGCACCTCGACTTCTCCTTCGACCTTTTCAAAGACACCGAAGAGATTTCCGGGAAGGACATCGAGCGATACCTTTTTAAGTCCCGCCTTTGCCGCGACCGCTTCAAGGGTCAGTGCATCAAAGCCAAAAAGATGGCCGTCGTGCCACTTGTGATCAAAACGCATCCCGCCAAAGAGAATGTCAGGGACCTCGATCCAGAAACGGCCGCCAACCTTCAGGTATTCCGCCATTGCCGCAATATCGACGACAGGATCAGCAAGGTGCTCGAGCACCTGAAAAAGCGTGACGAGATCAAAGGAGCCTTTCTCGAGCTCAGCATCCTGATACATCCCGAGGAATACATCGACATCGTAGGAGTCTTTCGCGAAAGAGCCGTAATTACTCGGCTCCACGCCGCGTGATTCGCAGCCGACCTGACTCATGAGATAGGCCCACTCTCCCCCGCCTGCCCCGATGTCGAGCGTCTTCATGCCGGGTGTGATCGCGGTCGCCCCACCGCCATGTTTCAACCGATCGAGGGCCACCCCGCCGGCGCGATAAATGTGCTTCAGCTTCGGCTGGATAACGTTCTTATACTCAGAGCGATAATCCTCCTTATAATACTTTGCGAGATCCTCAACCGGGAGAGGATCAACGAAGATCAGACCGCTCTCAAGCGACCTCACATTCCGCAAGGCGTGACCTTCTCTCGCCCTGGTCGCGACGACTTCACAGTCATGCGATCCAGTGATAGGACAGGGACGCTCGGATGGGACAATTTCAGTATCGGAAGCCATGAGAAAACGGGCCTAGAAATAGCACATTCCCAGCAGATCGCCAGCCCCCTTAAAAGCTAAATGCCAAGTGCCTTCTTCGGGTTCTCAAAAAACACCCTCTTAAGCTCCTCCGCGGAGAATCCAAGCTCGCGCTCAAGATGGTCCGCCACTTCAAATCCGCGGACGGTCGATCCCGCCAAATTTGACGAACCGGGGCGCCGGGCCACCCCCTTTTCATCCACGATCACAGGAGCTCCCGAGAGTTCGTAAGTTCCTGCTCCCAGTCCAGCAGCAGCGATCGCATCCGTCGTGACGATCGCCCGGTCCAACCCGATGAGGTTGAAATAGTTCTCCAGCACAAACCAGGGCACATGCGCTCCATCGGGAATGAAGCAAAGCCAGAGTCGATCCGACAGGGAGAGAGCGCGCTGAATAAAATTGTCGTGTCTCGGCAAATGGACCGGACATCCATTGCCAAGGTGAGTCACCATCGACAATCCGGCATCGATGCTCCGCTCGAGAGTATCCAGATCCGGATTACAATGCCCTGCCGAAACAGTCACGCCCATCGCGGTAAGAAAACTGGTCGTCGCGGCTTTTTCATCACACTCCGGTGCGAGCGTGACAAGTTTGATCATTCCCCTTCCCGCCTCAACGAGCCGTCGTGCCTCTTCAATCGTGGCGGGGACAACCTCCTTCGCCGGATGCGCTCCGACATAGCCTTCGACTGGACTGATGAATGGCCCTTCAACGTGAAAGCCATGGATCATTTCACTGACAAGGTCATCCTCTTCCCGGAAACGAACCAGCCTCCCCAGTTTGGCTTCAAGCGAAGACACGGAATCAGTGATGAGAGTGGCAAGAAACCCGCCGATTCCGTCAGCACGGAGTGCCTCACATGCCCGTCGACAATCCTCGAGGCAGAGCGAGTCCGAGCAAAAGTCGACCCCGGCATAGCCGTTCACCTGTAAATCAAAGTAAGCCATCGTGAGTGACTCCTACTCTGCCACAACCACGGGAGCTTCGGGAAGCGCATTCAGAAAGACCTTCCCGTAGCGCTTACTCAAAATCCGATTGTCGAGCAGCACGACGAGCCCTTCGTCCTCTCCGCTGCGAATGAGACGCCCCACTCCCTGACGCAGCTTCAAAATCGCCTCCGGAACACTGTATTCCATGAACGAATTCCCCCCGCCTTCCTCGATCTTCTCGAGCCGGGCCTGAGTCAGTGGATGGTCCGGCACAGCAAAAGGCAGCCGGGTGATAATCACATTGGTGAGCGCCTCTCCCGGCACGTCCACCCCCGTCCAGAAACTGTCGGTTCCGAAGAGAACGCTCGTTTTATCCTTCTTGAATTGCTCGATAAGCTGGCCGCGCGATTTCCCGCGACCCTGAACGAGGAGTTCCAGATTCTCATCCTCGAAAAAATCCGCCATCGCTTCAGAAGTGCGCTTCAGAAGTGCATAGCTCGTGAAAAGAACGAAGGCACTGCCCTTCGACATCCGCACAAAATGTTTAATCCATTTAACGAGAGCTGCGTCATAGCCCGATTCGTTTGGCTGCGGCATTTCTTTAACGAGATGAATCGTCATTTGCTCCTCGTACAGAAACGGACTCCCAATTTGAATTGACTCAACCTCCTCCGCGCCGACACGCTGACGGAAATAGTTCAAGTCACGATCCCCGATTCCAAGCGTGGCGCTGGTGAATACGCAGGGTCGATTCCTCTCAAAAAAGACCGGCCGCAAGAGTTCTGAAACATCCACCGGTGCGGCATTCAAACTGATCGATTCCCGATCACTCTTTTCGACCCAGTAAACGAGTCCCTCCTCACTCTGATCCAGAAAAGTGGCGAGAGCGGCGCGACAATCAGCAAGGCGACGAGCCAACTCGGTCAGCTCATTCTTCATCGAATCCTCCGCAAGATCAGCCACAGTGCGAGCGCGGCGGCCCACCTCAATGAGTCCCGCTCCGAGGGTATCCTCCACAAACTCCGGATCGCGAATGCGAAACTCACGCCCGTATTCCCCCCACTGACAACTGTGCTCAATTTCGTCGAAAAACTCGTCGATATCGTCGAGCAACTTCATGGTCGAACGACGCCCCTGACTGTCACCCGCAAGCGCGAACAGCCCTTTTTTGTTCTTTGGATTAAAGAGACGGTGCAGGTCAAATTTCATTCCGACCTGAGTCAGGTTGATCCCCAACTGTCTCGCCGCCACCTGCTCGAGGGTGTGAGCCTCATCGAAAATCAAAAAGTCACCGGCAAAAAGAAAGCCTTCGCCTGACTCAGTGAACTCAGCCTGGCTATTGAGCAGGGTGAAAAAAAGAGTGTGATTCACCACAAGCAGGTCAGCCTCGGCGACCTGCTTCTTCACCTCCTGATAAAAGCATTTACCGGACGGTCCACAGCGACGCGGAGTGCAGACATGCGACTCACTGCAGACCTGTGACCAGACCCGGCCTGAGGGAGCAAAATCGAGATCGCTGAGGGTGCCGTCCTTTGTTTTCTCCGCCCACTCCCAGATCGCCTTCATTTCCTCCAACTCGGAGGTTGTAAACATTTCACCTCCGCCCGACATCGCAATGAGAAGCCGGTTCGGGCAAAGGTAATTGCGCCGTCCCTTCAAAAGCATCGCCTTGAAAGGCTCATCCATGACTGACTGAAGCAACGGGATGTCTTTTTCAATCAACTGCTCCTGCAGGTTGATCGTGTGTGTCGAAATAATCGCCTTCCGCTTTTCATCAAGCGCTTTGCGAACCGCGGGAGCAAGATAGGCGAGCGATTTTCCCACCCCGGTTCCGGCTTCCACAACAAGCGGCCGCTCCTCTTCGAGGGCTCGTGCCACCGCCACCGCCATCTCCTGCTGTTGAGCACGAAACTCAAAATCCTTGAGCTTTGACAAGGCTCCACTCGATCCGAAAAAATCGGAAGTCGTCCGCGAAAGCGTCTCAGCGGAATGACCAAACTCGGAAATCGAAATCACAGTCGTAAGCCATCCGGTCAAACCCTGTCCGGCGCAAGATCAAATAGGCATGGGGCCGCATTCGGCTCGAATCAACACCTTTCCACGTCGACTTCGACCGACAGAACCTGTCCGCCGCTGCCGACGAATAAACCCTTGAGCGGCTGGACATCGAAGTAATCACGACCGTGAGCAATCTTGATGTGCTGATGGGCAGGAATTCGATCGTTCGTCGGATCAAACCCGATCCAACCCGTTGCTTTGGAATAGGCTTCGATCCAGGCATGAGTGGCATCCGAACCCTGAAGCTTCTCCTGCCCCGGGGGAGGCAGGGTCTCCAGATACCCGCTGACATATCGTGCCGGGATCCCGATTTTCCGCAATCCTGCGATCATGACGTGAGCAAAATCCTGACAGACACCCTTTTTATTCTTCAACAAG
The DNA here is from genome assembly GCA_029212615.1 of Verrucomicrobiales bacterium. GTDB lineage: Bacteria > Verrucomicrobiota > Verrucomicrobiia > Verrucomicrobiales > DEV007 > Arctic95D-9. The sequence continues at coordinate 347,234 of JARGPJ010000003.1, forward strand.
ACCTCGAGAGGTGTCGTCGTATCGGTCGCACCCGGGACATAGGCAAATTCCTTGTAAACCCGGGTCATGAGTTCTGAAACCAGCTCCATGCTGTCCTTTCCGGGAACGAGCGAAGGCTCCAAGAACGCATCCAGCCCCTCCGCAAAAGGGCAGGCTTTCGTGGGAAAGAGAAAGTTGGCAAAATAAAGCCCGCTCTCATCATGCTCGCCGGGCTTCAGCTGCTGCTTTTCATCATCCCAGGCAATACCGCTTCGTGGAACCGGAACGTCCCCCACCTGCTTGATCACCGTCAGGGTCGAAAGCACTTCAAGGCGGTCATGGGACCCCTGAATTTCAAAATAAGAAGTGCCGTTGTCCCAGTAATCTTCACGCTCAGCTTTAAAATGAGGAACCGGAGTGACATCAATCCGGTGCGAAAGCACTTCCTGTCCGCTGTCTTCCCGCGGAGCGAGGTGTGCAACACTATGGCACAAATCGATACGCCCACTATAGGTGTAGGCGGTGAGATGCCTGACCCGGTAACGATACTCTTCCATCAGCGGTTCGCGTGGTTGAAATAAGTAACGGTTAGATAGTCAGAGAGATCGATGAAAGTATCAGCCATCTCCGTGACAATGTTCAGTGCTTCCTCTTTCTGAAAAAGCCCTGCCTCAACTTCAGCGATAAAAGGACCGACGAAGCCCTCCAGCTTTCGGCTCATGGGGTCGAGCAGGGAAAGCGGATGCTCCTGTTTCTTCGGATTGGGAAGCTTTCCTCCAATATCAATGAGCCTGTCGAGAAGGTGATGCAAAGATCTCGGATAATCCGGCTCGCTGAGAAGGAGCAGGGTCGTCATGGGCGTGTTCGGCGTTTTATGAAACCGCCGCTGATAGGTTCTGACGCTGTCGAGGATATAAAGCACTGACTCATTCAGGAGCATACTCATGTCCCCTTCGTGCTCCGATTTCAGGAGAAAGGTCAACAGTCCACCGACAAGTGTTCCCCTCTCAATTCGACGACCGATATCAAGAAGAGCCCACCCCTCATCCCGCGTCATGCTGTCGAGATTCAGCCCCAGAAAAGCGGCCAGATTCAGCTGCAAGGTGTCCAACTCAGCTGAGAATCCAAAATGAGATTGCGGCAGCGCACTCGCCCGGCGCCACCCCGTGTGACAGGACTCTATCGCCATGATACTCGCCGGAGACCACGACTCCCTCGTCACCTGCGAAGCATTGTGAAAACGCTGCAGGTTATAGGGAATTCCAATCGAGCAGGCCGGATCACGAAGCAGGTCATCAAGCGGGTCTCCTTCCGGAGAAATCATCCCGGAGGGATCATATTCAAAGACACTGTAAAAGGCCTCCATCAGCAGATCCTCATGCTGCTTTTCGAATGCTTCATCGTGTGAGTAGCCACGAACCCTGCCATCAATGATTCGTGAGGAGAACCTGGCAATAAACTGCGCCCGCTCTGCATAACGGCCCGTCCAATAAAGGTTTTCCCCGGTCCGGCTCGGAACGATGTAAGGCGCCGCCGGCAAGGAGGTATCCACGACGCTCGCGATACTGAATGGCTCAGGTGCCTCCGTCGAACAAACCCAAACGTCCTTTGAGTCGCCTTCCTCGCGGGTTGATACGACAATGCCATCGTCTGTGCTGACACGGGCAAGCCCTCCGGGCATGACGCTTGGCCCCTTCTCATTATCGTAGAATGAAAACATTCTCAGGACGGAACCATGAGGAACCAGCTTATCACGCCTCGAAGTCGGAATCGTCGAGATCTGGATCTCCTCCTGCCCGACAAAGCGGGTCGGATTCGCTTGAATCGTCCGCTTCAGTTCATCCAGTTCTTCAACCGAAGCACGGCGACCATAGCGGGTCTGGAAATTGGCATGCGAATTCACCGACTTGATCACCATCGATGAAAGATTCGCAAGGACATGTGAAAGCGCAGCAGGATCTCCACACCACCAACTCGCGACAGGTGGAATCTTCAACTCCTCCCCGAGAAATTCACGGCAAAGCTTGGGGAGAAAAGGGTAGAGCCCCGGAGATTGCATCACCGCCGAACCGGGATGACTCGCAAGAGTAACGCCACCGATTCGCATCGCCTCAAAAAGACCGGGAATCCCGGGTTTCCCCCGCATCTCACTTTCGAGAGAATCCATCTCCGCCCCGGGCATCGTTTTCCAAATCACATCCACAGGGACCAGCTTCCGCAGAGCCTTGATCCAAACCTTCCCTCCCCTCACCGTCAGGTCGGAGGGGTGCACTCGCAGAATGCCGCAGTAATTCGCGAGAAAGCCGATTTCTGAATCCTCATCTTCCCCGGACGCATCCACAATCGCGATCAGTGGATTCTCAGCCCCCGACTGGGCACGACGAGTCAGGTAGTCAAACCAGTCAGTGAAAAACTGTCCGACACGCCGGACCCCGCAGCGACGAAAAAGGCGCGGCAGGACTTTGTTCACAACTGTTCGATTTTCGAGAGCAAGACCGAGACCAAACGGATGATCAAAGCGGTCATTCACAACAAAAGGCTGGCCACTCGCATCACGCGCAACATCAAAGGCGGAAATACCGAGTCCCACGACAGTGTCACCGGGCGTGAGGTCATGAAGGGCGCGAACAAAACCGGGGTGACCCAGTAGAATTTCGGCAGGAACAATCTTATCCTGAAGCATTCGTTGCTCTCCATAGGCATCCGTAAGAAGAGCTTCGTAGAGCCTCGTCCGTTGCGATATCCCTTCGTCGAGAACCTCCCAGTTCTTTGCCGAATAAAGCCAGGGAATCGGGTCGAGCGACCAGCCTTCCGCGGGATCGGATTCATCGAGGCTGGCTGGACGATAAGCCAGGCCCCGTTCCCGCGAGATCCGGTTGGCCACATTCCGCCAATCGACGAGCACCCCGCTTCCGTGACGACCGACAGACTCAAAGAGAGGTTCCCAATGCGGCAGAATACTCCCATCCGCAGCGACGGACTCGTCACGACGCCCGGGGAGGGTGCTGTAACCGATTTTTCCCATCAGCTGTTTTTGTTCCTGTAAGTTTCCGATTGGTACAACGGGCATAGGGGGCGAACCTACTCGAAATCAATCGCTTGAAAACTGGAAGCTGTCCGCAAATCGAGCGTATGAGGAAATTCTCTGCTTTCGTTCTCCGGCGGGATCACTTCGACAACCCTGCCGCCTTCCCTCTCAACGAACCTTCCCGCAAGGGGACCTTCGACCGACGTTGTCTCAATCACCCCCGGCGTATGTCCATCATGCCAGAACCGGGCAAGGCGACGGGCCTCCGCTTCACGGGCATTGACGGGAAACGTTTCGTAACTCCGGCCACCCGGGTGTCCGACATGGTAAACACATCCCCCGAGAGATTTTTTATTCCGGGTATCAATAATGTCGATCACCAATTGAGACTGAGCCCCTATTGATGGATGCAGGGAGGACGGTGGGTTCCAGGCTTTGAATCGAATTCCCCCGATCCACTCTTCTTTCACCGTCCCGGGATGAAGAGGAACCCGCCGGCCGTTGCAGGTCACAATATGGCGCCCTTCGACTAGTCCCTTCACCTTGATCTGAAGTCGTTCGACTGAGGAATCCACAAAACGGGATGTGCCCGAAGCCGTCGACTCTTCACCGAGCACGTGCCACGGCTCAAGCGCAGTGCGAATCTCCATTTCAAATCCATGTCGCCGAACCAGCCCGAAACAGGGAAAGCGAAATTCAACGAAGGGCTCCAGCCATTCACTGGAAAAATTAAATCCGGCATCGGCGAGATCATCACACACTTCGCGCACATCCGACTTTACATAGTGAGGGAGTAAAAACCTATCATGAAGCGTTGTCCCCCAGCGAATACATTTGTGCCGATACGGCCTTTTCCAGAACATCGCGATGAGAGCACGGACGAGCAGGCTTTGCACCAGTGCCATCTGGCGGTGAGGCGGCATTTCAAATCCCCTGAGCTCAAGAAGACCGAGCTGTCCCGTTTTTGAATCAGGAGAATAGAGTTTATCGATACAGATCTCAGCGCGGTGCGTGTTGCCCGTCAAATCCGTTAAGAGATTTCGCAAGGTTCGATCGACCAGATAGGGCTCGGCGACCCCGCGATGAAGCGTTTCCAGCGCGATATCGAGTTCAAAGAGACGGTCATCCCGTCCCTCATCAACCCTTGGGGCCTGACTTGTCGGCCCGATGAAGAGACCTGAAAAGAGATAGGAAAGACCGGGGTGATGCTGCCAATACGCGACCAGGCTCGCCAGCACATCCGGCCGCCTCAGGAAAGGACTCTCAGCGGGCGTACTCGCTCCGACGACGACGTGATTACCGCCACCAGTTCCGGTATGGCGGCCATCGATCATGAACTTCTCAGCCCCGAGCCTGGCCTGCTTGGCGGCCTCGTAGAGCGTCTCCGTGTTTTCAACCTGATCACGCCAGGAGGCAGCCGGGTGAACATTCACCTCAATCACTCCGGGATCAGGCGTCACCTTCAGCACTTCGATTCGGGGATCGCGCGGTGGCTCGTAGCCCTCAATCACGACCTTCAACCCGGTTCGCTGAGCGGCAAGCTCTATCGCAGCAAGGAGCTGCAAATACTCTTCGAGCAAGGCGACCGGCGGCATGAAGACATGCAGTCTACCATCCCGGCACTCCACAGACACCGCCGTGCGGGGAATCCAGGCATCGTGAACCTCAGCGAGATTCCCCATGTAAGGTGAGAGCGGATTTGGATCAAGCTCATCCCAATCCTCCTCCATCGGAGAACGTTCTTCGAGAACATCCTCTGCCGTCGCCTCTCTGATTGAATCAAGCGGCAGGCGAAACCCCATCGCGGAAGCGCCGGGAATCAAATACAAAGTCTCGCGCTTCAATTTCCAGACAGCACCGGCCCAACGCCCAGCTGTTTTGCTGACAAAGATGGGCAAAACATAACCCGTCGGCACTTCGAGCCCGCGCTTCTCGAGCCGGGCGATCGTCTTTCGCTCCAGAGACGAGGTCTCTTCATCGTATTCCTCCGGCTCCTCATGAGCAGGGAGAGCGGCCAGCTTCCAGTGATAGTATTCGATATCTTCGCAGGCAGGGATCACACACTCATCTGAGATACGCAGAATCGCAGCGATCTCACGAGTCAATTTGCCCGCATCTTCATGATGAAAAGAACCCGATCTCGCCGGGTCCTCCTGGGTGGAATTCTCACGCCACATGGGGTAGCCGTCTTTCCTCCAGAAAATGCCATAGGCCCAACGTGGAACCGGCTCACCGGGATACCATTTCCCCTCACCAAACCAGATCAAACCACCCTTCGCAAAAGCATCACGAAGTCTCCAGGTCAAATCGATCGCCCGCTCACGCTTGGCAGGGCTGTCGGCGGTGGTATTCCACTCCTCCCCTTCCATATCGTCGATCGAAACGAAAGTCGGCTCCCCTCCCATCGTGAGCCTGACATCATTCTCAACCAACTTTTTATCAACGAGGTCACCGAGTGCTTTGACTGATTTCCACTCTGACTCCGTATAGGGCTTAGTGACCCTCGGATCTTCGTGGACTCGCGTGACGATGTTCTCGAAATCAAATTCGGTTTCGCACGCTTCGATACTTCCCACCACCGGAGCAGCACTCGATGGTTCGGGAGTGCAGGCCAGAGGGATGTGGCCCTCTCCCGCCATGAGGCCGGAGGTCGGATCCATCCCCACCCAGCCGGCCCCGGGCAAATACACTTCGGTCCAGGCGTGAAGATCTGTAAAGTCCTGAGTCGGCCCGCTCGGACCGTCGAGTGACTTTTCATCCGCCGAAAGCTGTACCAGATAACCGGAGACAAACCGCGACGCGATCCCGAGTTTTCTAAACACCTGACAAAGTAGAAAAGCAGAGTCGCGGCAGGATCCGGACTTCAAGCTCAACGTCTCTCCGCAAGTCTGCACTCCAGCCTCCAACCTGAGACGGTAATCAATGATCTCCTCAAGCCGCTGATTCACTTTGATCAAAAAATCGATCGTCCGCATCGAAGGTAAGTCGCTGAACTCGGCGACCAACTCATCCAACAACGGATCCTGATCTGTCTCACGCAGGTAGGGAGCAAGCTCCACTTTCGACCCTTCAGTGTAAGTGAAGGGAAACTCCTCCGCATCCTCTTCGAGAAAGAAATCGAAGGGATTGATCGAGGTCAAATCCGCAACCAGATCGACAATAAACTCGAGCTTTTTCGTCTTCTCCGGAAAGACGAGTCGCCCGAGGTAGTTACCGAAAGGATCCTGCTGCCAGTTGATAAAATGATCATCCGGCTGCACCCGCAGCGAATAGGACAAAATCGGAGTCCGACAATGAGGGGCCGGCTTCAACCGCACGACATGCGGGTGAACCGTGATCTCCCGGTCGAAGGTGTAACTCGTGCGGTGGTAGAGAGCGACGTGAATCGACATGAAAGATAGTGTAAAAGAAATCTACTGCTGCTGCTGTTCTTCGATCTGCTGCTGTTGTTGAGCTCGCATCCGGCTCGTGATGTAGGCCTCGGCACTCGCAGGCGGGGCCTCTTTGCGAAGAAGGAAATATCGTTGCGCCAACTCCCAGCCAATATTGTTTAAGTCCACCTGTATCGAATCCACATAGTCGTGCAATCCCATGCGCCCGATGTCCTCGACACCGGAGAAGTTGAGCCGGGCCAGCAGTGCCCCCGTGCTGCGCTCAGCCTCGTTCAGGTAATCCCCTGACTTGGTCCCTGAAATCTGATGAAGAAGCTCGTCCACCTTGTGGACGCAGTAGCGAACCGATCTCGGGAAGGTTGCTGAAAAAAGAAGCAGGGAGGAAGCGTTGGCCGCATCCACTTCCCCGCCATAGCGATGCCGGTGCTCGGCTGTCGCGCTGCAGGCACGGAGGATCGTGTTCCAGGCTGAGGAAACTTCCTGGTCCGGCAAAAAATGCGGGAGATCAACGATCCGGCTTGTCTTATCAGCGCGTTCGAGGTAACCGCCCAGTTGAACGAAAGCGAGGACGTCAGTGCGCGGCAGAGAAGACCATTCGATTCCACGAAAGAGCAGCGCGGACCGTGTCGCCATTTCACAAATCTTTTCATGCCGGCTCCGGTCATTCGGATCGATCTGCTTCAGGTCAAGCCAGAGCGAGTTAACTTCGATCCACATTTCCTCGGAAATCTGATCGCGAACCGCACGTGCGTTCTCACGCGCCTGAAAGACACAGTTCACAATGCTGTCAGGATTCTCCTCAGAGCTGACCATGTAAGTGACGACATCCTCTTTCGAATCTTCATCCCCCATCGAAGTCACTTCGAGTAGCGGATGCCACTCGTGAGATGACGCCGTGAGCGACGAAGTCGCATCGAGCAATTCGTTTTGGTGCGCGATGACGAGACGGGACAGATTATCCGCCCGCTCGATGTAGCGACTCATCCAGTAAAGGTTTTCAGCAACGCGTGAAAGCATATCAATTCAGTCAAAAGTTCTACTCGCCGTCTCTCAACACCCAGGTGTCTTTGCTACCGCCGCCTTGAGAGGAGTTCACGACCAGAGATCCTTTGGTCAAGGCCACCCTCGTGAGACCTCCCGGAACGACCACCGTATCCTCGCCGGTGAGAATGAAAGGCCGCAAGTCGACATGTCGCCCCTCGATTCCGTCCTCACAGAAAGTGGGGTGACGGGAAAGCGAGATCACCGGCTGGGCAATATACCCCCGCGGGGTCGCTTTCACACGCGCCCTGAAATCTGCGCATTCCTCTTTTGACGCCATCGGACCAATCAACATGCCGTAGCCACCGGCTTCATCGACCGCCTTGATCACGAGGTTCTCGATATTCTCCAGGATGTATTTCAGATCGTCGTCACGACTGCCGAGAAAGGTCTCGATATTCGGCAATATCGCCTCTTCGCCGAGATAGAATTTAATCATGTCAGGGACGAAAGCGTAGGTAGCCTTGTCGTCGGCGACACCCGTTCCAATCGCATTGACCAGATTCACATTCCCCGCCCGGTAGGCCTTCATCAAGTCAGGCACCCCGAGGGTCGAATCAGCCCGGAAAAAGTGCGGGTCAAGAAAGTCATCGTCAATCCGCCGATAGATCACATCGACCTGAACCAGCCCTCTCGTCGTGTGCATGTAGACACGCTCATTCTCGACCGTGAGATCGCGACCCTCGACAATCTCAATACCCATTTGTTGAGCGAGAAAGGTATGCTCAAAATAAGCGCTGTTGTATTGACCGGGTGAAAGAACCACGCAAACCGGCTCATCCTGCGGACGGGGCGAAACAGACTTCAGCGTCTTGAGAAGCTCACCCGGATAGGAAGAAACGCGCTCCACCTTTAACTTGCGGTACAAATCCGGAAAAGTCCGTTTCATCGCGACACGGTTCTCCAGCATGTAGGAGACACCCGAAGGGCATCGTCCATTGTCTTCCAGAACGCAGTAGCGTCCTTCAGCATCCCGAATCAGGTCAGAACCACAGATATGAATGTAAGTGTCATGAGGAAGCTTTAATCCGGCAAACTCAGCACGGTAGTGCTTCGAGGTTTTGACGAGATATTCAGGAACGATCCCCTCTTTGAGAATGCGTCGATCAGAATAAATATCGGCGAGAAACATATTCAGCGCCTTCATTCGCTGCCGCAGCCCCCGGTCAAGATGAGACCACTCATCTGCAGGGATGATCCGCGGAAAAGGGTCAAAAGGAAAAATTCGCTCAGTTCCCTGACCGTCGGAGTAAACCGTAAAGGTTACCCCCTGCTTCAAGAATGTCCGCTCCAGGGAACGCAAACTGGCCTGCATTCGGTCAGGAGTAAGACCTCTGAAAAAATCGACTGTCTCCGTGTAGGAGGGTCGGCAGGTGGACGAATCAGACTCAAATGCCTCGTCAAAGAAGGCCTCCGTCTCGTAGTTTTCAAGTAGGGGTTTCACTCTCACGATAGAATAGCAACTTCAATGCCAATCTTAGAGTGCACCCTCGTAGACAGTAAGCAAGGCTGAAGCGTTGATATCCACCGGATTAAATTGTGCCGTCCACTGAAGGGAAGCTTCCCCGGCCAATTGCGCTAATCCATGAGCTTCGACCCCCAGTGACGACAGGGATTGCTCCATTGAGGCCACCTCAAGGTGCCGGCGAATCCTCTCGACGAGGTCACCGGAATAAAGCGAATCATATATCGACGCGACCTTTTCGTCCCGCCGATTGAATGCAATTACATGAGGAAGCATCGTTCCGACAGCCTGACCGTGCACAATGCCATAGTGAGCCGTGAGAGGGTTGGCACAGGAGTGTGCAATACCGAGCATCGAGTTCTCGATCGCGGTTCCGGCAAAGGCAGCTCCAAGCTGCATCCGCGCACGCGCCTCAAGATTCCCGGGCTCTTCGATGACTTGCTCCAAACCTGAATCGAGAAGCAGCCAGGCGGCCTTTGAGTAGGCAAAAGACACCTCGTCCGCCTTCCTGCATACGGCGGTTTCAAGAGCATGCGCGATCGCATCGATCCCGGTGTGCGCGGTCACCGCGCGAGGCATCGTAATGGTCAGCTCCGGATCGAGAATCGCGACGGCAGCGGCAGCCTTGATATCCCCGCAGGCCATTTTAGCATGTGTCTCAGCGTCGGCGATGAGAGCAAAGCTCTGACACTCACTCCCCGTGCCTGAAGTCGTCGGGACCGCGATCATCGGGAGCATGGGATGAACCGCCTTATTAACTCCCCAGTAATCTTTCATCTCGCCACCGTTGGTGAGAATGAAGTTAGCCCCCTTTGCGGTGTCCATGCTCGAACCACCGCCGAGACCGACAATCAAATCAACCGCTCCCTCTTGAGCCGCAACAACACAGCGGGCGACATCTGTCGTTGTCGGGTTCTCGCGGACCTGATCAAAGATCACAACGCTCATGCCGCTGTCCCGCAATGCCGCAGCGGCACGCTCCACCGCAGGCGTCTTCGCGATTCCGGGATCAGTAACGATGAGAACACGGCTGGCATTCAGCGCTGCCGCTTCCACTCCGATGGTCGAGAGTTTACCCGAACCGAAAACAACCCTGCCACCGGGAATATCTTCAAACCGACGGACCCGCTCCGGAATACCCATCCCGGCGCAGAGCACCTCGATTGAAAGCGGTTTGGTTGACATCGGGGATACCCTGACCGATCACGCAGACTCTGCAAACGCGAATGAACGGCGCGTATACAGGAACTCAAAAAGGTTCCCTTCGTGCGGTTGGTTCCAGCTGATCCGGTTGGTCGGCACATTTCCCACGTTGAGCCGCTCAATTTCAGGGCAATCGAACAACTGATTGATCCATTTCGCATCACGGGTCACGGCGGTAAGCACCAGCGAATACCCGACCTTGTCGAGGACTTCGTCCTGTGGACATTCCACGACACTGGCAAAAGGAAAGAGAAACTCACGGAGAGCGAGATCTTCATCGAATGAATCAACCCGGATAATCGTGGGCTGGAGGTAGTTCATCCCGTCTCGTGTCTGAAACCGGTCCCCCTCGCGATACTGAGCAGTGACATCACGTGCCCCGGAGGATTCCAGTCCCTGTTCAACCGCTTCGTTAATCCATTCAGCAAACTTCGGATTGGCAAACCCTGACAGCTTCGCCTCCGGATCATCCTGAGCGAGCGGCCGAATCTCAGCAAGACGCTTTGAGACCGCCTCAGCAATCTCATCCCCGTATCTCGGAACCACGATGGTCGAAGTACAGATACAGCTACGACCTGAGTTTGCCGAGACCGATTCCACGAGGGAATCGACGTACTGTTCCCAGTTTTCGATTTCGTCTTCGCCAATGACAAATTTGGAATACCCCGTCCCGTGAACTTCGATGCGGTTATCATTCTCGTACTGCTTCACCGTCGAATCATCTCCGAAAAGCATGACGCGACCGGCGCGCCGAATAATCGCTCCTGATCCATCGTGCTGAGTGGGATAGAGGCTGAATGCTTCGGGCGGGCAGCCCGCCTTGATGAAAGCCTGAATGATACGCCACGGCGTCCATGGCTCTTCGCGTCCCGGCTTGAGCAGCACCGGAACCTTCATTGCAATCGAAGGAATCCAGAGCGCGTTCACCGCCGGGGAATTACTCGGGAGAATCACCGCAAGCTCACTCGTGGTGGGAGAAAAGCTCACCGGCGCCCCACCCTGCTCACCATATCCTTTGTCGAGGACATCCCAATCGAGCCCCCGCGTGAGGCCCTGGAAAATATCATCAATCTGGCCGAAAATTCCGCCGAGTCGCTTCATGTTCATGCGGATCAGGGCATGAGGAAGTCCACTCGTCGAAGCGAGAGAAAGAACGTAATCCTCAGGCGACTGCAACGCCCCTTCGATCCCGACGGGTAGATCCGCTTCGAGAAAATACTCCCCCGCCTTCTTCGTGATTTCGACAAGCTCTTCGCAGCTGAACTTCTTCAGTGCCTCACGGGCTTCGCCCATTTTGTGCAGGTCGTACTTGATCATGTCCGCACAGGCGAAACTGATCTCAGCAGCAGCCTCGTCCGTTCCCAACTTTGGAACGGTCTGAATATCGAGACTCTTATAAACTTTGCCCTGACGCAGGACTGGAATGTGGTGAGGGGTGGTCATAACTCAGTGAGTTTAGCTGCGAAATAGATGGTAGGATGTCTCTTGACCCTCTCTCAGGATCAGCGTTGATTTTTTTTAATTCTCTAGAATGGATCAGTCAAAACAGTCAGGCCGGGAACTTCAAGAAAGTGGCGGTCGAACGTGTGGATGGCGGCATCAACACTAAGGGCACAAGCTGAGATCAGGAGATCCTGAGCCGGAATAGTCCTACCACTTCGATCCATCTTCCAGGCAAGATCGATCGCTTCAGCCCAAAGCTGGTTGTCGGTCGGAACATTCATCATCAGGGAAAACGTATCTTCGAGCCACTGTCTATGTTTCGGTAATTTAACGCCACGAAGAACTTCAAGCTGAACCATCCCACAAGTGACGACATCAACGCTCTCATAGCGATCAAAAATCGCCTTAGCAGGATCCCGTCCACTCCGAAGGAGGTCAATGTAGACATTGGAATCAACCAGCACTTCCTGATCCATAATCGTTGGGAGGTTCGGCAACACGCAAGGCTAGAGGATCATAGCCCGGCTCGACTACATTCCTCAACTCTTCTGAGGATAAGCCCATCCCTGATTTCAAGCGGGCTCTTAGTTTTTTCCGACGAACGACTTCCTTCAAAGCAAAATTAACCGCTTCGGTTTTACTCTCACAACCAAACATTTCGATCACTTCGCTCAAAGCAGTCTCATCAATATGCATCGTCATTTTCATTGCCATACAGGGTATGGCAATACCTCCCTCCTCGCAAGCTTTTAAGCCATCCTAGTAAACACCTTCGATGACCGTCTTGGTCAGCGCACCGAACGGGCGCACATCACCAACGCCGTCCCAGGCATACTTGGCATGAGGCTTCCGGCGGATCGCTTCATCCCGTTCAAGGAATCGAGGCATGAAAAATTCATGAGAAAGAGTCGTCAGCTCAACGCGGCCATACTCACCGTAGTCCTTCGTGATTTCAGTCTTTTCAGGATCAACGATTCGAAGAATCGCTCGTGGCTGCGGCGCGTAGTAAGTCACGCTGTAATCGTTCTCCGGAAGCTCTTCCGGAATCGAGACCGCCAATCCCATGAGAGTGTTTCCGTAGGTCGGCACAAAGAGCGCCTTGTTCTCCAGCACCTCTTCCTGAAGAAAACGCACATACTCAGGAGTCATTGACGTTCCGCCGCAGAAACAGCCCTTAATCCCGTGATCGGGAATCGAAATGCGCTCACCGATGGAGGCGAGAAGTTTCGGCGTCGTGAAAATACAGGAAATATCGCGGTGCTTGATGATCTCCACGGCCTGCGCCATGACGTGTGCCTGGTATCGTTCCACCTGGTCCAGTTCCTTGCGGCCGATGAGACGCTTCACCCAACGCGGATCGAGGTCGACATGATAGCAGCTGCCTCCCCGGTGATTCGCGAGATGCTCCACCGCAAGGCGGAGGCGGCGGGGGCCGGTCGGGCCAACCATGATCCAGTTGCCACCCTTCGGGAAATACTCGTCGCTGAGCTGGTCGGAGAACTGCTCGTAGTCGTGTTTGTAATCATCCCAACCGACCCGCTGTTTGGGTAAGCCGGTCGTTCCCCCGGTCTCGAAGATATTGAAAGGGCGCCCCTTGTAAGCGTTCGGGACAAAGCGCTCGTTCTTTTCATCACGGAGCCACTCATCCTGAAAATGAGGAAACTTCACGATGTCATCTGAACTCTTCACTTCTTCGCGCGGATCCCAGCCGGCTTCTTTCTTCCAGTCGAGCCAGAATGGCGTTCCGGTTTCTTCTGAGAAATGCCACGCCATCATTTCGCGGACACGTTCATCGAGTTGGGCTTTAGCTTCGTCAGCAGTCATGGTAAAAAATAGAAACAAGTCAGGGTAAAAAGAAATCGGTCGAAACCACCTCAGGGAAAGAATTTTTGAATGGTATCCTGAGAAGGCTTCTTCGTGAAGAGAGACACGACAATCATCGCGATCAACCCGGCGAAGAAACAAATCGCAACCGGCATGACGCCGCCCACGGTGTATTCGTGACCACCCGACTTAAGGAAGAAATAGAGCCAGGTCGCCGCCACTGCGATCACGCAGGCGTAAGCACCGGCTTTGGTAGATCCTTTCCAGTAGAGCGCGGCAAGAACCAGAGATGTCAGTGCCGCAAATCCGGAAAACGCCCATACCGCGAGATCAAACACGTTCTGCTGCTTCTCCAGCAACAGCGAAAGCGCATAGGTCACTACCACCACAGCAACCACGAATCCCCGGGCGATCAAAACCGTCTGCTTCTCGGAAAAGTGATCCTGTCCCACTTTGTGAAGCACCACATCATTGGTGAACATCGTTCCGAGGCAAAGAAATTGAGAATCCAGCGACGACATAATCGCAGCGAGAATTCCCGCCGTCACTAGCCCGACAATGATCGGATGCGACACCAGGAACTTCAGCGTCACACTGAGGACAGCTCCCACACTGGAATCAGGCAAGCCGCCGAGAATCGCCTTCGCAGCCGGAGGCCAGGCTTCGCTCGCGTTGGGGGCGAAAACTCCGGTCGCCCAGAGGCCAATCAAAACACAGGGTACCCAGACGATGGCGATGCAAAGCGGGTGGGCAATCACCATCAATCGAAATGACTTCGCACTCTTTGCGGTGAGCCAGTGCTGAAAAAGGTGTGGGAACATCCCTACAGACAGAGGAATGAACATATAGGTCAGAAACGTAATCGGAGAGACCCCGAGCTCACGGATGAACGTGCCCGCCCTTCCCGTGATCGACAACTCGCTCTCAGTCCGGACTAAATGCCCGGGATTGATTTGTTCACTCGCGGCAGCGAGCCCGCCGAGCTTGTCGGAAATCAGATAAAACGCGACCACCCCCATCGCCATAAAAACGAGCGTCTGAAAGGTGTTCGCCCAGGCTGCAGCCCGTGATCCACCCGCAAAGATGTATGTCAGGACCACTCCGCAAATAATCAGTCCCGTGAGCCAGGAGGGAATCGATCCTCCATAGGCCGCAAAAACTTCAGGAAACTTATTGGCCGTGAGCGGCCCGATCACCCGATAGGATCCGATCACTCCGATGAGGAGATACGGAACCACTAACAAAACCAAAATAGGAAAGAGAAGATACCCCAGGCCGTTGGACTCATACCGTGCCCGGAAGAACTGGATCTGCGTCACATAACCATGACGTTTAGCGATAGCCCACACCTTGATTCCGATGAGAAAGAAACACGCTGCGTGAATCAACCCGGAAGACGAAGCCATGAGACCGTAGGTTCCGACGCCCTGCTGAAAGGACTTTCCCGTCGAGCCAACGAGAGCAAACGCCGTCATTGTCGTTCCGAAAACCGACATCAGCAGCATGAACGGACCGATCGAATGACTGGCCACAAAATAGTCTTTCGCCGTGCCGCGAAAGAGCCTTCCACTCATGAGAGCGAGCGTAAGAAGCAAACAAAGGTAGAGCGCGAGGACAACGAGCGAACTGGTCGCCACTGCCGCGGGTTTTCCAGCCGCTTCAGCAAGAATAGACATCATAAAATAAACAGAGTTGGGGTA
The DNA here is from genome assembly GCA_029212615.1 of Verrucomicrobiales bacterium. GTDB lineage: Bacteria > Verrucomicrobiota > Verrucomicrobiia > Verrucomicrobiales > DEV007 > Arctic95D-9. The sequence goes on from JARGPJ010000003.1 coordinate 362,309, forward strand.
CGATCAAACAGGGTTGGGCCTGGAATCGAACAGGGTTAGATCAGTGCCCCCCCCTGTTGAGTCCGACTTCAGATCAGGAGTCAGTGTCTTTGCCGTCAGCCCACTCTTCGAGAGCGGTCGGCCATGCAAATTTGACGACGAGGGACCAGAACGCCACCGCCACCAGCGAATAGCAGGCGTGGTAGGCGAGCCCCACAGGGATGAAACCGAAAACGAGATTCCCGTTGTCCCAGTTCCAGAAGTCCTGGTGCATCACCGCGAAGATGATGAACACAGCAATGATGACAGGAGTTTTCATTTAATAGGTAGAAAAAAACGCCACTCACTGAGCCGCCACTGCAACAGCATCACCACCCATTTCGTAGGCATAAAGGTGAGTCTGAGTCATCACGTAGAGCGTACCGTTCGCGACGATGGGAGTCGCATAAATCGGAGCCGGGTAACCGACGATCGTGAGCTCTTCATACTCTTTGCCGGCCTTGAGAATAACAAGCTCGCCATCCTCATTGCCGAGGAGCACTTTGCCATCCACTACCAGTGTCGAACCCCAGATATGAGAGAGTGTGTCGTGCTCCCAGTATTTCTCACCCGTCTCGGCGTCGAGACAGAAAAGTCGACCTGAGTAGTCAGCGATGTAAACGAGTCCATCGACAATCGAAGGTGTCGAGATCGAACGTCCGATCTCTTTGAACTGCCAGACAACCGCTTCCTCACCGGTCCCTTTCGAGGGGTCGATACAAGTCACCGCGCCAACTCCTTCACCGTGCTCAGGATCCTGCCCGATCACAGAATAGACTTTCTGATTGTAGACAACAGGAGAAGCAATGATTTCAGAAGGACCGGGGTAGGTCGCGTATTTGATCGGCTCACCCGCTTCGTCGAATCGATACTCCTTCGGACAACAATCAACCGCCCAGAGCTCCCGGAAAAGGTTGTAGGTTTCGTCACCGTCCTGCTCCTCGTCGAACTCCGCCGCATGAAAGCCGTAGGTGAATCCATCTCCCGCACCGAAGACAACCGTTGGATTGCCAACCAGTTCATCACTGAAGGCGGGTGAGGACCAGTTACAGTGCATGATTCGTTCACCAATCCCACTCGCTTCCTCAGCGACCAACTCCCCGGTCTCTTTATCGAGAGCCACGAGACACGGGCTGTAGGGCGCAGGAATATTGATGTGCGACCAGTCCACTCCGTTGGAAGTGCTCGCAAAAACATAGTCGCCGGAAATGGTGACCGAACTGGAGGTGATGTTGTGAGGGAAAACGCCCAACTCGCTTCGCATGTCGTATCCCCAGACAATGTCGGCACTCTTGTCTGAAAGCTCAGCCGGCTCAGCCGAATCCAACTTTTCAAGTCCGCCGTTCTTGTACTTCGCCTCATCCTGGAAAGGGCCGTCGTTACCATCACTCATCCCGTATACGTCGAGGCAGATAACCTCCCCGCGGTTGGTGATCACGTAGCCAAATTTTCCATCAACGACAAAAGAGGAACAAACCCCGAGAAATTCCCAGTCGGAGACCTTGCCCGCATCGAGCTTGGGAACGGCAAACTGCCAGAGAAGCTCTCCCGTCTTTTCATCGAAACACATGATGATTCCCTTATCGCCGGTGACCCCGTCGAGACGCGGCTTCTCATTGTTCGTCCCAATGAAAACACGACCGTCTTTCACCGTCGCGGTTCCGTACGCCTGAGATCCCATTTCAGCGACCCACTTGAGGTGCTTAGCCCCTTCCGCTTCGCCGGCATCATTAAACTCACCGGAAGTGAAGTCCATTGGAAGCCCCGTCGCAGGAGACATCATGTTATTGCTGCCGTTACGGCCCCATTGCGGCCATTCACCACCGGGAGCGGATTCTTCAGCCTGAGCTGCCGGCAAGCCAACGAGCAATGCGACGCTCAGGAAAGCGAGCTGGATAGTTTGAAGCATGATTTTCATGTATTCTTTTAGTTGGAGATCGATTGGGTTAAAAACGTTAGCGGGAATTTGCGTTGAGATCGTGGACGGGATGGCCCCTGCCCCTCCAGCGATACGATCGCCGAAGCAGGGCGGGACGAGTTTCACCTCGCCCGCATTAGCCGTATGTCAAAAATCGTCAATGGAATTGCGCTCCCTTATTCGTTTGAAGAGATGTTAATGTTATCAATGAAGACCGTCTTCTGGCTCTGCGGTGCGAACCCGAAAATGCCGGGAGCACCCTCTTTGTGAGCGCTCTTGTGCTCCACTTCGATGGTCCAGGCATCAGGCTCCGGCTCTCCTTTGACCCAGGCTTTTCCGCGAATGATTCCAGTACCGTCTTCGCCAATATCGACGCGCGTCTTCAGCGTGTACCACTTGTTCGCCGAGATCGGAAACGGAACTGACTCTTTCACGCGCTCGTGGTTCGAGCTCACCTCAAGGATATTCGCATTTCCGACAAGAGAAATGATATAGCGTTGATTGATCAAACCGACGACCGATTTGATGCGGCGGCTGCCATCAGTCATCACGTCCGCCTGCAGGGTATAGTTCGTCAATTCAGGGTGACCGATGAAAGAAAGGGAACGCTGAAAAAGAACGCGATCCAAAGTCTTCGACAGGACCTTGTTTCCATCGAGATCAATCACTTCCCATTTGAGACGGGCGCCGATCCACGGGAGCGGCGGAAAATCGAATTCACGACCACTTACCGATCCCATCGGCTTCACTCCGAGTTCGTAATTTGATTCGAAGTCTTCCGTGTAAGGCAGGTTCGAAATGACCCGGCCACGCAGGATTCCGGAAAGGTCACCGGAGGTCGCTTTCCACGCCCCGGCCGAAAGAGCAGCATCTTCACCTGCAGAAATGGTATTCCCATCGAAGGAGGCATCCATCTCTGCCTTCACTTTGGCAGTTGGCGGAATGAAAGTCGCCCACTCTGCCGTGTCAGCCGTTCCCACCGGAATGCCATTCGCATCGAGCGTCCTCAGCTTCACCGTCGCTGATCCGCCGGAACGCAGGAGAACATCGCTGGGGACAGGGAGAACAGAAGCCGCCTCGCCTGCTTCGGGCATCAACACTTCAGGAGCCGCGGCATACTCAATCCCACTGTTTTCAATCTCGAAAGCGTAGAGCTTCTCCGTCGTGTGGACGTAGACTTTTCCGTTGCAGATGGAAGGGGATCCGATGCCGTTGCCGTCGAGCTCGAGCTTATTTTCGATCACCGGCTTGTCACCGGTGACATTGATCACATAGAAATCACCGGGGAAAGTCGGAACGAAAAGGCGACCGTCGGCGTACGCGGGAGAAGCGTGAAGCTGGGAGTTCGCGAGCTTTTCCTCCCAGAGGATCTCACCCGTTTCAGCATCAACACAGAAAAGTGAACCGGTTTTCACCATCTGATAAATCTTACCATCGTGCAGGAGAGGGGAACTCGTGAACATCTCCAGAGTGGTACGCCACATTTCGTGATCCTGACTGATTCTGGGAGCACCTTTCTGCACGGGATCCACTTCCCCACCCGTGTTATCGAGATCTTCCGGGATATCGAGACGAATCATCCGACCCATCTCCGTGGTATCGAGATTTTCCTTACCGTGAATCGCAATGACCGTATCATCGTGAAGCACGACCGAGCTGTTGATCCCGCCCTTGGAGAGCTGGAAACGCCAGAGTGGCGTGCCGTCCATGACATTCACACAGACAATATTTCCGCAACCCGTGGAGGTATAGAAAACGCGCTTCCCGTCACGTGTGTCCAGAAAAGGCGTCGACATCGAGGTGTCTTTCAGAAAAGGAGGACCAACCCCGGGAGTCGAAGACCAGAGAAGCTCACCGGTCTTTTTGTCGAAGCCGAAAAAGCGATCACGGGCCGGTCCATCGGCCCCCCAGTAACTTGTGACACCGCGAATAATGCAGATATCGCCATCGATCAGAGGGGCACCGGCGCGGCCATTGGGAAAAGTGAGGCGACCGTAGCGCTCCATCATCGACACCTGCCAAACCTGATCACCGTCTCTCGAGTAGCAGGTAACCAGTCCGTAGGTTGTGGCAACCACAACATTCTCGGTCTCAGGATCAACCGCAACCGCCCCGATAGAATATCGGTTATAGATCGTGTCTGAAAGGAAGTCATGAGTAGCCCGCTCCCAGATGACCTCTCCGGTCTCTTCATCGCGGGACTGAACAACTTCCTCCAGGTCAGGCCCGGCTCCACGATAGCCCCACGAGTATATACGGCCGTTAAAAACCACCGGAGTGCCCTGTCCGGAAATTTCATCCGTCCAGACCGGCTCCTCTTTGAAAGAAAAATCCTTATAGCTCTCGAGGCTGACCCCGGTTTGAAGCGGCCCGCGCCATGAAAGCCAGTTTCCCTGGTGAATATCAGCTCCCTGAGAAAGGCAGGAAGCTCCGGCGGCGACGATCGCGAGGATAAATACGCGTTTCAAAGAATTCATAAGAGATCAGTTCAGAAAATTTCTGATAACGACGAAGGTAAAAGGATGAAAAGGCAGTGGCAATGCGATTCTAAGCCGAAATCGCGTAAATTAGGAAAACTAATTTGAGATCGAATCATCTCCCCTTTTCGGCCCCTTTTCCGCCACCTTTCAGGAAAGATTGATTAGTTTTTCTAATACAATATCGAAATAAGGAGTATGACGGAAGATGAACAGACCATCACAACACGAATTCACGTCGCGCTCTAAAATCACATCGCAACCTGTCCCTCCTCACAACCTTGTCCCTCCTCAAGCGGTCCCTCCTCAAGCGATCGCATCGCAACCTGTCCCTCCTCAACCTGCCCCCCACTCCAACACGCAAATTTCAGCAATTCGAAGTCACAACGAGAAAGAAATTCGTCAATACCCCCTGAAGAATGCAGATTACCAGCATCAGCGCCCCGCCGGATATGATCGACCTCGATCCCCGCAACGATGAAGACTTCACCGAATTGGTGAAGCGGAACCATCGTGAACTTCTTGTCTATGCCCGGGCCCTGACTCGCGATGAGGCGACGGCGCGTGACATTGTCCAGGAGTCCTTCATCCTCGCCTACGACAAGATCACGACCTTTGACGTGACCCGGGATTTTGCAACATGGATGCGCGGGATCGTCCGAAACAAGTGGAGAGAGTGGGTCCGCAGAAACAAACGTTACCTCCTCACCGACAAAGAGATTGCTCAAATCGATGCCGACATTGCCGCCTGGCAGGCAAGGAAAGCCAACGATGAAAACGACCTCTTTGAGTCGCTGCGGGTTTGCCTTCACCGCCTCCCCGGGAACCTTTCCGCAGCCATCCATGTCTGCTACTTCGAAGGCCGGACCGGCGAGGAAGCGGCGACCCACCTCGGCATTGCCCCTGCAGCGCTCCGCAAGCGACTTCAACGCGCGCGTGTGCTTCTAAAGGAATGTCTCGACCGGAAACTTTCCCCGACCTCATCCAACTCATGAAAGACCAGCCCCCCTTTCCCTCCGACCTCCCCGTGAAGGATCGTTTCATCGACGCGGCGATTCGGGAAAAAGTTCGCCTTGGTTCCGCCACCGAAGACGCCGATCTGATTCGTTCCATCCTCACAGAGACGGTTGAAAAATCCAGGAGGGGTCAGCCCGCGCTCACCACCCGCCACCACGATCAGAGGCTGCTCATGGTGGGCATCGCCTCCGCCGCCGCCATCCTTGCCGCGCTCGCCACCCTTCTCGCCGTGCTCCCCTTCCGGACAGGGGCACGAAATGCCGACGAAATCCGTTTTCTTGTTCGATACGCAGACAGCGGAGAGTCCCCTGAGCCACCCCGTTTCATGGAGGCTCCGGAAGCACGTCAACCGGCCCCTTTTGCGGGAACGATTGAAATCGATGTCGCCGCTGAACCGCTTGAACCCGGCCCCCTGAGCCTGAACACCCCCGAAAGAGTTGAAGCGCCCTTCAGTCCCTCTTTTGCTGAAGTCCCGAAACGGCAACTCACCGAAGAACGACTTCACATCAGCGCGGAGACGGTCAAGGAAGAGAGCGGCCGGCGCATCTACCTCGGAAACGTCGAAGTCAGGCACAAAGAATTTCACCTTTTTTCCGAGCGGGTGGAGTTAACCCGAAACGGGAGCAACGACTCCGGTGCTGAAGTTTTCCTGAAGGCATGGAATGTCACTCTTGAACAGACATCACCTCAAAGAAAAGCCGAAGCGGCACAGCTTGATTACAAACCGAATACCCGTGTTTTTACCCTTGCAGGAGTATCATCCCTGCACTCAGAAAAGGGTCGCTTAGGCACCTTCGATCCCGACGACCTCGTCATCCTTTCCCCCAATAGTTTCTCAATTCGGAACGCCCCTCCCGTAATCAAATACGCCAATCCGGCCCCTCTTGAGAGAAATAGCGAATGACAAAGCCGGCGATTTCTCTACCTTGAGTTCTGGTCACCACCAAAACAGGCCGCCCTAAGAGAGTTTCCGCACAAAGTAACCTCCTTAGTCTCTTCAAAGACCGACCCCGAAAAGGGTCGGTCTTTGCACGTTTTAGGCTTACCTTCTCTGCCATGAATCAATCCACCTGCCTCCGAATCTCTGCACTGGTCATCTTTCTCGGTATCGCCCTGGGGGCTTTCGGAGCCCACGGCCTCGCCGATCGCCTTGAGGAAACAGGCCGCCTCGCGAACTGGGAAACGGCAACGCTCTATCACCTCTTTCACGGGCTCGCGATGTTCGTCATCGCCCGCTCAGGCAAACCCGTCGGCTTCTTCTGGTTCCTCGCCGGTATCGTGCTTTTCTCGGGGAGCCTCTATGCCCTCGCTCTTTCTGACATCGCAAAACTGGGGGCCATCACTCCGCTCGGTGGCGTTTCATTTCTGATCGGATGGGGCCGCTGGATCTTTTTAAAATCCGAAAAGGCTTAAACAAGCGCTGAAAGAATCCGCACAAGCTCACGCATACCTTTCCATTGCCCGGGTGGAGCTGCGCCGGCATTCGGGCCCACCCTTCGTGTTCAAACGCGAAGGCAACCCAATAGCCCCCCTCTTCATTCGTGACAGGCCCGCCGCAAATGAATAAAGTCACCTCTCAACCTACGCATATGAAAACCACCCTGCTCTCCCTCCTCTTACTCAGCGTCGCCCTCTTCACGCGGGCGGATGAAGCCCTCACCTGCTTCGAGCTTCGAACCTATCACGCCAACGAGGGGAGACTCGACGACCTCCATGCCCGCTTCCGGGATCATACGGTCAGCCTCTTCGAAAAACACGGGATGACCAACCTCATCTACTGGACCCCCGTCGAAAATACTCAGAACCTGCTCATTTACCTTCTCGCCTATCCTAACAAAGCAGCGAGAGACGCCTCATGGACCGCCTTCCGGGAAGACCCCGACTGGCAGGCTGCCTACAAAGAATCAACGGCAGAGGGGAAACTCATCAGCAAAGTTGATAGCGTCTTCCTCGAGCTCACCGACTTCTCCCCTGCGAACCTCTTTCCGGAAACCGATACCGCTCCCCTCTACGAAATGCGCCGATACACGACCAACGAGGGGAAGCTTGACTACCTCGACGCCCGCTTCCGCGATCACACCGTCACCCTGTTTTCCAAACAAGGAATCACCAACCTCCCCTATTTTCACCTCAGTGAAGGGCAGGACGGAGCCGGAAACACTCTCCTTTATTTCATTTCCGCCGAATCCGAAGAAGCCCGCAATGCCTCATTTAAAGCCTTCGGAGCGGATCCTGACTGGCAGGCGGCAAGAGAAGCCTCCGAAAGAGACGGAAAAATCCTCGTCAAAAAGGGCGTCCAGTCGACCTTTCTCAAAACGACGGATTACTCACCGGTGAAATAACAGCTGTTCCGCTCAATCATGCGCGAACCGGGCCGCCCCTTTCCACCTCTCCCGGGACCGGGAAATTCATTTTCAGTCGGCATTCGCTTTGCCCGACTTGACCTGGGATCCACCCGGCGCTCTACTCAAGCTTGATAAAATGAGTCTCCACGAATCGCCCGGTCCGGCCTTCATGGAGACTCAAAAAAATTCGCGAGATGGTAACGTGCAGGGCTTGTAAAACTGAGGTAGAGGACGAAGACATCGACCTTCTCACTGGGCTGTGCAGTGACTGCCGCGGAAATGGGAAACGCATCGGCCGCTACAAGGCCCATCTTCAGGCGCACCCCCTCGCCCGGCACGAACATCTCGCCATCCCCGTGACGACAACGCAAGCGTTCCCCAATTATCGGATCACGCAAATACACGGCATTGTCTGCGGAGAGACGATCATGGGGCTCAGCATCATCAAGACCATCCTCGCCGAAGAGCCCAACACCACGAGTGGACGCGCCACCGCCTACGAAAACGAGTTCAAAGACGCCCGCGAGATCGCCATTTCCGAGCTCAAATACGAAGCCCACAAAATGGGAGGCAACTGCGTCGTCGGATCATCGCTCTCCTATGAAACGATCGGGGAAAAGACCCTCATGGTCGTCGCGACCGGCACCGCCGTCACCGTGATTCCAATCACTTAGACCTTCCGGGGAGTCTGCGGGCACAAAAAAAGCCGACACGCTTTCTGCGTATCAGCTTTTCTTCCGATTCAGCCAATTCTCTCCCTCCCTAACCGGGATCAACGATCCGAAGACGGCTCACGAGAAGTTCCTCAAAACCCGCCCAGGCCGAATCCAGCCCCTCATAGTTCCGCGCACCCGCGAGAAGAATTCGGGCGGGCGGCCGCGGCTTTAACGAAAAGCCGGCGCGAATCTTATCCCGCCGCGTCACCCCTCCCCCACTTGATGGCTTCAACGGCGCATCTTCCGGAAGCCATGTCAGCTTAAACACCCAGAGAGTCGAAGCGTTGAGTGGTGATTCAAACTCAAGGACATCCACCTTGTTTGAGAAGTCCCCGACCTGAATCGTCCGGGACGGATGCTTCTGACGCAATTTTGCTCCCGTTGCGCTCATGCAAACTTCCGGGGCATGACCAAAAATATCATCGATGTAACTGGGATTGCCGGCCTCGTATTCGAGGTAGAAAAAATCCATCGACTTCCCCGCCCGGTCGGCACCGATGAACACCCCGCAGGCCCCTTCCGAGAACGATAATTGTTCCACCGCTCCTTCGAGGCGCTCCGGTTGCGATGCGTAACGATAGCCCTCCGCCTTCAGACCAGCATCCGAAGTGCTTTCCTCAATCATTTCAGCCGGAACATCGAGCTTCAAGACCGGCGTCGAAGCCCAGCGTTGCTTCTCCGGAGCGCGGAAAGCAAAGACGGCCAATTCTGCGAAGAGAAGCAATACACTGCAAACAGAGAATACAAAATAAGAGTGTTTCCGTTGCATTTCAGTTAAGTGAGTCGATTTATTTTCCAACTATTTCTCCTGCTTTGACGAGAGAGCCGCATGGAAGATTAACACCTGGCCCCACAAAAGCACTGGCAGCGATCCACGAACTATCTCCGATAGTGATAGGTTCTGTTACTAAATCAAAGGTCTCACTCCGAAAATCATGGGAACCGCTGCAAATGAAGGCCCTCTGTGAGACACAAACGTTATTGCCTATAGTAACCTGATCCAAGCTAAGAATCATAACTTCATCACCGATCCACGCGTGATCACCTATCTCAATCCGCCACGGGAATGTAATATTCACCCTCGATCGGATCACGACGCTCTTACCTACCCTCGCACCAAAAAAGCGAAGCACCCACACTTTAACCAATGAGGGAACCGGAAACCATGGAGCAAATAGCAGGCTTCGAAAGACCCACCACAAGAATTCCCTCCACGTTGAAGCCCCACGGGTGAAATCCCTGTTGTTGAACTGCGAAAGATCGATCATATATCAAATATATATTGATTTAAAGGGCGTCAATATGACGAGTCAACTCACCGGCAACATTATCCATTCGACAAAATGTAGGAACACCACATCCTCTGGACCATTGAGTCAGTAGTGATGGCGATTGCAAAACTTCATGGATCGATTTTGCAATCGATACACCACTAACTTTATCCAAAAGCATCCCGTTTAGACCATCTTTCACCACTGCTGCGCAATTCCTCGAGCTCAGCACGGGAAGTCCCGCCGCCATAGCTTCAAGTTGAGTAAGTCCAAATCCGTCAGAATGTGTTGGAAAAACAAACAAATCAGCCTGACCAAAATACGATCCTATCATAGATCGAGGAACCGAACCGTGAAAGCGAACTGATGAAAGTCCACGAAATCTCTCGGGAATATGGACTTGAACAGGCCCGACCACATCGAGTTCTACAGGATCATGCTCAAGCAACTCCATCGCCTCCAGTAGTTCAACAATTCCTTTTCTTAGATTTACCTGACCAAGAAATAGAACTCGCAGAGGCCGCTCTACGGAGAAGACCGCAGGAGCATTGTGAGGGACCGCGCCCCCCCTTGCTTCATAAGGAATCGGTATTACTCGCAGACGGTCTTCCTGAACTCCTTCTTTTCTCAATGCTTTCGCACTCCACTCGGAATTCACAACAATGAAATCAGCCAATTCGAGCTCCTCGCTCCAGCCGGAATAGTATTCTTCGGATGCTACTCCCATTGACTCTTTAAACTCAGGACGCGATTGACGCAATTGTTCAGTCATTCGCCCTTCCTCCGGCCCTGGATCGATCTGACCAAGCACGGTTTTCCATCCTTGACTCTTCGCCCAACGGAAAATATCGCGCGCAGCATAACTATAAGCGAAAAGACACCGTTCAACACTAGGATTACTAATAGCTTGAAGCGAGGCAAGTGCTCGTTTCTGGAAAAACCTGTTACGTTCAAGAATCGTCTGTCGGCGATCTACACCCATCATTCGATGCTGCAACTCGAAAGCTACAGTTGCCAGATTGGAATGCATCACTTCAACACTATCCAGGTCCGCATGAAAACGCCCGGAAATACGTCGACCTGTATCACCAGGGAAAACAACCGGTGAATCCCACCAAAAATCTGTTATCAAAGCCTCGCAGCAGGCTTTCTGATGAAGCGCACGGACAAACGAATAGTGATCGCGAGCTCCTAGCTGGGCAATAATTACGGGGCGAGAATGAAATAAATGGCTCAATGAACAAATCGATATTTTCTATGAGTATGGGGAAATACCATATTTAACGGCATAGGCTAGGCGCTTAATCCGCTCCTGAAATCGGAGTTTCAAACTCCGATAAAACGGACGATTCTGGCGGGGCTCGTTGCAAACGAAGAATTCGAAATCCGGCCCCGTCTCCCTAAAACAAGAGAGTGCCCGAGCAGAATGGTAGCCTGACGTCACCACTACCACTCGACTCGCCCCCATTCCCCTCAGAAGAGGCAATGTAAGTGCCGCATTTTCGAAGGTCGTCTGAGCCAGTGGCTCATGTACAATCTGACTCTTTGGAATACCAAGGTCACGCAATTCTCGAATCGTATACCCCAAATCACCAGTCACTATAAGTGGCCCCGGCATTTGCTTCCACAGCAGATAACTCATTCGTGATCGCTCATAAGTATCCCCACCAAGTACAATCTGAACATCAAATTCTTCAGGGACCTGACTAGTTACTTTAACGGGAATCGTCGTCAACCCAGCAAACATCACAGACAACATCGTTAGAAAAACGACCGCCCATCGAGGTAACCTTTGTCTGATTTTAATCAAGATCTTAGCCGGGACTTTACTGCTTGTGTCCTAGAATTTCTCGATAAAACTGCTCCACTGATTCAGCAATTGCTGACCACGCAAATTCCCGGGAAACCCATTCCTGACCACGTCGTCCCATCTCCAAACGTTTCTCGATGCTCAATGAAGTCAGCTCACGGATTGCAGCAACCAATCCCTCGGGTTCTGGCTCTACCCAACGTCCGCATTGATTTAATTCCAATCCCGCCCAAGGAGTCCCGGTTGTCGCAATCACCGGAGTGCCCGCAGCAAGTGCCTCTGCCACAACAATTCCGAAATTCTCGCTGTAGCTTGGAAGAATGAATAAATCCGCCTGCTCCATAGCTGTCCATTTGTCCTCCCCTTCGAGAGCTTCTTCGAAACTCCATGATTCATCGAGACCTGCTAAACGAACCTTTCTTCGAACCTCTGCCAAATGACCTCCCTCGTCAGGGCCCACAACTCGCATTTTCCAACCTTCGGGTTTCACCTGCACCCATGCGTCGACAAGGATCAGCAACCCTTTCTTCGGATGAATTCGAGAAAGAAATAGCATCGTGGGTGAATTGCCCCTGCTGGCTGAGCCGCCATCAGTTCCCCTTTTGTGAATTTTTTCCACTCCGTTTGCAGCAACGAAAATCGGAGCGCCTAAGCCTAAACCAAGTAAGTTTTCTTCCTCCATCGCTGCCGTTGCATGCAATCCCGCTGCCATTTGAAGATCTCTCTTCTGAAAGAGCCACCATGCCAAACGCTTTCTCCACTTCTTATGGTTTAGCGCCCAGGGCTCCAGCATCCCCCTTGGGCTCACTACACGAAGTATCGCCCGTTTCCTACACGTCCTTGCCACTTTACGATGAAAATTCAACCAGACACCATGATCATGTACAATGTCAGGCTCGCCAAATACCTTCAACATTTCGTCGAAACTTCCAGAAAACAGGCGAAGCGAGCTCTGAGTATCTTCAGATAGATCTGCTATTGCCTCGCTTACATCCCATGAACGCCTGCCTGACACTCCCCCTCCGGCAACAGATGGGCTCCATAAGGCAACTTCATGCCCGCAATCTACGAGAGCCATCGCAAGCTGTGGAACAGACCTTGCCGGCCCCCCGGATGCTGGGGCCATCGAAGCAACACAATGAATTACTTTCATCCTTGTCGAGGTGGCTTCATTGGTAGCATTTGAGGTACGTCATTCCTCAAAGGTCGCCGCTCAATTGCTCCGCTTCCCCATATCAGGGTGGCTCCTGCCCCCAGGGCTAACATGACTAGTGGCAGGGACTGAACAAAAACACTCTGGACTAATTCAAAACTCAGAATCAACGCCATCATGTAACCGGCACTGCCTCGATTTCGAACCTTTATGACAACTACCAGCCCGCCCCCATAGAGCAAAAACAGCCCCGCAATCCCCATATCAAAAAGAATCTCTAAAACCTGGGAATTCAGCGGTATCAGATTCCCATTTACTCCTATTCCTACACCTAATCCGTATCTCTCTCTGAAAACCTGATAATATCTTCCCAGCCCAACCCCCGAAGCCACGGTCAATGGCCTTTCCTTCAAATAGTCCTCTGCATAGAATTCCTGGCGATAAACTCTTCTCCCTTCAATACCGCTCTCCAACTCTGCTTGACGGCTATCCCACAGTGATTTCTGAATAGACAAATAGCTATCCACTCGCCCCTTCATGAAGACCATCAAAAGAAATGCCACACCCACGAGAACGACCCCATACTTCCAACTTCGAGGTGAAAATAACATCACGACAACAGCCCAGGCCACAAGGGCAGCGAGGTAGGAAGCCGAGTATGTCATTAAAGAAACAAGCAGAAGGCCAATTGCCATTCCCCACCCCACCTGCTTGCGTAACATCCTCTTTTCTCGAGCCGCCAGAAACAACATCGCCAACACTCCAGCTAGCAAAATAAGCCCCAACCTCTTGGGTTCGTCGGCAAAGCCGTTGATTCGAAATCCACCTTCGCTCATCGCGCCGGATCCAGCTTCTTTGTGCGCTGAATAGACAATTCCTCGATACGGCAACCCCAGCCGGTTTGCGACAACTTGGTAAATAGCGTATCCCCCATGAATCAATGCAGCAAAAGAGAATCCTTTGAAGATTCGAGTTATCCCACCTTCACTCCGTGTAAATTGCCATGCAAAACCACACAAAATAATCAAATTAATATAATTAAGAGATCGAATCAGAGGACGTATCCCGGAATCTTTAGAAAGAAGTGCATATACAGTTGCTGCAACAGTAATCACTAATCCTGCGCGAAGCCAATTCGCAACGGGTCGCTGTGTAGGAAACCGGCCAGAAATACACCACCACAGCCCAATTATCAACGGAACCAATCGCCCCGGGGTCATTTGAGAAATTAGCGGAATAAAAAAGTCAACGGTAACTATGGTAGGAAGGAGCAACAAGAGCCGCTGCGGATCACTCCACAAAAAGTGAGCTGCAATGAGCACACATAAGGCCACCACTACGTAGTCGATGTATCCAAATCCTGAGGCCATCCTAATTCAACGGGTGCGTATGCAAGGCGAGTCCACTGTATAATGTTGCAAGTTTTCCAGCAGCCTTAGTCCAGGCAAACTCACGCCCCACTTTTACCGCCAATGAACGACTGTCAGACAACCATAAATCTGCAGCAACAAAATGTTCGATAGCACAGCATAAATCCTCAACGACACTTGGCACCAAAGCCCCCTCGCTCATTCTGCAAAGCTCGGGCAGCACTCCTGCAGGACTTCCTATCACCGGCAATCCCAATGCTGCTGCGTCCAACGCTGTCATACAAAACCCTTCCTCTACCGAAGGCTGTACATAAAGGTTCGCCTCTTCATAATAGCCTGAAAGCTCATCGAGAGAAACCGCTCCTCGAACCCTGACGATCTCCTTCAGCCCCCTCCGGTCGATCTCCTCGACAATCGACGCCTGATAACGCGGAACTCGTCCCGGCGGGCCGACTAGATCCCAGACCAATTGGATACCCTGGTTCCGAAGGCAATCCGCCACTTCAGGAATCAGGTGTTGCCTCTTGTGCGGAACCCACCCACCAACTGTAAGGACTCTCAGAAGCCCTCCTTTCTTCGGCGCTCTCGTTTCCGGAACCTGAACCTTCTTAAGTAAAGCCTCGGAACACCCGTGCCCAATCACTTCGATTCTGACATCTCCGCGTACCTGCCGCAGAAGCTTTCTCGAGATGTCGCTTGGCACTACCCAAGCATCGTAATCATGAGCGGTCAATCGCGCCCGGTTCTTCGCCGCCACCCCTTTAATACGCAGTTGGTCCCTCCAACGCTCAAGCAAGCGGTCTCCCGGCCACGAACGAGCGCATTCATGGGGCGGAACATTGTGAATAGTGGTCACACAAGGCACCCCTCTTTCACGCAGTTTTGCGGTGTTCAGCTTTTCATTAACAAACAACCCGAACATCACATGCACCAGCTCCACCTCACCATGGTCACACGCTAGAAACAAATGCTTGGATACTTCGTCGCAAAAGTGATAGCGGGTCTCTCGATCCGGGTCCCCAACTCGGGGCCACCCAACCCCCAATGCTGTAACCCGGTAGGAGTAACCTGCAAGACTCTCAGCTACCGCACCGTTTCCCGGCACTAAGAGATGCACCTGATGCCCCTGCCCCTGCAACGCCGAACAGATTTTATCCACGTATTCCACTGTCCCCCCAACCCGCGGATGGAAGTGCTCACTAATGGCAAAAATCTTCATCGGACGCTATAAATTTCTTAAGGCCGCGCCAACCCTTTTAAGGAAAGCAAGTCCAGCAACGCCAACGAATTGCCTTATCACACGGTCACGCTCTGTTCCGCTCCACTCATAGTTGGGGCACACATCATTAGCGAAGCCTAATAGATCCCGGCATCGTTGACGATCCAAAGACCATGCCGACAACGCAAGATTATCGATTCGTTTCGCCAAACCCGCACGCAACTGATGATTGCTGGCAAATTCCCGGGTATTCAACGTCAATAGCACCTTATTGCAAACTCTCAGTCTCGCATCGATCTTATCAAGGGAATCATTAACGGATACACGATCGCCAGACTTACGGCAGTGCCTATAGAGGTAATGCACGTTAGAAACGGGTTGAAAATGGTAACCTTCGAAAAGCACACGAATCAAAAGATCGCCATCCTCATCGCTTACCAACGATTCATCATACATTCCAAGGTCACAAATGATATGATTCGAGAAAAACACTCCACAGTGACTGAGAAAAGGCCGATGCAAAAGAATTGATAGTTGCTCAATTGGATCCGGCTTTAACCAGTCAGGTGGATGATTAATCCAAGTTCGAGAGGACTCCACGAATACATGCTTCGTGCATGCAAACATCAAAACTTTGGAATTTTGCGCATTCCTTGCAGCTTCCAACATCCTCTCAAGAAAATCTGGTTCCAAGGCATCATCAGAATCGAGCACCACAATCCATTCCCCCTGGGCGACGGAAATCGCTCGATTGCGAGCTACCGCTTGTCCGGAGTTCTGATCCAAGCGCAGAACTTTTACTACCACCTTCTTCTGGTTTTGGAGTGCTTCAAACCATTCTCCCCGATCAGGCTCCGATCCATCATCGACCACAATCCACTCAAAATCTAAAAGAGTTTGAGCTTCAAGTGATCTCAATGCAGAGAAATCCTGAGGGTCAGGATTCAGGCAACTGGTAATTACCGAGATGACGGGCATACGCTAAATAGGTAAACTCAATATATACAACCGTATCGCTGATCAAAAACCAGAAGACAGGCATCACTTCCATCTTCAAATACCTGGGAATTCAGAAAGAGATTATCGTATATTCAGCTACGGCATCGAGACACAAAATATTTACTCAAAAGAGAATCCAGCTTTTCACGTTCTACCATTGGGATCGTAACAGTCTACGCATTGTGTCTTCTTCCAATCATTCATTCCACACACCAATGCAGCGTGCAATCGGTCCGATGACGCCCTGGAAAGGCGCCACCCACATGAAATAAAGCCATTTGTAATACGTCTATGGTGACTCTTGGCAGATCGGAAGATTGGTTTCGCGCCTGACTGCGATACCAACCGACGCAATCCCTCCAATGCGGTTACTTTACAAAATAATCGACCTCTTTCACCTCGAATGCGAGAATGTCGAGATATGAATTCAAAAAGGCATGCAACGAGGTCGTGCCGACTTTCATGTCACCGATCACAAATAGATTGGGCAAACTTACATCCATGGAAAAACTGAGATGGATTGCTCTCTCCCAGAATCCTGAGCTTTCGACAGTAATCGAAGTCGGCGTCTCATACTGATAGCAACCTCTACCCCGAAAATTTTTGTCAAGATGCGCAATCCGGCCCCATGAATCTGGTCTGGCCATTCCCTCGAACCTGGATACATCTCGAGTTCGGCGAGAGCATACTCCATCCAACGCTGGCTATAGTGGGAACTGAAATAGGCGAAATTAAGCCAGCGTCTGCGAATGGCCCCCCTCGATTTTCTGTCAGTTTGAGCGCCCCCGAGCCGCTCCGCTAGAATCCGTATCGCCTCTGCCTTACTCCAAAGCGCCTTATCACTCACAGACCTGCTAACGTTATGTTCCTGAGGCGTACGGTAGTATGCTTCCACCTCTCCGCAGAATACAACGTTCCGCGCTTTCAGAAGCACTCTGCCGAAGAACTCTCCATCTTGGTCAGCAGCCAATGCCTCATTCCACAGCCCCACTTCATCGATCAATTGCCTTGAAACTAGCCAACAAGCTGGATTGAAAAAGCCTCCACCCAACCACATATCAACCAGCAATTCGGAAGCGTTCGGATAATTTTTCCAGAAAACTTGCGCCGATTGTTCACGCATCCGATTTCCTTCAAAATAGCGCCACGCGCAGTTTGCAACTGTACCCAAATCATTCTCTGCCAGAGCCCTTATCTGAGCTTCAATTTTACCTACACCTAGCCAGTCGTCAGCGTCTAGAAACTGAATCCAATCTCCATTTGCCATGGCGAGACCTCGATTCCTCGCTGCACAACCACCCCGATTCGGGCCACTATCCCAACGGATTCTACATCCGAAACTCTCTATCAATTCCAAACTACCATCGGTCGAACCATCATCAATCACGATAACCTCACAAGCCGCGTGAGTTTGACTCAACGCGCTCTGGATCGCTTGCGCGACATAAGACTCGGCGTTGTAGCACGGGATGATGATGCTAACTAGGGGGACAACCATTTGTTCAGACTACAAAAGTATAAATACAACAATAACGAAATCATCTAAACCATGAGACCCATATCAAACGCATGATTCAAGTACATTCCTAAGCTGATAGATATACTGATTGGCGGTATACTTTCCAAGTGCGTCTCTACGTGCAGCATCACCCATCTTCATTGCCAGATGAGGGTCGGTGGCGAGTCGAATCATTTCTAATGCCATACCTTGAACATCCCGCTCTTCGACGAGAAACCCAGTCTCCTGATCAATAACGACTTCTCCGATCCCGGCATGCCGAGTAGCAATTACTGCTACCCCACTGATGAGTGCCTCTATCACAGCCACAGGAGTACCTTCTGAGTCGCCAGCATCAGGTCCACGCTGCGGCGTGATTGAATGCTGCACGAAGGCGAAGGCTCGCTGCATCGATTCGGCTACTTCCTCGGGACTGATGATTCCGGGAAATTTAACAGACTCAGCAATACCCAATGCAGAGGCAAAATTACAGGTAGTTTCCCATAGCGGCCCGTCGCCCGCAAGAACTAGTTTTGCCTCGGGGCAGCGTTCGAGAACAGTCTTGAAAGCAAGTAATGTTAGATATGGTGCTTTCTTATCCACAAATCGGCCAACTCCGAAAAATAGAGGGTCACCAAGCAATTTCGCCTTCCGGAAGAACTTTTCTTCATCCACGCCGCAACGGAGAATTGAGATTTTTTCTGCTGGGATTCCGAGGGAAATGAGAGCTTCCCGCATCACCCCGGACACCGCGACCAACGCAGCAGCATCACGGCCAAGCTGCCTGTAAGCCTCGGCATGTTCCCCTACAATGCTTTCCATATGTGCATCCCTTCCGTGAAAGTGAACCACAAGAGGGATCCCTAGCGCACTACACACGGGCAACAAAGCAACGCCAGTAGGACCGTAGTTTGCGAGCAATACAGTGACTTGGGCTCGCTTCAGTCGCCGTATCAGTTCACGGGACTGCGGTCCTTCCCACCGAGAATCGTTGAGTCCCACCTCGACCGCGATGTCAAGCAATCCCCTTACTGACTTAAGTGGTGCTATCGGCCCGCCCGGTATCGTCTCACTGGCAACTGGCCCACCATGAATTCGCATCACACACGGGAGTCGCTCCATCTGCATGTGGATAAAGGTCTCTGAATATGCCGAAGATGACGGCGAAGCGATGGCAAACTTCATAATTAGATAGACTACAGAACTCAACTCAACGACCAAGTTTTAGACGCTTCAAGATTCCACGCTTCAAACTCCGTCTAGATTTTCTAATTTGATCAATGGTTTCCTTAGAAACTATAGGCAACGCGTATTCGAGACGACGATACCGCTCAGCAGTATGAATGAGTTTGTGAGCCGAATAACTACGAAGTTCACTTCGTTGATTACTCCTCGATATAACCGCATGAAAGTAGTCATTCTCAGCCCAAATCGATTTATGCTCCAAATGGACTAATTCGCCATTTAGTTGCCCGGCCAAGAATAGAAGATCAGAAAGTCTTATGTCTTCGTCTATCGGCTGGATCCCCTCCGGGTTAAAAGACCTCAAATACTCCTGGTGCATTGGGGTTGGACAAGTGAGAATAAGCAAAGCATCATCGGCTAATATTCTCCCCAAACCGCGAACAAACGCGTCTCGACTACTCCTTGGAATATGCTCATACACATCAAGCATGACACAGGCACCGTAGCTGCCTCTAAACCTGTCATTCCAGACGTCTTCAGATAGATCCTGACATATGTATTTTGTGCCAGTTTCACTGCCAAACATTTGGGACGCAAGCATAGTTAATTCAGGACTTAGGTCGACCCCCAGAATCATCGAATTCGGAAGGCAACGAGAATATTCATAAGAGCTCCA
The DNA here is from genome assembly GCA_029212615.1 of Verrucomicrobiales bacterium. GTDB lineage: Bacteria > Verrucomicrobiota > Verrucomicrobiia > Verrucomicrobiales > DEV007 > Arctic95D-9. Next base: position 381,981 of record JARGPJ010000003.1, read on the forward strand.
GCCAAGACCACAACCGAGATCAAGAATATTCCCTGGTTTCCTTCGCTGTAACTGATCACATGCAAATCGAATCGCAGATTCGGTTCTTGGATTTCCGCTTACAAAGTCGCACAACAACTTTGAGGCGAATTCATCATAGAATACCGTGGCATTATCTGGTCCGCTCATAATGTTTTTGGAATCGATTTTCGAACGTGTGCGAAAATACCTCTGATTATCGATATTTGGCTCCTCCCGCTCTGAGTCAGAAAGAAGAGAGGAACACACGTTAACGCAAAAACAACAAATAGTGATACCAGCTGAATGAATGGAGAATAACTACTTAAGTATGGTTGCGCTAAGAGTGCTCCTAGAGCTCCTAGGATGCTGATACATATCGGGAATGAAATAGCCCTGCCAAACATGACAAATTTGACGGGTGATTCTCTAAATGCCCACCACAGCCAGGGAACGAGTACAAGATAGTTACCGACCGTGTACGCAATTGCCACCCCGATGGGACCCCATCCAACTCCAACTACAAAGCATATACTTAGAAATACAGCATTGAAAAGCCCACAGGTGAAATAACGTTTCCCCTGTCCCAAACTCAGCAGGAGGCTACCAACAAACCCTGCTGCTGGCTGGATGAGCGCAGCAAGAGATAAGCAGGAAAAAATCGGTGCGACTGCTATCCATTGTTTACCGAGCACTAATTCAATGATCGGATCTGACGCCACGTAAAAATATGCAGCAAGCGGCATCGAAAGCAGAGCGATCAGCGACGTAGTTCTGAGGTAATATGACCGGAAGGCATCCGGATCATCCTTAAGCCTACTGAGGGCCGGAAACGCAACGGCATTTATGGGGCCTCGAATACTAGTAATTGGGAGCATAAGAAGAGAGTATGCCCGGCTATATAGGCCCAAAGGCCCTGCCCCCCAAAATCGTCCAATGAGAATATTATCAAGATTCCGCTGGAAGTGATTCACAAAATCGAAGGCGGTAATATTAGCGCCAAATTTCAGCATTTCAAGAACCCCCGTGCCTCTCGACATCAGACCAGGCCGAAAGGGAGAGAGAATAAACAGCAGCATTGTGGTTACGCCCCCCCCGCTAAGATTGCCCCAAACTAGCGACCAATAGGAAAAATCATTCAACGCCAGAGTGACTGACGTAACTAGCGTCACCAAAGCTCCAGAGACAGTTGCCAATGATCGTTTTCCAAACTGCATATCCCGCACAAGTCGAGCCCCATGCTGAGTGCCGATCGAAGCGATGACGAAAGAAAAGGAAAGCGCCACGGTCACCCATAGCAGTTCTGGTTTACCGTAAAACCACACCACTATGGGGGAAGCAGTGGCCACCAAGGCTGTCAGCAGCACCCCCATCGCCACGTTGAGCCAGAATAGGTTACTCGATTGCGCATGCGTTAGTTCTTTCTTTTGAATCGCAACAGAAGACAATCCAAGATCAAGGAACAATCCGCCAAAGCTGACAATTGCCATGGTCATCGCCATCATCCCATAGTCCTTTGGCGAGAGCAGTCGACCAAGCACTGCTGTAGAGATCAACTGAATGCAAACTGAGACAGCTTGCGATACCATCGTTACGATTCCGCCACGCACCGACTTTTCCTTGAGATCGGCGATGTCTACTCCGGCGGTCGAAGCACTGCCGAGAGGGGCTATGCTACTACCAGAGCTTGCGGCAGAGGATGAGTGGGCGGCGGACACGCAGACTACATTTACGGTTTGTTAGCTTGACTGGATTCTGTCACAATCAATAGAGAAGCAAGAGCAGTTCGGCTAAGACTCTGCCGAAGGCCGATTGATGAGCGTTTTCGGACAATTTCGTTTGCCAAGGTGCCTCATCAAATTCAGCGGGTTTATGCTGTGCATCTGAGATTTCAAGCATTTGCTCAGAAGCGATCTGAGCATCTTGCGAGAATAAGTTCTGATCGCAATCCTCTTTAAAAAACGACTTCACAGCGCCGGTTCCCGGACTTACGAGCAGCGGAAGCTCCGAAGCCATTGCCTCATTCACCACCAATCCCCATGGTTCGGAGACAGCGGGGTGGACGAAGGCACCGGCGTGGGCGTAGAAGCGCGGAAGTTCAGCATGGGAGCGCCAGCCGGGAAAGAAGACGGTGTTTCGTTCTTGGTTCTTGGTGCTTGGTGCTTCGTTGGATTCCCAGGGGGCGGCTTCGATAACGTTTAGGCCGAGGCGATGGCAGTGGGCGATGAGGTCCGTTTTTTGCTCGCCGTCACCGAGCAGGCACAAGTTCCAGGTGGCAGTTGCCGGTTGTCGATTGTCGATTGTCGGTGAACAGGCGCGCTTCACATAAGCTGCGTATGCCTCGATGAGGAAGCCATAGTTCTTACGTTCGATGAAACGACCCGAGGCCAGGAAGTAGAGAGCTACCGGTGGATCTGTGCTTCTATGCTTCTGTGCTTCTGTGGCGAAGTAGTCGTTGTCGACAACATCGTAACCTTCGGCAATTCGGACGGCTGGCATGCCGAGCTTTTCAAGGTAGTTACGGGCGTCGGAACCTCCACAGAGTGCCCCATCAAAGGACCGAACGATGCGAGCCTTGATCCATTCCTTCCACCAAACCCTCGCGCCATCTTGCTCACGGGTTTCTGTCATTAAGATAGCGCTTGCCCGGTGCCGGCGGCACCACCGGAGACATGCACGAGCATCCGGTGTGGCGTAGCCACAGATCGCGACGGCATCGGGTTGGAGTTTGTCCAGATAATCCAAAGTCCTCATTCTGACCGCCGTCGAATTCGGTAACGAGTCGTCAGATGCCTCAAAAAGAAGCTTAGGAGACCGAGCCGGACGCGAAATTGGGAGATCGTCGGGAAGTTCTCCGGTAGCACTAAACAAGCTGAATCCATGAACTTCCATCCCCGATCCCTCGAAAGCGTCTTCTGCCGATCGTAGACGTGCGAGGTGGTATGGCCTTAGGTTCGTGAAGTGAATGGCCAGCTTTCGCGGATTTAAGGTCTCAAAAGCCTTCATTCGCATTGTCCAATCGGTAACATCCCCCTCTTTCTAAGCTGCCGATGAGCATCATGAGTCATCCTCCTAACCGGAATTCTTGCGGCACCGCGAAAAATTTCATCAACCGCAGCAATCACACCCTTCAGGCCTGCTCCCAATTCACCGCACCGCAAGCTGTGCCATACGCCCACAAAGACGGTTCCTGTGATTCGGAACAAGATTTGAGGAAAGGGTGTATTTTTCCAATTAAACAAGATGTCATTACGCCGACCGTAATAGGCCATACGACGAAAGTCACGATGCGCGGAGCGATGATGAACGATCACCTCACTGGAACCGATTCGAACATGAAAACCCAAATCCAACAGACGAATGCAAAAATCTCGTTCCTCCCCCTGATGGACCAAGCTTTCATCAAATCCTCCCAAATCGAGAAAAATTGAACGGCGGACGGCACAAGCAGTGCCAACGAATTGCGGACAAACCCAGCAAAGCCCGGCATCAGGAGCGCTCTGAAATATTCGTTCGTAAGAAGGTGGCTCAGTGTAGGGGATCGCGACAGCGGCAACCTCGGGTTGATTCCGAAAGTCTTCAAGCGTTTGATCGACAACGTCGGGCGACGAAAATTCAGCATCATCGTCAAGGTAAAAGAGAAACGCTCCCTTTGCCAAACCAGCGGCAATATTGCGCTGAACAATGTACCCTCGGGGCGTGTCGGCAGTGAAAAGGTGGATGCTCGGAAACTCTTTTCGGACCATTTCCGAGGATTCATCCGCAGAAGCATCGTCGATCACGATGATTTCGGGGTCACCCTTTTGGATAAGACACGATCGAAGTGCACGCCTGAGTTCGTCGCAACGATCTCGAGTGACGACTACAATACTGGCGTGCGGAGATTCACTCCCAGTTACTTGATGAGAAGGCTTCACTACAAAATGGCGGAGGAAAAGCGACTGGGGACAACAAGAGTTTGATCACCCCCCGGTTCCAGGGAAAACGAAGCGAAGGGCAGCCATGCCCCAAAAGCCAAAAAGATATTTGAAACGGAAAAGGCGAAAATTCCAAAAGAAGGTAGAGAGGTAAAGATCGAAAGCTTCATCGATACGACCGAGTCGCAAAAGTTCGAGACTCGCAGAGCGGGTGTGTCGGGTGAGCATTTTCAACCGATTAATTCGAGAATCAGCTCCTCCTGGATAATTTCCAGCAAGCTCGTTTTTGATGAGATGCATGTAGCCCTTTGCGATTCTATCAGGACGACTGGTAAGACCAGTGTCTAATTGACGATAATAAAAGAGCGGCGGGGAATTGATTTCGACAAATCCCGGTGACTTACCAAGGCGCAACCATAGATCACTATCTTCGCTGTTTTCCTGCCATTCAGCAAAGCCCCCAACTCTGGAAAACGTCTGACGCTCGATCGCTACTCCACCGACTCCAATCCAGAGATGATCGGACGCTGATTCGAGGTAGTCTTGAAAATAGCTGATTCCGAGCGTATCCCGAAAATTTGAAGCGTCGTGAGGGTGTATATCTCCTCTAACTGCTTTACCCGCAAAAAAGCACGCATTCGTTTGCACGCGGATGGCCTCATTAATGGACGAGAGCGTCCACGGGAACCAAAAGTCATCAGCATCGAGAAAAGTTAAGTAATCCCCACATGCCAATGTAGCTCCGTAGTTTCTGGCTGCTCCGGGCCCAATGCTACACGGTAAGTTGACGATATGCACATTGATCGCGTGCTGTTCGGCAAGTTGAGAGGACGAATCAGTTGAGGCATCATCGATAAGAATCACTTCATGGTCTTGGAACTCCTGATTAGAGATAGAGTCTAGAGTTGCACCAAGGGTTTTAACCGCATTTCGAGCGGCAATGATGACGGAGAACCTCACTGCCCGAAAATGATTTTCTGGATTTGAATTTCTTCTCCAGATTCTGAGCCTACGAAATAAGCCGCCATTCCAATCAAACTCCTAATTTGAATTGTCGCTACCCACACGGTATTTACTCCCCACCCCAAGCTACCGCCCCCGGTCGATCCGGTGCTCTTCGCTCCGGAAACCTTCCTCTTCTATCCTGGGGTCTGTCAGCAGCTCTTTGATGAGCAGTAAATTCTACTCCACCTCGTCCCGATCCAAGCCGAAATCATCTGATCTCTTCCCTCCCCGCTTCAGCAATCGCAGCAGTCGGGAGGGAATCTTCACGGTAAAGAGAGAAGAGAGAATGGGTAGTAGTTGAATCGATTTCTCGTTCCACACCTGCAATGAAGTGATGCGGGACTCGTAGTGGCTACGATTCTTCCGGGTCGTTTCTGTGGCGATGCGCTCCTCGAGATCCGCAATGAGACGACGGTTACTCTCGAGGTGCGGCCGGACAGATTCTTTGATCGCACCGGCAAACACCTCTCGCAAAGCGGTCTCCGCCCGGTAGAAGGTGCGGCGGTCGCGGGGGACATATACAACGGAAACAGCCCCCACCCCGGTAAGAAATTTCAGCCCCTGACTCGCTGAGCCCTTACTGATCCCGAGTCGATCAACCACTTCATCAAAAGCAATCGGCTCTTCGGCAATAAAGAGACAACCGAAGATTTCCCCAACAGACCGGGGCAGGCTGAGCGATGTGGCCATTTGCACAAAAAACTCAACGAATCCTTCATCGAGCGGGGATAGCCCCTGCTCGACCGTGTCCTCCCCGGGAGAGAGGGTCTGTCGTGACTGGATCATGGTCGAAGCGATGAGTCTGAGGAGATTATGACTTAATTTGCGTTTGTTCAAGAATTTTTGAACCAAATGAAGTAACCGTGTTGCCGTGACCTGGATCTACCCGGTCGGCATCGGAATACTGGACGCCGGAGCAGGCATCCGCGACCTTCGTGTGACCAACCTGAACAGGTGCAGATGATTCGTTCAGCTCAAGGTGTCGATCAAATACTCCCTCGAGCGACTGATTTCCTCCGGCGTCAGTTTCGGCGACGGCTCGAGGACGAGGGTGTGCTCCGGGCGCACGAAGCGCTTAATCATTTGAAAGTCGACCGATCCGGTACCGGGAATTTGATGATCCCTGCCTTCAACGACATCATGAAGATGAAAGCCAATGAGCCTCGAAGCCATTCGTTCAAGATGCTCTTCATGGTCGATAAATCCGAGGAGATGCTTCAGTTCGGCATGCCCGGTATCGTGCCAGTAACGAAGCCGGGGCTGCTCATCGAAGGGCTTGAGCATTTTGACGAATTCAGTATCGAGGGGCAGCTCGAGCACATCTTCGCGATTCTCCGCGCCCATGACGACATCATGTTCCTCCGCATGATCCATGAGTTTTTCATACTGCTCAATAACGACGGGTAGGCGCTTCGCCGAGGCACCCACCAACTTGTACCAGGCAGCTTCCCTTGCTTCGACCACGGCCTCGACGTTCTCGAGAACCTCCCTCGGCGAGCGAAAGCGGAACTGAACACTCCCGCTATGCATCACGATATGAGGAGCACCGATCCTTGCGGCAAACTCAATCGTCTGCTTTGAATAACGCTCCCAGGAAAGGAGCTCAGTTTTACTCTTTGCGGAAGGCTGAAAAAGATTTGGCGCCGCATGATTGACGCTGGCAGGGAGCGGGCAGAAATTGTGAACCGACGAGACTTCGATGAGCCCCTCGTCAAGGGCTTGCATGATTCCGGGAACGAGGGTCATGCGAATCCCGTGACTCAGCTCCGTTCGTTGAAACCCGAGTTCGCGGATTTCTTTGATCATGGCATACCCATCCGTATGGCGCGCGGAGCACCAACAGGTCGAAAGGGAAAGCCGTTGTTCAATGGAAACCATCGTGGAACCCACAATGTTTCATAGCTTAGCCACGATTCAACCGGCCCTTTCGGAGGTTCCGGCGGCGGTCGGGGTGCCTGTGCTTCACCAGACTCCGCGCCGCTTATAAGCGGCCCCTGCCTCACTCCACTTTCGTGACAACCCTCGGAAGCTGCTTTTGATCGGGATCCTGAATGAGGTGATAAGTCACCGCCTTAGTCTGAGTCGGCATCCCCTTCCCGTCCATCTCAGTGATGAGTCGTCCCTGCGCAGTGTAGCGTTGAACCAATCCCTCATGACTCCGCTTCCACCCCGAGAGATTTCCCTCCGCATCGTAGATAAAATCATCGCGCCAACCTTTCTGTGGCTCCACCATGGGGTCAACGTAGTTGCCTTTCTTCTCTGTATCCGTGTAGTCGAGAGTGAGCAATCTTTGGCTCTGGCCGTAGGTCCGCTTTTCGTTATCCAGAAAGTAGGTCGTGATAAAAGCCGGCGCACTGAGACACTTTCCGTTGTCGGCGAAAACTCCGAGGTCGACGCGATTGGTCTCCATTTCACTACCCGGAGAGACAGGGAAACGCTCGTGCCAGGCAACCACCACCTCGGCGACCGAACCGCTCTCATTGAGCGGCCGAATCCAAATCCGTGACTCGTCCCCTCTCAAAATGACCCACTTGAACGAAAGAGGGGCCCCTTCCAAATCAACACTGCGAGCCGCACTGACAATCATCGTACGAGCATAGAGGGGGCTGCGAAAAACCCGGGCGATCGCCTGATTTGTATCCATCAGCCGTTCGTTCCCGAAGATTGACTGACGGTCTTCACCCAGTACGTTCAATTTGACGAGCGGCGGCAGTGAATCCCGGGTCATGGACTGCGCTTTTCTCATCATGCTTTCAACATCGAGCAGGCTTCCGTCAAAAACCGGGGGATGAGCTTCCCCCGTGAGATAATTTTCCGCGGTCGCCCCACCATAACACCAGCGAAAGATCATCTGGAGAGTCGGCATGAGTATTCCATGATCGATGAGGTATTCTTTTACCTCCGGCTTGAATGCCGCAAGCGTTAGAAACAGTGCTTCGAGAATCGGCTGATCAGAGCCGGACGAGCCCTGCGAGATGAGGAGGTAAGGCGTCATCGCCGGGTAGACATCTCCAAAGCCGCCAGCCTCCTCGCCCTTTGCAGCCTTCCCATTGTGCCCGGGATCGTAATCGTGATGCTCCGGATAAACGTAGAGATGGTTATTTCGATACTGTGCCTGAAGCCGCGCCGCCATTGAAGGGTTCGCATAGGCAAGGCGGGGCTGGCTTCTCCAGAAAATGTTTCCGACTGAGGCCATCGATGAGTTTCCCACAACGACTGCGTCATGGAGAAACCGAAGTTGGAGCCCGTGAGCAAGCCCTTGTTCTCGAAGTTCCGGACGATAGACAATTCTCCGCAAGCCGGGAAACTTCGTCTTCGACAAATCGGAATGCCCCAGGTCATGATTGTCATAGATTTCGAACGAACTGCCCGCGAGACGCCCCTGTTTACCCCATCTATCGAGGAGTTCACGCGCTGACTTATCGATTTCATCAGACCAGGAGACGGGCTCGATTTCCATCATCTTAAAAGAGTTTCGAAAGACCCGATCGGCAAAGCTCCAATACAAGTGCTCTTCCCCCAACTCTGCTACCCGATCAACGGCGAGAATCTCCACTTCCTCCGGAGCCTCCGGATGGGGCCTCACTTCACTCGCCGCCTCGCGCACCAGCCTGAGAAAGGCGGCCTCTTTCCGCCACTCATCAAAGAGCTCTTCCTTCACGATCCTCTGATCCTGACAAAAGCCACCCGAGACCGAGTCATTAAGCGTTGCAAGCACGCTCTCCTTTTCCCCTGTCGCAGCCATGAGCCGGGCCCGGTGAAAATCAATCGCAGGATCCGAACGGGTAAATCCATCCAACTGAGCGATGAGTTCACCGGCAAGGCTGTAATCCCTCTCTTGAAAGGCCAACTCCAGCTGATACATCACCGCGTCGTAGGCCTGCTGCAAGCCGGGACCTTTAAGGAAATCCTCTTCTCCCTTAACCGGACTTTGAAAACCGGAGAAAAACATCAACACGGTAGCAACGACCCAACATCGCAGCCATACGCCCGCCCCCGGATCCCCTGAATCTTTGAAAAATAGACGAAACGCTTGAACGACCATGTGCTTGGCATCTTGAGTCCTGCCTTTAGTAAAATCAATTCCGCAAAAATCCCCCCCTTCACCGGGGAGTTGGAGATGCTTCAGCGCGGGCGGGAATCTGTGGAAGTCAGGATACGAATCTGCCGTTGTATTTATTATGTCGCTATGGCAGCTTTGCCGTCCTCACCATGAATAAGATGCTCATCAAAGCTGCCATCGCAGCAGCGCTTGTGTTAGCCCTGGCCGCAGGCCTATGGGCTTTCAGAGCTCCTATCGTAAATCAGGTGAAGTCGATGAGAGCGGCATCACTACTTTCCAAATCGGAGAAGGCCTTTGCGGAAGAGGACTACCTCAAAGCCTCAACCGCAGCGACAGCAGCATGGCAACTGCAGACAGGTGAAATAGAATTTCTGAGAAAGCTTCTCCCCCAGGCAAGAAAACTCTCGCTCAGCGAGCTTCCCGAGATCACCCTCCTCGTTTTTCTCCATCCCGACACAGAGCTGGAGGATCAAACGGAGATTCTGGAGTGGACCGTCTCCCGTGGCGATGCCCCTTTCTTTCACCAGCTGAGTGGCAGCCTGCCCGCGGAAACAAGAAACCTTCCGGAAATTCGACTAACCCTTGCCATGGCGCTGGCTCAGGAGGGAAGAACGATTGAAGCGATTGAAGTGGCCCGCGCTCTCGAAACCGATGCTGAAGCACCGCTCAGCACGGAAGCGACCCTTTTACTGACCGCGATCCTCCCGCGACTCGACCGCAATCCGCTCGCCTGGAAACAGGCAAAAGATCGCATCGCGACTTTGCTGAAGAATGAAGATCCTGAGATTTCTTTGAGTGCGTGGCGTCATTTGAGACTGCTTCCGCTTTCCCATCGCGATCCCGGACCTGAGGTGAATCCCGTGACCTGGGTTTCAAACCGTTCTGATGTGAATGCGGCTGACCGCTTTCTCGCGAGCCAGATCGAACTCTATCGGCTGCCCCCCGAAGAGCGAACGAAGGGTATCGAAGCCATCGCGAGTGAATATGCAAACCAGGGTGACGCCGTTCCGCTACTGGCACGCTGGTTCCTTCAGGAAGGCCTCGTCGACCACCTTCTCCGGATTCCGACAACGGAAATGAAGAAGACGCCGGAGTTATTCACCTCAAGACTCCAGGCTCTGATCGAAACATCAAAGTTCACGGAAGCAGATGAGTGGTTGAAAGAAGCTCCGCCCAAGGTGCCTCAGGTAGTGACTGAAAGCATCAAAGCCGCTCTTTCCAATAAACTGGGTCGAAAAAGCGAAGCCATCTCACTTTGGCAGCGATGTATCGGACGTGCCGTCTCCCTGGAGCAATATCAAGATTGTGCCGCCATCCTGAAGGTGGCGGGACGTTTCGGAGAACAGGAAATCGCCAATCAAATGGCCCGGGCGATCACTGAACTTCCCGTCGCCAGATTGCCACAGGGAGCTGCCCTGGAATATTTGGAAACCTACTTCGCTGATCGTCCGGAAGAGTGGTTAAGCTTTTGGGAAAGCTACACAAGGAACCGCCCCGGCGACGGTTTTGCCGTAGAGCAAGTCGCCTTCCTCAAGCTGTTCGCCGAAGAAGATGCCGCCCCGGATGAAGTCATCTCCGGACTAACCCCCTTTCAACAAGCCTACCCGCAGATCATCCGCTTTCGAACCACTATCGCCCTCTGGATGCTGAAACAGGGCCGGGCCAACGAAACCGTTGAATACCTGAAAGGGGCGGTGGCTAACTGGAATGAAGTATCAGACGCCGACCGGGCGGTGTTTGCCCTCGCTCTCTGGCGGGCCGGACTTGAGCGCGAAGGATTGGCCCTTGAGCAGGGCATCAACTGGAACCTTGTCACCCCCATCCGGCGCAATTACCTTTCGAGCCTCCAGAAAACAGCCCCCTAAGTGTTTCCCCTGATGAAATCTGCCCCCATCTATCTCACCCTGATCCCACTTTTTTCGATCCTCTGCGCTCAGGAACCCTCCGGAGAAGTGACCTCTCCGGTCGCGGAAACAGTGACGGAGAATGTCGACGCAAAAGATCTCTTCCTTTCGCTGGCGGGAACCGCGGCTGACGGTGATGAAACCGTCGCGAACGAACTGACGACTCTTATTCTCAAATCCGGTGGCGTCAGTATCCCTGCCTCTCTGCAAAAACAAGGAGTTCCAAAAAATCCCTCCAAGGCGCGTGAAGTGCTCGCCGAACTCCTCCTCAGTTCGGGGAATCAAGCGCTTTGGCCTGCGGGGCACAGCTGGCTCGATCGCTCTGTACAGGATGAATCAGTTGCTTCGATCGAGCGGCAGGCGGTGATTCTCTTAAACGGAAGCCAGGGACGGGAGAAATCGATCCCTCAAGCGATAGATCTGCTCAAGAGAGCAAAACAACTGCCCGGGGCAACTCAAGCCCACTTCCTTCTCGGGAACCTCGCTTCAAGAGGGATCGGCATGCCTCAGGATGGCGCGATTGCTCTGGCTCATTTCCGTGACGGAGCCAAAGCGGGCTCCATTCCCTGTCTCGTGGGGTTACATCAACTCTATCGGGAAGGCGGCATTATCGAAAAGGATCTCGAGGAAGCGGCAACCCTCGGAAAACGGGCCTCTGATCTCGGAAGTGCTGACGCGGCCTACGAAATGGGTATTTTTTACGAGCGCTTTGCAGCTGAAGAATCCAACTGGGAAGAGGCGGCCAAATGGCTGCGCCTTGCCAGCGAGCGTGGCCATAGTGGAGCGAGCACCCGACTCGCCAGCTATCACATGAGCAGTAAACTGGGGGAAAGTGATCCTGAAAAAAGCATCGCCCTATGTCGACTTGCCGCGGAACAGGGAGACGCAGAAGCCTGTTTCATGATTGCTAAATTTTACGCTGAAGGAACCAGCCTTCCCAGGGATCTGGTTGCCTCGACGGCATGGTTGCAGGTCGCTGCCGGACGCGGCCATGTCCCCGCTCAAAATGAACTGGGAATGCGTCTCACGGCGGGAATGGGAGTGTCCCGGAACATCGAAGCCGCGGCGGGCTGGTTTGTCGAAGCCGCGAAGAAAGGTTTCCCTGCAGCAATGGTGAACTTGGGAGAAATTCTTGAGAACGGCGTCGGCGTCGAACAAAACCTCGCGGAAGCCCGGAAACTCTATGAAGCGGCAGCCAAATCCAATCACCCGGGCGGCCAGACCCGCTTGGCCCGAATGCTGGCCCGCGGATCTGCAACAGGAGCCCCTGACCCGGTCGGGGCAGCTTACTGGGCTTCGCGCTCGGCCCAAATTGAAGAGAACGCCAAACCACTGGCATCTCAACTTCGAGAGGCCCTTTCGGAGACACAGAAAGGCGAGTTAGACCGCAGACTGGAAGCGGCAGAGCCGCGCTGACCACCTCTCCCTTCCACGACAGCCGGGACGAATCTGCACCTTTGATGCAGCCAAAAACCAAACCGGTTTCTCCCGTAATGCCTTCACGCCAACCTGATTCGCGGCACAGCCCACTCCTCACTGAGAGTGGGCAACGGCATTTATATGGTTGAACTCGTGCCCCACGCCACAAAGAGCAGACAACAAAGGAAATGCAACGAGGCTCACCGAAGTAATATTCTCACCTTTGAGAGAACACTTTAAAACTGAGGCTTGCTATAAATAATTTTATAATCTTTACTGGGGCAACTCCCCCGGCAACCTGTCCCTCGCGACAATTCCGGGATTTCTTCCTGGATGACGACTGATAGTCTCAGTTTTTTTATAATAATCTTCCTGTCCTCATTGATTGCAGGAATAGGGTCTATCGTCCTCCTTTTACGGTGCTGGCGCTTCAAAAGCGGAATCGACTCCGCTGACGGGATTCGCAAGACACAGGAACAACCCGTCTTGAGAATTGGCGGACTGTCACTGCTTGTTTCGTTTCTGATCGGATACCTCTTCGTCAATTCATCCCTCTTATCCGCCGGCTCACCATCCCTCGGATGGCCGTTTCTTATCCTTGCTGCTGCCATTTTCCTCCTCGGCTTCGTTGACGACCTCTATGGTGTCCCGGCCTCAATCAAACTCTTCGCCCAGATTGGAATCGGGGTATCCGCTTATCTTGCCGGCATGCGGATTGAGATTATCTCCAACCCGATGGGAGGCAGCGCCTTTGAACTCGGTGGATTCTCCCTGATTTTCACCGTTTTCTGGTTTGTTGCCCTGCCGAATCTCATCAATCTGATCGATGGGATGGACGGACTCGCCGGCGGAGTGGGACTTTTTCTCAGCCTGACCCTCGCAACTATCGGCCACCTCACCGGCAACCCTCCTCTACTCATTCTCAGCCTGGCGATGGCCGGCGGCCTCTCCGCCTTCCTCATTTTTAATCTGCCTCCCGCAAAAATCTACATGGGTGACGGCGGGGCCTATCTCGTCGGATACTTCATCGCCGCTACCTCACTCATCACCTCGAACAAAGGATCTGTGTTCGGTGCACTCCTCGTGGTCGTGATCGCTTTAGGCTTCCCCATTCTCGACACTCTTCTGGCAATGCTTCGTCGTGGTTTGTCCGGCCTCCCCTTAATGCAAGCCGATGCCCGCCATCTCCACCACCGTCTCATGACTTTGGGGTTCTCGAAGCGGACCGTCCTCATGCTGCTTTATGGAGTTTTTGCCAGTCTCAGTCTCCTCGGTCTCAGTGTGTTTATTTCAGCGGGCTACACTTTTCCCATCGTCGGAATGATCATCACGGTGGGACTTCTGTTTTCGCTTCGAAAACTCGGCCTTCCACACACCCTTAAAGAGGCCAAACAGCAATTCAATGAACTGATCGCCGTTCGTAAGGATGTTCGTTACGCCTATTCCATTGCGCAAGTACTGGAGCACGACCTCGAACGAGTCGAATCCTCAAGCGCCTACTGGGATGAAGTACTGGCAGGGCTCGCCAAATTTCAATTTTCACCGGCGATCTCGAGCTCAGGCAGCGAAATCTCCTGTCACGGGGGGCAATGTTTGATCCACTTCGAAATATCAGGCGATCGAATCTGGCGACTTTGCTGCCAACCTCCTCCCGGAGGCACTCGCTCTCTCGATAGGATTCTAAGATGTTTTGTTCCAGCGATATTGAACGGAGCCGAACGCTGGGGGAGCCTACCTGCGAACCTTGGAATCCTTCCTGCAGATGAGTGCGCAGAGGTATTGCAACTAAATGAAACTAAAGCCGCTCCCAATCTCCCTGACGAAATTCGCCTGGTGTCGACTCAATCATGAGAGCGATCTCAAAATAAGTTTTGACACCCCTTCTTTCCCACTCTAGAAGAATGGTTATAATCATGAAATCTTTTTCAGGAATTTTCCAAATAGCGTTTCCGTCAGCACTCGTCCTGCTTCTGACCGCAGTAGCAACAGCAGATGACTACGCTTATTCCGGCCTCGACAGCGGAAAATACGTTCTCAGCGACAAGGAAGTGGCTGGCGCCACTATCCTCAATGCAAAATCTCTCAACGTCGACCTCTTCGCCGGAGCGACTTATCTTTACGATTCCAACACAACGCAACAGCCCAACGGTGAGAGCGCTCACGTCGGCATCGTTGATTTCGGTTTCAACATCCTTTCTGGAAACCCTAACACCCGGGGCGGCTTCTATGGTTTCGACTACGTCGGCCAGGCTTTCTTTTACGAGAACTCAGCGCAACAGTTCGGTCGCGATACCCTCGAACATTCACTCGGTGCATTCGTCGGAGTAAACGGCGGAAAGACTCGCATACGCGCTGATGTTGATTACCTGAGAAACAACGGAAACTCGATCGACTTCGACAACGTGAACAGAGAGACACGACGGGCCCCCAGTCATGATTTCGATTTCGATGTCGACGTGAGGAGAATGCTCGATCACGGATCCCTTGAAGCGGGAGCCGGTTATGTTCTCCGGGATTTTGATTCAGGTTCAGGATTGAATGACCAGGACAGCGTCTATGGTGATTTGGCGTGGTATTTTCAGCCGGGCTTTGCTCCGAAGACCAGCTTGGGATTTGGTTTTCGCGGCGGCGAAGATGATTTCTCCAATAACTTCAGTCAGACATTCTACACCCCGTCTGTCCGCGCTCGCTACCGGCTCTCCGGCAAAACGAGCTTCAATGGCTCAGTGGGTTATGAATTCCGAGACGTTGACGGACCTGGCGCCACTGACACCGAAGGCACGGTCTTCAACGGCGGCATGAGCTTCACCCCTTCCCCGAAAACCGGCTTCGACCTTACTTTCTACCGCAACAACCGTCCTTCGTATGTCACGACAGGGCAGGATGTTAATTCAACCGGGACGGCCCTCCGCATGACCCAGCGCCTTCCTGCACAGTTCACGCTGCGCTCATCCGTTGGATACGAAAACGCTGACTACACAAATGTTGTCGCAGGACCAGCTTCGCTCAGGGAAGATAACTTCTGGAGGTTCCAGACAAGTTTAAGTCACCCTCTTCGCATCGCCCGGGGATTGAATGGTGATGTCTCCGTGTTCTATCACTACAACGAAAATGATTCGACTTTGGTATTCACTGAATTTGATCAACACATTGTGGGATTCCGCGTCGGACTCCTTTACTAACCACCGACTTTTCCTTTCATCGACATGAAGAATCTCATTCTCGCTATCATCCTTCCCTGCTTTTTCCTGGTGACAGCGCTTCAGGCTCAAGACGGGATTGGGAGCGTATCCGGCACCGTTTTTGACGACACCGATGCTACCGCCGGCTTGAGTGGTGATGACGCCCCTGTTCAGGGCGCCAAAGTGATTCTCATCAAGCTTCCGGGCAAAGAAGAAGTCCAGGTCCTGTTGACCGGAGAAGACGGTACCTTTAATTTTGGTAACGTGCCCTTCGGAGAGTATGAAATTCGAATTGAATATATTTCCGGACTTGTGGTTTCCACCGAATCCTTTGTCGTCAACGGAGACACCTCCGCACCGGAATTCCAGATCCCTGTGATTACAGAAGCCTCGGCACCACTTTATACGACCTTGAGAGTGGTAAATCCTGCAAACACTCGTGGAGATGAAGTCTCTACTTTCGCCCCCTGAGCGACTGAAGGAAGCCATCTTGAGTCTCTCTGTAATCAGCTTTTCTCCGGCGTGAAATGAACACAGCGCGCCTTCTCCTGCTGATTATCGGATCTCTTTTCCTGGCCCCAGTGCTAAAAGGACAAGAGGTAGTTTTGAAAATTGGCGACATCGTCAGTGTCAACGTATTCGACGAACCTTCGTTGACCGGCGCTTTCCAGGTGGGTCCAGCCGGAAACATCGTCTTTCCGCTCCTCGGCGGTATTCAATCGGTTGGACTTTCCCCTGATGAGTTAGCCAAAGCCGTGGAAAGCAGGCTCGAGGCGGACTACATCAGGGATGCGCAAGTCTCCGTCGCCATCGCGGAAGAGGCGGAACTTCCGCCCCATACCGTCACCGTCATCGGTCAGGTGTATGCCCCCGGCCAGGTGCCCTTTAAGGTCGGTGAGTCCATCGATCTCTTCACGGCAATTGCTTCAGCCGGCGGCCTCACCGAGCGGGGCAATAAGAGCCGTATTGAACTCAAGCGCCGTTCCGGTAGCGATCTCACCACTCAAATCCTCAACCTGGAATCCAATCGGGTTCTCGCTCTCAAAGACGGTGACACGCTCATCGTTCATGCCATCCCGGAAGTGATGGTGGAAGAGGAGAAGGTTGTTTTCGTGACCGTGATTGGAGAAGTCAGGAAACCCGGTCAACTTCCCATGAATCCTGAGAACCCCTATGACTTAATCGGAGCGATTGCAATGGCAGGCGGCTTCACTGATTTAGCCAAGCCGTCAAAAGTCGTCGTGCGACGGCGGACGGCAGAAGGGGTGAAGACCTACGAGCTCAACGTGTCAAAGATGCAGAAGGATCAAAGCAAGCCGTTTATCCTGGCCCCCGATGACACAATTTCCGTCCCTGAAAGCTTCTTCTAGAGCTTCTCTTCAGGACCCGGGTTTTGTGGCATGAAAATGGATGTTCATTCTCTGCTTGTAAGGTATATATGACAGGCAGCCAGACACTTGAAATAAATCGAGATTTAGATTTTTCAGGCGATCTCTGAGTTTTCCACCTTCCTCGAACTGATGTCCCACCCCCAATACTACAACGAGGCTCCCTCCGAATATCCAGACCCGCAGGGGCACAAACTTCAGGATTACTTCAGATGGTTTGTGAAGCGTTTTTGGATTTTTCTTCTCACCTTGATATTTGGATATCTCCTCGGGCTCTATGTCTATTCATCGACGCCCCCCTCCTACCAATCCTCCGCTACTATTGAAATTCTCAGGGTCAAAAAAGATGCTGCGGATGTCGACGAGGAGGAGAAAATCCGCATGAGCGGTGCGGCGGAGATGTTATCCGCCTCGGAAAAATTACAGCTTTCCAGCTACTATGTGGAAACGGCCAAGGGGCATCTTTTCAGTGATCGGAAAGATATCATTCCCGAGACCTTTAAATTTCCATGGCAGGAGGAGGAGCAGTATTCCAGTTCCGAACTCACTCCGGAAATTGTCGGAAGCCTTCTCCAAAGCTGGATTTCGGTGGGATGGCGACCTGACACCACTCTACTCGACATTGTAGCGGTCCACAGCGATCCCGCCATCGCGAGAGACGCCCTCGTGGGTTTACTTTCCACCTATGAGCAGGCAACTGAAAATAAGGTAGCCGGATCTTCTGAGTATGCTCTCGACTATATTTTGGAAAGCTCCTCCGAGGTAAAGGAAAGAATCCTCGAGCTGGATAAAGCACTGAGACTCTACAATCGTTGCCTCGAACTCAGTGAAGAAGTTCGAGCGGCTGAGCGACAGATTGCCGAAATGGAGAAGCGCTATCTCCCAAGATGGCCGGCATTAGTCGAAGCCAAAGAACTACAAACCATTCTGAAGAAACGCTTCACGGAAGAATTAAATCAAGTGATACGCCTCTCTGAAGATGAGAAACAATTCTGGAACGAAAATCAAACCGTCCTCGGCGATATACCAGCCGAAGAGAAAGTGGCTGCTCAGATCCAGTTGGTCTCAACGCGCTCGAGCGTGATCACTCGTGAGCTGGAAGCTGAACAGCAGATCTACGACAATTTGATCACTAAATTGAAAGAGGGAAATGTCTCCATCGGTTTCGCCAGTAAGCAATTTGATATCGTGCAGCCCCCCAGTCTTCCGGGACGACCATTCGCACCGATAAAATCAAAGGTTCTCATCACTTACACAGCAGGCGGCGCTGCTATTGGAATCGGCATTATTCTTCTCCTTGGCTTCATGGACCCCACCGTTCGCACGGTTGCCGAACTGGAATCCCTAACCGGGTTATCCGCCGTCGGCGCAATGCCCTTTTCAAAAGAGGTCGCAAGAGACAAAGCCCTTGTCATGCTCAGTGCCCCTGAGTCACAACCGGCGGAGGCCATTCGAACACTTCGAGCTGGCCTTACCTTCCTCGGCAATTCAAGTGAGCGGGGGTCATTCCTGATTACCAGTGCCATTCCGGGAGAGGGAAAGAGTTGGATTACCGCGAACCTCGCCCTCTCTTTTGCGACACAGGGCGACCGCACACTCCTCATTGATGCGGACATGCGCCGGCCGGTGCAGCCTCAAATCTTCGGCTATGACAAAGCATCCAAAGGTCTCTCCGATCACCTTTCACTGGGGACTCCGATAAAAGAGTTACTCGTCAGAACCGAAGCCTCCGAGAACCTCTATCTGCTCCCCGCCGGGAGTCGATCCGCAAACCCTTCCGAACTTCTGGCCGGCAAGGCGTTGGGACCGCTTATTGAGAAATTGAACGAATTTTTCGATCGGATCATTATCGATTCAGCTCCACTTGTTCCGGTAAGTGACAGTCTGCCACTCGCCAAGCAGGCCCAATCAATTGTTCTCGTTTCACGAATTGGAAAGACTCCCAAAGGGGCGATTAAACGAGCTGTTCGAATCCTGTCCGAGAATCAAACCGAGCCTGTTGGGGTCGTCGCCAACGGTCTCCCCAAAACAAGGACGAAAGGGTCTTACGGATATTACTATTCCTATTCAGGCGGAGGGAATTACTCCGACTACGCCCAGAATGGCTCCTGAATGAAGAACAAGTAAGGTATCCCGGCTGAATCTATCGGATGCGCAAACAGCACTCAGAACTCCCGGGGCCGGGCTGGCTGATCGTTCTCGCCCCGCTCGTCGCACTGATTTTTTATGCGCCGCTTGCCTTCGGTGGAACCACCCCTTCCAGTGTCGAGGTAATCGACAGCCTCCTTGCCTCTTCCTTTGTGCTATGGCTGGGTCTCCTCATCTTTGAAAAACGGCGCCCCCGGATTCCCTTAACCTGCCTCTCATCCCTCGTCTTTTTAAGCATTTTCGGCTTAGCACACGCCTTGAACCCGGGATCGTACTTCGAACCGGACTCGTGGCGTTTTATTCTCCTCGTAGAGAACTACCGATGGCTTCCGGGCACGGTGGATACCGAAACCACTGCTCCGATAATCCGGCACCTTGGCGCTCTCTCGCTCGCTTTCCTCGTTCTAGTGGATGCCTGCGCCCATTCCCGCACCCGCTGGTTTCTGATCTATGCGGTGGCTCTGGCAGGGCTGCTCATTGCAGGCATCGGGATCTATCAACGGGCCAGCGGCGCTGATTCCATGCTCTGGGTGACACCCGACCGATCTGGAAAGCTGTTTTTCGGGGCCTTTCGATACAATGCAAATGCCGCGGCCTTTCTCAATTTATCCTGGCCGGCCACCCTCGCGATATGGCTCAGAAGCAGGGCTCTCGACCCTTCCGGCACCCGAACCTCTGCAGAATTTTGCGCCCTTTTCCTCCTCTTCATTGCCGTGTTCGTCAATACGTCAAAGGCAGGACAAATACTCGGGCTCATCGCTGCCCTTATCTCAGTCATTTGGTTTTGGAAATTGGTAAGACCGAAGGAAACATCCGCATCTGCCATCGCCATCATGTCAGCTTTGTTTCTCAGCCTGTTTCTGATTGCACTGCTTCCAGCCCTCAATTTGATCACCGAGAGATGGGAAGCTACCTCACAAAGCCTTGCTGGAAGGATGCTCGTCTACGAAGCGAGCAGTAAGATTCTTCCGAACAGTGGATGGTTTGGAACAGGTCCCGGCACTTTCCGCCTCATTTTCCCCTTCTATACCGGCTATCTGGGTGATCGCTTGAGCGGCACCTACACGCACACTCATCAGGACTATTTACAGACACTTATCGAATGGGGCTATCTCGGTTTTGCCGGGTGGCTGGTATTGATTGGTGGAGGACTGTGGGTGGGACTGACTTATGCGTTTAGAATGAAGCAGAAAGGCCGAAATGATCTCACCACGAGCTGTTCCCTCATTGCTCTCTCGACCATCCTGCTTCATGCCCTCGTCGATTTTCCTCTTCAGATCCCTTCGGTGCAGATCCTCGCTGCATTCTACCTGGCCATCTGCTGGTCGGCCTCCCAACGGGATCAGCGAAAAGTCCGCCTGCCCAAAAGGCAATGAACTGATTTGTGCGTCAGACCGTCGCCGCCGCGGCCTGTTGTTCGCCACCGTGCTCCGATTTCTTAAGAAAGCTGGAAAGTGCAAAAATGGTGATGAAGGTCAGCGTCAGCGAAACGTAGCCGCTGATATCATGAACTTTCTGTAAGTCCGCTCCCGGGTGTCCTGCCGCATGTTGCACCAAATAGATCACCCGAAGACAATTCATGCAAAAGGCGGTAAAAAGACTCAAGCCCAGAAGAATCAATCGATTTAAAATCGACAGCCGGATGAACTCTCCCAGAACAAAGCCGGCAAAAATGCTGCTTTGAAAAGAGCGAATTCCGCTGCAACCTTCGCTCACATGGAGCGGTATCCCGTTTGCAAAGAGCGTCTCCCCCGAACTCGTTACCGGCAGCCCCAGCATACGGTTCGCAAAGACGGCCGTGTCCACAACTCGTTCCGTCAATCCATGGATCAGGGAGAACTCAACCGCTGAAGGGAGCGGTACCGCCAGAAGGATGAGTACGGCACAGGGAAAAAACGTAAGGAGCGCCCTCCCCCCAATGACCCGACTGAGGCAGAAAGCGGCGAACCCGATCATGAGAAAGGCATGGACGACGAGCGGCGCCCGCCACCCTGAATCGACGGTCTGAATCAGCCTCAACATCACGATGGAACAAAACGCCGCGCCAAAAAAGATGACCACCAAGGGAGACTGAACCATTTTGGGCGCTTCCACGATAAGCCGATCCCCTGCTCCTTTGATCTCACTCCAGCGGGAGTGAAAGAAGAAAGGGACAAGGAGAATAACCATGTAGCCATAATCGTAGTAGGTCCCGTCTCCCCAGCTGGGTTCAAGAGCCAGGCAAAGTTGCCCGAACCACAGCACCAGAAAGAGCCAGAAAGGAAATGACTCACTGCGAATCAGGTCTTTAAGCTTGCTCAGGTCCGATTGCGCGGATGGCTGGTGACTGGTGACTTCCATGGAAAGTTAAGAACAAAGGTCCCGACAAGAATAGACCCGCCCCGACAGAGAGACAAGCCCTGCGCTGAAGTTGATCACTGCCCCGGCGTTGCCTCACTATTCTCAGGCTCACCAAGCGCTTCCTGAAAAAATTCCCGCTCAATCGCCATCATCCCGCCCCATTTCAAGCGGTCAGGAAGCCCCTCCGGAACGACAGACAAATCAGAATCACGCTGAACGAGCTCAATCACGGCAAGATCGGTATCGCTCAATTCGGAAAACTCGTCTGCTTTCAGGTTCTCCGACAAGGTCGTGATCACTCGAGCGGCCTCGTCGAACTGACCCTCAAAATGATAGGCTAGAGCCAGAGTGGTATAGAGACCTGCCGGTTTCTTGAATTTTCCGACAAGGTTTTCGAGCTTATCCATGAGTCCTGATACAGAGCGACGATTCATCAGGGTGAGCCACGCTACATTATTGACGAGAAGAGGGTTGTCCGGCTCACCTGCTAACATCCCTAAACTGATATCCAGCAGATCGCTACCGGCATCATCTTCGACAAGATGTGAAAAGATAAAAGAGACATCAGAAGCAGGAATAGGAATCGCACTCCTCCTTTTTAAAGCCTCTGTAACCGCTCGATTCCTTACCGACTCATTGCCTGCAGAAGCCGCAATTTTCGCAATAGTCAAGAGCCCCCCTCTCCCCGACGCCAGACCGGCCTGACGCAATGCCCGCTCCCACCAATTTTTTGCATTGCTCCTCTCTCCGACGGCAGTGGCCACGACGGCTCTCAACGCAAACAACATTGCCGGGTCAAGCTCCGTCGGAGCTTTGCTGAGCAGCTCAGAGGCAGCCTCCCAGTTTCCATCACGGAAGTAACTTTTGATGAGAATAGAAAAGTTCACCGGGTCATTCTCTACATCAGCGCCTGCCATCGTTTTCTGAACCAGGGCGATCTCATTCCGGCTAATCAGCCAATCTCCAACTTCACTCCGATGCGTGTCAAAAAAGCGACTGACAATAGACGACAGGACCTGTTCCCTGATAGCCGGATCCGCCGCGATCTGCAGGCGGGCTTCAAGAAAGTGAACGAACAGGGGAATTTCTTCCTCCGCCAGGATCTCTCGAAGCCGCAAGCCGATATCCTGAAAGCGCTTAAGATCCCAATTCTTCTCCGGAATAACCTCCAGAAGGCGAAAGGCCGAAAAGGCGATCTGCGGACCGTTCTCCTGATTGATCAACTCATCGATCAATCGCTGAGCTTCCCGCCGCGCCACATCATCTTCGGAGGAAAGCCTTGCCAGGGCACTGGCAACCAGAAACGAATCGCCCGGTTCGACCCGATTCTTTCGCAACTCCTCCAACAATTTCAGCGCTTCAATGGGGCGATTCCTCACAATCAGAAACTCTGCTCCCAACTGCATGGCATCGGGAGATGTTCTTTCTTCAGGCGTCAGCTGAGCCAGTAGTGAGGCAACCGTAACATGATCGCCCAATCCAAGATATAGCCTGATCACCTCAAGACGTTCATCGGCTAAGGCAGAAGAATGGCTGAAAAGCGTTCTCGCTGCTACCAGCAGGTGTGGAGACCGATTTTTCAGAGAAGCCCGATAGAGCTGTCTTACCACCTCAATGTTTCCCCTATCGAGCTGCCAGGCAGCCAGACTGACTTCTGAGGCTTCCTCCCACTTACCCTCGCCGCCCAGCTTTCTGGATTTCTCCACCAGAGAAGCGGCCCTCCAATTACTGATTCGATATTTAATCCCCTCACGCTTCACATAGGCCGCGAATCCACCTGCCAGAACCAAGGCGGAAACAATAACGAGAATGAAGATGGAGCGCCTTTGCATATCCCTTTCTATACAGCGATGGAATGTAGGGGGAAACGAGAGCTTCGCAAACAGTTCGCCCATTTCCTTGTTCTTCGCGAACGGTGCAGGAATAAAAAAAGCCGGAGCAGATTTCCTGCCCCGGCTTCCTTAAAAAACGTAGTTTAGAGAATTCTATTCGAATGTCTCGACCGTGCCGGCCTCTTTCTCCTTACCGTCCCAATCAAGACCTTCCTGTGGGGCGGCATCTTCCGTCCAATCCCCAAAATCAGCACCTTCTTCAATCCACTTCGCAAAGAGCTCCTGCTCTGCTTCAGTCCACTGCGGGGCTTTGCCCTCTGGTGGAAAGTGGTAGTCATCATAAAGAGGAAGCTTGGTCACTTCGAGCATGCGACTTTCGTCCGGCTTACCGGGAACAAGAACCAACTCACCGTCCTCATCCTCAGCGGAAAGAATTCCTTCTTTTGTGGCGAAAACGATATCTGCCTTTGGCTTGCGTGTCCGGCCTCGCTCATCTTCATAAGCAGGTGAGTGACACTTCACACAACCCGACTTCACGAAGGGATAGATCTGAGTGCCGAAATCAATTTTTTCTTCAGCGTGCAGGGAAACTGCAGGTACGCCAAGACCGAGGAGAGTGAGAATGAGGATATTCTTTCGCATAATAGAGGTGTGTTTTTTTCACAAACGCTCCAAAATATAGGACGATCACGAAATGAGTTCAATGCACAAATCCTCCCTTTTCATGGCTTTCAGGAGCTTCACTATCCTTATCACCCTGGCACTCCTACCCTTCTCCTTTGCGAAGGAGGAAGCAGATAAGAAAGAGGACGAAACGAAAGACAAAGAGCCGATCGCCGTCTCAGAGGTCCTCAAAGATTGCGAAACGATGGACGGTCTCTTTCCTGTTCATCAAGATCAGAAGACCGGGAAAATCTTCCTCGAAATCGCTTTCTCCCAGCTCTCGACAGGTTCTGTGAAAAACGAATTCATCCACTTCAGCCATACTCTTGATGGAGTTACTGATCTTGGCTTCTTTCGTGGGCAGTTCACTGATTCGCGCGTCTTCACGGTTCGACGTCACTTCGAGAAGGTCGAGTTTGTTGTTGAGAACACCTCATTC
This sequence comes from Verrucomicrobiales bacterium, assembly GCA_029212615.1. GTDB lineage: Bacteria > Verrucomicrobiota > Verrucomicrobiia > Verrucomicrobiales > DEV007 > Arctic95D-9. Next base: position 406,278 of record JARGPJ010000003.1, read on the forward strand.
TATTTTCACCCGGATAGTGCCTTGAAACGTGCCGCCAAAGCCAACGTTTCGGAAGCCATACTCGCCAGTCAGAAGATCGAAGCGATCGATGATGAAAAAGGCATCCTCCTCATCGAAGCTGACTCAGTCTTCCTCAATGAATTTTTCCGGCAATTGAAACCCAGTAAAAAGGACGACGACAAGGAAGAGAAATTCAAATTGGGCGACCTTTCAAAGGAGCGAACCCGCTTTCTCGAAACGAAGAGCTTTCCTGACAATACGCTCTTTCGTGTTCAGTACGTCTTCGAGAATCTGCATCCCGCTGAGTATGGTGATGCCGATGTCGCTGATTCCAGATTCGTCACGATCAAAGTTCAACACACGCTCATGGCGATGCCGGAGAATGACTACGAACCGCGTTTCGATGATGCCAGAGTGGGATACTTTACAACACAGGTCACCGACCTCACTTCAAAGTCGAGTGCCCCCTATCGTGACTTCATTCATCGCTGGCATCTTCAGAGAAAGGATCCTGCTGCTGAAAGCTCTGATCCAATCGAACCGATCACCTGGTGGATAGAAAACACGACCCCTCTTGAAATTCGTGACACCATTCGCGACGCCGTCCTCGGGTGGAACAAAGCTTTTGAATCTGCCGGCATCACCCATGCAATTGAGGTGAAGATTCAGCCGGACGATGCGGAATGGGACGCGGATGATATTCGCTACCATGTTCTTCGCTGGACTTCTTCTCCGAATCCCCCTTTCGGCGGTTACGGGCCGAGCTTCGTCAATCCGAGAACGGGACAAATCCTCGGTGCCGATATCATGCTCGAATATATCTACCTCACGAACCGAATCCGGCTGAGGGAGATCGTTAAGCTGGGCACCGCCACTGAGAATAGATCAGGGCGGAACGGGCATCAAAGCGGCTACCTCTGTTCTCACGGAGCCTGTCTTCATAGCAGCCGCCTCTCCGGCGCTGCCATTCTCCGCGCTCAGTCATCCCGCCTCGGGAATGGCCCCGTCAATGAGGATGAACTGATCACCCAGTCCCTCACCGAGCTGGTTCTTCATGAAATAGGCCATACGCTTGGCCTCAATCACAACTTCCGGGCGAGTCATCTCTATGACCGGAAAAGTGTACACAACAAAGAACTTACCGCGCTCACCGGGGTTTCTGCTTCCGTAATGGATTACGCTCCGGCCAACCTGGCGCTCGACCCCGCCGAGCAGGGACACTATTTTTCGATCGTGCCCGGCCCCTATGATCACTGGGCGATCCGTTGCGGATATGCCCCCACGGCCGACCTCGATGCGATTCTCGCCGAATCAACGAAGCCGGAACATGCTTTCGCCAACGATGCCGACGACATGAGATCAACCGGACGCGGGATAGATCCGAGAGCGATGATCAACGACCTCACCAGCGAACCTGTCGAACATGCCATTGATCGAATCACGCTCGTCAAAGAAACCCTTCCGAACCTCGAAGCACAATTTCCTGTCGAAGGCGAAAGTTATCACGAATTGCGCACCGCCTTCACCACCCTGATGCGGGACTACGAGCGCTCGGTCGTCACCATTTCCCGATTCGTTGGCGGCGTTGAAGTCGACCGTTCCCTTCACGCTCAGAAAGGGGCTGCCCCCTTACCCCTAACGCCCGTGGCTGCCGGAGTTCAGAGAGATGCGGTTAGCGCGCTCGGAAAACATCTTTTCGGACCCGATGCGATTTCATTCTCCCCGAACCTGATTGCCAAACTGACGCTTCAGCGGCGCGGCTTTGATTTTTTTGATCTCGACGACAATGAAGATCCGAAGATTCACGACAGCGTTCTTGCGATGCAGAAAACCGTCCTCGATCAAATCCTGCACCGACACACCCTGCAGCGCCTCCTTGATTCCGCTCTCTACGGAAACGAATATGAGTTGGGTGAATTCATGACGACCCTGGATATGATCATCATGAACGGCGACCCCGATGCCGGTCCTGACTCATTCCGCGAGGCACTCCAGTTGGAATACATTGATCGGCTCATTTCCATCAGCGGACTGGAGAATCCATCCAAACACCCCCTTCCGGCGAAAAGCGAAGCCCTCTACCTTCTCGAAAAGCGTCTCGATTCATTGAATCAGCAGGGACGAGTGGGCCTCGTTCGGCACCAGGCCTACCTCTCCAGAAGAATCACCAACGCCCTCGAATCTAAATGATAAAACATATTCTGGTCCTCCTATTCGCTTTTCAAAGCGCCTTCGCCGCCTCTCCGGAGAAGCTCGCTGAACTACTGAAAAAGTTCCCCGATGCAGATACCAACGGAGACGCCGTTCTAACAGAGGAGGAAGCACTTGCCTATCGTGCGGCGAGGAAGGTGGGGACTGATCGGGCAGGAAAGAAATCAACGAGGCAGGAACCAACACATGCGGACGTTTCCTACGGTGATGATGAGAAAAATCGCTTCGATCTCTGGGTCCCTGAGAAGGAGGAAAGCGACCCGAGAAATTTCCCTGTCCTCGTCTACTTCCACGGCGGCGGTTTTGTCGGCGGAGACAAATCGCAATTTGATCCAGGCAGCTACCTGGATGCAGGAATCGCTTGTGCCAGCGTGAATTATCGCCTCGTAGACGGTGACACCGTGACCAGCCCCACGCCAATGATCGACAGCGCCCGTGCCCTCCAGACAATTCGACACCACGCTCTGGAATGGGGCCTCGATCCCGGCCGCATCGCCTTGTCAGGAGGCTCTGCCGGTGCCGTTATCGCACTCTGGCTCGGTTATCATAACGACCTTGCCGACCCCGAAGCCGAGGACCCGATTGCGCGGGAATCCACTCGTGTCACTGCCCTCATTCCTCTGAACGCACCAACCAACCTGATGCCGGACTGGATCGTCAAAAACATCGGCGGCGGAAAGGACGTTCACGGCAGCTTCCCCAAGCTTTTCGGTGAGCCGGTGACCCATCCTCTCAATGGATCCTTGAAAGCTAAAGTCGCGGAAATTTCTCCGTGGGAATTTGTTAGTGAAGATGATCCACCGACCTACCTCGTCTATTCCGGACCGCTTGATGAAACGCCACTCCCCGGGACAGCAACGACCGGGAAAGTGATTCATCACCCGGCCTTTGGTAAGGCGCTCAAGGAAAAACTCGATACGCTCGGAATTGAGAATGAATTCCGCTACGGCTTTGATCCTCGGGGCAAACCCAACCTCGCTGAATATCTCATGACGCAGTTCGGGATGCTGGAATAGGAAACTTTCGGATCACCGTTCACGCGCCGGTCTAGGATCATCACCATGGGCGAGCGCCCCGATGTAATCGACAAGGAGATCCATTTCGTCATCGCTCAACCGGGCCGTCACATCGACCATCTTATTACCATAGGTATCGGTCCCGGCTGCGCCTCTCTTGCGTTCGTGAAAATTTTCAAGCTGTCGACGCAGATAGCTTCGATTTAACGAAATAAGCTGTGCGCTTTTAAAGACGACCTCACCTTTCCCGTTGTAGCGGTGACATTCCATGCATTCGTTCGCAAAGAGATAGCGACCCTTTTCGACTTCAGCCCCGGGGCCGGGCGCCTCCGTGAGAATTACGGGAAGCTTTGAAACGGCTTCAGCCGCTTCAGAAATTTGTTCATCCGTCAGGGTTAAGGCAATTGCCCTCATTTGCTGCCCCGGCGCGTCGTCAGTATGGGCACCACGCTCCCCCTCCCTGAATTTCCTGAATTGTTCCTCAATATACCATGAGGGCATTCCCGCAATCGAAGGACTCTTCAGCAACTCATTTCCCTGGCCCTGCTCTCCATGACAAGCGACGCAAACCCGGGCAAAGGCACCCGCCGGCACTTCCTTTTCTACGAGGGGTGCCTCGCTGACCGGAGAGGAGTCCGAACAGGAAGTAGCCAACCCCGAAAACAAAATAAGACCTGCAATGAAACAGCAACGAACGGCCCTACGGTATTGCTCTTGATGTGGTGACAGGCCGGATGAAGTCTCGATACGTTTCATGGTCAATGTAGAAAACATCCTGCGAACCTTCGATCTGACCAAAGTAGACATTCTTCGCGGAAGGGGCAAACCGTATCCGCCTGGTTTCCTCGTTGGCATTCCCTGTCGCAGGATCCAACTCATTGAGCACAATTTCAAAAGTGACACTGGGAGTACTCAGCGCATCATAGGCGCTCCCCAGCGAAAGAAACCACCCTCCCGCAGTGAGCGAACCGAGACGGTTTCGAAGGAGCGTTGCCGCGGAACGATTCAGGTTTCCGGTGACGTCCACCCCACTGCGTGTGGCGGTCCAATCATCACGACGGTAGTCGTAGACTAACTTCAGCTTTTCCTTTCCGGGAAGTTCCCGCGTGATCGATTTGAGGTGAAATTGATTAAATGTCAGGACACTCAGGGATCTCCATTTAATCGGATGTGTCGGAATGAGACTCGCAAAAGTCGGGTCCAGTTCATAGACATAGGGCTCGCCTTTGAAGTTGGCAAAGAGACGATTCTCCGTTCCCTGCTTCCACCCCAATTGAAGAATACGTGAAATCTGCTGAGCCGGCCCCGGGGAGCCCGATTCGTCAGGAACACCGGGAAACTTCAGGTCAAAACGAATCGCCTGTGCCGGCGGCATGAGACCGAACTCACTTAACTCCTCAGGGTCATCCGAGGCGAAATCAAGAATCGCCGCTTCGTTCACCCCATTCACGAGATCACCGATTTGCCCGAGGTTTGCCGGAAGGAATTTATCATTCACCATGATATCCCAGGTCATTCGGTCATCGAACCTTTGTGAACGAAGAAAGACACGGGGATCAATACGGCTCTCAATCGTCACCGATTCCAAATAGGTCATCGGAATTCTCGCGAGAGTACGATCGCGAAGATCATTCGCTTCAGAGGGGAGTTCCTCAAGAATCCGGCTGCTGAAACGATAGACCCCCGGCCGGTCCGACATTCTTGCCTCGACAACCGCCGGAGCACCTTCGACCGCCGGCGCTTCAACCTGCTTCAGGTAAATGGTGAGCGGCTCCTCAATCCCGTAGACCCGAACTTGAAGAACAGCGGCATCATCCGGAAGCGGGTTCGGTACTGGCTCATCGGACTTTGCTTCCGCCACGACTTCTTCAATCATGAGCCCTGCGAGCGCTGCGAGCAGCTCATCGAGATCTTCGCGATCAGCCCAGGCCTGCAATGGTTCCGCGATAGCCCATTCCTGTTTCGGTGGTGTGATACGCCTTTGTAGAACCACTTCACCGGTTGATCGCCCTATTCCAAGCTGAACGATCGCCTCAACCGGGGCGCTCAAGATTCGCCGGTCACGCATCGTTGTGAGAGGCTTCTCCAGCCAGCCCCGTGGATTTCCGTCTACCACACTGACCTCTTCCCCCCCGGCCGGAATGGCGTAGAAAGCACCTTCGCGGGGAGCGCTGCTACCGATCGTAATCGTTTCATCAAGGACATCACCCTCTTTGGTCTTTCCTCCAACGGAAACCCGGATCGCCTCATCCCCTTCCACTCCCATTTGAAGATCCGTGAGCTCTTCATCCGTCCCGATCCGGTCCACTATGGTAAGGTGATTCAATTCATCAAGCACCGCTGTGATTGCCCGTGCGTCGACGCGATCCAGCTCAGGTTCTTTAAAAAACCAGGATCCGCCCGTGTTCTCTATCACTGTCTTAGCCGTGCCTTTTTCAATCACCATTCGGGTAACCGAATCAGGATCAAAACGGACCAGAACATTGGCACTCGAGGCCGCGCTCTTGCCGGTAGTAGACTTTCGATCCAACGAAAAAGTAATAATCGCGAGGATAATGGCGAGCGCCCCCAGAATAGCTGTCGTTTTGACTCTCATTTCGATCTTCTCTTCAAGCCCTCCGTTTCAACCATACCAACCCGCCGATAATCAGAGCAATTCCGGGGATCAGAAAAATCGTAAGCGACTGCAAGAGCCCGAAGTCCGCCGGGGAAATATTCAAGGTAAAGGAAGTAGGTCGACGTGGGGAAATCCCCATCAATTCCTCCCGGTTCATGACCCAGTTCAACGACGCCATCGTAAAATCGGCAGCCACCTTAGACGTATTCCCATCCGGAGCGATCAGGTTTGGATTACCGACAACAACGAGTCGCGAGCTGCCCTGGGAGAGCTCAGGATCCCCTAACACACCTCTTTCAACTGAAGCCGCCGTAAAAACGAGATCAGGCGGACCGGTATCAAGATCCGGGTTAAACGAAATCTCCCCGGACTGAAACTCGGTTTCACCCCAGAATCCCTCACCGGCGACCATGAGCGGACGGGGGCGTATATTCTCCGAAAGAAGCAGGTCGTCTTCGAAAAGAACGTTAAAAGACTCCGTCTGACCATTGAGACGCGCCGTCAATGCCGGAAGGTCACGGGTCGGCCCGCCGCCGGGCATCAAGGCAACCGGAACGTCTGAAATCCGTTTCGGTTTCAGTCCCGCAAGGCTGATGACACTGAGGACCCGGTCACGATTCGGTGCGACGCCGTTCTCGCGCAGCAAGCCGTCGATATTCGGTGTTTCAGCCGATGGATCGAGAAAGAAAACCAGCCCCCCTTTTTGCCCTTCCCAGTACTCCCGGACAAGGTCGAGCTCACGTTCGGAGAGGTCCGAAGTATTGCCCGGGAAGAAGAGCGCATCAGCGTCTTCAGGAATGTCCTGCCGCCCCTCGAGAACGATACTTTCAAGTCTCGCATTCTGAGCATTTGCCAACGGCTGAATCTGCTGAGCGATGGGAACCAGCTCGTCGGCGCGACGTCCCCCCGCCACGAGGTAGACTTTTCTCTGCTGTTGCTCAGTGACCTCAAGTAGCGCGGAGGTCAGTATCTCTTCCCCTTTGAACTCCACGACGCGACCCGTCCCCGCGTCTCGAGTCACGAGCTCTTCAGCTGCGATTACCTTAATACGACCCGTCTCCCCGAGGATGACGATCTGATCGCCTCCGAAGCGGAGCTGATACTTATCTTTCAATTCAGCGAGGCGTGACCGGCTGCGGCTGAGATCGAGGTACTCGGAAGTGACGGCGTCACCGCCGATACGGTCATACTCAGAAAGCAATCCCTTCACTTCAGGATAAAGGTCCGAGGTTCCCAGAAACGCCATGACGATGCGAACTTTTCCCCCGAGACTTTTCAGATAATTTCCGGAGGTTTCCGAAAGAGTGAAGCGACGGTTCTGCGTCAAATCCCATGTCGTGTGACGACGACAGCTCAAGTAGTTCACCTGAAAAAAGAGTATCCCGATGATGACAAGCTGCGCGGCGACAAGTCCCGCCGTGCGGTAGCGCTCCCACTTCCTCGCCTGCCGGCGTACCGCGGAAGTCTCCACGATCGAAGATTCGTCGCTCGATTGGTCCTGTTCGTCTTCTGACATGGTAATCGTTAGGCGCGCCACTTTCGTGACTCCAGCACGTGGTGAGTGACCGTGAGGAGCACGGCGGCAAAGGTGAGATAGTAAACGATCGGACGGCTGTCGATCAGCCCCTCCGTGAGCGAATGCATATGCTCAATCGTCGAAAAATAACTTAGGCCTTCCCCCCAACTTGATCCTGAAACGAGCCCGAAGCGTTCCATGAATCCGAGGAAATAATGCAACATCACAAACACAAAGGTCAACATCGCTGCGATCAGTTGATTAGCGGTCAATGCGGAAGCCAGAGTTCCGATTGCGACATGAAAAAGCCCGACGAGAAACAGCCCCAATAAGGTACCCCAAAGCGCCCCCCCCTGAAACGCGGCCTGCTCTCCGGTGATCCACTGAAAGAGCGGGAAAAAGAGAAAGACGGGCAGAACAATAACGAGATAGACAACCACCGTGGCAAAATACTTGGCGAGAATCACTTCAGCGGTCCTCACCGGTGCCGTGAGCAGTCCCTCAATCGTTCCCATCTTTCGTTCCTCTGCAAAAAGGCGCATCGTAATCAGAGGAAAGAGAATGAAAAAACCCATCCAGAACCAACCCGAATCGAAGAGGTTATAGACGAGACTGCGCGAACTGACACGGAGGCGCATTGCATTGATCATTCCCGCGAACAGCCATCCGTTCAGGAAAGTGAACAGCGCCATCACAATCCACGCGAGTGGCGAAAGAAAGAACGAGCGCAGCTCTTTCGTAAACAGAATGGAGAAGGTTCGCATGAAAGAAGATTCCCGAATCAAACAGGCTCAGGTCGAAGGCCTAACAGGGTTAAATTTCAGAGCAGAGCGACGCTTCCTCAGCCCGCACAAGCCCGGAGCCGGAGAGCCGGTCCGGACCGCCGCCCTCTTTTTCAAAAGGGGAGAATCAGGACCCGGCATCCGCAACCTCCTTCTTAGTCAATTCACCGGGACGTTGCACAATATCGACGAAAGCGTCTTCCAGCGAAGCGGCACGGCTCGCCAGCTCCCGGATCTTCCAACCCGATTTGGTCACCAGATTAAAGACATCTTCACGCGCATCAATGTTAGGATCAGTATGAATCAATAAGGTGACCCACTGGTTGCCTGACTCTGTTTTCTTCACTGATTTGACCCCTTCAAGTTTTCCAATTTTCTTCGCAGCGGCCTCTCCGTCACCCTGCATTTCGAGCATGATCTCGCCCGGCCGCCTCAATCGACGGATCAGATTCTGCGGGGTATCGCAGGCCTTGATATTTCCTTTGTCGATGATGACAACACGCCCGCAGGTCATTTCAACTTCCGACAGAATGTGCGTGGATATGAGAATCGTGTGTCGCTCCCCGAGCCGCTTAATGAGATCACGGGACTGTCTGATCTGATTGGGATCAAGACCGTTCGTCGGCTCATCAAGAATGAGGAGGTCCGGCTTGTTCACGAGCGCATCAGCGAGTCCTACCCGCTGCTTATACCCTTTCGAAAGGGTCGCGATAATCTTGTGATCCACTTCCGTGAGGCTGCAGATATCCATCGCCTCGGCCACTGCGCGGCGTGCCTCTTTGTAACGCAACCCTTTCAACCTCGCCCTGAACTGAAGGTATTCGACCACCCTCATATCAGGGTAGAGGGGAACATTTTCAGGCATGTATCCCACATGCTGACGTACTTTGATCGAATCCTCGTAAGTGTCATAACCCGCCACCCTTGCCGTGCCTTCGGAGGCGGAAAGAAAGCAGGTTAAAATTCTCAGGGTGGTGCTTTTCCCGGCCCCGTTTGGACCCAGAAACCCCACAATTTCACCCTTCTCGACTTCAAAAGAAATCGAGTCGACGGCAGTGCGTCCGGCATAGCGTTTGGTGAGGTGATTAACTTGGATCATGAACGGAAATGTCCCGACCGGAGGGGCGATCTCAATGCTTACATGGAATGGCAAAAAGATTCAACCATCCAAATCACTTTGCGAGCTCAGTCCAGGTGCCCGATATCGAGCTGCGGGCGACGCCGTTGTGCCTCCGGGTCGATGCGGTGAACCCAGACACTCTGAACGAGTCCCATCAGGAAAAGGAGCACCACAATAAATGTTCCCCCGTAGCTGATGAACGGAAGCGGGATTCCTGTGATCGGCATGATGAGCAGATTCATTCCCACATTCTGATAAATATGGGCAAACAAAAGGCCTACGACCCCGACGACAAGAAGCCGCCCCATCATGTCCCGGCTGTAAAAGGCCACGTAGATGCACTGAAGCAACAACAAGGTGAAGCCCCCGAGCATGAGCAGGGCCCCTCGAAATCCCCATTCCTCTGCAAGCACCGGAAAAATGAAATCGTTGATCGCTGTATCAGGCGAAATGAAGCCCTTATTGTTCACCGTTTCGGGGTTCTTAAACCCTTTCCCGCTCCAGCCCCCGCTTCCGATCGCGAGAAGGTTGTTATAGGCACTGTATGCTTCCGCGAGAATGTTAACTTTCTTCCCCTGAAGCATCTCAATCTGCGTCGTGATCCGCTTTTTCTGATAGTCTTTCAGCCCGAAAAAGAAGGCAAAAGGCAGAAACATCGTCACGCTCAGGACGATCACAATCATGAACCGGAAAGGGATGTTTCCGATCAGAACCATCGCTCCAAAAACCGGAACCCAGACAATGGCCGACCCGAAGTCACCTTGAAGGAGAACAAAAGCAAAAGGCACAAGAGCGACGAGGCCGGAAACAGTGAGTCGAATGAATGGATTCCTGAGGATCGGATGCCAGCGGTGCAGGGTGCAGAGCACCACCGCGAGAAGGATAAGCCCGCCTGCAATCGCCAGCTGGGACGATTGAATCAGAATAGGGCCGACACTGAGCCAGGCTCGCGTCCCGTTAATCTCAACCCCCGCAAAAGTCGTAAAGATCAAAAGCCCCACGGTGATCAGGTAGAGCGGAAGACCGAAGTATTTGATCCATTTATAGTCAATCAGACTTGTCGCGGTGAAAACGCCGAGGCCAATGAGAATCCAGTAGACCTGGTCCTTCCACTTCGTCGAGAGGACAGACTCCTCTCTCATCCAACAGGCACTGTAGATCGCAAAAACGCCGAAAATCAGCAAGGCAATCATGTTGGCAATCAGGAGCCAGTTCATGCCTAGAAACTTTCTGAAAAGAGGAGTCATGGTTTTGATCAAAGACAACAGCTCACGAGCCGCTTCGTGTAGTCGTGCTCCGGGCGGTTCACCACGGACTCGGCCGGGCCGATTTCAAGCAGGCGCCCCCGATGCAGCACGCCGATATCATCGCCTAATTGGTGAGCAACTGCAAGATCGTCTGTAGCCACCAGAAGCGTGAGCTTCATTTCCTCACGAACATGTCGAACGAGGTTCAACAGCTCCGCCTCCTGCACGGCGTCCAGTCCGTGAGTAAAGCCGTCGCAAATCAGGAAATTCGGCTGCATCAACATCGCCCGCGCAAGAGCCACCTCCTGCCGCTCGACCGCATCGAGTTCACGGGGATAGAGCGGACGAATCACCTCAGGGAGCCCACAGAGAACCATGACCGCTTCGGTGCGCCGGTGCCATTCCTCCCGGGTTTCTTTCGGGTACCAATGCTTCAGCACTTCAAGAAACATCTGGTCGACTGTCATCTCAGCGCTGAGCTGGCCCGCTTGATCAGGAAAAACAGCCTGCAACCGCTTCCGAAGTCGCCGGAAATGGCGATCCCCCAGCAGGGTCGTCTCCACTTCAGCAAAAGTGATCGTTCCCGAGGCGACTTCGCGCATCTTCAGGATCGCCATCACAATCGCCCGCTTTCCGCTGTTCTCCTCACCGACAAGACTGAGACTCTTCCCTTTCTCCACCTCAAAAGAGACTTCTTCAACGAGGGGGTTCTCGGTGATATCATATCGAAACCAGTGCCGACGGCGGCGCTGCTGCAACAAAGTCAGATTTTCAACCGTGAGGTAGGACATTCACCCCAACTGTAGTGAAAACACTCATCGACAGCAATCGCGATCCTCATCGAAATAGAAACGGGATTTACTTGCGAAATGAGGACCAAGGCGGAACCCTTTACCCTTGAACATGAATGGTTTCCTCCCCCATACCGTTCTCTTTTTAACCGCCTGCCTCCTTTTCAGCGGATGCACGACGCAGACGGCCAATGAGAAACGCATCGAGAAAAATCCCGCGCTCTATGAAAAGCTAAGTTCGCGGGACAAAGAGCTCGTTCGCGCCGGAGAGGTCGCCGAAGGCATGTCGCAGGAAGCCGTCTTTATCGCCTGGGGTCGCCCCGACCGCGTCATGACGGGTGGTCGAAACGGCAAGTCGAACGAAAAGTGGGCTTACTTCGACAGCACCCCGGTGAGGACATTTTCCGTTGGAGTGGGAACGGGAGGCTTCTCCCCTTTCTACACTAATTTTGGTGTTCATCCCTCCTACGGATACAGCTACGGCCCGGGATGGGGCTATGGAACCGACATCGATTTTGTTCAACACATCAGCCGCGAAGTTGAGTTTACGAATGGCCGAGTCACCGCCTGGGAGCGTCTCCGTTAGAAAAATGGAAGACCGCTTCGGACATCGCATCAGCTACCTTCGTGTCTCCGTTACGGACCGCTGTAATGAACGATGCCAATACTGCATGCCACAGGAAACGCAGGAATGGCTTAACCGCGAAGAGGTTCTCAGCTACGAAGAAATGCTGCGGGTTGTCCGCGTCGGATCCGGTCTCGGCATTTCAAAAATCCGCGTGACCGGTGGTGAACCCCTCACCCGCCGTAACGTCCTCTGGTTTTTCGAGCAGCTGAACCGGGTTGATGGGATCAACGACATCGGGATTTCAACCAACGGCACCCTCCTCGGCAAACTCACGAAAGAAGGTATCAGCACGGCGCAGGCCCTCAAAAACGCCGGAGTCCGCACCGTGAACGTCTCTCTCGATACGCTCGACCCGGAAAGCTACGCGGAAACAACCGGACGTGACCTCTTTGAGGACGCCGTCGCCGGGATTGATGCGGCGCGCGAAGCGGGATTTGAAAAAATCAAAATCAACTCGGTGCTCATGCGCCATCGAAATGAGCATGAGCTCTGGGACATGATCGAATTTGCGAAAGACCGCGAGCTTCTCCTGCGGTTTATCGAGCTCATGCCGGTAAGCACCACACATGTCCTCACTGAGGAAAACTTCCTCCCCTCCGGCGAAGCGAAAAAGCTCATCGAGTTTCGACATGGCAAGTTAAAACCGCGCCCTGACATCCGCACGAATGGGCCGGCGACCTACTACGAGATTCCCGGAACCGGTCAAATTGTCGGCTTTATCGGTGCCATGACAAATCTTCACTTCTGTGAGACCTGCAACAAACTCCGCCTCACCTGCGAAGGAAAACTCCGTCCCTGCCTCGGAAGCCACCTCGAATTCGACATGCGCGAAGTCCTCAGAAATGAGGAAATGACCGACGAAGACGTCGCCAGATTCTTCATGAACGTGGTCGATCGAAAACCGGAAATGCACGAGTTCCGCGAGAACTACCAACCCGGTCGGAAGATGGTTGCGATCGGAGGATAATCCCGTGAATCCATGCAAATTCCGTGAAAGGCACCCTCATTGATACCCCCCCCGAACCACCTTTCGCCCCCAAAGCCGAATCTGACATTCAACGCCCTGATCAGGCATTTATTTCCCATTGCCATGACCTCGTCATATTGCAGGATTCAGGCAATCGCTTCCAGTTTTATATGACCCCCCGTTCTCGATCCATAAAGGTTGCCATCCTGAGCTGCCTCATTCTTGTGTCAGGATCAATAGTGAACGCTCAATTCACCTGGGACGGCGGAGACAGCTCAAGCCGGGATTGGTCTGACGACAACTGGACCGGAACAGCACCCACCACAGGTTTCAGCAATGACTTCGTCTTCGGGGGTAACACGAATACGGGAACCCTCGCGATGCCCCTGAACAACGATCTCACCGGAGGCACCGTGACGTCCATCACCTTTGACTCTGGAGCAGGCGCATTCGTCATCGGCGGAGAGGCCTTTACCCTCGACGGAAACATCGCCTTCACCGGAAACCCCTCATCGCCAGTCACCCACGTGATCGAAAATGACATCACCCTCTCTTCCGGAACCAAAATAATCACTCTCGAAGACAACGGTAAACTGACACTCAATGGTGAAATTTCAGGAGGTCAACCTGTCGTCGTGAATGGCGATGGCACATTAACTCTCAACAACAGCACCAATTCTTTCACCCGCCTTCAAGTGAGCGGAAACGCCACCGTAATCATCGATCATTTCGGAGCGTTGGGGAGTGAGAACCGGATCCTCGCCGGATCGGGAAACAACACCCCGACGCTGGAGTATACCGGGGAAGCAGTGGCGACAGATGTGCAATTGCGATGGGGACTCACCTCCGGAACCGGTGGTCTCATCTTTCGAAATACCAGTTCAACAGGTGGAACGGTTGACTTTACCAACAGCATTCTCAACCTCAGGCCCCCTACTTACAACGGAACAGGAGATACACGAAACATCGAACTCGACGCGAATACCGGAGATATCATCGTTCGGGGTCTGATTCAGGATCCCGAAAACACCGGAATAGATATCACCAGCCTCACTAAAACAGGAAGTCATTCACTTACCCTCGAAGGGATCAACACCTACACCGGGTCGACCACTGTTTCCGAGGGCACTCTCATTCTCAATGCAAATCAAACGCTGAACAGCACGAGCGGGATCACGATTGCAAGCAACGCGACCTTGCAACAAACCGGTATCGCCGGAGGAATGATCAATGACGCAGCCCTCGTTACCGTCAACGGGCGTTACGATCTCGACAAAGCAGAGCAGATCGGAAACCTCGCCGGTTCCGGCATTGTTTCCGCGACCGATCTAAACTCAAGCGGCGCAAACGAATTTGTTCTGTCGGTAGGCGTCGATAACACAAATTCCACGTTCAGCGGACAGCTGACCGAATCGATCAATCAACTGGCATTAACAAAAAGGGGAACCGGGATTCTCACCCTCAGCAATGCCGGAGCCAGCGCCAGTGACTACACCGGCCAGACGTTCATCGCAGAAGGAACACTCCAGCTGGGATCCAACGGAGGACTTGGAAATACCGGTTCGGTCAAGATCACCGATGGAACCCTGGATCTCAATAATTTCGATCAAACTATCGGCAATGAATTAACTTTTGGCGGCGGGCTTAACGCAAGCGGGGTCATCAACACCGGGACAGGAACTCTAACAATGCGCAGTAGTTCAGGCAGACTTGATATCGACTATCTCTCGGCAAATGCCCCGCTCGGGGCGGTCATCAACGGCTTTCTCGAGCTCGACCCTGCCAATAAAAATGTCATCTTCGAGGTGCAGGACAGCACAGCAACGACTGAGGAATTGACGATTAATGCCATCATCAGCAACGGTAATAATTCTTCAAATATTGACGGAGGAACCTTCTATATCACTTCCGGTGGCACCATGATTTTAAACGGAGTCAATACCTTCGACATGGCTGCCCTCCAAGTTCGAGGCGGCACCTGGGTCCTCGGTACCGATGACTTCTCAGACGGAGTATCTGCCGGCGCACTTGGGAAAAACGATGAGATTGTCAGCATTGGCAATAACGCCGAAAACGAAAACGCCGCGCTTCTCCTCAAATCCGGAGTAACCAGTGATCGCGATGTGACCGTTATTAATGACTCTACTGTTGCCGTCACGAGAACTTTGGGAGGCTTCGACAATTCCGGCACCTCAACCTTCAGCGGCGATATTACGATGAACAACGGAACCATTGGATCCACCCGCTTGACTGCTGATACCGGAAGTACTGTGGTTTTTTCGGGAGTAATCAGTAACGGCGCGAACCCCGTCGGGATCGAAAAAATCGGAGGCGGCACCGTTCGCCTCGAAGGAAACAACACCTTCGAAGGTGACGTTCTCATCAGCGAAGGAACGCTCGCCCTGAGCAGTACAACGCTCAATACGACCATCGGTAACACCTCGCTGATCGAAATCAGCGACTCGACAACTCTGGACGTTTCCGGCATTACGACGAGCGGTGGGTTCGAACTCCAAAACGGTCAAACCCTCGCCGGTCAAGGCAGCGCCACAACGGGGAATATTTCCGGTAACACGACCCTCCTTTCCGGCTCAACCCTCACCGCCGGTGAAAACGGAACGATCGGGACACTCGCTTTCGGAAACGATCTCACCACCGAAACGGGAAGTACCTGGCTCGTCGATCTCGTCAATGACTCAAGCAGCGCTGACCTCGTGAATATCACCGGGGCACTCACTCTTGGCGGAGCCCTTTCGATCAATGAAGTGTCCGGCTCCTTTACTGAGGGCGCCAGCTACACCATCGCCAACTACGGCAGCCGCAGCGGGACATTTTCCAATGCAGCGGACGGTGCCATCATCACCAGCGGTGGCGGCTCCTGGCGGGTGAATTACGGCGGAACCGGGGCCGGAGCCATCACGCTCACTGCCGTGCCGGAACCTGCCACATTTATCCCCCTCCTCCTCTTGCTCGCAGGAGGCATCCACCTCACCCGGAAGAGACAGAAGCGAAACTGTTCCGTCTGAGCTCAGTTTTCGTTCGCATCCCGGAGCAGTTCACCCGGACAGGAAAAAGAGACTCGAGTCTCCTCCCGTGAACAAGCTTGTTTGAAACCGGAAGAGGAGGCGAGCAAAGATCCAATGCTCAAGGCCGGGGAAGACTCCTCAACGATTTCGCCGGCCTCCCGTCATCAAAAATCACATACCGGTACTTCGAAACGTAGGCTTCGCCCGGCTCAATCGTGAATGGCTCCTCCACCATGGGAGAGAAAACAAAGTAGGGCTTTGCAGGATGCAGCCGAACCCACTGAGGATATCGGAAATTTGACGGATCCTGAATCGCCAGAATCCCGCAGGGAGATCCATCGATGAGGCCCGACATCACCACCGATTCCGGGCGGGTATGATTTCCCCTGATCCGGCCGAGGCCCTCATTCGTCCGCATCAACAAATCATCTTCTCCCATCCACGCGCGGCTACCGCGAATCGCCATTCCTCCATAGTGATACTTCTCGATCACCAGCGGGCGCTCCCCCGCGAGAGACTGCCTTGAGACCAGATCAATGACATATGCCTTCTCTGCTTTCCTGACGAGCACCTCCCATTTCTCGGTGAGAACTGCCTTTGGCTCTATCGGAGCCGTGAGATCATCCCAGCGATGCCGCACCTCAAATCCGACATGGTCGTCCTCCTCGATGAGTTCGACCGTCTCAGCGTAACTGATCCCCCCCGCCATCTTTTTCTGATTCCAGAATTCAGGCGACCGTCCTTCAAAGCTCGTTCTCGTCCAGGCAAAGAAAAGTCCATGTTGATGAGGGTGATCCGGCGCGAAATCATCCGTGACCTGTTTTCCGGAAGGGGTGAAAACGGGATGAATATAGCCCGATCTCGTGTAAACAGGGTCATTCTCCTCCGTATCCGCTGTCGGAGCCTTGTTGTAGACCAGAACAGTCGATCTTCCATTCAGGACCGTAATGGCCGCATCTGTCTCGCGGACAAGAAGGTCACCGCCTTGACTGCGAACATGGCAGAGAAATATAAACAACACGCAAAATATCGGACGCATGGCCGAGTATATCCTTTTTACTTTTCAGCTTTCCACCTTTTACTTTCCGCATGTCTGACTCCCCCTCCCTCACTCATCTCCGCGAAGACGGCAGCGCTGCGATGGTCGACATTTCGGAAAAGTCTATTGTGAGACGCGAAGCCATCG
Source organism: Verrucomicrobiales bacterium (assembly GCA_029212615.1). GTDB lineage: Bacteria > Verrucomicrobiota > Verrucomicrobiia > Verrucomicrobiales > DEV007 > Arctic95D-9. Next base: position 423,385 of record JARGPJ010000003.1, read on the forward strand.
CGAAGGGGTTTATCGAGCTTCAAGCGGAAACTCTCGCCGCGATCAGCACCGGGAACCTGCCTAAAGGGGATGTGCTCGCCGTGGCGAGGATTGCAGGCATTCAAGCTGCGAAGAGGACGGCCGAACTTATTCCCCTCTGCCACCAACTCCCCCTCACCAAAGTGGCAGTCGATTTCAGCATTGAAACCGAAGGAGTTCTTATCGAAGCAACCGTCCGAACCGATGCCAAAACCGGTGTTGAGATGGAAGCCCTCAGCGCTGTCTCTGTGGCTGCCTTAACGATCTACGACATGTGTAAGGCCATCGACAAAGGCATGACTATACGGGAAATCACACTCTCTCAAAAAACGAAAAGCGATCTCAAGTGAAACCAGTCACTTGAGGTGATAGGTGACTAACAGAGAGAAAAAGAAAACGGCGAGGAAAACCGGTATACCGGTATAAGCAAGGATGTGCAGCTTATCTGTCCGGAGCTTTTCCGGCGGATAGCCGGGGAAAACCGCCGCTCCGAATTTCAGACTGATGCGCGCATAGAGCGATGCCCCGGCAAAGGCGAGAAGAAACAGCCCCACAAATATCTGCGCCGGCACCGGCATGGTATCAAAGACCAGCGAGAGATTTGTCCACTTTTCCATCACTCCACCTTTCAGGATTAAGGACAAGCCACCGCGACCTGACGAGACTGTCCGAGCCCTTCAATGCCCAGTTCAACAACATCACCCGGCTTCATGAACTGGGGCGGCTTGAAGCCCATCCCCACTCCGGGAGGTGTCCCCGTCGAAATGATGTCGCCCGGTTCGAGCGACATGAAACGGCTGAGATAACTGACAAGGTGAGCGATCCCGAAAATAAGTTTACTGGAATTGCCATCCTGCTTCTTTTCCCCGTTCACCGTGAGCCACATCGCCAGATTCTCAGGATCAGAAATTTCATCGGCGGTCGCCATGAACGGCCCGATCGGGGCAAAGGTGTCGCAACTTTTCCCCTTCACCCACTGGCCACCACGCTCAAGCTGATATTCGCGCTCGCTGTAATCATTGTGAAGGACATAGCCGGCGACATGATCAAACGCATTCTCTTCGCTGACGTAGCTCGCCTTCTTACCAATCACGAAAGCAAGCTCAACTTCCCAGTCAGTCTTCTCACTGCCCCGCGGAATCACGACGTCATCATTAGGCCCCACCATCGCACTCGTTGCTTTGAAAAAGACAATCGGCTCTGCGGGAATATCCATTCCCGCCTCTTCTGCATGATCTGAAAAGTTCAGGCCAATGCAAATGATCTTCCCCGGCCTCGCCAGCGCAGACCCGAGACGAACATCATCTGCAATGCGCGGTGCATCAGCGGCGTTGTCATCCACCCAGGTTTGCAGACTTGCCATATTTGCCGGGTCGGCAAAAAAGTCTGTATTCCAGTCCATCCCGAACCCGGATGCGTCGATGCGGGTCCCGTCCTCCAGTTGAAGTCCGGGTTTTTCAGATCCAGCGGTGCCAAAGCGAAGCAATTTCATCGCCGCGACTCTAACGATGACTCACGAGGTCGTCAACTGGTTGCAGTGCACCATTTGCGACTACTACCTGAAAGAGAGCTGCGGAGACTTGCCATCCCTTTGAACCGAAAGTCGTTCCCACAGCACAGGGGAAAAATAGTCCCGTCGAAATGCGGCTTCATCCGCACGGGTAAAGTAAAGATTTTCACGATCAAACAGCTGCTCCGGCTGATAGAACGCTGCGGCGTCAACCGCGGGGACGAGGCTCGCTAACGATATTTCATCCTGCAAAGTCGACTCGAGAACATATTGAATTCCCCCGGCCTTCACGACGACCCAGGCATGTTGGCCAATATTTCCGTTCCACCCGATCGCCACCCGGGTATCGAAGCCTGCAGAGATGAGAGCATCGGCGAGCAGGATAGAAGTATCTTCGCAGTCGCCCGCTTTGTCATCCCAGGTCTCCCGGGAATGCTTCCAAACCTCACGTTCCCCATCGATAGAATGATCCTGATCGAGCTGATACTCACATTGATCCGTAATTCGCTGCCACAGGGCAACGATTCGCTCCTCATCAGAAAGTTGAGACGCCGCCGAAGGATCCTCCAACAGTCTAAATCCCTCGAAGAAGTCGGGAGCGCGACGGATTTGCCCTTTGGTATCCGCGGCCAGAACGTCGAACGGCAGATCACAATAGGGACAGGAAAGAATCAAAGTGCGTGATTCTTTCTCCACCTCCAGGGCATGCACCTCGCCACAATGCGGACATTCATTGAAGAAACGGCCCCCCTTCTCATTAGCCGCCTCAAGACTGAACGCGGGAATCCGCCGGGCCATCACCGCCAGCGCCCCCATCCGCCGCCCCTGAGTGAAAACCGTGGTATTAACCGTGTCGAAATCCGGACTCGCCGCCGCAGTCCAACCCGCCAGCTTGCTGATGAGCGACTCACGTTCCCCCGAAGTGACGAGATTCGCAGCGAGATACTGAGCTCCGGGAAACTTCAACTGAAGCGTATTAAAGACTGACTCGAGTTCGATCTCCCCGGGATTGGGATGCTGCTCAACAAATCGGGCAAGAAAGGCCTGAATCTCATCGTCAACCCGGGCTCCATCGACATTGAGCGGGAGTCTTGCTGCGTTGATACGTGAAATCGCGTCAGAACGGAAACCACGCTGATAGGTTTCGTTCACCTCGGGAAGAGGGCGAAACAGGCTGAGCAAACCGGATTCCCCTGCCTCTTTCGAGACATACGAGAACGCGATCAGCGCGGCGGCAAGAATGCCGCCGAAGCAAAGAAGGCCTCGGACCATTAAAAATCTGTTGTGTTTGTGTGCCCTGCTTCAGGTTCGTGTTAAGACTGAAACAGGGGCGCGGTTGTGTTATGGTAATTATAAACCTATCTCACTCCCCCTCGCAAACTATTTTATCCTGAAGGTCAAAAAAAGCGACCCATTTATAGAACTTAACTGTTCAGTAGCCTGACCTTTAGTGGAATTAAAAAATCATTCACTAACAGTAATAACTCTCAGATTTTTGATATTATCTTTTATCACCGAAAGCCAATCGCCTTTCTCCGGGCGGTTCGCGCAGGGACTGAAAACAAGGCTGTTTACCCCCTGTGCCGCCAGCGCGGTGACATTCTCAGGTGTCGGCTCCCCTTCCCATATCATCCAGGCAGCTTCGTGAGTTTCCCGCAAATCGGCAAAATCCCCGAGAGCTTTATCCGTCATTTCCATCTCCGGCTCCCACTCCAGAGACTCGATATTCAGATGATAAGCCCGGGCGAAATATTGATAGATAGGATGTGAGGCCATGAGCGGGATTTCACCAATTTCCCCGCCCAGCTCTTTCATCGTCGAATCGAGCTCTTCAAGGTCTGCTTTCAGCGCTGCGAGATTTGAATTGATCGAGGCAGCCTCCGAAGGTTTAACCGCAGCGAAACGTCTTGCGATAGCTTCTGCCTGCACGGAAGCCTGTGAAAAATCAATCCAGGTCGTGAAGGCCACTCCGCCGTGTGAATGAACATTGCCGTCTCCATGAGTATGAGAATCCCCCTCGGTCTCGATCAGCTTGTCTCGAAATTCACGGGAGGTATCGACAATCGCGGCCACAGGAAGTGATGCATGATGCATCCACTTTGAATAGGTCGCTCCGTTTCGAAGGATAATATCAGCCTGTTGAAACCTCATCATCGCCTCATCCGAAGGTTTCCAGAAAGCCGGGTCAACATCAGGATCAACAAGGTACTGAACATCAAATGATTCAGTCGCAATCCGGTCCGCAAAATAAGCGAGGGGATAATTTGCCGCCTGCACCACAATCGGCTTCTGCGCGAAGGAGACTGTCACAAGAGCCCCGGTGACAAAAGCGCTGGAAAGAAATGAAAGAAGTATTCTCATCAGGGAAACTAAGGTCCGATGCCGTCCTCCGGTCAAGAGGCGCAATTGTTTCAAGTCGAGGGCTGATTGCGCATGAAGTCAGCGACCTGAAAGAAAAAGCCTTCGAGATGCTTGCGGGGCTCGCCCGATAATCCGGTCTCGTCCATCGCTTCAGTCATCATCTCCAACCAGCGGTCGCGCTCTGCTTCACCAATCTTAAAGGGAGCATGCCGCATACGAAGCCTGGGATGGCCCCGCTCCAGAATATAGCGCTGCGAAACGCCAAAACGGAAGTCCATGAAGTCGAGCAAACGCTTCTCGGCCCCTTCCCAGTCATCCCCGGGATACATCCTGCCAACAAGGTCATCTTCACGAACACGCCGGTAAAAGGCTGCAATGAGCGGTTTAAATCCTTCTTCCCCCAGGGCCTCTACAACAATTTCCTCCATAACGATGAGCCGCTTACGGCCCTGATCACTTACCTCATTCGCTCTTGATTTCCACCCCCCTGATCAGGATACTTTTGAATCTGCCGAAAAATACCCGTCATGAAATCAAACCTTCCCGCTCTCCTCATCGGACTTTCCACCCTTTCCATTTCGGTAATTCGGGCTGATCAGCATGACAAAGAGCTCTTCAAAGATCTCGTTGCCCCCGTTCTCTCCGCCAGATGCGCCAGCTGTCACGGCGAAGAAAAACAGAAAGGGAAACTCCGGATCGACTCTCTCGAAGCCATCATCAAAGGCGGCAACGAAGGCCCTTCTGTTGTTCCGGGAAATCTCGATGAAAGCTCTTTGATCCAACGTGTCTACCTCCCCCTTGACGACGATGAACACATGCCCCCGGAAGGCAAAGACCAACTCAGCGCCCAGGAAACTGCGGTAATTGCTTTCTGGATCAACTCAGGCGCGAAAGCCGGGGTGACGATCGGGGAATTAAAGCCCGACCAGAAAACCAACGCCGCCATTGCCCACGTCATTGGAAACCTGCCCCAAACAGAGACTCTCTCCGGGATGGAACAAGCTCCCGCCATCACCGAAGCTCAGCAGAAGATCATCGAGGAGACGATCGACCGTGTTCAGGAATCGGGAGCCTCACTCATGAGCATCGCGCAGAACACCCCTGAACTCCGTTTCAGTGCCCTGAACGTTGCGAGTGAATTTTCCGACGAAAATCTCAATTTGCTGAAACCCGTTTCAGATCAATTGAAGTGGGTAGACCTCGCACGAACTCAGGTCACGGACAAGGGCCTTGCCCAGCTTGGAGGAATGACGAACCTCACCCGGCTTCACTTGGAAAACACAAAGATCTCTGATGCCGGGGTCGCCCATCTCACCGGCCTCGACAATCTGGAATACCTTAATCTCTACGGCACTCAGGTCAGCGACGCAGGACTACAAAAGCTCGCGGGGCTTAAGAACCTGAAAAAAATCTTTCTCTGGCAAAGCAAAGTCACTTACGCCGGAGCGAAGAAACTCGCCGATGCCATCCCCGGACTCGACGCCAATACCGGGTGGAAAGCTTCTTCGGTAGCCCCGGCATCTCTCGCCGCCGCAACAAAGGCCCCCGCCGCAACCAAGCCGACGCCCCCGGCTCCGAAGCCAAAACCTAAACCGGCGCCCTCCACGCCGAAACCTGCCGCGAAACCTGCCGCGAAACCCGCACCCAAGCCCGCCCCTGCCAGCCCCCTCTTTCAAAAGGCGATTGCTGAGTTGAAAGAAGCCTCAACCACTGCCGATCAAAAGGCGGCGAAAGCTAAGGCCGATTTCGATGCTGCGATTCGCGAAGTCGACGTAGCCACAAAGAAAGCTCAGGCGCTGAAGAATCAGTCGGAAAAGGCAGCACTGGTTGCCAAAGAAGCCCGGGCTGCTCTCAACCAACTCATGAAGGCTTCAGCAGCAGGAAACTGAGCCCCTTTTTCTCACCCGCCGGGTAAAAACCTCAGGCGGATTCCTTCTTTTGATTTTCAGGAACAGAGTTCCTCATCTGATCAACGCTGAGGATCAAAGCATCAAGATGCTCACGGGTCTGCTTCAGCGTCGCATTCAATTCATTCAACGCGGATAACGCAGAGGCAGCGGGAAGGTGATGCAGTGAAGTCTCTTCTGAAACAAACTCGATGACATTTCCGACAGACTCCTCCTCCGCACTGCCAGTGATCGAACTCATGGCCCGGTGAATTCGGCTTTCAATTCGCTCCACGCGCTCCGTGACACGTGCCTTGAGATCACGGGCATGGACTTCCAGCTTCGCCTCGAGCATCCCCATCCTCATTTCGAGCGATTCCTTCTTCCTCCCACCAAGTCTGGCAAGTTGATCGCGGCGGGCTGGCGTGGCCCCGGCCCGCGAAGTCTCAGAGTCAGGGGAAAACGGAATTCGAATCATCAGAACAGAAAGATTTTTAGAAGCGTATCAAAAATTTCATAAATATCAATAATTAAGATGTCTTTAATAAAAATTCCATTTATCCCAGCCAACTTGACATCGTAGCGTTTCGGCTGAATTTGCGCCATCGCCCCCCGAAATCAGTACAAACCAACACTGCCAACGAACTAACATGAGAATCGCCTTTTTGACCGCCGGAGGAATCGCTCCCTGCCTTTCAGCCTCCATTGGAGGTCTGATTGAAACCTACAACGAGATCGCCCCGGACGCAGATCTCATGGGCTACTTAAACGGCTATCAAGGTCTCCTCCTCGGAAAGTCCTACCACTTCCCGAAAGAAGTCCGTCAGAATGCGGCCATTTTTTATAACTTCGGAGGCAGCCCGATCGGAAACAGCCGGGTGAAGCTTACCAACGTCGACGACTGCACCAAACGCGGCCTTGTTCAGCCGGGCGAAGTGCCACTCAAAGTCGCGGCTGATCGACTCGTCGCTGACGGCGTCGATATCCTCCATACGATCGGAGGGGACGACACCAACACCACTGCTGCCGACCTCGCTGCCTATCTTGAGGAAAACGGATACAACCTCACCGTTGTCGGAATGCCCAAAACTGTCGACAACGATGTTTTTCCCATCAAACAAACTCTCGGAGCCTGGACTGCAGCCCATCAAAGCGCGCGATTCTTTCGCAACGTCGCAAACGAGAACACAACCAGCGCCCGCCAGCTCATCATTCATGAAGTGATGGGTCGTCACTGCGGATGGCTCACCGCCCGCGCCGCTTACGAGTATCATGAAAGCCTCCATCAGTATGACTGGATGCCTGAAGCTCTCCTCCATCAACTTCGCTGGGATGTCGACGCCGTTTGGCTTCCTGAAATGGAAATCGATCTCGATGCTGAAATTGATCGCCTGAACCAGAAGATGGACGAACACGACAGCGTGAATATTTTCCTCAGCGAAGGCGCCGGGATGGATAACGTCATCGCTGAATTGAAGGCCAGGGGCGAAGAGCCAAAGAAAGATGCCTTCGGTCACTACCGACTCGACGACGTGAATGTCGGGAAATGGTTCGGTGCTCAGCTTCAGGAAAAACTGGGCGCTGAAAAACTTCTCATTCAGAAGAGCGGATACTTTGCCCGAAGCGCCGCCCCGAACGAAGACGATCTCGAACTCATCAAGACGAGTGCACGACACGCTGCCGAGTCAGCCCTTCGCGGAGAGAGCGGAGTCGCCGGTCTCGATGAAGACAACAACGACGAGATGAGCACGATCGCCTTCCCTCGCATCAAAGGTGGCAAGCCCTTCGACATCGACGAAAGCTGGTTCACGAACCTGCTCGAAGAAATTGGTCAGCCTAAAGGCAAGCGCATCGAGGCGCATTGATCGACAACCGTTTCATTGATTTTTGCAACGAAGCTCCGGTGAATTTTCGCCGGAGCTTTTTTATTTCCCCGCTTCCCCTGTCTGAACAAACTGAAGTATGCCCCCCCCCGGTTGGGCCATTCGTCAGCAGGGTAAGAAGAGAAACTTTCCTCAACTGATTACCCCCCAACGGGTTCCCGCTTCATCAAAATCACCGACGCGTTTTCCTGTCGTCAGACGAAACAACGATAGAATTCTCCGGTAGAACAAACAGTCGAATACTGAAAACGGACCCGGGTTCCGCGGTCAAGCGAAGTACACCATCGGATTTGACACACCGAAACGCTCGATTACATTCCGCCGCCTCCGCGCCGAGGCTGTCTCTTCACGCGTTTCCCCCGCACAGCGTCAGCCGCAAAAGTCTCTGACTGCAAGCGCTCCGCACTAACAGGACAATAATTCATTTCCTAAAAAAACAACCAAGGACTCATCGAACCGATTATGGCTACGAAGAAAACCGCAAAGAAAACAGCTACCAAAAAGGCAGCAAAGAAGGCACCAGCACGTGCCAAGAAAATGGTCTACTTTTTCGGCGGCGAAAAAGCGGACGGCAACGGCACCCAGAAAGCTCTCCTCGGAGGCAAAGGTGCAAACCTCGCAGAGATGGCGCTCATCGGACTCCCCGTTCCGGCCGGCTTTACCATCACCACTGAAGTCTGCACTCACTATTACGAAAACGGACGCAAGTGGCCCGCCGATCTTCAAAGGCAGATCGAAGCGAACATCACCAAGACTGAGAAAGTCATGGGTGCCAAGTTCGGTGATCTCGAGAACCCCCTTCTCCTTTCCGTTCGTTCCGGAGCTCGTGAGTCGATGCCCGGCATGATGGACACGATCCTCAACCTCGGCATCAACGACAAAGTGGTTGCCGCACTCGCCGCGAAAGCGAACGACGAATCCTTCGCCTTCGACAGCTACCGCCGCTTCCTCCAGATGTATGGCGAAGTCGTCATGGGAGTTGAGCAGAAAGCCAGCGAGCACCACGACCCTTTCGAGGCCATCCTCGACAAAGCGAAAGCCAAAGAAAAAGTTGAGAACGACTCCGATATTTCGGTCGACGGACTCAAAGAAATTGTGGCTCAGTTCAAAAAACTGATCAAAGCCCGCACCGGCAAGGACTTCCCGCAGGACCCAATGGCTCAGCTTCAGGGCGCTGTCGATGCCGTCTTCTCCTCATGGCAGAATGATCGCGCCAAAGTCTACCGCCAGAAGTACGGCATCCCTGCTGAATGGGGCACTGCAGTTAACGTTCAGGCGATGGTCTTCGGTAACACCGGAAAAACTTCCGGAACCGGCGTTGCCTTCACTCGCGACCCCGCTACCGGTGAAAACGTTTTCTACGGTGAGTATCTCGTCGACGCCCAGGGCGAAGACGTCGTCGCCGGTGTTCGTACACCAAAACAGGTCAAGGACATGGCGAAAGACCTTCCCAAGTCTCACAAGGAGCTCCTCAAGGTTCGTAAGATTCTTGAAGGTCACTTCAAAGACGTTCAAGACGTTGAGTTCACGATCGAAAAAGGCAAACTCTGGATGCTTCAGACTCGTAACGGCAAGCGGACTGGTTTCGCTGCGGTGAACATCGCAGTCGACATGGTAAACGAGAAGCTCATCACCAAAGAAGAAGCACTCAAGCGGATTCCTGCGGATGACCTCAGCCACCTCCTCTCTCCGATCTTCGACGGAGCGAAAGAGAAGCAAGCCAAGGTTATCGGCAGCGGCCTCCCTGCCGGTCCCGGAGCCGCTTCCGGAAAAATTTACTTCACCGCGGAAGCTGCCGTTGCCGGCGCTGCCAAAGGTGACCCTGTAATCCTCGTCCGTAAGACCACTTCTCCTGAAGACCTTCGCGGCATGATTGCTGCCGAAGGTATCCTCACAACTGAAGGTGGTGCATCTTCACACGCCGCACTTGTTGCCCGCCAAATGGGTAAGATCTGCGTCTGTGGTGCTCACGGCATGACGATTGACTACGCGAAAGGCACACTCTCCGGCGAAGGTGTTACCCTCAAGGAAGGCGACTTTCTTTCCATCAACGGTTTCGTTGGAAACATCTACGCAGGTGAACTTCCCACCGCTCCTTCACAGGTCATCCAGGCTCTCCTCGAGAACAAGGCGGCTGCGAAGAAGAGCCCGACTTACAAGAAGTTCACTCAGCTCATGACCTGGGCAGACCAGTATCGTAAGCTTGGTGTCCGCACCAACTCCGATACTCCCGGCCAGGTGACGAACGCGATCGCATTCGGTGCAGAGGGCATCGGCCTGACACGCACCGAGCACATGTTCTTCGAAGGCAACCGCATTGATGCCGTTCGCCAGATGATTCTTGCGGAAGACGAAGCCGGACGCGCCAAAGCGCTCAAGAAACTTCTTCCCTACCAGAAGAAGGACTTCACCGGCATCTTCGAAGTGCTTGATGGTCGCCCCGCGACGATCCGCCTTCTCGATCCACCCCTTCACGAATTCATCGGCACGATGACTCCGGCGCAGATCAGCGACCTTGCGAAGAAGATCAAAGTCACTCCGGCTTTCATCAAAAAGCGCATCGCTGACCTTCACGAAGAGAACCCGATGCTTGGTCACCGTGGTTGCCGTCTTGGAATCGTTTATCCTGAAATCACCAAGATGCAGGCAACCGCGATCCTCGAAGCTGCTGCTGAGGTTCAGAAGAAGGGTACCAAAGTGCTTCCAGAAATCATGGTCCCACTCGTCGCCTACGCCAAGGAGCTCGAACTCCAGAAGGCGGTCATCGACGAAGCCGCTGCTGAGGTCCGCCTCAAGTACGGTCTCAAAGCGAGCCAGCTCAAGTATCAGGTTGGCACCATGATCGAGATTCCACGTGCGGCACTGACCGCAAATGAAGTCGCCGAGCACGCTGCATTCTTCAGCTTTGGCACGAACGATCTCACGCAGACCGGTCTCGGTCTCAGCCGTGACGACTCAAGCTCATTCCTCCCTGCTTACCAGGACGCCGAGGTCATGAACAACAACCCGTTTGCTCAACTTGATCAAACCGGTGTTGGGCAGCTTGTCGAGATTGGTGTGGAAAAAGGACGCTCCTCCAAGCCGAACCTCAAGGTCGGTATCTGTGGTGAGCACGGCGGTGATCCTGAGTCCGTCAAGTTCTGCCACCGCACTGGATTGAACTACGTCAGCTGCAGCCCGTTCCGCATCCCGATTGCGAAACTCGCTGCTGCTCAAGCCGCCCTCGCAGACAAACCTGCGCCAAAGAAAAAGGCAGCCAAAAAGAAGACCGCTCGTAAGAAGTAATTCGACGACAGTCTGACGTTTTAAAACGTTTCAACGAAGGCGGCTCTGCGAAAGCGGAGCCGCCTTTTTTGTGCCCCCGCCGTTTTGCTGCCGGGACCTGAAAACCTTTCCAAAACAAGGGTGCAAATGCACCCTTTCTGTGGATCAGTCTGTCCACAATGACCCCATTAATGGAAAGCCTCGACAATGCCCCTGAAGAGAGCTTCAGCATCGTCGTCATTCCTGACACCCAAGCCTATCTCGGCCGCGGCACTGCGGCAACACCGGATAGCGACGCCCCTGTCACCAACCCCTCGTTTGAATCCCACATCAACTGGATTAAGAGCCACCTCGAGCCCCAACGAATCGCTTTTGTCAGCCATGTCGGTGACCTCGTTGATCTCAATATTCCCTCCCAATGGGTCACCGCACGAGCGCTAATGAACCGCTTAAAAGGCTCCGTCCCCTTCGGGTTCTCCCCGGGGAATCGGGACATGCAGGACTCGGGTGACAGTTCACTGTTTCAATCCTGTTTTGGAGCTGATCAGTATCGCCATTTTCCCTGGTACGGTGACAGCTTTACATCCTCCCGCGAAGGCTTTTCGGGGAACAATGCCAACAGTTTTCAACTTTTCGAAAAGAGAGGCATCAAAGTTATTTTTCTACATCTCGAGTGCAACGCTCCCGACGATGTTGTCGACTGGGCCAACGAAATTCTTGCCGTTCACGGGGACCGCCTCGCCCTGATCACAACGCATATGGGCTGGGGCCCTCTTGAGCGCCCCCGAAGTTCTGACGACTATGTAACCGCGCCGAAAGGACGCATGACCTGGTGTAAAACTCACGGAAAGAAAGGTAACTCACCGCAACAACTTTGGGAGAAGTGCTATCGAATTCATTCACATCTGTTTGCCGTATTTTCAGGAGATCAAATTCGGACAGAGGCCTTCCGCGCCGCAAGCACGGGCAGAAACGGGAATCTGATTCACGAAATCACTCAGGACTATGGTAACACTCTGCTTCGCCTCTACCGCTTCCTCCCGGAGCAACAACGCGTCGACGCTTTTACGATAGACTCCCACACCACGTTTCTTTGCGGCGGGACTCCGCGCCACCCCGGCAAAGAGCAGCACCAATTTCAGATTCCCTGGTTACATTCGGACGATTGAAACATTCGCTTTGCTTCACCATGAAATGAACATGTAGCCACGGCAGAAACCGGAATCTCAGACCTCAAGCACTCAAGCCAATCGCCTTAGCGTGTCGTGATCCGGAAGATCTCGCCAACAGCCGGTTTCCGATCCACAAGCTCCCCGGAAGCAGATTTCAAAGTAAGTATTTCGTCACCCGCAGTGAGGAGAACTAAATCATTCGAAGCGGGAGAAAGAGGCGAAACAAGATCTACCTTCACAGGAAGCGGAACGGAACGGGACTCAAGACGAGGATTTCCGGAACTCCCCACTACCTCAAAGACATAGAGTTCTTTCAGTGGATTTCGCGATTCAACGAGACGCCCGAAGGATCTCTTTTTGGTTTTTCCTGCAACAGGCGAGACGATGTAGCGTCCCCCGCTCACGACAACAGGAGCAGCCAGTCCCGGTGGCGTTTGAATTCGCTGCACTACTTTTCGAGCGATGAGATCAATCCAACTGACTCCTCCATCGGCCCCGGCATTCGCCATGAGAACAAAATCATTCCCCCCTGAAGGACAAAGCACAGCCCGGTCCGGGAACGCGGTTCCCCAGCTTTCATCGACAGCGACAGACTCGTAGGTCAGATCTTTCCACGCCCCATCCTTCGCTGCATCGAGGTCCGCCATTGCAACACCTCCGTAGAGATCCATCGAAAGCAGCAAAGTGTTTGTGCGCCTCGACGGAATGATAATCTCAGGATTAGGTCCTCTCTCTTTCCCATCGGCAAGGTGAAGTTGCGGCATCGACCTTGGAAGTTGCAGATCACCCAGCGTTTTTCCTGTCACGATGTCAATAGTAACAACTCGGCTCCCCTTGGAATTGCCGCTTGCGCTGTCCTTCTGCCAACTCGTCCAGGCAACCCCGTCGGAGGTTGTGGCAACATATTCAATACGCCGCCCGTCTGGACGCAATTGGTGTGTCCCGTTCCAGCGATGGGAAATTTTTCCCGTCGCCGCGTCAATAATATAGGCCATACGCTCTTCAGCACCGACAACGAAATAGTCATCCCAGGTGCCGATGTCATCGGGAATACGATCGACTGACAGAAACTGATGGGTTCCGGCCTCAAGATCAGCGAGAAGCAGGTTATTGATTCCGGCATGCTGCGAAGTAGCTAGAAGAAAACGCCCGGAAGTCGAAAGCTTCAACTTATGCGGCCGCATAAAAAGGCGCTGCTGTCCGACCACCTCCTGCGATATGATCTCTCCGGTTCCCGGATCAACATTGACGACGGCAACTCCCCCGCCTTCAAGATCTCCACTATTTTTAAAGGTGTAATAAACCGAGCCATCTCCGGCGCCCCCCTCCCCTGAACCAGCCATCCCGGCAAAAGCAGGGGATTCAACCACTCCAGAAATGAGCACTGAGAGTACCCCGTAGCAAGTGAGTCGTAAAAGTTGAAAACCGGAAATCGTCATCGCAGAGAATATTTGAGGACACAACACGCTTGAGAAACCGCCTCCGTCAAGCGGGATGGGATCAAAGCTTCGTGACATTTCCGGCACAGACTAACAAAACAGCACAATTGCTAACATTCTGTCATTTTCGTCACTCAATTCCAGTCGCAGTATCAAACTGCTCAGGTAGTAGATTCAGGTTCAAGCCAAAATATTGTCGAGTCACGACCCTTATTCCGGCCAGTTCATCTTCTCCTCTAACCTAAATTCTATGCGATCCCTCATCTCCCCTCCGGTACATCCTGATGTATTGCTGCCGATTGCCCGGAGAGTAACCGGGTTCAGATTAGCAGGATTCTCCGCAGTGCTTGCCCTCCTCGTGATCGGAGCCCCGGGTGCGGCATCGGCTCAGACCTTCGTTCACACAGACAGTGATGATCGCGACTGGAACGATGCAGCGAACTGGTCTCCCGCGACTGTTCCGAATACACAGGATGCCGCAGTTATCATCACCCGTGATTCCGGAGGTGGCAACCGGGTCATAGACGGAGATGGCGACACCTTCACTCTGGGAAGCCTGAACTGGACGAACGACGACAACAGCCACGAACGTCTCGATGATACCGAACTGAATTTTAACAGCGCAAGCACCTTTTCCACACTCACTTACACAGGCACGGATGGCGGAAATCTTCAGTTTCGCGAAGGAACAAATCTCATTGTCGCCAACGGCCAGACTTTAAACATCAACAACGCAAGCAGCGATGACGGATCGCGAATCGTTCTCTCATCAGAAGGATCGAATGGAGAACTTGTCGGAGCAGGAACAGTCATTTTTAACGATACTTCCGCTGATGCTGCCGACAACATGCGAACGATCAGGTTTGAAGCAGAGAGCAATAACTTCGAGGGAATATTCAGACTTGAATCAGGACGGCTGGAGATTGAAGAGGATGGCGATCTTCTCGGGGACGGCGTGCTCGATATTCGCGGAGGCAGAATCGAAACGGACGACTCACGCGAGATTTCGGACGAAGTTGATATCAACGGAAGCTTCACTTTTTCCGGAGATGAAGAACTCACGCTGTCAGGTCCGGTCACCCTTGGTAGCGGAAACCACAACATTATCGTAGACAATACCGATGAAGATTTCATTTTCTCGGGAGCTGTCGGCGGTGCGGGCTTCACCAAATCCGGAGACGGAACCCTCGTCATCACCAATGCTACCAACACCTTCAACGGCCCCGTCAAGATCACGGAGGGGGAACTAGAATTTCAAGATGCGGGAGCACTCGGCAATACCCCTTCTCTCACCGCCGACGGAGGTCGTCTCTCATTTCGCGGCGATTTTACCGTCGCTCCAAGTCACAGGATCTTTATTGGCAACGGTGCCGGAACCAGCATCAGCACTCCGGGAGGAAGTTCCGACGTGGTCTATAACGGAGTCATCGCCAACAAGCCGGGAGAAGTGGGGAGCTGGGCCAAACAGGGAAGTGGTCGACTCATTCTGGGCGGAGCTAATACTTTTACCGGATCAGTAGCCGTTAACAACGGAGAACTCCGCCTCAACGACATTGCTTCGCTTACGACCGCTTCTTCAGTCCTCGTGGATGACGCGACACTGGAACTGAACGTCGGCGGCACTCAAAGCTGGCAGATTGGACAAGGTGACATCATCCTGAACGACGGAGGAAAACTGGAACAACTGCGGGACACGGATAACGACATTGCCATCATCGACCAGGCAATTCGTCTTACTGGCTCCGGAGGCGAAATCAATGCTTCGGGTGATTCTCAAATCACCGTAACGGGGAATATCAGTGGCACCAACCTGGAGAAAAGTGGCGGCGGCGAACTTCGTTTCTCCGACACCGAGAAGACCTATTCAGGGGAAACCTTGGTGAGCAACGGCCGGCTTCGCATCGACGAGGAAGGCATGCCAACCAACACCTCGGCGGTGGTTCTGGACGATGGAGGCAACCTCCGATTCGGTCAGGCGAAACCCCGCACCTTCTCGATCGGTGCCGGAGGCAATGCCCCGATTACAATCACCGGAAACAGTGAAACCAGCAGCATCGAATACACCGATTCGGGGTCCGCAACGCTCACCAACAACATTGCCATTAACACCACTGGAAGCGGTGGCGGAAACTTTCGGTCACGGGATGCCGGGTCTACACTGGAGCTGACTGGTAATCTCACGGGAGCCGGTGACCTCTTCATCAACGAAGGGACCGGAGGCAATCCGGTACAAGGCGGCACCGTCTACCTGCGGGGAAATGCGTCTTCTTTCACCGGTGATGTCGATGTCTTACAATCCATTCTACGGCTCGGAGAAAACACGACACTCGGAGCGGGCGATTTCACACTTCGCAGCCCCTCAACCTTGAGCGTCGACATTAACTCCCCCACAACACTCGGCTCAGTTTCGGCAAGCAACGCCACCCTTGCCTCCGGTTCGACGATCACCCCGAATTTCAATGGCACCGTAAACCCCGGCGAAAATACATTCACGCTAATCGATACCACTGGAGCACTGGTAAACAACGGAGCCATCGTCCTCGACCGCCCCCTTGTTGATCTCTCCCTCGTGACGACATCAAACCAACTCCAGCTGAGGGCTTTTGCTGATTTTGGAGGAGCAGGCCTCGGCCTCAACCGCATCCAGAGTGCCGTTGGAGATTATCTCCAAACCACCAGTGGAGGCAACGCCGTCGGAAAGGTTCGGGGCGCCGCTGCCAATCTCCTTGATGCGACCTCTGTCGCCGAATTCTACGACGCAGTCGCTCCCGACGAAATCGGAGGAATCATGGACGGCGCCATCTTTCACGGCAAAGACCAACTCCGCTCCGTGAACCGATTCGCTCCGCACGTCCAACAACAACTCAACAAAAAGAACGAATCAGGCTCGCTCTTCTCGGTTGAGACGCCAACCAGCTTCGTCGAACCGGAGGACGGCTGGACCCTGTTTCATGATGTACGAGCACAGAGAGGAAGCCGCGAACGCGAGTTCGAACTCGGAGGATATGAGCAAAACGGACAGGCATTCCTGATGGGCGCTGATCGCCAGTTTTCCGACAGCTTCGCCGGAACAATCTTTGGATCTTACGAGAACACGAGAACAGAGTTTGATCGCTCCCGCGGCTGGGGAAGTTCTGATACAGTCGGCATCGGGGCGATGGGCTCCATCCTTCTGCCGCAGGGGCACATCTCCGCCGGCATCCAACATCTTCACCATTCTTTCTCAACGGAACGTTACAGCAGCCTCGGAACGGCCCGGGCAAAACCGGATGGCGATCAGCTGGGCCTCATCCTGCAGAGCGCAACCCGTCTCGGGAACGGCCCCCTCTCCATCACCCCCACCGCTCACCTCCAGTATAATAAACTCTGGATTGATTCCTTCACTGAAAATGGTTCTGCCATCGCTCAGTCATTCGACGACTTGGCAACCGACAGTCTCGAAGGAGGCCTGGGCCTCCGTGTCGGCTACACTATTCCCACACCGACGATGACTCTCCGTCCCGAGGTTTTCGCAGAATACCGCCAGGAATTTCTCGATGGTTCGAGGGAGATCAGTTCAAGCCTCATTGGTGCAACGACGGACCTGAAATTCTCGACCCCGGAACGTTCTGACGGGTATGCTGTGGTCGGCGGGGGCCTCCATGCGGACTTCAGCGACAACACCAGTGCATTTGTGCAATACGAGGCTCAGCTCATCGATACAGACGCCTCAACCTATGGCGTATACGGTGGGCTGCGGTGGAATTTCTCTGAAAATCCCCTCGCGGAATCAATGACTGCCTTTGCAGACAGCACCGCGAACTATCGTGACACCCTCAGAGGGTCCTACTTGGGAGATGCAATCGACGCGATTAACCTTCGCGCGCGAGTCGACCTTCAATACGACCATGCCGAAACTGATGCGAGAGCAGGAACAGACCCTGACCCGAATGATCCGGCAGACACCGACTTCTGGTTCGCCCGCCGGGTCCGCCTTTATGCCGACCGGGATTTCGGCCTGGGATTCTACTCCGATGTCTCGTTTGACTTCGGTGAGGACATCAACTCCGAAGAAACCGCCGCCCGTCTCTTTCAGACTAATGTCGGTTGGAACCTTTTTGAACCCTTCGAGCTGCGTTTTGGTCTTGATCGGGTTCCTCTCGGTTACGAGGACACGACCAGCAGCGCAAGCCTCAAAACAATCGAGCGCTCCGCCGCCTCCCGGGTCTTCGGTCGCCTCGGTGGCGATCAAATTGGTCGCGACCATTGGAGCGGTGCCGTCAAAGGTCGACTCCGGGAACTCTATGCAAGCAATCGCGGCCTAATCCGCCGCTATGATTTTCACTACGAGTTTGCAGTCGCTAATCCACGGGAAGACGTCGACGCCCTCTGGGATGATGCAGGAACCGGAACAACCTGGGGAGAATCCTCCTACTACCTGAGAGTCATGAATGAACTCCACACCTCTATTGGCCAGTTCGACTTTGGAGTCGATCTCGCCGATATCCCAACCTTTCGGGCAAGAAGTGACGACGAAGTCACCGGTGCAAAAGCCTACTCCCCCTTCATTAACTATCAACTGGGATGGTTCAACCTGAGTTCAGTCGGTTACTTTGTTGATTATGACCGGGACGCAGCCAACGGAGGCACTTCGGTCGAAGCCGAGGGCATCGCCATTATTCCAAGCCTCTACATCACCCCCAAAGTTGAACTCGTTGGCATGTATTCCAACTTCGAGACCGATGGTGACTTCGCTATCCGCGCGAACCAGGCATCCCGCAACATTCCCACCACCTACTCTGAAAACCGTCGTTACGATCGATTGGATCAATTCTACTTCGGAGTAAATCACTACCTGAACGGCAACGATCTGAAAATCATGTATGGAGTCGAAAAAAGCATCTTCGACGAGACGAGAGCTGACCGACCCGTTGGCAAAGAAGAATCGTGGGCCTTCCGCACCCGCGTCCAACTGCGTTTCTAGTTTAGCGGGTTGTGAGAGGTTGCTCTCACTCTCAATTTAAAACATGAATTCGCTCCTTCGTCCTCGGCGGCACTCAGGGTGCCTCCTTGTGATTCTTGTCTCAGCTCTCACCCTTTCACTCCCGGCAATCGAAGAAGCGACAACGCCAGTCACTCCGGAAACTGATCTTACGGTATTTCCCAACCGCCCCATTAGAATCATCGTCTACACCGGTCCCGGTGGTCAGATCGACTTTACGGCCCGAAAATTTGCGGAGATTGCCAGAAAATATGCCCCCGAACACCCTTTCGTCGTCATCAACAAGCCGGGAGCAGGGGGAATTGTTGCTTTCGAAGAAGTCATCCAGGCACCGGCCGATGGCTACAATATCCTCGCCGTCACACGTTCAAATGTCACGAAACTCGTCTCGTCGGGACGGGAGGACCTTCTGGATCAGGTAAACTGGTTTGCCTATCTCACCGACAATCCCCACGTCGCGATCACAAACGTTAATTCCGGACTCTCCAACTGGGAGAAAGTGACCATTGACTCCCGGGCACGCGATGGCAGACAGATCTGGCTTGGCGTCGATATTGGAGGAGTCAAACATATCTCCGGAATCCGACTCTGGGAGCAGAGCAACCTGAGCGCCCGCTGGATTCCCTATAATAGCGGCGGACAAGCCGTCGCCGCTCTCCTCGGGGAAATTGGCCAGGTATATTTCGGCAATCCCAGTGATGCCGCCGGAAACCCCTCACTCACGATCGTCGGGTCATGTTCCCCACACCGAATGAAGGACTTCCCGGAAGTTCCCACCTTTGCTGAACTCGGCGTTCCCGATCTGGAAGATGAGCTTATCTGGCGTGGCCTTGCTTTTCGCAAAGGAATGCCAAAGCCGATCCTCGACTGGTACGATGACTTGGTTCAGAAAGTAAATGCCGATCCCGACTGGCGTGAGCAGTGGAGCGGAGAGGGAATCAACGCCACCTACAAAGGGTCAGAAGAATTTGAGGCAATTGTCGCTCAAGACCGCGTTCTTTTCCGACAGATACTCGAACCCCTCGGCCTCCTGAAATCGAAAAAAAACGGACAATGGCTTGGCTTTCTTGATCCGGAAACTGCCGTCAGATTTGCCAATGGGATTCTTCTCCTCATTTTCATCATCGGTTCGATCAGACTCGCGAAATCCGCAAGCCTCCAGGCATTCGGCGAAATTTTTGTCGCAGCCGCCGCTCTCCTCGCAGCCACATCTCTGCTCATCATGAGTTCCCTTCTTCCACGCCCCAATGCGATTGATACTGTCGGATCGGCCGGAGTCCCCCTGCTCTGGGCTGTTGCTCTACTTCTTCTGGCCGCACTGCAAATCGTGATTTCACTTCGACGCTGCTCCGGTAAATCCAATGCGACGGCCTCCCTCTTAAAACGCCTTCGGAAAGACCATCTCCTTCCTGCCTTCTTTCTCGGCATCTTCATTTATCTGGCATTGATTTCGACGGTTGGATATCATCTCTCGACCATCATTTTTATTCCCGCAGCTTTCTGGCTCCTCGGGTTTCGGCGACCACTGCCAACAGCCGTAATTACCGTCCTCTGGATATCATTTGCCTATTTTGTTTTCCAGCAGGCTCTCTATGTCGATTTACCGGCAGGATGGCTGACAGGAGCCTTCACTGATTAGCATTTGATACAGTCTTCCTCTCCTACTTATCTCACAGACACAACTTGGACTCTCTATTTTCAAATCTCATCGAAGCATTTGATGCCCTTTTAAGCTGGCAGGCAGTTCTTGTGATCATCGCCGGAGTCATTTCCGGAATCATTGTAGGTGCTCTACCCGGGCTCTCGCCATCGATGGGGGTGGCCCTGCTAGTGCCTTTCACCTACAATATGCCTCCCTCTCTGGCGCTGATTCTTCTTGTTGCCGTTTACATTGCCGCCTGCTACGGCGGATCCATCACCGCAATCACGATTAATACGCCGGGAACCGCTGCTTCCATGGTCACTTCCTTTGACGGCTACCCTCTTACAATGCAGGGAAGACCGGGTATGGCTCTGGGCGTCTCAATCGTCGCTTCTTCAATTGCCGGCATCATTGGTTCCTTAATCCTGATCTTCTTCTCCGTTCCGATGGCGTCGATCGCGGTTCGCTTTCATCCGGCGGAGTATTTTGCCCTCGCCATGTTCGGCCTTGCCACGGTGGCCTCGCTCGCCGGTCAGCAATGGCTGAAGGCATTCATTGCAGCCTCCCTCGGCCTTGCTCTCAACACGGTGGGAACCGATCCGATCAGTGGAGCAGACCGATTCACCTTCGGGTTTGTCGAACTTTCCGACGGCTTCAATATCATTCCTGCGCTCATTGGACTCTTTGCCCTTTCTGAAGTGTTCTCTGCTGTTTCCAATCGTGCTTTTCAGACAAAAGCAATGACCAACCTTGGACAGGAATGGCCCTCGTTCCTCGATTACTGGAAACTGAAATGGACGATATTTTTAAGTGCTCTGATTGGCACAATTGTCGGCATCTTTCCCGGAGCTGGATCCACCATCGCTTCTTTTCTCAGTTACGATTTCACGAAGCGCCTGAGCAAAACCCCGGAGGAATTCGGGAAAGGCAGCCTTCAGGGAGTCGCCACTTCAGAGAGTGCCAACAGTGCTTCTGTCGGCGGCTCACTCGTCCCACTTCTTACCCTCGGAATTCCCGGCAGCGCCACTGCTGCGGTACTTTTAGGAGCCATGATGGTTCATAAACTTACCCCGGGGCCCCAACTCTTTTACAGCAAGCCGGAAATCATCTACGAACTTTTTGCCTCAATGTTGATCGCAAATATTGTCCTCCTCGGAGTCGGGCTCCTCGGGAGTCGGATTTGGATTCGCATCACCTCAGTCCCGCGAGTCCCTCTCTACCTCGTGATTACGGTCATGTGCATCCTCGGTTGCTTTGCTTCACGCAATGCAATGTTCGACGTCTACTGCGGAGTCTTTTTCGGCATTGTCGGGTGGCTCATGAAACGCCATGAATTTCCCGTTGCTCCGGTCATTCTCGGGCTTGTCCTCGGTTCGATTGCTGAAAGTAATTTCCGTCGTGCCATCATGATGGATGGCCCCGGAGTCTTCTTCGGACGCCCCCTTAGTGCTATCCTCCTCCTCATCGCGGCGCTTTCGTTTCTGATCCCCCTCATTGTAAACTGGCGGGACGCGAAGAAACTTCAAAACGCCTCCACTTCATTTACGACCGACGATAATGGCGATTGAAATCGAAAGAAAATTTCTCGTCGAGGGAGACTTCCTCCCTCATGTCACCTCGTCGAAACGGATCGTCCAGGGCTATCTCTCTTCCCATCCCGAGCGCAGTGTCCGTGTCAGGGTTAGCGACGACGACGCCTTCCTCACCGTTAAAGGAAGAGGGAATGAAAGCGGAATCTCACGATTCGAGTGGGAACATGCCATTCCACTTGCAGAAGCTGAAGCACTCCTTGACCTCTGCGAACCCGGCATCATCGAGAAAGTGCGTCACCTCGTTCCCTGCGGGCAACATCTCTATGAGGTGGATGTTTTTGAAGGAAACAATGCCGGCTTAATTCTCGCGGAGATTGAATTAAGCCACGAAGAGGAAAGCTTCCCCCGCCCCGACTGGCTTGGAAATGAGGTCACTGGCGATCCCCATTACTACAATACCATGCTTGCGAAAGCCCCTCATGGAGAGCGATCAGCGTAGAGGATCCGTGAATTGCGCAGGCATTTGAATGCCACTTCTAAAAACCAAAACAGCGTTGCCCGGGAGCCGGGTAACGCTGTTTCTTTACCAAATATAAAAGAGCTTCAGTTCTCCGTTGTCTGAAAGTCAGGATAAGAGTTCACCGAGTGCTCAGTGAAGTCCAACCCGTCTTCCTGTTCTTCATCCGTGACCCGGAGCCCGATGAATACATCGATTACTTTGAAGAGCACAAGAGCGACAGCAAATGCCCCCACACAAATAGCGAGTGAACCGAATAGTTGCACCCCGACCCTCTCGAGGCTGAATCCATCTTCGTGGAAAAGTCCCACGGCCACCGTTCCCCAAACCCCGCAAAAAAGGTGCACCGGGACGGCACCGACGACATCATCCAGCTTCATCTTATCGAGAGCAAAGGCACCACCAGTGGCAATGATTCCGGCGATCGCCCCGATTATGACCGCGCTGGCGGGAGTCACCACATCTGCGCAGGCGGTGATCCCGACAAGGCCACCAAGGACTCCATTCAAGGTCACCAAAATATTGGGAACGCCCCGAATGAGCCAGAAATAGCACATCGCAACGACACAGCCGGCTGAACCGGCGATCGCCGTGTTCACACAAATTCGCCCGATTCCAGCACTTCCTTCGACGAGAGATCCGGCATTAAAACCGAACCATCCCACCCAGAGAATGATCGTTCCAAAAGCAACCAGCGGCAGATTGTGCCCGGGGAGGTAGCGGGGATTCCCGTCTTTGTCGAATTTCCCGATACGGGCACCGACGATCATGATCCCGGCAAGGGCACTGGCGCCGCCAATACCGTGAACCACGGAAGAACCGGCGAAATCGTGAAAGCCAAACTGATCTTCAAGCCACCCGGGACTACCTCCGAAATTTGGCTCAAATCCTCCCCCGAAACTACCCCATGCCCAGTGACCGAAGATGGGATAAATCAAGCCCGAGAGTATCACCGCGTAGACCATGTAACCGATGAATTTCGTCCGCTCCGCCATCGCTCCTGATGCGATCGTGCAGGCCGTTGCCGCAAAAACGACCTGGAAGAAGAAGAAGGTCCAAATGGGGCTGTCTCCGTCAAAATTCCAAATCGCAAAGTCCTGCGCGCCAATCCAGCCGGCTTCCGAAGTGCCGAACATAAACGTAAACCCGAAGAGGAGGAATGAGAGCGATGCGGCAGAGAAGTCGAGAACGTTCTTCATCGCGACGTTAATCGCATTTCGTGAACGGGAGAGCCCGATTTCCAACATACAGAATCCCAACTGCATCAGCATGACGAGAATTCCAGCAGTGACGGTCCAGACATAATCGATGTTCTTCTGGATCTGCGGCTTATTTTCACCGAGTGGTGACTCAAGAGATTGGAGCTTGGCATCGAACTCTTTCAGCTTTTTCTTCTGAAACTCCGGATCATCAAGACGCTGTTCCGCCTGCTTCTCCAGTTCGATTTTTTGCTTCATGATGTTCGCCTGCTCGATAAGGAGATTGAGGCGTTTCAAATCAACATCACTTTCCTGAGCTCCCACAGGAGCGGTTGCCCCCAGGAATAAGAGAACGACGATGACGCGGCAGATAGCGGCTTTGATGGATTCCATTTTCATTTCCGGGAAGAAATTGTATTTCAGTTAGTCTATGTAGGTTTCGACAAGGGAGAGCAGTTCGTTTTCGAGCTGTTTTCTGAGAGTGCGGTCTTTCACCTTTTTGATGAGCTTTTGACCAAAAGGGCGAAACTGGGAAGAAGTGAGGTATCCGCCTTCTTCGACCCCCATGGCAACGAGTTCGCGCTCAATCAGTCTCGTCGCCTGAGCGCGACCCAGAACTTTTGAAAAGAGTGTCTCCACTTTATCGCGGTAGGACTTCCAGCGTTTGTCGAGGGCTTCTTCCATGGGTTTCGTTTCAGTAATTTCTTCGGGGGGAGTGATCGGGGCAATTGCCTCCTCAACTGTTTCCGGTTCTTCAACCGGCAATACTTTCTTCGTGACCATCGCCTCCGTCACCGCAATGGGGGCCGGAGTAATGGGTATCGTATCTTCGCTCTCCTCCTGTTTCATCTCTTTCACCGCAGGCTCCTCAGCTTTTGCGACAGGCTCAACTTTCACCGGTAAGCGCTCAAGAAGGGTCGGATCCAAATCGACAGGGCGACCAATCAGAGAAGGATCAATCTTCAGTGAAGCAGCCCATTTATGGATAAACTCCTCCCCCGCTTTCTCCACCGCGGCCGCTTTGGCGACATCACCAAAGATAAGAGCAAGACTGAAGGGAGCGGCGTGAAAGAGCATCACATTGCCCCCATCGAACCCAAGCACTGCTCTGGAGAGAA
Organism: Verrucomicrobiales bacterium; assembly: GCA_029212615.1. Classification (GTDB taxonomy): domain Bacteria; phylum Verrucomicrobiota; class Verrucomicrobiia; order Verrucomicrobiales; family DEV007; genus Arctic95D-9. The sequence continues at coordinate 447,907 of JARGPJ010000003.1, forward strand.
CCTTCCCACTGTTCCGGTAGAGCGATATCAGCGCATTAATCTCCCTGACAAATGCCTCATTCTGAGAGTCGTGAAAAAGGGTGTCGGCACTGAGGATCACCCCTTCGTGAACGAAGACAGTACCCTCCAGCCGCCGAATCTTCTTCAGCATGCGGAGAGCTTTGACGACGGCGTCGTATGAATCGATTTCACTCATTTGAGTCGACGGGACAGTCCCGTTAGCTAATGGCATCTAGCAAACTGCTTGCCGAAAAGGATTCTTTTTCGAGGGTGAGCCCTTTTGCGTCAAATCCCTCTCCTGAACTGGCCGCGAAACGAAAGGCAAGACCTCCACTTTCCGACGAAACCGCCGCACACGAAACGGCGGACATTCCGATGGCCGATCCAATCAGGTAGGCACGGGACTGCAGGCTCTCCGCCTCTCTCGCAAAGCGCTCGCGAGACGGCTCAGAATCATCCCCTGCTGTCGCTCGCACACGATCCCCCTGCACTTCTACCAACGAAAATTCTAAATGTGTCATGAATATTGCTATTGCTCTCATTCAGGAGGCCTTTCCCCCTGACAGGCGCCGAAATAAACCATCTTTTCTTAGTTTTAAAATTCAAATGTGATATTTTTTACAATTATCTAAATCACAACCTTATGAAAATTTTAATTAAAATTGGAGTACTTCTACTGATGATAGCTCTCCTATTCGCTGCATTTGTTCTTCCGAAGTTTGTTCAACGCACGGAACCTCCAATGCCGGAACAGGACCTCGCTGCGGCTCTGGCCGCCGTTGAGATAGACGGGGAATCAGATCTGGTGGAAGAGGAGGCGGAAGTAACCGGGTCGACAGAAAGCCCTCTGCGGCATGAAGCGGATTTCTCCGCCTTCTTTGAGGCACTTGATGAGGAAGACTTCGTGGCCTCAAGCGATGAACTCGTCCGTCTTTCCTCTGAACATGACACCGAAACGATCGATCTTCTGACCGCTGAGATGGAGGATGCCGTCAATGCAATGGGAATTGAGGAACCAGAGGTCGCACCGACTGTTGTCGCTGAGACCCCCTCGTCTCCTGAAACGGAAGAAGCCCCCTTCACTGCTGCCCCTTTGCCTGCCGAACCTGCTTCGCCCTCAACTGTCACTTCTCCTGCAGTCGCTCCGAATGAAGTTGTCGCCTTTTTCTCCCTCGTTCAATCCGGAGACTTTGAAACGGCGGGAGACGAGCTCAAGAGATTATCTCTCACCGCTGATCCTGCGACCCTGTCCTCGATGAAGGCAGCTCTTTCCAACGCGCAGGCAAAAGAGCAGGCCTTACTCGCTTCGCAGAAAGAGCTGAAGAACTCACAGGAGGAAATGGCCCGTCTCCAGAAAGAGAGCGTCTCTCAAATCCAGGAATCAGTGAAGCAACTCGCAGAAGTCACTAAGGCAGCGAAACGGGCGACAGCGGAAGCTTCCCGGCTCAAAGGAACCCTCGCGGCAACCACTGAAGCGGAGGACGCTGAAATGCCGGAGCCGAAGAAATCCGTCAAACTACCTAAAACTAAATCAGTCGCCTTCGGGTTCGACTCGACCTTTCTCAACGAAGCAAGCAAGGAGCTGCTTTCAAAGGATGTCATCTCTGCATTGAAAGACGAGAATCGACTCACCGTTCAACTCCGTGGGCATGCCGACGCAGCGGGCGCATCTGACTACAACGGAATTCTGGCCCGGGCGAGATGTGAAATAGTGAAAGATTTCCTGCTCGAGAAAGGAATCGACAGCGAGAGAATCTCAATGGTTTCCTTCGGAGAAACCCAGGCTGCCGCCACCGGCGGCGCCCCTGAAGAGCTTCGGCGTGTTGATGTGATCTTCCGTCCGCAGTAAAGCTTTCCGTCATTCAATACGCCCCATTGGTGCCTCTTTACCTGGAAGCGCAACAGGGTCAGCTCAATCAGCTAACCCTGTTTAAATAGTACTCAGGTAAGTCGTTGAACGTGCATCCCCCAACGGGGGAGCACGCCTGGAGGGACATGCTCCGTCATGTCCGCGGAGCTACGAGTGCGGATAGGCTTCCCGGACGAAGAGAGGCAGTCCCCCCATCAGGTCCGCCCCTCCACAGCCATCTTAATCCTAATATCGGGACCTTGCGGAATTGGTGCAGCTGAGTGTCTACTCACTCTGCAAACATGGGGTCTTCCGGATCGCCGTGTGAAAGGACATAAGCCAGAAGGTCAAGGACGTCGTCTTTAGAAAGGGTGTTCAGTAGGCCCGGAGGCATCATGCTCACGGGCGAATCCTTCATCGACTTGAGCCGCTTCCGGTCCACATTTGCGGTCAGGTTTGGATCCATCATGTTTGTGTTTACCTTAACCGAATCCCCGTTGAGGTTCATGATACGGCCCATGACAATACTCCCGTCTTTCATTTCAAAGATCATCTGACCGTACTGATCTGATATTTCTTTGCTCGGTTCGATGATGGATTCAAGCAAATCACGCGGGCTGAATTTGCCGGCAACACTGGTGAGATCAGGCCCGATCGAGCCCCCTTCCTGATTAAAACGGTGACAGGCAAAACAGCTTCCGGCACCGAACATTTTTCGACCGTTCATGAAGTCACGATTCCCCTCGAGACCGACATTGATCACATCATCAAAATCAGAAACCTTCCAATTCTGAACAAACGAGCGCGGCTCAACCGTAAAAAGCTGCTCAACCGGCGGCTCAGCTTCAATGGTCTCTTTGAGCGCGAGACGTTGATCTTCCGGCGTATTTTCAAGTGCCGTCTTCTTCATATTCTCAATGAAGAGAGCAAAACTCGATCCCCCTTTATAGGCCTTCGCCCGGGTGAACCATTCGAAGAAGTCCTGACGAAGATCGATCGTCCATCCGACCTTAAGGTGTCGAAGCGACTTTGCGTAATTCATTTGTTCCTCCTGTGAAGGGGCGTTTTTCAAAAGATCAATTCCGACCGCCGCTGCCTTCGGATGCTCAAGATAGACAAGGAGCTGAAGCACTTCCGCATTCAATGCTGAACTGGCGAACGGCACGTCTGAAATCAATGAATTGGCGAGGGCTTTTCGATTCTCCGTCGACCCTTCACCGAGTCGCGTAAAGGCAAGGCTGTAAGCACGGGAGAGATCAAGCTTCTGGCGGTTACTTAGCTCCTCCATCTTGAGCTGATTGAGGGAGTCGATGAGCGCTTCTTGAATATCAGGCTCTCCGCAGCGGGCAAGCGCAATCATCGCATTAATGACCGCCTCCGGCTCCTTCTCCGTAAGCGCTCTCTCCTGCCATTCCGACACGGGCTGGTGCTCGACCGCTGTTCTCGCGGCATAGCGGATGAAACGATCTTCATGCCCAAGATGCGGCCAGGCAGCAGCAACGGCTTCCGGGTTCACTGCATGATAGGTCTCCAGTTCAGTGCGAAGTTGATGGAGTTCTCCCGGCTCAAGCTTTGCCGCCGGTTCAGTAGGTTCTTCCCCCACATAGGTGACACGATAAAGCCCCGACTGAACTCGTCGCCCTCCAACACTGATGTACATGGCGCCGTCATTCGGATTCACCAGCAAATCAGTAAGCGGTAGAGGTTGAGCACTCATAAAGTCCTCGAAAGTCGCCTCATAACTGGAGCCATCCGGCTTCAGGTGAACCGCGTAAAGCTTGCCGTAGCTCCAGTCAGCGACAAACAGGGCATTCTGATATTTCTCGGGAAACCCGGCTCCGTATCCGAAGGATACCCCCGTCGGGGAACCGGGACCAATATCGACGATTGCCGGAAGGCTGTCAGGATAGTAGGCCGGCCATTTTCCTCCGCCACTTCGCCAACCAAACTCCGCACCGCTGGTGATGTGATTAATGCGAGTCGGACGATACCAGGGCGTATTGATGTCCCACTCCATGTCTGCATCGAAGGTGAACATTTCACCATTACGATTGAAAGCAATGTCATACTGATTGCGGAAACCGGTCGAGATCAGCTCCCAGCTTTTTCCGTCAGGGTCTGTCTTCGCAACCCAACCGCCGGGAGCGAGCGTCCCCTTCATAAATCCTTTGCCGATCGGCCGCTCAAGAAGGAGGTCCTCTCCCCAAATTTGCGGGATTCGGGAAGAATCAACTGCTGTCAGTGGAGTCTGGTTTCCAACGACAACGTAGATTGACTCGCCGTCCGGCCCCAGCACCACGGCATGAGGACCGTGCTCACCTCCGACATCATCAAACTTACGAAGCAGCTCCTTCTTATCGAACTTGTCATCCCCATCGCTATCCCTGATCCGATAGAGCCCCCGGCCTCCATGTTCAGCAGTGTTCAGAACCGCGTATAGACTATCAAAAGCATAAAGCAGCCCCTGAGCACCTCCGATATCGACCTCAATTTTTTCAACATCACCTGCTTCGATGACCTCCCCGAAGGCGGGAATCTTCAGGCGGTAGAGCGCGCCATACTGATCCGATACGATTAGCCGCTCCCGGTCGTCTATCGTCATCGCGACCCAGGATCCCTGATCTGACTTAGGCACGGAATAAAGTAGCTCTGCCTGAAATCCTTTCACGAGGTTGATGTCTTCGACCGCCGTCGCCTGAGGCACACGGATATCAAGCAGGTCGGAAAGGAGTGCTTCCGACACGCTCGCCCACGGTTTGTCCCCGAATTCTTTGACGACGACAGCATTCTTCCACGCCGCCGTTTTCTTGAATGATGAGCTGTACCACTTCTTCTGAGCCTGAAAACTGCTCAGCCAGCTTTCATCAGATACGACGCGGGACTTGGAGCCGTCTTCGTGAGTGAACTCAACAAGAACAAACGCCCCTGCCATTCCACCCGCGTTTTTTGCAGTCGCCCCGATGAGAAGAGTTTTTCCCGGTTCAACCTGGTCGGTGATATTCTCGACAAGGGGTTTCCCCCAGTTCTCTGAAGTGAAGGCACGCGGCGTGCCGTTGATATTGACTTTGATTTCATTGTCACCCGCCGCGACGACCAGAGCCCGGGTGAAATCATCAGGAGTCGGTATCTCCTTACGAAGGAACACTGTCTCTTCCGGCTTCGGCTTTGTGTTTGTCCAGATCCACTTGGGAGAAATAGTAGCTGTTTCATCAGCCTCAAGATGGCTTGCAAAAATACCAAGCGTAGCGAGACAGGTGAAAAATGAATGAATAGGGAGCTTTTTCATCAGGAAACCATTCTCTTTTGGATTGCGTAGAATGACAAGCCCATGAAGACGGCAAATAGACTTCTGACACACATTTAGCGTGATCAGGGCCAGTGATTACGCCATCATTTTGGTTTATGGGTCGGCCCTGTTATTGGCTCACTCCCCGGACCGGGCGCTCCTCGTATCTCATCTTTTCCCATGAAAATCCTGATTCAGCTCTTCACGTTCACTGCTCTTCTGACGGGCATATCAATTTCCGCCGATTTAGCAGACGGAAACGGGAATGACGAGCCCGGAAAAACCTTAACGCCCGAAGAATACGACAAGGAAGCGGCTGTTCGCATCAGTAGCTTCACGCTTCCCGATGACGTGAGCGCTTCACTCTACGCTGACCCCTCCCAAATTAAAAACCCCAGTGCGATCTGCTTTGACCGGAACGGCGATCTATTTGTCGCAGAGATCAACCGCTGGCGCGCAGGAGTGCAGGACATCCGCAACGAGCAGCAGATCCTTCTCGATGACATCAACAATGAAACGAGTCAGGATCGCTATGAAATGTATGAGCGGGATCAACTGACACGCCCCCTTTCCTTCTACACTGAGTATGAAGACCGCATTGTCAAAGTTCGCGACTCGGACAAAGATGGCCGGGCAGATGACTCGTCCGTTTGGGCAGACGGATTTGATGACGTTCTAGACGGTCCCGGGATCGGGCTCGTCTCGGGCTACGACAATGACATTTTCTACACGAACATTCCCAACGTCTGGTATCTGAAAGACACTGATAACGACGGCAAAGCCGACAAGCAGGAGTCCCTACAGGACGGCTTCGGCGTCCGCATGAGTATTTCCGGCCATGACATGCACGGCATTATCTGGGGACCGGATGGAAAACTCTATTGGTCAATCGGAGACCGTGGCTACAACTTCACAACAAAGGAAGGAAGGCACCTTCACCGGAACTACGAGGGCGCGGTCTTCCGCTGCGACCCCGACGGATCGAATCTGGAGGAAGTCTATCGCGGCCTCCGGAATCCACAGGAGCTCGCTTTTGACCAGTATGGAAACCTCTTCACCTGCGACAATGATGCGGACCAATGGGACAAAGGCCGTCTCGTCTACCTTCTCGAAGGAGGCGAGTCAGGGTGGCATCATGGTCACCAGGTGATCCTCAACTTTCGAAACCAACTCGAACTCCGCACCCCTGACTACGAGCACCCCAATCACAAGAAAATTCCACTCGTTCCCTGGATGACTGAATCCATCTGGGAACCCCTCCACCCCGAGCGTCCCGCCTACGCTCTCCCTCCTGTAGATATTGTCTCCTGGGGTCCCAGCGGGATGGTCTACAACTACGGCGCCACCGCGATGCCCGAGCGCTATGGCAATCATTTTTGGGTGTGCAATTTCGGCGGGGCTAAAGGAGACCTTGAAGCCTTTTCCGTGAAACCGGATGGAGCCGGATTTGCCCTGGATCATCACGAAGTCTTCATGGTTGGCCTCGGCAATACCGACGTGGAGTTTGGTCCCGACGGACGCATGTATTTGAGCTGCTTCAACAACAACGGCTGGTACAAACAGGACATCGGCAACATCTACGCGCTGGAAGATCAAAACCCTGCGAGGGCCGGTCTCATCAAAGAAACCGAAGAACTCATCGCGAGGGATTTCTCTGCCCTTGTTGAGAGCGAAGTCGCCCCCCTACTAGGCCACGCCGATATGCGGATTCGGCTGCGTGCCCAGTTTGAACTCGTTAAAAGAAGGGCCACTTCTGTTTTTGAAGAAGCAATCACTTCTCAGAAAGGTCAGTTGGAGAGACTTCACGGTGTCTGGGGGCTCGGACAGCTCTCACGAAAGGATGAAGCGCTGCTCTCCCACCACATCGAACTGCTGAGCGATGCCGATATCGAAGTTCGATCACAGGCAGCGAAAGTCCTCGGCGATTCCCGCACTCCCGCAGCTGGTGAAGCATTGCTCGGTGCCCTTGATGATGAGTCCGCCCGGGTCCAGTCCTTCGCCGCCATTGGCGTTGGAAAATGCGGGGAAGCCACCGCCCTGCCGAAGCTTATCGAGATTCTCGCTGACAATGACAACGCCGATGTTTTTCTCCGCCACGCCTGCGTTCAGGGAATGTGGGGGCTGAACGAGCGTGAAAAGATGCTCAAGGAAACGATGCATGAATCGGCCGCGGTTCGACTGGGGATTCTCCTCACTCTGCGAAAACTCCAAGACCCCCGCGTGAAATATTTCCTCAACGACAGCGACCAGTTTATTCGCGACGAGGCGGTGCGTGCCATCAACGACCTTGATCTCAAGACGGCTCTCCCGGATCTAGCGAGAACGATGGAGCCTCTGATCACTGATTCAGAGGGCGCTGTTTTTCCCCAAGGGTATCGTGACTGGATCATTCAAACCCGGGTCATCAATGCCAACTTCCGGGACGGCTCGCCGGAAAGCGCGGCCCGCCTCCTTCGGTATGCAGCCCAGACAAAACTCCCTGCGACACTCCGCGAGCAGGCGCTCCTGGCCATTCTCGAATGGAAGGAGCCCAAACCTGTCGACTCTACTAATGGCTATTACCGCCCCCTCGATCCGGCAACACGTCCCGATATCACCGAAGCGGTGGAAGCTCATCTCCCCGGCGTTTTTGCAATCGCTGACGGGAACCTCATTGGACTCGCAACAGAAATCGCTCTTGAGTATGGAGTTGAGGCCCCTGTGGAGTTGCTCAGCCAGCAGATCATGGACGGGAAAGCGGACGTCGCTGCACGTATCAAATCGCTCAATGGTCTCGCGAGGCAGGACGCCGGAGCATTGAGTGCCCTTTGGGACAGACTTCTGGAATCACCGGACTCCTCTTTCAAGAGTGCTGTCGTTGCCCAACTCATCAACATCGACAAAGCGCGCGGAGTGAAGGAAGCCGTTTCGCTCTCCAACTCGAGTAAACTGGCGGATCGTCAGCAGGGGTATCAACTCCTCTCGACAGTCCCGGACCCCGAGGCGACTCGAATTTTCCGGGAGCGTCTTTCGACAATGGAAAGCGAGAAACCGGGCGCTCTTCTCGACCTCCTCGAAGGAGCTGCCCTGAAAAAGAGCGAAGACGAAACCATTGCCGCGCTTCTCGCCGACTACGAAGCGTCTCTCGACCCTGCCGATCCAACGGACGCATTTCGTCCGGCGATGATGGGCGGAAATGTTGCCCGCGGACGCGAAATTTTTGCCACTCACGCAGTGGGTCAATGCTCCAAATGCCACAAGGTTGGCGGAGACGGCGGAGTTGCCGGTCCTGACCTTACCGACGTGGGATCCCGCCGGACTCCGGAGTATCTTCTCACCTCTCTCGTTGCTCCCAGCGACGACGTTGTCCCCGGCTATGGCATGATGTTGATGACACTGCGCAATGGAGACAGCATCGGTGGCACCTTTATCAAGGAGACTGAGGATGCGGTCCTCCTGAAGATCCCCGATCCGGAGGATGCGGCGAAGCAAATCGAAAAATCAATCCCTTCCGCCGAAATCGCTTCCCGCCAGCCGCCTGTATCGGCGATGCCCCCAATGGGACTCATGATGAAGAAGTCAGAGATACGTGATCTAATGGCCTACCTCACCAGCTTGAAGGGAAAAAAAGGGAAAAAAGGCCATTAAATCCAAATCTCATCCGTATGAATGGGTGGGAACCTGTCTTGAACGGGTCCCGAATTTCTGTTACCCTTCCCCCAGATGAGATACTCAGTAATCCTTACAATCCTCTTTTCCCTCGCTCTCACTTCAGCTGAAGCGCAGGTGAAGCGCGGAGGATTATTCGGCTTTGGCTCGAAGGATGATCAGATTTCGTCCGACCTTTTCCCTGCCGAGGAAGCAAGCGGCAGCAGCGAAGAAATTTTTCGATCCGGCGAACCTGGCGAAATCGACGCGGTTTCCTACGTGATTGAAAATGGCGAGAAAGTGGAACAGAAAGTCGAATCCAGGAAAAAAGGGTTCCTCTCTTTCGGCAGGAAAGCTGAGAAGAAAGTAGACGACACCATCGATGCAATTCCGGCGGTGCCGGCCCCGCCTTCCTCCTACCCCGATTCGACCGCAGCCCCCGTATTTGCTGCGCCGGAAACACCTGCAATCGTGGAAACGACCGCCCCTCAAACTTCTGCGGTAATCATGGAAGCCGTCAACGCCCCTGTTGAAGAACCGGAGAAAAAATCGGGCGGCCTTTTCTCATTCTTCGGCAAGAAGGACGATGACATTCCGGAGACCCCCACCTTCGCCACTCCCGGTGGGGAAACAGCGGTGGTAGAGGCGGCACCCACGGTTGCCACGGCAAACCCCTACGAGGCTCCTGAGAATGCCGCCCCGACCACAACAAGCACGGCTCCGGTAGCGGCTGATCCAGTTCCCCAGTTCGCCAGCGCTGAGCCTCCAGGCAAACCCGAAAAAGACGGATTCAGCATTCCGAACCCCATTTCCAAAATCCGAAACCAAAAAGAGGAGAAGACGATCGACCTCACCGGTGCGGAAACCATCATTCAGAACGGTGAAATCGTCGCGGAAGCGGAAGACCTCGTTGAAAGCAACAAGGTCGAAACCCTGTCCAGCGGGGAACGCCAGCCTCCCAGAATCGTAAACGGCGTCAAAACCTATTCTTCCTGGGATGACGTTGGTGCCCGGTCCGTTTCTGCTGCAGACAAGATTCTTAATCAAATTCGATAGGGCTGCCTTTTTGGAATTCGATCGGAACTCCGATCATTTGCTCACGAAATCCGCTGGCAATTCGAGCTCTTTGCTCCAGCATGTGTGGCTGCACCGGTCATGTCATCCCCCCTTTCTGAATCTCCCTATCGCCGGCGGGCTTTTCTTCTCGTCGCTGTCGTTCTTATTCTGCGGTTGATCTACGTCGCCCTCTTTGCCGTGAATCCCGCCGGGGACGAAGCCTACTACTGGGACTGGGGCCGACAGCTGGATTACGGCTACTACTCCAAGCCTCCGTTCATTGCCTGGCTCTATGCCTTCGTCGACTGGGTCGGAGGGGGAAGCCTCTTTGCGATTCGTGCCTCCGCTGTGATTCTCGGGACCCTCTCTCTATTGATCCTCTTTCGTCTCACTGAAGACCTCTTTGATGCGAAAACTGCCTGGTTCGCCCTGCTTCTCGGCATCACCGCACCGGCAAACTCGGTCCTCAGTTTTTTTCTCACCATCGATGCGCCACTGGTGATGTGCTGGTCCCTGGCACTTTTTGCTTTCCACCGATATCTCTCAGGGAAAGGAGGGACAGGTTATCTATGGCTGCTGTTCTTTTCCCTGGCCATCGGACATCTCAGCAAGCAGATGATGATGATCTTCCCTGTCCTCGCGATTCTCTTTCTGCTCATCCACCGCGAAACCCGCCCCCTTCTACGCAGAGGGGGGCTCTGGGCTGCATTGCTCGGGTCCTTCCTCGCCCTGACCCCTCCCCTGGTTTGGAATGCTCAAAATGACTGGATTACATTCGAACACACGAGCCATCACTTCGAAGTGATCGAAGAAGAAGGAAATGTCGTCCTTGAGAGAGCAGAAGACTTTCTTTCCTTCATCGGAACACAGCTCGGTGTCATCGGACCGGCGGTTGGCGTGATCCTTCTCTCCGTCTCTCTCGTTGCCCTCCCGCAGCTTCGCCGCCTTTCGCGGTCGTTCCGGTTTCTTCTCGTCTTCGGAGCTCTCCCCCTCGCCGGAATGCTGCTTCTCGCCCTGCGCCAGGGCCTGCAGCCAAACTGGCCGGCCGTCTTTTATATCTCAGGTATGGCACTGACCGCAGCGTGGTACCGGGGGATGATCCCGCTTTCATGGCCTCCCAAAAGCTGGCAGAAACTATTCCCTGTCGCCATCGCGATGAACCTCGTATTCGTGACCTACTTCTATGCCGGGCCTCTCATCTTTCAGATAGCCGGAAAGCCGGGCCACACCGCCGATCCAAACCGACGTCTCCTCGGACACGATCTCGTCGCTGCCGAAGTTCAAAAAATACGGGAGACCATTCCCGATGCCACTGATCTATTTCTCATCGCCTCCGGTCATCGCGACGTCGTAAGTCATCTGGCTTTCTGCCTGCCTGACCAGCCCCATGTCTACCACTTCAGTGACCAACCGGGAATCCGTTCCCAATACGATCTCTGGCCCAACCCCTCTGAAGCGGGATTCAATGGAAAAGACGGGCTCATTGTGGTGCCGAATTCATCTGCAATGCCTGCCGCATTAAAGAAACACTTTGAAGAAACGGAAAAAGTAGGCGAATTCGAAGTCCCCTTTGGATGGGATCGTTCACGAAAATATTCTGTTTTCCGGGGCGTTTCCCTGACTGGATGGCCTCACTTGTCCCCACCTGACTCATCAAAAATTCACTGAGATGAAATCTCCCGGATATACCTCACCTTTCCAGCGGCTTCCCGGCCTTCGGAAATCTTCACCAACACTTGACCGTGTGAGTGTTGTCGTTCCTTTTTATAATGAAGAGGAGTGCATCGAATTCGTGCTGAATGAAATTGTTGCCTGCCAGCCCGATGCTGAAATTGTTGCGGTTGACGATGGCAGTTCCGACAAAACATGGGAAATCATGCAGGGTATCGAAGGGGTCACTCCGCTTCGCCTTTCCGAAAATCGCGGTCAAAGCGGGGCACTTTTTGCAGGACTTCAGTTTGCCTCCGGCGATATCCTCGTAATGCTCGACGGAGACGGCCAGAATGATCCCGCGGATATCGAGAAACTTGTTGGACTCGTTCGTGACGGAAACTGCGACATTGCCGTGGGGCGGCGCGCGAAACGGCAGGACACGTTCAGCCGGAAGCTGGCCTCGCGGATTGCGAACACAGTGAGGCGCTGGTTTATCCATGACGGCATCAGCGACACGGGTTGCTCGCTAAAAGCAATTCACCGCGACCATGTCGATCTTCTTGTCCCCTTCAACGGGATGCATCGCTTTCTCCCCGCTGTCTTCACCAACGCCGGCCTTAAGATCGATGAGATTGATGTAAATCACCGTGAACGAAAAGCCGGAGAATCCAAATACACCAATCTCGACCGGGCAATCCGCGGCGTCTACGATCTCGTCGGCGTGTGCTGGCTTTTGAAGAGAAAGGTGATTCTTCCCCCGATCTTGACGCGCGAGGATCACGCATAGACCTTTCCGGCATGAGACAACGGTTCTTCGCAGCGCTCCCCCTTTTGATTTCCGCCCTGTCGATGACGGGCTGTGTTGAGTCGACAGCGCTTTCTCCCGATGCCTCGGGAGCAAAGCCCGGACAAGTGGCCTCTGCCTCACCGCCCACGGAACAACTATCCAAATACGACGTCGCCCTCCGGTTTCTCACCGCCTACATTCATCTCGATCGCAGTTCCGCCCTGAAATATGCGACGCCCAAGGCTGTTTCAAAGCTGAACTGGACCAAATCGCACGGAGGTAACATTCCCTACTACGACGATAAAATGTTCCTCTACTACAGCGGCGGCCTCGCGAAAGTTTATTTTCAGGAGGTCAACGGCAGCTACATGATCTCCGATCTGCAGACTCACAACCGCTAGCTCTCCGCGCCAGAGAGAGCAGACACGATGAGGTCCTAGCGAAACATTTCCCGCGCCGAAAAAGCAACCCCGAGAGCGGCGGCGGCATCAGCACCGATCGCCCACTCAAACCGGGTCGTACTCTGCTCCGGATCAATCGGACTCTTCAAATACATCGGCCAGGCACGCTCTTCGAAACCTTCCATGACCCAGCTCATGTAATCATCTCGAAAGCCGACAGATTCCGCCAATCCGCCGCCAAGAACGACGAGCCCGGGATCAAAGACCCGGACGAGATCGGCGATCCCACTTCCCAAAATGCGGGCTTGTTGACGGAAAATCCCAATCGCCAGCTCATCCCCCTCCTGAGCAAAGTCCCGGAGACGAAAGGCTTTCTCCTCCACCGGCGTTCCATCATTCAGCGGATGATCTTTATTCTCGTCTTTCGCGAGTTCCAAACCGATGCGTCGACGAAGAGCTACCAGTGAAACCCAAGCCTCAAGGCAACCAAATTTGCCGCAACTACACTGTGGAAGCTCACCGTCATCCTCACGATGCGGCACCGAAATGTGCCCTACCTCCAGAGCGAGACCATTCGCCCCTTCATATGCGCGTCCTCCGGGAAGAACGAGTCCACCTCCAAGCCCGGTGCCCGGCGCAACCAGCATGAGACCGCCGTGATGTTTACGACGGACCGCATACTCACCGAGAGCGGCAGCGTTTCCGTCATTCGTCATGTAAATAGGCGTACCTCCGAGACGCTCTGAAAGTCGGTCACGGATGTTCGTACCAACCCAGTCTTCCGCCAGATTTGCCCGTCCCCAAATCACCCCGTCGCAGGAGGGGGCGGGAACATCCATTCCGATACCCTTCACCGAATCGCGCCCAACTCCGATAGCGGAAGTGAGCTGATCAAGGGCTCCCTCAAGCTGACCAAAAGTTGCTTCGTATCCGTCTTTGACATGACTTCTTACCTCGATCATTTCGCCGGCAACTTCGCCAAGTTCATCCACGAGCACGGTTTTTACCGTGGTTCCACCAATATCAAGTCCTGCAAAATAGTTCGCGCTTTCAGCCATGAGTATATCTTATTAAGAAAGGCGAGAGGAATACTACGACGTCCCTTGACCGTCAATGACAATTCCGATTTGAGTATCCGTGAAGACTCCTCACCTCGCTCCGTGACAACCGCATAATCATGATTGGACACTCTATCCCCGGGCGCAACTGCGCATCTCCCCGGGCTGGCCAATGTCTCATTTTAACGACAAGGTAAGCCATGATATTACGGATATTAGGATTATTGGCGCTGTTTCCGCTCCTGCTGCAGGCGGAGGAAGTCCTTGTTGAAGCGGAGTCTTTTGACTCAACAGGAGGCTGGAAGCTCGATACCCAGTTCATCGACACGATGGGCTCCCCCTACCTTCTCGCCCACGGACTCGGAAAACCTGTCGAAGACGCCAGCACCACGGTGACATTTCCAAAGACAGGTGATTATACCTACTGGGTCAGGACAAAAAACTGGGTCGAAAAATTTGCTGATAAAGTTGACCACACCAGCGCGCCGGGAAAATTCCAACTCAAGATAAACGGTGAAGCCACCAAGCACGTCTTCGGGACTTCAAGCGCAACCTGGATGTGGGAGAAAGGCGGATCGATCACCATCGACAGCACCGAAGTCGAACTTTCGCTCACGGACCTCACCGGATTTAACGGCCGCTGCGACGCCATTCTCTTCTCGACCAATCCCGACTTCGAACCGGACAACTCCAGTGAAAGTCTTCCTCAGTGGCGGCGTGAGATGCTGGGCGTTGATTCCGGTTTTATCGAAGAAGGTCCCTTTGATATCGTTTTCATCGGAGGCGGATACGCCGGCGCCTGCGGTGCAATTTCCGCAGCGCGCATGGGCCTAAAGGTAGCCCTGATCCAAAACCGTCCCGTTCTCGGTGGGAACGGATCTTCCGAAGTTCGAGTCTGGGCGAAAGGAAACACCCCTCCCGGCCTGTATCCCATAGGTGACATCGTCCGCGAGTTCTCAGACAGTGCCACAAAGTCTCCCGGCACCTTCGAGGAATTCGAAGATGCGAAAAAGACAGATATCGTTTCGGGAGAGGAAAACATCGCGCTGTTTCTGAATCACCATGCTTTTGACGTCGAAATGGAGTCGGAAACTCGAATCAAAGCGGTCCAGGCCTTCGACACCCGTTCCGGCGAAATTCGACGCTTCACCTCACGTAATTTCTGCGACGCGACCGGACACGGCACGATCGGAAAAATGGCCGGAGCAGACTATGAGTCCTACGACGGCATCCGCATGGGAATGTCTAACATGTGGAGCTGGGAAAATGGAAATGAACCGGTCGACTTCCCTGAACTTTCATGGGCCCTTCCACTTAAAGAAACCGACTTCCCCTACCCCCGGAAATTTCATGCAGAATGGTTCTGGGAAAGTGGCTACAAGAAGGACCCCCTCCTTGATCTTGAAGAGATTCGCGACTGGAATATCCTCGCCGGGCTGAGCGCCTGGAATGCCATCAAAAACAATGGCGCCTACGACCGTTACGACCCCGATCTTCTCGAGCACAAAAACGCTTACCTCACCTGGATGGCCTACATCGGAGGCACGCGTGAAACACTTCAACTTCTGGGTGACATCATCCTCTCCGAAGAAGACATCGTCGCGAAACAATCCTTCCCTGATGGCTGTGTCCTCACGACATGGTCCGTCGACCTTCACTACCCGAAGGAGCAATACGCCACAAACTTTCCCGAGAACCCTTTCATCTCCGTCGCGGTTCACGGAAGGGCGGTCGATCGCAAAAGGGGATACCCCGTCCCCTATCGATGCTTCTACTCCCGAAACATCGAGAACCTTTTCATGGCCGGGCGCAACATCAGCGTAACCCACAAGGCGCTCGGTACGATCCGTGTCATGAAGACCTGCGGTATGATGGGAGTTGTTGTCGGCAAAGCGGCCGCGATCTGCAGCAGGCATGATGTCACTCCGCGAGAAGTTTATTATCAGCACCTCGACGAATTGATTGAGCTCATGCAACTACCGGGCAATACACGACGCACCGATCTCGAGTCCGAGTTCTTTGTCGATACCAGCATTCCGGACCTCGGGGAGATGCAACTTGACTGGATTCCGAAAGAAAAGCTCGATGGGATCGTCATTGATGATGACGACCTGGAGCTGAGCAAGTCATGGAAGCAGGGTGCCGGTCTCAAGCCCCATGTCCACAACGGGTATCACTATGCCAGCGAGGCAAAGCAGGGCTCACCTCAGGTCACCGAAGCGAGATTTGAATTCACCGTGCCGGAAGACGGTGATTATGAAGTTAGAATTTCTCATCAACCACACGAGAACCGGGCCCGGAAAGCTCCCGTGACCGTGATCTCAGCGGGTGAACCTAAGACTTTTGCGATCAATCAGACCGTTGCGCCACCACTGGCGAACAGCTTCTTCGGCCTCGGGGTTTACGAATTCAAAGCGGACACTCCCGGAGCGGTAGTGGTCTCCAATGAGGAATCGGGAGGAAATGTTCACATTGATGCCGTGCAGATCATCCCTCTGAAGGACTGATTGATTTTCTAATTGTGGGAGAAGGCCGGCTTCTCCCACGTGATTTCGAAGTCGTCGAAGCTGATCTCGACTTCTTTTCCGGGTGCCCAACTCGAGTCAGCGCCCCCATAGAATGTGCTGAATAGAAAGCTGTCTATCGGGCCGAAACGTGACCCGTGAAACTCCAGTCGATCCAGCCTTAATTTTACCTCTCCATTCACCGCCACTTCAAGAATGCCCTGCGCTTTTCCGGGCTCCCCTGTGTCGATTTTCTGAGTGATCGAATACCACTTGCCCCGTTTCAACTTGAGGCCAAGGGGATGCCTTTCACCGTACTTTTCTTTCATCTTTGGGTGGTACAGGTAGAGTTCCAGAGCGCCTTCACGCCTCCACATGTATCGTGCGCTCCACCCGCCCTCGCTTCCGGGTCGCCGGCCACCGGTGAATTGACTTCCTCCCCCGCTCAGTCCGGGAAGCTTCCCCCCTTTCACAAACGTAAAGTCCTCACACACACGAAAGCGGTAGGACAGGGTTGCATATCGGCTTTCCTGCAGCTGAACCACAAACTGAGCACCACTCTTCAGGGATCCGAATTGCCCCTTTGGATAAGAGACTTCGAGGCACCTTTCCGCCGCCTCACTCTTGATAACAGCACGACCACTGAGCTTCTCCCAGTCGAGGGGACCGAAGGTCTTTTCGATCATCGTACGCGTAACCTTAACAGGCTTCAGTGCCTCGAAATCGACAACAATAAAGGGCGCTTTTTCAGCAAATAAATGCGAAGCAAATCCTGAAGAAAGGACAAAAATGAAGAGTAACCTCATTCTCATTGATACGACGGATCAGGTAACCTCGACAAACATTACCTTTTCTAAGCGTCCGATCATCTGATACCTCAGAGGCTCCCTGACTCCGCTTCCCCACCTTATGAATTCAACCAAACTTCAACTCAAATCGAAGTTCCTGGAAGAAGTCTCACCGAAATCTCATTTTGAAGTCATCTTTGATCACCTGCCCGGGGTTTCATTCTTTGCAAAAAACAGAAATTTCGAAATCGTTTCCGCCAACAAAGCATTCTGGGAACGGCTCGATTGCGAATCGGAATCTGAAGTCATCGGGAAGACAGACTACGACCTCTTTCCCGAACAACTCGCCAGTAAGTTCCGTGAAGACGACGAAACCGTCCTCAGAACAGGTTCCCCCAAACTGAAGATCATCGAACTCTTCTTCAACCGACAGGGCCTCCCGGATTGGTATTTCACGAATAAATTTCCTGTCTTTGGTCGAGACGGAAGCGTCATCGGGGTGAGCGGAACAGTACAAAGTTACACCGGGCGGCGCTCAGCCCTGACGCCTCATATGCAGCTGGATCACGCCGTGAGCTACATTCGGGATCACTTCAGTGAACCGGTGAATATGACAAACCTCGCAAAGCGAACCGGCATGTCAGTGAGGCAGTTCAACCGGCGTTTCCGTGAGGTATTCGGAACAAATCCGAGGACGTTTTTAATCAAGACACGGGTGCAGGCTGCCTGCGAAGATCTCCGTTCAAGTGACAAGCCCATCAGTGAGATCGCGCTGGAGTATGGCTTCTGCGACCAGAGTTCGTTCACTCAACATTTCAGAACCCACATGGGAGTCACCCCTCTCAGGTATCGCCGCAGCAGCTGAAATCGACCGGAGTTGATTCCCCGCTGTTTCCGGACTCCTGACGCAGCTTGAGAACTGAACCAAAAACCTTCGCGGTTTCCCCGGCCATTTTTGCCCGACTGCCTTCCCTTTCGACCCACTTCCGTCCGGCTCGTCCTGCGCTCTTCCTTCGGGCGGGATCCTTCATCATTTCAATCAATTCCGCGGCAAGCCCCTTCACCTCACCGGCCTCGAAAAGGGTTCCTCCCCCGCTCGCGGCAATCAGCTCCGGGAAGGGGCCATGATTCGGAGCCACCACCGGCAGTCCGCAAGCCATTGCCTCAAGCACATAAAGTCCTTTCGGCTCGGCAAAGCGGGTGGGGACACTGAAAAGATCCACCTCGCTGAAAAATTTCAATTTAGCCGCTACGTCCGGAGCCTCCACATGCTCGAACCGATCTGCGAGACCGGCTTCATGGATCTTCAAAATCTGCGCGGCATAGAATTCCTGATCCTTCTCCGCCAACCATCCTGCTACCTTGAGCCGCGCTTGAGGCAACGCGGAAGCCAGCTCGACAAAGGCATCAATGAGAAGGTCGAATCCCTTTTCGGGGGAAAGCCGGGCGAAATAGCCAATGACATGTTCGTCCTCTCGATTCAAATTGTGCCGGGCAGCCGGATCAAACTCCTCAACATGAACTCCCAGCGGGGTGAGATGAAACTTCTCCGGTTCAACATTCAACTTCCGGGCCATGAGATCACGATAGAAAGCGGAGAAAGTCAAAAACCCATCCGCCATCTGTGCGAGCGATTGCATTTCAACGAGAACTTTCTCTTTCCACGGTGACTGCAGTTCATCCAGAAAAACATCATCCCCCTGTATCGTCACTAACACTGGCACATTTAATTCCCGCTTCAGCGCAGGGATACATCCACCCACGAGAAGGTTCGTCAGGCAGATCAAATCCGGCTTCACCATCTCTTTGAGCCAGTGAACGAGCCGGGCCACTTCCTTGCGCTGAAAACCATTCTCGCCTTTCACCATCGAAAGCGTCATCTCACCAAGGTCTGCGGCACTGACAGACATCGCTCTTGAAGCGACCCGCCGAATCAACTTTGGATTATCCAGCCAGCGGTCAAGGAATGCCGGCAGATAGCGAAAGAATGGAATCTTCTGCTGAAGGTAAACATTAATCCCGCCGAAGAATACCTGATCCATCGAATGGTCCTCTTCATCGACCCTGATCGGAGTATAGAGCGGAAGCAGAAGGACATCCCACCCCATCTCTTCAAGCCCTGAAACAAGGGCGTTGTCCCTGATGCAGCTGCCACAATACATTCCACCGGCTCCGGCCGTGATGTAGACGATCTTCGGTTTTCTATTCACACCTTTCTTTCTATTCGCCAATCAACTCCGGAACCGGGCAGATGCTACCAATTCAGAGACATCATAACGCCAGTGTGAGTTCACCGGAACCCGCTAAACTGTGCCATTCACTTGAAAGTTCTTCCATGAAATCTTTGCTGTCTCTTCTTCTCATCTTCTCGGCGTCAACCGCACGGGCGGACTGGCCTCAGTGGCGGGGGCCTGATCGCAACGGAATCGCCGCTGCCGATTCGGACCTGCCCGAGCTGCTGCCTGAAGGCTACGAACCCACCAGGCGCTGGGAGTCGCTTGAGATCCCAAGCGACCACTATGGTGGCCACGGCAGCATTTCGATAGCGGATGGAAAAGTCTACCTCTCCGTGGTCTGGCATCGCGATGAGCCCACCGATACCAGAAAGATCGACCGTGATGTTCTTGCAACCCTTGGATACCGCGGGTTAAACAGCATTCCTGAAGAAATCAGGAGGAAAATGGAGAACGATCGTCTCAGTTTAAGCCGGCGCCTCCGTGGCGCCGCCCTTGACGAATGGGCCGAAAACTGGGTCAAAGAAAACATTGAACCCAAGACGCAGCTCAGTCTAGGCAGCTGGATCATCAGTCGCTTCAAGAAAGGAAAAGCGGCCGTTCCCCTGAACGTCTACGACAATCTTCTTGGAGCTTCGAAACAAACCTTTAAGAACCAAAGCGAACTCGAAGCCTGGATCGACGCACAAAATTTCGATCCGGCAATCCGTGAACAGGTCCTTAAAGCGGTCCCCGCAACGGTTAAAAAGGCCGACGACATCATTCTTTGCCTCGATTCAGGAACCGGAGAAGTTCTCTGGGAGTTCCGTCAACCCGGTATTCCGAGCGGGCGAAGCTCTTCCAGCACCCCGGCCGTTTCCCATGGGTTGGTGTTCGCCGCACTGAGCGAACACCTCTACTGTGTTGATGCCGAAAGCGGTGAAGAAATCTGGCGCGCTCCACTGAGCGGGAAAAAAGGCCCTGCATCATCTCCTCTCGTTCACGGCGATTCGGTCTACCTTCAACAAAACTTTCTTACCGCCTTCGATCTGAATACCGGCGAGGAGCAATGGAGGAACGCGGAAGTCACCGGCGCCAATTCTTCACCGGCTACCTGGAAAGATCTTATCCTCTGTAACACCTCCAAGGCCCTCTTTGGAATCGACAGAGGAACGGGCGCGACGGTTTGGAAAGCCCAAGGTGGAGGTGACGGAACACCGGTTGTCTCCGGCGACGATGTTATTATCAGCAGCAAAGACAATCAAAAGAACCTGATCGCCTACCACCTCAACGCAAACGGCCCCGAAGAAAAATGGTCTCATCAGTTTCTGGCACGCCGATATGGATCCAGTCCGATTATTTTCGAAGGCTACGTCTACTACATGGGAAGCGAAAGACACCTCTGCCTTGATCTGGGCACCGGGGAGATTCAATGGGAGCGGGAGGCTCAATCCTCGCTCTCTTCTCCGATCCTTGCCGACGGAAAGCTCGTCATCTACGAAAACAAAGGCGGATTTGCCCACCTCATCAAAGCCTCCCCCGAGTCATACCAGTCTCTGGGCAGAGTGAAAGTGGGGGCACTCTATTGCGCTTCCCCCGCCACGGTTGGAAAAGACATTTACCTCAGGACCTCGAAAAGCGTCGTCTCCTTCAGGTTCGACTGAACACCCCATAAGATTGGAGAGATTTCCAAATTCCCTGAAAATATTCTTTACAGACCGTTCTGTCTGTTTATATTAATTCGAGATGAGAAAAGCAAACGCCAAAGAACGAATCCTCGAAACCGCCGGGAAACTGTTTTTCCGCCACGGTTACTCCGAGGTAGGCATAAACGAAATCATCGCCAAAGCTGAAACCGCAAAAGCCAGCTTTTATCAACACTACCCCTCCAAGGAAGCCCTTTGTGAAGCGTGGCTTTCGGATGTGCATGATCGCTCGAAAATGAGTCGTGCCGAAATGCTTGAAAGTGACGCTCTGCCTGCTGAGAAAATCTCAACCTATTTTGACCAGCTCAAATCCTTCATGGAGCAAAGCGAGTTTCGCGGCTGCCCCTACTCCAATACCAGTGCTGTTTCCGGCGCCTCATGCGGCGGAATCATTGAACAGATTCAGGGACACAAAGCCTCCATTCGTGATTTTCTGCGGGAGGTATGCTTCCAGCACACCAATGACCGCAAAACCGCCGACACTTTCGGTGACCGAATCTTTCTTCTCTATTCAGGAGCGACCACTGAATGCCAGAATCTTAAAGAACTATGGCCGGTCGACGTTGCCAGAGAAGCTGCAATGGAGCTGGTTTCATAATAATTTCCTTTTTTTTGAACAAAACTACAGACAGACCTTTCTGTAAGTATCACCACTAAATTATAGATCACCATGAACTCTCAATCGATCAATCCTGAAAACTGGAATCTTTCCTACCGTGACTACCTCATCCGTTTCGCGCTCCAGCGAATTTCGGACTACGGAACCGCTGAAGACCTTGTCCAGGACACTTTCCTCTCAGGTTGGAACGCGAGAGAATCTTTCCGCGGAGACTGCAATGAGCGTACCTGGCTCACTGGAATTCTTCGAAATAAAATCATCGATCATTATCGCAAAACAGGTCGCCGTCCGTCTGTTCTCACGACAGATCTCGATGCTGCATCCCGCGATGAAAACGAGACGTTCTCCTGGATCGATCAGCAGCCCGATCTCAGCCTGACAAACCGCCCTGAGGCGGAAACTGAAAAGCATGAGTTTCTTGAGGACCTCGAGAAAGCCGTTACCGCTCTCCCTGAGAAAATGGGGCGAGCTTACGAAATGCGCGAACTTCAGGGACTTTCCACCGATGAAATCACCGATGAGCTTCGCATCTCAAAAGCCAATCTCTGGGTCCTGATTCATCGTGCAAAGCAAACATTAAGTGAGCAACTCGACACTGAATGGAATGGAATGGATGAATTCGGGGGACGCCGCGCTGCCTGAATTATTCTGAATTTCTTGAATAGAGTCAAAAACTCGTGCGTCTCCCCCGTAGCATCTCAAACAGAATGACGTGATTTTCCTATGCCTCCTTTTGAATTCCAGGCGCTTCGTCACGTAGCAGCCGGGAACAACAAGACAACATAGGAGCAGAGACAGTAGCCAGAGCATGAGCGAAATTGCACGACAGATTATTCGGGAACAATGGCCACGACGCCATGACCCGAGCCCTCTTGTACGCCGTCAGGCGAAGAGTCTCATTCGGACGCACATTTATCTGCTTCGTGGCTGGACAACTCAGCAGGTCGCCTGAGTTTTTAAAATAAATCGAAAAATTTGAAATTTTTAGTTAATTTTTCCAAATTATTGGGATAAATTAACAAATGTACTCCCGAAATGCCGTTTTCTGTTTCATGGTTATCTCAGCGGTCGCCTTTCTATCGAATGGTCATGCCGCTCCTAAAGAGCGAACGTTCCGCTCGATTCGGCCGATCGTGCCCATCAAGCAGAACGTAAATCCCGGCGAAACCCGTGTTCACACGCAAACCGTTAAACTGACGATCCCGCCCCCTCCGATTCCGGAGCCCTCTTCCGCTCTGTTTCCGGAGGGCAGTGTTCCGGAGATCGATCTTCCGCCGGAAACGGTCGTCGAAACAAACGAAAAGGAAGAGGAGAAGTCTGAAGGACTTCAACTGCCTGACCCCGACGCGCCGAGCCTTGCCAGACTTCGCGAAGAAGCCCACCGTCTCGCCGATCGTGGATTAACCTACAAGTTTGGCGCCGATGATCCGAAATCCGGAGGACTCGATTGCTCAGGAGCCATGCAATACCTTCTCTCGAAGATTGGAGTCGACGACGTCCCGAGAACCTCATATGACCAATACTACTGGCTGAAGAAACAAAAACTTCTCGACGATGTTTACGGAAAATCGGCAGCCGATAAGATGTTTAAAAAACTGGCCCCGGGAGACCTTATCTTTTGGGGAGGCACCTGGAAATCCGGCCATCGCGTTTCTCATGTGATGCTCTATCTGGGATACGACGCGAATGCCGACAAGCACTATGTTTTCGGTGCACGTGGGAAAAGTTCGAAAGGACTGCTCGGCAATGGGGTGGATATTTTCGAACTGGAACCGGATCGTGGCCGACTCATTGCTCACGGCAAGATTCCCGGCCTCGTTTACCAATGACGCCCTATTTCATTGGCGCGAGAAGGTCATCCAGCTCACCGTCTGAAAAGGTCAACTTCTGAGGGGTTCCTTCCAGAATCCCCTCAAACAGGGCACGTTTCTTCTGCTGTAGCATGAGGATTTTCTCCTCGATCGTCCCCGTCGTAATCAGCTTGTAAACAAAGACGGGATTCTTCTGGCCGATGCGATACGCACGGTCGGTTGCCTGAGCTTCCAAAGCGGGATTCCACCACGGGTCAAAATGGATCACTGTGTCTGCAAGAGTGAGATTCAACCCTGTTCCCCCTGCCCTGAGACTAATCAGAAAAACCGGTGCTTTCCCCGCTTGAAAGTCATCGCAAAGTTGCCCCCGGTCCTTGGATTGCCCCGTCAGCAGAAGGTAACGAATCTGCTCTTTTTGCAGCGCCTTCTCGATAATCGAAAGCATTCCCGTAAACTGGGAAAAGATAAGAATCCTCCGCCCCTCCCGGACCATCGAAGGAAGCATATCCATGAGCAGCTCCATTTTTGCCGAGCTTTTCACTTTCTGAGCGGATGGAAGATTGAGCAGCTGCGGATGATTGCAGACCTGACGAAGCTTCATGAGCGCTTCGAGGACAAGGAGCCTCGAACGCTCGACTCCGAGCCGCTCGATTTCTTCGTGCACTTCACGGCTCACAGCCGCTCGGACCGCCTCGTATAGCTCAACCTGCTTCGGAAGAAGTTCCAGCGAGCGAACAATCTCACTTTTCGGAGGAAGATCCTTTGCCACGAGCAACTTGGTCCGCCGAAGCATGAGAGGAGCAACCCGCTCGGAGAGCCTCTTTCGTAAACCTTCATCCCGATCATTCTCAATTGGGGCCCGGAAACATCGATTAAAACTTTCCTCGCTGCCAAGAAATCCGGGCATGAGAAAATGAAATTGTGACCACAGTTCTCCAAGATGATTCTCGATCGGCGTTCCTGAAAGACATAGCCGATGACGGGCATCAATCTTGTAGGCAACCTTCGTTACCTGAGATGAAGTGTTCTTAATCGTATGAGCCTCATCAAGAACGACGTAGTGGAACGGCTGATTTAACAACTCTTCAGCATCCCTCAATAATACCGGATAGGAAGTCACGACAAGATCACAGTGCTGCAGGACAGAGTAGTATTTCTTCCGGTTGGATCCCTGCAAGGCGATTACCTTCAGAGAAGGAGCGAATTTCTTTGCCTCCTTCTCCCAGTTCGGAACAACGCTCTTAGGAGCCAGAATCAAATTAGGAAGGTCCGAGCGACCGGATGCCTTCTCGTGATGCAAATGACACAGGGTCTGGATTGTTTTCCCCAACCCCATATCGTCAGCAAGAATCCCTCCCATCTTCTGTTCGCGAAGAAACTGGAGCCACTCGAACCCATCCTGCTGATAAGGCCTCAGCGTCGCAAGAAAGCCCTGCGGTGCATCGAGGGCCTCTTTCGGCTTCAACGACTCAAGGTCCTCTGCCTGAGCGAGAATTCGCTTCGGAGCCTTCTTTACAATGGCATGCTCTCCCTTTGCCCCGGCAACCTGTGCTGCTCGAATTTTGTGCAGCTTGATCGTTCCATCCTCCTCGATGGTATCGCGATCAAAAAGTTCTGTCAGGGTCCCGAAGATCGATTTCAAACGAGCCGCCGGGAACGCGACAAATTTTCCTGTGTCGCCGGCAGGAATGGGTATCTTCTTCCTCGCCGGCCAATCATCCAGCACCGCGAGTGAATCATTCGAAGGACGACTTTCCAGATAGCGAACCAGGTAGGGGAGCAGATTTACCCGCTCTCCATTAACCTGCATGCCATACTCAAACCCAAACCAATCGACATCCTCCCGCTCCTCTTTGATCTCCCCGTAGAAATCAAGTGGCTCGACCACTTGAAGTCCGAATCCTTCATCGATCACAATTTCACAGTCTAAATCGACAAACTCCTGTTTCCGGTTAGTCAAAAAGTCAGCCCAGAACACTTCCTGCATTCCACGTCGTATCGCGGAGTAGGCATAACACTGCCGGCATTCAGCCTCAATCTCGTCCCAGGGATACAATTCGACGAGGCGCTTCAACCCCATCTCACGAAGTTTGGTTTCCACTCTCGGGTCCTCTCCCGTCACACGGGCCAGCGGCATCCTTTCAAGAACAGCCCGGGCATCCGAATCATCCCAGTGAAGAATTCCCGCACGAACATCTGTGGCAAACAGTTCAACTCGCGTGGTTAAAGCCCCCATCCCGAATTCGTTGTCCGAGACAGCCCCTTTCTCAATCATCGCCGCCATCAGCAAAGCAGCGACATGTTCATTGTTCGGAGACACATCTGCATCGCTGCGTCCGTCGACCTTCCACTGCCCCTCTCCGGTACGATGAATGACGATACTGACCTCTGCGGCGACTTCCCCTTTCTCCGGGGTAACCTGACCAAAGATCCCCGCAAAATTGCCCTGAATATTTGCCGTCACAAGCCTGACGAGGCCGGAATCGACAAGCCATCTCGCACGGTTCAGTGAGTCACGGGAAAATATATCGCCACAGAATGGGGCTTCGCTGAGCGCAATTTTTCCCAGAATACCGGCGGTGTCGGGGCCATCCCCGTCAAAACGGGAACGACTTTCTAAAGAAGAATGGTTCAAGGGAATAAGCGGATAACGAGTGAGCAAACATCATCAAGCTCTGGAGTTTTTCAACCTCGACGAACAAAATTTCGAGAGGATCACAAAGAAAAGAGCCAGGCGGATTTCTCCGCCTGGCTCCACAGGTTTACGTCCACGGTCGGACAATGTCCTTCCGCAAATTCTATCTCGAAAACTCAAGCTTCAACTCGGCGATCGCTGCCTGGTTTCGCTCGAGCAACCCGGCAAGCTCAGCACGCGCCTCGGAGTCTTCGGGAAGACCGTGAACAAAATCACTGAGGTCACGCTGCACCGCCTGAAAATCATAGATGAGCTCGAGATCCTTCTCAGAATCCATCACTGGATTCCCACTCATTGAAATCGGTCTGAAACCGGCAAGAACACGTCCCGGCGATTCAGTCTGAACCGTCTCCCCACCGTCCAGAGAAACATATCCACGGACAAAAACACGTGAGGATCCTTCAGCTGGCGACACCTTGTTCCTCATGCGCCCTTCAATCAATCCGGTTTCAACACCATAGCGGACAACTCCATTTTCCACAGGAGGAAGATAGGAATCGACCCGGTCAAAACGGGAGTTTTCCTGAGCCACTCCATTCGATACGTTAACCGCAGAGCCGCTGTGAGAAGCAGGAATCATTGCATTAGAGTCCAAATAACTGGCATCGACAGGGCGGGATAACTCATCCAGTGCGTCGACCAAATCCAAGCTCGCCACGTCATCAATCTCCTCTGCGAGAAAAAGCTGCGGAACATGCACATTGTTCTCTACGCTCGCGAGAGCAACTGGGCTGACCACACTGCCGGGAGCGGTATTCACTTCGCCGCCATCAAGGCCGGCCACACTTACCTTACCCGCTTGATTAAACATCGCGGCACCCACCAAAACCATTGCTGCTACCGCGGCGGCCATACAAATGAGCGCTGATCGCCCCTGCTTGAACGACGCTGCCTGATTGAATTGCACCGGTGCAATCACTTTCTCATCCACTACTGACGGGAGCGCCTCAAGATTCGGTTCGTTCATCTCGCTGCACCACTCACTCTTCAATCCTTTCGAAAGAAGGCCCATTATTTCCTCCATCGACTCAAGTTCTTTTGCCGCCAGCGGAGAAGCCTCCAGTTTCGACTCAAACTCAATGCGCTCAGATGACGACATTTCCCCGAGGGCATATGCGGTAAGTTGGGGATCGTCAGAATTGACTGGTTCACGGTTCATGATTTAGCAGGACAGGTTGGCAGTTTATGAAGTGTAAAGATTTAAAAAGTCAGGAAGAAAGATCTACGCCCATTAACGTTCTCAGACGCTTAATACCCGTATGGATGAGAAAACCGACATTGCTTACGCTGAGTCCGGTAACATCGGAAATTTCCTTGTAGCTCAAATCGCCCTGAAACTTCAGGCGAATGACTTCCCGCTGATTCTCAGGAAGCTTTTCCAGATAGCGGAGAACTTCTTCAAAGCTCTCCTTCTGCTGCATCGCATTCGACGGGTCAGGAGATGCATTCTCCATCTTTTCGAAAGCTTCGCCCGAAGACGTGAGCATCGGGTTCTCCTTGCGGAGCACATCGATTGAACGGTTACGACAAACGGTGTAAAGCCAGCTTTTCAGTTTACCCCGAATCATCTCGGGATCCTGACGGTGAAGCTTGATGAAAGTATCCTGGACCACGTCGCGAGCACGCTCCCAGTCTCCGCCAAGCAACCCTGCCGCATAGCCAGTCAATGGCCCTTCGAAGTCCGCCTGGGCGGACTCGACTAGTTCTCGGGGAGAAACCTCCATGGGTTGTATGAAAAGGGCGGACATAGACGCGATGGCTACGCAGTCTTGAACGCTCCGGAAAAAGAGTTCTTAGAAAAAAATTTACTTAAACAATCTAAGCCAATTTTGAATTCTCTCAATGACGAGCTTTCTACGGTCCGGATCCAGCAAAAACGGCGATTTTCGACCCTTCAACCCACTGAATCGGGACCCGCTCTGAGAATTGAGATTTTCATTTATGAGAGTTTTTTGTTGCAATACTTAAGATATCCGTAGTATTTGAGTTGCTTAACTAACCTATCTGCCCACTACAACTCATCCGACCATGGCAAACATTCTCATTATCGACGACGAAGCCGCGATTCTAAACCTCATGGCCAAGTCATGCCGCCAGCAGGGACACGACGTCACCGCCGTCCAAACGGGACGGGACGGGATTAAGGCTCTCGATACCGAGCAACCGGACCTCATGATCGTCGATCTCCTCATCGGTGACATGAACGGGCTCGATATCATCCGTTACTCGGAAGAAAACTATCCGAAAACACAGGTGATCATGGTCACCGGAAACGGATCGGTTGAGACAGCGGTACAGGCCATGCGCCTCGGAGCCTTTGATTACCTGACGAAGCCATTTGAACTTGCCGATCTGCAGCGAACTGTCCAACTGGGACTTCAGCAAACCAGCAAGCCGGCATCAACTAAGACGGAAGGCTTTCAATCAGCGGCTATCTCGATGCCTTCTATCGGGATGATAGGAGAGAGCCCCAAGGTAAAAGAGATTCTTGAAGTCATTGAGAAAATTGCCGACAACGACTCCCCTGTCCTGCTCGAAGGTGAGTTCGGCTCAGGAAAGCAGATGGTTGCCAGAAGCCTCCACAACGCCAGCAATCGAAAAGAGGCGCCATTTAAAGTGCTTCAGTGCTCAGCGCTACCGGAAGAACTTCTTGAGAGCGAGCTCTTCGGCTCTCCCTCAAGCCGCGGTGAAACAATCTTCTCCCGTGCCGCCGGCGGCACTGTCCTGCTCGAAGAGATCCACGTCTTACCACTGCGACTTCAATCTCAGCTCGACAGCTACCTTGAAGAAGTAAACACACGCCGCATGATGAGCGACCTTCCGGGTCACATGGACGTCAGATTCATCGCTTCATCTGCCAAGCCACTTCAGGATCTCATCGAAGCCGGGAACTTCCGGGAAGACCTATTTTACAAGATCTCGATTATTCCCATCGATGTTCCACCATTGAGAAGCCGGATCGAAGACATTGAGCCACTCGCCAATCACTTTCTAAAACAGCGTTCTGAGCGAACCGGAACAGCAAAACCGGAAATTGATAAGTACGCGAAGCGCCTTCTCGAAGGCTACAGTTGGCCGGGCAACGTCGGGGAACTCCAGAATGCGATTGAACGCGCATGCGCCTTCGCCGAAGCCGGTCGCATTCGCCCGGTCGACCTTCCTCCCAAAGTCACTCAAAAAGTCGAAATCACCGATGAAGATGAAAAAACAACTCATCACCTCCCCATCGGAACAGGTCTTTCAGACTACGTCAGAAAGCAGGAGAAGCTTTTCATTCGTGAGACATTGAAATACAACGGCGGCTCACGTGAGA
This sequence comes from Verrucomicrobiales bacterium, assembly GCA_029212615.1. Classification (GTDB taxonomy): domain Bacteria; phylum Verrucomicrobiota; class Verrucomicrobiia; order Verrucomicrobiales; family DEV007; genus Arctic95D-9. The sequence continues at coordinate 477,273 of JARGPJ010000003.1, forward strand.
AAGCGGCAAGCATGCTCGGAGTCAGTATCGCAACCCTCTACCGGAAGATGGGCCTTAAGCTTGAAAAAGACAAAATGACGACCCGCTAGGTATTCCCATACCGAAATAAAGAATCACGCCTCTCACGGGAATACTAATTCTCATGAGGGGCGTTTTTGTTTTCCACAATAGAACCCCGGGCCCCTCACTCTAGTCGATCGCCTCAGCGAGCACTTCGCGTTGCCAGGGCAATAGCCCTTCAAGACGCTCCTCAACTTCAAGATTGGTCGCCGACATTCGCTCCATCACGCTTCGCGTCGCAATCGTGGTGCTCTCGACCCCCAGCTCTTCCGCTTTGCGGTTACGAATACCGCGAATCACATCAAACCGTTTCTCATTGATGTCGAGCCTAGGACCCGTCGATTTCACTCGCTTGCTCGGAAAATCCGATTCAGGCACTTCATCAGCACGCTGAATATATTCATTTAGCCGCGCCAACGACGGTCGCTTCAAGTAGTGAGGCGGACGTAATCCACGCCCCTCATCAAGATCCCCGACCATTCGGAACATCTCATTGTTTCCCAAAAACTTAAAAGCAGGGCGGTCCAGCATTCGGCACTCTTCATCCCGCCACTCCCAGAAAAACTTCAGGTAGTTTAATCCACGCGGAGACAGCTTTCCCCATCCCGAAATTCTCCAGGTATCCTTCTGACTCTTCCCACCTCGCTCCAGAACCGAATCTCTTGCCGCATCGCACGTCTGGATAAACCAATCATATCGCCCTGCTTCATGAAGACGCTGTTCAAATCGCTCTCCAAGGTCAAGGAGGTAGCGGACATCGTTAAATGCATAGGCGAGCATTTTTTCACTCAGAGGGCGACGGCTCCAATCAGCCTTCTGAGACTGCTTAGATAGCTTCACGCCGTACTCACTCTCGAGAAGGTTTGCCAAGCCAAACTTCGTTTCGCCCAGCAGTCTCGCTGCAATTTGCGTATCGAATATGCAATGAGGCGCCCAGTCAAAGGTCATGCTGAACATTGATATGTCATAGTCAGCCCCATGCATCCAGACCTTCTCAAACTGGTCAATAAATGTGGAAAACCTCTTCAGCCCCTCAATGCCTATCGCAAGGGGGTCGATGATAGCCAGCTCTCTGGGCGTCGAAAACTGAATGAGACAAAGCTTCGTTTCATAGGAATGCATGCTATCCGCCTCTGTATCAATCGAACAGGCGGTAAAATCACCGCGCGCGACGACTTCGTCCGCATAGGCTTCAAACTCTTCCTGCGTCTCGATGTAACGTTCAGGGAACGCATCAAACCTATCCAGGTTGGAAGAACTCATCACTGACTAGACTTACTGAATGCCACGAAGCAGGAGCTCTGCATTTGAACTGGTTGATTTAACCAGCTTCAAGAGAACCTCCATCGCCTCTGGCGCAGGACGCTGAGCCATCTGCTTTCTCAGACTGCTAATTCGCTGATACTCCTCCGGATGATAAAGAAGATCGTCTTTCCGTGTGCCGCTCTTGAGAAGATGGATCGCAGGGAAAATCCGGGATTCGGCCATTTCGCGATCCAGGGTGATCTCCATGTTTCCAGTTCCTTTGAACTCCTCAAAAATGACATCATCCATCCTGCTGTCAGTTTCGATCAGGCAAGTAGCCAGAATCGTGAGACTTCCTCCCTCTTCGACATTTCTCGCAGCTCCAAAGAATCGCCTCGAACGCTCCAATGCTTTCGGTGAGATACCACCACTTCCGATAGGACCACCGCCGCCGCCTCCTCTCTTGTTCCGGCCACCGCCGCCGCCACCACCGGACTGATTAGCGGAGTTGTGAGCGCGGGCAAGCCGGGTCAGACTATCGAGCAGGATAACGACATCTTTGCCTGTTTCCACGATGCGCTTCGCCCGATTCAGAACCATGTCAGCCACTTCCACATGTCGTTTTGACGACTCGTCAAAAGTCGAACTGTAAACCGAAGCGTTAACTGTTTCTTTGAAGTCAGTGACTTCTTCAGGCCTCTCATCAAGAAGCAACACAATCAACTCGGCCTCAGGATTGTTCTTGTGAATCGAAACCGCGATATTCTTCAGCAGAATTGTTTTACCACCCCGGGGAGGAGCGACAATCAACCCCCTCTGACCTTTTCCAAGCGGGGCAATCAAGTCAATTACCCTCGAAGGTACCGATGGAGTATCCATGATCTCCAGAATGAGACGGTCATCCGGAAAGAGTGCCGTAAGATGATCAAACCCGTCAGGTTCATCCCAGTCCTCCAGAGCGATTCCTTCGATAGAAATGATCGCCTCAACAGAGAGAAATTTTTCCCGGTCACGCGGTGCCCTCACCACACAGGTCAACTCCTGCCCTACCCTCAGGTCGTGCTTTTTGATAAAAGAAGCAGGAACGTAAACGTCGTCTGCATTTGAAGCGAAACTGAAATCAGGCCAGCGCAGGAAGCCGAAGCTGTCACCGGAATAATCGAGGAACCCGCTGGCTTCCATGACCGTTCCACGTTCGCCATAAAACTTTAAGAGTTCGAAAACGAGTTGGTGCTTCGAACGAACCCCGGCAACCCGGAGATTTGCTTCCTGAGCGGCGCTATGAAGATCATTGAGAGACTTCTGCTGAAACTCATTAATGACAATCCTTTCCGGGACAACCACTTCAGGCTTCTTCTTCACTTCGTCTGATTCCACTGAATCAGAATTGGCAACTACGTTATCTGTCATTAAATAAAAGGGAGCAACGGTCCGCGAGATGCGTGACCTGACTGTTCAGAGACTCGAGCGAACCATCGTTCCAAACGACCACGTCCGCGCGGCGAATTTTTTCGTCTATCAAAAGTTGAGCATTGAGTATCTGTTTTGCCAGTTGTTCATCCAACCCGCGATCTACTGTGAGTCGAGCCAGCTGAGTCAAAGGAGAGGCAGCAACGACGAGGTCAATATTTCGTTTCAAAGGAAATTCGACTTCATAGAGAAGTGGAACTTCAACGAGCGATATCTTAGCTCGATCTTTCTCCTCCTCCAGAAATTCGACTGCCTCATCAAGCACCAGAGGGTGCAACAGCATCTCAAGCTTCTCACGAAAATCAGAATTTTCAAACGCGTGTTTACGAATCACCTTTTTGTCGAACACTTCCGCTGAACGACACCCGGTCTCTCCGAGGAGCTTCAGGATCTCATTTTGTAGCGGCTCCCTCCGGAGCAATCCAGCGACACAATCATCGCTGCTAAAGAATGGCAGTGACAGGCCCTGCCTCAACTTTTTCGCGACGAGACTTTTGCCGCAAGCAACGCCCCCGGTGATAGCGATAACAATCATGAGATCACCCGGTAAAAGAAAAAGGCGCAGCATATATACTGCGCCCGTCTCATGCCTGCAAATGACCCTCCCCTTACTTCTGGTAAGGGATTGGTCCCGGCGCGAAAGTAGTGGGAGTAGTAATAGGAGGCCTTGGAACCGGCTCGGGAAGAGGCTCATCTTCAAGACGTCCGTGAATTGGCATTCCCGCAGGATCCATCAACTGCGCCTTCACAAAAATAGTGAGGTTTCGCTTCAAGTGAAGTTCAACACTTGAGCGGAACAGGCGTCCAATGGCAGGAAGATCTCCAAGGAAAGGGACCTTATCTTCGACGTCCTGGATGTCCTCACGGATCAGTCCACCAAGAGCAACAGTCTGACCATCCCAAATCGTGACTTGCGTGGTGACCTTACGAGTATTGAAGATCGGCATCTCAATCCGGTTCTCCGTAATCGTTACCGTCTCGTTAAAACCGAGAGCATTAACAGCAGTGGTTTGAATCGGACTGCCATAGTTAATGAATCCGTCAAATTCAACCACTTCGGGTGCGAGGTTGAGATCAATCGTGAACTCATCGGCACCAAGAACAGGATCAACTTCCAGAGTGACACCGGTATTTCTTGTCTCGAACGCAGTAGGCGTTGAGGGAGTAACAGGGAATCCGCCACCACCAAGTGTCTCGAACTGGTTTGGAATCTCCGGTGGATCATACTCGGTAGGATAGATAAACTCGCGGATCACTTCAATCTTAGCACGCTGACCACTTCGCGCCATCACCGACGGAGCAGAGAGAAGATCCACCCCCTTACGCTGATTGAGCGCACGAATCATCAGCTGAAACTGAGGATCAGTAAAGACACCGGCAATCCCGAAGACCGCAGGAGCGGTGGAAGAGGCGGTATTGCCACCACCGGCGGCTTCAGCAATAAGCGCATCGATTGAGTTCCCATCAATTCCTTGAGACCCGGAACGGAGTCCATTTGTTAGTGAATTAGAACCAACAGGAAGCTGTGTGCCGGGATTCACGAAAGTGAAATCCGATGAACCTGATGGATTAACTGTATTACCAGCGGTTCCACCTCCAGCAAAAACGCGCGGACTGCTCCCCAAATTGAACGGCCCGAGAAGCCAGTCAAATCCGAGCTCTTCATTCTCCTCTTCTGCAATCTCAACAAAGCGGGAGGTGATATAAATCTGCTTTTCCACACCAGTTCTCAAGGATTCAATGTAAGCCTCTGTGAGCTCAAGCTGATCCTGTGTGTTACGCACGATCAACTGTGAAGTTGCCGCCGTGTAAATCGCACTCGCACCAGTCGTGAAAGTAATCCCTGCCGATTCAAGAATCTCTTTCGCTGACTTACGGAGATTGGGAATTCCGCCGCCCCCTGCCTCAATAGGATCAGCAAAGGGATCAGCAGAAGCGCCACCGCCGCCGCCACCGCCGCCCTGCCCCATCGAGAGAAAGGTCGGAGGAACCGTATAATTCACCGTAAACAAATCAGCATCAGGAGTTGAAAGCGGCACAACCAGAACGGCTTGCTGCTCAACCTTATACTTAAGCTGCGCAAGAGAGGTGGTGTAGCGAAGTGCTTCCGCAAGCGGGACATTACCCAGACGAAGAGTGATCCGCGTATCGCCGACTCCGCCACCGGAACTCAGCCCGCCGCCACCTCCGCCACCGGAGAATCCAAACTCGTCATCACCGGATGGTGCCGCCGGTGCCGCTCCACCACCGCCACTCAGGACTCCGGAGTCCAGGACAATATTAATCCCTTTCCGGGCAGGGTTTGACTCATTAATATCAAGCTCCACAGAGCGGGCCTGAAGGAAATCAAGCGCATCCTTCAGAGGCGTATCAACAAATTCGATACTGGGGATAATGATCGACTTGAGCTTATCCTCAATCCGGCGAATCTCACCAGTCGCTGTGTCAGTCGGAATCTCAATCAGATCACCACTATCTATCGCTGCCGGAACGGGCATCTCCCAACCTTCCGCAACCTGGCGCAGCATTTTTGCACGAGTGTGGTCCCGGGCCGCATCATAATAATCCATTTTATGACGCTCATTCTGCTCCATTCCACGTCTTGCCGCGGAGTTGTAAGGATCATCATTTAATGCCTTGTTGTATTCACGATCAGCACGGTCGTAGTCACCGAGATCGACATACCCCTGAGCTGTCTTCAAAGCGAGTTTGACGCGGCGGACACGCTCAAGGTGACCCGGCGTCAAGGCTGGAGAATAATAATCAGGATCATTGAGCTGCTCAAGAAGACGCTTCGCATCAATATTATCAGGATCAACGCTTGGCTGAAGAACCTCTTCAACGAGGGCGATTGATTCAGGATAACGTCCTTCCTCGGCACGCTGGCGGGCCAGAAGCACTGATGCACGCGAAAACTGCTTGATGTATGCCCGGCGACGAGGCTCGGTCATGGGAGCTTCCGGAAGCAGGTCGAGTGCCGCGCGGTACTGGTCAATTGCCCCCTGATAGTCTCCATCAGCCATCAACTGAGAGCCCCGCAGAGCTGCCTCATCCGCCTGTTTCACACGCTCCTGGAGACGGATAACGTAATTTGTCGCGATAGAGGGCACACCTCCGCCACTCCCGTAACCGGTCGGCCCCGCAATGGCAGGTATCGTGACAGAGATCAAGGTTACAGCAACTCCAGCTACGATCTGGACGGTTACCAACCCTTTACCAATGAGTGTCTTCTTCATAAATTCGTGTGGCTCAAGCGGTTTAATGGAACAACCAACAAGAGAACGGACATGAAAACCAGAATATCGGTTTACTGTCAACTCTTACTTCTTCTTAATTTCTATTGTCTGCTCAGGCTCAATGCCTGTCTGATAAGTGACGGTGGCGGAATCCTCATTTACTTTCACCACCCGGTATTTCGTCTCCGGATCGATGACGATATTGAAGGCATCCCCTTCTTTAACGTAAAAGCGATTGCCCGGATCGAGCAGGAACTCCATTTCAGCAAAATAAGTGGGGATCACTTTATCCTCATTGCGGACCAGCTTGTAAGTCTTACCATCGGGAAGGTAGGTCACGATTAACTCGGTCGCATCGGCTTCGATACCGACATTATTCTTAGCTGTCTTCTCTTCAAATGACTCCAGGCGGAATTGCTCGTCTTTTGAGGTCTCACCAACCTTCATGTAGAAATTATCTCTTCCCGGGTACTTTGCCGTAGGAAGCTTCATGATCTGAAAGCGCTCAGAATCAGGCCGTGCGGAAAAGCGCAGCGTGTACTCCTGCTGCTGGCGCGAATGCATGACCAGCTTTTCTGCATAGGGAGGGTGAGAAGTCGAGTCATTCGGCGCAGTCTTTGCATGCCACTCGGCAATATTTGAAAAACCGTCCGAATCTGGATCCTGCGACAAAACGCCTGAGTTTAAAAAGTCCAGATTATTCGTCAACAACCAGGCGTTGGAAACAGGAGGCCTGATCATCTCATCATTAGGATTGCCCATGTCGATGAGTTTTCCGTCAATCTCGACGATAGGCACCGACACAAACAGAGGCACCGACTTCGGAGGACTTCCAGTAACGGGAGTTTTCCACTCCTGCGTACTTTCAACAAACTGCCGGGCAAGCCCGGCCCGCGCTTCATCCGTCGCAGGCAACTCGTCGTTCGGAGAACCCGGGACGAGAACGAATTGTTCACTGAATCCCATCGCTTTAAATGCCATCAATCCGGAGATAGCCCCGGCGATAAGCCCTACCGCAATTAATAACCATGTATGCCAAGCTTCTTTCATCGCTTATTCCCCCTTGTTTCCTTTTCCTTTGCTGTATTGGCGGAGACCTCTTCAGGACTGACAAACCGGACGATATCAACCACCATGAAAACATTCAAATTTTCCTGCCCCATCAACACTCTCGCGTCCTGACTCGAGGCGACAAATCCGGCGGCTCGTGCCTGTTCAGCTAACTCTGAAGCGCTGACATCCGGATAACCCCACTCCTGGAGCTGATCATTTCCGGCAACTTCCTGAGTCGTCGGATTTTCAAATCGCGGAGCCCTGCTGACCGCGGCTGCCGATAGCTTTGCCGGACCTTCAGTCTCATCGTTTCTCACCTTGAGAACTCGAACGGTGTAGAAAAACTCTTTATCATTCGCCAACTTGTTCACGAAATCCTGAAACGCATTATGCCCTCCGGAGAATCTCATCCTAACAGGGTACTTGTGAACCACCCCGCTGTCGTAATCACCGGATGCTCCATCCTCTCCGGGAATTCGATCCCTCTCAAACGAGAGCAGGTCGGAAACCCCGCAATCAACAAGACTTTTGAGAAGGTGATCAATCGCCTCCAACTCATAGTCGAGAATGGCGACCAGCTCCTGTGGCGGAATCACATTGCTATAGAGATCGAAGCCTAACTGGAAATCGCTGGCCTCCGCAATCTCAAGCCCATTTTCACCGGCATACTTCCGGAACCCCTGAACCTTTGACTTCACAATCTGAATAAACTCAGTACTGAGAAGCGTCGTGTTCAATTCACGCTGAAAAGAGTTCAGACTTTGAAAAAGTGCATCGACCGACTTTTCATATTCCCCGACCTTCGCCTCCAGAGCTTCGCTGTTATCCTTATTGGGATACGGAACCTTCCTTTCGAGACTTTCAATGGTGCCGACTTTGTCGTCCCAGCCCTGCATGGCATCCGAATACTTGCTGTAACCGGAGAACGCATAGAATCCCGCACCACCAACAACAAGTGCAGCAATGACGCCAAATGTTATTAACCAAACCTTATAATTCATATATATAAACACTACTTGGTGAATTTAACCCTGTTTTCCTCGGGAAGCGGGATCACCATTTTAAAAGGATAAGCAAATCGATCGTCGCCGGTTCCAGCATCAACCTCAATGATTGAACCGATATCAACCCCCTCCAGGTCAAAGAACCCACTAGCCCCCTCACCCTCGGAATCAGCTTTTAATCGATTGAAATAGTCGGTAACAACCTTGGAGCCACCGCTCGCATTTTCACGCCAGAGCCCTTCAATTGAAAATGAATCAATTGTCGCATCCACATTTCCAGATACGGCAAGCAGATCAGAGGCTTGATCAGCAATCACCGGAACACCATTGGCAAGAGGCTCCAGCACCGTCATAAAAAGGATGTCGCCATCCATTTTCTCGGCCAGCTTATTGAAGACCTGCACCCAGTAAACACGGTGTTTAACGGCTTCGACATAAGGACTTTTCTGTCCATCTATTTTCTCAATCTCAGATTTAAGATCTTCGATCTCGCCGTTGTATTTCTTCAGATCACGAGCCTTGACTTCGATATCATCTCCCTTGGCGAGAGCAAATTCAGAAGCTTTAGTGAAATAGAAACCCAGCGCAGCAAGAAAAACGGCTAACACCGCCACGGCCCCGATCAGTGCCGGCTGCCGCTTTCTCAGATCAATTGCCTTCTGAACTGACTCCGGGATCAATTCAATATCGACAGGCACATCCCCTACCTGACCAAGAGCACTCCCGACCAGCTCTCCCAGTGAATGAGCATTCGTCGTCACCATTTCCGAATCAACCGATCCCGCGACCGTGACATTGCGAAACGCGTTAAAGTGATCGACAGGAAGACTCAGCTTCTCAGCAAAAAATTCCCGAATAAACGGAAGGCCTGCCGAGGCCCCCGATAACAACACGAATGACGGCGCTGAACCGGCCTGCTGACTGCGGTAGAAATTAATCGTCCGCATGATCTCTGAATGAAGACGTGTCAGCGAATTTCGAACCACCTTGGAGATGCCCGCGATTTCAGGATCCTCATGATCGGCGTAAGCGCCCCCAAGGGCCACGAAGCCGTCCACCACTTTCCGGTGGTCTGCCGCGCCAAATTCTGTCCCGAATTCTTTTGATATCGCACGGGTAATGTCAGCGCCGCCAATCTTCACGGTTCGCACAAACACTTTCCCTTCCTCCATGAAAATCATGTCAGTTGTTCGCGCGCCGATATCAACGAGGAGCGAGGCCCCTTCCATATCCGAATAGTTAAACCTGAGAGCATTGTAAAGCGCCACCGGAGCAATCTCAGCCCCCATTGATGTCACGCCGGCGGCGTTGACCATCTCGTCAATCTCGTTCAACTCATCCGACTTCACTGCGGCGAGAACTACCTCGACCTCAATGTCATCAGGATCGCCCATCAGCTGATATCCCCAGACAACTTCATTAATCGGATAAGGGACCTGCTGCTGAGCCTCAAACTCAACAATTTGATCAACCTGCTCGCCATCAAGCGCCGGAAGACTCGCGAACTTAATCAGAACGGGAAAAGAGGAAACCACATAAGTGGTCCTGGCACCCTTCACCTTAAGGCTGCTCACAATTTCCTTCAGTGCCGCCGCCCCCTGCGAATTTCGAACGTCCGCGTCAGCAGGGTCGCCGACAAAATCGCGTCTTTCGAGGCGGTCGAGACGAAGCCCGCCTCCAGGGGTCTTCGAAAAAATCGCACCAGTGATCTGCTGCGATCCAACGTTTAATGTGATGATCCGGTCGTCTGCCATAGTCGGTTTTCCTGATAAAAAGCGTGAGTTGTGACGGCTGTTACTAAAACTGCAAAATCAGTTGCTCACTTCTTAGCCGATTCCGCATAGCGGTCAATCCAAAGAAGTGCAAACGGAGTTTCGTCCCTACCAAGAACACCCGGCTGAGTTCCCAGGGCCTGCCAAAATTTAGCGCGGCTGCCCGACTCAGTGGATTTTCCTCCCACAATGACTCCGTTGTAGTAGATCTCAAGACCAACAGCCTCAACTGCGCCCTCGCGAAAATTACGGAAGTCACCAGTGATCTCCCCCAGTGTGCTTGGCGCCACATAAACAGCAGAATAAGTTTCTTCGCCCGGGACGATATTGATGTGCTTGATATCACCCGTGAGAACGCGTCCCGAACCCGACTGATCTTTGAAACCGATGTAGTATCGAAACAGCAATTCAGGGACGACCTGATCGGAATTCCCTTTCACGCTGAACTCAACTTCCACCTCAAGCCAATCACGGGGATTGGGAACACTCTTCGTTTTCACATCCCCTGCCTGAAAGTTCGGCGTCTTCTGAGCCTCAACCTCCATCTTCTTCACGTCGACATCACCGACCTGAAGTTGAACCGGCTGCTGTGCCTGTAAAAAAGAGGAACTGATCAGAAAAACGAAGGTGGCGATAAATAAATTTTTCATGGGGTAATTGGGGAGATTTTCAACAAAATGACAGGCTTCCGCAGCCCGGCAGGCGAAGTCTACGACAGTTAATTCTTCAACGTAAAGACCAATCCTATCAAAGATGAACTTTTTTCTCACCGAAGCGAATTTCACTTCTCATGCCAGCATCGGCAGGGAGAGTCAACTGTTTAAGAAACGCGTAGCTTCACCTGCTCTCAACACTTACCAGGGCCGACCTGCCCTCCGCCCCGCTCCTATTGGAAACATGGCCTTCAACCCTTACAAAGACATCATCAGGAATCCCCGAAATGACCAGATAGTCGACCAGAAACCGGGCCCTATTTGAAGCAATGTCCAGAGACGTGGTCTCAAACGGTGAGTCATTTGCCAAGGCCACCACCGAAAAGAGAGTCACTGGATTCTTCTCCAACTCACCTTGAATAAAATTCAAAACCGTTTCCCGACCTTCGTAGTTCACGGCCGAATTCTGATCGTAGCGAATCGTAAGCGCAACGCAGCACCCGTTTTCCTTACCTTTAGATTCGCCCTTCTCCGACGACGCTCCTTCACCCTTCCGGGCATCCTTCGCATCAGTATCGACTTCAACTCTTCTCCTGCGGTGCCCTTTCCCCGTTGAATGAGCCACTTTCCCCGCAACCGGCTCTTCTTCAATTTTTCCACCGTTTTCTTCGTCCCGGTGAACCAGGGCCTCCAACTCAACGATTCGATCAGACCTCTTCGCGAGTTCGCAATGAGCCTCGTGAAGCGCTTCCCTGAGATTATTCAATTCTTTCTCCATCCTGGCCCGACTCATGGACCGGTCGGCACGAGCGGTAGAGGGAAGAGATACACAGAGAAGCAGAGCGATAACTCCCAGAGAAAGAAGAATGGAGGCTTTCATTCGAGCGAGAATGAGATGCCGCAAGCGGTTTGCCTAGAAAAAAATTAACCGGGCTTGAATTTCATCTACCGCGCCCGAAAAGCGTGACAGTCGGGCACAAAAAAACCGGGAGCATTTCCCGGTTCTCTCAGTATCTTCTGATCTCCGCCCCTCAAAAACGGAATCGGAAAATCAGGCAGTCGCTCTGCGAGCTTTCTTGATGAGATTCAACACGGTTTCGGACGGCTGTGCGCCTTTTCCGATCCATGCATCAGCCTTCTCAAGGTCAATCGTCGTTCCGCCTTCTTCCTTCATCGGGTCGTATGTCCCAATCATCTCAATGAAAGCACCTTCACGACGGGCACGGCCGTCTGCCACCACAATACGGTAATAAGGGCGGCCTTTGGCTCCTTCGCGTCTCAATCTGATTTTGACCATGTCGAAAATAAACGTTGTTCTGCCGCAAACAGCTTCACGGGTTCGATGTGAAAGCTCAAAAGTTTGCGGGAGGGCGAGACTGATACCTTGAAATAAGGGAAAATCAAGATTTTGTTTCACGAAATTACACTCTTTGGAAATTCTTTGAATATTCCTGAATTCACTTGGCAATTCCTTTCCTGCTCGCTTTCAATGCACCATGTCGCAAAGTGAAGCTGAAATCGCCTCCCAAGCTGAACGCGTTAAGCGCCTCGTCGAAGCTCTCAATGGAGTTCTTTTCGGTCAGGAGGAACTGATTGATCTAGTGGTGACAGGCCTCCTCGCCAAAGGACACATCCTTTTGGAAGGCCTTCCCGGCCTCGGAAAGACTGAACTGGTCAAAGGCCTCGCCAAGACTCTCGACCTTGAAACGAAGCGGATTCAGTTCACTCCCGACCTTCTGCCGGGCGACATCACGGGAAACCCGGTACTTAAGGAGACCGAAAAGGGAAGAAGCTTCGAATTTCAAAAAGGCCCCCTCTTCGCCAATCTCGTTCTCGCTGACGAGATCAACCGGGCCTCTCCAAAAACACAGTCAGCACTGCTCGAAGCAATGCAGGAAAGACAGGTGACGGTTCTCGGAAAAGCGCACTCTCTTCCCGATCCCTTCTTCGTTCTCGCAACGCAGAACCCCATTGAGCTCGAAGGAACCTACCCCCTCCCCGAAGCACAACTCGATCGATTCCTCTTCAAACTCGAGGTTCATCGAAACGACGTCAAAACGCTTGAGCAGATCGTTAAGAATCGTGAGATCGGAATTGAACCGACGATCGGGAGTGTTCTCTCTCATGCTGAGTTTACAGAGATCACGGAAGCTGTTCGTAGCATCTACCTTCCGGATGTTGTCGCCAACTACATTGCCCGACTCGTCGATGCGACTCACCGGGGCCAGTCCACCGTCGCGGAGTTGATCAAGTTCGGGGCGAGCCCGCGCGCCGCCCTCGGTCTCGCCGCCGCCGCAAAGGCGAAAGCACTCATGGCGGGTCACATTAACACCGGCTTCGAAGATGTCGAAGCCGTCGCTGTGCCGGTGCTCCAGCACCGCATCATACCCGAATACGAAACCAGACTCGAAGGCAAAACCAACGCTGAAGTCATCCGGCAACTTCTCGAGGAGGTCCCACGCCAGGAGTTGGATCTGCCCACGACCTTGAAGTCATCGTGAAAGCTTTGCCTCTGATCACAAGTATAAGGATCACAGCCGCCAAACTCATGCTTTACAGGTTTTTGCTCTTTCTTCTCTTTCCTGTCGCCACAGCTCCCCTTCACGCGGGAAAGCAGTTGCTGAGCGTCTCCTATCCGGACATTGCAGACACGGAGGTTCAGGCCGAAAGCATTTTCGGTCTCTCCGCCCAGCAGGGCGCACTCCCTTTTCGAATCAAGATACGAAACAACAGTGGAAAAGACCGGACCTGGACCGTCAGCTTGCGCGAAGGAAGCTACGGACGGACCCTCGCAACGGAATGGCAGGGCAAGTTCACCGTGGAGAGCGGAACAGAGGTCGTCCACGACGTCACGGTGCCCTTCCCCCCTAAATTCGCCTCATACTCCTACCGGAATCTTGAAGCAACGTTCAACTCACCGGGGCTCGAACCGGTAAAACGCTCCCACAGCTATCAGATGAACAACGGCTTTCCCGTCCTCGCAATGAGCCAGTCCCTCTCTGCGAGAAGCCTTGCCAATTTGAATAACATCCTCAAAAAGAAAAATTCCAACATCCAACGTTTTGCTGAATCCTTCGATCCACCCCTACTGCCGGGAGACTGGAAAGGCTACACGGGTCTCGATGGTCTTCTCATTGATCTCAGATCCTGGAAGGAACTGCGCGCGGCTCCGAAGAAAGCCATCCTGGAATGGCTTCGCCTCGGCGGCACTCTCTACGTTTTTGCCTCGACGAAAGACTTCCCCGATTCCAACCTCAACGATTTGGAGATCGAAGGATTGAAGGCAGCCCCGGACCATCCTCATGCAGGAAAACTAAGCCTTGGGGAAATTAAGCTTCGGCGTTGGAACGGTATCGAACTCAGCTCCGGTATTGAGACGGTTTTTGAAAACGCGAGTTCGCCGGGCTATCGCCTCGAAGATGACTTCGGGGAGAAATGGCCCCTCGGTGAGCGACTCGGCACGAAGCCGTTCAATGCCATCCTCATTTTCGGCATCCTGCTTGTCTTTGCCATCCTCGTGGCACCGGTGAACCTTTTCTTCCTCGCCGGTAAAGGAAAACGCCACCGCCTCTTTGTTACCACCCCGATTATCTCCGTCGCGGCCTGCCTTATCATTGTTCTCATGATTCTCATTGGAGACGGCCTCGGGGGAAATGGCTACCGCATTGCGTTCGTCGATCTCCAGTCAGGCAATAACGAACGACGTTTCTTCGTTTCACAGGAACAGGTCAGCCGAACAGGAGTGATTGTTAACACCGGATTCGAAAGCGAAAAGGACCTACTCATCGAGCCCGTCAAACTGGAAAGGAACCCCTTCTCCGCTCTGGACCATCGCTCCGGCCAAACCACCAACTTCATCTTTTCGGGACGGCAATTTATGGGAGGTTTTTTCCGGAGCCGGGCACAGCAGGGATATGTCGTTAGAAACGCAGAGTCTACCCGTGCCCGGATCGAACAACAAAGCGAGAACAAGGAATCCAACACCCCGACACTCGTTTCCAGCCTCCCCTCCTCCATCACCCGTTTCTACTACCGGGACGCAGGAGGAAACATCTGGACTTCTGCATCACAGGGGGAAACTCCGCCGGGGGGAACGATTCAACTCACTTCGGCGTCAGAAGAAGACTTCGATAGCTTCATCAGTCAGCAGCTAAGCCTCTTCAGCAACACTCAAAGAAACCAAATTCGAAATCTCAGCACAGAAGATGGCCGCTTCTTTGCGATTCCTTCTGACCCTGCCTCCTACCTCCTCGAAACACACCCCGGTATTCGCTGGAGTGATGATCACGTCCTCCTCAGTGGTAATATCCAGACCTCTGCCCCATGAGCGATTCAAAACCATCAGGAGCCCCCCCTGCCATCGAGGTCTCAAATCTCTGGCGGAGCTTCCACAACCTTCACGCGGTTCAGGGAATATCTTTCAAAGTCGACCCGGGGCAGGTCGTCGGATTTGTTGGCGCCAACGGTGCAGGGAAAACGACGACGATGCGAATCCTCGCCACGCTTGACTACCCCACTGCCGGATCAATGAAAGTCTGCGGCTTCGATGTCGTCGACTATCCTGCCGAGGTGCGCCGCCTCATCGGCTGGATGCCTGACCACTACGGTACCTATCACAACATGACGGTGGTGGAGTATCTCGATTTCTTCGCCCGGGCACTGGGATACAAGGGAAAAGAGCGCGTTGAACGAATCACCGAGGTGATGGAGTTTACAGACCTCGTTCCGCTCGCCGACCGGCTCACTGACAAACTGAGTAAAGGGATGGGCCAGCGGCTCTGCCTTGGGCGCGCCCTCCTTCATGATCCCGAAGTGCTCATCCTCGACGAACCGGCGGCCGGACTCGACCCGAAGGCACGGGTGGAACTGAAGCATCTGATCCGCATTCTCGCCGAAGAAGGGAAGACCGTCTTCATCAGCTCCCACATTCTCTCCGAACTCGATGAAATGTGTGACACACTTCTTTTCATCAATCAGGGACAAATCATTCATCACGGCTCATCGGAAAGCCTCCGCAAAGGGAACTCAGGAACCACCATCATCGCTGTCGATCTTGTCGAATCTTCTGAAAAATTGAAGGCATGGGCGGATCTCAACCCCGATGCCAGCTTTATTGACGGGACAAAGAACGGAGGCCGCCTCAAAATTGAATCAGTCGATCCCACAATCATTGCAACCACCCTGCGACGCATGATTCAGGACGGTCTCACCATCACTCAATTTACCCAGGAAGAACGAAAACTGGAAGACGCCTTTATCGAAATCCTCGGCGAGATCGAAGCCTCCGGCGTTCCCATTGTCAGCTGACTCGCTCATCCAACCCTGTTCCCCCCCGGACCTAACCCCCTTGAATCCGCCTCCACTTCCCACCATGACTGATGCCACCACGACTTCTGCCCCCCTTGAAAGCAGGGTGACAGATTTCTCCTCCAGGCTCAGCCCCGTCCTCGTCAAAGAACTGCGTCAGGGGATGCGCACGAACCTCTTTGTCATCGCGTTCATCCTTCTGCAAACCTTCATGATCCTCTGCCTCCTCGCGGGCATTGCGAATCCCGGTTCCCGCGATGCAGACGGTTTCTTCTGGTTCTTCATCATTGCGACCCTGCTGGTGGTTCAGCCCCTCCGCGGCTTCTCCGCGCTCAGCTCCGAGTATCAGCTCAACACAATGGATCTGATTCAGCTGACGCGACTCGATGGCTGGCGCATCACTCTGGGAAAATGGACGGCACTGAATGCTCAGGGCTTACTTTTCCTCACCGGTGTTCTCCCCTATCTTGTGATTCGCTACTACCTCGGCAATGTAAATTTCGTCTCCGACCTCCTCATACTCGGTGCCGTCGGTTTTGGTTCAGGCCTCGCCACCGCGGTAACAATCGGCTGCTCCGTGTTTAAAAACATCATCCTTCGGGGGATCATCCTGGCAGCCATGGTTGTAACCACGACTTCGATTTACGGGATCATGAGCACCGCCGTTTTCGGCATTCGCGGAACCGGCATGAATATTGAGCTCGGAGTTCTTTTTTCCTTTGCCGCCACCTACGGAATTATCTTTTTCCTCAGCTTTGGTGCGAGCAGAATTGCACCTCTTTCTGAAAACCTCGCGACTCGAAAACGGCTCATTGCTATTGGCTTCGCCCTTCTCGCACAACTCTTCTCCCTCTTCGGACTCAAGGAGGAAATCTTCGTGGTCACCGGTTTCATTCTCGGACTGGCAGCGATCGATGCCCTCACCGAACCCCTACCCATTTTTTCCAGGGTTCTCGCCCCCTTTCGCGAGCGCCCCTTTGGGAAAATCGCCGCGATCTTTCTAACTCCGGGGTGGCTCAGCGGACTGGCTTTCTTCATCCTTTCCTGTGTCATCTTCCTCGGATCACTCATCTTTCTTGCCGACCCTTCGGATCTCGATCGAAAAGAAGATTGGCTCATGCTTCTCTCTATCCTGAACCTCTTCATTTTCCCGCTCCTCATCATTCATCTCTTTTTTGCCAACCACGGATCACATCACTTCACTTTCGGACTCTACATTTTCATCCAGGGCGGACTTTTTATTCTCACGCTCATGATCGTGGCGATCGGAAATGCTCTCAGCAAATATGAATCCTTAATCTATCTCTGCGTTCCTCTCCCTTCGGTGTTCGTCTATGCAGCCGGAGGAACGAGAGCTGACTCCCCCTTGCATTTCGCCATCACGATCGGAACGACCGTGCTGTGCCTTGCCTTTCCTCTCCTCCGCCACCGGACAAAACTGAAGGAGTTCGCCCGCGCACTCAAATCCACCCCCTCAGAAGATGCCGAGCCAGCTCGAGAAAATTGATTACCCCGCCATTGCCGCCCGGGCGCAGGGACTGGCTGATCGCTATACCCTTCCCCTGAGCAATCACACCTGGCGGGGTAATCCGGGCGACTATGCCGGAACCGGTGCGGGCAGCTCTCTCGATTTCCAAGATCACCGAAACTATCTCCCGGGGGACGACCCCAGACACATCAACTGGCAGGCCTACGCCAGAACCGGTGACTATACTCTCAAATTGTATCGCGAAGAGGTTCGGCCGATTGTCGAAATTATCATGGATGTGTCAGGGTCAATGTTCTCGGTACCCGACAAAGCCGAGCGTGCCATCGAGCTGCTCTATTTTTCGTTCTACTCTGCAGAACGTGTCGGTGCTTCCGCCAAAGTATTCCTCACCAACGGCCCCTTCCGGAAAGCCATCGAGACACACACCTTTCTTTCCCACCACTGGGCACAACTGGCCCTGCAGGAAGATAGCGTAAAATCCTCCGAAGCCCCCACGCTTGGAGCGCTTCCTTTTCGCCAACGGTCGCTGCGAGTCTTCATCAGCGACCTGCTCTTCAACGCCGCTCCCGAGCATTCCGTTCAAGCCTTGCAGAGAAATCACGGCCGGGCGCTCATCCTCTGCCCTTTCTCGCCCTCAGAGTCGAACCCCGATTGGAACGGGAACTACGAATTCATTGATTCTGAAGACCGGAGTCATCACGATCGACGCGTCGATCCCCCGCTCCTGAAACGCTACATCGAAACCTACCGTCGTCATTTTGACCGGTGGAAGGCTGCTTCAATCCGCGCTCAAACTCCTTTTGCCCGAATCTCCTCTCTTGGCAGCTTTGAGGAAGCCGTCAGAAAAGAAGCCGTTCCCTCCGGTGCCATCCAACTCGCCTGATGCCTTTGCTTTTCGCCAACCCTGCCGGACTCTGGGCCCTTTTCGGGATCCCTCTGGTACTTCTCATTCACTTTCTTCAGCGACAATCTCAGACCCTCCCATCGAGCACACTCTTCCTCCTCGACGCGATTGACCGTGAGAGTGTTCAAGGCAGCAAAATCGACCGGATTCGAAACTCTCTCCCGCTCTGGCTTCAACTTCTTTCGGTTCTCATTCTAACCTGGCTGCTCCTTGAGCCTCGCTGGCAGCGTGAATCCGGCGTCCAGCGAATCGTGATTGTGCTCGACAGCTCAGCGTCGATGGAAGCGTTCAGGGACGATGTGATCAACAGCCTGAACAGCGAGCTTCCGGCAATCATCACTTCTCATGGTAATGTCTCGCTCACCGCGATTGAATCTCACGAACAGGGGGAAAACCTCTACCGGGGTGACTCGGTTCAAAAGCTCACCGCAACCCTTGCCAACTGGGAACCGTCTGATAGCGCTCATTCCCCGGAGGCAGGCTTGCAGATTGGTCGCAGCCTCGCCGGAACAGAGGGCACCCTCATCTTTGTGACGGACCATGAAACTGAACTTCCCTACGGAGCCAGCCTGCTCAGTCTCGGCAGCCCCATCGAAAACGTCGGCTTTGCCGGTCAGAGAGTCGAAGAGCGCGAAGACGAAACCGTTTGGCAGGTAACCGTCATGAACCACGGGAAAACGACTCAGACCCGGGACTGGTTTCTTGCCGCGGGACAACAAAGGACTTCGCCCCGAAGCCTCACCCTTCAGCCCGGGGAAGTTAGAACGCTTGCCGGAAAGTTTCCGGACGAATCGGGAAAAGTTCGACTCATCCTCGAACCCGACGCCTTTCCCCGCGATGACGAACGCTTCCTCCTCGTGCCCTCAAAGAAACCGCTCCTCGTTGCTCACTCGGTTGAGGCCGGAGCAGAGAAGTTCGTCACGGATATAATCGACAGCCTGGAGAACGCCCCTCTTTACGGTTCGACGGAAACAGATTCCGATACTCCGGATCTTGTCTTTTCCACCTACAATCCGCTTCAGCCGGACGATTTCGCCACGCAGGCAGTGGTCTTCCTCCATCAAAAAAGCGTCCCGCGCGATTACTTCAAAGGACTGATCATCGCCTCAAATCACAAGCTCGTCAGAAACCTGAACTGGCAGGGACTCATTGCCCGCCGAACTCCCTCGATACCGGCCGCGCCGGGAGACCGGGTTCTTCTCTGGCAGGGAGAACGGCCACTCATCATCCTTAGGTTACAACTGGGCCGTAAGCAGCTTCTCTTTAATTTCGACGTCGCGAAATCCAACGCGACAAGACTTCCGGCTTTTGTCATCCTCATCCACCGGTTTGCCGATCTTCTCCGCGAAGAAAAGATCGCCCGATTCGCTGAAAACCTCGACCTCGGACAAGCCCTCTCTCTCGCCTATGGAACAGAAGAAGGATCTCCACCGCTGACACTAACTGAAGGTCAAACCTCGACGACGCTGCCTTTGAACCGAACCCAACATCTCTACGCTCCGCGGGAACCCGCCTTTTTCAATATCCGGCAGGGGGAATTTGTTCTCTTCGAAGGAAGCGCAAATTTTGCCGATACCCGGGAGGCTGATTTCTCAACGGCTTCGACTTATTCCGATCTCGGTGCCATCCCCGAAAAGGTAATCGAAACCCGGACAGTGAATGACCCCTGGTGGCCCGCATGGATTCTCCTCCTTCTAATTCTGTCTCTCCTTTGCTGGGCTGCCCTTTCGAACCCAAAGTCAAAAGAAGCAGAGTTTTCAACGATGGCGCCTTGACCCCCTGCGGACCGGCTTTATCAGATACTCACGCACTGCCTGTTTTCCCATGTCTCTCTTCGAACTGATCGCCGTCCTTCTCTCCATTGCCGCTCTCCTCGGCTACCTGAACGTTCGATATCTGAAACTTCCGACGACGATCGGAATCATGCTCCTGAGCCTCATTCTCTCGCTCGCCCTCGTCCTTGTCGGAATCTTCGTTCCCGCCATTGAGCAATTTGCCGAAGGGATCATCAGCCAGATTGATTTTGAAGACGTTCTTCTCGACGTCATGCTCAGCTACCTTCTTTTTGCAGGAGCCCTGCACGTCGACCTCTCTGATTTGGCAAAGCAAAAGTGGGTCATTGCGCTCATGGCAACCGTCGGCGTAGTCATCTCGACAATCCTTGTCGGCAGCGCCGCCTATTTTCTCCTCCCTCTCTTCGGAATTGAAACAAAGTACATCTACTGCCTGCTCTTCGGCGCTCTCATCTCCCCGACAGACCCTGTCGCGGTCCTCGGCATTTTAAAGAAGGCGGGCGTCGGGAAAAGTCTCGAAACCAAAATCACCGGCGAATCTCTTTTCAACGACGGTGTCGGCGTGGTCGTTTTCCTTGCTCTTCTCTCCATCGCCACCGGAAAGCACGAACCCTCTCTCGTTTTCATCGGCGAGCTCTTTGCCGTCGAAGTACTGGGAGGAATCGCCTTCGGCGCCGCCCTTGGGTTTCTCGGCTACTTCCTCCTCAGCCGGATCGATAACTATCAAGTCGAGGTGCTCATCACCCTCGCGCTCGTCACCGGCGGCTACAATCTTGCCTCTCACTTTCACCTTTCAGGCCCGCTTGCGATGGTCGTAGCCGGCCTCATGATCGGAAACCATGGACGATTGCTGGCGATGTCCGACACGACCCGAAAACACCTCGATCTCTTCTGGGAACTGATCGATGAAATCCTCAATGCGCTCCTCTTTGCCCTCATCGGACTGGAGCTTCTCATTGTCGCGAACCAGTTTTCGATGCAGACGTTTATCCTCGGACTGATCATGATCGTTGTCGTTCTGGCCTGCCGCGCGATCGCTGTCTCAGTGCCCGTCGGTCTCCTTACAAAGAAACGACCGTTCAGCAAAGGCGCGATCCCCATGCTAACCTGGGGCGGTCTCCGCGGCGGCATTTCCGTCGCCCTCGCCCTTGCTCTTCCAGCGGAGGCCGACCGGGGCCTCTTCCTTAAGCTCACCTACATGGTCGTGATCTTCTCCATTGCGGTACAGGGGCTTACCATAAGCAAACTCTATCAGTCGATTAATCGAAAAGAGAACGCTCAGCCATCAAAGTGAACGCCGCCCTTCGTCACCGTTGCCAAACGTGAGGTGCGACGGTGACCTTGGGACTCCTTCCTGACACTCTCCTCTATTCCCCCGGAGTCATTCAGGACTCCCTGAGTAGACAAGAGAAACTCCGGTCGAATCATCCTCTCAGCAGGACGTCGGCACCTGTAAAGCCAACTTTACTGAATGCGGAATGGCACCGAGGACAAAACTCAGACATTCAACTGCTCCGGTGGGCTTCCCGGGGAGAGCGATAACAAGAGAACGATCAACAATTGCCGCGAGACTGCGGGACAAAATTGCATTGGGAGTGATCTCAAGTGAGCGCATTCTCATCGTCTCACCGAAACCCGGAATTTCGACGCGCATGATTCCCCGAATCGCTTCAGGGGTAACATCGCGTAAGGCGACTCCAGTTCCTCCTGTCGTCAACACAAGCCCACACCCCTGAGATGAGAAAGCTCTCACGGTTCGCTGGATTTGATCGAGATCATCGGGAATGACCGCTTCCGCCAGCACATTCCACCCGTAACTTTCTGAGGCCTTTCTGAGTGCAGGACCGCCGTGATCCTCGTAGTCCCCCGCCGAAGCGCGATCAGATACCGTAATGATGCCAACAGCAATCGTATCGCTCATTAGCCCTTACTCAGAGAACTGAATCCCTCCTCCACCTCCAAAATTCGGCGTAGGAAAGGCGCCTGCAGCCTGCTGAGGCTGCGGAGGAACGGGAGGTGAATCAACACGGGGGTAAGAAGTCGACGCAGGCGATGATGAAGTCGTGGACGGATACGAAGGGGCACTCGTCGTCGTCGAAGGGTATGAAGGCGCACTCGCCGTCGAAGGGTATGACCCCACACTCGATGGAGCCGTCGGCGCAGAACCTGATCCGTAGGAATTCCGGGCTCCCGAATAACTTCCCGCCGCAGAAGCTGTCGAAGCATTCATGGCGAGACCGGGAGGCGCTGCAGTGGGAATCTGTAAGGTCTTACCGGCAAAAATTTTCGTATCGCTCATGCCATTGGCAGCCTGAATCCTCGAAACACTGGTGTTGTACTTCGTCGCTATCGCTGAAAGGTTGTCACCCGACTCGATCCGGTAACTGACCATGGTTTCACCTGCACGAAGCTGAAAAGAGGGAGGCTCCGGAGTCGGCGCAGAAGGCATCGACGAAGGCGATGACGTTGGTGAAGCGGAAGAACCCGTAGAATATGAATCGGCGTAGCCCTCCGGCGTTGTCGGGTAGGCCGCCGGCGGCGGTGAAGCCGCTTCGACAGCTACCTCATCGCTCTTTCTGCTGCCGCAGCTAGCAGAGAAACTGGAAACAAAAAGGAGGCCGAGAAGACTGGAGGGGAGAAATCCACGAAACATGTGAACAATTACCATTTTAATCCCCTTCGATAAAGTTGAATTTTAAAAATTCCCAACTTTAATTCTCAAATTTTGATAATTTCGCAAATTTGAATAATTAGAGAACAGGAATATACGGATCTTTTTAATTTCCTCACCCCAACTAAGCCCCCACAAGGAGTCTATCCGGATGCTCAAGACAGTCTTTCACTCTCACGAGAAAGGTCACCGCCTCTTTTCCGTCGACAATGCGGTGGTCATAGCTGAGCGCCAAATACATCATGGGACGTATCACGACCTCGCCGTTCACTGCAACCGGGCGCTGTTGGATACTGTGCATCCCGAGGATACCTGACTGCGGCGGATTCAGAATGGGGGTACTGAGGAGCGATCCGTAGATTCCGCCGTTAGTGATCGTGAAAACACCGCCCTGAAGATCAGGAAGCCCGATCGAGCCTTCACGTGCCTTCGTCGCATAATCAATAATACCCTGCTCAATCTCCGCAAAGGACTTATCTTCGCAATCGCGAACCACCGGAACCATGAGTCCTTTATCCGTCCCAACGGCGACGCCGATGTCGTAAAAATGATTTTCAACAATCTCATCACCTTCGATCTGCGCGTTAACTGAAGGTACGGCCTGAAGAGCATCGACTACCGCTTTGATAAAGAACGACATGAAGCCGAGCTTCACTCCGTGGCGCTTCACAAAATCATCCTGAACCCGCTTTCTCAGGGCCATGATCTCTGTCATGTCGACTTCATTAAAGGTCGTGAGAATTGCGGCATTCTGCTGGGCATTCACGAGATGGCTCGCGATCTTCTTACGAAGCGGTGACATCTTCTTCCTCGTGGTACGATCCGTTGCCGGAACGACCGAAGCCGCCTTCGCTGGAGTATTCACCGCCGGGGTTGAAGCGGCATCGAGAACATCCGCCTTCGTGATCTTCCCGCCCGCGCCGGTTCCATTGATCGTCGAGAGATCGACTCCTTCGTCAGCGGCGATTTTCCGGGCAACCGGAGTGACTTTGACCTCATCGTCACTCGAAGCATCCGGGGTCGATTCAGATACATCCCCGGACGTTTCAGCCGATGATCCGCCTGACTGAGCCGGTTCTTCATTAGAACCGGATGGGGCATCTCCCTCTTCAATCGCGGCAACGACAGCTCCGATATCAAGTTCATCGCCTTCGGCAGCGCGATGCTTCAGAATGCCGGCTTTATCACTTTCCAACTCCGTTGAAATTTTGTCGGTTTCAATGGTGAGGATCACCTCACCTGCCTTGACGTAATCTCCGTCATTCTTGTGCCAGGTTCCAAGAGTTGCCGAAGTGATGGATTCGCCAACCGATGGGATCTTAATCTCGTGGGCCATAGGGATAAATACTGATACTAAAAAAAGGGGGGGAAGTAAAAACGGACCGCGCCTCTACTTATTAAATGCTTCTTCAACGAGGCGCTTCTGCTCCAATTTATGGATTGCCTTGGAACCGCTCGAAGGACTCGCCGCGGCCTGGCGTCCGGCATAGCGGACATGATGATCAGTCAGCTTTTGAAGACGGGGACCAACGAAAGTCCAGGCTCCCATATTGAGCGGCTCCTCCTGACACCATACCCACTTCGTAGCGTTTTGATAATTAGAGGCGACCGCTTGAAGCTTCGTGCTGCTGAAAGGATAAATCTGCTCCAGTCGAATGATCGCAACATTATTGATCTCGTGTTTCTTGCGAAACTCGATGAGATCATAATAAACCTTACCGGTGCAGAAAATAAGACGGTTGATACGATCAGCAGGACCGCGCTCTTCAAGCTCGTCATCGATCAGCTCCTGAAAATAAGTGTCTTCACCGAAGTCCTCGATTTTCGAGACACATCCCGGAAAAGTCAGCAGACTCTTCGGCGTCATAATGACAAGAGGCTTGCGATAATCCTGATGCATCTGACGGCGCAAGGCGTGAAAATACTGCGCCGGTGTCGTCAGATTCAACACCTGCATATTCTGCTCGGCACAAAGCTGAAGAAACCGCTCAAGACGGGCACTGCTGTGTTCAGGCCCCTGCCCTTCATATCCGTGCGGCAAAAGAAGCACGAGATGACTCGGTCGCTGCCACTTCGACTCGGAAGAGGCAAGGAACTGGTCAATGATCACCTGAGCCCCGTTGGAAAAGTCGCCGAACTGCGCCTCCCAAAGCACGAGCGCATCGGTTGCGACAAGAGAGTATCCATACTCAAAACCGAGAACGGCAAATTCAGAAAGGTGACTGTTGTAAACCCAGAGCTTCTGCTTTTGATCATCCTTAATATGATTCAACGGCGTGTATCGCTCACGAGTCTCCGGATCGTAGAGAACCGCGTGACGCTGACTGAATGTTCCGCGACGGCAATCCTGCCCGGACAGGCGAACCATGAGATCTTCCTTAAGAAGAGAACCAAAGGCAAGAGCCTCGCCGAAGGCCCAGTTGATACCGGCACCCCCCTCGATCGCTTCTCTCCTCGGTCCGAGAAATCGTTTTGCGAGTTTCTTATTCACGTTCACCCCGTCAGGAATCCCCGTGAGTCGCATCCCGATCTCACGAACTTCGTCGACAGGGATACCCGTGATCACCGGCTCGTGACTGTACTCAGGCTGAGGTTCGGTAACCGCCTCCGCCATCGAATGGCCTTCGCCCTTTTCCATGGCACTCTCAAGCTCAGCATACTCAGCATCGAGTCGATCCTGATATGCCTTTTCCACTTCATCAGCCTCTGCGTGGGAAAGGTCATTCCCTTCAACCAGATCGCGGCGGAAAATAGTCAACGGTGTGTCGTGCCCCTGAATATCACGGTAAGTCTTCGGCAAAGTGAAAGCAGGTTCGTCCCCTTCATTGTGACCGTGACGACGATAACATACGATGTCGACAACAACGTCACGACCAAACTTCTGACGGAACTCAAGGGCCAACTCAGTGACG
Source organism: Verrucomicrobiales bacterium (assembly GCA_029212615.1). Classification (GTDB taxonomy): domain Bacteria; phylum Verrucomicrobiota; class Verrucomicrobiia; order Verrucomicrobiales; family DEV007; genus Arctic95D-9. The sequence continues at coordinate 502,842 of JARGPJ010000003.1, forward strand.
AAGAGCACGTCCATGGGCGAGTCTCCATTCACATGAAAGACCGGGGCTTCAATCATCTTCGCGACATCAGTGCAATAGACAGAAGATCGTGCATCCTTCGGAGTCGTCGTGAAACCGATCTGATTATTCACCACAAGATGAACGGTCCCGCCAGTGCGATATCCCAAAAGCTGCGAAAGGTTCAAGGTTTCCGCAACACTTCCCTGCCCGGCGAAGGCGGCATCTCCGTGAATAAGAACAGGCAGGACCTGATCACGATCCACAAACGAGTCGCGCTCCTTCGGATCACGGGCGCGTTGACGGGCCCGGGCCTTTCCTTCAATCACACCGTTGACAGCCTCGAGGTGACTGGGATTGGCACCGAGATGGATTTTCACCGGATTGCCATCGACTTCCAGTTCCGAGTCATAGCCGAGGTGATACTTCACATCCCCGTCACCAGCGACGAGATTGGGAACGTAGTTCTCCGAAAACTCATAGAGAATCACCGTGAGCGGCTTACGCAGCAAATTCGCGAGCACATTGAGACGACCTCGGTGAGCCATCCCGATCATCATCTCTTCAACACCGAAACGCGGGAAAGCTTTCAACATGCCGTTGAGCGAGACCATGAGAGCGTCCCCCCCCTCAAGCGAGAAGCGCTTCTGCCCGACATATTTACGGTGTAGAAAACGCTCAAAAAGCTCGGCTTCAGCCAACCACCCGAGAGCATCCTTTTTCGAAGCAACTGACGGGGCCGAAAGCTCGATGCGATTCTCGACACGTTCGCGAATCCATTCACGAACGTCCGGAGTCTGGATATGCATGAACTCAAACCCGATCTTATCGCAGTAGGTGCGTTCAAGCCGGTCGATCATTTCACCCAGTTTCATGCGCCGGCCGCCTTCGTAAAACTGTGTCGAAACCTCCTCCTCAAGATGTTCGGGAAGAAACCCGAGCTCTTCGAGACTGAGGAGAGGCTGATTCGGACCACTTCGCTCCAGCGGATCCAGCCAGGCAGCGGTGTGCCCGAGGGAGCGATACTGGTGCACCATTGAAACGATGCGGGCCCTCGTGGCGATATCGAGACCACCGACGACCTCGGTGCCGGGGTCATCAATCTTTACCCCGTCTCCTGAAGAAACAGGCTGAGTCAGCCCAAGCTCAAACCCTTCGAAAAACATTGCCCAGGTCTCATCAACGGATTTGGGATCTTGCTTCCAGTCGGCGTATTTCTGGTCGATCAAATCGACATTCGCACGGGCGGATATGGAGTGGCTCATCAGGTGGCTTTTCGGACTAAAGGAATAATCAACTACTCTCGCTTCAATCGTAGACGCTGGCTAGGGAAATTTCCTGAATTCCCTGTCTAAACAAGGCCTCAGGCGGATTCAGATATGATTACGGCTGAGTCCGAAATCCGACCTCAGGAAAAACCTCTCCCCTCAATCGTTCCTGATCGGGTCTAAGCGGTTTATTCTCAGCCCGTCCCCTCCTTTATATCCCTGCCCTCATGCGGCAGGAACGGATCGTATTCGCCATGAGCATCGCAATCGTCATCGGCCCGACACCACCCGGAACCGGCGTAATCGCGTCACACCGTTCTGAAACCGCCTCGAAATCGACATCCCCAACCAGTCGACTTCCCCGTTTCGCTGTCGGATCTTCAATCCGATTGATTCCCACATCGATAACGACAGCCCCCTCTTTCACGTGCTCCGCTCCGATAAAACGGGGACGGCCAATTGCTGCGACGAGAATATCAGCCTCACGACATAGCGAAGGAAGATCTCCTGTTCGGGAGTGCGCAACGGTAACGGTCGCGTTGGCTCCGGCGCCTTTCCCCATCATCAGCAACGCAAGGCTTTTCCCGACAAGAAGACTGCGCCCCACAATGACCACATTCTTACCCGAAGTCTCGATACCGCTCTCAATCAACATCCGCTGGCATCCTGAAGGCGTACAGGGGGCAAACCCCGTCGGATCCTCCATCGCGAGTTTCCCGAGATTGGTGGGATGCAATCCATCAACATCCTTCGCCGGATCAATCTGAAGAATCACCTCATCTTCATTGAGGTGATCAGGCAGAGGCATCTGCACGAGGATCCCGTGAATCTTCTCGTCCGCATTAAGCTCTTTGATCACTTCGAGAAGATCTTCCTGCGAAATATCAGCGGGCTTTTCAATCTTCACCGAATGCATCCCGAGCTCGCGGCATTTTCGATCCTTCGATCCGACATAAGCCTTCGAGGCAGGATCATCTCCAACAAGAACCACGGCAAGACCCGGCTGATGCCCGGCTGCCTTCAGCTCTTCAAATGATACAGCACATTCTTTATAAATGACTTCCGCTATTTTTTTACCTTCAATCAGTTTCATTCTCAGGATTCATGATGCGCTCCAGCGCGGTTCGTGATGCTTCCAGTTCTTCATCGCTCTGATCAGGCAGCACGTCAAAAAGTGGGTCCAAATAAATATCAACCGTAGTGAATGGCTTTGGAACCCGAAAACGATCCCAGCTCTTAAACTTCCAACAGGATCCATACTCGACGCGAACCGGCAGGATCTTGGCATCAGTATGACTGGCTAGCTTGATTACCCCGGGACCGAGCCGGTATATCGGACCGCGCGGCCCATCCGGCACCACGCCAACATCGTAACCGGACTTAATCCAGTCCAGCAGGCCCAGGAGAGCAGCAGCCCCACGGCGTGAACTCGATCCGCGAACAGAGGCACAACCAGCTTTCGAAACGAGAGCCGCGATGATTTCACCGTCCCGGCTTGCACTGGAGAGAATGGCGCCGCGTCGTTCCGGCATGTATTTCAGTCGAAAATACGTCAGGACAAAGATTCGATTGTGCCAGAAAACCCAGATCAAAGGATGATCGGGAGTCTTTTCACGCAGCCCCCCGGGATCATGTAACCTCCAACGAAGGGTCAGCGAAATCACCGCGATCAGCTTCGAAAGCACCCAGGCAATGCGGCGCGACTTCGGTGAGAGCCCCTCGACATCGAAACTCCTGGGTGTGGTTCTGCTCATCAGATTAGAGCATTCCCGCTTCCTTCAGCACGCGCGTCAACTCAATCTGCTGATCAAGCTTTGCCGCGTAAATGGCTGCGTTTTCCTTATTGGGCTCACAGCGGGTGGATTCATCAAGCTCAACGAGTCGTCCGCAAAGCTCCTCGTAACTCCCCTTTCCATCCGCATGAGCAGCCTGGATCGCTCCGCCCAGCCCGGCTCCTTCAGAAGTGGCCAATCCAACCACGGGAACGCCAAAGACGTCCGCCGACATTTGACGCCAAACGGCACTCTTGCTTCCACCACCCGTGAGTCGAATCTCACCCGGAGTCAGGCCCAGCGCAGCAAATCGGCGCAAGCCGTAGGCAAGGCCGAGAGTCGCCCCCTCCATTGCCGCCCGTGCGAGGTGAGCCGGCGAAGCAGTGCCGCCCCCGAGACCATGAATGACACCGGTTCCGTTAGGAAGATTCGGCGTCCGCTCGCCGTTTAAATAGGGAAGAAAACTGACACCCTCCGCCCCTGTTTCAACCGAGGCAACCTGTCGCTCTAATTCATCAAGATCCCAACCAAACCAGCTTCGGACCTGCTCAGTCACGACCGTCACATTCATGGTGCAGGCAAGCGGCATCCACCGGTCAGTGCTGTCGCAAAATGCGGCGATCTCACCATTCGGATCGATCACCGGTTGCCGGGAACATCCATACAAAGTCCCGGATGTTCCGAAACTCGCGGTAATGATTCCATCGTCGATATTTCCGGTCCCGATCGCACCCATCATATTGTCACCCCCGCCGGCGCTCACCACCACCTCAGCACTGACCCCCCACTCGGCCGCAAGCTCAGGAAGAAGGGTTCCGTGGACAAGATTCGAGGACCCGAGTTCCGGAAGCATTTCACGAACCCGTGGATCAACAAAATCGATGAGATCCATCTCCCAGGATTTGTCACGCACATTGAGAATCCCCATGCCTGAAGCGTCGCCATACTCCATCCGCTTTACCCCGGTCAGAAAGAAATTCAGGTAGTCATGCGGGAGGAGAATTGTCTTTGTCCGTTCAAAACTCCCGGGTTCGTTCTGCTTTAACCACAACAGCTTGGGAATCGTATATCCCGGCAAGATGGCGTTGCCGGCCCTCGCAATGAGTCCTTCCATCCCTCCAAATGCCTTCGTGAACTGATCACACTGATCGATCGTCGAAGTATCGCACCAGAGTTTCGCAGGGCGGATTACCTCATCGTCCGCATCGAGAACCACGAGCCCGTGCTGCTGACCACTCACTCCGATACCTCGAAGCTCGTTCCGACGATCACCCAGCTGCCCCAGACAATCGGCAATTGTATTTCTCACTGCATCGACCCAGTCCGATGGATGTTGCTCCAGGTGCCCCGCAGGAAGGCCATCAATGAGGCGGTAGGACTGTGTCGCCTGAGCGACTACTTCACCCGTTTCGAGATCGAGCACGATCGACTTCGTGCTCTGTGTACCACTGTCAATGCCGAGATAGAACATGGCCTATCGCTAGCGGTGAATCCACTTCCGATCAAGTCTCGAAAGAGGCGGTTCAGCGGGGTCGAAAGAAGCACCCCGCTATCTCACTACCCTTTGGGGAGAAGCCCTTCTTTCAGGGCCTTGGCAACAGCCCCCGTCATCGTATTGACATGGAGCTTGGAATAGATACCGCGGATGTGCTTGTCAACGGTATGAAAACTGAGGTCAAGCTGGTCGGCAATCTCCTTCTTCGTAAGGCCCTCCACCATTTGCTCAAGCACCTCCTTCTCACGTTCGGTAAGCCCGTAGTCACGGCTTTGAGGAGCGAGATCACTGAACATGTCGAGGACACGGCGTGCAATCAGGGCATTAATTGGTGCCCCACCCGCAAGAATTTCACGAATCGCATCAGGAATCTCCCCCATACTCGAAGTCTTCAGGAGATAGCCGGAAGCCCCGGCGCAGATCGCGTTGAAAACCTTCTCATTGTCATCAAACACGGAGAAGACGAGAATTTCAATCTGAGGAAGCGCCGTCTTGATTCGGCGAATCCCTTCGATGCCGCTCATTCCCGGAAGGCCGATATCAAATAGCATGACGTCAGGACGTTCCCCCGCGACGAGAGTCTCAATGGCATCCTCGCAACGCTCAAACTGATGGACACACTTCATGTCCTTCTGTCGGTCGAGAACACGTGCCACAGTGCGTCGGAGAGTTTCGTTGTCCTCGACGACCCAAACTTTCTGTGGGCTCTTCGGGGCTTCTTTGATTTCGGCTTCTTCGCTCATGACAATGTGTGGCTTCAATTTAGTTTGGCGGACCTCCCGCACTTTGCATCTAAAATTGTTGGTGGAATCACGGCATCGGAATGACCAATTTCACGCTTGTTCCTTCAGTTAAAGCGCTACGGACACGTAAATTTGCTCCAATAGCTTGCGCGCGCATACGTAGATTCCGTAACCCGTTCCCTTCACGGAACTCCTGATCGAGATTATTGAACCCTTTTCCGTCATCGGTGATCGAGAGCTCAAGGCGATTTCGACGGCTGTCGATCTCGATCGCAACCGTCTTCGCCTCGGCATGGCGGACAATATTATTGAGAACCTCCTTATAAATCAGGAAAATATCGCGCTTAAACTCGAGCGGAAGCCGGTCATCGTTCGAGTCCCCTTTCACCACGAGCGTGTATTCGTGAGCCCGCAAAAGTTTCGCCGCGGTTTCACGAAAACGGGTCAACATCTGCTGCCAGGTTTCCTCGCCCGGTCGGATCAACCAGACAATATCACGCATCGACTCGATCGTTTTATCTGCCGTCGATTTGATCTCCGTGAACTCTTCGACCACCAAATCGGGTTCGTCTGTCTCCGTCTTCCCCAACTCCGCGAGGAGAGCGATACTACTGAGGTTACTCCCGATATCATCGTGTAAGTCACTCGCAATTCGTTGACGGAGGTCTTCCAGATCCTTGCGTCGACGCACTCTTCCGCGCGACAGGGCGATGAGAACAAACCCAAGGATACCGGCGATGCTGCTTGCTATCACGGTAACCCCCCTCGTGACGGTCTGATCCACGAGATCCAGACGTGCTTCCTCCTTCTCCAACCAACGCCGCACAAGTCGATTCCTTTTATCGAGATCGGAAAGCCATTCCCCATACGAAACCAGATTGCGGCGACTGCTAAACCCGTCGACCAGAAAAGCCGGAGCCCACTCATCATTCTTAAATGTATGCAGAGCATTGACCGGCTTTCCGAGAGCCACGTTCTGCGTTCCCGAAAAGACGCGCAACTCAGCGAGGTCAAAACTCAGCTTCGCGCGATCTTTTGAACCGATCACCGTCACTCTGACATACTGTCCATAAGCATCTTCCACGGGAAGGATGAGAGGATTTTGCCCAATGATACTGATCTGCGAAGGATTAAACCGGCCGGCCGCTTCAGCCTCCCTCATGTCAGGATAACTGGAAAACTCAACTTTCATGGGGTAGGGAAATCGCACCGTCGGGTCGGGAACCGTCCCCGGAGAATCAGCGAGAATCAGCTGAATCTCATCAATCTTCATCGGTTCGGTCAGGTTCACCTGCACCCAGCTGTTTTGCACCGGCTCCTCCGCCCGCCCGCGAAAACCAAGCGTTGGACTTTCCTCAACTCCATGGGGAATTCCCAAAGTCGTGATCCCATCCGTAACGAAACGTCGAGACCATTGATCCGAACGCTCCTCACTATCGAGAGCGCTCACCTCTTTACCCACCGCCAGATTTCGACCACCGTTCAAGACCATCACCTCGCTGAGCGCAAAGACTTCCTGACTTGATCGTGGAGCCCGCCAGAGACCTGTTGCGGTGATGCGAATATAGCGCCCCGTGAATCCACTTAATTCACGAAAAAAGGGCCAGCGGCGACTTCCGGCAGGATCCTCCACCCGGCCCTCGACCATTGTTTCGTAGTTTCTGAAATCAGATTCATCCGAGATGTCGACGCGAAAATTTCGTGGAAACCCGTAGCCGTACACTGTTTCGTCATCGAGCTCCGCCGTGACCGGGAATAAAGCAATCGCATCCGGAGAGACCACTTCTCCCATGTCTATCTGGAGCCACTTCGGACGCTTTTTAGCCGAACCTGAGTGATAGCCGAACCCGGTCACCCGCTGAGATTCACGCACAACGCGGGGGAGCGCATCGAGTTGCACCACAATATCAGTCTGCGCCTCTTCGAGGTCACGAAGATCACGATTGAAAAGCCGGGCGATCCTGTCAGCGCTCGTCTGGCGGGGGTTAATGACCGGCTCCACCAAATCGGGAGGGAGAATCTCCGGCAGATCACGACCATCAGTCGATTGAAGGCCCACCTCAGGAAAAGGCGACAACTGCGAAAAACCCGTAACCGGACCGTGACAAATCTGTGCCACCAGAAAGGCGGCAATAAGAGAAAACGGGGATCTGAAGCTCGAGTAGCTCAATGGAAGACCGGAAGGCTGAACGACAAAGATATCACACAACGAGCTGATCGACCACTCCGGTGCTTACTCCATTGAAGGTTTCGTTCTCCAGCCCCAAGGCAAGACCCAGGGTGTGCAGCAGATTTGAATGGGGTGTGCCTTTGTCACAACGGACGTGTTCTCCCGTTCGAATCTTTCCACCGGCCTGCCCGGCAACGAGCAGCGGAAGGTTGTTCTTAATGTGACCATTCCCATCCTTCATCCCTGAACCGTAGAGGACGACCGAATTGGAAAGCAGTGTGCCATCCCCTTCTTTGACCGCTTTCATGCGACCGAGAAGGTAAGCCACATTCTCGACATACCATTGGCTGACCCTCGTGTATTCCGCGACGAGATCGTCTTTTTCTTTGTGATGCGACATCCCGTGGTGATCACTCGTGACGCCATCCAGAAAACTGAAATTCTGACGGCTGAAGCCGTGGGCCGTCATGAGCGTCCCGACACGAGTGGTATCAGTCCAGAACGCAAGTAACATCAAATCCATCATCAATCGGAGATGCGTTTGTTTATCCCGCGGAAGCCCCGGACCGGGACGATCCATCATTTCAGGCTTCTCCGTCGGGGTCCACTCCGGCTCGGGCGGATTCATCGTTTTCTCAAGCCTGACCTCCACCTCACGGACCGATTCGAGATATTCATCGAGCTTAGCCTGATCAACTGAACCGGCCTTGCGACGGAGAGATTTGGCATCATCAAGAACAAGATCAAGAACACTGCGACGACGAAGAGCCTCTTTCCTCGCCTCCGGTCCGGTCCGGTCACGGAAAAGGCGATCAAACGCCACTTGCGGATTAATCTCCGGAGAGACCCGCGTTGTTTCGCTACTCCAGCTCACCGTATTTGCATAGGCAATGGGCTCTCCACTGGCGATCCCCTGACGCGGTGGCTCAGTTCCCAGAATGACCGAAGAAAGTGGCGTCGCATGCCCGACTTTCGCGGCGACTTGCTGATCGAGGGAAACACCGTTTCGCTGATGGGTGATCTGCTTTCCCGTGAGAAACGACCCCGTGAGCTGAACGTGACCTTTACCGAGATTATCCAGCCCGGATACGACTGAAAACTCCCCCATCAAGTCCTGAAGCGGAGAAAGAATGGGCGAAAGCTGAAAATCCTTCCCCACCCCTGCCACGTCCCAGGCCTTCGGATAAACCCCGTTCGGTTGAAAGATACAGCAGAGGCGCTGCGGTGCCGTCGAGACATCCCGCGCCTGCATCATCTCCAACGGCGGCAAGGCAAGGGAAGCGCCCAGTCCTTTGAGCAATGTTCTTCGGGAGAGTGGACGTCGTGTCATGGCTGAGAGGCAATGGCGGGGAGATTCAATTCAGAACTTCGATGCTGATGCGTAAAAGGATAGCTCAGGACGATCGCTTCCACCAAGGCGCGTCCACGGTATCCACCGGGACCTGCTTGTTCAAGAATCTCCGCGACGACCGGTTCGTCGTAGACCTTGAGTTCACGACCGAGAGCGTAGGCAAGAAGCCGTTCGACCACAGTCTGCGCAAAATCATCACCCCGATGCTCGACCAGGTAATCACGCAGGCCCGCAACTCCTTCGAATGAGTTTCCGTCCGGGAGTGTCCCTACCGTATCTTTGGGCATCTCTTTCGCCAGTTTAATACGCCCCAGGGCATCAAAGCCCTCCAGGCCAAACCCAAGGGGATCAATTTTGTCGTGACAAACCGCACAGTCGGCCTTGTCGCGGTGGATTTCGAGTTCCTCACGCAAGGTCATTCCCCGCGCGCCGGCATTGCCGGGAAGCTCGCCGGCGTCGGCAGGAGGTTCACCCGGCTCATCTCCGAGAAGACGCTCCATCACAAACACGCCGCGCAAGACCGGGCTCGTTCGAACCGGGGTGGAAGTAGCCGTGAGGACGCTTGCCATCCCTAACAATCCACCACGCTCACGACTCTGCTGACCGGTGAACTTCACCCTCACGAAACCACTCTCGTCCAAGTCAGGTAGTCCATAGTGTCTCGCGAGGCGGTTATTCAAAAATGCATCCTCTGATGAGAGCAAATCAAGGATGCTGCGATTCTCCACAAAGACCGACTGAAACAACAGGCGCGTTTCCGCTTTCATCGACCGGGAAAGATCCAGATCAAACTCGGGGAAAAGTGCCCCATCCGGAATGACACTTCGACCGAGCGCTTCGTAACCAAGCCACTGCGCAGGAAAAGCGCCGTAAAATTCCTCGGCCCGGTCATCATTAAGCATCCGTGCCACCTGAGCCTTCAGGCCCCCTGCCGTCTCAAGTTCTCCCCTGGAAGCCGCCTCTCGCAAGGTCTCATCGGGGAGACTGTTCCACAGAAAATAAGAAAGCCTCGATCCCAGCTGATAACTGTCGAGCGGCATCACATCTCCCGACTCCCCCGTGGGAAGCTCTTCACTGCGATAGAGAAATTTCGGCGATGTCAGGACAGCCGAAACGATCTGTGACGCCGCACTCAAATGAGCCTCACCTCCGTTTCGCATCGAATCATACAGGGCAAGATAGCGCTTACTTTCACTCTTCTCGAGAGGACGACGGAAGGCGCGTGACAGGAAATCCCTGAGCCATGGGCGCCACTTATTTTCATCAGAAAGGGCCTCGTTTGCTGCGAGAGCAAGTTCAGGAGAACTCCCCTGTTCCGGCATCACAGGCCCTTCAATCTCGACCCAGTCGATCGCGATGAATCCGCGCTTCTTAGGAAATGCTTTCTCCGCCATGTCGCGAAGTTCCCTGCGATCCCTTAACTTGGCAGGGTTCTGCCCGCGGTATAGTTCATCAAACTCCCTGAGGGAGATGCCAAGCAACGAAGAGATCTCTTTCCTCAAGCCCGCGAGTGGCTCCTCCCGTTCAGCGATAAAACCGAGAAACCTCCGCAGTTCGGATGGGCTGCCTTTTTCCCCTAACAGCCGAATCCACTCGTAGGGACGCTGAACCGAGACCTCAATCGAATTCCAGCGCGAAACGAGCGGCCTCAGCTCAGACCCTCCCGAATCCTCAAGAACCAGATCAGGTGCCTCCTCCACCGACGCAATGCGGACCCGTTCGATGGCATTCTCCGGCAGGACCGTATATTCGAATACAGATTCTTTTCTCCCCCGCCCCGCTCTCGGAGGCAACATCACATTGAGCGCCAACTGGTGAACCCCCGGCGAAAGAAAGGCCTCACTCGTCTCGATCATGAAATCTTTCCCCACCACTTCGATCTCTCCGACCATCACATCATCGACCCGAATCAACCCGGTCGCCGGTCCAATCTCAGTACTCGCCGCCCGCATTCGGAATCGATAGAAACCGTAGGCTGGAATCGTGATACTCTCATACAGAGTCCGCTGTCCTGATGTCAGGGTATAGCCCTCCTCGCCGGTACGATAAGTATTCGGCGCCGAGCGGCTCTCAGTCATGATAAGATCTTCGGCCTCAAACCTTACGACCTTCGGCTTTTGAGCGAGAGAATGCAGTGACGCCACAGCAACGTCTGCCGCTTCCAGATACTTCTCGAGATCTCCTCCCGTCACAAAAAGATTGTCGCGATCATTCGTAAAGCCGGTTCGCCCTTCCGCATCCGGGGAGAAAAATCGACCGGTTTGAACATCGAGCCCGAGAAGATCTCTGATCGTGTTGTTATATTCCACCTGCGTGAGACGTGGCAGAGTAACATGTCCCGGATGCTTCAGTGCCTCCCAATCGATGTTGTTCACCCCCTCTTCAAGAAGAGCTACCAGTTCCTCATATTCGACGGTCGTCGGAAAAGGCTTCTTCGGGGGCATTTCCTGCGTCTCGATTTGCTCAATGACAGACAACCATAGTTCACGGTCCCCAATCACATCGAATTGATCGAGAGCTTCATCCAGTCTCACGTCTCCTTTCTGAACATCGGCATCATGACACTTATAGCAGTAGTCAGCGAAGAATGTGTCGATCCGCTCTTTTTCGCCTGCCACAAGAGTCGCTGACAACAAGGCCGTAAGGCTCACGCCAACAAGGTGACAAAAAAAGTTAAGGCATTGACGCATATCACATAAATTCATACGTCTAAGGGACGGGTATCGCACCTTGCATCATCGCGGGAAGCGCTGCCCTGAACCCTAAAAGAAAACTGTAACAACTTATAACATTACTATTATGGCCGCTATTGGAGGAATTCTCGCCGTCGCTGGAGGAATCGCAGGACTTGTGATCTGGATCATGACTATCGTTAAGGCATTTAAAGCCAAAGATACCCTCTGGGGTGTTCTTTCGATTTTCCTCCCGATCTGTGGACTTATTTGGCTTTTCATGAAAGGCCACAAGAAGCTCGCAATTTACTGGATCGTCGCCATCGTCATCTACATGGTAGGCGCCGGCATCATCGGTGGATCCGGCGCGATGCAACAGCTCGCTCCTTGATCTAACCGATCATCATTGATTTCGTGAACGGCTCTCTTCGGAGAGCCGTTTTTCGTTCACGAAAAGACGGCCTCAGCTGCGACGACATCAATCGCAATCTGAACCTTCAGCGCCTCGAGGTCGGCAAATTTTTTCTCAGGCCGAATGAATTCGACGAACTCAATTTCGAGATCCTCGCCGTAAATTTCATGGTCAAGCCCGAAGAGGTGAACTTCAAGAAGTCGCTTCATTTCCCCGCCTTCCACGGTGGGACGATAGCCGAGGTTGGCGATCCCGTTCCATCCGTCACCTGCTCCCGTCGCCTTAACCGCATACACTCCGGTAGGAGGTAACTGCTCACGATGCACGGTGAAGTTCGCGGTCGGAAATCCGAGGGTCCGTCCCAGCTTCCTGCCTTCGATCACCGTACCAAAGACCGTGTAGTCACGTCCGAGGAGGGACTTGGCAATATCAAAATCACCCGCTCCTACGGCTTCGCGAATCCGCGTACTGCTAACTCGCATCGAATTTTCCTCCACTGTCCCAACCCCGGTAACACTAAAACCATGGCGGGAGCCCAGGGACTCCAGCAAAGCGACATCCCCGGAACGTTTCTTTCCGAATTTCCAATCCCGCCCCACACAGATACGGCTGATCCCATCTGCCGGTGAAGCCTTGAGCATGGTTTCAATAAACTGCTCTCCCGTCTGCTCCGCAAATTCCCCGTCAAAGGGAACGACGAGGACTTGCTGGATTCCCAGCTCCCGCTCAAACAGAACGAGCTTATGCCTCGGGGCGGTCAGGAGCCGGGGAGCGCTCCGGGGGGAAAGCACCTCCACCGGATGAGGATCGAAGGTAACGACAACGACCGATCCACCCTGCGCAGCCGCTGATTCTTTCGCTGCCTCAATGACCGCCTGATGACCAAGGTGAACGCCATCAAACACACCGATGGCAAGATGAAGCGGCCCCGGAAGCCGGTTCAAATCCGCTATGTTAAAAAGGACCTCCATCACTCGATTTCGGACCGCAACAGGTTCACGCTCCGCGAAGTCGTGAGACCTCAGGAAGGGTCATCATTTTCGCGACGATGTCTTCGCGGTTACCGTGTTTCAATTCTTCAAAAGTGACAGCACGCTCGAGGTCAAATTTTCCGGAACGTGTCCGCCGGAGCGAGGAGAGGTGAGCGCCGCACCCAAGGTCCTCTCCGATATCATAGGCGTAAGTGCGAACATAAAAGCCTTTGCTGCACTTCACCGTGAAATCCACGGTCGGCAGCGTGATCCCGTCAATTCGATAGCTGAAGACGTGGACAAAACGGGGATCACGCTTCACCTCTTTGCCCTGGCGGGCGAGCTTGTAGAGCGGCACCCCGTCTTTTTTGATCGCGGAAACCATGGGGGGAATCTGGTAGAAATCGCCCTTAAATTTATCAAACGACTCTTTGATCTGCTCTTCCGTAAACTCAGGCACTTCACGCTCAATCTCAACGACACCCTCAGCGTCCTGCGTATTCGTTGTTTCTCCGAATTTAAGCGACCCTGTGTATTCCTTGTCTTCCGACATCAAAAGGTCCTGAATTTTTGTGGCCTTGCCGATCACGAGAATGAGAAGGCCGGTTGCCATCGGGTCAAGCGTCCCGCAATGGCCGATCTTTTTCGTGTTCAAGGTCCGGCGGGCCACTGCCACCACATCATGGGAGGTCATGTCCTGCCCCTTATCCACAAGTAAAACTCCGTCGATAGTCTGATCGTTCATAGTCTCTTAGCGATCCCGCGCGATTAATGGCGGAAGCGCGGAAAGTATCCCCCACCGCTCAAATTGAAACCAATTATTTAGAAGATCCTCCTGCGACACCGCGATAACACGGTTGAGTCCTCCACTTAACCCTCTTCAATCAACGCAAATCATAACAGATAAGCCGTGCCCCCAACTCACTCTGGTTGATGTAAAGCAGCCCGTTACTTAAGGACGGGGGTGCCCACGTTTCCGGCGCATAGAAAAGACGGGCCTTCGATCCGAGACGGAAGCCACTCGCGCCGAGATGCATTTGAATCAGCGCTCCGTTCTCACTGAGGCAGAGAAACTGACCGTCAACATGAAGGAGGTGAGCATGGCCCAGGCTGATCGGAATATCCCGCCCCTCCCAGGGAATCGTGGTTTTGTAGAAAGCTTCATTCCAGAGCATTCGTCCGGAAAATACATCGAAGGCGACCATAAGCCCCCCGTTGCCGCCAAACCCGTAGAGAATTTCATCGTGAAAAACCGGAGTCTGGAACTGACATCCAAACTCTCCCGACTGCCAACGCATCCGTGCATGAAAATTCTCATCATACTCAAGCATGATCCCCCCTTTGCCGTAGTCTTCCGTGATAAAAACCCGGTTCGGTCCGCAGGGCACCGGAGTTGCCGCATTAACGCTCGCAAAATTCTCCGAGCGCCACGGAAACGCGTCATCAATGCTCCCGTCGACCGGGTTAATCAAAAGCAGGCCCCCGTGCGGTGGCTTCACCATTCCCCCCGCAAAAACGAGGAGCCTGTCCTCCCCATTCACCGGCATGATCACCGGTGAAGCGTAGCTGCCGTTCCATTCGTGATCACTCGACCAGATCACCTCGCCATCGGACTTATCCAAAGCGACAACACAGGCCGCATCAGCTCCGACTTGAACAATGAGCTTCTCTCCGTAAATCAAAGGACAGGACCCGTAGCCAAAGAAAAAAGGTGATGGACCAAACTCATCCGCCAGCTTCAGCTGCCAGGAAATCTCGCCACTGCTAAGGGCAAAACAAATCAGGTCGCCATCATTCCCAAGCGTGTAAACAAGACCCGTTTCCACATCAATGACGGGACTGGAGCGCGGAGTATCAGTGATCCCGTAACTCTGCGAAACGTCCACTGCATAGGAATGCGTCCAGATTTCTTTGCCCGTTTCCGCCTCAAGGCAGCGGACCTCCTCGGTCTCTGCAACTTGATGGATAAATACTAGTTTCCCATCAGCGATCACCGGCCCTGAATGCCCTTTTCCCCGCTCCACTTCCCACAAAACGGGAGGGCCCTCCGGTCCAAAATTGAGATTCAAGCCGCTTTCGGAACTGTGTAGATCCTGATTTGGCCCGAGAAAATGTGGCCAGTCCGCTGCAGCCACCGTCAAAGAGGTAGCAGCCATGATCATGAACCAACCGTATCGAAAACACTTCATCACAGAACAGTAGGGCAAAATGAGGTTCCAAGAATGCTTTTTTCTTGGAAATCCCACCCATTCACTGGCACGAAAAGGGTATGCCAATCACCCCTGTTTCCCTCCACGGTCGCAAGGCCCTTGTCACCGGCGCCTCCAGCGGCATCGGACGCGCTATCGCTCTCGCTCTCGCCGAAAACGGAGCCACCGTGGCACTCCTCGCCCGCCGCGAAGAGCGCCTCCTCGAAGTGAGTTCAGAGATCTGCGAGAAAGGAGGAATTGCCTTCAGCGTTCCTGTCGATCTCGCTGATACCGATCTCACCCGGGACGCCGTACACATGGCGGCAAGCAGTCTGGATGGACTCGACATCCTCATCAACGCGGCAGGAGTGGGGAGGCAGGCCAGGCTTACCGACGGAGATATCAATGACTGGAAAACCATGTTGGACATCAACGTTCTCGCCCTCTCTGTCGTGACAAGGGAAGCACTCCCCTACTTTCCTGAAGAAGGCGGGCACATCGTGAATATCAGCAGCATGTCAGGTCATCGGGTCCCCGGAAAAGGCGGCTTCTATGCCGCGACAAAATTTGCCGTTCGAGCCCTCACCGAAGGACTCCGCCAGGAGCTTCGTGCTGCCGGGAGCCTTACCCGCGTCAGCAGTGTTTCACCCGGTTTCGTTGATACCGAGCTGCTCGACGAATACTTCGGCGGCAGCAGCGATGCGGCCAAATACGACGCGATTGGTTATCCAATTCTAAAACCGGAAGACATTGCCGATCTCGTCATCCATCAGCTCACCATGCCGGCCACGGCCGAAGTCACCGACATCCTCGTTCGCCCGACTGCTCAGGCCACTTGAGCTCAGAGCTTGATCGCCCGTGTCGCCGCGAACATCGGCATCCACCCCTGGAGTCGCGTCGACTCTTCATCCCAGTCATCTTCGTAGAAGCCCGTGATCGCAAAGCCGGCCTCACACTGACCGCCTATCTGCGCCTCCCAGCTGTGGCTGTATTCAACGCTGAGCTGGGCATCAAGTTGATCCGAGAGCAGCTCAGCATCTGCATGCTCCATGTCTGAATACGGGAGGTGGTTTTTTACGACGACTTCTCCCGTCTCTTCAAGGATCTCATGATCGAACAAAAAGAACGCCGGATTCATGAACCCGCAAAGGATGCTTCCACCGGTCTTAAGCACACGGTGAGTCCCCTTCCAGACCGGGGCGAGATTTTCTGCAAAGACATTTGAAACCGGGTTGAAAATCAAATCAAAACTCCCTTCCGAAAACCCTGACAAATCCGCCATATCCCCCTGTTGCAAGACAACATTCAATCCGTGCTTCGCGCAGGTTTCCTCATCTTTCTCAAGCTGGATGTCGGATGCGTCAAAACTCGTCACTTCCGCTCCCGCCGCCGCGAAAACGGGAACCTGCTGACCGCCACCGGAAGCGAGCGCAAGAATCTTCAGACCCGATAGATCAGGGTAGGTAGGAAACCATGAAAAGGGAACGTCCTTATTCGGCGTCAGAATCACCGACCACTCACCTGCTTTCGCCCTTTCGAATACCTCATCCGGATACGGCGTGCTCCAGCGACATCCCTCCTGCGACTGCAGATTCCAGGCGTTACGATTGTATTCGAGGATGTTCATTCCCTACTCCAACGATTGATTCTCGGTGCTGTCGAGTCGGAATTGTTCAATCTCTGTGCCCGGTTCATAAACCACGAGCTCGTATGTCTCCGCGATACTGTCGGTGCGATAACGTAGCCCGTCGGGCTCATCGATGTCCCCGAACGCGACACCGGTCCATGGGTTCACTACTTCAATATCGAGGCACTCCTCTTTTGTCAGAAAATGAACCAACTGTGAACCTGTCATAAACTCGCGGGGGTAAATTTCCTCCGCGACGTGATAGTTCTGCAACGCTTCCTGCACGATTAGAAGCATATCCCTGACTCGACGTTCCTCCCGTTTTTCAGCAATCGGAAATCCGATGAGAACACCGCCGGCCAGGACAATAAGGAAGAGTCCGGAAAAACGAAAGAAGATGGAACCTGCTTCCTTCATCCTAACCAAACGCTTAACGGAACCAGATAAATTATCGCAGCGACACTCAACAACCCCAATCCCATCCAATCGCGCTCACCAAACCTGGCTTTCCCGGAACGCTTCCTGACAAACTCCAGAAGCCAACCGGTCGGGCAGCCATATTTGCAGTAAGCCATCGGGAAAAACAGAGAGATCACGAGACCGGCAATGGCCACGCAAATCGTGGCAATCCCTGCTGATTTGATCAAATACGCATCAAAGGGCTCAATCCCTGCGAGGTCAAAATCGAGCTGAAGAAAAGAAACCGCCACAACCACGACGACGAGCATCACCGGAATCCACCGCCCGATCCATTTCCCATCGAGAGGCAAAGGACGCTTCCACGTCGCAGGCACGATCTTCATCATCCATCGCTGTAAATTTCCATGAGGACAAATGAACTGACAATAGACCGGTTGCTTCGTGAACCAGGGCAGGAGAAAGGCAGCGCCGACAAAAACAACGAGTCCCGGGGTCGCTTCCCAGGGAATGCGGCTCTCGATCCAGCCGACCACGAGCGACTGCGCAATGAGGTCTCCCATCCAGAGCCCGAGAAGGCCGATTGTCGCGACGGAATACATCCAGCGCCACTTTTGCAGCGCTTTCTTTTTCCAGAAAGCAAAGAGGCAACCTCCTGCCAGGAAAGCGAGAAGAGCGAAGTCATTCCCGTGAAACTCCACCCGGCGATTGAGGCCATCCTCCCCTTTCGTAACGGCCAATCGATGCGTGATGCTTTCCATGACAGCTTCACTTGTTCGCGTCGCCCCGGAAACCCCGTAGATTCCCGCTTCGTTAAAATCAGAGATTTCACTGATCGCATCCCACGCACGACCGTTCCATGACTCCATGAAAAGGAATTCCATTTTCACATCTTCGACATGGCTGGGTGTGTCATAGCTCTGGCGGAAAGCAATCCCGACGCCTTTGTCCTCCGCATCAAAGACGACCAGTACGTCACTGGGCCCGGAGTAGCCGATGATGTCACGGGAGTCCGGCAACGTCCGAACCGCATAACCGATTCTATGTCCCGCCGCATCGACTACATCCAGCCCACCTCGCGGCCCGGAATCGACCTTAAGCCGGTGGGCCCCCGGGAGAAACGCCTTCACCTCGGAGACCGTGATCGGCCAATCCCCCTGCACACGGATTCGCTCATGGTGAGAGCGAATCAACCAGGCAATCGCAAGTAGCACCGCAAGCCGGTACATCTGGAGGAAATGAGATTTGATTACCGATCATACCCCGAATCCCCGCGCCGCCAAGTTACCGGAAAAAGGGATGTCCAATCCTCACCGCAACTTTTCCGCGATATTGTCAGCGTATCCCGTCATTTCTAAAAATGCATGCCCGACTGCATTGCCACTATTGAGATCAATGACGTCACAGGCACCTTCCCAATAGCTGACGCCTCCAGTGCCGTTCGACATCTCCTGATTCGGCATCGTCGGGATGAGTTGAAAGCGACGCTTCACACCACGCTCCGGATCGAAGGTCTCAATGATCGGCGTGATCGGATAAACCGCGCCATTGGTTGGGCTCTCCCAACTACCCTGATGAATCCAGCTGTACTCCCCCGGTTTCTGATGGGTCAATTCACCGGCAGGATTGATCCAGACCAACCTGGAATACTCAGACGGCTCACCGCTTTCAGTTCTGAGGACATAGCCCATGATCTCGCGCCCGTCGAAAAGCTGGAGGCAGGCCCAGTCCCAGCCCACTTGATTGCGGGCGAGCTGACTGCTCGAGATTTCGTGATCCATCCAGGCGCTGCCATGGACTTCAAGCGTCTTTCCACCGAGCCTGAGGGTGCCTTCAACATCAAGCCGTGGAAAAGTGATATAATAGCTCGCCGCGGTGCCTTCGGGGCCTTTCCGTGAAACCCCGCCCTCCCCGAAAATCACATGACGCTTGTGAGGGGTCAGCTTCAGATCAAACCACGCCTCGGATTTGATCGACCCCACTAACTTCATGCCGTTTCCCGCCGTGAGGAGTTTCCAATCCCCGTTAAATACGTCAAGCCCCCCTACTTTTGCCCCGGCATCCCAACCTCCACGATTGAGTCGCTCTTCGTGAAGAAAGCGTCCTGTCTCCGGATCACTCAGCCCCATGTGTGCCAGGTAGATCTGAGATTCTCCGAAGGCCTCCCCTTTCTCAACATCGACCGGTTCCTGCCCCAGTCTGAAAAAGGTTGCCTGAAATCCGAAGCGCTGATCACCTTCGAAGAGGTGCCCGGTGAGATACCACCACTCAATCTTAAAATCAGGATGGCTGCCATGATCTCCGGGAAACGTCAATCCGACCCCTGCTTCAGGAACACTCCAGAGAGCCTCCTCCTCTGCGAGGGAAATCCACAGCCCCGTAGAAACAATGATAAATATCCAGGATCGCAGGCTCATTCTTTTCTCTCTCCACGAAGGTTTGCATTCCGATAGCCTACCGACCACGCCACGCCCGCGGCAGTCGAGAGCGTAATCGCAGCGAGCGCAATATAGGAAAACCACGGCACATGATAGCTCAGGGTCCAGCCAAAGCTCTGGGGATTGATGACAAAAATCAGAATCCAGCCGAGGAGAAAACTCAGGAGATAGCCGCCGGTGAGACCTGCCAGAGCCAGTCCAATCCCCTCCCACATGGCCGACCTTGCAATCTCCCGCCTCGTCGCACCAAGCGCTTTCAGCGTCGCTAATTCATCCCGCCTTTCCAGTAGCAGCCCCGCTAATGCAAGCCCGAGGCCTGCTACCGCAATAAACACGGCGATGGCTTCGAGCGCATAAGTCACCGCAAAAGTCTGGTGAAAAATCCGAATCGAATCGGTTCGCAATTTCCGATTCGTCCTCGCCACAAGCCCCGGAAAAGTCTTGCGAATCGTTTCCAATACAAGCTCGACATCAGCCTCCGGATCCAGATAAACCGCGAGATTCGAGATTCGGTCATCGCCGAACCACTCGCGGGTGAATTTGCGGGCAACCAGAAGTGTTCCCGTTTCATTCCCGTATTCCGCAAAGATCCCCGCGACTTCGATTGGCCTCTCGCCCTCAGCAGTTGGCAGAGGAATCCGTGAACCGACCTCCAATGAGAAACGACGGGCAAGACTTTCACTGGCCCACCCCGGGAACGCCTCCCCTGATCTCGTCTCCAACGATGCAGGCCCCTTCAAAGCGGGAGGCTCGAGCCACATCAGTTGGAGAAATCGATCCGGGTCATCGTTGTAGTCTACCCCTCCGAGAAAGAAATTATTCTCCTGCACCGAGACTTCATATCGCCGGATTTTATCCGTTCCCGAGACGCCGGGGATGTCTTCAATCATCTCCCAGGTTGAGGCAGAAAGCGTGTTCCCGTTGGTCACTGAATTCGTTCCCGCCGCCGCAACATACAGATCTGCTTTCAGGAGTTGTTGTATCCATCCAGTCAGCGTCGTTTCAAAACTCGCCACGAGAATCCCCATCGCTGCGGACATTCCGATCGCGACGGCAAGCCCTGCTGCAGTGAGTCGATGGCGCCCTTCGGGCCGGCGCAACTGACTCGCTGCATAAAGTCGCATCGGGTCGTCTTTTCCGCCCCTCTTTAAGATCATCGAGAGGGGCTTAAACAGCAGGCCGATAAGAAGACTCGCACTCAGAACAAGGACCACCGCCGCAAGGTAACCTCCAAGTGGTACAATCGATCCGGAAGCGAGAACACGGGGCGGGACAAAGGCAAACCCGATCCCCACGGCGAGGAGAATCAGGCCCAGCGGCCATTGACGCAGCAAAGCAAGACCACCGCCCTGCCCTCCCTCTCGCATTGACTGAGCAGGCAGAGTCATCGAGGCCTCACGGGCGGGAATAAGCGCCGCGACAAGACTCGCCGTCACCCCGAACACGAGAGAGAACAATATTTCACCGCGCTCCAGTGTCACCGCTGAGGTCGTGGTTTCGTAGTAGAGCGTGTTCACCGTTCGGGAGATCGCGACGACAAGCCCCATCGCCATGAGTCGTCCCAGAATGATGCCGACAATCGCCCCGGCCAGGCCGAGAATGAACCCCTCCCACAACCAGGCTGCACGAATCTGAGCAGGCGTCACGCCGAGAGAACGCAGCACAGCGATTTCCCCGCGACGTTTCACTACCGCCGCCTCCATTGCCTGCATGATCAGATAAATCCCGACAAGAAGGGCGAGCCCTGAAAGGATCGTCAGATTGAGCCGGAAAGCAGCACTCATTTGTGTGACAGATGATTTCCTGTCCTCCGGCGTTTCCAGAATCCAGCCTTTCTCCGCAGCCAGGTCCCACATCAGTGCGCCTATCTTCTGTCGATTTTCACCCGCCTCGATACCGGGGGCGATGCGAAGTTCGATTCGGGAAAGCTTTCCTTCCAATTCCGCCAGCGACTGCAAACCGGGCAGATCCATGAGAATGAGATTATCCGGGACCGACGGGAGGTTCGGATTCTCCGGAATGACTCCGGAGATATCAAACTCAACAGGTACCCCGTTCACGATTAACGGCATCGCTTCGCCCTTCACTATCCCGAAGCGCCTCGCAAAGGAACTCCCGACAAAACCACGGTCCGCCAGACCGGGAATACCGTCATCGCCTGCCGCTGAATCACCGGCTACCAATGCCCCGCCACCGGTATAGATCGCGGCATTCTGCAAAGCAACAAGATCAGCACCTACCATTTTAACCCAACCGTCCTCCGGCCGATCCGCCGATACGGCTGAAACCTCGAGGACCGGGAAAATACCTACCGGCGTTGACCCCGCTCTCTCCCTCAACTGGCGAAGGGCCGACACATCAAGTGTTCCGGCGGTGGGACGAAGAATGAAGTCACTTTCCCCGGCAATCGATTCAGTGAACATCCCGAAGCCGGATACGGCCGCTTTATTGGCGAGACGAACGGACAGAAAGACAGCGACTCCCAGCGCAAGGATACCCACCAGAACAAGGATCAGGCGCGGCTCCCGGCGCCAGTGACGCCAAATGATCCTCGACCAGAGCAACCGGCCGATCGCGACAGGGCGTTCGTTGAGAGTGGCGTTTCCTTCCATCTAAACGGCGGCTTCAGACTGATCCACGAGAAGTCCATCCCGCATCTCCAGAGTTCTACGGCAAATTCGAGTCACTCCCGGACTATGGGTCACCAGGAGCATCGCGATCCCATGGCGCTCACTGATTGCCTCCAGTAGATCCAGAATGACCTCTCCTGTCGCCGAATCGAGATTTCCGGTCGGCTCGTCGGCGAGAATCAATTTGGGACGGATCGCGAGCGCCCGCGCGATCGCCACCCGCTGCATCTCACCTCCGCTGAGTTCATGAGGCATCGCATGAGAGCGATGCGAAAGGCCGACTTCTTCAATCAGTTCCGGAAGCATCACCTTCCGCTCAGATTCGCTCATTCCCGAGAGTTGAAGAGGAAATTCGATGTTTTCCGCTGCCGTCAGCGTCGGCAGAAGGTGAAAAAACTGAAACACCGTGCTCACCGTGCCCCGCCTCAACCGGCACAATTCATTCTCGTCCATCCCTTTAAGAGACTGGCCCTGAAGTGATATTTCGCCCTCATCAGGCCGGTCGATTCCACCGATACAATTGAGCAGTGTGCTCTTACCGGAACCGGAAGGCCCCATCAACGCAGCACGCTCTCCCACCTCAAGAGAGAACGAAACCCTGCGCAAAACAGGAACTTTATCGTATGATTTTGTGATCTTGGAGACTTGCAGCGCTTTCATTTCTCGACACCGTAGGTGATTACGTTGACCGGCCAAGTCCGGACCAGAATCCCTACTCATTCATTTTTTTTCGAAATGCCACGCTTTCCGATTCAGATGCCCCAGCTGGGAGAGTCCATGGCTGAAGCGACCGTCCGCGAGATTCTTATTTCTCCCGGTGACGAAGTCAAAGCCGATCAGAACATTTTCGAGGTCGAAACCGACAAAGCAATGATGGAGGTGACGACGCCCTGCAGCGGGAAGATCACCGAAATTGGCGCGAAAATCGGAACGAGCTATGCCGTTGGCTCGCATCTCGCTTTCATCGAAGCGACAGAGGAAGATGCGATCAAAGCAGGTCTGATCAAGCCGGCAAGCTCCGGAGACACAGAATCTGAGAACAACGAAGAAGAAGCCGAGGCCAATCTTCACTTTAAGATCGATGAAAAGGATATGATCGATCCTACCGCTCCTCTTGCGGTCCAGCCCACGGTGCGCGACGGGCTGCCTGTTCCTGTCCGGTCCACCGTCTACCTCAGTCCCCGAATGCGTCACCGCATGGAGGAACTGGGGCTGAATTCAGCGGACCTTGCCGGCCTCCCCGGCAGCGGTGCCGGCGGACGGGTCACGGTCGAAGACTTCGAAAAGTTTATCTCCGAGATCGAACAGAACCGCACCACCGAAGCATCCCCCATGCGAATCGCGGTGGCGGACTCGATGCGACGCAGCTGGACCCGGCCTCTCGCGACCGTCACCGTCCCCATCGTTCTCGATGAAGTCCTCGCCCATCGGAAATCTCTCGAAGCCAAGCCCGGCGTGACTCTCTATGCGATGCGTGCCCTCGCCATCGCGATCTCTGAAAACACAGCCGTGGCGGGACGCCTCATCGGAAACCGTATTGTTCACCCGAATTCAATCGATATCGGCTTTGCGGTTGAGGTTGCCGACGGAGTCCTTGTTCCCGTCATCAGAGAGGTCGATAGGAAATCCCTCGGCGATCTGCAATCTCCCTACAACGATCTCGTGAAGCGAAGCCAGGAACGTAAACTTCCTCCCGAATCGACCGGAGCCGGCATCGCGACGGTCACCAATGTCGGCCCCTTCGGCATCACCGCGGCGACTCCGATTCCGCTCCCCGAGCAAAACCTCGTTCTTGGCCTCATGGCGGGACGCCATATGCCAATATGGGACAAAGAAAGCGCGACCTTTGTCCCGAGAATGGAATCGAAATTCATCCTCAGCTTTGATCACCGAATTCTGGATGGAGGAGCTGCGGGAAGACTGCTTCAACGCGTCGGGGAATTGCTCCAGGATCCAGCTGAGTTGTAGATTCTCTCTGCAGTGCGTTTCGTCGTGTTGAGCCATGACATGCGCTGATACGCTGCTTCGACTTCCTCCTCAAACGAGCGGCTTGAGGCTGCCCGGAGTGTTCGCAGCTATAAGATCTACCTGCTACCCATCGTCTCCCGGGAAGGAGAAGGAACCGGCTTCATCCGATTAGGGGAATACCCCTACTCTATCGCGCATGACTTACATGCATGACGAAAGCTCCTTCTTCTGCTTAAAATGCGTCCATGCATATCCACCGCTCAATCGATCCCCGGACATCCGGAGCCCAGGCTGCGAAGTCGGGCGCTGAAAAGATCCGTGAAGCATTGAGACTCCAATCAACAGCGAACATCATCGTCGCGACAGGGGCTTCACAATTTTCGATGCTCGAAGCGCTCCTCGCTGAACCTGACATCGCCTGGGAACGCATCACCATTTTTCACCTCGATGAGTATGCCGGTCTCCCCATCGATCACCCCGCCTCTTTTCGGCAATATCTTTGGGATCGCTTTGTGAAGCAACTGCCACATCCGCCGCGAGCCTTTCACCCCCTCAATGGCGAAATCGATGCGGAGGCAGAATGTCTCCGGGTCGGAGAGCTGATTTCATCCATCACCATTGATGTCGCATTTATCGGCATCGGGGAAAATGGCCACATCGCCTTCAATGACCCACCGGCAGACTTCGAAACGAAAGAACCCTATCATGTCGTCAACCTTGATGAAGCCTGCCGAAAGCAACAGTTCGGCGAAGGCTGGTTCCCGACCCTCGATTCAGTGCCCCGGCGGGCGATCTCGATGAGCGTGAAAGAAATTTTACGCAGCCGCCACATCATCTGTACGGTTCCTGACGAACGCAAAGCGGAGGCAGTGAAGAACGCGGCCGAAGGCAAGGTCACGAACCTGGTTCCCGCGTCGATTCTGCAAACCCATTCATCGACTGAGCTCTTCCTGGACGAGGCGGCGGCAGGCTTACTTTCAACTGTAGGCACTGACAATTCTTGAATCACAATAGCCGGGTGAGGCCGGATAAAGTTAAACTAAAGAAATGAAGAAATTCATCGCCTGCGTCATCCTTTCAATCGCCTACCTGGTAGGATGGTGTCTCTTAAGAGGAATGTTCTTTTACGAAGGAGCACGAGACCTGGACACTGCTGACAATATCGTGGTCCTCTCTTTGGGGTTAATCACTGTCGCCATTCTCGCGCTCGCTGTCGCTAAAGGAAAGTTTGGGAAATGGCAAAGGCTGATGCTTCGATCGGCACTCGCAGCCACACTCCTCTGCTTCGTCGTCCAACTCTCTTTCCGCACCTCACTGGTCAGATACCTGGTCGTTCGCTACGAAGTGATGGAGCGAGGCCTTGGACTGTCACACCACAAACCCGGCACTCGCGATGAGTTAAACGACGAGTTGCTCTCGCATGGCATAGGTCCATGGATCTACAAAGACGAAGGCCTCCTGAGGAAACTGGTTTTAAGCCATGGCTCTCATTTCCGAAATCGACCGGTCGAAGCCCGGATTGCTTTTGCCGGATTGAGGAACTTCGGGATAAGATTCGAAGAACTCTGGGAAGCACCGGAGGCAGAGGAATTTCTTCTTTCCCTCCTCCAAAGCGAAGCAGATCCGGAGCCCTGGTTTGGCTTGGATCGCTTTCCTTTACCTGAGTTTTCCCCGAATCCTGAGATGCGGTTCCACAGCGGATTTCTCAGTCTGAAACAAGCAAAGAAAATTGTCGATAGATCACGATTGCGTGAGAACCCGAACTGGGAGCAGTTGATTTTTTTCGCCTCCTTCTTTCCCCGTATCTTCACCGAATCGGAAAGAGATTTTCTCTTCACCCAATGGAAGGCCCATTTCCCCGAAGACGCTCACTTACTGGAAGATGGCTACCGTCTCCGCGACTTCTTGAAATCCCGCGTCAACGGTCAGAGTCCGGTCACGGTTGCCGTAACAATGACTTTCGAACCATACATGACCCCTATAGAGGTCCGTGACAAGCAACTGGATCAAACCCTGCAGTCAGCTTTTGAATGCCTCGTTCGTAGTTGTTCTGATCAGGTAAAACTAGTGGATTCAGAGGAAGCCGACCTTCGAATCCACCTCGTCCTGGGACTTATCGAAGCATACAAATTTGAACAACCAATTTACGAATTCATCACGATAAGAACTCCAATCTGGAAACGAGTCGGAAAAACGACCATCGCTACAACCGAGACCAGTATGGGTACAAAGGTATCCGGTAGTCAAACAACGACTAAATACGTCGCTTCTGTGAAGGCCATCATCGAGCGGGATTTGAATGCTGAGCAGGTTGAACATGTCTCATTGGAAGAAACCATGGTCTATTGGTACGAGTTTTATGGAGCGAAATCCAGGAACGCAGATGCATCGACCCGGCAGGAAATTGATTGGAAGGAAGTATACGACAGAGTTTCCGGCCGAATGTGGCCACTCGGAATTCATGAGGACTATTTCCGGTACCCGTCCGTGCGCGGAAACGAATAGTAGAAGTTGAATCCCCCCCCTTTATACTGAGAGGACGGCTCAACTGCCTTCTGCGAAGGCTTTCGCCTATTGCGTTCCAGCATCATTCTCCCAGTAGCCGCTGAGTTGCCGCCGTCACCGCCGTCTCCCTGCACACAAAAAGCGGCGGCAAAAGCTCTTATCGACGCTCCGCCATATCGACGGCCCGAGACTCTCCAGTTAGCGGCCGGGAACGGAAGGTTTCCTCTTCTATCGCAACAGCGGGAATCAAGGCAGCTTTCCGGTTGGAAGAAACGAAAGGCAGCAGCGCACCTACTCTTTCACCCGAGACAAAACCATCGGCAATATTCAGTTCAAAGCACTAACGGCTAAGTATTTAGAAGAGTTACGAGGCTTCATAAAAGCTCACAACGCTCCTCCGCTCAGGGACGCCAGGACACAATCGGAGCCCGCGGGTCAGTCACCAATCCATGACGCTGCACGGCATCGGCCACGGCCTGTTGCCAGGCTGACTTTCCACGCATCAATCCAGTCGTCCGTTCAGGAAAGTCGACATTAACCCCGGCAACCTCTCCCCGGGCGATAGCCTGCCGAAAGGCCGCTATCTCCGGCTGTTGATTTTTCTTAACTGAACTGAAAGTTACCCAAAGAGGAACAGGCTGTGATTGATCCCAGTCCGCCCCCGTCACCGGCACAACGAATCGCCATTTCTTCGGCTGCGAAGCCGTCGTCTTACCTGGACCGGTAGTTGCCCCCTTCCAGCTGTAGCTGCCGGAAAAACTCGAGTGCACGGTTCCCTGAAAAGCGAGGTGTTTCACGGAAACAAACTGCGGAGCATCCTGAATTTTTGGAATTCGGACCGCCTCAGAACGCTTGAAGCAGGAGCTGAGAGCGAGAACTCCGACAGTTAGCGTGCTCAGATAAACCACTTTCATCGTAAAATGCCGGACCATCGGCTGGACCGTGACTGGGGACCTCAGGACGATGCATGCCTGCCCGAAAGCAGGTCGGCGACGTTCAGCAATGGAACAAATTAGTCTGGCTCAATGGCCCGGCGCGAAACTATGGCGCGCCTTCATGACTTCGCCACTGATTCCTTTCCGGCTTACCAAATTATTCGTCAGAATCAGCACCGAATCGCTCCATCAGCCAGACCGCAAGAAAACCAACGATCATGACACCGAGAGCGAGCAAGGTTCCTGCTGACATTTCAGGCAGGTACCATTCGTAGCCAATGACCTTTTCCTTCATTTTCCCCGCGGCTTCGAAGACTTCAACCCGGGCTTCCTTCCATGGCCAGATAATCAAGAGGGAGCCGGCCACAAAGCCTGTCAAAAGGGCCACGGCAAGATCGTGGTAGCGATCAAAAATCCAGGCAAGGAGTCGGCTCAGCGCAATAACACCTACGACCGCACCGATCCCCACCGGTATCAGAATGCGGAAAGCATCCCCATCGAGGGTTTTCAATCCTGCGACGGACTCGATCATGATCAGTTGGTAATTACCAAGAAGGAGAAGAACAAACGAACCCGAAAGTCCCGGAATAATCATGCTCGCCATGGCGATTACTCCGCAAATCAGCAAATACCAAATGCTGTCATTTTCCGAAGCAGGCTTGAGCAGCGCAACGCCAATCGCTATCCCGGCTCCAAGGAGGAATCCGGCCACCGCTCCGGCAGACCAATGCTTCACCTGTTTACCCACAAAATAGACTGAAGCCAGAATCAGCCCGAAGAAAAAGGACCACACGAGGACTTCGTGATTGGCGAAAAGGTATTTCAGAACACTTGCCAAGGTGAGAATACTGACGACGATCCCGGCCCCCAGTGAAGCGAGGAAGGGCAAATCGATCCGCTTCGAAAAGTCGGCGAACTTTCCGGCAAGAACGAGCTTCACCGCCGTCGCATCGATAGATTTCACGGCGTGAATGAGACGCTCATAGATACCGGTGATAAAGGCTACCGTCCCGCCTGAAACACCGGGAATAACATTGGCAGCCCCCATTGCGGCACCTTTAAAAAACAAACTGATTCCTTCTTTCATGAGATCATCTACGAGGCCGCTAGCCGAATTCTTGCTGCATTTCCTTCAGCTGGCGCTTGATCGCCAGCTTGCGGGCGCTCGACATCCGATCAATGAAAAGCTTCCCGAAGAGGTGATCTGTCTCATGCTGGATCGCACGGGCGAAGAGCCCATCTGTTTCCACTACGATCTTTTCCCCTTCGAGAGTATAAAGCGTGGCGATCACTTCAAAAGGTCTCGTAATATCGCCGCGAAGGTCGGGAAATGAGAGGCACCCCTCCATGTCGGTATCCTTATCGCCGATCAGTTCCAATTCAGGGTTGATAAAAGTCAGCGGACAGATCTCAGCGAGCGTCTTCTCCTCGCCATTCACGCGAAGGTAACTGATGCACTCTTCATCATGAGAAACATCGACAATCGCGAGCTGCAGGGACTCACCCACCTGAGGCGCGGCGAGGCCGACTCCATTTGCCTCATACATCGTCTCGACCATGTCAGCGGCGAGCTCGCGGATTTCAGGTGTAACCTCTTCAACTCGGGCGCCGACTTTTCTCAGGACCGGATCAGGATAAAATACAATAGGGCGAATCATAACGGGGAAGGCAGGAGTTTACGCCGACTTTCGGGGAGAACAATCATTTGGTCGAAAGCGATTTCAACGAGATTCAGTTATTCCTCCAGCAAAATCCGCAGCGGGAGTTCTCCAATTTCAATCCCCGCCTTGGTCGCCGCATCCCAAACATCAATCATCAGCCCAAGCGGAGCCCCTTCGTCAGCTTTCAGTTCGAGGTCCCGATCCGGGTTCGCCTGTTTATACTGAGAAAGCGCCGCGGCGAGCCCCTCCATCGGCACCACCTGTTCACCGAGGGAAACTTTTCCGTCTTTCCCCAGTGCCAATGCCGTTCGGAGAGTTGCCTCCCCCCCTGCTGCCATTTCCGAAGATCGGGGTAAATTTACTTTCACGAGTGACTCCTTCGTTTTGAAGGTCGTCGTCACAATGAAGAAAATCAGCAGGATCGCGAGAATATCGATCAGAGTAATGATCGGCACTGTCGGCTTCTTCCGCCGTTTGGTGTATATCTTCACAGCAGAGAATCGTTCCGGTTCACTTCTTCGCTCCTCTGCCCGATCGCCTGAATAAGAGACTCATTCAAAGGCACGTCCGCACCGTTCTCCCCTTCCTCCTCAGAATAGAGTGACGGCCCGCCGTATTTGTAAAATTCGTTCAGAAGGTGGCCCGCAATCACTTCGATCCGCGCCGCAATGCGTTCCAGCCGACGGGTAAAATACGAGTGCAATATCACGGTAATCACAGCGACCACCAATCCTGCAATTGTTGTGTTTAAAGCCACCGCAATACCAGCGGCAATCAGCGTCGGATCAGGGTCTCCTCCTTGTGCTCCCAGTGTTGCAAAAACACTTACAAGGCCGCTCACTGTTCCTAACAGACCAAGAAGCGGGGCAATTGTAATGACAACTTCGAGAACCCCCATTCCGTTTTCCAACTTCACCATTTGCTCACGTGCGGTTGCTTCGGCAGCCTCGGACGCTGACTCACGCGAATTGAAATCCGGTGACATCGCAATCCTGCCGACCCGGCCAACCGCACTCTCACTTCGCTTGAGGGAAGCGAGAAGAACCTCCGCCTGGCCCTCTCTGAAAATGTCGCCGCAACGATTCAAATCCCGACGAAGATCGAGAGGAATGATCGACTTCCATTTCAAAGTCAGGGAACGGTGAATGCTCACCGCAATGGCGACAAAAGAACAGAGCGCGATGAAAGCCATGAAAATCCCTCCGGATAGGAGAAAGGCCCAGACTTTTTCGTTCACAGTGGAATCTATCATGAAATAATTCAGTAAATGATGATGTCGTATACCAGTTCAAGGCCGACAGGCCCCAATTTTTCCGCGACTTCCTCCGTCATGGGGGGAAGGTCAGCGTCGAGGATCGCCTTCAATGAAAACTCGGCAAGCACAGAATTGGCATCGTTCTCAACGACCTTTAAGTCATGCACCTTGCCGTGCCGATCTATCCGGCACTCAAGCTTGAGAATGCCATAAGTCACGAAATCACCATGTTGAAGACGATAGCGATGCCACATCCTGGAAATCTCTTTTCTCACCTGATTTTTATACTTCCCCACCTCGGTTCCCTCGGCATCCACGGCATTCTGTCCGATGTTCGACAAGGTGCCATTGGTTGTATTCTGTATCCTTTCAGGGCTGAACCCCTCAGCGAAAAGCCCTGAATCAGCCGGATTCATTGAGTCAGCTCCTGATGCCCCGGACGCGTCCGCCGGTTTAGAATTCTCAAAATCCACTCCCGTCCCCCCGGCTCGCATCAGTTTTTCCTGTGCCGGATCACTGATCTCCCCCACCTCCGCCGATTCCTCAGGCTTCGGAGCTGAAGCAGCAAATTGATCGACCGGCCCGGTATCACCAAAGGCAGAAGATACCGTCGAGGAATTGGGGTCGTCAAAGGACTGAACCATCAGCGAATCATCAAATTCACCATCCGTCGGACTTTCTTCAGGGCGGCTCAATTTCTCTCCGGGAGCTTCCACCGGAGGACTGTCGACTCCCTCGATGACCTCATCGCTATCTCCCTTTCCTGATTCCTCTCCGGGAGCCGCATCCGTGATCGAGGACTGCGGAGGCGTGCCTGCCGGCGGCTGATCGGCACCGGTAGCGGCACCTTGTGCAGCCGGTGACTGATCAAAATCCCCGTCTGTGAACTCCTGATTCTGAAGGGCAAAATACGGAAGCGGCGAATCACCATTGGTCGTCGGAAGATCTGACTGAGGCTGACTGGGATCGGGTGCCAGCTCACTTGCAGCGGTTGTATTTCTGTCTGATTCAAACCGTGCCTTTTCGGGAGCTTCAGCTTCCGGATCGTTCAAATCCGTACTCATGAACGGCTTGGGTTGATCTATAGCCGGGGAAAGTTCAGGCTCAATCTGCTCCATCAAATCACTCATCAGAATCACTACCTCCTGCGGCTGCGGCGGAGGGGGGCTCTGTGGTCCAAGAAGTGATGAACCGATACTTCGTGTGCTAAGAAGGGCAAAAATCGCGAGCAGGAAGAGCAGGTGCACTACAAAAGCTCCCGAAAGACTGGCAAACACCTTTTGCTGCTCTGACATGCACTCGTCCCTGTATTAAAGCGTTTTTCTCGCGTAGTGAAAAAGGTATTGCTGAGCATACCCCGCATTCGGACCAAAATAGTCTTCAGCCCATGCTTGGAGCTTAGCCCCTTTCAAGCGTTTACGATAGTGTTCACGAAGAATCCGTTCAATCCAAACATCAATCGGGAAAGCGCCCCACTGCCCACAGGAAAAAAGCAGCGTACAATTTGCAATCTTCTCGCCAACCCCATGCAGTTCCATCAAAGCTGCCTTGGCCTCCCGGGCAGCCAGGACCTCTTCAATCTCAGCGAGGTCGACTTCTCCAGACGAAATCGCGGCGCCCGCTAAAGAGAGAGATTTTGCACGATAGCCAAGTGCACACTTCCTGAGATTCTCCTCCCCTGCCGCTGCAATCGCCGCAGGATCCGGATAGGCAAAGAATTCTCTCCCGGCGAACAGATGAACCTTGCCGTACCGCCGGCGCAGGGTCATTGAAATCGAGCGAATATGGACCACTTGTTTCAGTGAAGAGGTAATAAACGTCGCCAGACATTCCCACACCGGCTGACGGGCGACACGAATCCCCGGGCAATAATCAATCGCGGTCGTAAGAACGGGATCATCCTTCGGAAAGCTCGCATGGATCGCAGCCAGGGGCTGATCAAGGCCGAAATAGCGCGAGACGACCGACTCCTGTCCCTCCAAGGTCACTACACAATCTTCTGAGGTCTGGCCAATCCAGCAGGGACCTGAATCACCAATGCACCCGGCAAAACCGGGAACTCCGCTTAAAGTTAACTCTTCCCAGTGAAAGAGCTGCCCTGACTTCAGAGTATCAGCGAGAGAGAAAGGAGGCTCAAATGGAACCTCGACGATGGGAGGGGAAATACTCAAGCCGTGAAGAACCCGAGACTTCCCAGCTCAGCCGCAAGATCAACGTGCTTAACCATGACATTTTCCGGAACGCTCAATACCGCCGGCGAAAAATTCAAAATTGCTTCGACTCCCGATTCGATCAAGGCATTCGCAATACCCTGGCCTGCTGATTCAGGCACCGCAATAATCGCCATCTTGACTCCGTGCTCACGCACATAGAAAGCGAGCTCGTCGGAATGAATCACCGGGACGCCCATTTCCTCAGTCGTCGACTTGGTATGATCCGTATCCGAATCAAAGGCTGCGATGATTTCAAAGCCCTCTCTGCGAAAGCCGGAATATCTCAAGAGAGCTGATCCCAGGTTTCCGACCCCGACAAGAACCACAGGCTGCAATACCGAAAGGCCCAGGGCACCGGAAAGCGCCTCACAAAGCGTGACGACACCATAGCCGAGCCCCCGCGTTCCGAACTGCCCGACATAGCCAAGATCCTTTCGAAGCTGTGTTGATTTCACTCCGGCTGCGGATGCCAGTTCTTCAGAGGAAACGGTTTGAAGCCCGTTCTCGCGAAACTTTTGCAAGCACCGCTGATAAAGCGAAAGCCGGTAAACCGTGCGTCTGGGTATGTCGATTTTTTCCACGTCAGCGGGGGGTGTTTATTCAGGCTAAGACCTTATCGGGACTCCGTCTCAATAAAAGACGTCTGAAACGCGTAAATATTGGGAAAAAATGCACTTTCCCCCGGATATTTTCAAGTATTCGACGCAAAAAGAACTAAACATCGATATTTGCCAAATCTCCGGCCGCTATTTCACCGTCTCTGACCACGACACGGTGAAGCCGGCTACCCGACTCAACTTTTCCGCCGCTCCAAATCGCTGATTCGGAGATCACCACATCAGCTCCGATCTCCGCCCCCGCGCCGATACTACTGACTCCGTCAATCTTCGCCGTTTCGTGAACCGCGGCACCGGCCGAAAGACGTCCCGGACGGGTTTCCTCAAATTCAGAAGCCACGAGGCTGAGCGCGTCCAGGTACGATTCCCTCTCTCCGAGATCACTCCATTGTCCCTCATCGGCGAGGAACCCTCCGATTTTCTCTCCTGCTTCAATGGCAGCAAGAAAGGAGAGAACCACAGACTCAATCTTACCCGGACGAATAAAGCGCAGAAACTCCGGCGAGACGAAGTAGATCCCGGTGAATTGATACCGTTTCGACCAATCGGGACGAAGGGCGCCCCGCAAATCGACCACTTTCCCATTCGACTCATCAAACCCGACACGAAGTTCGTCACCCTCCGAGCGCAGGATCAAAGTCACCAGATTTCCTGAAGCAAGATGGTGCTGTCTCGCTTTCGTCAAAGAGAGATTTGTCAGGATGTCCCCATTGTAAACGATGAACGGTTCGCCGGCAGGAAGCCAGTCCCGTATATTATCTATCCCCCCTGCCGTATCGAGCAGCACCGGTTCATGGCGGAAGGACAACGACGCCTCACGATACTTCCCTTGAGGAAACTCAAGCCCGTAGGCATCAGGACAATGATGAGTGTTCACCATGAATTCACTGACGCTCAACTCATCTATCAAATGATCGAATGCATACGTAATAAGAGGCCGGTTTGCTACCGGCACGAGAGGCTTCGGCAGACGCTCAGTGAGCGGGCGCAGCCGTGTCCCCAACCCCGCTCCCAGTATAAATGCTTTCATCGTAGCTCCCATGATCCGCGCAAGGTTCCCGCATATGACGGGGATTCAACCCTCTTAGGCAGCCAACTTGATCCTGTTTGCCGGTGCGGATTTATCAAAACGCTCCGGGGCGACCGCCGCAGCCTCTCAAGAAGGAAACCGGAGGCGCGAAGCCAGTTAATAAGCCCATCAAGGAGCCCCATTCAAAGAATTGATGAGACGACAAAATGAAAGCGGACGGACAACAGGTCCGGCTTCTATTTCATCGAGGCGAAGCGTGAAGCAATCAAGTCAGCTGCAGTTGCCTCTCCCACCTTCTCTTTCGAAGCGTCAATCCATTGCTGCTCCAACTGGTTCTTGGTCGGTCGATCCGTCTCGTAGAAGACGCCGAATTTGCCCGGATATCGGAGGGTCGCGAGTTGATAAGCAGCGTTCTCATCGCTGACATCATGCCTGGACTTATCCTCTTCCGAATCATCCCACTGCTTCTCATCAATCACATCAAACTCTCCGCCTTTGCGCGGATTTCCATCATCGAAAATGCCGGGATAGAAGACAACGCACTCAGAAAGCACTTCGACGACACTGAAACCGGGGTGAAGAATGGCACGCTCAAACACCTGCATCATATGCTTCACCTGAGTGGCGTGAGTCCGCGCAACAAAAGATGCCCCTCCATAGACAAGCTTCTTCATCGGGTTGATCGGTTGATCGATCGCCCCCGTCGGGTCAGTCTTTGATTTAAACCCTTCAGGACTGGTTGGAGAAGTCTGCTTCTTGGTGAGTCCGTAAACGAAATTATCCATCACGACATAGGTCAGATTGACATTTTTTCGTGCCGCGTGATCGAGGTGATTCCCACCAATCGAATACCCATCGCCATCACCACCGAAGGCAAAAACGTTGAGATCTGGTCGTGAAAGACTCACCCCGGTCGCAAGCGGAAGCGCCCGCCCGTGAATAAAATGAACCCCGTGACCATTTACAAAGTAGGGGAAACGCGAAGAGCACCCAATCCCGGCAATGGTACAAATTTTCTCGTGAGGAAATTGTAATTTCTCGAGCACTTTAAAAAAGGCGGCGAGAACGGCAAAATCACCACACCCCGGACACCAGGTTGGATGGTCACCGGTGAGGTCTTTTTTGGTAAGCTTTTTAGGTTCAGCTGGAGCAGACATGACAATAGAAAGTTAAACTGAAATAGAAGGGTGGTTAGGCAGTGATTCCTTTGAGGCGTTCGATGATTTCACGCACCTTGTAGGTAAGACCATCAGTCTTACAAATAGAGACAATCTTCGGATCGCAATAACGGGACCGCAGCAGAGTGGCGAGCTGGCCATTTCCGTAGAGACCCTCGTCGTTCATCTCGACGACGACGACATGTTTATACTTAGCAAAAATCGTTTCCATGCCGTTAGGCATCGGATTGAGATGACGAAGATGAAAAGTCCCCACCTTTTCACCCGCATCGCGAAGACGGTTCACCGATTCGCGAATGGGTCCCCAGGTAGACCCCCATCCAACGAGAAGGACGTCGCCCTCTTCGTCACCGTAGATTTCAGGTAGCGAAAGCTCTTCGCCAAGCGCCTTAATCTTCTCGCGACGACGCGCATTCATGCGCGCATGCATTTCAGGGTTACCACTTGGGTGCCCCCATTCGTCATGCTCAAGTCCGGTTACCACCGGGTATTTACCGCCTTCCATGGCCGTGCCGGGAGGAGCATGACGGGTTAGCCCATCAAGCGGGTAAGGTTTAAATTCCTCTCCCCGGGTTTTCTGATCAAGCTCAGGCTCCTTAACAATCGAATCCAGATCAGGCTGAGCAAAGGCTTCAATACGTGTCGCGAGAGCTTGATCCGTCAGAACCAGCACCGGGCAGCTGTATTTCTGCGATAGTTCACATGCCTCAACTCCGACATAGAAACAATCTTCAACATTTTTGGGAGCCAGAACGATGCGGGGGCAATCCCCGTGACTTCCGTAAATTGCCTGCATCAAATCGCTCTGCTCAACACTGGTCGGAAGGCCGGTACTCGGCCCGCCGCGCTGAACATTAATCACGACGAGAGGAAGCTCGGCCATCGTCGCGTAACTGAGAGCCTCCATTTTTAAAGACAAACCCGGACCGGAGCTACCGGTCACCGCAATATGACCGGAGTAGGCAAATCCGAGTGCCATCGAAACGGCCGCCAATTCATCCTCACACTGAACAAACAGCCCTCCATACTTGGGCAATTCGGTTCGCAGTTGCTCCATAATCGTCGACCATGGAGTGATCGGATATCCAGCTCCGTAGCGCACGCCACCGGCGAGAAGTCCCAGGGTCATGGCGGTATTCCCGTCAGTGGTAACCTTGTCACCTTTACCTTGCACCCCTTCACGAAGATCAAACCCCTGTCCTAACAAATCTCCGATCGGATACGCAAAACCGGCATCAAACGCGAGCATTGCATTTCGAAGAACGCCATCACCTTTCCTGCCGAGCTGCTTTTCAATCAAGCTCGCAAGCTTCTCGCGCTTGAGGCTGAACAGTTGTGTGACAAGACCTAGCACAAAGATATTTTTCCCGCGGTCCCTGGCACTGCCGCCAATTGCTTCCACGGTTGTGCTCGTGATTGGAATACCGACATGAAGCGTCCCCTCAATCTCCCGCACTTCCTCCACATGGTCGCTGTCGTAAATACAGATACCGCCCTTCTTCAGCGAATCGATGTGATTGTTGTAACTGTCCTGATAGAAAGCGACGAGAAAGTCAGCCTCGTCTCCCGCGGAAAGCACTTCACCCGAACCCAGATGAACCTGGAAAATCGAAGCTCCTCCGGAAATGGTTGAGGGGATGGTCATGTAAGTCATGACTTCCCTGGCACTCCGTCCTGCTAAGCGGGCGAGAAACCCGCCGATCGTCTGAATACCGTCCTGGGAATTACCCGCAAAACGAATCACAGCATTTTGAAGTTCAGTGATCCCATCCGACGAGGCGGAAGGGCTTACGCTGGTTTCGGGATCTCCCGAAGTCGCGGATGCGCTCATTAATTAGGCAAAAGAGGGGTTCTTTAAGATGCCAAAAGTAAATCAGGGTGCTTCCTGTATTGCAAAGAAAATGTCGCAAGAAAAGCGTACCTAAAAGCCTTTTACCTCACTTTGCCTGATAAATACCTGCAGGAGGCGCCCCCACAGCCGGATAAGGCGAAAGCGGAGGAGTGTTGCGGGTGAACTCAGGAGTCGGGTCCTCCGGCTTGGCATTGATCGGGTTTCCACCCGGATCAATTAACTCGATCGTCACGAAAATGAGAAGCGCATTCTTGATTGAATTGCTGGTCGACGAGCGGAAAGCACGTCCGACACCAGGCAGGTCACCGAGCCCGGGAACTTTGTCATTCGAACCGGTGATGGATTCGCCATGATACCCGCCGATCGCCACGGTCTGCCCGTCCCAAACCGTCACATTGGTCGTTTCTTTGATCGATTCAAATACCGGCATCAAAATACGGTTTTCGGTGACCACGCTGGCCTCTCCGTTTGCTTGAGTAAAATTAGCATTCCGGATGGGGGTGCCATAGTT
Source organism: Verrucomicrobiales bacterium (assembly GCA_029212615.1). Lineage (GTDB taxonomy): Bacteria > Verrucomicrobiota > Verrucomicrobiia > Verrucomicrobiales > DEV007 > Arctic95D-9. Next base: position 540,719 of record JARGPJ010000003.1, read on the forward strand.
AATAAACCCTATAAAATCGCTAAAATCCGCTGTGATGTTCACATTCACCGTCAAATTATCTGCGGCCACCGTAGGCTCGACCTCAATAATACTTCCCAGCCCCCGGGTCTCGAAAGCAGTCGGTGTCGCCGGCGTCGCCGGGAACACTAAGTTCGCCGATGGAGGACCGTCGTCATCATCGTCATCGTCGTCGTCACTACCGATTTGATTCGGAATTTCCGGAGGATCATACTCTGTCGGATAAATAAACTCTCTGATCTGCTCGATTCTAGCGATCTGCCCCGGCTTTGTCACGACATGAGAATCAAAAAGCTGATCGGACGCCTTACTTTGGTTGAGAGCCCGGATAACCATTTGAAACTGCGGGTCAGTAAATACCCCCGCCACAGAAAAGACCCCGGGCGCTTTCTGAAGTCCTGAGTCGGGAGTAGATCGATTTAAAACGTCCTCAATGCTCTGCGTCGCGGCAAGATCTCCAGTCCGGAGGCCGGCGGTAACCGGGTTCATTCCCACCGGAATGCCACTTTGATTAAAAATGTAATCACTCGCACTGGTCCCCTGAGTGGTATTTCCATCAGTCCCGCCTCCGAAAAAGACCCGGGGACTCGACCCCAGGTTTGACGCCCCCAGGAGCCAGTCAACGCCCAACTGCCGCAGGGCATTCTCTTCGATTGATATCGTCTTCACCCTAACTTTCACCAGCTTACTGCCCGTGTCTCTCGCCGCCTGAACAATGGATTCGACGATCTGTAACTGCGTCGGCGTGTTTCGAACGATCAAGGTACTCGTCGAAGGCACGAAACGTGCCGAGGCGCCTTCGCCGAAAGCTATCCCATTCTGCTCCAGGAACTCCTGAGCAGTGATTCGCTTCAAGGCGACCCCCTGACTCTCAACCGGATCGGCGAACGGGTCCGCCGGACTTGCTCCCCCTCCCGAAGGAGTTCCACCTGAAATAAAACCGGGAGGAACCGAATAGCTGCGAGTAATAATACTCTCACTGTTCAAATCAGCTTCCGGCGAAATAATCACCGCAAAGGAATCGACCCGGTAACCGAGGCGAACCTGTTGCGTCACGTATTTCAAGGCGGCAGCAAGGGGAACGTTCGAAAGCTTTACCGTCACCAGCCTGTCGGGGATCGTCGCCGCCTCCGCCGATCCCGAAGCGTCGATAACAAAACTCACTCCCCGCTTCGACGGATCAGGCTCGGAAACATCCAGCTCCTGAGAAGTCTGGGAAAGGAAATCAAGAACGTCTGCAATGCGGGCACCGTTAAACTCAAGCCGCGGAATGATGATCGAATTTAACTTCGACTCAATCGTCGTGCTTCCACCGAGAGCGGTGTCCCACCCATCGATCTCAAGGTCTTCCGCGCGAACAATCTGTGGAACCGGTGATTCCCACGCTTCAGCGACCTGCCGCATATTCGCTGCCCGGGTGTGATCCCGAGCCACATCAAAATAATCCATGCGGTGCCGCTCAACATCCTCAAGCCCTCGTCTTGCCGCTGTATTGTATGCATCGACGGCAAGCACTTCATGGTAAGATCGCTCAGCACGATCGTAGTCGCCAAGCTCAAGGTATCCTTTCGCAAGAATAAGCTTACTCTTCACCAGCTCTACATTCTCAAGATGCCGCGGCGACGTGGCCATATTATAACGGTCGTCGCGTTCACGGAGATCCTGCAACATCCTCTTAACTTCAGGATCAATGAGAGAACCCGGAACACTGTTTTTCTGAGCGGTCGAAATAACATCATCGAGCACTGCCTCGGCTTCGGCCCAACGCGCCTCATCAATCTTCAACCTTGCAAAGGCCAGGCTCGCTGATTGATAGCGCTTAAAAAACACCCGCCTTTGATCGGCCACCGCGGGGACTGCCGGCACCGTTTCAAAGGCCGCCTTAAAATTATCCATCGCCTCGCCGTATGACTTATCGGCATACGCTCGCGACCCGGCCGTAAACAGCGTTTGCGATGCTTTGACCATTTCCTGTCGCCGCTGCGCCTCACGCACCGCCATACCCGCGACACCTCCCGGCACCTCGTTTCCATCCGCCATCACCCCCGTAATCGAGACGCAGGTACCCACCGAAATGCAGACTGCAATCCGCCAGTTACCCGAAAGGAGATGTGTTAAGAAGGAAAACAAAATAAGCAACCCGGCGACTCCAGGTCATGAATCGGGACCATACCAATACAATCTTGCGTTGTTCAAGCAGGTAATTTCCAAACACTTCCGTTCATGTCCCGGCATTTGATTGGCAATCTAATCTCTCGATCCGGGCACCAACGGCAAAGAAATCTCCTCTTCGCCGCGTAGAACCACGATCTCTGTCTCCTCCCCGACTTTGAGAGCCGCCATGGCATCCGTATAGTCATAAATATTGAGGATTTTACGACCAGCAAGCCCTACAATAATATCGCCACCTTGAACACCTGCTTTGCCCGCCGGGCCGCTCTCAGAAACACCGCTGAGTTTTACCCCTTTGACTTCACCCTGGCTGTAATCAGGAATCGTTCCCAGATATACCCGGAAACCACGGGCTCCCCGGTTTTTGGGAGGATCAACCTTCACGTACTTCGGCGCTTCTGAGTCGATCGCGAGACCACGCGTGATCAAGCCCATGAGCTTCACAATTTTTGTCGTTCCGTCATAATTGATTTTATCCACCGTGTCACGGGGGGTGTGATAGTCCTCGTGGGCACCCGTGAAGGCGCTCAGGATCGGAACTTTCCGCAGATAGAAATTCGTCGCATCCGTCGGAAGAAAAGTATCAGGCTGAATCGTAATCGGAAGTCCGATAGGAGCATTTCTCTGCTCAATGACCTTTTCCCAGTAGTCACTCGATCCGGTTCCCTGAAGAACGAGATTCCCGTCGAGCCGCCCGATCATGTCCATGTTGAGATACGACGAAAAGATCAAACCGAGCGGCGCATTTTCGTCCCCCAGATATTTCCCTGCGAGATCTCTCACAAAGTGTGAAGACCCCAGAAGACCAATCTCCTCGCCCGACCAGCCGGCGAAGACCACATCGCGCTTCATGTCGAGCTTGTCCTCCTTCTTCAGATCAGCGAGATACTCGGCAATCTCGAGAAGACCGGCAACCCCCGAGGCATTGTCGTCTGCTCCATAGTGAATCAGATTACGCTCCCCTTCCTTCGCAAGCGAACCGGGACCTGCCTTCGTTCCTAGATGATCGATATGCGCACCAACCACCACCGCAGGATTAGGATGAGCTGCGGTTTGTCCCGCCGAAAGAATACCGATTACATTGCGCCCGAGCCGCTTTTCCTGATCCACATCGATCGTCGCTTTGAGTCTCGCATCCGGAATCTCGAAACCCTGCACCATCTCGCCGGTGTTCAGCGTTTTCTGAATCTCCGAAAGATCCTTTCCTGCTGAAGCGAGTAATTTTGCCGCAACCTCGTTCGTGATACTGATCGCCGGAATTCCCGAGTCAGCGAGAGAGGCATCGAACTGCATGGGCACGAGTTCATCATTCACTTCCGCCTCGGGCCCGCTCACAAAAATGATGCCTGCCGCAAACTTCCTCCGCGCCAGGGTCGCCTTGTGACGAAGGCGGGAGTAGCGCTGCATCTGCTGACGCAAATCATCATCGACCTCGTCGGGAACAAACCGGAAGACCATGACCCATTTTCCCTTCACATCGAGATGAAAGAAGCTGGAGTAGGACTCCCCTCCTTTACCATCCGGCACTTCGAGCCCGTAGCCGGCAAAAACAATTCCCGCCTCATTCCGTTCGCCCGTCTTGGAGAAAGAAATCGGACGCCAATCCTTATTCACTTCCGGCGTGAACGTTTCGTCCCCCGTCTTGATCGAAAGCTCATTGTCCTCACCGACATCGACTCCCGCCGTAAATTCGAAAGACTGAAAATAAGTCCCGTCGTCGCCTCCCGGCTCGAGTCCCCATTTTTCAAACGCCTTAGCGACATGCGCCGTGGCGAGGCGCTCCCCCTCCGTTCCGGTAAGCCGCCCCTCCAGTTCGTCAGAAGCAAGGTACCCAAGGTGATGACGAATGTCCTCTTCCGCAATCTCAGGACTGGTATCAAAGTCAGGCGTGCCGCCGGACTCTTCTTCAGACGATACCGTCACTTCAGCCGGTAGTGAAACAGGACTCCCGGAAAGCAATGCCATCGCTTCTTCATGATTCCACTTCGCCAGAAAAATCTGCGACTCCTTCGATGGAGTCCGGTTGGTGGTCCAGGAGAGAGTCTTCCCATCGGGCGTAAAAGTCGGGAGGCCGTCAAACCCCATCGTGTGCGTCACTCGAACCGGTTCTTTCTCCCCTGCGGCATCGACAAGGTAGAGCTCAAAATTGTCGAAGCCGTGTTTGTTTGTCGCAAAGATCAAATACTCGCCGCTTGGATGAAAGTAGGGAGCCCATGACATCGCACCGAGACGAGTGAGCTGCCGCTGCTCGCTTCCATCGATGTTCATCGTGTAAATCTCAGCAGTAAGGCCCTTGCGGTCAAAACGGCGCCAGCAAATCTTCCTGCTGTCTGCGCTGAAAAACGGCCCGCCATCGTAACCGTCCGTATTCGTGAGACGCTTCGCGTTCGATCCATCCGCATCGGCGAGATAAATCTCCATCGGAAACTTTTTATCGAGCTTAAAGAATTTTTGATCTTCCTCACTCATCGAGCCGTCATAAGCCTGCCGGTTTGAAGCGAAGACGATGTGCTTTCCGTCCGCGGAATAAGCACCCTCGGCATCGTAACCCTCAACTCCCGTGAGATTCCGATAGTCACCCGACTCCAGATCATACTCAAAAATCTCGAACGCTGCATCGTAGTCCCACGAATACTTCCTGGCTTTGCCTGACTCCCGTTCTTCATACTCAGCCTGCTGCAAAGCTTCTGATTCCGGGTCCGCGTGAGTCGAGGCGAACAGCACTTTTTTCCCGTCAGGATGTATCCACGCGCAGGTCGTCTTTCCCATCCCCGGTGAAATCCGCTCCGTATCACCCGTTTCGAGATCGAGCAGGTAGATCTGATAAAAAGGATTCCCCTCCTCGCGTTCGCTCTGAAAAACCATTTTCGTCCCGTCGGCCGAAAAATAGCCTTCACCGGCCCGCCGCCCCTCGAAAGTGAGCTGACGGATTCCTGACAATAGGACGGCCTCACTCTCTGCGGGGGTTTCCTCAGCAGAGAGCGGCAGGACAACAAGCAACAGGATCGAAAACCAACCCTGTGGACGGCACGACCTAACCCTGTTAAACCTTTTCAAAAAGAAAGACTGAATCATTACCTTCACCATACGCATGCATCGTAGATTGCGAACCTCTAGCTTTTGTTCAATGATCCCGCAATGACGGTGACCCGATTTGCCCCCAGCCCCACCGGACACCTCCACAAAGGGCATGCCTATGCCGCACTGAAAGCGTGGAATTTTGCCCTCGAACACAACGGCCGCTTTCTTCTCCGGATCGAGGACATTGATTTCAACCGCTGCGAACAGGCAAAAACTGAACAGATTTTCGATGACTTAGCATGGCTCGGCTTGAAATGGGAAACTCCCGTCCGCATCCAGAGTCAGCATCTCGAAGACTACCACTCCGCCGCAGATAAGCTGAGAAACGACGGACTTCTCTATCCCTGCTTTTGCACCCGCAAAGACATTCTCCGTGAAGTCGAGGAAGCCGGCCGTGCCCCTCACGGGAGCGAAGGCCCGGTCTACCCGGGCATCTGCCGGCGACTGTCGCAGGACGAACAGGAACACCGGATCGCCTCCGGGGAAGCTCATGCCCTGCGGCTCGATCTTGAAAAGGCATTGGAAAAAACAGGCGCATCCATGACCTGGCAGGACAGCCTCGCCGGAGAGCAAATCGCGAGACCGGAAGTACTGGGCGACGCCATCATCGTTCGAAAAGATATCGGCACGAGCTATCACCTCGCCGTCGTCGTCGATGACGGGCTTCAGGAAATCACGGATATCGTGCGAGGAGTTGATCTGTTTGAATCCACCCATCTCCACGTCGTTCTGCAGCGACTGCTGGGACTTCCCACGCCGAACTATCATCACCACGCGCTTCTCACCGATGAAAAAGGCGAACGCCTCGCCAAACGAAACCAGTCCATCACATTAAAAGCCCTGCGTGAGAGCGGCATGAGTCCCGCGGAAGTGATCGGGGAATGCCATCTGCGTTCCTGCGAGTAGGCCACTCGCAGCTACCCGCTTGCGAAAGCCCCGACCGACTTTTAGATTTTCACCATCATGAGCGAAGCCACCTATCATCCCCTTGCCAGATCTGAGGAACTCGAAGAAGGGAAAGGGCGGCCTTTTGAACTTGAAGGACACCGGATTGCTCTCGTTCGTCATGAGGGAACTGTCTACGCCATCGACGACCTCTGTCCTCACGCCGATGCATCGCTCGCCTTCGGTCCGGTCGAAAACGGTTGTATCGCCTGCCCCTGGCACTACGCCGAATTTCGGCTTTCCACCGGCGAAGCACTGAGCGGTCCGACACCACGCGGGATCAGAACCTATGCGGTCCGGGAAGCGGAAGGAGAGGTCTCGATCTGCCTCGATTTACCCGCTTCCGGCGACAACGCAGAAACTTCGCCTGAAGTGTAATCATTTCCTTGACGGAAAAGCCCTCCTCTGGCACTTTCCCCGCCCCGAAGATCCTTCAATCTTTCGGGAACATTTTCAATTTTAGGTTCGATGGCTGAGTGGTCGAAAGCGCTTCTTTGCTAAAGAAGTGAACCGGAAACGGTTCCGTGGGTTCGAATCCCACTCGGACCGCCATTTAAGAAATCCCGAGTTCCGCGTAGCGGGGCCCGGGATTTTTTATGGCCGGGTGGGGTTCGAACCGCAGGTCGATTCGAAGTGAAACGCAGAAAGCCAACCAAGCGCAGCGACTTGGATAATCCCACTCGGACCGCCATTTAAGAAATCCCGGGTTCCGAGTAGCGGGGCCCGGGATTTTTTATGGCCGGGTGGGGTTCGAACCGCAGGTCGATTCGAAGTGAAACGCAGAAAGCCAACCAAGCGCAGCGACTTGGATAATCCCACTCGGACCGCCATTTAAGAAATCCCGGGTTCCGAGTAGCGGGGCCCGGGATTTTTTATGGCCGGGTGGGGTTCGAACCGCAGGTCGATTCGAAGTTCCGGCCACGATACTAACTGACCTACCGGGCAAGGCGACCGGAAAAATTCCGAGCCCCCGCGTAGCCGGGCCCGGGATTAGTGACTTATTCGATCGGCTTTCCGATCGCCCTCACCTTAAAACCGATCTCACGCAGCTTCGCGTGATCGAGCAGGTTCCGTCCATCGAAAATCCACGCGGGCTTCACCATCGACTCAAAGAGAGCCTCAAAGTCGAGATCCTTAAACTCATCCCACTCAGTGAGGACGAGAATGGCATTGGCTCCCTCAACCGCAGCAGCGGCATCGGGACACACTTGAATGTTTTCATCGCCTGCTTCGACGCCAAGGTCGCGGAAGACCTTTTCCGTTTCCACCTTCGGATCATAGATCGCAAGCGAGGCGCGCTCTTCGAGAAGCTGCTTACAGACATCGATCGCCGGAGTCTCCCGGGTGTCGTTGGTGTCCTTCTTAAACGCAAAGCCTAACACAGCGAGACGCTTGCCACTGACCGTATTGAAGAAGGCTTGAACCACGGAGTCGGCGAATCGCCGCTTCTGCCATTGATTCATCGTGATAACGGCTTCCCAGTACTCAGCAACCTCAGGCAGGCCAAAGTGACCGCAAAGGTAAACGAGGTTGAGCACATCCTTCTGAAAGCAGGAGCCTCCGAATCCCACTGAAGATTTCAAAAACTTCGGACCAATCCGTGAGTCTGTCCCGATTGCATTCGCGACCTCATCCACATCCGCTTCAGTCGCCTCGCAGAGAGCTGAAATACTGTTGATCGAGGAAATGCGCTGCGCGAGAAAAGCATTGGCGACGAGCTTTGCGAGCTCAGATGACCAGAGATTTGTCCGGATAATTCGCTCCTGCGGAACCCAACCGCCGTAAACATTGGCGAGGCGCTCAATCGCGGCCTGACCTTCGGGAGTGGTCTCCCCCCCGATAAGGATACGGTCCGGGTTTTCCAGGTCTCTGACCGCTGTGCCCTCTGCCAGAAATTCAGGATTCGACAGCACCTGATGGTCATGCGCTGTCCCGCTCGTTTCGAGGATCGACTTGATCGCCTCCGCGGTCCGAACCGGGATGGTGCTTTTCTCAACGATGATCTTCGGCCCACCGGCATGCTCGGCAATAGACCGGGCGACGGATTCAACAAAACGGAGATCGGCTGCCCGGTTCGCTCCGAGTCCATAGGTCTTCGTCGGTGTGTTCACACTGACAAAAATGATGTCAGCTTCCCGAATCGCATTCTCAACAGCCGTGCTGAAGAAAAGGTTCACTCCCCGGGCGCGCCTCACGATTTCGTCGAGGCCCGGCTCATAGACAGGTAACTGGTCAGAGTTCCAGGCAGCGATACGCTCCGCGTTGATATCAACGACTTCGACACGAACATCGGAGCACTTGTCGGCAATCATGGCCATGGTGGGTCCACCGACATAGCCGGCTCCGATACAACAAATTTTCGTGGTAAACATAAGATGAAAAGAAAACGCTCTTGGTGGTGCCAGCTGAATGCTTCGGCAAGTGACAGAACTGAAGCAATCTAGCAGCTCTTAAAATATTCAATGGTCCGGTCGAGCCCTTCACTCAGATCAATCGTCGGCTCCCAACCGAGGTCCCGCTTCGCGATGGTGATATCCGGCTGGCGCTGCAGGGGATCATCGCCCGGCAGTGGATGAAAGGTCAATTTGGAAGACCCTCCCACTTTAGCCAACACCTTTTCGGCGAGCTCCAGCATCGTGAACTCGCCGGGATTCCCAATATTAACCGGACCGGTTTGGTTGGGATGATTCATGAGGCGGACAAAACCTTCGATCAGATCATCGACGTAGCAAAAAGAGCGCGTCTGCGTTCCGTCCCCGTAAATCGTGATATCCTCCCCCCGCAGCGCCTGCATGATAAAATTCGAGACGACCCGACCATCATCGGGGAGCATCCTCGGGCCATAGGTATTGAAAATCCGGACAACGCGAATCTCGACGCCATTTTGTCGATGGTAATCGAAAAAGAGTGTCTCTGCACAACGCTTTCCTTCATCATAGCAGGCTCGAATCCCGATCGGATTCACGCTTCCTTTGTATGATTCCGGCTGCGGATGGATTTCCGGATCTCCGTATACCTCAGAAGTCGACGCCTGAAAGACGCGCGCCTTGACCCGTTTCGCGAGACCGAGGCAGTTGATCGCTCCCATCACCGACGTCTTCGTCGTTTTAATCGGGTTAAACTGATAGTGAGGCGGTGATGCCGGGCAGGCGAGATTGTAAATTTGATCCACTTCAAACTTAAAGGGATCAATCACGTCGTGGCGGACCAGTTCAAAGAACGGGTTCGATAGGAGATGCGCGATGTTTTTTTTGCGACCGGTAAAGAAATTGTCGAGACAAATGACTTCATTCCCCTCGTTCAAAAGGCGATCGCAGAGATGTGAGCCGAGGAATCCGGCTCCACCTGTGATGAGAATGCGTTGCATAAGGAGAAGATTTACAGGAAAAGAAAAAACTCGGCATGAGCCGTTAAGGAAAGGGGAACACCGGTTTGAAACTCTTTTCAATCGCTTTCCTCGCCAATTTACGGACGGGGAGTCGCGATGCGGGTCTCAAATGGACTCGTTGCCGCAACGGTACAGGCCGCATCGAAGCCCGGTAACTCTACGGCCGCGACAAAAACAGCAGGATCAACAGGAGCGAGGCAACGATCGGGCCGCTCACCACAAAACGAAATTTCAATTTTACCCGGCTCAAGACCGAAGCCCTCCCCTGTCGCTTTCATCCGGGCTTCTTTAGCTGTCCAGGTCCAGAAAAAGGCACGCTGCAACGCTTCGTCAGCAAGCCCCTCAAGCCGGGCAATCTCAGATTGCCTGAAACAACGTCGACTCAGCCCTGCGATATCGACCTGCCGGTCAAACCGCTCTATATCAATCCCCACCGCCGGCAGTTTCGAGATCGCGAGAGCCGCCTTGTCTTCAGAATGCGAGAGATTAAAATGAAGTTCATCCCCCGTGAGATACGGCTTCCCCTTCTCCCCGAGAATGAAATCGAGGGACTCAGGACTCCGTCCGAGATGTCCGCTCAAACACTGTCGAACCATTCCCCTGCCCCGGATATACCGGTCACGATGCACGGGAAAATGGAATGCCGCGGCCCGTTCTCTCTCTTCTGCATTCAACCAGCTCATGGCAAGGTCCACCGGGAGAGTGTCCTCCTCATCGAGAACGAATCCTGTGACCTCGATTTCATTGTCTGCGAGTAATGACATCCGTTGGAAAAATAAATAGCCTAACCCGGCCAGATTTCGACACCGATTTTGACAACACCGGCGACCAGCACTGCGAGACTCGCCCACCCCAGGACAGCGACAAGAGGCCTCGTTCTCACCGGGGCAAGCCTGAGCCAACGATAGCAAATCAGCCCGAGAATAACACCACCGATCAATCCTCCGGCATGCGCGGCATTATCGATAAAGCGTGCCCCCAGCAGGCCGAAAATAGCCACCACGATCGTCGACTGAATGAGGCTCGACTGGAGGTAACCGGGGAGCTGACGCCGGAATTTGTGCGTCACCACGAGAAGGAACCCCAACAGACCGAGAATACCTCCGGAAGCACCCACCGAAACATCGGCATGACCGAAAGCGAGACTCGCGAGCGAGCCCGTGATCACACTGACCAGAAAGACAATACTGAGCAAGGAAGGGCTGACCAGGGCAACGATGACCCGGCCCAAACTGAACAAGGCCATTCCATTAAAAAGAATGTGAGGAATACTCCCGTGCATCAGCCCCGCAGTCACCGTCCGCCACCATTCATCTCCACTGAGAACTGAATCGCGGACGAGCGCGGCCGCCTGCAATGAGGTCGCATTAGAGAGAGCCGTCGAGCCCTTATCCACATAAAACTGAGCGGCAAACACAAGCACAAGAATCCCCAGCGCAAGCTTCAGCAAAAAAGTCGGGCGATTCGAAATCCAGATTTGAAATAACTCGTTGTTCACGAGCTGTGAATTCAAATCTGAAACGGAGAGCCGGTCGACCCGGCGACACCAGGCCATCGCTGAATCGACCAGCGGGAAAAGCCCGAAAAAGACAGCAGCAAGAAGAGCGATCATCAGAAACTCGGGCCGGTAGAATCCGAGCAGGGCCAGTCCTGCAGTGATGGCGAGAGATTTAACAAAACGCTGTCCGTGCTGCTTCCGATAAGCGACAAAATCAATCTCCCTGAGATGTGGAAGCCACAATCCCGGAGGAACCACACGATCCAACCATGGAAAGATGAGACCTTCCACTTTTCCCATCCCGCCGACAAGCTGCCTCAGCTCTTCGCGACTCTCGACGAGAACAATTTGTCCCGGTTCATAGCTTTGGCCGTCCAGCTTCACATATTCCCCGACTTTGACTCCGTAACTCCCAAGGGCGGACTCAGGAAGGGCATCGAGAAGAGTTTCGTCACCCCACGGTCGATCTCCATGAATCCAGTCGCGAAACCACACCTGGCCTTTTTCCCAAAAGTCCAGCAGGCGGGGTCGGCTCGGGGGAAGCCTTTCGGAATCATCTGACATGCCGCCACTGTAAGTAATCTTAAGATGGGAGAAAGTCTGAATCGCCGGTTTTTGGAAATTCATGATGATGAATTGAATTGCTTTGGACCAGTAGCTTTTTGAACACTTTTTTATTGTGCCCCCCATCTACTGACCTTAACTTAAAACAGTGTTCAAATTAGCATCTAATGAAAACGCATTCCCTAGTTCTTTCAGCCCTCACTCTGAGTTTGCTCTCGTTTACCTGCGAAGCATCAAATGCAAGTGAGCTTGAAGACTCAATGAAAACGCTCAGTCCGGCACAGTCGGCTTCCCTCATGCGAATCCTGAACGAGGGAAGTCTGGAGGAATTGAGAACACTCCCCGGGGTCGAAAAGGTAAAAGCTTCAACTATCTTAGAAGCGCGTCCCTTCGAACACATCAACGAACTGATGCTTTTGCACGGGTTCGGTGAAAAAACTGTTTACCGTTTAGTGAAAGGTGCGATGCGGCAAGGCTATTAACCTTTCACGCAGGTTTCGAAATCCGGAACGCCCCTCCCCTGTTTGCGTTCTCGACGACGACCGCTTCCCTTCATATGGTCCGCCTATGCGCTCACCTCAATCGCTTTTCGTCGCTCTCGCAGTCCTGTTCACCAGCGTTCTTCACGCCAATGAGAGGCCCAACATTATTGTCATTCTCGCTGACGATCAGGGCTTTGGCGACGTTTCCGCGCTCAATGCTGAATCAAAGATTCCAACCCCCCATATAGATCGCATCGCGGAGGAAGGAATGGTCTTTTCCGATGCGCATACGTCATCTGCCGTTTGCACGCCGACCCGCTATTCACTGCTCACTGGCCGCTACCACTGGCGAACACATCTCCAGAAGGGCGTTCTCGGCGGCTATTCGCAACCCCTCATTTCGCCCGAGAGACTGACGGTCGCCGGCATCCTGCATGAAGCCGGCTACTTCACCGCCTGCATCGGAAAATGGCACCTCGGATTCGACTGGCCGCTGAAAGAGGGTGGTTACGCCAATGACGAAGGGGATTTTTCCGGAGGCTTCAAAGACGGCTGGCTGGTCGACTACAAAACACCCATTCAAAACGGCCCGGTGGATGTCGGCTTTGACACTTTCTTTGGCATCAGTGCTTCCCTCGACATGCCACCCTACGTTTACATTCAGGATCGCATCCCGACTGAAGAAGCGACTGTTGAAAAAGCCTTTCACCGGCCGGGCCCGGCGGGCAAATCCTTTGAAGCTGTCAATGTCCTCCCGGATATCACCGCCAAAACCGTGGCGACGATTGGTGAGCGGGCCGCTGCGGCAAAAGACGGCACTCCGTTCTTTATCTATTTTCCATTAAATGCCCCTCATACCCCCATCGTTCCCTCGGAAGAATGGCTCGGAAAAAGCGGCATCAACATCTATGCCGACTTCACAATGCAGGTCGATCACTGCGTCGGGGAAGTTCTTGCCGCCCTTGATGAACATGAACTCGCGGAAGACACCCTCATTATTTTCACGACGGATAACGGCTGCTCTCCACAGGCAAATTTTGCTGAACTCCGTGAAGCAGGTCATGAGCCGAGCTACATCTACCGGGGTCACAAAGCTGATATCTTCGAGGGTGGTCACCGGGTACCCTTCATCGTTCGCTGGCCCGGTAGAGTATCAGCGGGGACGACATCCGATGCCCTCGTCGGGCAGGTGGATATTCTTGCCACTGCCGCTGAAATTACCGGCGCCAAAGTGCCTGAAGATCAGGGCGAAGACAGTACCTCATTCCTCCCCATACTCAGAGGAGAAGCAGATGCGTCACCTCGCTCTTCCATTATTGCCCAGTCGATCAACGGCTCCTTCTGCATTCGCGACGGAAACTGGAAGCTCATTCTCTGCCCCGACTCAGGAGGCTGGAGCGATCCAAGACCCGGGCGGGCCGATTCGAGCGCCCTTTTTCCCGTGCAGCTGTATGATCTGAGCAACGATCCCGGGGAGCAGTTAAATCTGGCAGAACAACACCCCGACCGCGTCGCCACGATGACCCGGGAGCTCCAGTCGATGATCGACCGGGGACGTACCACACCGGGACCGGACCTTCAGAATGATGTAAGCGTAGAAATGATCAAAACCCCGGCGAAGAAGGTTAAAAAGAAAGCCTGAACGACTTCTGATCAAAACACGAACGGCCAAGCTTCTCTTTCAAAGAAGGCTTTGGTCGAGGGCGCCTTTCAGAAAAATCACCGCTCCGAAAACGATCAAGGCCACTGAGCTCCCCCTCGTGATCCAGCGGCAATGTGATTCAGCGGACCAGTGTTTCAGCCAATGCAGAATCTGATTGGCTACCGCCCAGAACAAGAGCGTTCCCGCAAATACAAAGCCGGCGAAGATGAGGTCAGTAAAGAGGTCGAGCTCTCCCCTGACAATATCGAAGCTGGTTAGGATAAAAGCAAAACTGGCGAAAGGAACGGGGTTGAGCAGCGTCATCGCAAAACTCTGCGAAAAATCGCCAACAAGACTTTTCGGGCAGGGGCGGGTTTGCACCGATGAACGCTCCTTCTTCAACCCCCTCCATCCAATCACAATGAGAGCTGCTCCGGCTAACAGCTGGCAGACGATCTTGTAATCATTCAGCCATTGCCCGATCCCATTAAGACCGAAGAGAACACAGAACGAGATGATGGCGTAGGCCGCAGCCATCCCCGCGCCGGCCATCATTCCCGGCAGACGGTGAGGTTCCACATTCTTCTTAAGACACATCAATCCGACAGGTCCAATCGGCGCGGCATTGAGTAGTCCCAGAAACAGGGCTTTCCAGATGAGATCCGGAGTCATCTCAAAGAGTGCCTCTGATTCAGGTAGAAAGCTGACGAAAAAGGTAGCAAATCTGTCACGGAACTCCTTCGTAAAGCCCGCGCAATTAGCGCAATAGGAGTCATTTATTCACTCGCCCCGGGGATGAATTCTGGCAGGCTCTCAGCATGCAGATTCGTCCGATTTTTACCACCCTCCTGCTCCTCTGCCTCTCGACGGCCCTGAAAGGGGACGGTCCATCAGATAACACCCCCGATCAGGTGAGGCAGGTTCCGCCTCCCGGGATCGAGCTTACTGCGGGGCAACGGAAAGAACTTGAGGCAAAACTTTCCACGCTGGAGCAGAGAATCTCAGCACTCCGGTCAAATCCTGATCTTTCAGATGCCGTCCTTGCCTACCTCCCTGATGTCGAAATCTGCTACAAAGCAGTTTCCGATGCGATCACTCACCACGAATTTTTTAAGGCAGCTGAGGTCGAATTCGCCCTGAGCCACCTCGATCTAGGCATCGAAAGAGCTGACCAGCTTTCAAAAGGCCATACTCCGTGGCTTCGCGAGAGCGGCTTCGTCGTGCGCGGCTACCGGTCCCGTATCGATGATTCGGTACAGCCCTACGGCCTCGAAATTCCACCCTCCTATGATTTCGATCACCCTGTCCCGACCCGTCTCGACCTCTGGTTTCACGGACGCGGCGAGAAACTGAGTGAAGTCGCCTTTCTCCAGCAGAGACGAAGTGGAAAAGGGGGAAAAATCACTCCGAAGCGGACCATCGTTCTGCATCCCTACGGCCGCTATTCGAATGCAAATCGCTTCGCCGGGGAAACGGACGTTTTCGAGGCGCTTGAACACGCCGGGAAAGACTACCGCATCGACGACAAACGGACTCTCGTTCGCGGTTTCTCGATGGGTGGAGCCTCCTGCTGGAACTTCGCAGTCCATTTCCCGGACAAATGGGCAGCCGCACAGCCGGGGGCCGGATTCTCCGAAACCGCCGACTTCCTGAAAACATTTCAGGGGGAAGAGCTGCACCCGACCTGGTGGGAAAAAAAACTCTGGCGTTGGCACGATGCCACCGACTGGGTCGACAATCTCTCGCAAGTGCCCACAATCGCCTACAGCGGCGAACTTGATCGACAGAAACAAGCCGCTGACATGATGGTTACCGCTGGCGAAAAAATCGGCCTCAAGCTACTTCATCTCATCGGCCCGGGGACAGAGCACCAGTTTCATCCGGATACACTGGCAACAATCGAATCACGCCTCGAAAAGATCACCTCTTCTGCCCCTCATCCGGTCCCGGAGCACCTTAGGTTCACGACTTATACCCTCCGCTATCATCGGCATCACTGGATACAGATCGATGGCCTCAAGGAACACTGGGAACGTTCACAGATTGAGGCGCATCGTACCGGAGAAAATGAGATCACGGTTAAGACCGAAGGCATCACTGCCTTTTCGCTCGACTTTGTGGCGGGCGAATCATGGATCGCCCCCCTCTCAAAACCTGAACTGATCATCGATGATCAGAAACTTTATCCCTCCTCCCCTTTATCTGATCGTTCCTGGAAGGCTCACTTCACGAAAATAAACGACCAATGGTCACTTAAACTGGCCGGCATCGGAAATTCGCCTGAAATCAGGAAAAAACATGGCCTCCAGGGCCCGATCGATGACGCATTCACTGATAGCTTTCTCATGGTCCAACCCAATGGAAAGCCGCAATTCGATCTCGTTGGAGAGTGGACTCATTCTGAGAGCGCACGGGCCCTGGTTCACTGGCGGAAACAGTTTCGGGGAACGGCACGCTCCAAGAAGGCAGATGAGGTTTCCGATGAAGACATTGCCTCTCATCATCTCGTTCTCTGGGGAGATCCTTCCAGTCAACCGATGATCCGATCACTGCTCAAAGAAGCCCCGGTAAAATGGGATGAAGACATTCTGCAAGTAGGCCCGGAGAGCTTTGAAGCAAAACACCACGCCTTAATCATGATCTATCCGAATCCGCTCAACCCGGCAAAATATGTCGTTCTCAACAGTGGCTTCACTTATCGGGATTACGCATACCTCAATAACGCCCGGCAAACATCGAAGCTACCTGACTGGGCCGTCATTGATCTGCGGGAACCACCGACATCCCGCTTTCCCGGCAAGGTCGTCGCAGCGGGATTCTTTGATGAACACTGGAATTACAAATCTCCGGCTGAGTAGGTGAAAAATAAATACTTTCGCCCGGATGCATCCAGCTGTATAATTACCATAACTACCAAAATTTGTTATGGCCGCAATCTTTGTAATTATTGTCTCTTCTGTGACGGGTGCAATCGGCTGGTGGATCGGAGAGTTCTTCGGCTTTACCGCTGCCCTCGTCCTGAGCACGGTCGCCAGCGTGATTGGAATTTACTACGCGCAGCGGATCAACCGTGAGTATTTCGGTTACTGATTGAGTTCCCGAACGCCGTATTTCTCAAGAATACTGCGCATCAACCCCTCTCTTGCTTCAATGCTTTCGCAGAGTGCAAACTGAACGCGCGCCCGGTTCAAATTTTGACCTTCGTAGCTTGTCTTAAAGTAAATATCACCGGCGAGATAGTCGGTAAAAAAGCGAAGGCCAAGCTCCAGAGTGATCAGTCTAACTGAGTCGAACAGGTAGCGGTGATCAGATTCGGTGAGGAATCCCTTCGCCTCAGTCAAATAGCCTTTCACCAGCGCCTCGAACAGATCTAAATCCAGATAGACTTCGCTCAGGTCGCCGGTTTCCTCACCGGCAGGGTTACAACTGCTGCGAACCGCGTCCCCGAAATCGTAATGGACCAGGCCCGGCTTCACCGTATCGAGATCAACAATACAGGTGCCCTTGCCGGTGAGCTGATCAATCATCACATTTGTGATCTTCGGATCACCGTGAATGGGACGCAATTGGAGTTCACCGGCTTCAAAAGCCGTTTCGAGCACTTCGACAAAATTTCGCCGACCTTCAATAAACTGACTGAGTCGCTTCGCCTCGGATGAAGCCTCGAGACGCAGGCTGGCATCGCCCGCCTGCAAGGTAAGGTCATACGAATCCAGATAGCCGGGCGCGATATGAAATCCAGGCAGAGTATCTTCGAGTTGATCGATTGGGAAATCAGAAATAATCCGCTGAAAATGACCAAGAACCCTCCCCGCTTCGAGCGCGTGCTCCGGGACCGTCACTTTTTCGTAGCTGGTCGTGCTCGCGATCATTGAAAGCGCTCTCCAATACTCGCCCTCTTCGTCAACAATGTAGTCATCCCCCTCTTTGGTGGGGATGACCCGGGGAAGTTGCCAGATTCGATCAGACTCGCTTGCTTCCTGTTCAATCCGGTGATGAGCATGATCCGTCACCGCCTTCATATTAGACATCACTGCCGCGGGATCCTGAAAAACCGCGCGGTTAATCCGCTGCAGAATATATTGCTCCTCGGAAAAAGTCGTCCGGAGGATCACCCGGTAAGTGTCATTAACATTTCCCGTGCCGATGGGTTGAAGCGCGACAAGCCGCCCCGGCACATCGAACTGAGTGGCAACAAATTCAGCGATCATCAGAGGGAAATTAGAAAGGTCAGATCCCGTAGCCAACCATCGAGTCGCCGGCATCGTGTCGGGCGATGTCTTCGAGACTGGTTTCGCGAAGCTTATTGTTGATCCCTTTCTCCGCGAGACCCAGATAATAGACAATCCCGGATGAACCTGCAAAGGTCGGAAAGTCATCCACATCGACGAGCTGTATCAGTTCCCCGTCAACCGCTTCAATGATCTCAGCCAAACTGATGAGACGACTCTCCCGATTAAGTCGATACCCCCCGCCGACACCGCGTTTACTACGCAGCATACCGGCCCGCTTTAGAAGAAGCAAAATCTGTTCAAGGAATTTAGTGGGAATCTTCCCCGCTTCCGCCAACTCCTGCGCCTGCAGAGTCTTGTCCGGAGCAAGGCCGGCGAGAATGGTCATCGCTCGCAGGGCGTAATCAGCTTTTCGTGATATCTGCATTAAACGTCTGGGAGCTCAGGCCCGGTAGTTGAAGAGATCAGTTAAAACGAAGCTCCTCTCTTCCCCTCTGGCAAGAAGAGCCTTCTCTATCGCATTCTTCACCTTCATCTGAATGTTTTTCGTGAGGCGACGTCCCTTTCGGGCCTTCTGCACCTGCTTGTGCGTCAATTGCTCAGTACTCGCCTCAACGAGCTCATGATTATCGATCACCAGTTCGTTCATGAGGGTATCGAGAGGTTGCACCCCCAGATCCCGCTGATCTCTATCAGGAGCCGTTGAAGTCATTTGCGTAATTCGTCGCCTCGCTGCGCAATTTGTAGATTGCCACTCATTCCCATCTCGCTAACCGTTGCCATTGCTTATGACAACCCGTATTTTACTCACCACCACGAGTTACCAGGACACCCCGGGGCCTCACCATGAACTGCTTGAGTCTCAGGATTTTGAAATTGTTCGCGCCCGTGGTCCGCTCCCTGAGAGTGAAATGCTTGCCCTTGCCGGTGAATTCGATGCCTTTCTTTGCGGTGATGACGCTATCACCGAAGCCGTCATCGAACAGTCCCTCCCCCGCCTCAAGGTCATCAGCAAATACGGAATCGGTCTGGACAAAATCGACGTCGCACATGCGACCTCACAGAAGATTCCGGTGCTAAACACTCCCGGCGTGAACCACACCACGGTCGCGGAACACACCTTTGGACTGCTCCTGAGCCTGACTAAGAAGATTCACGAAAACGGAATCGACGTCGTAAACGGAAAGTGGCAGGCAGGATGGAGAAAACCGGTCGGGCATGAAATTCTGGGGAGTACCATGGGGATCATCGGTCTCGGCCGAATTGGCAAAGAAGTCGCGATCCGGGCAAAAGCCTTCGGGATGCCGGTGATCGCCTACGATCCTTATTTTGATGAAGCCTTCGCTCAGGAGCACGGGGTTTCCCGCTGCGAAACGATGGATGAAGTGCTTACCGGCGCAAATGTTGTCAGCCTTCACTGCTTTCTTGATGAAAAAACCCGCGGCATGATTAACACCGCTAAGATCGCCGAAATGCAGGACGGCGTTATCGTTCTAAACTGCGCCCGTGGCGAACTCGTCGAAACAGATTGTATCGCCGCCGCACTGGAAAGCGGAAAAGTGGGTGGCTACGGAGCTGACGTCCTCGACGAAGAACCGCCCGCAAGCGACCACAAACTGTTCTCTGCTCCGAACTGCCTCATCACCAGCCACATTGCGTCACGCACCTACGAAAGCGTTGAGAGACAGGCGATGCGTGCGACCCACAACCTCATCAACTATCTCAATGGAGACAGTGACTTCATTCAGGCAAACAAGTTTTAATCCCCTCTCAAAATACCATGGCACTCTCTATCAAATCCCCCTCTGAAGTCGATTTCGACTGCGTCTCAATGGGCGAAGTCATGCTTCGTCTTGATCCGGGCGAAGGCCGAATCCACACCGCCCGGCACTTTTCAGCATGGGAAGGTGGCGGCGAGTATAATGTGACCCGCGGACTCAGGCGCTGCTTCGGTCTTCGTGCCGCCTGCGTCACCGCTTTTGCCGACAACCCGATCGGTCGACTCATTGAAGATTTCATGCTGCAAGGCGGCGTCGATACACGATTCGTCAAATGGGATGAATATGACGGTATCGGCCGCGAGGTTCGCAACGGGCTCAATTTCACGGAGCGTGGATTCGGTATCCGCGGAGCAGTAGGTTGTCCTGACAGAGCCAACACTGCGGCAAGCCAGCTCAAACCCGGAGACATTGACTGGGATGATATCTTCGGAACCCATGGAGCACGCTGGTTTCATACTGGAGGCATTTTCGCCGCCCTCAGTGAAACGGCAGCCGAACTTACGATTGAAGCCTGCAAAGCCGCCCAAAAACACGGCACCATTGTCAGCTACGATTTAAACTATCGCCCCTCTCTCTGGAGTGCGATCGGCGGCCAGGCAAAAGCGCAGGAAGTGAATCGCGAGATCGCGAAATATGTGGATGTCATGATCGGCAACGAAGAGGATTTCACCGCTTCACTCGGCTTTGAGGTAGAAGGCGTGGATGAGAACATCCGGGGAATTGACGTCAGCAACTTCAAACGAATGATCGAAACGGCCGTGAAAGAATTTCCAAACTTCAAGGCGACCGCAACCACCCTGAGGGAAGTCCACACCGCGACAGTAAACGACTGGGGCGCGATCTGCTGGCACGACGGCGAATTCTACGAATCGACACAGTATCCTGAACTGGAGATCATGGACCGGGTCGGCGGCGGCGACAGTTTTGCCTCAGGCTTTGCCTACGGTTTCCTTGCCCATAACGACCCGCTGAAAGCGGTTAACTACGGCGCTGCCCATGGCGCCCTTGCGATGACGACTCCCGGTGACACCACGATGGGGTCACTCGCCGAAGTCGAGAAAGTGATGGGCGGCGGTGGCGCACGCGTTGTCCGCTAAAGCCGGCAAATCAAGCCGTTTCACCCTCCCGGTCGAGAGGAGGGTAGGCTTGCGGGTCAATCTCGGAAAGCACGTCGTAAACGCCGTTCTTCTCGGCTTCGACCAGCGACTCATCCTCTTCCAGAAATTTCTTGAGCGTCGCAAGCACCTTCGGATGACGTTCCGCATTCGCGAGGAGGGATTCGAAAGCGAAACGCGGCAGAATCTTGTAAAAAGGAACATACCCTTCGGGCACATTTCCGCCTTCCAGCTGCTCCGGGGCATCTTCGAAGCGAAAACAAAGGACGACACGCCGCAAAGCATGTTCGGACCCGGTTGCATAAAAGAACCCCCAGAGCATGTCGATGGTTGATTCCTTATCGAGAGGCATTTCGAGAATCTTTTCCGTCTGTACTTTCTGCTCCCGATACTGATTACCGAACATCTTCAACATGATCTTATCGGCCTCAGACACTCTGGAGTAGAGCATCGCCGTAAAAAGAACCTGCTTCTGCTCCGGAGTAAGGCCGCTCAGCGCTTCGACCCAGCCCTCGATCTGGTCGCGATTGTCTCTCAGGACGCGACTGAGAAAAGCGATCAACGCCGGTTTAGCCCGATCACTTTCGAGGGTCCCTTCGGCCGCCCAGTCTTTCATCTGCTGAACAAACCGCTCCGGCGTCGGGTTCTGGTAGTAATATTCAAGCCACTCCTTTTCTTCTCCGGATGCCTCATCCCGGGAATAAACGGCTGAACAGTCGAAGAATGACAAACAGGCAAAACCGAGGAAAAACAGGGAAGAAAGTCTCATTGTGGCAATTAATCACGAAATACGACACTTCTACCAGCCGGAATGTTGATTTTCCGCTTGAATTTCTGTGAATCCGGATACATTCCCCTTCCTATGGCGAAAAAGAGTTGGATCCAACGAAACAAGCGAAAAGCTCGTACTGTAAACAAGTATGCGAAGCTCCGTACGAAGCTGAAGCAAGAAAAAGACTACGAAGGTCTCACCATGCTTCCGCGTGATGCCAGCCCAACCCGCGTCGTGAACCGCTGCGAGGTCACCGGCCGTCGTCGTGGATATCTTCGCCGCTTCAAGATGTCACGTATCACTTTCCGCGAGCTTGCCTCACACGGAATGATTCCGGGCGTCACGAAGTCCAGCTGGTAGGCTGCGACTCCCTACGATTTTCATCGCCGAAAGCGGAGCCTCACAGCTCCGCTTTTTTAGTGCCCCGGGGTAAAGACTTGCAAAGCTGCCGCCGGGATCGGATATTTTCCTATGCCCCTCTACGAATACATCTCAGCCGATGAAGAAAAAGGCTGCCGTATCTGCCGTAAAGGTTTTGAGATTCGCCGACCCGTGACGCGCCCGCCGATGGAAACCTG
The DNA here is from genome assembly GCA_029212615.1 of Verrucomicrobiales bacterium. Taxonomy (GTDB): domain Bacteria; phylum Verrucomicrobiota; class Verrucomicrobiia; order Verrucomicrobiales; family DEV007; genus Arctic95D-9. Next base: position 562,987 of record JARGPJ010000003.1, read on the forward strand.
CCCTCTTTGCAAAGGGCCGGTGAAGAAGCTGATTTCCAAAGGGATCACCTCCCCCAAGATCACCAAACCTCTCTCGGTCACCGATGCCAAAAAGGCGGGGTTCACCGTGCTGGAAAAACGCGACGAAGGCACCTACGAAAAGCTGTAGGCTCAGGGAGCTGCTGCCGGGATGACCTTCAGCTGACCCTCCTCGATTTTTAACTCCTCAATCCGGTCAAAGAACGCTTTCATGTTCGAATTGCCTGACACTTCTTTCAGGAGATTCTCTTTGCTTAACGCGTCGATGAATTGACGGGGAATCGGAACCCCATCAACGGAGAGACCTTCAATAAACATCGCGGGGCGTCCTGCGACGGTGTCGAGACTCAAACTGAGTTCGCCGTTAAAATATTTTCCCTCCATCGATTCCGCGAGAAAAGGCACCGGGATTTCCATTTCATCAAGCTTCAAGCTCACCTGGCTCGTCAGCTGGTCATCATCTATCGCCACGACAATAGAATCGGCAACCGCACTGAAGGATGGATGATTCGCGAGGATGGCATTCACATCGTCGCCGGTCAGAAGCAGCGGTTCAGGAGCCTCCCCCTCTGACATCGCCGAGCGAAAAGCATCATATCGTTGAATGGCATCTTCAACCACGACCGGATCCAGAACCGGGGCAACAATCTCAACCGGAGCCTCTGCGGTGTAGTCCCCGATGAATCCTGCGACCACATCTTTCCCGAACTTCACTCCCACCACGGCAAGGACGACAGCGAGAACGATCAAAGCAAGGCAACCAAGGCCGCAGCCGATCCCCCATTTCTTTCCTGAACCGGCATTTTGCGGGGGAAGGGGTTGTGACGGCTGATTGGCTTCCGGCTGGAGAGGTGGGGGAATATCGCTCATGTCTTCCTGATAGGTAAAAGGCGCACGCCTTGTTCAAGGCCGTAACGCTGGAAAAACTTAACCGCTTCGTAGAGAGCGAGGCAACAACAATTCGAGAAGGAGTCCACTGCCTTCATCCACCTCGCCCCAGAACTCCACCTTCAGTTCGATGCGCGCAACCGCAAGCGTCGGAAACGTGTGAACCGATGAATCGGAAGTGATGTGTTCAACCGCCTCATGCATGCCGGGGTTGTGCCCGAACACGAGAACGGTTTCAAGCCCTTCATCCAATTGCTGCACCAGAGACAAAATCGTCCGCGGGGACGCCAGGTAGAGTTCTTCTTTTTCAACGATCCCGGAGGCAGGAAACCCCATCTCCTCTGCGAGGAGGCCCGCCGTACTCGCAGCCCTCGTTGCCGTGCTGGAAACAAACGCATCCGGCCTGACCCCGCGCTGCAAAAGAGCCTGAGCGACACGGGGAGCGTCATCCCGCCCGCGATCGTTAAGAGGACGATCATGATCAGATCTACCGGGAAAATCCCAACTCGATTTACCGTGACGAATGAGAAGAAGTTGCTTCATAAAAGAAATACTGACTTCCCAGTGAAACCACAATCCTGCAGCCATGTCTACGCCAATCCACCATCTTGACAGAAGGCCGTCAATTTAGCATTTTCCCCGGATCCATCCCCATCAACATGACTCGAACTCCGGCTTTCCTTCTCGCGGCTTTTGCCCTTTCATCCCTCCCCCTTCACGCTGAGAACTGGCCTAATTGGCGGGGGCCTTATTTTAACGGCTCAAGCCAGGAGAAAGGCTACCCGGCGGTCTTCTCGAAAACCGATGGCGTTGCCTGGGTGGCGAAACTTCCGGGTGAAGGGGCTTCCACCCCCGCCGTATGGGACGACGCTGTTTTCCTCACTTCAGTAGACGAATCTGTCGAAGGGATCCTCGCGATCCGGGTAAGCGCAGCGACCGGGGAAATTGTCTGGTCAAAGCAGTTCGGTGACGGCATTCGACTCGACGAAAGGAGCACTTTCGCGGGCAGCTCCCCCGTCACCGACGGCAAAACGGTCTACTTCTTCAGTGGAGCGGGAGATCTCGCCGCCTACGATTTTGACGGCAACCAGCTCTGGCATCGAAACATTGAAGAGGATTACGGTGAGTTCGCCTTCCAGTGGACCTTCTCCAGCTCCCCACAACTCTACGACGGAACGCTCTACCTCCAGGTCCTCCAGCGTGACGTGCCTGTCAACGGACGCGGAAACACTGATGGCCCGATCCAGTCCTTCCTCCTCGCCATGAACCCGGCCACCGGTGAGACCAAGTGGAAACACATTCGCCCGTCTGATGCCCTTCAAGAGTCTCGCGAAGCCTTTTCAACCCCTATTCCCATGATGCACCGCGGGCGCCCTGAGCTTGTGATTTCCGGTGGAGACTGCCTCACCGGACACGACCCCTCTACCGGCGAGGAGCTGTGGCGTTGGAGCACCTACAATCCCGAGAAAATCGGCCACTGGCGCCTCGTGCCGTCCCCGGTCTACGGGCAGGGCACGATCCTTATCTGTGCGCCGAAAGGTGACCCCGTTTATGCCATCAAGGCAGGCGGCGAAGGAAACCTTGGAGGTCTTGACGAAGCCTGGGTCAGTCGGGGCAAAGAAGTCACCGCAGACGTACCCACCCCACTTTTCTATGACGGCTACTTTTACGTGCTGAACGGGCGGAATAAATTTCTGACCTGCCTCCACCCCGGAAGCGGAAAGGTCGTCTGGAGCAAGGCGATTGACGGGAAAGTGAAGCTCGAAGCATCTCCAACCGGCGTCGACGGAAAGATCTATCTCATGAGCCATCTCGGCGAAGTCTTTGTCTACAGCGCTGGAGTAGACGGAGGGGAGTTGCTCAACAGCACCACTTTCGGAGAGTCACAGAGCGTCAATATCCGCGCCTCAATTGTCCCGGCGAACGGAACTCTTTACATTCGCACCGACGACGAGCTCTACGCAGTGAGAAAATAGAACGAGGAGCTACTTCAGCCAATTGAGTGCTTTGCGTCGCATCCGGCGCATCGACCATTCATCTGTATATTCCTCCAGCTTCTCCATCGGAACCCAGGCGAGGTCATGTGACTCTTCACTGACGATGTAGTCACTCTCCCCCTCCTGTTGGAGGAGAAATCGGACGTCATAGTGAAAATGTGATGGTTCATCCTTCCTCGCGGGGATGCCGTGAATATCGAGGTCAAGGATCCGCCGTTTGACCGGCTGAAGCGCCGCCAAACCGGTTTCTTCAAGCCCCTCCTGCATTGCCACCTCCATGACATCTGCGTTTCCGTCAGCGTGCCCTCCCGGCTGAAGCCAAAGATTCAATTTCCGGTGATGCGTCAACAAAGTCTGTGATCCGGAGGAATCGACGATCCAGGCCGAGCCGGTAATATGCCCCTTCTCCAAGTGACGCTCAAAACAGGTTGAATGACCCTGCACAAAATCAATAAACTGAAGCGTTCGATCCTCTTCCCCGGGGTAATCCTCGAGGTATAGATTCAGTAAATCGAGCAAAGGTTGACGGTGCATCGGCCACCCTAGCTGACTTCATTGAATTGAAAAGAAGGAAGGGCGGCCTACTTAAAGTAGCGCTTTAAAACAGCCTGTTCGCCGGGCAGAAGTGAATCCTTCCATACGGCATCCCCGCCCGAACCGACTGATTCAACTGCACCGCCCGCCTGCGGCCCGCTGCCGGATATTTCCTCCCCATGCTCGGTCTCCCCCACTCCGATGAGATCGCCGAGGGCGGCACGCGATAGGTCTTCATTGGAGACTGACTCCACTTGATTCGTCTTGAGATCTGCCGGGTCTCCAAAAAAGATCGGAGCATCCCCTTCGCCGCGAGAGCTTCCTCCGCTTCCCGGCATGAGTCCGGGTTGATATGACAACATTCCCTCCCCCTCTCCCGGTTCCGGCAGCCCTTCCATCGCCCCGAGAGACTGCGAAGCCTCGCTCAGTTGCTGCTGTAGGCTCTCCATGTCTTGAGGAGACATTTGTGATAGAGTTCCTTCGCTTAAGCGGGATGGATCTATCCCGTTCAATTGCTCTGCCAGCTCTTCATTCAACGACAACCCGTTTGAAGCGAGACTTTCCATTGCCTCGGTGAGCTCCTTCATAAGCATTTCTTTTCCCTCTTCAGAAAGATCCTCCGAGAAGGTCGTTAAGGCATCAAGAGAGCGCTCCAGTGCTGCGAAATCATTGGCCATCTCCAATAGATCACGACCGACTGAATCCTTGAGAGTATCGGACGCTTCCAGGCTGGAATGGCTGAACCATTCTGACTCAGGCTTCTGCCGGAGTTCTTCGATCTTATCAGCAATTTCATCAAGACTCTCCGGCTCGATCAAATCCTCCGCGGCGAGCGTTTCGATCCACTCTTCAACCTGATCCCACGACTTTGGCTCTACGGTTACTATTGACGGACCGGCTTGAGGTTCCGGAATCGGAATCAACCATGCGGTGCCGAGCACAAGAGCGGCGGTTAGCGGAGGGAAGATTGCTACCTTGAGATGCCACGGAGGCATCGCGTCGGACTCTCCCGCAACCACATTCTGATCGGGCCATGCTCCCCTTCGCGCAGAAGCGGAGATCAGCTGACTGTTCAATGAGAGGCGATCATCCAGCCGAATCAACGCCTCCTTCCGTCCGATAAAAAATTGCCTGCTCCAGACCCATGCTCCAGCCCCGGAGAGAAAAACAACCACCCCGCTCACGATTAAAAGAATCTCAACGGATAGGACAAAGTCTGCCTCAGTCCGCTTCCACAGCAACACCGCGGAGAGACTTAAAACCCCGGAAACCAGAAGCCAGTTGAAGCGCTCAACCCACCAGGCAACATTGATATGACGCTTCACTCGATCTGCTTCACCCAGCCAGTATCGCTCGTTTCCGCTCACGCTCATGCCTCCACGCTAGCCCCTGCATATCATTCGGGCAAGCCCTACAGCCTGCGTCGATTTCGCTCAATCCAATCCCTCATCGAGCGCTCCGCCGCATCCAACTTATCACTCAGTGCTTCCGCCGAGATCGCTATCCCCCCGGCTCCGACAATCATATCCTGCTCGGCGCGGTCATTTGTCGCGACAGTGATATCAAACGTCCCCGAGTATTTGATCGCCAGCCGTTCGATCACGTCATCGGCTGTTTTTGAAGCGCTGGTATAGAAAATTTGAATTCCCCCAGGCGCCCGTTCCTCCTGCGTCGTCGATCCACGACCATCGAAAACGAGAACGACCCGATCTCCGGAAAAATCACGATAGACTTCCAGTCGTCTGATCAATTCGGCATGAGCACTTCCCTTACGCTGCTGATGCATTCGCAGGAGATCCGGCCACGCATGAATCACGTTGTTCCCGTCGACCAATAAAAATGACGGGCGTGATTCACTCATCTCGCACCGTCATCTTCGGAGTTTAAAGAGGCAGGGCCTCGTTGGAATAGAAAGTAAACTGAGCCTTACTCAGCCGCATCCTTGGCGTCAGCCTCAGGAGCTGCCTTCTTAGTTGCAGCCTTTTTCTTAGCAGTCTTCTTAGCGGCGGCCTTCTTCTTAGCCGGTGCTTTCTTTGCAGGAGCGGTCTTAGCTGCGGGCGCTTCACCGGCAACGGCGGCGGTTGCTTCCGGTGCTGCTTCCTCAACAGGTGCTTCTGCTTTCTTGGCCTTCGCAGGCGCTTTCTTGGTCGACTTTTTACTCAATGCGATTTGAGCTTTCACTGCCTCTTTCTTCCGCTTGAGATAGCTCTGGCGGCGGCTGCGTTTTTCGACTTTATTGTGCTGCTTACCCATAGGATTCTGCTCGCCTTTGTGCGAGGGGCGGAAATTAAAGGGCAATTGCTATACCCGCAAGCGGAAATCCAACGAATGCGCGCCTGAATTTGGCCACACCCCCTACTTGAGCCCCTCTTTTCTGATTCAACAGCCGCCCGACCTCACTTTCAGCGCCATTTCCGATGCCCTTCGACAGCACTAAAAATCCCTGGATCACTCATGAAACCCGCCCCGTTTATGAAAATCCATGGATTAAAGTAGATGAAAGCAAGGTCACCAACCCCGGGGGGGGAGAGGGAATCTATGGCGTCGTTCATTTCAAGAACCGGGCGATCGGAGTCGTCCCCATCGACGATGAGGGAAATACCTGGCTCGTTGGCCAATATCGATACACGCTCAACTCCTACGAATGGGAAATTCCTGAAGGCGGATGTCCTGACGGTGAAGAGCCCGAAGATGCGGCACGTCGCGAACTACGCGAGGAAACGGGGCTGGCCGCCGGCAAAATGGATATCATCCTCGATCATCTCGCCCTCTCAAACTCAGTCACCGACGAACGCGCCACTATTTTTGTGGCGCGGGAGCTGACTCAGTTCGAAGCCCGGCCGGAAGAAACTGAAGAGCTCAAAATCCGGAAACTCCCTCTCACTGAAGCAATCGAAATGGTAAAAAAAGGAGCCATCACCGACTCAATGTCAGTGATGGCTCTCTTAAAGATCGCGGTGGATTTCTCGTCCACCGAACCGTGAAAAAAATCACATGCCGGTCATGAGACAACCGATCGCAAGGACAATCCAGGCGGCAACGGCGAGCCAGAACACATAAGGCGCAAGCGCGGCAAGAGCAAACTGGCCAAGGAGAGCAAGGATAAACAGAACGAGTGAAACAAGGAAGAGTGGCTTTCCGGGAGCGGATAATTTCATAGTAAATAATTCAGGGGTTACGTTGACCTGATCAGAGTGCAAAGATCGACAGGTTCCGACAAGAACCTTTCGATATAATTTCAATAAGAATTATTATACCTTTGACGGGAATCGCGGCACCCGGCACCCGGCACTCAATTGTTCAATTCCTTCAACACCTCAGGATCACGAACATCGGCCCACTCGCCCTCCAGTTCGACCGCAGCAATGCGCAACCCGTCTTTTACCTGGGCAGCAATCGCGTCAGTGAGTTCATATTCCCCTCTCGGTGAAAGTTCCAGACGCGAGGTGTAGTCAAAAATGGCAGGAGAGAAAACGTAGATTCCCGCGTTGTAGTAGGGACTTGTCGGCTCGTTTTCCCCGGGCTTTTCAATCAAATTGGTGACGCGTCCCTCTTCAATGAAGACCGCCCCTCCCTTTCGAACATCCTCATCAATTTTCACAGTGAGCATTCCATCAACATCCGTAAAATCGACAAGCGGGGCGTAGGCAGTAGGTGGAACCAGAATGTCTCCATAACTGAGAACAAAAGGATCACTGCCCGCGAAATCTTTCGCCAGTTCGACCACTTTTCCGGTGCCATCCTGAACCACTTGCTCAATGTAACTGATGCGACAGTTGAACTTTTCTCCTGTTCCAAAGTAATCAGTAATGACTTCCTTCCGGTATCCCACTACCACCAGGACATCGGTGACGCCGTTTGAGACCAAACCGGTCACGATCGACTCAAGGATTGGAGTTCCCTTCACTTTCACCATTGGCTTGGGAATATCATCTGTGATCTCCTTCATGCGGGTACCTCGACCCGCCGCCAGAATTACCGCTTTTTTTACCTCACTCATGAATCGTTTTTCTTAAAGTCGTCCCACAAAATTCGCAATGCGTTCCAGGGCAATCTCGAGTTGATCGAAAGCCGTTGCATAGCAGGCGCGAACACAGCCCTCGCCTGCGGCACCGAAAGCGTCACCGGGAACGACCGCGACGTTCTCCTCCTCGAGAAGGCGGAGCGCGAACTCCTTACTGCTTAATCCGAACTTTCGAATATCCGGAAACGCATAGAAAGCGCCTCCCGGTGAAAAACACGGCACTCCCATTTTTTCAAAACTGTTTAAGAGAAGATTCCTACGGCGCGCATAAGCCCGTCGCATTTTCTCCACTTCTCCCGCTCCATTCTTCAGCGCCTCTACCGCAGCGTTCTGACTCATGATCGGAGCGCACAGCATCGAATACTGGTGAATCTTCATCATCGCCTCGGTGAGCGCATGAGGAGCACAGGAGTAACCCAGGCGGAACCCTGTCATAGCGAAGGCCTTCGAAAATCCATGAAGAAGAATGGTCCGTTCTTTCATTCCGGGAAGACTTGCAATTGACACATGCTCGCCGCGCTCCATCCCGGATTCCCCCCCGTAGAGGAGTTCACTGTAGATTTCATCGCTGACGACAATCAAATCATGCTCGATCGCGAGGGCTGCAATTTTTTCCAACTCCTCCAGAGGCTCCACCGCCCCGGTCGGATTTGTCGGAAAATTGAGGAGGATCATTCTCGTCTTATCCGTGATCTTCGCGGCCACATCCACGGCTTTGAGGACGAACTCGTCTTCAACTTTCGTTTGGACACCGACGGCGACACCATAAGCAAGCGCGATGCTCGGATTGTAGCTCACGTAACATGGCTCATGATAGATTACTTCGTCGCCCGGATTCAACATCGCACGGCAAACCAGATCAAGCGCCTCGGAAACACCGACCGTCACCAGGATTTCAGTCTTTGCATCGTATCGAACGTCAAACTGGCCTTCAACGTATTCTGAAATACTCTCACGCAATGAGAGCAAACCGAGGTTCGAAGTGTAACTGGTTTGCCCTTTCTCAAGGGAGAATATCGCCGCTTCACGAATATGCCAGGGCGCCGCGAAATCAGGTTCGCCGACACCGAGCGATATCACATCGTCGCGACCCTGGACGAGTTCAAAAAAATCACGGATCCCGGAACGCGGAATCTGCTTCACATGATCGGCAATTCGATCTTCATGAGGTTTCATAATCAAATATAGGAACTCGAAGGGAGTCCGGGTAAATCTGCAGCGCCGAATCAAGGCGTCACGGGGAGACGCTCATCTTCATGAGTGTCGGCGGCAAGAAAGCCACTCTGCTTGTAGACCTTCAGCTGGAAATGCGTCGCGGTGGAAACCACCCCGTCGAGTGTACTCAGCTTCTCACTTACAAACTGAGCAACCTCCTTGAGATCGTTTCCTTCAACAATCACCGCGAGGTCATAACCACCGCTCATGAGATAGCAGCTCGTAACCTGTCCAAATTTAGCAATGCGCTTCGCAAGGCGGTCGAAGCCCCCGTCACGCTCCGGCGTCAACTTCACCTCAATCAAGGCCGAGACACGATCATCATCTGTTTTATCCCGGTCGATCACCGCATGATATCCGAGGATGGTGCCCTGGCTTTCCAGTTCGGCCGCCATAGACTCAATCTCTTCAGGCGATTTACCCAGACGCACCGCCATATCAGCGGTCGTAAGACGTGCATTTTTCTCGAGCAACTCAAGGAGAGCATCCATATCGGTTAACAAAAAGGGGTGAGGTTTATTTCTAATTCGTCCACTGCGGTGGATCGATTTTCAGTCCCCGAAAGAGATGCCCACCGACTTCGCCGCCTGAACAATTTCCCCATCGGGGTCCACCAGATTCAACTGTCTCACCGCGTCCTCTATAGGAACCGATCCGACATGATACTGCTGGTAACTGACCATACGCCCAAATCGCTGTTCTTCTATCAGTTTCACTGCTTTGACCCCGAAACGCGTTGCCAGAATTCGATCAAGGGAAGTCGGACTTCCCCCCCTCTGAAGATGCCCCAGGGTCGTGCATCGCGTCTCCTTCCCCGTCAATTCAGCAAGTCGCTTCGTGACCTCAATTCCAATACCACCGAGACGATGCTCGCCACCGGTGCTGGTGTCTTTGTAGAGTAAATCTTCACCAACGGGGCAGGCCCCTTCCGCAACGACCACGAGCCCGCTGCGAAATCCATTGGCCTCCCGCTTTGCCAGAGCCTCGGCAACTTTCTCATAGGAAAAGGGAATCTCCGGAATCAAAATGGAACTCGCGCCCCCTCCCATGCCGCCATAGAGAGCAATCCACCCGGCATGACGCCCCATCACCTCAAGCACCATCACCCGCTTATGACTATCTGCGGTCGTCTGGAGACGATCGAGCGCGTCCACCACCGTCTGTGTCGCTGAATCAAACCCGAATGTCATCGCCGTCGCCGCGAGATCGTTATCAATCGTTTTGGGAACGCCCACGACAGGGAAACCTTCTTCGTCGAACTGTAGAGCCGTCGTCAATGTGCCGTCACCTCCAACGCAGATGAGAGCCTCCACATCAAGATTCCGTAAAGTGGTAAAGGCCTCTTCCATCAACTCTTTCGGAATCTTTCTCACGCCTCCCTCTCCTACTTTACCTGAAAAATGACCACGATTGGTGGTTCCCAGAATCGTGCCTCCCATCCGGAGAATCCCCTCAGTCTTTTCGTTTTTCAGGACCTTAAAGCTACCGGGACTCAAGAGCCCTTCGAACCCTTCTTTGAACCCTATGACTTCCCAGCCTAACTGCGTCGCTGCGCCGACAACTCCGTGAGTCACCGCATTTAAACCCGGGCAGTCGCCCCCTCCATTGAGCAATCCAATCTTCATTCGGCGGAAGCAACAACCATATCAGTGACATACGCAAGCACCGGTTCAGTCGAAATCCTGAGACATCAGCATGGCCGCAGGGCACAAAAAAAACCACAGCAGTCAACCTGCTGTGGTTTTCTAAATGCTTTGAATATATACCGCTTAGAGCGTCGCTTTCAGTGACTCATATTCACTCTGAAGAGACTGAATTTGTTCCTGAATTTCAACCATCCGCTTCAAAGAGGAGGAAATAGATCCTGTCGCAGCCTTAGGAGCGGCCTTCGCTGCACGGGAGACCTTAGGGGCTGCCGCCGGCTTCCCTGCCTTCTTCTTCTTCTTTGAACTTTTTCCCGGAGAGGAAACACCGGCCTTTTCCATCCACGCTTTAACCGTGATAGGATTGAGCTTCCATTTTGCCGCCGCAGCTGACTGACCGCCACGTCCATTCTCTTCGTTGTATTTGGTGATGAAGGCAACTACCTCATCTTTTGTTTTCTGATCGTATCTAATAGCCATAATCGTTTGATATTAAGGAGGGCGCGGAGCTTAATTCAATTTTATAGAAAATTCAATGCCCAAATCATTCAGTCATCTCACTTCTAATCCATATCGTAATACTCAATAGCCAACTTATGAACGTTTCATACGCCATTTCAGGCGCACTTTTTTTACTGGTCGCTCTACTCTCTTTCTCAGTATGGGCATTGGGAGGCCGATGGTTCCCCAACGAACCCGCCATGTACGCCGGCTGCGCCATCATTTTTCTAGGGCTGGGAGGAGCGGCTCTACTCCCTTCGAAAGGGCGCTCAGGTTCGAGGGCGCTATCATTCTGTCTATCATTTGCGGTATCCTATACAGCCTACGCATTCCTCTGGTCAGTCGCGTGGTTCACCCTCCCGAATACCTTCGGAGAGATTCTCGGTTCAAGCTTCGGACTACTTGCTTTCGCCGCCATCCTGATCCGGTGGAACCGGCTCAGAATACCTTTATTAGTCGCTACTTCGGTCTTGTTCTTTTTCCACACCTTTGGCTACTACCTTGGCGGCTTCACCTATCTTTCCCTGCAGGGGAAAGGCCCTCTTGCTGTCGATATGAACCTTCCTCAAGAACAGGTTCGCCTACTGGCAAGGCTCTCATGGGGCGCCGGTTACGGACTGGGACTTGGATCCGGACTGGTGACACTCTTCTACTTGTCACGCCAAAGCTCAGAAAGACCGTCGACACATATTTGAGACCATGTTTCGAGGCGATCGCGCCGGGACTGAAGTTCGGCCAGCGTCAAAAATTCGAGGCTCTCAATATTATCTTCTCCTGCGACCACTTGATCCGAGTCCAAAGTAAAGAGATGAACGACACCAAGGTGAACTTTCCCCACTTCATTTGAATCATCGTTAATTAATCCAAGAATCTCCTGAGTATGTCCCCCTGTGATATTCAGCTCTTCGTCGATCTCTCTTTCAACACCCACTGAATAGGTGTCTTTATCAAGAGAGGAGGCAGCGTAATCAATATCATTAATGTGCCCGCCTATTCCGATTGATCCTTTTGCCGCCAGTCTCTTTTCACCGGACTTACCACCTCTCACGTAATGCAGAAACCGATCTTCGAATCGAAAAATTGCATATGGTATAATTTGCTTATAGGAAGGATCATCCTCTGCCTTATCGCGGGAGAGAAAATAGTTGTTTGCCGGATCAAGCATCGCAGGTAGATACTTATCAGGATTTAGGGAAATCCCCTGAAAGGCCCCTAAATCATCAAACAGTGACCTCGATACAACGAGGACATTTTCATCGGCGTATTTGCTCATAAGTGGAAAGGCTATCTTGGGGAAAGGTCAAAACGGTAGAGGGTTAACCCTGATACTTTTTTGGTGAACCTTGTCACTCTCGCTCCAAGGAGACGCTCAAACATTTGGATTTCCATGCGGACAAGGGTGGGATACTCATCAAACAGGGCCTGGAGCGGATTATGAAATTCTTCAATCCTCAGTCCTTCTTCTTCAGAATACTCGCACACAGAGAAATACCCCATCCCCGCCCGCGCTGTCGCAAGACGCTCGGCCCGGCCCTGCACCGATTCACCGGTCACCTTCTTGGAAAGTTCTTCAGTCTGATTTCTAAAAAAGGTGAAAAGCAGCTTCTCCGCAGCGTTGGGCTCAAGCTGGGTCGCCGCATCAAGAAGCGCCAGACTAACCTCATCACCGACTGCCGGGAACAAAGGTGCCAACTTTTCGGTAATGCGATAAGATTTTTCCGGTCGCCCCACTTCTTTAGGCCGGCGCCAGGTATCGAGATAACCCAGCTTCTGTAACGCGAGACAGTGTTTCTTCACCCCCATATAGCTCATGTCCAACTTCTCGGCGAGTTCACCGACTGAAAGACCGGGGGAACACTTGATCAGTCGGATAATTTCAAACCAGTGCGGCTTGGTAATGTTCTTTAGAATTTTGAGATACGGAGTCACAGGAAATGATCGGAAGGTTCTTCAAAGAGACGCATTCTTCTTCAAAGATCAATCGCACAGAACAGATTGCGATTCAATATCTCCCATACAATTTCCACACCATTTTGTAGCGGTATCATCCGTGTGCCGGGTTAACTTGGATTCAACTTCGGAAACACCGCCCCGATTTGACTTCAATGCTGCCCCCTTTATCGTTTATTCGAGGTAAGTATTCCTGACATTTAACGTCCTACTATCGAAGGCGACCCGAAGATTCAGCTCATCTATGCATCACGATCCTAAATTCGATTTGGAAAAAAGCTTCCGCTCCAGTGCTCCCGGATACTGGGCCGACAAAGGCGTCACAGAAGAACAGTGGAACAACCACACCTGGCAGCTGAAGAACAGAATCACCTCTCTTCCCCAACTCGAAGAACATCTCAATCTCAGCGAAGAAGAGCGAAGCGGCGTCATCCTTTCGGGAACGAAGCTGGCAATGGCAATCACGCCTCACTTTTTCAATCTCATTGATCGCGACAATCCCGACTGCCCAATCAGACGACAGATTATCCCGAGAGTGGAGGAAACCTGGGTTTCCCCCTACGAAATGTCAGATCCCTGCGGAGAAGATGCACACATGCCCGCCCCGGGCCTCGTTCATCGTTATCCGGACCGTGTTCTTTTTCTTGTCACCGACCGCTGCGCCTCCTACTGCCGCTACTGCACCCGCAGCCGGGTCGTCAGCGGCGCCGGAGACCAGGAGCTTGAAACTGACTACGAGGCCGCCTTCCGTTATCTTGAAGAACACACCGAAGTTCGAGACGTCCTCCTCTCCGGTGGCGACCCCCTCCTCTTTTCAGACGGAAAGCTTGAAAAAATCCTGAGCCGTCTCCGCCAGATTGAACACATCGAGTTCATCCGCATCGGGTCCCGCATTCCTGTCTTTCTTCCCCAACGCATCACGACTGAACTCTGCGAGATGCTTCAGAAGTATCACCCGCTCTTCATGAGCGTTCATGTGAATCACCCCCGTGAGCTAACCACTGAGGTAAAGGAGGGACTCGAGCGACTCGCCAACCACGGCATCCCGCTCGGGAACCAGTCGGTTCTCCTGCGAGGCGTCAATGATGACGTCGATACCATGAAAGCCCTCGTACAGAAGCTGCTCATGTGCCGGGTCAAACCCTACTACCTTTACCAGCTCGACCTCATCGAAGGATCCTCTCATTTACAGGCACCGGTGGCCAAAGGCATCGAAATTATCGAGGGACTTCGCGGCCACACTACCGGCTACGCCATCCCCCAGTACGTGATCGACGCACCGGGCGGCGGTGGAAAAGTGCCGGTAAATCCCGACTACGTGCTACAGCGAAATGATGAACGCGTCGTCATCCGGAACTTTGAAGGTCGCACCTTCGAGTATCCTGAGCCAGCCGTGTCGCCGGATCCGATTCTCGACTACTGATTTCCGATCACACCCGTGACCACCGCGACAACATGGCAGATACTCCCCGCCATGACAAAGAGGTGCCAGATCAAGTGTGCAAATCGACGCTTCATCAGATAAAACGCAACCCCGCCGGTGTAGCACAATCCTCCTGCAACGAGCCAGGTCATCCCAACCGGCCCGACGCTTTCAATCAGAGGTTTGATCGCAATGCAGACGATCCAGCCCATAACGACATAGAGAGCCGTTCCCAGCTTGTCGAAACGAGGCAGAAAAAACGCCTTTAAAACCATTCCGGCGAGAGCGATCCCCCACACCACAAAGAAAAGCGACCAGCCCCAGGGACCACGTAAATTCACCAATAGCCAGGGCGTGTAGCTGCCTGCAATCAAAACAAAAATCAGCGCATGATCGAGGATTTGAAAAATCCGCTTCAAGCGATGAGTCGTGACGAGATGGTAAACCGTCGAAGCGACATAAAGCAGAACAAGACTGCTTCCGAATACAGCCACACTGGTGACATGCCATGCCGAAAGTGGCACCGCGAGCTTCACCATGATCACGAGCCCTACCACGCTTAAAATAGCGCCGATCCCGTGACTGATCGCATTTGAAAGCTCTTCTGCAGGAGACTCACACAGTTCACTCCGTTCGCTCATACAGAATCTTCGTGGAAAAATGACAACCGCGCCAGTGAAAAAATGGTAACCTCAGGAGCCTAAGTCGCTCCCTGAAAAGGGATCCGGCCCCGGCCAACTCTTCACTTCCTGATCACACTCAACAGGGTAGGATGACTATCCCAACCCTGTTTAACGCGCTCGCGCGAGAGCTGCGAGTATTGCTTTCTGTGCGTGGAGACGATTCTCCGCCTCCTGAAAAATCTCCCCGGCCCGGGCCTCAAGAAGCGTTTCAGTGATCTCCTTATCGCGGTAGGCAGGAAGACAATGCTGAACAATAGCGCCCTCATTCGCCAGCGCGAGAAGTGACTCATTGACCTGAAAAGGAGCAAGAATTTTGAGGCGCTCGGCGGCTTCCGCCTCCTTACCCATGCTAACCCAGGTGTCTGTGTAGAGTACATCAGCGCCCTCAGCGGCAAGCTTTGCATCACCGGTTACCGTGACAGGGGCGTCACCCAGTCGGGACAAAAACTCATCATCAGGCTGAAACTCTTTCGGGGCTGCGATCACTAATTCAAACCCGAGCCGTTTCGCGGCCCAGGCCCAGGAGCGTCCCATATTGCAGTCGCCATCACCATAAAAGACAACTTTCTTTCCATCCCAGCCGCCAAGGCGCTCCCGAATCGTCTGCAAATCAGCAATGATTTGGCAGGGGTGCTCTTCATCGGTGAGGGCATTGATTGTCGGAATTTTCCCGTACCTGGCGAAATCAACCACATCCTGCTGATCAAAAGTTCTAATGATCGCCCCGTGGACCATCCGCCCGAGAACCCGCGCGGTATCTTTAATCGGTTCACCCCGACCTAGCTGAACATCGTTACCGTTAAGAAACATGGGACGGGCTCCAAGTTCGTTTAAGCCCACCTCAAAACTCACGCGAGTCCTCGTCGAAGACTTCGTGAAAATCATCGCCCAGGTTTCCCCGGCGAGCGGTTTTTCCCCTCCCTTACCACGGTCAGCTTTCAACTGAATCGCCTCTTCGACCAGAGATTCAATTTCCTCTTTCGTGAGGTCCTCTATTCCTAACAAATGCTTCATCGTAATTTACCTTTCTAAAAAGCTCCACTCCTCAGATCAGTGAGTCGAGCACGTTCTTAAAGAGGCCCAGGGCCTCGTCTACTTCTGCGTCCGGAACATCGAGACGCGGGAGCCAGCGAACAACAAACTCCCCGGCCGGAACAGTCAACATTCCCACCTCAATCGCCGCATTCACAACATAGAGGCTCGGCGTCTTACCACTCTCCAGAAACGCCGGTCGCGCCTTGAGCGCTTCGACGTTGATTACAAATCCCAGCATAAGCCCGACGCCCCGAAGCGAATCAATCAAAGGATGGTTCCACTCCGAAACAGCTTCCTTAATTCTCTTCTCCTGACGCCTCACGTTGGCGAGTATATCATTTTCCTCAATCGTTTTGAGGACGCCCAACGAAACGGCCGACCCGAGCGGAGTCCCGCCGAAAGTGGACCCATGACTCCCGGGCCCAAGGGCACCCGCGCAGTCATCACTCGCCCAGAAGGCGCCGATGGGAAATCCTCCGCCGAATCCTTTTGCCCAGCTCACCGCATCCGGCTCCACCTCGATCCCGGTGCCTTGAAGAAGGGTTTTCCATCCGCACCAGTCCCCGGTTCGGCCTGAACCGCATTGAACTTCATCGAACATCAAAAGCGCGTCGTTCGTCTCGCACAACTCTGCGGCGGCAGCCATAAAGCCCGGCGTCGCAGGATTGATTCCGCCCTCTCCCTGAAGCGGCTCAAAAAGAATCGCCGCGGTATGTTCATTCACCGCCTCCTTCAAGGCGCTGACATCATTGAACGGTACATGAACGAAACCGGGGAGAAGCGGGTCGAACCCTACCTTCACCTTATCCTGACCTGTTGCCGCAATCCCTCCAAGAGTACGGCCATGAAAGGACTGACGACAGGTAACGATCACATGCTTGCCGGAATCGGCCCCGTGTTTATCGAAAGCCCGCTTCCGCGCCAACTTGATGAGTCCGTCATTCGCCTCCGCCCCGCTATTGCAGAAAAAGACCTTTCCGGAACGCTCCATCATTCTCTCGACAACGAACTGAGCCAGCTCAGCCTGCTCCCGGATTTGATAAAGATTCGACACATGAATCAGCTTTTCACCCTGCTCTGCGAGAGAACGCTTCATCACTTCAGGACAATGCCCGAGCGCGCACACCGCAATGCCGGTCACGAAATCAAGATAGCGGCGCCCCTCTTCATCCCAGAGGTAACTACCTTCTCCGCGCACAAAGGAAATCGGAAACCGTCCATAGTTCCCGAGCACGAACTGCTCTGTTAACCGGGCGGTGGTCATTTGACGATTTCTGTTCCGATGCCTGATTCGGTGAAAATTTCGAGAAGTAGAGAGTGGGAAATACGGCCATCAATCATGTGGACTTTCCCAACGCCTGCATTCAACGCATCAACGGAAGAACGCACCTTCGGAATCATCCCCCCTCCGATTGTGCCATCTTCGATGAGAGCCTCAACTTCTGAAACTTTCAACGAGTGAATCAAAGATGACTCATCTGACGGATCCTGCATCAGCCCTAACACGTCACTCAGGTAGACAAGCTTCGCCACCTTCAACTCCGCGGCCAGGGCACTGGCTGCGAGATCCGCATTGACGTTCAAACTCAATTTTGTCCCCTCCTCCGAGGCGACAGGTGAAATCACGGGAACTACCTCAGAGGCCAATGCCGCACGCACTTTGGAAAGATCAAACCCGACCACTTTCCCGACGCGCCCCAGTTCCACTTCACGATTCTCATCCTGAGACCAGCCTTTAAGCCGCTGCCCGATAAAGGTTTCATTTCCAGCCACGCCAAGGGCCTGTCCGCCAAAGCTTTCAATACCTTCGACAAGACCCGGATTAATTTCCCGGCTCAAGGTTTGCTCGACGATATCCATCGCATCGTCGGTCGTGACACGCAGCCCACCGATAAATTGAGCCTCTAAACCCGCTTTCGCCATTGCGGCTGAGATCGCTTTCCCCCCTCCGTGAACGACAACAGGATTGATCCCCGCCACTTCCATAAAAACAACATCGCGAAGCAACCGCCTCACCAGTGCAGGATCGTCCATGGCACTCCCGCCAACTTTAATGAGGAAAGTTTCCCCGCGAAATTGCTGGAGGTAGGGCAACGCTTCGACCAGCACGGCGGCCTTTTCGATCTGCTGTTGAAAGGAAGATTCCATCGGAAAAGTGAAGCATGGAACATCGACGAGATCCCTTGCCCCGCAAGGAAAGATTCCGCACCAAAAGACCGCCCCACCGAGACTACTTCTTGCGGTTCAGTGCGTATTCCTCGCGATTAAAGAGGACATACTCCGGCGAAAGATCCGAGGTAAAGAGGTTGAACTCCCCCTGTCCTAAATGGAGATCGATCCCAACGGTAAAGGACCCTCCCGCGACAGCTGCGCTCAGCTTATCGATATTCGTTTTCGCCGCGACGCCGTTCTGTGCGGCGAGAACGCCATTCAAATAGATATCGACCATTTCCTCTTTGACGCGCGCTCCCGAATAACCGACTGCGTGAATAATCCTGCCCCAGTTGGGGTCATTTCCATTCCAGGAGCACTTCACCAGCTTGGAATTACCAACGGCGCGGGCAACACGCTCAGCATCCATGTTTGAAGCTGCTCCCCGAACTCTCACTTCGACGAGTTTCGTGACCCGCTCACCATCCGAGACAATCTTCTTCGCAAGCAGCAGCATCACTTCCGTCAGAGCCTCGCGAAATTCCGCACTCCCCTCCCCGCCACGGGTGATGCTCTTGTTTCCCGCCTGACCGTTTGCCATGACAACAACCGTGTCATTGGTACTCATGTCACCATCAACCGAAATGCGATTGAATGACTGATCGACCGCTTCCTTCGTCGCCAGCGAGATCTCCGCTTTTGTTACGGCAGCATCAGTTGTCACAAAACACAACATCGTCGCCATATGAGGATTAATCATTCCCGCGCCTTTCGCAATCGCCCCGATCCTGACACGAACACCACCGACATCAAAGGAAACAGAAACACTTTTTGGCTTCGTATCACTGGTCATGATCGCCTTGGCAGCGGGATCACTGTCATCGCTCAGCTTTTCGATCAGCTCAGGAAACTTCGGCTCCAGTCTTTCGATTGGCAGGGGTACTCCGATGATCCCGGTTGAACAAACCTGGATCTCGCGTTGTTTCAACCCCAGCCCTTTACTGGTGAGATTGGCCATCGCTCTGGCTTTGAGCATACCATCATGCCCGGTACAGGCATTGGCATTGCCGCTGTTCACAATGATAGCCCGTGGATCTGCGGACTTCAGATAGCTTGAAGAAAGCCGCACCGGTGCTGCACATACTTCATTTTGAGTATAAACCGCTGAACCGACCGTCGGAAATTCCGAATAAATCAGGGCAAGGTCCAATCGCTCGACAGCGGGGTTTTTAATTCCACAACTAACGGCGGAAACTTTGAATCCTTTCGGCGCACACAGCCCCCCTTTGACCATTTTAAGTTTTTTTCCCATCACAAAACGACCCGCGCAGATCTTTAGAAATTCAGCAATCCACAAGTCTCAGGCAATCCGTTCATGAGATTCAAACTCTGGATTGACTGACTGGCCGCTCCCTTGCCTAGATTATCTTCAGCGCTGGAGAGGATGAGGCGGCCGGTGCGGTGATCGACAACCCATCCGATATCAACAAAATTGGTGCGAACTACATTCTTGGTATCCGCAAACTGCCCTTCCCCTAAAACACGGATGAAGGGCCGATTCGCATACTTCGAAGCTAACGCAGTCGACACAGCTCCGGAAACTCTTCCCAAATCACCGGGCACATCACAGAAAATCGTCGTCGCAATCCCGGCCGTAATGGGCATGAGGTGCGGCACAAAACTAATCGTTACGGTCTCTCCGGCAGCAACCGAAAGCTCCTGCTCAACCTCACTGAGATGGCGGTGCTTCGGTGCTCCGTACGCACGAATACTCTCATTTACCTCCGCAAAAAGAAGTGAGGTATCGGCCTTCTTACCGGCTCCACTGGCCCCGGAAAGGCTTGAAACGACGATACTCCCGGGATCGACAAGCTTTGCTTCGAGCAAAGGCACTAAGGGCGTCAAAATGCTCGTCGGATAACATCCGGGCGAAGCGACAAGGTCGGCCGCGATGATTTCGTCTGCATAGAATTCAGGCAGCCCGTAAACGGCACGCGCCAGAAGCTGCGGAGCTGGATGTGCACCTCCGTAAAATTCCTCAAAGACTGCCGGATCTCTGAGGCGAAAATCCGCACTCAAATCAATAATCTTCAGACCCCGCTCGAGGAGAGGTTCCGCGTACTCAGAAGCAAGCCCGTGCGGCAAAGCAAGAAAAGCAAAGGTCGCTCCGGTTGCGGCAATGGCATCCACATCAGGAGCCATAAAATGCAAATCGCTGAACGCCGTCGCCCCTTTGAGACGGGGAAATAAATCAACGAGCGGCTTCCCTGCCTCCTGTCGCGAAGTAACAGAAACGACTTCGACACACGGATGCATCGCTAAAAGCCTCAGTAATTCCTGACCGGTGTAGCCACTGGCACCGACAACAGCTACCCTGATTTTCTCATCATTCATGGGGATGGCAGCATGGCACAAATTTCGAGTGAGTCTAAGAAAGTTGGACGGAAATAGAAAAAATCCAGGGGACCGTCAGTTGGGTGAAACCACCGCCCGCGATAGCTTGGTAGACGTCCCGAACGTCATTTCACTATGATATTCAACCATGAAAGGTTCATTCGTTCTCGTCGTTCCCGGGACACTTGCCACTACGACCTTCACCGTCTCATTGGCGAATGAAGGCTGCGGCTATCCGCCCCCTCCCCACCAACGCAAACTTTGCAGCTACGAAACATGGCCCGGCACCTCCCGCTTCGAAGAAAACGCCTCCGTCATTCCAGTGGAGCAACTATTGGAAATGCCGGCAGAGCTGAAGTCACTGTGACTACCGCCCGCGGTAATTGCACTTCATGAGTTCAGCACCTGCCTCTTCGTCCCCGATGATTTTTTCATGAACAGGATCCCACTCGAGGGCGCGTCCGGTACGGGCAGAAACCCAGCCAAGATGCCCCGGAGTAATCGAGCGATGCCCATTCTCGGCCGGTGCCGCGGTTGGCTTTCTTGACTTCACGCAATCGAGAAAATTTCGCTGGTGACCTGGGGATCGATAGGCTTTCCAGTCGCCGGGCTCAAAATCATCGGCAAGCCACTCCGGATTCGACGTTTCGATTTCGCCCCTGTTCACCCACACCCAGCCATTCTCGCCCTTCCAGGTCGTACCGTTGCGGTATTTGGTGGAAATAGTCGACTCAAGACCACCGGCAAAGGTGGAAACAATTTCATAATCAACCGGGGTGTCGTAGACCTCCGCTGTCGGCCAGGTCCACCCGCGGGCCTCGACCCTGACAGGACCTGAATCCTCAACTCCCAGTCCCCAGTGCGCGATGTCATTGTGGTGACCAATCCAATCCATGAGGTTGCCACCCCCATACGCGGTGTGCCACCTCCACCACCGATGATGCCTCGCCCTCATATAGGGGAGCATCGGCGCCGGCCCGCACCAGGCGTCATAGTCGAGGCCCGCCGGAGGCTCTTCAATCTCAACACTCCCCTGAGCATCTGCATAGCCGGGGGGAAGCCCCACCTCCACTTGTGAAAGCTTGCCGAGATGCCCGTTCCTCACAATCTCCACCGCCTGGCGGAAAACCGGCTCAGAGCGTTGCTGCGACCCTACCTGAAAAACCGTCCCCTTATCTGCCACGGCACGGTAAACAGCCTGACCCTCGGCGAACAAATGAGTAACCGGCTTCTCGCAATAGACGTCCAGCCCGGCATCGATTGCCGCAAGGGTGATCGTGGAGTGCCAATGATCAGGTGTCGCCACCATCACCGCATCGAGATCATTCCGTTCAAAAAGCTCCCGGTAGTCCTCATAGGATTTGCAATCCGCGTTTGCATATTGCTTATCGACAGCCGCTTTACCCGGCTCCCGCCCGAGGGCCCGACCCTCTTCCCATTCACGCTCCCGGTAGTGCAGATCGTGCACATCACAGACCGCCACGCCCTGCACATCGGCGTGATTCAGAAACGCCCCCATGACACCGATGCCGCGATTCCCGATTCCAATATACGCCATCGTAATACGCTCACTCGCTGCAGGCCGGTCACCCAGGCCCAGTGCAGATCCCGGAATCACCGATGGAAAACCAATCCCTGCCGCAGCGCCCGTAAGAAACTTTCTTCGACTTAAACTCATGGCCTGAGATTGAAGATTCAATTCAACATCGAACAAGCCTTTTCCCCACTCGAATGCGCCATCAAATGAATCAAATCCGTCCGACGACTTCGAAAGGAAGTTCCCATGAGCTATCTCGCCTCACTTGCGCCATCCTCCTTAAACCGGAAAATTAAGACGGTCATTCCAACCAGTGAAATGGCTCCCAGTGAATACCAGAATCCCCGGAACTCAGCATGGGCAAACATCTTTCCACTCGCAAAGATGTAAGCGAGAGCTCCATTGAGAAGCACTGCTAATCCTGGTGCCAGGCCCATGCTCCTCCGGTTCTTGCATCTTTCAGGATCATCTTCGAGTGGTAATGATAGACCTCCCCCCCGATGAGCTGTTCGACGGTGTCAACGACCCGCATAGCACGGGCCACCATTCCGTATATTCCATCGCCCGGGTGATTCCACAGCGAAAGTCGAACATCATTTCCCTTGCCGTCGTCCAATGCGGCGGCGGCCTCATCCAGGGCATGGTCATTCCGGACGACTTCACGGAGGAGCGAAATTTCCTCCCCTAAGAAAAGCGCGCGACGGATTAAATACCCGTCCTCGTGATACCGGTCGATATCTTCAACGCTGCCGCCCTTAATCATTCCACCATCGTCTCAGCTCAGAACTCTCTTGTAAATACTCGTTGCAGACGGTGATGGAAGAAATTCATGAGAAAGGGAACAACAAACCATACTCTCACAGAGTCACTTCAAGCCTTTTCAGATCCACGGATCGATTCCCATTAGCGCTAGATTGCTAATGCATTAGCACCGGCCGGCAATTTCGGTTGACAGAGAATCGATCCTTACCTTTGATGCCACTACATGATAATGACACCCAATCTCAATAGCGAGCGACGCTCCCGGAGGCAAAAGCTCCAGGGAACTGCTCTCATCCTGCTCATGGCCACGGCCGCGGTCGGTCAGGAATCTAGTCAAACCCTTGACGAAACGGTGGTCAAAAGTCGACAAGCATCGACTCCTCAGCCTGCCCCCCGCCCCGCTCCGGCGCCCCGCCCTGCACCGGTTGTCGAAGCCCCCGTGTTAGAACCATTGGTGATCTCCGACGATGTTCCTTCCGCCTCCGAAATCACTGAAACAGAGCTTGAACTCTACAATCCTGCTGACATGCGAACGCTGTTCCGTCGCACCCCTTCCGTTTCAGTGGATGGAGGACGCAATCCCATTTCCAACAAGATTTCGGTCTACAACCTGAACGAAGAACTTCTCAACGTTTCTGTCGACGGTGCACAACAGGGCAACATCAACCACCACCGTCGCAGCGTCATGATCGAGCCCGAGTTGCTCAAGAGAGTCGACATCAATGCGGGTGCCGGTACAGCCCTGGACGGCTTCGGTGCCCTTGGTGGTTCTGTCCGCTTTGAAACGAAAAGCGCCTTTGATCTCCTTAACTGCGGGATCAATGAATACACAATCCCTTCTCCCAAATCCCCGGTTTACGATCCTAAAGCCCCTGTCCTGAACGACAAAATGCCCATCGAGCAGAAGCGCTTTGGAGGCTACGTCAAAGGCACTGCCTATGGAAATGGTGACGGAGCCAAAGGGTCCGGCGCCGTCTATGGCCTGATCAACGACAATTGGAGCTACCTCATTGCAGGTGGCTACGAAGACCGCGACGAAACGGAAGACGGCAACGGCAATGTGATTCCTGATTCCGCCTACTCGACCGAGCATTTCCTCGCTAAGATTTCAGGGCGGAGCGACGACGGTGCGCACCAGTTCGACCTCTCCTACGAATTCCTCGGAGACGAAACCTACGGTCCCTACCGACTCAATGTTGATCCTTCCTGGTTTGCCGCGAATCACCCTGCCGGAGTTGCTGCAGTTGGTCCATCCGACCTCCACGAAAGCCAACGTCGCACCGTGGTCATGAACTACGACTTCAATCCCGAGTACAACGATGCCATTAATCTGGAAACCAACGTTTTCTGGAACTTTGTCGACTGGGACTTCGACGGTCCTTTCGCCCGCCCCGCCGGTTGGGCAGCACACACCGAGCACGAAACCTACGGGCTTGACCTTCGTAATACGACCTCCTTCGGCGAGGCTCTCGACCTGACTTACGGCATCGCCTATCAGGATCGCCGCGCATTTGTCGAATACTACGGTACTCCCGGTGCTACTGATGAAAACGAGGACATCTTCGGGCTCTACACTCAAGCGTTGATGCCTCTCAACAGTTTGTTAGACTTCACCTTCGGTGCCCGCTGGGACAGCTATGACTACACCGATGTGAGCGGTCAGAACATCCAGTCTGATTCCGTCAGCCCGAACGTCGCCCTGACTCTCAAGCCGACCGAAGAACTCTCCATCACCGGTGGATTCTATGAATCCTACCGTGGCGTAGGCATACGCGAATCCTACATTCCGGCCATCACAGCACCCGGCACGGAAGGGGAAACATCTCAATCCTACAAGATCAGCTACGAGTATGACAATGGTGCCCTCTTCTCCCGTGGCGCCTACTTTCAGCAGGACATCGAGAACTATCTCTACCCCACTGCAGGAACCAGTTTCTTCGATATTGAGAACGAAGGCTACGAATTTGAAGTCGGTTACCGTGTGGGAGGTTTCCGGGCCTCAGTCGGAGTTTTTCATTCAACTCCTGAAACCCCCGGCTACATCTATCCTGACGACTTCGGTCTCGTCGTTTCCGGTCGCCGCTGGGTCGCTGATGCCAGCTACTACTTCGAAAGAGCCGGCCTTACCGTCGGCTGGACCACAGAAATTCGTGAAGGCATTGACGAAGTCCCACTTCCCGGACCATTCCCTGCGATCAGCTCCAAAGATGCCTATACGGTTAACAGCCTCTACATGGCCTGGAACGTGCCAAACTGCGAAGGGCTCTCCGCGACTCTTAACGTGGACAATATCCTCGACGAATTCTACCACGACCACAGCATCTATGGAGGTGCTTACGCGAGCCCCGGACGCGAAGTCCGCCTCGGTTTAAACTACCGTTTCTAATCTCCTGTCGTCATTGACAACTCCTGCCGGCTTCTCTCTCTGGAGCCGGCGGTTTGGTGAACTTCCCCGGGTCCGGTCTTCGAGATCGGATACCGGGGATTTTTGTATCCAACGTTCAAGCTTCGATCTCACTCAAGGAGACAGTTCCCGGGAAATTGCAGCGCGGCGCTACTACCGGAAACCTGAACGCGATCTCTCTGAAAGAAGGTAGACAGATCGTTCCCCATATTGGCCTCCGGAGTCGCTCAATTCTACCGGGGATCCAAGCCTTCCTCCTTACCGGCCAGTTCAAGATGGTCGGGACGACAGGATTTGAACCTGCGACCCCCACACCCCCAGTGTGATGCGCTACCAAACTGCGCCACGTCCCGATACCATCGAACTGCTGATTGCTCAGCGGGGTCGGAATTTTGCCGCAAATTCATTTCAACGCAAGCAGGTATTTGCCGCGAAACCCCTCACATTCCCCTCAACGAGATCTTCAACGGCTCAACTATTCTATGGAAATTATATATTCTTACTTGCACGATCATTTCAGGTGAATTATAATTTCCATAACACAAACATTAGGGTGCCTGAAACACATCCTGTCGCCCGGATTGAGAACTCCGGGCAAACACAACACACTTTGAGCGGCGTTTCACAAACACGCCCTTCGGAGTGACCGAGAAATACGAACCTAATGAAGCTTTACGCAGCGATCGCCGCTGTGGGCGTGCTCCTGAGCACCTCCCTCAGTGCGAGTCAATTCGGAACCGGTTTTGCCGTGAATCCGAAAGGCTACTTCATCACCTGTCACCACGTGATCAAGAACGCAGGAAATATCCTCGTTCACACACCGGAAGGCCCTGTCCCCGCCAGAATTATCGCTCTGGATCCTGCGAACGACCTTGCCGTGCTCAAGATCGAGAAGTGGAATGGCCGCTTTCTCGGTCTCACCTCCGCCGATGAGGTAGGCTATGCCTCTGAGGTTACCGCCGCTGGATTCCCCGACCCTACGGTTCTCGGGATCAATCCCAAGATTTCGAAAGGTATCGTCAACGCCCTCTCCGGAGTTCGCGACGACCCCCGCTATCTCCAGGTCTCCGCCCCAGTCCAGCCGGGAAACTCAGGCGGACCACTCATCTCATCGACCGGCCGTGTCGTCGGTGTCGTCGCTGCAGGCCTTAACTCGATGGATCGCATGGCACAGGGTGGTTACCTTCCCCAGTCAGTAAACTACGCGATCAAAACAGATTTAATCTTCCCCATCT
Source organism: Verrucomicrobiales bacterium (assembly GCA_029212615.1). Taxonomy (GTDB): domain Bacteria; phylum Verrucomicrobiota; class Verrucomicrobiia; order Verrucomicrobiales; family DEV007; genus Arctic95D-9. Next base: position 589,381 of record JARGPJ010000003.1, read on the forward strand.
TAAAGAATGCCTCGGTGAAATTACCTCGCTTCCTCACGATGACGAATGGTCATCATAAGCAGGTTACCCGCGCACTCGGTGCCATTGTTCTCGTCGAAGGCCTCGCTCCGGGGAAAACGAGGTCCGCGCTCTCCCATCCCGCCCCGCCGGCTGGCACGCCCATGGCCCGGGGCTCAAATACCGTTCATTTTCCGACCCTGAAGCAGACATCGACAAATGCTCCGTGGGTTTTCCCTGACTCTCATGCCCGCCCTCTCAGCACGAACGAACTTCAATCGCTGCCTCCCGAAGGCCTCTGGAGAGCCAGAAACGAAATTTATCTCCGCCGGGGCTTCTTCTTCACCACTGCCGAAGGTCAACAGTTCGCCCGTCAGTACGGGCCGTATTACCAGCCGAAGACCCCATCGGTCGCTGATATTCAGCGCACCATGAGTCCGGTCGAGGTCGCAAACCTCCAACTCATTCACGCCTTCGAAAAACAGGTCGCCCGTTGATCAACTGGCAATCCCCTCTTCGTTGATTATATTCGGCCTCAGTGCCGAAACACGAACAGATCCCGGGCGAACGCTGGAGGCAGCGAACGCCAAAACGCATTGTGCGCTGGTTGCTCCGCTTCCTCGCGTGGTCATCATTGATTACGCTGATTGCGGTATTCCTCGTCTCAGTCGTGGCTTTCTTCGTTTACCTGAACCGGGCGAAGATCGTGAATGACGCGCTCGCTCTTTTTGTGGCCCCCTTCGACGTCTCGGTAGGAACAATCAACCTCTATCCGATCGGTGAAGTCTCTATTGAAAATTTACAGCTTTCTCCCAAGGGGACCGATTTCGAGGAGCCCACTTTCTCAGTGCCCGGGATCAAGCTGACTTATGATTTTCAGGCGCTTCGCCTTCATCGTCAGCTTAAATCCGTGCGCTTTGAAAAACCGGTGATCCATCTCACCGACGAATCCCTTACCGCGCTTTCCGCCAATAACTCACCGGGCCCTGATTTACCGGCACCGATCGATTTTGCGAAATTTGCCGTCTTCACCGAGTCGCTTTCGCTGAACGACGGTGAACTCTTTCTTGATCTCGATGGCCTGCCCGGGATCGCAGGGACCTGGTCTGTGAATACCCCGGCTTTTTCCTTTGATGAAGAAGGGCGGCTCCTCAACCCAATCAAGCTCACCTTGTCAAACCTCGCCCTCGGAGACGCCAAGGGGGGTGGCGAAATCAAATCCATCTCTACCGGTCTCATTCTGAACCGCGATCTCAGCCGTTTCGAGATCCCTTTTCTTCAGCTCACAGGAATCGAGGCGAATATTACGCCGGAATGGTTTGCGAGAAACAATGAGTCTGAAGCTTCCGGGGCCGGGGACTCAACAGGGTCAAGCCAGTCACCTAACCCTGTTGAATGGCTGATCCGCTCAGTTGAGGTAGGAGAGTCGACTTTTTCAATCACCGGCTTCGATGGCTCAAATGGCTCCCCCTCTCTTCCTGAGATGGCATTCGACACTGGCTTCAGCCTTCCCGAGCTGCGCCTTGCCGGAGGTCAGTTAACCACACCTGACGCCCTCTCGCTTGAACTCACCGATATTGCCATTGGCCAGAGCGACGCCCAACTCGCCTCAGCAGCCCGCCTGCGCTTCGAGGCTGAATCGATTCAGAAGGTCCTCAATGAGCAGACTTTTTCTTTCATCCAAATCGACGACCTCGAAGTCGTCATGACAGACAAGACACTCGAGCGTTGTCGAGGCGGCACTAATGAAGAACCGGCAACTGATGAGGAGCAGGCAACCGATGCAAGCGAACCCGGACTCCCCTGGATCATCGACAAGCTGACGCTCAATGACGGCCGTTTCCTGATGCGGGACACGACCTTCGGGGAAACGGAAGCACCACATCTCGAAACCGCCATCGCGGGCACTTTGCGGGATTTGAGATTTGGTGGCGAAGACGGATTTGCTTCCGATGAACTTACTGAAATTCGCCTTTCAAAAACCCAACTCCGGGCTCCCGGGCACACCACCGAAACGGACCCGCTTCTGACGCTGGATCGAGCTGAAATCGCAGGGAAATGGTCTGACTTTACCTTCGACAATCAGTTGGAACGACTTGCTCTGCGCGGACCAAAAATCAATTTTACCGATGAAACACTCGGTAGCTGGCTCACGATGGGAGATTCCGCCCCGGAAACCACCGGTCCGGTAAACCGCCCTGTCTACAAAATCGCCGATCTCGAGGTAAGCGATGGCAAGCTGGTCGCGGACTCACAATTTGCGGCCGGAAAGGTCCCCAAAATCTACGCAGACTTTTCAATCAGCACCGACAAAGAGCCGGATGCGGTACCATTCGACTACGATGTCACCCTTGAAGATTTCCAGCTTCGAAATCACTCCGTCGCAGCGATCGGGCAGGAGACCAACGTCGATTCGGGTCTCTTCCCTGATTCCGCCCCCGCCGTCGCAAGTCCCGGCGTGAATGAAGGAGAAGTCCTCTCGGTGAAGAAAATCGAACTCTCTGCCACTGCGGAAGCCCTGCAACGCACTCGTCAGGTCGACCGCGTCAAAGTGATCGGGGCGATTTTGCGGGTCGGCGACGGTCTCAAAGCGATCGCTGACTCCGGTATGGCAAACGAACCGGACGATAGCGAGCCCCTCTCTCCGCCTGCCCCGGAACCAGCTCAGGAAGACCTCCCCGAACTTCCTACCTGGATGCTGAAAGAAGTCGAAATCACCCAGAGTCAGGTTCGCTTTGAAGCCCTCATTCCACAGATCAGTGGCCTCGAGTTCGCCATTGAGACAAAGCTCACTGATATCCCCCTTTCCCCGGACGGCCTCATTGCTCAGGAAAAATTGCAGAAAATCGAGCTCGCCGGAATCGAGATCAAGGACCCTTATAACTCATTCATCACCGTTGCGTTTCTTCCCACGATCTTTGTCGAGTTCTCGCTCGCAGGTCTCGCCAACCAGGAAATCGAAAAAATCGACCTGATCGGCCCTGCTTTGCATGTCGGCCAGGGCCTCTTCTGGTGGATCGACTACCAACGGAAATTCCGTGAGCAAAACGAAGGAGCCAGCGTCGGCCTCGACGAGGACAGCCCGACCGGAGACTCTCCTGACTGGGAAATCAAAACGATCAATGCCACCGCTGGAAAAATCGTCATTGCCCCGACCGGAATTCCCATCGGAATGGTTCCCTTTCCATTCAATGCCACGACGAACATGCAGGATGGCCGCATCGAATTGAAACTGAATATTCCCGATGAAGAAGGCTACGTCTATCAATTCCCCGACTACGAAGTGAACCTCTACGGCCTCACTGGAAACATAGAATTTAACGTCCCCATTCAACAGGTGAGTAACAATATCGTTCAGGTATTCGAACTCGATCGATTTGTCTGGAAAGATTACGAAGCCGAAGATCTTTACCTCAGCGTCACTTTCGACGAGAACGGTGTCTATGGAGAACTCGGAGGCAAAGCCTATGGCGGCTACGCTGAGGGCGGCTTCAATTTCTACCTCAACGATCCCGGGAAATGGGATGCCTGGGTCGCCGGCACCGAGATGGACACGCGTCCCATCACTCAAGTCCTCGTTCCGGACAATTTTGAAATGGAGGGCCTCGTTTCACTCAAGCTCCTCAGCGAAGGTCGCGACAAGGAACTGGGAGAGTCCTCAGGCGAAATTCAAACGGTTGGTCCAGGCTGGTTTGATGTCACCAAATTTGACGCCATTCTCGACGAACTTCCCGAAGAATGGAGCAGCCTGCAACGAAGTCTCACCGAACTGGGGCTCATCGCACTGAAACGATTTGATTATGACAAAGGTGCCGGTAGCCTCTACCTTCTTGGACAGGAGGGGAACCTCGACTTGCGCTTTGCCGGTTCATACGGCACTCGCGAATTGAACCTCCACCTGCACGATAATAGAAACACGACCCCACCGGTCACCCAACACACAGACAACGACAATCTTTCGGAAATGGCGGCCGAACCCGCCTCCGAAGATCCCTGATCCGACGTCCATCTCTTCCCGATGACGCTCCGAAAACACGGCTTCCTTCTCTGGATGGCGGCGCTGATCGCGCCGCTGGCCCTCGCTTCGTGTCTCCCCACTTTCGACGTGGATGTAGCGACTCCTGAACCGATCAAGGTCGATTTAAGCATGGACGTCCACGTCTATCAGCACGGCAAGCCTGACGAAGAAACGTCGGAAGCCCAGGCGTCCTACCGCGCCGCGATGGACTCCCGGCGTGATCGCATGCAGGAGATTCAGGAGCTCAAGAACAACCGGTTCATCGGTGAAAATCGCGAAGGAAAAGTTGAGATTCGCAATAAGCCTGCCGGAGAATACGGCGACTACGTTGCCACCACCGTCCGTGAGGAAAATCGCGACCGTGAATTTTTAATGCGCCATGAATCCGAGGAAAAAGGGGTCAGCCTGGGTCAAATCAGGGAAGAGCAATGGAGACACTGGCAGCGAAAGTCTTTCCCCGGTGAATGGGTCGAAGTCAAAGATCCGGATGGCAGCGGGTACGTCTGGGAGCAGAAAGAAGCGGCGGGAAGCCAGTGAGTTTTCCCGCTTTACCCCCCTGGATTTAGAGGAGGAAGCCGGGGAATAAGAAGCGCTATCTCGCGAAGAAGCATTTGAAACTTGGCGCTTGAAACTTAAGGGTCTACCCCATGCGACAGCTTCTCGTCACTTCCGCCCTCCCCTACGCAAATGGCCCGATTCACATCGGTCATCTCGTTGAGTATTTGCAAACCGACATCTGGGTGCGGTTTCAGAAAATGTCAGGCAATCGCTGCACCTACATCTGCGCAGACGATACCCATGGCACCGCCATCACGATCCGCGCTCAGGCCGAGGGGCGCAGTGAAGAGGAACTCATCGCAGAGGTGAGCGAAGCTCACCAGCGGGACTTCAGTGGTTTCGGAATCGAGTTCGACCACTACGGTTCGACCAACAGTGAGGAAAGCCGGGCGGTTTGTCACGAAATCTGGACCGCGCTCCGAAAAGCCGACATGATCAAAGAAGAGGAGATCGATCAGCTTTTTGACACCGAAAAAGGGGTCTTCCTTGCCGATCGCTTTGTTCGCGGCACCTGCCCGAACTGCGGCTCAACAGATCAACCGGGCGACAACTGTGATAAGTGCAATGCGACCTACAGCCCCGCCGACCTCATTGATCCCGTCAGCACCCTGTCGGGGACGACTCCCGAGATTCGATCCGCGAAGCATCTCTTCGTTCAGATCGAAAAGCTGCACGGTTTCCTCAACGATTGGACTCAGTCCGGAACGCTTCCCTCTGAAAGTGCGAATTACCTCAAAAATTTCTTTCTGAACGAACCCCTGCGCGACTGGGATATCTCCCGCCCCGGCCCGTATTTCGGATTTGAGATTCCCGACTCTCCCGGAAATTACTGGTATGTCTGGTATGACGCCCCGATCGGCTACATCGGAACGACAAAGCAATGGTGCGACGCCAATGGCGAGAAGCTCGACGACTGGTGGAAGAGCGAGAATACAGAGGTCCATCATTTCATCGGCAAAGACATTCAGTATTTTCACACGCTCTTCTGGCCCGCGATGCTGAAAACGGCCGGCTTCTCCCTGCCAACGAAAGTTCACATCCATGGGTTCCTTACCGTCGATGGCGAAAAGATGTCAAAATCCCGCGGAACCTTCATCGAAGCAGCCAAGTATCTCGACCACCTTGATCCGTCCTATCTTCGCTATTACTACGCGACCCGCCTTTCCTCACGCGTCGAAGATCTCGATCTCAATCCGGAGGAGTTTGTCAGCAAAATCAACAGTGACCTTGTCGGCAAAGTGGTGAACCTCGCGAGCCGGACGGCTAAGTTCATTCAGAATGTCGGCCTTTCTTCTGAGTATCCCGACGATGGAGGGCTCTTCGAAACCTTCGCCGCAAAAGGAAGTGACATTTCGGAAGCCTACGAAGCCGGCGATTTCAGCAAGGCGATGAGGATGATCATGGAACTTGCCGATCAGGCGAATCCATTTGTCGAAAACAACGCCCCCTGGGAACTTCGGAAAGATGAAAGCAAGGCACAAGAACTGCAGGATGTCTGCACCGTGTCCCTCAATCTCTTTCGCACCCTCGCCATCTACCTCGCACCGGTCCTGCCCGAGCTCGCGATCAAAGCGGGTGAACTCCTCGGCGAGGAACTTACCTCCTGGGATCAGGCGCAAAAGCCGCTCACCGGCAGTGCTGTAAATAAATTCAAACACATGATGCAACGCGTCGACCCTGCCAAAATCGAAGCCATGATTGAAGAATCCAAGCAGGTCGAAACCACTTCGACCACCGCGCCTCTTTTTGAAGATTCCGGCGATGCCCTCGCGGCGACGCCTCTCGGTGAAGAGATCACGATCGACGATTTTTTGAAGCCTGACCTGCGTGTCGCTCGCATCATCGAAGCCAACGAAGTGCCTGAAGCGCGCAAGCTCATTCAATTGACTCTCAGCCTCGGCGGGGACGAAACCCGCAATGTCTTTGCCGGGATCAAGTCTGCCTATGAACCCGGGGAACTGGTTGGAAGGCTTGTCGTCATGGTTGCAAATCTGGCACCGAGAAAAATGAAGTTCGGCGTCAGTGAGGGCATGATTATAGCCAGCGGCCCCGGCGGAAAGGACATCTTTCTACTCTCCCCTGATGAAGGCGCAGTTCCCGGACAACGGGTCGGCTGAATCGGAAATGAGGCGGCCTTCGACCGCTTGAGCTGCCCTGCGGGGCGGAACCGGAATGCACCCCGCTCCGGTCCGTCACCCTTTCGCCATTCTTTTTCCATTGAGATCGACTTCAATTCACGATACTTAAAGGCATGAAATGGAGAGGCCGCCGAACCAGTCAGAATGTAGATGACCGCCGCTCCCGTGGCGGCGGGAGGCGTCCGGTCGCAATGGGAGGAGGCTGCGGGCTCATCGTGATTGTTCTTCTTTTCGCCGTCCTCGGCGGTGACCCCGTTGCCCTGCTTGAGCAAGTCGGCAACAGCGGTGGCCTCACCACTCAGTATGAACAGCCGAACCTGTCGCCGGAACAGGATGAGTTAGCTCAATTCATTTCCGTCGTCCTTGCCGATACAGAAGATGTCTGGAACGCTCTCTTTCGAGAGCAGGGCCAACAATACCGCGAGCCGACTCTGGTTCTTTTTTCCGGCTCAGTCCAGTCCGCCTGTGGCTATGCCTCAGCAGCCTCCGGCCCCTTCTACTGTCCTCCCGATCAGAAAGTTTATGTCGACCTCGCCTTCTACGAAGAATTGAAACGACAGTTTGGTGCCCCGGGCGACTTCGCACAGGCCTACGTGATTGCTCACGAAGTCGGACATCATGTGCAGAACCTGCTCGGCATCTCACGCGAAGTTCAATCGATGCGCGGCCGCATCAGTAAAGAAGACTACAACATGCTCTCTGTTCGCCTCGAGCTTCAAGCCGACTATCTCGCCGGTGTCTGGGCCCACCATGCGCAACGAACGAAGCAAATTCTGGAGGAAGGAGACATTGAAGAAGCTCTCCGCGCTGCAAATGCCATCGGCGACGACACCATTCAGAAACGTTCACGCGGCTACGTCGTACCGGATTCCTTCACCCACGGAACTTCCGAACAGCGAATGCGCTGGTTTCTCAAAGGCTTCAAATCCGGTGACATGACTCAGGGGGACACCTTCAACACGAAAGCCCTCTAGCGATCCGCGGGAGAGGCTAGTTTCACCCTGTCCGCGAGCCGGCGGCGGCCCACGACCGGTTTTGCCCCGGACGAAACTAAAAACGCGGCGAAAGATAAGCCCGCCTCTTTTCAGGAAGGGCGACCACTCAGTCTTTGACCGGAAAGTGCACCACTGTGACCGTTTCGTTTTCGGAAATCCCGCCCGGCATCGTCTTGTATATCTCGAAAGGATGAACGCCACGACGTTGGCGGATTTTCTTCCCCCGTTCACGCATGATCCCTGCTGCCCAGGCATTTCCAAGGTGACGATAAGGACCTGTATGAGTGATCGCAAAGGTCTTCATCGCAGGAAACTCTCTCGCCGAAATCCCTTCCGGCAAGGGGTCGTCTGATACCGCCATCGGAAACCCGACCGAGTAGCTGGCCCTGCCTTTTACGATGTCCCATTTGTGATAGACAGATCTGGGATAGCCGGTCGGTTCGGAACCGCTTTCGGTGAGCCAGGATTTGAGTTTTCCGAAATCTGCCTCCATCGACTCTCCAATGTCCTCAATCGAGCAGGCCGATGTTATCCCGATAAAGTGGATGGCGTCGAAGGATTCCCCGGCAAAAGACAATTGAGTGGGAACTTCCCCTGTCTCCAAATGGTCTTTCAACATTCTGAGGCCCCGCTCATAATCCATTCTGATCGCGGCGATCATCGTATTTTTCATCCAGAACAGGAAGGGAGGCAAAGAACTCTTCATCGTCCAGGTGATCTCCGTTCCCTCATCTTTAGACGCGAAACGCATCTTCACCCCCGCCCTTGATTTCCACGGCTTCAGAAAAACCAGATCCAGATCGATCAGCCTGGGAGCACTTTCCTTCATCACTGAAAGAGTCCCGCTTCCGATAACCTCACCCTCCCAGGAATAGGAACTCCCGTCTTCGGAAAAGTTAACTTCGCAGCCCGGTTCGGTAATCAACCAGGGTGACCACACCGGCCACTGTTTAAAATCCCGAACCGAAGCATATGCGACCTCCGGCGAAACACCGACAATGATCGACTTGGACAAATGGATCTCAGGCATGAATAAGGACTTATCCTATTCAATTGCAAAAGACAAGAAACCGCTCTGTCACTCACTTCAGATCGGCATACCCGACGCCTGTAGAACAGACCGCTGCACGGCAAGATCATGACGTGCCGGGAACGAATTTCCCTTCTCCCCCCGCACCGTTGCCGCCAGATCAGCGGCATCGCCAACGTATCTTTGATAAGGCTCAAATTGAATCTCAGACCGTCCCTTTTGATACTTCCTCTCCTCCCCGGAAAATTGTCGCTCTTTCGAAAGGGATAACTGCACCGAGGGCCGGTCGAGAGGCTGAATGTGAAAGGTTCCTTCCGTTCCGCAAACCGTGAACTGCCGCCGGGCAAAACCCTCCACCTCCAAAGCAGTGGAGCGAACCGTTGCGGTTGCTTTCGGATAGTCGAACACCGCGAGCATGTTATCCACGAGCGTATCCTCAGAGTTCTCAAGGACGCGGCGGGAATGACCTGTCACCTTATCCGGCGAGCCCAATACTCCAACGGTCAGGTCAATGATGTGGCAACCCAATTCAAACATCGTCCCCCCCGCAAACTCGTCAACAACCTGCCTCGAAGGCAGAGGCATCACCTTCGACATCACCGCATGCGTTTCAAACACTTCCCCCAACCATCCTTCCTCGAGCATACGATGAAGCAACTGCACCGCAGGGTTAAAACGATACATGTACCCCATCTGACAAACAAGACCGGCAGCGTCGGCCTTTTTCAAGATTCTTTCGTAGGTGGAAAACGACGCGCCCGCCGGTTTATCAAGATGAAGATGAAAGCCGGCATCAAGAGCCATCCCGGCATACTTCAATAGATCTCGAATCTCAGTTTCCACCCCGACAACGGAAAGCCCTTCAGTATTCAAGCCCTCTTCCAGGGTCAAAAACGGAAAGTCCCGGTAGGTCGGATTCTCTTTTGCCGCGACGAGACGCTCTGGATCCTCCTCCACGATTCCAACCACCTCCCAGTCATCGCTTTTCTCATAGACAGCAATCTTATTTGCATGAGCGTGCCCCGTCCCGATTTGGAGGTATTTCAAACGGGGCTTACCGGATGAGGTCCAACCCACCGTTGGTAATACCGCTGCCGCGGAGAGAAGTGTTCGTCGATTAATCATCCTGGAACCTAAGCTCCCGGCACACTCTTTGGCCAGCCCCCGAACGCGCCATCATTCAGGGCAATGGTGCTACTTCAGGCAGGTTCCCGACCATTTTTGCTCCGGTTCGACGCAGTTCAGAAAGAGCCATTTCACGCAACGCGAGGACGCGCTCCCGATAGGCTTCATTTCTCGCAAGGTTAACGAGTTCATCCGGGTCTGCCTCAAGATCATACAGTTCCTCCGGCTCGCCCGGAACAAGAGTGCGGATATATTTTTGCGTTCCATCGGTGAGAGAAATCCACCATGGAACATCTCCGTTCATGTAGAGCTTCGAGCGGGAGGCTTCGGTATCCCCCGAGGGGACCACATCTGCATCCGAACCGTAGCTGTTTCCGGTGTGCACCGTCAACACCGCCCCCGCCCCCTCTTCCGACTCAGGATGTTCAAGCAACGGGGTCAGATCACGACCGTGCATTTCCCAGGGTAAATCAACACCCGCGACCGAAAAGATCGTCGGGACGATGTCGACCCCGCCCACCGGATGCTGACACACTTTTCCTTCCGGAAACCGGGAAGGCATGGAAATGACCATCGGGGACCGAATGTTTGCATCGTAGGGAGCAAGCTTCACCTGAAATCCGTGTTGGCCCCAGGCAAAGCCCTGATCAGAGGTGAATACGATCAGGGTGTTCTCCAATTGACCCGATTCTTCCAGCCCTGTGATAAGTTGACCGACCCCTTCATCGAGAGACTTCACCGCCTGATTCACCTGGCGAACCCAGTCGCTCAAGGTCTTCTTCCCGTCCGCTTTGATTCCCCCCTTCGTTCTCCCTCGCAGGAGAACCGGTTCTCCGGCAGCGCCTTCAACCCACTGCTCCACATTCTTTGAATAGGTAGGCTTGCCCGCTCTCGGAGGGTAAATATCCTCCGGATCTTCCACCGATACCCCCGGATAGTCATCCAGATGCCGGTCCGCCGGGGTAAAAGGACCGTGAACGCCTCCATAACAAACCCAGAGATACCAGGGCTTCTCTGATTCCCTGCCTTCACGTCCGTGAATGTAATCGAGGGCCCATTCCGTGTAATTATCCGTTGAATAGCCACTCGTCATGACCGGCTCGCCCCCGTTTTTCTCAATCAGTTGATCATAGTAGTATGCTCCTGAATTCTCAGGATAGCGCGGCCGGTTCCAGACAATTTGATAATCCCAATCCCGCCCGAATCCCGTATCCGTGCCGGTATGCCACTTCCCAATGTGAGCCGTTTGATATCCCGCCTCGCGAAAAACAGACGGCCAGAACCGGCATTGCTCCGGATCGTACGCACTTCCCGGATAGTCGCCCTCCATCCGCATTGACTCGATGCCGTAAGAATGATGCCCTGTCAGCAAAGTTGCTCGCGATGGCATGCACCACGTCCCGATCGTGGCATGATGAAAACGAACCCCTTTCGATGCGAGCGCGTCAATATTCGGTGTTTCGACCCACTCATAGGATTCCGGATAGGAAGACACCGTTCGATAGGAATGGTCGTCAGTATAAATGAAGAGGATATTCGGCCTCTCTTCCGCAATCACTGCAACGGGGCCCCACAAAGCGAAGAATAAAATAATCCGGAACATCCGCTCTTTCTGCCTGAAGATCCGCTTTCCTGCAAGACACAAAAAAGGCAGCCTTGCGGCTGCCCTTTCAGTTGTTGGTTGTCGTGAGAACTGAACCTGATCAACTCAGTGTGCGAGTGTAAGTGTTGCTCGATCCGTTTGAGAAGATGTCACGATACGTGACCACCGTAACATGGTAAGTGTAAGGTCTTCCGCAATGATTGTAGGCGGTTCGGCATTCGCTACGGCGGCATACCTCGATGGTGCGAATCTTGTAGACCGGCTGAACACAGTGGCCATGGCCTCCATGAGACTTCCCGTAGTGTTTCCCGTGGGAAGGCGAACCGTAGTGGTGGCCCGGACCGGCTTCCGCAGAAGCAGTGAATCCAAGGAGGGCGACAGTGGCAAGAGCAAGAGTAAGGATAGTGGATTTCATTTTGGTGATAGTGTTAATGTTGTTACAAAAGGAAGACGCACTCCGGAATCTGTTTATGCAAAATCACTTGGAAAAATAAACGCAAACCAAACCCTAACACATGCGCAAACAGGGCGACTTAAATGCACAAAAAAGCGGGACAGCCCGAAAGCTGCCCCGCCGTATTCCCCTGGTGAACTGAAAGAGGGTTTAAAAATTATGAAAGGGTCCTCGTGTAGGTGCGGGATGACCCGTTCGAGTAATAATCGCGGTAAGTCACCGTCGTCACTTTGTAGTAATAAATTGATCCACAGGGACGATAGCCGTGACGAGTCTGGTAACTGCGGCAAACTTCCGAAGTGCGAACCACATAGGGAGCGCGGTGCCCATGGCCGTGGCCATGTCCATGATGGTTCTTCTTGGAAAATTGATGTCCGACGAAACGGAGAATTTCTTTCTTAGTTCCAGCCTCTGCCTGAGGAGTGAATCCGATGAGAGCAGTGGCGACGACAGCGAGGGTGATGAGAATGGTCTTCATGAGTTAATTGAGCTTAGCGTTGTTGCTGGTAGAAGGACGCATCTGCCTCTCACTTCATGCATTGTTTCCGGAAAATTCCCGGCTCTCTTCACTCCCGGCCCGTACTCAACCACTCTATCAAAGCCTTAATGTCAGCCTTCGACATTTGCATCAACAGCCCCGGCGGCATCAGGGACATCGAAACTTGCTCCCGCTTAATAATCTCTTTGTAGGAATAAATAAATTCCTCCCCGTTGATATCAGCAAAGACGCTGTTGCCGCCTTTCTGCCCGAGAAGAAATCCCATCATCGAGGAACGATCCTCGAGAGTGATTAACCACGGTTCATACTGAGGTGCCACTTCTGCGCCCGGATCAAGAATCGAACGCAGGAGATGATCAATACCCCGTTCGTGAATCGTCGATAGATTCGGCCCCCCGAGGCGACCGAATCCATCGGCCTGATGGCAGGAAGCGCAGTAGCGATGAAAGACAACTCGCCCCTGGTCCCTTACATCTTCAGGATCCCGATCACTCAGGTCGACCTCATCGAGGAATCTTTTCCATCCCTCCAGATCAGTCGCCGGCGGATAGGACTCGACTCCTGATACCGGCATCGCCGACCTCCCTACTGCCTCCCTCGCAAATCGAAGGACACGAGCCGGTGTCGACGCATCATCACGAACCTCGCTCGCAAAGGCCATCGCCCCCTCCCGGTCAGGATGCACCAACAGGGTGAGCATCACATCAATTTTCAGCTCAATATCAGCCGACGAATACAAATCCTTAAGCTCTTCCACTGACAGGAAATTCTCCCGGTCACCGAGGACGAGGAATCCTGCCCTTTTAGCCTCAGGCGTTACGTTCTTCTTCTTCAACTCTTTCCCGATGAGCCGTTGAATCGCCTTGTCACTCAGGGCCTCCCCATCGAGCCGCGCGAGAGCGGTGATCGCGGCGAGAAAGAGCTCAGGTGAAGGCGGCCGCTTCGCGATCGCTTCGACCGCTCCGTGGGCTGCATGAATTTCTTCATCACTGATCCATTTAAGGGCGAGAAGTTGAACGGTTGGATCGGGGTCACTGAGACATTGAATGGAAAGTTCCGTGGGATCCTCCGGATTATTTTTTCTCCACGCGAGCAACATCAGCGCCCGCTGATGAGCGCTGTAAGACTCATCCCCGGGATCAGGCAAATACTCCCCGAGAACAACCGTGCGTTTTCCTCCCATCGTATTGATCAGGGCCGGAGTAAGCCATGGGTCACTCCAATAGCCCGGATCCGCTATCTTTCCGCCTTCAACCGGCGCCTTCATCAGGGCGATGCGATCCTCCGCCCCGGGCATGGGACGCGGCTCAGATTCCCAGCCCGTGATTTTCCAGACGGCCCCTTCACCGTGCAGGGTGTAATCACTCTTTACCCAGTCACTGCAATAAAGGTCGCCCTGAGGTGAGACCGCAAACGCAACGGGCCGGAAATCGCCATCCCCCTGAATCATGATCTCCTGATTTGTCTCGAAATGGGTTCCCACCCAGCTCAGGGGATAACGCTCAATACGGCGGTCCGCCCAACTCGCCACGTAGAGGTATCCCTCATGGTAAATCACATCACAGGGCGCTTCCCCTGTTCCGTGCAGCATCGGGCGGGTTCCCGGCAATTCACCGTTCCATGAGATAAAAGGGTGCTGTCCACTTCGCCCATAGCGAAACTGAAACCCGTGATCTGCTCCCAGAGTAGTGAAGTGCAACCGGCTCGGTGGGCGGGAGCCCGGGTCGTTATCCGTCGCAAAAACAAATCCGCCGGGCGCATGGCAAATACCGAAGGGATTCCAGAACCCGGTCGAGTAACGCTGCAAACTTCCGCCGGCAGCATCACACCACCAGATGTTTCCCCCCTCTCCGTGATCACTGATTTCGCGACCATCACTTCCCTTCAACACATAGGGGTATCCAAGATTTTCCCCTATCCCGAAAATCAAATTTCCAAGGTCGTCGAAAGTGATACCGGAACAGCCGTCATGAGGGTAAGTGCCCTCTGTCTCAAGAAAGACGAGACGACGTTCGATACGGTCCTCATCCGCTACTCCATCATGATCTTCATCCCACAATCGGAGAATCTCATTGCGGGTCGCTACGTAAATGGCGCCCGTGTCAGGGTGGACCGCGATGTCCATCGTCGCGACAAGGTCAGTGTCGTAAAAGACGGAGCGGGTGTCAGCGACTCCGTCACCATCAGTATCCTTCAGCCAGACGATTTGATCGTTTTCCGGCCCTTCATACCCTTCGGGACGGAAATGAGTGTTCGACTCAATCACGAGTAACTTCCCACTCCCGGTGAAAACCAAGCCGGTCGGCGTTTTAATCAGATCCGATCCGGCAAAGCGCTCAATCGACATCCCCTCTTCCAACACCCGGGGAGATTCAGCGGAAAGAGGCGCCGTTCCGAGCAAAGAGAAAATGAGTAAAAGGAACCTTCGGCACATGTCGCAATATCATCAGAGTCCCCTCATCAACTGACAAGAATCCATTTAACGGATTAATGTCCAGTGCAAGAGCACCAATCCTGTTGCCGCCCCTTGCCCCCTCCTTTGCTTCAGGCCAGCGACTCGTTGAGTCCCTGACGCATGGCGTCTACGGGCGCCTCACGATTGAACCAGAATTCGAAAGCGAGAACCCCCTGCCATAGCAGCATACTCAACCCGTTCGCCGCTTTTGCACCGGCAGCCTCCGCATCATTAATGAGTCGGGTTCTGGGCGGAGCGTAAATCATGTCGTAAACGAGATGGTGTGGCTCAATCAGCCTTTGCGGCACCACCTCGGCATCCGTCCGCTTCATCCCGACAGAAGTGGCATTGATGATAAGATCAACCTGCCCCAATTCACGCTCCATTGCTTTCTCTTCCCACGGGATCGAGACAAGCCGGTCTGCCGGTCCTTCAAGACGGTCGGGATCAACAAAAAGCTCCTCCAGCTCAGCCTCCAAGGCCTCTGCCTTGGCAATCGTGCGATTAACGAGCACCAGTCGATCACAGTGGTCCATCGCACACTGCACTGCTGCAGCCTTACCGGCCCCGCCTCCAGCTCCGATAATCATGATTCGAAGATCAGTGAGATCCATCGAAAATTCCTCGCGGATCGCCCGCTTCAACCCGGGAGCGTCCGTGTTGTGCCCAATCAACTGATCGCCATCGATTGCCACCGTGTTCACCGCACCGATTCGTCGCGCCACTTCGGTCATTTCGTCCACCGCATCAAAAACGCCGCCTTTGTGGGGGATCGTTACGTTCGTTCCAATGAACCCCGATGACTTCATCGCCCCGAGACCATCGACAAGCTCTTCAGGTGACAGGTGAACACGAACGTATTCCGCGTCGATTCCCGCAGCACGAAGCGCCGGGTTGTGCATCTGCGGAGAGCGCGAATGCACAATCGGGTCACCAATCACAGACAGCTTTGCAGGATGATCAAGCCCCGCAGTGGCAACTGCCCAGTCTTTAAGATCGGAAAAAGTATAAACGTCTTTAGCTTCGGCCATGATGAATGGCCGAACCATAGACAGCGCGTTGAAACAACGCAACGAAATGCGTGCCGCTCAGGCAGCGAAATCGCGCATCGTCGCAGCGATGATCGCAACGCTAACGGCACCGGCATCTGCTTTGCCGAGTGATTTTTCTCCGAGAGTCTTGGCACGGCCCATTGTCGCAATCATGTCTTTGCTCGCCTCTTTGCCGGCCTCGGCTCCATCAGCAATGGCAACAAGCGCTTCGGAGACGGTTGCTGCAGCTGCCTTTTCACCGGCCTCAGCCGCGGGAAGCAGCGCATCGACCATGGTCTTATCGCCCGGCTTAGCGCCGCCGCGTGTCATGACACCTTCAGTGCCCTCTTTGAAGACCGCAACGATTCCGGCTGCATCGAGAACTTCAGCATCCTTGATCGCTTTACCGCCGGAACGGAAGAGAGTACCGAAGACAGCACCGGAGGCACCACCCATGGAAGACATCATCGCCATCCCGACGGCCATGAAGACTTTACCCACACTCGGGAACTCTTCGCTCGCGAGAGCCTCTTTCACGGCATTCATGCCCCGCTCCATTCCAACCCCGTGGTCCCCGTCGCCAAGGGCGCGGTCCGCATCAGTAAGAATAGGCTCGGCTTCAATGATTTTATCTGCGACCGCAACCATCATGTCGCGCGTCTCTGTGATCGAAAGTGTTTCTTTTCCCATGGAAATCTGTTTTTTGATGATCTAACAGGGTTAGATCGATGATTCAACCCCCTTCAGTCGCCTGATCAGGGTAGGAATGGAGCGATTCAGCCGCCGTAATGTCCTTCCATCTTGCTGAAGCAATTGGACTGGCACGGCATGTCCCAGTATCCCTTGAGTTCGTCATCCATTCTCGTGAGCGAAATGGAGACACCTGACATCTCCTGACAGGTCACCAAAGGTCCAAGCATGACGTCGTAAATCCTGATTCCTTTCTCAGTGAAATACTGTTTCGCCTTTCGGAGAACGATAAGGAGCTCCATCATCGTCGTCGCTCCGAGAGAATTCACGAAAAGGACCACCTCATCGCCTTCTGCAAGGGCGGCCACTTCCTCATCCTCTTCAAAATCTTTGAACATGAGATCAAGCATCATTGAGGTCAACTCATCCGCTGTCGTCATCGGGATCTCTGCCACACCGGGCTCACCATGAATCCCCATGCCAAGTCCGATCTTCCCCTCTTCCAGCTCAAAGGTGGGCTTTCCGGTGGCGGGGATCGAGCCGGGTGACATCGAAACGCCGACGGAACGTGTTTGCAGAACAGCTTTCTTCGCTGAAGCCTCAAGTTCGTCGAGTGAGGCAGCCGTTTGAGAGGCGGCGCCAACGAGCTTCACCACAGGAACCAGCCCTGCGATACCGCGACGTTTTTCTTTCTCCGTCGGCGGGGCGGAGCAAATGTCATCCCAGATCAGAACGGTCCGGATCTCAATATCTTCGTCATCCGCAAGTTCAGCCCCGATATCAAAATTCAGAACATCTCCAGCGTAGTTCCCGTAGAGATACAAAACTCCTTTGCCCTTATCAACAGCCTCAGTAGCCTCGAAAACGATATTTGGCGGAGGAGCGGCAAAAATATCACCACAGGCAGCACCGTCAGCAAGGTTGCGCCCGACCAGGCCATGATAAATAGGCTCATGGCCTGCTCCACCACCGACAAGGAGAGCGACTTTCCCGTCCGGAATATCGGTTTTGACGATGGACCGGCGACCGACTGATTTGCATTCGCCGTTATAGGCCTCAACGAGGCCTTCAAGTAATTCGTCCGCCACCTTGAGCGGATCGTTGATCAATTTCTGCAACGCCATAGACAAATAAGGGATTCTTTCGTGCATGTTGTCTCAGAGAAAGAGAGCGATGACAAACGGAAAATGCGATCCCCGCGATTTTGCGAGACACCTTTAGCGGAATTCGATACAGTGCCCGGATGGTACGCAGAAAATACCTCATCGTTCCCCTGCTGACGCTGATTTTCTTCGATCCATGTCACAGCGCAGAGAATGAGGGGAACCTGAGTGCCAGTCTCGATCCCTTTATCGAACTCCCTGGTGCCTATTTGATCAAGCCAGCCGATTTGGACACAATGTTTGAGCAGGAGGAATGGAATCATAATCCCTATTTCAAATGGCTCACGAAGGATAAATCCCGGGCTGTTTTTCAACAAAAAAAGCAACCGAACCTCAGCGTCAGTCTCACCATTCTCGGGGGGACAGTGCCGATCGAAGAAGCCATCATCGATTTTAAGGACGGTCAATTCGAGGGCGTCACGATATCGGTGTACAACCGCGGGGACGGAACTGAAATCACCCCCGGGGATTTTGAGGCTCGCAACCGCGCGGTCGGCCGACATCTCGGACAGCAACTCGCGGTCAGACCGACCCGGAGAACTCACAACCCCACCCAGGGACTTCTCACCGACGGCTGGATCTGGATTTCAGCACGCGGCAAAGCGGTTCTCGAGCACAATCCCGGCGCCCCCGGAAAGACGGAATTCCTCCGAATGCGGTTGGCCCGTCGCGACGCCGGGGGAACCTACGAAGCGGCCACGAAAGACCGGACCGGCGCCACTGTGACCCTCTCAGACCTGCCGAGAAACGTGCGGAAGACAAAGGGTGGAAACGTCTTCATCTCCGGCATCCCCATGGTCGACCAGGGCTCAAAGGGCTACTGTGTGGTTGCTTCGGCTCAGCGACTCTTCGAATACTATGGCATTGCCTGTGACATGCATCAGCTGGCGCAGATCGCAAATTCCGACCCCGATCAGGGCACCAGTCCACTCGTCATCAACGAAGAGCTCGGCTCGATTGATCACTTTTTCAAAACCCGTCTCGAGTGTCTCACGATACGACACACGAGCGGTCTCGTTGAATTGGTCGATGACAAGTACGTTGGAGATCCCGTCAGTGAGAAAGATTTTCACCAAATGATCTCGAAGTGGATCGACGAGGGAATCCCCCTCCTCTGGGGACTTGAAGTGGGCCGGTTTGATGAAGAGCCGCCCCTGCAGAACCAGACGAGCGGCGGACACATGCGCATGATCATTGGCTATAACCACACCACCGGGCGGATCATTTTCTCCGACTCCTGGGGGCTCGGGCACGAGTTCAAAACGATGGATGCGAATGACGCGTTCAAAGCAACCTTGGGGCTGTTTCTCCTCAAACCGATTGTCCGCTAGTCGGCTGCCCCTTCCCTGATTATCAGCCCCGGCTGATAGAGGTCTCGATTACTCGCTTGAAACTCAGCTTTCAAGGTGACTTTGAATGTTGTCAGGTCGACGAGATGCCAGCGAAGATACTTCCACTTCCCGGTGTTTCCATCGTGCTCGATGCCGACGAGAAGATGATGCGCGTCTTCGAGAACTTTGTTCGTCTCCGTCCGAGGCGTAAAGTAAAAGGTACGCAGGCTGGAATTTAATGACCCTTCAGCCACCAGTTTCGGATCGAGATAAATGACACGCCCGGATTCGAGATGGCGTATCTCAAGATCAGGGTAGCCCGAACGCTGCAGGTTTCCCTCCGCGGTTCGAGGGTTGCCACAGGCGAATTCCGGATCACGATCAATCACCTCAAGGAGCCCGTCTTCAAAATGAGAACTCACTTCGTTGATTCGCCCCTCCTCATGCGTCGGGGAACCGGGCTCGTTCAAGCTTGCCACAACTTCAGCCACGGCACGATCAATCCCATCGATGATTGCCGCATCGACCGGTTCTTCGGGATTCAATGGCAGCACCCGGTTACCGGTCGAGGTTTCGATGAGGGTGGAAAAATCCACATCTTTGAAAGTCCCACCGCCGTTGAGAACGGTTGAAACAAGAGCGTCCACCGAGGGTTCTGTTTCGATCACGACTTGAACAGGGTCAGGGCGCCCGCACCCTGACAGCAGCGCCACTAGAAAGAGCGAAACTACGACTCGCATGAAAAACCTCCCATAAACCTGATCGCCGCCTCTTCCGCTGCTGACGCACTCTGCGCGTGAACCCGGGCAAGGATATCGCCCGACCTCACTTCCTCCCCCACTTTTACAATTTGATCGAAGCCGACCGCGCAATCGACTGCATCCGCCGCGCGACTCCGCCCCGCTCCCAGCGCCATGCTGGCACGGCCGATGGTGTCCGCATCCACTTGTGTGACACACCCTGAAACGGGGGAACGAATTTCCTGAATCTCCGGTGCGACGTGAATCGAATCGAAGGTTGAAAGATCATCTGCGGAGCCCCCCTGGCGCTCAACTAATTCATCAAACTTCGAGCGGGCCGTTCCATCATCGAGCCATTGCTCAAGCTGAGCGCGATCAACAAGACTCACTTCGTTGGCAAGATTCAGAGTGATCTCCCTCAGATCTTGCGGGCCACGTCCCTCGAGCACTTCAATTGATTCGACGACTTCCAGGGCATTTCCAACAGCATGCCCCAGAGGCTCGTCCATGGGATGATAGATTACCTGTGTTTTCACTCCCATTGCCTCGCCCACTTGCCTCATCGCTTCTCCCAGAGAATCGGCTCCGGAGCGGGTCTTCATGAAAGCACCGCTTCCATATTTCACATCGAGAACGAGAGCATCGAGAGATTCAGCCAGCTTCTTCGACATGATAGAAGTAACAAGCAGCGTCTCGCTTGGCACCGTCGCAGTGACATCCCGCAGGGCGTAGAGCTTTTTGTCAGCCGGGCAGATATCAGCGGTTTGCCCCATCATAACCACTCCCGTTTCCTCCAGTTGCTCCAATGCCTGTTCCCGGGAAACATTGACTGAAAAACCGGGAATCGATTCCAGTTTATCAAGGGTTCCCCCGGTGATACCGAGCCCGCGCCCGGAGATCATCGGAATCCAGAGATCATCACAGGCCAGGAGGGGAGCAAGGATCAGCGAAACCTTGTCTCCTATCCCACCGGTAGAATGCTTATCAACGATACGTGGAGCACTGGCAGGGTATTCCATGACTTCACCCGACTCCAACATCGCCCGGGTCAGAGAAGCCGTCTCCTCCGCGGTCATGCCCTGGAAGTATATCGCCATCGCAAATGCCGACATCTGGTAGTCAGGCATCTCTCCGGAGGTATATGCCTCAATCAGAAAACGAATTTCGCCATCGGACAGTGTCCCTGCGTCACGCTTTCTCTCGATGAGGGTCGGAATGTGCATCTCCCACCAGCATTGCCCCTCAGGACCCCGTGATAAAGAAAAATTCTCGCGGCCACGCTTGCCAGTGGAAATGATTTCACTAGTATGCGCAGCTATGGCCGCAGAATTGAACTTTAAACAGGAGCTCACCGCCTGTTTCGGATACCCCGTTGCCGAGAACCCCACTCAGGCAATGATCGAGCCAGCCTATCAAAAAATGGGCCTGGACTGGCGATATCTTACCCTTGAAGTGAAGCCGGAGGATTTAGCTTCCGCGGTAGCCGGGGCACGGGCCTTTGGATTTCAGGGTTTCAATTGTACGATTCCCCACAAAGTCGAGGTCATCCAATACCTCGACGGTCTCGGGGAATCCGCCAGGCTCATGGGAGCCGTTAACTGTGTCGTCAATCGCGACGGTCAATTCATCGGGGAAAACACCGACGGAAAGGGGTTTGTTTCCAGCTTCAAAGCGCTCGATGATCCCGCCGGCAAATCACTCGTTCTTCTCGGTGCCGGAGGTGCCGCGCGCGCCATCGGCGTGGAAATGGCACTGGCAGGAGTCCGCGAAATCACCCTCGTAAACCGCAATGAAACAAGAGGCCGGGAACTGGCGACTCTTTTCGAATCTGATCTCAATGCGGCTGTCGGCGGGGAATTGAAGGTAACCTTTGTTCCCTGGCAAAACGACTTTGAGGTACCCGCCGGCACTGACATCCTTGTGAATGCCACCTCCATCGGCCTGTTCCCAGACGTCGATGCCCGAATCCCTTTGAACACGGACACACTCACCGATGAAATGATCGTCGCCGACGTGATCCCCAATCCTCCCGCGACAAGACTGGTGCGGGAAGCGCGTGAAAAAGGATGCCGGGTAATCGACGGACTCGGCATGCTCGTCGCCCAGGGTGAAATCGGGATCGAGTTCTGGACCGGAAAATCGCCTGACCCTGAAGTGATGCGAAATGCGCTCGTGGAAATCTTTTCCTAACGAATCCGGAACTCGAGCCACTTCTTCAGCAACTTTGCAATGAAGGGTGTCAGTCGGGTTCTGGCGTAAAGATCACCGGCCTTGCGAATGGCCTCCCCCTGAGTCGGGTAGGGACTGATCGTCGATCCGATCTTCCCGAGCCCAACGCCGGCGACCATCGCCTGACTCACCTGGCTGATGAGATCACCGGCATGGCTTGAAACAATCGTAGCAGCCACGATGCGATCCTTGCCCTTCTTTGTATATATCTTCACAAATCCTCCCGTCTCTCCCTCAAGAATCGCACGGTCAACGCCCGACAGGTTAACTCGATAAACGTCGAGGTCATCCTTCCGCCTTTCAAGCTCATCCCGGGTTGGTCCGACATGAGCAAGCTCAGGCGTGGTGTAGGTCGCCCACGGAATCACAAGGTCCGAAGTTCTCGCTCGGCCTCCGAAGAGGGCGTTCCGAATCACATTACGTGCCATGAAATCAGCGGCATGCGTGAATTTAAATCGCGAGCAAACATCGCCGGCGGCAAAGACGTTCCGGTTGGTGGTCCGCAAATGATCGTCCACTTGAACTCCCGATTTGAGATCATACTCAATCCCCGCCTCTTCAAGCCCCAGCCCGTTCACGTTCGGCGCACGCCCGACCGCGATAAGAAGCTGATCCACCACGACCTCATCAGCGGCGCCGGCCCGGTCTCTCAAGGCGATAGTGCCGTCATCGTTTTTACTCACGCACAAAGTAGCCCCTGAATCTTTGATCGTCACTCCGTCGCGCTCGAGCTCATCGGCAACGAGTCGCCCCCCTTCCGGGTCCTCCCGGGGAAGGATTCCTGACCGGGTCGTGAATAGCGTTACCTCTGAACCGAAGCGGCCGAATGTCTGAGCCATCTCGACACCAACGGGGCCACCGCCAACGATGCCAAATCGGCGCGGAAGTTCAGTGAGCGAAAAAAGTGTTTCGTTGGTGAGATAGTCGACCTCATCCAGCCCGTCGATAGGAGGAGCCGAGGCACGTGCTCCCGTCGCAATAACCGCTTTCGAAAATTTCAATTCCTGACCATTCACCTTAACCGAATCGACGCCGGTAAACCTGGCGGCGCCCATAAACACATCGATACCAAGCCCCCGGAAACGCTCAGCGGAGTCATGGGGGGAAATGTCCGCTCTCAATTTTCTCATGCGCTCCATCGCAGCACTGAAATCGACACGGACACCCTCCGGAACATGAACACCAAATCGCGCCCCGTCCCGTGCTGACGCAGCGGCATGAGCGGATGCGATGATCGCCTTGGACGGGACACACCCTACATTGAGACAATCGCCCCCGAGAAGATCGCGTTCGATGAGAGCAACTTTCGCTCCCATCCCCGCAGATCCTGCCGCAGCAACAAGGCCCGCAGTTCCTGCTCCGATGACGACGAGATTATATTTTCCATCCGGCACCGGATCTACCCAGTCCCGGGGGTGAACATTGCTCTCGAGCTTCTGATTGTGCTCGTCGAATGGGAAGAGCGGCGGAAAAGCGGGATCAATCATGAAGCGGTGGCGACAGGTTCAGACGGTGGGACGAACTCCGGCAATTCGTCCTTACAGAAATTGCCTCCCCCGTCCTATTCAATTGTCTGAAGCTGCTCTAACATCTCGCCCATCTTCTGAATCGTCCCCATGATCTCCGGGTTCTCTTCAAGGAGGTTGAGAAAAAAGTCTGCCGGGGCAACGGCAGGAGCGGAAGTGCTGTCACTGCCACCGTCCCCCATCGTCCAGGCATCAGCCCAGACCGTTTCCACCTTTGTATAACCCTCATCAATGAGCCGGCTCTCCAAGTCAGGCATATGGCCGGCACCATAAAAAACCGCATACTTACCGGCCCCGTGAGATGCCTGCTCCTCGCTCAGCTTTGCCATGACAAGCTTGTTCCGTTCCGTGACGAGCACAGTGCCGTCTTCCCCCTCCAATTGAGTAATGAATCCCTCCGCTTCGCTTAAAAATGGAGCAATCAGTCGCTTGAGCGCATTGCTGTCTCCCGTCGTGACCGCAGTGAGCAAACTTCCTAACATGAAGTTCATGTCGGCCTCTGTATCCGGCAAACCGGCGATTGACCCTTCCTGCGAAAGGGCCATTGCGCGGGTAAAAATTTCGGAGAAATTCTGGTTCCTTGCCTCCATCAAGCCGCTCATGAGGTCCCACCCGGCGTCGGCGTGAACAAAGTTTGACGCGGAGTAATCGATGCCTTCGAGCTGAAACTCGAGACCGAGAAATGATTTAGCCATGGTCTGAAGCTGCCGCACCGCCGTCATTTCATCGTTTCCTGACTCCGCCGCCTCAGCCGACTCCGGTGAAAAAGCCCCTCCCACCATTTCATAAAGAACGACATCATAGCCCGAAAGCAGCCTGTTTAGATTCTCATAATAGGTCGCGTCGGCGAGGTGGACGACAGAAACCAGGTCGACGAGATCGTCTCCCCGTTGAAATCGTGTCACGGCCGTCTGCAGACGGTCAGCCTCAGGTCCCTCGATATACCTGATGTGATCACTGAGTTCTTCAGAAGGCTTATCTGTCGGTGCCGAACCCGAAGGTGCCACTGAGACTTGCCCGAAAACCGGGCTGAGAAAAAAGATCAGTCCGAGGCGAAAAAGGGAATTTTTCATAGAGAAAGGACGCTTGGCACGTCACCATCGTTAGGAATCTTTTTTGATTTTCACGACCGCCAACCTCCCTGACTCGTTCCGAACATAGATTTTGCCATTGGCGATCACCGGCACCGTCCAAACCCGACCGGGAATCAACTCTTTGGACACAAGGGGGGAGAATCCTGACGGACTCGCCGCCCCGATCTTCAGGGTTCCATCCTCGCTCAACACAACGAGCTGTTTCCCGACCGCCGAGACAGTGCCATGACCGATCGACGTGTCGACCCACTTCGTATTTCCGTTTTTGATATCAAGACACTTGAGGCCGGTTCCATCAACGCTCTCATTTCCATCCACTCCATATAAGTGCCCCTCAATCAGTACCGCCGCGTTCATCTGAGTCTTGAGGTCACGCGTCTGCCAAACCTTTTCCGGATCAGATGAACCATCCCACAATAGAAGAACTGCACCCTTCCCATACCCGCTGGAAATGAAAATGTGATCACCCGAAATCACCGGATCGGCAGCATTGACGCCATACCGGGTCATCCATTTATACTCCCAGACCACCTCACCTGTTTCCGCTTTCACACATACGTAAAAGCGCTTGTTCGTGAGAATGAGATACTGCGTTTCACCCCGCGTGATGGGAAACGGCGAAGAGTAGCCCGCCTCTTCATTCTTTGACTTCCAAATCTCGGCACCATCGTATTTGTTGAGGGCAATCCCCGACTCGCCTGCCGTCAGGAAAACGCGATCCCCCATCACAAACGGCGCTCCCGTGAAGCCCCAGGTTGGCTTTGAATAACCGAAATCCTCCTGGAGATGTCTTTTCCAGATCACTGACCCATCGTTCACACTGAGACAGAAAACGTCTCCTTCTCTGGCAACATGATAGAGACGATCACCGTCAAAAGTCGGTGTGCCGGTCGTTCCCCCCTGGAAGTAGAGATCGGACAACGGCTGCGGATAGTTGAACTTCCAGAGATCCCCCCCGGAATTTTCATCGAAACAGAAAACTGTGTCTGTCTCTACACCGTCATGCCCCGTAATGACGACCTTGCCGGAACTCACGACCGGCGCACTGTAACCCAACCCAACTTCAGCTTTCCAAAGCCTCGATACACGGCCGCTTGCGGTAAACGACTCATCCACGGCAATCCCGTTTCGATCCAATCCCCGGAAAACGGGCCAGTCATCAGCAGAAGCAACCTGGAGAGAAATCGTGGCGAAAGAAGCCAGGAGTGTCGTATTGACGCGGGTGATCCGGGGCGACAGCATGCACATATGAAAAATGTCATTCAGATCGCGCTCTTGGCAACCGCGTTCTTTTATCAGGTCACCGTTGCGGCAACGGAAGTGCCCTCTGAGGTCTGGGGCAAAATGCCGGATGGCACGGAGATCAAACTTTTCACCCTGACAAACAAGCAGGGAATGACCGTTCGCCTCGCTGAGTATGGAGCCATCCTCGTCTCAATTGACGCCCCGGACCGTGACGGCCAAATCGGCAGGGTGACCCTTTCCTACTCCTCACTTGAAGAGGCACTCTCCGGAGGGGTCTTTGGATCCATCATCGGGCGTTTCGCGAATCGCATCGACACAGGTGGATTCACGATCGACGGAACGCCTTACCGATTGGAAAGCGTAAACGGAAAAACCGGTGTTCATATTCATGGCGGGAAAACCGGCTTTCATCGGCAAGTCTGGAAAAGCCGGGGCACAAGAGGCGGGGACCACGCATCAGTCACATTCGAACTGGAAAGCCCCGACGGACACGAGGGATACCCGGGAACCCTGCAAGCGCACGTCACCTATACCCTGACAGAAGAGAATGCCCTCATCATTGACTACGAAGCCACAACAGATCAAGCGACCCACGTCAACCTGACCAATCACACTTATTTCAATCTCGCCGGAGAAGGAAGCATCGAAGATCACCTACTCCAGCTCGAAACGGCCAAGGTCCTTGAGATCGACGAGCGTAAAATTCCCACGGGAAAGCGGCTGCAAGTTGAGGGCACGCCTTTTGATTTTCTAAGCCCGAAGCGCCTTGGCGATCAGCTCAGGCAAGTGGAAAGCGGCGGGCTCGACCACTGTTTTGTCGTGGACAACGACCAATCATTGAGAAAAGTCGCCACTCTCAAAGATCCAATAAGTGGACGAGTCATGACTGTCCATACCACAAAACCCGGCGTGCAAGTTTTCACCGCCAACCATTTCAAGAACAAGCCCTATCCGAAGTGGGGCGGCATTTGCTTTGAAACACAGTTCTTTCCCAACGCGCCCAATGAGCCTTCATTTCCCTCCAGCCTCCTTCGGCCGAATGAACGCTATCAGCAAACCACGGAATTCCGGTTTACCGTCACTGACTGAGGATCTCACTTCGGGTTTCATCCGTATACACGTCACTTTGAACCTGCTTCCTTCAGGGGCAATCTTCCCACCCTGCTATGATACAGCGTCCCATCCCCATCACTTTTCAGCATCGTGTTGCCTTTACGCACGCTGCCTTCGACAGCAAAAACCACACCCTGAGGGATCTAGTGGCCGACGCCTGCGAGCTGGGCGGAAAATCGAAAGTGCTCGTCCTTCTTGACGGCGGGGTAGCCGACTCCAATGCAGGACTCGTCGAACAAATCTCGCAATACTTCGAAATTCACGCAGATACACTGAACCTCGTGACGGAACCGGTGGTAATCGCCGGCGGTGAACCGTCAAAGAACAACTGGGGACTGGTTGAGAAAATCTGGCAGGCCATCGAATTTCACAAAGTTTGCCGCCATTCCTACATCGTCGCCATTGGAGGAGGTGCCTTTCTCGACCTTGCCGGATTCGGCGCAGCGACTGCGCACCGTGGCATTCGCCTCATCCGCATGCCCACGACAACCCTCAGCCAGGGAGACGGTGGCGTCGGGGTGAAGAACGGGGTGAACTATTTTGGAAAGAAGAACTGGGTCGGCACCTTCTCTGTCCCCTTCGCGATCGTAAACGATCTCGACTTTCTTTCCAGCCTTCCGGAACGCGCCTGTCGCGACGGCATTATCGAAGCGATCAAAGTTGCGCTGATCCGCGATCAGGACTTCTATCAGTTCATTCTCGAAAATGCGGAGGCGCTGGGCCGGCTTGAAAAGCACCCTCTTGAGACAACGATTCGCCGGAGCGCGGAAAACCACGTCGACCACATTGCCTCCAGCGGCGATCCCTTTGAATACGGCTCGGCACGCCCGCTTGATTTCGGTCACTGGGCCGCTCACAAACTGGAGCAAATATCCGATTTTTCCGTCAGCCATGGCGAAGCTGTCGCGATTGGCATGGCGCTTGACCTTCTTTATTCCGTCGAGATCGGCCTCCTCCGCAAAGAGATTGCCGATGAGATTCTATCACTCATCACCACCGTCGGATTTACTCTCTGGTCGGATTTTCTTGATACCGAAGAACGCGGTCGCCCCGTCCTCCTTGCCGGCCTCGAAGAGTTCCGTGAACATCTTGGCGGACAGCTCACGATCACGCTTGTTCCCGGCATTGGCGAGAAGCTGGAAGTCCACGAAATGGATGAAAAGGCGATCCTCCGGGCGATGCACGAGCTCCGGGGGCGGTATGCGGGAAAGGTCCCCGTCATTCACTGACGCTACTCCTGATCGAGTCGATCACCGCAGGATAAGTTCACCGCAGGATAAGTCTGTCATTTGAAACCTCACCGGGAATCACTCAGCCACCTCTCTTCGACGGCGGCGCAGAATCCATCCTCCGCCAAAGGCCAGGAGAAGCAGTGGTAAAAATGCAGCAGGCTCAGGAACAGCCGTCAGCGTGATGACACTGTTACTTCCTGAGCCGTAGTTAATCAGATACTGTCCTCCGCCCAGGGTCCTCTCTGTATTATTTCCCCATGAAGCGAATGTCCCGGTGAGATTCCCGGTATAACTTGCTATCTGATAACTCGTCCCCCCGGTGAACGACCCGGAGAAATTATCAACAAAGGCAGATCCAGTGATATCCAGATTACCACCTACAGAAATAGAATCAGAGACATCGGTGGCGCCCTGCACAAGGTCGACAAGCCAGCTGGAACCGCTTGCCGTAGTCAGATTTCCCACGAAAGAAAGCGTGCCGGCGCCCCCATTCGTCCCCCCGGTCAGCCTGCCTCCACTGTCGATCGTTGTCGCTCCACCCAGAGTGCCGATCCCGCCCAGTGTACCTCCGGTAGCGACCGAAACATTCCCCGTGGCACTGGATTGATTTCCATTCACAAGAAGAGTTCCGCCATTCACTGCCGTCGTTCCGGTGTAATCATTCGCACCGGCGAGCACTGTTTCGCCGGTAGCAGGATTATTGATGATCAGATTACCTCCACCTGAAATCCCCTGAGCCAAATTCAACGTGCCGTCACGATTTGTTATCACGTTTGCTCCGCCGGCTATCGTGATCGCACTGGTGTCATCAATCGATCCGGTCGTCCCTCCATCTCCAATCTGAAGGGTTCCCGAACTTACCGTGGTCGTTCCCGTATAATCACTATCCCCGGTCAGTTTCGTGATTCCTGCACCAGTCTGACGCAATTCCCCTGCACCTGAAACAACTTCAGAGAGAGTATAAGTGTCACTGCGATTAACCGCTAGAACACTCTCATTCACAATATCACCGGAACCAATCGTCCCCGTCGGGCTACCCGATCCAATCTGGAGTGTTCCCCCATTGATGACGGTTCCGCCAGAGTAGGTGTTATCCCCTTCGAGAACTAATGTTCCAGCGGTCGTCTTAGTGAGAGCCGCACTTGAGCCATTTACCTGATTCAGATTGGATAGCGTCCCGGACTGAGCGTTAAAAGTAACGTTATTCGCATTGGTTCCGATACTGCGTCCATTCATGTCCAGCGTGCCTCCGTTCAGTGTCACCGATGCATTCTCCGTCCCGTCGCCTCCACTCCTCGTAATATTCCCATTCATGGTCACGGTTCCCCCCGTAATATTGATCTCGGAGTTAGCCGTTCTACCGGCTGCAGCGTCGGCCATATCAATCGCCCCGAAAGAGACGGTTCCTCCACTCACATTAATCGTAGCATTCGCCTCCGAACCGGCCGTATCGCTGGTGCTGACCGCCATTGTGGTCGTATTGTTTACCGTAAAAACGGATCCGGATCCACTGTCCCCGATATTGATAGTCGCAGTAACATCGCCGTTACCTGTGTCGACCTTATGAGCCATTTTCAACGTCGTAAGATCAAACACACCCTCATTAAAATGAAGCGTTGAAGTCGCGTTTCCATTCCCCTGGGTCCGAAGAGCCATATCCAGGGTACTGACAAGCACATCAACATCATGATCCCTGAAGTCTACTTCCGACGCCATACTGTTCCCTGTCCCCGAAGTTGAATTGATCATATACATTCGGATTCGGGCAATGCCGTCAGCCGCCCTCAACTGAAGTGTGCCGGTTGTGTCATCCGCGGCAAACGAAAGCAGTCCACTCGAACGGGCCTGGTTAGTTCCCAGTCCGGAACCAATAACGACGTTTCCGGAATTTATAATGTTGGTTCCACTTCCCAGAGTGACTGAGTGAGGATCTCCGAGGTTTTGCGGATCAACATTCGTGCCTACCCGGAAGCTTCCCGCCGAAATAGTATTGTTGGTACCAAGAATCACCTTCGAAGTCGCGAAGTTCGTTAGATTTGCCGAATTAAAATCACCGACGTTAAAAATGCCAGCCCCGACATCAATCGTAACATTTGCCAATTCGCTCAGATCCAGAGTCGCCGCGTTTCTTGCACTGGTTGTTGTCGCCCCGCCCACTTGAAAGGTAGAGCCTCCTGTATTCACAACAAGATCACCTCCTCCGGTCGCCTTCAGGAAGGTAGAGGAATCAAGGACATCCGGACCGATGGTTACCGCTCCGTTCACCGTTAGAGTGGTCCCACTGCCAATAATGATTTCATTCTCGACGGCATCGGTGGTCGACCCGGAAAGCAGCCCTCCAATCGTAACATCAAAGCCATTCAAATCGAGAATACCGGCGGTCGACCCGGAACCCAATTTCACGATTGTCCCGGTAGGAATAGCACCGGAAACCCCTGCTATCAACGTGCCATCGTCCACACTGGTCTGCCCCCCATAGGTATTGACTGCATCCAGGGTCAACGTTCCGGCACCGGTCTTAGTCAAACCATGATCACTGACTCCATCATCAATCACTCCCCCGACCGTCAAGGTATTGGCTGCCACATTCACCGAAACCGGAGAACTTAAAGTAACATTTCCCGCCCCGAGATTGAAATTATCGCTGCCGGTAAAGGTAAAATCCCCATCCCATGTCTGAGAATTATTCGAGGCCAGAGTGATGCTTCCCCCACTGGTGTTGTCGAATGTCGTTCCTGTTCCAATCGCGAACGTGCCACTCCCCAGCGCAGCGGCGTTTCCAATATTCAGGGCGCCCTCAGTTAAATTGACACCACCTCCGATCGTATTGGCACCGTTCAATACAAGCGTTCCGGCCCCTGCCTTGGATAAACTGAAATTATTTCCGCCGTCGTCGATCGAGCCACCTATCGTGAGATGACCGGCGCTGGTCGTGATGACGGCATTATTTCCCAAACCCGCCGAACCCGTTCCTAAATCAAGATCATCAGTTCCGGTAAAAGTGAAGGAGCCATCAAGCGAAAGCGCGTTGTTGTTTGTCAAGGCAAGGGCCCCGCCGGAGCTATTATCAATCGTGATCCCCGCTCCAATCCCAAGAGTTCCCGAACCGGGAGCTGTTGCATTCCCGATGTTAAAAGTGCCTCCATTGATGGCAAGACCTCCTGCCCCGGTATTGGCACCTTCCAAGGTCAATACTCCATCACCGGTTTTTGTCACTCCATTGGTGAAATCGATCATGCCGTCGATCGATAGAGATGACCCATTTGCACCGGTTCCGACCACTGACCAGGTCTGTGCCGCCCCGACCACGAGTGGAGCGGAAATGGTGATATCACCCGCATTGTCTTCGACAAGCACCCCGTTATTTGAACTCTGCGGAGCGAGCGTCAGCGTTCCCGAAGATCCCTGTGCGACGGTCACATCAGTGACGCCTGCAGGATTAGAAGTGAACTGAAGACTATCCACCGTAAAATCTCCATCAAGCGTTGTCGAGATAGACGAACCAGAGGCATTGGTCGTCGAGAACACCACTGAATCGCTTGCTCCCGGCAAAGAGGCTAGATCTGCGATACCTGCAGCATCTATTGCCCAGTTTGTATTCCCTAAATTATTTGTGCTCCATGATCCACTCTGATCACCCTGCCAATACCGCAGATTCAGTTTGCTTGTGGTTAGCCTGACAATATTGCTGCCGGGTGTGGTAAAGGAGTAATTCAAACCCGCGGGCGCGAAACCCAGGATGTAAGTCGCATCGAGGCCACCACCAGTGGAGGTAATCAAATCATACGTCCCCACCGCCAACCCACCGAGGTCGTTAAAATTAAGAGATATGGTACCGGCATCGGATGCCGTCCCGGTAAGAGTAATCGAATCATTTACCCCCACAGCATCGAGGTCGAATCCAAGAGCACTCCCGTCCGCCAGATTCAGTCCGGTCACAGCAGTGCTGATCGTAGTGTTGTCAAACAGGTTCAGAGCACCTCCAGCCGAAACATCAATCCGATCGATACCTGAAGCGGAAAAACCTGCGTTCAAGGTTCCTCCTTCTACACTAACATCTCCGCCATTCAGATCCGTAGTTCCTGATACCGTCACCGTGCCGACACCGGTCTTAGTGAGATTTCCGGTTGCAGCTGTTGTAATCCCTCCGGCCAATTCCAATGTCCCTGCGGCAGACCCGGCGTTAATCGTCGCCCCTCCTGTTCCGATAGCGAGAACCTGATTAGCGGCAAGCGTCTCCGTTGTAATCCCCGTATAACTCAAGGTTCCTCCGTCGATACTCAGCGTATTAGTGACACTGGCATCCCCAAGTTGATTCGCCGCGTCGAAGGCAAGAGTGCCGGCGGTAATCGAAACAGCTTCGGAAAAAGTGTTCGCAGCAGAAAGGGTCACGGTCCCGGCGGTCGACTTATCGATCCCCACGGCACCGGAAAGAATGCCGCTAACACTGCCACTTCTCAGATCAAAATCCGAGGTGGAGGTCAAAACACCGCTTGTTCCGAGAATACTCCCATCGATCAGGGTGACCTGTCCCACCGTGTTATTGAATGTGCTGAGGTCAAGCGAACCGCCTGTATCAATCGTCACTGCCCCTCCCGCGGGGAGCGCATCATTCGCTCCAAGCGCAATCACTCCACCGCCAATGGCAGTTCCTCCCGTATAAGTGCTGGCACCTTCCAGGGTCAAAGTTCCACTTCCGATTTTTGAAAGACCACCGGAGGTGTTTGCTACCAGAGCATCCGGCGAAACGGCCGCGCCCGTCCCTCCTCCGCCGATTAGATTAATCGTAGGAGCACCGGTATAGCCGATGCCCGGGTTTGTTAAAACGACGCCGGTCAATTGACCGAAGGTCCCACTCGCGGGATCGAGGTCCACCACTGCGTAGCCCGTCGCACCACTACCTCCGCCACCGGTAATTTCGACATAGGGAGCCCCGATGTAACCGCTGCCCGCGTTACTTAAAGTCAATCCGCCCAAGCCGTTGCCAGTGGGAGTCTCCAACGCAACCGACATCGTGATATCATTTCCGTTTGAGTCAATCACCGCCCCGCCCGCAAAACTTCCGAAGGCTCCGTTTACGTAGGCAACGGTATCAGCGGCCGCGGCAAAAAATTCCGCTTCACTGGTACCTGCCGCGAGAGTTCCTCCATTAAAGTTCACCGTCGCCGTTCCCCGGTTCCTCCGAATCATATCAGTGGTCAGCTTCCCGGAATTAATATTCAACACTCCGTTCCCGGTCGCTGCGTTCGACTGACCAAATGTCACTTGCCTGCCTGAGTTATCAATCACGCCACCGGCAACGTTAAAAACCGTTGTTCCCGAATTCTGATAGGCCAGGGCGAGGTTCTGAGACGAGGCGTTACGAATCACCTGCCCTCCTGAAACAGTAAACTCAGAATGCTGATTACGGAGAATAATATACTCTGCTGCGTTCAATGTTCCTCCGGACACCTGGATAACCGTCGTTCCATCCGCAGGTCGATTCCCGCTATCCAACCGGTTAAAACTCAGAGAACCGCTGGAAAGAAAAACTCCGCCGTAGCCACCACTGCCAGCATCAATTCCTGCGGTCGTAATGGCATTCGTTGTCGATACATCGCCGCCATCAATGACAAGAGTGCCCGCCCGGCTCGAATTGCTATTCCCCAAGGTGATCAGGTCCGTTGAAAGGCTACCTCCCGTCGACACCTGAATCATGCCACTCGAGTTATCCAGAGTTCCCGCATCAGTATCTCCGACTCCGTTGTTGAAACTCCCCGTGATCGCTACAACCCCTTCCTGCACATCGAGATTTCCGGTGAGTGTCGAGCTGCTGCCGCTCAGGGTCAGCGTACCTTCCCCCCACTTTCTAAGACCAAGCTTGCCGACACCTCCGTCCTGCAGGATTCCGCTAAATTCGGTCGAGGTGTCATCATAGCCCACAGAAATGGTCCGGTTACTGCTTCCTGCGTTCTCAAGTATTCCTGAACCTGCCAACGATCCAAGCCCCCCCACTTCAGTTTCAAACTGATTGGTATTATTCAACCGCAGCGTCGCACCACTCTCCACTGTGTAGGCGGAAGCCATGCTGAAAGCATTCGTCGCGGATGCCTGGAAAACGCCACCATTGATGATGGTTGCGCCGGTATAGTCGCCACCGACTCCCACTTCGAGGGTACCGGTTCCGTTCTTGGTCAGACCGAAACCACCTGTGATTTTATCGACCGAAAGAACTCCGTTATTCACCGTCACTTCACGATTTCCCGTCAGGGTCACGTCTCCGGTGCCCAGATCAAGATCATGGGTGCCGGTGAAAGCAAAATTTCCACCCCAGGTTTGCGCATTTGTCGTCGAGAGAACAAGGGCGCCTCCGGAAGTGTTATCGAGTGTTCCCCCGTTGACCGTAAAGCCTCCTGTTCCGAGGGCGGTGGCACTATTAATATTCAAAGTACCGGCATCGAGAGAAAGAACTCCCGACATCGAATTATCCCCCGAAAGCGTCAAGATTCCGGCACCTGCTTTCGATAAATTCGCGCTACCGGAGACTGCTCCACCCACATCGAGCAAGGTGCCTGAATCAGCAACCGTCCACGCCTGGTTCGCCCCAAGTTCAAGAGGAGCAGTAATCGTTGCTGTCACCGGTGAACCGGTTTGAACATCGATTCCACCACTTCCGATCGTAAGACTGCCAAAAACACCTTCATTAATCGTCACTGCTGCAGTTCCAGAGTTCAGAAAATTCAATCCTTCAATCGAGTAAACATTATCAACTGTGGTCACCGTGTTTATCCCGTTCGTCGCACTGAAATTCACTGTATTCGATGCCCCCGGAGTGAAGCCCGCTTCAACACTTCCATCTGCTGCAGTCGACCAGTTCGTGTTGCCGCCGGAGAGGGCGGCCCAACTCCCGTCGACATCTCCAGTCCAGAACACATCGCCACCTGCCGCGGCAGTTGCCGACAAGGTGAGAATGGTGGGGTCTGTCGCCGTATCGATCGCGTAGATGAATCCCCCGGGAAGACTGCCAAGGTCCAAATTTCCGGCCCCCACAATAGCGTTGGAACCGGTGATCAGATTATAGTCACCTGCCGCGAAACCGGAGAGCCCGATCCCGCTGATCAATCCACCTCCTGCTCCTACCGTTAAAGCGCCCGTCCCCGAAAGTAGGATCCGATCAGAATTCCCCGTACCCGCGCCCAGTTGAAAAACGATTTCCCCTGCAGAGGTCGCTCCTCCAAGATTCATTCCGGTATTTGCCGCTAGAGTCAGGAGGTCCCCGGTCCCATCACGATCAAATGAAAGAGTCCCGTCTGAAGCGGTTCCAATATTGATCATCGAAGTCGCCGCAAGAACATCAGGCTGCACCGCGAGGATGCCACCATTTACGGTTGTTTCCCCGGTGTATGTGCCAACCCCGGTCAGCGCCAGAGTACCGGCTCCCATCTTCGTAATGCCGAGATTTCCAACCCCGCTATTCTGTATCGTTCCTCCGAAGCTTCCATCTGCGTCGTTGGCTCCAAGCGTAAGGACACTGTCAGTGCCCCCCGCATTGTCAATAATGTTCGTCCCGGCACCTGAACTGGAAATACCGTTTAAGGTCTGGCTGAACCCATTCAGATCGAAAGTCGCTGTCGTAGCGGTATCGAGGATAAAATCCCCTTTCCCTGCTCCGGAAGGCAGAACTTCGTCATCACCGAGTCGAAGAATCCCCTCATTTACCGTCGTCGTTCCCGAATAGGTATTTTGGCCATCCAATCTCACGATTCCGGTATCAGAAACAACCAGGTTGGAAGGTGTCGCGGTCCCATCGCTGATGACACCGCCCATCACGAGAGTGTTATCATCAAACAAGCCCTGAAGTC
Organism: Verrucomicrobiales bacterium; assembly: GCA_029212615.1. GTDB lineage: Bacteria > Verrucomicrobiota > Verrucomicrobiia > Verrucomicrobiales > DEV007 > Arctic95D-9. The sequence goes on from JARGPJ010000003.1 coordinate 625,488, forward strand.
GCAAATCACCGTTCAATGCGAGATCATTGTTCAAGGTCATCGTCGGCGTCTGTGTTCCGGCTGAGCTGGTTCGCCCGGCGGCAATGGTTATTCGACCTGACCCAGTATCATTCAATTCCCCAATGCTGAAGGTTCGGTTCACGTTGTTTCTCAGCTGAATTATGACCGCGCCCTGCACATCGATGCGTCGATTATTTCTTGCCGCATTGTGATTAAAAAGTTGAAGCGTTCCCCCGTTCAAAGTGGTCAAGGTAGGATTCAGAGCAGTACCGTTCGCCCCCAGTCCATCAGCACTATCAATGCGAAGCACACCACCATTCAAGGTGGTACCCCCGCTCCAGCCACCAGCTCCATTAATTCTCAAGACAGCGCCGGTTCCTGAGCCATCTGCCGTGATAGATCGTGAACCACCTGACTCCGTAACACCACCAACAAGGTATATCGTATTGCGCGTACTGGGAGCGAAGACAGCATCCCCGGTGAGGGTTGCCCCATCAAATCGTATCGTCGCAGAATTATTGCCTGAAAAATTCAAGCCCCTGGCAGTGCTCAAGGTATGACTTCCGATTGAAAGTGAACCTAATCGAAAAGTCGTCCCGGAGGAAGTCGATCCATCGGGTCGCGACCCCGTAATCATCACGTCACCACCTACCACCGTGGTTCCTCCAAACGTAATATTATTTGATGTGCCGGAAACAAGCCCCAGCTCCCCCCCGTTCAGCCGAAGGGTGCCGCCTCCCATCTGACCCGTCACTGTGGTCCCGGTCGTGATATCACCGATGGTCACCCCCCCCGCGTCTAAAGTAAGATCCCCGCTGAACGTATTGTCACCGGTCAGAGATAAATTGCCCTCCCCTGACTTCGTGATCGCCAGCGAAGTAGCTCCACCGTTGCTGATGACTCCGTTGAAATTTGTATCCCCATCCCCAATCACAAGAATAGTCTTGTCCCCTGCCGTGCCGCCACTCCCACCTGTGATATCGCCTGCGAACGTAATCCAGTTTGTCGTACTGTCATTGTCGATCGTATAAGTGGCAGTTTGCCCATCCGCTCCCAGCGTGACCGCAGTATTGAAAAGCTGATCCGCCATGACATCCGCAGACATCAGTATGCTGCCGCCATCATCAAAAGTGATCGCCTGTGCATTGACCGCTCCCATCCCAATGGTGTACGAAGCCGCCGCTGCCGTATCAAACACAATGGAAGTGATTGTCACTCCGCCACTGAGATCAATGGTGTCGTCGGCACCACCCACACCGCTGAACGTAGCCGTATCGCCGGTTCCGGGAACGGCTCCAGCCCCACCCCAGTTGCCTATGTCAGACCAGAACGCATCGGTCGCTCCATCCCATACCTGATCATCTGCTCTCGATTGGTCGAAACTGGCGCCCAATAAGAAAACACAAAACAACCACAACCGGAAGGTAAAGGACAGTTCCAGTAGGAGGGACGGGCGTACATGCTTTTTCATTCGCGTTGAGACAAAGTGCTTCGAAAGGACAGGCAAACGCTTAAGCGAATCATGAGTCCAATTTAATGAAAAAGACCATTCAGCATCAAATTACAAGTAAAAAGAAATCAGACAGTTACGGCAATTATAAGGCAAAATTCAAGACCGCCCGTTCCGCGTAAGATAAAAGATCAGGCAACGACAAAAAAAGCCCGAAGGCTTTCACCTTCGGGCTTTCGAGAAAAAGGCTGCGTTAGTGCCGGATCACGGAATACGAAGGACCTGACCGGGATGAATCGTGTCATTGGCCAATCCGTTAGCACTCTTGATCGCTGCCACGGAAGTGCCGTGCTTCAAGCTGATGCGATAAAGGTTCTCTCCACCGGTGACCGTGTGTGAACCGCCAGTCGAGGCAGGTTGGGTGTAAGCATTCGGCGCGCTGTAGCTTGGTGTCGTAGGAGCACTGTAGCTGGGGACACTTGGCACAGAGGGAACGCTGGGGAGTGTCGCGCTGGGTGCACTTGGAACCGGCGGAGTGTAAGTCGCATCGCTGTAGCTGGGATAGCTTGCCGAAGAAGCGGTACTGGAGTAATCCGTCGTGCTGCTCCCGGTGCTGCTGGGACCGTAGTAAGGATTATTCTGATAAGGATTCGTCGAAGCAGTCTTGGTGCTTTTGCAAGACATGGAGAGCAAAGCGACTCCGATAGGCAAGAGGTAGTGATATTTCATTTCCAGAGGTGAGGTGTAATAACTAAGTTCCGCAAAATATTAAGATTTCCTAACTAATAATCAAGCTAATTTATAAAGTTTTCGCATTTCTTTTACAAAATCCTGCCTATTCCGGTGGATATTTTGTAGTTTTGCTCCCTCTCGACCGGTTTCATTCATTTCATCTTGCGTCGCTTCATGGAGGTGATAATGCTGCCAAATCCAACTTTATGAGTATTTCCCGCGCCCTCATTTCAGTGTCAGACAAAACCGGCCTTGAGTCTCTTGCTCAGGGCCTCCATGACCACGACATCGAGATTCTCTCCACTGGAGGAACCGCCAGGTTTATTGCCGATCTCGGCATTCCCGTGATTGAAGTCTCCGATTTTACCGGCTTTCCGGAAATGATGGATGGCCGGGTCAAAACGCTTCACCCGAAAATCCACGGAGGCCTTCTCTTCCGCAGAGACCTCGAAGAGCACCGGAAGCAGGCCGCTGAGAATGAAATTCTCCCCATTGATATTGTGGTCGTGAATCTCTATCCCTTCGAAGAAACAGTCGCGAAAGAGGGAGTGACCCGCTCTGAAGCGATTGAGCAGATCGATATCGGCGGGCCGAGCATGCTTCGCTCAGCTGCAAAAAACCACGATTCCGTGACCGTCGTCGTCGATCCGGATGACTACGAGGTCGTTCTCAATGATTTGGAAGAGCATGAGGGCAATACCACCCTGAAAACCCGGGAACGCCTTGCCATCAAAGTCTTTCAACGCACCGCCGCCTACGATGCAGCGATCGCCGCGCACCTCAACAACCTGCAGGAAACTGAAAGTTCATTCTCCATCAGTCTCCCCCTCTCCCAGGAACTGCGCTACGGCGAGAACCCACACCAGGAAGCCTCCCTTTACGGAAACTTCAACGACTACTTCAAACAGCTTCAAGGCAAGGGCCTGAGCTACACGAACGTGATCGACATCGGGGCGGCCGCTGAATTGATCCTCGAATTTCGCCGCCCCGCCGTCGCGATCCTGAAGCACACGAATCCCTGCGGTGTCGGCGCCGACGAAAACGATCTCCGCCTTGCCTGGGAAAAAGCCTTCGAAACGGATCGCCAGGCTCCGTTTGGCGGCGTCATCGTTTGCAACCGGCCACTCGGTATCGGGCTCGCCCGCGTCATTTCAGAAATCTTCACCGATGTGATCATTGCGCCGGAGTTCGAAACCGACGCCCGCGCGCTTCTTCAGAAGAAGAAAAATCTGCGTCTCATCCAGATGCACGAAGCATTCCGTGACACCCTCGAAGAACCGATTATCCAGTCGGCCCCGGGGGGACTCCTCGTCATGGACCACGACGTTCAGGCACTGGGCCTTGAAAATATCGAGGAAAAAGTCGTCACGAAGCGTCCACCCACTGCGGAAGAAATCGAAGCGATGCGCTTTGGGTGGAGAATCGTGAAGCACGTGAAATCGAACGCGATCGTCTTCACGACGAGCGACCGCACTCTCGGCATCGGAGCCGGTCAAATGTCACGCGTCGACTCCTGCCGTCTCGCGACCTGGAAGGCAGAGCAGGCTGGACTCAGCCTCAAAGGTTCAGTTGTCGCCAGCGATGCGATGTTTCCCTTCCCTGACGGACTCGTGAATGCACTCGATGCAGGAGCCACCGCCGCGATTCAACCGGGTGGTTCCATCCGAGATGAAGAGGTCATCAAGGCCGCCGACGAACACGATGCTGCGATGGTCTTTACCGGTCACCGCCACTTCCTCCATTGATCGGGAGAGAAAGGAAAGTTCATGGGGAGCGTCTCAGAAAGTGCCCCATGAACAGAAACCTCATTCTCCTCGTCGCCCCCGTCATTCTTTCCTCGTGCGGAAATTCAGAGAGCTCCCTCTCTGAAGGCCGCCCCGGATTGAAGAAAACGCTCACCCCGCTGCAATATGAGGTCGCCGTTAAAGACGGAACCGAACCGCCGTTCAGGAACCTGTACTGGGACAACACCGAACCCGGGCTTTACCTCGATATTATTTCCGGCGAACCCCTCTTCTCGTCGACAGATAAATTCAAATCCGGTACCGGATGGCCAAGCTTTACGCAGCCCGTCAATGAACCGGAGATCATTGAAATAGTCGATCGAAAGTTTGGCTGGGTTCGCACCGAAGTCCGCTCAAAGACCGGCGACACTCATCTCGGCCATGTCTTCGGGGACGGCCCCGACCCCACCGGACTCCGCTACTGCCTCAACTCGGCCGCGCTCCGCTTTGTCCCGGTGTCGAAACTGGAGGAAGAAGGGCTCTCCGAATACATCCCCCTCTTTCAAAACCCGCCCTCCGGGTGAGAGCGCTCTTTGTCGCTGGCAAAGGCCCGACTCATGCGCGAGTTTTGCGCGCATGAGTATTCAGTGGAAGATCCTCGGCCAACCCGGTGCCGACAACGCCCTCTTTCTGACCGTCGATTCGGGCCAGTCAGTGGAGTACCTTCTCTTCGACTGCGGTGAAAACTGCCTCTCGAGCTTGAAACCTTCGCTCATTCAATCGATCGCACACCTCGCGTTTTCCCACTTCCACATGGATCACGTATCCGGGTTCGATACCTTTTTCCGTCACAACTACAACCGCCCCGAAACTCCCGTAAATATCTGGGGCCCCGGGGGAACCATCGAGCTGATGCACCACCGTTTCAGATCATTCTCCTGGAACCTTCACCACGAACAACCCGGTGAGTGGATCGTCCGGGAGATAGATGAAAACAAGGTCGCTTCCAGTCGATTTCTAACCAGTGAAGCCTTCGCCATCTCGCATCGCCTCAACGATATCCCACGCGACAACGAACCCCTTCAAGCAGCCCGCAACTTTCAAATGGAGGCGATGCTCCTCCCGCACGGAACGATCCCTTCCGTCGCCTACCGACTGATCGAATCGGAAAAACAGAATATCAGCCCGGAAGCCCTGCAGCGATCCCCGCATGCTCCCGGCTCCTGGCTTCAAGCGCTCACCGACCCCTCCCAGGACGACGACAGCTCTGTTCAAGTCGGCACGAAATCCCTCCACCTCGGCGACCTGCGGGAAGAGTTTCTCATTTCCACCCCGGGGGAATCGATCGCCTACCTCACCGATTTCCGGGTCGAAGAAGGCAGCGCATCATGGCAACGGCTTTGCGACTGGCTCAAGGGAACCGGAACGCTCATCAGTGAATGCCAGTATCACAGTCGCGACCGATCCCTCGCCATTCAAAACGGTCACATGACTTCTGATGAAGTCGGCCGCCTCGCCAGTGAAGCCGGAGCCGGCCGCCTCGTCCTCCAGCACCTCTCGAGACGATACGGGACGAGCACCTGGTCGGAAATGCTCGCAGAAGCTCGAGGGAAATTCTCAAAGAGTGACTTTCCCCCTGAATGGATCGACTCAATACCAGAGCCGTGACTCACTCGATTGAGCGAGCGACTTCGAGAGATGGAGCGCAGCAAAAATCTTAAAATCCACCATGAGCCCTTCGCACTGGCGGTCACGACACCACTTCGTGACATCGGAAAGATGAACGTAGTGAACCCGGATCTCTTCGCCGCCTACTCCACCGCCTTCGGTCATTTTCGTGAGACCGGTCGCGTAAAACAGCGTCACGAATTCGTCCGTCAGTCCAGCTGAGGAAACACCTTCAGAGAGGGACGCCCAGTTCTTCGCCTCGTAGCCGGTTTCCTCTTTCAGTTCACGCTTCGCGGCGGAAAGGAGAGGCTCATCTTCCTGCAACGGTATATCACCGGCAAGCCCCGCAGGCAGTTCGATAACACGACGCCCCACGGGAGGCCGGAACTGCTCCACGAGAATGACCCGTTTGTCATCCGTCACCGCCAGAATCGCAACGCATCCTTTCGCATTGGTCCGGGTCACATACTCCCATCCCGCGGACGTCTTCCGATAGGTGAGAAATTTCCCCTCGTGAATCGTTGACTCAGTTTCGTCCGGCATGGCGTATCGGTCTCTTCCTCCCTGAAGCCCCCTGTAACTTCACTCCGCGAATCAGATGGAAGTACTCAGGACAAGCTTGTCGTCTTCAAAACGAACATCACTCAACTGCTGAAGAACCGTATACTCATCGATACAGGTCGATCTCAGACTCAAAAACAACTCCTTCACCGGCTTCATGATACGGGTCTTCGTCTCAATCTTTCCAAGCGTCCACCCCTCAGGCTGATAAGTCGTCTGCCCGCGATTTTTCTCCGACTTCACCTTGCTGCTCATCGTAATCGGAAACCCGAAAAGTTCACGCTCGATAAATATCTCGGCCGTTCCCGGAGCGATGTCCACATAGACACCCTTAAAATCGACGAAGGAGGAAATAATACCGCCCTGCTCGCCTTTCAGTCGCTGATTCAGATAGGTATTCAGATCCGTTTCGGAAAGAGCTATCTCCCCTCCTCTGCTCACCATGAGGCGCTGCGCCTCATCGAGAATATTCCGGGGGACGCCCATCGTTTCCTCTTTCGCAGGGTAGCCACTGATAAAACTCAGATCTTTTGGCGCCATCAACATCCCTATAAGAGCGATCAGCCCCAAAATCGCGAGCGACACGAATACGGTCATGAGAGAAAATCCTTCACCATATCTCTTCGCCGGCCGCTTGTAGGTGCTGCGTGACCTCGGTGTCGCAGGACGACGCTGAGGTCCCCGTTTCACCACTTTCTTCTTCGCCTTTGGCCGTCGTCGCCCTGGAGCGGCTGCGGCGGGCGCGGGAGCAGGCTCAACCGGAGCATCATCATAAACTCCGGCACCCTGTGAGATCGCCGGGGGCGCTATCTCCGCCGGCTGATTTGGATCGACGTAAGCCTGGTTCGGATCGACGTAAGCCTGATTTGGATCGACGTAAGCCTGGTTCGGATCGACGTAAGCCTGGTTCGGATCAACGTAAGCCTGGTTCGGGTCGACGTAAGCCTGATTCGGGTCAACGTAAGCCTGGTTCGGATCGACGTAAGCCTGATTCGGATCGGCGTAGGCCTGGTTCGGATCGACGTAGGCCTGGTTCGGATCGACGTAAGCCTGGTTCGGATCGACGTAAGCCTGGTTCGGATCGACGTAAGCCTGGTTCGAATCGACGTAAGCCTGATTCGGATCGACGT
>JARGPJ010000003.1:632852-637531 GCA_029212615.1 Verrucomicrobiales bacterium
TTCGGATCGACGTAAGCCTGGTTCGGATCGACGTAAGCCTGATTCGGATCGACGTAAGCCTGGTTCGAATCGACGTAAGCCTGGTTTGGATCGACGTAGGCCTGTTCAGGCTCTTGATATACTCCCTCTGCCCCGGCCGGTGGAGACACCTCCTCCGGCTCAACAGGCGCCGCCTCAGGTGGCGGTGAAGCAGCGTCTTTTCGGGGTGGTGTAGGCTTTCGGCGGTGGGGCTTCATAGGACGCGGATTTAAGTTGAGGTTCCACTGCTGGAACTGGAGGAAGGCTTGCTCGCGGCAGGCTTATCCGCCTTTTTCTCCTTCTTGGTTGAAGATGAGCTGGAACTCGACTCTCCCCCTTTAGAGCTGTCGGCTTTCTCAGCCTTCTTGTAAGAGTCGCTTCGATAATCGGTTTCGTAGAATCCGGAACCTTTAAAGATGATTCCCGCTCCGGTTCCAAGAAGCCGTTTCACCTCACCATCGCAATCTTCGAGTGGACAATCGGTAAGCCGATCATCATTCATCGACTGAAAATACTCGAAGGCGTGGTCACACTTTTTGCAGACGTAATCGTAGGTAGGCATAGATAAGGGAAAAATATCCTTCCTCATTATGGTTGATGACACGAGCGGTTCAATTCGATTTTTCCCGCAATAACACCTTTAATCCTGTATCATCCCTCCTCATGTTTCCCTCTCCTGACTCATTCGAAATCACACCACCAGAGCTTCAAGCACTTCTCGCTGACAATTCAGCACCACCCTTTCATCTCATCGATTGCCGCGAAGAAGACGAATTTGCGATCTGTAAAATTGAAGGCGCCTCGCTCGTTCCTCTCTCGCGTTTCGCCGAAGCAGGACCGGCTTATCTGGGGGACGGCGAACAGCCGGCGATCGTCTATTGTCACCACGGAATGCGCTCGATGAATGCGACCATGTTTCTGCGCGACAAGGGCTTCGCAGAGGTCTGGAGCCTCGCCGGAGGCATCGATCTATGGTCAACCCAAATCGACGACGGAGTTCCCCGCTACTGACGGAGTTCCGCCTCAACGTCAGAAAGAGCGTCAGCAAGCGAAAGCCAGTCTTTCTCACTGCTGTTCGTCCCCCCGGAAAATCGCATGACGCGGCTCATCTCGTCAAAATCCAGACCCATTGCTGTCATGACGCGCGAAGGGTTCCCGCGCCCGGCACTGCAAGCAGACCCGGTCGAGACACTGAAGCCCCGCTGACTCAAACGGATCAGCCACTTGAGATTTTTCGTATGGGGAAGGATCAACATCGACGTGTTCCAGAGCCGGGGGCCGGCTTCGCCGACAATGCTCATTCCCTCATTCTTCATCCGCGCTTCAAAGGCATCCCGCCCCTTCGACGAAACATCCCTGAGTAATCCGTCTTCGCACTCCTCGAGTGCGGCCACCATCGCCATCACCGCCGGAAGATTCTCGGTTCCCGCGCGGCGGCCATCCTCCTGGGGCCCTCCGATCAAGCTGTGAAAATCTTCAGCGTCCTCCGGTATCACCATGAATCCGATTCCCTTGCCGCCGCCGAACTTGTGAGCACTGCCGGTCAGAAAATCACAGGTGCCCAGCTTCGCCGCCGGTAACTTCCCGATCCACTGGGCCGCATCCGAATGAAACGGCACCTCAAATTCGTGAGCAAGGGCAGCCAGTTCCTCCCAAGGCTGCAGGGTCCCTGTTTCATTATTGGCCGCCATCACGGAAACGGCTGCGATCCCTCCCCTTTCCAGCAATTTTCTCACCCGATCCACATCGATCACCCCCGAGCCTGGATCGACAGCCACTTCTTCGGTCCGCTCATCACCGAACATTGCCAGCACTGCTGCCTCGACACAGGGATGCTCAATCGAAGACATGAGCAGCTTCCCCTCTCTTGTTGCCGCCACATAACGAATCATGGCGTTATTCGCTTCGGTCGCGCCGGAGGTAAAGATCACGCGCTCCGGCTCATCGAGACCGAGGCGGTCAGCCACCTCCTCACGGCACACTTCCAACTCCTGTTTCGCCATGCCCGCCTCACGATAGAGACTGGAGGGGTTCTGCCAAAAGCGTTCATTCGCATCAAGCCAGGCGGAGCGTGACACCGCCGACATCGGCGTCGTCGCATTGACGTCAAAATAGCGGGACAAATCACTCATCAGAGAACAGGACTCGCAAGTCTCGCGAGTTTTACCCCGAGGCGAAACCAGGCGGGACGATTGAGATAATCAGCGCCCCCCACTTCACGACAGTTTTCCCAATCCATCTCAAACATCGACTCAACCGACTTGGCAAAATCAGCGTCCAAAACGACCGCGGAAACCTCGAAATTCAGGCGCATCGAACGGTTGTCGAGATTGGCAGTACCCACCGAGGAAAATGATTCGTCGACGAGGATGACCTTCGAATGCAGAAAGCCGGGTTCATAACGAAACACCCGCACCCCGGCAGACTCCATGTCAGAGAGATACGAGAAGGTCGCAAGCCAGGGGATATACTTATCCGGTTTGTCCGGAATCATAACCCTGACATCAACCCCTCTCAAGGCCGCCATCTGAAGTCCCGAGCGGATCGATTCATCTGTCACAAAGTAAGGGGTCGCAATCCAGATCCGGCGTTTCGCCCTGGTGATCGCATTGAGAAAGAAGATCGTTCCCCCTTCGATTGTCTCGATCGGTCCTGTCGGCAGAGTCAGGACCTCTGACTCCCCCGCCCCGCAACCGGACCCGTCAGCTTCGGTGACCTGGTCCCAGGTCAACTCCGGTACTTCACGCGCCGCCCAGTAATAGTCGGAAAGAAAAATCATCTGTAAACTCAAGACCGAAGGTCCAACGAGCTGAACATGAGTGTCACGCCATTCACCGAAACGCTCCGTCTTTTCGCAATACTCATCCCCGATATTGAGCCCCCCCACAAAGCCGACCTGACCATCCGTGACCACGATCTTCCGATGATTCCGGAAGTTAATTTGAAAACGATTACTCGGCCCCTGAGTTGAGTGAAAGGCATGAACACTCACTCCCGCCTCCCGAAGCGATCTCACGTAGGATTTAGGAAGAGCATGACTTCCGATTTCATCATAGACCAGGTAGACCCGTACCCCGGCACGCGCCTTCTTCTCAAGAACCTCCCGGAACTGGTTCCCGAGCTTATCGTCCTTCACGATAAAAAACTGAGCGAGGACGTAATCTTCCGCCGACTCGATCGCCGCGAAAATAGCCTCCATGATCATCTCCCCGTTAATGAGGAGGCATACTTCATTTCCTTTCGTCCAGCGGCGTTCACTGAGCTTTTCAAGAACCCCTCCGTAGCGCTTCTGTTCATCCGTCAGATCAGCATAATGCGGTGACAAGGTTTCCTGAACTCCCAGGAAGACCCTCTCATTCGCCTCCTGCGCTTCACGGAGCCGATCCATGTAGCCATGAAACTGCTGACGCCCCAGGATCCAGTAGAGCGGCACTGCGATGAAAGGAAACGCCAGCATTGCCATGGCCCAGCCCCAGGCGCCCGCCGCGGAACGGGCTTTCATCACGACGTTAATAATCGTTGCCACTGCGAGAACCTCCCACCCGATGAAGAGGAGCGTCCCGAGTGCAAACTTGTCTATGTTTTCTTCAAACATCCCCGGAGGTGAATGCCTTGATCTTATCCAACAGATTGTCGAAAGGGAAAATCGGCTTCTCCTGCAAAGCGTCACAACCGGCCGCTTCTATCTTTTCCTGGTGCTGCGCCATGGTGTGGGCGGTCAGCGCTATCACCGGAATACCGGAAGTCGACGGCGCCGCCTTAATCGCCCGGGTAGCCTCGAGCCCCGCATTGGGGTCAGGCGACGCGTCCGGAGTCGGCGGGAGCTCCAGATCCATGAGGATCAATTCCGGCAGGATTTCAGCAGCCTTTAATACGGCAGTCTCCCCGTCGGTCGCGACCGTGAGGTCGTGCCCATGATGCTCGAGGAGACGCGTCAGCAGGCTGATATTGTCTTCATCATCTTCCACTAAAAGAATTTTCGCCATAACTTACTGTATTTTAATCACTTACCTAAACGCCAGAGGACACCCTCTGAAAAAACTCTCATTTTTATGCGAAAACATCGAACGAAATCTGAAATGAGGAAACAAAGAATACTGTGACAGCTGGATTGCCTTTAGGACTCCTCCTTAAGTTTAAACAGTTGTTACAGTCACAAAACAAGCGGTTCCTTGTGGGGTCCATCATTTCGATGGGCCCCACATTGTATTCGGAAAACGACTCTTTCCTTTCGTTCAATTCATCCACCCAAAGAAGGGACAGGTTAATAATTGTTCAAAATAGCAGTTGAAATACAAGTGTTCACTTTTACACTTAAAGTATGCGGTATTCCCGGATCAAAGGTGAAGGACTCAGTTATTTCCACTGCATTTCCCGTGTCGTTGACCGGCGATTCATTTTTCACGATGCCGAAAAAGAGCATTTTGTCGCTCTCATGCGCAAACTCGAGGCCTTTCACGGCATGCGGGTGGTCACCTATTGCGTCATGTCGAATCACTTCCACCTCCTCATCGAGGAGCCGGATCGCGAGACTCTCCCTCCCCTCGACCGGGACACCCTCCTCAAGCGCATGGGGTTTCTCTACGATGCGCACACCATCCGAACCGTCCGTGAAGAACTGGGTCGTGCCGCCCAGTCAGGCAACACCCGCTGGGAGCAGG
>JARGPJ010000016.1 GCA_029212615.1 Verrucomicrobiales bacterium
AAAGCCTACGACGTATTCAATGCTAACTTCAACGGGGGCTGGATTTGACGCTTACTTCAGATCGGTGACGACAAGGCGGGCATGATCTATGCCGGGGATAATTCACCGGACGGAAATGTCTTCGCGATCGGAGGTTTGATGAAATTCGACACCACGGATGGTCCTGCGATTCGGCTGATCGATCTGGGGCGGGTCGGGCAGGTGGTGTTCTGCGCGGACATTCGCATGTGGTGAATGGACTTGCACCCCCTCAATCCCGCCAGGACCGACGCACCGATAAGATCTCCTTGAAAAAGCGAATTCCAACCCGTTCAGTCATTCAATAGACGGATGGCAGATAACGGGGTTCCCCTGGCGTAAGCTCAACGTGCCAGGCGCCACAGTGAATCAAGACTCACTTCGGTCCAATACCTGGATCCCCGGATGCAAACGATCTCCGCTGCGGTGAACATGATACCCGCGCTCTATTCTGAGAGCGAAAATGATCTAGTGTCACACATCGTGTCACACGATCTCGGCCCGAAGGGTCATTCAGCGTCACAGGCTGTCTCACAAGGTCACCAACAGCTACCAACAGAAGATATTGAAAATCAGTCAGTTAGTCCCGATTTGACACAGGATGACACGCATGGTCATAAACCTGAAAATGGCTCCTCCGGTTGGGTTCGAACCAACGACCTAGTGGTTAACAGCCACCCGCTCTACCGCTGAGCTACAGAGGAATTGTGAAATTCACGATCGATAGGGAGCTCGTAAGCTCCGTTTCGAAGGGACGGCGAACTTGCGCGACTGCGGGATGGTTTTCAAGAGGAAAATAGGGAAAAATTGACGAAAGCGTAAGATTTCTCATTCGACTGGAGTTCTTCACTGCCTCTCCTGCAATTCTTTGACTCTAACCCCTATGGTTCACCCGGTGAAAAACTCAGATTCCCCCGAAGACGACACGAGCCTCTTCGCCGATCTCATGGCCGAACACCAACCCCGCCTAGCCGGCTACATCCGGGCGCTGGTTGGTGAAGAACATGCCGCGAAGGATGTCCTTCAGGAGACGAATGTAACTTTATTAAAGAAATCGAGGGACTTTACGAGCGGCTCGAATTTTGCGGCCTGGTCATTTCGGGTCGCCTACTTCGAAGTCCTCACCTGGCGGCGGCGACGCGGAAGGGACCGTCTCTCTTTCAACGATGAGTTAGTGGAATCCATTGCCGAAACCATCGAAACCCTGGCTCCGGACTATGAAAATCGTCTCGATGCCCTCAAAAATTGCCTCCCCCTCCTGCCTGGGCGTCAGCGGGAACTGATCGAAAGGCGCTATTTGAAATCAGAGGCCGTTCAAGACATTGCACGGGATCTCGGCTTCAAAGCCAACGCAGCCTCTCAAATCCTCTTCCGCGCCCGTACGAATTTGCTTAAGTGCATCAACCAGTCCACTCCCCCGACCGATCAAGCATCATGAATTCACCGTTTGAATCCCATCCGGAACTGGAATCGCTGATCCACGGCTACCTCGAAGAGACTCTTTCGGAGTCAGAAGAGAGAACTCTTGCCGGGATTCTCAGCAACTCAGAAGAGGCCCGCACGGCGCTGATCCAGGCCTGTGAACTCAATGCCATGCTTGAGTCCGAGCGCAGCGTTCAATCAGCGATGACGAAGGACTTACTGCCCGGAAATGTGCTCACCCTGGGAGACGCGGCAACGCTTACCCCCGTCACAGAGGCACCTCCTGCCCGAACCGGGAAGAAACTTATGTGGTCTGCAGCAGCCGCTGCCGTCGGCCTGCTGGCTGCTTTCGGCCCCTGGAAGGAGAAGGAGGCCCCGGATGCCATTACCCCCCCACTCCTTGCCGAGGAGAAAGCAAAGCCTGCCGTGACGCGTGAACTTGAGAAAGTTGATCCGGAAACTCAATATGAGAGGGCCGTTCTCGCGACCCTCGGCTCCGGGTCTCAGCAGCGCCCGCCAACCAATTTTTCAGTCGAACCGTCTCTCGCGGACGAAGAGATTTCATATAACCGCCACATTCGCCCGATTCTCTCAGACAATTGTTTCTCCTGTCATGGGCCGGATGAGCATGGTCGAAAAGCCGACTTACGCCTCGATACTTTTGAAGGGGCAACCGACCACGAGTTGAAAACTATTGTTCCGGGCAAGCCTGATGAAAGCCAACTCATCACCCGTATTCTTTCGAAGGATGATGATGACATCATGCCACCACCGGAATCTCACAAAACACTCACGGCTGCCCAGATCACTCTGCTCACCCGATGGGTAGAAGGAGGCGCAGAATACGAAGAGCACTGGTCTTTCATTCCCATAGAGAAACCGATTGCTGCCGAAGGCGAAGTGAACATCGACCGCCTCATTGAGAAAGACCTGAATCGCCTTGGCCTGGAAATGTCGCCCGAAGCAGAGCCCGAGATCCTCGTGCGCCGCCTCTATCTCGATCTTACCGGACTCCCCCCCTCACCTGAAGAGATCGAAGTTTTCGTGAAGAGCCGGGACCCTGAAGCGTATACAGCGCTCGTCGACGACCTCCTCAGCCGTCCATCCTACGGGGAACACCGCGCCCGCTACTGGCTCGACGCTGCCCGCTACGCCGACACACACGGCCTTCACCTCGACAACTATCGTGAAATGTGGCCCTACCGTGACTGGGTCATCGAGGCATTCAACGACAACATGCCTTTTGATCAGTTTACGATTGAACAGATCGCCGGCGACCTTCTTCCAAACGCGACACGCGAACAACAAATAGCGACGGGATTCAATCGCTGTAACGTCACCACCTCGGAAGGGGGAGCGATTGAGGAGGAATTCCTCGTGCGTTATGCAGTGGATCGTGTTGCAACCACCTCCACTGTCTGGATGGGGCTGACTGCCGGGTGCGCACAATGCCACGACCACAAATTCGATCCGATCACGATGAAGGATTTTTACAGTCTCTTCGCCTTCTTCAATAACACGACTCAGCCCGGCATGGATGAGAACCGCAAGGACTCCCCCCCCGTCATTCGGATCTACGCCTCCCACGATGAAGAGGAGCGCGCCGGGACTCTGAGAAAGCAGATCGCAGCAAAACAGAAGGAAGCAAACGAGCATCTCGCAGCCGCTGATACAGCCGGTCTCTCGATCGATGAGGTCCGACCCGATCTCGCTTTTTCCGCGAGCGGCGCGATCCGGAATCAGGAGGCGGGGCGCTTTTCGAAAAGCGAACCTTTTACCATCTCATTTCGCTACGACCTCCCCGATACTGAATCACAAGTGCCCCTTCTCAGCCGTATTGATCCGGAGCATTCGAACCGTGGCTGGCGCATCTATTGGAAAGACAGAAGCATCGCAGTCGAGTTGATAGAATCATTTCCCAATAAGCGCCTGAAAACAGCAATGACGCGACGGGTTAGATCAGGGTCATCAGGGCATTTCGCAGTCGTATACGACGGGTCCGGTTCCTCTGAGGGAATCCGACTCTACTTAAATGGAACTCTAATTAGCAGCCGGTTCCAGAATAGCTGGCTCGACACAATGACTGGCGACTTCTCGCTCGAAGACATCCCTGTGATCACCGGCGGAAAGATTGAAGGAACCGGGGAGACCGCCTCCCTTTCTGAACTGTTCATCACTGACCGGCTTCTTCTCGATCGTGAAATCGAATTAGCCTCAAAGCTCCCCGCTCTGATCAAAGCAGAGAAGGCCGAAGCGGCAAAGCTACCCACCTCAGCGAAGGAAGGAGACCCTCAAAACATCAAGCCGGAAATGGACAAAGATCTTCATGAGTATCTCGCTGCCAACTCCGGGAGTGCCTACCGTGAGGACCTGATTGAGCTGGCGGAACTTCGCACGCAACTGCTACAGATTGAATCTGTCTCGCCCACCACTCTGGTGATGGCTGAAAAGGATGCCTCAATGCCAAAGGCGAATCTGCTTCTCCGCGGTGAATATGATCAGAAAGCCGATGAGGTTGACGCAGCCTTTCCTGCCTTTCTGCCAACACTCGACGACTCATTGCCGAAGAATCGGCTAGGCCTCGCCAAGTGGCTCGTTCATCCGGATCACCCTCTAACGGCGCGTGTTGCCGTAAACCGTATCTGGCAGGAAATGTTCGGCATGGGGCTCGTGAAGACTTCGGAAGACTTCGGAACCCAGGGAGAGAACCCGAGCCATCCCCAACTCCTCGATTTTCTCGCGGCAAGCTTCATCGAAAGCGGCTGGGACGTAAAGCAACTCTATCGGCGAATTGTGCTCTCCCGCACCTACCGTCAGTCATCCGTGATTTCGACAGAGATGTCGCAACGGGATCCGGAGAACCGCCTTCTCTCACGGGGACCGCGTTTTCGTCTCGATGCTGAGGTGATCCGGGACCAGGCGCTTCATGTGAGTGGACTTCTCGACGGGACCCCCGGAGGAAAAGGGGTGCGCCCCTATCAGCCGTCCGGCATTTGGGAGACGGTTGGCTACAGCAACTCAAACACACAGACATTCCATCAGGATTTCGGCCCCCGCGCCGAAAGCCGCCGCTCGATCTACACCTTTTGGAAACGAACGGCTCACTCCCCCACCCTCGCGATCTTCGACGCTCCCAACCGGGAGATCTGTATCATGCGAAGGGAACGGACGAATACCCCCTTACAGGCCCTCGTGATGATGAATGACCCTCAGTTTGTGAGGGCGGCACGCCACCTCGCAAAACGAGTCATCAAAGAAGCTGAAAGTCGCGACGAGCGATTTGACCGGTTCGCCGTTCTCCTGAGAGGTCATCCCTTCACTGCGGAGGAGCGGCAGGTCGTTACTAATTCCTTCGATCAATTCCGAAACATCTACGAGAGCGACGAGGAAGGGGCAGCACAACTACTCGTCGATGAATCCAACCCGGCCTTTTCTATCTCCGCAGACACCGTCGATTCGGTTCCGGAATTTGCAGCCTACACCATGGTGGCAAATCAGCTTTTGAATCTCGACGAGTCCCTGAACAAGAACTAACCCGAAACAGAATACGATGAATTCTCTCGACGACTATCTCACCTACGAAACCCGACGACAATTCTTCGGAACAACCGCCGCTGGAATTGGTGGCGCGGCTCTTTCTTCACTGCTCGGAACTGATCTGGCAAACGCGGCTGATGGTGGCCCGGCGAAGCAGGTCTTCCATCACAGTCCAAAAGCAAAGCGCGCCATCTACATGTTCATGTCAGGGGCCCCTTCGCAGATCGATCTCTGGGATCATAAGCCAAAGATGAAGGAATGGTTCGACAAGGACCTCCCTGAAGAAATCCGCGATGGCCAGCGACTCACCACGATGACCTCGAAACAGGCGCGCTTTCCCATTGCGCCATCGATCTACAACTTTGAGCAACATGGTCAATGCGGAACAGAAGTGAGCGAACTGCTTCCTCACACCGCCAAAATGGTGGATGACATTGCGGTGATCCGGAGCATGTGGACCGAGGCCATCAATCACGATCCCGCCATCACCTACATTCAAACAGGAAACCAGATCCCGGGCCACCCGAGTCTCGGTGCCTGGCTCAGCTACGGCCTCGGAAGTGAAAACAACAACCTCCCTTCCTTTGTTGTCCTGAATTCAAAGTGGTCGGCTAAACGCGACGCTCAGGCTCTCTATCAAAGACTTTGGGGTGCCGGTTTCCTTCCCTCAAAACATCAGGGCGTCGCGCTCCGTTCACAGGGCGACCCGGTTCTTTACCTCTCGGATCCGAAGGGCGTCAATCGTGATGTTCGCCGGACCATGCTCGATGGATTGGGGCAACTGAATGAAAAACACTTTGAGCAGGTTGGCGATCCGGAGACACACGCCCGGATATCGCAATATGAGATGGCCTTCCGCATGCAGACCTCCGTGCCGGAACTGACTGATCTCTCCTCAGAACCAAAGCACATTCTGGACATGTACGGGCCTGACGTAACGACTCCGGGAACCTTCGCCTACAATTGCCTTCTCGCCCGGCGCATGGCCGAACGTGGCGTAAGATTCAGCCAGATCTTTCATCGCGGATGGGATCAACACGGCAACCTCACCGGCGACCTCCCCTTGCAATGCGGCGATGTCGATCAGCCGAGCTGGGCACTGGTTCAGGATCTCAAGATGCGGGGGATGCTCGATGACACCCTCGTCGTCTGGGGCGGAGAATTCGGAAGGACAATCTACAGTCAGGGCCGACTTTCTGAAACAAACTACGGTCGGGATCACCACCCACGGTGCTTCACCGTCTGGATGGCTGGCGCGGGAGTCAAAGGAGGCACGGTGCACGGCACTACCGACGATTTCTCTTACAATATTGTCGAGAACCCGGTTCACATACGGGACCTGAATGCAACGATCCTACATCTCCTCGGAATCAACCATGAGCGCCTCACACTAAAGCACCAGGGTCTCGATGTTCGTCTCACCGGTGTCGAGAAAGCACATGTCGTGAAGGACATTTTGAGCTGATCTCTGATTGAACCCGCGGCGCACCACAGCCAACTTGCGCCCATGTTCAAACTCCGCGTCGATACCGGTGGCACCTTCACTGACTGCTGGGGACTTGCCCCGGGCGAAGCAGTTCCACGGCTTGCCAAAGTGCTGTCGTCAGGGCGCCTTCGTGTCCCCGTCAGAAAATGGATCACCCCATCCACCCTCGAAATCGAGGTGCCCTCTTCGTGGCGAATTAAGGAAGCATTCTTCACCGGCTACAAACTTGAATCCGGAGACGGCTCAGCGTTGATTCTCTCCTTCGAGGCGGGAAATCAAAGAATCACCCTCTCCCGCGGCCTCACCGAAGCACCGTCAGTCGATCTCTTTACCCGCGAAGAAGCTCCTGTCATTGGCGCCCGGCTTCTCACCGGCACCGCTTTGGACGAAGCCTTTCCACCTCTCGACTTCCGGCTCGCGACGACTCGCGGCACCAATGCGCTTCTCGAACGAAAAGGCGCGAAGATCGCCTTCTTCACCACAGAGGGATTCGGTGACCTCCTGACAATTCGTGACCAGAGACGGCCCGACCTTTTTGCCCTGAAACACGAACGTCCCGACCCGCTCTTCGCAGCGGTCGAAGAAGTTCCCGGCCGACTCGATGCAACTGGAGGGGAACTGGCTCCGCTTGAATTGGGAACTAATTTTGACGAACGTGCCCGCGCCCTTATTGACGATGGAATCAATGTCGCAGCCATTGCCCTCCTTCACAGCTACCTGAACCCGCAACACGAGGATGCACTGAAGAACCGGCTGCTTGATCTGGGATTCCTGCATGTTTCGTCCAGCGCTGAACTCGCGCCCCTCATCAAACTTCTTCCTCGTGCCGAAACCTGCGTCGCCAATGCCTATCTCCAACCCGTGATGCAAAGCTTTCTCGATCACATCGCAGATCGAGTAGGAGACGGGGGACAGATTCTCACGATGACTTCCGCGGGCGGCCTTGAACCCATCGACAGCTATTGCCCAAAGGACTCACTGCTCTCGGGACCCGCCGGCGGCGTCTCCGGCGCTGCCGCCGTCGCAGAATCGCTCGGGATAAATCGCATCCTCACTTTCGACATGGGGGGCACGAGCACCGATGTGGCGCGTTACGATCATGCATTCCAGTATCGCTTCGAGCAGACAGTTGGAGATGCGAGGCTTCTTTCCCCGGCACTGAAAATCGAAACCGTTGCCGCTGGCGGAGGGTCAATCTGCCAATGGAAAAACGGAGGTTTGTTAGTCGGACCTGAATCGGCCGGAGCGGAACCCGGACCCGCCTGTTACGGCCGGGGCGGGCCACTCACCATCACCGATGTTAACCTTCTTCTCCAGCGCATTGACCCTGACAATTTTGGAATCCCGCTCACCGACGAGAGTTTCGAGGCCGCGAAGACCGCCGCAATTCAATTGCAGAAAGAAGCAGGAATCGAGGGGATGGATCTCAATCCATCTTTCCTCTCCGGCCTTCTCGACATCGCGGTTGAACAAATGGCAGATGCGATTCGATCGATCTCCATTCGCGACGGGGCCGACCCGGCCGACTACGCTCTTCTCGCTTTCGGAGGTGCCGGACCGCTTCATGCCTGCGATATCGCCACGAGGCTCGAGATGACGACTGTCATCGTCCCCGCTGAAGCAGGTCTCCTCAGCGCCTACGGACTGGACCGGGCCGTAGTGGAACGTTTTGCCGAACGGCAAATCAATCTCAGTATTCACTCCCCCGACCTCGAAAACCAACTCGAGGAGGTAGACAGAAAAGCCCTCGATGCGCTAGCCGAAACCGGATATGAAGGATCACTTACGCAACGACTGGCAGAACTCAGGCTCACGGGCCAGGATGCAACACTTTCGATCAGGCTCACTGAAGCCGACGACCTTGAAACCCTCTTCAGCCGGGAATATCACGCCGTTTTCGGATACGCCCCCGCTGCAGACCGGACCATCGAAGTAGTCAGCTATCGTGCCATAGCGGGAACAGAGAGAGAAGTCACTCTTTCGTCATGCGTCCCCCTCTCGAAGCTGACAGGGTTAGGTTCCGGACCCAACCCTGTTGAATGGATGGATCGAAGCCGTCTCGAAACAGGGACAGTCATTTCGGGCCCCGTCGTCATCCAGGACCCCTTCAGCACCTTCTATTTAAATGAAGGTTGGCGGGCAACTGTCGCCGGCAACGGGGCACTTGTTGCAAATTTCAAAAACGAAACATCATCCACTTCAGAAGTACGCCCCCCGCAGATCGTGCAGGAGCTTTTCAGACACCGCTTCGAACAACTCGTCGTGGAAATGGGAACAATGCTGCAGCGCTCCGCGATATCGACCAATGTCAAAGAGCGGGCTGATTTTTCATGTGCCTTGCTGGATCGCACCGGGGAATTGATCACAAGTGCCCCGCATATCCCCGTCCACCTCGGAGCGCTCGGGGTATGCGTCAGGATGGTCAGCGATCAGATCAGAATGAATCGAGGCGACACCATCGTGACGAATCACCCGGCAGCGGGGGGATCCCACCTTCCCGACGTAACCCTCATCACTCCCGTTTTTGATAACAGTGGAGACAAGCCTGTCGCCTTCATCGCCAATCGAGCCCACCATGCGGAGATTGGAGGCATCGCCCCGGGTTCGATGCCTCCCGGTGCGGCCTCTCTTGCAGAGGAAGGGGTCGTCATTTCACCCACACACCTCATCAGGGAAGGAGAATCGTGCTTTGACAGGGTCAGTGAAATACTGACCTCAGCTCCCTTCCCGACGAGAAACCTGAAGGACAATCTTGCCGACCTCAACGCCCAGCTCGCCGCAAATCGCCGGGGTCAGGCGATTCTCGAATCAATGATGGAGAAACATGGCACAGCCGAAATTACCCATCAATTACAACACCTCAAATCGCGGAGCCTCGACGCCCTCGCTACCCGTCTCAGGAAAGCAGAGCTGGACGAAGGGTCAGTAACAGAGAGCCTTGATGACGGAACTGAAATTTCAGTTCATATCAGCCGTCAGAATGAGCGCCTCCGTATCGACTTCAACGGAACGTCACGGGAGCACCCTGGCAACCTGAATGCGACACCGGCAATCATTCAAAGCGCTGTCCTATACGTGCTTCGACTCTGGTCGCAGACCGAGGTTCCTTTGAATGAAGGCATGTTAGACCTTGTCGACATCATCCTCCCTCAATGCTTTTTGAACCCGCGTTTTGACCCGGACCCGACCCAATGTCCGGCCGTCGTGGGAGGAAACGTTGAGACGAGCCAACGTGTCGTCGACACCCTCATCCGCGCCCTTAAGATTCAGGCCTGTTCGCAGGGCACGATGAATAATTTCCTCTTTGGTGATGAATCCTTCGGCTACTACGAGACCATCTGCGGAGGAACCGGAGCCGGTGAAGGATACGATGGCTCTTCAGCGATTCACAGTCACATGACCAACACCTCCATCACCGATCCGGAAATTCTGGAATACCGGTACCCGGTCCGGCTCTTGAAATTTGCCATTCGTCCTCGCTCCGGCGGGATCGGAAAATGGCACGGAGGGGACGGCGTGATACGATCTATCGAGTTCCTGAAACCTTTGCAGGTATCACTTCTCACCCAACACCGCAAGGTTTCCCCCTACGGCATGATGGGTGGAGAAAACGGAGTGCGCGGGCAACAGCACCTCAACGGTAAAAGGCTGGATGGAATCACCTGCTTTCACGCCGGGAGCGGCGACATTCTTGTCATCGAAACACCCGGAGGTGGTGGATGGGGAGAAGGTTAACCCCAAGCGCTCCAACCGGGACGAGAGCTATACCTCCCAACCTGCTCGATAAGCTCTGCGACGCCATAGCGTCTCAGCGGCAGGATTATCGATCAGTCTTCCATTGGCAGGATTGATTTCAACAGCCCCAGTCGTTCGATAGGCAATATTCCCGAGATGGCAGAGCATCGCGCTGATTTGACCATCGGCGACCGGTTGGTTCAATCGCTCACCCTCGCGGATCGCATTCGCAAAGTTCGTAAAATGAGGAATGTCACTGGGAGGCTCCACATTCTTCTCCACTTCTTTTCCATCGGTGTCATAAATGGTAAAATTGGCGGTTGAAAAATCAAGCTTCCCTCCTTCACCGTAAACCGTGACGAAGCTCTGGTTTTCAGGTTTTCTCCGGTGGCATGAGCTTCCTTCCCAACTCATTCCGACACCGCCGTAGTCAAATACCGCCGATGCGGTATCCGGCGTCTCTTGATCGTCATCGAAATGATACCGCCCGCCATTGCAGGTAATCCGTTCAGGATAGTCGATGCCCATTGCCCAGCGTGCGACATCGAGTGAATGAACGCCATTGTTCGCCAGCTCGCCGCCACCGTATCGCCAATGCCAATGCCAATTGTAGTGAACAAGGTTATCCTTATAGGGTTGGTCGGGAACCGGACCCTGCCACATCTCCCAATCCAAACCTGCCGGAGGATCCGTCACCTTCCCTCTGCCAATGGAGCCTCTCGTATTGCTGTAAAAACAACGGGCATATTTCAGCTCCCCGATGACGCCTTCCCGCAATTTTTGCACGGCTTCAATCATCGCCGGATAGGATCGACGCTGCGTCCCCATCTGGACCTGTCGCCCCGTCGCGGAGGCGACATCCACGAGGCGCAGTGCTTCGTGAGCATCGTAGCTACCCGGCTTTTCGACGTATACGTGCTTTCCCGCCTGACACGCAAGAATCGCTGCCGGGGTGTGCCAGAAACTGGGAGCCGCGATGGAAATCGCATCGATTTCAGGATCATCCAGAATTCGCCGGAAGTCCGTGACCTTTTGCGGCTCCTGAGCCTGACGGCCTTTCATGGTGTTAGCCCCTGTAAGGAGTCGGTCCTGATCAACGTCACAGACGTAGGCAATCTCCGTGTTCGGCACGTCGAGAAACGCTTTGATGTGTCCTTTTCCCCGACTCAACCCCATGACTCCCACCCGCAACCTCGAATTGGCTCCCTTCGATTGCCCCAGAAGTAAGTTTGGACCGGCAAGAGCTGAAATAGCAATTTGGGTACTGTTTCCAATAAATGATCGACGGGAAGGTTGAAGTCCACTCATGACGAACAGCTTATGAGAATGGCGAGTTTCACCGCAAAGAAAATCCATCACGTAACTGCGCTGATCCCGTTGCAGCGAACCGAAAAAGGGTTGCATGGCATCTGTCCCGCAGCTAAACCAGCTCAGACATCATGAAATCCCTCCATGCCATCAGCCTGATTCTGGTGATCTGGGCAGCTATCTATCTCACCCATTTGGGGGAGCGGGAGCTGCGCGGAGAAGAGGCGCGTCGCATCATTCCGGCGCAGGAAATGATCCAAACAGATCAATGGGTCGTACCTACACTGGCCGGCGAAACCTACGGCAATAAGCCTCCTCTGATTAACTGGGTCATCGCGGCCTCCTTTCTCATCACTGGATCTGAGAGCGAATTTGCTGCCAGATTGCCTTCAGTCCTCAGCCTCCTGATCCTCTCTCTGACGACATTTTTTGTTCTTCGCAAGGAGTTGGGCGTGAAGAAATCTGTCTCTGTTTCCCTCATCCTCCTCACTGCGGGATCCATGATCGAAAAATGTCGCATGGCCGAGATCGAAGCCATCTTTATCACACTTTTTGGATTCGCCTGCCTTTCCTGGATTGCTCTCTGGACGGCAAAAAAATCCCCCTGGCTGATTTGGACCATTCCCTATCTGTTTATCGGCATCGCCTGCCTCGCGAAAGGTCCGGTTCATCTCATCTTCTGGATTTTGTTCCTCATTCCGGTGCTGAAATCGGCAGGAGGCCTTCGACAGGTATTCCACCCGGCTCACCTCCTTGGTCTCATCATCATGGCCTCGATCGCGCTCCCCTGGGTATTTGCCAACCTCAACGCGGTGGAAAAACCTGACGAATCACTCGATAACTGGATCAACGAACTCGCAAAACGCACCGAAGTTTCAAAGGCGGCGCTTCAGGGCTGGGCCACCCACCCTCTTGAAATACTCATTAACTTCCTGCCCTGGACAGTCCCTCTCGTGTTTTCACTTTGGTGTTTAAGAAAAGAGGATCCCCCCCCGCGCCCTCTCAGCCGCTGGGACGCGGTCTATCACGGTGCCTTCTGGAGCATCGTCTTGACGGCAATTGCGCTACTTTGCATTCCCGGCGGACTGCCCCGATACATCCTCCCCCTTTATGTCCCGGCATCCATTGCCGTGGTCGTGCTCTACTTCCGGGTAAAAGGTGCCCCGCGGGAAGCGTATGAACGCTTCGCCTACAAATTTCTCGTCGGAGGAGCGATCACTCTGGCTGTGGTCATCGTCAGCGGCACAGCCTTTGCGATTAGCTCACAACTCACTCCCCTCTGGCCCCTGCTCATCTTTTCCCTTCTCGTTCTGGGCGGATGCCTCGCATGGCTCCTACGGGTGAAAACCCAACCCGGTGTTTTCATTTCCACACCGATCTTTGTCGCAGCAGCCTATTTCACGATCATCAACGCTTCGATCCCGTTTGAGAGAACAAGGTATGAATTTCGTGACGGAGCAGCCGAGATTATAGCGCTCACCAATGAACTGGACAGTGGTCTCGTGTTCTACGCCGACAGCGACTACCGTAACGCTTTCCCCAAACACCTCCGTCTCCTCTATTATCTCGGCGACAAATTCACCTACCAGGGTGAGTCGAAGAAGCTACCCGCGGACACTTCCTTCCTCATCGGAAGAGAGGGCTCTCTCCCGGCGATGCGTGAGCTGGCATCTGCCTACCGGGTCGAGAAAACGGCGACCGTGAAAGTCGAGGAAATGAAACTTGAAGCGCTCTACCTCAGCGCCCGGGAGGACTAAATCGGGCTCACATTCCCGATTCCTGAATCGTCCGCTGGAGTTCGATCTGAAAAGCGCGCATTTGATCTTCCGTTGGACGAAACTCGGGAGAGGCAGGATCAAGACCAAGGCGCCCCTCCTGATCCAGCCACCAGGCAGCACGGTCACCGCCTGCAAACGATGCCTGCCCACTGATAAGAGCTCCCGGTCGGAGGACCGTATCAATCGTAACCGCGACTTCACTGCCGATCACAACGGGATCATCCTCTTCTACATTCTCCGCTTCGACCGCTTCATCCTCAGAAGAATCCTCTTCCTGGACCGGCTCGGGAACCTCTTTGGGCTTCAACTCAATCTTCTGATCCTCAAGAAGAAAACGAGTTTCGAGATACGTAAACTTGATTTCAAACTCCTCGGAAAGACGCTTCTGAATGTCTGAAAGCTCCGCTCCATCATCGGCCCATTGGCGGATCATGGCAATCTGTTCGTCGGTCAGGGATTTAGCGGTACTCATTTAACGAGAAGCTGTCACTGTCTGTTGAAAGATCCAGCGGGAAATGCGAGTTCATGCGTATCGTTTTATCGAACGCAGAATCATGGACTGGGAATCGCACTACCTCGACAATCACACCCCCTGGGATAAAGGAGCCGCTGCCCCTCCCCTGCTCGAATGGCTTGAAGCAAATCCGACCCTGATTTCCGGAGATATTCTCGTTCCCGGCTCCGGGAAAGGACATGACGGGGCAGCCCTCGCAGAAAGGACCGCTGCCAGCAGAGTCGTAGGTCTCGACATTTCACCAAGTGCCGCCGGGTTCGCGAATGCCACGCATCAAACTGAGCGCTTTCATACGCAAACCGGCGATCTCTTTCAGCTTCCCGCCCATCATCACTCAGCCTTTGACTGGGTCTGGGAGCATACCTGCTTCTGTGCGATTGATCTGGAAATGCGCGATGCCTATGTCGAAGCGGTACACTTTGCCCTCAAGCCCGGCGGCAATCTTCTCGGCGTCTTCTACCGGAACCCCTACGACGACGAACATCAGCCCGGCGGCGGACCGCCTCACGGAACCAGCAACGAAGAAATCGTATCCCGCTTTGTAGGGTCCGGCTTTTTTGAAATCGTCGAAAGCTATGTTCCCTCGTCGAGCTACAAAGGCAGGGAGGAACTGGAGCAGCTCATTCGAATGAAACGTCTCTAAAGCGCTTCGAATCGAGTCCCGGGTCCACCCTGTTCAGGTTCAATAATTGCTCCTGATTCATACGTGACCACGCAATTCGTGGCGGTATGAGCAAACCCTCGAAACTGCCCACCGGTCTCAATTTTAAACGTATTTCCCTCTCCTGCATGAGCAGTGAGAGATCCTCCGCTCCGGACGATGTAGTGGCAGTCTTTGCCTCCGGCCCCGATCACTTGCGCACCTGCGGGAACAATAAATGTCGCGCCCACTTCGTCAGGATAAAAAAGAGTTCCCTCCACCGTAACTGTTGCACCACCCGTGGAACCGGTAGTATCCATCGTTTCGCAGTGAGAGAACAGAAGAGCAACGCCAATGAAAACGGCACACCTAAAAAAGCCTTTCATCAGATTCGAATAGACAGGATACAGGGATTTCGGTTTGATGCCCAACCTTGTTGCGATTACCACTTCGCTTCAAGTCTCAATTTCCCAATGAAAGCCCTCACACTTACCGCCTACAACCAGTTCGAATTTGGTGACGCTCCTGACCCCGAAGTCGGTGAAAACGAAGTTCTCGTCTCCGTGCACGCCTGTGGCATTTGCGGTTCAGATATTCACGGAATGGACGGCAGCTCCGGGCGACGCATTCCTCCCATCATTATGGGGCATGAAGCGGCCGGCGAAATTTCTGCGATGGGTTCGGCCGTTTCTGGTTGGTCCCTTGGCGACCGCGTTACTTTCGACTCCACCGTCTATTGTGGAAAGTGTGAGTCCTGCCGGAAGGGGCAAATCAATCTCTGTCCGGAACGCAACGTCCTCGGTGTTTCCTGCGATGACTACCGCCGCCATGGCGCCTTTGCAGAACTGGTGAAGGTCCCGCAACACATTCTGTGTCGCATCCCTGAATCCGTCAGCTATGAACACGCCGCCTTCGCCGAGCCTGTCTCAATTGCACTTCACGGTGTCAATCGCGTCCCCCTCCAACCGGGTGACTCAGCTGTCGTGATCGGCGCAGGGCTGATTGGTCTTCTCGTGGTCCAGGCCCTGAAGGCAAAAGGAGCCGGCACCGTCATCGCGGTCGACCTTGACGAAAAACGTCTCGCCCTTGCGAAAGAGCTCGGTGCCGATGCCGCGCTTATCTCCGGGGATGACGTGCCGGAGAAAGTTCGTGAAATTGTCGGAAATCCGGATGGCGCCGACGTCGCTCTTGAGGTCGTCGGATTCGGCCCAACGATCAAACTCGCGATCGACTCCGTAAGGAAAGGCGGCAGCATCGGCTGCGTCGGAAACCTCAAGGCCGAAGTTCCCTTTCCTCTTCAAGCCGTCGTGACACGTGAGCTCAGTGTTTTCGGCAGCTGCGCTTCCGCGGGGGAATATGACGATGCCGTCGCCGCGGTTGCCAGCGGGGCGATTAAAGTCGAGCCGCTCATTTCCGCAACGG
Source organism: Verrucomicrobiales bacterium (assembly GCA_029212615.1). Taxonomy (GTDB): domain Bacteria; phylum Verrucomicrobiota; class Verrucomicrobiia; order Verrucomicrobiales; family DEV007; genus Arctic95D-9. The sequence continues at coordinate 15,861 of JARGPJ010000016.1, forward strand.
TGGACCTCGCTGAAGGCGGAGAATGGTTTCATAAGCTTCACAAGAACGAAGACGGTCTCATGAAAGTGATTTTGAAACCCTGATTCGCTGACCCTAGCGATACTCCTTCCGATAGTGCAGCGGGGTCATTCCCATGTGTTTCCGGAACTGCCGGGAAAAAGCCGCCTGATCATAGAAGCCAAGCTCTGTCGCAATCTCGGCAAGAGGCTTCCTTGATCGTCGCAATTCATCGCAAGCGGCGTGGACGCGCATTTTGATGATGTATTGCTGAGGGGGAGTTTTGAGATGCTCCTTAAACTTCCGTTCGAATTGCCTCACTGATAGACCACTCTTTTCAGCAAGACCGGGGATCGAAATTTCGCGACTGAAATTCGCCCCCATGAAACTGAGTGCAGGAAGAATATCCGAATCGGCCGGCAACAGTTCACGTTGCTGATCGAAATCCTGAATCGTTCCCATGACACCGATGATGTCCCCTTCCTTCGAACGGATGGGGATCTTGTTGGTAAGGAACCAGGCGGGAATACCCTGCCGACTGATGAATACTTCGACCATCTCGAGCAAGGGTTTACCGGTGGCGACGACCTGCCTGTCGTCTTTGCGAAATTTTTCCGCAAGACTTCTCGGCAGGAGTTCAAAATCAGTCACTCCCCAGAAATCCTCCTCGTTCTGATACCCATACAGATCAAGAAGTCCACGATTCGCCGCTAACAGCCTTCCTTCGCAATCTTTGGCGAAAAAGAGAATCCCCGGTAAATGGTTGAACAAAAGCTGAAAGGCACCGTCAGGTTGAATTCGATCAAGAAAGCGATTTCTCAGTTCAGCATTTTCCATGGGGCGTTTGAAAGATAACAGCGACAACCATCGTAGTATCCGTCCAGACGAATTCACGCCATCTCTGGAAATTTAACAAATCCATCCTAAGATACAGGAACTATGACAGAGGAAAGTAATACTGAAGACACTCTCGCCGAGTACGGCTATAGCTCAAACGGTGTGGGCAGGAAAGTCGCCATCGCGATTCTTGTTATCCTTTTCGTCGGTGCCGCTATCGCCGCTCTCTGGATGGGCCGACTTTGGAGCAACGCTCAGTCCGATGCCCTTACCGCAAAACAGCAACTCGAAACCTTTACGGCCCGGGTCAGTGAACTGGAAAACAAGAACGCCGAACTCTCGTCCCTTCTCGCCGATAAGCAGGCCGAAACTGAACGCCTTCGAGAGGAATGGACGACCCAGGTCGACACCTTGAAAACCCAGCACACAGAACAGCTGCAGCGCACTTACGCCCAGATGAATGAGATCGTTTACGACAGTCGTAAAACAATCAGCTACATCGGCGACATCGAAACGCGACTTCGCGATGGGCAAAACATCGATTCAAAAGAGGCGGCCGAACTGCAAAGCGTCGTCAACGGACTCGTCTTCCTCCATGAACAATATAAAAAGCCGCTCACCGAATTCCGTGAGTTGAACCGGTATTTCAATCAACAACTCGCTGCCATTCCCGCCGGGGAAGCTGACCCGATCGAGTCAACACCACTTGGGAAACGCATTTTTCAAAACAAGAAGTTTAAGGAAGAGCGGAACCAGTATTTTGAAAACCAGGGTCGTCGCTCCGCGCTCACCGAAGCGCAAGGCAGAGTCGCTGCAGCCTATTCAAACGCACAGCAGCAAATGGCAGGCGTCTCTCTCGACATCAATCAATACCTCGCTCAACTCGAAGAGATCATCAATTCCAATGAACAGAGTACTGAAGACGTCGCGGAATTCTTCGAGACATCAAAAGAGATCCTCAAGATTCATGACAAGATCATGAGCATTGACCCTCCAAAGACAACCACCATTCAGCCCTGAAGGGCCGGATTGGGCTGCTGACGCAGCGCTCTTCGGCGAAAGTTTCTCAATTCTCTACTTGCGACATTCAAACAAGTGTTTGAAACATCTGATGGAGCGGTACCCGTTCCGGCAAGATGAGTAAAACGGCGGCCCAACAGACAGAGACTCGCACCCGCATTCTCGATACGGCGGAATTGCTGTTTTCAAATCACGGCTTTCGCGATGTATCTCTGCGCCAGATCACGAGTGAGGCGAACGTCAATATTGCGTCAGTCAATTACCACTTCGGCTCAAAAGACTCCCTTGTCGCAGAAGTTCTCACGAGAGTGATCGCCCCCATCAATGAGCAGAGGCTCACTTTGCTCGATGAAGTTGAAAGTCGCTACGGTGAGAGACCCGCCCCGGTCGAGGAAATCCTTGAATCGATCCACCGACCCGTTGTTAATCAGCTCAAGGAATCCTCGCATCTTTCCTCTGTCTACCTGAGGCTTGCCGGCCGTTGCCTTGCCGAACCCGCTGAAAACTTTTCCGAGACCCTCGTCGACCTCTTTCAGGAAGTGGTTTGCCGCTTCATGAAGGCGGTGAAACACTCGCTCCCCGGAGTCGATGAAACCGACCTCTTCTGGCGCATGCATTTTTCCTTCGGAACCATGGTTTACGCCCTCACTCATGGCGACCGGGTAACCGCCTTTTCCCGGGGGCGGATTCAATCAACCGATCCCGAAGAAATCCTGCGACGACTTATCGATTTCACCGCCGCCGGACTCAAAGCCGAATCGAAGAAGGAGCAAACGCCAACAGGGAAAACCGCTCCCGCCTCCCGTATCCTGCTCACCTCTGCCGCGACCCTGCTTTTCCTCAGTAGCTGCAAATCACTCTCTCCTGATGATGCCATGCATCATGCCTCAGTTCAGGCTCCCGCCCATTGGATCGCCGGAGAGACCTACCGCCCGGACACTTTTCCTGATCGTCACTGGATCGAAAGCTTCAACGACTCGAACCTGACCACCTTCGTTGACTCAGTCCTCGAAAACAATAAGGACCTCAAAGCCGCACAATCGCGGATCGAGATTGCCAGAACTACTGCCAACATCACCGCGGCAGATCTCTACCCCCAACTCCAGGGCAGTGGATCCGGTGGCCGAAGCCTCCAGAACTACATCGGCTTTCCCATCCCCGGAACTCCTCCCGGGAGCGTTCTTTCAACACGAAACAATCAATTTGGACTCTCCCTGGATCTGAGTTGGGAAATTGACCTCTGGGGACGAATTCGTGCGGCAACGAAAGCGTCTGTGGCCGACTTTGAAGCCTCCCGATATGACAGTGCCACTGCAGAATTATCTCTCGCCGGTCAAGCTGCAAAAGCCTGGTTTGCCCTCGCTGAAGCGAAAGACCAGGTGGCACTCACGGAAGCAACAATCCGAACATTTTCCGGCACGGAAAGCCTCCTTCGTGATCGCTTCGAATCCGGAATCGAGGAAAACGGTCGAAACTTCGCCTCCGAACTTCTCCTTTCCTCCGCAGACGTTTCACGCGCCCGTGAATCACTCCAAACCCAGCTCGACCTCGCCCAGCGAACTTCCCGCCAACTCGAGGTCCTCGCCGGAAGCTATCCCGCGGGACAGGCAGGCAAATCTGCACGTCTCCCCGATTTTCCGGCAAAAGTGCCCGCCGACCTTCCCTCGGCCCTCCTCGAACGTCGACCCGATCTCGCCGCTGCAGAAAGGCGTATCGCAGCAGCGGATGAACGAGTCATGGAGGCGAAGAAATCACTTCTCCCGGCGATCGGACTCACGAGCAGTTTTGGCACCACAAGTGAAGACATCAGCGATATTCTGGACAGTGGATTTTCGGTCTGGAGTGTCGCCGGGAATCTGGCTCAACCTATTCTTCAGGGCGGCCGCTTGCGCGCCAATGTTTCGAGGAGAGAAGCGGAATTGCAACTCGCCGCAACTGAATTTGAGCAGGCAGCTCTCACCGCCTTCTCCGAAGTTGAGAACGCCCTCGCCTCGGAAGAGTTTCTCACCAATCGTGTCACCGCCCTCATCCGGACGGCGCGCCTCACTTCTTCAGCTTACGAAAGAGCCCGGGACGAATTTGAAACCGGGACCGGTGACATTCTCACCGTTCTCGCCGCCCAGCAGCAGGAGTTCACCGCCCGCTCCCAGCTCCTCTCGGTTCGTCGTCTCCGACTCGAGAACCGCGTCGACCTGTATCTTGCCCTGGGAGGCAGCTTCCGGGCTTACGATCCTCCCCCTCTCCCGAAGGAGACTGAATCATGAAACGATTTATCAGAGTCATCATCGGCGCCGGAATCTTTCTCGGTGCGATCGCGTTTACTATCATTCTCTGGATCACTCGTCCCGAAGCAGCACAAACGGAGGATAAAGAGAACCTGCCAGCGGTGGAGTTCCTGACCGTGGACATCGGGACAGAGACATTCGAGCTCACCTCACAGGGGATTGTCGAAGCCGACCGGCGCACCCGGCTCTCCGCGGAAGTTGCCGGAAAAGTAATCGAAGTCTCCCCCTCTTTTGAATCGGGTGAACAACTCGAAGAGGGAGATGTCCTCATCAGGATTGACCCGACTGACTACGAAGCCGCTGTCGCGCAGGCAGCAAGTGCCGTCGCTGACGCCGAAGCCAACCTGGCTTCAGAGGAAGCCAGGGCTGAACAGGCCTTAAGGGACTGGAAAAAATTGGGACGAAGCGGGGATCCCACTCCTCTTCTCGCCCGAAAACCCCAACTCAAGAGTGCTCGCGCCCGGATTGAGTCGTCAGTCGCCGCGCTCGCAAAAGCCCAAAATGACCTCGACCGTTCAACGATTCGGGCCCCCTACGATTGCGTTATTTCGATAACTTCAACGGAACTTGGAAGCTACCTCACCCCGGGCGCAAGCGTCGCCGAAGTCTACGCGGTAAGCCCCTTTGAAGTGCGCCTTCCCGTATCAGTCGACGAGGCCGCCTTTCTCCCGGGCTCGCTACAGGGAAAGCCGAAAGGAACAGCCGAAGTTCGCGCAGAGGCAGCCGGACAAGTGCGGCGCTGGCACGCCGAGATCGTCCGAACCGAAGGGGAAATAGATCGCAATACCCGATCCCTTTACCTGATTGCTGAGATAGGCGAAGCGATCAACAACGAAGGAATTGAGATCCGCCCCGGACTCTATGTCGACGCCGCGATTCAAAGCCGGTCACTCCCTGATGTCGCGAAGATTCCCTTCCGCGCCTTCCGAAATCTACACGAAGTCGTGGTCATCACTGAGGATGACAGGATCGATTTCAGGGAAGTGAGTGTGCTTCACCGTGAAGGCGACCTCGTCTACGTGAGCGGGGGAATTGAGAAAGGCGAACGCATCAGCCTAACCGAACTACCGGATTTCATTGTCGGAATGAAAGTCGATCCACGTCCTGCCGTCATCGCCGCAAAGCAGGACTCCACCGGAATCTCTGAATAACGTGAGTGACGAAATTAAAGAGTCGGGAGTGATCTACTGGTTCAGCCGGAACCATGTCGCGGCGAACTTTCTCATGCTGCTGATTGTCGTGATCGGTTTCGGCACATGGCCATCGATCAAAAAAGAAATTTTTCCCGAGATATCAATCGATGCAATCAATGTGACCGTCCCCTACCCGAACGCGACCCCGACCGAGGTTGAGAAAGGTATCATTGTCCCCATCGAAGAGGCGATTCAGGATGTAGACGGGATTGACGTAATCCGATCCTACGCCAACCAGGGGAATGCCACCGTAACGGTCGAAGTCGCGACCGGATACAACCCAAGGAATGTCATGGATGACGTTAAGACCAGGGTCGACGCAATTCAGAACCTGGCGGAGGAGGCTGAGGAACCCATTCTTGAGGAAGTCCTCATCAAAGCGCAGGTCATGAGCATTTCCGTGTCCGCTGAAACGGACGAGCGCACGCTCAGAGAGCTCGCTGAACGCGTCCGGACTGGACTATTAACCTTCAAAGGCGGTGCCCAGCCCGTCACACAAGCAGTGCTTGCCGGCGTCCGTGAATATGAAATCTCCATCGAAGTTTCCGAGCAAACCCTGAGGCAGTTTAATATTACCTTCGACCAGGTCGCTGACGCGGTGCGACGCGCCTCACTGGACCTTCCGGGTGGATCCGTTAAAACCAACGGCGGCGAAGTTCTTTTGCGAACAGAACAACGGCGATACACGGCGGACGAATTCCGGGACATCCCCGTTGTCACCCGCCCTGACGGTTCGCAGGTGCTCCTCGGCGAACTCGCCACCATCATCGATGGGTTCGAAGAAGACACCATCGATACCCGCTTTGACGGCAAGCCTTCGATTCTTATCAACGTCTTCCGTGTCGGGAACGAGGACACCATCAAGATCGCCGAAACCGTAAAGAAGTATGTCTACGAAACAGCGCCGGACACCCTTCCCGAAGGAGTGTCTCTCGAAATCTGGAAGGACGATTCACTCTATCTTTCCGGACGACTCGATCTTCTCGCAAAAAACGGAATTTTCGGATTAATCCTCGTCGCTCTCGTCCTGACACTGTTCCTCAGACTGAGTCTCGCCCTCCTTGTTTCCATCGGCATCCCGGTCTCCTTCGCCGGGGCAATCGCACTGATGCCCTACACCGGCATCTCGATCAACATGATCTCGCTTTTCGCCTTCATTCTCGTCCTCGGTATCGTCGTCGATGATGCCATCGTCGTGGGCGAAAATGTCTACAGCCGGATTCGCAGAGGCGAGCATCCCCGTGATGCCGCTCCACGCGGAACGCACGAAGTCGGTATCGTCGTTATCTTCGGCATTCTTACTACGGCAATGGCATTCACGCCCATGCTGGGACTCAGCGGAGTGAGCGGAAAAATCTGGCCTAACATCCCCTTAATTGTCATCCCGACACTTCTCTTTTCCCTCTTCCAGTCCAAGCTAATCCTCCCTTCACACCTCGCGCTGTTAAAGCCGATGAGTGAGGAGAAAGAACCGGGGGCAATCATTCGTTTCCAGCAACTCTTCGCCAATGGACTCGAACAATTTGTCAGTCGCTATTTCAGACCTCTTCTTTCTCTCGCCCTCCACAATCGCTACCTTGTCCTCGTTGCTTTCCTCGCCGTTTTTCTAATCACGATCGGAACCATCAGTTCCGGTCATATTAAATTTGTCTTCTTCCCGGAAGTAGAGACTGACGTGATCAACTCGAAAATCAAAATGGCGCAGGGCGTCTCTTATGAAGTCACTGAAAAGGCAGTGAGAAAAATCGAAGAGAAGGCCTTTGAGCTCAATGACCATTTCAAAACGAAAGACGGAGAGGGAGTCATCAAACACATGCTCGCCAGCGTTGGTGCTCAACCGCTGGTGCAGGGCATGGGGGCTCCCAGCGGAATCCCTCCCAAAGGCAACAATCTCGGTGAAATCACTATTGAATTAAAGCCGGCGACAGAGCGTAGCGCTACCGGAGTTGAAATCGTTTCCAAATGGCGGGAGCTCGTCGGTCCTATTCCGGGCACAGTCGAACTCACTTTTGCCACAGAATCTGCCGCCGGCGGCAATGCCATCGACCTCGAAATCGTCGGCGATGACCTCGAGTCGCTTGAGATGGCAACCGCAGAAGCGAAAGAAGCGCTCGCCTCTTTCGCTGGAGTCATCGATATCTCGGACTCGGACATTGAAGGAAAGCGCGAGCTCAAACTGAGCATTCTTCCCCGTGGCACTTCGCTTGGACTTCGCCTCGATGACGTCGCCAGACAGGTTCGCCAGGGATTCTACGGCGACCTCATCCAGCGACTTCAACGGGGAAAAAATGAAGTCGAAGTCTTCGTCCGCTATCCACAGAATAAAAGGACCTCAATTGCTGACCTTGAAAATATCAAGATCCGTACGCCTGGCGGCGGGGAGGTTCCCTTTTCTGAAGTCGCCACGGTCGAGTTTGGCCGCAGCAACGCCACGATCCAGCGAACCGATCAACAACGGGCAATCCGAATTACCGCGGACGTTGATAAAGCACTGGGCACGAACGCGACTGAAGTGGTTCGGGCGCTCACTGCCGGTAGCAAAGTAAAAACCCATTCTCAGCTCTGGAAGGAAAATATACGGAACTGGTTCCGCGAAAAGTCCGGACAGGAGCCGCTCGCGGCGATCGAAAAAGGTGCCCTGGAAAAGATCGTCGAAACCTACCCCGGGATTCAGTACAGCTTTGAAGGGGAACAGAAAGATCAGGCACAATCAGTGCAGGAGATGGGAAGCAAGGCGATCCTCGCGCTCCTCGGAATGTATATCCTCATGGCGATCCCCTTGCGTTCCTACATTCAGCCAATGATTGTGATGTCAGTGATCCCCTTCGGCCTCGTTGGTGCCGTCATCGGGCACCTCATCATGGGATTCAACTTCAGCATCATGAGTATGTGCGGCATCGTCGCCCTCGCCGGGGTTGTCGTGAACGACAGTCTCGTCCTCGTTGATTATGTGAACCGTCATGTAAAGCAGGGACAATCCGTCCACGATGCCGCCTGGGAAGCCGGAGCAGCACGTTTCCGACCGATCCTTCTGACTTCCCTGACCACCTTCGCCGGCTTGACACCGATGCTTCTCGAAACTGACATCCAGGCTCGATTTCTCATCCCCATGGCCGTCTCGCTCAGTTTTGGAATTCTTTTTGCGACTGTGATTACTCTGGTTCTTGTCCCCTGCATCTACCTGATGCTCGAAGACCTCAGTAAGCACATCGGCCACGACAGATCGAAACATCTCCAATCGAAGGATTAACCGTTGTCATCCGTTCAGGCTGAACCCATAATGCTCGGGGTGTTTTTATGAGGAGACGCAATCGTTGGCTGTTTAGAAGACTGGTAAATCGAATCGGTAGCTTTATCGGGGAAAACTCGATCGATTTCCTCCCCATTCGGAAGAGTTTCTCCAACTATCGGGCGAGAGATCTTCGCGCTGACGGAATGTCAGGCCTGAATGTTGCTCTCCTCGCCTTTCCTCAGGGGATGGCCTACGCGGTCATCGCTGATCTTCCCATTCAATACGGAATCGTTTCCGGTGCCGTTGCCGCCATCGTTGCCCCGCTTTTCGCCGGATCGCGGCACACCATCCTCGGTCCGACCAATGCGACAGCCTTCATGCTGTTTTCAAGTTTTGCCGCCTTTTCCACACCGGACCGGCTTTTTTATCTTCCGATGCTCGTCTTTCTCATCGGCATCCTCCTGACTATTGGCTCTCTCTTTCGCGTCGCCGAACTGGTCCAGTACGTTAGCCGCTCCGTCGTCGTCGGATACATTACCGGCGCAGCAGTACTGATCATCGCAAACCAGATGAAACACGTTCTGGGGATTGAACTGCCTGAGACAGTTTCAGACGGGCCCAAAACTTTCTTTACGATTCTTCAGGGGACCATCGCTGAATTCACCCACCTTAAATGGCAGCCCCTGACCCTGTCCGTCGTTACCTTTATCGTTTGGTTCTTTCTCAACCGAAAACTCTCCAAATTCCCGGTTTTCGCGATCACACTGATTCTTGTTTCGACGGCCTGCTACTTCCTGCAGCGCTATGCTCAATGGGAAATTGCAACCTTCGAAGCCTTCGCCATTTCAGACCTGAAACCAAGACTTCCTGAAGTTAGCAATCGGGGGATTTTTACTGATCTCAGTCGCCTCATTGGTCTCGCCTTTTCGATCGCATTCCTTGCCGCACTGGAGAACTCGGTGATGTCTAAAACCCTGGCAAGCCGCGTCGGAGACCGTCCCGATGTGAACCAGGACATGCTCAGTGTCGGCATGGCCAATATCGCCGCTTCACTTACCGGCGGAATGCCCGCCTCAGGCTCACTGACCCGCTCTGCGCTGAACTTCTCGAGCGGAGCGGTATCGAGGCTCTCCAGTATCGTCAGCGGACTGCTCTGTGTCGCCGGACTGCTCCTCCTCGGTGATTATATGGTTCACGTCCCGAAATGCTGCCTTGCGATGCTCGTGATGTGTATTGCCGCTTCGGTGATCAATCGCCATCACATCCGTATTTCTCTCTACGCCACCTCCCAGGATGCTGCCGTCCTTCTCACGACCTTTATCGCATCACTCGTGATGCCTCTCAATGTTGCCATTTTCCTGGGAGTGGGAATCTCGATCATGCTCTACCTCCGGGCGGCCAGTCGCCCTTACCTCACTGAGTATGAGTTTTCGGAACAGGGGGAACTCCGTGAGGCAGGAGAAAAACGCTCCCGCCCGATGCCGGCGATCTCTATCGTGCATGTCGAAGGAGATCTCTTCTTCGGAGCGGCTGAACTTTTCCGAACTCAGATTCAGAAGACATCACTGGATCCTGATTTGCGAGTCATCATCCTGCGACTGAAGAACGCCCGCCACCTCGACGCCACGAGCGTGGTTGCCCTGGAGGAAATGGTCCAGTTTTTGAACACTAACGACCGTTTCGTGATCATCAGTGGAGCCACCAAAGAAGTCTACCGTGTGCTTAAGAATGCCGGAACCGTCGAAGTCATCGGCCGAAAAAATATTTTCGCGAACAATCCGAAGAATCCGAACCTTTCAACGCGGAATGCTCTGAAGCGAGCCCAGGAACTTCTAGGCACGACCGAGGCTGATATTCGAATTTTCTACGACCCGACAAAGGAAAGAAAGTAGTCTGTTCACTCCGGTTTCGTCGAAGCGCTCAGTCGACACCTTCGCCCGCCCCCTTCGGCAGGATTTTCACAGTCGGGTCGGATTCGGGCTGTCACCGTAAACAGAGCCGGGATCGAATGACTTCTCTGACTCGATGAAAGATAGGTCCGGGCACGTACTTTGCGGGACATTCGTAATTCTCCGATAGAAGCAACTCCGGTAGCCGACATGACAGGAGGCCTCTTCGCCTCCGGCATCGGGGGCGGTGAGTCGAACTTTGAGGATCACGCAATCCTGATCGTCATCGATCAGAATATCCGCAATGTGTTGATACATCCCCGAAGTTTCGCCTTTCTTCCAGAGCTTCTCACGGGATCTCGACCAGTAATGGGCCAGCCCGGTTTCAATCGTGCATTGGAGAGCCTCTTTGTTCATAAAGGCAAACATGAGAACCTCCCCGGTTTCAGCGTGCTGGGTGATGCAGGGGATCACTCCCTTATCATCGAATTTCGGGGCGAGTTCGGTTCCCTCCTCGACCTGCTCAACGCTGGTTCGGCAGGCAAATTCCCATTGAATGTCAGTTGGCATAATACCTGGATATTGTCGGTTCCGAAAAGGCATCGATAAGAAAGTCGAGACAGATAGTCCAATCGTCGTGACCCAAGGTGGAAGGGCCGTTTCCGGAAAGAGGAACCGGAACTTCGAGTAGCTCCCCGTAGAGAGACTGAGTAAGAAACTGCTCTGTGGCATCCCCTTCCTTAAGAGATTCGAGAGGATCACGCTCACCGAAGGACTCCCGTTGCAGCGCATCAACCACTCTGCGAAGAACGTGACCATCGAAGGACTTACCGACCCTCTGTGCCGTTTCAGCATACGCCTCTACCAGGCCTTTCATTTGCTCCACTATCGCGAGAATATCTCCGCTGGCCTCCCCCTCACCGGGTGCGGAAACCGGTTTAGCTTCAAGCCGTCGTTTCCCGTGAGTCTGGAAAAAATCGAGGTGTCCCTCCCTCCGGAAGACACGGTCATTCCTTTTTGTCCCGTCTTGTTCGAAGATTGGATCGTCGTCTGACATGATATCGCCTCCTTCGTCTTTCGATTCAAAAAATAGTTAAGCGCCTATGCAGGGAATGGGAGTCGCCTGGCAATGGATTGCACTGAGCAGTGAACCCGCTGACCAGATCAGCTCCCGCGCCCTGAACGGTTTCAAGGGTGAAGATTGAGCTGACAGTGCTCATGACTCGATAGCATTGATCCCCATATTCCATTCCGGAAAAGGATCGGTGAAGCGGACTTTCCATTCATCTTTCACTATCGCCAGTTCTTCTTCGGTGAGAAGTGCCGCATCAAGCATCGCAGTGAGAGCCTCACGATCCATGCCTGAACCGATGAGAACAATTTCCTGGCGGCAATCCCCATTCTCACCCTGGCTGACACGTTCAATTTCGGCGAGTTGGTCCGGGTCCTCAGGCCAATGTTCTTTCGGCACCGCGGCCCAGAAAAACCCCATGCACTGGTTCTGGCACATCGCTCCCGCCTGCGACCAGTAGCCGGCCATCTGTAAACGTGTCGCAAGCCAGAAGACACCTTTTGATCGGATCACCCCCGGCCATTCACGACTGAACACCTCGTAAAGGCGAGCAGGATGAAACGGGATACGCCGCTCATAGACAAAGTTGGAGATTCCGTATTCTTCGGTTTCCGGCGTGTACTCGACGAGTGAATCAAGCCAGCCGGTTGTCTCCTCCGCCTCGGCGAGGTCGAAGAGCCCCGTTCCCATCACCTGATCGAGGGCGACCTCTGCATTCTTCGTTTCGTAGACTTTCGCTTTCGGGTTAAGTGCCCCGATCATCGCCCTGATCCGGCGGAGATCCTCCGGTGGAACCAAATCCACTTTGTTCACCAGAATCACATTGGCAAACTCGACCTGATCGACAAGAAGATCGACGATGGATCGCTCATCCTCCTCGCCCAGGGCTGTTCCACGAGATTGAAGGTCATCGACACTCTCGTAATCTTTGAGAAAATTGAGTGCATCAACAACCGTGACCATCGTGTCGATCCCCGAAATATCACCGAGCGAGTTGCCGTCTTCATCGCGAAAAGTGAAAGTCTCCGCCACCGGCATTGGCTCGCTCACTCCGGTGGATTCGATCAGCAAATAATCAAAACGGCCCTCACGCGCGAGCTTTCCGATCTCGATGAGCAGATCCTCGCGAAGGGTGCAGCAGATACAGCCATTCGACATTTCGACCATCTTCTCCTCAGCATGAGAAAGCGATGCATCGCCCGAGCGAACCAGCGCCGCGTCAATGTTTACTTCGCTCATGTCATTGACGATGACAGCGACTTTTTTCCCGTCACGATTGCGGAGAATATGATTGAGCAAGGTTGTTTTACCCGCACCGAGAAAACCGGAGAGAACAGTGACAGGGAGTTTGGGTTGTAGTGAATTTACCATGCGAGTTCTGATTGCTTTAACTTTAACGCAATCTACTTGCAAAATCATTTAATGCAAATAGTTTGCATTAAATGATTCAGCACAGGACTTCCTCCCCCAACACTCAAGACGTGATCATCGTCGGCGCAGGCCCGGCAGGACTCGGCTGCGCGGCAGCCCTCAAAGAATGCGGGATCGAAAATATACTGACCCTCGACAGGCGGGAGGTCGGCGCAGCCTTTTCTTCGTGGCCCGCGCAGATGCGCATGATATCGCCATCATTTCATTCCAATCCCTTCGGACAGCCGGATCTCAATGCGATCACGCCTCATACCTCGCCGGCCGACTACCTCCATTCGGAACATCCCACAGGCCCGGAATATGCCAAATACCTGCAGGCGGTTTCGACGTACTACGAGCTTAACATCCAAACCGGCATCACTGTTTCCGCGGTGGAAAAGTCGATTGGCGGACTCGAAGTCAGAACCGGGGAAAAAACGTTCTACGCCCAACATGTAATCTGGGCAGCGGGCGAGTTCTTCTTTCCGAATGACAATGAAATCCGGGGCCGCGAATACTGTCTACACAACAGTGAGGTGGAAGACTGGAAAAATCTTCCCGGAGTTGAGCATGCTGTCATTGGAGGGTTCGAGAGCGGAATCGATGCCGCGATTCATCTCGCCCGTGCCGGGAAATCTGTCCATCTCCTTTCGCGAGGTGAGCCATGGCATCACGACAGCACTGATCCCAGCCGGATGCTCAGCCCCTTCACCCGCGACCGTCTCAAAGATGTCTTTCTTACAGCGCCCGGGACAATCCGATTCTATCGCGATGCCGACATCGTGGAAGTGGTTAAACAAGGTCAGGACTACCTCATTCTTGACCGCGAAGGTGAACCTTTCGAGATTTCCACCCCGCCGATTTTATGCACCGGTTTCAACGGTGGCCTCGGACCGGTCGCGAGCCACTTCACCGACGACGACGGACAACTGAGTTTCACCGAGGAAGCGGACGAATCGCCAACCTTACCTGGGCTTTTCTACAGCGGCCCAATGCTGCAACACCGCCAGTCGATCTTCTGCTTCATCTACAAGTATCGGGGTCGATTCGGAATCATTGCGCGGGAAATAGCGGAACGTCTCGGACGGGAATGGGAGGCACCACTCCGGCAATGGCAGGAACGGGGCTTTCTCATCGAGGATCTCGATTGCTGCACCGACTGTACCTGTGCCGTGGAAAACGAGCATGAAACGGCGCCCGCCGCAGTGGAAGACTACGCGGGAGCAATCCGATAGGAGCGATGAAGACCAGGCTTTTTTCTTCACCTTTCACTCCGGCGAAACGCTCCAGTTCCGAAGAGCTCTACGATATGCCGGTATCACGCCTTCGGGCCCTGCTTCGGGATTTCACCACCCTCCTCGGGCAACAGATGTATTTCTGGGGCCGCGACGTGCTCCATCCCCGGGGAAACTTGCTCTGCGAAAGCGGATTCGAAAGGAGAAAGTCCGGGGGACTGGAGGGTACGAGTTGCTACCGCAGAAATCTCGGGGACGACGGGATTATCGAGCTACATGGAGCCTGCGCCGGTCACTACGCGCCCTTGAGAGATGAGGAGTCAAATTTCCTCTACATTCGCAACAGGAAGCGCTGCTTTCTCCACTCAGGGAACGAACCACCCCCTCCCGGCGTTTACGCGACCGACACCCTGCACTGCGGCCCCGCGCTCGACCTGTATTTCGCCAGTCTCCGATTTCTCGACTGGTGGCTGGATTACGAAAAATGGATCGGAGAAGAGACTTCGACAAGCTGGAGAAAAGCGAGCTACACCGCGTTTGCGAGTCTCCCTGCCTCGCGGCCTACTCTCCCACCTCAGAAGGCCATCCTCTGGCTCAACCAGTATCAGCGGCATCCCACACGAATCGCCCGCATCAGCGAGTGGATGCGATCCAACTAGAGGATCCGTATCCCACCGCTCGATCCCACTCATCTAACATGATCACCAGTCTAGACCACCTCATCCCCTTCCGCCCTGCCGCCAACCGGACGGAGCAACCGATTGTCCTCGCTCTCGGACTCGAAAGCGTCGGGAAAACACAATTGCTTTCCCGACTCAGTGGACGCCACGCCACGCCGGAGAATTTCCGTGGATCCACCCTCGCCTGTGAATCCTACGCAGGGAACGAATCGACATGGGCCGATACCCCCGGCATTTATCTGGATTCGGAAACAGAGACGACGCGAACCACTCTGAATGCCCTCACGACGACAGATCAAGTCATGCTCGTGGTTCGGGCCGATCGCGCCGCGGCGGACCTCGAGACACTCCTCCCTCTCGTCGAGGGAAAACCGGGCTTCCTCGTCTTCACCTTTGCCGATCGTCTCGAAAGCGATCGGGAATCACAGGAAATGAAACGTGACGTTGCCGAAACGCTCGGCGTTCCCGTTTTTCTGATCGATGCACGGGATTTCGGGGATGAGACCGCTACCGAAATGAGAAAGACCGCTCTCAGGACTTCGCCTGCATCCTTCCACAGCGCCGATCTCACTGGTATTGCGTCCCGCTATCCGGCCCGCACTACCGCCGCCACTCTCGTGGAAAAACTTATCCGGCACCCCCTCGCCGCCCTTGTTCTGCTCCTCCTTCCCGCAGGGATCGCTGTGACCCAGGCGAATCGATTTGCCGACTGGCTCTTCGACCCGGTGGCGTCGCTAATCGCCCCGCTGCAATCATGGGTTGAGAAAGGACCGGACTTTATCGCAGCTCTCTTCGCGGGCGACTACGGCCTCGTCTCCATGTTTCCCTTTCTCCTGCTCTACGCCGTCCCGACGATCCTCGTTTTCTCGGTCATCCTTGCCTTCTACAAATCTACCGGTCTCATCGACCGCATCTCAGTCGCTTTGCATCCCTGGCTGCGTCCCTTTGGCGTTGGCGGACGAGACCTTGTGCGAGTCGTCATGGGGTTTGGCTGCAACGTCCCCGCTATCGTTGCCAGTCGCGCCTGCACCTCCTGTTCGCGCGGTGCCTGTGTCTCGGCAATTTCCTTTGGATCCGCCTGCTCATATCAGCTCCCCGCGACCCTGGCCGTTTTCGCAGCGGCCGGATTGGCAGGATTGGGGATGGTTTATATTGCGGTACTTGCACTCACGACGCTGATCTACCTCCGGTTCACGACACCGAAGGCGCTGCGTCTCGCGACAAACGCACTTCTTCTTCCGGAATCTGATCCACTGCACGCCCCCTCCTGGAGAAGCATGATGCGGGAAGTCCTTGGAAATCTCCACCAGTTCGTCATCATGGCTCTACCGGTCTTTATTGGAATCTGCTTCGCTGCTGCCACCCTCGCCTACCTCGGCGTTCTCGACTGGTTTGCGAAAGCTCTTTCCCCGGTCATGGCTCTCTTTGGATTGCCCGGCGAAGCCGCCACCGCTGTCGTCCTCGGTTCGATCCGTAAAGACGGGCTTGCGATCGGTCTTCTCGACAGTGACCGGGGCGCTTTGAAAGTCGGGCTCGAGACGCCGGCGCAAGTTCTTACCGCTGTGTATCTGGCGGGAGTGCTCCTACCCTGTCTCGTCACGCTCTACACGATTGGACGCGAAATGCGATGGGCCTTTGCCGCGAAACTCTGCCTGCGGCAAATGGCATGGGCGGCTGGATTCAGTCTCGTCATTGCCTGGGTCGGAGCCGTCTTTTTCTAAATACTTTGAGAAAGGCAGTTGGCGACAACTGTCGGAGAAATACCATTCAAAGTGCCCGATTGCGCCTGCCGGAGGCAGCAGCCAAAAATGCGCGATACTGGATTTGAACCAGTGACCCCATCGGTGTGAACGATGTGCTCTACCCCTGAGCTAACCGCGCGATTTGGGAGGGCGTAGATGCTAATTCAACAGCCTTGGAGGTTCAAGTAATTGATGGACTCTTTTCGGTATGATTTTTATTAAATTTATATTGAATGGAAACTTTTGCGCGCGATATTAAGCCCAATGCGATCCCGAAAACCATCTCTAGGTTTCACTTTGTTGTGTGCCAGCCTCCTCATGGCGGCTGCTGGCGCATTCCTGGGTATTGGTATCACCTATCTTCACGAGCTGAAAAACGAGAAAAAAAACCTGAACGCGGATTTCTATTCGAAAGCGGCGGAATTTTCTCAGCGCTTGACTCAAAAGCAGCTCGATCACCTGAAGAACAACGACCCGCAGGGTGTTGGCGAGGTCCAGGATTATCTCGAAGCAGTCAACTACACACTTTCGGTGTTTCCTGCGGCGAGACTTCGAATCTACTCTCTCGACGCAAACGGAGGTGGCCCGGTTGTCGCCTTCAACCACGAGACGAAAACATTTATAGAAGACGACGAAACCGCACTCCCTTCCATTCTCCTTGATGCAACAACGACAGGGCGGCCCATCATGAAGGGTCTCGCAGGAGACCTCGAAGACCTCGGCGCGGCAACGAACAGTTTGCGTTCCAGCTTTGGCAATTCAAACGCGCGTCCGACCACCTTGCGGGCAATTTTCCCCACGAAAGTAGCTGGAGAGACCTACTACATCGGAACCGAATCACTCGTCAGCTCGAAGTTTCTCAGGATCACCAATATCCTCGAACTCCGTCACTTCTTCCCTCTCATCGGCATCGTCCCTCTCCTCATCTCTCTCATTTTCATGGGAACCTGGTTCTCGAAACGCCTCAACGGCCTTTCCGAGGGCATGAAAACAGTGAGTGAAGGGCGCTACGACTATCGCCTGAAAGAAGCGGGACCTCCCGAGATCGAAAAAATTCACACCAGCTTCAACCTGATGGCGGAAAGCCTCAGGAGGACAACCACGCAGTTTGAAGATTCGATCAAGGAGATTCAGATCGCCAAACAGCAGGCAGAGGTAGCTCAGGATGCCAAATCCGACTTCCTCGCCAACATGAGTCACGAGATTCGCACGCCCATGAACGGAATCATCGGGACGACGAGTCTTCTCATCGAGACGCCTCTCACCAGCGAGCAGAAAGAGCTTGTCCAGATCATGCGTTCCAGCGGGCAGTCGCTGGTTCACCTCATCAACGACGTTCTCGATTTCTCAAAACTTGAGTCAGAGAAAATGGAACTCGAAAATGACTCCGTCGATCTCACCCAGTTGATCGAAGAAACCATCGAAATGTTCGCCTACTATGCTGCGGAGAGCCAAATCGAATTGATCTACTTCATCGAGAAACGCGTACCCACACTCATCTTCGGCGACCGCGAACGAATCAAACAGGTTCTCGTCAATCTCGTTGGCAACGCGATGAAGTTCACTCACAAAGGCGAAGTGATCATCACCGCCTGCATGTCGTCACGTGAGACTAAGACCGGCAGTGAGGCGATGATCCAGGTCTCTGTCAAAGATTCAGGAATCGGAATTGCTGAAGAGAATCAGAACAAAATTTTCGACGCCTTCACTCAGGCGGATGCTTCTACGACCCGGCGCTTCGGTGGCACCGGACTGGGTCTCGCCATCAGCCGCAAACTTTGCCATATCTTCGGCGGATCTCTCGGTGTGAAAAGCGAGCTGGGCATCGGCTCAGAGTTCTTTTTCGATATACCTTTCCGCGAGGTTCCTCAGCAGGGCACGATCAAACCGCAACACCAGATTGAAAATCAGAAACCACTCCATGGTATTTCGTGTGTCCTACTGACCCGGAACGCGGCTCTCGGCTCCCTGCTCCGAACCTACCTCGAAGGTTGGCGGGTAACCGTTCAGTCCGCTAAACACTTCACTCCCGATCTGGCACAACACATCGCCGCAAAAGCACCCGATCTCGTCATCGCCGATCCAATGGCGATGGAACACGAGGAGAACATGAAGAAATTCGCAGGAGAACTGATCAACCACCAAATTCCTGCCATCTTCCTGTCGAGCATCGGGGAAAGCAGCATTCGTATTGACGAAGATCAGTTCCCTCTCATCCGCACGCTTTACAAACCAGTCTCCGAGCTGAAACTGCTGAAAGACTCTGTCTCCATGGTTCAACGGAAGCGCGGAATCGAAATCTGCGAAACGAATTTCGAGAAACCGGACGATGCGAATTCTATCAAAGGCGAAAATTTTGCGAAACGCTTTCCCGCCCGCATTCTCATTGTCGAAGACGTCCTCATGAACCAGAAGATTGCGGGGATGGTGCTTGAGAAACTGGGTTACACCAATATCGAATTTGCGAACCATGGCGGCAAAGGAGTCGAGCGCGTCTCAAAGGGAGACATCGATCTGGTTTTCATGGATCTGCAAATGCCTGTCATGGGAGGCCTCGATGCTACTGAAGCCATCCGCAAAAATTTCTCCCTCGAGCGACAGCCTGTCATTATCGCAATGACCGGCCATGCACTCGCCGGGGTCCGCGATTCATGCCTCTCAGTAGGCATGAACGGATTCGTCGCCAAGCCCATTTCACTCGACGACGTGAAGCGCTCTATTCTTGAGGCGCTTGAAGACGCTGCTGCCGTTAGCCTGAACTCCTGAGGGTTTTCAGAAGCATCCCGGGCTTACCTGACCAGTGCAAGATCCGTCCCAAGCGGACCCTGCATCTCGAGGCCTAAGGACCACTCCAGCAGCTTCTTACTATCTTCCCACACTTGAGGTCGGGCGCTTTTTATGACAACCGAAATACGGTCCTTTCCGTCGACGCTTGCGCTGGAAACAAGGCAGTTTCCCGCCGCGTAGGTGAATCCCGTCTTCATCCCGTTACAGCCTTCAAAGGAGCTCAGGACTTTATTGGTGTTGTATAACATCCGGACGTCACCACTGTTGAAGACAAACTCATAGGTCACCTTGCAAACCATCTCGCGAATGTCCGGAACCTGATAGGCTTCGTAGGCGGCAATCGCAATATCACGCGCGTTGGAATATTGACCCTCAGCGGGAAGTCCGTGCGGATTCACAAAATGGGAGTCCTTCATCCCGATGTATTTTGCAAAAATATTCATCTTCTCAGCAAATGCCTCAATTGAGCCGGCATTATCAATCGCAAGTGTCGCCGCAATATCATTGCCGCTTTTCACGAGAAGCGAGGTAAGAAGCTGGCGCCGCGTGTAGGTTTCACCGGGCTTCACCCCGACCACGGTCGGCTCCACATCATAAACTTCGCGCGGCACTTCCACGAGCCTGTCGAGATCACCTTCGTGACAAACAACCAACGCTGTCACCAGCTTTTGGGTACTCGCTACCGGCGTCCGTGTTTCCGCATTCTTCTTATGGTAGAACTGCATCGTCTTACCATCCAGGACTGCGGCATAACGACCGTAAAGAGTGGGCGGAGCAGCACCGTTCCATGCCTGCGGGGGAGGCAGCTTCTCCCGCCTCATGATCACTTCTTCCCGCAATTGCATTAACTCTTCCATCGACCCGAGCATTCGCTCACGATCACCGAGAGAATCCTCACGCTCACCCAGAGCCTTTTCACGCACCTCGAGCGCGTTCTCCCGCTCCTTCAATGAGCGCATCCGCTTCGAGAGCTGATCCGCGACGCGCTCCAACATTTCTTCACGGATCTCCTCAATCGATTTCTCAACCGGTTCTTCCGTCTCCACCACTTCAACCGGAGAAGACTCTGCGTCCGCGTTCCCGTCAACAACTGACTCTTCCAGCTCAGGAGTCGGGTCTTCCGGTATCTCTTCCTGCCCGGCACCGGGGAAAATGAGCCCGAAAAGCAACAGAGCGTTGATTCCACCTGCAATTGAATGCCTCATCGAACACTGCGGCCAAAGTTGAACTCTCATTTTCAAGCAATTCAATACACCAAAGCCCCTATCTGAATGCAAGTCATGAATTTTCCACCTGCCATTCCGGTGTCATTTTGAAACTTTTACCAAATGTAGCCCTTTTTTCCTTTCGCCTTGCTCAGGATCGGGCAACTTTCCGGCCCACTCTGTTTCCATCACTCCCCTCATGAAAACCATTGCCATCGCCAATCAAAAAGGAGGCGTCGGAAAAACCACGACATCTGTAAACCTCGGCGCCTGTCTCGCAGAACGAGGGGTCAAGGTCATCGTGCTCGATCTCGATCCTCAGGCCAATACGACGAGCGCCCTCGACTTTACTGCCGGTGATCACCCCAGTATTTATCAGCACCTCATTGGAGGCGGCGATGTCTCCGAACTCGTTCTTCAGTCAAAATACGAAAATCTCTCCCTGATCCCCTGCGACATGGACCTGGCAGGCTGCGAGATCGAAATGGCGAGGGAGGATGATCACCTCGTTCGACTCAAAAATTTGCTGGAACCTTTCAAGCAATCCAACCCGGCTGATTACCTCCTCATGGATTGCCCGCCCTCTCTCGGCGTCCTCATGACATCAGCTCTCGCGGCCGCGGATGAACTCATCGTCCCTCTTCAATGCGAATACTTCGGTCTCGAAGGTCTGTCCAAGATCGTCGGTGTTCATCAACAGATCAAAGAGTCCGGCGCCAACTCAGATGTTGTCCTCGAAGGAATCGTCATGACGATGGCAGACAGCCGGACAAATCTCTCCGCGATGGTGATCAATGATGTCCGGGAGTATTTCCCTGAAGTCACCTACGAAACTATTGTTCCCCGCAACATCAGGCTTGGCGAGGCACCCAGCTATGGGCAAACGATCATCGACTACGCCCCGAGCTGCTCCGGCGCCGTCGCCTACCGTGCTCTCGCCGACGAGTTTATTCGCCGTCATTCCTGAGCGGATTCTCCGCCCCGTTTTCCATACGGCAAAAGTGACTGAAAAAAGTCCGAAATACCGTATACTCTCGATCCCTTAATTTTCCCCCAATTTCAGACTATGCTTAAGTTCATTCTTAAACTCATCGTTGGCAGCCGCAATCAGCGCGTCCTTAAAAAGGCTGCGCCCCTTGTCGAGCGCATCAACGAGATCGAAAAACAGCTTCAGAATGAACCGGATCAGGTCCTCAAGGACAAGACAGCCGCCTGGAAGGATCATCTCAGCCGTTACGACCTTCGCGTTACCTCATTCAGCGAGCGCATGCTGAAGACTCGTTCCGGCGATGAAAACCGAGAAACTCTCAGCGCCTGGGCTGAGCGCTTCAACAAACTGGCCGATGAATTCCGCGATGCCGACGGCTTCACAAAACCTGACGACGTGACGAAGCTCGAGAACGAAGCAGTCATCGAACAGATCCTCGTTGCTCAGCGCCTTTTTGCTGAACTGAAAGAAAAGTTTCCCGCCGCACGAGCTGCCTATCTCGACGAAATTCTTCCCGAAGCCTACGCTGTCGTCAAAAACACTGCCCGCCGCCTCTGTGGTCAGGAGTGGAATGTCTGCGATCACCCCGTGAAATGGCAAATGGTCCACTTCGACGTCCAGCTCATCGGAGGCATCGGTCTCCACCGCGGGATGATTGCCGAGATGGCGACCGGTGAAGGTAAGACCCTCGTCGCCACTCTCCCCGTCTATCTCAACGCTCTCACTGGAATGGGCGTTCATGTCATCACCGTGAACGACTACCTCGCCCGCCGTGACTCGGAGTGGATGGGATACCTCTTCGAGTGGCTCGGCCTCACGGTCGGCTGTATTCAGAACGATCAGCGCGGCCCGAGCCGTAAGGAGATGTACCAAAAAGACATCACCTACGGAACCGCAAGCGAGTTCGGCTTCGACTATCTGCGCGACAACGGCATGACGCAGGAAGCGGAGCAGCAGGTGCAGCGAAACCACTACTTCTCCCTCATCGATGAGGTCGACTCCGTCCTCGTCGATGAAGCACGGACCCCCCTCATTATTTCCGGTCCCGTCACCGTTCGCCAGGACCAGCAATTCGATAACTACAAAGCTCAGATCCAGGGTCTCTATCGCAAACAAACCGCCCTCTGTAACGAACTGGCGCAAGAGGCTAAAAAGGAGTTCGACGCCGGAAATACTGCCGAAGCTGGAACCATCTTTTTTAAGCTGAAACTCGGTATGCCCCGCAACCGGGGCCTCCTCCGTGCCATGGAGAGTGCCGAAATCAGGCGGGCCATGGAAAAGGCCGAGCTCGAATTTTATCGCGATCCTCAGAAGACCGCACTGTTTGCGCTGAAGGAAGAACTTTATTTCACTCTCGACCCCAAACAGCATGAAGCTGAACTGACCGAAAAAGGGCGCCAGTTTCTCAGCCCCAATGATCCGGAGGCTTTTGTCCTGCCTGATCTCTCGGAAGCTTTCTCGACGATCGACGGAGACAACGCTCTCTCTGACGCGGAAAAAGCGAAGAAGAAGACCGAGCTTCAACAGCAAATGGCAGCCCAGGCCGAGAAGATGCACACCATCTCTCAGCTCATGCGGGCCTACACCCTCTATGAGAAGGACGTGCACTACGTTGTCGAAGACAACAAAGTCATGATCGTCGACGAGAATACAGGACGGAAAATGGCGGGCCGGCGCTGGTCGGACGGCCTCCACCAGGCCGTCGAGGCGAAGGAAGGCGTCACCATCGAAGGTGAAACACAAACTTACGCGTCGATCACGATTCAAAACTACTTCCGTCTCTACGAAAAACTCGGCGGCATGACCGGGACCGCGGAAACCGAAGCGGCGGAATTTCACGATATTTACAAACTGGAAGTCCTTGTCGTTCCGACAAACCGCCCCATCGCCCGTAAAGATCTCAACGACAAAATTTTCAAAACTCAGCGTGAGAAGTTCAAGGCCGTCATTGACCTGGTTCGCGAGCGTCACGCCGAAGGACAACCTGTCCTTCTCGGAACCGCGAGCGTCGAATCCTCTGAGGTCCTTGCCCGCATGCTGAAGATGGCGAAAATCCCCCACTCCGTCCTCAACGCGAAATTTCACCTTCAGGAAGCGGAGATCGTCGCCCGCGCCGGCCAGGCAGGAGCCGTTACCGTTGCCACGAACATGGCCGGTCGTGGAACTGATATTAAACTCGGTGAAGGCGTGGCAGAGAAAGGCGGCCTCTTTGTCGTAGCCACAGAGCGACACAGAAGCCGTCGAGTCGATCGGCAGCTCCGTGGTCGTTGTTCCCGCCAGGGAGACCCCGGCATGTCCGTCTTTTACGTCAGCTTCGAGGATGACCTCATGATGCAGTTTGGTGCCGCTGAACGCATGACCAAGATGATGGATCGCTTCGGCCTCGAAGAGGGCCAGGAGCTTGAGCACCCCTGGCTCAACAAGTCAGTCGAGAACGCCCAGAAAAAGGTCGAGCAACGCGACTACCTTTCACGGAAGCATATTCTCGAATACGACGACGTCATGAACAACCAGCGGAGTGTCGTCTACGGCTACCGCAACGATGTTCTTACGACCGAGGATCCGCATGCCCTCATCACCGATATCATCGAAGAGGCAATGGCTCCCCTCTTGCAGGATTGCTTCGATGCCGAAACCGGACAGCTCAATCCGACCGACACCCTCAACACCTTCAACACTCAGTTCCCTCTCGGCCTTACCGCGGGCGATGCCAAGTTGGAAACACGAAGCGCCGACGACAACCTCGATTTCCTCATCGACCAGGTCAAGGCAGCCTACGAAGTCAAAACGAAGCACGAAGACCCTGAGCAGGTCGAGGGCCTGGAGCGTTTTGTGATCCTGCACAGCATTGACCAACTCTGGCAGGAACACCTCTACGAAATGGACAGCCTCCGCGAATCGATCGGCAACTATCGCTACGCGCAGAAGGATCCACTCGTGGAATACAAGCATGCCGCCTACGAGCTTTTCGTGGGGCTCATGGACCGCATCAAAATTGAGGTTCTCGGCAATCTCTTCCGGACCACGACCCGCCCTGAAAACTACGGCAGCGTCCTCCGCGGTATCCAGACAAGCCGCCCTGACGTTCTTTCCGAACTGGCGTCCGGCTCAGGCACCGCCGAGCTGCCTGCCGACGACACACCGAAGATTCAGATTCCAAAGACCATCAAACGCGAAGAGCCCAAAGTGGGACGGAATGACCCCTGCCCTTGCGGTAGTGGCAAAAAATACAAGAATTGCTGCGGTAAATCCTGATCCGGCACTCCATCGGGCTGAGGCAGGATATCAGAACGCAGCACGCAACGCTCTCCAACAAGCCCCGCCCCCATGACCCTGATCATTATTCTCATCGCCGTCGGCCTCCTCGCGGTCCTTGCTGAATTGGTCCTTCCCGGAGGTCTCCTCGGTATCGTCGGGGCTCTCTGCCTTGTTGGCGCAGTCATCACGACCTTCATCGAATATGGCCCCACCGCCGGCGTCGTTGCGCTGGTCCTGCTTCTAATCCTCGGGATCGCGACACTCGGATGGTGGATGAAATATTTTCACCGGCTCCCCGGAACGAAGCAGCTCATCCTGAACGAGGAATCAGGAAAGAACCCCGAAGACCGGAATCGGCTGGTTGGACAAAACGGAGTCGCCCTGACCGATCTCGTCCCCTCCGGACACGCCCGCATTGACGGCGATAAACACGACGTCATGGCCGAAGCAGAGAGCATCCCCAAAGGCGCCTCGATTATCGTCGTAAGCAGACGCGGCCCGAGCCTGATGGTGAGGGCAGCCCCCAAATCCTGACGCAACAGGCCGGTGCATCTCTACGTTCACATCCCCTTCTGCCACCATATCTGCCCCTATTGCGGATTCTACAAGCACAAGC
>JARGPJ010000021.1 GCA_029212615.1 Verrucomicrobiales bacterium
AGTCCCAGGCGGGATTGGTTCCCGTTTTGGTTTCGCCGTAGTTTTGCCAGGTCGAACGGGGGCTTAACAGGGTTGAGTCAGGGACGATACCCTGTTGCTTCATCCGCTGGAGCCGTTCCTCGCGGAGTTTGTCCCACCCGTCGTTATAGCGATCCGCATACTTGGCGATTTCCTCCTTCGGCGCATGCAGAGGAAAATGGGGGGCATGGTAGGCGAGGTAGAGAAACCAGGGTTTCTCCGGCGTCTCCCGGGCGAGATGGAGAAAGTCGATCGCATGATCGGTTACCGCATCGGTCGCGTAAAATTCGTCTTCCGGATACTCGCGCGCTTTTCGTCCTTCGGGAAAACGGACGAGATGATCGGGATCGAAGAACCGCTTTGCGCTGACGAGCGTTCCATAAAATTCTTCGAAGCCGTTCTTCGTCGGATCGGGAGTGCCGAGGTGCCATTTGCCGGAAATGAAGGAGCGGTATCCGGTCGGGGCGAGCGCCTGTCCGATGGTCTGTGCCTCATCCGAGATCACACCTCGATAACCGGGTCGACCGAGGTCGTTCGTGGTCATGTGACCAAGCCCGACCCGGTGGGGGTACTGGCCGGAGAGGATCGCCGCCCGACTCGGGCAGCACCGTCCGGTGTTGTAGAATTGTGTCAGGCGAACCCCTCCTTCGGCGAGGGTGTCGAGAACGGGAGTTTCGATTTCCCCTCCAAAACAACCGAGATCGCTGAAACCGAGATCATCAGCGAGAATGTAAAGGATGTTGGGGCGCAGAGCGGACTGCGACTCACCCAGAGATGGCGCGGCACAGAGAAAGAGCAGAAGGGGAAAAACGTAGCGTGGCATTATCGCAGTCTCCAGATTTTCACATCATCAATAAAGGCATTTTTTGCAATGAGAAGGCGCAAGAGCGTCTTTGTTTCGTGGGCAAACCCTTCGGAGGAAAACGTGCCGATTTCCTCTCCATTGATTCGGCAGGTGAGCGCGTCACCTTTTACGGTCACAAAAACCTGATGCCATGCATTCGTTTTCAAGGGATGGCTGAATCGCTTCGATTTCCCGGCCAGAGATTTTTTCTGCGCTTCGGTCAGGGTTCCCGCCTTTCTTGCGTTGCGAACCTCCAGATTCATTTCCCCGGTTTTCTGGTCGGTGATGAGGACGCTTGACGTCCCGATGAGAACCTTGAAGAGGTGGCCAGCGTGAACGGACTTGAGACCGAGGTCGGCGAAGTTCAGCATTACTGAATCAGCTTTGTCCTCCAGTTGGAAGCGAAGTCCGATCGTCCCGTCCTGAAATGCAAATTCATGTCGGAAGGACGTCGCGTGGTTGGCCTCGGCATGGGTGTAGATGTAGACGGCCCCGTCACGAAGGTCGACTTGCTTGTAGCCCTTCGCGGTCTTGTCACTGCTGGTCGTCCATCCGTTGCCGGGTTCATCTTTTGCTTCCTGCGACTCGTTTCTCTCAAAGCGGTCTTCGAAAATCAACGTTCCGAAGTTTTCTTCGCCCCCGGCAGGGAGAGATAGGGAGAGGCTGGCGAATACCAGTGTAATTGTTGTCAGGGAAAGGGGCATTGGGGGTGTTCTCATCGGGAATTTCTATCCTACCAAAAACAATCCTGCGATTCATTGCTTTGGATAGTGTTTTCGCAGCCTCACTGGCTTGGAGGGCGAAGAATCAGGATGCTGCAGGCCCTTGGTTATAAAAATAATAAATAAATTGAAAAACCATAATAAAGAGTGAAAATTGGAGTATGACGTCCTTATGGATAAGGAAGCTCTCAATTTTCGCAGGAATCCTGCTTCTGGGATGTACGTTTTCATCTGCTCAATTTACGGGTGATTTAATTGCTTCACACATCTCCCACGACAGCGGGAGACCGAGAGAAAATTACGCAGAGTACAGCGAGAAGTTGTCCCTGCTCTTGAACGGCCTGAGCGCGGAGGCCCGGAAGAGAGTGTTTGGGGATTACGTCCCGGGTTATGCGGCTCCCGTATCGCTGACGGAGAAATTGGGCCTCGAGTCGATCAATTTTGCGTCCTTGTCTTCCCAGTTGTCGCCGGGGTCGCATGCTGAGCTCGACAAAGTGCTGAGCTACCTGAATGAGAATCCGAATGCCAAGATCCTGATTGAAGGCCACACGGACGCCAACAAGAGCTACGATCAGGCTCTTTCCGAAGCGCGAGCGGATGAGGCAAAGCTTTACCTGGCGATGAATGGTATCGATCCTTCGCGTGTCGAGACGATTGGCTACGCGGGCACAAAACCGATTGTGGAGGGAACTTCTTCAGAAGCCAGGGCTGCCAATCGCCGGATTGAGATTCAGCTCTCGAACTGAAGGGTGTTCTCCCTCACCCGATTCGAAATTCGGGCGGGGATTCTGATTCGTAGCGAGGCCTACTGCTTCACGAACTTGAAGTAGTCGATGTCCGCAATGCTCGTCGATGGCCCTTCCCTCAGCATGGTCACCTTCATTTGATAGGTCCCTGCTTCCAATTTTACGTCCTTGTGGGTCAGCATCTCCAGCTTTGTCCACGCGCCGGTATCGGGGACGGAGATTTCGCCGGTGACGTCCTCCCCGTTGAATTCGATCATGAATTCTCCGCCTTTCTTTTTCGACGCGACCGGCATCTCAATGCAGTAGGTCCCGGATTCCTTTACCTCCACGGTGTAGATGAGCCATTCGCCTGCTTTGGTCCATCCGATTCCGTGACCGTTGGAAGCGTCGGAACGTTTCTCGATATCGACTTCGGTGACTTCGCGATAGGCTTCACCTTTGTTTTCGGGATCCACATCGGAATAGGCGACTCCGGCAGCGCCTTCGTCCCAGTGCTCCGCCTCAATGAGACCGGGGATGAGGTGGGTCTTTCCCTGAAACGGTTTCGTATCGCCTGCTTCGACGATGGTCAGGGTAATGAGCGGGAGAAACAGAGAAATGGAAGCGCAACGCAGTTTCATAGTTGGTTCAACTTAGGGGAAGGAACCATAGCCGCCAATCACTGAAACAGGTCCCCTCTGAAATTTGGAGCGTTGCAATTCGTT